>NZ_FOKW01000001.1 GCF_900112205.1 Natronobacterium haloterrestre | reverse complement strand
AGACGCTCAGAAGATCCACAAGCAACGACCGATCCTTCAAGAACAGCTCGCTACCACCATCCAACCGACCGCTGAGGCTTAGCTAAAGACCAATGGTACAGGTATATTATCTAGCTGGGAGTTCCACGCCGACATCGAGATAGGACAGCTCTTCGGCGATCTCATAACTTGAAAGAGATTTGTAGTCATCACACTCTTTATAATCTGTTCCGACAAATCCTCAGTAGAGCCGCCCTTGATTGGCTCGGTGAAACGATGAATATTGACCAATTCAAAACACAACACGCGCCGACAGAAACCGACGAAACGTTCCAACTGGAGAATAGCTATACGCTCGATATTGCAGTCGACGGGTCCGTACTGGCGAAAGCCGGGGCGATGGTTGCCTACACCGGCGATCTTTCGTTCACCGGACAGGCGACGCCAGAAGGCGGTATTACCGGCTTTCTCAAGGAAGCAGCGACCGGCGAGGGAACGCCCGTAATGAACGTTGAAGGCACCGGACACGTCTACCTCGCTGATCGCGAAAAGAAGGTCCAAATCCTCCATCTCGGCGCTGAAGACGCCCTCACGGTCAACGGCGAGGATATCCTCGCGTTCGAATCACGGATCTCCTACGAGATCGACAAGATCGACAGTCTCGCTGGCGCCTTCGCTGGTGGATTCACCAATGTGTATCTTCAAGGCCCCGGGTACGTCGCACTCACCACTCACGGCGATCCGCTCGTCTTCGAACCACCGGTCACGACCGATCCGAGCGCGACCGTCGCATGGAACAAGACGTCCCCGAACGTCGAAGTCAACAAGAACCTCTCGGACATGATTGGCCAGGAGTCGGGTGAACGCTTCCAGATGAACTTCGAGGGATCAGACGGATTCGTCGTCGTCCAACCCTACGAGGAACACTAATACGGCAACTAAAGGCTGTCCGTCAGCTCTCCACCGCTGAAGCGGCGGGTAGCTGATCACTCACAACACCCACGTCGTCGACGTCGCGACCGAGGGCGAGAGTCAGCTACGAACGATTCGGGGAGAGGACGATGGAGAGTGGCCGACTCGAGCGAGTCTGTCGGTGGCTCGCCCACAAGCTCATGCCCGGAACGTCGGCGTTCAACGTCGCCGTGGCCCGCCAGCGGGCGATGCAAGGTTCGTGCATGAAGACGGCGAGTCACACCTCGAGCCGCGTGGATCCCTGTCTCCGCGACGTAGTAGTCGTACGCCGACGCGGTCGTCGTAAACCCCTGCAGGACGGGAACGTCGAGGTCGGCGAGGACGCCGGGGTTCGCGCCCTTGCCGCCGACGGCCTCCGTCTCGTCGCCGCTCGACTCCTTTAGCCACCGGACGAACGTCTCCCGTGACGGCGGTCTGGCACTCGGACTACGCGGACGACATTAGGTTCGCTGGGGGCGACGACCGACGCGGGTACCCCAGGATTATTCCGCTGCGGCTGGGAGGGAGCCGTGCCATGCAGGACGCCCACGCCAGACTGGAGGCGGACGTCGCCGCGCTCGAGGACCTCCCGGTATTCGTCGCCTACAACGCCAACGTCGACGCGATCGTTCGGGTCGACGCGGAACTGGAATCGTTCCTCGAGCGACCCTCGGATCCCGGGTCCGAACTGCCGTCGAGTCCTCTCGAGTCGACACGCGAACTCGCGGCGGCGATCGCACACACGATGGCGGCCGGCCGGGGCGACGAGATCGCGATGACCGACGAGTTCGCGACCACGCTCGAGTCGGAGCTAGAACCCGACAGCCAGCAGATGGGTGGCCAGGCGGGGATCATGACCAACCTGCTCACCGCTCTGAACACCGCGCCGATCACGTACACGTACCTGCTCTCCGAGCGCCAGCTCTCGATGTTCGAACACCCCGAGGCAGTGCGGTACCCGGCCGTCGAAGACGGTCAGGTGCGGTACCTCCCCCTGCCCGAGGCCGTCGATACGGATCGGACGAAGATCAACTGGGTGTTCGAGTTCAGGAAGGGAGACGAGTTCTTCGGCGCGACTGCGACGGCGGACACCCGGTTCATCGCCGCCTCGAGGCCGCCGGAGTTCGACCTGACTGCCGGCGACCTCGACGAGGCGATCGGCCAGGTCGGCGAGGACGTCGACGGCGCCCTCCTCGCGGGGTATCACAACCTCACCCCCGACCACGTCGAGGACGGGTACGAGGAGACCCACCGCCACGCACGCGAGGTCCTCCGTCGACTCCGCTCGGGGAGCGACGTCGACGTCCACGTCGAGTACGCCGTCACCCACGACGACGATCTCAGGGACAGCATGTACGAGTTGATCCTGCCGGAGGCGAACGTCGTCGGCGCGGACACACACGAGTTGGCGATGCTCCACGAGGACGCAGGGCTGGACGTGGTGACGGATCCGCCGTCGGAGGCGACGCCGTTCGAACCGGACGAGATCCTCGAGCACTACCGGATGCTCGAGGCGGCACGCGAGGACCTCGACGTCGACTGTCTCCAGTTGCACGCGATGGAGTATCACCTCGCCGTGATGGGGTCGTACCACTCGCCGGAGGCGCTTCGGCGAGGACTCGAGTTCGCCGCCGTCAACGCCGCCACGAAGGCAGCCCGGGGCGAAATCACGTCGCCCGACGACCTCGAGACGGGGCTAGAGTACGAGCCCTCGGAAGTGGGACGGGAAGCGATCGAACTGCTGGCGGATCACCTGGGCGAGACGGCCGAGGACGGCGTCCTCGAGACTCCCACGGTTGCCGCCTGTCCGAATCGCGTCGTCGACGACCCGGCGGGGACGGTCGGCATCGGCGACATCGTCTCGTCCTCGAGTTTCGTTCTGGAACTCGCCGTGGCCAGCGACCGGTAGCCGACGGCGTCACGGCGAGTCGGCGCTCACCGGGACGCAGAATACCGGTACCTCGGCCTGCCGAACCACGTTTTCGGTGACGCTTCCGAGGAACCACTGGCCGATCCCCGTCCGGCCGTGGGTACCCATGACGATCAGGTCGACGGCGTTCTCGGTCGCGTATCCCGGAATCTCGGATACCGGGGAGCCTTTCGCGATCGCTCCCGAGACGCTCACGCCGGCGTCCGCGCCGTACTCCCGGACCGCGTCGATCGCCTCCTCGCCCCGTTCCTCGAGGACCTCGAGCAAGTCGTCGAACTCCTCGAGGTCGGCGAAGGAATCCGTATCGATCGAGTAGAGCGTGTGCACGGACGACTCGAGGCGACTCGCGAGTGCGATCCCCCACTCGGTCGCGATCGCCGCCCCGTCGCTGCCGTCCGTCGGCAGGAGGAATCGGTCGAACGCGACGTCGGCCGCATCGAGTTCGCCGGCCTTCGGCGGGACGGCGAGGACCGGCGTTCGTGCCGTTCGAAGGACGTTCTCGGCCACGCTCCCGAGGAGGACCCTGTCGAGCCCCGTTCGGCCTTTCGTTCCCATCGCGATGACGTCGATGTCGCGCCGGTTGGCGTACTCCCTGATCAACTGGAACGGCGTCCCCTCCCTGACCCGAGTCGTGACCTCGAGGTCCTCGTCGTACTCCCCGGCGAGCCGTGCGATCTCCTCGACCGCCTCCTCGGCTTCCTCCGTAAGCGGCGCGGACTCGAACTCCTCGAGGTCCACCGCGGGGAGTCGGGACTCGACGACCGACAGGACGTGAACGTCCGCTTCGGTCCGGGACGCGAGGGCGACCCCGCGTGTGGCCCCTGCGAGTGCCCCGTCGCTGCCGTCGGTCGGTATCAGTATCGAATCGATGAGCCGGCTCATGGGAGCGTCCTGGGTCCCTTCACCGCCGCGGCGGATAATGGTGTGGGGGTGCAGTTCCCCGGCGTCACCCGAGAGGGCCCGTCAGGAGTCCGGTTCCAGCGCCTCGACGAAAACCTCGAGGAGATCCTCGAGTTGCCGCGGGAGCAAGAATCGTTCGCGGACGTGTTCCCGGGCGTTCGCGCCGAATTCGGTCCGGCGCTCGTCGTCCTCGAGCAGCGTGACGATCCGGTCGCCGGCGGCGTCGGCGTCGTCCGGCTCGACGAGGTAGCCGTTCCGGCCGTCTTCGACCTGTAGCGGGATGCCGCCGACCGTCGATCCGACGACCGGCGTGCGCTTCCAGAGCGCTTCCGAGACGACGAGTCCGAACCCCTCGCGCAGGGATTTCTGGACGACGACGTCCGACAGCCGCTGGAGGGCGTTCACCGTCGTATCCGGGAGATCGGTCAGGACGTGGACGTCCGGATCGTCGACCGCCTCGCTGGCGACCTGCTCGTATAGCTCGAGCCCTTCCGGATCGTCACCTGCCATGCCGCCGGCAAGCACCAGCTGGATCCCCGGGACGGTCTCGCGAGCCCTGCGATACGCCTCGAGCGTCCCGAACTGATCCTTCCACGGGTCGAAGCGGGAAATCTGGGTCACGACCGGCGCGTCGAACGAGAGCGGGTCCAGGCGGTCCCGTTCGGTCGCGAGTTCGTCCGCGTCGAGCGCCCGGTTCTTCTCGGTTACCGGATCGATCGAGGGGTAGACGACGCTCGTCTCCGGGACGTCGATCGCCGCGTACGCGGCACGGCTGAAAACGGCGTGATCGATCGGGTCCGCGTACGCCGACACGAACGCGAGGTACTCGTCGACCGGGTCGGTGAGATCGACGTGACACCGCCAGACGATCGGCGCGTCCGGCAGCCGCTCCGCGAGTCCCTCGAGCATCCCGAGTGGCTGTGGATCGTGAGCGACGACGAGGTCGTACCGCTTTTCGACCTCGGCCGCGTTCCGATCGGTCACCGCCCGGTAGATCGCTTCCATCTCCGCCGTCAGCGGCTCGGCGCTCCCCTGGAGGCCGTTGTGGATCGCCTTCGTGACCTCGAAGAAGTCGTCGTCGGCGTCCATGACGAGCCAGTCGGTGTCGATGCCGAGGTCGTTACAGACCGGGACGATCGAACGGAGCAGTTCCGCCACCCCGCCGCCGGTCGCAGTCGAGTTGACGTGGAGAACGCGCCTGTCCGAGAGCGTCCCGGCGAGCGAACGGAGTCGCTCGAGGCGGTCGCGCTCCGTCACGGCGGCGTACGCGTCGAGCGATCGGTCCGGTAGCGAAGGGGCGTGCATCGTCCGTACTCGTCCGGACGACGACGACGGTCGTATCAGTTGGGGGTACCCGAAGAGAAGATAGCAGTTAGAAGGCTTTTATCTCCCGATTTCTAACGTTCGGGGGTAACTAATTTATCCGCCGGTAGCGGATTGCCGACCATGGGACCGAATCCCAATGGCGGCGGTCAAGGGGCCGACGAAACGCTTCGAGTCGGACTGAACGGCTTCGGTCGAGTCGGACGATGTCTCCTGCGTGCGTCGCTGACCCACGACGACGTCGATATCGTCGCGATCAACGACGTGATGGACGACGACGACATGGAGTATCTGTTCCAGTACGACTCGGTACACGGCCGACTCGAGGAGGTTTCCCGCCGCGGGGACACCCTCGTCGTGGACGACCAGGAGTTCCAGTTGCTCTCGAAGCGCGAGCCGTCGGCGCTCCCGTGGGACGACCTCGACGTCGACATCGCCTTCGAAGCGACCGGGCTGTTCCGGACCCGCGACGAGGCGGCCCAGCACCTCGAGGCCGGCGCGGACAAGGTGATCATCTCGGCACCGCCCAAGGGGGACAAAGAGCTGCCGATGTTCGTCTACGGCGTGAACCATCAGGAGTACGACGGCGGCGACGTCCTCTCGAATGCCTCCTGTACGACGAACTCGGTCGCGCCGGTCCTGCAGGCCCTCGACAACAGGTTCGACGTCGTCTCCGGGCTCCTGACGACCGTCCACGCCTACACCGGCAGTCAGGCGCTCGTGGACGGCCCAATGGAGAAGCGACGCCGCGGCCGCGCAGCCGCCGAGAACATCGTTCCGACGACGACTGGTGCGGCCAACTCGACCAGCGAAGTGCTCCCCGAGTTCGAGGGGAAACTCGAGGGGATGGCGATGCGCGTCCCGGTCCCGAACGGGTCGGTCACCGACATTACTGTCAACATCAAGGAAGACATCGAGCGCGAGGAAGTGAGTAACGCGATCCGGGCCGCGGCCGACGACAGGATGGCCGGCGTCCTCGGCTACACCGACGACGAGATCGTCTCCCGGGACATCGTCGGGCTCCCGTTCGCCTCGTACGTCGACCTCGAGTCCATGATGGTCGCGGCCAACGACACGGTGAAAGTGCTGGCCTGGTACGACAACGAGTACGGCTTCTCGAACCAGATGATCAAACTCGCGAAACACGTCGCGAGCCAGTCGGAGAGCATCGACGCCGGACGGACCGTCACCCACTGACAAACGCCGCCACGCACCGGCCGCCAGCTATGACCACGTCTCGAACCATCGCCGACCTCGAGCCCGAACGGCGATCGATGGACCGCATCGACGTCGGTGCCGACCACTTCGAGAACCCTTCCGGCCTGGTCGGCGGCAGCGACGACGCGCTCGCTGACGATCCGCTCGGCGGCGTCGTCGGACTCGGAAAACGGCACCGGTTCTCATGACTGAATCCACCATCACTGCCGTCGTCCTCGCCGGCGGGTACGCGACCCGGCTGTGGCCGATCACGAGGCACCGCCCCAAGATGTTCCTGCCGCTCGGGGAGACGACCGTCCTCGATAGGATCTATGCCGAACTCGAGGGTCTCGATCGAATCGACGAGGTCTACGTGAGTACGAACGAGCGGTTCGCCCCCGATTTCGCGGCCCACCTCGCTGACGGCCCGTACGACAAACCGCGGCTGTCGGTCGAAGAGACGGCGAGCGAGGACGAGAAACTCGGCGTCGTCGGCGCGCTCGCGCAGTTGATCGATCGCGAAGGGATCGACGAGGATCTGCTGGTGATCGCGGGCGACAACCTCTTCGATTTCGCCGTCGAGGACTTCCTCGAGTACTTCGACCGACGGAGCGGGCCGGTGATCGCCGCCCACGACGTCGGCTCCCGGGAGCGGGCGACGTCGTACGGCGTGGTCGACCTTGACGGCGAGCGCGTCGTCGACTTCCAGGAGAAACCGGACGAACCGGAGAGTACGCTCGTCTCGGTCGGGTGCTACGCGTTCCCCGGGGAGACGCTGTCGCTGTTCTCCCCGTACCTCGAGGCGGGAAACGACCCGGACGAGCCCGGCTGGTTCGTCCAGTGGCTTCGGGAACGGGAGCCGACCTACGCCTACGCCTTCGACGACGCGTGGTTCGACATCGGCACCCGGGAGAGTTACCTCGACGCCGTGTCCTGGTACCTCGACGGCGACTCACAGGTGGCCGGGTCGGCGACCGTTCGGGGGAGCACTGTCGGCGACGACGTCCACGTGATGGCGGACGCGACCCTCGTCGACGCCGACGTCGAGCGCTCGGTGATCTTCCCGGGCGCGGACCTCGAGTCGACGAGCGTGCGCGACTCCATCGTCGACGAAGGGGCCAGGATCAGCGGCTTCGACCTCGAGCGCGCCCTGATCGGTGCCCACACGCGGATTCCGGACGATCGATGAGTCGTGGCCATCAGTACGCTCCCCGGGTTCGGGGATTGGGGAACGCTCCGTTACGCTCCGTTATGCTCCGTTACGCTCCGCCGTCGGCAACCGTCGATCCCCACCACTCGCTCGTGATCGAGACGTACACGCCGACGCCGAGCAGGAGCGCCCCGTAAAACGCCCAGCGCGGCCATCCGAACGCGAGGAACGCGAGGGTAAGCGCAAGCACCCACAGCGAAAGGATCAGCAGGTCGGCGAGCACTCGAAGCCCGGCGCTCGTAACGGCCCGGAGCCGTCCACGGCTCGGTCGGTCGTCGTCCGGTCGCGGTCGGCGCTCGTCTTCCGTTGTCATCGTCGTTCAGAAATGGTAGCCGTGTTTCTCGGTCAGTCGATACGCGCTGATACCCCAGACGTAGCTCTGTCCCGGCCACCAGGTCCGTGCGTTGTTGAAACCGGCCACGAGGACGTCCTCGTCGTCCCCTTCTGGATCGGCGTAGTAGCTCACCGAGCCGCTGTCGCCGTCCGTGAGGTCCATCTCGCCGCCCCAGCGGATCTGGCCGCGGCGACAGAAGTCGTCCGTAAAGCAGGTCACCGCGTCGACCCCCTGTATCCGGCCGGTCGTGTGGCCGGTCAGCGCCCCGACCTTCTCGAGCCGTTCCTCTCGCGCGAGCAGGTCGGCGAGCCCGTACTTCGTGAGCTGGCCGCGAACGCGGACCGGCGTGGGCGCGTCGATCCAGCTCGCCGGCGCAACCGGACCGTTCGGCTCGACGACGGCCACGTCGGCGACGGGGTGCGCCCGAGCGACTCTCCCCAGTTCGATCCCTTTGGCTCCCCGAATCGGCAGCGAGAGTGGTTCGCCGACCGGCTCCGGCATCCCTTCGTAGGCGTGTTCGGCCGTCACGAAGAAGGAGCGCTCCTCCGGCGGGTAGTGCAGCGCCGGCCCGAGCGTCGCCATACTCGAGGGTGTCTCGCAGGCGACCCCGGCGGGTGCGCCCTCCGCCGCGGTATCGAGGATGCGCGGCCGGGCCGACTCCGGGCGGACCTCCACGTCGTCGACGTCGATGATCGTCTCCGTGTTGATCGAAACGTCGTCGGCGAACTCGCGGATCGCCTCCGGAATCGTCGCCCCCTCGCTCGAGACGCCGATCGAGACCGTGGCGGTGCCGCTCTCGTAGTCCCCGGGAACGACCGCGCTGCCGAGATACCCCGTGAACCCGATCCGGGCGAGCAACTCGTTGAGTTCGAAGGCCTTCTCGACGGCCGCGTGCCAGTCGGCCGGGACGTGACGGACCCGCTCCTCGATCGAGAACGGATCCTCGGGATCGGTACGGACCAGCGCGGTGACGATCGGCACTTCGTCGTCCCCGGCCGCGAGGAAGTCGTCCGCGCCGAGGACGTGGGCCACCCCCAGGGCGAACCCGCCGCTAACGGCCGTCCGGAGGAATGCGCGACGGTCTATCCCCGCGTCGGCCCGCTCTCGAGGCGACTCGAGGGACTGACTGGATCGGTCGCTACGTTGGCCTACCATATCGCCGGTACCGGTGTCGATTACCGCTGCACCCCGTTCGGGGAAAGCTAATGTTCACGTACACGGGGCGGTCCGTTGGCTATCGTAACTACCGGGCAATCGTGAAATAGCGATTGTGCCTGCATCTGCCGTGGCCCGGTTGGGGGCGACTCCCCTTCCCCCTCGCCGCCACCCGGTCTTAATGACTGAACGACTGAACGCGAGCGCTGGTGTGGTCCCCCCGGAAAGATTCGTCTGTCTCCGTGTTGGTGACCGCGGAGACGACCACACCACGACTCCGACCACGACACACCTGATCGCGCGATCCTCCCGACGCGCGACGCAGCCTCCGCGTTCGCCTCGCGGCGAACGTCTCGGAGGGTGGCACACGTTCGGCACGGCCACCGTTCTTTTCCATCTCTCTCGCACGTGATCGACGTGGCCGAGCGATTCCGGTGAAGAGAGTTCTGACAGCGGGGATCGCTACAGACTCAGCGTTCCGCGTCCCGCGCCCATCGCCGGCGGAATCACCCGCTCCCGTCGCTCGAGTCCATCGTACGTTCGGGAACGTCCCTGGACGCGGGACGATCACAGAAAAATCGCGCTGGATTTTTTAGATGTCCCCGCACACGGGAGGGTATGAAAGTCCGTATCGCGCCAGGGGCGACCGACGAGGAAGCCTCGGCGATCGCGGCCGCGATGGCCGAACACGTCGGAGACACGGTCGAAGTGTACGTCGGCGACGACGAGGAGCCGAAAGCCGTCCACGAACTCGCGAGCGCCGCCGGCTCCGGCAGGGGCGCACCCTCTCCCGTGGCGGCCGCCGACGGCGCCGCCCACGACGACCTCGGGCCGACCGAGCGCGAACGGAAACTCCGCGAGGAGATCGCCGACATCCTCGAGGGCGGTCCCGAGAAGTACCGCGAGGGCCTCGAGGACAAACTGTTCGTCCGGGATCGCCTCGAACTGTGGTTCGGCGGCGAAGGCAGCGAGTTCCTCTTCGAGGACGGCAAGTTCGCAGCCTTCGACGACTGGCACGAGAGCGGCGTCGGCGAGGACACCGACGACCGCCTGCCCGCGGACGGGCTCATCACGGGCGCGGCCGAGTTCGAGGGACGTGACGTCCACTTCATGGCCAACGACTACACGGTCAAGCGCGGGAGCATGGCCGCCAAAGGCGTCGAGAAGTTCCTCAGAATGCAACAGCGTGCGCTGAAGACCGGCCAGCCCGTGCTCTACCTGATGGACTCCTCCGGTGGCCGGATCGACCAGCAGACCGGCTTCTTCGCCAACCGCGAGGGGATCGGGAAGTACTACTACAACCACTCGATGCTCTCCGGCCGGGTCCCACAGATATGCGTGCTCTACGGCCCCTGTATCGCCGGTGCGGCCTACACGCCCGTCTTCGCCGACTTCACGATTATGGTCGAGGACGTTTCTGCGATGGCCATCGCTTCCCCGCGGATGGTCCAGATGGTCACAGGGGAAGACATCGACCTCGAGGAACTCGGCGGCCCGCAGGTGCACACGCGAGAGTCGGGGTCGGCCGATCTCGTCGCGAAAGACGAGGAACACGCACGCGAACTCGTCTCGCAGTTGATCACGTACCTACCCGACAACGCCGACGAGAAGCCGCCCAAGACTGAAACCCGACCGCCAGCACGCTCGCCGGCCGGGATCGACTCCGTCGTCCCCGACCACCCCAACGAGGGGTACGACATGAAAGACCTCATCGATCGGGTGATCGACGACGGCTCGTTCTTCGAACTCCGGCCCGACTACGGCAAGGAGATCATCACCGCCTACGCCCGGATCGACGGGCGTCCGGTCGGCATCGTCGCCAACCAGCCCGCCCACCGCGCCGGAGCGATCTTCCCCGACGCCGCCGAGAAGGCCGCGGAGTTCATCTGGAAGTCCGACGCGTTCAACATCCCGATCCTCTATCTCTGTGACACCCCCGGCTTCATGGCCGGCTCCCAGGTCGAGAAGGAGGGCATCTTGGAGCAGGGCAAGAAGTTCATCTACGCGACCTCGGCGGCGACGGTCCCCCAGCAGACCGTCGTCGTCCGCAAGGCCTACGGCGCGGGCATCTACGCGATGGGCGGCCCGGCCTACGAACCCGAGAGCGTTATCGGCCTCCCGAGCGGCGAGATCGCGATCATGGGCCCCGAGGCGGCGATCAACGCCGTCTACGCCCGCAAGCTCTCACAGATCGACGACCCCGAGGAACGCGAGCGCAAGGAACAGGAACTCCGCGAGGAGTACCGCGAGGACATCGACGTCCATCGGATGGCCAGCGAGGTCGTCATCGACGAGATCGTTCCGCCCAGCACGCTCCGCGAGGAACTGGCGGGCCGGTTCGCCTTCTACGAGGACGTCGAGAAGTCGCTGCCGGACAAGAAACACGGTACGATCCTCTGACCGGCGACTCGAGCCGAGACGCACCCGAGAGTACGGGTCGTAGCGATCGTTCTTCTCCCGTCGACTGTTCCTCCGGTCCCTGGAAACGGCCATCCACTGACGTACGCCGACGTTACTGCGAGTAGCGGCCGATTAGCCGTCGATACGGCTCACATAACAATGCCCGGTCTGCTGGAAGCGGCGCGTGCGGTCCTCCCGCACGCTCCCGATGGCGATCGTCTCGTTTCGGTTCGATTCCGGCGGGGAGCCTATGAGTTCCGACGGCGCGGACGCCCGTTTGCGCCTCGAGCGGCCCGTCGAGATCGCAGTGACGCCGGCCCGACTCGAGCGCGGACTCTGGGTACTGGTCGCGTTTTCGCTGATCGGCGACATCGCGACGACGTTCGTCGGCCTCCATCTCGGACTGACCGAATCGAATCCCGTCGCGAACAGCGCGATCGACGGCTACGGGCTGGCGGGGATGCTCGCGCTAAAGGCCGCCGCCGTCGGTGTCGGACTGGCGTGTCGGCCGCTGCTTCCGCGGCCGTATCGAGCGATCGTCCCCGCGGGGCTCGCGCTTCCGTGGACCGTCGCCACGATGCTCAACCTGGCACTGATCGCGACCGTCGTGTGAACGGTCCGCTCCCGAGAGACGACGCGAATCGAGTCCCCCCAAGGACGCTCGTCCGCGAAGGGGTTACTCCTCTTTCTCGGCTTCCGTCAGGACTTCGACGTCACCCGCTCCCGTAACGACGACCGTATGCCCGACGTACTGGAACCGAACGACGGTGTCCTCCGAAGCGGAGTCCGACGAAAAAAGGGCGTTTAGTGCGTCCGGATCGATTACGCGTGCAAGCGGCGGCAGATCACAGGGATCGTCCCCAGTTACGTCGGCCACGGCGGAAACGACGGCGTACACCGGCGTGTCCTCCTCGCGCTGTCCCCACATCCCGCGTCGTACTCGTGAATCAGCCGTGAATTCTGCTCCCCCGATTTGCGCGTCTTCCACTGTCATTATCCGTGGTCCAACGAACTCTCATAAATGGGTTTCCAAACGGCCGAGAAATTCACAGTGATTTATTCTGTACCTTTCCGAACGCACCCGTTATAGTCCAGAGATGGTCGGCTGGAGATCGTTAGGTGATTCATACGGGCGATAAGAGGAGGGTGATCGCCACGGTCGCCCAATTATGCACCCGAATTCACGAACCGTCGGTCGGTTGATTCCGGCTCCGTAACTATGACTCCGCGTGCGAGTGCTTGAGCGACAGCACCGTCCGGTCGAACTCACAGACGAGTTCGTCGTTCTGGTTGAACGCTTCGACGTGCATGGTGACGACGCCCCGCTCGCCGTCGCTGGTCTCCCGTTTGTCCGTGACCGTGGACTGGACCCGGATCGTATCCCCGTGGAACACGGGGTGTGGGTGTTCGACGTTGTCGTACGAGAGGTTCGCGACGATCGTTCCGTCGGTCGTCTCCGGAATCGAGATGCCGACCGCCAGCGACATCGTATAGAGGCCGTTGACCAGTCGCTCGCCGAACTGGGTGTCGTCGGCGAACTCGGCGTCCAGATGTAGCGGCTGCTGGTTCATCGTCATATCACAGAATCGCTGGTTGTCGCTCTCGCTGATCGTCCGCGTCCGCTCGTGTTCGATCGTCTCGCCGACTTCGAACTCCTCGTAGTAGAGTCCGGACATATACGTTCACGGTCGATCAAACGCTACAAAAACGTGGTGTTCCGCGGGCCGCGTGTCCGTTTCGTTCCCCTCTCTCCCGAACCCCGTAGTCAGCGTCTCAACCCGGCAAGCTGCAAGTATTGCATGAAACCGAGAGCATTGACAAGGGTTAAGAGCGGCCGTCGGAAAACTCAGGCAACAGGGAACCCCGACGCGTCGAAGCGGACCGGACGGGCGTCCGTCGCTCGCTTCGAACCGAGGGACCTGAAGCCGACTATGACAGGATCTGACGAACCAACGAAGGCGAACGCGGAGGAAAGCGCCGTCGAGACAGCCCGTCGTCAACTCGAGCGGGCCGCCGCCCACCTCGACGTCGACGAAGGGACCGTCGAGCGACTGCGGTACCCGAAGGACGTCTACCGGGTGACGATCCCGGTCGAGCGCGACGACGGGACCACGGAGATGTTCACGGGCTATCGGGCCCACCACGACAGCGTCCGCGGTCCGTTCAAAGGCGGCCTCCGCTATCACCCCGACGTCACCGAGGACGAGTGCGTCGGCCTCTCGATGTGGATGACCTGGAAGTGTGCCGTCATGGACCTCCCCTTCGGCGGGGCGAAAGGCGGGGTCGTCGTCAACCCGAAGGAGTTGAGCGCCGAGGAGAAAGAACGGCTCACCCGCCGGTTCGCCGAGGAGTTGCGTCCGGTCATTGGACCGATGAAGGACATTCCTGCGCCCGACATGGGTACCGACCCCCAGACGATGGCGTGGTTCATGGACGCCTACTCGATGCAGGAGGGGCAGACCGAACCCGGCGTCGTCACGGGGAAACCGCCGGTCGTCGGCGGTTCCTACGGCCGCGAGGAGGCCCCGGGCCGCAGCGTCGGCATCATCACCCGCGAGGCGATGAAGTTCTACGGCTGGGATCCCGAGGAGACCACCGTCGCCGTCCAAGGGTTCGGTAGCGTCGGCGCGAACGCCGCTCGCTATCTCGACGACCTCGGCGCATCGATCGTCGCCGTCTCCGACGTCGACGGCGCGATCTACGATCCCGACGGTCTCGACACCAACGACGTCGAGGACCACGACGAGACCCCCGGGATGGTCTCGGGTTACGACGCCCCACAGAGCCTGTCGAACGAGGAACTGCTCACGCTCGACGTCGATATCCTGATCCCCGCCGCGATCGGGAACGTCCTCACCGGCGAGAACGCACGCGACGTCAACGCAGACATGATCGTCGAGGGCGCGAACGGGCCGACCACCTCGACGGCCGATCAGATCTTCGAGGAACGCGAGATCCCGGTCATTCCCGATATCCTCGCGAACGCTGGCGGGGTCACCGTCTCCTACTTCGAGTGGCTCCAGGACATCAACCGCCGTTCCTGGCGACTCGAGCGAGTCAACGAGGAACTCGAGACGGAGATGCTCCGAGCCTGGAACGCGGTCTGCGAGGAGTACGAGAACCGCGACGTCACCTGGCGGGACGCGACGTACATCGTCGCCCTGTCGCGGATCGCAGAGGCCCACGAGTCACGCGGTCTCTGGCCGTAATCCGCCTTCGTCGGATCCCGATTGCCCGATTGCCCGATTGCCCGATTGCCCGATTGTCCGGTTGTCCGGTTGTCCGGTTTTTTCGGAACGGATCGGCACGTCGAGCGGGGGCAGACGCGTTCTCACCGCATGACGCGTCGGTCGGTTCACACTCGCATTCATACTCACACCCACGCTCACACCCACACCCCTCGTTCAGAGTGAAATCGGTTTCAGGAGTCAGGACAGTCCCGCAGGGACCATCGCTCGAAGCTCACGAAAACGTGGAGAGATCGACGTCCCGGTCGCGCGCTCCGGTGGCGCTGTCGGCCAGTTGATCGTAGGTCGGAAGCTCCTCGAGCGAGGCGTCCCGTCGAACGGCTTTCACGATGTGTTTGGGGTCCGTGACGAGCCTGTGGAGGAGATAACTGCCCTGGGAGCGGCCGCCGCCGGTCTTTTCGGATTCGATGACGCCGAGGAAGGCCTGTTCCTTGAGTTGGCGGTAGAGCCCGTTCTCGGTGATCGGATCCGTCGCAACGAGTTCGCAGATGCTAACGTAGCGTTCGTAGATCTCGCGGGTCTTGTACGTCTCCCGATCCCCGGTGATGATCCGGCTCGCCAGCGCGTACAGGGCGAGTTTCGCGTGGACGGTTGCGCCGCTCGTGAGTTCCTCGATCCGGTTGATCTCGGCGACCTCCTGGGCCTGCTGGATGTGGCTCTCCGAGACGTTCTCGGAGCCGGTCCGGCGGGCGAGTTCGCCGGCCTCCTTCAGGATCTCGATCGCCTTGCGAGCGTCGCCGTGTTTCTTCGCGGCCAGCGCGGCACAGAGTTCGATCGTGCCGTCTTTCAGTACGCCGGGCTGGAACGCGTCCTCGCGGTTTCGCATGATCTCCCGGAGCTGGGAGGCGTCGTAGGGGTGGAAGAAGAGTTCGCGGTGCCCGAAGCTGCTGTCGATGCGTTCGTCCAGCGTCTCCCGGTACTTGACCTTGTTACTGATGCCGATGACACCGATGTAGGCGTCGGTCTTCCGTGCCTCGCGGGCCCGGGAGAGTTGCATCAGGATGTTGCTGTTGTCGAGTTTGTCGATCTCGTCGAGGATGACGATGGTAGCGTCGAAAAAGCCCTCGAGGATGTCCCAGATGTGCTGGTAGTACTCCATCGTCCCCACGCCCCGAACCGGGATGTTGTCGTCGTAGCCGGTCTGGTCTTTCAGACTGAGCGCCATCTGTCGTGTCGCACGGGTCTCCGTGTTCGCCTCGGAGCAGTCGACGTAGAGCACGCCGCAGTCGATGTCGTTGCTGCGGGCGGCGTCCTGAGCCCGTGTCGCGACGTGACGGGAGATGAGGCTCTTTCCGGTCCCCGTTTTGCCGTAGATCATCACGTTGTTCGGCGGATCCCCCCGAGTGATGGCCCCGACCTCCGCGGCGACGGACTGGATCTCGTCGTCCCGACCGACGATCCGATCCTCGTCGGGGACGTGACCGACGTGGAGGAGTTCCTTCCGATTGAAGATCGGATCGTGTGATTGGAACAACGGGTCCCCTGCCTGGTCAGCCATATCTCCGTGCTCGAAGAGCGACCTAATAAAAGTATGGAAGGTAGTTCAGACTGATATCCCCGGGGTAGACGTTTTTACACGCATCGTCTCGGAACCTTCTCCGATCCGTGCCGTCCCCCCGAATGCAGACTGAATTGCGCCTCCACTAGCGGCGGCCCCCGCACCCCTCGTTCAGAGTGAAAACGGTTTCGAAAGCGGAGGTCCGAACGCGACGGTGGACCCCCACGAGACGATCACTGAAGTAGCACGCGACGTCGACACCAGTCCAGTACCGCCTTCGTACCGTCCGTGGGACCTTCCAATAACCCGGAAGAGGAGTCACTCCTCGAGAATACCGAGAGTGACCGTTCTCTTCGACCGAATTCCGCGGTCCAGGAGCGATCGTAAGTGCGGGTTCGACCCCCGTACAACGTCCGGTGGGCGTCTAGATAATTCTTATATTTTACTAATACAGCAACAATATCTTATTCTTATCTAGTTAGTTCTAGATCTAGATAGTGAGTGAGTCGATGACGACTCCTCTCCAACGGAACCACAGCATCTCTTCAGGTCTCTCGCGTCTCCCATCGAGTCCGTCCCGAGAGGCCGATCCCCTCTCGAGACCGTTTTCACTCTGAACGAGGGGTGGGAGACGGCAGCCGCGATCCGCCTTCTTTGCTAGACCACGCCACACACCCCCTATTCAGAGTGAAAACGAAACCGGTTCGTCGCCGGCGCTCTCCGGCGAATCGAACGCAGTCGTAATAGTCGGCCGAAGATCCTTCCCCGTCGGTCCGGTTTTCACTCTGAACGAGGGGTGCCCCTCACCCCGTGCGTTTCGTCCCTTGCATCTCGAGGCACGGTCGAGGGGATATCGGAGGAGACCACGTTCGAGGGAATACCGTGAGTTACCATCCACACGAAGTAACGACCGCCGAACATTCGGGTCTCGTATCCCCCGGTTCCGGTCGCTGACGGCCATTTCTATATTCGTGGCCCGTCGATACGACGTATGGTCCGCAGAAGCGTACTGTTCACGCCCGGTGATCGTCCAGAAATGCTCCGGAAGGCTCCCGGCGCGGGGGCCGACGTGATCGTCTTCGACCTCGAGGACGCCGTCGCCCCCGCCCGGAAGGACGAGGCCCGTGAGGCCGTCCGCGACGTCCTCGCCGATCCCGAGTTCGACCCCGACTGCGAGGTCTGCGTCCGGGTCAACGCAACACTCGACGCGATCGAGGACGACCTCGAGGCGCTGTTCGCGGACGGCACGGAGCTCACGATAGACAGTGTGATGCTCCCGAAGGCCGACTCGGCCGAGGACGTCGATCGGCTCGAGTCGGTCCTCGAGGGCCATGGTGTTTCGCTGCCCGTTCTCGCGCTGATAGAGAGCGCGGCCGGCGTCCTTACGGCGTCGGAAATCGCGGCTCACCCTGCCACCGACGCGGTGGCGTTCGGCGCGGAGGACCTCTCGGCGGACGTCGGGGCGACGGTCTCGGAGGATCGCTCGGAACTGAGTTGCGCGCGCCAGCGGGTCGTCCTCGCAGCCGCTGCCCACGACTGTACGGCGATCGACACGCTGGTCACCGACTTCCAGGACGAACAACGACTCCGGGAGGACGCTCGCCGGTCGGTTCGGCTCGGTTACGACGGCAAACTCGCGATCCACCCCGTGCAGGTCGACCCGATCAACGAGGCGTTCACGCCCGACGAATCCGACCTCGAGTGGGCCGAACGCGTCCTCGAGGCCAAACGCGAGGCCGATGCGGAGGGGCGAGGGGTCTTCGAAGTCGATGGGGAGATGATCGACGCGCCGTTGATCGCCCAGGCGGAACGGATCGTCGCCCGAGCCGAGGCAGCGGAGCGGTAGCGGTATCGCAGCCCGTCCTGCCCGATCCAGCAGACTCCTCCGTACACGAACGCTTGCCGTCCGTTCACTATATTAACCGATCAAAATACCTTATATTGTATATTATGCACTATAACCAGCATTCGTCATACTTATTTCGATAACCTTGGAAAGGGAGGGCAATGAGCGAACAAGCAAATCCGTTCGAGACGTTACAGTCCCAGATCGACGAGGCCGCGGATCACCTCGAGATCGGCGACGACGTGATCGAACGGCTCAAACACCCGGAACGGGTCCTCGAAACGAACTTGACGATCGAGCGCGACGACGGTGAACTCGAGCGGTTCAAGGCCTTCCGCTCGCAGTTCAACGGCGACCGCGGCCCCTACAAGGGCGGCATCCGGTACCACCCGGCAGTCAGCCGCGACGAAGTGAAGGCACTGTCCGGCTGGATGGTATACAAGTGTGCGGTGGTCGATATCCCCTACGGCGGCGGGAAAGGCGGTATCGTCGTCGATCCGAGCGAGTACTCCGAAAGCGAACTCGAGCGGCTCACCCGCGCGTTCGCGACGGAACTGCGACCGCTGATCGGGGAGGATCGAGACATCCCCGCGCCCGACGTGAACACGGGCCAGCGGGAGATGAACTGGATCAAAGACACCTACGAGACGCTGGAAAACACCACCGAGCCGGGCGTCATCACGGGCAAGAACATCGCCAGCGGCGGCAGCGAGGGCCGGGTCGAGGCGACCGGTCGCTCGACCGTGATCGCGGCCCGCGAGGCTTTCGACTACCTCGACAAGGACCTCGAGGGCGCGACCGTCGCCGTCCAGGGGTACGGGAACGCCGGCTGGATCGCGGCGAAACTGATCGACGAGATGGGTGCGACCGTCGTCGCGGCCAGCGACTCCAGCGGCGGGATCTACAACCCCGACGGCTTCGACCCGGCCGCGGCGAAACAGCACAAAAACGAAACCGGCAGCGTCGTCGGCTTCCTGGAGAGCGAGGAGGAGATCACCAACGAGGACCTGCTCACGCTGGACGTCGACCTCCTGATCCCCGCCGCGCTCGAGAACGCGATCGACGGCGACCTCGCTCGCGAGGTCGAGGCGGACGTCATCTCCGAGGCCGCGAACGGTCCGCTGACGCCCGAGGCCGACCGGGTGCTCGAGGACGAGGACGTCTTCGTCGTCCCCGACATCCTGGCGAACGCGGGCGGCGTCACGGTCTCGTACTTCGAGTGGGTCCAGAACCGCCAGCGGTTCTACTGGTCCGAGGAGAAGGTCAACACGGAACTCGAGGAACACATCGTCGCGGCGTTCGACTCGCTCGTCGAGACGATCGAGGCCCACGACCTCGATAACCCCCGGACCGCGGCGTACGTGGTGGCGATCCAGCGGGTCGCCGACGCCTACGAGGAAGCGGGCTCGTTCCCCTGACCGGAGACGATCTGACGCGTGAGTGATACCTGTGACACGGTCTCGGTAGCTTTTTGCCGCTCGCTACGGACCGACGGACAGAGTCCGAATGCTAGGGGACCGGCTCGAGACGTACCGCGATCGGGCACGCAGGATGCTGACGCAGGCGTTCCGGACCGAGCACACGCCGCGTCAGGTCGCGGCGAGTTTCTCGATCGGCGTCTTCGTTACGGCGTTGCCGACCGGCGGGATCGGCGTCGGGCTGTTCTTCGTGTTCGTCTCCCTCTGGCCGTGGATCAGCAAGCCCGCCATCTTCGCGTCAGTCGCCGTCCTCAACCCGTTCGTCAAACCCGTCGTCTACGTCGCGAGCTACCAGGTCGGGGGGACCGTACTCGGGACGGCACCCCTCCTCTCGAGTGACATCTCGTCCGAGACAGCCCGCACGGCCGTCCGGCAACTGATCGTCGGCAACCTGCTCGTCGCGGTCGCGCTCGCGGGGATCGGGTACCTCCTCCTCCTTCGGCTCACGCTCGCCCACCGGCGACGCAGGGGCGCTCGTTCCGACCCGTCGGACTCGAGCGCCTGATCCGCGGGCGGATCGCGAGCCCGTTCCGTCGGCGTGCCGGACCGTCCTGAGATGAATAAACACTTGGCAACCGAAATTAGATTCCCCCGTGATGCAACGACGAACCCTCATCAAAGGCGCTGGAATCGGCTGTCTCGCGGCGCTCTCCGGTTGTCTCGCGGCGATCGGGATGGACGAGCACGCGTCCTCGCCCGCTGGTGTCGCGGCCGATACCCGCGCGGAAACGGGATACGAACGGACGGGCGTCGAACGGCTCGTCGTCGAGGAAGAAGTCGGGCCCGACGCCGTCTCTGAGACGGTGACGGTCCACAACTACCTGACCGAACTCGAGAAAGCGGTCGAGGTCGGCCCGCTGGTCGACCAGCGGGCCGCCGTCTTCACCGTGCTGTCGACGCCACAGATCAGCCTGGCGGGTCGGCAGTTCAACCCCGTCGAGGAGATGTCCGCGGCCGAACTCGTGGACCTGCTCGAGAGCAACTACGACGACATCAGTGACATCACGTTCGAGAGCGAGGAGTCGGTGACGGTCCTGGGACAGTCGACGACTGCCTCTCGATTCACCGCGGACGCCGAGTTCGAGGGCACCGACCTCGAGGTCGACCTCCACATCACCGAGGCCGTCCGGACCGACGACGATCTGATCGTGACGATCGGGGTCTATCCCCGGGAACTCCGCTCTCGAGAGGAAGAACACGTCCGCACGCTCGCGGAGAACGTCGTCGAGGAGATCGACCCCGATGACGAAACCGGCGACGGAAGCGAGAGCGCGGAGGAAGCGGAAGGGGAAGGGGAGGGGGAAGAGGATAGCGACGGCGACGGGAGCGACGGAACGGAAGACACCGATAGCGGGGGCGGAGAAGACGATCAGACCGGCGGATCGGAAGCCGACGGAAGCGACGGCGAGGACAGCGATGGCGACGGAGATGCGGAGGATGACGAAGACGACGGCATCGACCTCACTTTCTCTCGTCCGTCGTAACGCCTCACACGATTCCCACGCCGTAGGCGACGAGAACGAACCCGACGACCGCCACCACGACGCCAGCCCCCTTCGTCACCGCGACGCGGTCGCTGGTTTCGATGCTCGAGTCCTCGATCGGAGTCATTCCCTGTCGGCGCTGGGTCTCGACGATGGCCGGGGCGTAGCGGACCCCGGCGAGGCCGAGCGCGACGAGCAGGGTGCCGACGGCGAGTGTGAACACGGGGAGTGCCTGGAGTCGATGGGGGTGGAACGGTTGCGTAGGCGATGTGGGAGCCGACTCGAGGATCGCGCGGGATTACAGTCCCAGTTCCCGCCCGATCACGAGGTGCTGGATCTCGCTCGTCCCTTCGCCGATCTCCATGAGTTTGGCGTCGCGGTAGAACCGCTGGGGCGCGAAGTCCGTCGTGTAGCCGTAGCCGCCGAGTACCTGGACCGCGTCCTCCGCGACCTCGCGGGCCGCTTCGCTCGCGTCGAGTTTCGCCAGCGCGGACTCCCGCGTGACGGGTTCGCCCTGGTCGTACGTCGTGGCGGCCTGGTGGGTCAGCAGTCGGGCGCGCTCGATCTTGCGATGCATGTCGACGAGTTTGTCCCGGATAGCGTCGAACTCCGAAATGGGCTGGCCGAACTGCTCGCGTTCCTGGCTGTACTCTTTGGCGTGATCGTATGCACCCTGGGCGAGTCCGGTCGAGAGGGCGGCGATCGAGATCCGGCCGCCGTCGAGGGTCTTTTTCGTCTGCTCCCAGCCGTCCCCTTCCTCCCCGAGGAGACGGTCTTCGGGCAAGCGGACGTTCTCGAGTTGGATTTCGCAGGTGGGGGAGGCGTTCAGCCCCATCTTGTCCCAGACCGTCGTCACCTCGAAGCCGTCGTCCTCGCGTGGATCGACGATGAACGTCGAGATGCCGCCGTAGCCGGCGTCGGGGTCGGTGACGGCCTTGACGAGCACCGAGCCCGCCTCGCTGGCGTTCGTGATGAACTGCTTGGTGCCGTTGAGGACCCACTCGTCGCCGTCTTTCTCCGCGGCTACGCCGCCCTGTTCCGAATCGCTTGCCTCCCGTTTCTCGGCGGTGGTATCCATGTCGGAGGCGTCGGAACCGCTGCCGGGTTCCGTCAGCGCCCAGCCGCCCATGTGTTCGCCCTCGGCCAGCGGCCGGAGCCATCGCTCCTTTTGCTCTTCGGTGCCGAAGAGTTCGATCGGCTTCGAGGCAAGCGAGATGTGTGCGACGTAGGAGAGCCCGACCGAACCCGAAACGCGCCCGATCTCCTCGGCGACCAGCGAGTACATGAGGGTGTCGCCGCCGAGGCCGCCGTACTCCTCGGAGATGGGGACGCCCATCATGTCCAGGTCGGCAAGTTGATCGAAGATTTCCGCCGGGAACCGGTGTTCTTCCTCGATCTCCTGGGCGATCGGCTCGATTTCGGTTTCGCAGAAGTCTCGGACGGTCTCCTGGATCATCCGATGCTCGTCGGACAGCTCGAAGTCCATACGCAATACTTGCCGGGCCGAGAAATAAACGCACCGACAACATTCGACGTGGGCTGTGTTCACAGGTCGAGGGGGTTCCCTCGAGCGATTTTCCCGTGGAGAACCGGTCGTCGAATCGCGTCCTGCGAAGAACCTCGAGTCGCTACCGCGGCGGGAAAGCGCGGCTACCAGCCGCGATCGTCGTCATCGCGGTCGCTTTCCTCACCGTCTTCCCGATCCCAGAGCGGCGTCTCCTCGACCGAACCATCGTCCCGGGAATCGCGACCCCAGCGACCGACCGGTGTGTCCGAGTCCGAGCCGTCGTCGGGACCGGAGTCCGAGGAACTGACGGCGCCGGGGCCGCCGGTTCCCCCACGGTCACCCTCGCGGGCCGCGGCACGACGTTCCGGGATCAGATCGAGATCCGCATCGGTGTCGCCGAGCAGCAACAGCGCATAGTACTGGAAGTACGTCCGAATCGGCATCTGGACGATCGCGACGACCAGCAGTACGGCGAGCACCGCGAGCACAACGACCGGTACCGCGAGCCACACGCCGACGTCGCCAAGCGAGACCAACAGGAACCCCACGATCCCGAACGGGATGAGGACGACGATCGCCGCAAACAGGATCAGAAAGCCCGCGGCGATGTTGACGACGATCCCGAGAATCCAGACGAGCACCAGATAGACCGCGTACTCGCCGAGATTCGACGTGAGAGGACCCCAGAACCGGCTCCACGCCGAGAGGACGCCCCGCTCCTCGAGCAGCATCACCGGCGCGACGAACTCGGAGGTAAAGCGCATCACGATGGTGTAGACGAGCCCCAGGACGATCCCGAGGAGGACGATTCCGAGGAGTTCGCCGATCACTGCCTCGGGGGACGGAGCGCCGAGCAAGACGTACGCCAGCGGCACGCCGATCACAACTAGCAGGACGAGGCCGGCGACGAGGCGGAAGCCGAACAGTCGCAGGCCCCGGCCGAGGTTCGCCCCGCCGAACCGCCGGATCCGGACCTCCCCGGAGCGTAGCGACTCGAGGAAGACGAACTCCATGATCGCACTGATCAGGGAAAACACCAGCCACAGGACGATCGCTGCGACGACCAGAATCGCGGCGATCGCGAGCACGTCGTCGGGCAGTTCTCCGACGGGAGCGTCGACGCCGGGTTCCTGAACGGTCGGTTCGAAGTCACCGGACGGCACGCCGCTACCGCCGCCGAGCCCCGTGTTTCCGCCGACGAAGAACGCGACGACCGCGAGTTTGAGCCACAGTCCGACGCGGACGGGCAACAGGAGGTCCCGCGTAACGTCGATCGCGTCTCCGAGATCGTCGATAGCATCCATATACCAGCAGTATCGTTGCACGGTTGAAAATAATACTGCTCTGACGTTCCTGCGGTCGGGACCGGTTCCGGTCGGCAGCCCTGGAGGCCCACGGCGCTCGTATCCGCCGCGAGATATCTCCCGCCGTCGACAGTTCGAGACGCATTTAACCTCCAGGGGCCTCTGTTTTCCGTATGGATCTCCGCCAGCTCGTCCGCGGCACTGTCGAGTGGGACCGCATCGAGCGGGTCATCCACACGCTGGCGGACCGACACGACCGCGAGACCGTTCGCGTCGAGTTCCTCGAGGCCGACAACTGGCTATCGACCCCCTGTGTCATCGACGACGAGTGGTTCGTCAAGATCGTCTCCCGGCAGAACGCGCTCGTCCACGCGCTCCTTACTACCGGCCGGAACTTCGGAGCCGTCTCTTCCGGAACCGGCGGCTTCTTCGATCGATTCGATACACCGCGGGAAATGGTCGAACACGAGTACGAGGCCACCCAGCGGATGCGCGAGATCGGCATCAACGCCCCGCAACCGATCGAGGCCTTCGAGATCAACGGGCTTGGCGTGCTCGTTCTGGAGTACTTACCGGAGTTCGAGTCGTTCGGAACGGTTTCCGACGAGGTCGTCGCCGAGCGGGCGGGGGAACTGTTCGACATGCTCACGACGCTGCACGACCACGGACTCGCCCACGGCGACTTGCGCGCGGAGAACATCCTCATTTCCGACGGCGAACTCTACTTCATCGACGCCACGAGCGTCCACGAGGATCGCGTCCCGGAGACGACGGCCTACGACCTCGCCTGTGCGCTCGCCGTCCTGGAGCCCCGTATCGGTGCACGACGGGCGGTCGAGGCGGCGGCCGGCGTCTACGGGCCGTCGGAACTGCTCGCGGCCCGCCGGTTCCTGGATTTCGTCCGACTGCGGCCGGATCACGAGTTCGATTCGACGCAACTGCGCAGCGAACTGGAGAAGGCTGCCGAACTGGGTGGCTACTGAGGGGGTGGCCGCTACCGCTCAGCCGCGCAGCCGCTCACCCGCTCGGCCGCTCAGCCGCTCGGCCGCTCAGATCCTCAAGCCTGACTCGGCCTCGGGGCCGATTCGCCGTCCGTGAGGGTGCTAACAAGGACGATGAGAAGTCCGGCGACCGGGGCCGCGACGATCACCGCATCCAGCCCGTACGGACTGGCGAGGACCGTGTCCCACGTGATCGCGAGTAACGCGCCGACGATCATCCCCGCCAGGCCGCCCAGTTTGGTCAGGCGCTCGCGCATCAGGAAGATCGCGAGCAGGGCGGGCGTGATCGCCGCACCGTAGGCCGTGTAGGAGTACATCTGGACCTCGAGGATCGTCGGGAACTCCTGCCCAAGGACGAACGCGAAGACCCCGAGGACCACCACGAACGCGCGGGTCAGCCAGAAGACCTGCTGGTCGGAGGCGTCCGGGTTGATGAGGCCCCTGTAGAGGTCCTGTGAGAGGTTCGTACAGGCCGACAGCAGGTAGGAACTCCCAGTAGTGATGATGAACGCGGCGGCGGCAGCGAGCAGGATCCCGCCGACCCAGGTTGGCAGCTCCGTCGTCGTCGCGATCAGGGCCATTCCGGGGTCGAGGTCGGGGAACATCGCCCGGGAGGCGAACGCGATGATGGGGACGAGCGTCATCGTCGCGACGACGCCGACGAACCAGGCGACCAGTCCCGCGTCGGTCCCTTCGTCGGTCTCCCCGGCGATGATACGCTGGTACATGTTCTGGTCGGCCAGGATCAACAGCAGCGGCGGGGCCCAGAGGGCGAAGAACTCGAGGGCGGAGAGGTCGCCGAGGACGTCGAGGTGGGTCTCGGGGACGCTCGCGGTGATCTCGGACCAGCCGCCGGCCTCGAGGACGACGAACGGAACCGCGATTACGAGGCCGACGAGCATCAGGAAGGCGCTGATCGCGTCCGTGTAGGCGACGGACATCAGGCCGCCCATCGCTGCCAGCGCGATGATGACGGCGGTCCCGATCAGGGTCCCCTGCGAGACCGGGATGCCGGTGGTGACGTTCAACACGTAGCCGAGGCCGATGAACTGGTAGGAGACGATCCCGACGTAGGCGAAGGCGATCACGAGCAGGCTGATGATCCGTCCCTCGTTCCCGAGTTCCGCCTCGATCATCTCGGGGATCGTCAGCTTGTCGAACCCGCGGATCCGTGGGGCGAGGGCCTTCAGAATGCCGATACCGATGAGCGCGGCGGTACCGAACAGGATGGCCGGAATCAGCCCGTTGTCGTACGCGACCGAGTTCGCGCCGCCGGTCACCGTCCCGGAGCCCATCCACGTCGCGAGCAAGGTGCCGGCGATGACCGCCGTCCCGAGGCTTCGACCGGCGACCATGAAGTCCTCGGCGGTGTTCGTCTGTCCGTACGCCCAGACGCCGACGCCGAGCATCACGGCCAGATACCCGGCGACGATATAGAGCAACGTCACGTCGGCTTCGACTGCCATGGTACCGGATTCTAAAACTCCGTTCTTAAATACCCGTCCAACCGATCGTTCCCGGTCGATAATTACGTGTAGTAAACACGTAGTGTGCCCGGCCGTGGTCGGGTTCCGTTTTAAACGGGCAGCCCGCCTGTGTCGATCCATGACGGAGCTTTCGATCCCCGAGACCGAACACCGGCGGCGAACGCGAGACTTGCTCGAGCGTGCCGACGGGGACGGCTACGACGGTCTCGTGCTCTTCGGCGCGTTGAACATCCACTACGCCAGCGGAATGTACCACCTCCCGACCGAACGGCCGGTCGCGCTGGGGATCGCCGACGGGCGAATCGAGGCGGTCGTCCCCAGACTCGAGCGGGAACACGCCGAACGCGAGGAGTTCCTGATCGACGAGGTGACGACCTACTTCGAGTACCCCCAGGGCGATCCGATGGAACGGGTCGCGGAGATGTGCGACCGACTGGGGCTGGCGGAGGGCTCGATCGCGGTCGACTCCGACGGCAGTCCGGCCCGAAACGGGTACACAGGCCCCGCACTCTCGGAACTGGTGGACGCGGAGGTCGGCGTCGAGGCGTACATCACGGAGATGCGTGAGACGAAAAGCGATTCCGAGATCGATCTGATCCGGGAGGCAAGCGTCTGGGCCAACCTCGGTCATCGGCTCCTCCAGGAACGGATCGAACCGGGCCGACGGCCGATCGAAGTTCGTGCGGAGGTCGAAGCCGAGGCCGTCAAGCCGATGCTCGACGCGCTCGGAGACCGCTACGAGATCCGGTCGTGGGCGAACCCGATGCAGTGTCTGTTCACGACCGGTGACGTGACTGAACTGCCCCACAGCATGGACCAGACGACGCGGATCGAACGCGGCGACAATATCGTCACCATCGTCAAGCCGTCCGTCGGCGGCTACACGACCGAACTCGAGCGGACGATGTTCGTCGCCGAGGTGTCCGACGAGAAGCGGGAGTACTTCGAGATCATGAAGGAGTCCCAGGAGATCGCGATCGATGCGATCGGTCCGGGCGTCGAGTACGCCGCCGTCGAGGAAGCTGTCGTCGACTACTACGAAGAGCAGGGGGTCACGGAGTACACTCAGCACCACGTCGGTCACAACATCGGTATGGAAGGCCACGAGCGGCCATACCTCGACGTCGACCAGGAAGGCGAGATCCGACCGGGCGAACTGTTCACCGTCGAGCCGGGGTTCTACGTTCCGGACGTCGGCGGCTTCCGCCACTCCGATACCGTGGTGGTTACCGAGGACGGAACCGAGACGCTGACCGACTACCCCAGGGACCTCGAGAGCCTGATCGTTTGATCCGCCCGCGGGTCGGTGGGTGAGATGCCACGTCCCCGGCCCTTTCCTGCACGAATATCAGTCGAAGGCGGCGTTCGGTGGACGACCGCTTCGAAAGCGCAACATAGAAGCCCGGCGTTGAGACATGGCTACACATGAGTCTTCAGGGCGAGCTCTCGAGCGTTCGGTTGACCCTCGATCTGTGGCACCCGAACTGCTGGGCGATCGAGGCGACCGATCGAACGGGGGGCGGCGTGCTCGCTCATGCAGTCTACAACTCGCCGACCACGGAGGGCGAGAGCCCAAACACCGTCAAGGGCCTGTTTACCGCCTTCGGCGACACCTCAGCGGAGGTCGAGCAGCTTCTGGACGCGATCCGCGAGTCGGACCACTCCGGGGAGGTGTTCGAACTCCAGGAACGGTTCGGTCGTGCCCGCAACGCGCCCGGTAACGTCGTCCGCGAGTTCTTCCTCGAGTACGATCCCACCGAGATGGTGTGTCCGACGCTGCTCGAGAACGGATTCGTCCACAGCGCGCCGGTCCACATCGAAGACGGGAGCGAGGAGTGGAACCTCTGTTTCGCCGGCGACCGGTCCGCGATCGAGGAGTCGCTGGACGACGTGCGCGAACAGTCCGGCGCGGAGGTGACGATCACCTCGATCACGACCTCGGAGGCCCCCGATCGGTCGACCCGTGAGCAACGGCTGGATACGCTGACGACGAGCCAGCGTGAAGTGTTCGAACACGCCCGCGACGCGGGCTATTACGAGTGGCCCCGCGAGATTACGACTCGAGAACTGGCCGACGAACTGGACGTCGCGAAGTCGACGTTGCTCGAGCACTTGCGGAGAGCGGAATCCAAGCTGCTCGATCCTTGATATTTGATATTTGAACCTTGAGCCCTGAACTCCGATCAGCCCAGCTCAGCTCAGGATCGCCCGCAGCGCGAACAGCAGGTTCTCCTTGCGCTCGCGAACTCGCCGGTAGAAGTACGAGAACCACTTGTTTCCGTAGGGAATGTACTGGTAGACGTCGACGCCGTCGGCGGCCAGTTCGTACTGGGCGTCGGTCCGGACGCTCATCAGCATCTGGATCTCGTAGGGCGTCCCGTGTTCCCGGTGGAGCTCCCGGGCGAGCGAGACGAACTCCGGATCGTGGCTGCCGACCGCGACCCCGTCGTCGAACGCCTCGAACATGTACTCGATGAGGTCCCGGTAGTTCTCGTCGACTCGGTCCTTGTCGGTGTAGGCGACGGAGGCGGGTTCGTCGTAGGCCCCCTTGACGATCCGGACCTTGCCCGGGGCGTCGGCCAGCCGCTCGAGGTCCTCGCGGGTCCGCTCGAGGTTGGCCTGGAGGCACAGCCCCATGCCGCCCCCATGTTCGTGGACGAGCTCCTCGTAAGCGTCGAGGGTAGCGTCGGTCGTCGTGTGATCCTCCATGTCGACCCAGACGAAGACGTCCCGTTCGGCACCGCGGTCGGCGATCTCGGTGAGGTTCTCAGCGAACGTGTCCGCGCCGACGTCGAGCCCGATCTGGGATGGTTTGACGGAGACGCAAGCGTCGACGTCCGAGCGGCCGATGTCGTCGATCAACTCGAGATAGGACCGCTTGTCCGCCGCCGCGTTGGCGGGGTCGTCGTAGTGCTCGCCGAGCAGATTGAGGATACCGGCGACGTCGCGCTCGTTGAGCGCCCGGACGTGTTCGATGGCCTCGGCGGACGTCTCACCCGCGACGAATTTGCTCGCGATAGGGGGAATCATTCGTTCGTATTCCTCGAGACGGAGACCATAAGCCACCACCCGACCAATGCGTTAGCGCTCCGCCGTCCCGAAAATAACTCGGTCGGGGCGACCATGATCGGTGGGGCTTACATGAGATCAGGGAGTAATGACGAACCATGTCGCAGCAAGCCGGAACGCAAACACATCAGCATTACATCGGCGGCGAGTGGACCGAAGGCAGCGGCTCCGAAACCTTCGAGAGCGAGAGCCCCGCGACGGGCGAAACGCTCGCGGAGTTCCACCGCGGCACCGAAGACGACGTCGACGCCGCCCTCGAGGCCGCGGAAGACGCCTTCGAGGAGTGGCGCGAACTGTCTTACATCGACCGCGCGGAGTACCTGTGGGACATCTACCACGAACTGCGCGAGCGCCACGAGGAACTCGGCGAGATCGTCTCCAGGGAGTGTGGCAAGGAGATCTCCGAAGGGAAAGCCGACGTCACCGAGGCCTGGCACATGGTCGAGTGGGCCGCGGGCAACGCCCGCCACCCCCACGGCGACGTCGTCCCGAGCGAAGTCGGCAGCAAGGACGCCTACATGCGCCGCAAGCCCCGCGGCGTCGTCGGCTGTATTACCCCCTGGAACTTCCCGGTCGCGATCCCGTTCTGGCACATGGCCATCGCGCTGGTCGAGGGGAACACGGTCGTCTGGAAGCCCGCCGAGCAGACGCCGTGGTGTGGCCAGATCATCGCCGAGATGATGGAGGACGCCGGCATCCCCGACGGCGTCTTCAACATGGTCCAGGGCTTCGGCGACGCCGGCGCCGCGATCAGCGACGACGGCCGCGTCGACACCGTCCTCTTTACCGGCTCCGCGGAAGTCGGCCACGAGATCGCAAGCAAGGTCGGCGGCGAACCCGGCAAGCTCGCGGCCTGTGAGATGGGCGGCAAGAACGGCATCGTCATCACCGAGGAGGCGGACCTCGACATCGCCGTCCACTCCGCCGTGATGTCGAGTTTCAAGACGACCGGCCAGCGCTGTGTCTCCTCCGAGCGGCTGATCGTCCACGAGGACGTCTACGACGAGTTCAAGGAACGGTTCGTCGACATCGCCGAGGACATCGCCGTCGGGGACCCCCTCGAGGAGGACACGTTCATGGGCCCGGCCATCGAGGCCGACCACGTCGAGAAGATCCGCAAGCACAACGAACTCGCCCGCGAGGAGGGTGCGAACGTGCTGGTCGACCGGTTCGAACTCGAGGACGACGAGATCCCCGAGGGCCACGCCGAGGGCCACTGGGTCGGCCCGTTCGTCTACGAGATCGACTACGACACCGACCTGCGCTGCCTGAAAGAGGAGTGTTTCGGCCCCCACGTCGCCCTGCTCGAGTACTCGGGTGACATCGAAGACGCCGTCGAGATCCACAACGACACGCCCTACGGGCTGGCCGGCGCGGTCATCTCCGAGGACTACCGCCAGATCAACTACTTCCGCGACCACGCCGACCTCGGGCTGGCGTACGCGAACCTGCCGTGTATCGGCGCGGAGGTCCAGTTGCCGTTCGGCGGCGTCAAGAAGTCCGGCAACGGCTACCCGAGCGCCCGCGAGGCGATCGAAGCCGTCACCGAGCGCACCGCCTGGACGATGAACAACTCGAAGGAGATCGAGATGGCCCAGGGCCTCTCGGCGGACATCATCACGAAAGACGACTGAGCGTCGGCGGTCGCCTCGAGTTCCGACTCTGCGATTTTTCGCGGTACTGGGAGACGCCGTCTCGTAGCTGCTGGCTCGAGCGTCGCCTGGGGCTGGCTCTACAGGCTGAGCAGGCCGAGTGCCTCGGGGCTTGACCCCGAGACGGTTCACGGTTCTCCTTCCGGACGGCCGAAATCGGTCGATCCGGGGCAAACGAGGGGGACGGACCGACCGAGCCGACGACTAGCCGGTTCGGAACGGCGACGAAACGGACGAACTGAGGACGGGACGAGGTCGGTCGGAGTCGAGGTCGAAACGAGGAGACGGGTGAGGACGCTCGTTCCCGGGAAACGAGCGTCGACGGGCCGGGCCGGATCGGATCGAAGCCGGAGCGACGCGCAATGCCGGTTGCGACGTGAAAAGCGTCCCTACCGGCACTCCGACCAAAGGTGTGGGCGAACAAAAAGTCAGCGGTAGCGGTAGCCGGCGGCACCGTGTCGCATCCGTCGGTGCCGACAGTCTACAGTCGCCTGTCGTGTAGCGCCGGGAACTCCTCGCGCACGTCGGCGACTCGGGCAGGATCGACCTCGGCCGTGACCAGCGCCGGTTCGTCGCCGCTCGAGGCCAGCGAGACGCCCCACGGGTCGTGGACGGTCGATCGGCCGAACAGCGTCGCGTCGGCGTCTGGGAACTCGCCGCTGCCGTTTATCGTGGCGACGTAACACTGGTTCTCGATCGCTCGCGCACGCGAGAGGGTTTCCCAGTGTTCGACGCGTGGATAGGGCCACGCGCTCGGGACGAGCAGCAGGTCGGCACCGGGCTCCGAGTCGACCAGCCGCCGGTACAGTTCCGGAAACCGGAGGTCGTAGCAGGTCGTCACGCCGATCCCGACCCCGCCGATCGAGGCCGTATCGATGCGCTCGCCGGGGACCAGCAGCTCCGATTCGGCGGATTCGTACCCGAACAGGTGGTGCTTGCGATAGACGAGTTGCCGGTCGCCGTCGGCGTCGAACAGCGCGGCGGTGTTGGCGAGACCCTCGTCGGCCGGCGTCGGGACCGTCTCCGTCGCCGCGAGGTCCTCGACGATGGTCCCCGCGAGGACGGCGATCCCGTGGTCGGCGGCCGCCTCCCGCAGCTGGGTGAAGGTGTGGCCGGCGAACGGCTCCGCGAACTCCTCGTAGCGGTCGAACGCGAAGTAGCCGACGTTGAACAGTTCGGGGAGCGCAACCAGATCCGCGCCTCGAGCGGCGGCCGCCTCGATCGCTTCGAGGGCGCGATCCAGGTTGCGGTCGATGGCTCCGGACTCGACGCGGATCTGGGCGAGAGCGACGGTTAGCGTGCTGTCGTCGGTGTTGGCGGCCGTGACTGGATCGATGTCGGTGTCGGTGTCGGTGTCCCTCGTCATAGCGTATGCTTATTGTATCGTCTCCAGATACCGCTCGAGTTCCCGGCGGAGGTTCTCGATCTCCTCGTCGAGGTTCCGCTTGAAGAACTTCTCGACGCCGGGGAGTTTGCCGTCGACCACGAAGTGGTTCTCGAGCCGGGTGCCGGTGTCGGTCTGTACGACCTCGTGTTCGCCGGTGACCCGCATCACTTTCGACTTCCCGACGAATTTGACGTACTCCGGCGGCCGACGCGTGAGATCCTCCGTCTCGACGGTCGTCGTTCGGCGTACGAGCGGGATCGGAAGCTCGACGTGCCAGGTGACCCGTCGCCCCTCCGGATCGTTGGCGGTGTACTCGCGCACGACGCTGATCGCTCGAGCGCGGTTTTCCGGGTCGGCGATGAACTCCCAGACTTCCTCGGGGGTCGCCGACAGCTCGAACGACCGATCGACCCGTACAGTCATGTCACTACGTCGGTTGCTCACCGGTAAAAAGACCGTGGAGTGGGCCGGGGTCGACCGGGTCGACTGCGCCGGTCAACTGAGGGTGACTTTCCAGGTCGTCGACCGAGCCCGTCCCCACTTCTCGATGTCGACCTCGTCGGATTTCTCCGCGATGTGGGGAAGGCGTGCGCCAACCTGTTTCGACGAGAGGCCGATCGCTTCCGCGATGTTTTTCGCCCGGAAGTACTGCTCGCCCCGGGCGGCGCTCTCGCGGAGATACGAGAGGATCCGCTGCTCTTCGTCGGAATAGTCGGTCATCGTCCGTACGTGACCTAGGGGATCGGCGGCCTTAACTCTTAACGGCCAGAATCGGCCGAGTCGGCAAAAAGCGCCGTTTCGATCGCCCGCTCGTCAGTCCCAGAGGTGGATCCCGACGACCGCCAACGAGCTAAAGAGGACCGCAGCCGCAAAGCCCCAGGCCGCGTCGAGTTCCGGCGCGCCAGTCAGCATTACGAGCGCCCCGAGCGTCGCGGCCGCGCCGAGTGCAAGCGCTATTCCAACGCCCTTGTCCGTCGTCGACTCCGTTTCCGTAGCCATGCTCGGGGGTTGTGAGCGCGGTGTCTTAATTGCATTCGTTTTGCCCTGGGTGAACGCTCGGTACGGGCCGGTCCTCGGACCGAAGACATCCCGCTCGACGGGATCCGTCGAGTCGACGCTCGTGCGGATCAGTTGATCGTCGTGTGGACCGACTCCTCGTTCAGCGCGAGGTTGGCCGCGATCTCGGCGTTTCGCATCGCGTACTCGGCGGTCTGCTGGAGGCTAACCAGCACTTCCCGCACGCGCAGCAGTTCCTCGTTGGACATCTCCGGCAGTTCCGCGAGGATCTCCTTCTCGCGGTCGGCGCTCTCCTGGAACAGTTCACGGACCTCGTTGGACTTGTCGTAGTCGCGTTCGACCGCCGCTTCGACCGCCAGCGAGGTGATTTCGTCGACGAGTTCGTTCAGTTCGCGGATGTCCCGCATCACGGAACTGTCGACGTCCAGCGAGTGGCCCTCGGTTTCGATGACGATGTCGGCGATGTCCTCGGCGTTGTCCGCCGTCAGTTCGAGGTTCTTGGCGATCGAGCGGTAGCCGATCAGCGGGAACCCGGTGTTGAGCCCGACCGCGCGGGCCAGGTTGGGGTTCTGGTAGGCCGTAAAGATCAGCCGCAGGAGCAACACGAAGATCTTGTTGGCCTGTCGTTCCCGGTTCAGCGCCCGCTGGGCGAGGTCGGGGTTGCCGTGTGCCAGTGCCTTGATCGCCTCGCTGCGCATCGTCTGGCCGGTTCGCTCCAGTCGCTCGAGCAGATTGTGGAGCGTGAAATCCTCGGGGTCGACCGAACAGCGGATCGAGATGCTTTCCGGGGTCTCCTCGATGACCCCGAGCCCCATCAGTTGCGTTTCGGCCTGGTAGACGGCGTTGATGTGATCGGACTCGAGGGCCCCTTCCGCTCGCTCGACGCGAATGACCCGGCGACCGAGGACGTACTGGGCGACGATCGCCCGCTCGACGGCGGTGGCACTCAGGTCGTCCGCGTGGACGATCGCTTCCGTCTCCTCGGAGTTCGCCGACTCGGGCATCACCGTCAAGGTCCCCTTCCCGCTGGTCCGCAGGGAGACCTCGTCGCCCTTTTCGACGGCGTGTTCGCTCGCCCACTCGGCGGGGAGGGTCATCGCCAGCGTCGACGGCCCGAGTCGCTGCACTTTCCGCGTTTCCATACGCATGGGTATAGCGTGGCGCGACCTTAATCTTGACTATACCACCCTTATATTTCCACTCGTGATTATACAGGCCCTGCTCGCCGCTGTGTATTTCCCGTCCTTATATTTTCAGGCGACGTTGACCAGTCGGGTCGTGAATCGTCCCGTTCGGACCCGGGTCCATCCCCGGAGTTCCTCGTCGAGGTCGTCGTCGTCGGTATCGACGTGCAGCGCGTCGATACCGTCCAACTTCTCGGCAGAGGCGACGATCTCGATCTCGTCGGCCCGCCGGATCACCGGCGGCGAGATCTGGTGGTTCCCGCGGCCGAAAACGAACCCCTGGCCTCCGATCGGCGAGACGACGATCGTCACCGGGTCCTCGAGGACTTCGAGGATCTCCGCTTCGGCGGCGTCGCGGGCGAGGAGGGTGCCACGGTCGTCGTCGTCTCCCGCCCGCCACACGTCCACGCCAAGCGGCGACGGCTCGAGGCCCAGTTCCTCCTCGATCGCGCCGACAGTACTGCCGGGGCCGAAGACGTACGTCCGGCCCGGTTCGACCTCGCGGGCGAACCCCGCAGCCAGCGAGTCGACGCTCCCGCTCGCGAGTTGCTTGCTCGACTGCACGTCGTCGGCGACGGGGACGGGGACGACCGCCCGGAGTTCCGCGCGGACCTCGCCCTCGCGGTAGGCATCCTCGTCGATGTCGTTGACCTCGCGAGCGGCGACGCGGTCGAACTCGGCGGCGATCCGACCGGCGTCCTCGGGCGTGACGGCGAAGACGGAGGAGTAGATCTTGACGCCCGCGGGGACCCCCAAAACTGGAGTCCGGTCGTCCGCGTCGCCCTCGACGCGCTCGAGGGTCTCCGCGACGTCGACGGCCGTTCCGTCCCCGCCGACGAACAGCACGAGGTCGACGTCGTGCTCGAGGACGGCCCGGACGGCCCGGCGGGTGTCGGTCGCGGCCGTCTCCGCCTCGGCTGGATCGGACGGACGCGCGGGATCCGCCCCCGTGTGGTCGTCGCTGTCGGCCGGGTCGTAGACCACGACCGGATCGAACCCCGCGTCTCGAGCGGCGCGCTCGCCCATGACTCCCGCGGCCGTGTAGACGGCGGTGTCGGGGTCGCGGTTCCGAAGCGAGCGCAACGCCGCACGGGCGCGTTCCGGAGCGCGCGGCTGTGCGCCGCGTCGGCGTGCCTCCTCGACTTTTCCGTCGGTTCCTTTCAGCCCGACCCGACCGCCCATGCCGGCGATCGGGTTGACGACGACGCCGAGAGCCTCCATGCCGCTACGTTGCCGTCGGCCGTACGTGAGTGTGCGGGTTCGCCGCGCCGACGGTCCGGCAGCCTCGAGTCGGCGACCTCACCACCGCGGCTTTTCTGAAAAACTAAGGGGAATGGGTACGGATCGCCGATCATGAACGAACTCACGCAGGCCGTGCTGGAGTCGGAACCGGTGCTCCCGATGGACGTCGTCGGCTGGGGGGCGCTCATCCTCGGATTGCTGGTAACGATCGTCTGGCTGGTCTACCTCTACCGCTAGTCCGACGCGTCGGTCGTCGAGGGGGACTCCGGATTCGGCTCCGGAGTCTCGACCCGTTCGCGCAGCCAGTCTGCGGCTTCGCACACCGTCGACTCCTCGCTGCCCTTGATCTCGATGCGGACCGACTCTCCGGGATAGCTGCCGACCGAAACGTCGAACCGCTCGCGAAGCGTCTCGAGGCGGTCCAGCAGCGCGCTCTCGGGTTCGTCCGCAACGACGCCCTCGCGGTGGGTCTCCGTCCCGGAAAACTCCTCCTCGATCGACTCGAACATCGCGCGCATTTCCGCGGGGACCCCGGGCAGGACGTAGATGCCTTCGACGGCCGCGCCGGGCGCGACGCCGACCTCGTTGTGCAGTGCCCGCGCGCCCGCCGGGAGGTCGGCCGTCCCCGCCGTCAGATCCGACCGGGAGTACCCTTCTTCCTCGAGCCAGGCGAGTGCGGTTTCGTGTTCCTCGAGCGGACGGCCGAGCGCGGCGGCGACCCCGTCCATCGTGACGTCGTCGTGGGTCGGGCCGACGCCGCCGGTGACGACGACGGCGTCGTACTCGGCGCGGTACTCGTTGACGACGCGGGCGATGTCGGTGACCCGGTCCGGAACCGTCGTGACCCGCTCGACGTCGACCCCGCGGCGGTCGAACCGCTCGCAGAGCCAGGTGGCGTTCGTGTTCGTCGTTTGCCCCGCGAGCAGTTCGTCTCCGACAGTGACGACCGCGACGTTCATACCGACCCGTTCGGGCCGGACCCCCAAATGCGTCTCGTCCCGATTATGTCACTCGCCGTCAGTATCGTACCGAAGCGACAGTTCACTAACCACAAGATTCAATCTTGATAACTAGAAACGGAGTGACGATGTCACGTAGTCGGACGGAATCGGACGAGGTGGACTCGGCCACGGTGTTGTCCGCCCTCGGAAACAAGTACAGCGCGGAAATCCTCTGTGCGGCGGGGACGCCGAAGTCCGCACAGGCGCTCAGCGAGGACGTCGAGATCCCGATCGCGACCTGTTATCGGCGGATCGAGGAACTCGTAGACGCGGGACTGTTGACCTGTGAAGGCCGACGGCTCTCCGAGAAGGGACGGCGCACGAACATCTACCGGCGGACGTTAGACGAGATCGAGATCGACTTCTCGGACGACGCCCCCGAGTGTTCGAAGAAACGGCGTACAGAGGCGAAAAACCGGCTGCAGGATCAACTCGACGACTGATCGCCGGTCACGACTTTTCGGCGGGGGTGGACGGAGGGACGGTCGCGTTCCCGGCTTCGAGAGCGGCACGTCTTCCGGTTCGAGTTCCCGGTTTTCCTCCCGCGGCGATCTCGACCCCTCGAGTGTCGGGTGAGTGTCTGGTGAGTGTCGGGTAGGGACCCCCCGGTCGGTCCCGGCTCCTCGACTCGTTCGATCATCCTTAAGTATTCTCGGAAGAATATCCGAGTATGACCGAGACAGCGGGTCGCCTCGAGCGCGAGAAGTCGTCCGACACGGGAACCGGGGACCTCGTCGGGGATCGGCGGGTCCTCAGGGTCGGCCACGAGCGGCCGATCCGGATCAGCACGGGCCATCGCCTGCTCCACCACGACGGGAAGTGTTCTCGGCCCCACGGCCACAACTACCAAATCGCCGTCACCGTCGAGGGCGAACTGACCGAGGAGGGATGGATCGCCGACAAGGGCGAGATCACCGGCGTCATCGAGGAGTGGGACCACGTGTTCCTGCTCGAGGCCGGTGACCCGCTGGTCGAGGCCTTCGAGGCCGCGGGCGACGGCGACGGCGTCGTCGTCCTCGAGCATCCGCCGACGGCCGAGGTGATGAGCGCCCTCCTCGAGGAGAAACTCGAGGCGGCCCTTCCCGACACCGTCACCGACGTGGCGGTGCGGGTGAGCGAAACGAGCGAACTCTGTGGGGGCAGCGGGTTCTGAGATGCCGGTATCGGATTCGGTCGACGCGGAGTCGACGGGGACCGGCGAGCGCGGAGACACGACCGAGGGCCCCGACGGAGACGGCCCCACGCTCCCGATCAACGAACTGTTCTACTCCCTGCAGGGGGAGGGGACCCTCGCCGGCGTCCCCTCCACGTTCGTCCGAACGAGCGGCTGTAACCTCCGGTGCTGGTTCTGTGACTCCTATCATACCTCCTGGGAGCCGACCCACGCCCGGATGACCCTCGAGGAGATCGTCGCCGAGATCGAGGCCCGCGACGCCGACCACGTCGTGCTCACCGGGGGCGAGCCCCTGCTCCACGGGGAGAGCGTCGCCCTGCTCGAGCGCCTCGACGACCGGGGGTACCACACCACCGTCGAGACCAACGGGACGATCCATCGGGACGCGCCGATCGACCTCGTCTCCATCAGCCCGAAACTCGAGAGCAGCACGCCCACGCCCGAGCGGGACCCGAGAGACGAGATCCCGAACGAATCCCAGGACGAGGGCGAGTGGGAGAAGCGCCACGAGGACGCGCGGATCGACCTCGAATCGCTTTCCGCGCTCGTCGAGGCGTACCCCTTCCAGCTGAAGTTCGTCGTCACCGACGACGACGATATGCCGGAAATTCTCGAGTTGCTCGAGGACCTGCGCGGGGTCGCCGACGTCCCCGTTCGCGACGAGGACGTCCTCCTGATGCCCGAGGGAGCGACCCGCGAACGCCTCGCGGAGACCCGCAACCGGACCGCGGAGCTGGCGATGGAGTACGGCTTCCGGTACACGCCGCGGCTGCACGTGGACCTGTGGAACGACGCGCCGGAGACCTGAACCCGACCGATCACGATCACGATCACGATCAATGACCGAGACCGAACCTACCGCGACCGACGAAGACGCATCGAACGGAACCGACGCAAAGCGTGCCGTCGTCCTCCTCTCCGGCGGCATGGACAGCGCCACCGCCGCCTACGAGGCTCGTGACCGGGGCTACGAGATCTACGCCCTGCACACCTCCTACGGCCAGCGCACCGAGGACCGCGAACTCGAGTGTGCCCGCCGACTCGCGGACGAGGTCGACGTCGCGGACTTCCTGCGGATCGAGACCGGTCACCTCGCGGCGATCGGCGCCTCGAGCCTCACCGACGAGGACATGGACGTCGCGGACGCGGACATGGACAGCGACGAGATCCCCTCGTCGTACGTCCCCTTCCGGAACGCGAACCTGCTCGCGATGGCCGTTTCCTACGCGGAGGCAAACGACTGCGACGCGGTTTTCATCGGCGCACACAGCGAGGACTTCTCGGGGTATCCGGACTGCCGCCCCGAGTTCTTCGAGGCCTTCGAGAACGTGGTCGACGTCGGGACGAAACCCGAGACCGAAATCTCGATCGAGGCGCCGTTCGTCGAGCACTCGAAGACCGACATCGCTCGCCGCGGCGAGCAACTCGAGGTGCCCTACGAACACACCTGGAGCTGTTACCGCGAGAACGAACCGGCCTGTGGGACCTGCGACGCGTGCGCGTATCGGTTGCAGGCGTTCCAGCGGATCGGCGTCCGGGATCCGATCGAGTACGCCGAGCGGCCGTCCTACGTCGAAGAGGACGAACGCGCCGAGGCGGAGTGAGCCACGACGGTCCGGCGTGTTAGCTTTTACTCTCTTTGTGTCGTAGTACCACAGTGGTGGTCCACCGTGAGCAACGACCAGCGGCTGTACGCGGGCGTCGACGTCGGACAGCCGATCTACGACGCGGACGGCAACGAACTCGGGACCGTCAGGGGCGTCGACGACGACGGGTTCTACGTCCTCGCGCCGGAGGCGTCCCCCGAGAAGACCCTCGGCGAGGCGCGCGACATCACCGGGAAGGACTACGTCATGTGGCGCTGCTGGGAGTGTGGCGAACTGGGCCGGATAGAAGACGAACTCCCAGCGGAGTGTCCGGACTGTGGTGCGCCTCGGGAGGACCTGTACTACTGGGCGGAGGACTGAGACGGATCGCTGTCCCGATGTCACGGCGCACCCGCCGCCCGGGTCGGGGTTGCGCCGGAACTGGCGGACGGTGACCCGTACGACGCTCTCCTTCGCCCGGCCGCAGTCACCGTCCGAGACGTTCCGGAATGCATCAGTAATTTTCAACCCCTGGTGGGTGCTACTCGACCGTATGATCGGCTCCGTGCTCGAGGGGATTCGTGACGGTGACGATGGCGGTAACGGCTGGACGATCTTCGACGGCCGTTCGGCCGAGCTACTGGTACTTGCCGTCGCCGTCCCTGTGTTCGCCTGGCTCGCCCACGTTCGGCCGGGCATGGCGTTGCCAGGGTCGACCACCGGGGTCAACCCCGGCACGGAGGGACCACCCCTCCGACCCTGGATCGCCGCGGGACTCGGTCTCTTCGCCGGGTTCCTCTATGCGACCTACTACCGGGACGCGATCGTCTCCCGGGTTCCGGACTTGCATTTCTGGATGGCGCTGTCACTGGCCGGTGGTGGGTTCGGACTGTCCGTCCTCGAGGGCCTGCCGGCGACCCCGTCGATCGTTGCCTTCCTCCTGGCGGCGGGCGGAACGGTGATCGCGATTTACCTCCTCCGACTGGTGTCGCCGCTCCACGAGGGGTTGGCCCCGCCCGAACGGGGTGTCGAGCCCCCGTCCGCGGTCGACCTCGAGTAACCGCTGTCGCCTCGAACGCGTCGCCCCGAGCAGCGTCACCAGGCCGCCTCGAGCACCCCTTCGATCTCCGCGACCGACGGCTCCAGGCCCGGCGGCGCGTTCGCCATGAACCCGTCGGCGAGGATGGCTTCCGCGACGTCCTCGAACGCGTCGGGTTCCGGGCCGTCGACGTCCCGAAGCCGCGAGGGCAGTCCGAGCGCGTCCCGGACCTCGGTTACGGTCTCGACGACGGCGTCGCCCGTCCGACTCGCGTCCTCGACGCCGAGCGCGTCCGCGAGGACGTCGACCCGGGCGTCGACGCCGTCCCGCTCGAAGAGGTACTCGAGGACGTGCGGGACGACGACCGCGTGGGCGACCCCCTGTTGCACCTCGTACCCGCGGGTCAGCCCGTGGCCGAACGCGTGGACGATCGACAGCGTCGTCCCGCCGGGGCGGGAGATGCCGTACTGGACGAGGACGATCCCCTCGAGCAGCCCCTCGTACGTCTCGAGGTCCCGTTCTCCCCGCCCGTATGCACGCAGGTTCGACTCGAGAGCGGCGAGGCCGCGGGCGGCCGTCGCGTCGGTGATCGGCGTCGCGTTCGCGGCGTAGATCGTCTCGAGGCCCTTGTCGAAGCCGTTCATCGCCGAACCCGTCAGGACGGACTCGGGCGTCGTCGCGAGGAGTTCCGGGTCGTAGTAGGCCGCGGCGGGCATCAGTTCGGGATCCGAGAGGCCGCCGCCGACCCCCTCGTCGACGAGGCCGGACGCCGGCGACGCGGCGAGGCCGGCGCCCTGCGAGAGGTCCGCGCCCGCGAGGGTCGTCGGGACGGCGACGATCGGCACCGGATCGTCGGGAACCGCGAGCGTTCCCGTTTCGGCGAACTCCGCGGCAGCCTCCTCGCGGGTGCGGTCGCTCGCCGCGAGCGTGCTGATCGCCTTCGCGACGTCGATGCTGCTGCCGCCGCCGAGGCTCACGAGCGCATCGGCGTTCCCGTCCTCGAGCCGGTCCCGGCCGTCCAGTGCCGTCTCGAGCCGTTTCTCCGGGGTCGTCTCGTCGAAGACGCCGGCCAGCCGGTCGCCGAGGCCGGCGGTCACGGGGTCGATCACGGCAGGCGTGGAACCGACCGTCGACCCGCAGACGACGAGCGCCCGTTCGCGACCCAGGCGCTCGAGTTCGGCCGCGAGGTCGTCGACGCAACCCGGGCCGAAGCCGATCGTCGCGGGGTCGTACTCGAAGCGAAACGGGGACTCGCGGCTCCGCGAGTGAGGGATCATGGCGCGGCCTACGAGCGCGGCCGTGTTAAAGCCGGGAACGTCGCGACCGGTTCGGGGCCTCGAGGCCGCCCGTGGCGATCACTTTCACCGGGCTCCGGGAACGCTTTTAAATCCGCCACACGAAATGAAACCGAATGGAACTCGAAGATCATGCCGAGGAACTCGCCTCCGACCTCGGCGTCGACAAAGAGGAGGTCAAGTCCGACCTGCAAAACTTAGTGGAGTACAGCGTTCCGATCGACGAGGCCAAAGGGAGCCTCCGGCGGAAGTACGGCGACGGCTCCGGTGGCGGCGGCGCGCCCGAATCGAAAGACATCGCCGATATCTCGCCCGAGGACGGCAGCGTCACGGTGACGGGCGTCGTCCTCACGGCCGGCAAGCGGTCGATCCGTTACCAGGGCGACGACCACGTCATCGTCGAGGGTCGACTCGCCGACGACACCGGCGTCGTCGACTACACTGCCTGGGAGGACTTCGGTCTCTCGCCGGGCGACACCGTCACCGCGGGCAACGCCTCCGTCCGCGAGTGGGACGGCGAACCCGAACTCAACCTCGGCGAGAGTACCTCGCTGTCGTTCGAGGAGGGGTCGCTCGAGGTCCCGTACGAGGTCGGCGGCGACGCCGACCTCGCCGACCTGCGGACCGGCGACCGCGCCGTCAACGTCGAGGTCGCCGTCGTCGAGTGCGAGCGCCGAACGATCGACGGCCGCGACGGGGAGACGGAGATCCTGAGCGGCGTCTTCGGCGACGAGAGCGGCCGCCTGCCGTTCACGAACTGGGAGCCCGCACCCGAGATCGAGGCGGGGAACGCGGTCCGCATCGAGAACGCCTACGTCCAGGAGTTCCGCGGCGTCCCCGAGGTCAACGTCTCGGAGTTCTCGACGGTGACCGAACTCGACCGCGAGGTCGACGTCGGCGCCGACACGACGACGATGGACGTCGGCGAGGCCGTCCGCACCGGCGGCATCTACGACGTCGAGGTCGTCGGCAACGTCATCGCGGTCCGGGACGGCTCCGGACTCATCCAGCGCTGTCCGGAGTGTTACCGCGTCATCCAGAAGGGCCAGTGCCGCACGCACGGCGACGTCGACGGGATCGACGACCTCCGGGTGAAAGCGATCGTCGACGACGGCACGGGCGCTCTCACTGCCGTCCTCGACGACGAACTCACCGAGGACGTCTACGGCGGCACCCTCGAGGACGCCCTGGAGCAGGCCCGCGAGGCGATGGACCAGGAGGTCGTCGCCGACCGGATCCGCGAACGGATCGTCGGCCGCGAGTACCGCGTCCGCGGCCACCTCTCGGTCGACGAGTACGGCGCGAACTTAGACGCAGAGACCTTCGAGGAGAGCGACGACGATCCCGAGCGACGGGCCCGGGCCTTTCTCGAGTCGATCGACGCCGGTGACGACGGCGAGGGCGAGGAGGTGAAAGCATGAGCGCGAACGACGAGGACGTCGAGATTCCGAACCGAGAGATCGCCTACCGGCTCTTCGCGGCCGAGTACGACGACGCGTCGGTCTCCTACACCGAGAGCGACGAGGAGCGCGCACCCAACTACGTCGTCTCGCCGACGGGCGCGCGGATCAACCGCCTGTTCGTCGTCGGGACGCTCACCGAGGTCACGGCCGTCAACGACGAGATGGTCCGGGCCCGCGTCGTCGACCCGACGGGCGCGTTCGTCGTCTACGCCGGCCAGTACCAGCCCGACGAACTCGCCGCCCTCGAGAGCATCGACCCGCCGGCGTTCGTCGCGGTCACCGGGAAGGCCCGGACGTTCGAACCGGACGACGGCGACGAGGTCTACACCTCGATCCGCCCGGAAAGCGTCGCAGTGGTCGACGCCGCCACCCGCGACCGCTGGGTCGTCAGCGCGGCCGAGCAGACCCTCGAGCGGATCGGTACCTACGCGGTCGCTTCCGAGACGGACGCGAGCGGCGACGCGTTGGCGGAGGCGCTCCGCGAGGCCGGCGTCGAGCCGGGAGTCGCCGCCGGCGTCCCGCTGGCACGCGACCGCTACGGCACCACGCCGTCGTACCTCGCTGCCCTTCGCGACCGGGCCATCGAGGCCGTCGAGGTCGTCGCGGGCGACCGTGATCAGGTCGGTCCACTCGAGGCGAGTCCGGACGACCGGGGTCGCGAGGACGCGACCCTCGCGTCGTTTTCCGACCTGACGGGGCTGGACGCGAGCGACCTCGAGTCCGCTGCCGAGGAGGAAGCGGTCGAGGCGAACGCGGATGCTGACGAGCCCGCCGACGCCGAAGCAGTGGCCGAGTCGACGCCCGAACCCGAGTCCGTCGCGACGGCCTCGGCGGCCGGCACCGCGACGGCGACGGGGTCGAACGATTCGGAGGCGACCGCCGTGGACGCCGAGCCGGACGAAGCCGCCGCGACGACCGCGGACTCCCCCGATACCGCCGACGCGAGCGCGAGCGAGGGGGAGCGCGACGACGCCGCCGCGAGCGAGAGCGAACCGGCTGCCGACGACTCCCTCGAGGCCACGGCCGACGCGAGCGCGAGCGGGACTGATCCGGCAGACGCCGGCACGGAACCCGAAGGAGTCGACGACTCGAGCCTCGAGACGGACGCCGACTCCGAGGCGGATGCCGCGTCCATCGACGACGCCGGCATGTACGAGATGGACGAGGAGGAGCGCGAACAACTCGAGGAGGAGTTCGGAGCCGAGTTCACGACGGGCGCCGAAGTCGAGGAACCGGGCGAAGCGGGGATCGACGTGCCGGAGCCCGACTCGGACGCCGAAGCCGAGAGCGAGGGCGAAGCGGCCGAGGCTTCCGAAAGCGCCCCCTCAGACGACCTCGGGGCTGCACCGACCTCGGGACTCGCGGACGAGGACGACGAGGACGACGAGGACGACGAGGACGAAGGCGAAACCGACGCCGACGAGGAGGCCACGTCCGCGCCCGACGAGGAAGCCCCGGACACGACGGAAACGGAACCCGCCGCATCCGACGGATCCGAGGCTGCCGAAGACGAGGCTGCCGAAGGGACCGTCGACGAGGGCGAAGAGATCGATCCCGACGAGATCGACCTCGAGGAGTACGTCGTCGAGACGATGGGCGAACTCGACGACGGCGACGGGGCCGACCGGGACGAACTCGTCGAGACCGTCGCCGGCGACGTCGGCGTCGACGAGGACGCCGTCGAGGACGCGATCCAGGACGCCCTCATGGGCGGCCAGTGTTACGAACCCGACGACGAGACGCTGAAGCCGATCTAACCGCTCGAGTTTCGAACCCGAATGGTCCGTGACCGACCCCAACCCCCCGGACGCGCCCCGGACGCCGGCGTTCGCGTCGAACCCGTCCCAGGAGAGCCCGCGGCGACTGCCACCGTCACTGTCGACGATAGCGACGGTGACGCCGCGGAGCCGCGACGGGAACGCCTCCTGCTGGTCGCCGACTACCACGCCGGCTACGAGGCCGCCCTCCGGTACGAGCGCGGGGTCGACGTCCCCAGCCGCGCCGCCGAGCGCCGCGAGCGGCTTCAGGCCCTGATCGCTCGAACCGATCCGGACCGCCTCGTCGTCCTCGGGGACCTGATGCACTCGATCGGCGACCCCGGCGGCGCGGAGCGGGGCGAACTCGAGGTGCTTTTCGAGTCGCTCCCGTCGACGCTCGAGGTGACGGTGGTCAAGGGGAACCACGACGGAGCGATCGAGACGTGGCTGGTCGACGACGGTCCGGAGGGGGGCCGATCCCTCTCCCGGCCCGACGATCCCGACGACGACCTCCCGCCGGTCTCCGTCGTTCCGGGCGAGGGGGTCGCGATCGGCGGACTCGGCGTCTGTCACGGCCACACCTGGCCCGCCCGGGAGCTCCTGGACAGCGGCGTCGACGCGATCTGTCTCGGCCACGAACACCCCTGTGTGCGCCTCGAGGACGAGGTCGGCGGGAGCCGGGTCGAGCGGACGTGGCTGCGCGGGCGTGCCGATCCGACGCCGTTTCGCGAACACGAGAAGTACGGCGACGGCGAAGGCGAGAGGGAACCGGCCCCGTGGCTCTCGAGCGATGCCGACGCCGATCCGCCGCAGGTGATCGTGCTCCCCGCGTTCAACGATCTGGTCGGCGGGACGTGGGTGAACTTGCCGGACCAGTCGTTTCTCTCCCCGTTCCTTCCGGCGGGCCTCGCCGACGGGGAAGCGTACCTGCTCGATGGGACGCGGCTGGGACCGTACGACGCGGTCTGAAAAGCGTTCGGTCTGAGTGCCGCCGGTTCCCAGCACTCGAGAGCCGGGGGGAATGGTTACGGGCATTGGCACGCAAGACTCGCCCGACCGCTGTTCGACCATACGACCGGTTACCGTCACTACCGATGCCCGACACAGACCTGCGCCCGTCGCTCTCCGAACCGATCCGCATACTCGGGGACGGAGCCGCTACGGTGGCCCCCGAAGCGCTCGCGGACCTCCCCGTCCAGGAACGGGAGATAGAGATCGTCTGCTCGACGGGCGACCGCTACACGGAGCGCTGGCAGGGGGTCGCGATCATGGACGTCCTCGAGACGGAGGCGGCCGCCGCGGCCTCGATTCCCGCCGAGACGACGCACCTCCTCGTGGAATCGGCGGACGGCCACCGGGCCTGCGTCGCCCTCGAGGACGCCCTGGACGGACTGCTCGCGTTCGGTCGGGACGGCGACGCGCTCGGAGCGGTGGCGGACTACGACTCGCGGTTCGTCGCGCCGGGGCTGACCGGCCCGCGGACCGTCAAGGACGTCGTCCGGATCGAGGCGACGCGACTCGAGCCCGGCGAGGATCCCGAGTCCTACGAGCGGTTGCTCGAGGTGGAGTCCGAAGACGGAGACGACGCCGAGTAGCCGCCAGTCCGACGCCGCCGGCGCATGTAAGCCGAACCGCCATTCCGTCACCCCGTGTCCCCTCGCACGTGTCTCTGGAAACGTACCGACTCGAGGTGCGCGAGATCGAGGCCGGCGGGATCGACGCGGACGTGTACGGGGACGACGATCTGATCGTCGAGTCGACCCACGTCGGCTACGACGAGCACGACGTCGAACAGCCCGACTCCCGCGAGGAGTATCCCGCCGAGAGCACGGAAATCACCGCCGACGTCACGACGCTCGACCTGCAGGTAACTCGCCTCGACGGCGGGTTCTCCTTCCGGCTACTCGGCGATCGGGACGAACTGACGTCGCTACGCGTCGACGACGAGGAGTGGGGGCTCGAGTAGCTGCGGCCCCGGAAACCGCGAGTCGCCGCGACGACGGACTCGAGCGTGCGGAAGGCGACGCTCGGGGCGACGACCGCACGAAAAATCGACCGCGAACCGATTGGCTACCGAACTACAGGTTCGCGTTCATCCACTCGGAGAACGACGCGAGGATATCCATGTAATCCACGATGCCGAGGTACAGCGAGATGACCAGCACGATGATGATCGGCACGCGGATCGCCCAGATCCAGGCCTGGGCGAGTCCGTCGAGGTCGCCGATCCCTTTCTCGAGTTCCGCGACCGCGACCTTCGGTGCGACCCAGCCGACGAGGATCATCACCATGAGCGCGCCGAAGACCAGCAGGACGGCGTCGATGAAGCCGTCGTACAGTTCGATGAAGATGATGTCGTACGTGGTGGGGAGCCCGATCACGTAGATCAGGAGCCCGATGCCGCCAGCGGCTTTCCATCGGTCGACCCCCTTCTCGTCGATCAGATACGCGGTAACGACCTCGAGCAGCGAGATGGCGCTCGAGAGTGCGCCGATGACGACGGTCCCGAAGAAGACGAGACCGAGCACGCGGCCGCCGGGGATGTTCGCGAACGCTTCGGTCATCGAGACGAAGATGGTGATCGGACCGCCTTCGCCGGGTTCGATGCCGCCCGAGAAGAAGACGGGGAAGACCACCAGACCGGCGAGGAACGCGATCCCGGTGTCGAAGCCGATGATGGTCGCGGCGTCTTTGGTCAGGTTACGGTCTTCGCCGAGGTAGGAGGCGTAGGTGATCATCACGCCCATCCCCAGCGACAGCGTGAAGAAGGCCTGGCCGGCGGCGGCCGGCAGGAGCGTCGCCCAGTTTTCGGCGATCGTCCCCGCGTCCGGCGAGAGGTAGTACGCGTAGCCGGCGCCCGCACCGTCGAGGGTAAACGCCCAGACGGCGAGCCCGACCAGCAGCACGATCAGTGCCGGCACCATGAGCTTGACCGCCAGCTCGATACCCTGCCGGATGCCGAGCGCGACGATGCCGATCGTCGCCGCCATGAACACGGTGTGAAGCACCACCGAGCTCATGCCGAACGTCATGTCGAAGAACATCTCGATGGCCTCGCCGTTGTAGCTGGCGAGGTGGTCGGCGTAGCTTCCCTGGAAGCCCGCCAGGAAGTATCGGATGAACCAGCCGGCGATGACGCTGTAGTACGAGAGGAGGACGATGCCGATGAAGACGAAGACCCCGCCGACGTACTTCCAGGCTTCGCCACCGTACTCCATCAACGCCCCGACCGGGTTCCGTCCCGTTTTCCGACCGACGACGAACTCGGCCAGGATCGCCGGGAACCCGATCAGCGCGATGAAAGCGAGATAGACGATCAGGAAGGCCGCCCCGCCACCGTCACCGACGGCGAACGGGAAGCGCCAGATGTTCCCCAACCCCACTGCGCTGCCGACGGCAGCGAGGATGAACCCTGTCCTTGTGGACCATGTCTCACGTTGTGCCATGGATCACTTGTTTAAAAGAAGTCCCATATATAACTTTTCGTAGCCGAGTAACATCTGTCAGCGCAACAGTTATTAATCGTGATGGTATTACGGAATCCTTTTCATATTGGTCGTCACACAACGGCGTATGAAACCGACTGGGGTGGTTCCAACGTGACGATGGAAGACCGCATCGACGAACTCGAGGAGTTACGCGAGGAAGCACGCCAGGGCGGTGGGCAAGAGCGGATCGAGAAGCAACACGACAAGGGGAAGATGACCGCCCGCGAGCGGATCGATTACTTCCTCGACGACGGCACGTTCACGGAGTTCGACCAGCTCCGTACCCACCAGACGAGCCAGTTCGGGATGGAGGAACGGAAGATTCCCGGCGACGGCGTCGTGACGGGGTACGGCGAGGTCAACGGTCGAACCGTCTTCGTCTTCGCTCACGACTTCACCGTCTTCGGCGGCTCTCTCGGCGAAGTGTTCGCGGAGAAGGTGTGTAAGGTAATGGACATGGCGATGGAGGTCGGCGCTCCCATCGTCGGTCTCAACGACTCCGCAGGTGCACGGATTCAGGAAGGCGTCAAGAGCCTCGCCGGCTTCACCGAGATCTTCCGCCGGAACCAGGAGGCGAGCGGCGTCGTCCCCCAGATCTCGTCGATCATGGGGCCGTGTGCCGGCGGGGCCGTCTACTCCCCGTCGATCACCGACTTCATCTTCATGGTGAAGGACACGAGTCACATGTACATCACGGGGCCGGGCGTCACCGAGACCGTCACCGGCGAGGAGGTCACCCACGAAGAACTCGGCGGCGCGATGACCCACGCGAACAAGACCGGCGTCGCCCAGTTCGCCTGCGAGAGCGAGGAGCAGGCCCTGGACGACATCAAACGACTGCTCTCCTATCTCCCGCAGAACAACGTGGAGGACCCGCCCCGGGTCGATCCGTGGGACGACCCCGACCGCCGCGACGAGCGGCTGAACGACATCGTCCCGCCGAGCCCGCAGAAGCCCTACGACATGACCGACGTCATCGACTCGGTCGTCGACGAGGGGTCGTTCTTCGAGGTCGCCGAGAACTTCGCTCAGAACATCGTCGTCGGCTTCGGGCGACTCGACGGTCGGTCGGTCGGCATCGTCGCCAACCAGCCACGGGTCAACGCCGGCACGCTCACCGTCGACGCCTCGATGAAAGGCTCGCGGTTCGTCCGCTTCTGTGACTCCTTTAACATCCCGATCGTCACCTTCGTCGACGTCCCCGGCTACATGCCCGGGACCGACCAGGAACACCGCGGGATCATCCGCCACGGTGCGAAATTGCTGTACGCCTACTCGGAGGCGACCGTCCCTCTGCTGACCGTCATCACGCGGAAGGCCTACGGCGGTGCCTACTGCGTCATGGCCTCGAAGAACCTCGGCGCGGACGTCAACTACGCCTGGCCGACCGCCGAGATCGCCGTCATGGGGCCCCAGGGCGCGGTCAACATCCTCTACCGCGACGAACTCCAGGAGGCCGAGAACCCCGACGAACTGCGGGACGAACTCATCGAGGAGTACCGCGAGGAGTTCGCCAACCCCTACACCGCGACGGACAAGGGCTTCCTCGACGACGTCATCGTGCCGACCGAGACGCGCCCGCGGCTGATCGACGACCTCGAGATGTTAGAGACCAAGCGCGAATCGAACCCGGACAAGAAACACGGCAACATCCCGCTGTAACCCAATGGCATCCCAGGAACGGACGGACGCGACGGACACGGAACGGGAATCGGCCCGCGGGGGCGAGGGCGAGAACGAAAGCGAGAACGACCTCGCGGGGCTGTTGCCGGCGACCGTCGACGTCGACATCCCGGACGACGCGAACGACGAAGAGACGGCCGCGATCGCGGCAGCGATCGGCGCACACCTCCACGACCACGCGCTGGCAGCCGCCGCGGCGGCCGCGAGCGAGGAGGAGACGTGGGACGGCAAACGGTGGGCGTTCAGCGGTCGCATGCGCGCACAACAGAGCCGCTACGCTCGCGTCCCCCGGGAAGCGCCGACAGACGCGTGGGCCGCGGCCGGCCGGACCGACCGGTTCTGACGGCGACCCACAGGACCGGTCAGCGGTTTTCGGCGACCAGCGCGATCGCACGTACTTCTTCGTCGTATCGCTCGAACACTCCACGCAGCGATCGCACTCGCCGTCTCGCCGTCGGCTGTCTGAGCAGGTTGTAGCCGATCTTCGCCGTCCCGGCCAGCCCCTCGTCGGCGAGCACCCGTCCGGGCTCGAGGAGGCGCATCGGATTGGTCGATCGCCAGGTCACTGACAACCCGGCCGACTCGAGCCGATCCACCCACTCGGACTCGGTGAGGGGACGCGGGAGCACGTTCGCCGCATCCGCCGCCTCCCGCCGGATCGCCTCGACCGTCGCCTCGTCGACGTCGTCGGCGAGGCCGAGTTCGTGGATCCCGTACCGGCCGCCGTCCCGGAGCAGCCGGCTCGCTTCGCCGACGATCGCGTTCTTCCCGTCGTCCGGGTGCATCGTCAGCATCGCCTCCCCGTATACGACGTCCGCAGTTCCCGCGGGCAGGTCGGTATCCGCTGCGTTCCCGACGACGAACTCGGGTTCGACATCGTCGGGTCCCTCGAGTTCGGTCCGGAGCGTCGCCGCGGCCTCGCGGTCAAGTTCGACGCCCGTGTAAGACGCCGGCCCGGCGGCCAGCGTCAACCGCGCAGTCTGCCCACGGCCGGGTGCGAACTCGACGACGTCGGCGGACTGGACCGACAGCGCCTCGAGCAACTCACGGGTCAGTTCTTCGCCGCCCGGCCGGAGCGTGCGCTTGCCGAGGTCGGCGAGCAGCCGGTACGCGGGTTCTTCGGCCGTCGACTGGTCGGTCATGGTGGTTCCATCGTCGGTGTCCTACCGACAGTTCGAATATCCGAACGATCGCGTCGGCACCGTATTACCGTTGTCCCGAATATGCTCGCTGGCCGTCGGTCCCACCGCAACGCCGAGTGCTGTCGGTCACAGTCGCATGTGGGAGAGGCCGTCGGCTGCACTCGGGAACTGAGGAACGAAGTATGAATAGCGAGGCGGCGAACCGACGTTCCCAGAGGGTCTCCCACTCCAGTAGTTGCCGGGACGCGGGCGGGCTTAACTTCCGTGTTCGGGATGGGTACGGGTGTTTCCCCGCCGCTGTGGCCGCCTCAACGCCGACCCGCGGAATCGAACCGCGGCGAAGACCACCGTCGGTCTCGCTTACTCGAGTATCGATCCGTCGCTCGGATATACTTTCCGTTTCGGCCCGGCGTTCGGTCGCCCCGGCCGACTCGAGGTGGCACCCCACTGTCCGCAGTAGGCCGAGTGTCGACGTGCAAACGAGAGTACCGCTTTCGTTGCCGCTACTCGGTCTATGGCCGCCGTCGCACCTCGAGGACGAGGGGTTTCCAATAATCAGGATACCGACTGCGTTTCGGAATTTCCGGACGCCTTGGCGAGTGATCGGTACCGATCACCGCCGTCGAATCCGCGAGCGGACGTCGACGGCCGACCGGTTGCGAAAAAGTAAGGTAGTGGCCCGACGACGGTTCCCACAGGAATGTTCAGGAAGGTCTTGGTGGCAAACCGTGGTGAAATCGCCGTCCGAGTGATGCGCGCGTGTAAAGAACTAAACATCGGAACCGTCGCCATCTACTCCGACGCCGACAAGAACGCCGGCCACGTACGCTACGCCGACGAGGCGTACAACGTCGGCCCCGCTCGAGCGGCCGACTCCTATCTGGATCACGAGGCGGTCATCGAGGCCGCGCGCAAGGCCGACGCCGACGCGATCCACCCGGGCTACGGCTTCCTCGCGGAGAACGCCGAGTTCGCGAGCAAGGTCGAGGACGCCGAGGGGATCACGTGGATCGGCCCGTCCAGCAACGCCATGGAGGCGCTCGGCGAGAAGACCAAGGCCCGCTCGATCATGTCCGAGGCCGACGTGCCGATCGTCCCCGGGACCACGGACCCGGTCACCGACCCCGAGGAGGTCAAGGCCTTCGGGGAGGAGTACGGCTATCCCATCGCGATCAAGGCCGAAGGCGGCGGTGGCGGCCGCGGGATGAAGGTCGTCCGTTCCGAGGAGGAGGTCGAGGATCAACTCGAGAGCGCCAAACGCGAAGGCGAGGCGTACTTCGACAACGACTCGGTCTACCTCGAGCGCTACCTCGAGCAGCCCCGTCACATCGAGGTCCAGATCGTCGCGGACGAACACGGGAACGTCCGCCACCTCGGCGAACGCGACTGCTCGCTCCAGCGTCGCCACCAGAAGGTCATCGAGGAGGGCCCGTCCGCGGCGCTGACGGACGAACTCCGCGAGAAGATCGGCGAGGCCGCCCGCCGTGGCGTCGCCGCGGCCGACTACACCAACGCCGGCACCGTCGAGTTCCTCGTCGAGGAGGAACCCGGTCGGGACGGCCCGCTCGGCCCGGACGCGAACTTCTACTTCCTCGAGGTCAACACCCGGATCCAGGTCGAACACACCGTCACCGAGGAGATCACGGGGTACGACATCGTCAAACGCCAGATTCGGATCGCGGCGGGCGAGGAGATCGACTTCGACCAGGACGACGTCGAGTTCGACGGCCACGCGATCGAGTTCCGGATCAACGCCGAGAACGCGGCCAACGACTTCGCGCCCGCGACCGGCGGCACGCTCGAAACGTACGACCCGCCGGGCGGGATCGGCGTCCGCCTGGACGACGCCCTGCGCCAGGGCGACGACCTCGTCACCGACTACGACTCGATGATCGCCAAACTCGTAGTCTGGGGCGAGGACCGCGACGAGTGTATCGAGCGCTCGCTTCGCGCGTTGCGGGAGTACGACATCGAGGGCATCCCGACGATCATCCCGTTCCACCGGCTGATGCTCACCGACGAGGAGTTCGTCGCGAGCACGCACACGACGAAGTACCTCGACGAGGAGATGGACCAGAGCCGGATCGAGGAGGCCCAAAAGCAGTGGGGCGGCGACACCGGCGACGGGAGCGGCGGCGACGAGGACACCGTCGAACGCGAGTTCACCGTCGAGGTCAACGGCAAGCGCTTCGAGGTCGAACTCGAGGAACACGGCGCGCCGGCGATCCCGGCCGGAGAGGTCGAGACAAGCGGCGGTGGAGGAGCGAGCCCGCCCCAGCCGGCCGGCGGCGATAGCAGCGGCGGCGGCGCGGACCTCGCCGGCGAGGGCGAGACCGTCGACGCCGAAATGCAGGGGACGATCCTCGACATCGAGGTCGAGGAAGGCGACGAGGTCGCCGCGGGCGACGTGCTGGTCGTCCTCGAGGCCATGAAGATGGAAAACGACATCGTCGCCTCCCAGGGCGGCACCGTCACCGAGATCCCGGTCGAAGAGGACCAGAGCGTCGACATGGGCGACACGCTGGTCGTCCTCGAGTAACGGACGCGTTTTCGCTCGTTTTCAGGCGTTCGGCTGGCGAGCCGCATCGCGACCGCCAGACGGCGTCGACCGGTCGCCGAGAACGGCAGCTATCCGTATCTACCACCTCCCGTCCGCTCGAGCCGAACGTCTTCGCCCGAACGTCGAAACGGCTCCGGTCGAAAGGACCGGATGCACGCGGGGCCGGTCCACGCAACCAACCGGCAACAGTGAGCGTCTCAGTACACGGTAGCAGTCCCGGCTCCTGCGTGCAAGTGTCCGATCAAACGTCGGACCGAATCGGTCGACACCGGTCTCACCGAGCCATCGTCACCGGTGATCGGGTCGTGGGTCTCGTCTCGCCCACCTGCGGTGGTCGTTCGGTCAGTCAGTCGACCCGATCGCCGACCCTCTCTCTGCGAATCCGTCTTACGGCCGTTCGCTCCGCGGAGCCACACGTTCTCGGTAGCTCGAGCAGGAACCGCCGTTCGCTCGAGCGAGTAGTGAGTAGTGAGTAGTGAGTAGTGAATAGCGAATAGTGGGTAGTGAGTAGCGAGTAGAAGAAGATCGAACGGTCGGCGGAAACGGCTCATACGGTTTACTGTCCGTCAGTTCCGGCGCAACCGCGATCAGGGCGGCGGTTGCGTCGGTACATCGGGACAGGGATCCGTATCAGTCCCCGACCGACGGCATCACGTCGGGGTCGGGCGCGGCATCCTCGTCGTCCCACGGCAGCGGGCCGTCGTACCCCTCCGGGACGTGCGGGCAGAGCGGATCGCTCCCGAGCGGGTTCCCGGTGTGGGCGTACGCACGCGAACGGCTCCCGCCGCAGACGTGGCGGAACTCGCAGGCGCCGCACTTCCCCTCGAGTCGGTCGCGGTCCCGGAGCGACTCGAACAGCGGCGCGTTCCGGTAAATGTCGTGTACCGGGCGTTCGCGCACGTTGCCGGCCGACTCCGGGAGGAAGCCGGACGGGTAGACCTCGCCGGTGTGGCTCACGAACGCGAAGCCGTCGCCGGCGATGATCCCGGTGCGGCGCTGGATGCCGTCGTCGGCGTTGCTCTCGCGACTCGAGCGGCCGGGTTCCCGGTCACTCTCCGCATCGCGCCCTCGCTCCCGTTCCCGCTGGAGCGCCACGCGGCGGTAGTGGGGCGCTTCGGTCGTCTTGATTCCGAACGGCTCCTCGCGGTTGACCTCGTCGAGCCAGGCCATCACCGCGTCGGCCTCGTCGGGATCGATCGGCTCGAGGATCCGTCCGCGGCCGACGGGGACCAGGAAGAAGACGCTCCACAGCACCGCGCCGATCTCCGTGAGCAGGTCGCGGATCTCGGGAAGGTCGCCGACGGTCTGGCGACAGACGGTCGTGTTCACCTGGACGGGAAGTCCCGCCTCGCGGGCCTGTTCGACCGCCCGGATCGTTTCCTCGAAACTGCCGTCCTCGCCGCGGAAGTCGTCGTGGCTCTCGGGGGTCGCGCCGTCGAGGCTGACCGCCATCCGCCTGAGGCCGGCGTCGGCCAGCGCCTCGATGCGCTCGGCGGTCAGCGAGTGGGTCCCGCTCGGGGTAATCGTCATCCGGAGCCCGAGGTCGTCGCCGTAGGCGACGAGTTCCTCGACGTCGTCCCGGACGAGCGGGTCGCCGCCCGAGAGGACGACCAACTGCCCCTCGCCGAACTCGGCCGCGTCCTCGAGCAGCCGCTTGCCCTCCTCGGTCGTGAGTTCGTCGGGGTGGCGCTGGGACTGGGCGTCGGCCCGGCAGTGGTCACAGGCCAGCTCACAGGCCTGGCTGAGTTCCCAGATGAGCACGAACGGTCGGTCGGAAGTGTCGAGATTGCCGGGTCGCATTACTCGAGGGTTACGAGGACGCGAAGGAAAGGGGCTCTCTCGTTCCCAGGGGTCGGGAAGACCGTGACATGTTCGTCGGCGGGCTGAAGGGGTGACACGGTCGATTACTCCACCACGTGGACGCGGGTGACGTGGCCGCCGCAGCCACACTGGTCGACGTACTCGAGGCGGATTCGGGACTCGGAGCCGTCCTCGTCCGCGTCGCCGTCGACCACCGTGAACGCCGCCTCGAGTTCCGGCCAGAGGTACGACTCGGGGTGGCCGTGGTCGCCGTGGGTCACCAGGTTGACGTGGTAGCCGTCGGCGGTCGCCTCGACTGCGTCCTTGGCCTGTTCGACGACCAGGTCCGGGTCGTCGGCGTGGACGGGCTTCTCGAGGTTCGCCGACCACGAGCACTCGTGGACGCGACGCGTCACTGGTTCGGCGCCGCTTACGTCTTCGCTCATGCGGCTATCTGCGGCCTCGAGCGGGGTAAGGGCTGAGACGAACGCGTTCGCCCTAACAACAGAACATGAAGGGGTAGATGAGCGCGACGCGGTCGCCGTCCTCGAGTTCGGTTTCGAACCCCTCGTAGTGTTCGTTGAACCGGCCGTTGATACAGACTCGAGCGTAGGGGCGGGTCTGCTCGCCTTCGGGGTTCTTGCGCCACGTCCCCGGGAGTTCCTCCGGCGGCTCCGCCCAGCCGTGTGCGGTCGCCTCGTCCTCGGTTTCCGCGATGAGCATCTCCTCGACGTCGTACTCCGCGAAGAAGGCCTCGAGGAAGTCCCGGAGGCGGTCGCCCTCGAACGCGAACTCGAGGTCGTGGGTACCCACGGCCTCGCGGACGTGGCCGGTACAGCGGACCTCGACGGTGGTCGTGGCCTCGGTCGAACGCTCCCTATCGCTTTCGGATCCCGGCTCCTGGCTCGTTGCGTCGGCTGACATGCCAGTACGTACGCCGCCGAGTTGCGAAACGTCCGTCCCGAACACGTTCGGACACAACGGCACGGCGTTCCGACGCCAACGGACGAGTATGAATCAGATACCCGGCGGACTACGGACCGACCAGCAGCCGCCGATGGCGATCCCGCTTCGCCACTTCGTCCTCTCGCTTGCCTTTCTCGTCGTCGGGGTCGTCGGCGGCACCGCGATGACGGTCGAATCGCTCCCCGGGCTGGCCGACCTCGCCTACGTCCACGCGCTCCTGCTTGGTTGGGTCGGGGTGACGATCATGGGCGCGATGACGCAGTTCGTCCCCGTCTGGTCCGGCGTCACGATCCACTCGCGGCGGCTCGCCGTCGCACAGCTGTGGCTCGTCGTCGGCGGCCTGGTCGCGTTCGTCCCGATCCTGCTCGTCGGCGACCTCGCCTGGCTCCCCCTGGCTGCTGCGGCGCTGCTCGCTGGCATCTGGCTGTTCGTCTACAACGTCGGCCGCACGCTCCTCCGGGCCCGACCGCTCGAGTTCACGGAACGTCACTTCGCCGTCGCCCTCGCCTGCTTCGCCGCGGTCGCGCCGCTCGGGTTCCTGCTCGCCGTCGACTTCACGACGCCGCTGCTCGAGGGCGTCCCGTTCGCCAGGGGCGAGGTCGTGCTCGCCCACGCGACGCTCGCACTGTACGGAGCCGTAATCGGGACGATCATCGGCGCACTGGTCCAGCTCGGCCAGATGTTCGCCCAGTACGACCTCACGGCCCTCGACGACCGCCTGCTGGCCGTCGAACAGCCGCTCTTTCCGGCAGCGATCCTCGCGCTCGCGGCCGGGCGCGGGCTCGGCATCGAACCCCTCGCCCGTGTCGGCGGGGTCGCCCTTCTCGCCGCGCTGCTCACCGTCGCGGTCGTCGTCGCCCGGATCCTTGGCGGGTCGACCGCGGACCGCTCGCCGATGACAGACCGCTACTGGGTGGTCGTCGTCTCGCTGGTCGCCTGGAGCGTCCTCGCGCTTCCCGCGTGGTGGTCCGACCCGCTCGGCTACGCCGGCCTCTTCGGCCACCCCGACGCGACGAACCTGCTCGTGTTCGGCGTCTTCGCCTTCGTCGTCGTCGGCTCGCTGTACCACATCGTTCCGTTCATCATCTGGCTCGAGGAGTACAGCGATCGGCTCGGCTTCGAACAGGTCCCGATGATCGACGACCTCTACGACGACCGTCTCGAGCGGGCCGACCTCGCCCTGACGGTCGTCGGCGTCGCCGCGATGGTCGCGACCCCGCTGGCGGCCCTGCCCGGAATCGCCGTCACCGCCGGCGGGGCGGTGGCGACCGTCGGCTTCTGTCTGTTCGTCGCGAACATGCTGCTGACGATCCGCCGGCACGGGCCGGACGGGCTCGTCGGCGTGTTCACGACGCTCGAGGACGGGGAGTCAGGGGAGGAAAGCGAGCCGGGGCCGGACGTCGATATCGGGGTCGATGGTTCGGGCGGGTCCGAACCCGAAGCCGGCCCCTGACTCTAGGTCAATCCCCGCTCGAGGAAGACGGTCCCGACGACGGTCGCGTACAGGACCGCCCCGACCGTCGAGAGCGTGCGCCCGAGGGAGACCGCCAGTGCCGTTCCAGACCCGCCGGCACCCGAGAGTAACCCACCCGCCTCGAGGGTGAGGCCGACGGCGAGCGCGACCACGGCGGTCCCGGCGGTCCGATCGTCGACGAACCGGGTGGTGGCGATACCCGGCGGGTAGAAGTAGTAGGTGACGCCGACGACTGTCAGCCCGAGGAAGCCACCGACGGCGAGCCGGTAGTGGGCGTCGAACGCGGCCGCGCCCGCGCCGAGATCCGGCCCGAGGGCGAACGAGAGCCCGAGCAACGCCGCGAGGACCGCGAAGGCGGCCGCGACGAGAACGGTCCGACCGCCCACCCGGGGTCGATCGCTCCGACGATACATGTCGCCGTACGCGGCCGCGAAGCCGACGAGCGCGGTCGCTAGGAGCGTGGCCCCGGCGCGAAAGAGCCAGCCGCCGTGGAGGTCGGCCGCGAGCAGTGCCGGTCCCACCACTCCGGTCGCGAGCACCGTGACGACGAGCGGCCGCGAGGGCGAGACGACCAGCAGCCGCGGGAGGAGACGAAACCCGACCGCGAACACGAGCAGTGCCGCAGTTCCCGCCGCGAGCAAGTGCGTAACCCCCGGGCCGGCCGGGACGAACGCTGGGAACCCGCCCTCGAGGCCGAGGGCACCGACGAGCGCGAGCGACGAACCCGCAAGCAGGTACGCGAGCACGAACGGAACGGCGCCGTTCGCGATACGGTCGACGGGCCGCCGGTGGGCGTTCGCGCTGCCGGTGCCCGTCTCGCTCCCAGTGAGGTTATCACTGATCGTCCAGCCGAGCGCGCCGACGAAGACCAGACAGCCGCCGAGCCAGAGGGCGAGTCCGGTGACCTCGAGGATGGGTGGTCCGACGCCAGCGGCCCCGAGAAACGCCCCGACCGTTCCGAGTGCGGCAAGCGGCAGGTGGATCACGACCGCCGTCGGGACGGCGAGTTCGCGCGCGAAGTACGACGGGATCAGGGCGTAGGCTTTCCCGAAAACGACGTGGAGGACGAAGCCGTTGACGCCGAGCACGACCGTCGCCGACCGAGGATACCCGGCCAGCGCGGCCAGTTGCCAGGCAACGAAGAAGCCGACGCCGGTCGCGACGAAGAGACGCGACCAGCGGGTGACGGTCGCCGTCGCGGTGCCCGCTGGCGCACCCATCCTAGAACGGCGACCGCGTCCGCCGATCGTTCTCGTCGTCCCCGTCGGCAGACCGGTCCTTTCCGGGGATCTCGCCAGTCTCGAGGTACTCGGTCTCGAGTCGCTCGAGGGCCTCGTTGAGCCCCTCGGCCTGGTGGTGGGTCGGATCGACGCGCACCCGGACGAGGTCGTACTCGTGGCGGTCCGAGAGGCCGTTCCAGGCCCGGAACGATCCCTTCGTCAGCGCGTCGGCCTGCGGACAGAACTCCGTCGTCGGGGAGAACTCGGCCCGCAGCACCGACGGGTCGTCGGCGTCGACGGCGTAGCGGTAGCCCGCCTCGGGGTGGCGGTGATCGAGGTTGAGCCGGGCGAGGTTGTAGCCGAACGTCGCATCGTAGACGCCCCGCTCCTCGAACAGTTCCTCGGTCAGTTCGTGAAAGGCGACGTGGTCCTCCTCGACGAGCACGTCGTGGCCCGCGAGGAACGGACCGGGGTCCGGGAGGTGCTCGGGAACGAACTCGGACACGTCGTCGAAGCCGTCGCCGTCCGCGTCGGCCCCTCTCGAGAACGGATTCATCTCGGATCGAGATACGGTATCGATGGCCCAGTAACTCGTCCCGAACATGTACCCTAACTCTTGTGTCCTCGCTTCTGCGCCGACACGTCGACACGTGTCCCGTTCCCGGCTACGCGTCCGCGCCCGGCCGATCGAACGTCACGTCGCCGGTGACGCCGTCGACGTGTGCCTCGAGCGGTTCGTCGGCCGACGTTTCGAACGGCACCCGCCAGGTCCCGCTGATCCGGTAGATTTGACCAGAAAGCGGCGTTTCCGGATCGTCACCGCGGTCCTCGAGCGCGTCGCGGGCGAGTCGCTCGGCCTCGTCTTCCCCCTCGATCCGGAGGTCCTCGGCAAGTCGGACCGTGACGACGGGGATGTCGGCCATCCGAACGATGCGTTCCGTGACGCTCCCGACCAGCACGCGATCGAGCCCTGTCCGTCCCTGGGTCCCCATGACGATCGCGTCGATCCCCTCCTCGTCCGCGTAGTTCAGGATCTCCTCGTGGGGAACCCCCTGGCGGACCGCAGTCGCGGCGTCGATGCCGCGACGGTCGGCTTCGAAGGCCACGTGATCGACCGCCCGACGGGCCGCCGGCGCTGCGTCCTCGCTCTCGAACGTGCCCAGCGGTCCCTCCGGAACGATCGAGAGGGCGTGAACCGTCGCGTCGAACCGCTCGGCGATCGTCAATCCGTGTTCGATCGATCGCCGCGTGTCGTCGCTCCCGTCCGTCGGAATGAGGACGTCGTCATACATCGGTCGACAGTTGGGAAGGCGACCATAAATAGCCTCGACCCACGCTCGGCGGCTGACGGGTCGAGCGAGGAGGAGACTACTCGGCTACTCCGCCCCCCGAACGAACGTGACCGGGCACGGCGAGGACAGCAACACTTCCTGGGCCGTCGACCCGAAAACCGCCTTCCCTGCCGGCGAGCGCCGACGGCCGCCAACCAGCACGCGGTCCGCGTCGACGTCGAGCGCGAGGTCGACGATCGACGGGCCGTGATCCCCGACGGTACCCCGGACCTCGTATTCGACGCCGTGTTCTTCGAGCGCCGTCCTGAGTTCGCGGATCGTCGAGTGGCGGGCCGCGACCTCGTCGGGGTCGACGTCGGCGCCAGTCTCGAACTCGAGGCGCTCGAGTACCTCGTCGTACTCGTCGCTCGTGAAGACGTGTGCGAGCACGACGGTCGCGTCCGCGGGGGCCGCGACCTCGAGGAGCGCGTCGCTGAGTTCGTCGGTTCGATTCGCGTCGCCGGGTCCGACGGCGAGAAGTACCGTCTCGAGTGCTACGGTCATACCCCCAGTAAAACGTGCGGGTAACGTAAAACCACGCGTGTGATACGCGCCGTGGGACGATCGGATCGAACTCCGGCAGACCATGCAGGACTCCGATATACCGTCGCCGACTTCCGCTTCCGGGCGACTTTTCCACGCGCTCGCCAACCACCCGGCATGGACGGACCGGATCTCTCGGACCACACCGTACTCGTCACGGGAAGCGCGAAAGGCGTCGGCCGCGAACTCCTGCTTTCGACGGCCGACTGCGGGGCCAGGACGGCCGTTCACTACCACACGAGCGCCGACGCCGCCCGCGAGGTCGTCGACGAGGCGCTCGAGCGCGGGGCCGAAGACGCGACGACAGTTCAGGCCGACGTGACCGATCCCGGAAGCGTCGACGGGCTCTTCTCTACCGTCGAAGCCGAACTCGGGACCGTCGACGTCCTCGTGAACAACGTCGGCGACTTCGCCCCGACACACTGGGAGGACCTCGAGTTCGAGACGTGGAAACGAGTCTTCGCGACCAACGTAGACGGTACCTACCTCTGTTCGAAGCGGGCGCTACCGGCGATGCGCGAAAGCGAGGACGACTACGGACGGATCGTCAACGTCGGCTACGCCTCCTCGGAGAAGGGGCTCGTCAGCCCGCGAAACTTCCCGTACTTCGCCGCGAAGGCGAGCGTGTTGATGTTCACGCGCATGCTCGCGGCGGACACCCAGGACGACGGGATCACGGTCAACGCCATCTCGCCGTACGTCGTCGAGAACTCCGACGTGTTTCCGGACGAACTCCCGCGGGACCGCCCCGCGACCTACGAGGATCTGGTCCAGCCGCTTTACTTCTTCCTCGATCCCGAGACCGACTACGTCAGCGGCGAGAACGTCGAAGTCGACGGTGGCTGGTTGCCAGAATCCGTCTGATCGTGGTCGGTTCGAGTCAGAAGGGGGAGACGTGGAGGGTGCTCGACCCGTCTTACGATCCGTCGGAGACGCGCCAGGTCGTCGCGGACGTGTAGGACCACTTCTCGATTTCGATGTCCTCGACCGCATCCTGTAGCTGGACCATCAGCGCGCCGATTTCCTTCGGCGAGAGGTCCACGTCGTCCGCGATGAACTTGCCTTTGACGTAGAGGTCGCCGGACTGGCGCTCGAGTTCTTCCTTGAAGTAGTCGACGAGCCGCTGTGCCTTGGAGGAGTGCTGTGCGGACTGTGACTGTGACTGGGTCTGGGTCTGGGTTGCGCTCGTACTCATAGTTTTGTTAGTGGGGACTGTGATCGTGACCGATGATTGCACACGCGCTGTACGCCGCGAGGAACCCGACGACGGTCGGCGGGGAGACCGACGTGGCTCCCATCGAAAGCGCGACGAGAGCCACCGCCGGCAACAGGATCGTCAGCCAGAACGCGATCGCTCGCACCGGAGGGAGGACGGATTCGCTCACGGCAGACGCCACTCGCCGGGCGGCGGGGCGAGCGTGAGGATCCGTGTTCGGGGTCCGCAACATGGTTCGACTCACTCTCCCCTTTCCCCTCCGACCCCATATAAAGGACATATCATTAGCTGTGATTCACTTTGTTTCACGAATTACGGCACTCGTCGGCCGTTTCGAGTCGTTTTATAGGGCTCATAAACCGATTCAGAAGCCCGTAGACGTTTTAGAACCGTCGCTAATTCTTTCATTTCCGTTCGACGAATCCCGGTGAATTCACGACTCCGGTTCGGATTTACTCGCGACCTCGGGTCGAATTCGTCGGTAATCCCCGCTGGAATCGTCGGTCGGAACGGGCACGCGCGACATCGCGTCCACCGACGCCGCGGTCGACCTTCCCGTACTTCGCCGCGAAGGCGATCGATCCTGGAGGATGGCTTCGAGACGTGACCCTAGAAGGGGAGATCGAGATCCAATTCGCGTTTCGCGAACGTCGCGAGCATGGGCAGGTCGCCGGGCTCGAGCAGTCGCATGATCGCCCGGACGTTCCCCTTGTTGGCTTTCGCCAGCGTCTCGTCGTCCAGCCGGTTCAGGTCCGCCATCAGCTGATCGTACCGTTCGTTCCCCGCGAGATAGAGGAGCTTCGTCATCAGGAGGCGGCTGCGCATGTTCGGCGCGACCTCCCGGTGCCACAGCGTCTCGTAGACCTCGAGGTTCTCCGCGGACGGCTCGAGGTCGCCGTGTTTGAGACAGCTGTCAGCCGCGGCGGCGGCCATCCGCCCGGACTGCATGCACTTGTTGATGCCCTCGCCCCAGAGCGGGTCGACCGTCGGGACGGTGTCGCCGATCGCCATGAACCGGTCGGCGTGCATCTTCCCGGGCATCTGGATGTGGGCCGAACCGCGGTGTTGCTTGCCCTCGATGCGCTCGGCGTCCGCGAACCGCGGGTCCGTCTCGAGCCAGTGCTCGAGGTAGTCGTCGATGGTGTAGCTGTCCTTGGCGTAGCGCTGGTGGTAGCCGTTCTGGATGTAGCAGAGCCCGACCTTCGCCGTGTCCTCGCCCGTGTGGAAGATCCAGGAGTAGCCCCCCGGCGCGATGTCGTGGTCGAGTCGCAGCATCATCGCGTCGTGGAGGTCGGCGAATCCGGGGCGGTCGATGTCGATTCCCTCGAGTTCGTACTCGATCCCGATCGCGTGGTTCTCGCGCTGGAGGTCGCTGACGCCGAGTTCCTTCGCGATCGGTGCGCTCGGGCCGGTCGCGTCGATCACGATGTCGCCGTAGACCTCCTCGTCGCCGTTGTACCGGACGCCGACGATTTCCCCGTCGTCCATAATCGGACCCGTGACGCGCGCGCCGAACCGGTACTCCGCGCCGTCCTCGCGGCTGTCCTCGACGAGGAACCGCTTGAAATCGGCAAACTCGAGGACGGCACCGGGCTGTTCCCGAACGTAGTGGTCGGTCGGCGACTCGAGGACGACGCTGTCGGTGTACTGCATCACGACGTCGTCGGGGATCCCGAACGAGGCCATCATCGACGGGAACGTTCCGGCGGTCGATTTGTTGCTCTGGCGGGGGAACTCGTCTTCCGGCTCGGTTTCCAGGACGACGACGTCGTATCCTCTCGTCGCGAGATCGCGGGCGCACTGTCCGCCGGCGGGTCCGGCGCCGGCGATCACTACGTCGTAGCGCTCGTTCATGAACTCGGAACTGTCTCGGAGCCTAATTAGTCTGTCCGGTCTCTCCGCGGTATCAGTATCCGGACAGATATTTCACCTGATCATTGCGGGCAGATCACGTCCCCGGTGACGTCGCGCTGTTCGTTTTCCACGTACGATGGGCAACGCCTTGTGTCTGCCGTCGGCGACCGCGTACCTTTTTGCTCCGCTCTCGAAAACCAAGGGATATGGTCGACGTCCTCGACAACAAGCGGGCCGCGACGCGGTTCCGGATTCTCGTCCAGATCGCCGAGCGCCAGCCCGCCGTGAGCCAGGGGGAGATCGCCGAGGAAGTCGGCGTCACGAGCCAGGCGGTCAGCGAGTACATCCGTGAACTGGTCGACGACGGACTCGTCGAGAAGGAAGGACGATCGCGGTACCGCGTCACCAAGGAAGGCGTCGACTGGCTGTTCAGGGCCGCCGACGACGTCCGACGGTTCGCGGACCACGTCACGGGCGACGTCCTGGGTGCGATGAGCGAGGATGCCTACATCGCCCTCGAGGACATCGAGGAAGGCGAAACGGTTTCGCTGTTCATAGAGGACGGACTGCTCCACGCCGAACCGGGCAGCGAAGGCCCCGCGACCGGAATCGCGACCACCGACGCCGAGGCCGGCACCGAGGTCGGCGTCACGAGCTTCGAGGGCGTCATGGATCTCGAACCCGGCTCCGTCACGGTGTTGCAGGTCCCCAGCATTCGGACCGGCGGCAGTCGTGCGATCGACGACGACACCGTCCGCGACGCCTGTGCGGGCGCCGATCGAGTCGCCGCGACCGGCATCGAGGCCATCGTGGCCTGCCGGCAGACCGATGTCGAGCCGTCCGTCACGTTCGCCGTCGGCGAATTCGCCGCGGACGCCGCCGAACACGGCCTCGAGGTCACCGTCGTCGCTACCACGGACTCCGTCGGCCGCGTCACCGACGCGCTCCGGGACGCCGACGTCTCGTACGAAGTGCTCGAAGGGTAGATCCGAGAGACGACTCGAGTGAACTCTCGGACCGGAGATCGGAAACGGGGAGAAGGGACTCGAGGATTCGCGACCGGCTCAGCCGATGTACCGCAAGTCGTCGTCCGTCGGGACGTCCATCCCCTGTTGCTGTTCCATCTCCTGGATCTTGCCGACGACCTCCTCCATCTCCTCGGCCCGCTCGTCCAGGGACTCGTACTCCAGTTCGAAGCCGAGCAGTTCCTCGAGGGTCTCGAGGACCGCACGGGCGCTTTTGGGATCGACGATGTAGCCACTCGTCTCGCCCATCAGACAGGCTGCGTCGAAGCCGCGGCGGTCCCCCAGACCGAGGAGGAGCCCGGAGACGCCGACGATGCCGCCGGCCGGCTCGTCCTCACGGAACTCGACCCCGGCGTCCTCGAACTCGTCGCACATCGACTCGTCGCTGACGGCACCGACGACGGCGTACTCGTCGATGAGTTCGCCGGTCGGGACGCCACCCAGTGCGAACACCTCGTTCGCGCCGAACTCCTCGGCGACGTCGAGGAAGGCGTCGGTCAGCACGTAGTGGCCCTCGTTGGACTGGGCCTGGTGGTCACCGGTCAACAGGAGCAGGTCCCGCCCATCCTCGACCGAGACGGCGTGGATCTCCGTACAGGTCAGCTCGGAGACGCCGTCCTCGACGCTGACCTGTGGCGGGAACTCCCGGGAGTAGATCCGGCGAACGAGCGTGCTCTCTCCCGCGAGCTCCTCGAGCAAGTGATCGACGGCGAGCTTGCCGACGTGTCCGACGCCGGGCAACCCCTCGACGAGCACGGGGTCGTCCAGTTCCGCTTCGGCGACCGCGTCGACCTCGAGTTGGTCCATACCCGTATCAGCGATTGCGACGCTTAAGAGACCGTCGGTACTCGCCGTACGGGTCCTCGGGGTCGAACGGTGCCGGGGCGCTGTTCTCCGCGTCGGCCCCACACTCGGGACACTCGGCAGAAAGGGTATACACCGGGCGGTCGTGTCGCTCGCGCCACGCCGAACACACCCGGATGTCGGATTTCATTTTCGTCTTCGTCCTCGCCTATTCCTCGTCGGTGCGGCGCTCGCGGTGATACTCGCCCTCGCCGCCTTCCTCCTCGATCGCGGCGATCGCGCGTTCGGCGCTTTCCTCGAGTTGGGATTCGGCAGTCTTGTAGTTGGGCGCCTGCACTTCGATGCGGTACTCGGGTGCACCGACGTAGCTAACCTCGAGGTCGACTTCCTCGGGGACCTCGCCGTTGCCTTCGGCGGCCTCGAGCGCTTCGCGGATGCCGTCGACGCCGGACGGCGACGGGTTCTCGAGGTCGACGTAGCCGGTGACGTTGACGTACGGCACCGAGACGTTCTCCCGGGCCGTGTCGACGATCGAGTCGATCTCCTCGTCCGAGAGGTCAGTGTCCTCGAGAGCCTCGTCGCCGTGGATCGCAGCCTGCTTGAAGCCGTCGTAGAGGCTTCCGTGGGCCCCGATCAGTTCGTTGGCGATGGCCGTGTAGGTCTCGTCGTCGGCGTCTTCCCCCAGCGCGAGTTCCATCCAGTTGTCGGCCTTCTGCTCGTTTTTCCACTGCTGGATCTTCTCGGAGCGCTGGTGGTCGTTGACGTCCTTCAGCGACAGGTCGATCTGCTGGGAGTCTTTGTCGACGTCCAGCACCTTACAGACGACGATCTGGCCCTCGCGGACGTGGTCGCGGACGTTCTTGATCCATCCGCTGGCGACCTCGGAGATGTGGATGAGGCCACGCTTGTCCTCGTACTCCTCGAGATCGACGAAGACGCCGAAGTCTTCGATCTCGTCGATCTTGCCGACGACGAGTTCGCCGGAGTCGGGCCAGCCGCTGTATTTCATCGTGACTCGACTGTTTCGACGATCTCGTGTTCGATCTCGGCCTTTCCACCGGTCGGCCGGGCGAGCGTGGTTCCGCAGACTGCACAGGCGACCTCCGTGGAGGCCTTGCCGAAGACGACCTGTTCGTTCTCGCAGTCACCGCAACGGACGCTGTAGAAGTTTCCTGCCATCGTAATCACTCCTGGAACTCGAGTCGGCCGGCGCGCCATCCCTCGCGGAGGTGGGCCTTGCCACACTCGCTGCAGCGGTACTTGAGGTCGGTCTTCTTGGTCGGCTTCTCGCCGGCCGGCACCTTCGAGAAGCGACCGGAGTTACCGATGCTCGAGGTGTGTCGCTCGGTACGCCGAGCGTCCCACTTCATCCCCGACGAGCGGCCGGATCGGGCCTTCTCGACTTCGTGTTCGTGGTGTTCGTTGCAGTGCGGGCAGTACGTATTGAATCGGCGTGGCATCTGCATCGTTATCTCACTTGCCGTGGCCTAAGACGGGGCCGTTTAAAACCCGTTTGGTTCGTTGTCGTCGGCCGACGGAATGGGGGCGAAGGGCTGTCCGATCGAACCGACGACCACCGGGACGCCGGGAGAGCGACCGAGTGCGTCACGCGTTCGAAGCGTTTAATCGTCCCTCTTCCGAACTCCGACCTATGAAACAGCTCATCATCTACGGGGACCCGGGGATCCGAAAGGGCGCCATCGTCGAGTACGACGGCGAAGAGGTGGTCTGTTTCGGGATCAACCGCAACGGCGAGTGGCACGGCCCCGAGGACGTCCAGCTCTGGTGTACCGTCGGCGACCAGTCCGAGTACGAGGACTACGAGAAGCGAAACTACGTCCCCCACTTCCTCGACGTCGATCGCGTCGACGCCGACGACGTCGACGTGATCCGGGCGAACGGCGACCTCGCACTGTAACGCCGACCGCGCCTCGCGCGGATCGCCGCACCCGATCGCTCGCCGACCGTTTTTGCTCCGGGTACCTCGTCCCGTCGCACCCGACGTGTCACCTCCCGACAGTCGGTTCCCGCTCACCACAACTGACAGGCAAGCTATCATTTTCAGTACGTTTTTGAGGGATCGACGGGACCCTACGGACGAATGAGCCGGACGCTCGGTCTCGTCGTTCCGGCGTTTCGCCCGAACGTCGATGCCCTCCGCGCGTACGTGTCGGATCTCGACGAGCGCCTCGAGCCCGCTGCGATCCGGATCGAACTCGACGATCCCCGGCCAGAGACGGTCGAGTCTCTCGAGGCGCTTCCGGCGACGATCAACGCCGTCGACGACCGGCGTGGCAAGGGGGCCGCGGTGACGGCTGGGTTCTGTGCGCTCGAGACGGACGTCCTGGCCTTCGCCGACGCCGACGGGAGCACGGCGGTCGACTCCATCGAAACGATCGTCGACCGGGCCCGCGAAGGGGGTGCGGACCTCGTAGTCGGCACCCGCCGTCACCCCGAGGCCGACGTGCTCTCGAGCCAGTCGGCGCTCCGCGAGCGCCTCGGTGACGCGTTCGCGTGGCTTGCCCGCCGGTTGCTCGCCGTCTCGGTGTCGGATTACCAGTGCGGCGCGAAAGCCATCGACGCGGAGGCCTGGACGGCGGTCTGTCCGCACCTCCGGGAACACGGCTTCGCCTGGGACGTGGAACTGATCGCGCTCGCGGACGCCCTGGGCCATCGGGTCGAAGCGGTGCCAGTGACGTGGGCCGACGCACCCGATTCGACGGTCTCCTCGGTCGAAACCCCGCTCGAACTCGTCCGCGGCGCGGTCCGCGCTCGCCGGCGTGCGACGCGAGTGAGTACGAGCGAGAGGAGAGACGATCAGGGCGGCCACCGCTGGAGCCCCCTCTCGTCCGTCGCGAACCGCCCGTCGGAACCGACGCGAGTGATCGAACGGCTGGAACTCGAGCGGGGAGCGGACGCCGAGTTCCCGCCCGAAGCGGACCCCGACGGGAACGCCGACGATGATTGAGTCCCTGCTCGAGGCGGTCCGAATGCGCGCCCGTGCGCTGGTGTCGATCACGCGATTCGGCCAGTTCGCGGGCGTCGGCGTCGTCGGTGCGGCAGTCGACAACGGCGTCTTGCTGTCGCTCGTGGAACTCGTCGGGATCGGGTTCGTCCCCGCGAAGGTCGTCGCCTGGGTGCTCGCGATCGCGGTGATCTTCGCGATCAACGAGGCCTGGACCTTCTCGACGTACGGACGGATGGCCCCACGGGCGCTTGTCAAGCGCCTCCTGCGGTCGTACACGGTTCGATTCGGCGGCTTTCTGGTCACGCTGGGCGTCTACGCGGCGCTTATCGAACTGTTCGGTGTCTGGTACCTGCTCGCGAACGTGGTCGGTATCGCCGTCGGCTTCTTCGTCAACTACACGTTCGAGAGCCTCTTTACCTGGAAGGTCCACCGTGAGTAGCGACAGAAATCCCCACACGGCAGCGGAATCACAACCCTTAACTAGTGCACTCGGTTACGATGAGGTAGCGGGATGGGATAGCCAGGAGATTCCGGCGGGCTCATAACCCGCAGATCGGTAGTTCAAATCTACCTCCCGCTACTTTTCGCCGCGAACCTAACGAGACACGGAGACGAGTCCCCCGAGCGGCGAGAGTAGCTAGCGGCTCTCGTTACTATTTCGAATTCGTCGGGATAACGGCCCTCAGTACGCTTTCGAGCGGTGAGCGACCGGTATATCGTTCAAACCGTCTCGAGGCCGGAACCGAATCGCTCGGATGCCACGACGCCTCGGTCGGTCTGGCCACAAGTATTTCCCGGGAATGTCTCACGATCCCACACCTGTTTTCACCCCCGAGTTCCAACGCCGGGGTATGTCAGGCCAGCCCACGTCGCTCCTCGAGCGGTTTCGGAACCCAGAGTATACGGGCGACAATCGCTGTCTCCCGTGTACCGCGGTCAACATTGTCATCGCGGCCGTCGCGAGCGCGCTGCTCGCGGTCGTCTCCGCCGGCGTAGGGGCCGTCGCCTTCGTCGCCTCGCTGCTCGCTATCTACCTTCGCGGGTATCTCGTCCCCGGGACGCCGACGCTCACCAAGCGGTACTTCCCCGATCGCGTCCTCGCGCTGTTCGACAAGGGGCCGCATCCGGTCGAGGAGACGCGGGCGGCGAACGCCTCGACGGCTTCCGGCGGGACCGAGTCCGGAAACGGTTCGCCGGTCGAGAACGCCGCGGCCGAGAGCGACGCCGGCGATCCCGACGACGAGGAGTGGGAAACCCTCGAGGAACTCGAGCGCCACCGCGAGGAGGCGGTCGATCCCGAGACGTTCCTCCTCGAGGTCGACGTCGTCGAACCCTGCGAGGACGCGGACGACCTCTGTCTCACTGACGGGTTCGCCGACCGCCTCGAGGGAGCGATCGACCGCCACGCCGATCACGTCGGCGACCCGGACCCGGCCGCAGTCGCCGACCTGTTCGGCGCGGAGTCCGCGGCCGTCGAGGTCAAAGACCGCGAGTACCCCGCTATCGAGGTCGGTCGTCGAATCCACAAGTGGCCCGGGGACGCGGCGCTGATCGCCGACCTCGCGACCCACGAGGCCCTGGATGCCTGGACGGACCGCTGGGAGACGGTGCCGCGAGGACAGCGCGTCGAACTGCTCGAGGCGCTCCGGTCGTTCCACGACGCCTGCCCCCAGTGTGGCGGCGCGATCGAGTTGAACGACGAGACGGTCGAGTCCTGCTGTCGCGCCTACGAGGTGCTCGCGCTCGGCTGTCGCGACTGCGGGGAGCCCCTGCTCGAGTTCGACCCGACCGAAATCAGGGGACAGGACAGCGACGGCGGCGTCCAGCCCTGACGAAGGGTTACCGCCGCCCCGTATCGACCCGCGGATCGAGGCTGTTGTACGCGAGATCCTGGACGACGTTGCCCGCGATGCCGACGCCGATGATGACGAGGGTACACCCGAGGACGACCGGCAGGTCCCGCGCGTGGACGGCGTCGAAGAGGAGACGGCCGAAACCGCCGATTCCGAACAGCGACTCGATCACGAAGACGGCCAGGACGAGCAACGCGAGCGCCTCGGTAAACAGCATCGAGAAGAGAGGGATCGCCGCGTTGCGGACGATGTGCTTCGCCACCCGCAGGCTCCCCGCACCCTTGGCCTCGACCAGGGTCACGAAGTCGGCGGACGCGTACTCGAGCGAGTGGGCCCGCGAGTAACTCACGTAGCCGCCGAGCAGGGTCGTCGCGGTGAGCGCGATCGGCAGGGCGTGATCGAACAGAAGCGCCGAGTTCGGCACCGCCTCGGTGCCGCGCAGCGAGACCAACATCCCGCCGATCCAGAAGTTCGGAACGGCGAAACAGAGGTAGGCCGTGGACAGCCCTGCGTTGGCGAGTCGACTCTCGGGATGCAACGCGGCGTAGACGCCGACGACGAGACCGAGCGCGATCGCGAGGCCGATCGCCGGCAGGATGTACATCGCCGTCCGCACGGTCGCGTCCATCACCATCGAGAGCACCGGATCGCCCGATCCCAGGACCGCCGCGTGGGAGCCGGCTCCGCCATCGGAACTGAGGAAGAACGCTTCTCCCCACTCGAGGGTGAGCATGTTGCCCATCCAGTCCACGTACTGCTGCCAGAGCGGTCGATCCAGCCCGTGGGTCGCGAGGTACTCCTCCATCGCGCGTTCGATCTCGGCCTCATCGGCCCCCACGTACCGCATTCGCCCCTCGAGGCCTTCGGCGACCCAGTCGCGGCTCATCGTGAACGCGGCGAAGACGGCTGTCAGGACGGTCCACGCGGCGACGAACCCCATGGCGAACCGCTTCGCGACGACCCGGAGAAACCCCATCTCCACTCACCTCGCGGGGACGGGGCGGCCGGTCGCGACGGTCGGCCGCGCCGCAGTTCGATACTCACAGCGGCCCGAACGGGGGCGGGATCGGGGATTCGAACCCCGAGACCACCGTAGGGCGGACGGATCGACGGGTCCGATCGAGCGCGATTGCGGTCCGACGCGATCCGGTCGGAGCCGGGAGGGAATCATGGGACGTGGTACCAACGGACCTACAAAAAACGTATCGGTTCCCGGACTTCCGCACCGATACTGGGCGAACTTTTATTATATGGTGGTATCTGTTTACGATCATCCGCCCTCCATGAGTGATACTGACAATACACACCGTTTCGAGCGGGTCGACTGGGAGGAGATCGACCGCTCGGGCCGATCCCTCTCGTCGACGAGGGCCACGGTCGCGGTCAGTCTACTCGCATTTGCCGCACTGTATACCCTCGAGACGGCCGGCATCGTCTCGCTCGGGTGGCACCTCGAGCGCATCGACTGGGTGATCCTCCTGGGGCTCGTCGTGCTGGGATCGCTCGTGGGCGTCCCGGCCGTGCGACGGCCCGAGGTGACCCGTCGGATCATCTCGAGGCTCGTCTCTCGGCCGATTCACGCTGCTGCCGCCGGATTCCTCGCTGCGCTGTCGCTGGTCGGTATCTTCGGTTCCCTGATTCTGGGCTCGCCGGAACTGTCGTTCGCTCACCGGCTCCACGCCCCCTACGGCTTCGCGAGCCAGGCCGGGTGGCACGCCGAGTGTCTCGGCGAGATCCACCAGGGTGAAGGGATCACGCGCTACTGCGAGGGCTCGCTCTCGTATCCGCTAGGAACGAACCATCGGGGTCACCCGATGGGGTACCTGCTCGTCGAAGGCGCACGGATAACCCTCTACGTGCTCGTCTTTACCGCCGCGTTTATCGTCCCGCTGGCATCGACGGTCGGCGTCGTGGCTGGCTTCAGAGGGGGCCGAATCGACGACTTCCTGACGAGCTACATCGACGTCCAGTTGTGCGTGCCCGCGATCGTCGCGTTCTTCATCGGCTACATGTACTGGAACGCCTCCTTGCTCCTGTTGCTCGTGATGTTCGGCCTCCTCAGCTGGGGCGGGATCGCCCGCCTCGTCAGGAGCGAGACGTTACAGCGCCGCGAGGACGGCCACGTACTGGTCGCCCGCAGCCTGGGCGCATCGCCGGTGTACATCGCGAAACGCCACATCGTGCCGAACATCACGAACACGCTCGTCCCGGCGATCTTCCACCTGCTCGCGCTGCTCGTACTGGTCGAGGCCGGGGTTGCGTTCCTGGGCTTTCACGACATCGAACTCTACTCGTGGGGCTCGACGATCCAGGAGGGGCTCGACCCGCCGGTGACCGGCGTCGGGCTCAGGATGGCCGCCCACGAGATCTGGTGGGTCTCGACCCTGCCTGCAGTCGCGCTGACACTGACCCTCGCCTCGCTGAAGCTCGTCGGCGACGGGCTTCGCGACGCGCTCGATCCCCGACAGAACACATGACGCTTCACACCGACGATACGACGGACGGTACCGACGCGCTGGGACGCGGCGACCGCGAGCCCCTGCTGACCGTTCGGGACCTCCGAACACACATCACCACCGAGGGGGACCCCATCCGTGCCGTCGACGGCGTGAGCTTCCGGATCGACCGCGGCGAGACCGTCTGTCTCGTCGGCGAATCGGGCTCCGGGAAGAGCGTCACCTGCCAGTCGCTGACCGGACTCGTCCCCCAACCGCCGGCCGAGATCGTCGGCGGCACGGTCGATTTCGACGGCAACTCGCTGCTCGAACTCGAGGACTCGGATCTTCAGGCGATCCGCGGGAGCCACATCGCCCACGTCTTCCAGAACCCCCAGAGTGCGCTCGATCCGGTCTACACGGTCGGCGACCAGCTCGTCGAGGCGATCACGATCCACGAGACCGTCTCCGAACGCGAGGCCGTCGACCGGGGGATCGAACTCCTCGGGCGGGTCGGCATCCCGAACGCGGCCGCGCGCGTCGACGACTATCCCCACGAGTTCTCCGGCGGGATGCAACAGCGGGTGGCGATCGCCATCGCGCTCGCGGCCGACCCGGACCTATTGATCGCCGACGAGCCGACGACCGCCGTCGACGTGACCGTCCAGGCCCGGCTGATCGAACTCTTCCGGGAACTGATCGACGGCGGGATGTCCCTCCTGCTCGTGACCCACGATCTCCGGGTGGTCGCCGCGCTCGCGGACCGCGTCCTCGTCATGTTCGGCGGAACGATCGTCGAACGCGGCCCCGTCGAAGAGCTGTTCGATCGCCCCGCCCACCCCTACACCCGCGAACTGATGGCAAGCTACGACGGCGTCTCCCGCCGGGACGATCGCTCGGCTCGAGGGGCGATCCCGGGCGACGGCTGCCGGTTCCGTGGCGAGTGTCCCCACGCGGTCGACGACTGTGCCGGCGGCGATCAGCCCGCCTTCCACCCCGTCGAAAGCCGGGACGCCCACCGGGCCGCCTGCGTCTACTACGGCCCGGAACGGGACCCGGCGACGATCGGCGACCCGACGGTGGAAAACGAACGTCGACTGCTCGGCGGACCGGGAGGTGAGAGCCGTGAGTGAACGGATCGGCGGGGCCGACGAGCGCTCCGACCCCCTCCTCGAGGTCGAGGACCTCGAGACCCACTTCCCGATCACGCGGGGATTCCTCCGGCGCGAGGTCGGCCGCGTCCGCGCCGTCGACGGCGTGAGCTTCCGAATCGACCGCGGCGAAACGTTCGGCCTGGTCGGCGAGTCCGGCAGCGGCAAGACGACGACGGCGCTGTCCGCGTTGCGCCTCGAGGAGCCGACCGGCGGCGAGATCCGGTTCGACGGCGAGTCGGTCACGGACCTGTCCGGGGCCGACCTCCGGGCGTTCCGCCGGCGCGCGCAACTGATCGTCCAGGACCCGAACGACGCGTTCAACCCCCGGATGACGGTCGGCGAGGCCGTCGCCGAACCGCTTGCCCTCCACGGAATGAACGACGCCGAGCGGCGCCGGCGGATCGTCGCCGACCTCCTCGAGCGAGTTGGCCTCGCGGCGGACGATGCCGACCGCTACCCCCACGAGTTCTCCGGCGGCGAGAAACAGCGCATCGCCATCGCGCGGGCGCTGGTGCTCAACCCGGACCTGATCGTGGCCGACGAACCCACCAGCGCGCTCGACGGCCGCGTCCAGTCCGACGTGCTCGCCCTGCTCGACGACGTCCGTCGCGAGTTCGACGTCGCCGTCTTGTTCATCAGCCACGACATCGACGTCGTCCGGCAGTTCTGCGACCGGCTCGCGGTCATGTACCTCGGCGAGATCGTCGAACGCGGGCCGACCGCGGAGGTGCTGAACGATCCCGCCCACCCGTACACTCGCGTCCTGCTTGGCTCGGTTCCCAGCCTCGATCCCTCGGATCGGGAACTAGCCCGGCCGCTGACCGATTCCGTTCCCGAACCGAGCGATCCGCCCGCCGGCTGTCGGTTCCATCCGCGCTGTCCCGACGTGATCGCCCCCGCGGACGTCGACCTCGAGCCCGATCTCTGGCGAACGGTCGCAGCCTTCCGGTTTTCCGTCCGGACCGGCGAGCTACCCCCGGAAATCGACGCCGCCCGCGGGACCGAGGACCCGGAGCCAGGAATCGACGAGACGACGGTTCGGGAGGCCTTCGATCTCCCCGGGGAACTCCCGGACGACCGTGCCGAGGAAGGCGTCGCCGCCGCGGCCGAGGCGATCGCCCGCGGTGACCTCGATGCTGCGACCGATACCCTCGCGGAGGCGTTCCCGACGGTATGCGGGCGCGAATCGCCAGCCGACGGAGACCGACACGAGCGCCAGGTCCGGTGTCACCGGTACGATTCGGCCGTCGAGGCGACTCCGCGCTCGTCGTCGCGAACGCTCGAGACCGACGGTTGATGGGTGCAGCCGGCGATCGAGGATCGTATGTAGTAAAAGGCAGGTAGCAGCCTCGACCTCGAGGGTGGAACGACGAGAATGGAGCCTTTAGATGCGCCAAAGCGACGTTCGCGGATCACTCCGTTTCGGTTCGTTCGGCCTCCTCCTCCGGCACGATACGAACCGTCGTCTCCCCTGCGAGTCCCTTCCCGACCGGGTCCTCGACGTTGATCTCCGCGCTGATCGTGTGCTCCCCGGGCTCGGCCGGCTCCCACTCCGAATCCGAGACCCGAAACAGCTGATCCCAGCGTTTCGTTACTCGCTTTCGTTCGCCGCGATCGAGGACGAGTTCGCCCTCCTCGTCCGGCGGATCGTGGAGTTGGATCTCTGCGGCCTCCGCGAAGCCGTCGACCTTCCACGCCCAGAGAAGCGGCGAGCGCGTGGGGATGGCAACCGGGACCGGAAGCGGGTTTCGAAGCGTCACGCGGAACGGGATCGGCTCGCCGACGGCGTACTCCTCCTGGGGCGTCGATACCGTCACCGACACCGCACGGTGTCGCAGGCCCTGTGGGAGTACTCGCCGGCTCAACGCGGTCGAATCGACCGACCGCATCGCCTGTATCTTGTACGACGAGTCCTTCTCGCGGGGGGTAAACGGCTCGTCGTCCCTGTGGAGCGCATCCGATTCGTAGATCCGGCGCACTGGTGCAAGCAGGGGCGGCGAAAACTAAAACGTTCGGATCGTGTCGGCCGTCTCGAGCCCGTACTCGGGCATCTGGACGCTCTTCGAGAAATCGCGGGTCGGAGTTAGGGTTCGAGGAACCGCCCTGATCGATTCCGATCAGTCGTCGGCGATGGCGTCACCGGGTTCGTCGCTCGAGCCAGAGCCCCTAGAGCCTGTGCCCGTGCCCGTACCCGTGCCCGTTCCCAGCCGCCGATCCCGTCGTTCCCCGCGGTCGGCGAACTCCTCGTCGTACAGCAGACACGAGATCTCGTGGGTGTCGCCCATCGGGATCCGGTCCGGACTGAACTTCTCACACGGCGAGACGAACGCCGAGTTCATCCGCTGGCGCGCGTCCTCGATGTTGCCGGCGTGGAGTTCGTCGATCGTCTGGGAGAGGACCAACTCCGCCTCGCGGTCCGAGACGGTGTCGGGGAGGTCGAACTCCGAGCGGACCAGGTCGTCGAACTCCGAGCCGGAGATCGTCGTCGGATCGATCCGTTCGGCATCCTCGCCCTCCTCGAGCCCGGCTCCGTTCCCGGAGCCGTTCTCCTCGGCGATCGCGGTCACCGACTCGACGTTCTCGGTCTCTTGAAGCCGCAGCTTGAAGTCGACGATCGAACGCCAGACGTCCTGCTCGAGGTCGTACTCCTCTGGCTGGATGATCCGCGGACACCGGGTGTGGAACCGACAGCCGGAGGGCGGGTTCAGCGGGGACGGAACCGTCCCCGGCAGGAGGATCTGGTCGCCCTCCCAGAGCGGGTCGGGTTCCGGAATCGCCGAGAGCAGCGCCTCCGTGTACGGGTGGTACGGCGGCGAGAAGATCTCCTCCGTCGTCCCGACCTCCGCGAACTCACCCAGGTACATCACCGCGATCCGGTCGGAGATGTGTTCGACCACGCTCAGGTCGTGAGCGATGAAGATGTACGAGAGGCCGAACTCCTCCTGGAGGTCCTCGAGCAGGTTGAGGATCTGGGCCTGCACGCTGACGTCCAGCGCGCTGACCGGTTCGTCACAGATGATGATCTCGGGGTCGACCGCGAGCGCGCGGGCGATGCCGATACGCTGCCGCTGTCCCCCCGAGAACTCGTGGGGGTAGCGGTGTGCGTGACTGGCGTTCAGGCCGACGGTCTCGAGGAGGTCGTAGATGCGCTCGGTTCGCTCCTGACCGGAGGCAATGTCGTGGATGTCGAGGGGCTCCCCGATGATGTCGCCGACGGTCAGCCGCGGGTTCAGGCTCGAGAACGGGTCCTGGAAGATGTACTGGAGGTCGGTCCGGAGGTCCCGGAGCCGACTGCTCGAGATCTCGGTCAGATCGACCTCCTCGCGGTCGGGCTGGCCCGGTCCCTCGCGACGGTCGACGGCCTCCTGGTAGTACACCGAGCCGTCGGTCGGCTCGATCAGCCGGAGCAGGGTCTGGCCGAGGGTACTCTTCCCGCAGCCGCTCTCCCCGACCACGCCGAGGGTCTCGCCCTCGTAGAGCTCGAGGTCGACGCCGTCGACGGCCTTGACCCACTGGGTCCGGCCGAGGATGCTGTCGATGACTCCGCTACTGCTGTCGTAGTACTTCTCCAGGTTCTCGGCCCGCAACAGGGGCGTCTCGTTCGGTCTAGTCATCGCTTTCACTCTCCGGGTTCGCGTTGGATTCGGTCCGACGGTGCGACCTGGCGTTCGGGTTCGCGACTGCGGCTTCCGTATCGTCGTCGGCGTCCGGATCGCGAATCTCGACCGAGTAATCGACCCCCTCCTTCAGCGCTCCCGTGTACTCGAGACAGGCGGCGGTGTGTTCGGTCGGCGATTCGAGGCCGCGTTCGGGCTCGCCCGTCTCGGGGTCGAGCAGCGGCGGTTCCTTCCGGGTGCAGGCTTCTTCGGCGAAGGGACATCGCGGATGGAAGCTACAGCCGGAGGGGAGTTCGACGAGGTCCGGCATCGTGCCGGGGATCGTCTGCAACCGCTCGCGTTCGTCCCCGATCCGGGGAATCGAACTCATCAGGCCGACGGTGTAGGGGTGTTTGGGATCGTAGTAGAGATCCTCGACCGGTGCCTTCTCCACCGGCTTCCCTGCGTACATCACCATCACGCGGTCACAGACCTCGGCGACGACGCCGAGGTCGTGAGTGATCAGCTGGATCGCGGTGTCGAACTCGTCGGCGAGTTCCTCGATCTCCTCGAGGATCTGGGCCTCGATCGTGACGTCGAGGGCCGTCGTCGGCTCGTCACAGAGCAACAGGTCGGGATCACAGGACAGCGCCATCGCGATGACGGCACGCTGTTGCATCCCGCCGGAGAACTCGTGTGGGTAGTCGGAGTACCGGGCTTCGGCCTCCGGAATGCCGACGCGGTCGAGCAGCTGGATCGTCCGTTCTTTGGCCTCCTCGTCGTCGTAATCGAGGTGGTGTCTGATCGCTTCGGAGATCTGCTCTCCGACGGTGTAGACGGGGTTGAGTGCGGTCTGGGCGTCCTGGAAGATCATGGCGATCTCGTTGCCCCGGATCTCTCGGAGCTCCTCCTCGCTCATCTGGAGGAGGTCCTCGCCCTTGAACAGGATCTCGCCGCTCTCGATCCGTCCGGGACTCTCGATGAGCCGCATCAGCGAGAGCGCGGTGACGCTTTTGCCCGCCCCGCTCTCGCCGACGACGCCGAACTTCTCTCCGCGTTCGATCCGGTAGGAGAGGTCGTCGACGGCGGTGACGACGCCCTCCTTCGTGTAGAACTTGACCGTCAGGTCGTTGACTTCGATCAGCGACATCAGGCACCACCCTGTTGACCCGCGCCCGTCTCCTGGGCGTCGAGCGCGTCGTTGATTCCGTCACCGATCATGTTCATCGCCATCACGAACATGAAGATAGCCATGCCTGGGAACACCGTCGCCCACCAGGGGATCGTGCCGTCGGGACCCTGAATGAGGGTCTCGCGGGTCTGGTCGAGCATGGTCCCCCACTCCGCGCTGCCCGGGGGCATCCCGAAGCCGAGGAAGCCAAGCGCCGCGACGCCGATCACGACGGTCCCGACGTTCAGCGACGCGACGACCAGCAACGGCGGCATCGCGTTCGGAACGATGTGTCTGAAGATCACGGATTTGTCGCGTGCACCGAGGGCCTTGGCGGCCATCACGTACTCGTTTTCCTTGACCTTCAGCACCTCGCCGCGGATCAGACGGGCGTAGCTCGCCCAGCCGACAAGCGAGAACGCGAGCACGAGTTGCCAGTAGCCACCGCCGAGCATCGCGACGATGACCAGCGCCATGACCAGGAACGGGAACGCGAAGATCGTGTCGACGATACGCATCATGATCTCGTCGGTCCAGCCGCCGTAGTACCCCGACACGGCACCGTAGATCGTGCCGAACGATGCCGTGATCACGACGACGATGAACCCGATCGAGATGCTGTATCGGCCGCCATAGAGGAGCCGGGAGAACAGGTCCCGGCCGGACGCGTCCGTCCCCATCCAGTTCGTGGACGACGGCGGGTCGTACACGCCGATCGAGGGATCCTGAAGGTAGAGGATCGCCGCCGGATCGTACGGGGCGAGTGAGAACGGCTGGACGGTCGTCCCCATCACCGAGATCGGCCGCGCGAAGATCGCCACCAGTGAGAGGAAGGCGACGACAGCGAGGCCGATCAGCGCGGTTCGGTTCCGTTTGAACCGTTCCCAGCCCCGTTGCCACCGCGTCTGGGTCTCGTCGCCGGACTCTTCGGTCCAGTCCGAAAGCGGTTCGCGCTGTTCGACTTTCTCCGCGTCGAAACCGCTGATCTGGATCCGGCCACGCTCTGCGGAAATCTTCCTAGTCATATCTGATCCTCGGATCGAGTACCGCGTACATGATGTCTGCTACCAGATTCGCGATGATGATAGTAACCCCGAAAAACAGGGTGATCGCCATGATGAGATTGACCTCTCGACCGTTGATCGCCTCGACGAACTCCATGCCGAGACCCGGCCAGTTGAAGACGTACTCCACGACGACCGACCCGGAGACGATGCTTGCGGTCAGCGTCGCCGCGAGGGTAACGACCGAGATCAGGGAGTTACGGAGGACGTGCTTGAGCACGACCGACCGCTCGGGCAGTCCCTTCGCGCGGGCCGCCGTCACGTACTCCTTGTTCATCTCCTCGGCCATCGAGGTGCGCATGACGCGCATGATCGACGCCGCCGACGCAGTCCCGATCGTGATCCCCGGGAGCAGCAGGTACCACAGCATGTCCGGGTGGTACAGCGGCTGCCGCGAGGGGGGCAACACGTTCCACCAGCCGAGCCACAGCGACCCGATCAGGATCAGCATCAGCCCGAGCCAGAAGTTGGGGATCGAGATGCCGGACAGGGCGAGGAACCGGCTGATCGTGTCGCCGAGCTTGTCCTTGTTGACCGCCGCGTAGATCCCGGACGGGATGGCGATGATCAGTCCGAACGCCCAGCCGAACAGGCCGAGCACGATCGTTTCCGGCAGTCGCGTCATGATGATCTCGGTGACGTCCCGTCCGGTACTGATCTCCTCACCGAAATCGCCGACGACGACGTTCTCCATCCACGTCAGGTACTGCTGCCAGATCGGACCGTCGAGCCCGTAGCGAGCCCGGAGGCGTGCCTCGTCGGCGGCCGTCATATCGGGATTCAACCCGACCATCTGGCTGATCGGATCACCCGGTGTTAGATGAACGAGCGCGAACGTGATGACCGATACACCGAACAGTATCGGTATGATCGAGAGGAACCGTTTCAGTATGAAACGTCGTAAACTCATGATGGATACATACGTACGAAATTACGGGATAGCGGGCGGTTTCGACCTTAGAGGTCGTACTCTTCGACTACCTCATCGAGCAGCTCTTCCGCGCGCTCGGGATCGTACTCGTTGGTCGGCTTGATCTCCTGCTCGAGCGCCTCGGGGTCGGCCGTCCCTGCCTCCTCGGCGAGTTGCGGGATGTCGGTCCAGGCCGGTCGAGCCCAGCCGTTGAGGACGTTCTCGACGATCCGTTCTCGCGGGACGAGGTGGTTGACTGCCTTGCGGAGTCGCTCGTCGTCCCACGGCTCGACGTTGACCGGGTACTGGATGTACTCGTAGCCGCCGGTCTCGACGGAATCGATGAAGAAGCCGTCGGACTGCTCGAAGTCGTCAAGCGTCGCCGTCGCGAGTCCGTAGGTGACGTCGATCTCCTCGTTCTGGAGCGCACCCGAGCGGGTCGCGTCGTCGGGGACGATCTCGAACTCGATCTCCTCGATGACCGGACCGTCGGGGAACTCCGAGGGACCGTCGAACCAGTCGATCGAGTCCACGCCGAGTTCCTCGGTCCAGTAGTTGTCGAACTTGGAGTACTCGGCGTACTGCTCGTCGACGAACTCCTCGAACTCGTAGGGGCCGGTACCGATGGGTTCGTTACCCTGTCGCGGGTCCAGGTCGCCGCCCTCGAGGTCGACCTGTTCCAGCGAGTGGATGTAGACGGCGGGGAGTTCCCGCTCGGCCTCGGCGTCCGGAACCTGCGCGTAGATGTTGACGGTGTAGTCGTCGACTTCCTCGACGTAAAGCGCGGAGTCGAACGTCTGGGCCGAGAGGTCGGAGTTCTCGTAGCGCTCGTAGGAGCGGACGACGTGTTCGGCGGTGAGTTCCTCGCCGTTGTGGAACTCGACGCCCTCGCGGATGTCGTACTGGAACTGCATCCCGAAGGTGCCGTCCGCGACGGCCTCGCCGGCCTGTTCGGGCGTGAGGACGCGGACCTCGTCGTCCCCGAACGGATCGTCTTCGGGGTGCTGGACGATGATCTGCTCGTCCGTGTCGAGGACGCCTTCTTCGTCGGCACCGACCGAGATCATGTACTCCTCGTAGGCGGTCCGGTCGATGTCCTGGGTCTCGACGAGTTCGTAGTCCTCGGCGAGCCACGGATACACGTTCCCGTCGGCGTCGGAGGTAATGAGTTGCTCGAAGACGAAGTTCTGGGCCATCGTCGACGTCGTGTCGTTGCTGTACGGCGGGTCGTAGGAATCGACGTTCGCGCCGGCACCGATCCGGAGCGTTCCGCCTTCCTGCAGGTCGCCGAGACCCGTCTCCTCCGGCGTGGCGTCGCTGTCGCGGTCGAGCCAGGAGACCTGTTCGTCCTCGGGCGCGTAGAGTCCGTAACTGAACAGGCCCTCCGTGAACGGGTACGTGCTGTACCCGTGCAGGTCGTTGGACATCACGGGCGCGAGCAGGTCGAAGTGGGTGATCGAGCTGTATCGCTTCTCGGCGAGTCGCTCCCAGACCTCGTCGTAGCGCTCGGCACGGAGTTCGGGGTCGTCGACGACGTCCATGTCGTACCGGGCGCTGTCCATCATCTCGTCGAGCTCGGGATCGTTGATCCCCTGGAGGTTACAACACTGCCCGTGGTTGCTCGAGTGGTGGAGGGCGTTACAGAAACTTTCTGGGTTGAACGTCCCCGACAGGCCGATACACGCGATGTGGCCGCGGTCGGCGTACTCGGTGTCGAGGAGACGTCCGACGTACGTGTTCCACTCGTAGGTCTCGATCGTAGTATCGAAATAACCGGTCTGTTCCATCGACTCCGCGATCAGTTCCACCATCTGAACGCGGTCGTCGTTGTCAGCGTTGACTTCCAGTTGAATCTGGAACGGCGCGTCTCCTTCCTCTTCTTCATCACCGAGGCACCCGGCGACTGCGACGATGCCAGCACCGCCTACCCCCTGTAGGACTTGGCGTCGGTTGATACCGCGTCCCGACTGATTGTTATTCTGCACCATGAATCCCCAATCGGGAATACTACCTTATAGTTGTATTGTTTTTCTCCGGTTCGAGACTCCCTATGTTTTCTCCGTTCGCCGCCTGCGACAAACGGAACCATTGTTTTCTACCGTTTAGATGAGATACCGGACAGAAATCACGCTCGAAGTGTACAAATAGAACCCAGTATGCGAACGAAAACGGAGCGAACGGTGCCGAGCGAGTCGTCCGCGGGAAGGGTACCCACGCGGTAGTCCACTCTGGTTCCTTCGCCCGGCCGGTGCGGGGCTTCGACGTCGGTCGGACCCCGACCTTAACCTCGACCTCGGCCTCGACCTCGAGTTTGCGGGACGGAGCGACGTTCGACCCACTCCGGGTGCCTGGATCGGCGTCGGTCGCTAATTTCGGACGACGTCCGGGATGGACGGCCGAGAGGGGACGGAACGGGACGGGACGGTCAGTCGCCGGTCTCGTCGACGATGACGACCTCGCCGTCGACGACGTCGACGTTGATCAGCGTCTTGACGTCGTAGCCGGCGTCGTCGACCTTGTTTTCGCCGCCCTCCTTCTTGATGACGGCGACGGTGTCGACGACCTCCGCGCCGATCTCGTCCAGGGCGTCGAGGACGGACGCGAGCGTGCCGCCGGTCGAGAGCACGTCGTCGAGCACGAGCACGCGCTCGCCTTCGCGGACGTCGTTGATGTACATCTCGTTCTCGGAGTACCCTGTCTTCTGGGAGATCGCGACCTCGTGTTCGAGCCCGTACTCGCGCTTGCGGATGACCGTCAGCGGAATGTCCGTCATCAGCGAGACCGCCGTGGAGATGTGGATCCCCATCGCCGCCGGCGTGACGATCCGGTCGACGTCCTCGAGTTCGGCCTTTCGGATGATTCCGATGACGATCTCCCGGAGGAGGCCCGGATCGAGTTTCGGAAGCCCGTCGCTGATCGGATGGACGAAGTAGTGGTAGCCGTCTTTCTCGATGATCGGCGCGTCGAGGAGCGACTGCTTCAGTTGATCCATGTCGTCGGTCGGTCGGTATCGGAGTAAAAGTTGACGATACGTGGCGCTGTCGCCACGTGATACCCGTCGACACGCGACGCGGCGGCGCACTCGCCTCGAACGCCGTCCCTGAAGGGAACGCCTCGAGGGAAAACCAGCCCGGGGGAACGGTTACTCCCCGCCGTAGCTCAACTCCGGCGGCTGCTCGCCGTGACCGAGCCGCATGTGCCGTTCGTGGTAGATGTGAGCGATCGCAGTTGCGGTAACCGTCACGGCGATGATCGCCGTCCAGGTCAGCATCGACAGGACCGTCAGTGGATAGATCCCGACCCAGAGTGCCGCGACGAGCGCACAACTGATCGCGCCCAGCGACAGGTACAGTTCCCGCCACGCGAACTCCCGGCCGGGGACGATCTCGAGGTAGACGCTGATGTCGCGGGTGCGATCGGTCGCCTCGATGACGCCGCGATCCGAATCGAACGTGAGGATGCCGGCCTCGTCCATCTTCGGCAGGTGCGTCTGCTGGAGCGTCGTGTACACCCGTTTGCGCTGTTCGGGGGTGACGCCCTCGAGGGTCGTCTCGTACTCCCAGGCCGCGATCTGCTGTGCGAGGTCGCCGAGTTCGACGGGTCGCTCGTCCCGCTTCAGGAAGTGGAGGACGTACCGTCGGCGCTGGTTGCGCAGCACCTCGAAGACTTCGCCCTTGGAGAGATCGGGGATGCGATCGGTGGGGGACCCATCGGCCTCGGTTCCGCCGGCGGCAGCCGAACCGTTGTCTCCATCGGCCTCGCTCTCGCCGTCCTCGTGGCTACGGCTGTCGTTTCGCTGTGTCTGTGCCACCACGGATCACCTCGCGGTGTCGATCGGGGATAACCCCGATTCTACCCGTTCACCCATCAGTTCGTGGCAGGAACGCCTCCTATATAATACCACGCCACGGTGACGGTCGGTCAGTCCGGCCGGTCGTCCCCCAATACCACGACGAGCGAATCTGCGATTTCGCCTGCCAGGCCCGCCTTCGTCCCCTCGTACCGGGCGGCGTCCTCCTCGTGGACGAACAGCGCCTTCGTTCGGTCCGCGCCCATCACGCTCGCGTCGTTGGCGACGACGAACGCGAGGTCGGTCCGCTCGAGCGTTTCGCGTGCCCGGTCGATCATCGTGCTTTCGTCCCCGGCGGTCTCGGCTTTGAAGCCGACGATCGGGAGTTCCGGTCGGTCGGCGCGGATCTCGTCGATGAGCTTCGGCGTCGGCTCGAACTCGAGTTCCAGGTCCTGTCCGGACCGGATCTTCTCCTCGCTGGTCTCGACCGTGTAGTCGCCGATCGCGGCCGCGGAGACGAGCGCGTCGGCCCCGGTTTCGTGCGTGTCGTTTCCGGTCCCGTCGCCGAGACACGCCTCGCGAGTCGCCGCGAGCATCCCCGCGGCGGTTTCGACCTGCTGGACGTCGGCGTAGGGGACCGACGCGGGCGTCTCGGCCGACCGCTCGAGCGACTGCGGGCCGACGACCCCGTGGACGAGCGTTACGTCCGCGCCGCGAACGTAGCAGGCCCGCGCGACGGCCCGGCCCATTCGTCCGGACGACCGGTTCGTGAGCACGCGGACCGGGTCGATCGATTCGGCGGTCGCGCCGCTCGTAACGACCACGTGCTCGCCCTCGAGCGGCCGGTCGCCGGCGGCGCGGGCGACCTCACAGACGATCGCCTCCTCGCTCGCGATCTTCGCCTTTTCCTCCTCGACGCGCGGGTCGACGAAGGCGACGCCCCACTCGGCGACGGCGTCGATCGCCTCGAGGACGCCCGGGTGGTCGTACATCGGTTCGTGCATCGCGGGGGCGATCACGACCGGCGTATCCGCACCCAGGGCGGTCGTCGCGCAGGTCGTCACCGGCGTGTCGTCGACCGCGTTCGCGATCTTGCCGACGGTATTGGCCGTCGCCGGGGCGATCAGGAAGACGTCGGCCCAGCCATCCCGACCGCAGAGTTCGACGTGTTCGACCGCGCCCGTGATCTCGGTGACGACGTCGTTGTCGGTCGCGAACTCGACGGCCCACGGGTGGACGATACCGCGCGCGCTGTCGGTCATCACGGCCCGGACCTCGGCACCCCGGCGTCGCAACTCGTGGGCGAGTTCGACCGTCTTGACTGCCGCGATCGATCCGGTCACCCCGAGCGCGACGTTGACTCCCTCGAGCATTCGTCTGCTATTCTCTCTCGGGGTATGTTAAGCGTAGCGAGGTTCCGACGCGAACGGCCATCACTCCGACTCCGACTCCGACGCCCGTGGCGACCCCGACGGCTCGATCCGCTCTCTCCCCGCCCTCGAGAGCGGGTTCGAGACCTCGCTGGTGACGTACTCGTGGCGTTTGCCCTGCAGGCGCATCGCGGTCAGCGCCTTGTGGGTCGCAGGGGCCTCGAACAGCGCGCGTTCGTCCCGCGCGATTCGCTCGTCCGGGGCGACCCCCTCGGCCCGCACCCGCTCGAACGCCCGGTCGCACTGCGCCCGAATCCGTTCCCAGCAGGCCCGCTCGTCGACCCCGTAGGCGTGAGCCACCGTCGCGACGAGTTCGGCCAGGTGGTTCTGGAAGAGCGCGTAGTACAGCTTCCGGTGGAGGTCGGCCTCGCCGTCGGCGTCCAGATCCGAGTCCGGGTAGGGGTCGATCGAGAGTCCGTGACTCGCGAGCCGATTCCGGTGGACGCGGATTCCGCCGAGGTCCCGTACCAGCGTCGCCAGCGGGGTCGCTGTGGCGCGGTCGACGACGATCAGGCTGTTCTGGAGGTGACTCTCGAGGGCGATGCCGTACTCACACAGCAGGGAGAGCTGTTCGGGGACGACGACCGCGGCGTACCGCTCGATGAACTCGAGGGCGGCCTCGTCGGTGCGGTCCGCGGCCAGCGACGGTTTCGCGGCCCCGACGTCCGGCATCGTCACCTGGTCCGCCCGTCGGAACTGGTCGATCAACTCGCACACGAGCGGCCGTCCGGTCGCGGGATCGCTCGCGACGAGACTCGAGGCGACGACCGGCACTGCCCCGTCCGGGACGAGCCGATGAGCGGCCGGGTTCGTCCGCACGAGGCCGGAGAGGTGTCGCGCGTCGTCGAACCCCTCGCCGTCGGGATGGGGACCGCCCGGCGGATGGTAACACGTCGCTGCGGGTTCGGCCAGGAACCCCAGCGTCCCGAACGACTCCCGGCGATCGATCGCACGCAGGACGTCGGTCACCTGCGGCCCGTTCGTCACGGCGTGGGGCGACAGAGTCCGGACGACGTTGGTCGTCTGGACGGGGATCGCGAGTTTGAGATGTGGGAGCGGGCCGTCGGCGGTCCCGAACGGGACGACCGTCCGCAGGTTGAGTTGCGGAGTCACCCCGCGCGCGTAGTCCGGGAGCGGAACGACGCGACCGTCGTCGATCCGCCCCGCGTACCGGTCCGGGATCGTCCGGTGGAACTGGAGCGGGTGGACGGGAACGATCGCGTACTCGTCCGGGGTTCGTCCCGCGGGAATCGCACGCTCGAGCGCCCTCTCGAGCCCCTCGAACGTCGCGAGCAAGCGGTCGGTCAGTCGATCGCTCCCGTCCGCACGCGTCTCCTTGGCGTCCGCCCGCTCTATCGCGACGAACCGGAGGTCGATCCGATCGGTGAACTCCGGCGCGTAGGCGAGGCCCTCCGCGGGCGTCGTTCCGCGCCGGATCTTGCCGGCCGGGTGGAACGGGTGGCCGTCGGTGACGATCCGTTCGAACGCGGTCGCCCGATCCGCGGACCGGACGCCGCTCGCGATACGCTCGAGCGAGGAGGCGGTCGCGTCGGAGTCGTCGATCGCTCCCGCCTGGACCGCTCCGGCGAGCCGCGCCAGTGCGAGGTTGGCGACGCTCTCGGCCAACTCGCCGCGGATCCGGTCGGCCTGGTCGGCGTCGGCGAACGCGCCTTCGCGCTCGAGCAGGGGAACGAGGTCGATCGGGTGGGCGTGCTCGACAGCGGCGGGTTCGTCCGCGTCCGCCGACCACCGATACACCGGCCCGGCGAACCGGTAGCGGTCGTAGCCGTGCCTGACTGCGATCGGCGCGACGAGAACTGTCTCCGAGGCGGGAAACGGCAGGAGAGCGAGCAGCCGACGCCCGTCCGACGTGGGCGCGACGAGCGACCGCAGCCGGTCGGCCGTCAGCCGCGGGAGCGGCGACGGACAGTCGGGGATCGCCTCCGCGTCCGGATCGGGCCCGAGGACGCAGTGGTCCGGCAGGCCGGCCGGGCGACCGCGAAGGAGTCCCCGGACGAGTCGCCGACGGATCTCGCGTCTGGCTTCCGGCAGTGCCTCGAGGTACGCCGACTCGGGTGGCTCCGACAGGTCGTGAACCCGTGCGTAGTGGGTCGCGGCGCCGAACGCGTCGCGTTCCGCGCGGGTCCGGAGCCGTAGACAGCGATCCGGCGGAGCCGGACGGTCCCTCGTCATGGAATGTCAGTGCCGACACTCCCACGTACTTCCTCAAAACTCTCGGGTCGTGAATACGATCGTGGTGGGACGGTCGCGGTCTCGATCCGTAACCAGGGGCGATCAGTCCCGGTCGACGCTCGGGTGCATCGTCGGCTCCTCGTCTAATGGCTCCGCGAACGCCTCCAGGATCGTCTCCCGCGCCCGCTCGTCGCGGCGCTTTCGCTCCTCCTCGTCGATCTCCTCACAGCCCGGCGGGACGTCCCGGTCGCGGCCGGTGAAGTATCCCTCTGGGGTGACCCAGTCGTGATAGAAGGCGACGTCCGAGTCGTGGATCACCGCGAGGCCGACCTTCGCCCCGTGGCCCGCGGCGACGATCGCCTGGTGGGGTTCGCCGGCGATCCGCCCCGCGGCGTAGACCCCCTCGACCGCCGTCCGCCCGCCGTCTTCGACGGAGACGAAGTACTTGCTGCCACGTTGGATGCGCCCGACGTCCAGCGGCTCGAGGTAGTCGCTGTCGGGCCACGAGGCCGCGATCACCCGTCGCGCCTCGACGGGGTCGCCGCCCTCGGTCTCGAGGACGAACCCCTGCTCGAGGTCCGTCCCTTCGACCGGTTCGACGCCCGTCACGCGGCCGAGTTCGAACGTCGCACCCGCGTTTTGGGCCTGTTCGCGCACGAGTTGCAGGTACCGGCGGGCGTCGACGCCGTCAGGGAAGCCGGGGTAGTTCTCGAGGCTGGCGTTGCGCGCGAGGATGGACTCGCCGCCGTCGTCGCCGGACGCAGTCCGGCTGCTCGAGGGACGTGGTCCCTCGCTGACGACGAACGTGTCCAGCCCCGCGCGTGCGGTGAAGATCGACGCGGCGAGGCCGGCGACGCCGCCGCCGACGATGCAGACGTCTCGCATACCGCGTCGTTCACCGCCGTGCGTATAGAACTTGCCGCTTCGCGGGTTTCGGTCGCGTTTTCCGGGTCGCTTTCCGACTTCCCGACTTCCCGACTTCCCGACTTCCCGACCTCCCGACCGGCCGGGAAGCCACCCGTCCGTTGCGGGAGTAACCCTTACTTTCGAACCGCCCGTACCGCTGGTGTGGACAGAATTCTCCTCAGCACCGTCGCTTACCGTCCGCCGGAGGAGGTCTTTCCGTACGTGCGGTCGTTCACCGAGTATCCCCGCTACACCGAACACCTGAAGGACGTTACCGTCCACGGCGACGGCGACGCGGGTTCGGTCTATGACCTCCGACTGGCCTGGTGGAAGCTCAGCTACACCGCCCGCTCCCGGGTGACCGACGTCTCCCCGCCCGAGTCGCTCGAGTGGCAGTTGGTCAACGACATCGACGCCCGCGGGGAGTGGCGCGTCGAGCCCGAGCCGGACGCGGTCCCGGACGGAGGCGAGGGTCGGGCTGCTCTCGACGGCCTCGAGGCCGGAGTCGAAGCGGAGACGGCCAGCCGGATCTACTTCGAGGCGGTCTACGATCCCTACTCCGCCAACAAGGACGCGATTTCCCTGCCGCGGTTCGTCTCCCTGGACTGGGTCGTCGAGAAGGTCCAGCCGCGACTCCTGCGCGAGGCCGAAACGGTCGTCGAGCGTCTCGTGGCGGACATCGAGGGACGGGACGAACCCCGGGAAGTCGAGTTGACGGTCCACGAGATGCCGTAGCCGGGTCCCGTTCCGAGTGGACTCGAAACGCGGCGGTTTCAGACCGACTACTGTCTCCCAGTGCCGGCTCGACGGGAAGTCGTTCTACAGTCGGGTCGGGAATCCGGACCACGGACCGTCTCACTCGTCCTCGAACGACTCGAGGACGACCACGTCGCCGCGCATAGTCATCTGGTGTGGTTCACAGACGTATTCTGCTACCTCCTCCGTTGCCGTAACGGTGAGCTCCCGTGTTTCGTCGTCGTCTTCGATGAAATCGGTCGCGTACTCGTCGACGATGCCCTCGTTCTCGTCCCAGAGCTGGAAGTCGTGTACGGCACCGTCGCCGTTGACGACGGTAAACGTGTACTCCCGGCCCTCTTCGAGGACGAGCGTCGGGTTCTCGACGCCCTCGACGTGGCCGGGTGCGCTGCCGACCCACCCCGACACGTTCGCCTCGAGTTCGATCTCCGTCACGTCGGTCCAGGCACTCGGATCCACCAGGGAGACCGTCTCGAGGACCCGTGCCCCGGGCTCGGCCGGATCGTCGACCGCGGTGACGATCTCGTACGTTCCCGCGGGGACACCCTCGTTCTCGGCGGAAATAGTGATCGTCTCGCCGGGTTCCTCGAGCCGATAGTCGTCGGGATCGAACGCAGATTCGTCGTCCCCGTCGGTCACGAAGACGGTCGCCGCGTCGTTCCGGTCGAGAAGCGTAATTTCGGCCGTCCCGAGGCCCTCGGTCCAGACCTGGACCGCAGCGTTGGTCCGTGGACGGAACGGTTGCGAGATCCCCTGGTACCACGCGTACCACTCGTCTTCGATTTCGACCACGATCGCCCTAACCTGTCGGTCGTACCGCTGATCGGTCGCCTCGTGTTCGAGTTCGAGGGCGTACTCGAGTTGGTACTCCGCGTCGACCGTCCCGTCATCGAACAGGTCCAGCGTGTCGATGCGGTCCCTCGCTTCACCCCGGAAGGCGACCGAGCGGACGGCGTCGGGAGTCCAGAATTCGCCGTAGGCCCGCTCCCAGCTCTCTCGACCGCTGTCGACGACGTACTCGTGTGGGGCGTACGACGCCGCCTCCGTCGCGTTACCGGCGGCGAGCGCCTCGATCGTGGCCTCACCGACCGCCCGGGCTTCCTCGGGGACGCCGTCGTCGTCCACCCCGTCGGCTTCGTCGTCTTCCGTTCGGTCGTCGGATTCGTCCTGGGGACCGTCGGAGGGCTCTGCGGTGGTATCTTCGAGACAGCCGGCGAGTCCAGCGATAGAGAGCCCGCCGACCAGGAGGGATCGTCGTCCCATTCGGTTAGTTTTCCGTTACTTCTTCAAAAATATAAAACGAAAGGTCCGAGAGGAGTCGATCGGGGACGACTAGAACGTGTACTCGTGACTCCCGTCTTCGCTCTCGAGGAACGCCTCGAGCAGATCGATCGTCGCCGCGACGTCCTCGACGTGTGCCGTCTCGGTGACGGTGTGGAGGTACCGCGTCGGGATCGAGATCGCGCCGACCGGCTTCGCGCCGGCCGTATTCTGGAAGCCGGCCGTGTCGGTGCCGCCCGAGGGGAGAATCTCGAGCTGGTGGTCGATCCCCTCCGCCTCGGCGACCGACTGCATCCGCTTGTGGACCTTCGGGCTCGTGATCACGCTGCCGTCTTTGAGTTTGATCGCCGTCCCTTCGCCGAGTTCGGTGACGTGCTCGCCGTCGTCGAACCCGGGCACGTCGTTGGCGACGGTGACGTCCAACGCGATCGCGAGATCGGGATCGACGTCGACGCCCAGCGCCTTCGCACCGCGCAGGCCGACCTCCTCCTGGACGGTCGCACAGAAGTGGATCGTCGCGTCGGGGTCCTCGATCCGGCGGGCCGCCTCGAGCATGGCGAACAGGCAGACGCGGTCGTCCAGGGCCTTCCCGGTGACCGTCTCGCCGACGCGCTCGGTCGTCTGGTCCATCGTCACGAGGTCCCCCGGAGAGACGCGCTCTTCGAGTTCCTCGTAGGGAAGGCCGACGTCGACGAAGACGTCCTCGACCTCGGGGGATTTCTCGCGGTCCTCCTCGTCCAGCGTGTGTGGCGGCGGCGAGCCGATGACGCCCGGCAGGTCGCCGTCGTCGGTGTGGATCGTCACCCGCTGAGCCTTCAGCACGCGGGCGTCCCACCCGCCCAGCGCCTCGAGTTCGAGGAAGCCGTACTCGTCCTCCTCGCCCGCGACGTGGCGGACCATGAAGCCGATCTCGTCCATGTGGGCGGCGACGCCGACGGAGAAATCCGAATCGGCGTCGCCCTCGAGCGTCCCGACGACGTTACCCATCGCGTCGGTCCGGACTCGATCGACGGACTCTTCGAGTTCGGCCACGACGAGTTCGCGGACCCGGTCCTCGTAGCCCGGAACACCGCTCGTCTCGGTGAGGTCGCGAAGCAGATCGAAATCGAACGGGGTCGAAGCGGATGCCATACGCGGACGTGGGGATGGTTCTCATATAAACGCGTGGAAATCGCCCGCAGCGCCTCGGACGGTACGGATTAGTAATATCGAGTGGTTCGGACCCGGGGCCCGAACGGGGCCGGTTCAGCCCGCTCCACTCGAGGGTCCCGTTCGAGGAAATCGCGGACCGTACCGCCGACCGCATCGCGGACGGCGAGTCGGGTTTCCATACTAACCACGGAGTATTAACGGTTGCACTCATTAGAGTACGCGTATGAGTAACGTGCGTGTTGCTGGGACGGGGCTGACCCCGTTCGGGAACACCCCCGAGCGGACGAGTCGTGACCTGTTCGCCGAAGCCACCGTCGCGGCGTTCGAGGACAGCGGCGTTCCACGCGAGGACGTCGAGGCGCTGTTCTACGGGAACTTCATGGGTGAACTCTCCGAGCACCAGGGCCACCAGGGCCCCCTGATGGCCGAGGCCGCCGGCGTCCAGGCGCCGGCGACCAGATACGAGGCCGCCTGCGCCTCGAGCGGGACGGCCGTCCGGGACGCCGTCGTCCGGATCCGTAACGGCGAAGCCGACGTCGTCCTCGTCGGCGGCGCCGAGCGGATGACTAACCTCGGGACTGCGGGTGCGACCGAAGCCCTGGCGATCGCGGCCGACGACCTCTGGGAGGTCCGCGCCGGAATGACCTTTCCCGGGGCCTACGCCCTGATGGCGCAGGCGTACTTCGAGGAGTTCGGCGGCGAACACGAGGATCTCGCTCACATCGCGGTCAAGAACCACGAGAACGCGCTGAACAACGAGAAGGCCCAGTACCAGAGCGCGATCGACGTCGAGGACGTCCTCGAGGCCCCGCAGGTCTCCTCGCCGCTGGGGCTGTACGACTCCTGTCCGATCTCCGACGGCGCGGCCGCCCTCGTCCTGACCAGCGAGGAGTACGCCGAGGACCACGACCTCGACGCTCCCGTCGCGATCACCGGGACGGGCCAGGGCGGCGACCGCCTGGCGCTGCACGACCGCGACCACCTCGCCCGCTCGCCGGCCGCCCGCGAGGCCGGCGAGGAGGCCTACGCCGACGCCGGCGTCTCCGCCGCGGACGTCGACCTCGCGGAGGTCCACGACTGCTTTACGATCGCCGAGGTGCTGGCACTCGAGGCGCTGGACATCGAACAGGTCGGCGAGGGAATCTCGGCGGCCCGGGAGGGCCGTACGACCGCCGACGGCGAGACGCCGATCAACCTCTCGGGGGGCCTGAAGGCGAAGGGCCACCCAGTCGGCGCGACGGGCGCGTCCCAGATCGCCGAAGTGACGAAACTGCTCGCCGGCGACCATCCCAACAGCGAACACGTCCCCGACGCGACGACCGGCGTCGCCCACAACGCGGGTGGGACCGTCGCGAGCGCGACCGTCCACGTCCTCGAGGAGGTGGGACGATGAGCGACGACGAAGAGGTCCAGGACGCCGGCTTCGACGACTGGCTCGACGCCGCCGAGGACGGCGAGGCGTACTACCTCGAGTGTCCCGAGGGACACGGCTCCCTGCCGCCCCGACGCGTCTGTCCCGACTGCGGCGCGACCGACCTCGACGAGCGAGAGCTCCCTGACACGGGCGAGATCGAGACGTTCACCGTCACGCACGTGCCGACACCGGCCTTCGAGGACGACGCCCCATACGCGACCGCGATCGCGAACTTCGGCCCCGTCCGCGTCACGGGCCAGGTCGTCGGCATCGACCTCGAGACGATCGAGAACGGCCTCGAGGTGACGATCGACGTCGCGGTTTCGGAGACGACGGACGAGCGAGTCGTGGCGTTCGAACCGGCGGAGCAGTAAGACGACGGCTCGAAACCCGGGTCCTATTCTCCTGGGCCAGTATCGACGTCGACGTCAGCGTCGGCCCCGGCGTGTAACAGCTCCGCCAGCAGGTACTCGAGGAACTGCTCCGGGTGTTCGCTGTGTGGCAACTGCGTCGCGTAGTCGACGACGACCAGGTCCAGGTCCGCGGCCTCCGCGAGATCCCGGCCCTCCCGCAGCGGGACGAGTTCGGCGTCCCGGCCCCAGACAAGCGTCGTCGGCGTCTCCAGCGCCGCGAGTTCGGTCGCCAGATCGAAGTCGGGGTCGAGCGTTCCCGACGCGAACGAGGCCGGTGCGTACCGCGCGCCGGGCTGGTGAGCGCTGTCCCAGGCGTACTCGACCTCCGCCTCGTCGATTCGGTCGGAATCGTAGTAGCCATCTCGATCGTAAAAGTACCGGATCGCGGGCTTGCTCGCGATCAGGTTGAAGACCGTCGTCCCGACGATCGGCGACCGGATGAGGGTCCGCAGCCACGATCGCTCGGGCGCGGTCTCGTCGGTCGGACAGATCAACACGAGGTGGCTGAACTCCGTCTCGCCGGCGGCATCCGCGGCGAACGCGCCGGTCAGCGACGAGGCGACGACGATCGGGTTCTCGAGGCGCTCCTCCGCGAAGTCACGGAGGAACTCGGCGTACAGCGTCGACGAGTAGACCAGCGGCGGGCGCTCCGACCGCCCGAAGCCGGGCAGATCGACTGCGACGACGCGGTAGTCCTCCGCGAGGCGCTCGACGATCGGTTCGAACTCGTGGCTGCTCGCACCCGCGTAGATGCCGTGACACAGCAACAGGTCCGGATCGTTCGGGTCGCCGGCGACGGTGTAGGTCGTTTCGATCCCCCGCCAGCGGTACGTTCGTTCGATGCCGGGCAGCGGGTTCTCGAGGTCGCCAGCGCGCTTCGTGAGCAGCCGGTTCCCGAGGACGGCCGCGCCGACTGCGCCGACCGCCGTACCGAGGACTGTTCGGGCTTTCATACGGGGCCATAAGACGAGGACGCTCTTAGGAGTGCGGTTGGTATTCGGCGAGCGGGAACCGCGCTAGCCCTCCCGCTCGAGATCCTCGAGACACATCTCGACGGGTTCGAGCAACTCGTCCGCGATCGTGTACGGGTCGGTCTCGCCGGTCCGAACGGCCTCCGCGAGGTCGTCGATCCCGCCAGCGTCCTCGAGTTCGTCCTCGAGGAGGCCGTGGACGTCCTCGCGCAGGAGGGTTCGGATCTCTTCGGCGTACCGCTTTCGAGCCATCTCGGCGCGGGTGCCGGACGCGACGAGGTACTGCTGGTGGTTCTCGAGTTCCTCGATGAACTCCTCGACGCCGGTCCCGTGGGTGGCGATGGTTTCGACGATGGGTGGGATCCAGGTCTCGGGTTCGTCGCCGTGGGGATCGGGGTCCTGGTCGTGGGCCTGGCCGTGGCCCTGGTCGTGGCCGTGATCGTCCATCTGCATCGCGTCGGCCCCGTGATGACCCGCTCCCGACATGCCGAACCCGTCGCCCGCGTCCATCGCAACCATGTCCCTGAGCTCCTGAACGGTGCGGTCGGCTCCGTCGCGGTCGGCCTTGTTCACCACGAAGATGTCGCCGATCTCGAGGATACCGGCTTTCAGGGTCTGGACGTCGTCGCCGGACCCCGGCGGGACGAGCACGGCCACGGTGTCGGCGGTCCGGACGATGTCGATCTCGTTCTGTCCGGCACCGACCGTCTCGATGATGACTTTGTCCTTGCCGAAGGCGTCCATCGCCTTCACGGCGTCCGCCGTCGCCGTCGAGAGGCCGCCCAGCGTCCCGCGGGCGCTCATCGAGCGGACGAAGACGTCCATGTCGCCGATGGTCGATCCCATCCGGATACGATCGCCCAGAACGGCCCCACCGGAGAACGGCGACGAGGGGTCGATCGCGATGATGCCGACCGTCTCGCCGCGCTCGCGGTAGGCCTCGGCGAGTTTGTCGACCAGGGTCGACTTTCCGGCCCCCGGCGAGCCGGTGATCCCGATGACGTCGGCCTCGCCGGTGTGGGCGTAGAGTTCGGAGACGAGGTCGCGATACCCCGGCGCGCGGTTCTCGATCTTGGAGATGGTACGGGCCAGTGCCCGGTGTTTCCCGGCGAGCAGTTCCTCGAGCAGTCGTTCGTCGTCGCCGCCTTCGGTCATCGCTCGGGTGCGTTTTCGCGAACGAACTCGATGGTCTCCTCGATCGACGTCCCGGGACCGAAGATGGCGGCGACACCCTCTTCCTTGAGTCCCTCGCGGTCCTCCTCGGGGATGACGCCGCCGACCAGAACGAGCGTGTCGTCGGCCGCGTCGTACTCCTCGAGGCCGTCGATGATCTTCGGAACGAGCGTGTTGTGGGCACCCGAGAGGATGGAGATTCCGAGGACGTCGACGTCCTCCTGGACGGCTGCCTGTACGATGTCGTCCGGCGACTTGTGAAGCCCCGAGTAGATGACTTCGAATCCGGCGTCGCGGAACGCGCGCGAGATGACGTGTGCACCGCGATCGTGGCCGTCGAGGCCGACCTTGGCGACCAGACACCGGATCGACTCACCTTCCTGTTCGCTGCTCATACCCCCACGTTCCCGGGCCGTATGTTTGACTTTAACGGAAGTTGGTGGACGTTGTTCGGTCACATACCGGTGACTGAACCGCCGTCCGGGGACGAATCGCTGTCGTGATCGGAACCGTGACTGTCGTCGCGGCGTCCAGCACCCCGAACCAAAGGCTAAAGAGCGAAACTACCGAACATTCTGTCAATGACTATCGTTCGTCTACTGCGGAGGGATCTCTCGTGGGCGTCGAAATAAAAGAAACCAGGGTGTCCGACGCCGAGTTCGAGGAAATGAAGGCGTTCGTCTTCGAGTACCTCGCCGCTAGCGTCGAAAAGGAGGAGGAGGGCGGTCGCATGCGCTGGTATCCGTGGCACTCCGCGGAGTACCGGCACAACCACATCCTCAACGTGGTCGATCTCGCCGAGGAGATCGCGCGGGAGGAGGGCGCTGACGTCGACGTCACGCGCGTCGCCGCCCTGTTTCACGACGTGGCGAAACTCGAGACCGACCAGGAACTCCACGCCGAGGCGGGCGCTCGCGTCGCCCGCGAGTACCTCGAGTCGCGCGCGGACTACCCCGAGTCGTTCATCACGCAGGTATGTCGCGCCGTCGAACACCACTCCTACCAGGGGGACCTGAACGACGTCGCCCTTGAGACGCAGTGTCTCATCGAGGCCGACCTGCTGGACAAGATCGGTGCCAACGGGACCGCCCTCATGTTGTTGCGGATGGGGTACGAGGCCCGGACCCACATGGACGCCGACGAAATGGTCGAACGCGTCCTCGAACGTGGCTACGACGCGGCCGCCCGCGTCGAGAGCGACACCGCCGAGAGCATCGCCCACCAGCGGCTCAAACGGGTGAAGTGGTTCCGCGAGTGGCTCGAGGACGAGATCGCCGCGCTCGGGGACTGAAGCGGAACTCCCCGCGACCTCGGCGGTTGGGCCCGAGGAGAGGTCGGTAGCGGTACTGATCGACGCAGATCGTTCCCCGAGTCGGTCACGCTTCGAACACCGAACGAGTGTGATCTCCATGTCTCCACGGCGTGAGAAGCGGCCGTTGTCTTCTTGCTTCCGAGCGAACGACGTACCTGTAATGTGTCACAGCCGCCGAACGGTCCCGCTGCTCACCGTCGGTTTCTTCTGTCTGATGGCGCTGCTGGCGGGTCCCGCAATCGCTGCCGGCGGCGCCGTCGATGCCGGCTCGAGCGATCGGGTCGCGGAGAACGTCGGACAGGTCGACGAGGCACAAGCGGAGGCAAACGCCAACACCACTGCCCGCGAGACCCAGGGCTGTTTCACAGGCGGCAGTTCGTTCACGATCGGCTCGAGCGACGATACCCACATCTGGGTCCGGCTTCACCTGGGGCCGCTTACGGACTCCGGCACCGCGTTCGGCGGCGAACTCGTCGGCTCGGCGGAGGGTGCGGCGACGATCGAGGTCGCCGCGGGTGCCGAGTACGTCGCCGACGGTGTCGATACGCTCCTCCGTGACCCGCTCGAGGCGTTCGCGGTCGTTACGGGGTTCGAGTTCCGGCTCCCGGTCTTCGACGACCTCGGGTCGGGGGGACTCGAGGAAGAGCGGACGCCGACGGTGGATACGACCGCCGAGAACGGGAGTTCGGACGACATCGTTCTCGAGGGGCCGTTCGATACGCTCGAGTGTTAACCGACCGCCGACCGGAACCGATCACAGCAGACCCATCGTGCCCATCGCCAGGAAGAGCGCGCCGAACCCGGCCAGCACGGCCGCGCTCAGCGCCGCGATCACGGGCGCGAGCGAATCGACCCGCCGCCCCGCCGACGACAGCGCCGCGGGATAGGCGACGATCCAGACCCCGATGCCGGCGAAAAAGCCGACCAGCAGCGCCGGCGATCCCGTCTCGACGATCAACGTGCCTGCGAGCGCGTCGCCGACCGCGGGCACGTGAGCGAAGACGTCGAGCGTTCCGGACTCGAGCAGGCCGACGCCGACGGTGAGCCAGAAGCCGATCTGGTAGGGGTTCGTCAGCGAGAGCGCGAACGTCTTCCGGAACCCCTTGGACTCGACGCGCCCGCCGTCCGTGAACGACGCGGCCGATCGGGCCTCCGAGATCGCGCCGACGGCGAAGTACAGCATGAGCACGCCGCCCGCGAGGTAGAGGACCGGTCGTATCGTCGGGTACTGATCGATCACGGCGACGACGCCGAGCAGCGTCAGGACGAAAAAGAGCACGTCCGCGAGCATCGCGCCGAGGCCGGCCCAGAAGCCGGCGGCCCAGCCGCGGACGACGCTCTCCTCCGCGATGATCGCGTTCATCGGGCCGGGCGGTGCGGCGAGCGCGATTCCGAAAACCGCGCCCGCGAGGGTCGTTACCAGTGCCACGTCTGTCTCGAGTCGGCCTGGGAGCGTAAAAAGGATAGTGGTCGCGGTGAGTCCCGCTCTCTCCGTACCCTCCCGATTCTTTACCGTCCGGTCGCTTGACCACGTATGGGTGTGGTAACGGACCCCGCGACGATCGATCGGGAACGGGGCGACGAATGAACCGGCGCGAACTCCTGGTAGCGGCCGGCGGCCTCGGCTCCGTTCCGTTCGCGGGATGTATCGACGACGGTTCGGGGGCCGAAGAGGAGGCGACGACCGGGCCGGGCGAGGACGACGAAGCGGACGCCGAACCGCCGTTCGAGATCCCCACCATCGACGCGCCAGGGAGCCGAGAGGGGACGATCACGGTGCCGACGGAGGGACGCGTCACGCTCGTCAACTTCACCAGAACGGAATGCCCGACGAGCGAGGGGGTCCTCGGGACGATCGGGGAGGCGAGGGACCGACTCGAGGACGACTACGAGTTCGGCCCGGACGGTACCGTCGTGTTCCTCTCGGTGACCGACGAGACGAGGGGACTCGATCCGACCCCGGCGGAACTCGCCGACTGGTGGCGGGAACACGACGGCGACTGGCCGGTGGGGATCGACGAGAACGGCCGGCTCAACGAGTACTACGGCGTGGCCGGCTTTCCGGCGGTCGCCGTGCTCGACGGCGACGGGGAGGTCCGGTGGCGTGATCGAGGCAGTATGCGGGCGGGAACGATCGCGTTCACCGTCGAGGAGGCGATCGAGGCCGAATCGAGCGCGAACTCGGACTGAACTCGACGGGTGCCGACCCCCGAGGACGGCTCACGACTGCTCCTCGATACGGTTTACTGTCCGTCAGTTCCGGCACAATCGCCCCGGGTCGCGGTTGCACCGGGACATCGGGACAGCAATCCGTAGAGTCACTCCTCCAGCAGCGGATACGACTGCGCGCCGCCGCGGGAGTTTCGCGCCACGAGCGTCACGACGGCTGCAGTGCCCCCGATGACCTCGCGGCGGCGTTCCTCGTAGTGCAGGATCGTCAGGTCGAGACACGCCCGAAGCAGGTCGTTCGACCGGTACCGGTGACCGTCGCTCGAGGGACCGACCTCGATCGGGTCGCTCGAGCGGAGGTGGTGTTCGTAGACGAGGACGCCGCCGGGCGCGAGCGCCTCCTTGAGCGCGGGCAGGTGCTCGAGGGCGGCGAAGAAACTCACCGAGATGACGTCGTACTCGGCGGCTCGTTCCCCTTCGAGGTCGAACTCGGCGAGATCGGTCCGGATCCAGTCGACCTCGACCCCGCGTTCGGCGGCCCGGTCGCGCGCCCGCTCGAGGGCCGCGTCGGAGACGTCGATAGCGTCGACGTCGTACCCGTGTTCGGCGAGAAAGAGCGCGTTTCGGCCCGTCCCCGTCGCGACGTCGAGGGCGCGACCGTCCGGGACGGTGTCGATCCGACGCTCGAGTTCCGGGATCGGGTCGTCGGGCAGGTCGAAGTCCGGGTCGTCGTACTTCTCGTTCCACCGCGCTCGGTCGTCGGTCACGGTCGCGACCAGGACCCGAGCGGCCTTGTAGGTTGGCACGCCGCTCCCGTCGCCCCACCGGTGATTATTTTCCCCTCCGGACCCTGTGTCACGTATGCACATTCGTCAGCCGGGACCGGCACGCGGGCGGCCGTGCTCGGCTCGGTCCGCTCGAGGGCGCGGGCGGGATAGCGTCGACGGTCGCGGACGCCGGCAGTCCGTCCGGGCCGCGTTCACGGGGGGTGATGCCGTGTGAAACGGCGCGAACTCGTCGCAGGGGTCGCGAGCGCGGGCGTCCTCGGCGGCGGTGCCGCGGTCGTGTGGCGCGGCCTTCGCTCCCCGATAGGCGGCAGTTCCGACCGGCCGGAGGCCGACGCCGAGACCGACTCGAGCGAGGACGCCGAGGACGGGGCGATCGAACTCGAGACGATCGAAGCCCCAGGGAGCGATGCCGGGACGATATCGATCCCGACCGACGGCGTTGCCCTCGTCGTGTTCTTCTCGCCGGTCTGTCACCGCTGTCGATCGCTGATGCCGAACCTCGTCGACGCGCAGGCCCAACTGGCAGAGACGTACGGGAACGACGAAGACGACGCCCTCACCGTCGTCTCGGTCGCAGCCCACCAGACCGAGGAACAGCTCCGGGACTGGTGGATCGAACACGACGGGAACTGGACCCTCGCGTACGACGGCGACCGCAGACTGGCGAATGAGTACGGCGTCGCCAGCCACCCCGTTCTCCTGGCGCTTGACGACTCCGGAACGGTTCGCTGGGAGGACGAGGGCGTCCTCGAGACCGAGAGGATCGTCCGCAACGTCGAACGAGTTCTCGAGGCGGTCGGCGAGGAGTCGGGAGACGGGACGGAGCAAGAGGAGAAAGCGGCCAACGAAACGGACGGCGACGACTGACCTATAGCAGTCTACACTCGAGACGCGATGGTCCGGACCGAAACTCGACGATCGAACCGGTATCCTATTTTCGTTGGCGCGAGTATACAGGGATATGACCGGCCGCCCGCCCGGCCTTTCGTCAGGTCCCGTTACGGTGCCCGTCGAGATCCCTGGGTGCGTCGAGCGTGTGCGCGTCGAAAAAACCGAACCGGCCCGCGTCCTCGGTAGCCCCCTCCACCGTTCCCTCTCGCGTCCGGAGCCGGCGACTCGAACGCCAAACTACGGGGTGAGCCGCCCGTGAAGCGGCGCGAACTCCTCGCCGGTGTCACGAGCGCGGGCGTCCTCGGCGGTGCCGCGGCGACGTTCCGGTTCGGCCTGCCGTCGTTCGCGACCCCTGCCGGAGCGGGATCGACCGCGGACTCGAGCGGGGGCGACGGGGGCAGTGACGGAGACGGAAACGAAAACGACAGCGGTGGCCCCATCGAACTCGAGACGATCGACGCCCGCGGGAGCGAAGCCGGAACGCTGCCCGTCCCGAACGACGGCGTGACGGTCGTCATGTTCTTCTCGCCGGCCTGTGGCACGTGCCGGAAACTGATGCCACACCTCGCCGCCGCGCGGGAACGGCTCGTCGACGCGGGGTACGGCGACGCGCTGACCGTCGTCTCGGTCACCGCCAGACAGTCCGAATCCAGCCTCCGCGAGTGGTGGCTCGAGTACGAGGGGAACTGGTACCTCGGCTTCGATCCGGGCCGGTCGCTCGCGGCGCAGTACCAGGTCGTCGGCTATCCCGTGCTCGTCGCGGTCGACGAGGATGGAAACAGCCGGTGGACGGACACGGGAGTCGTCAGTGCCGATCGGATCGTCAGGAACGTCGAGCCCCTGCTCGAGGACGCCCTCTCGTCGGACGACTCGGGAAGCGAGTCCGGCGAGTTGGACGGGAACGAAACGGCCGACGATGGGGAATCCGAAGCGGAAGGCGAAACGGAAGCCGAGACGGAACCCGCGGATGGCAACGGTAACGCTGGCGACGACGGTGACGACAGCGACGAATCCTGATCCGACCCCTCGAGTTAGCCCCGAATCCCAGCGCCGTCAGGCCTCGGCCTGCCAGCTCCTGATTCGGTCGGCCGACACACCGTCGACGGCCTCCGCGACCGCGTCCGGGTCGGCGTCCGTCAGATCGTCGATGCTCTCGATCCCCGCGTCGGCCAGTTTTTCGACGGTCTTCGCGCCGAGACCGTCGAGCGCCTCGAGGTCCGACCCCGACTCGCTCTCGCGGGCCTGGAACTCCTGGTAGTTGCAGATCGGACAACCGAGTTCCCATGGCTCGTCGCCGCTGTGGATCACGAGTTCGGGGAGGTCGTGTTCCTCGCAGTGCTCGTCGGTGACCTCGATCTCGCCGCGGCGCGGAAGCGGCAGCGAGTACTCGCAGTCGGGATAGCGGGTACAGCCGACGAGCCGCGAGCCGCTCTGGAGGGTCTTGACGGCGAGTTCGCCGCCGTGTTCGTCGCCACACTCGGGACAGTCGCCGAGCACCGGCCCTTCGCCGGCCTCCTCGGCCTTGCACAGCGGGCAGCCGTGGACGAACGTCTGTCGGCCGGCGAGCATCTTCACCTCGTTCAGCCCGTGTTCCTCACACTCCTCGTCGAGGATGAGCGGCTTGCCAGTCGAGGGCAGCGGCAGCGTGTACTCGCAGTCGGGGTAGCCGTCGCAGCCGACGAAGTACGAGCCGTGGCGACTGCTGCGCACGAGCAGGTCCTCGCCGCACTCGGGACACGGCCCCAGGCGCTTGTCGTCCTTGAGCGACTTCCGGAGGTGGTCGCCGATCTCGTCGCGGGACTCCGCGAGGTTCGCGAAGATCTCTTCTAACATCTCGCGGGACTCGTCGGTGACCTCGGAGAGGTCGGCCTCGCCCGAGGCGATGGCGTCCATGTCAGCCTCGAGCTGGGCAGTCATCTCCTCGCTGACGACGCGGTCGGCGTAGTTCTCGGCGGCGTCGACGACCGCCATCGCGAGCTTCGTCGGCCGCGGCGGATCGCCCTCGATGTAGCCCCGGTCGTACAGCTTCTCGAGGGTGTTGTGGCGGGTACTCTTCGTTCCGATCCCCATGTCCTCCATGGTCTCGATGAGCCGGGACTGGCCGTAACGGCGGGGCGGCTGGGTCTGTTTCTCCTCGAGTTCGACGTCGGTGAGGCGAAGCTCCTCGCCCTCGTCGACGTCCGGCACGTAGTTCTCGGCCGTGCTGAAGTACGGGTAGACGTCGTGGTAGCCCGGCTCGACCAGTCGCTTGCCGTTGGACTTGAGCCGGTACTCGTCGACCTCGGTGACGACCTTGAGGTGCTCCCAGACCGCGGCGTCGGCGACCGTGGCGTAGAACCGCCGAACGACGAGTTCGAAGATCTCCCACTCGTCCTCGGAGACGTCGCCCCGCGAGGGGATCTCGCCGGTCGGGTGGATCGGCGGGTGGTCGGTCGTCTCCTCGTCGCCCCGGGTGGGTTCGATCTCGTCGTCGGCGTCCTCGAGCAGCGACTCGGCCGAGTCACCCAGCGCCGAGTGGCCGACGAACTCGTCGAGCAGGTCCGCGGGCTCGAGGTCGTCGGGGTAGACGGTGTTGTCCGTACGCGGGTAGGTGATGTAGCCGGCGGTGTAGAGGTCTTCGGCGATCGACATCGCCCGCTGGGCGGAGTAGCCCAGCGCGCCCGCGGCGCGGATGAACTGGGTCGTGTTGAACGGCGTCGGCGGCGCGTCGGTCCGCGTGCGGCGGTTGACGTCGACGACGGTCGCCGCCTCGCGTTCGGCGAGGGTCTCGTGGACCTCGTCGGCGGTCGCCTCCTCCCGGACGCGCTCGGCTTCGTTGCCGTCCTCGTCGCGGTAGAAGTACTGGGCCTCGAACGCCGTGTCGTCTTTGTGTAGGTCGGCGAACAGCTCCCAGTAGTCCTCCGGGTCGAACGCCTGGATCTCCCGTTCGCGGTCGACGATCAGCTTCAGCGTCGGCGACTGGACCCGGCCGACGGAGATGAAGTCGTCGCCGAGCTGGCCCGCCGACAGCGAGAGGAAGCGAGTCAGGGCAGCGCCCCAGATCAAGTCGATGATCTGGCGGGCCTCCCCCGCGGCCGCGAGGTCGAAGTCCAGTTCGTCGGGGTTCTCGAAGGCGTCTTGTACCTCGTTCTCGGTGATCGATGAGAACCGTACCCGACGGATCGGCACCTCCTCGTTGACGTCCCGGACGATCTCGTAGGCCTCCTTGCCGATGAGTTCGCCCTCGCGGTCGTAGTCCGTCGCGATCGTCACGCGGTTTGCCTTGCGCGCGAGGATCCGCAGCGTGGCGACGATGTTCTCCTTCGTCGCCGTCTTCTCGACGTCGGCGTCGATCAACTCGACCGGCTCGACGTCCCGCCAGTCGGAGTACTCCGAGGGGAAGTCGACGCCGACGACGTGGCCCGACAGCCCGACGCAGCGCTTGCCGCCCCACTCGTAGACGTTGACGCCGTTCTCGCGGCTCGAGTCGTAGGTCCCGCCGCTCAGGATGTCGGCGATCCGTCTCGCGGCGTTGTCCTTCTCGGTGATGATCAGTTCCACGGCGGATCACCTCCGTGGCGGGCGGTCGGCTCGCGCGGGCGAGGCGTGTCGTTCATCGTCGGCCGCTACGATGGAGGATCTGATAACCCTTTCGGGGCCAAACCGGCAGACAGCGCGGGTGTGCGTGCGGCGCGCGCCCGCTTGGGCAGCGCGGGCACGCGCCGATCTCGGCCTGAAGCTGTCAGCCCGAATTCCTCAGAGAGAGTCACACTCGAGACCGAAAGCTCTCGTGCCGACGGCGAACTATCCGTCGCGGGGCGGTCGGGCGGGGCCCGGCTCGATGCCTGCGTTCGCGTTCGTGTTCCCGGTCGAGTTCGTGGTCGGTTTCGATCCCGAACCGAATTCGTGGTCCGGATCCGAGGGCGAACCGCCGGCCGATCGGCGCTCCGTTCGGGGGAGTCGGATACGGACGACGGTGCCGCGTTGCTCTCCCTCCCTCTCCGCGAGTTCGAGTTCCCCGTCGAGACTCGAGACGACCCAGGTGGCGATCCAGAGGCCGAGCCCGCTCGTGTGCTCGAGTTGCGATCGTTCCCTTCGCCCGGTGAGGAGTTCGCGCTCGCGTTTCGGGATCCCCGGTCCGTTGTCGGCGATCGTCACCTCGATCGCATCGTCGCGGTCCGTGTCGCGTTCCCCGTTCCCGTCGGCGTCCGCGTTCGGGTCGACGTCCACGTCGATCTCGACCCGCGGCCGAGCCGCGTCGTTGTGTTCGATCGCGTTCTCGAGGACGTTCTCGAGCGCGACTTCGATCCCATCCGCACCGCGGACCCACGCCGACTCCGGCGCGGTCATCGTACACCCGAACTCCTCGTACCGCTCCCGGAGCGAGTCGAGCGCGTTCTCGAGGGCGGCACGGAGGTCGACGGGACGGCGGTCGTGCCCCGGATCGGTGACGAGTCGGTTCGCTCTGTGGATCTCCTCGCCGACCGAGAGCAGTTCCTCGGCCGCGACGCGGATTCGGCTGGCGAAGGGGTTCTCGTCATCGACGCGGTCCTCGAGCATCGAGGCGTACCCTTCGATCACGTTCATCCGGTTGCGGAGGTCGTGACGGATGACGCGGTTGAACACCTCGAGCCGTTCGTTCTGGGACTCGAGGCGGCGCTCGTACTCCTTGCGGTCGGTCACGTCCTGGACGACGCCGACGGCGCTGACCGGCTGGCCGTCGTCGAAAGTCAGTTCGGCCTTCTGTCTGACCCACTTCGTTCCGCCGTCGGCGGTAACGATCCGGTGTTCGACGTCGTAGGTGTCGCCCCGTTTCGCCGCTTCCCACTTCCGATCGACGAACGTCCTGTCGTCGGGGTGGATGTGAGCCATGAAGCGGTCGTGGTCGATCGGTCCGTCCTCCCTCTCGAGGCCGAAGATTTCGTAGACCTCGTCGGACCAGTAGATCTGGTCCGAGGGGACGTCTTTGTGCCAACTGCCGATGTTCGCGACCGCCTGGGCCTGTTCGAGGTGGGCCTCCCGCTGGCGGAGTTCCGCCGCGGTCTCCTTGCGCTCGGTCACGTCGCGGGCGACCAGCACGACCGCCCGCGAGCCGCCGATACGGTCGCCGACCGGCGCGATCCGCCCTTCGAACCACCGGTTTCCGGCCGGCACCTCGAGCCGGTACTCGACCGTCTGGGTCGCGCCCGTCTCGACCGCGCGCTCGACGCCCTCCCGGATCGTCTCGGCCTGTCGCCGCGGAAGGATGTCTTCGACCGGTTCGCCGACCATCGCCTCGGGAGCGTCGATCAGCCGCGCTTCGGACTCCTCGCTCGCGTACACCTCGAGGTAGCGCCCCTCCTCGTCGAGGACGAGCGCGACGTCCGGGAACGCCGTCGCGAGCGCCTCGAGTTTCGCGTTGCTGGCGCGGATCTCCTGGCGCTGTCGGTGTCGTTCGGTGACGTCCCAGATCGCGCCCCGGAGCCGGACCGTTCTCCCGTCCTCACAGTAGGCCTCGCCCCGCAAGCGGATCCGTTTGGTCGTCCCGTCGGCGGTGAGGATCCGGGCGGTGTCGTCGAACGATGTCCCCTCCGTGATCGCGGCCCGGATCGTCGCGTCGATCCGGTCGCGGTCGTCCGGGTGGTAGAACTCGATCGCCCGCTCCAGGGTCGGCTCGAACTCGTCGTCGACCGCGTGGATCCGCCGTGTCCCGTTCGTCCACCGGAGGTCGTCGGTCCGGAGATCGAGTTCCCAGCCGCCGGCGTCGGCCAGTTCCTCCGTCTTCTCGAGGAGATCGAGGCTCCGCTCGAGTTCCCGCTCCCTGTCCCGCAGTTCCGTCACGTCGCGGACGACCGCGATGTACCGGTCGTCGTCGGCCCCGTCCCGTCGAACGCTCACCCGGACCGGCATCTCGGTCCCGTCGGCGCGTCTGTTCCGCCCCTCGAGGGTCAGCGTGTCCCCGGGATCGATCCCCCGAAGTTCCGACTCGAGGTCGTCCGGCCCGAGTTTGCTTTCGACGTCCGCGACGGTCGTCTCCTCGAGGAGCCGTTCCCGATCGTACCCCAGCAGTTCGGTCGCGCGCCGGTTCACGTGGGAGTAGTTGCCGGCGGCGTCGTGAACGACGACGGCGTCCGGCAGGGCCTCGAAGATGGACCGGTACTCCGTCGCCGCCCGTTCGGCCCGGTGGCGCTCCCCGGCGTTCCGGAGCCGGCGCGCGAGGAGGGCGTTTCGATCCGTCCCGGGCGTCTCCGGGTCGCCGCCGGACGGTTCCAGCACGTAGTCGGTCAGCCCCGCATCGAGCGCGGCCCGCGGCGAGACGGTGCTCCCGTCGCCGAGACACAGGATCGGCGGCGTCACGCGGTCCGCGTCGCGGTCGAGGACGTGCTCGAGATCACCCCGCACTCCGTTGTCGCCGTTGTCGGCAGCGGCCACCCACCGCTCCGTACAGAGAACGCAGTCGACCCCTCTGGAATCGATCCCCGCGAGCGCGCCCTCGCCGGTTTCGACGGTCGCCGTCAGGGACTCCGCGGCCCGCTCGAGTCGGCCCTTCACCGACCGCCCCCGACCTGGGTCGGCCGCTGCGACGAGTACTGTCACCGGGTCCATCGCTCCGTCCCGCCGAGCGGCCGTCTCCACGGATCCCCCTCCCATCGGTATATGTCGACACGCTGTGTGATAGATAATTCAACTTTTTGGCCGCTTTTCACGGACGTCGTGCACGTATCGGGTCGGTACTTCACTGATTCAGCCACTACTGGCGGTGTAGCCGCCAGCGATCGACGAACAAGTTCAGGTTGCCGTCCGCGTCGCGCTCGAACGTGACCGGCCGTCGCTCGCCGGCAGTCGTGAGCGCGGCGAACTCGCCGGCCTCGAGGTTCTCGGGCACGAGCGGCGTCCACGCCCCCTCCTCGATCGGACCGCCGATCCGCATCCGGAGCGTCCCGCCCTCGACGCGGACCTCCCCGCGTTTGATCCCGCGGTACGTTTCGTACTCGCCGGCGAACTCCTCGAGGCGGCGCTTTCGGGCGAAGAAGGGGAGGTCGCGGGGATCCTCGCCGACTGCCGCCGCGAACACCCCTTTTCCGAGTTCGGCCAGCCCGTACCCCGGGGCGGCGTTGGCGAGCAGTGCGATCCCGACGTCCTCCGCCGGGGAGAAGCCGACGTAGGCCGTCGAGACCGCGATCGAACCGCCGTGGCCGATCAGTTCGCGGCCGCGGACCTCCCGGGTCCGCCAGCCGTAGCCGTACGGTCCCGACGGCGTCTCGGCGTGGGCGTCGTAACACCGCTCGAGCGGTTCGGCGGCGACCAGCCGGCGTTCGGCCCCGTCCGCGGCGACCCCTCCGTTGAGGTGGAGACGCAGGTAGTTCGCGAGGTCCGTCACGGGGGCGAGCAGCCCGCCCGCGGCCGCGCTTTGTTCGCGGATCGGGAGCGGGGCGGGCTCGAGGTCGGCGGTTCCGCCCTCGCTGTCGTTCCCGTCCGCGTCTCCGTCCCTGTCCGGGTCTTCCGGGAAGTACGGCGTCATCCGATCCTCGAACGATTCGAAGACCTCGCCGTCGTAGGTCGACCGGTCCATTCCGAGGGGCGCGAGGATCTCGTCGGCGACGTACTCCGTGAACGACCGGCCCGTCACCGCCTCGATCGCCTCGCCGATCAGCGTGTAGCCGGAGTTGCAGTACAGCCATCGCTCTCCCGGGTCGCCCGCGATCTCGTCGCGCGCGCCCTCCATGTGAGCGTGGAAGTCCTCGCGAGATCCCAGGGGGACGCCGGCCTCGCCGACCTCGAGTTGCCTGGCGATCAGCGCCTCGCTGACCGCCAGCGACGGGTAGCCGGAGGTATGGCTGAGCAGATGGTGGAGCCGGATGTCCTCGGGAACGTCGACCTCGAGGTGATCGACGATCCGATCGTCGTACGCGAGGGTCCCCTCGCCGACCAGTCGAGCGACCGCGAGTGCGGCGACCGACTTCGAGACCGAGCCGACTCCATAGACGGTCTCGGGGGTCGCGGGGGCGTTCGACGCGAGGTCCCGGGAGCCGTAGCCGCGGGCGTAGATCGTCCCGTCCCCGTCGGTGATCGCGAGGCTCAGCCCCGGGATCCCGTCCGCCCGCAGTCGTTCGCGAAGCAGGGAATCGATGCGCTCGGTCGCCTCGTCCTCGAGTTCGAGTGCGTTCGACATGGGTGTTCCCTCGTACGGATCGCTGTGGCGATGTCCCGGCGCTATCGCCGCTCGGGTCGCGGTTGCGCCGGAACTGACGTACGGTAAACCGTATCAGGCCCCGGCCGCATCAATGTTGAGAACCCCCCACAGGACGGCCGGCTCCGGACCGGGAGCCGGGGAGATCGAAGCCGGCAACCGACTACGGGAGCCGAGGCCTTTTTGGCTACCCGGGCGAGCCATGAACCGTCGTGGGAGAAAACGAGACGCCGAGCGACCCGGACTCGGCCACCGATCCCGACGTGGGAGCGGAACCCGAGCGCAAGCGGGTCGACATGACGACCGGGGCGATCCCCCCGAAACTCCTCCACCTGGCCTGGCCGCTGGTCCTGGGGAACCTCCTCCAGACGGTCTACAACCTGGCGGACATGTTCTGGGTCGGCCGGGTAGGGAGCGACGCCGTCGCCGCCGTCTCGCTGATGTTCCCCCTCTCGTGGATGTTCGTCTCGACCGCGATGGGGATCACCGCCGCCACCATCGCGCTGGTCTCCCAGTACGTCGGGGCCGACGACGACCGGATGGCCGACAGGGTCGTCGCCCAGACGATCCTGCTCGCGCTGGCCGTCTCGAGCGCGCTCGCGCTCGCAGGCCTTTACTTCCGGCGCCCGCTGCTGTGGCTGATCGGGGCCCGCGGACAGGTGTTCCTCGAGGCGCTGGCCTACATCGAGGTGATCTTCCTCGCCTTGCCGCTGACCTTCCTCTTCTTCGCCTTCCGGGCCTCGCTCCAGGGTGCCGGCGACACGAAGACGGCGATGTGGCTCGTCTTCGTTTCGGCCGGGATCAACGTCGTCATCGACCCCTTCTTCATCCTCGGCTGGGGGCCGTTCCCCGCGATGGGGACCCGCGGGGCGGCCATCGCGACGTTCCTCTCGCGGGCGGTCGCGGCCGCGGTCGGGATCTACATCCTGCTCGACGGGCGGTTCGGGGTCAGACTTCGGCCGCGGGACCTCGCGCCGAATCTCGGCATCCAGCGGAAGTTGATCGACGTCGGCTACCCGTCGACGATCGACGGCTGGGCCAGGAGCTTCGCGGCCGTCGCGATGGCCGGCTTCGTCGCCCGTTTCGGGGCGGCCCCGACCGCGGCCTACGGGATCGGCGTCCGGTACATGTCGGTCACGTGGGCAGTCGCCGGCGCGGTCGGCAACGCCGCGGCGACCGGGGTCGGACAGAACCTGGGGGCGAAGACGCCCGACCGCGCCGCCGCCGTCGCCAGGACCGCCACCGCCGGAACGATGGTGCTGATCTTCGGGGTCGCGGCCGTGCTCGTCGCCTTCCCGGCACAGGCGATGAGCGTCTTCGTCGCGGATCCCGACGTGATCGCCGAAGGGGTGGTCTTCCTGCGGATCATGGGGCCCTTCTGGGCGCTGTTCGCCGGCGTGATGGTCATCCAGGGGGCGTTCCGCGGGGCCGGCAACACCCGCGAGGCGATGGTGCTTTCCTTCCTCTCGCGGTGGATCTTCCGGGTTCCCGTGGCGCTCGCGCTTGGATTCACCGCCGTGACGATTCCGGTCCTCGGCGTGACGGTCCCGACCGTTCCCGGGGTCGACCTCGGGATCGAGGGGATCTGGTGGGCCTACTCGTTCGGGATGATCGCCTCGTTCGTCGTCGCCGTCGCGTGGTTCCGGCTCGGCACCTGGCGCGAGGAGGTCATCGACGAGGATGCGGACGCCGGGGAACCGCCCGGCGGGGAGTCGACGGGCCGGCCGGACGTCCCCGCCGACGGCGAGCGGGAGTCGGTCGACGACTGAACTGCCCGACGGCGTCAGCCCACCGGCAACCACTTCTCGAGTCGCGGGCTGAACTCCCCGAGCATCCGGGCGTCTTCCTCGGTGAACGCGTCGCTCGCGAGCAGCGTGAGCAGGTAGGTGCCGATGACGACGGCCGGGAGTGCGACGACGACGAGGAGGTCCGACTCGAGGAGGTAGACGACCGGTGCGCCGGCGATCGCCGCGGGGACGCCCGCGGCGACGATCTTGCCGAACTCCCGGGTGAAGGGGTGGATCCCGTCGAGGTAGTAAATCTCGAACAGGGTAAGGACCCCGACGAGGAAGAGCGCAGTGGCCGAACCGATCGCGGCCCCCTCGATGCCCACGATCGGCACCAGTGCCAGCGAGACGAGGAAGTTCGCGCCGAAGAGGACGAGCGTGTTCGCGAAGACCATCCGCGAGTAGCCCATCCCCTGCAGCAAGGAGCCGTCCGGGCCGCCGAAGGTGACGTTGAAGAGGAAGGCGGCGGCGAGCAACGCGACGACGGCGCTGGCTTCGGCGTACTGGGGGGTATACAGCACCGAGAGGTACGAACTGGCTCCCAGCGAGACGACGATCGCGATCGGCAGCGTGATCCCGGCGATCCACCTCGCCATCGTCCGGAACCGCGCCTGGACGAGTTCGACGTCCTCGCGTGTCTCGGCGATCAGCGGTTTGAACACCGGCGACAGCGAGTTGAAGATGATCATCAGCCCCGACCCGAGCATGTAGCCGACCCGGTAGATGCCGACGTCGTCCGACGAGAGGTAAAAGCCCAGCACGAAGTAGTCGACGTGGCCCATCAGGACGAAGACGACGCTCGTCATGGCCAGCGGCACGGAGTAGGTGACGAGGGGTTTCGGGGCGACGAGTTCGATGTCGGCCGTCAGGAGGTCCCAGGCCTTGTAGGTGAAGACCGCCGCACCGATCGAGATCGCGACGAAGAGGCCGACGACGTAGCCGACGATGAGTCCGAGGAGCCCGTAGCCGATCAGCAGGAGGCCCGCCGTGATGCTAAACCGGACGATCGGGCGGACGAGGTCCCGCATGATGACCCGGTACTGTAGCTTCTTGATGCTGTAGTAGGAGGTCAGGAGGACGTTGTAGATCGCCAGCATCGGGATCGTCACCGACAGGAGCAACAGCGCGACCTCCATCGACGGCTCCCGGAAGAAGTCGCCGACGAACCCCGCGCTCGCCGCCAGTGCGAACGCCACCAGCGACGAGGTCACGAGTACCGTCGCGGTGACCTGGACGATCACCCCCTTGGCCTTCCCCCGCTCGTCGTCGGCGAGGTACTGGGGGACGAAGTAGTCGATCGCCAGTGGGAGCCCGAGGTTGGCGAACACCTGCATGAAGAGGATGACCGAGGTCGCGAGGACGAACAGGCCGTAAACCGAGGGGCTGACGAACCGGGTCATCAGCATGACGATCCCGAAGCCGAGGATCCCATTGACCACGTTCCCGACGAACGTGATGCTTCCCTGTTTCGCCAGCGTCGAGACACCTTCGTCGTGATCGGTCATGGGGTTCGCCTGTCTTCGTCCGGTTCGGCCTCGAGTCCGGTGCGGGAGCGAAGCCGGGAGCGAACCGCGGCCGCGACCGGAACGCCCTCCGTCCAGGCGGGCGTCCCGGCTTTCCCCGCTTGCTTGTCTCCCACGCTCACACGCCCGTCGCCGGTTCCAGTTCGTATCGTTCGACCTCGGCGGCCCGCTCCCCGAAGTGGGGGAACTCGACCTCGACCGCCCACTCTTCGCCCGAACTGACGTCCTCGTCGACGTTCTCGATGACGCTCTCGAGTTCCTCGTCGTCCGGCCCGAAGAACGTCGCTCGGATCTCGATGTAGGTCAGCGTTCGGTCGCCGACGTTCCTGACGATCCCCCAGACGGCGACGCGTTCGTCTTCGGTCCCGGGATCGTCCCGGACGAGGTCGTGCCAGACGATCTCGACGTCGCCCGGGTCGGTGATCTCCTCGCCGTCGTCGTCGAGGTACTCGAGGCACCCGGCGCCGACCCCGGCTGCCAGTGGGCCGAGCGCGAGCGGGAGGAACGCACGACGGTGCATCGATCCCGTATTGGCGGGGACGAGTCTTGAGCGTTCGGGAGGGAAACGAAGGCCCGGGACACGTCTCGAGTCCGATCGGCCCCGGAGCCCGCGACGGATACGCATATCCATCCGGCCACCCAAGGGACGGCACATGGATTCATCGCCGGAGATTCTGTTGACCAACGACGACGGGATCGACGCGCCCGGCATTCGGGCGCTGTACGACGCGCTCTCGGAGGTCGGTTCGGTGACGGTCGTGGCCCCGGACCGGAACCGCAGCGCGGTCGGACGGGCGCTGACTTACGGCCGGACGAGCGACGACGAGGACGGGGAAAGGGACGAGGACGGGGACGGGAACGCGAACAGGGATGGGGACGCGGACTCCCCATCGAACTCCCCCGACACGAACGCCGACGCCGCCGCGACCGCCTCGAGGGACGGCGGGTTCGCCGTCGACATCCCCGCGGACTCGTTTACCTCCCCGGTCCCCCACGTCGACCACGAACTCGGCTACGCGGTCGATGGCACCCCCTGCGACTGCGCCATCGTCGGCGTCAACGCCATCGAGCCGAACCCCGATATCGTGGTCTCGGGCTGTAACGCGGGTGCCAACCTCGGCGCGTACGTCCTCTCCCGGTCGGGCACCGTCAGCGCGGCGATGGAGGCCGCGTTCCTCGGCGTCCCCTCGATCGCCGTCTCGATGGACACCCTCGGCTACGAGCGGGCGGGCGACAACCTCGAGTCCGACGGTGATCTCGAGCCCGTCGACTTCGAGCGCGCGGCGGCGGTCACCGCCTCGATCGTCGAGAGCGCACCCGGCACCGGTCTCTTCGACCGCGTCGACTACCTCAACGTCAACGTCCCCCGGCCGGATCGCCCCATCGACGACGTCTCGATCGTGCGTCCGACGGAAGTCTACGAGATGGATGCGACGATGGAGGACGGCCGCTTCCGGCTGACGAACCGCCTCTGGCAGCAGATGGCCAACCGGGACATCCCGGACCCACCGGACACCGACCGGCACGCCCTCCTCGAGGACGAACTGGCGATCTCGCCGCTGGTCGCACCGTACGAACTCGTCGACTCGGAGCCGGTCCGACGGCTCCTCGAGGACGCCGTGTCGCTTTGACCGGCCGGCCCCGAAGGAAAACGCGTCGGTTTTACACGTCCGACGGCAACCGCCGGTATGGAGTGTCGCCACTGCGCGTCGCCGCTCGAGAAACCCGGGGACTTCTGTCTCGTCTGCCGGGAAACCAACACGGAAGCAGTGGTCCTCGAGGCGGCGCGCGACCGGGCGACGCTGACGATGCTCGCGGACGAGGACTGCGAGGAGCCGGTGCTGGGGAAGACGACGATCACGACGATGCCCGAGGAGGGCGACAACGAGGTCGTCGAACTCCGGAACTTCGCGGGGCTGATCGGCGACGAAATCCGACGGAAACGCCCCGAGGAGGTCTACGCCGGCGGTGACCGGGCGGTGATCCGCGCCGTCCGCGAGGACATCCACCACCCCTTCTACCGTGTCGACGACGACGATCCGGTCCAGGCGGTCCGCGATCGGCGGGGGAACCGGGCGCTCGACGTGGTCGACACCCCACCGGCGGAGAAGATCGGCGGCAGTCACTCGACGCTGATCGGCGGCCGGACGGGCATGCAGGCGATCCAGGCCGTCGCGGGCCACCCCCACGTCAAGAAGGTGATCCCCGGTCCGATCGACGCCGGCGGGAAGGGATCACAGTCGGGAATGCGCGCGAAGGTTACCAGGGCCGACGACGGCGGCAACGTTCGTATGCTCCTTCGGGACGGCTCGAGCGTCCAGGAGAACCGGGTAGTGACGACGGCTCGGGACCGGGAGATGGGCGAGCGGATTCGGGAAGACCTCAACGACGTGCTGTCGGAGGCGGACTTCCAGTAGCGTTGGGGAGTCGGCCGCACCCGGCCGCGTCCAGCCGAGGGACGCGATCGACGGCTACGCTCCCTCGCCGTCGGTGCCCCGGACTTCGACCGTCCGTTCGTCGCTCGCGAGCGCGCTCTCGACCCGGACCGGGAACGTCTGGTCGTTTTCCACGGTCGCCGTCCGGAACCCCATCTCGAGGGTCGTCGTCCCGCCCGGGCCGAGCCGAACCGTCGCGCGGTCTTCGATCGTCGGATCGTGGCCGACGACGAACTCGAACTCCCCGGTGACCGCGACGGCACTTCGGTTCTCGACGACTGCCGTCACCGCGAGCCACTCGCCCGCGTCCACGGGATCGTTGCTCCCCGTAATCGTCACGTCGACGTCGAGGTCCTCGGTGCCGATCACCTCGACGTCTCTGACGGCCGCGTCGTTGCCGCTCTCGACCCGCGCGGGGAACGTCTGGGTCCGCCTGACGAACGCCGTCTCGAACTCGAGGACCACCGTCCGCGTCTCGCCGCCGCCGAGGGTCACCGTCTCGGTGTCGACGAGCGTCGGGTCGTGACCGACGACGAGATCGACGTCCCGCGTCGCCGTCGACCGGGCGAGGTTCTCGACCTCGGCGGTCACCTCGAGGACGTCCCCCGTAGCGACGGGATCGTTCGTGTCGAGGATGCGCACCAGCGTCGGCGGCCCCTCGACGTACACGAAGACGGGGACTTCGTCGGCGTCGCCCTCCGTCTCGACCCGAACGGGGAACTCCTGGTCGTGCTCGACGAGGGCCGTCTCGAACTCGAGGACGATCGTCTCGGTCGTACCCGGCTCGAGCGTCACCGTCCTCGTCTCGACGACCTCGGGATCGTGGCCGACGACGAGCTGTACCTCCCGCGTCAACGTCGACGAGTGAGAGTTCTCGAGTTCGGCGGTCACCTCGAGGACGTCGCCGGTCCGGACCGGGGAGTTGGTCCCCGTAATCGTCACCGAGGGGCCGACGTCCTCGGTACCGATCACCTCGACCGTCCGTTCGTCGGCGGCGTCCCCGATTTCGACCCGCGCTGGGAACGTCTGGGTTCGCCTGACCACCGCCGTCTCGAACTCGAGGTCGACCGTCTCCGTTTCGCCGCCGCCGACGGTCACCGACGCCCGGTCGACCAGCGTCGGATCGTGGCCGACGATCAACTCGGCGTCCCGGGTGACCGTCTCGCCGGTTCGGTTCTCGACGCGTGCACTCACCTCGAGGACCTCCCCCGCGTCGACGGGGTCGTTCGTCTCCGTGATCGTCACGCCCAGTTCCGCGTCGGGGGCGTCCTCGACCCTGTCGATCACCCAGGGACTCTCGGACGCCACGCTCCCGTTCTCGGCGACGACCCAGACGACGATGGGGCAGCCGTGACAGTAGCTCTCGAGTTCGTACGATGCCGTATCCGTCGTTCCGCTCACTGGGGTAACGTCGAGGACGACGTCAGCGTGGCCGAGCCACCAGACGACCCGATCGAGCAGCCCGTCCGGGTGGGCCACGTCGAGTTGCAGTTCGGTCGGTTCGCCGCGACTCACCTCGAGCGACTCCTCGTCGGGGCGGCTCCTCTCGACCGTCGGCGGTTCGACCCCGGTTTCGGTCACCTCGACCGACCACGTCGCTCGGCGAATCTCGTCGTCCTCGAAGACGGCAACGGCGACCTCGTGGGTCCCCGGCGACTCGAACGACGTCCGCCAGAAGTCGGCCCCTTCCCGCTCGTAGTACGCGCCGTACCAGGGCCCCATCGACGCGCCCGCGTGCTCGTGGTCGACGAACCACTGCGATGGGTCGCCGTCCCGCTCGAGGCCCAGGACCTCGAACAGGAGCGACGTTTCCGGCCGTACCGAGAGATGCCGGTCCGGGCGGGTCCGATCGGGGTGCAGGGGGTCGACCGCGAGTACGGTGGCCGTCCGCTCGTCGGCGTCGCCGCCGTTCTCGACTTCGACCCCCACGGTCACTTCGTCGTCCGACTCGACGGGGTAGGTTCGAAACCGGACGGGGTCGATCGTCTTCCTTTCGCCTGCCTCGACCGTCGTGCGAATCGTCCACCGGTGCTCGCCCTCGTACAAGAGATCGATCCCCGGTCTGACCCGCGTCGTTCCGACGTTCTCGATCTCTATGGTCGCCTCCAGCAGCGAACCGCCCCGAACCGGGGCGTTAGTCTCGAGAATGCGTGCTTCGACGTCGCTCCCGTCCCCGTCGGCGTGGTCGTCGGTACGGACGTCCCGTACCGGACGCTCGCGTGCGATCGCTTCCCTCCCCTCCGCCAGTGTCGCCACCAGACTCCCCCCAGCAGCGAGGTACTTCCGGCGCCGCATGGGCGATATTACCACGACTAGAGTCTTAATATACTGTCACGAACTCGAGTGACTGTCGTTCGTTCCCACCGATCCGCGCCGTGAACGAACGGCCGCCGGCTTGGCCGCTCCTGGCGGAACCGGTCGCCGGCCGTTGTGGTCACGGACTCGTGGAAGTGACACCCTCTGCTGGTTATCCCGGGTTTATAAGCACGGGTGTAATTAGATGTAATTAGCCATGCCCGAGCGACCGGACGCCGTCCTGGCCGCGATCCCGTTGCTGGCCCTCAGCGGACTCGTCCTCCGATCGCTGATCGCGACGACCGGCCTCGCCACCGGGCTGCTCGCCGCCCCGCTGGCCCCGGCCGGCTACCTGGCCGCGCTCGCGCTCGTCTTCCGGGAGTTGCTCGTCGGCCCGGTCGGCCGGTCGGCGTGACCGCCGCGTTCCCCGTCGGGCCGACGCGACTCAACAGGTTTAATAATCCGCTGGGGATAGCTACCCCTACTATGAGCGAGAAAGGAACCGTCGGTAGTGCGGGCCGCTTCGGCGCACGCTACGGCCGCGTCGCCCGACGTCGCGTCAGCGAGATCGAAGACGACATGGAGAACGCCCAGATCGACGGTGACGACGTCACCCGCGTCGGCACCGGCATCTGGAAGAACGAGGAGACCGGCGAGGTCTTCACCGGCGGCGCGTACCGTCCGGAGACCCCCGCCGGCCGCACCGTCCAGCGCTCGATCCGCGCCGCACTGGCCGAGGACGACGAATAACGAGCGATACGGACCATATTCGCATGAGCTACAAGTGCTCCCGCTGTAAACGCGACGTCCAGCTCGACGAGTACGGCGGCGTCCGCTGTCCGTACTGCGGACACCGCGTACTCCTGAAAGAACGCAGCCGCGACGTCAAGGAAGTCGACGTCCAGTAACGAAACGGTGTCTTCTCACGGCGCGACGCTCGAGTTCGCCTACGACTCGACGTCCCGTGCGCGCCTCGTCGCCGACAGCGTCGCCCGCGAGATCGGCGAGATCGACGACGAGCGCTCGCGGACGACCATCGACCGGACCGGCGCGACGCTTATCCTCGAGATCGACGCCGAGGACGTCGTCGCCCTTCGTGCGGCGTTGAACACCTGGTTTTCGCTGGTCGACGTCGCGGAGCGGACGGCCGAGGTCGGGGACGCGGTCGTTTCGGAGCGGGACTGAACGCATCGTCCCGTCGAGGTACTCCCCTCGCGTCCGTGACGGCCGTCAGCCGAACGACCCCAGCGACGACTGAAGCTCCCGATCCGTCCCCCCGTCCTCGAGTTCGTAGCCGACCAGGTCGCGCATGTCGACCGCGTAGATCGTCCCGCCGTTCTCGAGGACGAGCAGTCGGCCCTTGACGCCGACGACGGTCCCGCTCGCGATCGTCTCCCGGACGGGACGGGTCTCGAGATCGATCCCGTAGTCGAAGGCGAACTCCTCGCGGACGCCGCGCTCGAGGTCCTCGGCGGCGGGATCGAACTCGAAGTCGATTTCGGCGTCGGCGACGAACCCCTCTAGCTCCGCGAGCGTCGCCGCCCAGGCGTCCTCGTCGACCTCGCTCGCGAGCGCGGCGACCTTCGGCCCGGTCCGGACCCTGTCGGTGAGTAGGCGTGCGATTTCGGCCTCGATCTCGCGGGCGATTCGGCCGTTCGAGACCGTATAGAGGTGGGCCGCCCGGTCGGCCCCCTGTTCGCGGAGCCGCGTCTCGAGTCGCCACTCGCGGGTGACGCCCACTTTGAACGTCCCCGGGGCGAATGCCGCGAGATAGACCGCGTGCTCCTCGTAGCAGTCCATCTCCGCTTTCAGGCAGGTGCCGGTACAGCGGGCACAGACCCAGGTGTCCGTGTGGTACTCGCAGTAGGGCGCGCTCGGGCGATCGCAGGCGACGTGGTCGCCGTCGTCGATCGTCCCTGCACAGCGACGAGTACCAAGCGAGTACGAGAGGCGATCGCCGGCGGCGAGTTCGCGCCGGTCGACCGGACCGTCGCCGGCGGCGAGCAACAGCGCCGACCCCCGACCGCTCGGCTCGTATCCGACCAGTTGCACGTGTACGTCCCGTCTCCCGGTTGGGGGTCGGAACGGATATACCGTTCGACGCCGGCCGGAGGAAGAACTATCCACCGCACCCTCGAAGGGGCGAACAGCTATGACACTCGAGGGCACGCTCGAGGCGGACGTATCGACCGACGGCGTCGACGACACCGTCGCGTTCGAGTTTACGGTGACGAACGCGGGATCGACCCCCGAAGAACTCCAGTTCGCCGACGCGGCCAAGGCCGAGTTCGTCGTCGAGGACGAGGGGCGCGAGGTCTGGCGGTACACGGACGGCCGCGCGTTCGCACAGATGATCAGTTCCGAGCGGCTCGCACCCGACGAGACGGCCACCTACGGGGCCGAGTGGCCCGACCCCATCCCGGGAGACTACACCGCGGTCGCGCAACTGCGGGCGCGGGAAACGAGTTGCGAGGCCCGGACCGACTTTACGGTCCCGGAGTAAGGAAACGATATTCGGCAGGGCCTATAAGCGGCCGCCGTCCCAACCCGCCCGTATGCAAGCGCTGGTCGTCGCGGCCCACGGGTCGCACCTCAATCCGGACGCTTCCGATCCCGCGTACGCCCACGCGGACGCCGTCCGCGAACGCGGCGCGTTCGACGAGGTCCGGGAAGCGTTCTGGAAGGAGGAGCCACACTTCCGAGAGGTGCTTCGCACCCTCGAGTCCGACGAGGTCTTCGTCGTCCCGCTTTTCATCAGCGAGGGGTACTTCACCGAGCGGGTGATCCCCCGCGAACTCCGGCTCGAGGGGTGGGAGCCCGACCTGTGGGATTCCGACGGGACGAGCGCGACCCACGCGACCCTCGAGGCGGAAGACGTCGGGAAGACGGTCCACTACTGCGGGCCGGTCGGGACCCACGACGCGATGACCGACGTGATCGTTCGGCGGGCGGAGTCGGTGACGGGCGACCCCGAGGTCGGCGAGGGGTTCGGCCTCGCGGTCGTCGGCCACGGCACCGAGCGAAACGAGAACTCGGCGAAGGCGATCGAGTACCACGCGGACCGGGTCCGCGACCGCGAGCGGTTCGACGAGGTCCGCGCGCTGTTCATGGACGAGGAGCCGGAGGTCGACGACGTCACCGACTACTTCGAGAGTCGGGACGTCGTCCTCGTGCCGCTGTTCGTCGCCGACGGCTACCACACCCGGGAGGACATCCCCGAGGACGTGGGCCTGACCGACGACTACCGGCGCGGCTGGGACGTCCCGGCCGACGTCGACGGCCACCGGGTCTGGTACGCGGGCGCGGTCGGTACCGAGGGGTTGCTGGCCGACGTGCTCCTCGAGCGGGCGATCGACGCCGGGGCCGACGTCGACGTCGATATCGACGCGGCGGTGGACCCGGACTCGACCGCGGAGGGCGCCGGTACGCCCCCGGAGTCGGAGCCTGAGTCGGGGAAAGAGCGGACGCTCGAGGCCGGAGGTGGGGAGACATGACCGCGTCCGAGCCGCGGTTCGAGGCGACGCTCGACCCCGACGCCCTCGAGTCGCTGCTGGCCCGAATCGACCCCGACGGTGTCGACTTCGACGGGTTACGACTCGAGCCCGCAGGCGGCGGCGAGTACGACCTCGTCACGCCCGAGACGACCCGACGAGCGGTCTCCCCGGCGGACCTCGCCGACGCCGAGCCGCCCGTGCCGGCCTACCTCACCAACTGGCGCTACTGGCAGGACGTCGGCGGCGAGGGGACCGCCCGCCGGGCCTTCCTGCGGTGGTGCGAACGCGCGCCCCGTCCGGAGCCGGAGACCGAGACGGAAACGACCCCCCGGGACGACCGCGAGCCGCTGCCGGTCCCGGAACGGTACGCCGCGCTCGAGGACGGGATCGACCGCGAGTGGGGGCAGTTGCGGATCACGCCGCGGTTGGCCGACGACCCCGAAACCGCGTCCGGCGAGCGCGTCTACGACCTCACCCACCGCGTGGACGCCGGCCGCGACCCCGCCGACCTCGAGATCCAGGACGAGCCACGGGACGCCCGTCGGATCGCGACCGAGGACGGCGACGGACGGTACCGGCCGCTGAAGACCGCGCCGACGCTCGTTTCCGGATGGGCCTTCGTCGGCCTCTCCGGCGCAGAACTCGTCGAGACGGTCGATACCTTCTACCCGGCGACGATCGCCAACTGGCACCGCGAACTGCGCGGCGACCTCGACGTCGACCACTGGCGGGAGACGGCCGACAGACAGACCGGCATGTACGCCGACGTCGCCGACCTTCCGCGGGAGACCGTCGAGTGGATGGCCGAAGCCTGCTGCGTCGACTCCCAGTGTCTCAAGCGCCGCGAGTGGGAGTACGCGCCCGACGACGAACTCGAGGTCGAGGGCGGCGACGGGCCGTTCCCCTGCCGGGAACCCTGTTCGCTCGTCGTCGCCGCCGCGCGGACGTGGACCGACCTCGAGCAGGAACCCGAACGCACCTACGAACTCGAGTTGACGCCCAGCGAGGTCCGGCAACTCGAGGCCCTGATCGACGCGGTCGCGGAGGGTCGAACCGACGAGATCCGGGAGGCCGACGTCGCGGACGGCGCGAACCGCTACCGGGCGCGGTACCTCCGGGCGAAACGGTTCGACGAGGACGGACTCGACGTTCGGGAGGTCTCGACCGCCGAGACGGACGGCGAGTCGGGCGAGTGAACGACTCCCGGCGGTCCGGTCCCTGGCCCCCCTGGCCCGAGCGGTGACATCGTCGGGAACGCCCTAGCTACTGCGAGAGGAGGAGAAATCCGGCGACGACGACGCCGACGACGACCGCCACGAGCCCGGCCATCGCCGCCAACCCGCCGATCGTCATCGCAGTCATCGTGGCGATGGCGACCGCGACGAGGCCGAGCGCGCCGACCGCGATCGTGCCGGGATCGATTCCGCTGCCGGCAGCCAGGCGCTCGACGAGCGACGGATCGGGCTCCGTCCTCGAGGGCTCCGCGAGCGTCTCGTCGACGTCGATCTCGGGGGGGCCGGGTCGCACGATCACGTCGATCGCTACCGACTCCGATCCGTAGCCGGTCAGCACCTCCAGACGACCCTCGATCGGCCCCTCGAGGTCGACGTCGGCCCCGAGGGCGATCGGCACCGCGGTGACGTCGTCCGGTTCGACGTAGTAGTTCGGCCGGTCGATCGAGGCGACGCGGGCGAGATCACCGTCGAGTCGACAGTGGACGTGCGCGGGGGTTCCGTGCCCCCGGAGAATCAGCGTTCCCGACCGTGCCCCCTCGAACTCGAGGCTGGGGTCGGGAGACGCGGCTGCAGACGCGGGCTCGGTGTCGGTCGCCGTGTCGTCGCCGGTGGCTTCGACCTCGAGCGAGTCGCTGTCGCCCCGGTTGACGTGGACGGTGATCTCGTTCGTCGACACGGTGGATCGGTGATATCGGTTCCGCGTTCGGTGTCGGCGCGATACTGGACTGGTTGCGGTCCGACGGCCGACTACGCGGGCGTCTCTTCGCGCATGTCCGGCGGCAGCAGGTTCGGAATGCCGTCCTCGATCGGGTACCGCTCGCCACACTCCGTACAGACGAGCGTGCCGGAGACGACCTCGTCTTCGTTTGCGTTCTCGTCGTCGGCGTACTCGGCGTCCTCGAGTTCGAGTTCGTGTTTATCGAGCGGACAGCGGAGGATCTCAAGCAACGACTCCTTCATAGTACGAAGGGTGGCCGCCTCCAGCAAAAGGTTTCGGGAATGCGACGGTACCGCGGTCCGTCGATCGGGCCGGATCGGTCGGCCGACGATCCGAACCGCCCCGATCCGGATTCCACGGGGGCGGGCGTTATTCGTAGGGGTCCTCGACGACGACCGTCTCCTCGCGACCGGGCCCGACTCCGACCGCGTAGATCGGCGTGTCGAGTTCGTCGGCGAGGTACTCGAGGTAGGTCCGGGCGTTCTCCGGAATCGCGTCGTACCCGTTCTCGGCGACGTCGGCCCAGTCGACCTCGGGCCAGCCGTCGAAGCTGCGGAAGTTGGCCTCGCACTCGCCCCACTTCTCGGTGGTCGAGGGCATCGTGAGGATCTCCTCGCCCTCGAGGTCGTAGCTGTGGCCGACCTTCACCTCGTCGAGCCCGGCGAGGACGTCGACGTGGTTGACCGCGAGCCCGGTAAAGCCGTTCACGCGGGCGGAGTGACGAAGCATCGGCATGTCGAGCCAGCCGACGCGGCGGGGACGGCCGGTGACGGTGCCGTACTCGCCGCCCTCCTCGCGGATGTACGTCGCCAGTTCCTCGTTTTCGCCGTCGCCCTGCTCGTCGTAGCCCGGCGTGTCGCCGACGACGCCGCCGAGTTCGGTCGGGAGCGGACCGCTGCCGACGCGGGTCAGATACGCCTTGACGATGCCGATGACCTCACCGTCGGCGATGACGCCGGGGCTGAGTCCCGTTCCGACGGCAGCGCCGCCCGCGGTCGGGTTCGAGGACGTGACGTAGGGGTAGTTGCCGTGGTCGATGTCGATGATCGTCCCCTGCGCGCCCTCGAACATGACGGTCTGCCCGTCGGCCATCGCGTCCGTGAGGAACGTGCTGGCGTTGACGGTCATGTCTTCCTCCTCGAGGCGCTCGCCGAACTCGCGGAACTCCTCGAAGAGCGCGTCGACGTCGAACGCGTCGGGATCGTCGAGGTCCTCGACGGCGATGTCGTAGACGTCCTCCACGAGCGCCCGCTTTTGCGGAACGACGTACTCGAGGCGCTCCCGCAACACGTCGGGGTCGAGCAGGTCGCCGATCCGGACCCCGCGTCGGCCGGCCTTGTCCTCGTAGGTCGGGCCGATGCCGCGTCCGGTAGTGCCGACCTCCTGGTCGGACTCGCTTTTGACGTCCTCCTCGATGCCGTCGAGTACGCGGTGGAACGGCAGGATGACGTGAGCCCGTTCCGCGACCCGAACGTCCGGGTTGAGGCCCTTTTCCTGGAGGGTAGAGATCTCGTCGAAGAGGGTTCGCGGGTTGATCACGCAACCGTTGCCGAGCACGCCGATCTTGCCGCGAACGGCCCCGGAGGGAACGAGCGATAGCTTGTACGTCTCGCCGTCGTGGACGACGGTATGTCCAGCGTTGTCGCCGCCCTGATACCGGGCGACGACATCGGCGGCGTCGCCGTAGAGATCGACGACGCCACCCTTGCCTTCGTCGCCGAGTTGCGACCCGACGATTGTGACGGTCATAACAGCGGCGGATTCTTGCCGGGCCGATAAACAGATTACGGTATTGGCGGCCGCCTGCCCGCCTCGGCGATCCCGACGCCGTCCGGGATCGAATCCTCTTTATCCGCCGGGTCCCACCCCTCGAGTGACACGCAGTAGTCCCGCGTGACAGCCGTCGTCACCGATCGAGCGGCCGACCGCCGACACGTTTCTCGGGCTCGGGTCGCAGTCCCCCGTCTCTCGACCCGGAACTCCCCAAAATCGGTGTCGAACCGGCCTCCGCAACCCGAAGCGTTAACTACTCGCAAGAACTATCTTCGGGTTGAGAGTGGCCGACCCGTTTCTGCGAGAGTAACCTTTAAAGGGTACAAAGACAAGTTAACAAATGCCATGATAGATAGACTTGAGAAGGAAGTCGATATGCTAGAACGGCATCTGCAGGTCCTGAAGATGGTCATCGAGAACGAGCCGATCGGGATCGTCAAAATGTCGAACGAGACCGGCTACCCCCACCACAAGGTTCGCTACTCCCTCCGCGTTCTCGAGGAAGAAAACCTCATCGAGCCCTCCAGCCAGGGTGCGATCAAAACCGAGCGCACCGCCGAATTCGTCGACGAACTCGACGGCAAACTCGACGACATCATCAACAAACTCGACGGAATGAAGATCGAGGACGTCCCCGAAGTCGAAAACTAACGCCGACCATCGGACCGACCCGCAGTCGATATCCACCGATCGCCCGGAGCGACGCCGACGTGGTTATCGACTGACCGTTTTTCTGTTCTCCTTCGTCGAATACGCGAGCCCACGCCAGTTCCGACCGGCGAGAGCAATCCTGACGTAACTGGACAGTCACAGGATCCGCTGTCGACTCGGCGCTTGCTGACGCGTCTCGAGAGCGTCTCGACTCGAACACGGCCCGAAATCACGGGCCGTGATCCCCCTTACAGTTCGGGGACGTTCATGTGGAACCCTTCCGACCGGGATTCCACCAGACAGAGGTGATACCCCTGCTTGCGCGAGAGGTTGACGTAACTCAGCTTCGAGCCGCGGCTGAGGAATCCGCTGCTGGTCGCCTGTTCCGTGACCTCGAGCGCCCCCGGTTCGAAGTAACTCGAGGTGACGGCGATGGCGGCCGCGAGGTCGGGGTAGTTTGCCTTGACCGCCGAGGCCGCTTCCTCCAGTTCGGCGAGTGCGGACTCGGTCACCGGGTCGCGGGAGTCGTTGAGCGTCGCGGCCACGAGGGGGTTCCCCCGTTTGTCGAACGCGACGACGTCGAACGTCACTCGATCGGGAACGTCCTCGGTGTCGTCGTCTTCGAGCGAGATGGTGGCGTCCAGTTCCGCGCGATCGATCCGCGGGATTGCGTCGTAGAGGTCGGCGAGCCCGTTGGCGTGGCCCGTATCGCGGATCTCGTAGAGCGCCCGCTCCGTGAGCCACTCGACGAACCGGTAGGCCATCGACGAGGTGAGAAACTCCTCGTATGACTGGCCGTCGACCGCGACCTCGCTGGCGTCGAACTCCGTATGGTGCTCGAGGCGCAGGTTCGTCGCGACGTCGCCCCGGTCGGCCTGGCCGTCGTGGGCCGTCTCGAGGGTCGGCTGGCTCTTCGAATCGTACCGGACGAAGAGGTTCGTGCCGGAGAGCGCCCGTGATGGGGCGAGGTCGGTCGCGAAGGACTCGGTTCCGGCCTCTTGCATACCGCCATCGCGTGCCCGCTCGAGTTCGGTCTCCAGTTCGTCGATGCGGGACTGGAGGCGGTCGACCTGTGCCGACAGTTCCTCGTTTTCCTCGCGGAGCTTGTCCCGTTCGGCAGCCAGTTCCTTGGCCTTCGACTCGACTGCGTCGCGGCGCTGCTCGAGTTCCTCGACGCGCTGGGCCAACTGATTGACGCGTTCGCTTTTCCCGTCGGCGGTCGTCCCGGATCGCCGTCTACTCTCGGTGTTACGGGACCCGGCCTGGGGGTCGGTTGGGTCGCGAGGTGTGCTGGATGGGGATGCCGACCCTGATCCTGCTCCTGCTCCGGAACTGGAACTGGAACCGGAACCGGAACCGGAGCCAGCGTTGCGGGCCGACGGCGAGTTCCCGCCCGCCGCCGCACCTGCGCCAGCGCCAGCGCCGGCACTCGCGTTCGAAGCGGCTCCCGACGCGGCGCTCGAGGCACCCGACTCGTCGGCGGTCTTCTCCGGATCGATCGACGGAATGCTCCTGGTCTCGCGCCACTGTTCTTCCTCCTCGAACCGTTCCTCGAGGTCGTCCTCCGGCTGCTCGTCGCCGGTCCGGTCGGGTGTGGTGGCCGGTTCCGGTTCTGGTTCCGTGTCCTCCTCGTCCTCGGCAGTCCAGGAAATCCCGCTCTGATCGAGCTGTTCGGCCGCGGCTTCGACCGCTTCGGGGTCGGGGGAGCCGGTCGACGTCAATGTCGACGCGGACGCGGCCTCAGTCCCGGTCTCGGTCTCGGAACTCGCATCCGGCGTCGGTTCGTTCGGGGACTCGCCCCTCGAGGTCCGTCCGGCGGCCGCGTCCGTCGACCCGGCCTCCGGCTCCGCCTCGTCGATCGCCGCGTCGGGACCGGTATCCGCCGGCGGTGCAGGGGTGGCGGCCTCCGAGGCGGCGTCCGTCCCCGTCTCGGAAGCGGAACCGGCTGCTTCGCCGTTCGTGATCCCGCGGGACCCTTCCTCGAGATCGTCGGCGTCGTCAGTCGTGATCCCGGACTGATCTGTGCTCGCGTCCGTCTCGGCGGTGCCGGACTCCTCGAGCGTGACGTCGAACGTGCCGGACTCGTCGGCTCCCGCCTCGGTGCCGGCTCCGGGGTCGACGTCGATCCCGCTCGGGTCGCCGCTCGAGACGTCGATCTGTTCGATCGCGGACTCCGTGGGGTCGGTTCCGGGTTCGGGCTGGGTCCGGCCGGCGTCCGGTTCCGTCCCGGTCGATTCCGTCCCGGACCCCGCCGTCCCCTCGTCGGGTTCGTCCTCGCCTGGAACGTCGGTCACCTCGATGTCGACGTCGGTCACCTCGTAGATGCCGACCTCGTCGGCCGCGCGTTCGAACGCCTCCTCGCCGGTGACGAGCCGTTCGGCGTTGCCGATGTAGGCGGCGGCCATCCGGCGGCCGCCGTAGTAAACCGCGTAGTAGTCGCCGCTGAGGACGTTCTCGCTCAGTTCGATGTACCCGGTGAACGACCCGTCCTGGAGGGTGCTGTCGACCTCTTTCAGGGGCGTGTCGTTGGTGTAGTACTTGGCTCGCGTGTCGCCGCCGCGTTCTTCCATCGTACACAGCAGCGGCAGCGATGGATGCGGTGCTTGATAGAGCGTGCCGGACGCGTTCCGGAAGTCCTCGATGTCGCCGTCGAACACGCCGACGATACGGCCGTTGAGCAGAAAGAGCCAGGTGCCCGCCGCGGTAACCGCCCCCGAGAAGTCGTCGGCGGCGAGATCGGAGAGGCCATCGTAACCGCCGCTGAACGGGCGAGAATCCCACTGCTCGACGCGTTCTTGCGTGCGTGGGTCCATAATTTAACAAGCGGTAACCCCACCAAATACGTTTCGCCTAGATCTTCGACTCGGCGTCCTCGGCCAGCTCCTTCATCCGCTTGCCGATCCGGCCGGCACTCGAGAACTCGTCTTCGCTCATTCCTTTCGCGAGGGCGTTACCGAGGACGAACACGGCGTGTTTGTGTTCGCTCTTCGATTTGTGGACGTGTGAGGGGTCGACGTCGAGCTGGTGGTACGGGTCGAACAGTTCCTCGTCGACGTCCTCCCGCTGGGAGAAGTACTCCATGATGACGACGAGTTCTTCGTGAAGCTCGAGAAGTTCGTCCTTGTGCATGTCCACGGTTACGGACGGTCGGGGCTTAAGGATTGTGTGGCCATCAGTCGCAAAACCGGCGTGGACGGGTCCCTTGGGGGCTGACGGCGATTTCGAGCGTTCGCCAGCGACGACCCGACGACAGCGGTTCGTGCCCGCCGCCGGAGGGCGATTCGGCGTCGATCACGACGGCCATCATGAGCGACTCGAGGACTCGAGAAGCGCGCAACGGCGAGAAACGAGCGGTGGGATGGGAATGGCGACGGTCCCGAGCGAGGGGACTCGAAGCGTGGAACGGCAGCGCGGTCGAAAGGGACCGATCAGTCGTCCGCGACGGTCACGTCTCGGTTTCGCTGGCCGGCCGGGAACCACGCGAGTTCGTGGTCGGCGGTCACGCGAACGGTGACGCGCTCGTCGAGGTCGATCCGGTCGGAGTGGTTGTGCATACACTCGATCGTTTCCCCGGAGTCGAGTTCGACGCGGTACAGCACCGTCGGGCCGAGATACCGGCGGTAGACGACGCGCCCGTTCGTCTCGCCGTCGTCGGCCGGGAACGCGGTCACGTCGTCGGGGCGGACGAGCAGGTCGATCCGGCTGCCGTCGTACTGGTGGGCGAGGCCGTTGACGTCGTCCCGGAGCACGCGACCGATCGCCGTTCGGACGTGGTCGCCCTGGACCTCGCCGGAGAGGAAACTCGCGTGTCCCAGAAAGCCCGCGACGAACCGCGACTTCGGCTGCTGAAAGACGCGCTCGGGGGTATCTATCTGTTCGATGTTTCCGTCGTTCATCACCGCAACGCGGTCCGAAATGGAGAGGGCTTCCTCCTGGTCGTGGGTGACCGAGACGGCGGTGACGCCGGTTTCCTTGATGATCCGGCGGACCTCCTCGCGCATCTCGACCCGGAGGTCGACGTCCAAGTTCGAGAACGGCTCGTCGAGCAAGAGCATCTCCGGTTCGGGTGCCAGCGAACGGGCCAGCGCGATCCGCTGTTGCTGGCCGCCCGAGAGTTCGTCGGGGTAGTCCTCGCCGTGTTCCGAGAGCCCGACCAGTTCGAGCAGTTCGGCCACGCGGGCGTCCCGTTCCTCCTCGCTCCAGTCTTGCAGGCCGAAAGCGATGTTCTCGCGGGCGGTGAGATGGGGGAACAACGCGAACTCCTGGAAGACGACGCCGACGCCCCGATCCTCCGGCGGGACGAACCGGCCGTTGCCGGCGACCGAGTCCTGCCGGAGGGTGATCCGGCCGGCGTTCGGTTTCTCGAGGCCGGCGATCAGCCGCAGCGTGGTCGTTTTCCCGCAGCCTGACGGACCGAGGAGGGTGAGAATTTCGCCATCGTGGACGGACAGCGACAGCTCCGAAATAACCTCTTCGGCCCCGTACTGCTTGGCGACGTCCTCGAGTTCCAGCACGACGTCTCCCGTCGCTTCTGGGGTCGCCGTCGATTCGTCGGCGGCCGTCGTCAGTAGTTGCCCGTTCGCCATGGTCGACTCCGGCGTCTGCCGGCGTACATAGGTTTAGGGACGCCTAAAATACTTATAGTTGCCGGTCCGTTCCAGCCTCCTGGGAACACGAAGGAAGGGGCAGACGGGTTACTGTCCGTCGGTTCCGGCACAACCGCCGCCCGGGTCGCGGTTGTGCCGGGGCAGTGGTACAGCGATCCGTATCAGAGTTCGACGCCGCTGGGGATCAGGCTGTGTTGGCGGAGCAGGCTACCCTCGTCGTCGTAGACGAGAAACGTCCGTTTGTCGTAGGTGACGTAGGGGTCCCCGTCGAGAGTGATCTCGACCTCGTACCGCCCGTCGTCGTCGTTGGCGGCTTCGCCATAGCCGCGGGCCGCGCGGATGAACTTCAGGACGTCGTCGGCCGCTTCGTTGAGTTCGAGGATGAATTCGCCAGTGATCCGGTTCGTCACGCTCACGACGCCGCGGGCGTCGTCGCCGAGCGGGTCCTGGAGCCGCAGGGCGACGTCCGTCTCCCCGGCCTCGAGGACGTCGCCGTCGGTCCCCGTAAGGCGCTCGCGGAGCATCGTCGCCGGGCCGGTAAAGTCGATCGATACCGAGGGTTTGCGGGGCTCGTCGTCGGTGTCGACCCAGTCGACGTTATCGACGTCTAGCGTGAAGTGCTCGCGCCTCATTCCGTGGTTCATAGTTAGTACTCCCGGCGTATGAACGTAACGCACGACGGATCGCCGAAACGAACCGCCTGCACGCAGAGACGGAGCACCGACGGACTCGCCCGTCGGCGCGTGGCCGCCTGTTTTAAGACCGTCCGCTCGAGATACTCGCTGATACGAGCGGCAGCTACGATGACTGACCAGCGCGAACCGGACGGGGGAGCGGGGGGCGACCGACCCGAAGCGGGTGTCGGGAGTGACACCGAAGCCCGCGCGGACGGCACCGCCACGAACGACGCCGCCGACACCGACGGTCGGGAAGCCAGCGAGGGGGTCTGGCCCGACGCCGATGGCGCAACCCTCGAGGCCGACACCGCAGAGACCGCCGCGGGCGAGAACGAGGCGGACTCGCTGTTCGGGACTGCTCGTCGGACGATCCGGCGCGTCCTCGAGACGATCCGCGGCTCGAGCATCGAGGTCGTCGACTACGACCCGAGCGTCCACGGCTCGCTGGTCTCGTTCGACGGGGAAGAAGGAATCGAGGAGGTCGATCGCTACTGGGTTAACGCGCCGTTTTCCTTCGTTACGATCGGCTACGACTCGGAACGCAACCAGCACCGGTACCGGACCGTCGAGCCGACCCTGACCGCGGAGGAACGGGTCCTGATCGAGACGCTCCAGGACGACGTCCGGGATCCGCTGTTGTATCGGGAGGCCGACGGCGACGACGTCGAGTCGATCCTTCAGGAGACGATCCGAGAGTACCTGGAACGGTACGGGGCCGAGGTCGACGTCGCGACGTTCTACCGCCTGTTCTACTACATCCACCGCGACTTCCGGGGGTACGGCCGACTCGATCCGATCATGCACGACCCCCGCGTCGAGGACGTCTCCTGTGACGGCTACGACCTGCCGATCTTCGTCTACCACGAGGAGTACACCGACGTCGCGACGAACGTCGACTTCGAGAAGGAGGCGCTCGACCGGTTCGTCGTCCGGCTCGCCCAGCATTCCGGCCGGCACATCTCGATCGGCGACCCCATGGTCGAGACCACGCTTCCGGACGGCTCGCGCGCGGAACTCGCACTGGGCGAGGAAGTCACCCCACGGGGGTCGGCGTTTACCATCCGAAAATACGCGGACGAGCCGTTCACGCCGATCGACCTCCTCGAGTACGGAACCTTCAGCGTCGAGCAGATGGCCTACCTCTGGCTGGCGATCGAGCACAACAAGAGCCTGATCTTCGCGGGCGGGACGGCCTCGGGGAAAACGACGAGTATGAACGCCATCTCGATGTTTATTCCGCCCCGTTCGAAGGTGCTGACGATCGAGGACACCCGCGAACTCCAGTTGTACCACGACAACTGGCTCTCCTCGGTCACCCGCGAGCGCCTCCACGAGGGGAAAGACGTCACGATGTACGACCTGCTGCGGTCGGCGTTGCGCCATCGCCCCGAGTACATCGTCGTCGGCGAGGTCCGTGGCGAGGAGGCGATCACCCTCTTCCAGGCGATGAACACCGGCCACACCACCTACTCGACGATGCACGCCGACTCGGTCCAGACGGTGATCAACCGCCTCGAGAACGAGCCGATCAACGTCCCGCGGCCGATGGTCCAGAGCCTCGATATCCTCTCGGTCCAGACGCTCACCAGGCTCGACGACGGCCGCGTCCGGCGCAACAAGGTAATCGCCGAGATCGAAGGTATCGACCAGCGGACCGGCGAACTCGACTACTCGACGGCCTACACCTGGGACGGCGAGACCGACACCTTCCGGTCGAGCGGCAGCCACGTCCTGACCGAGATCCGGGACGAACGGGGCTGGTCCCAGAGCGAGTTGCTGACGGAACTGCGAAACCGCGAACGGTTCCTCGAGTACCTGTGGGACAACGGGATCACCGACTACCGGCGGTTTACCGCACTGGTCAACGAGTACTACGCGGACAGCGAGCGCGTCCTCGAGACGATCGAAGGCGACGCCGACGCCGCCGCCGAGGACGAGGACGGGGACGAGGACGAGAATAACCCGGAAAACCACCGCATGACGGTCGACGACATCACCTCGAGCCGTGACGGGAGCGCTACCGGGAACGAAACCGAAACGGAAACCGACGGCGGCACCGCCGACACGGACGCCGACGCCGCCGACCGCGGGGACGGCCGACGACGATGAGCCCCGCGCTTGCGAACGCCGTTCCGCTGGCTTTCGCCTTGCTCCTGTGTGCAGTCCTCGCCGTCGGGACGGTCCACAGCGGATTCGATCGTCTCGTTACCCGGACCTCGATCCGGCTGTTCGGGGACTACGTCGACGAGTTCCGCAGCGAACACCCAGACAGACAGTCGGCGCTGCGGGCCGCGCAGTTCCCGGTCACCTACCGGGAGTACGGCTCGAAGACGGTGCTGTACGCGGCGACCCTCGCGCTCGTCGGGGCGATCTTCGGTATCTACGCCATCTGGGGACTGCTTCGACTGCTCGCGATCGACCCCGAAATGATGCGCGAGGCGCTGCCGGGCGCCCTCGAGTTCCTGGCGAATCTGGGGGGTGTCCCGACGCTATCGGCGGGCGAACTGTTCGTCCTCGTGCTCGTCTCCTCGCTGACGGTCGGGACGCTTTCGGGTACCGCGACCTACTGGCTGCGCTGGTGGTATCCCGGGTACGTCGCCGACGAACGGGCCAGGCGGATCGAGACCGCGTTGCCCTCGACGGTCGCGTTCGTCTACGCCCTCTCGAAGAGCGGCATGGAGTTCCCGAAGGTGGTCCGGATCGTCGCCGCCCAGGAGGACACGTACGGTGAGGCCGCCGCCGAGTTCGAAGTCGCGGTCCGGAACATGGACACCTTCGGGATGGACCTCGTCAGTGCCCTCCAGGAGATGGGGCGGCGCACCCCCAGCCCACAGTTTCAGGAGTTCACCGAGAACCTCGTCAGCGTCCTCCAGAGCGGACACAGCCTCTCGTCGTTCCTCGAGCGCCAGTACCACGACTACCAGGAGGAGTCCGAGTCACAGCAGGAGTCGACCATCGAACTGCTCGGGACGCTCGCCGAGGCCTACGTGACGGTTCTCGTCGCCGGTCCGCTCTTTCTCATTACGATCCTCGTCGTCATCGGAATCGCCGTCGGCAACACGATCACCCCGCTCCGGGCGCTGATCTACCTGATCCTGCCGTTCGCTAACTTCGGGTTCATCGTCTACCTGAGCATGGTGACCGAGTCGGTGGTGCCGGGTTCGGGTTCGAGTTCGGGTTCGGGATCGAATGCGGACGATCACGACGTCGCTTCCCGCCCGGCCGCCGGCACGGACTCGAGACGGCCCACAGGTGGACGGACCGACGGCGGTTCGACGGTCGGGGACGTCGATGGGAAGACGGACACCGTCTCCGCGAACGTCGAGCGCGTCCGCTACTACCGCCATGTAGACCGAGTCCGGCAGCAACTCGGACGGCCGGTCGAAACCCTGCTCGAGCGACCGAACCTGGCGGTTGCGGTGTCCGCACCGGTTGCACTCGCCGCGGTGCTCCGGAAACTTCCCGCGGCGTTTACCGGGGCCGGCTTCGATCCGACGGTCGTCGACGACACGATCGCGGTCGGTGCGTTCGGAGTATTGACAGTCTTCGCGATCTGTTACGAACTCCACCGCCGGCGGATCAACGCGATCGAGGCCGCCGTCCCGGACCTGCTCGATCGACTCGCGAGCGTCAACGAGGCAGGGATGTCCGTCGTCTCCGCGTTCGACAAGGTCCGAGAGTCCGATCTCGGGCCGCTGGGGACCGAACTGGATCGCGTCTGGGCCGACGTCCAGTGGGGGTCGGATCTCCAGACCGCTCTCCGGCGGTTCGAGACCCGCGTTCGAACCCGGGCAACCTCGCGGGTCGTAACGCTGCTGACGGAGGCGATGAACGCGAGCGGCAACCTCTCGACGGTGCTTCGGATCGCCGCTCGCCAGGCCGCGGCCGACCGTCGGCTCAAGCGGGAGCGAAAGCAGGCGATGATGGAGTACACGATCGTCGTCTACGTCTCGTTTTTCGTCTTCCTCTTTATCATCGCCGTGCTCGCGGGTTACCTGCTGCCGAACCTGCCGACCGAGGGCGTCGATGCGGCGAGCGGCGGCCCGGAGGTCGACGGCCTCGGCGGCCTCTCCGATGACGCAGCGACGACCTACAGCACCCTCTTCTACCACGCGACCCTCGTCCAAGGGCTGCTGTCCGGGTTGATCGCCGGCCAACTGAGCACCGGCGACGTCCGGGCCGGCGCGAAACACGCTGCGGTCATGATCGCGCTGACGGTCGTGCTGTTTACGTTCCTCGGATAGGTCCCGTCGTCGCCGTACCGCGAACCCTTTTTACGCGCACGACGAACGGCCGACGATGGCCGACGATCAGCCGGACGGAACGGGTGCCGAACCGGAAGCCGGGTCGAAATCGACGGAACCGGGGGAGCAGGATCGGGCCGCGGTCCGTGACACCTACGACCGGATCGCCTCGCATTTTGCCTCCACCCGGGAGTACCCCTGGCCCGAAGTCGAGGCGTTCGTCGACGACCACGGGGGTCTCGAGGCCCCTGGAGTCGGCCTCGACCTCGGCTGTGGCAACTGCCGTCACGCCGAACTGCTGGCCGGCGTTCCGGACCTCGAGACCGTCGTCGGCGTCGACGCCAGTCGCTGCCTGCTCGAGACCGGCCGTGAGCGAGCGGGCGAGCGAGGGTTCGACGTCGAACTCTGCCAGGGGGACGCGTCCACGCTCCCGCTTGCTGCCGACGCCGTCGAACTCGCTGTCTACGTCGCGACGCTGCACCACCTCCCGACCGCGTCCGTGCGCCGCGAGAGCCTCGACGAACTCGCGCGCGTCCTCTCGCCGAACGGGCGTGCGCTCGTCAGCGCGTGGTCGACGGCCCACGACCGGTTCGATGCCGACGGGACCGGCGAGGGGTTCGACACGACCGTCGAGTGGACCCTGCCCGGCGGCGAGACGGTCGACCGGTTCTACCACATCTACGCCCCCGAGGAGTTCGAACGGCAACTCGAGCGCAGCGACCTCGAGGTCGTCGACTGGGAACTCTCGAGCGGCAACTGTTACGCGACGGTCGCCGGGGCCGACGGTTCTGCACGACGAGACCGGTAATGTAATCTCACGCGTAGCGGAATTATCAGCCGCGAGCATATTCAGTGATTTTCCGTCAGTCAGGGCCGAACGATAAAATATTGTTCTTTGGATAACGGAATTAAATGAAGTAAAACGTCTGCAAGGGTCCGGAATCCTCGTTAACCGCTTCCGGCTTTTATGATCTCCACACCCCCAGGCCCGAATGCGCCATGACGCGTACCACCCGACGTTCGATGATGAAGCTCGCAGGCGCATCGCTTGCCGCAGTTACCGTCCCCGCGACGGTTTCCGCCGACGCCGAGGACGAGGAGACGCTCTGGACCGTCGCCGAGACCCCCATCGACAGTACCCTCCACGACGTCACTCACACGGCGACGAACGCACATGCGGTCGCGGACGGCGGCCTCGTGATCGAGCGCACCGACGCGGGCTGGGAAGTCGTCCTCCAGGGCGGCCCCACCGGCAACGGCAACGACCTCTTCGGCGCGGACGTCACCGACGACGGCGAGCGGCTCTGGATCGTCGGCGCGAGCGGCGCGATCGGCGAGTACGACGTGATCACCGGCAACCTCGTCGACCGCTCCGCGCCCAACGACTTCACCGCGAACTTCAACGACGTCGCGGTCACCGGTCCCGCCGGCGACGCGGACGTCTACGTCGCCGACGACTCCGGGTCGATCCACTACAGCTTCGAGAACGGCGAGGAAGGGACCTGGGAGTACGAGGTCCCCGGCAGCGGCTCCGGCCTTCCCGCCATCGAGTTCCACGACGACCGTGCGGGCCACGCCATCGACACGAACGGCAAGGTCTTCGCCACCGACGACGGCGTCACCTGGAACCCGATCGGCATCGAGGACGCCGACGTGACGTTCTACGGCCTCGACAGCGATGCTTCGGACGACGTCACCGTCAGCGGCGGTAACGCCTCGATCTTCGAGTACGACGGGAGCCAGTGGGTCCCCGAGAGCCTCGGGGACGCCGACCTCTTCGACGTCGAGACCGAGGGCCGCGACGGCTACGCCGTCGGCGGCGGCGGCGTGATCTTCGAGCAGCAGGACGGCGAGTGGACCCAGAACGCGACCCCGGTCGGCGAGAACCTGCAGGCCGTCGACCGCGGCAGCGTCGACCTCGCGGTCGGCAGCGGCGGCGTCGTCCTCGAGCGGTAACGCGCTCGAGCGGCGGGTCGATGATCGATCCTCGATCCACCCGTTCGCTCCCCCACACTCCCGCCTACGGGTGGACTCCGTTGCCGATTCCCCGGAGTCCGTTTCCCGCCGCGTGTCGGTTCCCGACCGGGTGTGCTTCCCGATCACCGAGCCACCACCGACGTCCCCCTCACGACCACCACAGCCGACATCCCCACATTCCCCACCACCGAGGCCGCTTCGACGGCCCACGCACCGATCCACCCGGTTCCGGAACCGAGACGACGGCGGTTTCCGGCCGATTCTCGACTCGAGATCGATAGAGGACGGCCGGACGAAAAAGGAAGACCCTTAAACACGGAGCGAAAACGAGAGGGTGCGCGCGGATGGTCTAGTGGTAGGACCTGAGCCTTCCAAGCTCATGGCCCGGGTTCAAATCCCGGTCCGCGCATTGCTGTCGCGAACAAACTCGTGAGCGACAGCGATCGTACGAGGGATTCGAATCAGACCGAGGTTCTGCGAACGAAGTGAGCGGGTTCTCGGGCGTGGTTCAAATCCCGGTCCGCGCACGTCTCCCGTACTCGACCGAACAGCGACGACGTCGGGATCATCCAACCCTATCACTCCGGTTCGGAGTACGCGAACTCGTCGCCGTTCCCGCCGTTCTCGGCGTCCGCACGGCCTGCTCCCCCGGAAGTCCCATCCTCGAGATCCTCGAGGACGCGAACCCCGTCCCCGCGGGCGCTGAGTTGCCGCTGGGGGTAGGGAATCCCGATCCCCTCGCGGTCGTAGGCCGACTTGAGTTCGTGGACGACCGACCGGATCGTCGTCCACTTCTTGTGGGCGTTGGGCTGGTCGATCCAGAACCGACACTCGAGGGTGATCGCCGAGTCGCCGAACTCGGTCGGGATCACCTGCGGCTTCGGGGCCGGGGCGACGTCGTCGACCGCGTCCATCGCCTCGATCGCGACGTCCTCGGCGCGCTCCAGATCGGTCTCGTAGTCGACGCCGACCTCGAGGCGCAGTCGCAGGCGGTTGCGTTTGCTCCGGTTGATGACCGTGCTCGAGGAGACGCGATCGTTCGGCAGGACGACGATCTCGCCGTCGAAACTCCGCAGTCGCGTGTTGATGATCGTGATGTCGATCACCATCCCCTCGTGGTCGTCGACCCGGACCCAGTCGCCGATCTCGAACGGCCGGGAGAACATCAGTACGAAGCCGGCGATCAGCGAGCCGAGCGTCTGCCTGGCGGCCATGCCGAGTACGATCCCGAGGAACCCGGCCCCGACGAGCAGGCCGCCGAGATCGACCCGCCACAGCGAGAGCGTCGCGAGGCCGACCGCGATGAAGATCGTCACCTGCAACACCCGGAAGACGACGCCCTCCTGGTGGGCCGTCACGTAGTTCGCGTCCGCGAGCCAGTCCTCGAGGCGCTGCTCGAGGTATCGCGTCCCGACGACGGCGCCGGTCAAGAGCCCGACCGTCAGAAGCACTTTGAGGAAGTACGGGAGCACTTCGGCGAACCCGGAGACGGCAAGCGCCGCCAGCGAGGCGTATCCCCAGACGACGAGCAACCCGAGGCCGGTTGCGGCGAGCACCGCCGCCTGCAGGGTCCGGACCACCGCCCGCATCGGGAACGGCACCTCGAGCAGGTCGTCGACGGTCTCGAGCAGGGTTCCGGCCTCGCTCTCCCGGAGGGTACGGCCGACGAGCGCCACGGCTCGTCGGACGGCGATCGGCGCGAGGACGAAGCCCACGAGTGCCGCGACCAGAACCATGCCCACGCTGACTGCCATCCGACCTTCCGTCGATGTGACCGCCTCGAGGGCGGTCCGCATCGTATCGACGCTTCCGAGCACCGTTCCCCACTCGCGACCGTATCCAGTTAACGCTGATTGCCGATCCCTTGCGAATCCGTGCACTGTCCCTACGCCGGTTCCGGCCGAACGTCCCCCTATGAGCGATACCCGGTACGAGGAAGGCGACCAGGTGGCCACGCCCGACGGGAGTGGCGTCGTGGCTGCCGTCCTGACCGACGACTTCGAGTTTCCACAGGGTGGGAGCGACGGGGACGAGGGTGGGGATGACGAGTACACCGCAGTCGACGCCAGCGACGACCGGCCGGCCTACGTCGTCGGCCTCGAGACCGTCGGCTCCGCGGTCTACCGGGCATCGGCGCTCGAGAAGACCGATCTCGAGGATGAGGAGGCGACCGACGCGACGGACGGCGAGGCGCTGACTGACGTCGTCGACGAGGACGTCGACGCACTGGACGGGCTACCGGAGGGGTGGGACCGCGACAGCGTCCTCGAGTACTGGTCGTCGATCGGCGGCTCCTGGGAGTCCTGTGTCGACGATATGACCGACGAGTTCGAGGAGGAACGAGCGAAGGAACACTGCTCGGCGATGAAAGACGAAGTGTTGCGGACGACGCGGTGGCGCAACCGGTTCTGATCGCGGGTCCTCAGGAATCCTCGTCGTCTTCGGCGTCCTCCTCCATATCGACAGACGACTCCTCGCCGGGAACCGTCCACTCGAGTTCGACCTCGAGTTCGAACTCGTCGCCCTCGTCTTCGCGTTCGCGCTCGAGTTCGATCTCGTACTCTACGATTTCGTCGCCCGCCGGCGTCGGAACCGTCACGGAGGCGCCTTCGGCCTCGAGCGTCAGTTCGCCTCCCTCTCGGTCGTCACCGTCGCCGCCTTCGGCGGCCTCCTCGAGGGCGTCCGCGAGTTCGCGGAGGCTATCCGGTACTTCCCGGAGCGGGACCTCGAGTTCCGTCTCGAGGAGGTCGTCTTCGTCTTCCTCTTCCTCGGCTTCCTCTTCCTCGAGTTCTTCTTCGGCTTCCTCCTCCTCGAGTTCTTCCTCTTTCTCGGCCTCTTCCTCTACTTCCTCTTCCGATTCGCTCTCCTCGTCGTCTTCGATCTCCGTCTCGTTCTGGGGATCGTGTTCGTCGTCGGACATCGCTCGAGGGTTCCACGCCGACCGACAAAAATCCGCTCGGCTGCTCTCGAGCCGTGAGTGGAGTCTCTGCGATGAGCGGGGACGGGGAATGGGGGCCGAGAGACGGGAACGGGAGACGGGAACGAGGGACTTAGTTGCCGGCGGTCGTACGCCCGCCGTGGACCTGGAGTACGAGATACTCGGCTGGCCGCCGGACGGACCCACGCTCCGACTCGATCACGAGCGGTTCAGCTACGCCGGCAAGTTCGTCATGTCGAACACGGGGAAGGCAATCGCCCGCGAGACCGACGGGGCCGACCGGGGAACTGAACCAGCGGACATCGTCGCCGCCGTCGCGTTCAACGAGGATCGAACCGACGAGGACACGCTGTGGCTGCGCTACGTCACGGTCGCGCTCGACCGCCGCGGGGAGGGGATCGGACCGCGGCTCTGTCGGCTCGTCCGGGATCGCGCCCTCGAGCGCGGCTACGAGCGGCTCCGGATCGCGGTCAACAACCCCTTCGCCTACGAGGCGCTGTACCGCGCCGGGTTCGGCTACACCGGGGAGACGACCGGGATCGCCGAACTGGTGCTCGAGTATCCGCGGCCGACGGGCGACGGTGGGGCGGACCCCGTCGAACGCTATCGGGCGGGACTCGAGGAGTTTCGCGACCGCGACCTCTCGGTCGAGGAGGAGGGGTTCCTCGCGGATCGAGTAGACGGCGAGCCGCCGGAAGCTGATCGAACGGAGTCGTAGGGTGCCGAACGCGCCGTCGAACCGCTAGCCTCGCTCCTCGTAGAATTCGGCGACGACGGCCGCCTGTGCCGTTCCGGCGAGAGTCACGCTCGCGACGGTTCCGAGGCCGAGCGCGAGCGCGGAGCGGGAAACGGCGGTCGCAGCCGATACGGGGGCCGCGGCGAGGACGCCGAGACAGAGGACAAGCGCCACGCTCGAGAGCGGCCGAGCGGCCGCGATGGCGAGACTCTCGTGGACCGCCCGGACGGGACGATTTCCGCCGAGGACGATCGACGCGGGTGCGACCAGCAACACGCTCCCGACGACTACCGCGGCGACGACAGGCAGCCCCGTGCCGAGTCCGAACCCGGACCCGTACCCGTACCCGTACCCGTACCCGTTCCAGCGCCCGACGGCGACCGCGAGAGCGAAGGGGAGCGCCTGGACCGCGAGGACGTACGCCGCGAGCCAGCCGAGACGGGCCGCCGGCGGACGATGGCCCCGCACGCTCGCCGCCGTCCGGAGGCCGATACCGAAGGCAACGGTCGTGACGACGGCGATCGCCGCCTGCCAGCCGACGAATCCGGCGGCGTACTCGAGTTCCAGGCCGTACAGCAGCGTCGGCGAAAGTTCGATCGCGGGCTCGAGGCGGGGGACGAGTGGAATCGGAATCGTGAACGAGCCGCGGGCGATCGACGCCATCCCGACGGGGTAGGGCGTCTGGATCCTGGCGAGCGTGCTGACTGCGCCGACGATCCCGGCGAGAAGGAACGGGACGACGGCTGCCGGTCGGTCGCGAACCGTGCCAGCCGCCGATCGAAGCAGCGCCACGAAGCCCGGACTGGAGTCGTTGCCGGTCCCGGTATCGCTCGGCTCGTTCGCATCCCGGTCGGAAGGTGGAAAGCCGCCCATTTCAGGCCACCTCGAGTCCGTACAGCGCGAGCGTCGTTCCGACGACGAGACGATCGTCCGCCACGACCGCGGGCGTCACCGCGGCCCGTTCGGTTTCGCCCCCACCGGAGGTTCCGACGGTCTCGGTGAACGTCCACAGGTGGTCGCCGGTCGTCCGCTCGAGGGCGTGGAGTCCGCGTTCGCCCGGGACGAGCACCGCGTTCCCGGCGACGGTCGGCGGTTGTCCCCCGCCGAGCGGCGGGCCACGCGTCGGATCCTCGAGCACGCGTCCCCAGCGGACCTGCCCGTCTTCGAGGTCCAGCGCCGTGATCGCGAGCGGGTCGGTCCCCTCCCGCGAGACGGTCGCGACGGAGTACAGCCGGTCGTCTCCGGCGGCGAGTCCGACGTGGCTCGAGCGCGACAGCGTTCGCTCCCAGCCGCGTTCGCCCGAGGCGGCGTCGACCGCGAGCAGCCGCAGGTCCCGGTCCTCGCTCATCGAAACGACGTATACCCTGCCGTCGCGTGCGAGCAGTCCGTTCGGTTCGTCGCTCGAGCGCGCCCGTGCGTCGGTCGTTCGCCCGTCGACGGTCCACTCGAGCGAACCCGTGGCGCGATCGAGCCCGAACAGGTACGGCGCCGTGAACAGCCGTCCCGCGACGACGACCGTGTCGGTCGTCTCGTCGACGACGTGACCGAGCGGGCCGACGCCGTGATCCCAGTCGTCGGGGGCCGCGTCCTCGAGGTCGTAGCGCCAGCGGGGATTGCCGTCGTCGGCCCGGACGGCGGAGACGGTGTCGGAGATGGCGTGGACGGTGACGAGATCGCCGGCGACCGCGACCGGCGCGAACGAGACGGAGGTGAACCCCGGACCGAGCGACCGGGAACCGATCCCCGCGGCGTCGGTGCCGACGGTCTCCCCGTCGGACCACCACCGCAGCAATCCGTCGCCGAACCCCGAGATTTCCTGGGGAAAGCGGTCCGGGTCGGCCGCGTAGCCGGCGATGGCCTCGCCGTAGGGGACGACCAGCGATCCGTCTCGATAAATCTCCGTCCGTGGAAGGGCCATCGGTCCGGTTTCCCGCCCGAACCCGCCGTAGGTGTTCGCGAGCTGTCCCGCACCCGTTTCGAGGTCGAGGACGAAGAGCCCGTTCGCATACTGGCAGAAGACGGTGCCGTCGGCGACGACGGGCGGCCGCCAGCCGGACGCGCCGACCTGTCGATCCCAGACGACTTCGGGTTCGTCGCCGCTGACGGCGACGTCCGGAACGTATCGTGTCCGACCCGGGTCGCGGCCGTACATGCGCCACTCGTCCCGGTCGGCCGCCGGCCGCTCGGGGCTGCGGGAACGGTCGGCTCCGAGACAGCCCGTGCCGAGGAGGGATCCGAATCCGGCGAGCAACGCCCGCCGACTCGGTGCCGGTTCGGGGACCAGATTCATTCAACTTTACTGTCATAACTGACTCGTAAATACTTTGCCCTCGAGCGACGCGGGCGAGAACCGTCGGCCGGGAAGCCAACGTTTCAAATCCCAGTCGCGCCAACGCATACGTAATGGGAAACGCTGCACTTCGGGACATCGCGGTCATCGAGGAGGTCCCCTTCGACGAGATCGAGGGCGTGGTCGCCGTCGACGCGCACAACTGGCTCTACCGGTATCTGACGACGACGGTCAAGTGGACCAACAGCGACATCTACACGACCGCCGACGGGACCGAGGTGGCCAACCTCGTCGGGATCGTCCAGGGTCTACCGAAGTTTTTCGAGAACGACGTCACGCCCGTGATGGTCTTCGACGGCGGCCCCTCCGAGTTGAAGGAAGACGAAATCGAGTCCCGGCGAGAACAGCGCCGCTCCTACGAGGAACAGCTCGAAACCGCCCGCGAGGAGGGTGACGAGGTCGCTATCGCCCAACTCGAGTCCCGAACCCAGCGGCTGACGCCGACCATTCAGGAGACCAGCCGCGAGTTGCTGCGCTTGCTCGACGTGCCGATCGTCGAGGCCCCCGCGGAGGGCGAGGCCCAGGCGGCACACATGGTCCGGCACGGCGACGCCGATTACGTCGGCTCCGAGGACTACGACGCCCTGCTGTTCGGCGCGCCGCTCACGCTGCGCCAGCTCACGAGCAAGGGCGACCCCGAACTGATGGACCTCGAGGCGACCCTCGAGGAGCACGACCTCACGCTCGAGCAACTGATCGACGCCGCCATCCTGATCGGGACGGACTTCAACGAGGGCGTCTCGGGCATCGGCCCCAAGACGGCCATCAAGGAGATCACCGAGCACGGCGACCTCTGGAGCGTCCTCGAGGCCCGCGGCGACACCGTCGAGTACGGTGACCGCGTGCGGCAACTGTTCCGCGATCCGAACGTCACGGACGACTACGAGTTCGAGACGACGCTCGACCCGGACCTCGAGGCGGCCCGCGAGTACGTCTGCGACGAGTGGGGCGTCGACCGGGACGAGGTCGCCCGCGGCTTCGAACGGATCGAGGAAAGCGTCACGCAGACGGGACTGGATCGCTGGACCTGACGCGACCGTACCCACGAGGGTCTTCGGTTTCGTCGTCGCGACGATCGACCGCTCACCCTCCCCGTCGGAACCGCTCCGGGACGAACTCCTTGGAGGCGAGGTCGGCCGCGTTACCGACGCCGCCGACCCCGGAGAGGTAACCCACGCCGATGCTCGCCTTCAGCGCCTTCGCGGATCGGCCCGTGAGGACTCGAGAGCCAACCGTCGCGACAGCCTCGTCGCCGACGCTGACGACCCAACCGGGCGATTCGAACCTGAACGACTCGAGGTCGGGGTCTCCGTCGGGTGGGTGGGCGGGTTCGGGATCGAATTCGGAATCGAGTCGTCCATCGACCACCCGGGAGACGTTCGTCGCGACCGTCCGCGCCTCGCGGACCGCCGCCTGCGCGCTCGCCGGAACGAACTCCTCGTCGGCGTCGACCACCCGGGCCGCGTCGCCGACGACGAACGTCCGGTCGTCGAGTCGCAGGTCGCTCCCGACCGTCGGCCGCTCCCCCTCGAGCGCGTCGGGGCCGCCGATCCCGCCGGCCCAGACGAAGGCGTCGTAGGGGAGCGTCTCGTCGGACTCGAGGAAGACACGGTCGTCGTCGGCGCGCTGGACCGCCGTCGCGGTGCGAACCTCGACGCCCTGGTCCTCGAGCGCGTCCCGGACCGCCCGCTGGAAGTTCGCCGGGAAGTTCGGCGCGACGCGTTCGCGCTGCTCTATGAGCGTGATCGTCGCCCGACTCCCCTCTTCGCGGACGAGTTCGGCCAGTTCGCCGGCGATCTGAACCCCCGAGAGACCGGCCCCGCCGACGACGATCCGCGGCGGTTCCCCGCCGTGGTCCCCGTGGCAGACCTCCCGAACGCGCTTTCGGATCCGGTTTGCGTGTCGCAGTCGCTTGAGCGGCAGGGAGTGCTCGCGGACGCCCTCGAGCCCGTAGTACGCCGTGCGGGCACCGAGACAGATCGCCGCGACGTCGTACTCGAGCCGGCCGCTCGAGAGGGAAACGACCCGTCGGTCCCGCTCGATCCCCTCCACGCGGGCGACGCGGACGCTCGCCCGATCGAGGGCGGCGGGGAGCGAGACGGTGATCGCGTCGGCGAGTTCCGGACGCCTGATGACGCGGTGGAGTTCGTGCTGGACGAGGTGGTCCGGCGTCTCGTTGACTAGCGTCAACTCGGCCTCGGCCGGCAACGACCGCTCGAGCAGTCGCGTCAGGGTCAGCCCGGCGTAGCCACCGCCGAGAACGACGACGTGCATACTCCACGTTGGGAGTCCACGCCCATATACTGGCAGCCAAACGGTCGGTATCGGCGGGAACTTTACCCCTGCTCCCGAATCGTCGGCTATGACCACGGATCAGTCCGACGACGTCGTCAAGCGTCGACTCGAGCGCGCCCGCGAACGCCTCTCGGAGCGAGGGATCGACGCCCTCGTCTGTTTCCCGAGTTCGAACATGGGCTACCTCTCGGGGTTCGAGGAGGAGCCGATGGAACGACACCTGTTCCTGTTCGTCACGCCCGACCGCGCGCTGTTCGTCGCCCCCGAGATGTACGACGACCAGCTCCGTGACGCCTCGCCCGTGGCCGACATCCGCACGTGGAGCGACGGCGACGACCCGGTCGCGCTGGTCGAACGGGTCGGCGAGGAACTCGACCTCGAGGGCGGCCAGTTGCTGGTCGACGATCGGATGTGGGCGCTTTTCACCCAGGACCTCCGCGCGGCGTTCCCCGAGGCCTCGTTCGGCCTGGCCAGCGAGGTCACCGATGAACTGCGCCTCCGCAAGGACGAGGTCGAACTCGAGGCCCTGCGCGAGGCCGCCGAAATCTCCGATACCGTCAGCGAGGAGATCCGCGCGCTCGGGGCCGAGGCGATCGGCATGACCGAAGACGAACTCGCGGCCGAGATCGAGGAGCGACTCGCCGACGCGGGCGGCGAAGGGGTCTCCTTCGAGACCGTCGTCGGCTCCGGGCCGAACGGGGCGCGGCCCCACCACCGCAGCGGCGATCGAACGATCGGGGCCGGCGACCCGGTCGTCCTCGACTTCGGCACCCGGGCCGGCGGCTATCCGGGCGACCAGACCCGCACCGTCGTCTTCGACGGCGAACCACCGGCGGAGTTCGAGGAAGTCCACGACGCCGTCCTCGAGGCCCACGACGAAGCCATCGAGGCCGTCCAGCCCGGCGTCCCGGCCGAGGAGATCGACCGGATCGCCCGCGACGTCCTCGAGGAGCGAGGGTACGGCGACGAATTCATCCATCGGACGGGCCACGGCGTCGGCCTGGACGTCCACGAGCCGCCCTACATCACCGCGGGCAACGACCGTGAACTCGAGCCAGGGATGGTCTTCAGCGTCGAACCGGGCGTCTACCTCGAGGGCGAGTTCGGCGTCCGGATCGAGGATCTGGTGGTCGTCACCGAGGACGGCTACGAGCGGCTGAACGACTCGCCGCGCACCTGGCGGCCGCTCGAAGGATAGTCGCTCTCGACGACGTTGCTCAAACGATTCTTTCACTTAGCATAGCGTATTTACAAATGGCTGGTGTAGTCTTTGATATGCATCGCCGTCGCGTCCTCGAACGCGCCAGTTTCGGAGCCCTCCTCGGCCTCGCTGGCTGTCTCGGTGAAAACAACACCGCCGACGATCCGAGTGACACGGAGTCAACAGCGTCCATGGACGACACTGAATCGGCAATTCCCGATATCGACGCACAGTCGTGTCCACCGTACGAAACCGACCACGACCGAGTCGTCTGCTCACATACCGTCGATCCGGACTCGGCAACGGTATTTCTCGAGCCGAGTCCGAGACGCAGTACCGTAGTCGACGGAACGCCCGAAAGCGAGGTAACGCTGACGCTTCACAACCGCTCCGACAGCGAACTCACGTTCAATCCGTACAGTTGGCAGCTCCGCTCCGACTCGGGATCGGGGTGGCGCGAACTACAACAAGATCGGGCCGGTAACGGAACCCTGACCGTCTCGGCCGGCGAGACACATACCTGGTCGCTCGTCGACGCAGTCACTGCGGTTCGTGAGGAACCCGATCTCGATCCGGGACTGTACGCGATGGAACTAACTGTTCCCGATCCCGAACGGGAAAGCGACAGAATCGCTTGCATCGCACTCGTTCGACTCGAAGCAGGTGAGGAATCAGAGACGGACGAGCGTGCTTAAAAAACCGACGGGTAATAGTCGGTCTCAGAAGTTGCTATCGATGTAGGAACGAACGCTACTCTTTGTACAACTACTTACCCTGTTTTCGATCACTTCCGTATCGCCCTGATCGTTGCAATCGACGCCGTCCCAGCTGTACATCAGGCTGATCTCGTCGGACTGCCAGGACGGCGTATCGTACGTACTGACGTCGTCCGAATGCTCCGAATCGTAGACGTGAAGGAGTTCGTGGAACGCTACCCCGTCCGATTCGACACGCGACAGTTCCGATGGGAGATTGTTGTTGTCTTCGTGGTGAACATCTACCAACCCACAGATATTGTCGTTGTTTCCGGCAGTGCCGATGTACCCCCAACCGTAGGTGTTGTTGTCGTCGCCGTAGTAATCGACGACAACGATCGAGTCGGCACCGTCGTATAGTCCGTCTTCGTTGTCTTTGAGGTAATCGTCGCTATCGTATAATCTCTCGGAGAGGTCGTTTTCGTCGGGGAGCTCGGACGCGGGAACCGTCACACCGGCGGGACCCTGGGCCGTAAACCAGGCCTCGTAATCGCCGCTCCCATCCTCGATGTGTGAGCTCTACGCATCCGAGACCCAGTCTTGGATGTCGCTCATTCGACTCCACTCTTGGTTGTCCCAGAACGGCTCCGTTCCGACGAGCTGTACGCCGACGGAACTCGAACGGAGACGCATCGCTTGCTCGCTTGTGACGTCTTCTCTCGGCCAGATCGTCCGTGATTCGACCACCCCATCGACCGTCGTCGTATCGACTGCTCGCTCCATTTTACTCACCCCCTCCTTTGGTAACGGCAAGCGACTTCGGGACCGTGATGAGATCGACATCCTCGATGTCCGAGACGTGCTCCTGTGCGAGGGCACGGATCGAATCGACGCGAGCACGCGCGTAGAAGTCGTTCGATCCGACCGGGAAGATCAGATAGTCGTCGTGTCCAAAGACCGTCATCGTTCCGTGATTACGAACCCGAACCGTTCGTTCGAGCGATCCAACGGTTTCCGTCTCAGCCGCTTCCGTCCCGACCGGAACGTCGAAATCGAGATCATCGCTGGCGACTCGGATCCGATCGCCGTCTGCCTGAACCTGTACCGGTCTCTCCGGCTGTTTTTCGTCGAAAATCGCGTGCGTCGCTCCGAGATCGCGGTAGTTCGTATCGACCGGAAGTCCGCGGTTGCGTCCCGTAACCGAGATCCGCGTATCGGTCGCGTAATAGCTTCCGTCAGCGGTGGTAGCGACGGTATCTGGCGTGAACGACGCCATCGAGGCGTTGGTCAGGGTGACGATGTTCCGTTCTCGATCCACCGCGTATCCAGCGGTTCCGTTCCGTGCTGCTCTGGGGACGTCGGCCGGCACATCGTACTCTTCAGTGACCTCAACGAACTGAACAGTGTCCCGGTTGAGTTCGCTGGGATCTATCGCAGCCGTTCCAGTGCCAGTGGCCCCGATCGACAGCACGCTCAGTCCAGCGATAGACTGGAGGATGCTGCGCCGTGTGCCACTAAATTTGTGGTCTGACATTACGAACCACAGTACGAATATTGGCCTACTGGTAATTCATACTATTCAATTACTATTTTACGGATATATTATGGAACGACGGGGAAGAGGAATAATGACGAAACTTGACCACCCCCTACTACGAACTCGGCATCTTTTGAAAGGCCGATCGAGACGATCCCGATACGAACGGGGTCCTTAGAGAGGTTCTCACATGGGGACCCATTCTGGCTGATAAATTTCTATTGGCAATTATATATAGCTAGACGTTATTGATTCTGATCCAGTAGATGTGAGTAATGCTTGCAGCAGCCGATCGTCTCTCCGAAACCCTTCAGAAGCGGTACCGGTGCCTTCAAGCGCTCGTAGAGCAGGCCCGGACGAAGCGTGAATTAGTCGACGCGCTCGAGATACCCCGGTCAACGCTCGACGATATCGTCCGGGAATTGGAATCCGATGGACTCGTCGAATACCGTGATGGGCGCTGGCAACCGACGTACTCCGGTAGGTTGGCCTACCGTGCACATCAAGAATACCGGGGGCGACTCGCCAGTCTCACTGAACTCTCGCCAGTCCTCGACGAGTTGGATTCTGGAACTGAGCTAAGTCTTGTATTCGTCGACGGAGCGAACGTCCACCGGAGCCAGCCCGAAATACCTGATTCCGTCCTGTCGACATTAGTCGAGTGCGTTGGAGCGGCCACTCACGTGCGTGCTGTAGCACCGAAACTGATTGCTGGACACGTCGAACGGCTCTATCAACAGTCGACAACCGGTGACAGCGCAACCTTCGATATCGTCGTTCCGGAAACCGTATACGAAGAATTCCAGTCAGCGTATCCGTCGATCACAACCACGTTACGTGAAGATAAGGACGTACATGTCCACCATGCGCTGATTCCGTTTTCGTTCGACATTTGGATCTGTGATGACGAACGCGCGGCTGTTTCAGTCTTTACCGATCGCGGAATTGCCGGGATTCTCGTTAACGACACTGCGGACGCGGTAGAGTGGGCCGATCGACAGTATCGTCGCGTGTTGGGGGGACATTGACGGTGGAACAGCGAACGTCAATGATCGTAATGGTCTCGATACGCCTTCGGAGGTAGGTTCTCAGAAGAGGTGGTCGTCCTCGTCCTCGAGCAGGCGTGCGGGGCCGCCGACGTCCCAGATGGTCGTCGAGACGCCGGTGTCGCTGATCTCCTCCTCGACGTACTCGGCGTGTTCCTCGGTCGTGTTGACGTAGACGCTCGCGCCGGTGTCGGTCGAGAAGTAGACGGGGATGTCCTCCTCTTCCCGGAGTTCGCGCACGCGGTTGAAGATGGCGAGCGTCGCGGGCTGCCAGTAGACCCACCCTTCGGGGCCGGTCATGGTCGTCGCCGCGAGCGACAGCGAGTCGTGTTCGGCGAGTTCGAACGCCGAGTCGAAGTCGTCGTTGCGCAGCGAGTCGCGCATCTTCGCGATCTGTTCGTGGATGTGGGCGTTGCGAGCCTGGAACATGTGACTGTCTTCGGCCTCGTCGTGGGCGTCCTCGGTCTCCTTGTGGTAGGGGACGAGTCCGACGATGATCTTCAGGTCCTCGTGGAGATTGGAGGGGATGCGCCGGGAGCGACAGTCCTCGTCGTTCATGCCGGTGTGCAGTTGCGAGAAGGCACCCGTCACTGCGCGGGCCGCCGAGGCGGAGCCCACCCGAGCGATCGTCGAGATCTCCTCGCGCGAGGCGTCGAGTTCCGCCGCCTCGGCCAAGGCCATCGCCGCCGCGGCGAAGCCCGACGACGAGGAGCCCAGCCCGACGTTCGTCGGGAAGCTGTTCTCGCTCTCGAGGCGGACGGGGTAGACGGTGTGGGCCGCGTCGGACCGCGAGCGGGCCTTCTCGACGACGGCCTCGACGCGCTCGTGAGCGCGGCCCTCGAGTTCCTCGCCGTCGACGACGAAGGTGTCCTCGTCGTAGTCCATGGAGAACTCGACGGTCGTCCGGGTGTGGCTCGGCGCCGTACAGACGCTGATGCTGTCGTGGTAGGGGAGCCGCTCGATGTCGTCTCGCATCCCGTGGTACTTCACCAGGCCCTGGATCGGGTGGGCCATCGCGGTGGCTTTCATACCCTGACACGGGTGTGACGGTCGCTTAAAGCTCACGGCATCTCGTCGCGAAGAATACGACTCGCCACCGGTCGGGTCCGACGTCAGTAGTGGCCCAGCAGCCCCTCCCGGCGGGCCTTCCGGCTCGCGAGGACGAAACAGTAGTAGCCCGCGGCGAGGTACGCGGCGCTGACGGCCGTCAGCACGGCGAGTTCCGACGCCGGGAACTCCCAGAGTCGCACGCCCTCGCTCATCGCGACCCGCGTGAGGAAACTGCCGTGGGCCAGCGGCAACAGCTTCAGCCACTCGTAGCTCCAGACGGGCGCGGCGATCAGCGGGACGAACCCGAACTGGACGAGCTGGAACAGGTTCTCGAGGCGTTTGTACACCAGCGCGAGGCCGGCAAAGCAGAAGCCGATCCCGATCACGGACGCGAGCGTCAGCGCCGCCAGCGGGACGACGGTCACGACGTCGACGGAGAGCCACCGGCCGGTGACGGGCATCATCACGAGGAGCAGGGCCGTGGCCCACAGAAAGCTCAGGCAGACGTTGACGACGGCCTTGACGGCCATGACGGTTCCGAACCCGTACGGCGACATGAACAGTCGCTCGAGGGTCCCCCACTGGGCCTCGCGGGTGACGTTCCAGGCGAGTCCGGCGTAGCCGGTTATCGCCAGCGTGAACAGGAAGAAGCCGACGATGATCCCGTCGAGCGACTCCGTGATCGCGGGACCGGCGACGGCTCGCCCGCCGAAGAAGACCACCAGGAAGAAGATCAGCATCGTCAGGAACCGCGAGAGAGTGTTCAGCGGGTACCGGACGAGCAACACGAACTGCTTTTTCGCGATGACCCGCAGGAGCGGCAGGATCGAGGCGTCGGCGATCGACGCCGTTCCGCTGGCCGTCCCGGTCGCCGCCAGCGCGCTCGAGTCGCCCGCGTCGGTCGTCCGGGTGGACTCCGACCCCCGCCCTGCGGCCCCGTCCGAGCCGTCCGGATCAGTCGTCACGCTCGGTCACCTCTCGTTCTCGTTCTCGTTCCCGTTCCCGTTCCCGTTCCCGTTCCGGGAGTCGATCCGCCCCGTCGCCGGTCAGTTCGAGGAACACGTCCTCGAGGTTCGGCGTCACCGACTCGACGTCACGGAGCGGGAGGTCGAAGCGCCCCAAAACGGTGATGACGTCGTAGAGGTCGTCGCCGTCGGTCGCGGTGAAGCTGATCGTCGTTCGTCCGCGTCCGGAGTTGCGGTCTCCCCGCCGGGTGATGTCGGCGTCGACGGCGTCCTCGAGTCGGTTCCGGGCCGCCGTGGGCAGGGCCGCGTCGACGACGATCCGGTACTCCCGGGAGCGGAACACGTCGAGCAGGGCCTCGACGTCCTCGTCGGCGACGATCCGGCCGTTCTGGAGGACGAGGACGCCGTCGCAGATGTCCTCGATCACGTCCATGTCGTGGCTGCTGACGACGACCGTGACGTCGTCCCGGTCCGCGAGCCGCCGGATCTCCGCGCGCAGTTCCAGCGACGTCTCGACGTCCAAGCCGAGCGTCGGTTCGTCCATGAAGACGACGTCGACGTCGCGGGCGAGCGTCGAAGCCAGCGACACCTTCTGTTTCATCCCGCGGGAGAGTTCGTTGACCACCGTGTCCGCCCGGTCGGCGAGGCCGAACCCCTCGAGCAGCGCGTCGTGGCGGTCGCCTACGGTTTCGGGGGAGTCACCGCCAAGCCCGGCGAAGAACGCGAGGTTCTCCCGGACGGTCAGCCGCCAGTAGACGTTGCGCGCGCCCTCGAGCATCGCGCCGATGTGCTCGTAGGCCCGCGTCGGTCGGTCGTGGACGTCGATCCCGCCGATTTCGACGGTACCGGCGTCGGGGACGATCAGCCCGAGCATGGATTTGATGGTGGTCGTCTTCCCGGCACCGTTCGGCCCGAGCAGGCCGACGACGGTCCCGCGTTCGATCTCGAACGAGACGTCGTCGACCGCCGTCACCGCGGCCTCGCCGCTCCCGAAGGTCTTGTGCAGGCCGTCGACGCGGATCGCGGGCGGGGCCGTCGCCCCACGCTCGTCGGATCTGTCCATCGGTATCGGTCGTTGATTACTCGACGGGCGGGTAGTGTATAATGGTTGTCATTCCTGGACGGCTCGACCGGCACCCCACACTCGAGTCGGGGTCGGCGGAGAGGTCGGGTGCCCGTAGCGAAACCGAGTCCGACGAATCCGAACGCTGAAACGACCCGCCTCCCACCACACCCCTATGGGAACGCCACGCGAGACGCGCGAGGAGCAGGCCGAGGAAGTCATCGAGCGACTCGAGGCGGAGTATCCCGACTCGACGATCTCGCTGCGGTACTCGAACCGACTCGAGTTGCTCATCGCGGTGATCCTCTCGGCCCAGTGTACGGACGAGCGGGTGAACGCGGAAACCGAGCACCTGTTCGAGAAGTACGACGGCCCGGCGGACTACGTCGAGGTTCCCCAGGACGAACTCGCGGAGGACCTGAACTCGATTACCTACTACAACAACAAGGCGGGCTACATTCAGAGCGCCTGCGAGGCGATCCTCGAGGATCACGACGGGGAGGTGCCGGACACGATGGACGAGTTGACCGAGTTGTCGGGCGTCGGTCGCAAGACGGCCAACGTCGTCCTCCAGCACGGTCACGACGTCGTCGAGGGGATCGTCGTCGACACGCACGTCCAGCGGCTCTCGCGGCGACTCGGGCTCACGGAGGAGAAGCGACCCGAGGCGATCGAACAGGAGTTGATGGAGAGCGTTCCGGAAGGCTACTGGCAGCAGTTCACCCACCTCTGTATCGACCACGGCCGCACGATCTGTACGGCGCGGAACCCGGACTGTAGCGGCTGCGTTCTCGCCGATATCTGTCCCTCGGAGAAGGGAGACAGCGACGTCGATCTGGCTTCTGGCGAACCCTGGTAACGGCGGGTTCTGGCGGTCGGCGGACTCCGGGTCGAGAGACCCACAGTCGAACCGTCGAACGGCACTAACGGCCGCTGACGGGGGGAGAGTAGCCGAATACGGACGGCAGTCCGTCGCAAGCCCAACGCCTTTTCTTCGACTCCCGGTAGCCCCGCCCGGAATCACTATGACCGACGACACTGGCAAGGACGAGCACGGACGGGACGTCGAACTCGCGAAAGAACGGACAGACGAGGAAGACGAGGAGCACGAAGAGGAACTCACCGAGGAAGAGATGGAGGCCCGGGAGCGCGAGGACGAGGAGCAACGCCGTCAGGACATCGAACACAAGTCCGACCAGCGGGAGGCCGACGCCCTCGAGAACGTGAACCCGGACAACCATCGGGACGAGGAGCCGTACAACAGCTAGACGCATTGAGACGGTCGGACGATCGAGTCACGAAAATCGGATTGGAAGTCGATCCGCGAGCGCGCGAATCGGTGATCGGAAGCGGTACGAGCAGCCTTACGCTGCGGCCGGGGTCGGTGTGATAGCTCGTTCGAGTACCGTGTGGCTCCGGAGCAGGAGCACACCGAAGCCGACCTTCGCCGAGAGGTCGAGGATCATGAACGCGGCCGTCTCCCAGTACAGCGGGAGGATGCCGAACGTTCCTTCGGTGCCGAGGATCCAGACGACGGGGTAGAGCAGCCACAGCACGATGAGCAGGTTTCGCAGCGTGCTGAACAGCGAGGCTACCTCCGCGGACTGGTTTCGGGCACTCTTGGAGAGCGTCCCGACGAGGACGTACAGGAGCACGAGCAGGGCGCCGGTGCTGATGCCCCACCACGCGATGCGGGTGCCAGGGGTCGCCGCGAACGCCGCGATCGTGCCGGTCCCGATCATGAAGACGTCGAGACCGAGCAGCGTCGCGATCGTGTTGCGGTTCGCTCCGGCGAGCAGTGCGAGGTCGAGCAGCAGGAGCGGCGTCGTGAAGATCCAGTCGGCGTATCGCGCCCAGTAGATCGTAAGCGCGTCGTCGCCGACCGTCACTTCGGTGACGCCAAAACCCGTCGCCATCGCGAAGTACATCGCCGCCGCGATGGTCGTCACGAAGATCGTGATGATGTAGAACTGCTGCATCTTCGGGTCCCGGACGCCGCGTCCGCGACCGATGAAATAGAGCGTTCCGAGGGTCATCCCGATCGTCCCGACCCACAGCCACAGGGACTCTGGACCTACAGTTGCCATCGCAATTATCAGTAAGGATCGTCCCGATATCGCTCGATACTCTAACAGTGAAAAAATCCGTCTCAAGCGGTAACTCGCTCGATCTGGTCTGTTTTCGAGATCGGTCGGAGCTGCTATTTCCCCCCGTTCTCCCGCTCGACACCGAGATACCTCCCTCCAGTCCGGCGACCGATCGCGGACGCGTTACTCGAGGACTCGCCGTACGAGCGACTGCGCGTCGAACGGCACGTACTGTTTTCGGCGCCGATTCCGCGAGAGTTCGTCTGGCAGAGCGGGTTGTCGTTTCTCCTCGCGCTCGTCGTCCCGATCACCGCCACGTACCCCTCGTCGGTCCGGGCAGCGTTTCCCGCCGGCGACTTGCTGTGGTCGTCGCCGATCGTCATCTGCCGGCGTCGGTCCCGGTCGTCGCGGTCGGAACGGGAGCGGCCGTGACCGCGGAGATCGTCTTCCCGATCGGTCGATACCTCGCTCGCCGGCGAAGTAATCGAGCCACACTCGGAAAACCGTCGACGACGGTGGTGAGGGACCTCACTCTCGAGTCGAGATACCGGGAACGACGATCGTCGTGAGTCTCCCGTCGGCGTCGACGCCGACCCGTTCGCCCGGTAACACGGTGTCGATCGGCTCGCCGTCGGCGAGCAGACGGACGTCGCCCTCGTCACGTTCGACGCTGAGTACGAGGTCCGCGTGGGGGAGGACCCACCGGCGCGTCGCGGTCGTGAAGGGAGCGATCGGCGCGACGGCGACGGCGTCGATCGCCGGCGAGAGACGCGGGGCGTCCACCGCACTGGCGTAGCCGTGACTCCCCGCGGGCGTTGCGACGACGACCCCGTCGGCGCGAAACTGGGCGACGGCGTCGTCACGACTCTCGACTGCGTACTCGGAGATACGGGCCGGTTCGTCGGTGACGAGCGTTACGTCGAACAGCGCCCGCCTGCGGTCGTCCGTCCCGGGGCCGGCGACGCCGAGCAGCGGCCGCCGGCGCTGGATCGCGTCGCCGTCGGCAAGCGCCGTGAACGCGTCCGCGACGTCCGTCTCGGCCACCGATTCGATTCCCGGTACGGAACCCACGGGGAGTACGGGCACGTCCGACGCTCGCCGCGCGACGGCGATCAGCCCGGCCTCGCCGATCGCGACGAAGAGTGACGGATCCCCCGACAGGATCTCCGCGACGCTCTCCGCCGCGATCGAGCCCTCAAGATCGGGTACGGTCGCCTCGATCGTAGCGGCGATGTCGGTCCCGGACGGCGACGCGGCCTCCGACCCGGGATCGACGACGCCGACGATCGGCTCGTCGTCGGCGAGCCACGGGGCGGCATCCATGTACCCAAGTTCACACGGCCCAATCAAAAGCGTGCGGTTGTCCGCCACCGTCACGGCGTCGGTTCCGGAGATCGCCGGTTCCGATCGCCACCGCCCGGGGTGACAGCGTCACTCGTCGTACGGCCAGTCGCCGGTGATCCGCATCCCCTCGGCGAGGCCCTGGTCCTCGAGGTCGGCGGCGATCGCCTCGGGCTCGCGGGGTTCGACCGTCCGCTCGTCGCTCGCCAGATCGACGACGAGTCCGGTCAACAGGATTGCCTGCTCGCGAAGGTTGCGCTTCTCGAGTTTCTCGAGGGTGTCGGCGAAGGTATGGCCCCAGCCGCGGCCGACCTCGTCTGAGGTCGACTTGACGTGGTAGCCGGGAACGCCGTGCTGGACGAACGGCCAGTGGTCGCTGTGGGGCCCGAGTTTCGGGACCGTCTCGATCGGGTGATCGAACCGGTCGGCGACGGCCTCTACGGCGGACTCGAGTCCGTCGAACCCGTGGGTGGTCAGCGACAGCGTGCGGTCGCCGACGACCCCGTCGCTGTTGACGATCGCCTTGATCGCGTCGTGGTCCGCGACGTCGGCGTGGTACGCGGACCCGACCAGGCCGACCTCCTCCGCGCCGTAGGCGACGAACTCGACGCGGGTCTCGAGTTCGTCTTCCCGGCCCGCGAGGGCGTTCGCGAGTTCGACGACCATGGCCGTCCCTGCGCCGTTGTCCAGCGCCCCCTCGGCGATGTCGTGGGCGTCGACGTGGCTGGTCACGAGCACGCACTCGTCCGTGTCGGGGCCGAGTTCGGCGTGAACGTTCTGGCTCTCCGCCTCGTGGAGGTCCGCGTCGACCCGAACCTCGATCTCCTCGCCGTCGTAGCGGCGGGCCAGTCTGGCGCCGACCTCGCTCGAGACGCCGACGGCCGGAATCTCGCCGATCGGATCGTCTTCCGTCCCGACGCTGCCGGTCGGAGGGAGACAGCCCTCGACGTGGTTGCGGTAGACGAACGCGGCCGCGCCGTGCTCGACGGCGTGGTAGTACTTCTCCCGGCGATGGATGTAGCGCTCGTAGTAGTCGGGGATGTCGCTGCGAACCATCGCGACTTTCCCCTCGAGGTCGGCCGCCTCGAAGTCCTCGGGCAGGCCGTAGCCGAGGTCGACGAGCGGCGCGGTCGCCGCGTCGTCGGGACTGCGGGGCAGGGCGATACAGTCGAGGTCCGCCTCGCCCGCTCGGACCGCGCTGTCGCCCCGGGTCCAGCCCTGGATGTCGAACGTCTCGAGGCGTGCGTTCCGTGCGCCGGCGGCCTCGAGCGCGTCGCGAGTCAGTTCCGCGGCCTCGCGTTCGCCCTCGCTTCCGGCCATCCGGTTGCCGATGTCGACCAGTTCCTCGAGGTGGTTCCACCCGGCGTCGCTGGTGAAGCAGTCGCCGATCCAGTCGGTCATGCGGGATGGGTGGCACTGGGGTGTGGTAACTGTACCGCTTTTTCGATTCGAAATAGTATGCGGTTACGGCCCGCACTCGAGGTCGTCCGCGCGGGCGACGATCGTTACGGAAGTGCGAGGAGAAAGCCCGGCTTCAGGGCGGGGAGGATGTCAGTTGGTCACCTGCCTGAGTTCGAACAGGAATACCCAGATCCCCATCAGTACCCCCACCGGAACGACGATTCCGGCGACTTCCTCGTCGATCGGGAGTTGACCGACGTCCGTCAGCAGTTCGATCGACAGCGCCGAAAGCTCCCGGAATACCGCCGCGTGTTCCGAGACGACATCGGTGAGTATCGACCCCACGATCAGCGTCGCCATCGCGGCGAATCCGTGGACCATCCCCTTGATATGTGGCATTGGTTGACATTCGCTTCGAACGACTGGAGGAAATAGTTTGTGACCGGCGAACGGGACAACGATGCGCGTTCCGGCTTTCCATCGCCTTCTCGTTCAACTCGTCCCACTCGGTCAATACGTCTCACTCGGTCAACTCGTTCAACACGTCTCACTTGACGATGACGACGACGGCAACAGTCACACGAAACTGAGAATCTTTTTTACCCCGGTTGCTCTCGAGGGGAGTATGCGGGAGACGCTTGCCGAGTGGCGGCCGGCGATCGACGAAGCCATCGCGGACATCGTCCCGCGGGAGATCGACGCCGAGTACCTCGAGTCGTTCTTCGGCGAGCCGACCTACGAATACGACCCGGAGGGGATCCAGCGTGCGCTTGCCGATCCGCTCTGGGAACTGCTCGATCGGGGCGGCAAACGGTGGCGAGCCGTACTCTTTCTCGTCTTCGTCGAGGGGTTCGGGGAGGACCCGGCGGAGTACCTGCCCTACGCCTGTATTCCGGAGATCCTTCACAACGGCACGATCATCGTCGACGACGTCGAGGACGAGGCGTCGATACGGCGCGGCGAGCCCGCGTTACACCACCTCTACGGCCAGGACATCGCGCTGAACGCCGGCAACGCGATGTACTTCTTGCCGCTGAAGATCGTCACCGAGAACCCGGCCGGCGTGTCGGCCGAACAGCGCCTGGCCGCCTACGAGATGCTGATGGACGAACTCAACCGGACCCATCTCGGGCAGGGGATGGACATCCGGTGGCACAACCAGGGTGAGGTTCACGTGACGGCCGAACAGTACCTCGAGATGTGTGCGTGCAAGACGGGCTGTCTCGGGCGGATCGTCGCCCGACTGGCCGCGATTATCACGGACCAGTCGGCAGAGATCGAGGAGGCCGTCGCCAGGTACGCCGAACTGACGGCGGTCGCCTTCCAGATCGGCGACGACATCCTGGACGTCGAGAACTCCCTGGGTCGTGCGGGGGACTTCGGCAAAGAGTTCGGGAACGACGTCCGCGAGGGGAAAAAGACCCTGCTCGTGATCCACGCCCTGGAGGAGAGTGCTCCGAAAACAGCCGCCCGGCTCTCCGAGATCCTGGGGGCCGACGAGAACACCGACGAGGAAGTGCTCGAGGCGTTATCGATCCTCGAGGAGGCCGGTAGCATCGAGTACGCCCGCGACCGGGCGCTCGAACTCGCCGCCCGGGCCCGCGAGGAACTCGAGGCGGTCGAGTTCGACGACGAGACGGACCGCAAACTCCGGGAGTTTACGGAGTTCGTGATCGAGCGGGACGTCTGACTCGGGGCCGACTTTCCCTTTCGTTCCCTTTCGTTCCCTTCCGGTCCAACCCACGTCACTACGTACGGAGTTGCTCCTCGGTGATATCGAGTTCGTCGAACGCCCAGTCGGGGTGGACGAGGTTCGTCGGCGTCCCCGAGAGGCCGTCGCGGCTGACCACCTCGAACGTCCGGTTGCGGGCGTCGGGGGTGAACGGCGCGGCAGCCATGATCCGCGCGACGTCGGCCCGCGGGATCGAGCCCGACACGGAGTCGCCGCCCTCACCGACGAGGACGTCGCCACGCGGCGGCGCGTTCGTGAGCCGACCCGGACGGACGATCGTGTACTCGAGGCCCGACCGCCGGAGGACGGCCTCGGCGTCCTGTTTCGCGCGGAGCGAGCCACGGATGAGCAACCGCGCGGGCAGGGACAGTCCGGCCTTCGATCGGCCGACGCCGATCGCGCTCTCGTAGACGACGTACGACACCCCTTCGCTCAGGGCGGCCGTGACGAGGTTGCTGACGCCGGTTCGGTCGATCAGCCGGCCGCCGACGGTGTGGCGGTAGCTCGGCGGCGTGCCAAGCGCACAGTAGACGACGTCACAGTCACGAACGGCTTCGACGACGTCTCGCGGTTCGAAGAAATCGGCGACGACCACCTCGTCGGCCCCGTGACGCTCGAGCGTCTCGACGTTCGCGTGCGAGCGGGTCGTCCCGCGGACGATCGGCTCGGTGGGACGCAGGACCGACAGCAGTTCGGTCCCGGTGCCCCCGCTCGCGCCGGCGATGAGTACGCGGTCGACGTCATCCGGGTTGTCGGGGGAGTCGGACTCGGTCACGGTCGCGGATCCTGTCATCGAACGGCGTACTATACGCGGACGGATAACTATGTAGTCAGCGCTTCCGACAGGTCCCGAGCTCCCGCCTACTCGTCCGACTGTAGCCGCTTCGTCGTCTGGACCAGCGGGTGGCGCGCGTAGTCGACGACCTCGATGTCGTCGATTCGCTCCAGGTTTTCTTTCTCGGCCGTTCTCGCCATCCCCAGGTCGATCTCGTGGTCGATGACGATGACGTAGGCGTCCATCTCGTCGATACCGATCCGGTCGGCCGCCAGCACCCGGTGGTGGCCGTCCGCGAGCAACAGCGTCCCGCCGTTGTCGATGACCACAAGCGGTTCGGCCAGCCCTCGCTCGAGTTCGTAGCGTCGCCCCTCGAGTTCGTCGGCATACACCTTCCCCTGTGTCGGCGTGAGGTCGGCCAGCGACACGGTTCGGCGCTCCTGTGCGAGGTCGATGTCGTGGATCTGCTCTAGGGTACGCAGCAGTTTGCCGACCTTCTCGGGCGTGGCTCGTTCGATCTGGCTTCGGATGACGTCGGCGTTCGAGATGATGCCCACGAGGTTACCGGCGTCGTCGACGACCGGCAGTTTCTGGATCCCGGACCGGAGGATGACGCGGGCGGCGTCGGTCACTTTCATCTCGGGGTGGGCGACCAGCAGGTCCGTCGTCATCACCTTGAAGATCGGCTCGTCGTCGTCGGCCAGCAGCAGGTCGCGGGCGCTGACGAACCCCTCGACGCGACGGCGCTCGCAGACTGGGAACCCGTTGTGCTCGTTGCTCTCGGCGATCCGCGTCGCGACGGTTTCGACTGTCGCGTCGGGGGATACCGTCGCCACGTCCCGCGTCATGTACTCCTCGACCTGGGGTTTCCGCCGGTCCGACGCAACCTCCATAGCCGACGATAACCGGTCCGTGCGCAAAAATACTGCGTACTGAATCGTTCCTCACGTACCGAATCGACCCTTTTCCGTCCGTCACTCCCCGTCAGAGTCCGTCGTCTCGTCCTCGTACCGTCCCGAACCCGGGGCCGGACTCGAGTCCGTCCGCCCCGACGCGGCCGACGCGTCGACTCCGGTCTCGCCTACGTCGCTGCCCTCCGAGACGGTAAACAGCCACTCGCTGGTCCGATCGTAGGCCCCCGCGGGGACGCCCGGCCTGGTCCGGATCGCCTCGAAAAATCGATTGGTGATCACTTCCTCGGCGACGCTGACGATCGACTCCGCCTCGTCCTCGTCGTCGACCTGTCCCAGGACCCCCACCTCGAGTTGTGCGCCGGCCATGTCGGCGTGGCCGCCGGCGCTCCCGATCCGGTCGAACGCGTCCCGGAGCGTCTCGCCCAGGTCGACGTCGTTCGCCCGGGAACGCGCGGAGAGAAACGCCATCTCGTCGCGAAAGCCGAAGACGAGCGTCGTCTCGATCCCCTCCATCGCGAGCAACTGGTCTGCCGCCTGCGGGAGCGCGTCGCGATCCGAGAGACGGCCGACGCTTGCTACCGCCACCGAATCCCGCTGTTCGCGGTTCTTGATCGCGCGAGCGATCGTCTCGAGAGTGTCGCCCTCGATCGTCGGCTGCTCGATCTGGCGCAGGACGGACGTGTCTGCGTGGGGCTGAAGCGTCGAGGCCGCACGGAAGTCCGCCGGCGCGACCTCCCGCGAGAAGTCGTTGGTGTCGACGCGAATGCCGTACAAAAGCGCCGTCGCCGTCCGCGTGTCGAACGGCAACCCGAACCGATCGACGTACTCGGTCAGGACGGTACTGGTCGCGCCGACCCCCTCCCGCAGGTCGACGAACCGGCCGGGTACCGGCCCGCGCGGCGGGTGATGGTCGATGACGATGTCGACGTCGAGGTCCTCCGGCAGGCCGTCGTTGACGCCCGGGCGGGAGTGATCGACCAGCGCGAACGCCGCGTATTCCTCGAGCGGGGCGTCGGACGCGAGGTTCCGAAGGTCGAGGTCGAGCAGGTTGACCATCGCCCGGTTCTCCTGGTGGGAGATGTCGCCGAAGTAGCAGGCGTCGGCCTCGACGCCGACCGACTCGGCGATATCGACGAGCGCGGTCGCGCTCGCGATGGCGTCCGGATCCGGGTTGTCGTGGGTGACGACGGCGAGGCGACCGTCTACGGAGTCGAGCAGCCGCCGGAGTTCGATCGCCGCCTCCGCGGTCGTCGTCGCCGCCGACTCGAGCACCGTCTCGACGATCGGCGAGTCGGCGTCGACGATCCGGTCCGCGTGCCCGCCGAAGGTCGTCCGGTCGGTCAGCGTGGAGTTCCCGCCGAGGTAGGCGACGATCTCGACCTCTGGGAACCGGTCGCGGGCGGTCTCGACGGCGTCGCGGTTGACGTCCGTCCGGTCGCTGCCGACGAACAGGAGGTCCGGCGTCTCGACGTTCTCGATGGTGGAGGGGGCTGCCGGATCGGCGTGTCGTGCTGGAATGCTCTCGTCGCGGAGGGTCTCGACGAGCGCCTCGTCGTCGGTGATGACCAGCAGCCGGTCGTCGCCGTCGCCGCGCTCGGCCAGGCGTTCGACGACCTGGCGACCGACGGTCCCGCACCCGAGGACGAGCCGGAAAACCATTTATCCCGGGTTGTCAGTCCGGCGGGGAAAAGTTACCGGTCGATCGGCCGGCGCTCGAGGGTCGTAGTTCGGTCGACGGCGAACGTGGATGCGTGGAACGGAACGGAACGGAACAGAACGGAACAGAACGGAACGGGAAAACGGTTATTCGACTCGAGTGGGCCCGCCGATCAGATCACGGCGGCCGCGGCGTCGATCGCCGTCTCGGAGACCGGCCCGAACGCGGGCAGCAGGACGACCGTCATCACGGCCGCGAAGACGATCGCCGCGTAGAGGCCGGTCGGCTGTGCCAGCGTGTCCCGATCGACGACCGACTCCTCGATCCAGACCGCTTTGACCAGCCGCGAGTAGTAGTACAGCGAGAGGGCGCTGTTGACCACCAGCGCGGCCGCGACCAGCAGCATGGACGTGGTGCCGACGCTGATCGCGCCGGTGAACAGGAAGTACTTGCTCCAGAACCCACCCAGCGGCGGGATGCCGGCCAGGCTGAACAGGAAGATCCCGAGCGCGAAACAGGCGACCGGTGCCTGGTTCGCGAGCCCGTTGTAATCCTCGAAGGTGCGACCGACGCCCCAGTACTCGGCCAGGGCGACGAACAGGAACGCACCCGTGTTCATGAAGCCGTAGACCAGCAGGTGCATCATCGCCGCGCCCATCACGAGCTCGCCGCCGTCGACGGTCAGCCCGGCGAGGCCGATCAGGGCGTAGCCGGCGTGGCCGATCGACGAGTAGGCGAGCATCCGCTTGACCTTGTCCTGGGTAGCCGCGGCGAAGTTCCCGACCGTCATCGTGACGATCGCGAGGATGACGAACGCGAGCGTCCAGTCGAGCCCGATGAGTTCGCCCGTGACCTCGAGCGGGAACGCCGTCGTGAACACGCGGAACGCGATCACGAAGCCGGCGGCCTTCGAGGCCGACGACAGGAACGCGCTGATCGGGGCCGGCGCGCCCTCGTAGGCCTCGGGCGCCCAGAAGTGGAACGGCACGCTCGCGGTCTTGAACGCGAACCCGCCGATCAGCATCAGGATGCCGAGTCCCAGCAGGCCGCCGAAGCCGTCCGCGACGTCCTCCTCGAGCGCCACGGCGATGGCATCCAGTTGCAGGTGGCCGGTCGCGCCGTAGACCAGCGACACCCCGTAGACGAAGATCGCCGACGACAGCGCGCCGATCAGGAAGTACTTCAGGCCGGCCTCGACGCTGCCGCGGTTGTCCTTCAGGATCGCCACCAGGGCGTAGGACGGCAGGCTCGTCAACTCGAGCGCGATGAAGATCGTCACGAGGCTGTTGGCGGCTGCCATCGTGGACATCCCGGTGGCGGCCAGGATCAGCAGCGAGTAGTACTCGGCCTGGTAGGTGTGGTCCGCCATGTAGTCGTAGCTGGCGACCGACACCAGGGCGGTGACGACCGCGACGACGATCATGAAGTACAGCGCCATCGCGTCGACGACGAACTGGCCGTCGAACAGGTCGATGACGCCGAGCCCGTCGATACCGCCCTGCCCGACGCCGGCGGCGATGAACCAGACCGCGACGGCCAGCGAGGCCAGCGCCCCGGTCGCCGAGACGCCGGCCAGCAGGGCGCGGTTGGCGGACCGCGGCGAGATGCTGTCGACGACGAACAGCGCGAGCGCCGTCGCCGCCAGGATCAGCGCGGGTGCGAGTCCCGTCCAGCCGGGGAGATCGAACACCGCCATTACACCTCACCTCCGATGATCGGATCGACTGCGTCGGTTATCATCTCGAATATCAGTTCGGGGGCCACGCCGAGCAGGATGATCAGTCCAAGCAGCACGAACATCGGGGCGACGTCGTGCAGCGGGGCGCGGCCGACCTCGTAGTCGGTTTCGAGCCGGTACGGTCCGAAGACGGTCCGCTGGAGCGCGAACAGCAGGTAGCCCGCGACGATGACGATGCCAAACATCGCCGCCGCGGTAAACAGCGGCGCGTACTCGAGTAGCTGGGAGTGGAACGAGCCGAAGAAGATGGTGAACTCGCCGTAGAAGCCGCTCATCAGCGGCAGTCCCATGTAGCCGAACGCGCCGGCCACGAGGATGCCGACCGCGACGGGCATCCGATCGGCGAGCCCGGACATGTCGGTGACCATCCGGGTGTGGGTCGCGTTGTAGATGACGCCGACCGCCATGAACATCAGTCCGGAGATCAGGCCGTGAGACACCATCTGGAAGGTCGCGCCGCCGACCCCGAACTGGGTGTAGGCGATCAGGCCGAGGATGACGTAGCCCATCGACGACACCGAGGAGTAGGCGACGATCCGCTTGAGGTCCGTTTGCGCGAGCGCGAGCATCGCGCCGTAGATGACGCTGATGACCGCGATGGCCGCGATCGGCACCGAGTACGCGGCGACCTGGTCCGGGAACATGGTGAAGTTGAACCGGAGCAGGGCGTAGGTCCCCATCTTCAGCAGGACGCCGGCCAGCAGCACCGACGCGGGCGTCGGCGCTTCGACGTGGGCGTCCGGCAGCCACGTGTGGAACGGGACGACGGGCACCTTCACCGCGAACCCGAGGAACATCGCGACGAAGACGATCGACGCCAGGGTCGAGCCGGCGACGCCGAACAGCGCCTCCGGACCGCCCGCGAGCATCGCCGCCGCGATCTCGGGCAGCGCGAAGGTGGTGACCTCGGGCAGGGCGAACACCAGGGCGATGAACGCACCGAACATCAGCAGCGAGGCCACGTTCGTGTAGACGAAGAACTTGATCGCCGCGTACTTCCGGCGCGGACCGCCCCAGACGCCGATCAGCAGGTACATCGGGATCAGCACCGCTTCCCAGAAGATGAACCAGACGAAGAAGTCGAGCGCCGCGAAGACGCCGATCAGGTTCGCCTCGATGAAGAGGACGAGCCCGTAGAACTGGGACTCGCGTTCGTCGATCGGCGTCCACGAACTCACGATCGCGAGCGTACAGAGGACGGTCGTCAGGACGACCAGCGGCATGCTGATGCCGTCGAGTCCGACGAACCACGAGATCGTGTACTCGCTCAGTTCGAGCCACTCGTACTGGGACTCGTAGGCGAGGTCGCCCTCGAGCAGGGCGTTCCCGACGCCGTCGAACGCCGAGAACATCCACAGGCTCAGCGCGGCGGGCACCAGGCTGATCGCGAAGGCCAGTTTCCCCGCGACGCGATTCGGCGCGACGAAGGTGACCAGTGCACCGACCAGTGCGACCGCGATGAGCGCTTCGATCATCATAGGAACCACCCCCCGATGAAGCCGAGGACGAGAAGCAAGGCGATGAACCCGGCCACGAGCAGGGCCGCGTAGTTCGTCACGATACCGGTCTGGATCCGCTTGACCCGGTCGCCGCCAAACAGGCTGGCGGTCGAGACGCCGTTGACGACGCCGTCGATCACCGTCTGGTCGAACCGGTCGGCGGCTCGAGCCAGCGGCAGCGTCAGTCCCTCGGCGAGCCAGACCTGGTACTCGTCCTGGTAGTAGTTGCTGCGCAGGACGTCGTACGCGCCGCCGAGTTTCGCCGTGTGTCGGGTCGGTTCCGGCACGTTGTACAGCACGTGTGCGGTGACCGCGCCGGCCACCGCCAGGCCCAGCGACAGGCCAGCACCGAGCAGCATGGTGACCGTCTCGGAGCTAATGTACCCTTCCTCGAACGCCACCAGTTCGTGGTAGTCGTGGTAGGTCAGCCCCTCCACGTAGCCGTACTCGCCGTCGAGCCAGAACTCGAGGTACGTGATGTCCATCCCGGTCAGCTTCGCGACAGGTGCGAGGTTCGCGACGCCGGCGAGCAGCGCGAGCGCACCCAGCACGACGAGCGGGAACTTGATCGACCAGCCGACCGAGTGTGGGTTCTCGGCGGTGTCGGTCCGGGGTTCGCCGTGGAAGGTCAGGAAGACCATCCGGAACGTGTAGAAGCCGGTGAAGAACACGGCGAGCAGGCCCATCGCGTAGGCCGCGAGGATCACGGGCTGTTCCAGGCCGACGATCAGGGCGTCGTACAGCACCTCGTCCTTCGACCAGAAGCCGGAGAACGGGACGATGCCCGCCAGCGCCAGCGCGCCCGCGAGGAACGTCCAGTAAGTGACGGGTGCCTTGTCCTTCAGGCCGCCCATCTTCCACATGTCCTGTTCGTGGTGCATGAGGACGATGACGGAGCCCGCACCCAGGAACAGGAGCGCCTTGAAGAAGGCGTGGTTCATCAGGTGGAAGACGCCGGCGACGTAGCCGCCGACGCCCATGCCGAGCATCATGTAGCCGTACTGGCTGATCGTCGAGTACGCCAGCACCTGCTTGATGTCGTCCTTGACGACGCCCATCGTCGCCGCGAACAGCGCGGTGAACCCGCCGACGAACGCGATGATCGACAGCGCGGTCGGGGACTGGGCGTAGTAGCCGAACATCCGGGCGACGAGGTAGACCCCGGCCGCGACCATCGTCGCCGCGTGGATGAGCGCGGAGACGGTCGTCGGGCCCTCCATCGCGTCCGGAAGCCAGGTGTGCAGCGGGAACTGCGCGGACTTGCCGATGACCCCGCCGAGCACGAGGAGACCGGTAATCGTTACCCAGGTCTCGGGTCCGAATCCGAACAGCGTCGTTCCGTCGGCGATGGCCGTTTCGGCGGCCGCGACGAACGACTCCTCGCCGGCGAACTGCAGCGTGCCGAACGTGGACGCGATCGCGACGACCCCGATCAGGAAGAAGTAGTCACCGAAGCGGGTGACCAGAAACGCCTTCTTCGCCGCCGAGGGCGCGCTGCGGGTCCGGAACCAGAACCCGATCAGCAGGAACGAACATAGGCCCACGAGCTCGAAGAACATGAACGCCATCAGCAGATTGTCCGCGAGCACGAACGAGAGCATGCTGAAGGTAAAGAGGCCGAGCCCGGCGTAGTACCGCGGAAGCCCGGTCTCTCCCTCGCCGTTCATGTACCCGAGGCTGAAGACGTGGACGAGGAACGCGACGAGCGAGACGATCACGAGCATCAGCGCCGACAGCGGATCGATCAGTATGCCGAAAGTAAACTCGATCCCGTCGGCACCGACCTCGGTCAGCGCGTCGCCGACCGCCCACTCGTAGATCGTCCCGTGATACACTTCGCCGCTCGCGACGGCCACGAGCATCACCACGGACAGCAGTAACGAGCCTGCCGTCGCGAGGATGCCCGCCAGCGCCCCCTTCTTCGGCATGTACTTGCCGAACGCGAGGGCGACAACGAAGGCCACGAGCGGGAACGCCGCGATCGCTGGAGCGTAACTGAATGCACCTTCCATCTTACCACCTCATCGTCGTCGGTACCGTGACGTCGACGTCACGGAAGTTGCGGTACAGCACCAGGATGATCCCGAGTCCGACGGCGACCTCGGCGGCAGCCAGCGCCATGGTGAACAGGGCGAACACCTGGCCGGTGAGGTTGCCGTGATAGAACGCGAACGCGATCAGGTTGATGTTCGCCGCGTTCAGCATGAGTTCGACGGACATCAGGAACATCAGTGCGTTACGACGCGTCAGGATGCCGAAGAGGCCGATACAGAACAGCCCCATCGACAGGAGGACGTAGTACTCGACCCCGGCGGCGACGCTCATCGCGTCTCACCTCCGGACTCGGCGGCCTCGTCGCCGCCGTCGGTAACCGCCGTCCGGTCACCGGTTCCGGTCTCGGCCGTCGCGGCGGCGCCAGCACCGGCACCCGTATCCTGACTCGAGAGCGCTGCGACCGGTTCGCCCTCTTCCTCGCGCTTTGCCAGCACGATCGAGGCGTCGAGCGCGGCGTCGAGCGTCAGCGCGATCAGCAGGAACGCCGCGAGGAACGTCTCGGTTTCGGGAATCGCCATCGCTCCGGACTGGAGCGCCCCGAGATCGAACAGCGCGTAGCCGATCTCGGAGGTGATCGAGATGCCCTCCGGGAAGCCGACCGCGCCGTCGCCGGCCCCGAACGGCGTGTTCAGGACGATCAGTCCCATCAGTCCGAAGAGGGCGACGGCGAGCACTCCCGGAACGAGCGTTTTCCCCGTTCGGATCTCCGGTCCGGTCGTCATGGTCCCATCACCTCGTCGGAACTGGTACTCGTGTCGGTCGCGTGCAGATCCTCGTCCTGCTCACGCTGGGTGAGCATCACCGCGAAGGTGACGAGGATGAGCACGCCGCCAACGTAGACGAGCACCTGCATCATGGCGACGAACTCCGCGGCAAGCATGACGTAGTGGATCGCGACCGAAAGCAGCGCTACGCCAAGCATGAGCGCCGAGTGCCAGGGGTCTTTCAACAGGACGACCCCGGCGGCACTGGCGAGGGTCACGAACGCGAACAGCGCGAACGCGATTGTCTCTAGCATTGTTACTGGTAGTCGACCTCCCCTTCACCCTCGCCGATCCACGCGCCCCGGTCGGGTTCGCGCGACTCGAGCGGGTCGATGTCCTTGTACCACGGGACCGACTTCAACTGCTCTTTGTTGTAGACGAAATCGTGTTTCGTGTCGGCGGTGAACTCGAAGTTCTGGGTGAGCAGGATCGCGTCGGTCGGGCACACCTCCTCGCAGAGTCGGCAGTAGACACACTGGCCGATGTGGAGGTTGTACTGTTCCCCGTTGCGCTGGTCGTCCATGACGATCTGGATGGTGTCGTTCGGACAGACGTTCTCGCACTGTCGACACCAGATGCACCGCTCCTGACTCCACTTGTGGACGCCACGGAACCGCGGCGAGACGTCGGGAGCGGTTTTCGGATACTCCACCGTGAAGGTGGAGCCGTCCAGCGCGTGTTTCATCGTCGTTGCCATTGATTTGAGTAGTCCGATCATTGAATCACCCCGACGATTGCTGCGGTCAGGAAGAGGTTAGCGAACGAAAGGACCAGCAGGCCCTTCCACCCGATTTCGATGAGTTGGTCGATTCGAACCCGCGGGATCGCCGAGCGGAGCCACTGGGTCAGCAGGAACACCGCCCAGATCTTGATGATGAACCAGACGATCTCCGGCAGGACGGGCCCGGCGGGACCGCCGAGGAAGATCGTCGTGATGATCGCACCTCCGAGGAAGATGTGGAGGAACTCGCCGAGATAGACCAGCACGAAGTAGACCGAGGAGTACTCGGTCTGGTACCCCGCGATGAGTTCCGCCGGCGCCTCCGGCATGTCGAACGGGTTCCGGCCGACCTCGGCGAAGTTCGCGATCAGGAACAGCACGAACGCGAACGGGTTGACGAGCGCGTACCACGCGGGGATCGCCACGCCGGCGATCGTAATCAGCGGCTCGCTCTGTGCGGCGACGATCTCGCTCATCCGCAGCGAACCCGCGAAGAGCACGACCGACATCCCGGTCACGACGAGCGGGATCTCGTAGGCGATGTTCTGTGCGACCGCCCGTAGTCCACCGAGCATCGAGTACTTGTTCCCCGACGCGTAGCCGGCCATCATCAGGCCGATCGACGCGATTCCCGCGACGGCGAAGACGTAGACCAGACCGACCTCGGGGTCGGCGAGGTGAACGCCGTTGCCCATCGGGATCACGGCAAACCCCAGGAGCGCCGAACCGGCGATGACGATCGGCGCGAGGTCGTAGGCCGGTCGGTCCGCGTTCTCGGGGATGATGTTCTCCTTCGAGAGCAGGCGGACCGAGTCGGCGACGATGATCAGGATGCCGCCGGGACCGAGGTGGTTGACCGCGATCCGGTCCGTGAACGCGGCCGTGATCTTTCGCTTCGCCCAGGGGCCTGCGACGCCGGTCATCGCGAGCATCAGGTTACCGACGATGAACGCGGCGATAAACGTCGCAAGCAGTTCGCCGGCGAGCCCGAACTCCGCCAGTCCGGTCAGTTCGCCGATTCGCTCGGGAAGCAGGACGGTATCGCTCTGGAGTGGTGTCGCCGCGTTCATCGATCCACCTCCCCGAGCACGATGTCTAGGCTACCCAGCGACGCGACCAGATCCGGAATGTACTCGCCCTCGGCCATCTCGCCGAGCGCCTGCAGGTTCGAGAAACACGGACTGCGGATCTTGAACCGGCCGGGCTTGTCGGTGCCGTCCGACCGGATGTAGATCCCGAGTTCGCCCTTGGCCGCCTCGACCGCGCGGTAGGTCTCGGCGTCGGCGTCCGGCTTCAGGGTGCGGGGCACGTTGGCCTGCACCTCGCGGTCGTCCTCGGGCCAGTCCTCGAGCAGGTCGAGACACTGCTGGATGATCTTGGCCGACTCCTCGACCTCCTCCATGCGGGTGAGGACGCGCGCGTAGTTGTCACAGCCGTCCCGGGTGACGACGTCCCAGTCGAGGTTCTCGTAGTAGCCGTAGGGGTCGTCCCGACGGAGGTCGTAGTCGACGCCGGAGCCGCGGGCGACGGGGCCCGTACAGCCGTAGTCCTTGGCCACCTCGGGTTCGAGGACACCGGTGTCGATACACCGGGTCTGGAAGATCTCGTTCGAGGTGACCATGTCGTTGTATTCGGCGACCTTCGCCGGGAGTTCGTCGAGGAAGTCCCGTGTCTTCTCGAAGAACTCCTCGCGGGGTTCGGGCAGGTCCCAGGCGACCCCGCCGACGCGGAAGTAGTTGAACATCATCCGCTGGCCCGTCAGGTCCTCGAGGATGTCCTGGACGACCTCGCGGTCGCGGAACGTGTACTGGAAGATGGCGGTGAACTCGCCGTAGACGTCCAGCGCGAACGTCCCCAGCGCGAGCATGTGCGAGGCGATCCGACAGAGTTCCGCGCCCATCGTCCGGATCACCTGAGCGTACTCGGGGACTTCGATGTCGGCGAGGTCCTCGATCGCCCGCGCGTAGGACCACTCGTTTAGCAGCCCCGAGGAGACGTAGTCCCAGCGGTCGGGGTAGGGCATGATCTGGTGGCGGTAGGTCCCCTGCTGGCACATCTGCTCCTCGCAGCGATGGAGGTAACCGATGTCCGGTTCCACGTCGACGACCGTCTCGCCGTCCAGTACCGTCTCGACGTGGAGCACGCCGTGTGTCGCGGGGTGGTGAGGACCGATGTTGAGGAACATCGTGTCCGATTCCCCGCCCGACTCCCGGTGGTCGCTCTCGAGCGGGTTCGCGTGCTCGGAAAGGGTCACCACCTGGGGCTTCTCCTGGTCGTAGCCTTTCGAGAGCGGGTGACCCTGCCAGGTTTCCGGCAGCAGGATGCGACGCAGGTCCGGGTGGTCGGCGTACTCGATGCCGACGAGGTCGTAGGCCTCGCGTTCGTGCCAGTCGGCGGTACGGAACACCGGTTCGGCGCTCTCGCTGACCGGATCGTCGCTGGCGGTCGGCACGACGACGCTGACCTCGTCGCTCGCGTCGGCGTACTTCTTGAGGTGGTAGATCGACTCGTACCGGTCCTCGTACTCCTGTGCGGTGACAGACGAGAGGTGGTCGTAGCCGGCGCGTTCCTTGAGATCCGAGAGGACGCTCTGGACCTCGTCCGGATTGACGACGAACCCCGGCGCGTTCATGTGATCGTCGCGGGCGATCGCGCGATCACCGATCAGCGCCTCGAGTTCGTCTTCGGTGAGCGTCTCTCCGTCTGCCGGCGTCTGCTCTATTCCCGTACTCATGGCGAATCAGCCCAGTTGTACCGCATGACGAGGTCGTCTTCGTCGATCTCGTCGGCCAGTTTCTGGACCAGTTCGTCCTCCGGCAGGTCCCCGAACTGCTCGAGTTCGTAGGGTTTGACGACGACCGGCGAGGACTCACCGTTCTGGATCCGCTCTTGCAGTTTGAGGATCCCGTAGATGAGCGCCTCCGGTCGCGGGGGACAGCCCGGGACGTGAATGTCGATCGGGATGATCTCCTCGGCGCCTTTGACGACGTTGTACCCTTCCTGGAAGGGGCCGCCGGAGATCGTACACGAGCCCATCCCGACGACGAACTTGGGTTCGGGCATCTGGTCGTAGACCCGCTTCATTCGGGGGCCGAACTTCGAGACGATCGTCCCGGGGACGATCATGACGTCGGCCTGCCGCGGGGAGGCACGCGGGACCCCCGCACCGTAGCGGTCGACGTCGTGTTTGATCGCGTAGGTGTGGATCATCTCGATGCTGCAGCAGGCGATCCCGAACTGCAGCATGAACATCGAGTTCCCCCGCACCCAGTTCATGAATTCGTCGAACTTCGTGAGGATGAACGGCGATGCGCCGAAGGCCTCACGGAGCTTCGAATTGAAGCGGTCGTCGACGCCCTCTCCGATTCGGGAATCGCGGGTGTCCGTCGACGGCGCTGTGCTGTCGTGTATCGTTTGCCGTGGTCGTGTTTCTGGTTCGTCGCTACTCATGATCTATCACCGGTCGCTCTCCACCTGACGAGGTGTCTGTGCCCACTGTACTGCGCCGTTGCGCCAGGCCCACGCGAGTCCGACGAGCAGGATGACAACGAACGCGACCATCGGCCCGAGGATCTCGGTCAGCGAGACGGCATCCGACTCGACCGCATCCAGGTACACCACCGCCCACGGGAACAGCAGGACGGTCTCGATATCGAAGACGAGGAACAGAAGCGCAACCATGTAGTACTGGATGTTAAAGCGGACGCGCGTTCCGCCGGTCGGAACCTCGCCACTCTCGTAGGTGGCACGTTTGTTCGTTTCGGGTACACTCGGCCGTAGCAGGTACGACACCGCCATCATCCCCAGCGGTATCAACAGTCCCACGAGCGCGAGCGCCCCGATCGCTATCCAGTCGTTCATCTCCGTAACGTTCGGAGGTTCAGACCGCACGCATATAAGGGTTCATTGTTCGTTTTCCGGCCCGTGACGTGCCAAGCGACGGGTTCGCGGGGTGTCCTCGCCTGAACAATCACGTCATACTATGTATCGAAGCTGAAATACTGAATAAAATCCGATTGGGGCCGAGAACCGTCCGTACTCCTGCTTCCGATTTCCCGGAGGGCCGCGAGTTCGCCCGCCGGGAATCATCGACTGGAGGCAAACCCCGGGCGGCGATCACCGATTATCGATTCCGAAACGCCGCCCCAGCGCCGACCGGCGATCACTGCTCACCGCGACGGTCGCGGAACGCCGGCGTTCCCTCGTCGTGGAGTTCCCGGGAAACGGAACCGACGCCCTCCCGAAGCCCCTCGTGGTAGTCGACCAGTCGCTCTCGTACCTCCTCGTGTCGTCGCGCGAGAATCTGGGCGGCCGACAGCGCCGCGTTGAACGACTTGCCCGCGTCGACGGCGACCAGCGGCGCGCCCGTCGGCATCCCGATGACGCTGTCGACGGACTTCTCCTGGACCGGCACGCCGATCACCGGCAACGGGTACGCGATCGACGCGGTCATGTTCGGCAGGTCCGCGGACTTCCCGCCTGCGCCCGCGATGATTACCTCGAGGCCCCGATCCTCGGCCGTCTCGGCGTAGGCAGTCATCAGGTCGGGGGTGCGATGGGCGGACGTCACGTAGGTCTCGAACGTGAACCGCTCCGCGGGCGGGTCCTCGTAGTCGGTCTGTTCGGCGAATCCGAGTTCGTCGACGAACGCGTCGTAGGCCCCGCGACGACGGCCGCCGGTCATCATCGTCTCGAGGTCCGAGTCGCTGCCCATCACGATCCCGACGTCGGGGGTTTCCTCGTCGGGTCGATCCGCCGTGGCCTCCTCGTGGAGTCGGTCGATCAGGTCGTCGACTGCCGGTGCGGTCATACGCGCGGGTTCCGTTCCGGAGGCAATGAAAGGTGGTGATTCGGACCGTTTCAGTACCGTTCCGGGCGTCGGCTGTAGGGCCGAATCGAACCGTACCGCCGGATTCGACCCGGAATTCAGCCCTGGTCGTCCCTCAGCGCGACCCCTGCCCCTGACAGCCGCCCCGCAGGCGACTGCACTCGGAGCGACGGGTCTTCAGACAGAGATCGGTTCCCTCGTACTCCGCTTCGAGTATCTCCTCCAGGAGTTCCAGTTCGCGCTGGCCGTAGCCCTCGTTCGCGATGAAGTGCGGGACGAGTCGGTGTTCGGCGACCCGGCGGCCGCACAGCCCCTCGGCTTTGAGTCGCTGTACGACCTCGCGAATCTCGGCTTCAGTCGGCTGAGGATCGAGGTCGATTTCCGATCCGCGACCCTTCGAAAGCCGCTCGAGGAGTTGATCCGTATCGAGCATGTCCTCTTACATTACCCGATATCGCATAAAACGTTTTCCACGCTACGGGCCTCGAGACGGCCGTTTTGGGCGAACACGTTCGCGTCGAGGTAGTCGATCAGTCGTCACTCGAACGTGACGGACTCCCGAAGCGAGACCGCTCGGTCGCGAAGCGCCGCGACGCCCTCGTCGTCCCGTGCGGTCACCGTCACGTGGCCCATCTTGCGCAGGGGTCGAGCCTCTCGCTTGCCGTACCAGTGGAGGTTCGCGCCGGGCGTCTCGAGGATCCGGTCGATATCGCTCAGTCTCGCCTCCTGTTCCTCGTCGACGTCGGCCAGCAGGTTCGTCATGACGGTCGGGGAACGGAGGTCGGTGGCCGCAAGCGGCCATCCGAGCACGGCACGGACGTGCTGTTCGAACTGCGAACTCTGTGCGCCCTCGATCGTCCAGTGGCCGGAGTTGTGGGGCCGGGGTGCGATCTCGTTGAGCAAGATCTCCCCGTCAGTGGTTTCAAACAACTCGATGCCGTAGACGCCCCGGCCGTCCATCACCTCGAGCACGTCCTCGGCGACCTCGCGGGCGCGCTCCTCGACGGCCTCGCTCGAGCGCGCGGGTACGATCGTCTCCCGCAGGATCTCGTCTTCGTGGACGTTCTCCCCGATGGGGAAGGCGGCGGTCTCGCCTGCGCCCTTGACGGCGATGACCGACACCTCGCGCTCGAAGTCGACGAACGACTCGACCATCGCGGGTCCGGCGACCGACTCGAGGGCCGTTTCGGCCTCCGATTTGGACTCGACGGGCACATTTCCGCGCCCGTCGTAGCCGCCGGTCCGGGCCTTCAGCATGACCGGCGCGCCGTAGTCGTCGATCGCCTCCCGGACGTCGTCGGCGTCCTCGACCGCGCGGAACGGCGGCACCGGGACCCCCGCCGCCTCGAGTTCCCGTTTCTGGACCAGCTTGTCGTGGATCGTCTCGAGCGTCGACGGCTTCGGGTGGACCGGCGTTCCGGACTTCTCGCTGACGCGCTCGAGGACGGTCTGGTCGGCGAGTTCGATCTCGAAGGTGAGGACGTCCGATCGGGCGGCCAGTTCCCGGATGCCGGCCTCGTCGTCGAAGTCGGCGACGATCTGGTCGCGCGCGACGAGTGCGGCCGGGCAGTCCGGCGTCGGGTCGAGAACGATCACCTCGACACCGAGCGGCGCGGCCGCCTCGGCGAGCATTCGACCGAGCTGTCCGCCACCGACGACTCCGATCGTCGGTCCCGGCGTCCGTAGCGTTGTCATCGCGCGGCAGTTGTCCGTGCCGCCGCTTAAGGGTTCTCAATTTAGCGCACAATCGTGGTTACTACGGCCTCGGACGACCCACGATATACTCACGATCGAGGATAGGTAGTTCCTCGCTCTCACGGTCGGACACGGTACCATGGCTGCGTCGAGCGACGCCCCAGACGCCTGGGCGCGCGAAGGCGTGGCGCGCGAAACGGTATCTCTTTTACCCGTCACTGCCACCGCACGCCTATGACCACGCTCGGACTGGTGGTCGCCGAGTTCAACCGATCGATCACCGAGCAGATGGAAGACGTCGCCCTCGAGGCCGCCAGCGAGGCAGGGGCCGAAGTGTACGACACCGTTCACGTGCCGGGCGTGTACGACGCCCCGCTCGCGGCCGACAGGCTGGCGCGCCGCGAGGCGGTCGATGCCGTCGCCGTGATCGGGACCGTGATCACCGGCGACACCGACCACGACCAGGTGATCTCCGACGCGACGGCACAGCGGCTCTCCGACGTCAGTCTCGAGCGTGACACCCCCGTGACCCTCGGCGTGACCGGTCCCGGAATGTCCGCCGCCGAGGCCCGCGAGCGCGTCGAGAACGCTGCGAAGGCCGTCGACGGCGCGCTCGACCTCGTCGCAGAACTTCCCGAAGCCGAAACCGAAGACTAGGGGGACCGCCAATACCGTCACGGGCGACCCCACCAAACCGATCCATCCCATCCCATGACCATGGACTTCACCGACCGCTTGACTCGAGTCGAACCGTCCGCAACGCTCGCCATCTCCGCGCTCGCGACCGAACTGGAAAACGAAGGGGCCGACGTCGTCGACCTCTCCGTCGGCGAACCCGACTTCCCGACGCCCGAAAACATCGTCGAGGCCGGGAAGGCGGCGATGGACGCCGGCCACACCGGCTACACCACCTCCGCCGGCATCATCGAACTGCGCGAGGCCATCTCCGAGAAACTCGCCGACGACGGCCTCGACCACGGCCCCGAGGAGATCATCGTCACCCCCGGCGCGAAGCAGGCGCTGTACGAGATCGTTCAGGCTCTCGTCGAGGACGGCGACGAAGTCGTTCTGCTCGACCCCGCCTGGGTCTCCTACGAGGCGATGGTCAAGATGGCCGGCGGCGACCTCACGCGCGTCGACCTCTCCGAGACCGACTTCCAGCTCGAGCCCGCGCTCGATGACCTCGCCGACGCAGTGTCGGACGAGACCGAACTGCTCGTCGTCAACTCGCCGTCGAACCCCACCGGCGCGGTCTACTCCGACGCCGCGCTCGAGGGCGTCCGCGACCTGGCGGTCGAACACGACGTGACGGTGATCTCCGACGAGATCTACAAGGAGATCACCTACGGCGTCGAACAGACGAGCCTCGGCACGCTCGAGGGGATGGCAGACCGCACCGTGACGGTCAACGGCTTCTCGAAGGCCTACTCGATGACCGGCTGGCGGCTGGGCTACTTCGCCGGCCCCGAGGACCTGATCGACCAGGCCGGCAAACTCCACAGCCACTCCGTCTCGTCGGCCGCGAACTTCGTCCAGCACGCCGGCGTCGAGGCCCTCGAGAACACCGACGAGGCCGTCGAGGAGATGGTCGCGGCCTTCGAGGAGCGCCGCGATCTGGTTGTCGACCTGCTCGACGACCACGGCGTCGACGTCGCGGTGCCCGACGGTGCGTTCTACATGATGTTGCCCGTAGACGACAGCGAGGCGCTACGTGCCTCGGACGATGCGAGCGGCGACCAGCCGCGAGCCGACGATCAGGCCTGGTGCGAGGGCGCACTCGAGGACGCCCACGTCGCCACCGTCCCCGGCAGCGCCTTCGGGACGCCCGGCTACGCCCGGATCTCCTACGCCGCGAGCGAGGAGCGACTCGAGGAAGGGATCGAGCGGCTGGCCGAGGAAGGCTACCTGTAACCGACCACCGGCCGTCCGGTACCGGCCACTGCGAACCGGCCCCTTGTCCTGACGTTTATATACCGTCCCGAGGCCAGTCGCTCCGGGTCCCCGATGGGAACGGAGACGAACCCCGACGTCGGAACGACGTGTCCGACCTGCGGCCGCGAACTCGAGACCGAACGGGGCGTTCGCCAGCACCACACTAAAGTTCACGGCGAATCGCTCCCGAACCGAACCTGCAAGGGCTGTGGGACGGCGTTCTACGACCCGAAGTCCCGTCAGTCCTACTGCGACGACTGTGATCCGAACGCGGGGGAACACAACGGCAACTGGAGGGACGCGAAGGAGACGGCGTCCTGTGCGATCTGCGGATCGGAGTTTTCGTACTACCCGTCGTCGAAGGAAGGAGTCTACTGTCCGTCGTGTGTCGACGCAGCCGACGGGCTACTGCCGGAGAAATACCCAGAGAGGGGTGAGCGAGTAACGGAGCCGTGTCGGGCCTGCGGGACCGACCTCGAGGTCCGACCGAAGCGACTCGAAAAGCGGGAGCGGGGCGTCTTCTGTACGCTCGAGTGTTACGGGGAGTGGCTCTCGGAGCACGTCGTCGGTCCCGATCATCACCAGTGGGAGGGCGGTCCGATCGAGTACGGCCGGCAGTGGTGGCGCGTGCGACGACGGGCCCTCGAACGCGACGACTACGAGTGTCAGTACTGCGGCGCGACGAGGGAGCAGATCGGCCGGAATCCGGACGTCCACCACCTCGAGCCTGTTCGATCGTTCGATCGACCCGAGGAGGCGCATACGTTATCGAACGTGGTGTCGCTCTGCCGACGGTGTCATCGGCGCGCCGAAGCGGGGGCGATAACGGTTACACCTCGCGACGAAAAGTAACACTATTGTGCCGCGGCCCACTACTCGAGGAGTGAAGTCCCGTGATGGCGAGCAGTTCCGCAGGAACTGCGAGGTACGCGGGACGGGTGTGACGAGAAGTCCCGTGGTGTAGTGGCCAATCATATGGGCCTTTGGACGTGTTCGGTTCCGACCGGTACGGAAGAGAGCCCATGACGGCGGTTCGAATCCGCCCGGGACTATTTTGGCGTAAGAAGGACTAAAACGCCCGTTTTCCCGGCCAGACGATTATAGGGGTCGGATTAAAGACTCTCGGAAATGATTTTTTATCAGTGTCGACACCGGAGCGTCGATCTCGTTTCCGAGGTAGGGACACCTCCGACGTAGCCAGCAGGACGCCCTCACTTACCGGGTAAACGGCTCAGAATCTCGGAGAACGTCTTTTCTCAGCGTATCAACGATCCAGCATCCGATGGTTCCCGCGCCGAGCGCGAAGAACGCGGATATCAGTATGTGTGCGCTGAGCCTGGTATCGGTAGTCGGAACAGGTCCAATCGCTCCGGGACTCACTCGCCAGGGGACACCTCGATCCCGGGCGAATCGCGCTTCGACTCGAGCGTCGTCGCCACCAGTTCGCCGTACTCCGCGGCGGAGAGTTCCCCGTCGTTGTACCGGTGGGCCCAGTCGGCGTGGACCTCCGCCGATCCGTACGAGGCTGGCGCGCCGTCCAAGATCGTTATCCCGAGCGTGACCGCGTCGTACCCGGAGTCGACCAGGGCCGCGAACGCACCCGCGATCGGCCCGATGTCGTGAAGGTTCCCTTCCGCGTACAGTCGCGTATTGAGGTACTCGACCTCGAGGACGTCCCGGGAACGGTCGACGGACTCGATCTCGAGTGCGTAGTCGTCGAACGCGTCCGCGAATTCCGCCTCGTCGGTGATCGTCTCGTCGGCGACGGCTTCGATGCGCTGCTCGAGGACTTCGGTCCGTTCCCGGACGGGAAGCGAGGGTGTGAGTTCTGACACGGGCCATTTGCGGTTGGACGGGAACTCTTCGCCGACGTCTTCCGTGCAGCCGGCGAGTAGCCAGACCCCCCCAACGCTGCCCCATCGGAGCAATTGCCGTCGTGTCGATGTCGGGTTCGTCCCGCCGCGTGCGAACGATCCGGAGTCCGAGTCCGGCCTCGAGTCCGAGTCCGAGTCCGAGTACATGGAACGTCTTCGGCCGCCCCCGGGCAAAGGGATTGGTTCTGCAAGCGCCTGCATCGCACTCAAGGACGCCGTTGCCGTGTGTTGGGAGACATCGATGGCGTTCGAGTTGTACGAGATCTTGTTGGTACTGTTGGGTATCGTCATGTTCGGCGTGGCCGTGCTGCCGCGACTCGTCTCCGATCGGGCCATCTCGATGCCCATGTTCTTCGTCGGGTTCGGGATCATCGCGTTCAGCCTCCCGATCGGCGTTCCGCCGCCGGACCCGCTCGAGCAGAGTCACGCGACCGAACGCCTCGCGGAGTTCGGCGTCATCGTCGCGCTGATGGCAGTCGGGTTGAAGATCGACCGCGTCCCGGGGCTGCGCGCGTGGGCATCGACGTGGCGACTGCTCGCCATCACCATGCCGCTCTCGATCGCCGGCGCGGCGCTGGTCGGCTGGTGGTACGTCGGACTCTTCCTCCCGACGGCGATCCTGCTCGGGGCCTGTATCGCGCCGACGGACCCGGTCCTGGCGTCCGAGGTGCAGGTTGCTGACCCCGGTGAGGGAAACGAGTCGGAACACCGGGACGATGTCGAGGGGAAAGAGGACGAAGTCAGGTTCGCGCTCTCGTCCGAGGCGGGGCTCAACGATGGGTTCGCGTTCCCGTTCACGAACCTCGCGATCGCTATCGCGCTCGTCGGCCTCGCGCCCGGCAACTGGATCGGCGAGTGGCTGCTGATCGACGTCCTGTACAAGATCGCGGCCGGCACGCTCCTGGGCGTCGTCCTCGGCCGGATAACGGCGTGGGCGGTTTTCCTGACGAACCCCGACACGCAGATCGCTCGCTCGGTCCAGGGCCTCGAGGCGATCGCCGGGACGCTGTTCGTCTACGGGATCACGGAACTCGCCGGCGGCTACGGCTTCATCGCGGTTTTCGTCGCCGCGGTGGCGATCCGGGACTACGAGCGGTCCCACGACTACAACGAGTCGCTCCACGAAATCAGCGAACTCGCGGAACAGACGGTGATGGCGATCATCATGCTCTTCTTCGGCGGGGCGATCGCCGGCGGGTTGCTCGGGGCACTGACGGTCGAGGGGGTGATCGCCGCCGTGGCGATCGTGTTCCTGGTGCGACCGCTCGCCGGGGTCTTCGGAATGCTCGGTTTCGAGCGCGCGTGGGCGGAACGGGCGACGATCGCCTTCTTCGGCATTCGAGGAATCGGCTCGTTCTACTACCTCGCGCACGGGCTGAACGAGGGGGCGTTCGCGGACGCCGACCTCCTGTGGGCCGTGGTCGGCGCGGTGATCGTGATCTCGATCGTGGTCCACGGGGTGACGGCGACGCCGGTGATCAATCGGTTGACCGGGTCGTCGTGACCGGTTTCGGGGCCGTCACGAGCCTTTCGCCCGAGGAACTCGTGTACTCCCTCTCGAACGAGAGCGTTCGGCCCGCGACCTCAGTTGCGAACCGCCGCGTTCGGGGGAACGTTGATGGGACGAGACGTCGTTCCCCTGAAAGGAATTCGCCGAGCGATCGACACCGATCCCACGCATGCCACCCGAGAACGCCTGCCCGGTCTGGCGACCGGACGACTGCGACGGAACGAGGTCCTGTCCGCCGCGGTGTCCGCGGTACGTGACCGACGACGGAACGAGCTGTACGGTGTACTCGCTCGAGGAGCGGTCGGACCGGATCGACCGCTCCGGACCGGACGTCCTGCCTGACGGGTACCGGGACGGCGACCCGGCGCTGGTCGCGGTCGACGACGCCGACCGCCCCCTCGGGTTCGCCGTCGCCGACGACGGGGCCGCCTCCGTCACCCTCGAGGCCGGGACCGACCCGGAGATCGGAACGGAACTCGCCAGACAGCTCGTGGCGCGCCGCCGAGCAGACGACGCGTCCCCGGGCTCCGTGTCGATCAGCGGGCCCCGGGCGTCGCTCTCACGACTCGCCGCCGAACTCGGAGAGGCGGGCACGTTCGTCGACGGGCCGGACCGCGGGCCGGCCGACGAAACCGACGCCGGGGACGAGGAGGCGGTCCTCGAGGTCGACCTCGAGTCACCCGAGGCGGCCCGGACCGGCCACTCGCCGGCCCGCAGGGCCGACGTCACCGCGCCGCGGGACGTCGAGGCGCTCGTCGATCCCGAGACCGTCGCCGTCGTCGGGGCGACCGACCGCGAGGGATCGATCGGCCGCCTCGTCGTGGAGAACCTCCGCGATGGGTTCGACGGGGAGGAAGGGGAGGTCGTCCCCGTCACCGACCGGCACGGGTCGGTGCTTGGGCTCGAGTGTGTCCCGTCGCTGTCGGCGCTGGAGGACGGCGACGTCGACCTCGCGGTCGTCGCCCTGCCCCGCGACGCTGCCCTCGGGGCCGTTCGCGAGGCGGGCGAGACCGGAGCGGACGCGGTGGCCGTCCTCTCGGCAGGCTTCGGCGAGAGCGACGACGAGGGTGCGAGCCGCGAGGCGGAACTCCGAGAACTCGCCGCCGAACACGACCTCGCGCTGATCGGGCCGAACGCGCTCGGGGTCGCCAGCACGCGCGGCGACATGAACGCGAGTTTCGCCCCCGAGATCCCGTCGGCCGGCGGCGTCTCGGTCCTGAGCCACTCGGGCGCGATGATCACCGCGATCCTCGACTGGGCCGACGCGGAGGGGGTCGGCGTCAGGGACGTCGTCTCGCTGGGCAACGCCGCCGGACTCGACGAGGCGACGCTGTTGCGCCACTGGGGCCGGGACCCGGAGACGTCGGTCGTGCTCGCCTATCTCGAGGACGTTTCGGACGGTCGGGCGTTCGTCGAGGCGGCCCGCGAGGTGACCGCGTCGACGCCGGTCGTGGCGCTGAAATCGGGTCGAAGCGAGGCCGGCCAGAAGGCGGCGGCCTCCCACACCGGGGCACTCCTCGGCGACGACGCCGGGTTCGACGCCGCCTTCGACCAGGGCGGCGTGATCCGCGTCGAGTCCCAGCGCTCGCTGTACGACCTCGTGGCCCTGTTCGAGAGCCAGCCGCTGCCCGCGGGCGACCGCGTCGCCGTCGTGACGAACGCGGGCGGGCCCGGCGTCCTCGCGACCGACGCCGTCGCTGCCTCCGGACTGACCCTCGCGGAGTTCGGCGCTGACACCGAGCGGAAACTGGAACGGGCCCTCCCCGACGCCGCAAGCGCCGCGAACCCCGTCGACGTGCTCGGGGACGCGGACGTCGACCGGTTCGTCGACGCCCTCGAGACGGTCCTCGCCGCGCCGTCCGTCGACGCCGCGATCGTCGTCACGACGCCACACCCGCTGGTCTCGCGGGCCGACCTCGCGCGGGCCGTCGGCGACGCCGGCCGGCGGTACGGGGTGCCCGTCGTCACCTGTTTCTCCGGCGGGCCGCTCGAGGCCCCCGTCCAGGACGCCCTCTCGGACGCCGGCGTGCCGAACTACTCCGACGCGGAGCGGGCCGCGACGGCGCTCGGGGCGGCCGCCTCGTACGCGGCGGACCGTCGCGAGCCCCGGTCACCGGCCGATCCCGTCGACGCGGACCACGACCGGGTCGAGTCGATGGTTCGCGAGCGACTGCGTTCCGGCGAGACGACCCTGGGAGTCGACTCCCTCGAGGTTCTCGAGGCCTACGGCGTTTCGACCCCGACCGCGACGCTCGCGACGACCCGGGCGGAGGCGGTCGACGCCCCCCGGGAGATCGGCGGACGGGTCGCGATGAAGGCCGTGACACCTGCGCTGTCGCACAAGACGGACGTCGGCGGCGTCGCCGTCGACGTTCCGCCCGACGAAGCCGGCGAGACCTACGACCGCCTGCGCGAGCGCGTGGAATCGAACGCGCCCGGGGCGACCGTCCGGGGCGTCCTCGTGCAGGAGATGGTTCCGGAGGGGGTCGAGTGTCTGGTCGGCGTCACTCGCCACCCGCGGTTCGGGCCGCTGGTCACGTTCGGACTCGGGGGCGTATTCGTCGAACACCTCGAGGACGTCGCCCACGCGCTGGCACCGCTTTCGCGGGCCGACGCCGAGGAACTTCTCCGGTCGATCGAGGCCGACGGCGTGCTCGAGGGTGCCCGCGGTCGACCCGAGGCCGACGTCGACTCGCTCGCGGACGCGCTGGTCCGTGTCTCGTGGCTGGCCGTCGAACAGCCCACGATCCGCGAACTCGAGGTCAATCCACTCGTCGTCACCGCGGACGAGGCCATGGCGGTCGACTTCCACGCGGAACTCGAGGGAGCGGTCGGCGAGTCGGCCGGTCGCGACCGACCGTGAACCGAACGGGAATCGACCGCCGACAGCGACTCGAGATATCGCCCGAGGGAGCCACGCTCGCCCGTCAGACCGGCCGCGTAAAACGTTCGAAAACGTCGTCAATTCCGAAAAATCAACGTTGATGACCGTCCGTTTATTAGGCCCGTCGGTTCCCACCCTCGAGCGCATCATGACCTACGACCGCTCGAAGTACCCCGCAACGATGGACCGCGAGACGGTCCAGTCAGTCGGAAAGCTCCTGCTTGCAACCCTCTCGGCGATACTACTGCTCTCGCTGCTCTCCGTGCTCCCCGGCGTCGGGCGCGTGATCCCGGGGACGCCGGTCACGTTCGTCGCGGTCGTCGGCGCGGTCGTGACGGTTGCGATCGTCGGCTTGCTCCTGTGGTTAGCGCCCGCGCTCGCGTCGCTCGTCCGCTCGACAGCCGACGGACCCCCGTCGGTCGTCGACGACGTCGCCTCGATCGTCCAGCTGTTCGTCGTCCTCGTGGCCGTCCTCGTCGCCCACCGCGGGCTCGAGCCCGCTATCGCCCCGCTGCTCGGGAGGCTGGCGTGGACCTACGACGTGCTGTTCCTGGTACTGGCGCTTGGCCCGCTCGCGATCCTCGCGGCGCGGATCTACGTCTCGCTGGATCCGATCGCGGAGTTGCTCGCCGAGCGGGTCGTCGCCGACGCCGACGCGAGAGACACCGAGACCGGACGCGTCGCGGGAGAGCCGAGTCGAAAAACCGATGCCGACGACGAAACGACCCATACGGGAAGTGAGTAATCATGTCCGCTAACGCGAACGACGATCGATTCCCCGTCCCCGTCTCCGTCCCCGTCCTCGAGGGCGCGGTCGCCGGCGTCGCCACGTGGGTCGTCGGCTACGTCCTCACGTATCTGGTCGTCTCCGGAGAGGTCCGTGAATCCCCGCTCAACCGAGTGATCGAAGCCTTCAACGGCGAACCGGCGACCTACGAGATGGTCGGCTGGGTGTTCTACAACGCCCACCTGGCCGAGACGGTGTTCCGCGACGTCCCGATCCTGGGGACCCAGGCCGCGTCGTACATCGGCGGCGAGGAAGGGTTCTCCCTCGTCCTGTTTGCGATCCCGATCGGGCTGCTGTTCGCGTCCGGTATCGCCCTCGCCACCTACCGCGGCGCGTCGGAGGCGACGGAGGGACTGGTCGTCGGCCTGGCGACGATTCCGGGCTATCTCGTCCTCATGATCGCCGGCATCTTCCTCTTCGAGGTGACCGTCGGCGGCGCGAGCGGCGCACCCGACACGCTCCCGGCGATCGTCTTCGCGGGCGTGATCTACCCCGCGGTGTTCGCCGGGACCGGCGGCGTCGTCGGGGCCGTCCTCGGCGACCGGACGTAGCGATCGAACGCCCCGTCGCCGAACGCCGCCGTCACCGCCCCGCGGTGCGAGGACGGGCGGCCCGCTGACGGCGTTCGTCCGCGATCCGTTCGCCGGGACGTGACGGATCGGGTCGAACCGCCCGCCTCGCCCGCCGAACGTGGATTATTAACCACTATCGTTTTCTCGAACCAAACCTATTCACCCCTCGAGCGTCTAGTGCGGACGATGACCAGATCCGACGCCGATACCGGGACCGGTACCGACGCGGACGCCGACGATTCCGAGGAGTCGCTCCGCGAACGCGTCGAGCAGTGGCTCAGCCGCGAAATGCCGATCATCCAGATGCACGGGGGGACGAGCGCCGTCAGGAAGGCCGACCCCGACTCCGGCGAGGTCGTCGTCGAACTCGGCGGCGGCTGCAAGGGGTGTTCGGTCAGCGACGTCACCACGGGCAACATCGAGGCTGAACTCATCAAGTGGCCCGAAGTCGAGGAAGTCACGGTTCGCGTCCCGGACGCCCGCGACACCCTCGGCGGCCCCGACCAGCCGGAATCGATCATGGGGGTCGACCGGACCGAGGGCGGCCGCGGCGACTGGGGGTCGTCGAACCCGGGCAAGGACCACCTCTAGCGCGTCCCTCGAGCCGGTCACACCGGTTCGCGTCGGAACCGCCGTATGCACACCGTTGACAGGGACGGTCAGTTTTGGGAACGCCTATACGTTTTTACGACTCAGTTACGGAGTCATACACCATGACGACGTGTGGACGCCTGCGACCGGGAGGTGACGCCGATGGGTAACGAGCCCGTCGACCGAGAGCGCGACCCCGAGACGGACATCGGCGGCGGCAGCGAATCGGAATCGGGGACTGAAACCGAAACCGAGACCGAGACCGACGGCGGCGTTCGCGCCTACACAGTCCGGCTCGAGCTCGTCGACGAGCCCGGCGAGTTGCTCCGTGCCCTCGCCCCGATCGCAGACAACGGGGGGAACCTGCTGAGCATCCACCACGAGCGGGGGAACATCACGCCACGCGGTCACATCCCCGTCGAGGTCGACCTCGAGTGCCCGCCGGACCGGTTCGACGACGTCGTGACGGGGCTGCGCGAGGCCGGCGTCAACGTCATCCAGGCCGGCGAGGAGCACTACGGCGAGGAGATCAGCGTCGTCCTTGTAGGCGACCTCGTCGAGAACGACCTCTCCGATACACTCTCGCGGATCGAGTCGGGGGCAAACGCCGCCGTGCTGGATCTCTCGCTGACGGCACCCGAGGGAACCGAATCCGTCTCGAGCGCGCGCGTTCGCCTCGCGATCGACTCGGGCCGGTCGAACGAGGCGCTCGAGGCGATCCGGTCGCTGGGGTCCGAAAAGGGTCTCACCGTCGTCGAGCCGCTACTGGGAGGTGAGAGCGCATGAAACTCGCCGTCCTGGGTGCCGGCGACGTCGGCCGCTCCGTCGCGACGCTCGCAGGCGACTACGGCCACGAGGTCGTCGCGCTCGCCGACTCCTCCAGCGCGGCCGTCGACCCCGACGGGATCCCCGTCGACGACGCCGTGTCCCGCAAGGAAGGGGGCGACGGCGTCGGAACCGCGGACCCCGAGGAGGTCTTCGAGACCGAGTACGACGTCCTCGTGGAGGCGACGCCGACGACCCTCGGCGACGCCGAACCGGGATTCGGTCACGTCACGCGCGCGCTCGAGGCCGACCGCCACGTCGTGCTGGCGAACAAGGGGCCGGTCGCCGAACGCTACGACGAACTGCGCGCGCTCGAGGCCGAGAGCGCGGGCTCGGTGCGCTTCGAGGCGACGGTGGGCGGAGCCATCCCGGTGTTGTCGACGATCGAGGACTGCACGCCACAGGCCGTGACCGCCGTCCGTGGCGTCCTCAACGGTACCGCGAACTTCATTCTGACGCGGATGGCCGCCGAGGGGCTCGACTACGAGCACGTCCTCGCCGAGGCCCAGGACCTGGGCGTCGCCGAGGCCGATCCGACCTTCGACGTCGACGGCACCGACGCCGCGCTGAAGTTCGTCATTCTGGCGAACGTGCTCGCGGACGGCGGGTTCTCGCTCGAGGACGCGACCGTCGAAGGAATCGAGGACGTCCCCGGCAGTGCACTCGAGTTGGCGGCCGAGGACGGCCGGACGATCCGCCTGATCGGCGAGGCGACCCGCGACGGCGTCCGCGTCGGCCCGCGACTGGTGCCCGAGAACGGCGCGCTCGCGGTCACGGGCACGCGAAACATCGTCCAGATCGAGACCCGCCACGCGGGCTCGCTGCACTCGAGCGGGCGCGGCGCCGGCGGTCCGGAGACGGCGACGGCGGTGCTGTCGGACGTCGGCCGGCTTCCCGACCTCGAACGCGACGACTGACCGAACAGCGTCGGCTCGCGAGCATATCCGGCGGTCGATCCCCGACGGATCGTCGGGACTCGAGGTCGCGAAACCGTGTGGACAGTACACAAACCGCCAGAGGGCGTCGGGATCATCTGAATACGCTTTCGAAATGGTTTTAACCGCAACGAGCGAAAGAGACCGATATAAGCGCCTCTGCGCGTGAGCTACAACAATGAGCGAACAACACCAGAACCTGGCCATTATCGGTCACGTTGACCACGGGAAAAGTACGCTCGTGGGGCGACTCCTCTACGAGACGGGGAGCGTACCCGAGCACGTCATCGAACAGCACCGCGAAGAAGCCGAAGAGAAGGGTAAGGGCGGCTTCGAGTTCGCCTACGTGATGGACAACCTCGCCGAGGAGCGAGAGCGTGGTGTCACCATCGACATCGCCCACCAGGAGTTCTCCACCGACGAGTACGACTTCACCATCGTCGACTGTCCTGGCCACCGCGACTTCGTCAAGAACATGATCACTGGCGCGAGCCAGGCCGACAACGCCGTCCTCGTCGTCGCCGCCGACGACGGCGTCGCACCCCAGACCCAGGAGCACGTCTTCCTGGCCCGCACCCTGGGTATCGACGAACTCATCATCGGCGTCAACAAGATGGACGTCGTCGACTACAAGGAATCCACCTTCGACGAAGTCGTCGACGAAGTCAACCAGCTGCTCCAGCAGGTCCAGTTCAACACGGACGACGCCTCGTTCATCCCGATCTCGGCGTTCGAAGGCGACAACATCGCCGAACCCTCCGACAACACGGACTGGTACGACGGCGAGACCCTGCTCGAGGCCCTGAACGACCTGCCGGAGCCGGAGCCGCCGACGGACGCGTCGCTCCGACTCCCGATCCAGGACGTCTACACGATCTCCGGTATCGGTACCGTCCCCGTCGGACGTATCGAGACCGGTGTCATGAACACGGGCGACGACGTCGTCTTCCAGCCCTCGGACGTCGGTGGCGAGGTCAAGACCATCGAGATGCACCACGAAGAGGTGCCCAAGGCCGAGCCCGGTGACAACGTCGGGTTCAACGTCCGTGGCATCGGCAAGGACGACATCCGCCGCGGTGACGTCTGTGGCCCCGCCGACGACCCGCCGAAGGTCGCCGAGACCTTCCAGGCCCAGATCGTCGTCATGCAGCACCCCTCGGTCATCACGGCCGGGTACACGCCGGTCTTCCACGCCCACACGGCACAGGTCGCCTGTACCATCGAATCCATCGACAAGAAGATGGACCCCTCGAGCGGCGAGGTCGCCGAGGAAGACCCCGACTTCATCCAGTCGGGCGACGCTGCTGTGGTCACCATCCGACCGCAAAAGCCCCTCAGCATCGAGCCGTCCAGCGAGATCCCCGAACTCGGTTCCTTCGCCATCCGCGACATGGGTCAGACCATCGCGGCCGGCAAGGTCCTCGAGGTCAACGAGAAATAAATGCAGCAGGCACGCGTTCGACTCGCGGGCACGAGTCCCGACGACCTGGACGACATCTGCGACGACGTCCGCGAGATCGCGAACAACACCGGCGTCAACCTCAGCGGTCCGATCCCGCTGCCGACCAAGACCCTCGAGGTGCCGACCCGGAAATCGCCTGACGGCGAAGGCACCGCGACGTGGGAGCACTGGGAGATGCGCGTCCACAAGCGCCTCATCGATCTGGACGCCGACGAACGCGCACTCCGACAGCTCATGCGCATCCAGGTGCCGAACGACGTCTCGATCGAGATCGTCCTCGAGGACTGATCCGACCGGCGCCGGGTGACCGGACGCCACGTTCCGATTTTCCGTTTTTACCGCGACAGGGAGCTACCGGTGTATCCGTGCCCGCGGTCCACGGCGTGACGGATGAGACGTTGGGGACGATCGTACCGATCGATTACAGGCCACCGCAGTCCACGATCACTCCCGTTTCGCGGACGCCGACGGTCCGTTCGACCGCTCTCGAGCCGTCCGTAACCGTCGATGAACGCCGCTACGGCCCCGCTGGTGCCGTTTCTTCCGAGGCGTAACTCGAGCCTACGGAAGAAACGCACACATTCGCCGTCGACGACCCGCGTAAGGCGTGCAGACTTTTGGGTCTCGCTCCCCGAATGAACGTATGCCAAGCGGGAACAGGAAGGGAACGCGAAACCGACGGCCGGCACGGTCGCCCTCCGACGCGACCCCCAACTCGAGCCCGGAGGACGGCCGGGGTCGGGGTCCGAAGTCGAACCCGAACGGGGGCTCGGGCAGTCCCGTGCTCGAGATTCTCGTCGTCTTCCTGGCCGTCTACCTCCTGCAGGGGGTGGCGGCGTTCGCGGGGGCGATGGGCGGCCTGTTCGTGCTCTCGCCGCCGCTGACGGACAACCCCTGGACGATCGTGACCAGTGTCTACGCCCACGGCGGAATGGGCCATCTCCTCTCGAACAGCGTCGCGTTGTTCCTGTTCGGCTGGCCGATCGCCCGCGCGACGAGTCGGCTCCGGTTTCACCTGTTTTTCGCGATCACGGGTGCGCTGGCCGGTATCTCGCAGATCCTCCTGACCGACGCCGTCCTGGCGAGTCCGCTCGTCGCCGCGACGGGCCGGCCGGGCGTACTCGGCGCGAGCGGGGCCGTCTTCGCGCTGATGGGCTATCTGATCGCCTCGAACCGACTGTCTGCGGGCCTGGCCTCGTTCGTCGACGTTCCACGGTGGGTGGCGATCACGGTGTTCGTCGTCCTGGCGGCGGCCGTGACCCTGGCGACGGCGTCGCCGGGAGTCGCGCTGATCGCACACTTCGCCGGGTTCCTGCTGGGGCTGTTCGCCGGCCGAGCACGGGTGTTACACGTCGGCGGACGAACCAGATCCTGACGCCAGCCTTCGAGCGACGAGGACGGATCGACGCCCCTCGAGTTGACCCGAAGCGTGGGGAGACGCCTGCGATAGTGGGTTCCGGCCGTTTCCGGGGTATCCACTGTGCTATCGACGTGTCCGGAACGTTTTTGTGCAGCTGTTCTGATTCGTAGCCAACAGGTCATAAGCGATGAACGAGTACCGACTTCGGCTGTCACTGCTGGTTCGCATGGCCGTCGCCGTCGGCGTCCTCGTGACGCTGTCGATCGCAGTCGCGGTCGTCGTCGGCCTGATCGGAGGGGTGCTGGGCCTCGTCGCCTGGGAGTGGATCGAATCCGGGTTCGGACTCGTTGGCTCGTTTCCCGGACTCAGCGACCTGACGGCCCTTTCGCCCGCGGCCGCAGCGATTCTCGCCGCCCTCGGGCCGCTGGTCGTCATTAACTGGTGGCCGCTGATAACCAGTTACACGCCCGTCGAGTACCTGTTTCGGCCGACCCCGTCTTCGCTTTTCGTCACGGGCGGCCTGATCGGCTGTCTGTACCTCGCGATCGTCGACGGAAGCGCCGCCGTCGCAGGGGCGCTCGAGGCGGTGCGGTCGACGACCGAGGGCCTGCTGGTTGGGTTCGGGCTGAGCGGCTTCCTCGTCGTGGTCCTGCTGGTTGCCGAATCCCGCCGCGAGATCCGCCGGCTCCGGGACCGACTGATCGCCGACAGCGACCCCGTTGCGGCGATCGATCCGGAGATCGAGGCGACCGTCAGGCGACTCGCCACGCTCGCGAGCGTCCCCGTGCCCGACGTGTACGTCACCGAGACCGATCGACCCGAGTCGTTCACGGTCGGAAGCGGCGACTCGGCCGTGATCGTGGTGTCGACGGGGCTGTGCGAACGGCTCTCCGACGCGGAACTCGAGGCCGTTCTGGCCCACGAGGTCAGTCACCTGGCGAACTGGGACAGTCGGCTCATGGCCGCCGCCATCGTCCCGGTGGTGATCGCCGACGACTGGATCGAGCGCGAATCGTCGGACATCGGGGATCTACTGTGGAACGCCGTCTTCGGCGCGTTGCGGCTGTACGGCCAGGTCGGCGTCGCCGTCCTCTCCCGCGGCCGGGAGTGGCACGCCGACGCCGGTGCGGCCGCGCTGGTCGGCTCGCCGGCTCCGCTGGCGGGCGCCCTCGAGACGCTTGCCGGCGCCAGGTACAAGCCGGAGACGGATCTCCGGGAGTGGGAACGGTCGATCGTCGCCCTGGACGTGCTGCCACCTGCGCTCGAGGACCGGACGTCGGGACCGTTCCGGACCCATCCTCCGACCGAGGCCCGGATTCGGCGCTTGCGAGGTCTGGGGAACGAGGACGAACGGTCGTGACTTCGAGGGGGCTCTCGAGGGGCACGACCGCGGCGCCCATGCCAGTGCGTGCGTACGAATCACGATCTTCCGACGAAACACAAGGTACAAATAGAAACCCGGGTTAGAAACGGGTGCGGGCTCGTAGATCAGTGGCAGATCGCTTCCTTCGCAAGGAAGAGGCCCCGGGTTCAAATCCCGGCGAGTCCATAATTCTGCAGCGCGAGCAAACTCGCAAGTATCAGGTGTCTTCGATACTCAGATTGCACCGCTGAAAAACGCGACGGCTAGCTCACGCCACTTTCGACGACTCGAGTCCGAAAACGGTCTCACGGGGAGCGTGTCAGAGGCACGAGTGTCGTGAGACCGAATAGTCATTCATACCGAACCATAGTCAGCGTTCCGGCCGAACCGGACGCGAGAGCGCCTGCGTCCTCTACCGGGCCGATACGACGTCGCGATATCGCTGCTGCGATCCGCGAGAAGACGCCGTCCTTGCTCGTTACTCGTCAGGGCTCGGCGACTGGAGCCGCGAGAGGTACGACGCCAGGTCGGTCGTCGTGACGATGCCGATCACGCCTTCGGTCTCGTCGACCACGGGGACGTGTTTGAACCCGTGTTCGATCATCAGGTCGGCGACGTCGCGGATCGAGTCCTGGGCGGAGGCCGTGATGACGTCGGTGGTCATGTACCGCGAGACGGTCGTCTCGGCCTTGGGGTGGCTCTGGGCGACGATGTCGACGAAGTCGGTCGAGGTGAGGATTCCCTCGAGGCCGCCCTCGTCGTCGACGACGATGACCGAGCCGATCTCGTTCTCGAGCATTACCTGGCCGGCGTCCTCGACGAGGGTGTCCGGCGAGACGGTATGTAGCGACGAGGACATGACTCGTGCCACGAAAATGTCTTCCATACCCGGGAGTTGTCAGGAACGACTATTAAGGGTTGCCGAAGCGGAAGCTAAAGACCGAATTCGGGTGTCCCCGGGGCCCGTCGGTCGTCGCTCCGTCCCTTCTCTTTTCCCCGTGGGGGGAACGGTATCCTCAAGCTTTACGCTGTCCCCGCAATATTGGCCGGTATGCAGGTAAACGAGGCCGTCATCGACTGCCTGGTGGACAACGGCATCGACACGCTGTTCGGCATCCCCGGAAAGCAGACCCTCCCGTTGAACGAGTCCATCGGCGAACGCGACGACATCGAGTTCGTGATGGCCCGCCACGAGACCGCGGTCTCTCACCAGGCGTGGGGTTACGCCGAGACGAGCGGCGAGATGGCTGCGACGGTCGTCATCCCCGGCCCCGGTGACATGAACGCGATGAACGGCCTGAAGAACGCGAAAAACGACTGCACGCCGATGCTGCATATCGCCGTCGAGACCGAACCCGAGATCCGGGGCGGCGACGGCATCCACGAGACGCCGCCCGACACCTACGACAACGTCGTCAAGGAGAACGTCACGGTCGAGACGCCCCACAGCACGGTCGCGGAACTCGAGCGAGCGATCGAAGTCGCTCGCACGCCACCGAAGGGGCCGGTCCGGGTCGGCATCCCGAAGAACTTCCTTCCGATGGACGTGCCGCTGGCCGCCTCCGGTGAGACCGAGGAACCCGCGAACGCGCCCGGGGACGTCCCCGCGGACGACCTCGCCGCGGCGGCCGACCTCCTCGCCGACGCGGCCGCACCGATTATCGTCGCCGGCGGCGGGGTGCGGTCGGCCGAGGCCGCGGACGAACTCCGGGCCGTCGCGGAACGCCTCGAGGCCCCCGTCATCACGACTTACAAGGGCAAAGGGACCTTTCCCGACGACCACGACCTTGCGGCGGGCACGCTCTGTGGCGGGACGGGCACGGCAGTCAAGGAGTGCATCGCCGAGGCGGACGCGGCCCTGGGCGTCGGTACCGACTTCGACGCGGTGACGACCAAGAACTGGTCGATCGAGATCCCCGAGGACCTCGTCCACGTCACGCTCGAGGCGTCCGACGTCGGCACCGGCTACGAGCCGACGGTCGGGATCGTCGCCGACGCCGCGAAGACGCTGGCGGCGCTCGAGGACGAACTCGCCGACTCCGACCGCGAGATCGCGAACGAGGCAGGGCTCGAGCGCGCCCGGCAGGCACGAACGGGAACCCGAGACCGGATCGCGGCCCTGCGCGAGGGCGACGAACCGCCGCTTACCACCGTCAGCGCGCTCGAAGCGCTCCGCGAGACGATCCCGCGGGACGCCGTCGTGACGGCCGACGCGGGCGGCTTCCGCCTGTGGACGCTGGTCGCGTTCGAGGCCTACGACCCCCGCGACTACGTCAACCCCGGATCGTGGGCGACGATGGGGACCGGCGTCCCGTCGGCGATCGGGGCGGCCATCGCGAACCCCGACGGGGACGTCGTCGCGCTCACGGGCGACGGCGGGCTGATGATGTGCGTCCACGAACTGCACACGATCGCCGAGGAGGAGTTAGACGTCACCGTGGTCGTCCTCAACAACAGCGACTACGCGATCATCAGCGAGGAGGCCGAGCGCAGCTACCGGATGGGCGAAAGCGAGTACGGCTGGACGGACGTCCCGATCGACTTCGTCGCCGTCGCCGACGGAATGGGTCTCGAGACGATGCGGGCGGAGACACCGGACCGGATCGCCGCGACGGTCGGCGAGGCCCTCGAGCGCGACGGGCCGACGCTGGTGGAGGTGCCGACGGATCCCCTCGAGCCCCAGGCGAGCGTCTGGATGAACGCGGACGAGTGACGGCTCGGCAACGCCGACACGACCTCTCGTCGATCCGAACGATCCCGACGATACCGCCCAATTCTGCCGGTTTCGGCCGTCTGGAGTTAGCAATCGTTATGCGGGAGGGTCTCCGTCTGTCCGACACGCATGAGCACGGAGCAGTCGGGCGGGATGAACGACAACGACAGATCCATCACGGGATTCGTGATGATCTCCCACGCCGTCGTCCACACCTACGAGCTCTCGATTCCGATCCTGATGGTGATCTGGCTGACCGAGTTCGACGTGACGACAGCGGTACTCGGGACCGCGGTCGCGATCGGATACGGGCTGTTCGGCCTCGGGGCCTTGCCTGCAGGTGTCCTCGCCGACAAGTTCGGCTCTCGAGAACTCGTCCTGGTCTGTCTCGCCGGTATGGGCGGCTCCTTCCTCCTTTTGGGTGCCGCACAGGGAATCGTGACGATCACGATCGCGCTCTGTCTCTGGGGCGTCGCCGCCAGCATCTACCACCCCGCGGGCCTCTCGCTGATCTCGACCGGCGTCGAACAGCGCGGCACCGGCTTCGCCTATCACGGGATGGCCGGCAACTTCGGCATCGCGTTCGGGCCGCTGATCACCGCCGTCCTCCTGCTTTTCTTCGACTGGCGGCTCGTCACGGGCCTGCTCGTCCTGCCGGCGGTGATCGCGATCGCGTACGCGGTCACCGCGAGTTTCGACGAGACCGCGGCCGTCCGTGCCGACGGCGGTGCCGATGCCGACGCGGATCCAGACGCCGACGACGCGCCGACCTCGCTGTCCGGTTTCATCGAGGACACCCGCACGCTGTTTACTTTCGGCTTCACGATCGCGATCTTCGTCGTGATGATGAACGGGCTGTTCTACCGGGGCACGCTGACCTTCCTGCCGGACGTCCTGGGCGGCTTCATGCCCGACGTCGTCGATCAGCTCCAGCTGTTCGATCCGGACAGTCCGATGGCCGAGGAGTTCGATCCCGCGTCGTACCTCTACGCCGGCCTGCTGATGGTCGGGATGGCCGGCCAGTTCGTCGGCGGGAAGCTGACCGATCGGATCCCCACGGAGACCGGCCTCGTGGCGATCTTCGGATCGCTGGCCGTCGTGGCCCTCCTCTTCGTCCCCGCGGCCGAAGCCGGGCTGGCCTCGCTGCTCGTCGTCAGCGTGCTGCTCGGGTTCCTCCTCTTTGCCCTGCAGCCGATGTATCAGGCGACGATCGCCGAGTACAGCCCGCCGGGTGACCGGGGGCTCTCCTACGGCTACACCTACCTCGGGACCTTCGGCATCGGCGCCGCCGGCGCGGCGATCACCGGCTACCTCCTCGAGATCACGTCGATCGCGGGGACGTTCGCCGGACTCGCGGCGTTCCCGGCCGTCGGCGCCGTGCTGGCGGTCGTGCTGTACCGGTACGGCGAACGACCCTGACCCGGCCGCCGACCGTTTCGCCGCCTTTCGTTCGATCGGGCCGGCTTCCAAAAGGGATATCCCGAATCCGGTGTCTCCACCGGTATGGGACCGAACAGCGGGTCGGATGAGGGAGCAGGGTCCGGCTCGACCGCCGGATCGGGCATCAAGGCAACCGAGACCACCTTCGCCATCGTCGACGCCCTCGCCGACCGCGAGCGGGCGCGCCTGACCGAGATCGCCGACGCCGTCGACGTCGCCAACAGCACGGCTTCGGACCACCTCCGGACGCTGCGCGATCACGGCTACGTCGTCGCCGAGGAGGACGGCTACCGGCTCGGCCTCAAATTCATGGACACGGGCGAGCGGGCGAAACGGCACTACCGCGACCTGCTCGAGGCTGCGGATCCCGTCCTCGAGCAACTCGTCGCGGAGACGGGCGAGACTGTCAACCTCGTGGCCGAGGAGAACGGCCGCGGGGTCTACGTCGACCGGCGCGTGGGCGAACGGGGCGTGCCCACGGACTCCTGGGTCGGCAGAGGGAAGCCGCTGCACACGATTTCGGCGGGCAAGGCCATCCTTGCGGAACTCCCCGAGGAACGGCGCGCGGAACTCCTCGAGGGCGGCCTCGCTGGCGTCTCCGATCGGACGATCACGTCGCCGGCCGACCTCGAGGACGAACTTGCCGCGGTCCAGGAGGAGGGCGTCGCGTTCAACGACCGGGAGTCCCACGAGCGGATCCGCGCCGTCGGGGCACCGATCGTCCTCGAGGGCGACGTCTACGGGGCCGTCTCCGTCGCGGGACCGGCAAAGCGGCTCACCGGCTCCTACTTCCGGGAGGAGATCCCGGACCTCCTGTTGGGTGCGGTCAACGAGATCGAACTCAAACTCGCCTACCGGTGACGGCCCGTCGCCGTACGTTTAAATACCTATTCTACCCTACAGGGTGACGTATCGATGCCGACCGAGTTTCCCCTCGAGGGCGTCTGCAGGCTCCGGCCGGTCCCCGCCACCGGGAGCGACCCCCTCGAGGCCGTCGCCCGCGAGTACGCGGCCCTCGCCGAGGAGCACGGCCCCCGAAACGTCCTGGTCCTGAAACGCCACCCCTCGGGGCAGGAGTCGGTTCGCCGCCGCCTCGCCGCGGTTCACTCCGACGACGGCGGGCCCAGTTCGCCCCGCGTCGAGTCGGTGCCGGAACACGCCTCGAAGGTCCTAGAGGAGTACGACCCGACCCTCGACCGACTCGAGTACGAGGAGCGTATCGAACTCGTCTCGCTCGTGATCGAGGGCGCGAGCAGGGACGTGCCCGACTACCTCCGGCGGGCCGCCCGGCGGGAGAGTTTCGCCCGCGACGTCGGGCAGTTGCTGCTCGCGGCAACCCGGCAGCGGGTCGGACTCGAGGACGTTCCGGAAGCGGAGAGTGCGGACGGAGAGGCTCCACGCAGCCGGACCGACGACTGCCTCGCCTTCCTCTACGCGATGAACGACCGGTTCCACGACGAACTCGAGGACCGCGGCTACGTCGAACGGGCGGACGTGATCCCGCGGGCGCTCTCGCTGCTCGAGGACGACGCCGACGGCCTCCGCTCTCGCGTGACCGACTCGTTCGACGCCGTGCTCGCCGTCGAGTTCGAGGAGTTCCGCCGCCTCGACCGGCGCTACCTCGGCGCGCTGACGGCCGACGCCGACCTGGTCTGTCTCGGGGAAGGCCACGCCAGCGTCGAGCGGACCCGCGTCGAACCGGGCCGAGTCGCGGACGTTGTCGACGACGAACCGGGGCTCGCCCTCGAGCGGATCGACTCCCACCCCGACGGTGCCGCCGACCGACCGCCCCACGCCGAACTCGTCCGCTTTCTCGCGACCGGCGAGCCGCCGGACCTCGAGGCCGGAGACGAGCCGATCGGTCGCGCCCGGCGGATTCGGGCCCGCACGCCCCGCGAACAGGTCCGGGCCGTCGCCACGGAGATCGGGGCGCTCGAGGACCGCCACGACTGGAGCTACGACGCCTTCGCCGTCGCCGTCCCGTCGATCGAGCGCGTGCCGGAGACCAGGCGACGCCTTCGGGAGGCCGGAATCCCGACCGCGACGATCGGCACGCCCTCCCTCGCGGAGGATCCGGCGGTCAACGAACTCTACGCGTTCGTTACGCTCCAGTGCGAGCGGGCGCGGGACGCCGACCTCGCGTCCGAGGGCGCGAGCGAGGCCGACGACGGCCCCCGTTCCCGTACCGAGTACGACCGCGAGGCCGCCCTCGAGCGCCTGCGAGCGCGGGTCGAGGGGTTCTCGCCGGACCTGCTCGAGGCCTGTGGGGACGCGAGCGTCGCCCGCTCGCTCCGGCGGTGGATCCGCCGGACGGACCTCAAGGGTCGGATCGCGGGCGACGAGGAGTGGGTCGACGCCCGCGAGCAGTACGAGGGGATTCGCCGCGTCCTCGAGATCGCCGACTTCGTCGAGGAGACGGACCTCGTCGCGCCGGACTGGGACGGGCTGCGCCGGATGCTCCGGCGGACGATCCAGTACGACGCGCCGTACGTCCATTCGGTCGAAACGCAGCCGCCGACCGGCGGCGTCACGGTCTGTGCCGTCGAGGACCTCAAGTACGAGCCGCGGGCGGTCGTCTTCCTGCTCGACCTCGTCGACGACACCTACCCCGGCGAGCAGTTCCTCACGCAACTGTTTCCCTCGACCTGGCTCCGCGAGTCGTCGGCGTACCCGGCCGTCACCGGCCCGTCCGCCGGGACCGTCGCGGAGACGTTCGCGCCGGTCGACGGACCGGACGCGGTCGGCGACCCCTTCGACGCCTACCACGCCCAGCGGGCCCGAAGACGGCTCGCGCTCGGCGCCCGGGCCGCGACGCGTCGTCTCTACTGTTGTTCCTACGAGCGGGGCTCCGGCGGTCTGCGCCGCAGCTACGACGAATCCAGGTACCTGAAACTGATCGAGTCGACCCCCGGGCTGGCGCTCGAGGACGTCGCCACCGAATCGAACGCGGCCATCTACGGCGAGAGCAACGCCGTCGAGGCCCTGCTCGACCAGCCCCGCGGGGAACTCGAGCGGGTGCTCCGGGAGGCCAGCACCGGCGGCGAGGCGGACCTCGCGGCGACCGAGGAGCTGTTCGAGGAGATCGCGCTCGTCCTCGATGAGGGTGACGTCGACGACGAACTCGCCGAGGCGGTCCGCTCGCAGTTCGAGTTCGCGGCGGGGGAGGTGGTGCGGCGTGACTGACCGGGACGCCGAAACGCCCCCCGACTCGATCTCCGTCGAGGGTCTTCGGACCTACCTCCAGTGTCCGCGACGGTACGAGTTCGCCCACGTCGACGGCCTCGAGGGCGGAGAGACCGACGGAGAGGACGAGGCCACGGTCGAACGCGTCGCGCTCCTGCGGCGGGCGCTCTGTGACGCGCTCGTCGATGCGGCCGGCGACGATCCGGACCCCGAAACGCTCGCCGAACGCGCCACGCGACGGCTGGCGACGCTGTGGGACGACCACGACGAACACTTCCACTCACGGGCCCAGCGACGTCACGAGCGCCGCGTCCTCGAGGCGACGCTCGAGGCGTACGTCGACCGCGTCGGCGCCGAGCACGCGGCCGGCATCGGTCGGCTCGAGGACGAACGGGAAGCGGACCGGCCGCTCGTCGGTCCCGACCTCGAACTCTCGACGACGGTGGCCCCTGCGAGCGGGGCTGCGGATGGCGGATCACGGGCGAGTGAAAGCGAAGTCGACAGCGATCTCGATCCCGTCACCCTCGAGGCCCCCGTCGACTACCTCTACGCCGACGGCTCGTCGCTGGTCGCCGTGCGGTTCGTCCCGACGCTGTGGCCGCTCGGCTACCTGCGGTACCGCTCGGACTGGGAGCGCGTCGAGGACCGGTTCGTCGACCACTTCGACCCCGAAGCCGACGCGTTCGATCCCGGGCCGGCCGCCGCCCTGCTCGAGACGGCCGTGGTCCTCGACGGCCTCCGGAACTATCGGGACCGGCTCGGGCTGACCGAGCGGACCTGCCGGTACGTCCAGATTCCGCTTGCCGACCGGTCGAACGCGTCGATCAACTGGGTGAGAGAGACCGTCGAGACTGACATCGAGGTCGTCGACCTCACCGACGTCTACGTCGACCACCACACGTTCGGGATGACCCACGAACACCGCAACGAGACCGTCGACGGACGGCTCGAGTCGATCGTCGACCGCATCCGGGCGGGCGCGTTCGACCCGGGCGAGCGGTGGGACGACGTCCGCGACGAGGAGTGTCCGGACTGTGCGTACCGGGTCTGCTGTGGCGACTACCTCGAGACGGAGGTGGGGTTCGATGCCTGAGCGAACGGACGGGACCGACCGCTCGAGCCCGGAGACGACCGACGACGTCGCCGACCTGCTCGTGGGCGACGGCGACCTCGAGCCCCGGGGCAACCAGACGGCGGTCATCGAGAGCACGGCCGCCTGCACCTCCGTCGACGCGGGGGCCGGCACCGGGAAGACGACCACGATGCTCATGCGGATCGAGCGCGCCATCGAGGGCGGCGAGGTCGACCCCGACGACGTGCTCGTGTTGACCTTCGCGAACGAGGCCGCGGGCAACATCCGGGACGCGGTGACCGAGCGACTCGACCCCGACGCCGCGGCGGCGATCGACGTCTACACCTACCACTCGTTCTGTCACCGGCTGGTCCGGGAGTACGCCTACTACCTCGGCTACGATCCGGAGTTCGACGTCGTCACCGACCGCAAGCGGCGGCGGATCGTCGGCCGCCTGCTCGCGGAGAACGACTACGGCTTCGCGGCCGCCACCGGCGACGGCTCGCCGGCCGAACTCACCCGCGAGGTCGACGGGTTCATCCAGGAGATGAGCCAGGAGGACGTCGACCCCGACGAACTCCGCGAGCGACTGCCCGACGTCCGCACCCTCGAGTTGTGCACCGAGTTCGTCCTCTGGCTCGAGCGCCGGGCGAACGCGGACCTCTCGTTCGACGCCGAGGCGCTCCGGTACTTCAACGAACCCGACCACCTCGAGGAGGCGACGGAGTCGCTGGTCGACTACGGGAAACTGATACAGTACTGCCGCGAGAAGATCGAGGAGTCGCCGGCGTTCACCGAGGAGGCGGTCGTCCGCGACGTCGACCGCTATCTCGAGGTCCTCCAGGACTGCGTGACCCGGACGATCGAGGCGCTCTCGCTCGAGGAGCCCGAGACGAAACAGCTCCCGCGGGCGCTGTTCTGCAACGCCGTCCGACGGGAGGCCACGGAGCGACTCGAGCAGAGCCCGTTCGGGCGGCTGAAACACTACGTCGAGTTCCTGCGGCTCGCGCGCCACTACGCCGACGTCTACGCGGACTACCACGAGGCGCTCGCCGAGCGGGGGGCGCTCGACTTCGACGAACTCGTCCGGACGGCGACCGACCTGCTCGCGGACGAGGCCGTCGCCGACGGGATCGCCGGCCGCTGGGCCCAGGTCTACTGCGACGAGTTCCAGGACACCGACGACACCCAGTTTTCCCTGCTCACCGAACTGACCCGCGGCCCGGACCGCCCGTCGCTGTTCGCCATCGGCGACAAGGACCAGGCGATCTACGGCTGGCGCGGCACCGACCGGAAGGGGCTCGACCGCCTCGAGGAGGTCTACGACGACCACGAGGCGGTCGAACTCGGGCTCAACTTCCGCTCGCGCCAGGAGATCCTCGACCTCGCGAACCGCTGTGAGTACGGCCACCAGTCCTCGAAGAGGCTACGCGAGGACGGACGGACCAGGGGTGAGTACGCGGACTACGAGGAGTACGAGTACGCCGACGAGGAGGACGGGAACTCTCCCCTCGACCCCCCCTTCGACCACGTCGTCAAGGTCGAGAGCGACGAGATCGAACGCCCGACGGCCGAACAGGTCGCGACGACCGTCTCGCGGCTGCTCAACGGCGAGGCGGAGAACGTCCCCCGGCGACGGCTCGAGCACCTGGCGGTCGTCGTCCGGACGAACCGCCACGCCCAGGCCGTCGCCGACGCGCTCGAGGACAGACGGATCCCCTACGAGGTGTCCGGGTCGCCGGGCGGCGAGGTGTCGCCCGGGATTCGGACGGTCCTGTCGTACCTCAGGGCGCTCGTAGATCCGGACGCCGACGCCTACCTTCGACGGGCGTTGCTCTACCGGTACCGGGTCCCGGAGGGCGACCTGAAAACGTTGCAGCGGTACGCCCGCGGGGAGGACCGGTCGCTCCGGGATGCGGTCTTCGCGGTCGGCGACGGCGAGGACGACGGGGACGAAAACGACCGCATCGAGCGCGACCGACTGGCCCATCCCGACCGCCTCGAGCGGGCCCGCGACCACCTCACGACGCTCGACCGATATCGTCGCGTCTACCCCCTGTCGGGCTTCCTGCGGCGGTTCCGGGAGGTCACGAACCTCGAGTGGTACCTGACCGGCGACGAGCGCGCCGAGTTCGACCGGATCGAGCGGTTCGTCGAGGCCTACGACGCCGACACCGTGCTGCGGACGCTCTCGCCCGAGTTCCTCGACGCGCTCGAGGCGACCCTCGAGGGGGGCGGGAGCGACCGAACCCGGGGCACGCGCTCGAACGACTGTGTGGACGTGATGACGGTCCACCAGGCGAAGGGCCTGGAGTTCGACACCGTGCTCGTCCCCTACCTCTCGGACGAGGAGTGGTGCGTCGAGTCGGACTACGCCGAGCGCGCCCGCGAGCGCCTGCTGGCCGCGGCGCTCGAGGACGACGACTCCCCGCTGCTCGCCGACGTCGCCGCCGAGAGCGTCGGCGAGGAGTGGCGAGTGCTCCACGTCGCGCTCACGCGGGCGGCGAACCACCTCTTCGTGTTCGGCTCCGAGTACGACTACGAGGGCGACGACGAGGCCGGCGAACTCGGCGTCTCGACCGCCGACGCCTGTCTCCCCGATGCCGTCCAGTGGTCGACGGCCGGCCGGCGGATGGACCTCTGGTCGTCGCTGACCGAGAGCTTCGAGCGGGTCCGCGAGACCTACCCCGAGAGCGTCGCCGACCGGACCGACGCGCTTTCCCGCTCGAGCGGCGTCACGCCCGGATCGATCACCTACTACGCCGACTACGAGGACCGCCACGTCGAGCCCCTGCGGACCCGAGAAGCGATCGAACGGGTCCACTACCTGGGCCGACTGCTGCGGACGGGGACGCTCCTGCCCGCGGCCGACGCGGCCAGTTACGGGGACCTCGAGGACGACCCCCTCCGGGTCCCCGCGGAGCGGAGTCTGTCGACGCTGACGACCGACGCCGTCCGGTTCCCGGTCGAGACGCTCGCGAACGCGACCGAGCTTCCGGTCGCGATCACCCACAGCTACACGGCGATGCGGACGCACGAGACCTGTGCGCGGAAACACTACCTGGACCACGTGGTCCGGGCGGTCGACGATCCTGCGGTGGGTGACCGAACGGTCTCGAGTGGAGAGGGCAACGACGGAAACGGGGACGGCGACGGCGACGGGGGCGGGGACGGAGACGGAGACGGAGACGGCGATGGCGCCGACGATGGAAACTCCCGAATCGTCGGCACCGTCTTCCACGACGTCGCCGAGGAGGCGTTCCACCGCGACTACGGGACGAAAGCGGAGTGGGAGACGGCCGCCCGTCGACAGCTCACCGCCCGCGGCCTCGAGGAGTACCGCGAAGAAGTACTTTCCTGCGTCGACCGCTTCTTCGCGGCCGCCGCGGACGAGTACAACCGGCCCGTCGCCGACTGGGAGCCGCTGGCGGCCGAACTCCCGTTCTCGCTCGAGGAGGTCGACGGCGTCGCCGGCGACGTGGTCGGCTACGTCGACTCCGTTCGGCGGACGCCAGACGGGGAACTCGCCGTGCTCGACTACAAGACGACCGCCGAGCGGATCCCGCCGGAGGAGGCGGTCCAGCTCGTGCTCTACGCCCGCGCCTGCGAGGACCGGTTCGACGAGCCGCTCGCGGCCGTCGGGTACGTCTACGTCGGCGAGGAGGGTCCCGGAGCCGCCCCGCGCGTGGACCTCTTCGATCCCGACGACGAGGCCCTGCCGTCGTGGTCTGCGGTCCTGGCGACCCTCGAGTCGGTCGACGACCCCGCCTACCGGGAGACGTCACCCGGACCGCACTGCCGGCGCTGTCCCCACCGGTCGCTCGGCTGCGCGCCCGACGAGTACCTCGAGGGGGACGACGCCCCGTAGCCCCGCGTCGCCGGCCCGACGGATGACACCCCCCGTTCAGAGTGATAATCGGCCGACGCCGCGGATACGTGCGCTTATGTCGGTTCGACCGAACGATCCGATATGATCGAGGCGACGCTGTGTTTCCCGCTGCGGGCGCGGACCGTCGACGACTCGAGCGCGACCGACGCGACAGGCGTGACCGACGCCGACGACGTCCTCCTGATCGAGAAACGCCGCGGGCTCGGCGAGGGCTGGTACAACGGCCCCGGCGGCAAACTCGAGGGCGACGAGACGCCCCGCGAGTGTGCCGTCCGCGAAACGCGCGAGGAGGTCGGCCTGGAGATCGACCCCGCCAACCTCGAGAAGGCCGGCGAGTTGACCTTCCTGCTGGACGGCGAGGTCCACACGTTCTGTCACGTCTTCCGGACGACCGCGTTCCAGGGCGAACCGACCGCCTCGGACGAGGCCCGCCCGGAGTGGGTCGATATCGAGGACGTCCCCTACGATCGGATGTGGGAGGACGACCGGCTCTGGCTGCCCGGCGTCCTCGAGGGACGGACGATCGCCGGCGAGTTCGCGTTCCGGGGCGGCGAGCCGCTGGACGAGGCCGAGTTCGTCCGTCACGACCTCGAGTGGGACGTGTCCTTCGAGGACGTCGGGGCCGACGAGGCGGAACGCCGTTCCTGACGACCGTCGAACGCTCGGCGCTACGCTGGTACGGGCCGCTGCGCTGGTACGAGCCGTTACGAGCCGTTACGAGCCGTTACGAACGATGACGGAGACCGAACGACGTCACGCCGGATCGACCGTTCCCGCCGCCGGCAGTTCGATCTCGACGCGGGTGCCGTCCTCGCTGACGTCGAACTCGAGGCACCCGTCCGAGAGTTCGACCACCCAGTTGATCAACCACAGGCCGGTGCTGCTTGCGTGTTCGAGGGGCGTCTCCTCCGCGCTGTCGAGTGGCTCGAGTTCGTGCTCCGGGATTCCGGGACCGTTGTCCTCGACGACGAGCCGGACGTCCTCGGCCGTCTCCGCGACGATGTCGATCCGCGGCTCGTCGGCGTCGTTGTGCTGGGCCGCGTTCTCGACGAGGTTGTCGACCGCGTGTTGCAGGTGCGCCCCGGCGAGGACCCGATACTCCGACGGGACGTCCACGTCGATGGTGACGGCCGGATACCGCTCCCGGACCGTCGCGACGGCGTTCTCGACGACGGTCGCCAGATCGTGCTCGGTCACGCCGCCGCTCTCCTCGAGGATCGCGCTGATCGCCCGGGCGTTCTCGCTGGTCCGTTCGATCTTGTCGGTCGTCTCGAGGATGGCCTCCCCCATCCCGGCGTAGGGCTCCTCGAGGTCGGTCGCGATCCGCTCGGCGTACCCCGAGACGACGGTGAGCGCGTTCCGGATGTTGTGCCGGAGGACGCGCGTGAGGATCTGCCGAAGCACCTCGAGTTCGCGCTCTCGTTGCCGGAGTTCGCGCTCGCGCTGGATCCGGTCGCTGATATCGGAGTTGACCGAGATGTAGCCCTCGATGTCGCCGTTCGCGGTGATCGGCGCGATCGTCTGCTCGACCACGTACCGCGTCCCGTCTTTCCGCTCGTTGACGACCTCGCCTTTCCACACCTCACCCGAACTGATCGTCCCCCAGAGGTCCTCGTAGAACGCCTCGTCGTGCTCTCCGGACTGGAGAATGCGAGGGTTGCGTCCGATCGCCTCCGACGCCGTGTATCCCGTTACCTCCTCGAAACTGGGGTTGACGTACCGGATCTCCCCGTCGGTGTCGGTGATCGTGATCGAGTGGCCGGTCTGTTCGACGACCCGCTTGAACCCTCGAAGCTCGCGTTCGCGCTCCTCGAGCGTCGCGACCTGGTCCGCCAGCGCGATCGACTGGCGACGCCGGACGAGCAGGCTCTCGAGGCGTCGATACAGAAGCGGCGGATCGATCGGCGCGTCCACGACGTCGTCGACGACCGGCGGGTCGGACCGCTGCTCGAGCGCGGGCCACGAGCGACGGCTCGAGTCGGGTCCGCGGACGACGACGACGGGGACGAACGTGGGGTCGGCCGTTTCGGTCCGCTCGCGAAGCGCCTCGCGGTACTCCGGGAACGCCCGATCCTCGACGAGGTACAGGTCCGCGTCCTCGAGGCGGTCGGTGACGACCCGGTACCGGTCGGCGAGCAACTCCCGGAGGGCGCTCCGGTCGCCGTCGTTGGCGACGAGCAACTGGATCGTGTCCTCGGACCCGTCCTCGAGGCCGGTCGACGGGACTCGTCGGTATCCGTCGGTCGTACCGTTCTCGCTTTCCCCCTCGCCGTCACCGTCGCCCTCGCGCTTGCCCTTGCCCTCGCCGTCGTCTCCGCTCGCCGGAGTCCCGCTGGGCCGGTCCGCGTCGCCGCTCATCGGTCACCTACGCCGCCGTCGGTCTGTCGTTCTCGCGGTCGTCCCTGCAGAACGCCGGTGTGGCTCGTCACCGGTCCGCCGATCCGGACCCCATCCGCAGTGATCTCGAACGTGCGCAGCGTCCGGTCGAACGGTCCCGCTCGTTTCTTCAACACGCCGATCACTTTCTCCAGCCCGCCGTCGGCCTCGAGGTAGCTGATGAAGACGATGTTGTCGGCGATGTAGCTGAGATTGGCGCTCGTCGCGTTCGTCACGCCGGCGAGTTGCTGGATCTCGTCCGTGACCAGCACGGTAACGCCCCGGTTTTTCAGGTAGCGGGTCAGCGCGTGTAGCTTCCGTACGAGTCCCTCCGTCCGGCCCTGCAGCGACATCGTGTAGCCGTCGATGCCGTCGATCATCACCACCTCGGCGTCCCCCCGTTCGACCCGCTCTCGGACCATGTGGGCGAACTCCTCGGCGGACAGCGAGAGCGGTTCGATCGGTTCGACCGCGAGCGACCCCTCCTCGCGCAGGTCCGTGATCGGCAGCCCCACCGACTCCGACCGGTGCGTGAACGTGTCGACCCCTTCCTCGAAGAGATAGAGGACGGCGTTCGTTCCCTCCGCCGCGGCCTGTGCGAGGAACTGCGCCGCCGTGGTCGTCTTCCCGGCCCCCGTCGGGCCGCTGACGAACGTGACGGTACCGGACTCGAGGCCGCCGCCGACGAGTTCGTCGAGCGCCCCGTTCCCCGAGCCGAGCGGGTGGGGATCGAACGACCGATCGTGGCGCTCGGGAACCAGCGCCGGGAACACGTCGATTCCGCCGTCCCTGATCTCCATCCCGTGGCTGCCGCGCTTCTGCCCGTAGCCGCGGTGTTTGGTCACCCGGAGCCGTCGACCGCCGTCGCCACGCTCGAGTTCGATGACGCTGTCGCTCAACGACTGGACCTCGACGTCGTACTCGCCGTCGCCGGAGACCGTAGCCGTCGTGACGACGGTCGTGTCCCGTTCCTTGAGAAACCGCATGAGCGAGAGGATCCGCTTGCGGAACTGGTGTTCGTTGGGTTCGATGTATCGCAGTTGGGTGATGGGATCGATGACGACCCGCGCCGGATCGATCTCCCTGATCGCCTCGTGGATGTCCTGGGTGTACCGGTCGTGGTCGACCTCGGCCGGATCGACGAGGTCGTACGACCGATCCTCCGTGAAAAACTCCGACTCGGGCCCGAGGTCGAGAAACGCGGCGTCGGAGATGTCGATCCCGAGCCGCGAACCGTTCGTGAGTATCTCCTCGCGGGACTCCTCGCCGTGGACGAAAAGTACCGTCTCGCCGCGCTCGAGTCCGGCCTCGAGGAAGTGCATCCCCAGGAGCGTCTTCCCGGTCCCCGGGCGGCCACAGACGAGGTAGAGCCGTCCAGTCACCAGTCCGCCCCGCAGGACGTCGTCCAGTCCGTCGATACCGCTGCGTATCCGTTCGGGTTCCCTGCTCGCGTTCTCGGTGCTGTCTGTCATGGATTCCAACCAGTCGATCGGTGCCGCGCGTCGCGGCGCCCTCTTCGAGTTCGGTTCGTCGGCGATTCTCCTCGCGTCGACCCCGGTGGTCGCCCGCTCATTCCCGGTCACCCGCGCGACGGAGCGAAACGGTGAAGACGCTCCCCTCGGGATCGTTGTCCTCGACCCAGACGTCGCCGCCGTACTGCTCGACGAGCGTCCTGACGAGGTACAGCCCCAGCCCCGTCCCCGGGCTGTCGATGTCGGTCTCCCCCTTCCCGAACACGTCCGCCTTCCGGTTGTCGGGAATGCCCGGCCCGTTGTCGGCGACACGGAGGACGACACGGTCGCCTTCGACGTCCGCCGACACCGTCACCCGCGGCTCGGCGGCGTCGTTGTGAACGATCGCGTTGACGAGCAGGTTGTCGACGACCGACGTCAGCATGTCGTCGGCGACCACCGACGCCTCGGGCACCGACCCCTCGAGGGAGATCCGTGCGTCGGAGTAGCGGGCGCGGATCGCGTCGATCCGCGAGGTCAGGACCTGCGGCAACGCCACGGGCCGTCGTTCGTCGTCCCGCTCGAGCATCGTCTCGGTCAGATCGCGTGCGGTCTTGGTCAACTCGATGGCCTCCTCGGCCGACTCGAGGACCTCCGAGAGGTGTTCCTCGGCGGCGGACAGATCCAGATGCGCGTCCGCGTCCGCGGCCGTGTCCGCTTCGGCACCCGAGAGTCGGTCGGCGAGTAACTGCGCCCGCCCCTTGACGACCTGCATGTCGTTGCGGACGTCGTGACGAACGACCTGATTGAGCAGGTCGAGCCTGTCGCGTTGCTCCTTGAGTTCGGTGACGTCCCGGGCGTAGCCCAGGACTGCCGGCTCGCCCGTACCGGCGACCTCGAACGGGATCTTCGTCGTCTCGATGAACAGCGTCCGGCCGTCCGCGGCCGTCAGCTCCTCCTCCGGGATGTGTTTGGGCTCCATCGACTCGATGACCTCGCGGTCGTCCGCCCGGAAGGCTTCCACCTGTGCCGCCGACTCGAGCAGTTCCGCGTCCGTTTTCCCCTCGATCTCCTCGAGCGAGCGCCCGTAGACGTCGGCGACGGTCTCGTTTGCCAGGATGTACTCGCCGTCCCGGTTCTTGGCGAAGATCAGGTCGGGCACGAGATCGATGACCTGCCTGAGCTGGGTGTGTGCAAGCTCGAGATCCCGCTCGCGTTCCTTTCGTTCGGTGATCTCGCGACTGAGCGCGAGAAACCGCCGCTCGTCGTCCAGTTCGATACAGCTCACCCAGATCTCGACGGGGTACGTCGAGCCGTCGCGCCGCCGGTGTTCGCCTTCGACTTCTAGAACCGATCCGGGCTCGAGGTCCTCCCAGATCCCCCGAAGTTCCGGCAGCGAAAGCCCCGTCTCGACGTCTCCGACGTTCATCGAGAGCAACTCGTCGCGGTCGTACCCCGTCTGTTCGATCTGTTTCTCGTTGACGTCGAGGATACAGCCGTCCGAATCGTGGACGATGATCGCGTCTGGCGACTGGTCGAACAGGACCTGGAGCCGTTCCCTGCTGCGTGCGAGTTCCGCCTTCGTCCGCTCGCGCTCGGTGACGTCCTGGAGGATGCCGTCGAAGTAGACGTCCTCGCCGTCGCGTCGCTCGATCGCGGAGAGGGAGCCGTAGAAGGGGTCGCCCTCGAACGTCTCCAGTTCGATCACCTCGTTGCGGAGCTCTCCGTACTCGGTGAGGGCCTCGCTGAACTCCGCCCGTCGGCCGGGGTTCCGGTAGCACTCGGCGGGGGGTCGCTCGAGCAGCGCCGCCTTCGACGGAGCGTCGAACATCTCGACCATCGCGTCGTTGACCTCGAGGAAGGCCCCCTCCTCGCCGGGCGTCGACCGGAAGACGCCGACGGGAACGTTCTCGATGATCTCCTCGTAGCGCTCGAGGTCGCACTCGTAGCGCCGGCGCTCGAGTTCGTGGCCGACCCACTGTGCGAGGGCCTTTACGGTCGATTGCTGGACCTGCCCGACGTGGGGCGTCCGTGGCTCCTCGCTCGCGAAACAGACGGTCCCGTAGACGTCGCCCTCGACGACGATCTTCGCGCCGACGTAACAGCGCAGCCCGAACCGCTCGAAGGCCGGATCGATCTCCCACTCTGGATCGTTCGCGGCGTCGGTCACCACGACCGGTTCGTCGGCCTCGAGGGTGTGCCGACAGTAGGTTTGCTCGAGCGGGTCCGTGGCCCCCTCCTGGATCCGCTCGTGATCGCCGATGGCCGCGACGATCCGCTGGGTGCCGTTCTCGATCCGGGTGACGTAGCCGATCGGGAACGCGAGCGACTCCGTTCCGATCTCGAGGAGACGCTCGAGTTTCTCGTCGACCGGGCGGTTCGGTTCGAACGCCACGTCGTGGAGCCGCGAGAGCGTGCTCGCGGAGCGTTCGATCTCCTGCTCGAGGCGTCGGCGGTCGGTCACGTCCCGCTGGATCGCGACGAACTTCTCCACCGTCCCGTCCTCGCCGACGATGGGAGCGATCGTCTGGTGGGCGAAGTACCGGTCGCCGGACTTTCGTTCGTTGACGATCTCTTCCTCCCAGACCTGGCCGTCCAGGATCGCGCTCCACATTTGCTCGTAGTACGACTCGTCCTGTTCGCCCGACTTGAGGATCCGCGGGTTCCGACCGATCGCCTCCGAGGCGGAGAAGCCGGTAACCGCTTCGAACGCTCCGTTCGCGTACTCGATCCGGCCGTCGGTGTTCGTGACGAAGACGGCGTCGGCGGCGTGGTCGATCGCCTCCTCGACGCGCTCGGGACCCAGCGAGAGTTCACTCTCCTCGCGGGATGCGGCCTCGATCCGGCGGGCGAGCACCTCGTATTCTTCGGTCGCCTGGTTTCCCTTCCGGACGTAGTCGGTCACCCCGGCTGCGAAGGCGTCGCTGACCGTCTCGGCCGACGCCCCGTCCTCGTCGGCGAACAGTACGAACGGCACCGTCCGGTCGTCCGATCGAACGGCCCGGAGAACGGACAACGGGTCGACCTCGAGGGCCGTCCCACAGACGATACAGTCGATGTCGACCCGTTCGAGGGTCGCGAGCGCGTCGTCGACGCTCGCTTCGGTCCGCACCTCGAACTCGGCCGCGTCGGTCTCGGACTCGAGGTAGCGGCCGACCGGCTCGAGGGCCGACTCCCCGTCGACGTACAGTACGCGAAGCGACGGCATTCGTCTCGAACGAACTCGTTTTGGGGACAATCAACCCAACCGGGAATTCTCGGCGAACAGGAACTGATAGGACGTTTATCAACCGACCTGTATTTTCGAAGTCCTATAAATACCCTTTCCTCGACGGGTTCAGTCTGGGGCTTCAGTCTAGGGCTTCAGCACGACCTTGCCCGAACTCTTGCGGTCCTCGATGTACTGGTGGGCCTCGGCGGCGTCCTCGAGCGGGAACTCCTCGCCGAGGATCACCTGGAGGTCACCTTCGGTCAGCCCCTGCGTGAGGTCCGGAACGGCCTTCATGACCCTGTTCGGGTCGTGGTACGCCGCCTGACCGAGGTGGAAGCCCTTGACGGTCTTGTTCTCGAAGAGCAACCGCTGGTTCTCGGCCGAGGCGGGGACGCCGCTGGCGACGCCGTAGGTGACCATCCGCCCGAAGTGGGCCATCGCGTCGAGGCTCCGGTCGAAGACGTCGTCGCCGACGCTCTCTAGGACGAGGTCGACGCCTTCGCCGTCGGTCTCGGCCTCGACGACCTCGCGGAAGTCCGTCTCGGTGTAGTTGATCGGGTGATCACAGCCCAGGTCAGCGGCCAGATCGAGTTTCTCCTGGCTGCTCGCGGTGCCGAACACCTCGGCGCCGGCGTTCGAGGCGAGCTGGACGGCGGCCGTGCCAACCCCGCCCGCGGCGGCCTGGATCAGCACTGTCTCGCCCTCCTCTAAGCCGCCCCACTCGAACAGACAGGCGTGGGCGGTCAGGAACTGCACGGGGAAGCCGGCGGCTTCCTCGAAGCTCATCCCCTCGGGGATGGGAAAGAGCCGCTGGGCGTCGGCGGTCGCGTACTCGGCGTAGCCGCCGGTGTTCAGCATCGCGACGACGCGGTCGCCTTCCTCCAGGCCGACCCCCTCACCGGTGGCGTCGATCCGTCCCGCGGCTTCCATCCCGGGGACGTAGGGCGTCTCGGGACCGCCGGGGTAGTGGCCGCGACGTTGCATCACATCGGCGAAGTTGATCCCCGCGGCTTCGACCTCGATGCGAACCTCGCCCGCGTCGGGTTCCGGGCGGTCCGTCTCGACGGCCTCGAGTTGCTCGCTGCCGCCGTACTCCGTTACCTGGATTGAGCGCATGGGTTTACGTTGGTAGCGAGGGGTATAAATCTGTGACAACAGGAAGGGACCGACGCGCCGTTTGTTCGGCCCGGTCGGCGGGAATCGCCGGTTCCGCCCCGCGGTAGCCTTCGCATGGTTTAATACTGCGGTGACTGACTGTCGAACCAATGAGCGACGAGAGTCAGGAACTCGGTATCACCGAGTCGAAATCACACAAGCCCGGCGAGTGGTACGCCGAAGTGGTCCAGAAGGCGGGACTCGCGGACTACGCGCCGATGGGCGGGTTCATCGTCACGAAGCCCCGCGGCTACGCCCTCTGGGAGCGTATCCAGGACGCACTGGACGGCTGGTTCAAGCAGACCGGCGTCGACAACGTCTACTTCCCGATGTTCATCCCGGAGTCGTTCCTCGAGCGGGAGAAAGACATCGTCGAGGGGTTCGACCCCGAGGTCGCGTGGGTGACTCAGGGCGGCCACGAGGAACTCGAGGAACGACTGGCCGTCCGTCCCACGAGTGAATCGATCATTGCGCCCTTCATGGCCGACTGGACCCGCAGCCACCGCGACCTGCCCCTGCGGCTGAACCAATGGTGTTCCGTCGTCCGGTGGGAGGCCACGGAGACGAAGCCGTTCTTCCGCACGAAGGAGTTCATGTGGCAGGAAGGCCACACCGCCCACGCCACCGACGAGAGCGCCTGGGAGGAGGTCTGGACCCGCCTCGGCCAGTACGAGCGCGTCTACGAGGACGTCCTCGCCATCCCGGTGCTGCGTGGTAAGAAGCCCGAACACGACAAGTTCCCCGGCGCGGACACGACGACGACGGTGGAGGCCCTGATGCCCGACGGCAAGTCCGTCCAGGGCGGCACCAGCCACCACCTCGGCCAGAGCTTCGCCGAGGCGTTCGACATCACCTTCGTCGACGAGGACGAAGAAGAGAAGACGGCCTACACCACCTCGTGGGGGCTGTCCTGGCGCGCGCTCGGGGCGCTCATCATGACCCACTCCGACGACCAGGGGCTCGTACTCCCGCCGACCATCGCGCCCACGCAGGTCGTCATCGTTCCGATCTGGCAGGAAGACACCAAGGAGGACGTCCTCGAGTACTCCGAAAACATCGCCGAGGACCTCGAGGAAGCCGGCTTCCGCGTCGAACTCGACGACCGCGACGAGCGCAATCCCGGCTTCAAGTTCAACGAGCACGAACTCAACGGCGTCCCGCTCCGACTGGAGATCGGTCCCAACGAGGTCGAAGACGAGGAGATCACCCTGGTCCACCGCCCGGACAACGAACAGTCCGTCGCCGACCGCGCCGGGATCGTCGACACGGTCGACGCCCACCTCGAGGAGATCTACGACAAACTCTACGAGGCCGCCGAGGAGAACTTAGAGGAGAACGTCCGGGAGGCCCACAGCCCCGAGGACATCATGGGGACGATCGGCAAACACGGCGGCTACGTGAAGACGCCGTGGTGTGGCGACGAGGCCTGCGAGGAGGCCATCAAGGAGAAGGTCGCCGCGGAGATCGTCATGCAGCCCCTCGAGGACGAGGGCGGCGAGACGGCGGGTGACGTACCCGAACCCGACCACGACGAGTGTGGCGTCTGTGGCGACCCCGCCGAGGAGGTCGCGTACTTCGCGAAGTCTTACTGATTGTCACCGCCTTTTCCCGCCTTCTCTCCCGTAACTCGACCGGTGCCGCTGGCGACGGCGAATGCGTGAGCCGTCCGCACGGAACCTAATCGTTTAACCCAAGGTTGCTTGGTAACGGCCGTCGAAAATTCGATGTGGTGTTCACTCCGGTGGGTGAACACTACGTGCCTCTGACATTTCCCTTCCTTCTGCGCCGAACTGATAGTTGTCGCGCCGCGACTATTCACACCTTATATCTATATGGATGTGTCTAGAATACATTTAGTCATTATGGGTCAACCTCTTATATCGATTGCCGCTACGAAGTGGTATGTCACAGCCACACAGAGCGGTATCCACCGACCGCTCCCGGGGTCTCGCCGATCCCGAGGAATCCCGGTCGAACTGCGGCGTCGGCGTCGTAATGGACCTCGCGGGTGAGGGCGGTCGCGACGTCGTCGCCGACGGTCTCGAACTGCTCGTCAATCTCGAACACCGCGGCACCACCGGCGCCGAAGCGGACACCGGCGACGGCGCGGGTATCATGCTCCAGACGCCGGACGCGTTCTTCGCTGACGTTCTCGAGACCGATCTCCCCGACACCTACGCGGTCGGCTCGATCTTCTTCCCCCAGTCCGAGGCGGCCCGCGAGACGATCCGGGCGCTCGCCGAGGACACCTTCGCGACCTACGGCCTCGAGACCCTCGAGTGGCGCTCGGTCCCCACCGACAACACGGACCTCGGCGCGACCGCGGTCGAATCCGAACCCGACGTGTGGCAGGTGGCCGTCGCGCCCGACGAGCGGCTGACCGGCGAGGAGTTCGACCGCCGGCTCTACGTCGCACGACGCGCCCTCGAGAACGAGGTCGAGGACCGCGATATCGACGGCGCGGAGCGGTTCTACGTCTGCTCGCTCAACGCCGACACGCTCGTCTACAAGGGGCTGCTCAAGGGCGAACAGCTCCCGACCTACTACCCGGATCTGACCGACGACCGCCTCGAGTCGACGTTCGTCATGGTCCACGAACGGTTCTCGACGAACACCCTCGGGGCCTGGCACCTCGCCCATCCCCATCGGCGGATCATCCACAACGGCGAGTTCAACACCATCCAGGGCAACGTCAACTGGATGCGCGCCCGCGAGACGGACATCGCGAGCGAGACGATCGACGACTGCGTGGAACCACGTTCCACGGACACCGCGAGCGGACATCGTCCGCGAGCGACCGAGGCCGTCAAGCCGATCATCGACGACCCCGACCAGTCAGACACCGCGAGCGTCGACAACGCCCTGGAGCTCCTGATGCAGGACGGCCGCGACCTCGAGCACGCCCTGCGGATGCTCGTCCCCGAGGCCTGGCGCGGCGACGACGCGATGGACGAGGACCGCAAGGACTTCTACGACTTCCACGCCTCGCTGGTCGAACCGTGGGACGGCCCCGCGCTGGTGGCGGCGACCGACGGCGAGCGCGTCGGGGCAGTCCTCGACCGCAACGGGCTCCGGCCCTGCCGGTACGAGGTGACGAGCGAGGACCGTCTGATCGTCGCGAGCGAGAGCGGCGCGCTCGAGACCGACCCCGCCGACGTCGAGGAGCGCGGGCGGCTCCAGCCCGGCCAGCTCTTCCTCGCGGACCCCGAAGAAGGCCGGGTCATCCCGGACGAGGAGGTCTTCGAGGACCTGACCGACGACCGATACGGCGAGTGGGTCGACCGTGAGCAGATCCACGTCGACGACATCCGGGAAACCGCAGACAGCAGCCCTCGGACGGAGGTTCCCGCCCTGCGGGACTACCAGACCGCCTTCGGCTACACGCACGACGAACTCGAGAACCTGATCGAGCCGATGACCAAGAAAGGAAAGGACCCCGTCGGCTCGATGGGCGACGACACGCCGCTTTCGGTGCTGACGGAGTTCAACCGGCCGCTGTTTTCGTACTTCAAGCAGCTGTTCGCCCAGGTCACGAACCCGCCGCTGGACTACATCCGGGAGGAACTGGTGACCTCCCTCGAATCGCGGCTGGGGTTCCAGCGCAACCTGCTCGACGAGTCCCCCGAACACGCCCGGCAACTCGTCCTCGACTCGCCCGTGCTGACCGACGCCGACCTCGAGGCGGTGCGGGACTGTGAGGCCAACGGCCTCACGGCCGCGACGGTCGACATTACCTACGAGCGCGACGACGACGTGGAGTCCGGCACGGCCCTCGAGGCGGCGATCGAACGCGTCCGCGCGGACGCCGTCGAGGCGATCGAGGCCGGCCACGACGTCCTGGTCCTCTCGGACCGGAACGTCTCCGCCGACCGCGTCGCGATCCCGAGCCTGCTGGCGACCGGCGCGGTCCATCACCGGCTCGTCCGCAACGGCCTGCGCAACCACGTCGGGCTCGTCGTCGAGTCCGCCGAGCCCCGGACGGTCCACCACTTCGCGACGCTGATCGGCTACGGCGCGGGCGCGGTCAACCCCTACCTCGCCTTCCGAACGATCGAGGACATCACGGCCGGCCCGGACGGTGCCGACGCCGCGGACGCGATCGACGCCTACGTCGGCGCGGTCGAGGACGGGCTCCTGAAGACGATGGCCAAGATGGGTATCTCGACGGTCGAGAGCTACCAGGGGGCCCAGATCTTCGAGGCCGTCGGCCTCGACTCCGAGGTCGTCTCGGAGTACTTCGAGGGCACCGAGAACCGCACCGAGGGAATCGGTCTCGCCGAGATCGAGGCCGACCTCCGAGAGCGCCACACCGCGGCCTTCGGAGGCGAGGACTCGGACCTCGAGCGTCACGGCGAGTTCGAACACCGCTCCGACGGCATCCACCACCAGTGGAACCCCGAGACGGTCGGCACGCTCCAGCAGGCCGTCCGCTCGAACGACTACGAGCGCTACCGTGAGTTCGCGTCGCTGATCAACGACCAGAACGAGGAGCTCCAGACCCTGCGGGGCCTGCTCGAGTTCGACTCGGACCGCGAGTCGATCCCCGTCGAGGAGGTCGAACCGGTCAAAGACATCGTCGAGCGGTTCTCCACCGCGGCGATGTCGCTCGGGAGCCTGTCGCCGGAGGCCCACGAGAACAACTCGATCGCGATGAACCGGATCGGCGCCAAGAGCAATTCGGGCGAGGGCGGCGAGCCGCCCGAACGGTTCGGCACGGAGAAAGAGTGCAACGTCAAGCAGGTCGCCTCGGGCCGGTTCGGCGTCACCTCGACGTACCTCTCCTCGGCCGACGAACTCCAGATCAAGATGGCCCAGGGCTCGAAACCCGGCGAGGGCGGCCACCTGCCCGGCGAGAAGGTCAACGAGATGATCGCCCACGTCCGCAAGTCCACGCCCGGCGTCGGGCTGATCTCGCCGCCGCCGCTGCACGACATCTACTCGATCGAGGATCTCAAACAGCTGATCTTCGATCTGAAGGCCGCGAACGAGGACGCCGACATCAACGTCAAGCTCGTCTCCGAGGCGGGGATCGGCACGGTCGCGGCCGGCGTCGCGAAGGCCAACGCCGACGTGGTCCACATCTCGGGGCACTCGGGCGGGACGGGCGCGTCGCCCCGCACCTCGATCAAGAACGCCGGCCTCCCGTGGGAACTCGGCCTCGCCGAGGCGAACCAGATGCTGCGCGAGACGGGACTGCGCGACCGCATCCGCGTCTCGACCGACGGCGGGCTGAAGACCGGTCGCGACGTCGCGGTCGCCGCCTTGCTCGGTGCCGAGGAGTACGTCTTCGGCACCGCCTCGCTCGTCACCAGCGGATGCGTGATGGCCCGCCAGTGCCACAAGAACACCTGTCCCGTCGGCGTCGCGACCCAGCGCGAGGACCTCCGCAAGCGGTTCCCCGGCGAACCCGAACACGTCATCAACTACATGACGTTCATCGCGCAGGAACTGCGCGAGATCATGGCCGAGTTAGGGTTCGAGACGGTCGACGAGATGATCGGTCGCGTCGACGCCCTGGAGCAGCGCGACGACGTCGACCACCCGAAGGCCCGCACCGTCGACCTCTCGGCGGTACTCGCCGACCCCGGCGGCGACGTCCGCCGGAAGGTCCGCGAGCAGGACCACGGCCTCGAGGACCACCTCGATCGGGACCTCCTCGAAGCCGCCGCCGACGCAGTGGAGAACCGGGAACCGGTCGCGCTCGAGACGCGCGTCGAGAACGTCGACCGCGCGGTCGGCGCCTTGCTCTCGAACCGCATCACGAGCCGGTACGGCGAACCCGGCCTCCCGGAGGACACGCTCACGGTCGACCTCGAGGGGACCGCCGGCCAGAGCTTCGGCGCGTTCCTGGCGAACGGCGTCTCCCTGCACCTCGATGGGACCGCCAACGACCACGTCGGCAAGGGCCTTTCGGGCGGCAAGATCGCAGTGCGGACGCCCGACGACGCCGGCTACGAACCGACCGAGAACGTCGCCATCGGGAACGTCGCGCTCTACGGCGCGACCGACGGGCAACTGTACGTCAACGGGGTCGCCGGCGAACGCTTCGCCGTCCGCAACTCCGGCGCGAAAGCCGTCGTCGAGGGCGTCGGCGACCACGGCTGTGAGTACATGACCGGCGGGGTCGTCGCGGTCCTCGGCGACACGGGCAAGAACTTCGCCGCGGGCATGTCCGGCGGTGTGGCCTACGTCTACGATCCCGACGGCTCCTTCGCCGACCGTGCCAACACCGGGATGGTCTCGCTGTACGACGACCTGGAGGACGAAGACGAGCAGATGCTGCGCCGCCTCGTCGAGAACCACGTCGCCTACACGGGCTCGGACCGGGGCGAACGCCTGCTCGAGAACTGGGAGCGCACCCTCGAGCGGTTCGTGAAAGTGATGCCCGACGCCTACCGCGAGGCGATCGCGGAACAGGGGTCGGACGACGTTCGGAAGGAACTGCCCGAGTCGCCGGAGAAGGCCGTCGAAGCGGACGCGACGGAGTTCGCGGCAAGCGACGACTAGGGGCCAGCGGGGCCTACCGCCCGTAACCGGACAGAGGGAGGACGACGGGCTTCGCTCGAGCAGTCACGTGAGCGGGAACCGGGAACGCGGCGGCGGGACGTTCCGCGTCCGGAATCCATCTGCGGTCGAGAATCGAGGTTCGAAGCCCCTGACGTCGATCACCTCCTCCCCTCGTTCGCCGAATCCGTCGTAGCAGTCTTCCTCCTCGTCTCCCGCTCCCGTTTCCGGACACGCGTCGGTTTGCGTGAGTACCCGTTCCCGGAAGCTCGTGCTACCGATATCGGTTGTGACTCCCATCCGGAAAGACCGACCCGGTCGGGATCAGCCGCGTTTCGGCGTACGCTTCGCCGTCGGCGTAGTCGACGCCTGGCTGGACGTACGGGTACGGGCCGTCCGCCGGGGTGTTCTGGACCCGGCCGCCGTCGTCGGGCGTCCGGACCGGGTCCGTCGCCCCGTAGTCGATCGGCGAGTGATCCTCGAGGTAGTCGGCGACGACGTCGACCGGAACGACGCCGTCCTCGACGTGCACGTCGCTGAAGGGAAACCCGCAGTTTCCGAGGTCCCGCTCGGGATCGCCGGGACGGGTGAACGTCGCGACGGAGTATTTCGCTTCGGGATCGACCGACTCGCCGTCGACGATCAGGTCGACGAGTCGGCGTTCCCGTTTCGCGGTCGGATCGACGACCACCTCGACGTTCGAGGAGTAGTTACGGACGCGGCCGTCCTCCTGTTCGTAGACGTACGGCGTGAAGTTGTCCGTGAGGAACGCCTCCATGTGATTCAGCAGTTGCTGTCCGTACGCCCCCCCTCGAGCGACGGGGCCGGTCATCGGAAACGCCCGATACAGGTGCTCGAGCGTGATCTCGCCGGCGGGAACCGCGGGGCCGTACCGGAACCCGTGGGTGACCGCGAGGTCGGTCCCGAAATAGCTCCGGAGCGCGTCGCCGAACAGCAGGTTCCACCCGCTCTCGAGGAACGACTGGCGATCGAGCGGCGTCTCCGTCTCGCCGACGACCGTATCGAGGGGGCGCTCGAGGGTTCCGTCCCCGCGCTCGTCGGAGACCTCCGCGTCGAAGAACGGATCGCGGATCGTCTCGACCGTCCGTTCGGCGGCCGGCTCCGGATCGGGCGTGTACTCGTGCCCTTCGGCGAGACAGTAGAGGACGTGGCGGACGGCGACGCCGTCCCCGTCGTACCGGAGGTCCACGCGTCCGAGTCCGTCGCCGGTCCCCGATTCGACGACGACCGTCCCCGTTTCCTCGATCACGATCGGATCGTGGGTGTACTCGTGCGTGTGTGCGCTGAACAGGACGTCGATCCCCTCGAGGTCTTTCGCCGCCTGTACGGCCCACGGCAACCCGATCTCGGTGACCGCGAGCACGACGTCGGCCCCCGCGTCCCGGGCGTCGCGTGCGGCCTCCTCGAGCAACGTGGGGTGTTTCCCGAACCGGTACTTCCCCTCGTGGAAGGCCGGTGCCATCCGGTCGACGTAGACGTTCGTCATGCCGACGACCCCGATCTCGATACCGCCTACGCGCTCGACCGTGTAGGGATCGAACAGCAACTCGTCGTCGTCCGGTTCGAAGAGGTTGTTCGCCAGCACCCGCGCCTCGAGGGCGTCCATCAGCTCCCGGAGGTTGCCGTCTTCGGCCCCTTCGTTCCCGAAATCCCAGTTCCCGGGGACGTACACGTCGGGCCGGAGGTGGTCGTTGATCGGTTCGAGCATCGCTCGCCCGTTCGTGTACGTCGTTTCGGCGGCCCCGTGGAACGTGTCGCCGCTCATCAGCGTCAAGGTCCCGTCGGCGGCCGCTCGGATCTCCTCGAGTTTCGCGGTCAACAGCGGGATCCCGCCGCCGCGTCGCAACAGGCGGTCGTCGTCGCCGAACTCGAAGTCGGGACGGGATTCGGGGTTGTCGTAGTAGACGTGATACTCGGGGACGAGTTGGCCGTGAAGGTCGCTGACGTGAAGACAGCTCACGTCGGGTTCATTGGGTCCCTCCCCTCCCTCGGCGGTCGACCCGTCGAGCCCCGTCCACGCGCCCAGATACGCCGTATCGAGATCCATACGTACTCTCTTTCTACGCCGAGGTCCTCCAAGCCGTTTCCTTGCGTGTGCGTTCAGTAGTAGTACGCCATGGCTACCACGTCGTTCGTCGTCGACCCGAGAGCCGGACGGAAGGTTCGCGGGTGCCCGCGCGAACGGTCTCGTCCGCGGGCGGTAGACGCTGTTCAGGCTCGGGGAGCGCGTAACCGTTCCAGTCGGAACGCTCCGGGACGGCACGCGGAAAATCGGACTCGGACCCGGGAAACCGGGACCGTCGCTAGCGGCCCAGCGTGTGGAACTCGTCGTTCGGTCGCATGTCCGCGAACATCGCCATCCGGTTGCTCAGGTTGAAAAACGCCGTCACCGCGGCGATGTCCCAGATCGCCTCCTCGCCGAACCCGGCCTCGCGCAGCGCCTCGAGGTCGTCCTCCTCGACCTCGGTCGGGCGCTCGGTGAGCTTCACGGCGACGTCGAGCATCGTCCGGTGGGCCTCGTCGATATCGGCCGTCCGGTAGTTCGCGACCAGCTGGTCCGCCAGCTGGGGATCGTCGGCGTAGATCCGGACGAGCGCGCCGTGGGCCACGTTGCAGTAGTAGCAGTGGTTGACGCCCGAGACCGCGACGATGATCATCTCGATCTCCTCGCGCTCTAGCGCCGAGTCCTCGACCAGCGCGTCGTGGTACTGGAAGAAGGCCCGGAAGTGCGAGGGTTTGTACGCGAACGCCGAGAATACGTTGGGCGTGAACCCGGCGTCTTCGGTCTCCTCGGCGAGCCGTTCCCGGAGGTCCTCCGGAAGCTCCTCGTACTCGGGGACCGGAAAGCGGGTCATCGCGTCGTCCGCGAGGTGGGGTTCGACGGCCGGTTCGTCCGCGTCGGGGTCGTCGGCGGTGCCCATACGTCCCGTTTTTCGCTGGCGGTAATAATTGGCGGTGGAACGGTTACGAGGACTCGAGCACCCCACCCGCCTCCTGCGCGGCCTCGAGAACCGGGTCCGCCTCGCCGTCCGGGGCCGAAAGCAGGTGGGCCGGACAGTCACAATCCGACGCGCCGAACGCGTCGATGGGGTCGCCGGGGAGTCGGTCGGCCAGTTCGCACTCGCGGTCCTCGTCGGGGAAGCGAACGACGGTCTCGAGGCTCGTCGCCGGGTGGCCGAGCAGGTAGTCGACGTGCCAGTGGCGCGCGTCGCGCTCGCCGGCGGCGAGTTCGCGGTGACGGTCGACGCGGGCGAACCCGCCCGGCCCGAAGGCGCTACCGACGTAGGCGTACGCGCCCGCCGGGAACGTCAGGTCGCCGAGCGCGCCGACCTCGACCGTCGCCTGCCGACTCACCTCGAGGAGGAGAACGTACGTGCCGCCCATACCGGGAGTCGGGGGAGCGGTGCAAAAACGACGGCGATCTCCGCGCAGGGCCGTGCTTTCCGGCCCCGCAACTGCGCAACACGCGGCCAGCCGTCCGGAGCGGTTCCTCGATCCGGCGATCAGCCCTCGGCGTTCCGGTCGTAGTCCTCGTCGGTCCGATCCTCGACGTCGTCGGTCGGCGGCCGATCGTGGACGTGCCGGCGGTTGCTCATGTCGTCGTCTGTCCCCTCCTGACGGTCGCCGCGCGTGTCACGCTCGTGGTCGCGGTCGTCGGAACCGGGTTCCGAGTCGGTCCAGTGGCCGCTCTCGTCGCGGTGGCCACGCTGTCGATACCGGAGGCCGCCCCCGGACTGGGGAGTGTCCCCTTGTCGCCCTTCCGGTCGCCCGGATTCGAACTCGTCCGTTCCGGTGTCGCCTCTGCCGCGGTCGTACTCGCCACGGCCCTCGCCGCGGCCTCGAGAGCGGTGCTGGTCTCCCTGCCCGCGGTCGTTGCCGCGGCGGCCTCCGCCCCGATCGCGGGAGCGGGGCTGGTCCTCTCGCCCTCGCCCTCGCCCGCGGTCCTGGCCACCGCGGTCGCCGCGTTCGTGGCGGGTCCCCCGCTCGCCGCGTCGCATGGATCGCTCGTCGTCGCGGTCGCGTCCGCGGTCCCCGCCCCGTTCCGGCGGCCTGCCGGCCGGTTCGCCGCCGTATTCGGTCGGGACGTCGTCGCGGTCGGGCATCCCCTGACTACGCTGGTGGCGGCCGCCCCGGGGCTGTCCCTGTCGCGGGCGTCCCTCGCGCCCGCCGCCTCGCTCGTGACCGCCGCGCTGTTCGACCTCGCCACGGGGCCAGCGCTGTTGCATGCCGCGTCGCTGATCGCCCTCGCGACCGCGGTGCTCGTCTCGGCCGCGATCGGACCGACCTCGAGGCGGCCGCATCTCGTCGTGCGAGCGGGTCTCGTGCCCGCGCCGGCGTGTCTGGCCCTGCCGTCGATCGCGGTCGCGATCGCGGTCCTGGTCCTGACGACCGCCGCGTTCGTACCGTCCCTCGCTGGGCCGCCCGGGCGCCTGGGCGTGTCCCTCGCGGCCCGATCCGCGTTCCCGTCTGTCTCGGTCACCGTGGCCGCGTTCCTGCCCGCCCTGGACCCTGCGGCCGCGTTCCTGCTGGCGCGGACGGTGACGCGACCGGCCGCGGTCACGTCCGCCGCCCCCGCCTTGCGTTCGGCCGCGGTCGCGACCCATGTCGGCTTCCTGCCCCCGACCTCGAGTCCGGTCTCGAGGCCGCGACTCCGAGCGCCCGGAGTCCCGACCGCCTCGAACCTCCGCACGATCATCGCGCCGGTCGTCGTGCCGTGCTTCGCCGCCGTACTCGAGCGTCCCCTCCCTGCGCGCGTTCGTCTCGAATCCACTTCGATCGCCGCCGCGGCCGCCCGATCCGGAACGCCGCCGATCGCGGTCGCCGCCGCGGCCCTGGATGTCGCCGTGCCCGCGGCCGGACCCGCGTCCGCCTTCGCGTCCCCGTCCGCCTTCGTGTGTCCGTCCGCCGCCTTCGCGGCCGCTCCCGCGCGGCGAGTGGTGCATCCGTCCACGGCGGTCCTCGCCGCGGTCACGGCCGCGATCCCGGTGCCGGTCGCCCTCGCCGACGTTCCCGCGCTCGGACCGCATCGGGCCGCGGTCCCGATCGGATCGTCGATCGCCTTCCCGACCGCGGTCCCGTTCGGATCGTCGGCCCCGTCGGTCGCGCTCGTCCGCTCGATGCTCCCGTTCGCGCTCGTCCCGCCGCCGATCGTCGTTTCGGTCGCTCATGGTTGTAGTGGAATGGTCGACGCGCTGCTGATGGCGCTTCGGCGGTATCGGCTACCCCGAGCGAGCGGTTAAATCCGGAGCGTGCGTTCGCTTGCATCGCGGGAGGACGCCGCCCCGTCTCGAGTCCGGCGGCGCGGTCCGTCGTCTTTTTCTCCCGAAGCGACGACCCTCCGACATGGACGACGCACTCGTCATCGGCGGCACGCGATTCATCGGCCGCCACCTCGTCGACGAACTGCTCGCACACGACTACGAAGTCACGCTGTTCAACCGCGGCAACCACGAGAACCCGTTCGCCGACGACGACCGCGTCGATCACGTCGAGGGCGACCGGACGGACGACGACGCCCTCGAGGCGGCCGGGCGCGAGGTCGATCCCGACGCCGTCTTCGACTGCGTCGCCTACTACCCCGACGACGTCCGGACCGCGACCCGGATCTTCGCCGACTGCGAGGCGTACGTCTACGTCTCGAGCGGCGCGGCATACGGCCGCGAGGACATCCCCAAGCGGGAGGACGAGACGCCCCTCGCGGACTGTACGGACGAGCAGGCGACCGACGACTCCCACGCGACCTACGGCAACCGGAAGGCCGAAGGCGACCGTGCCGTCTTCGAGGCCGCCGAAAACGGAGTGAACGCGATGTCGCTTCGCCCGCCGATCGTCTACGGCCCCCACGACTACACCGAGCGGCTCGACTTCTGGATCGACCGCGTGAACCGCTTCGACCGGGTGGTCGTCCCGGGCGACGGGACGAACCTCTGGCACCGCGTCTACGTCGAGGACGTGGCAAGCGCCCTGCGGATCGTCGCCGAGCGCGGCGACCCCGGCGAGGCGTACAACACCGGCGACCGACGGCTCGTCACCATAGAGGAGATGGTCGAGTTGATCGCCGACCAGCTGGATGGCGCGGCCGACCTCGAAGTCGTCCACGCCGGTCCCCGCGAACTCGCCGCCGGCGGGATCGAACTCGATGACTACCCCCTCTACCGGGAGTACCCCCACGTCATGGCGACGAACAAGCTCGCGGACCTGGGGTGGGAGTCGACGCCGCTCGAGGAGGCGATGAGCCGCGCCGTCGCGGATCACCTCGAGAGCGACCGCGACGGCCGCGACCAGGGGCCGGACCGCGAGGACGAGGAGCGAGTGCTGGGCGTGTTGGATACGCTCTGAGGTGCTTCCGGGACGCACACGGGTTCAAGCGTCGAGCTACCACGACGACAGTGCGGACCGCCCGTGGACCCGCCACAGCGCCGCGAGGAAGAGCACCGCTCCCACGAGGACGAACGCGCCGCCGAAATAGAAGGCATAGGCCACGCTGTAGTCGGTCAGCACGCCCGCGATCATCGGTCCCGCGACGCTGCCGGGACGCCAGACCAGTTCTCGAACGCCGAAACTCGAGGCGACGCCGCCCCCGTCGCTTGTCCCTTCGTCGGCGAACAGCGCCATGCTGGCCGGTTCGCGGAACGCGTCGGCGACCCCGAGCAACCCGCTCAGCCCGACCAGCGGGAGAAAGCCCGGTCCGAGCGCGGCGACCGCCGCGGCAGCGGGGACCCCGGCCGACTCTCCCGACCTCGCGGATCGCCTCGAGTCGCCCGCCGCCGTTCAGTCGTTCGAATCCGGCACGACCACCACTCTCGAGGGGTCGCCATGGCAATTGCGGTTCGAAACAGGGTCCCGTCGGAGCCGCGACGAGGAAAAACACGTATGGTCGCCGCGTGAGTCGGTCAACGTATGTTCGACAAGTCGACGTGGATCCGGCTCCCGCGAAACGTCGTCGTCGGTCACGGCGTCGTCGACCAGGTCGTCGACGTCGTCGACGACGTCCACCTGCAGGGACGCCCGCTGTTCGTGACGAGCCCGACCCCCAAGGAGGTCGCGGCGGATCCGATCGCCGCCGACTTCGAGGCCGCCGGGATCGACCCCGCGGTCGTCACGGTCGAAACCGCGACCTTCGACGCCGTCGAGCGGGTGATCGGGACCGCCGAGGCCGAGGAGGCCTCCTACCTTGTCGGGATCGGCGGCGGCAAGGCCATCGACATCGCGAAGATGGCCAGCCACCACCTCGAGATGGGCTTTCTCTCGGTCCCGACGGCGGCGAGTCACGACGGAATCGTCAGCAACCGCGGCTCGGTCCCGGACGGCGACACCCGCCACAGCGTCGCGGCCGAACCGCCGCTGGCCGTCGTCGCCGACACGGAGATCCTCGCGGACGCCCCCTGGGAACTGACGACCGCCGGCTGTGCCGACATCATCTCGAACTACACCGCCGTGATGGACTGGCGGCTGGCGAGGCGGCTCAAGGACGTCGAACACTCCGAGTACGCCGCCGCGCTCTCCGAGATGACCGCGGAGATCCTGGTCGACAACGCCGACCTCATCCGGCCCGGCCTCGAGGAGTCGGCCTGGATCGTCACGAAGGCGCTGATGTCCTCCGGCGTGGCGATGAGCATCGCCGGCTCCTCGCGGCCGGCCAGCGGGGCCGAACACCTCTTCTCCCATCAACTCGACCGGCTGGCCCCGAACGCGGCGCTGCACGGCCACCAGGTCGGCGTCGGTTCGATAATGACCGCCTACCTCCACGGCGGCGAACGTGGCTTCTGGCGTGACATCCGGTCGGCCCTGGAGAGCATCGACGCGCCGACGACCGCCGCGGAACTCGGGATCGACGAGGAGACGCTCCTCGAGGCGTTGACGACCTGCCACGAGATCCGGGACCGGTACACCATCCTGGGCGACGGCATGAACGAGCGCGCCGCCCGCGAGGTCGCGACGAAGACGGGCGTCATCGACTGAGTCGACCGGTCGGCCCAGGCGCTTGCCGCCGCCAGCGAATACTTCATTGCCGGCCGCCGTTTAGACCCCTGGAACCACATGGCACGGCGAGATGCGATCGTCCGCGTCGATCTGGGCGACGAGTCCGCGACGAGCGAGCCGGTGCCCGAGGCGTGGCTCCGGTCGTATCTCGGGGGGAAGGGACTCGGCGCTCGCTACCTCTACGAGGAACTCGAGCCGGGGACCGACCCGTTCGGCGACGACGCCGTCCTCCTCTTCCTCGTTGGCCCGCTGACGGGCTACCTGCCAGGCGAACAGCGGTACGTCGTCGTCACCCGGTCGCCGCTGACCGGCACCTTCCTCGACTCCTACGCGGGCGGGGAGATGGCGAGTCGGCTCGCGGGCTCGCTCGAGGACCACGTCGGCGTGCTCGTGACCGGGCGGGCGGAGCGGCCGGTCGCCCTCTCGGTCGCCGCCGGCAAGGTGACGGTCGAACCGGCCGGCGACCTGTGGGGGCTCGACGCGCGCGAGACCGACGAGCGGTTCCCGGACGCGGCGGTCGCGTGTATCGGCCCCGCCGGCGAGCGACGCGTCTCGTACGCGACGATCGCGTCCGAGGGCGGCGACCACCACGCCGGCCGCGGCGGCGCGGGCGCGGTAATGGGCGCGAAGCGCCTGAAGGCCGTCGTGGCCCGGGACGGGCCGCCGACGCCGACCGACGACCTTCGTACGCTTCGCCGACGGGACGAGGCCGCCTTCGCCGACGACGACATCGGTCGCTGGCAGGCTGCCAGCGAGACCCTCGAGACTGTCGACTTCGCGGACGAGGTCGGCGTGCTCCCGACCCGGGGGTGGCAGGAGGGCGCGTTCGACGGCGCGGAAGACGTCGGAATCGAGGCCGCTCGCGCCGCCGCGTCCGGGCGGGAACGGGGCGACGACCCGGTTCCGGGCGGGTTCCGGGTCCGGAGCGCGAGCGGAGCCGACGGCGAGTCCGGGGAAGGGGAGGACGGAGAGGAGACCGTCCCCCGCGGCGCGACCCCCATCTCCCTCGGCTCTGGGCTCGGGATCGACGACTTCGACGCCGTCGCGGCGCTCGGATCGATCTGCGATCGGCTCGCTCAAGACGTGATCTCGAGCGGCAACGCGGTCGCGTGGGCGATCCGCGCGAGCCAGGAGGACCACCTCGAGCGCGATCTCGAGTTCGGCGACGAGGCGGCGGCCCGCGACCTCATCGAGGAGATCGCCGAACGGTCGACCCCGCTGGGCGACGCCCTCGCAGACGGCGTCGAGGCGGCGGCCGCGGAGTACGGCGGCGAGGACCTGATCCCGTCGGTCAAGGGGATGGCCCTCTCCTCCTACGATCCCCGCGGCGCGTCGGCGATGGCGCTCGCGTACGCGACCAGCGACCGCGGGGCCTGCCACCGGCGGGCGCGGCCGGTCGAAGCCGAAGCGCTCGCGGGCGCGGACTGGACGACGGCCGACCGCGTCGCCGCGGTCGTCGAGGAGCAGAACCGGCGGGCCCTGTGCTGGAGCCTCGTTGCCGACGACTTCGTCGCCGATGCGCTCCCGCCCGCACACATCGCGGAGTGGCTCGAGGCCGTCGGCCGCGAGCGTGAACCCGCCGCCCTCGAGCGTATCGGCGAGCGGGTCTGGACGCTCGTCCGCCTGTTCAACGTCCGCGAGGGATTCTCCCGCGCGGACGACGCCCTCCCCGAGCGGTTGACCGAACCGCTCGAGGGCGGCCCCAACGACGGGGCCGCGATCGATCCCGACGCGTTCGAGACGATGCTCGATCGCTACTACGAGCGACGCGGCTGGGACGAGCGGGGGCGGCCGACCCGGGCGACGCTCGAGCGACTGGGGCTGGCGGATCTCGCGGTGCCGGAGTCGATCGGCGACGGGGAACCCGGAGGTGACCGCCCGTGACCGACCGAATCGACCTCGACGACCTCGAGACCGACGCCGACGAAGAGGAAGAGCCCGACGCGAACCGCGGCGACTGGTTCTGGCGCGGCGAGGGAACGCCGGAGGAGGAACCGGAGCCGACCCGCACGGCAGGTGCCACGACGGAACCGGGGACGGCCGATTCCGGGGACGACGACGTGGACGCGACCGAGCCCGACTCCCAGCCAGCGCCCCGGGTTCCGCGGGACGACGCGAGCAAACCGGCCGGCATCCCGACCGAGCACGGCGGGGCCGGTGCGGGTGCGGTCGCCGGAACCGGGACCGGAACGGACGTCGGAACCGGAGGCGAACCGAACGGCGAACCGCGAGCCGCCGGCTCGGCCGCCGAAGGGCCGCACGGCGGCGGCGTCGACGACATGACGATGGCGTTCACGTACGACGCGCTCGGGCGACTCGCCGACCCCGCGGCAGTCTTCGCGGCCGCATCGGGGTGGGCCGACTGGATCGGCATCGTCGGCGACGTCGAGACCCACCGCATCACGAAGTTCCAGCGAACGCACGGCGTCGACGCCGACTTCTTCACCGGCAGCGGCAGCGACCCCGCCGAGCGACTCCGGGGGATCGACCGGACGTCGATGTTCTACGCCGAGCGGATGGTCGTCGTCGGCCTCGAGGACGCCGACAACGATCGGCCCGACTCGAGCGATGAGGCGATCGCGGACGCCGCCGACTGGGAGTTCGTCCCGCTCGAGACGGCCGCGGAGAAGGCGGACTGGGAGCTAGAGTAGCCGGGAGTCGGCCGTCTTCCCGGCGGTCCACCCTCTCGAGATCGGCTCCGCTTGCGGCGCGAATTCGTCGCCTGCCTCGAGCCCTACAGCAGAAAGCTCCCGACGAGCGCGACGACGAAGAGCGCTCCGAGGACGCCGAGTAGCTTGGAGCGGTAGCCCGGCCCATCGCCGGCGGTCGGGGTTCCGAAGACCACGCCGAGGAGTCCGACGACGGCCACGATCAGTACCGCGACGGCGTAGACCGAGTACAGGAGGCTCGCCATGGGCGCCATTCCGCATCCGATCACGTAAACCCCAGCCCGGCAAGGCGAGGGTCCGACGCTGGCACTCGAGGGGGGACGGACGAAAAGGGGCCGGATCGGGGGTTAGCCGTCGCTGGTGCCGTCCTCCCCGTCACCGGGGTCGCCGCGCTCGTCCCGTTCGGTTGGTTCGCCGCCGTCGGATCGCGCCGTTCCGCCGGGGTCGCCGCCGTCGGCGGCCGTCCCCGAGGGCTGTCGTTCCCGCTCCCGTTCCCGTCGCTGGCGCAGGTACCGCGCCCGCAACACGTTGCCGTACATCGAGAGCACGAGGCCGAGCAGCAACACGAAGATGCCGGCGTTGATCCCGATCGTCCGGAGGACGCTTCCCTCGCCGAACACCAGCCTGTCGGGGACCGGATAGCCGCCGTACTCGAGGCTCGCCATCATCACGCTGACGATCCCGACGACAGCCAGTACGGCCGTCACGTTCATCGCCCACCCCCAGGAGGGGCGGCGGCGGAGCCGTTCGATCCCGGTCGTCTCGTACTCGTCGGGGTCGTCGTGGAAGTTCGGCGTCTGGTCTTTCGGGAGGAACGCCTTCATCTCGACCGGGTAGAACGCGGGGTGGAGCCCGTGCTCGAACGTGTGGAACATCACGCCCATCAGCATGATGATCCCGAGCAGACCGTGGAACGCCACGAACGCCATCGCGGCCGACTGGGAGTTGTAGGCGTCGATCAGCCAGGTCTTGCGCCAGATGAGCAACCCGGTGATCATCAACAGGATCAGCTCCACGGTGAAGATCCAGATGACGCCTTTCCCGATGTAGGATATCAGCGGCGTCTCTTCGGCCTTGAACCCCGCGAACTGGCGTGCCGCGGGGTGGCGCTCGTCGGCCATCCCGAGGGCGAACTTGACGTCCTGGAGGAACGCCCACAGGTCGTCCGGGCTGGGGAGGATCGCACTGAAGTTCCCCCTACTCGAGGATCGGAGCAGCATGAACGGAACCCAGAACCCGGTGAGGGCGATCAGCGCGAAGCCGGCCGCCCGGTGGATCGAGAGCACCCCCTCGTTGCCGCCCATCAGTTCCACCAGCCACCACAGTTCGGTGTTGAACGCGATGGCGTACCCCGTAAAGAACAGGACGAACACGGTCAGCGCCAGCAGCGAGTGGAAGGTCGTGGTGACCCGCGAGAACTTGCCGTGATCGAGGTTGGTCACGGGCGATCACCCCCGCGCTCTCGACCGTCGCCGCGGTCGTCGCTTCGGGTCCGGTCCCCGCCGTCCGTCGCCGCCGCGGCCTCCTGCGTACGCGTTCCGCCCGGCGGTTGCATCCGCGCGCCGAGCCGCCGGAACGCCGCCCAGTGGATGAACACCATCAGGAGGATGAAGATCCCCATGACGACGTCCGCGAGGTGGACGAGCACGATCAGCCACTCGAGGACGGCTTCGGTGTTGCCGGCGACCCAGTCGGCCCCGATCCCACCGCCCTCGACGGAGGGGCGGATCCGCAGGATCTCCTCGAAGAAAGGGGCCCATCCGGAGACGAACGCGATGGAGCCGGCCGCAAGCGCCAGGCCGATCAGCGCGCTGATCCAGAACGCGATGCGATCGGAGCGACCGCCGGACGCGGCGTCGGCGTGGTCGGGTTCGCGCTCGGGTTCCGGTCGTTCGTCCGACTCCGGCGTCGACTCGTCCGTCTCGGGTCGTGACTCTCCCTGTTCCGGTGATCGTTCCTCGCCGCGGCCGCCGTCGGGCCGTTGCCCGTCGGTCCGGTCGTCGGCGCTCGAGGCGTCCCCGGGTGCGTCGTCCGCGGCGTCCGCCGTGCGGTCGCGGTCGTCGGGCGGTCGATCGTCGCTCATCCCGCATCACCCGACTCGAAGAACTGCGCTTCCTCCTCGCCGAAGATGATCTCCATCGCCTCCCGGTTGAAGAACGGCTGGCTGTCCCGGGACTCGAGTTCGTCCGCGATCTCGCCCGCGCCGCCGACCAGGATCGCGTCGGTGGCACACTCCTCGGCGCAGGCCGGCCCTTTCCCGACGTCCTGTCGCTGGCGGCAGCCGGTACACTTGTCCATGATGCCGCCGGTGCCGAAGATCTGGGCCGACCCGTCGTCGCTGTCGGGGAACTGCGGCGCGCCGAACGGACAGCCCGACAGGCAGTACTGACAGCCGACACAGAGGTCCTCGTGGACGGTCACGAACTCGTCGTCCTCCTTCTGGAGGGCGTTCGTCGGGCAGACCGAGACGCAGGGGGCGTTGTGGCAGTGGTAACACTGCATCGGCAGGCTCGTCTCGCCGGGGTTCTCGCCGGCCTCGAGGCGACCGGTCTTGTCGGCGTTTTCGCCCTGCGGGCCGGCGGTCCCCTCGGCCATGGTCATGATGTCGATGCGCTGATTGTCGATCTCGCGGTCCCAGGTGCGTTTACAGGCGACGACACAGCCGCCACAGTCGATACAGGCCTCGACGTCGGGGAAGATCCGCATCCCCTCCCCCGTGCTCATCACGCCCTGGCTCATCACCTGTCCGGTCCGGTCGCTCCGTTCTTGGGTCATAGTCGTTCGCCTCCTTCGTACAGATCCCACTCGCGGACGTCGTACTGCTTCTGCGTGCCGAGCCCGTTCCGGTCCTGCGGGTAATCGATGAACTCCATGTCGTGGGCGTCGACGACCTCCTGGGTCGCCTTCTGGACGTGGACGACGCCCGACTTCGTCTCCTGCATCTGGGTCTCGGCGTCGAACCCGCTCGGCGTGATGATGTTCGCGCTCTCGCCGATCGCGAGCGGTTCGGTGCCGTCGGGCCAGTTCGGACTCCGGTCCTCGCCGTGGAAGACGCCGCCCCAGTGGTACGGCAGGAAGATCTCCTCGTCGTTGACGCGGTTGGTCACCTTCGCCTTGACGAGGATCGTCCCCTTATCCGCGGACTCGACGACGACGTGGTCCTCGCCCCCGACGACGTCCAACTCCTCGGCCAGGTTCGGGCTGATCTCCGCGTACATGTGGGGCTGGCGGTCGGCGGTGTACTCGTTGTTCCGCGTCTCGGCGCCGCCGCCCTGATGTTCGACCTGCCGGCCGGAGGTGAGGATCACCGTCCGGCCGCTCTCGGTGTCGCTGCCGAGTTCCGTGTGGACGGCCTCGGTCGCCCGCTGCTGGACCGTGGCGTTGTTCTGGTCGAGCCGCCAGAAGTTGTTCTGCTCGCCGTTGGCCGGCCACTCCTCGACGAGGTCCGGCCGGGGGCTCTCGACGGGTTCGCGGTGGACCGGGACCGTATCGAGGAAGTTCCAGACGACGGCCCGCGCCTTGCCGCGTCCGGTCGGCGGATCCGGTTGCGGGTTGTCGTACTCCTCGTACTCGGAGGGATCGACCTCGATCTCGTCGCCGTACTCCTCGTCGACGGCCTGTGCCGCGTCGTACACCGACTCCTCCTCGTCGAGGGCCATCTCGACCGGGGTCGTCTGCGTCGACGGGTTCGTCAGGTCGTCCGGCAGCAACGTCGCGTAGCCCGGATACGACGGGACGCCCTCGATCTCACGGTCGTCCCACCACGGCGCCTCGAACGAATCGGCGATCAGGTCGAGGCCCTCCTCTCCCCGCTGATCGTAGGTCTCCTGCATCGGGTACTCCTGGTCGACGTTCATCTCCTCCCACTCGTCGGGCGTCGGGGCCTGCGTCCCCCAGTTCTCCCGGAAGTCGTGGCCGCCGTCGCGGGGGTCGGCCTCCTTCGTCCAGATGATCGGCGAGCCGGGGTGGTCGTCGCCCCAGTAGGGCCAGGGCAGCGACCAGTAGTCGCCGTCGACGGGCGTCCCCGTGTTCTCGGCCCGCAGATCGTCGGTGTTGAACGCCCAGTCGTACTCGTGGTGTTGCTGGAGTTTCTCGGGCGATTGCTGGTAGCCGATCGACCGGACGCCGAGGTTGATCTCCCGGAGCGTGTCCTCGTAGGAACTGCGGCCGTTGTGGACCGCCTGCCCGGTCCCCCAGTCGAAGTGTTCGCCGAAGCCCATGTACTGGGCCAGTTCCTGGAAGATCTGGAGGTCCGGCTTCGAGTTGTGTGCCGGCGTCGCGACCGCCTCGCTCCACTGGACCGACCGGTGGGAGTTAGTCACGGACCGCACGTGCTCGTACTGGCTCGAGGCCGGCAACAGGAGGACGTCCGCGTCGTCCGGGAGGGTGCCGGCGACCGCGGGGAAGACGTCGACGACGACCAGCAGGTCGAGTTCCTCCATCGCCTGTTTCATCCGGTCCATCTCGGAGATGGAGTTCGCCGAGTGGCCCCAGAAGAACGCCATCTTCAGCGGATCGGGCTGATAGAGGTCCGACTCGAGCAGGCGATCCTCCTGTCCGAGTGCGGCCTCGTACCAGCGGGCGACGGTCAGCCCCTTCTGGAACATCATCGACTGCGGGTCCGGTTCCTCGAGTGCCGTCTCCTGGTCGAGGCCGCCGTCCTGGCCCTCCTCCTCGGCCTCTGTTTCGGGTTCCTCGCCCTCGCCCTCCGGATCCGAGTCCTCCTCCTCGACCTGGGCCGGCACCTCGAGACCCTGCCACATCTCGTCGGGCATCCGCTCGAACCGGTCGTACAGTTCCTCGAATGAGGTACTCCCGCTGGTCCAGGGGCTGCGGTCCCAGACGTCGGCCCAGTGCTCCCACGATCCGGGTGCATCGACGCCGTAGTAGCCCGGCAGGATGCTCGCGTCGACGCCCATGTCGGTCGCACCCTGCACGTTCGCGTGGCCGCGCATCACCTGCAGGCCGCCGCCGGACCGGGCCGCGCTCCCGGTCGCGAGGCTGAAGATGGCGTACGCGCGGATGTTCTGGGTCCCGTTGTTGTGCTGGGTGCCGCCCATCGCCCACTCGACCTGGATGTGCGGGCTGTTCTCGACGATCAGGTCGCCGATCTCCTCGAGGTCGCCCTCGTCGATCCAGGTGATATCGGAGACCGTCTCGAGGTCGTACTGGTCGAGTTCGGACTCGACGTCGGGCCACCCCATCACGCGGCCCTCGAGGAACTCGTTGTCGAGTTCGCCCTGCTCGCGAATGTAGTTGAGCAGGCCGAAGACCAGGGCGACGTCCGTCCCCGGCCGGAGGCGGTAGAAGTAGTCGGCGTGGGCCGAGGTCTTCGTGTACCGGGGGTCGATGGAGACGATGGTCCCGCCGCGGGCCTGCCCCTCGAGGATGTGCTGCATCGCGATCGGGTGGGACTCGGCCGGGTTCTGCCCGAGGATGATGAGCAGATCGAAGTTGCGGTAGTCGTTGATCGTGTTCGTCATCGCGCCGAAGCCCCACGTGTTGGCGAGGCCGGTGACGGTCGGCGAGTGACAGATCCGCGCCTGGTGGTCGACGTTGTTCGTCCCCATGAACGCCGCGAACTTGCGGCTGGCGTAGGCAGCCTCGTTCGAGTGGTGGGCGCTCCCCATCAGCATGACGCTCTCGCGGCTGTACTCGTCGATCGTCTCCTCCCACGTGTCCGCGATCTCCTCGTAGGCGTCCTGCCAGGAGACCCGACGCCACTCGCCGTCGACCTTGCGCATCGGGTGTTTCAGTCGCTTGGGCGAGTGCTCGGTCTCGAGGATGCCCGCCCCCTTCGAACAGAGCGAGCCGTTGTTGATCGGGTTCTCGAACCACGGCTCCTGACCGACGAAGGAGTTGCCGTCCTTGACCGCCTTGAAGCCACAGCCGACGGCACAGTAGTTACAGATAACCTTCTCGGTCTCGGTGTCGCTCGAAACGCCGTCGTCCGCGTCCGACTCCTGGGTTCCGCCCAGCGCGTGCCCGGACGCGCCGCCGCCGAGGAACAGCCCTCCCGCGAGGGCGCTGGCTTTCATGAACGAGCGCCGGTCGAGGTCGATGGTGACCGGATCGTCCTGCACGCTCATAACGCGCCCCCGATCGCTACGTCCCGCGTCGTTCGTTCCGACGTGTTATAGAGACCCATACCTAGCGCCAACGTCCGGACCGAGGGTTATGAATATTCACACGGGAAGTGCGTGCAAGGGCTGCAGTAGTAACACGTTATCTACAATTTTCCATGAAATACGCAAAGTAATACGGGATATAAGTTCAACTACGAGTCATTTTCACGTTCGAGTGACACAACGCTATTACATTGCCACGGTATAGCGCAACGAGATGAACGTAGGGAGCTTCGTCTGTTCCTGTGCCGACACGTGCGAGGTCGACCTCGAGGCTGCGCGCGAGGGCATCGAAGGCGTCGACGTCGCGGCGAGTTCGAGCCTGCTCTGTGCCGACGGGTTGCCCGCGATGGAGGAGGTGATCGACGAGTACGACCTGGACGAGGTGATCGTCACCTGCCCCGAAGAAGGCGTCCAGCGGAAACTCGAGCGCGTCGCGGAAGCGCAGGGCGTCCACCCGGACGCAGTCTCGTTCGTCGACCAGCGCGAGGGCGCGGGCTGGGTCCACGACGAGGCGGGCGCGACGGCAAAGACTGCGCGCATGATCAACGCCCGCACGGCCGGCCTCGAAGCCGAGTCGATTCCCCGGACGATCACGAGCGACGCCGGCGACAGCGTCGCGGTCGTCGGCGACCCCGAGACGGCCGCCGCGCTGGCCGACGACGCCGACGTGACGCTGATCGCCGACGGCCGCGAGTACGTCGACAGCGGGGCCGACCTCGGGGACGTCACGATCGAGCGGGGCCGCGTCGTCGGCGTCGACGGCCGCTTCGGCGAGTTCACCGTCCGCCTCGAGTCCCGCGTCACCGAGGACTGCATCTCCTGTATGAAGTGCGTCCACGATGGCCCGGACGGAAAGGTCACCCGCTACCCCGTCGACATCGATCCCGACGCGCCCGACGGCGCGTGGACCGACGTCTGCCCCACCGACGCCATCGAGATGGACGGCGTCGAACGGACCCTCGAGTTCGACCAGATCGTCTACCCGGCCGCCGACCGCCGTACGCGGGGCGGTCGCGTCGGGTTCTACACCGCGCCCATCGACCCGGCGACGATCTCGGCCGTGCGAAAGCACCTCGGCGGGATCGAGAAACCCGCCCACCTCGACCTCGAGATGGACGTCTGCGCCGCGGGCGACTCGAGCCAGATGGGCTGCAACGAGTGCGTCGAGGCCTGCCCTCACGACGCCGTCGAGCGGTCCCGGATCGACGAGGTCGAGTTCCACGAGGACATGTGTCAGAACTGCGGGGCCTGTACCAGTTCCTGTCCGACCGGGGCGACCCGGCTTCGCGAGCCGTCGAACGAGCGCATCGCCCGCGAGGTCGAGGCGCTGTGCCGGCCGACCGACGAGGAGGGCGGCTGGCTGCTGGGCCGGTCCGAGTCGGACGTCGACGCACCGATCGTCGCCTTCGTCTGCTCCGAGGAGGCCGACGACGCGCTCACGGAGTACGGCCGGCTCTCGGCCGCGGGGAAGGTCGACGTCGAGTACCCGCCGATCCTCCCGGTGCGCGTGAACTGTACGGACACCGTCGGCGAGGCCCACGCGATGCACGCGCTCGCCTGCGGGGCCGACGGCGTCGCGATCGTCGGCTGTGGCGGCGACTGCCGACACTCCGGCCCGGAGCCGAAGGCCGACCTCGTCGACCGGCTCAACCGGGCGACCCGGGACCTCGACCTCGGCGAACGGGTCGCGTTCTTCGCGCCCGACGCGGCCGACCCGGGCGCGTTCGTGGAAGCGATCTCGACGTTCGCCGTCGAACTCGAGCCCTCGCCGATCCCCGACGGCGAGCACGAGGCAACCGGGGGGATAGAGACCGATCCCGACCGGGAGAACCCTCCCTTCGACAGCCACGGCTGGACGTTAGAGAGCGTGCGGGCGATCCTCGAGCACGTCGACCCCGACCGCGAGGTGATCCGCGGACTGAAGGACTTCGGCCGGATGGCCGTCGACGACGCCTGCACGTTCACGCCGACGTGTTCGACCATCTGCCCGACCGACGCGATCCGGCGCGACGAGGACGAGGCCGTCCTCGAGTTCAACCACGAACGCTGTGTCAACTGCGGGCTCTGCGAGGAGGGCTGCGTCGAGGACGCCATCACGATGCACGACGGGCTCCACCTCTCCCTGCTGCCGGAACGCAGCGACGGCGAGCCCTGGACCGAGGTCTACGAGGGGGAGATGCGGGAATGTCTCCACTGCGGCGAGCCGTTCGCGAGCGAGGGGACCGCACGGAAGATCGAGGGGGAGGTCGGCGACCGCGTCGCCGGGCTCGTACCGACCGCGTCGGGCAGCGTCTTCGACTACTGCGACGACTGCCGCGCGCAACTGCTGTACGACCGCGGCGAAGCCGGAGGTGAGAGCCGATGAGCGTCGACCAGGAGGCCCTCTACGAGGCGCGGCTCGAGCTGGTGAACTTCCTGATCGACGCGTTCGCCGACGTGCCGAGCCGGGAGTTCGTCGAGACGCTGCTGGACGACGAGATCGCCGTCCCGGACGGGAGCGTCGGCGAGCCGCTCGATCGGGGGTTCGAGCGACTCGAGGCGTTCGTCGCGGACAACGAGGGCCGCGACGTCGAGGCGGTCCGGGACGACCTCGAGCGGGAGTTCACCCGCCTGTTCGTCGGGCCGCGGCCGCCGATCCTCCCCCACGAGACCTACTACCGCGAGGACACCGACTTTCGCGGAGCGGGGCTGGCCGAGGTCGAGGCCAGCTACGGGGCCGCCGGCTGGTCCCCGCCGGAGGACTACCCCGAGGAGAACGATTACGTCGCCGTAGAGCTGGCCTTCCTCCGGAATCTCGTCCGGCGACAAGGCGAGGGCTACGAGGAAACGTTCGGTTACCAGCGGGTCTTCCACCAGGAACACCTCTCGGAGTGGATCGACGACCTCGCGGACGACGTCCGCGAGCGAACGGACGAACCGTTCTACGCAGCGGTCGCCGACGTACTCGAGGGCTACGTCGCGTTCGAGGAGGAGATCGCGACCGGGATGGCCTGAGTCGGGGCTGGTCGCGCCCGGATTACCGCTCGGCCGCCGTCTCCTCGGCCTCGTCGTCCGATTCCTCGTCGTCGACGAACCCGGCGAGCACCTCCTCGGAGAACGAGACCTCCCCGTCGCACTCGCCGTCGTTGACGTAGTGGGGAGCCGTGTGCGTCCAGACCTTCTTGCTGCGCTTCTCGTCGACGCCGGCGGTCGTCTCCCAGTTCGTGTGACCCATGGTGTACGTGTGAGCCGCTCGCACGGAAATAGTTGGTTGACGGTTCGCCCGTATTTCATCCCCGGCGACTGGTTCGATCCGCTCGAGCCGGCGCTACCGACCGGGACGGGGGTCGTCCGGCGTCGATTCCGCCGCGTCGCCCCCGTCCTCGAGGAACGCCCGCGCGAACAGGTCGACGTGCATCTCGAGGACCGCCGCGGGGTCGACGCCGTGTGCGTTGGCCTGGCGCTCGAGGAACGCGGCGAGGTCGTCGCTCGGCTCGTGGCGGATCGTCCCGCCGTCGACGTCGACCTCGAAGGTGACGTCGGTCTCGCCGGCCACGAGGTGTTCGATCTCGAGCAGCGCCTGTTCGGCCTTGACCTCGAGGGCGTCCTCGACGTCCATGAGGCGGTCGTCGCCCCACTCGGCCGCGGCATCACGGAACCGGTCGCTGACGGAGATGGCGATCGGCGACGTCATCCCGGCGCGGCACCTCCGTCGGTCGCGCTCGAGCGGCGTGGTTCGTCCCGCAGCGGGCGGGACCGGCGAGTCGCCGGTTCGGGGCCTGGATCAGCGGCCATCGAGAATCACTCCTCCGGCGGCCACTCCGCCGGCGCGGGATCCGGCTCGCCGAGTTCGGCGAACGCGACGAGGACGAGCGCCAGGAACGCGCCCATCACGATCAGGCCCATCAGTCCGCCGAATCCGTGCTGGCCGACCCAGCTACCGGGCGTGACCCCACGCATCTGGCTGACGATCTGAACCCCGACGACGCCGGTCCACACCGCCGCGAACAGGAGGCCGAACGCGACCAGGGGGTTGTGCTCGACTGCGGTTCGAAATCCCATGGGCTCCCTACTCCGACCTCCCTGAAAACGATCGGCGTTACCGTTGCAACCCCGACCGTCTCGAGGCGGACCGGCGACCCGGTACGCATCAGGTGAGGATCTCCGCGCTCTCCGGGGAGAGTTCGACCGAGACGTCCTGGCGCGTCTGATCGGCGATCTGGTCGAGGTTGCGCGTCAGCACCTCGAGGATGTCCTCGGGTTCGGGATAGACGAGGACGTTGTCGTCGTCGTCCTCCATGACGAGTTGCGTGTCGTTGATCTCTACCTGGTTCTCGCGGATACTCGCGACGTAGACCGACAGCGCCTCCGCGCCGCCGCTGTCGCCCTCCTCGACCATCGTCACGTACAGCGAGTCGATCTCGATCAGGTCCTTGTACTCCCGGATCGTCCGGGCACATTCGACCATGTCGTTCGTCACCGCCGTCTTCCGCGGATTGCCGTGGTCCCCCTCGTAGCAGTGCTTGCAGACCCGGAGCTCCATTCGCATGTGGTCCGCTACCAGAAAACCGCTGATAAGGGTTCGCCCGGAAGGAGCACCCTATCGGTCCCCGACGGTCCGGACGGATCGCTGCCGTCCCCCTCGATGCCCCGACAGCCCGGACGAACCGACGCCGCGAACGCGATCAGACGTGTTCGTCCAGGAAGTCGGCGATCTCGGAGTAGGCCTCGATGCGGTTCTCCAGCTTCGAGAAGCCGTGGCCCTCGTCCTCGAAGATCAACTTGCGTACGGGGACGCCCTGCTTCTCTGCCTGCTCGGCGATCTGCTCGGCCTCGCCGACCGGCACCCGGGGGTCGTTCTCGCCGTGGAGGACGAACAGCGGGGCCTCGATGTTCTCGACGTTGTTCGTCGGCGAGATCTCCTCCAGGAACTCGCGGTCGTCCTCGAGGCTGCCGTACTCGGCCTCGCGGAGTTCCCGGCGCCAGTCGCCGGTGTTCTCGAGGAAGGTGACGAAGTTGGCGATGCCGACGACGTCGATGCCGGCCGCCCAGAGGTCCGGATACTCGGTCAGCGCGGCGAGCACCATGAACCCGCCGTAGGAGCCCCCCTTCGCGGCGATCCGGTCGGGGTCGATCGCGGGGTGATCCCCCAACCACTCGACGCAGGCCTCGATGTCCGCGACCGAGTCCATCCGGTTCTCGACGTCGTCGAGCGCGGCGTAGTCGGCGCCGTAGCCCGAGGAGCCGCGAACGTTCGGTTCGAAGTAGGCGTAGCCACGGTCGAGGAAGTACTGCTTGACGCTCGAGAACGAGGGTCGGCGCTGGCTCTCGGGGCCGCCGTGGATGTCGACGATGACGGGCGCGCCGTCGCTCCCGTTCCAGGCGGGGTCGTCCGGAAGCGTGAGGAAGCCGGGCACCTCCAACCCGTCGAAGCTCTCGACGTGGACCAGTTCCGACTCGTCGAAGGTTTCCGGCGGAATGCCCGCGGTCGGCGCGTCGGTCCAGCGTTCGGTCTCGCCGGTCTCGATATCGACGACGAAGACGTTCGTGTTGACCGTATCGCCCGTCGTCGACACCGCGAACCGTTCGGCGCCTGGGTCGAAACTCACGCCGCCGGAGACGCCACCCGGCAGGTCCGGTTGGGGGAACGTCTCGAACGCAGTCGGGTCGTCGGCGTCGAACTCGCCGACGGTCAACTCGGTGTACCCCTCGACGTTCCGCGAGTAGACGAACCGCCCCGTCTCGTCGTCCAGCGCGATGCCGTCGACGTTCCACCCGTCCCCCTCGACGACCGTCTCGAGGGTCTTCGTCTCGAGGTCGAGATAGGCGAGATAGAGCGTGTCCGCGTCGCCGTGGTCCGTAACGAGGTAGATCCCCTCGCCGTCGGGCGCCCAACTGGCGCTCTGATACCGGACGTCGCCGTCGTGGGGCGTGAGGTGCTCGAGTTCCTCCGTCTCGAGGTCGAGCACGTACAGGTCCTGATCGAAGTTGGAGTACGCCTGCGAGACCAGCAGCCGGGAGTCGTCGGGGCTCCAGCCTGCAAGCGAGAGCCAGCCGTCGCCTTCGTAGACCAGTTCGGCGTCAGCGGGAGACGACGTCTCTCGAGCAGACGGGCTCCCCCCGTCGACGTCGCCCGTCTCGTCCCGTCGCTGTACGTAGATGTCGAAGACGGACTCGTCGCGGCGGTTCGAGGCGAACGCGAACCGGTCGCCGTCGTGGCTCCAGCCGCCCCAGCGGTGTTTGGCCTCGGGCTTCGCCGTCAGGTTCTCGATCTCGCCCGTGTCGGCGTCGAGCCGGTAGAGCTGGGCGCGCTCGTTGCCGCCCTCGTCCATCCCGAAGATCAGTTCCGGCCGCTCGGGCGACCACGAGGCGAACGATACCGCGTCCTCGTAGAAGGTCCGCTGCTCGGGCCACTCGCGGGGGCCCTCGAGCGTCCAGACCTGGGCCGTCCCGGTCGTGTTCATCAGGAACGAGAGTCGATCGCCGTCCGGCCCGAACGACGCGCCGTAGGCGCTGCGAACGTTGAGGTACCGCTCGATGGCGTACGGTCCGGCGGCGTCGCCGCTCGACTCGGAATCGACGTCGTCGGCCTCGGAAGGCGAACTCATACCCGGTCCCTATCGACTCGAGGAGGTAGTCGTTTGGGTTCCGGCGGTTCGGACCGTCGCCGTCCGCTCGCCGATATCGACCGATACGGCGGTGTAGTCCGGACCTACATCCGTCGACGGTGATCGGTCTCCGCTGTGGGGCGACGCTACTCGAGTCGGCGGCGAACGGTTGCCGGCGGTCGCCGAGCCATTGCTGTGCTTAACAAAGCCCTCCCGGGGCACAGTCCGGACCGATGGGAAACGCCAACGCAGCCCTGGAAACGCGCGACGTGGCGACGGTGCTGGTGACGGTGGTCGTCGTTCTGTTCGCGTTCGGCGCGACGGTTGCGGTGGTCGGACCCGAGTTCGCAAGCACCGATCCGACCGCGTCGACGGACGGAGACGTCGAGCAGATCGGCGCGGACGACCCGGCCGGCGACGCCGGGTCGCCCGCGACGAACGAGAGCGGCTTCGACGACCCCGATTCCGAGAGTGACGACGAAGAAAGCGACGAGGACGCCGGAGGTGGCGAGGACTCGAGTTCGGACGATGACGTCGACGATGCCGACGCTGACGGCGAGAACAGCGAGGGACCGTCTGACGACGAACGGGACGGTGATGAGGAAGACGAGAGAGGGGACGAAGCCGATGACGAGGACGAGCAGGAGGAAACTGAAGCCGAGGATGAAGACGAAGACGAACGCGAGGACGAGGACGAGGACGAAGACGATCGTGAAGACGAGGATGAAAACGAGCGGGAGGACGAGGATGAAAACGAAGACGAACGCGAGGACGAGGACGAGGACGAAGACGAAAACGACGCCAACACCGTCGACGAAACCGATTCGACGCCCGAATCAACCGAGGGAGACGACGGCGACGAGGACGACGGCATAGAGTCCGTCTTCGACGACCTCGATTCTATCGTCGACGACGTTCTCGAGGAGGCGGAACAGGACGACTAACCCTCCCCACCCCCGGCCCAGCCGAAAATTCCGTCCGTGCTGTCCGCGAAGTAATATCGCATCGATCACCGTTCGCGCTCGCTGCAAGGCCTTCGAGTGATCGTAAGCGAGGTCGCGTCCTCGAGCAGGGATTCTATCACGGATTTCCAGGCCGTCCGCCGACATGTAACGGTACTAAACGACGGTCCGGATCGTTTCATCTCGTCCAATCCAAACTTGGGAGTGAGCTTTCTCGTGCTTTTCCTTTCTATTGAAATAACACTGTACAAAACCACGGTCGGTCGTGTGCTGTCTGCCGACCATAACAAAGTGAAACTCGACTGTGAATTGTACCGGCGTTCGGTATCATGAGAGACACAGAGCCATCGCACAGGAAACGGGGAGGACCAACACCCGCGCTACCGAAACCGTCGCTACTGCTGGTGACGACGATGCTGATCGTGGGCATGACCGCCGCGACCGCTGGGGCGGCGGCAGGGGGAGCCGCCCAGGCGACCGAGCAAGAGGTCGGGGACGACCTCCCGGTGACGGAGTGGTGTGACGACGGGACGAACTATCTACTCGTCGAGAACCCGACGACCGAAGCCGTAGACGTGAGCACGGCCTGGACGGGGGACGGTGACGACGCGACCTCGATCCAGGTCGAGAGCGAACGGTTCTCGGAGGCGGGTGCTGAAGCCGATGCGCAATCGGCACGGACCCAGCTTCGGACCGACGTCGACACCGACGCTACGGGCACGACGTACACGCTTACGCTCACCGTTCCGGCCGACGGCTACCTGCTGTTCGTCGACCTACCGGACGGGGCGTACGAATTCTCGACGGAAAGCGAGGACGCGACGCTCGAGCGAACCGAGATCGAACTCGAGTGCGAGACGGCGGCCGACGACGGGAGCGAGACGGAAAGTACGGTCGACGACGTCAACGTCGACGTCGACGTCGAGATACCGCCCGCGGTGACCGAGGGAATCGACGCGTACGAAGACGAGATAGCAGCGGTCGAGTCCAGCGGTTCGTTCCTCGTGCTGTCGGCCGATTCGGATCTGAAGCACGTCACGAAGTATGTCATCACGCTCGAGACAGTGGACGTGACTGACGCGGTTACGGGCCTCGAGAAGGTCGACGAGGACGCAAAGAAAGGTGATAGCGTGAAGAAAGTAGACGAACGAGCCGTCGCCGAGCAGAAAGACAAAGGAAAAGTCAGCGTCGAAGATCAGGGAAGCGACGAGAAACCTCTCGAGAAGAAAGCTGAGAAAGAGCCCGCTGAGGAGAAGATCGAGAAAGACGACAAGAAAGAGTCCGCTGAGAAGAAGATCGAGAAAGACGACAAGAAAGAGTCCGCTGAGAAGAAGATCGAGAAAGACGACAAGAAAGAGCCCGCTGAGGAGAAGATCGAGAAAGACGACAAGAAAGAGTCCGCTGAGAAGAAGATCGAGAAAGACGACAAGAAAGAACCCGCTGAGGAGAAGATCGAGAAAGACGACAAGAAGGAGCCCGCTGAGGGGAAGTCCGAGAAAATCGGGAAGAAGTCCGCCGAGGAGAAAACCGAGAAAGACGACCAGAAGAAGCCTGCTGAAGAGAAGACCGAGAGAGACGATCAGAAGAACGACGACGAGTACGATGAGAAGGACGACAAAGAGGGTAAATCCGTTGAAGACTCCCCGGAAAAACGGTAACGGGGACGACGAACTCGAGATCGCAACCGAAATCGACGAGGAACCCGAGGGCGCGATGGAGAAAATCGAGGAACCGACGTCGACCTGATCACTCGCGATCGATCCCGTTTTTTGTAAAGCGGTGGACCGTGAGGGGAGCTTCGTAGCGCCCGGAGTCGACTCGGATCCGTTCCGATACCGCCCCAATACGGCGGACAGCGCCGCTGTAGCCGTCACGGCTGGAGACGAAAACGGGGCGAGGCGGCGACGAGCCGTAATGACTCATTGCACGAAAGAAGTGACTTTTTATCCCGTCGCTACGTGCCGCGGCATATGCGCGTCGCCGTCGTCTCGCTGGAAACGGTTCACCACCGCGATACCGAGACGAACTGGCGACTGCAGACGGTCCTCGAGTTGCTTCGGGACGCCGGCCACGACGTCCACGTCTTCTGCGCGCGGTTCTGGGACGGCGACGGCCGGACGTTCGAGCGCGACGACGTAACCTACCACGGGCTCGCGGCGCACGTCGACGCCCGGCACTCGTTCGTCGCGCGGCTCCCGATTGCCCTCGCCTCCCTCGGCCCGGACGTCGTCCACGCGGGCGAGCGGCCGCCGAGCCAGGTGCTCGCCGCGAGTTGGGGCGCGACCCTGGCCCGCGTGCCCTTCCTCCTCGAGTGGTACGGCGACGACGCGCCCGCGAGCGACGGCTGGACCGACTGGGTGACGCGGCGGGCCGATCGGCTCGTCGTTCCGTCGGAACTCGTCGCGACCTGGGCCCGGGAACGGGGCGTCGACGGCGACGACATCGAAGTCGTCCCGAACCCGATCGACGTCGACCGTATCCGGGACACCTCGGCGGGCGACGCGGTCGACGTGATCTACGCACGGCGGCTCGACGAGGGGGCGAACCTCGAGAGCCTCCTGCTGGGGCTGGCCGAACTACGGGACCGGGAGTGGACCGCGACGGTGATCGGCGACGGCCCCCGGCGCGAGGAGTACGAGGGGCTGGCGAGCGACCTGCGGATCGACGACCGGATCACGTTCGCCGGGGAGTGTTCGCTCGAGGAGCGGATCGCCGCCTACCGCGGCGCACACGTTTTCGCCCAGACGGCCGAACACTGCGTCTTCCCGACGGAGATGCTGCGGGCGCTCGCGGCCGGCTGTGTCGGGATCATCGAGTACCACGTCGACTCGAGCGCCCACGAACTCGTGGAGGGGTGGGACCGCGGGTTCCGGACCACCAGCGAGGAAGAACTGGCCGACGCCATTCTCGAGGCCGGCGACCTCGAGCGCCGCGAGTTCGACGAACGGTTCGCCGACTACGACCGGGACGTCGTCCGGGACCGGTACCTGACGATCTACCGGTCGTTACAGGAGTCCAAGGGCCTGTTCTGAGCGACGGGCGGGAGCCGAACGTGGGATCCGAAGCGCCTCCGGACCGTACACGTAGAGGTACTTATATGTCGGTCCGCGAGATGTCTCGAGTATGGGTGACGACAGCATCGACCGCGACTGCGAGTTCTGCGAGATCGTCGCCGGCGACCGGGCGGCGAACGTCCTCTACGAGGACGAGACGACGATCGCGTTCCTCGACGACCACCCCGCAGTGACCGGCCACAGCCTGATCGTTCCCCGCGCCCACGAGGGGGAAGTGCTGACGACGGGCGATGCGTCCGGCGTCTTCCGGACGGTCCGGATCGTCGCCGCCGCGCTCGAGGAGGCACTCGAGCCCGAGGGGTTCAGCGTCTTTCATACGAGCGGTCCGCTCGTCGGGACCGTCGACCACGCACACGTCCACCTGCTGCCGCGGTTCGAGGACGACGGGGTCTCGCTGTCGCTGGCGCGGGATCGGCTCCGAGACGACGAGGCCGATCGGCTCACCGCGGCGGTTCGGGCGGCGATCGACACCGACGACGGCCGCCCGTAGCCGTCGGCCGCCGACGTCGTAAGCGTTAGAGGTCGAACTTCGCGGCCGCGGTCTCCATGTCCTTGTCGCCACGGCCCGAGAGGTTGACGAGGATCGTCTCGTGGTCGCCCTCCTCCGCGAGCTGGATCGCCCGGGCGACGGCGTGGCTGGACTCGAGGGCCGGGATGATCCCCTCGGTCTCGCTGAGTTCCCGGAAGGCGGCCAGCGCCGCGTCGTCGGTGATCCCGGTGTACTCACAGCGACCGACCGCGCGGAACATGGCGTGTTCGGGGCCGACGCCGGGGTAGTCCAGCCCGGCCGAGACGGAGTGGACGTCGACGTCGTCGTCGATGACGCGCGTTTTCATCCCGTGGATGACGTCGTCCGTGCCGCTGGCCAGGGGCGCGGCGTGCTTGCTCGAGTCCGCACCCTCCCCGCCGCCTTCGGCGCCGTAGAAGTCCACGTCGTCGTCCCGGAACGCGTGGAACAGGCCGATGGCGTTCGAGCCGCCGCCGACGCAGGCGACCGCGGCGTCGGGCAACTCGCCCGTTCGCTCGAGGAACTGGTCGCGGGCCTCCTCGCCGATGACCGACTGGAAGTCACGGACCATCCGCGGGAACGGGTCCGGCCCGACGACGCTGCCGACGAGGTAGTGCGTGTCGTCGACGTTCTCCGCGAAGTCCTCGAGGGCGGCGTCGACGGCGTCGGCCAGCCCCTCGTCACCCCGGGTCACTTCGTTGACCTCCGCGCCCATCAGGCGCATCCGGAAGACGTTCATCTCCTGGCGCTCGACGTCTTTCTTCCCCATGTAGATCTCCGTCTCGAGGTCGAACAGCGCGCCGGCCATCGCGGTCGCGACGCCGTGCTGTCCGGCTCCGGTCTCGGCGATCAGCCGGTCCCGCCCCGTCCGCTCGGCGAGCAGCGCCTGGCCGAGGACGTTGTTGATCTTGTGTGCGCCGCCGTGGAGGAGGTCCTCGCGTTTGAGGTAGATGTCGGCCCCGTAGCGGTCGCTCAGGTTGGCCGCGTAGTACAGCGGCGTCGGCCGGCCGGCGAACTCCTCGAGGTGGTCCCGGAAGTCGGTCTGGAACGCCTCGGTGGTCGCCACGTCGTCGTAGGCGGCCGCCAGTCGCTCGAGGGGCTCCTCGAGCGGTTCCGGAACGTGTCGGCCCCCGTATTCGTCGAACGCCCCCGTCTCGTGTGCACCGTCGGACATACCTGGGGTGTGGCGGTTCACCGTAAAGTAAGTTCCGCGGGTCGCGGTTCGGGACGAAGAGAGACGATCGCGTCGGTGCAACCCCGACCGGGGTAGTATCCGCTCGTTGGCCGGTGATAAGCGCAATGCCGACGGGAGCGCGGCGGCCGTCCCCGAGGTCCGGTCTCGAGTGGTCGGCACCCCGAATCGGCACCTCGAGCCGGGACGAAGCGCCGAGAGTCACGAACCGAATTGGGCTACCGCTCGGCGACGACCGGTTCGCCGGGTTCCGTGTCCGTGGTCGTGGCCCGTTCGTTTCCGTCGCCGTCGCCGTTCGCTTCCCCATCGACCGCTCCCGTCGTCGGGATGGCGGAACCGTCGACGAACGCCCGGGTCCGTTCGTGTTGCGGGTTCTCGAAGAACGTCTCCACATCGTTGGCTTCGACGACCTCGCCGAGGTAGAGGAAGACCACGTCGTCGGCGAGCCGGCGAGCCTGGTCCATACTGTGGGTGACCATGACGATCGTGTACTCCTCTTTCAGGTCTGCCAGCGTCTCCTCGACCGTCTCGGCGGAGACGGGGTCCAGCGCCGAGGTGACTTCGTCACACAGCAGGACCTCGGGCTCGACGGCCAGCGATCGCGCGAGACAGAGCCGCTGGATCTGGCCCGTCGAGAGCTCCGCCCCCGGTGCATCGAGTCGGTCCTCGACTTCCCCCCAGAGGTTGACCTTCCGAAGGTATCGCTCGACGCGCTCGTCGAGGTCCGCCTTCGACTCGTAGTCGCCGTGGATCCGCAGGCCGTAGGCGACGTTCTCGTAGATCGACAGCGGCAGCGGCGTCGGCTCCTGGGGGACGTAGCCGATCCGTCTGCGGATCTCCGGGACCGGTTCGTCGGCGTCGTAGACCGACTCCCCGTTCAGCCGGACGTCGCCGCCGATCTCGACGTTCGGCTGGATCTCGTGGAGTCGGTTGAGCGACTTCAACAGCGTCGACTTCCCACAGCCCGACGGGCCGATGATGGCAGTCAGTCTGTTCGCGGCGAACTCGAGGCTGACGCCTTTGACGGCCTCGACTTCGCGGTTTCCGGTGTACGTTACGGCGAGGTTCTCGGTGGTGAGCGTCGCGTTCGTCGTGGGTGATGTCATCGTCATCGGTATCGTTACGAGTGTCTCCCTCCCGGTGCGAATCGAGCGTAGCGGCCGGCCAGCAGTTTCGACGCGAGGATCAGTCCCAGCACGGCGACGATGAGGACGAACGACGCCGCGTACGCGTGGGATCGGACCTCGGCGTTGAACGACATCGCCTGGTCGAAGATCAACACGGGCAACGTCGTCGCCGGCTCGAAGGGGCCGGCGGGCATGTTCGTGCTCCGGCCGGCGGTGAACAGCACGGTGGCGGCGTCGCCGATGCCGCGGGCGAATCCCATGACGATCCCCGCGACGATGCCCGGCAATGCGGCCCGAACGGTGATCAGCGCCGTCTCGAACCGCGTCGCGCCGAGCCCGTAGGTCGCCTCGCGGACGGTGTCGGGCGCGGCACGCAGCGCCTCGTCGGTGTACCGCGTCATGATCGGATACTGGAAGATCGCGATGGCGACGATCCCGAAGAACAGGCTCGTCTGGGCGCCGACGGCGATGATCACCGTCAGCACGAACACGCCGTAGACGATCGGCGGCGTCCCCCAGAGCACGTTGAGGAACATGTTCACCGTCTCGGAGAACCGCTCGCTCGAGTAGTCGCTCTGGAGGTAGATCGCCGTGGAGACGGCCAGAATCGCCGAGACGACCGTCGCCGGGCCGACGATGAACACGCTCCCCAGGACGGCGTGGAAGAAGCCGCCCTCGGCCTCGAGCATGTATCGCGACCCCGGCGGCGTGACCGCGATCGCGGGGTCGGTAATGAACACCCGTCCGCCGCGGTAGATCGTCACGGCGACGACCAGGACCATCACGGCGACGACGAGCGCCGCCGCACCGCGGGCGAGCCAGCCGAACAGGCGCTGTCTGGCGTACCGGTCCAGGACCATCAGTACTGCCACCTCCGTCGGAGCCGGCGGCGGACGACCATCGCGCCGAAGTTGAACAGCCAGACGACGACCACGAGCAGCAGTCCGACGAAGATCAGCGCCGACTGGGTCAGCGGCAGGCTCATCAGTTCGCCGAAGTCGTTGACGATCAGCGTCGGGAGCGTCTGGCCGGTCGCGAGCGGCGATTCGGGAAGCTGGGTCTGGCCGCCGATCAGCATCGCCGGCACGATCGTCGCGCCGAAGACCCGGCCGAAGCCGAGCAGGACCGCCGAGAAGATACCCGGCCCCGCGGCACGGAGCAGGACCGAGCGGATCGTCTCCCACTTCGTCGCGCCGACGCCAAGCGAGGACTCACGGAGTTCGTCCGGCAGCGCCTCGAGGGACTCGACGGCCAGCGAGATCATGAAGGGGGTGACGACGATGGCCATCACGAGACTGACCGTGAAGATCCCGAGCCCGGTCGCGTCCGATCCCACGGCCGGCGCGAGGTAGTCGCCGACGAAGGGGACGACGACGAGCAGGGCGACGAGCCCGAAGATGACGCTCGGGATCGCCGCGAGCACGTCGATGAACGACGAGACGATCGTCTTGGTCCGCCCTTCGGCGTACTCGGCGATGTAGATCGCCGCGAGGATCGCGATCGGCGTCCCCATCGCCATCGAGAGCAGCGTGACGTAGACGGTGCCGACGATCGCCGGCAGGAACCCGAACTCGTTGTGCGCGGGATCCCAGTTCGACGAGGTCAGCGCCTGGACGACCGAGTACTCGGCGAGCAACGGTAGCGACTGGTACAGCAGCGTCAGGACGATCAGGGCGAACAGCGCGACCGCGAAGTAGCCGGCGCCGCCGAACCAGTAGCCGCTCAGCCGCTCGGCGAGCAGCCGTCGACCCAGGCGGCTCGAGCCGTCGGCCGCCGATTCCGTTTCGGTCGAACCCGTCATCGCTGGGTTCACGGCCCCTCGGCCAGATTCTCCCGTGCCTCCTCGAGCCGCTCGTCCTCGAGCGGCACGTAGCCGTTCTCCCTGACGTACTCCTGACCGTCGGTGAGGACCCACTCCACGAAGTCGTAGGCCTCGTCCTCGAACGGGCCGTCAGAGGCGAGGAACATCTCGCGGGCCGGCGGGGCCGGGTACTCGCCCGCCTCGACCGCGGCGAGGAACTCGTCGCGGGTCTCGTAGAAGTCCTCCTCCTCGGAGAGCCCCTCGCCGTCCCGGTCCAGCGGGACGGGCCGGATATCGCCCTCGAGTTCGCCGCTCGAGAGGTCGTAGACGTAGTTGATGTTGTTCAGCGAGATGGCGTTCTCGTTGCTGCCGACGGCTTCGGCGACCGGCTGGTCGCCATTGTGGTTGGCGTCGGCGAGCTCCTCGAGTTCCGACTCGGTGTACGCGCCGTCATCGCCGGCGAGGAAGTCGCCCCACTGCTTGTACGCGGCCGAAGCGTCCGAACGGCCGTAGACGGTGATCTCCTCGTCGACGTCCGCGTCGACCAGGTCGCCCCAGTTGGTGATCTCCTTGGTGAAGACCGCCTCGAGTTGCTCGCGGGTCAGGCCGTCCTCCTGTAGCGCCTCGAGGACGGGGTTGTCGACGTTGACCGTGGCGACGACGGTGTCGATGAGCATGGGGACGGCGAACAGCCCCTGGTCGATCTCCTCGGGTTCGGGCTCCCGACCCATCATCGCGATGTCGACTTGGCCGTTGAGGACGTCGGAGACGCCGACGCCGGTGCCGCCGCCGGAGATGTCGAACGAGGCGTCCGAGCGGTCCTCGTACATGTCCGCCCAGACTTCGACCATCGGCAGCGGCCCGACGCCCCCGGAGATGCGGACGGTGGTACCGCCACCGCCCAGCGAACCGGTACAGCCCGCCAGCGAAGCAAGAGAACCGACGCCTGCGAGACGAAGCACGGAACGACGCGAACAGTTCCTGTCCATGAACTGTCCCACACTACTGGCGATATCCTTGTATCATCACCTCCCGCTGCAATTATTTGGCGTTCAACCCGAAAGGGGCAACACTCTCCGACGGCGGAAGCCGGGGCCGACCGTGGCCTCGGGAAACGGCGACGGCCCGGCCCACCGGCAGTCGACCGGCTCGAGCGGGCACACGTCGACACACGCCCACGCGACGAACGAGGGTCGCGATTGCAACGGCTCGAGGACGGGTACAAAATTTGCACGCGACGGTGACGGGCAGGGTTCGCTCAGAACAGCGCGGTCAGCACGGCGAGCGACAGCCCGCTCGCGAGCACGAGCGCAGCGAGGACGACGAGCACGGGGGTCAGGCCGGTGCTCCGGAGTTCGGCGAGTTCGATCTCCGTCCCGAGGCCGACGAACGCGAGGACGAACAGCCAGTTGTAGGCGTTCTCGATCGAGGCCTGCTGGGCGGGCGAGAAGACGCCCGCGCTCGAGAGCGCGACGAGCGCGAGGAACCCGAGGACGAACTTCGGGAACTCGTCCCAGAGGAGCCGCGGGGAGAGGCCGGCCGTGGCTCCGTCGGCGTCCGCTCGAGCGTAGTAGCTCGCGTAGCCGACGACCACGAGCCCGATGAGGGCGTTGCGGGCGAGTTTGGTCATCGTCGCCCACTGGCCGGCGGCCTCGGAGTGGGCGAACCCGACCGCGACCACGGGCCCGGTCGAGAACATGCTGACGCCGGCCCAGACGCCGAAGACGACGTCCGAGAGGCCGAGCAGGTCGCCGACGATGGGGTAGACGACGACGGTGATCGCGTCGAACAGCAGGATCGTCGCCGCAGCGTACGCGATCTCGCCCTCCCTGGCACGGATCGCGCCGGCGACCGCGACGATCGCCGAGACCCCGCAGATGCTGCTGCCGGCAGCGAGCAGCGAGCCCAGCCGCTCGGAGAGGTCGGCTCCGGTGACGGTCCGCGAGAGGAGTTCGACCGCGACAAGCGTCGTGGCCGTCACCCCGACCACCACCAGGAGGACGACCCCGCCGACCTCGAGGATCTGCTCGAGGGTCAGCGACGCGCCCATGAGGACGATGCCCGCGCCGAGCCAGAGCTTGTGGGTCGCGATACCGGGCGCGAGCCGATCCGGGAGGCCGACCGCATTCGTCAGCAGGAATCCAGCGCCGATGGCGACGAGAAGGTGGTTGACGCCGACGACCAGGCCGACGCCCCGGGCGAACAGCGCGCCGAGACAGAGGACGGCGAGTCCGGGGAGGAAGCGACGGAGGGGCACGCGTCTCACGCTCACCAGGGGATCTGAAGATCGAGCGCGACGGTCACGGTGACGATCGCGGCGCCGACCGCGACGCTCCGCCAGTCGCGCTCTATGGACTGCCACTGAGCGCGTGCCGCTGCGAGCCCTGCCCGTAGTCGATCGATCGCCATTCGTACGGAGCCTCCGGTGTGGCGTATTTACGGTTGTCGATCCGCGCCGTCGGGCGGAACCATCACCGGCAGGCCGGAGGCCTACCACTGTCGACGACGTACCGTCGATATGGCCGACGACCACGGGCGAACTCCATCAGAACGGGGCCCCGAAGAGCACCTCAAACGCGTCCGGGAACGGCTCCAGCGGGCGACCGACGGCGCGGACCGGACGGTAAAGTCACAACTCGAGTCGCTGACCGCGGGCGTCTTCGAGCAACAGGACGGTCACCTCACCCAGTCCGAGCCGGGACCCAAGGACGAGCGAATCGCCGAAATCGCGGAGAAACTCGACGGGCTGGCGGCCGAGGCGTCGGGGGAGACGACCGAACACATTCGGATCGCGCGCGACCGGTGTCTCGAGTACATAGACGAGAGCGACACGTAGGCGCGCAACCGGGGATCGGGATCAGCGGTCGACGCTCCCGAGCACGATGTCCAGGCTTCCAAGCGAGGCGATCAAGTCCGGAACGTACCCGCCTTCGGCCATCTCCGGCAGCGCCGAGAGGTTGTGAAAGCAGGGGCTGCGGATCTTGAACCGGGCCGGGGAGTTCGTGCCGTCCGATCGGACGTAGATCCCGAGTTCACCCTTCGCCGACTCGACAGCGCGGTAGGTCTCGAGGTCCGCGTCCGGTTTGAGGGTTCGCGGGACGTTGCTCTGGACGGTCCGCTCGTCCTCGGGCCAGTCCTCGAGCAGGTCGAGACACTGCTGGATGATCTTGGCCGACTCCTCGACCTCCTCCATTCGACAGAGTACTCGCGCGTGGTTGTCACAGCCGTCCCGGGTGACGACGTCCCAGTCGAGGTGCTCGTAGTAGCCGTAGGGGTCGTCCCGCCGAACGTCGTAGTCGACGCCGGAGCCGCGGGCGACGGGGCCCGTACAGCCGTAGTCCTTGGCCACCTCGGGCTCCAAGATGCCGGTGTTCACCGTCCTGACGCGGAAGATCTCGTTCGTGACGATGAGGTCGTGGTACTCGTTGATCTTCGCGGGCAACTCGTCGAGGAAGTCCCGGCACTTCTCGAAGAACTCCTCGCGGGGTTCGGGCAGGTCCCAGCAGACGCCGCCCAGCCGGAAGTAGTAGAACATCATCCGCTGGCCCGTCAGGTCCTCGAGGATGTCCTGGACGACCTCGCGGTCGCGGAACGTGTACTGGAAGATGGCGGTGAACTCGCCGAAGACGTCCAGCGCGAAGGTTCCCAGCGCGAGGAAGTGCCCGAGCATCCGTCCGAACTCGGTCGCCATCGTCCGCAGGACCTGGGCGTACTCGGGGACCTCGATATCAGCGATGTCCTCGATCGCGCGGGCGACGGCCCACTCGTTGGGCAGGTTCGCGGTGTAGTCCCAGCGATTGGAGTAGGGGATGATCTGGTGGCGGTAGGTCCCCTGCTGGCACATCTGCTCCTCACAGCGGTGCAGGTAGCCGATGTCGGGTTCGACGTCCGCGACGGTTTCGCCGTCGAGGATCGTCTTGAGGTGGAGCACGCCGTGGGTCGCGGGGTGGTGAGGACCGATGTTGAGTAACATCGTGTCCGACTCTCCGCCCGATTTCCGGTGGTCCTCCTCCAGGGGGTTCCGGTGTTCGGCGTACCGGATGACCTGGGGCTTCTGTTGGTCGTATCCCAGCGAAAGCGGGTGGCCCTGCCAGGACTCCGGGAGCAGGATGCGCCGCAGATCCGGGTGGCCCTCGTACTCGATGCCGACGAGGTCGTAGGCCTCCCGCTCGTGCCAGTCGGCCGTCCGGAAGACCGGTTCGGCGCTCTGACAGACGGGATCGTCCGTGGGTAACTGGACGACCAGCGTCACCTCGTGGCTGCGCCGGTCGTACTTCGTCAGGTGCAACAGCGACTCGTAGCGGTCGTCGTACTCCTGGGGCGTGATACACGATAGATGGTCGAAACCGGCCTCCTCGCGCAACAGCGTCAACACCTCCTGGACGTCGTCGGGCCGGATCACGAACGCGGGCGCGTTCTCGTGGTCGTCCCTGCCGAGCGCGTACTCCGACAGCAACTCCTCGAGACGGCTCTCGTCGACGCCCTCCTCGCGGCGATGGTCGTACTCGGGGTCGATGCTCGGTCGTTCCCGGTCGCGCTGTGGTGTCTCGCTCATGTCGATCGCCGACGCGCCAGTGCCAGCAGTTGGCGCGGTTCGTGCCACCGTACGGCTGTCACGGAAATGAGGGTTTTCCGCGCTCGAGGAGAGTGTCACCGACGCGAATAAGTGTCTCGGAACTCCTCAGCGGCCCGAATAACCGCTTCCCACGGCATCCACGGTGGGCTATCGAAACTGATCGCGTCGCTCGGCGACGGGGGAGAATACCGCGTGTAAAGTTTCCGGACGGAGTGTCGACCGCCGGAGACCGGCAAAACGAGTGTGTCGGTCGTCGGTCACGACCCGTTCGAGACGAGCGGGGTCGGCGGCCCGGCCGGACGGCGGACGCGTCGATCAGGCGTCCTCCGCATCGGCCTCGTCCTCGCCGTCCTCCCCGTCCGTCCAGTCTTCGCTGGCCTCCTCGCGGTCGTTCCCGTTCGATTCGGACTCGTCGTCCGGCTCGACTTTCATGTGGGAAGCGTCCTCGTCGGGCGTCTCCTCGGGTTCGATCGCGTCGGTCTGGGCCGGCTGTGCCTGCTCCGGGTCCGGGCCGGTCGCCTCGGAAGCTTCGTCGGCCATGGCCGAATCCGAGACGTCGATCTCGACGCTCTCGTCGTCCTCGGTCCGGCGCGGGTCCAGACCTTCGTCGCCGCCCGGCCTCGAGCGTGGCTCCGCCCCCTCGTCGTCGGTAAATTCGACGTCGGTCCCGGCGTCAGAATCCTCGTTCGCCAGGGAGTCGCTCTCCGAACGGGGGCCGCGTCCGTGGTCGGGACGCGTCCCTGCTGCGTGAGCCTGATCCGAGACCTCTTTGCCGTCGGTACCGTCGTCGACGTCGTCGAGGTCGGGTTCGAACGTTCCCGATCCCGATTCCGACTCGCCCCTTTCCCCGGCTCGTCCGAGTCCGTAGGCGAGCAGTCCCGCTCCACCGGCGGCTTTCGGGATGGCCCGGAGCTGTCCGCGGCCCAGCGACCGCAACGCCGAGAGCAACAGGAGCCCACCCCCGGCTGCGGCCGCCGCGTTCGCCCCTCGAGGGATCCGGTCCCCGAGTGCAGCCGACGCCACTGTGTCGATCGGTTCCGCAGCGTCGATATCCCCGATCGGGCTCGGTGTGTCGCTCGAGACGTCGGGTATCGCGTCGTAGTCGTGGTCGTGATCGTGATCCTCAGTCATGGAAACCCTCTCGTTGTACGCTACGCTCCCTACAGCCGCCGGACGGTTGAAGTTTGGACCGGCAGATGAATAGTCTCGGAACGCCCCGCTCGAGCGGCGAGCGGGCAGCCGTGCCGCTGGCGAGCGGGAACGGGGTCGGGAACCGTCGGAAAAGCGAACGGAGAGAAGAGAGCGAGAAGCGGAACTCGGCTCAGGCCTCGAGCGCCAGCCCGGCTTCCCGAAGCGCCTCGTCGACGGAGAGATCGTCGTGGACGACGCCGGAGACGGCCGTCGCGATGGCTTCGGGGTTCTCGTGCTGGAAGATCGAGCGGCCCATCGAGACGCCGGAACCGCCGGCGTCCATCACGCCCCGGACCATCTCGATCGTCTCGCGGTCCGTGCCCTTCGAGCCCCCGGCGATGACCACCGGGAGTCGGGTCGACTCGACGACGTGCTGGAAGCTCTCGGCGTCGCCGCTGTAGCCGGTCTTGACGAGGTCGGCCCCGAGTTCCTCGGCGAGTCGGACGGCGTGACCCAGCGCCTCGGCGTCCTCGGAATCGACGCCGGGCCCGCGGGCGTAGGCCATCGCCAGTACGGGGATCCCGAACCGGTCGGCGGCCTCGGTGACCTCCGCGAGCTGGGTGATCTGGTCGGGCTCGTGGTCGGAGCCGACGTTGATGTGGAAGGAGACGGCGTCGGCACCGGCCCGGATGGCCTCCTCGACGGTCCCGGTCATGCGCTTGTCCCGTTCGTCCGGGCCGATCGTCGTCGAGCCGTTCAGATGGACGATGTACCCCTGTCCGTTCTTGTTCTCGTGGACGCGGGGGGCGATTCCCTTCTGCGTGAGGACGGCGTCGGCCCCGCCGCGGGTGACCCCGTCGATCGTCGATTCGATGTCCTTCAGCCCCTGGACCGCACCCATCGTGATGCCGTGGTCCATCGGGACGATGACGTAGTTACCGTCCGTACCGATCCGCTCGAGTCGTGCCTGTGTTCCTGTGGTAGTCATTGCGAGAGTGTAGCAAGCTCGTAGTTATGGCTGTTCTGGTTCCGGTGCATCTTCCCCATCGACCGTGAGGGAGTCCGCGCCCCGACGCGCGCCGCGCTTGAGCTCGGCGGCCTTGGCCTCGAGTCGTTCGGCGGCCGCGCCGGTATCCGAGCCGTGCTCCGCGATGATGTCGACCAGCGCGCTACCGACGATGACGCCGTCGGCCCCGGCCTCGACGATCTCGGCCGCGTGATCGCCCTCGCTGACGCCGAAGCCGACCGCCTTCGGGACGTCGTACTCCTCGAGGCGCGCGAGGCTCTCGTGGGTCGCCGACGAGACGTTCGCCCGGGCGCCGGTGGTCCCGAGGCGGGCCTGGACGTAGGCGAAGCCCGAGACCTGCGACATGATGTCGTCGAGACGCTGACCCTCGGTGGTCGGCGCGATGATGAAGACGAGATCGAGGCCGTGGTCGTCGCAGGCGGCCCGCAGCGGGCCGGCCTCCTCGGCGGGCAGGTCGGGGACGATGATTCCCGACAGTCCCGCACCGGCCGCACGCTCGACGAAGGGACGAACCTCGGGCTTGTCTCGCGGCTTCGCCGCTCGACCGTCCGAGGCGCGTGGCGCCTCGCTTCCCCCATACTGGAGGATCATATTGTAGTACGTCATCACCAGCAGCGGGGCCTCCGTCTCGAGGTCGTCGACCAGCTCGAAGAACCCCTCGGGGGTCGTGCCGGCCGCGAGCGCGCGGTTGATCGCCGCCTGGATCGTCGGCCCCTCGGCGATCGGCTCCGAGAAAGGAAGCCCGAGTTCGATCAGGTCCGAGCCGCCGCGGTCCAGGGCCTCGACGTACTCCTTGGTGTCCTCGAGCGAGGGATCGCCCGCGGTGATGTAGGTAATGAGCGCGGGGTGGTTCTCGCGGATGGCGGCCTCGACGTCGCTGTCGTACTCGTTCTCGGTTACTGCGTCACTCATGCATCGAACACCTCCACGTCCGGCGCGGCCTCGAGATCGCGCTTCTCGGTCTCCTCGAGCACCGTCTCGAGGTCCTTGTCGCCCCGGCCGGAGACGTTGACGACGACGAGGTCGCCGAGTTCGTCCGTGTGCTCGTCTCGCGGGCGCTGCCCGCTCGACGTATCCGCGGCGGTCCCCGCCGCGCGCTCGAGATAGCCCAGCGCGTGACTCGACTCCAGCGCCGGGATGATCCCCTCGAGGTTCGACAGCCGGTGGAAGCCGTTCAGCGCGGCGTCGTCGTCGACGTTGACCGGCGTCACGCGGCCGGTCTCGACGAGGTGTGCGAGTTCGGGGCCGACGCCGGCGTAGTCCAGGCCCGCACTGACGCTGTGGGACTCGACGATCTGGCCCTCCTCGCTCTGGAGGAGTTTCGTCATCGCGCCGTGGAGGACGCCGTCGGTCCCCGTCGAGAGCGTCGCGGAGTTGGGCGCGAGTCCCTCCTCGGCGTCGATCTCGAGGCTCGAGCCGCCGGCCTCGACGGCGTACAGATCGACGTCGTCGTCACGAACGAACGCGTGGAACGTCCCCATCGTGTTCGAGCCGCCGCCCGCGCAGGCGACGACGCTGTCGGGGAGCCGACCCGCCTCCTCCCGGATCTGCTCGCGGATCTCGTCGCCGATGACCGACTGGAAGTCCCGCACGAGTTTCGGGAACGGGTGCGGGCCGACGATCGAGCCGATGACGTAGTGGGTGTGCTCGACGGTGGTCGCCCAGTCGCGCATCGTCTCGTTGATCGCCTCCTTCAGGGTTCCCGACCCCGCAGTTACGGGGTTGACCTCCGCACCGTTCATCCGCATCCGGTAGACGTTCGGCCGCTGACGGTTGATGTCCGTCCGGCCCATGTAGATCTCACAGGGCATGTCGAGGTGGGCCGCGGCCATCGCCGTCGCCGTGCCGTGCTGGCCGGCCCCGGTCTCGGCGATGATCCGCTCTTTGCCCATGTACTTCGCCAGCAGGACCTGTCCGAGCGCGTTGTTCAGTTTGTGTGCGCCGCCGTGAAGCAGATCCTCGCGTTTGAGGTAGATCTCGCGGTCGTATCGTTCGCTCAATCGATCCGCGCGCTGCAGCGGCGTCGGGCGCCCACCGAAGTCCCGCATCCGCTCGTGGAACTCGTCCATGAACCCGTCCTCGTTCTCGAGCACGTAGCGTTCGTAGGCGTCCTCGAGTTCCTGCAGGGCGGGCATTAGCGCCTCGGGGACGTACTGGCCGCCGTAGTCGTCGCCGAAGGTGGCGTCGGCGTTACGCTCCCGTTCCCGTTCTCGCTCTCGCTCCCGGTTCGATTCGTGCGTCCGTTCGTGATCTCCCGTGCTCATGCGTTCTCACTCTCGTCGTGTGTCGTCTCCGCTGTGGCGGTCGCGGTCGTCAGCCGTCGCGTGTTCGCGGCGACATCGACCTCGTGGTCCGCACCGTGGTCCATGATCGCGCTCCCGACCAGCAACGCGTCGGCACCAGCGGCCCGCATCCGGCGAACGTCCGCCGGACTCGAGACGCCGCTCTCGGCGATCAACGTCACGTCCTCGGGCGCGTGTGGCGCGACGGACTCGAAGGTCGCCAGATCGACCTCCAGTCGCGCCAGGTCCCGGTTGTTGACCCCGATGATCGCGGCCCCGGCCTCGAGGGCGGCCTCGAGTTCCCCCCCGTCGTGGACCTCGACGAGCGGCTGGAACCCGCGCTCGCGGGCCGCCGAGACGAGCCCCTCGAGATCGTCGACGAACCGTGCGATGACCAACACGAGGTCGGCCTCGACGACGTCTAGGTGTGCTTCCCGAAGGAGGAAGTCCTTGCGCAAAACGGGGACGTCGACCGCCTCGCGAACACGCCGGAGCGCGTCGGTCGAGCCGCCGAAGTGGGACGGTTCAGTGAGCACCGAGATCGCCGCCGCGCCGCCGTCGACCATCGCCTCGGCGAGATCGACGGGGTCGGCCTCACGAGTCCCCTCGGCGGTCGGGCTCGTTGGCTTCACTTCGGCGATGACAGGGACGCGCCCGTCGGCCTCCGCGCGCTCGAGCGCTTCGGGCAGCGAGCGCGAATCGACGTCGACGCGCTCGTCGCCGCCCGGCCGCTCCCGGGCAGTCTCGAGGATCGACTCCACCGCGGGAGCGAGCGCCGTATTAGAGGTCATTATTGTACATCGACGTACTCATATGTACAAAAGCCTTGCGCATCCTCGGCTCCAACGGCCGGCGGGACCGGCGAATATTCATGCCCGTCCCCCGTATCCCGGCGCATGGAGGACGTTACCGACGCCGGCATCTACGCGCGGGAATCGTCGTATCTCGACCGTTACGTCCAACTCGGCGCCGCCAGCGGGCGCGTCCTGAGCGTCTCGTTCCCCGAGGAACCCGACGAGCAGGCCACCGAACCCGCGGAGGGGGACCAGCCCGTTCTCGATCGGCTCTTCGAGTACCTCGAGGGCCTCGAGGAAGTGACGTTCGGAGACGTACAGGTAGCACTGACCGTACCGACCGACCAGCGGGCCGTCCTGGAGCAGGTTCGCGAGATTCCCTACGGCGAACAGGTCGGCGTCGAGGCGCTGACGCGGATGACGCCGGGGCTCGACTCGGACGACGAGGACGACCGAATCCAGGTCCGGACGGCACTGGATGCGAACCCTGCTCCGATCCTGATCCCCGATCACCGGGTACGCGACGGTCCCAGCGCCGCACCGCCGGCCGTCGAACAGAAACTCCGCTCGCTCGAGGGGCTGTGACCGCGTTCGGTTCCCGGCGGCTCACTCCTCGAGCAGATCGATCAGTAGCTTCGACTCCGCGGATCGCAGGCGCTGTGAGAGCGCGGACTTCGACATCTCGAGCCGATCGGCAAGCGCCTCGAACTCGATAGTTCGGGGTTCGTCGTAGTAGCCAGCAGCGATCGCGACGCTGAGTACTTCCTCCTCGCGGGCGGTCAGTAGCGAGAGGTCGGCGGTCCGTACGTCGGTAAACTCCGAGGAATTCGACCGCGTCAGCCGGCGCAGCGACACGCGACCGACCACCTCGCGGAGGTCAGCAATCAGTTCCCGGAGAGCCTCCCGATCCGCGGGGAACGTCGTCACGACGACGCGCCCATCGTCGACCGAACTGAAGTGAGGAACACACTTGTGGCGATGAAACGCCGAACAGACGCACTGCTCGCGGGACGAGAGGTCGGTCTCGAGTTGGGTAACACCGTCGTCGTCCTCACAACAGGAGACGACGTAGCAGGTGTCCCCGTGGACGTGGTGGTCCAGGAGGGCTTCCTCGTCGTGCTCGGCGATCGGACACCCGGTCTCGCTGAGATCGAACTGAAGTTCCGCACGAAGGTCTCGTTGTCTCTCGTCGGAGACGGCGGGCTGCGTTTCGCGCACGTTACTCGTCATACTCCACAGTCGGCAGCCCCGTCATAAGGCTTCGCGTCTCGCTCCTATTTAGCAGGAATGACCGTTAATCTGTAAACTCGATTCCGACTCTAGCGATCAATCGTGTGGTAAAAGATGTCAAAATATCTCAAATGGTAATTTTTGTCGGCGGTTCGGCTCCGGCCGGACGGGACACCCGTCGACGAGCGACGATCCCGTCCGACGACGGGCAGGCTGGATCAGCGCTGCTCCGCGCTGATCGCGGCCTCGGTCGCCGTCGCCAGCGCCTCGTAGTAGGGCTCACGCGTCTCCGCGCGCACCCGCTCGCAGAACTCCCCGGTCCACTGGCGGAGGTGTTCGTCGAGGAACTGCTCGCAGGCGTCGACCTCCCCGCGCTCGAGCAGGTGTGCGACGAACTCGAGTTCGGTCGCGATGTGGTCGGGCAGGTCGGGCCAGTCCGGCTCGAGGCCCAGATCGTAGGCGCGATACCACTCGACGGCCGCGCGGGTCGTCGGCCCCAGCACGTCGCCGTCGTCGCGGTAGACGCTCTCGTAGGGCGGACACGGTGGGTCACCGGGACCGACGAACAGCCGTGCGTGTTCCGTCCGAAGGCCCGTAACGTCCGTAGTTGCGGTCGAGGAGTCGACCTCCTCGAGCAGTTCGGTCGTCACCGCGTCGACCACGTCAGCGGTCGGTTGCCGCCAGCAGCGGGCCAGCATCGCGTAACCGGTGGCCAGTTCCGCGGCCGCGGGTTCCGTTTCCGCCCGTTCGGGACGCGCGCCGCTCATCGGCGATCACCGTCGGTCCCGTCGACGACGTAACCGCCATCCGCGACGGCCGCGTCCGGTGGCGTTTCAGCGTCGGACTTCTCAGTTTCGCCAGCTTCGACGGCCGAGGGTTTTCGGCCGCCGGGCTGGACGGGCAGGAACCGCAGGCCGAGCGTGACGATCATCGCACCGACAGCGACGATGCCGAGCGTCACCAGCAACTCGATCAGCGTCGGCGTGTAGCTGCCGACCGTCGCCCAGACGTCGGAGCCGATGCCCGTGTAGTCAGTACCGGTCGTAACACCGGGGGAGGCGTCGATGTTCAGGTCACGGTAGCCCGTGAAGATCAGGTACACCCCCTCGAAGAGGATGCCCACGATCGCCGCGACGCTGGCCGCGAAGACGACGCCCACCTTCCGCCGCCAGGACGGCACGGCGAGCAGGGCGATCGGCACCGCGCCGCCGACGACCGTCCACAGCCAGAAGTGGACCGTGTCGCCGACCAGAAAGGCGCTCGTGATCGACCAGAACTCGAAGTTCGCGGCCCACGCGTGGGGCAGCCGCTCGGCGGCCACCAGGTAGACGATGTGGACCGCAACGAAGATGCCGAGTACCTTCCCGAGTTCCGGGACCAGCTCGCGAGGCATCCGGAACCGCGTGACTCGGTCGACGACGATCGCCGTCACCAGCAACAGCGCCAGTCCAGACACCAGCGCCTTCATGATGAACATCGGCGCGACCAGCGGGTTGAACCAGTCGCCGCGGCCGATCTGGGTCGCGAAGATCCAGCCCGTCACCGAGTGCAACGCGATCGCCAGCGGCATCGCGACGGCGGCCGCCCAGAAGGCGAGCTTTCGGTCGCGCTCGCGGCCTGCGGGAGTATCCTCGACGCCGAACGCCAGTTGCGACCCCATCTTCGCGAGGTCGCGCCGGGTCAACAGCCAGAGGTAGCCCACGTTGAACAGCCCATAGAGGAGCACGATCCCGAAGTCCCAGACCATCGGCGACCGGAAGTCCGGCGAGGTCAGGAACCCGGTGACGCGACTCGGCTTGCCCAGATCCGGCAGGATCAACAGTCCGGCGACGACGATACAGCCCAGGCTCACCAGCACGCCCAGCGCCGCCAGACTGTCGTAGCGCTTCGAGTGGAAAAACTTCGGCGCGCTCGAGATGATCAGGCCGCCGGCCGAGAGGCCGATGAAGAAGACGAACAGCATGATGTACAGCCCCCAAGAGAAGACGTTGTCCATGCCGGTGACGGCGAGCCCGCGGCTAAGCTGGTAGCCCCAAGCGGCGAGGCCCGCGACGATGACGATCCCCAGCAGAGCGAGCCACGCTTTCCCTCGGGTGCCGAACTGCGGGACGACGACACCGGAATCCCGTCGGGTACTCATTCGCTCTCACCTCCGTCGGTTGCGACACCGTCAGGGTTGCCGACTTCCTTCTTCTCGGTCCCCTCGAGTTCGTTTCCGTGTCGCTTCCGACCGGGGGTCATGTCGCCACGAACGTAGTAGGTGTTGGGGTCGGTCTCTAGCTCCTCGAGGAGTTGATCCGTTTCGTACTTGTTGATGTACCGCGAGACGGTGCTTTCCTCGTCGTCGAGGTCGCCGAAGATCCGGGCGTCGGCTGGGCAAGCGACGGTACAGGCTGGATCGAGGTCCTCCTCGACCCGGTGGCTACAGAACGTACACTTCTCGACGACGCCCTGTTCGCGCTGCTCGACGTTGCCCGTGCCCTCGGCAGGGAGCGTCTCCGGCTCGTCGTAGTTGAACACCCGCGCGTTGTACGGACAGGCGCTCATGCAGTAGCGACAGCCCATGCACTTGTCGTAGTCGATCGCCACGATGCCGTCGTCGCGCTTGTAGGTCGCGTTGACCGGGCACACCTTTACGCAGGGTGCGTTCTCACAGTGCTGGCACGCCATCGGCAGGTGGTTCATCGAGAGTGTTCCGTCCCGACCGTCTTCGGGGTACTTGCCCTCCGGCGTATCCATCGAATCCCCGCCCTCGGTGAGGATCCGGTTCCACTGCTGGTCAAGCGAGACGTTGTTCTCCTGGCTACAGCTCACGGCACAGGCGTGACAGCCGATACACCGCTCCAGATCGATTACCATTCCGTAGTTCGTCATTGTGCATCACCTTCGCTGGGGTAGTCGCCGAGCCAGTCGGCTGACTCGGGATCGGTGTACATGCTCGTGTCCACGTCGGGCGCGGGTTCGATCTCCGCACGGACGTCGTAGAACGCGAACGTCGGCGCGAGATCGTTGACTTCCATGTGGGTGAGGTCCTGCAAGCTTCCCTCGACGAAGTCCTCGGCCCACCAGCCCTGATCGATGTTGATCAGGCCCGGCTGCATGCCCTCGTTGTACTCGGCGCGCACGACGACCTCGCCGCGATCGTTGTAGACGCGGACGTAGTCGCCCTCGTCGATCCCGCGTTCCCGGGCATCGGACGGGTGGACGTCGAGGGTCGGCTCGGGGTTCATCTTCCGGACCATCGCGTTGTCCGCCCACTGGGAGTGAATCCGCCACTTCGAGTGTTTCTGCATGAACATGAGCGGATACTCGTCGGCGAGCTCGTGGTCCTCTGCCGTCCGGTCCTCGATCGGGCGGGGGAGGTCGAGGACCGTCCCCTCTTCCTCGACTGGCTGGTCCTCGTCGTAGATCTCGATCCGGCCGGTGTCGGTCGGGAACGGATCGGTGTATTTGACGACGTCGACGTCGATTCTGACGTTCCCTTTCTCGCGCAGTTCGTCGAAGTCGAACCGGTCGTCGTTCGACGCGATTTTCTCCAGTTCACCGCGCTTGTCGTCCAGGAACAGGTCTTCGTATCCCAGTTTCTCCGCGAGATCGTTGATGATGTAGTAGTCGTCACGAGCGTCCCACAGCGGATCGTGGGCTTTCGCTCGATACGAGATATGTGGGTGCGATCCCCAGGCGTCGGTAATGTCCTCCCGCTCGAACCAGTGGGCCGCCGGCAAGAGGATGTCCGCGTGCTGGACCGTCGGCGTCCGGTGGATGTCCGCCATCGCGAACATGTCGACGTTCTCGAGCAGGTCCATCCAGCGCTGGCGATCGGGGAACTGGTTGACCAGCATGTTCGACTCCATCCCGTAGATCGCCTTGATCGGGTACGGCTCCCCGTTCTCGAGTGCATCCGGAACTTCGTGCATCCGGAGGTACTGGGCTCCTTCGGCACCCTCGGGGCTTCCATAGTCGCCGCTCGAGAGCGAAGCGCCCAACGGGTGCTGGGCGTGAATAGTGCCGGATTTCCCGTAGTCGCCGGTCAACGCGAGCAGGATCGCGTACGTCTGCCCGAACACGTGACCGTACTTGTACCGGCCAAGCGCGTAGCTCGAGGCGATTCCGCCGGGACCTCGAGTTGCTAACCACCGAGCGGCGGTTCGAATGTCCTCCGCATCGAGCTCCGCGACGTCAGCGACGGTTTCGGGCGAATACTGCTGGACGTGGTCCTCGAGCAGCGTCAGTCCCGTCGTCGCTTCGATGCCGTCGACCTCGTACTGGCCGAACAGTTCGACGTCGGCGTAGGTATCGGGCTCGAGCGGAACCGGCTCGCCGGTTTCGGAGTGAACGCCGACGACGCGATCGTCGTCGCTGTCCTCGATGTCACCCATTCGGAGCAGTTCCTCGGTATCGTTCCGGACGAGCGCGCCGGCAGTCGTTCGCTCCCGGAGGAACTCAGCGTCATAGATCCCCTCAGTGAGCACCGCGTTGATCATCGCGAGTGCCAGGTGCGTGTCTTTCCCGGGCTTGATCGGCAGCCAGAGGTCGGCCTTAGCGGCCGTCGTCGTATAGACGGGATCGACGACGACGAGTTTGGCGCCGTTTTCCATTGCGTCCAGCACCTTCGACGCGTCGTTCTGGAACTGGCTCGCCAGCAGGTCGGAGCCCCAGACGATGATCGTGTTCGCATTGACCCAGTCCTCGGACTCGTTCGTCGGAGGTAGGAAGTACCCGTGTCCGGTAACGCGGTTGAAGCCCATACCGACGTTGGAGTCGATCGACCACCCTTGCTGGGTGCCGCCGAACATCGACGCGAGGCGACCGAAGATCGTCGTCCCCATACCGTTGTCGCCGGAGCCCGTGTGGAAGAAGACGCTCTCGGGGCCGTACTCCTCGCGGACCCGGAGCATTTCCTCGGCGACGTAGTCAAGCGCCTCGTCCCAGGATACCTGCTCGAACTCGGCACCCTCGCCGCGGCCTCCGGGGTTCGGATCGCCCGGCGACCAGTCGCTACGTACCATCGGGTACTTCAGCCGTTTCGGGCTGTAGACCCGCTGGACGTGGGACTGACCCAGAAGACACCCGCGTCGATACTGTTCGTCGTCGGTCATCTGGGGTTCGACGAACTTGATCTGTCCGTCCCTGACGTGGACGTTGAGCGGGCACTTCCCGCGACAGTTCGGTGCACACGCCGTATTGAGGACCTGCGTTTCGTCGAACAGCCCGTCGACGGATCCGCTCGTTGCGTCTCGAGTGAGCGAGTCGAGCGTTTGTTTGCCACCGATCCCCAGCACCCCAGCGGCTGCTCCAGCCGAGAGCAATACGGACCGTCTGCTCACTCCTGATTCAGTCCGCTCTTCCTGCTTACTCATCGTCGTCACCCCCCTCGAGCGGCCGGTCGTCGACGCCGAACTCCTCGAGGACGGCGTCGTGATATTTCTCGTGGAACTCCGCTTCCGACATGCGACCCGCGCTGACCCGCACGGCGTCCCTGCTCATCTCCTTGCCGAGGTCCGTATCGTACGGACTCTCCTCGAGGAGGTCGTCGGCCGTCTCCTCCCAGACCGCGGGATCGACGCCGACGGCGTCCTCTTCGATCGGTTGCTCGTCGTCTGATGTTCCCATCGTCGGCTCACCAGTCGTGGATAGCGGTCCTCGGCCGGAACCCCCGGCGGCAAACAGTTCACACTTTTATATAGGGTCGCGTCTCTGGGCCGGATGCCGGAGCCGACGGCAATTACTCCGCGACGGTGCCCGCCCACTCGAGGCCAAGCCCCTCGTGGACGAAGAACTCGAGGGCGTTGATCAGATAGTGAGCGATCACGACGACCAGGAAACTCCCGGTAACCACGAATATCGCGGCGAGGACGAATCCCAGCAGGCCGGTGACGACGACGCCGACCGAGCCCTGCATCCCGTGGCCGACGCCGAAGGCGATCGAAGAGAGGACGGCCAACAGCCAGGGGTCGATTCCGAACCCGGTCGAGAGCGCCCCGATCAGTGCCGCTCGAAAGAGCAGTTCCTCGAAGACCGCGATGACCGGCAGGACGCCGACCAGGAGAACGAACCACCCCTGGAGCGTCTCCGGCGCCAGCAGTTCCCGGAGCCGTTCGTCGTGGTCGAAGCCAAAGCGCGTGGCCGCGGCGGCGGCGATCTCGTTGCCGACGTACAGCGGGAGCCCCGCGAGGAGGCCCACGACCAATCCGGTCTCGAGGTAGGCGACGGAGAGTTCGATTCCCAGCGCCTCGAGCGGAATCCCCGTGTAGACGACCGCGCCGATCAGGACGAACAGAAACAGCCCCTGTGAGAGCGCGACGTTGGCGAGGAGCGCGCCGGTCGACAGCGATTCGGGATCGATCTCGCCCTGTCCACCCCCTCCACGCATTCGGGGGCGTTCGCGCCGCTCCGGCGGGTGCGCCCGCGTTCGCGGTTCCGATTCCGGGGTGTCCGTGGTCGGCCGACCGGACTCTCCGGACTCTCCTCGAGCGTGGCGGTCGCGCGGGTCGGACGCGTCGTTTACGGGCGACTCGCGGCCGGGAAGCAGGTCCGGGTCTTCGGGTTCCGGACTCGAGTCAGTGGGTTCGACGCCGGAGTCGGAGTCGGAGTCGGGGCCGGGTCTTCGGCCCCGTCGCTCGTCGTCACTACGGCCGTTCCGGTTCGAGCCCGAATCCCGCGGGACGCCGATCGACTCCGACTCGAGGTCGACGCTGGTGGGGGAATCGGTAGTTTCCTCGGAGCGGTCGTCGCCGTCGCTCTCGGAGAACGTCGACTGCGTCAGATGCGATAAAACGAGCAGCAACACGAGGACGACGCCCGTTATCCCGGCGAACGTCGTCCAGTCTGGCATCGATTACTGCGGGCTCGGATTCGATCCGCCGACGGGCTGTTGTTTGTCCAGCGCCGTTCCGGTGATCTGCTTGAGCCGATCGACCAGCGAGTCCTTCTTCGGTTCGCCCTCGAGGGCAACGTCGAGGACTTCGCTGATGTTCGCACACGGGATGATGTCGACCATCTCCTCGTACTCGTCTTCGATCATCACGTCCTGCTCGTTGGCCTTCGGGATGATGACCGTTTCACAGCCGGCCTTGGCGGCCGCTTCGATCTTGTGGGTGACCCCACCGACCGGGAGCACGTCGCCCCGGACCGACAGCGAGCCGGTCATCGCGACCGACTGGTCGACCGGGATGTCCTCGAGGGCGGAGATGACGGCCGTCGCCACCGTGATGGAGGCGGAGTCGCCGTCGACGCCCTGCTGGCCGGCCTGGACGAACTGGATGTGGATGTCCTTCTCCGAGAGGTCGACGTCGGAGAACTTCTTGATGATCGCCGAGACGTTCTGGACGGACTCCTCGGCCATCTCCTGCAGTTTGCCGGTGGCGATCACCTGACCGCCGCCCTGTGCGGGTGCGATCTCGGCCATAACGGGGAGCATGATACCCGAATCCTCGCCCATGACGGCGAGCCCGTTGACCCGGCCCTCGACGCCGGTGTCGGTGACCTGCAACTCGTAGTCCTTGCGACGCTCGATGTAGTCGTCGGCGAGTTGCTGTTCGATCGAGCGCGAACGCTCCTTGGCCTGCAACACGTCGTCGCGGGTGGTGAACTCCCGATCCTCGGCGCGGGCGATGTCGCCGGCGACGCGGACCAGGCCACCGAGGCTGCGGAAGTGCAGCGTGAGGTGGTTTTTCCGACCCGAGCGTCGCTTGGCCTCGAGGATGAGCTCCTCGACGGCGTCGTCCGTGAAGTGGGGAAGACGGCCGTCGCGCTCGACTTCCTGGGCGACGAACCGGGCGTACTTCCGGCGCATCTCGGGGGTGTCCTCGATGGTGTCGTCCATGTAGACCTCGTACCCGTACCCCTTGATACGGTTCCGGAGCGCCGGGTGCATGTTCTCCATCGCGTCCAGGTTCCCCGCCGCGATCATGATGAAGTCACAGGGGACGGGCTCGGTCTGGACCATCGCGCCCGAGGAACGCTCGGACTGGCCCGTAATGGAGAACTCGCCCTCCTGGATGGCCGTCATCAGCTTCTGCTGGGTGCGGACGTCGAGCGTGTTGATCTCGTCGACGAACAGCACGCCCTTGTTGGCCTTGTGGATCGAGCCGGGTTCGACGCGGTCGTGGCTGGGCGTCTCCATGCCGCCGGACTGGAACGGGTCGTGGCGGACGTCGCCCAGCAGCGCGCCGGCGTGGGCACCGGTCGCGTCCTCGAACGGCGCCTGGCGCTGATCGCCGTTGTCGACGATCATGTTGGGCACCATCGCGTCCGTACCGCGTGAGGTGTACCGGAAGATCAGCCAGATGATACCGGCCGCGAGGATGCCAAGCAGGATGTTCGCCGTCAGGAGCGCGTACCCGATGACGATCGCGATGATGATCCACATCAGGATCGATCGCATCTGGTTGCGCTTGCGGGCTTCCTCCTTGTGGGCGTCGATGATCTGTTCGCCCTTCCCCGCGGGGACGGTCCGCACCTTCGGCGCGTTCCCGTCGTCGGGGTTGTGGTAGACGAGGACGTCCTGGAGGTCCTCCTGGGGCAGCAGTTGGCTCATCGCCTTCGCCAGCATCGACTTGCCCGTCCCGGGCGAGCCGATCATCATGACGTGGCGACGCTGCTTCGCTGCCTTGATGATGATATCTCGTGCTTCGTCCTGACCGATGACCTGGTCGACGAGCCGGTCGGGAACCTCGATGTCGTCCGTCGTATCGATCTGGAGCCCGCCGAGAAGATCGTCTTCGGCGTTCTCCTCGTCGATCTCGACGCCCGGATCGACGTCGACCTCGCTCCCGAGGTCCTCGACGGTCTCGATATCGTCGTCGCCGCCGTCGTCGGTCGGAGACTCCGACTCGAGCGTCGACCTCGTTCCTGACTCGACGATGTCGGTCGAGTCCTCGTCGGCCCGGTCACCGTCCTCTTCGAGCGGCGACCGTGCTCCCTGACGCTCCGACTCGCGGTCGCTGTCAGCGCCGCGGTCTGGCTCCCGGCCGTCCGCCTCGGAACGGTCTCCCTGCTGGGGCCGTTCCTCGTCGGAGTCGGCCGCGGGCTCGGAGGCGTCTTCGGGAGGATCGTCAACGTTCGTATCGTTGCTCATAGAACTCTGTTCGGTACCTGATTCGAAGGGATTGCGACTGATATACTTTCTCCATGCGGAGCATGGTGTCGATTGCCCAAACCGATGCCCTCAGGCCTCGAAAAGGCCGATCTGTGACAGCGGATCGGACCGTCCAGAGACCTAACCTGCGGCGTGGCACGGACGATCCGTCGGTGGGCCGCCTCGCTGGCGGCGAGCCGGAACTCGCCATCCTTAAGCGCCGCGCTCCTGCAGTGTTCGTCATGACCCGGGGGTTCTACATCGGCCGGTTTCAGCCGTTTCACAACGGCCACCGCAATATGGTCGAACGGATCGCTGAGGACGTCGACGAACTCGTACTCGGCATCGGGAGTGCCGACGACTCCCACACCGTTCGGAACCCGTTCACGGCGGGCGAACGGATCATGATGATCACCAAGTCGCTGGTCGACATGGATCTGGTCACCTACGCCGTCCCCATCGAGGACCTCGAGCGCAACTCCGTGTGGGTGAGCCACGTCCAGAGCATGAGTCCGGACTTCGACGTCGCGTACTCGAACAATCCGCTGGTCATCCAGCTGTTCCGAGAGGCGGGTATCGAGATCCGTCAGTCGCCGATGTTCAACCGCGAAGTCCTCGAGGGCTCGGAGGTGCGCGAGCGGATGATCAACGACGGGGACTGGCAGTCGCTGGTCCCGGACCCGGTCGTCGAGGTCGTCGACGAGATCGGGGGGATCGAACGCATCCAGATGGTCAGCGATTCGGATTCGAACGGCGACTGACACCGAACGATCCGGCCCGCTCGAGATCCGCGCCGCGTACCGCATCGACTTTGATCGCCGCACCCGATGAGTCGCGTATGATTACGCTCACGTCGGACTTCGGGACGCCGTATCCCGCGGCGATGAAAGGCGTCGTCCTGCAGCGAACCGCATCGGAACCGCGGCTCGTCGACATCGGGCACGACTTCCCCCGGCAGGACGTGCGGGCGGCCGCGTTCTGGCTCCGCGAAGTGCTCCCGTACTATCCCCCGGCGACCCATCTGGTCGTCGTCGATCCCGGTGTCGGTACCGACCGGAACGCGCTCGTCGTGCGGGCCGGCGACCACGTCCTCGTCGGGCCGGACAACGGCGTGCTTCGACCCCCGGCGCGCCGGCTGGCCGCGGAGGACGAAATCGAGGCCTACGTCGTCGACGAAACCGTCCTCGAGTCGCCCGATCCGGCCGGCGGCGCGGCGACGGTGCCGACCGCCGACGCGGGCCCCGTCGGCCCCGCGAGCAACACCTTCCACGGCCGCGACGTCTTCGCCCCTGCAGCGGCCGACGTTCACGGCCTCGAGCCGGATGCCCTGGAGACGGTCGAGTTCCTCTCTCCCACCGACGAGTGGGTCGACCTCGAGTTTCCGGAGCCGACCGTCTCGGAGGACCGCGCGACCGGCGAGGTGCTGGTCGTCGACGACTTCGGCAACGCGATCACGAACGTACCCGGCTCCTTCCTCGAGGATCGGGACCGGATCGCGGCGAACGACGAGATCGTGCCCGTCGGCGAGACGTTCGCCGCGGTGGGCGTCGGCGAGCGGCTGGCGACGGTCGGCAGCCACGGCTACGTCGAACTAGACGTCAACCAGGGTCGCGGTGACGAGGCGTTCGGCCTCGCGGTCGGCGACCGGGTCGTTCTCGAGGGACTCGAGTCCTAACAGTGATTTGTCAGTCGGACGTATTGGCCAGTCGATATGGAACTGGCCGTGCGTGAGGCGGTCGCTGGCGATGCCCACGACGTTCGCGACGTTCATCTGACGTCGATCGAAGGGCTAGCTGGACAGGCGTACACTGATGAGCAGATTCGAGCGTGGGCACACGACCGTGACCCGGAACAGTACCCGATCGACTCCGAGAAAACCGTGTTTCTCGTCGCCGAACACGACGAAGAAATCGTCGGCTTCGGCTGGATGAAGCCCAACGCAGACGACTACTTCCGGGCGGATATCGATGGGGAGATTACGGCGATCTACGTCCATCCGACAGTAGCTCGTAACGGCATCGGGACACGCATTTACGACGAGTTAGAAGCACGGGCCGTTCGAGCGGGCATTACGTCGCTCGGGTTGTGGGCATCACTCAACGCCGTCCCGTTCTACCAGGCACAGGGATACGCCCGCGTGACAGACCACGTTCACGAGTATCACGGCGAAACGCTCACGCTCGTCGAAATGGAGAACCGTTGTCTCCGGTAACAATTGAAGGAAGACGACCGGTTCGTACCTGTCAGGCTCGAGCCCGAACCGGAACCGCGGCCGCGTCGATCTCGATCTCGCCGTCGGCGCTGACCGTCACCTCGCAGTCGGCGAAGGTAAACGAGATCGACCCCATCGCGTCGCCGTCGTGGGTGTGCCAGTGCTCGACCAGCGAGTTGAGGGCGTCCGGATCGACCGCCGACGGCAGCGGCTCGAGTTCGTCCGGTTCGACGCCGCGGATCGACGCGACGGCGACGAGCACGGCCGTGCTCACCGGTTCGTAATCCCCCTCCACGCACCAGATCCGGTACGTGTCGGTAGCGGAGTCGTAGTACACTGTCCGTCCGGTACTGTCGTCGAACGGAGTCAGCCGCTCTGTCGGGGGAGTTCCGGACATATAATCGAAGAGATACCATGTCAACACTTAACACTACTGGCCGACTGACCTATCGACGCGTTTCGACGAAAAATTCGGGATTCGGGCGACGAGACGTCTTCGAACGACCGGCTCGCGTTACTCGGCCGCGATGACGTCGTCGATACGGGCGATCATCGTCGCCGCCTCGGTCGCGCTCTCGACGGCCTCGCGCTTGACGTCTGCGGGGTCGACGACGCCGTGTTCGAACGGATCGGCGATCGTGACCTCTTCACCGTCGGTCACCAGGCCAGCACGGCCCTCGGACTCGTGGGCGGCACGGAGATCCACGAGCGAGTCGATGGGGTCGCGGCCGGTGTTGGCGGCAAGCGTGCGCGGGACGACGTCGATGGCGTCCGCGAAGGCGTCGACGGCCAGCTGCTTCCGGCCCTCGATGCCTGCGGCCTCCTGTCGGACCTTGTCCGCGATGGCGATCTCGGTCGCACCGGCACCGGGGACGACCTCGCCGGACTCGAGTGCCGTCGCGGCGACGTCGAGCGCGTCGCCGATGGCGCGCTCGAGTTCGTCGACGACGTGTTCGGTACCGCCGCGGACGAAGACGGTGACGGCCTCGGCGGCCGCGCCGCCCTCGACGAACGCGAGGTCGTCGTCGCCGAAGTTCTCGGAGCGGACGCGGTCGGCCTCGCCGAAGTCCTCCGTCTCGAGGTCGTCGAGGTCGCCGACGCGGCGGGCGCCGGTCGCGGAGGCGATGTCGGCGGCGTCGCTGCTGCCGATGTCGTCGAACAGGAGGACGCCCTCCTTGGCGAGCGCGGAGGCGACGCGGTCGGCGACGTCGTCGGTCGTGAAGACGACGTCGGCGCCGCTTTCGGCGATGGTCTCGGCGTAGCCCTGGAGTTCGCTCTCCTCGGCGTCGATGGCGGCGTTGAGCTGGTCGATGGAGTCGATGGCGTACTCGGCGTCGACCTCGCCGGTACGGACGTCGAGTTCGACGTCGAGGATGGCGATCGAGGCGTCCTCGACCTCGTCGGGCATGCCGTCGTGGGCGGGGTCCTCGTCGACGACGATGCCGGGGACGAGTTCGGTCGCGTTCGAGGACGCGCCGATCTGGGTGTGGACGGTGACGTTGTCGCGGGCGACGCCGTCGTCGGTCTCGACGTGGCGGACGGCCTCGACGACCGTCTCGGCCAGCGACTCGGCGGTCAGGCCGCCGGTGCCCTTGCCGGTCATACTGGACTCGGCGACCTCCTTGAGCACGGCGTCGTCGACCTCGGCATCCCCGACCTGCTCTGCGATCGCCTCAAGGGCGATCTCGGCGGCCTCGTGGTAGCCCTCGACGATCGTGGTCGCATGGACGTCCTGCTCGATCAGGTCCTCGGCCTCGCCGAGCAGGTTACCAGCGATCACGGCGGCGGTCGTCGTCCCGTCGCCGACCTCCTCTTCCTGGGACTCGGCGACTTCGACGATCATCTGGGCCGCGGGGTGCTCGATGTCCATCTCCTCGAGGATGGTCGCCCCGTCGTTCGTGATGACGACCTCCCCGCCGGAGTCGACGAGCATCTTGTCCATGCCGCGGGGCCCGAGCGTCGTCCGTACCGACTCGGCGACCGCCTTGCCGGCCATAATGTTGGACGACTGGGCGTCCCGGCCCTGGGTTCGCTGGCTGTCCTCGCTCATGATGAACATAGGCTGACCGCCCATGCGTCCCTGTTGTGCCATAGTTGAATCCTCAGTAACTATGTCGTCAGCACTTCTATATAAGCGTTTCCCTACCAGGGCCACGGCGTCTTGCGATTATCGTGCCAACCGTCGCCACACCGGGCCGATCGTCGACCGTCTCAATCGGGCCGGTCACAGGCCGTGAACGAAGTCGGTACCAAAATATGGATCGACGCGAAAGGGTGGCATGGGATGCTGGAGCTGGAACACGGGTTTCGCGTCGTCGATGTCTACACCCGCCTCACGCCGGACGAGGGGGACGGAATGGCGGGACCGTGGGGTCGCACGATCACGAGCGATAGACTCGAGCGGGAGATGCATCAGGCGGGAATCACCCGGTCGGTCGTCTTTCCCCCGGCGAGACCCGATACGAGCTACGTGGCCGCGAACAACGGCGTCGCGCGCCGTAGCGTCGATCGCCCGTTCGTCGCCTTCGCCCGGATCAACGGTACGCGACACCCGGAACACACCGCCCGCGGCCGGCTGCGCAACGCCGTCAGCCGCCGCGAGGACCACCACACGACCCCCGAAGACGTCGAGAAGTACGCCTACGACGACCGGTTCCACGGCTTCGTCCTCGACCCCACCGTCGACGACTACCCCGACGAAGACGTCCTCGCGACCCTCGAGGACGTCGGACTTCCCGTGATCGTCCGCGGCGGCACCGACGCGCCGCCGGAGGCGCTCGCCGACGCCGTGCTCGGCCGCTCGTTCCCCGTCGTCGTCGCCCACTTCGGCGGTCACCCACTGGATCGATCGCTCATGCACGAGATGATCGACCTCCTCGAAGAGTACGACGACTGCTATCTCGAGACGAGCTTCGTCCGGTTCCGGGACACCCTGGAGCGGGCGATCCTGGAACACCCCGACCGCGTGCTGTTCGGCAGCGGCGCGCCGACCTGTCACCCGAACGTCGCGGTTATGGAGGCACTGACCCTCGACGTCTCCGAGGATATGTTCCGGCGCGTATTTTCGAAAAACGCCTGTCGCGTCATCGACGCGCTCGCGCCCGACGCCCGTCTCCACGGTCGCGGCCGCAGTCACGGCCGACGGTAACCCACGATACCCGGTTCGCCCGCTGCAGCGAGTCTGTTCATTTATGGTACTCCCCCGATATCCGGTAGGTATGAACGCGGACCTAGAATCGGCCCCCTTACCCACCCCCGCACCCGCCCTCGCTCCGGCGCCGAACCGCTCGAGTTCGTCGACCGACGGACGCCACGCCCCCGCCACGAACGATGGGGTATAGCCTCGAGAACTGGGCCGTGGATCGGCTCGAACTGCTCCGGATCTACGCCTACGGGCTCTGTATGGGGACCGCGGACGCCCTCCCCGGGGTCTCCGGCGGCACCGTCGCCCTCCTGTTGGGCTTCTACGGGCGACTCATCGCGGCCATCACGGCGCTGACTCCGGGGCGCGCCCTCGACGTGCTTCGAGGCTACCGCCCCGCACGCCGCGACCGGGCGCGCGAGGCGCTGCTCGAGATGGACCTGCAGTTCCTCCTGCCGCTCGGCGTCGGGATGGCGACCGCGGTCGCGTTGATCGCCGGCAGCGTCTCCGCGCTCGCGGAGTCACACCCGGTCGCGCTCTTCGGCTTCTTCACGGGGCTGATCGGTGCGTCGGCGGTCGTCCTCTTCCGGAGCCTGCCGTTCTCCTCGGCACAACACGCGGTCGCCGCCGCTACGGGGACCGCCGTCGCCGCCCTCGTCGCGAGCGGCGTGATCGAACTGCCGGGCAGCGGCGCGGTCCTGATCCTCCTCTCGGGCGCGCTGGCAGTCAGCGCGATGATCCTGCCGGGCATCTCCGGCTCGCTCATCCTCATCCTGCTGGGCCAGTACGTGTTCCTCTCCGGCGAGTTGACGGCGTTTCTGTCGTCGATCGGCTCGCTCGTCTCGGGCGCCGGAAGCCTCGAGGCCGTCGTCGAGCCCGGTACGACGGTAGTGCTTTTCCTCCTCGGTGGGTTCGCCGGACTCGTGACGATCGCCAGGGTCGTCCGCCGAGCGCTGGATCGACGCCGGGAGGTGACGCTGCTGTTCCTGGTCGGTCTCATCGCGGGCTCGGTGCCGGCACCGCTGCACAACATCGGCGAAACTCACGCCTGGACGGCCGATGTCGTCGGGCTCACGGTCGCGTGGGCCGTCGTCGGCGTCGTCGTCCTGTACGGACTGGATCGGCTCGCTGGCGGGTTCGATCCGGAGTAACGACCCGCCGACGGCTCAAAAAACGGGGTCCGGGACGAGCTTATCGTCGATCGTACACTCGAACCGCTCGATCGTGGCGCACCGACAATCCGTTCGGGTTCCGGCGGGCCGACCGGTCCGAGTAGCGGGCCCGAACCCCGTCGCGCAGGCCGGCCGCGGCGTTGGCGACCACGTCCGTCCCGTTCGACAGCCAGTCGGTCGGCGTCGCCTCGCCCGAGACGATCCCGCGTACCGAAACCGCGCCGTCGCGGATCGCGCTGCCGACCGTCCGCGCGAACACCGTCGGACGCGGGCCGTAGTTCTTCGCGAGCCGGTACCCCAGCGCCCGGTAGGTAACCCCCCAGTCGGGTTCGGTCTTCCCGCCGTCGGTGCCGACCTCGCGCCTGGCAGCCATCTCCATCGCCCAGTCGACGTCGAAGCCGAGCCGTGCGACCCTGTGGGCACAGTCCCGTGCCCCGTCGCCCTCGAGGTACTCGTCGAACCCGTCCAGCGCCTCGAGGACGGTCCGGTCGAAGGCGACGTTGTCGCCGTCGAACAGGGTCACCTCCCGCCCGGCGATGGTCCGTGGCGTGCTCGGATCGCCGGCGTCGAACCGGTCTTCGCCGGTGATCGGGCCGGTGACGACGTCCGCGCCGTCGTGGATCGCACGCTCGACGGCGGCGTACCAGCCCGGCTCGACGGCGTACTCGCCGCCGAGGAAGGCGACGACGTCACCCGTCGCGACGCTCAGGCCAGCGTTCCGGGAGACGTTCGGGTTCCGTTCGGAGATTTCGACGAGAACGTCGACGTCCTCCCGGTCCCGGACCATTCCGGTCGTTCCGTCCGACGACGGGCCGTTGACGACGACGACTTCCGTCGAGGACGGCGTCGCGTCGTGGAGGGCGTCGAGACACGACAGCAACTGCTCTCGGTCGTTGAGCGTCGAGACGACTACCGAGAGCTCCATACGCCAGGGTACACACCCCGATACTAAAAATGGGACGGGAAGGCGACCGACGATTCGGGCCTCGAGGCGGTCGAACGGCTCGAGCGATGGGACGGATCGACGACTAGCTCGAACGCCCCGTCCCGGTTCCGTCGCCCGTCGCGACGCTCGACCTTACCGGAGTTCCGTGTTCCAGTACGAAACCGAGGCGAAGTGGTCGGTGATCGGGTGACCGCCGACCGCCTCGTCGAGTGCCCGGATCGGTGAGGCGAGCGCGTTGGGGATCGACCGGTAGAGCCCGTACGGCGCGAGGAAGTCGTCTTCGACGTCGACAAGCGTCAGGTTCGTCTTCGCGAGGAGTTCACTGACCTCGCTTTTCGAGTAGAGTCGCGATCCCATCGGCAGCGCCCAGTTGTAGACGCTGCGGGCGCTGAAGCGGTTGAACGTGTCGAAGACGATCTGGTCCCGGGAGACGCGACGCATCTCCCGCAGGAACGCCTCCGGATCGTCCGCGAGGTGGAAGAACCGCATCGCGATGACGGTGTCGAAGTGATCGTCCGGGAACGGCAGTCGCCCGGCGTCTCCCCGCAGGAACTCGAGAGTTCCTTCCGGATCCGCCTGCTGTGCTTTCGATCGTCCCTGCTGTAGCATCGCCGCCGAAATGTCGAGTCCGACGACGTCCGCACCCTGCTCGGCGAGCATCACCGTGAATCGCCCGGTACCACAGGCGATCTCGAGGACGCTCCGGTCCTCGACGGGCATGATGGCCTCGAGGACCGCCTCCTTCTCCCGGCGGTCGATCAGCTGACCGCCCTTGGAGAAGCGCTTGTCGTCGTACTCCTGGGCGACGTCGTCGGCCTGGTACCACTCCTGTCCTTTCACACTGGGCGCAACTACTGTAGCCGTGGAATAAAACGATACTGGAGTTAGTCGACCGACGATCGACCGACGGGAGTCTGCGACGCGAGTCCGCGCCGGCGTTCGGGCTCGGGTCAGCGGCTCGAACCCCGATATTCGGACTGTGTTAATACATCATTCCTACTCCTTATACAAACTGGATTATTCGTATCTACATATAGGGAAGGTTTACCAACGACGACTCCGCTCCGTGAGACATGAGCATGAGTACCACTGAGGACGGCGGCGGTGCGGCCGAAGCAACCCTCTCCGAGGAGGAGTACCGCGAGCGCCTTCGCGATCTCCCCCCGAGCGCCAAACTCGTCGCCAAGGTCCTCGAGACCGACTCCCCGCTCTCGCAGGGCCAGCTCGCCGAGGAATCGCTGCTGCCGGACCGTACCGTCCGCTACGCGCTGAATCGCCTCGAGGACGTCGGCCTCGTCGGCTCCCGATACAGTTTCCGCGACGCGCGCAAGCAGGTCTACTTCCTGAAACACTAATCCGGACGGCCTGCGCCGGTGTGCTCTCCCGAGAGGCCCGATCACGGTCGAGCACGGATCGACGCGCCGGTACCCACATCCCCTTTGTGCCGCGCCCGTATCTCGACGTATGGACGTCCGTCGTCGCAGTCTCCCGGCCGCGACCCGCGCGCCGACCGGCGAGACGAACGCCTACCTGCTGTCGCACGGCTCCGAGACTGCCCTCGTCGATCCCCCCGACGGCGACGCGGTCGCGGGCCTCCTCGAGGACCGGACGATCGATCACATTCTGGTCACACACACGCACCCGGACCACGTCGGCGGCGTCGAACGTTGCGCGGCGGAGACCGGCGCGACCGTCTGGGCCCGGGCCGGTCGGATCGACCGCTTTCGGGAAGCGGCCGGCCGCGAACCCGACCGGACGTTCCAGCCGGGGACGGCGATCCCCCTCGGCGAGGACCGAGTGCGAGTTCTCGACACCCCCGGCCACGCTCCGGACCACGTCGCCTTCGAGGCGGGCCGCGACGGGCCGATACTCTGTGGCGACTGCGCGGTCCGCGAGGGTAGCGTCGTCGTCGGCGCGCCCGAGGGCGACATGCGCGCGTACGTGACCACCCTCCGTCGGCTGTGGGCGATCGATCCCCCGGCGCTGTACCCGGGACACGGGCCGACGATCGACGCGCCGCGGGAGACCCTCGAGCGCCTGCTCGAGCATCGATTCCGACGGGAACGCCGGGTCCAGGTAGCAGTCGACGGCGGGGCCGGGACCCCCGAGGAGGTCCTCGAGGGGGCCTACGAGAAGGACCTGACCGGCGTCCGCGACCTCGCGCGGGCGACCGTCCGGGCCCACCTCGAGAAACTCGCCGTCGAGGGACGGGTCGACTGGGACGGCGAGCGGGCGCGGCCGGCGGGTCGCGCAAACGACTGACTTTTCCCCGTCGGGGCGTAGGTACGGCCGTGCAATCGCTCGAGGAGGAACTCGCGCGGGCCCGCGACCTCGCAGTCGACGAACTGGCCGACGCCATCGAGTCGATCGGCTTCGAGTGCACCCGCTGTGGCGCGTGCTGTACGGGTCACGGCGAGGACGAACACACGGCGACGGTGTTCCCGGACGAAGTACGGGAGTTGCAGGCGGCCGAGGTCGACGCCGAACCCGACCACGACCGCGACGCCGAACCCGAACCCGACCACGACCGCGACGCCGACGCCGACGGCGACCGCGAGTGGCGCGACGTCGCCCGCCCGATGCCGTACGGCCTCCGGGAGGGCGACGCGGGCCTCGAGGGCGAGACCTTCGAGTGGGCGCTCCAGACCGACGGCTGTGGCGACTGCGTCTTCTACGAGGAGACCGACGGAACGGGAGCCTGTACCGCCCACGACGACCGGCCGCTGATCTGTCGGACCTATCCGTTCAGCGTGGCGCTTGCCGGGACCAGCCAGCCGATGGGCGAGGCGGTCGACAGCGTTGCGCTGGAAGCGCAACGGGAAGCCGGCGATAGCGCGGAGCAAAGCTCCGCGGACCATTCGAGCGGGCTGCGAGGCGGCGAAGCCGCCTCGAACGGGACGGCGAAGCCGTCCCGCGGCCCGCGAGAAGAAGCCGGCGACGAGGAGGGAATCGTCCGCGCCCACGAGTGTGAGGGGCTCGGCAGGGACATCTCGCGCGACGACGCCGAGGAACTCGCGGCCGCGTTGAAAGAACGGGCCGTCAGGGAACTCGAGGAGGCGATCGCCGTCCGGGACAACTACACGCCCGCCGATCCGGGCCCCGGAGAGGTCGTCGTCCACGACTCCGAGGGGGCGAAGGGGATCGACGGCCGCCCGCTCGAGAATCGGGACGAGTAACGAGGACGGGGACGGTCGGGCCGATCACCCGTCGCGCGTTCCCTGTATCGCATGCCGGAACGGTCGGGAACGCCCCCAGGTGCCGGCCGTGTGAACCATGGCCACGAAACCGGTAGGAAATTAACGTCGCTCTTCGAACGGGTCCGCATGACACCCGACTGGGACGGCGTCACGCACGTCACGAAGGTCGATCCGGCCAAATCGTTGCCGGGCGACCTCGACGTCCTCGAGGGAACCGACCTGGTGATCGTCGGCGGCTCGGACGGCGTCACCGCCGGGAACACCCTGGAGACGATCCGGACGGTTGCGGACGCCTTCCCCGACCTCCCGATCTGGCAGGAGCCGTACAACGCCGACCACGTCTCGAGCGAGACCCTCGAGGGGGCGGATCACCTGTCGGTGCCGGCCGTCTACAACGGCGACCGCGAGCACTTCGTCGGCAAGCACGTCGACCTGTTCACCGAGGTCGGCCGCAAGCCGGAGACGGTACTCGGCACGAGCGTCCCGCTGGTCGGCGACCTCATCGCCTCGAAGGGCCGCGAGGCCGTCGCCGAACTCGCCGCGGACCTGATCGGCGAGGGGTACGTCGTTCAGCACCTCGAGTCGGCCGCAGCCGAACGCGCCTGCGTCGAGACCACCTACAGCCCGGACCAGGTCGCGGGCGCGGCGCTCGCGACCGAGTCGTTCTACGGCTTCCCGGTCTTTTACGTCGAGTACTCCGGGACCTACGGCGGGCCGGAGGACGTCGCGGCCGCAGCACCGTACCTCGAGGAGACGGCGCTGCTGTACGGGGGCGGCATCGACAGCCGGGAGAAGGCGACCGAGATACTCGAGGCCGGCGCGGACGCGATCGTCGTCGGCGACTGTTTTCACGACGATCCTGAGACGTTCCGAGAGACGATTCCGGAGTAGGGCAGTGTGGTCACGCGGTGTGACCGCCGCCGGTCCGATAGCCGGTAACCCGCGATCGACGGTCGTCGACGAAAACGGTCGGGAGTCGGATACGAGGCGCTTCCCGTTTCACTCTCCGAGCGCAACATGGCGCGCTCGGCGGTTCGCTCGACGCTCGAGTTTACCCGGCCTCGAACGCGGCCCGCTGCCGCGCGAGATGCCGGGTGCGAGCGATCGGCTTCAGAACGTGTCTTCGATGATTTCGCCGACCGCGAAGTTCGATTTCACTTCGGTGACTTCGATCTTGACGCGTTCGCCGACGTCGGCACCGGGAACGATGATGACGTACCCCCGTTCCACGCGGGCGATCCCGTCGCCCTGCTTGCCGATGTCCTCGATCTCGACGTAGCGCGTTTCGCCGACGTCGACTGGCGGCTGGGGTTCGGAGGGCGCAGTCTCCGGCTGCGTCGAAGACGACCCTTCCCCCTCGGTATCCGCCTCGTCTCGAGAAATGAGCGCGACGCGGTACACTTCGTCCGGATCGATGTCGCCGGTCTCCACCTCTTGCCGTGGCACTTCGATGACGTATCGGTCCTCCTCTGCCGAAACCTCCGTACTGAACAGACACAGGAGTTTTTCAGATATTTCCACAGGTAGACCCTCATCACTTTCTCTACTCCCCCTGCATAATAGAACTACCGACCGAACGGCTTCGCCGAGCACCGCGGACGCCCCGTGTCGCGTCTCTCGCCCCCCGTATCGAGGTCGCTCGAGAGACAGTGTCACGGCGGGCTAGTCGGCCCACTCGCCCGCCCGAGCCGTCACGAACCGCGAGAGATCGACGCCCGCCTCCGTCTCGGTGTCGATCCCGAGCGCGGACGCCGCGTCCGCGTCCGCGTCCGCGTCTCCGTCCTCGAGGTCGTACGGCCGATTGACGACGATGTCGCCCGCCGTCCGATCGCCGACCCCCGGAATCGCGGTGAGTTCGTCCATCGAGGCGGCGTTGATGTCGAGCGGGTACGGGACGCCGGTTACCGAGCGATACCCGTGATCGACGACCGCGACGTCGATCGTCCGCCCGAGTTCGCGTTCGCCCGGAATCCCGACGAGCAGCGGATAGGTTCCGAGCTGGCGGCCGAACGTCTTCCCGTCCTGATGGTACTCGAGGTGGACGTCCGGCAGGACGGTCCCCGGCGGGGCGACCCGCTCGAGCATCGGGTTGTCGATCTCCTCGCGGACCCGGCTCTTGTAGCTCTTGAACAGTTTCTTGTGCTCCTTCGCGATCTCGGCACCCGTATCGGACATGTCGGTGCCGTCGAACGACATCACCTGCCGGATGTTGACTCGTCGCAGCATGTACCCCTCGTCGTAGACCCGCTGCAGAAAGTCCATGTTGCGCTCGTAGGTCTCCTCGCGCTCGCCCTTGAGCCCGTGCAGGAGGTTGATCCCGGGCAGTAGTTTCGGAAGCCGACGCGGTGCGTCGTCGCCGAAGGTGGGACCGTCACCGGGATCCTCGCCGGGTCTCCACCCCGCCTCCTCGTTGACGATCTTGACCGCCTCGAAACACTCCTCGGCGGTGACGTTCAGGTTGTTCTCCTCCTGGACGACGGGATCGGCGGACTCGAGCCCGAACGCGGCCGTGTCGCCGGGCGTGTTGTGCTCGGCGATGATCCGGATCCCCTCGCGGCTCTTTTCGGGCCACTCGACGATCGTGATGGGGTTCATGTTGTCCAGGTGGAGCGTCTCGAGGTCGGGGGCCACCTCGCGGATGCCGCTGTACAACTGTCGCAGCGCGTCGGGGTTGGGGGCTTCGCCGTCGCCGCCGTACGCGAGGATGTCGGCCTGGCGACCCAGCCGGAAGTGACGAACGCCGTGGTCCGAGAGCGCGTCGACCTCGCCGACGACCGTCGGTGCCGGTCGGAACTCGGGATTGCCGTACAGCGGCTCCGTACAGAACGAACACCGGTAGGCACAGCCCCGAGAGGTCTCGAGTTCGGCGATGAGGTAGTCGGGGTGGTTGGGGTGTTGCTCGACGATGAACGCACCCTCTCGTGCCCACCGCGAGACCTCGTCGACGTCGCGCATCCGGTTGTTGAACCCCTCGAGGCCGCTCTCGACGAGGTCGTGGACGGCTGCTTCGACGTCGCCTTTCGCGACGAAATCGAAGTCCAGGTCCTGCCGTTCGGTTTCCGTGGCGCCCGCGTTCTCGTCGCCGACGCCGAACTTGACGGGGCCACCCATCAGGCTCGTCCCGTTGGCGGTCCAGGCGAGTTTGCGGACCTCGTCGGGTTCGGCGGGCGTGCCGCCGACGTACTTCCCGGGGACGGTCATCCCGCCCAGATAGATCATGAGGTCGGCCTCGTCGACGTCGCGCCAGCGGTCGGGTTCGTCCCTGAGGCCGTCGATCGTGTGGTACGTAATTCGCTCTCGCGGGACGCCCGCGTCGACGAGCGCGCCCGCGGTGTAGCGCGGATACGTCGAAACGTACGGCGGCACCCCGAAGTGTGCGGGCTCGTCGACGTAGCCGTCGACGATGGTCACGGAGAGCCGTTCGGGGTCGGTCATAGGGGCCGATAGCGCCTCGAGTGATAAAACGGTGACTACACGGGGCGTCTCGAACGACTGCGAACGACCCGAAAAACTCGGGCGCGCTCGAGTAGATTTAAGGATCCGATCGTTCAACGTAAACGGACGTACCGATCGCGCGGACGCCGCCGATAGTGTCCCGTTCGGGCCGTGATCGAACCCACTCGAGATCATGAGCGGACGTACCGGTCGAGGACGGCTCGTCTGTGCGATTGCCCTCCTCGTGCTTTCGAGCACGCTCGTTGCGGGGACGGCTGGGGCGAGTGCCTACTCCGGGCTGGGTTCCACGGGCGAGTTCGTCGCGGTGTCGTCGCCGGAGGTCGTTCCGGTTCTCGAGGGCCAAAGCGGAGTCGAATACGATGTGGACGATTCGGATGATCCGGACGATCCCGACGATCCGGACGATTCGGATGATCCGGACGACTCCGACAACCCGGATGATCCGGACGATTCCGACGACCCGGACGATGCCGACGACTCGGATGATTCGGACGATGCCGACAACCCGGACGACTCGGATAACCCGGACGACTCCGACGACCCGGATGATCCCGACGACCCCGAGGATGCCGATGACCCAGACGACTCCGATGATCCGGCCGATTCCGATAATTCAGACGACTCCAACAATCCCGATAATTTCGATGATCCCGACGACTCGGATGCTCCGAACGACTCCGACCGCCCCGATGATCCGGACGACCCGGACGCCCCCGACGACCCCGACGACTCCCGTGACGTCGATACCGGGACCGACAGCGACCGGCCGGACTCGCAAGCGAACGCGAGCACCGCGGCCGATGACACCGACGATACCGTCGACGTCGCCACGCGGGACTCGAGCGGCTCCGCCACGGCCGGGACCCTCCTCGGACTCACGACGGCGACCATCCTCACCGCAGTCGGCGGCGCCTCGACGTCCGGAAGCACCGCTGTATTGACCCTCCACAACCCGATCCTCCGCCGGTCGGTGGTCCGAACCGGGACGGTCTACGCCCGGGGGATCGAGTTCGCCCTCGAGCGACCCAGAGAACTGCCGCTCGCGCTGCTTCGGTACAGCCGGTTCGACGACTCCGATCCGCTCGAGCACGACGCGCGCCGCGACCTCTACCGGGCGATCACGAACGCGCCGGGCGTCCATCTCTCGGAACTCGAGTCGGCGACCGAGGCGTCGCTGTCGACGATCCGACACCACCTCCGAATCCTCGAGGAGGAGCGGCTGGTGACCTCGGAGAAGATCCGCGGGAAGCGCCGGTACTATCCCGTCGATACGACCGCGGACGTCGACGTCGAACTCCGAACGGCTCTGGCCGACAGGTCCACGCGGCGGCTCCTCGAAACGCTCGCGGCCCGCGGCGGGATGCAGACGTGCGCGCTCGCGGAGGCGCTCGAACTGGACCCGAGCACGGTCTCGCACCACCTCTCGTCGCTGGAGGAGGACGGGCTCGTCGTCCGGGAGCGCGACGGACCGGCGATCGTCAATCGGGTCGCGCCCGAGGTCGAACCCGCACTCGAGCGGGCGGAGCCGGCCGACTGACCGTCAGCAGGCTCGCCCGGTTGGCCAGTACGCGGTTCGATTCACAGTCGGGTTACGGTCGTTCCTCTCCCCGCTGCTCCCGTTTTCGTCTTCGTTCTCGTTCTCGTCCTCATCCTCGTCCTCGTTCCCGCCCTCCCTGTGAATCCTGCCCCCCATCGTCCGCCCGGCCGTCGCCGCTCGAGCCGACACGGAACGGCTCCGCCGATCCGTTCGCCGCCCGCGGATCGAAGACGAGTTCGCCGTCGCCGTAGACGGTCAGCGAGAACCGGCGGAATCCGATCCGGACGCCGCCGGATCGCCGGCAGTCGCCGGACGTCGGTTCGAACAGGGCGTCGAGTGCCTCCGGATCGACGGCGTCGAACAGGCGCTCGTCGTCGGCGAACTCGAGTTCGGGGACCGCTCGAACGACGGCGACGATACAGGTCGATATCGGCCGTGGATCCGACCAGTCACACTGAACGTGGATGGTCCCGGTCTTTGCGTTCCGGCGGATGGTCGGCTCGAACGCACTATCGTCGGTCATGTATCCGCTCGGTCGACGATCGGATTGAAAGCGGTATGGACAAACGCGTCCAAACGGGACCGGTTCCTCGAGGATGGTCCGGGAGCCGAATGTTGATTAGTTCGGCACCCGGAGTAACGACCGAAATGCCACCGACGGAAGAGATCGTTTGTACCGCGGAGGACTGTTTTCTCGACCTGTTCGAGAACCACTACACGTACGACGTACCCGAGGAGTTCGACGTCTCGGAGCTCTCGTGTCCGGTCTGTGGCGGCACGGACTGTCTCGAACCGGTCGAGCTTTGAGCGACCGAGCGCTCCGGGGTGATCGTTGCCGAGGAGGGGACGCCTGCCGGCCGACGCGCCTGGCGACCTCGTGTATCAAAATCAATAATAGCGTGGTCGTCATAGGTTCCGGTCCGGCCATGTCTTACGCGTACTGCCAGATCCAGGCGTCCGCTTCCGGTCGTCGAGTCGGGCCGGTCGCAGGTTCGGACGGGCGTTCCGTCCCGACCGCGTCCGCATCCGCGGCTTCGTCCCCCCTCTCGCCCTCCCTCCGATCGTCCCGAACCCCGGCGAGCGCGCCCCGCGCCGCCGGAGGTGACCGGGAGTGAGCCCCCGCGACTTCGTCGAATCCGTCGGCCGCTTCCTCTACCGACAGGTCGGGCGCGCGAACGGGCGCGCCCAGAGCTACCGGTCGCTCCCCGTCGACGTGCTCGAGGACGATACGTCCTATCTCGTGGTCTTCGACGCACCCGGGGCCGAACCGGACGACGTCCAGGTGCGGTACCTCGGCGGCAACGTCAGGATCAGGATCGAACGGTTCCGCCAGTATCGCGAACGCTTCGAGATGCGGTTCCCCGGCCGTGGAATGGAACTGGGCGGTGAAGCCGAGTTGCCGCCCGACGCGATCGTTGACCCCGACGCGGGCACCGCCACGCTCACGGAGACGGGTACACTGAGCGTCGAGATTCCGAAGGATACGTCGGGTTCGCCCTCGGCTACGGACGACGATACGATCGAGGAGACGGACGACTCGAGTGCCGAGACGAAAGCGAACGCAAATCCGAATCCGAACCCGAATCCCAACCCCGACGCCGACGACTGACCCGTCTCCGTCACTCCCCGTCGATACGCATCCCTTCTTCCACTGCGAACTCCTCGTCCCCGTCGAACCGCGTCGGATCGAAGGCGTCGATTCCCTCGCCGCCGACGATCTCGGTCGCGATCCGCTCGCCGATCGCCGGCGCGCGCATGAAGCCGTGGCCCTGGAACCCTGTCGCGACGTAGATCCCGTCCCGGAGTTCGCCGACCAGCGGATCGCGGTCAGGCGTCGCCGTACAGAGCCCGGCCCAGGCTCGCTCGAGGTCGTCCGGTCCGAGTTCGACGTCCAGCCGGCCGGAAACGCGCTCGAGGAGGTCCGCGGCGAACCCGTCGTTTGCGTCCCGGTCGTAGTCGTCCGGGTCGGCCTCGCGCTCCTCGGTGCCGTCGCCGGCAAGGAGCCCGTCGGGGTGCGGACGGACGTAGAATCCCTCGCTTGCGTCGTACCAGGTCGGCTCCTCGAGGTCGCAGTCGGCGACCAGCGCCTGGACGCGATAGGGTTTCATCGCGATCGGCACGCCGGCGTCGGCGAGCACTGTCTTCGTTCGCGCGCCCGCCGCAACGAGGACGGCGTCGACCTCGCGTTCCGTGCCATCGGGTTCGACGACCCGTGCGGGGTCGGTTCGGACCTCGACCGCCGTCTCCGGCGCGAGCGTCGCGCCCGCGCCGTCCGCCGCGGCTGCGAGACAGGCCGTGTAGCGGGCGGGGTCGGTGTAGCCGGCCGCGCCCGCGATGCCGGCGACCGCGACGTCGTCCGTCCACAGTGCCGGGAACCGGTCGGCCAGCGCGTCGCCGTCCATCTCGAGGGCGACGACTCCGTGGTCCTGCATCCGGCTCACCTGTCGGCGGATCGCCTCGGCCCGTTGCTCGTCGCCCTCGCGGGCGAGCCAGACGTAGGGACACTCGACGAACTGGAAGGTGTCGTCGCCGGAGAGCCGCCGGAAGCGTTCGATGGCGTCGCCCGCGATCTCGGCGTCCAGCGGGTCCGCGTAGGCGTCGTAGCAGATTCCCGCGGCGCGGCCGCTCGCGCCGCTTGCGATCCCCTCGCGGTCGTAGAGGGTGACGTCCGCGCCGGCCCGGGCCAGGTCGTAGGCCGCGGTCGCGCCGACGGCTCCCGCGCCGACGACGGCGACCTCCATGCCCGCGCCCTCGTCGACGAAGGCGTCCGCGCCGACGGCGAGTTCGGGGTCCGAGTCGCCGTCGGGGTCGATCCCCTCGCTCATTTGTGGGCCCGCGGCCAGCAGTCCTCGAGCGGTCGCTCGGCGAGCCAGTCAAGCAGCGTCACCAGCCGATCACAGCCGGTTTCGAACAGCTGGCGGCCCTTCTCGGGGTCGGCCTGGGTCGGCCGGCCGACCGCGCCGCTCTCGGAGAAGTCGATCGTGTCGAACCCGGTGGGCGCGCCCTGGACCGTCTCGCCCCAGTCCTCGCTGGCTCCTTCTTCGGCGGCCTCGAGTTCGTCGGGGACGACGAGGTCCTCGCGGAGGTGCCACAGCAGGCTCGACTCCATCGCGTCGGCGTGGCCGCCCTCCTCGTCGAACAGGTCGTCGGCGAGGTCGTCGACGGCGTCCCACCAGTTCCACGGCGGGGCGAACGCGGTGTGGTCGTCCCGGAGTCGGCGGGCCGCCCGCCGCAGTGCCGCGCCGTTTCCTCCGTGGCCGTTGACGACGACGGCCTTCTCGAGGCCGTGTTCGGCGAGGCTCGAGAGCGTCTCCGCGACGTATCGCTCGAACGTCTCCTCGGAGACGTACAGCGTGCCGTCGAACTGGCGGTGGTGGACGCTGACCCCGACCGGCACGGTCGGGAGAGCAACGGCGGTAGCGCCGTCGTCCGAGTCGTTCGTTCGCTCGACGGCCGTCCGGGCGAACGCCCGGGCGGCCATGTGGTCCATCCCGAGCGGGAGCGCCGGCCCGTGCTGTTCGGTGCTTCCCGTCGGGAGTACAGCGACGTCGGCCGCCTCGAGGGCGTCGGCGGCCGCGGTCGTCGTTCGTTCGGCGAGCAGCGTCATACCTGCCCGTGGTTCCCGGAGTAGCTTATAATCTCGGGAAGGGGCGGCTGAAGAAAACTGAAGGGGACGGCGCGTTACTCGCGGAAGCGCTCGAGTCCCCGCGCGGGGTAGCCGACGACGGTCGTCGCGCCGGCCTCGCGGAGCGCCTCCGTCCGTGCGCGAACGTCGTCTTCGGTCCCGACGAGCGCGTAGTCCTCGGCCGCTGCAAGCAGGACCTCGCGGGTGCGGCCGGTCGCGCTCGCGTCCGCGTCGGGGTCGTCGTCGGGCAGGGCCGAGGCGACGGGCCGTCGGCGCGCGACGTAGTCGCCGACCGCCTCGAGGATCGCGTCCTCGTCGTCGGAGAGGACCGTCGGCGCGTAGACGGCGATCTCGCCCTCGAACCCCGCGGCCCGCAACGCCCGGAGTTCCCGTTCGGTCGAGCGCGAGAGCAGGTCGTACTGGGTCGCGCCCGTCGCCATCGCGATCCGTTCGACGCTCTCGGTGCCCACCCAGGCCTCGGGTGCAGTCTCGAGCGCCGCGCCGAGACGGGGCGCGACGGCCCGCCCTCGTTCCTCGTCGGAGAGGTACGCGGGGTGACCCGCGACGACGACGCGGCCGACCGATTCGGGCAGGTCCGCAAGCAGCGAGTCGTCGCCGAGGGGGTCGTAGCCGTCGGCGCGGACGGGGGTCGTGACACGGACCTCGGCGTCGTCGGCCAGCGCCTCGAGCGTTCCCGGGTCGGGAACGTGCTCGCGGCCCTCGTAGTCGATGGCGAAGGCGTCGGCCGGGATCGACGTCGCGGCAGTGACGTCACACTCGGTCGGTTTCAGCGCGATCGCGTCGAGGCCAGTACGGGCTACGGTACTCGTCGTTAGCATCTACGATCACCTCGCAGGACAAAGGAGAGACGGTTACAGTCGGTGCGGAACTCGATCCATCGTCTGTGCGACCATAGGCGTGCTGGGCGGCGCGAGTCCAAAAGCCTGACGCTCCATCGAGTTTTTGCACCCGCCCAGTTCGCGCTACTCGAGGGCGTCGGCGTCCCCCTCGGTGCCGCCCGGCCGGTCGATCCGCTCGGGCGCTTCGAACTCCGTCGCCAGTTCGAGCAACTGGACCAGAATGCGGCCGGTCGCGCCCCAGACGGTGTAGCCGTCGACGTGGAAGTAGTGGATGACGATGTCGCCGTAGTAGGGGTGGTCCCTGCGCTCGTACTCGTAGTTCTCGGGATCGAGCAGCCCCGATAGCGGGAGCAGGACGATCTCGGCGACCTCGTCGTCGTCGCGCTCGTACTCCCGGTCGGGCACCCGGCCGACGAACGGCGTGACGGCGTACTCGGTCACGGTCCGGATGTCGTCCAGGCGGCCGACGACCTCGGCTTCGTCGGGTTCCAGGCCGATCTCCTCGTTTGCCTCCCGCAGCGCCGTCTCGAGGATCGAATCGTCCTCGGGTTCGGCGCCACCCCCGGGGAAGCTCATCTGGCCCGGGTGTTCCCCGAGGTGGTCCGCCCGCCGGGTAAACAGCAGGTAGTCCTCGCCGTCGCGTTCGACGATCGGCGCCAGCACCGCGGCGTCGTACTTCTGGTCGTCGATCGCTTCGGGTTCGTGTGCCGCGACCGGCTCGAGGGTGAGCGTCCGCCGAGCCATGCGTTACTCGAGCGCCTCCTCGAGTCGTCGCCGTTCGTCGGTCAACTCGATCGGGGCCCAGGACTCGACGTCGTAGCTCACGTCGAGCAGTTCCCGGAGGCGGTCCTCGTCCCCGTCGTCGATCGCCGCCTCGAGGTCCGACCGGAACCGTTCGCGAACCGCCTCGCCGAGCGCCTCGCGGTCCGGGCGGCGACGCTCGATATCGAGGATGTGGGGGACGTCCTCCGCGTACTTCGGTACCGACGGGAACGCGGTTGGGCCGGCGACCAGCAGGGGGTCGTCCGGGTCGGCTTCCCGGTACCGGACGAGCGCGAACGCCTCGATTGCCGCCTCGATCGCCGTCTCGACCGCCGCCTCCTCGATCGACTGTCCGTCGGCGCGGAAGGCCGCCTCCGAGAGCGCCCGCTCGAGTTCGGCGCGGGTCAATCCGCCGAACAGGTCGACGATACCGGCCAGTTCGTCGGCGGTCGCGTCCATAGCGCCGTCAACGCTCGCCTGAAAGATTAATCAACCGGAATCCCACCCGGCGCCGGCGTCCCCGCGGGCCCCAGCGTCGGTCGCGAGGGCTGTGACCTCCCGGTCGAAGCTTCGAACCCACTCGCCGACGTCGTGTCGGCGGACGGACTCCCACAGGGACTCGAGGCGTTCTTGGGCCTCGTCGGGATCGTCTGCCTCGTCTGCCTCGTCGGCCTCGTCGCCCTCGTCGATCTCGAGCGAGAGCGCGCGGTCGATCGCCGCCGCCGTCCCGGCCACGTCGTAGGGGTTGATCTCGATCGCGCCCTCGAGGATCTCGCTCGCGCCGGCGAGTTCGCTCAGGACCAGCGTCCCGGTCCCGCCCGCGTTCGCGGCGACGTACTCCATCGCGACGAGGTTCAGCCCGTCCCGCCGCGAGGAGACGACGAGCGCGTCGGCCGCCCGGTAGAGCGCCAGCAGGCGCTCCCAGTCGACGGCGGCGTCGACGTGGCGAACCGGCGTCCAGTCGTCGGTCCCGAACCGGTCGTTGATCGCCGCGACCTGCTCGCGGACGCGCCGTTGGTACCGCCGGTACTCCGGGATTCGCTCCCGCGTCGGGCCCGCTACCATCAGGTGTGTGACCGATTCCCGCCACCGGGGTTCGGTCTCGAGGAGGTGTTCGAACGCCCGCAACCGCTCGCGGATCCCCTTCGCGTAGTCCAGTCGCTCGACGCCCAGCAGGAGCGAACGGGCGGGATCGAGATCGTAGGCCTCGAAGACGGACGACGGCTCCTCGATCGGCTCCGCCCGCCGGACGCTCGAGACGTCGATCCCGATCGGCCGGGCGTAGACGCGGGTTCGCTCCGTTTCGGACGAACCGGAGCCCTCGAAGCGGACGATCCCCGCCTCCCGGTCGACCGACGCACCCGGAAGCAGCCGATCGACCGTCTCGAGGAAGTTCCGTCGGTACGCCGGGAGGTGAAAGCCCAGCAGGTCGTTCCCGAGCAGCCCCTCGAGGAGCTCGCGGGCGTGAGGCGAGACGCGGACGGCGTCGGGCGAGGGCCAGGGGACGTGCCAGAACTGGGCGATCGTCGCCGCGTCGGGCAGCCCCGAGCGGGATCGAAGCCGGTCGGGAAGCAGGGCGAAGTGGTAGTCCTGGATCCAGACGATCGGGGCGGCTCCCCCCTCATCGACGTCCCCCTCGACGCTCCCGACGACCGCGTCCGCGAACCGCTCGTTCGCCCGTTCGTAGGCCGGCCAGTGGGACGGTTCCGAGCGGATCCGGCCCAGATCGCCGTGACAGAGGGGCCAGAGCGTCGAGTTGCTGTAGCCGTAGTAGTAGTCCTCGACCGTCGACTCCGCGAGGAAGACGCGCTCGAGGTCGTAGGCTGGCTCGGCCGGCGGCACCCGCACGGTCCCGTCGTCGGCGACGGCCGCGTCGGCGTCGCCGCTTCCCCACGCGACCCAGGTGCCGCCGAGCCGTCGCAGGACGGGATCGAGAGCCGTCGTGAGCCCGCCCGCCGAGCGTTCGACCGCGATCCCGTCGCCGGTTCTCGAGTGGACGTACGGCTCGCGGTTCGAGACGACGACGAGGTCGCGCTCCCGCAGCGGCGACGACGCCGACAGCGTCCAGGCCGGGCGGGACGATGGGGACTCGGGCACTGGCTACGGCTGAGGAGTCGCGAGTAATCATCCTTTCGTCCCCGACGAGAAGCCGGCAGCGTCGTACTGAACCGGCAACGTTTTTCGGGCTACTTCCTAACCCCGCGGTATGCGTACCGTCGAGATCGGCGATATGCCCGTCGGAGACGGCCATCCGCCGCGAGTGATGGGTGTGTTGAACATGAGCGTCGAGTCGAACTACGACCCCAGCGTCCACGGCGGCGTCTCCGAGGCCGTCCGCCACGTCGAGGAGGAGATGGTCCCCGAGGGGGCCGACATCATCGACATCGGGCTCCAGTCGGCGAACCCGAAAAACGACTGGCTCCCCGAGGAGGTCGAACGCGACCGCCTCGCGAAGGCGCTTGCCGTCGTCGACGAGGTCGACGCCGACGTCGCCTTCTCGATCGAGACGCGGTACGCGGGGGTCGCCGAGGAGGCGATCCAGGGCGGCTTCGATCTCGTCAACGACGTTTGCGGCTTCGCCGATCCCGAGATGCCGAAGGTCTGCGAGGAGTACGACGTCCCCGTCGTCAAGATGGCCAGCCCCCCGGACATCAAAAAGCCGGGTCACCTGAAGACCATCGACGATATCTTCGAGGCCCTGGAGCGGGGCGGGTTCACCGACAAGACGATCATCGACCCCGCTTTCGGCGGCTGGTACGACGAGCGCACCTACGAGGACAACTGGGAGATGTTCCGCCGCCTGCGGGAGTTCCGCGCGTTCGGCCGCCCGATCCTCACCGCGACCAACCGCGAGGACTTCCTCGGCGACCTGGCCGGCCGCCCCGAGACCGAAGACCAGTTGCCCGTCAGCCTGGCCGCCGCCACGATGGAGGTCGAGCGCGGCGCTCACATCATCCGCACCCACGACGTCGCCGCGACCAAAGATGTGGTCCAGGTGGCCCACGCGCTGGGCGACGAGCGCTCGATCCGCGACGACGAACCGCGGGTCGTCGAACTCCGCAACGTCTCGGAGCGCGAACTCGAGCGGACCCTCTCCCTGCGCGAAAACGCGACCGGGCGGGAGCCGTCCTCGACGCTGTGCTTCCAGGTCGACGGCCTCGACGAGGCGACCGAAGCCGCCCTCCGAACGTGGGCTGACCGCCACAGCCTCGCCCTGGCGATCGATCCGGGCGCTGACGCTCTTCTCGTCGGCACCGCGGGCGAACTACGCGACGCCGTCGCCGACGGGGACGCCGACGGCGGTGTCGACGACCGCGACCGCGGACCGCTCGCACCGATCCTCGAGACCGTCGGTTCGGCGCTGGATCGACGCGGTTCAGACGACTAACGTGACGGAGGGCATAGTTCGGAAGCGTGCCCGGCCCCCGGCCCCCGGCCCCCGGCTCTCGGTCCCCGGCCCCGTTCGAAGCGTCGCGAGCACGAGTTGGTATCCGGGACTGTCTCGATCTGCGAGGGAAATCCGGATCGAGCGGGCGACTACCGACCTAATCCGGCGGTACCGGGCAAACGTCGACGGCGGCCGCCGAAGCCCCGGTCTTTTTCTTCCCTACCTTCGTAACGAATGCACATGAAATCAGTCCGGAAGGCACTCCGTGACGGGGAACTCGACAAGGACACCTACGATCGACTCGTCTGTGGCGAGTGCGAAAAGCCGCTGAAGACCGAGAACGACCCGGACCAGATCAAGACGGTGCGGATCTGTCCGGACTGCGACCAGGAGTGGAAGGAGATCAGATAGTCGAGGACGGAGTCGAAGGGCGGTCTGGGGCCTGAACGGGGCATCGGCCCACCGGATACCGCAGGACACGGACGTTTTTCGGACGTATACCCTCCTCGAGCGTGGCGTCTCGGGTCCGTCGTGCCATCGCGAGGGGCTTACGACCGCTCGCCCGCCATCGCCGAAAAGAGCCGTTCCTCGAACTCCTCGCGGCCGATCCCGTCCGAGGGGCCGAGTCCCTGCATGTGATCGACCGACACCTGTCCGCCACCCATCCGGGCGTGGCCGCCCGCATTTGCCATCGGAATGTCGCTGACGGCGTGGCGGAGCGTCTCCCCCATGTGCACGCGGTCGTCCCGGGACCGGCCCGACAGGTGGATCGTCCCGTCGTTCTCGCCGTAGACCACGACCGCGGTCACGCCCTCGAGGTGCATGAGTTCGTCCGCCGCCTGCGGGATCGCGTCGACGTTCGAGATGGTCCCCACGTCACAGACCGCGAAGGGGCCTTCGACCCGCTTCTCGGTGATCGCGGTCGCTTTGACCTGTAACACGTCGTCGCTGACCTGCGGATTGGCGATGCGCTCGAGCAGGTCCTCGTCGATCTCGTCGAAGAGGTACGCGGCGGCGTCGAACTCGGCCTTCGAACAGCCGTTCGTCAGGTGATTCGTGTCGGACTGGATCCCGTAGAGCAGGCCCGTCGCGAGTTCGGGCGTGAGTTCGAGGCCCGTCCCATCGTCCTCGCCCGTTGCCGCGCCGAGTTCCTCGAGGTACTCGACGAAGATCGTCGACGCCGCGCCGTACTCCGTGCGGACGTCGGTGAACCGCGTCCCGGTACCGTTGCCGGGATGGTGGTCGATCACCGCGACGGGTTCGACGTTCTGTGCGCCGGTGAACCCGCGAGGCGTGTTGTGATCGACCAGGACGACCGTGTCGGCGGCCAGCTCCGAACTGGATTCGATGCTCTCGAGGTCGAGGTTTAACACGGTGCGGAACGCCCGGTTTTCCTGATGGCGGATCTCGCCGGAGAACTGCAGCGTCGTCTCCGTGTCGACGGCGTCGGCGATGGCCTCGACGCCCATCGCACACGCCATCGCATCGGGATCCGGGTTCGGATGCATCAGTACGGCCACGTCGTCGTACTCCTCGAGTACACGCTGGAGGTGGGCGCCGGGTGGGCGACGGAACCAGCGGACGGCCCACCACCCACCGAGGACGACCCCCGCGACGAGCAACACCAGCAGCGAGAGGACGAGCGGATCGAGCGCTCGCAGCGAGTCGACGGCTGCGTCGACGACCAGCACGTCCGCCTCGAGCCCGCCGTCCACGCTCACGTCGGCATCGACGCCGACGAACGCGGGCCTCGAGGCGTCGCGGTAGCTCATACCGGACACTCAAATCGAACCACAAAGAATTTTCCGCCGATTTACCGGTTCGACCGGGGGGATCGAGGTCCCTCGGGACTCACTCGGTCCGATATTCCTCGATCGCCGCCCGATATCCCTCCCTGAATGTCGGGTACGCGAACTCGTAGCCCAGCGCGCGCAGTTTCGCGTTGTCACAGCGCTTGCTCGTCAGGATGCGCCGTCGCGCGGCCGCCGAGAGGTCGTCCTCCGCCAGCCGCTCGTCTTTCGTCCGTTTGGGCGGTTCCGGCCGACCGCACTGCTCGGCCAGCCAGTCCGCGAACGTCCACTTCTCGACGGGTTCGTCGTCGACGACCTGGACGACGTCGCCCCGGGCGAGGTCCTCCTCGAGCAGGTAGCGGACCGCGCCCGCGGCGTCGTCGCGGTGGACCATGTTCAGGTATCCCTCCGTGACGGGGCCCTCGAGGTAGCGCTCGAGACGGTATCGATCGGGACCGTAGAGGCCGGCGTAGCGGGCGACGGTCCCCTCGAAGCCGTGTTCGGGCGGCAGTTCGCGGGCGATCCGCTCGGCCTCGGCGAGCACCTCGGTCTTCTCGGTGGTCGGCTCGATCGGCGTCCCCTCGTCGACCCAGTCGCCCTCGTGATCCCCGAGGACGCCCGTCGAGGAGGTGTAGACGAGCCGCTCTGGCGCGTTCTCGCGCTCCCCGAAGGCCTCGATCGCGGTCCGCAACCCCTCGACGTAGATCTCGCGGGCGGCGTCGGGGCCGCGGCCGCCGCTGCTCGCGGCGAAGACGACGGCGTCGACGTCCGGAACCGACTCGAGCCCCTCGGGATCGGTGATGTCCGCCCGAACGGCCTCGAAGCCGGCCGATTCGATCGCGTCGATCCCCGCGTCGGAGCGGCGGACGCCGACCGCGTCGTGGCCCCGCTCGACGATCTGGCGGCCCAACTCGAGGCCGACGTACCCACAGCCCAGAATAGCGACGTGCATACCCGAATTCGCGGCGGACGTCACATAGGTGCACCGCTCGCCGCCGCCGTATCGGCCCTCCCGGTCGCGAGGGGATCGCCCGATGCCGTCCCGTCACATCGCGAACCGGGGCAAAGCGATATGGTTCGTGTTAACGTACTATTACGAACGAGCATGTCCGAAACGTGTGCCAACTGCGGGAGCAGGGTGCCGGCCCGGCGGTACCACATCCACCTCTCGTCGGCGGAGGTACTCGAGTTGCCGCTCTGTGAGGGGTGTCGGTACAAGTTCGTCACCGCGGACTGGGTCGACGCGGTGGTGTGACGGGCGCGACTCCGTCGGTCGCGCCGCGGTCGACGGAGCCGAGCGTCGGATAGGAAGAGCGATATCTGCGACCTCCGATCCCCGAGGGCGTTCGGAAGCCGAGTCCGAGAGTCAGTGTCCCGGAAACTCAGGGAATGTTGTCCACGATAACGTGCTGGAGGTGGACGTACTCCTCGAACGACATCGGCGCACGCCGTTCGATCTTCTGTTGAACCTCCTTGGCGTCCATCTCGATCTCGAGTTCGCTCTCGACGGCTTCGACGTCCATGACGGCCGTGGACATGCCCATCAGCAGGTGCTCGGTGGCCATCGTCACGACGGTCTCGGGGTCCCGGACGCCGTCAGCGAGCGCGAGGACCTCGGCCGCCTCCTCGAGTGAAATGTCGGGCAGGTCGCCGTCGCCGTCGCGGTCGGCGAGCGCCTCGAGGTCGTCGCGCGGGAGGGTCGTCTCCTCGGCGGCGGTCTCGAGGCCGCGGTCGTCGACGACGGCGGCGAGTTCGTCGCGGTACTCGGCGCGGAGTTCGGCGGGGGTCTCGGGAACGGTCGTCCGCTGTTCGTGGAACATACGGGAATCCACAGCGGACTGCCTCAAGTGCGTTGCTATCGCCGGAGTCGTCCCGTCGACGCCGGACGGTCGAAAATACGCGTACTCCGACCGGGAAATTCATCGGAACGTTAAACAAGTTACCCTCATATGATAGCCGCATGAAAGTTGCCCTGATCGGAGTCGGTCAGGCCGGTGGGAAGGTAACCGAACGGCTCGCCCGGTTCGACGCGGACATGGGCTTCGACGCCGTTCAAGGTGCCCTGGCCGTCAACTCCGCAGAACCCGACCTCCAGTCCCTCGAGTTCGTCGACACCCAGTTGATCGGTGCCGACCGCGTCAACGGCCACGGCGTCGGCGGCGACAACGAACTCGGTGCCGAGATCATGCAGTCCGACGCCCAGCAGGTCCTGAGCGGCCTCGACGGGCGAATCACCTCGAAGTCCGAGGCGATCTTCGTCGTCGCCGGCCTCGGCGGCGGGACCGGCAGCGGCGGCGCGCCGGTGCTCGTCCACGAACTCCAGCGAGTCTACGACGTCCCCGTCTACGCGCTCGGCGTCCTCCCCGGGCGCAACGAGGGCGCGCTCTACCAGGCCAACGCCGGCCGCTCGCTGAAGACGCTCGCCCGCGAGGCCGACGCGACCCTGCTGATCGACAACGACGCCTGGCACGAACAGGGCGAGAGCGTCGAGGGTGCCTTCGAGACGATCAACGGCAAGATCGCCCAGCGGGTCGGCCTGCTGTTCGCGTCCGGCGAGGCCGTCGAGGGCGTCGGCGAGAGCGTCGTCGACTCGAGCGAGGTCATCAACACGCTCCGGTCGGGCGGCATCGCTACGCTGGGGTACGCAAGCGAGGTGGCAAGCGACGACAGCGCCCAGAACGTCCGCACCGTGATGACCGTCGCCAGGCAGGCCCTGCTGACCGGGACGAGCCTCCCGGACGCGACGACGGCCGACTCCGCCTTGCTCGTGATCGCCGGGGAACCCGACACCATCCCGCGAAAGGGCGTCGAGAAGGCCCGTCGCTGGCTCGAGGACGAGACCGAGAGCATGCAGGTCCGGGGCGGCGACTTCCCGCTGGACAGCGACCGCCTCGGTGCGCTGGTCCTGCTGGGCGGCGCGGAGCGATCCAGCCGCATCGAGGAGTTCATGGAACGCGCCCGGGAGGCCAAACGGGCCGCGGAGGGCGAGCGAACCGATCCCGCCGAAGAACTCACCGACGACCGGCTCGAGAACCTCTTTTGAGTCGTTGACTCAACCGTTTCTCCGATCGGGCCAACGGTCGTGAACCGTCGGAACTACTTTTAATTTCTGGCCACGTGGCCAGGGTAATGACCGACGAGTGGACCGGCGGGCGCATCGTCGACTGGGGGGAGGCAGACACCGAGGGGCCGCCGACCGTCGCGGAGTGGCGGCCGGTCGCGGTCCCGGCTCAGCGACCGGAGTTCGGCCGCGATGGGGACGAGGAGCCGGGACCCGACCTCGAGGCCGTCGCGTACCGGACCACCCTGGCGGACCCGCGCTCGAGCGACCGCGCCGACGAACGGGCGCTGCTCGAGATCCGTGGCGGCTACGGCCGGATGGCGGTCTGGTTCAACGGGACGAAACTGGGCGAGTCGGACCCACACTTCGTTCCCGCACGATACACCGTCGACCCGGAGCCGACGAACGACCTGGTCGTCGCCTGCGAGCGGCCGGACGCGTTCGCCGGTATCCGCGCGACGGACGAGGTGCCGGCCTCGTTCGCGACGCCCGGCGTCCGATGGAACGTCGACCTCGAGCCCCGTCCCGCGACGTTCCTGCGGCGAGTGAAAGCCCACCCGCGCCTCGAGCGCGGCGAGCGCGGCGAGGGAACCGACGACCCGCGGGGGGAGATCGACGTCGAGATCGAAATCGACGCGGGAACCGCGGTGGACGACGCGATTACCCTCTCCGTGCGGCCCGAGGAACGCGGCGGCGGGGCGACCATGGAACGGATTCCGGTGACCGCCGAGGCGGGCGAGCGGACGACCGTCTCGCGGACGGTCGAGGTTCGAGACCCCTCGCTGTGGTGGCCCCGTGGGTACGGCCCGCAACACCGGTACGCCGTCCGGGCAAAACTCGGGGCCGACGCCGCCGAGCGGACCGTCGGCTTCCGGCGAGTCGAACGCGACGCCGACGGCTTTCTCGTCAACGGAACGCGGGTCCGGGCGCGGGGGTTCACCAGGCTGCCGGGCGGCGACCCCGAGGCCGACGTTCGGCGGGCGCTCGAGGCGAACGCGACGCTCGTACGCGCGCGTGGACACGTTCCATCCCAGGCACTGCACGAGGCGTGTGACGAGGCCGGATTGCTGGTCTGGCAGGATCTCCCCGCCAGCGGTCCAGAGTTCGCCGCGCGGCTTTCGGACGCCGACGAGGGCGACGACGTAATCGAACGCGGCCGTCGCCTGGCGACCGTCCTCGCCGACGAGTACGGCCACCACCCCTCCATCGCCTGCTACGGAGTCCAGGACGAGCCGGCGACCCCTTTCGACGACCCCGTCGGGAGCGGGTTCACCGGGAAACTCGCGGTCCGATACCGCGCGTGGCGGACCGCGATCGACCGTGCTCCCGCCGAGGCGATCGCCGAGGCCTTCCCCGGGGACGTCCCCGTCCTGCCGGTCGCCGGCCAGCCCGGCACCGACCCCGACGCGGCCCACCTCTTTCCGGGATGGCAGTACCTCGAGGCGACGGATCTGTCGTGGCTGCTCGAGACCTATCCCTCGCTCGGCGAGGTCGTCGGCGGGTTCGGTGCGGGCACGCTCGCGGACGAGGTCGATCCGGCGTCGGTGCCCGGGCTCGACGCGGACGCCTATGCCCGCCGGGCCGGGGAACCGGCGGCTTCCCGGGAGTATCAGACCCGAACGCTGAAGACGCTCGTCGAGACGCTTCGCCGCCGGGAGTGTGGAATCTTCGCCGGGCCGCCGATCCGCGACGCCGCGGCGGGCGGCGGCATGGGTGTGACGACTGCCGAGGGTGAGCCGAAGCCCGCCTACGAGGCCGTTTCGGACTCCCTCGAGCCCGTTCAGGCGGTACTGGACGACCCGCCGACGCCCGGCGACTCGGTCGGCATCACCCTCTGTAACGACACCGACCGATCGCTCGAGGCGGCGGTCGGCTGGCGGGCCGGCGACGAAACGGGCGAGACGACGGTCCCGGTCGGCGCGCTCGAGACGACCCCCGTGGGATCGCTGACCGTTCCGACCGACGCCAGCGCAGTCGAACTTGCCGTCGAGGCCGGCAGTCGATCGGCGACGAACCGCTACAGTTTATAGGTTCATGGCATTCCGTGCCAAGGTGTGACCCGGCGTTATGCGGCCCCTGCTAACGGTTTTCGCACCTTTCGTGACCGGTACCTTTAAATTGGAGGCGACAGTAGCTATCGGTACCAGAACGCCGCCGGGGCGCGTATAGCTCGACGATCGATGACAGGGAATCTTATTCACCGAGGTTTCGCAGATCGTCAGCGTACGCTCCGTGCGGCCGAACGGGACGAGAAACGCGATCGCGGCACCGCCGACTCGCCGGTTTCCGGCGAACGACGGTCGCCGGGGTTGCCGACCTCCGCTCCCGTCCGGCCGCGTTCCCGGCGCGGGTATGGCACAGAGGCTTGAATAATTATGGTAGACGAATCGAAAAACATCGAACTGACAGAGGACGACCTAGAAAACAAATCGAAAGGCGAGCTTATCAAGAAGGCCGGACAGCTCCGAGACCGGCGAAACGAGCTCAACCAGATGGCCTCCGAACGGGCCTCCAAACGCGACGACCTGAACGCGAAGACTCGCGAGAAGGTCGACGAGGCCCAGGAGCACCGCGAGAAGCGCGACGAGCTCAACGAGCAGGTCCAAGAGCACAAGGAAAAGCGCAACGAGCTCAACGCGGAGGCCAACGAACTCTTCGACAAGGTCGAGGAGCTCAAGTCGGACATGGAACTCGACGAGGGGAAAGACCTCGAGGAACTCGAGGAAGAGATCGAAGAACTCGAGTTCAAACAGCAGACCGAGGTCCTCTCCAGCGAGGAAGAGCAGGAACTCATCGAGAAAATCGAGTCCAAGCGCGAGGAGTACGAGGAGCGCAAGGAAAAGCTAGAGCAAAACGAGGACTTAGAGGAACTCGTCGAGAAAGCTGAAGAGGTCCGATCGGAAGCCTCCCAGCACCACCAAAAGGTCACGGAGCTTGCGGACAAGGCCCAGGAACATCACAACCAGATGATCGAGGCCTACCGGGAGGCCGACGACATCCGTGACGAGGCCGACGAGATGCACGAGAAGTTCGTCGAGGCCCAGGAGGCGGCCGACCGTCACCACGAGGACTTCGTCCGCGTCCAGAAGCGCCTCCGCGAACTGGACAAGCAGGAAGAAGAGGAGCGCAAGTCCGAGCGCGACAAGAAGAAAGAGGAGGCCAAGGAAGAGGCCGAAGAGATCTATCAGAAGTTCAAAGAAGGCGAAACCCTCGACACCGAGGACCTGATGAAGCTCCAGAAGACGGGGCTGCTCTAAGGTCGTCCCCAGGTTCGATTCGTCCCCGCGTTCGGATCGCGGGTCCGGCGTTCGCATCTGATTTGGGTTTGTGTTCGCGGTCGCGGCCACGGTCGTAGTCGTAGTGGTAGTGATAGTGATAGTGATAGTGAGAGAGGTCGCGCGATTTTCGGCCGACCCAGGACGACCAACAGCGTACGCTGGAGCCTGCGTTCCGTCCCGAGTGCGGGGGATCGTGGCCCGGGTCCGTTCGTGGCCGTGATTTCCGTCGTTTTGGGGGACGGGGAACGTGAGAACGTGAGCCGAGAGTCCGATAGCGACGCGGCCGATGCTCGTGAGACGACGAGCCGCGACGACAACGGTTAACAGGTCAGCACACGGACCTGACGCTATGAGCAGAGGTGACTACCGTGGTTAGTACGGCAGACGTCGGACGGCTTGCCGTCGTCACGCTGGGGGCGGTGCTGTTCGCCGCCGCCGGCGTCGGCCTGTTCGTCGTCTACCCCGAGACGCTGTCGGATCTGTTCGGGATCGCGTTCGCGATCGTCGTCGCCCTCGTCGGGCTCCGGATCGCGGGCAACGTCGCCGCGTCGCTGTTTCCCGACTACGACGTGGCCGAGGTAGCCGTCGAGGGGCCGATCACCCGCGACGGGGGAGGCGGTCCGCTCCCGCAGAATCCGCGGGGAACGCCGGCCGACGACATCGTCGAACAGATCGACCGGGCTGACGACGACGGGGCCGTGGACGCACTGCTGTTGAAACTGAATACACCGGGCGGCGAGGTCGTCCCCAGCGACGACATCCGGCTCGCGGCCGAGCGGTTCGACGGGCCGACGATCGCCTACGCGACCGACGTCTGTGCGAGCGGCGGCTACTGGATCGCAAGCGGCTGTGACGAACTGTGGGCCCGCGACGGGTCGATCGTCGGCTCGATCGGCGTCATCGGCTCGAGAGTGAACGCGAGCGAACTCGCCGACAAGGTCGGCCTCTCCTACGAACGGTTCGCCGCCGGCGAGTACAAAGACGCCGGCACGCCGCTGAAGGACCTCGAGGATGACGAACGCGAGTACCTCCAGGGACTCATCGACGACTACTACGACACGTTCGTCGAACGCGTCAGCGAGGGCCGGGACATGGACGCGGAGTTCGTCCGGGACACGGAAGCGCGGATCTACCTCGGCGAGTCCGCCCACGAACTGGGTCTGGTCGACGAACTGGGAACGCGCCGCGAGATCGAGGAGGAACTGGCGGACCGCCTCGAGACCGACGAGGTGGCGATCGAGGAGTTCGAACCCGAGCGGCCGCTGATGGCACGCGTCGGTGCGGGTGCCCGGACGGTCGCTTACGCGTTCGGTGCCGGTCTCGCGGGAATCGCGGCGGAGCGGGAGTTCAGACTGCGAACGTGACCGGGTCGTCACCGAACCCACGGTGACGCGGGCGGCCCGATCGCATCGTTTTCGGGACGTCCCCATCCCATCGACTGCGAGACGTACGGAGGTTCGCCGAACCGCTGGTACCCGTTTCTTCTCTGGCGTCTCGAGGGGGTCGAACCCGGTTCAGGCCTCGGTCCCGCACGGCGCTGGGGTCGAACGAGTAAGTGGGTTTTATCGTCACACAGCAAGGAACGACTACCGTGACAACGCTGGTCGTCTGTCTCGACCGGACCGACGACGTGGGCCGCAAGACCGGGCTCCGGTCCCCTATCGTCGGCTGGGAGGCAGTTCGCGCGCTCGTGACGGATATCGGGCTCGCGGATCCGGAGGATTCGGGAGTCAACTCCCTGCTCGAGACGCTGCGGGTCGCCCAGGACCTGCGCGACGAGAACGAGGACACCGTCGTCGCGGTCGTCTCGGGGGATCGGGAGTCGATGGTGTCGGCCGACAGGGCGGTCGCTCGCCAACTCGACGAACTCATCGCCGAGCACGATCCCGACTCGGCGGTGGTCGTCATCGACAGTGCGGAAGACGAACGGCTGGTCCCGATCGTCGAGAGCCGGGTTCAGGTCGACTCCGTCGATCGGGTCGTCGTTCGCCAGGCCCGGGACATCGAGTCTACCTACTATCTGCTGAAGCAGTTTCTCGCCGACGAGGAGCTACGTCAGACGATCCTCGTCCCGCTCGGGCTGACCCTGCTCGTGTTCCCGATGCTCGCGACCGTCGTCGGTCCGGCCGAGGGCGCGGCCGCGATTACGACCGTCATCGGCCTTTTCCTGCTGTACAAGGGGTTCAACGTCGACGAGATCGTGACCGGCGTCGCCCACCAGGCCCGGGAGGCGCTGTACTCCGGCCAGGTGTCGGTCGTCACCTACGTCGTCGCCGCCGGGCTGACGCTGGTCGGGCTGTTCGCCGGCGCGCTCGGGGTCTCGAGCCTCGAGGACCCACAGAGCGTGCTCGTCCCGACGATGCAGTTCCTCTTCGACAGCGTGCCGTGGCTCGCGATGGCCGGGATCACGGCCAGCGCCGGCCGCCTGCTGGACGAGGTGATCAGCGAGGAACCGGTCCGGCGGTCCTACCTCAACCTCCCGTTTATCCTGCTTGCGGTCGCGCTGGTGCTTCGCGGGTTCTCGGCGTACTTCCTCGAGCAACAGGCGGTGATCGGATCGCTCGAGGTGCCGTCGGCCGCCTACGGCCCGCTGGCCATCGAAGGGTTTGCGCTGGCAGTGGAGGAACGGCTGGTGCTGTACGTCGCGACTGCGATCGCGGTGAGCCTCGTCGGGGCCCGAGTCGCCTCGTCGCTGAGCGGCACGGACGACCTCGAGTTGAGCGAGGAGAGCGGGTCGAACGCGGAAGCGGAGGCCGATGTGGAGTCGGGGCTGACGGACGGTGGGCCGGAGCCGGCGGGTCCGAACGCCGACGGAGGGGTCGAGACGGTTCGTGGAGGCAGTTCTGGTGCCGGTGCCGGTTCCGGTGCCGGTGCCGACACCGAGACTGAGCCGGAAGCCGACGGACGCCCCGACCCCCGTCCGGAAACAGAAACCGAGACGGAGCCGTCGAGGTCCGACTCCAACGCCGACGCCGAACCTGACTCGAGCGCGCAGGGCGACGAGACCGATCCGGAGGGCGAGAGGGAAAGCGAAGGGGACGATTCCCGATAATCGACGACTCGTCACCCCTTTACCCTCGGCCCCCAACCCTCGAGCATGAGCGACAACGGCGCGTGGGTGAGCCTCTTCTCGGGCGGCAAGGACTCCTCGTGGGCGCTGTACCGGGCGCTGGAGGAGGGACTCGACGTGCGACGGCTCGTCACCGTCCACCCCGAAGGCGACTCCTACATGTACCACGTCCCGGCGACTGATCTTGCCACCCTGGCGGCCGAGAGCGTCGGCATCGAACTCCTCGAGGTCGAGCCCGACGACTTCGAGGCCGACGCGGCGACCGACTCGAGCGTGCAGGGCGACGACGAACTCGAACCACTCGAGGCGGCGCTTCGGACCCTCGACGACGAACTCGAGGGGGGCATCGCCGGCGTCACGGCGGGCGCGGTCGAGAGCGAGTACCAGACGAGCCGAATCGAGGGAATGTGCGACCGGCTGGACTGTGAGCTGTTCGCTCCGCTGTGGCAGGAAGACCCCCGCGAGTTGGCCGACGCGATGCTGGACGCCGGTTTCGAGATCGAGATCATCCAGGTCGCGGCCCACGGCCTGGACGAGTCCTGGCTCGGCCGCACCCTCGATCGGGCGGCGCTTGCGGATCTCGAGCGCCTCAACGAGGAGTACGGCGTCCACGTGCTGGGGGAAGGCGGCGAGTTCGAGACGCTGGTCGTGGACGCCCCGCACATGGATCGGCGGATCGACCTCGAGTACGAAACGGAGTGGGAGGGGACCCGAGGCCGACTGCGGATTACGGACGCACGACTCGAGGACGGCTGACCGGCAGCCACGCGCGGAACCCGAGGCGTTTCAGGCGACGGGCCAACCTCTTTGCGTTTCCGAGTGGAGACGTCCACCGGATGATCGACAACGAACGCGACCTCTTCGTACGGACGCTCGAGGAACTGTACCACCTGGAACGGGAACTCGAGGAGCTCCAGCCGGAACTCGCGGAGGCCGCGACCGACGAGGAACTGGAGGAGTTCTTCATGGCTCACGGCGAGCGGACGACGGAACAGATCGGCCGGCTCGAGCCGATATTCGACGCCATCGAGGGTGAGGTCGAACCCGGCCCCGTCGAAAGTCCATCCCTCGATGGGCTCCGGAGCGAGCGCGAGGACCTCGTCGACGACCTGCAAGACCCCAACTTAGGCGACCTCGTCGAGGCGGAACTGGGACGTACGATCGAACGCCTCGAGATCAGCAAACTCGAGACGCTGTTGACACTCGCGCAGCGAACCGACCTCCCTAGCGAGGTCGTCGACCCGCTCGAGACGACGAAGGCGGAAGCCGAAGACGGACTCGAGCGACTCCGGCAGCTGACGCTGTGACGGTCGGCAGGGGCGTCCCCTGTGGGCGACCGCCCTACGCCGGCTCGAGGTCGTCGGGCTGACGGATCGCGAGGACCGCCGTGCGGTCCTCGGGGTCGGTTTCCCGCCACCACGCGATGCGATCGAGGTCGATCGGTCGGTACGACGAGACGAGCGACAGCCACTCGCAGGAGGCGATCGTCCGGCGTGGCTCGCTCGTGTCGATCGGCGCGGAGTCGAGGTCGGCGGCGATATCCTCGAGGAAGGCCACGACGGTCGGGTCCGGCCGCACCGCGTCGACGCCCGCGAGCTGTCTGAGGTACTGGAAGGTCGCGGGGCCGACGCCAGAGATCGATCCGATCGGATCCTCGGCGTACCGGTAGTGGTCGGCCTCGGCAGCCCACCCCTCGAGCCCGGCGAGGTCGTCGTCCTCGGGGCGGTCGGCGAGTGTGGCCGCGGCCTCGAGCAACACCCGGCGTTTCCGCTGTGCGCCGAACGCCGCCACGAGGTCCTCGTTCTCGAGGTCGATGGCCGCGAGGTCGGCGAACGAGCCGACCCGGCCGGTTTCGACGAACGCCTCGCGGAACCGTTCGACGGTCGGGTAGATCCCGGCGCGGAACCCCTGTCCGGTCGTCGAGGCGGCCGCCTCCGCGAGCAGCAGACGGGGGTCGTCGCCGGTCCAGCGATCGTGCTCGAGAAACGCCCGTGCGAGGGTCTCGTAGGGAACGTCCGCGGCGTACCGGTCGAGGGCCGACTGGACGGACATCGGTTCGTTTCGACACATCACACGGTGTACCTATAGCTGTTGTGTCGATTCGATAGCTGTTCGAGCCGTCGGGCACGAATCGGACGGACCGGATCAGAGCGACACGAGTCAGAGCGGCAACGCGATCAGCCGGGCGATCACGAGCATCATCGCGAGGGCACCGAGGACGACGAACACCGCGTTCTCGAGGTCGGGATCGCCGGCCTCGATCGGGGTCGAGCCCGGTTCGGGCGTGTACTGGTCGTCGTCGGGTTCGTCCTCGGCGGGGTCGCGAGCCGATTCCTCGTCACTCGAGAGGTCCATGCGGATCCGGTCGTGGGCGTGCTCACGATCGGGATCGGGATCAGAATCAGGCTCACGATCGCCGTCGATCCCATCGGGGCTCGAGCGTGGTACGTTCGTGTCCGAGTTCCGATTCGTGCTCGCGTTCCCGTTCTCGTTCTCGTTCCCGTTCCCGTTCACGTTCACGTTCGAACCCGAATTCGGATCCACACTCGTGTCCGACGAAGCGGACGGCGGTCGGTCGGGTCCGTTCTCCTCGTCTCCCCCGCCGCCATCCGTTCCGGTCCCGTCGTCTGCCATGCACGTTCGTAATAGACCTGCAGTCAAAAACCCGTGGGACGCGGGTCGGTCCTCCGTCTCAGGCGCGCTCGGTCCGGTCGCCGATCTCGCCGCGATAGACGACCCCGCGCTCGGCGTCGAGCGTCACCGTCGTCCCGACGTCCGTCTCGGAGACCGCCGCGTCGCTGATCATCGGGATATCCATCTCGCGAGCGACCAGCGCCGGGTATCCGGTCATCCCACGCTGGGCGTTGAGGATACCGCCGATCTTGCTCACGTCGCCGTCGAACTCCTCGTCGAAATCCGCCGGGAGTGCGAGGATAGCGCCCTCGGGGACCTCGGAGAGGTCGCCGTCCGGGGCGCGTGCGATCGGCCCCGTCGCCCGACCGTCGACGACGACCCGGCCGGTCGTCAGCGCCTCCGCGGCGACGTGGACCTTCATCATGTTCGTCGTGCTCGCACCCTCGAGGTCGGTCATCATGCCACAGAGGACGACGACGGTGTCGCCGCTCTGGGCGACCCCGGCATCCAGGGCTGCCTGGACGGCCTTCTCGACGACGGCGTCGGCCCCCTGGTCGGAGACGCGGGCGTACAGCGGGGTGACGCCCCACGAGAGCGCGAGCCGACGGCGCACCTCGTGGCTCTGCGTGGAGGCGACGACGGGGACGCCGGGCCGGTACTTGGCCGTCTTCAGGGCCGTGTAGCCGGACTCGGTGGCCGCGACGACGGCCTCCGCACCGACGTCGCGGGCGAGAAAGCGGGCCGAGCGTGCGAGCGCGTCGGTCCGGGCCTCCCCCGCGGTCGGGACGCGCTGCTCGAGCAGTTCCTCGTACTCCTCGGAGTTCTCGACCTGGCGGACGATGCTGTCCATCGCATCGACGACGGCGACGGGGTGGTCGCCGATCGCGGTCTCGCCCGAGAGCATCACGGCGTCGGTGCCGTCGAGGACGGCATTCGCCACGTCCGACGCCTCGGCCCGCGTCGGGCGGCGGGCGGTGACCATCGAGTCGAGCATCTCGGTGGCGGTGATGACCGGCGATCCGGCCTCCCGACACTTGCGGATGATCCGCTTCTGGATCATGGGGACGTCCTCCATCGGACACTCGACGCCCAGGTCGCCGCGGGCGACCATCACGCCGTAGGCGGCCTCGATGATCTCGTCCAGGTTCTCGACCGCGCCCGCCCGCTCGATCTTGGCGACGATCGGGATGTCGGCGTCGAGCTCCTCGAGGACCTCGTTGACCGCGTAGACGTCCTCGGCGTCCCGGACGAAGCTCGCGGCCACGAAGTCGACCTCCTTCTCCGCGGCGAGTTCGAGGTCCTTCCGGTCGCTCTCGGTGACGATGTCGAGGTCGAGGTCGACGCCGGGGACGTTGACCCCCTTCCGGCCGCCCAGTTCGCCGCCGGTGTCGACGCGGGCGAGGACGGCGTCCTCGCGCTCTCGCGACTCCCCTTCGCTCGAGGAATTCGAGGAGCGTCGCTCCTCGTGGTCCAGGTCGGTGTCGACGACGGTCGTCTCGATCAGCCCGTCGTCGAGCAGGATGCGGTCCCCGGGCTCGACGGCGTCGATCGGAAGCGAGAGCCCGACCGTGTCCGGAGCCACCTCGTCGCCCTCGACGAAGCGGATCTCGGAGCCGGTCTCGAGGGTGACGGTCTCGCCCTCCGGGAGGGGTGCGGTGCGGATCTCGGGACCTTGCATGTCGAGCATGACGGCGACCGGTTCGTCGCGCTCCTCGTCGACGCTGCGGACGCGGTCGATGAGGTCGGCCCGATCCTCGCGGCTGCCGTGGCTCGCGTTCAGCCGGGCGACCGACATGCCGGCTTCGGCGAGGTCCCGGATCGTGCGCTGGTCGCTCGAGGACGGCCCCAGGGTACAGACGATCTTCGCGTTTCTCATGGGCTGAAATAGCGCGAGCACCCCCAAAAAGCCTCTTCTTTACTCGGTCCCGAGTTTGGATTTCTGCCGTCCTGTGCCACGTGAACCGTTTTCCGTCGACCGGTGTTGCGAACGAACGTGCCCACGTACGTGTCCCTCATCGACGTCACCGATCGCGAGGTCCAGAACACGCAGGAACTCGCCTCGATCTGGGGCGAGATCCGGACGGAGTTCGAGCAACACGAGGCCGAACTCGTGGACTCCTACGCCATTCTCGGGCAACACGACTTCCTGGTGATCTTCGACGCGGACGACCACGAGTCGGCGTTCAAGTCGGCGCTGACGCTTCGCCGGCACGGGCTCGCCGGCGAGACGATGGAGATCGTCGACACGGACGACTTCGCGCACCTGGTCGACGAGATCTAGCGCTCGCGACCGGAGCCGGAACCGACGGCGGCTCGAGGGTGAGCGGGTGTCCGCCTCGAACTCGAGCGCGGGCGACGACGAACTCAGACCCGCTCGACCGTCACCGCGCTGTGTTTGTACTCCGGAATCTTCGCCACCGGGTCGAGCGCGTCGCCGGTGAGGACGTTGATCAACGGCTCCGCGTAGTGGAACGTGGTGAAGACCGTTCCCCGCGTGATCGCCGGGGTCACCTCCGCCGTGACCGTCACGCCCCCGCGCTCGTTCGAGAGGCGTACCTCGTCACCGTCCTCGATCCCCCGGGCTTCGGCGTCCTCGGGGTGGAGCTGGACGACGTCCTCGCCGCGCAGTCGCATCAGGGTCCCCGAGCGGCGGGTGAGCGCGCCGCTGTTGAAATGCTGGAGGACCCGGCCCGTCGTGAGCACCAACTGGTCGTCCGCGAGGTCGTCGGCGGGCGGGACGTGGTCGACGGGGGCCAGTTCCGTCCGCCGGTCGCCGCTCGCGAACGCGTCCCCGTGGAGTACGTCCGTCCCCGAATCGGCTCCGGGCGGGAACGGCCATCGCTGGTAGCCCTCGCCGATCTCCGCGTAGGACATGCCGCCGTAGATCGGCGTCACCTCGGTCAGTTCCGCGAAGACGTCCGCGGGACCGTCGTAGTCGAACGCGAGGTCGTGATCGGTGAGCCGACGGCCCACGCGCCGGAGGATCTCGAGGTCGCGACATGCCTCGCCCGGCGGGTCGGCGGCCGGGCGCATCCGCTGGACCCGGCGGTCGGTGTTCGTGACCGTGCCCGCCTTCTCGGCCCAGGAGCTACCGGGGAGCACGACGTCCGCGAGTTCGGCCGTCTCGGTCTCGAAGAGGTCGATGACCGCCAGGAACTCGAGGTCCGCGAGCGCGTCGGCGACCTCGTTCGCGTTCGGTTCGGTGACGACGGGGTTCTCGCCGAAGACGACCGCCGCGCGAATTCCGTCGTCGTCGCCGACCGAACGGGCCCACTCGACCTGCGTGCGGCCGGGCTCGGCGGGGGGTTCGAACCCCCAGACCTCGGCACACCGCTCGCGGGCGTCGGCGTCGGTGACGGGATCGTACCCGGGGAGGTCGCCGGGCCGTGCGCCGACGTCGTTGGCCCCCTGGACGTTGTTCTGGCCCCGCAGCGGGTTGATCCCGGTGCCGGGCTTCCCGACGTTGCCGGTGAGGACCGCGAGGTTGATCAGCGCGTGGACGTTGTCCGTCCCGCAGTGGTGCTGGCTCATCCCCATCCCCGTGAACGCGGCCGCGCGGTCGGCCTCGCCGTAGGCTCGCGCCGCCGCCCGCAGGTCGTCCGGATCGACGCCCGCCTCCCGTGCGTTCGCCTCGACGTCGACGTCCTCGAGGTGGGCCTCGAACGCCTCGCGGCCCTCGGCGCGCTCGGCAAGGAACGCCTCGTCGACCAGTCCCTCCTCGACGATGACCTTCGCCATCGCGTTCAACAGCGGGATGTCGTAGCCGGGCGTGACCGGCAGGTGGACGTCGGCCTCCGCGGTCGTCGGGTTCTCGCGGGGATCTACGTGAATCAGCGTCGTGTCGTCGTCGACCGCCGGGGAGAGGTACGACTGGAACGCGATCGGGTGCTGTTCGGCCGGGTTCGCGCCACAGACGAGGAAAGCGTCGGCCTCGCCGACGTCCTCGAGCGTGTTGGTCATCGCGCCGGCCCCGAACCGCTCGACCATCGCCGCGACCGTCGAGGAGTGACAGAGCCGCGCGCAGTTGTCGACGTTGTTCGTGCCGAGCGCGCGAGCGATCTTCTGGACCAGGTAGTTCTCCTCGTTCGTGCAACTCGAGGACGCGAAGAAGGCGACCGACTCCGGACCGTGTTCGTCGACGACCTCGCGGACGCCGGTTTCGATCCGCTCGAGGGCTTCCTCCCACGGCGCGACGACGTGGGTGCCGGACTCGCGGACGAGCGGCCGGACGAGGCGCTTCTCGTGGCGGACGGGTTCGAAGGCGGCGACGCCTTTCGGACAGACCTCGCCGCGCTGGTTGACCGATCCCTCCCAGCCGGTCGCCGTGTCGCCGTTCGCGTGTTCGATCCCGCAGCCGACCCCGCAAAACGGGCAGACGCTCTTGCGTGACTCGAACTCCGGGGGTTCCGGGTCCGACCCCAGGAACGGACTCGGCGGATCGTCGGCGGTTCCCATACGCGGTCGTTCGGGCGGAATCGCGGTTAAGTGTACCTCCGATTCCGAGCGGGCGACAACGCGGGCAAGGGCGGGGTCGGTGGGACCGGCGGGACCGACCCACGAGGAACGACCAGGACCGTTCAGCGATGTACACGTTCGCTGAACGGCCCGCAAGACGACACACGTGTTCCCATGCCGTGGTAATCAGGTAGTGGATTTGACCCCGGACACGGCGAAGCTACCCGTATGTCAACGCCACCGCCGGAGCAGACGATCCCATCAGACGCGGAGATCGCCCGAAACGCGACGAACCGACCGATCGAGGAGGTCGTCGCACCGCTCGGCCTCGAGCCCGCGGACCTCGAGACGTACGGCGACCACGTCGCCAAACTCTCCCCGGAGACGACGGCCAGACTCACGGACCGGGAGCGCGACGCGCGGTACGTACTCGTCACCGGAATGACGCCGACGCCCCGCGGCGAGGGGAAGACGGTGACGAACGTCGGGCTCGCCCAGGCGTTCGATCGCCTCGGGAAGACGGCCGTCGCGGCGGTCCGGGAGCCGTCGCTGGGCCCCGTCTTCGGTATCAAGGGCGGCGCGGCGGGCGGCGGCTACTCACAGGTGCTCCCGATGGAGGACATCAACCTCCACTTCACGGGCGATCTGCACGCGATCACGTCGGCGCACAACCTCATCTCGGCGACGCTTGACAACCACGTCCACCAGGGCAACGACGCGGGGATCGACGTCACCGAGGTCGTCTGGCCGCGCGCGATCGACGCCAACGACCGGGCGCTGCGCGAGACCGTCGTCGGCCTCGGCGGCTCGACGAACGGCCCGCCCCGCGAGGACGGGTTCGTCCTGACCGCGGCCTCGGAACTGATGGCCGTCCTCTGTCTCGCGGACGGCGTCGCCGACCTCAAAGAGCGGATCGGCCGCATCGTCGTCGCCTACGACGCCGACGACGAGCCCGTGACGGTCGACGACCTCGGCGTCACCGGCGCGGTCGCCGTCCTGCTCAAGGACGCGTTCCAGCCCAACGTCGTCGGGACGATCGAGGGTACCCCGGCGTTCGTCCACGGCGGCCCGTTCGCGAACATCGCCCACGGGACGAACTCGATCGTCGCCGACGCGGTCGGCGGCGCGCTGGCCGACTACGTGGTGACCGAGGCCGGCTTCGGCGCCGACCTCGGCGCCGAGAAGTTCTTCGACATCGTCGCGCCCGCCGCCGACATCGAACCCGCGGCCGCGACGCTCGTCGTCTCCGTTCGCGCCCTGAAGTACCACGGGAAGGACATGTGGCCGGTCGAGTTCGACGACCTCGAGGGGCAAGACGTCGACGCGGTCCGCGCCGGCTTCGAGAACCTCGACCGGCACGTCTCCGTCCTGCGGAAGTACGGCGTCCCCGTCGTCGTCGCGGTCAACCGGTTCCCCGGCGATACCGACGAGGAGGTCGACGCGATCCTCGAGCACTGCCGGGAGGACCTCGGCGTCCGGGCGGCCGAATCGACCGTCTACCGGGACGGCGGCGAAGGAGGGATCGGCCTCGCGAAGGCCGTCGACGCCGCCGTCGCGGACCACGACGGCGAGTTCGCGCCGCTGTACGACCGGGACGCCCCAGTCGAGGAGAAGATCCGAACCGTCGCGACCGAGGTGTACGGCGCCGACGGCGTCACCATCACCTCCGACGCCCGCGACGACCTCGAGCGTCTCGAGCGGGTCGACCTCGAGCGGGCGCCGGTCTGTCTCTCGAAGACGCCCTACTCCTTCAGCGACGACCCGTCGAAAAACGGCGCGCCGGAGGGCTGGGAGCTGACGGTGCGCGAACTCCGTCCGTCGGCGGGCGCGGGCTTCGTCGTCGCGCTCACCGGCGACGTGCTCACGATGCCGGGACTGCCGTCCGAACCGGCCGCGCTCGAGATGGACCTCGAAGCGGACGGGACGGTGACGGGGCTGTTCTAGGTACCTGTAGTCGGTAGCCCGATTTTATCCGGTTTCGTGATCGAACTGAAACCGGGGTCGCCAGGGTTGCTCGTCGATTACTGCGAACAGTATCAAAGGAGGGTACCGCTCCGGAGGGCGGTCGATACGGACACCGGACCGGACACGCCGTCGCGCCGACGGATTCCTACTCGCGGAAGGCGGTGAACGGGCCGGTGACGGAGCGGTCCGTTCGCTGGTTCTCCATCCGTTCGAGAACCGGTTTTATTTCGTCGAACCGGGGCCCCCTCGTCACGAGACCGTTCTCCGGATTCCACTCGATGAATCCATACTCCGCCAGTTTGGGGAGGTGGACGTGGTGTTTCTGGATGAGTTCTACGTCCACTCCGGCTATCTCTAACTGCCCAGAGAAAACCTGCTCGAGGAGTGCGTCGTGGGCGTTTGTCAGTTCCCGGGACGTGCCGGAGAGATCCGCTACCCGTTGCAGATCGCAGTCGAGCAGGTCGAGGAGCAGTCGACGCCGCTGTCCGTCCGCCAACGCATCGAATATGTCATCGGCTTCGGCCACCTCGCCCTGAAGATACTGATCTGGGGAATGCGCAATCATACATGATAGTACGTGCCACACATGGAAGAGTTCCTGTTACATCCACAGTTACATGCACTTCGGATTAAACAGAATACAGCCGAGAGCTACGGGAAAGAACAGCCTGCAGGTAATCACGATCCCCGACCCCATCGACTCCCCCACTACTGGCCAAATGTCAGTACACACCCGATCGCGTCTCGAGTGCGATCGCTGTGGGCACTGTGTTGTCCGGCAGTATCAGCCCTCCCCGTGTCGCACGGGGGAGCTGGTCGTACGGATGGCTCCGGGCCGTTCGACGAGACACACCCGTGGCGCTCCGGCAGACACTCGGAGAGCATATGCGGCCAGAAGGGGACGGGAGAGATACGCGCCGGGGGATCAGTCCTCGAATAGATCCTTTCCGAAGTGATTGAACGGTTGAACGTGGTACTCTTTGATGACTTGACTGGAGACGATTTCGAGGCCGAGGTCCTCGATTCCCGTGAGCGTCTCGTCTGCCGTCTCGGAATCGACGGCCACCGACTCGACGTGGACATTGTGGGTGCCAGTCGTCAGCTCACGAACGTTGATCACGCCGGGGAGATCCAAGGCCTTCCGGGCCAACTCGGTCCGTTTTGCGACCGGCGCTCGACAGACGACGAACAGATGGAGGTCGAACCCCGCCCTCTCGTAGTCGATCTCGGGGTGGTAGCCGCGAATCACGCCCTCCTCGAGGTACTCGATCCGGTTTCGCACTGTGCTAGCCGAGGTGCCGACCATCTCGGCCATATCTGCGGCCGTAGCCCCTCGCGCGTTCTCCTGGAGAAGGTGGAGGATGCCCCGGTCGACGTCGTCGAGATTGTGAACCATGGATACGAAAACGGACTCCCGCTCGAAAGAGTTTTTCTAGCCCTCCTGTACGGTGGGCACCTCCGGCGAACGGGTGATCAGACCGGGACGGCACGACGACCGTGGGGGCGCTGGCTGCACTCACCCTCCGCATTTGATACGCAACTCCCGACAACCAGTCCACGGATCGACGGTTCCGCTGGCAACGCTTCCGCCTGTACCGGCGGCGGGTTTCACGCCACGGTCCGAACGAAAAATCGTGTTACCGCTACCCGCTAACCGCTACCTGCTATCCGTTACCCGTTACTGCACCTTCTCGCCGACCTCGGCGTCCCCGTGGGTCGTCAACAGGTCCGCCTCGTCGCCCGCGGCGAGGATCATCCCGTTGGACTCGACGCCGAACAGTTCGGCGGGCTCCATGTTGGCAAGCAGGATGCACTTCTCGCCGGGGAGTTCCTCGAGGTCGTGCAGTTGCTTGATGCCCGCGACGACCTGGCGGGTCTCGAAGCCGATGTCGACCTCGAGGCGCGCGAGGTCGTCCGCGCCCTCGATCCCCTCGGCGGTCTCGATGCGGCCGACGCGCATGTCGACGTCCTGGAACTCCTCGAAGCCGATACGATCCTCGGCCAGCGGCTCGAGGTCGTCTACGTCTGCCATGTCGTCGGCTTCGTCCCCGTCGGTGTCGTCGTTTTCGGTTTCCTCGTCGCCGTCGTCTTCCTCTTCCTCGTCGTCCGCCGCGGCAGCCACCCGCTCCTCGAGTTTCTCGTTGAGTTCCGCGACCCGGTCGTCCTCGATCTTCTCGAAGAGTTCGCCGGGTTCCTCGAAGGTCCGCGGCGGAGCCTCGAGGGCGTGCTCGAGGTGGGCGTCGGCGATCTCGCCCTCCTCGCCCAGTTGCTCCCACAGCCCCTGGGCCTTGTCGGGGGCGATGGGCTCGAGGAGGACGGCGACGGCCTTGGCGATCTGGACGCAGTCGCGGATGACCTGTGCGGCCTGCTCGGGGTCGTCGTCGGTGAGCTTCCAGGGCTCGTTGCGCTGGATGTACTCGTTGCCGAACTGGGCCAGTTCCGTGGCCGCCGCGCCGACGCCGCGCAGCGAGTAGTCGTTGACCGCCTCGCGGACGTCCTCGATCGCGCCGTTGATCCGGTTCTCGACGTCCTCGGAGACGTCCGCTTTGGGCGTCCCCTCGTAGTTGCGGTAGGCAAAGAGCAGCGAGCGGTACCAGAAGTTGCCGACGGTCCCCACGAGCTCGCCGTTGACCTTCTCCTGGAAGGCGTCCCAGGAGAAGTCGACGTCCTGCTGGAGGCCGCCGGTCGTCGTGAGGTAGTACCGCAGCAGGTCGGGGTGGAACCCTTCCTCGAGGTACTCTTTGGCCCAGACCGCACGATTCCGGCTGGTCGAGAGCCCCTTGCCGTTGATGGTGATGAAGCCGGTCGCGGCGACGCCGCGGGGCTTGTTGTAGCCGGCGCCCTCGAGCATCGCGGGCCAGAAGATCGTGTGGTGCTGGATGATGTCGCGGCCGATGAAGTGGACGATGTCGCCTTCCTCCCGCCAGACCTGCTCCCAGTCGTACTCGTCGCTGCCCACCCGCTCGGAGTACTGCTTGGTCGAGGAGATGTACTCGATCGGGGCGTCGACCCAGACGTAGAGGACGAGGTCCTCGCCCTCGTCGCCGGGGTAGTCGATCCCCCAGTCCATGTCGCGGGTAATACACCAGTCCTGCAGCCCGTCCTCGATCCACTGTCGCGGCTGGTTGCGCGCGTTCGAGGTGCCCTCGAGGTCGTCGAGGAAGTCCGTCAGGAACTCCGCGAACTCGGAGACCTCGAAGAACTTGTGGGTCCGTTCGCGGTACTCCGCAGGGTTGCCGGTGATGGTACTCTTCGGGTCTTCGACCTCACCGGGCTCCAGGTGGCGCTGACAGCCCTCGTCGCACTCGTCGCCGCGGGCCTTCGCGCCGCAGTAGGGACAGGTCCCCTCGACGTAGCGGTCGGGGAGGTACTGGTCGGCGTCGGGGTCGTAGGCAACCTGGATCTCCTTCTCGTAGACGTAGCCCTGTTCGTCGAGGGTACGGACGATGTCCTGGGTGAGTTCGGTGTTGGTCTCGTCGTGGGTGTGTCCGTAGTTGTCGAACTCGACGTTGAACTTCGGGAACGTCTCCTCGTACTGTTCGTGCCATTCCAGCGCGAAGTCTTCGGGGTCGACGCCCTGCTGTTCGGCGTTGACGGCGACGGGCGTGCCGTGCATGTCCGAGCCGCAAACGTAGATGGATTGCTGGCCCAGGGTCCCCAGCGCGCGGTTGTAAGCGTCTGCGCCGATGTACCCCCGGAGGTGGCCGATGTGCAGGTCCCCGTTCGCGTACGGGAGGCCGCAGGTCACCACCGCGGGACGGTCCGTCGGAAACTCGTCGGTTCCGGTGCTCATGTACGTAGTCTCTCGGTGGCGGGCGTAAAACCCGCCGGTTTTCGGTCGATTTCGCAAGCGATGCCGCTATCGGTCGGACCGCACGCGTCGGGTTTCGCGTCGCCCGCACCCGTATGATCGGGCCCGGTATCGATCCATGGCGACGCTCCCCCCGAGGACAGCGACGGCTACATCGGCATCGAGTAGAACGAGTCGACGGCCGGATGATCCGTCATTCTCGAGTCCAGGTTACGGCCGAACGTGTATAACGGTTGCCATGCGACGGCAACTCAGCGGTCCGTCGTCCAGACGTCCGCCAGCACGTCGTACCGGCCGCCGAGCAACAACATCGCGCCGAGGACGCCCGTGCCGACGAACGCCACCGCGAACGTCGCCGTCGGCAACTCGAGGACGACGACCGCGGCGGTCCAGACCCAGACGAACCAGCCCAGCGCCTCCCAGGGGCGGCCGCCGTACAGCCGCCACAGCGACAGCGACAGCAGGAAGCCGCCGAACGCGGCCGCGACCAGGACGGGTTCGAGCGAGAGCGCCGTCGCGGCGGCAGCGAGCACGAGCGAGCCGGCGACGGCGACGCCGTCCAGTCGATCCATCGGGCGCTACTCCCGGCGCAGCGACAAAACGTGTATCGGTTCCGACCGTCGCTCCCCGGCCGCGACTCGAGCGGACTCGAGAGTTCGAACGCCGACGGGATCAGTCGCCGCAGGTATTGATTCCCAGTAGTCGGTACACCGGACAGAGCTGCGTCGCCCCCGTCCCCAGCAACACGACGCCGACGACGAGCGCGACGGCGCCGACGACGGGCGCGGTCGCCAGAACACCGCCGAGAGCGGCGATTCCGACGGCCGCGAGGACGGCCCCCAGCGAGAGTCGAACGGTCCGATCGATCGAACAGACGTTCGTTTCCATACCGCACGGTTCGACGCGACGGTCGATAATGGATGTGGTACGATCGTCGAATACTGTACGTCGAGCGCCGACCGGTCCCTACTCGCTCATTCGAGTCGAACCGATCCGACCCGTCACTCACCGGGACTCGGAACCGCCCGCGCGGCCCGGGACTCGAGTCGATCCAGGTCCGCGAGGAACGACTCGAGCATCTCGCGGGTGACGTGGGGCATACAGACGAACCGCACCCGCCGGTCGTCGCCCGTCCGGGAGAGTCGCCACCCCTCCGCGCGCAGCGACTCGAACAGCGGCGTGGGGATCGACGCCGCGACCAGCGGCAGAACGGGCTCGACGACCTCGTAGCCCCGGACCTCGAGTTGGTCGGCGAGCCACTCGGCGTTGTGCTGTGACCGGACGTACTGGTCGCGGTAGCCGTCGGGCCACAGTTCCTCCATCGCCGCGACGGCGCTGGCGACGCCCGCACCCGATCTCGTTCCGGTGAGCGTCGCCTGTGAGGTCGACTCGAGGTAGGGCGTGTCGACGGCCAGTTCGTCGAGCAGGTCGGTCGACCGTACGAGCAATCCGCCGGCGGGGACGGCGGCCTGGCCCATCTTGTGCGGGTCGATCGCCATCGTGTCGACCGCGGCGTGTCCGAAGTGCCACTCGCGGTCGGTAAAGGGCAGGGCGAATCCGCCCCAGGCGGCGTCGACGTGCAACAGGGCGTCGACCGACGCGGCGATCTCGCCGAGTTCCGGGATCGGGTCGACCCGGCCGTACTCGGTCGACCCTGCGACGCCGACGACGGCCGCGGTATCCTCGTCGACAGCGGCGCGGACGGCCTCGAGGTCCACCCGGTGGTCCGCGGTCGTGGGAACGACCTCGAGGTCGACCTGCAGGAGGTCCGCGGCCTTCCGGAAGCTGAAGTGCGCCGATTCGGGGACGACGACGGACGGGCGGCCGGTCGCGGACGCGGCGCGTTCGCGGGCGATTCGCACGGCCTGAACGTTCGCCTCGGTCCCGCCGCTGGTGACGTAGCCGGTGGGCTCGCCGCCCCGGGCCCGGGCGTCGTCGCCGGTTCCGATGGCGTCGGCCGTATCGATCTCGAGGCCGACGATCTCTCCGAGCATGGCGACGGCCCGGTCCTCGAGGGCGGCGGCGCTTTGATACGTGCCGGGGTCGCCGGGATTGGTCGCGAGGAACCGTTCTGCGGCCTCGCGGGCTGCCGGGTGCGGTTCGGTACACATCGAGGAGAGCACCCGGTCGAACGACTGTGGCTCGGCGCGCATATTATCGTAGACGGGAATCGGTCGGATATTCGTTGCGTTTCGAGACCCCACGAAACGTCCGGAAACGGGGAGGGAGTGGTCCCAGTCCGTGGGAGCGGAATGCGGTCGGGGTCGAGGTCGGGTTCGGCCCCCCCGCTCGAGATTTCAGCGAACCGAATCGAGCAGCAGTTTCTGCTCGACGCGCTTGACCTCGTGCTGGACGTCCCGGACCGCGTCGATGTTCGCCGAAATCGAGCTGATCCCCTCGTTGACGAGGAACTGGACCATCTCCGGCTTGGAGCCGGCCTGGCCGCAGATGCTCGTATCGACGCCGTGCTCGCGGCAGGTCTCGATGACGTCACCGATCAGCCGCAGCACGGAGGGGTGTAACTCGTCGAACCGGTCGGCGACGTTCTCGTTGTTGCGGTCGACCGCCAGGGTGTACTGCGTGAGGTCGTTCGTCCCGAAGGAAGCGAAGTCGATGCCCGCGTCGGCCATCTCCTCGACGGCCAGCGCCGAGGCCGGCGTCTCGATCATCACGCCCCACTTGCGCTTCTCGGGGTCGATACCCGCCTCGCGCATCAGCGACTTCGCGCGGTAGACGTCCTCCGCGTCGTTGACCAGCGGGAACATGATCTCGACGTTGTCGTAGCCCATCTCGTAGAGCCGGCGGAACGCCTCGAGTTCGTGGGCGAAGACGTCCGGCCGGTCGAGCGAGCGGCGGATGCCCCGATAGCCGAGCATCGGGTTGTGCTCGTCGGGTTCGTCCTCCCCGCCCTCGAGCTGGCGGAACTCGTCGGTCGGCGCATCGAGGGTGCGCGTACGGACTGGCCGCGGATAGAACTCGTCGGCGACGCCCCGGATCCCTTCGACGAGTTGCGTGATGTAGGCGTCCTCGCCTTCCTCCTCGATGAATTTCGCGGGCGTGCGGTTCAGCGAGAGAATCATGTGCTCCATCCGGAGCAGGCCGACGCCGTCCGCTCCCGTCGCGGCGGCGCGTTCCGCGGCTTCGGGAATGGAGACGTTGACCTTGACCTCCGTCGCGGTCATCGGCTTGACCGGCGACTGTGGACGGACCTCCTCGACGGGTTCGGTCTCCTCTTCGGGTTCGACGGCCTCGCCCTCGAGAACCTGGCCCTTGTCGCCATCGAGCGTGACGACCTGGCCGTCCTCGAGGACGGTCGTGGCGTTCGTCGTGCCGACGATCGCGGGGACACCGAGTTCGCGGGAGACGATCGCTGCGTGGCTGGTCATGCCGCCCTCGTCGGTGACGATCCCCGAGGCGCGTTTCATCGCCGGCACCATGTCGGGCATCGTCATCTCGGTGACGATGACGTCGCCCTCGCCGACCTTGTCGAGATCGTCCAGTTTTTTGACGATCCGGGCGGCCCCGCTGACGGTGCCGGGACTCGAGCCCAGGCCGTCGACGATGACGTCACCGGCCTCGTCGGCGCTCGCGGTTCCGGAGTCGGCCCGGCTCTGGGCGGCTTTCGCGCCGCTGCCGTCGGTGACGCCCTTCGTCGGGTCGATGCCCGCCTCGGTCGGGTCCGCGACGTCACCGGCCCCGCTCTCGCCCTCGCTGATCGTCGTGATCGGGCGCGACTGCAGCATGTAGACCTCGCCGTCCGCGATCGCCCACTCGACGTCCTGTGGGTTGTCGTAGTGGTCCTCGACGCGCTCGCCGAGTTCGACGAGCGCGTCGATCTCGTCGTCGTCGATGACCCGTTGCTCGCGCTTGTCCTCGGGCACCTCGCGCTCGACGGTCTCGCCGGTCTCCTCGTCTTTGACGTGCATCACCTTCTTCTCGGCGACGGTCACCTCGAGGTCGCCGTCGTCGCGTGGAACGACGTAGTTGTCCGGCGAGACGGCCCCGGAGACGACGGCTTCGCCCAGCCCCCAGGCGGCCTCGATGATCATCGTCGGATCGCCGGTCGAGGGGTGGCTGGTGAACATCACGCCGGATTTGTCCGCGTCGACCATCTGCTGGACGACGACGGCGATGTTCACCGCGGAGTGGTCGAACCCCTGCTCCTGGCGGTAGTAGATCGCTCGCTGTGTAAAGAGCGAGGCCCAGCACTCCCGGACGCGATCGAGCAGGGCCTCTTCGGTGACGTTGAGGAACGTCTCCTGCTGCCCGGCGAAGGAGGCATCAGGCAGGTCCTCCGCGGTCGCGGACGAGCGGACCGCGACGAACGCCTCCCCGTCACCCACCTGGTAGTAGGACTCGAGGATCTCCTCCCGGAGCTCGTCCGGGAACGGCGTCTCGAGGATCAGTTCCTGCGCGCGGTCGGCGGCGTCGGCGAGGGCGCTCGAGTCGTCGACGTCGACGTCGACCGCTTCGAACAGCTCCTCGTCGATTCCCGCTTCCTCGATGAACGATCGGTAGGTCCCGGCCGTGACCACGAATCCGGGCGGAACGGGCAGTCCCGCACCGGTAAGCTCCCCGAGGGAGGCACCTTTGCCGCCGACCTTCTCGAGGTCGCCGGCGCTGATCTCGTCCAGCCAGAGTACAGCCATTGCTATTTGGGTGGTCAGCAGACCGAATAAAGAAGGTTGCGAACGGTCGCCATGATTCGAAACTCGGCTTCGAATGAGTATCTCTGCGGTCCGGCGATATTCGCCGCTCGGGACCAGTACTGCACGGGTGATCGACGCCACTACTGAATCGACGGCGTCGGAACTCTGGATCGGTATGCGTCGCGAAAAATCGAAGCACACAGTATCGCCTGGCGGCGACAGCGGTGAGCCTGATTACTGCCGAACGACGTTCGTCGCGCGGGGGCCCTTGGGGGCCTGTTCGATGTCGAATTCGATCTCGGTTCCTTCGGTCAGATCCTCGCCGCCAACGTCCTCCATGTGGAAGAACACGTCGTCGTCGGAGTCCTCAGTCTCGATGAAACCGTAACCGCCAGTGTCGTTGAAGAAGTCAACCGTACCGTTTGCCATTGCAACTATCCAAAACCCCGATACACGGTTAAGTGTTCCGCATTCGTTTCCTATTTCTCGAAACCGAGCTACGAATGTTTTTCTTATTCGGTTCGAGTGAATATTCGTCAACCATCGGTCGGCGATTCGGGAAATCCTGTCCGATCCGTCGGGTTCCGGCGAGGAGACCGCCGAGTCCCAATTTCTACCCCCGGGAACGGCCCGATCGCCGACTCCGTCCGGGCTCAGGCCTCGAGGATCTCGTCTTCCTCGTCGTCCGGGACGACCAGTGACCCCTCGAGGGCGACGACGCCGCGGCCGCCGACCCGGACGCCGTCCCCGTCGCCGACCCGAACCCGAACCCGGACGATCCCCGGCCGGTCGACGTAGTGACCCTGCTCGAGGCGGAGTTCCTCGGGAAAGTCGTCGTCGAACGCGCCGAAGCGATCGAGGTACGCGCCGACGGCCCCGCTCGCGGTCCCGGTGACTGGGTCCTCGGGCACGCCCGCGCCCGGCGCGAACATCCGCCCGTGCAGCGTCGACTCCCGCTCGAGCGCGTCGAAGGTGAAGAGGTAGACGCCGGCCGCGTCGACCGCGTCCGCGAGGTCCTCGACCGCGTTCATGTCGGGGTCGGCGCTTCCCAGATCCGAGAGGTACGTGATCGGGACGATCAGGAAGGGAAGCCCCGTGGAGGAGACCGCCAGCGGAATGTCGTCGCTGGCCCCCTCGAGTGCGGCCCGGTCGACGCCGAGGGCGTCGGCGACGCGGTCGTAGCCGACGTCGACCTCGCGAATCCGCGGGGCGTCCTGGGTCATCCAGACCGTCCCGTCCTCGGCGACCTCGATCTCGAGGACGCCGACGTTCGTCTCGAGGGTCGTCGTCCCGGGGTCGAGATCGTCACGCTCGTAGAGGTAGGCGAACGAGCCGATCGTCGCGTGGCCACAGAGGTCGACCTCCTGGGTCGGGGTGAAATAGCGAATCCGGCGGTCGGCCGCCGCGCTCGAGCGCAGGAACGCGGTCTCGCTGACGGCCATCTCGTCGGCGATCGCTTGCATCTGCTCCGTCGAGAGGTCGTCCGCGTCCGGGACGACGCCGGCGGGGTTGCCGGCGAGCGGTTCGTCGGTGAACGCGTCGACCTGGACGATCCGAGTCGTCTCCATACGACGTGGATCGGGCGACCGGCGTATGAATCCTCGGGCACGAGAGCCGTCGTCGGCCTCGAGACCCGGACGGTTTAGACTCGAGCGCGAGCGTGCTCCGGGACGTCGGCCTTGCTGTTCGCGTAGGCGCTGTACGCCGAGAGGGCAGCCGCGAGCAGGCCGCCGGCGGCGGTGGCCGTCGCGAGTTCGCTGCTCCCCATTTCGATGACTGCCGGGGAGGCAAGCGCCCACAGCCCGAGGATGGCGGCCAGCGAGGCGACCCCGACGCTGGCCAGCCGGTCCCTGCTCAACCGGTAGAAGTTGTACCCGCCGAGCAGGAAGATCGCCGTTCCCACGAGGGTGTCGTTCCAGATCGCCGCCTCCGTGGCCTCGAACATGAACGGGTAGGCCACGAGTCCCAGCCCCGCCAGGGCGACGATGGCGCTCACCCACTGCATCACGTCCGTGTTGAGCGTGTCGTGTCCGGTTTCGGTACCACGGGTCGTTCCGGCGTCGGTGTCGGTCGGTGTATCGCTCATGAGAACTCACGTTACCGTCGCCCTGGCGCGGGGAAAACGACGATGCCTGCAGTTGTCGAGAGGGTGCGGCGCGGTCCGCTCGCCGGCCACGTGGCGGAACTGTCGGTCCGGACCCGGTACGGCTCCACTCGGGCGCACAAACAGGCCCCCGATTTACCTCCCGGGTGGGTGAGGGTTGTGACTGAGTGACTCCACGATGGACGGCACGATGACGGCTCTCACCTGGCACGGCGAGCAGGACGTCCGCGTCGAGGAGGTTCCCAAACCCGAGATCGTCAACCCGACGGACGCGATCGTCGAGATCACCGCCACCGCGATCTGTGGATCCGACCTGCACCTCTACAACGGCTACATGCCCTCGATGCGGGAGGGCGACGTGCTCGGCCACGAGCCGATGGGCGAGGTGGTCGAGGTCGGCGAGGAGGTCGACCGCCTCGAGGTGGGCGACCGCGTGGTGGTCCCGTTTACGATCAGTTGCGGCGGCTGCTGGTTCTGCGAGGAGGACCTGTACTCGCTGTGTGACAACTCGAACCCGAACGCCGAACTCGCCGCCAAGATCATGGGCCAGTCGCCGGCGGGGCTGTTCGGCTTCTCGCACATGCTCGGCGGCTACGCGGGCGGGCAGGCGGAGTACCTCCGAGTCCCGTACGCCGACGTGGGCCCGGTCAAAATCGAGTCGGACCTGCCGGACGAGCAGGTCCTCTTCCTCTCGGACATCTTCCCGACGGGCTACATGGCCGCCGAGAACGCGGAAATCGAGGAGAACGACACCGTCGCGGTCTGGGGCTGTGGCCCGGTCGGCCAGTTCGCCATCCAGAGCGCCCGGATGCTCGGCGCGGACCGAATCATCGCGATCGATCGGATTCCCGAGCGCCTCGAGATGGCCCGCGAACACGCCGACGCGGAGACCATCGACTTCGAGGAGGCCGACGTCTACGACCGGCTGATGGAGATGACCGGCTACCGCGGCCCCGACCGCTGCATCGACGCCGTCGGAACCGAGGCCCACGGGACCGGCGTCGTCGGGGCGACCGACGAAATCAAACAGGACGCGATGTTGCAGGACGACCGCCCGGTCGTCCTCCGGCAGGCGATCAGGTGCTGTCGGAAGGGCGGCACGCTCTCGATTCCAGGCGTGTACCTCGGCCGCTCGGACAACGTCCCGACCGGCCCGCTGATGAACAAGGCGCTGACGGTCAAGACCGGCCAGACCCACGTTCAGCGCTATCTCGACCCCCTGCTCGAGAAGATCGAGGACGGCGAGATCGACCCGTCGTTCGTCATCACCCACGAGGCGTCGCTCGAGGACGGGCCGGGGCTATACGAGACGTTCAACGAGAAAGAGGACGGCTGCATCAAGGCGGTACTGACGCCCTGATCCCGTCGGCGGTCACACGATCCATCGTAGTTCTGGACCGGTGATCGCCGTCCCGCCGGAGCGATCACCGGAAAACGCTACGAGATCCGTCTCAGTCGTCGCTCGCGGTGCCGGGTTCCGCGTCGCTCTCGTCTCCGAACGCCTCACAGTCCTCGATCGGCGGCAAATCGGCGGAGTCGTGGACCCCGACTGGCGGCCGATTTACCTCGGCGGCGCGCGAGGACTCGAGGTCGGTTCCGGCGTCGTCGGCCCCGGTCGCCAGTTCCTCCATCCCGCCGTCGCCCGCCCGGGCGTCCTGGTCGATCCGCATCGAACAGAACTCGATGCCGCACATCGAGCAGAAGCGCGCCTCCTTGTAGTTGTCCTCGGGCAGCGTCGCATCGTGGTACTCGCGGGCGCGGGCGGGATCGAGCGCCAGGTGGAACTGCTCGCGCCAGTCGAACTCGTATCTCGCTTCCGAGACCGCGTCGTCCCAGTCTCGAGCGCCGGGCCGTTCGTTCGCCACGTCGCCCGCGTGGGCGGCGATCCGGTAGGCCGCGAGTCCGTCGCGGACGTCTCCCTCGTCGGGGAGCCCGAGGTGTTCCTTCGGCGTGACGTAACACAGCATCGCCGCCCCGGCTTGCGCGGCCGTCGCGGCCCCGATGGCGCTCGTGATGTGGTCGTACCCCGGCGCGACGTCGGTCACGAGCGGCCCGAGCACGTAGAACGGTGCGCCGTCACAGACCTCCTGCTGGCGCTCGACGTTCTCGGCGACCCTGTGCAGCGGCACGTGGCCCGGCCCCTCGACCATTACCTGCACGTCGTGAGCCCAGGCGCGGCGGGTCAACTCCCCCAGGGTGTCGAGTTCGGCGTACTGGGCCTCGTCGCAGGCGTCGGCGATCGAGCCCGGACGGAGGCTGTCGCCCAGGCTGAAGGTGACGTCGTGCTCGGCGAAGATGTCGCAGATCTCGTCGTAGACCTGAAACAGCGGGTTCTGTTCGCCGTGTTCCTCCATCCACGTCGCCACGATCGAGCCGCCCCGCGAGACGATACCGGTCTTGCGGCCGTCGGTCAGCGGCAGGTGCTCGGCGAGAATCCCCGCGTGGATCGTCATGTAGTCGACGCCCTGCGTCGCCTGCTTCTCGATGATCTCGAGCAGGAGGTCCGTCGTGATCGCCTCGGGGCTGCCTGCCCGCTTGACGGCCTCGTACAGCGGGACGGTCCCGATCGGCACCGGCGAGTGCTCGACGTGAGTCTCCCGGATCTCGTCGAGGTTTCCGCCCGTCCCGAGGTCCATCACGGTGTCCGCGCCGTAGTGGACCGCGGTGTGAAGCTTCTCGAGTTCGGTCTCGAGGTCGCCCGTCTCCTCGCTGTTGCCGATGTTGGCGTTGACCTTCGTGGCGAACTCGCGGCCGATGATCATCGGATCGAGCGCGTCGTGGTTTCGGTTCGCCGGGATCACGGCCTGTCCGTCGGCGATCCGTTGCCGGACGAATTCGGGCTCCCGATTCTCGCGCTCGGCGACTCGCTTCATTTCGTCGGTGATCGTCCCCTCGCGGGCGGCTGCGATCTGGGTTTCTGCCATCGATAACTAGGTTATAGTAGTGAGTTATAAATCTAGGCGATAGCGAGAGTTCCGTAGAGAACACCGCGGACAGCCGTCGAAGGCGCCGATGATGCCCTCGAGCGCATACGTCGGCTCCGTTTCAGCCCACTTATGAGGATAGCAATCCAGTCTCCCGAACAGGTGGCCACCAGATGTCCGACCTACCGGACGACTTCGACTGTACGATCACGAACTGGGAGTACATATACAGCCTCTGTCGGGACGTCAGCGACGACGTGCGACGCGACGAGTTCGAGCCGGACGTCATCGTCGCGCTGGCGCGTGGCGGCTGGTTCGCGGGGCGATGCCTCTGTGATTTCCTCGGAATGGACGACCTGACCAGCCTGAAGATGGAACACTACGTCGGCACCGCCGAGAAATCCGGCGAGCCGACCGTTCGCTACCCGATGCCGGAGGGCAGCGTCGAGGGGAAAGACGTCCTCATCATCGACGACATCGCCGACACCGGCGGCTCGATCGAGCGCGCCTACGAGTACGTCGAGGACCGCGACGCCGGCGAGGTCCGGACCGCCACGCTCCAGTTGCTCGGCACCAGCGAGTACGACCCCGATTACGTCGGCGAACGGCTCGAGGACTGGACCTGGATCGTCTACCCGTGGAACTTCATCGAGGACATGGTCGATCTCATTTCCGGCGTGATGGAGCAGGCCGACGCGGAGGCGTTCACCCAGGAGGAGATCCGCCACTACCTCGCCGAGTTCCACGGCATCGACCGCATCGAGATGGAGATCGCCCAGCCGGACCGCATCCCGGAGGTCCTCTCGGAGATGGAGCGTCGGGACGTCATCGAGTCGGCCGGACCCGGCGAGTGGACGCTCCTCGAGGAGTAACCGTCGTCCCGGTCGACCCTCGAAAAACCGACCGAGACGCGTCGTTTTCACGCCCTCGAGCGACGTCGCCCGGCGTCACTCGAGCAGCGGCCGGGCCGCGTTGCCCGCGACGAGAACGGCCGTGGCGGCGACCGCGGCCGTCGTCACGAGCGGGTTCAGCACACCGAGCAGGGCAGCGGGGAGGACGACGGCGTTGTAGCAAAGCGCCAGCGCGAGCGTCCCGCGGATCCGGCGCCGCGCCGCGCCGGCCAGTTCGAACGCCCGTTCGACCGTCGGGAGCGTGTCCTCGACGATCGCGAGGTCCGCCGCGTCGGCCGCGAGCGCGGTCGCACCGCCGAGCGAGATCCCCAGGTCCGCCGCCGCGAGCGCCGGCGCGTCGTTCGTCCCGTCGCCGACCATCGCGACCCGCCCCCGTTCTTTTAGCCGGCGGATCGTCGCCGTCTTCCCGTCCGGCGGCACCCCCGCAAAGGCGTGATCGACCGCCGGGTGGGCCGCGAAGAACGCCGTCGCGGCCTCGTCGTCCCCGGTCAACACCACGACCTCGAGGTCGCGTTCCCCCAGACTCGAGAGGGCCTCGTCCCAGTCCTCTCGCGGCTCGTCGCCGACGACGACGAACCCCTCCGCGCGCCCGTCCCGGCCGACGACGACGGGAAGCCGGCCGAACCCGCGTTCCTCGCGAACCCGTTCCCCCAGGTCGCTCTCGAGCGTCCAGCCGCGATCCCGGAAGAGGTCGGGGTGCCCGACCAGGATCCGGCTACCGTCGACCCGTCCCGCCACGCCGGTTTCGAGGCCGTCGAACGCCTCGACGCGGGTGACGACCGGACCGTCGCCGCCGTCCGGCAGGAACTCGCCGCCGCCTGCTTCGCCGGTAGCGAACGCGTCCGCGAGCGCGGCCGCGACCGGATGGGACGCCCGCCGCTCGAGTTCGCCGGCGGCCGCGAGCAGGTCCGGTGGCCCCTCGGCCTCGAGAACGCTCATCTCGCCGGTCGTCAGCGTCCCCGTCTTGTCGAAGACGACGACGTCGACGTCCCGGAGCCGCTCCAGGACGGTCTCGTCGAAGACGACGATGCCGCTGTCCAGGGCCTCCCGGAGCCCCGCGCCGACCGAGGCGGGCGTCGCGAACCCGAGCGCCCACGGGCTCGCGACGATGATCGCCAGCACGATGGCCTCGGCGGCGTCGATGGCCGTTCCGCCGCGGAGAAGGGTTGTGACGCCGACGGCGACGGCGGCGGCGACGACCAGCGGCGCGAGCACCGCGGCGACGGAGTCGGCCCGGCGCTGGACGCCGTGGGTCGCGCTCTGGAGGTTCCAGACCGCTTCCGTCAGCCGGTCGATACTGCTCGTTGTCTCCGCACCGACGTCGACGACGGCCGCTCCCGACCGAACGACCGACCCGCCGACGACGGGATCGCCTTCGGCCTTCGATATCGGGAGTGACTCGCCGGTGACGACCGCCTCGTCGACCGTACAGGCCGTCTCGAGGACGCCGTCGACCGGGATCCGTTCGCCCTCGCGGACGAGCAGGCGTTCGCCGCCCTCGAGGTCCTCGACCGGGACGGTTCGGGTGGGTCCGGTAGCCGTCCCGTCGCCGTTTCCGGTCGCTTCCTCGCGTCGACCTTCCCCCGACGCTGTGTCCCCGTCGGAGTCCCGCCCGGACCCGTACACCCGCGCCGTATCGACCTGTGAAATCGTCAGATCGGTTAGCCGATCCCTCGCGCGGCGTTTGACCGTCGCCTCGTAGAAGACCGCCCCCATCACGAGGGCGGCGACGACGATGGTCAGGTCGTAGTAGACTTCGATCCGACCGCGGAAGATCGCCAGCGTACCGTAGGCGAAGCCGGCCAGGATCGTCAGCGCGGCCAGCAGGTGGGTGTTCGGCCGTCGCAGTTTCAGGCTGACGTAGGCCCCGCGCAACAGCGGCCCGCCGGTGAGATAGAGGACCACCCCGGACACCACGAGAAACAGCGGCAGGACCAGCAGGCCGTCGAAGCCGGCGAAGGCGTCCTCGTACCGGGCGAGCATCGGCCCGTCGAAAAACGACGAGAGGTAGACCGGGTAGAGAACCGCGAAGTACGGCACGAGCAGAAACGAGCCGAACACGATACCGACGATGTACCGGACCTCGAGCATGGTGTCCGAACGGCGCTTGCGGAGGCCGGTCATCTCCCTGGAACGGTGCGTGGGACCGGTGTCGTCCGAGGGGCCGTACTCGCCGTCCGCCGTCGCGTCCTCGGTTCCGGTCCCACGCTCGCCGTCGCTCGCCTCGTCGGCCGCCGAATCCGCCGTGGCCGCCGACCGGAGATACGCGGTATACCCCACCGTACTCAGGGCGTCCCGAAGGTCCGACGCCGAGACGCAGGCGGGGTCGTGGTCGACGCGGACCGTCTCCGTGACGTAGCTCGCAGCGGCGTCGGTGACGCCGTCCCGGCGCTGGGCGACCGACTCGAGGAACGCCTCGCAGGTCGCCGAGTGCATGCCATCGACCCGGAAGAACGTGCGGACGTGGGGGTCGTCGCCGTCGTTCTCGAGGGGCGTGCCTTCCCCGGTCCCGGCGTCGGTTCCGTCCCCTCCCCCCGCCGTACGACCCTCGAGCGACGAGGCCGGGATCGACTCCGCGCCCCGTTCCCCCGACCCGTCCGCACCGCGCTCCGAGGACGGCGACTCGAGCGTCCGGTCGACGTCGCGACAGCCAGTCGAGCAGTAGCGCTCGTCCGGGCCGTCCTCTCCCTGGCCCGTGGGTCCGCCCGCGGATCCGTAAACGCGACTCGAAGGGACCGACCAGTCCTCGGAGTCGGTGCCAGAGCCGGGCAGCGGCGCTCCACAGAGAGCGCATCCTCGTTCGTCGGAGCGGCGGTCAGTCACTAGTCGTCCGTCCACCGCCAACCACATTAACGATACCCGTAGTTCGGGGGGTCGACCGCCGCCGGGCCCCGGTAACGGGGCCGGAGACGGCCGGCTCCCGCAGCGCCAAGCGTTAATGAGCGCCATTGTGACCACTCGAGTGATGACCGAGACGGCGACCGACGGGGTCGAACCGGACGTGAGCTTCGTCGTTCCGGCCCGAAACGAGGCCGACCGATTGCGAGGGGCGCTCGCGAGCCTCGCCGGTCTCGACACGTCCTACGAGTACGAGATGATCGTCGTCGACGGCGACTCGACAGACGGGACCCCGGCCGTCGCCCGCGAGCACGGCGCGACCGTCGTCGACGGCAGCGCCACGAGCATCGCCCGCGCCCGGAACCAGGGTGCGAAACGGGCTCGCGGCGAGTGGCTCGCCTTCGTCGATGCCGACACGCAGGTCCGCTCGACGTACCTGACCGAACTGCTCGGCTACGCCGAGGCCAACGGCCTCGCAGCCGCGAGTTCGTACTGCCGGATGACCGGCCCTCGACGCGCCAAGATCGTGGAGGCGACGATCAACTACCTCTTCCCGCGGCTCGAGCGCCCGATCCTCCCCGGGTTCAACGTCCTCGTCCGCGCGGAGGCCTTCGAGGAGACCGGCGGCTTCCCGGACGTCCCGAACGAGGACACCGCGTTCAGCCGCCGGCTCGCCCTCGAGTACCCGACGGGCTACTGCCCGCAACGCCTCGTCGAGAACTCGGGCCGTCGGATCGACCGGCTCGGCCTGACCGGGACGCTCGTCTACTACCTCCAACTCGACCTCGAACGGATGCGGGCGACCCGTGGGTGAGGTCGCACTCCGGGCTGTGAACCTCGAGAAGGCCCCGAGAGGCGGCGGTCCGGTCTACGGCTGCGAAACGCCCGTGATCTCGAACCGAGCACCGCCCGACCGGCTCTCCGCGGCCGACAGCCCCCAGTCGTGGGCCGCCGCGATCCGCTCGACGATGCTCAGCCCGAAGCCGGTCCCGTCCTCCGCGGTCGTGAACCCCGTCTCGAAGATCCGATCGCGCTCGTCGGCCGGAATCCCCGGGCCCGTGTCGGCGACGTAGAAGCCACCGGCTTCGTCCGATCCGTCGTCCGGTTCGAGCGTGTCGACCGTCACCGTCAGCCCTGTGCCGTCGTCCGTCGTGGCATGGTCGAGGGCGTTCCGAAACAGGTTCTCGAGCAACTGCTGGACCCGCTCGCGGTCCGCGTGGATCCAGCACTCGTCGGGGACCTCGAGCGTCGCCTCGCCGGTCTCGACCATCGTCCAGGCGGTCGTCGCCACTTCGGAGAGCGGGACCGGCTCGAGTTCGGTCACCGTCGATCCCTGCTCCGCGAGCGCGAGCAGGTCCTCGATGAGCCGGCCCATTCGGTCGAGGGCGCGTTCGCAGTCCTGGAGTCGGGCGGTCCCGTCGACCTCGTTTCCGCCCTCCACCGCCACCTCGAGTGCACCCCGGGCGACGTTCAGCGGGTTTCGCAGGTCGTGGCTGACGACGCTCGCGAACTCCTGGAGTCGCTCGTTCTGTCGCTCGAGGGCGTCACGGGACCGCTCGCGTTCGGTCTCGTAGCTAACCCACTTGGCCATCAGCTTGACCAGCGTGCGCTCGGTCTCCGTGAACCCGCCTCCCTCGCGGGGCTCGCTCGAGGCGAAACAGAGCGTTCCCCACAGCGTCCCGTCGACCGTCACCTTCGCACCGACGTAGCTGCCGAGTTCGAAGGTCTCGTATGCCGGATCGTCCGTCCAGCCGTCCCCGTCCGCGTCGGCGACCGCCAACAGCCCGTCGTTTTCGACCGTCTTCCGACAGTACGCCTGGGAGAGCGGACAGGAATCGTCCTCCTGGAGCAGGGGGTGGGTGCCCTGGGACTGGACGATGGTCTGGGTCTCGGCCTCCGTGTCGATCCGGCTGAGGAAGGCGTAGGGGAGATCGAGGTACTCCCGGCCCAACTCGAGTACGTCCGAGAGTTTCTCCTCGCGCGAGGCGTCCGTCCGGGTCGACAGATCGTACAGCGTCTGGAGGACCGTGACGCTGGCCTCGAGGCTCTCCTCGGCGCGGATCTTCTCCGTCACGTCGGTCAGGAAGATCGACAGCCCGTCGTCGGCGGGGTACGCTCGGATCTCGAACCACTTCGCGAGCGACGGGACGAACTCGGTCACGGTCGCCGCCGTCCCGTCGGCGAACGCCGCCTCGAGACGCTCGATCGCGTCCGACTCCTCGAGACCGGACAGCGTCGACAACAGGGGCTCGCCGAGCAGTTCCTCGCGGGGCCGATCCAGCAGTTCGACGGCCCGGTCGTTGAGATAGGTGTAGCGCCACTCGTCGTCGATCGAAACGAACGCGTCGCCGATCCGCTCGAGGATCCGATCGCGCTCGCGTTCGATCTGCATCCGCGCCGAAATGTCGCGGATGACGGCGGTGAACCGCCGGGTTCCGTCCACCGTCGTCTCTCCGAACGAGATCGCGAGCGGAACCTCGTGACCCTCGGCGTGCTTGCCCGGAAGTTCGATCCAGGACCAGTCGAGGCTGCGTTCCCGGGTGCGGCGGTAGCGTTCGAAACTCTCGCGGTGACGGTCCCGGTACTCCGTCGGGATCAACGCCGTCAACGGGCCGCCGATCACCTCGTCGGGCGAGTACCCAAACACCGTCTCGAGGGCGTCGTTGGCGTACTGGATCCGGCCGTCCTCGGTGACGGTGAGGATCACGAACGAGGAGTTCTCGGTGAACGCGCGGAACCGGGTGTTCGCGAGTTCGAGTGCGCGCCGTTCAGACGCCCGCTCGACCGCCCGTTCGATCCGTATCGCGAGCCTGCCGCTCTCGGTGACACTCGAGCGAGGGAGACAGCCGGTCGCGCCGGCCTCGAGCGCCGCGGCCGCGGCGGCTTCGTCGTGGCCAGCGGTGAGCGAGAAGATCGGCAGGGACGGCCGACGCTCACGCAATCGTTCGACGAGGTCGAGACCGTCGCCCCGACCGAATTCGGGGCCGATCACGACGCAGTCGACTCCCCCCTCCACAACGAGTTCGACGGCTTCGTGGCCTTTCTCGAGCGGTTCGACCGCGAGGCGGTCGCTCCGTTCCCGGAGCGAGTCGGCGGTGGCCGCCGGTTCGGCATCGACGTACCCTACCCGAATTTCGTCGGGATCGAAGCCAGTTTCCGTCGGGATAACGGTCGAACTAGTCATGAAGACGTGCTAATTACCCTACGGTAGGGCGAGAGAGTAATAAAAGATCGGATAATTCTGGTTATTCGTTACGGTTAGCGAGAGTTCTCCGCGGACTGGATTTCCTCCCCATCCGAGACCCGGAGACGCTCACGACATCGTCAGGGACGGCACTTTTGCTCCCACCGGTGGCATCCCCGCCATGGCGCTCCCGCCCGAAGCGAAACGACGACTCGAGGAGGAACCCCGAGTGGCACACTTCGGTACCTGCGCGGACGGTCGACCCCACGTCGCGCCCGTCTGGTTCCGATACGCCGGTAGCGAGGGGAAGAAGAAGGTGCACGGCGAGGAGACCGAGGGAGACGACGGCGACGGTGAGAAACGAAACTCCACGGGCGAGGTCCTCGAGATCGTGACCACCGGCAGAAAACTGGAGAACGTCCGGGACAATCCCCGCGTCGCGCTCTCGATCCAGGCCGACGAGGGTGGCGAACCCCGGTGGGCGCTCACGCTACTCGGAACAGCGACCGTCGTCGACGACGAGGAGCGATCAGCCGCGGCGCGTCGACGGATCCACGAGCGCTACGACGCGGATCCCGACGCCTACGAGGAGAACGTGCTGGTCCGGATCGAGATAGGGACCGCGAACTATCGAACGTACTGAACCCGGGCGAAACGGAAACCGTAACGGAAGGGAGAACGAGCGAAAGGGCCGACGTTACCGACTCGAGCGGCACGTCACACCAATGGCGTCAACTCAGTGCCCCTTTTTCTTCTTCTCGTGGTCGTCTCCGTCCTTCCCATCGGTCGCGTAGATGGTCGCCTCCGCAAGGCGTTCGTCACCGTAGTACAGCGCGACGGTCGTTCCGCCTTCGGGTTTCTCGCCCAGCGGGACCCAGAACTTCGTTGCGCCTTCGGCCGGAACGCAGACGTAGCCGCGCCCGTCGGTGCCGTCAACGCGCCACTCGAGGGGTGCCTGTTCGGGACCATGATTCGTCGCCCGGAACTTCGCCGTCCCAGCGTCGTGGTCGTAGTGCAGTGCCTCGAGTTTGATGTTTTCCGGATCGATCTCGAGATCTGCTTCGTCTTCACACCGTTCGTCGGGCATTCCTTCGCTGTCGATTAGTTCACCTTCGTAGAACAGCTGCGTCACAATGTCGGGGTTCGTGGTCCCGAGCCAGACGTCGATCGACTGGTTACCCGGTACCGTGAGGATAGCGTCGCTGTCGGTACCGGCAACCCGAAGCGTTGGGCTGAGGGCTATGTCTTCGTAGTTGGTGACTCGGAACAGGGCCCGGTCCTCACAGATCTCGAGACACTTCGCGGCGAGGTTGAGTCGACCTCGAGGGATACACTCTCGGGCCTGGTTGCTTCCCACGATCTCGATCTGGTGGCCGTCGTGGTAGAAGTAAACGGTCGCCGCGCCGTCGGACGTGGTCGCGTCGACCTCGAAGTACGTCGCGCTCTTGCCCGGAACGGCGACCATCCCCTTCTGATCGGAACCGGCGACAACGAAGTCGAGTCGAACGAGTCGTTCGTTGTCGTTGATGACGCGGAAGCGAGCCGTCTCCCGTTCCGTGTCGACGCAGACTCCCTCGAAGGAGATGTCGTCGTAGTCGATGGTGTCGTCTTCGTTCTCCTTCGTCGTGACCGGCGCGTGGGCGCAGTCGTTGTGGTTCGCGATCAGTTCGCCGTCGATCGCGACCGCCAGCAGTTTGTCGCCGGAGTCGGCGGGCCGGTCGTAGAACTGGTAGACGTTGAACTCGTAGACGAGATCCGAACCGTACCGGGCGAACCGTCGGAGCCGTTCGCCGGTCACGGTCACGGCGTAGTGTTCGATCCGTTCGTCGACCGTATTGTAGGTCACGAACCGGAGGTGAACCGGTAATTCGTCCTCGTCCGGAATACGAACGAACGCGGCGTCGCACGCGTCGAAGTCGATCCAGTCGTCGTACTTTCCGTCGTCGTCCCCGTCTTTGTCCTTTCCTTTCTTGTGCTTCTCGTCGTCATCGTCGTATTCTTCGCCCGCGGCCGCGGTGCCGATTCCGAGTCCGGTTCCGCCGACCAGCGCGCCGGTCGTCGCGATACTTCTGAGGCTATCCCGTCGGGAGAGGGTGCGTTCGTCGGTCATGGTGATCTCCCGGCCGCCGGCAGTCGCCGGGTCCGGTGAGTGATGAACCCTCCAATACACTGACGGTTTGTAATCGGTGAACTACCGGTTCTCACGACGATACTACCCCTCTGACGGTCAGCGCTCGCGAAGAGTCACGGAATCGAACCCGTCGTAGGAGCCTGCTACCCACTCGAGGGCGGGTAGAAAGGGGTTGCTATGCGCGACTATGACAGCTTTCCCCGACGACTGCGGGAGAAGCCGATCCGTACGGAGAGAGGGCAATGGTCCCGAAGCCGTCACGGGGTCTCACAGTATTTCCAGCCCGCGAAATCCGATTATACTCCCGATACGGAGGCGGTGCGAGCCGTAAACCGGCTCGTTCCAGTCCAACGAACCCCCTACCTGTTCGTGAATCGTCGGTTGCTCGAGTTGGTGACCCGTTAGGCGATCCCGTTAGCGGTCTCTGGCCTCGAGCGCGCCGCCGAACTCGCGTGCCGGGACTACCCGTCGAACACCGGCCAGTCCTCGACGCGATCCGTCACGGCGTCGGTGAGGTCCGTGAGGTAAGGGAGTCCCCAGAGCGCGACGACGACCCCGCCGATCGTGTTGAACAGGAGGTCCGTTATCGTGTCGTGGAGGCCGTACTGGGACAGGGGCATCTCGAGGCCGGTCCCCGCCGCGACGGCGTCGAGGACGAACTCGCCGATGTCCCAGAAGACGCCGAACGAGAGCACGAAAACCGCGACGACCCCCGGGACGAGTTCCTGCGGGAGATGGACCTCGTCGCGGTGCTCGTCGAGGGTTCGGATCACGACGTAGCCGGTTGCGGCGACGAGCGTCGCCGAGAGGGGATGGGTCAGGTTGTGCCACCAGAACGACCGCTCGTAGACGTACACCGAGCCGACCGCGTGCAGGAACACGACCGCAGTGATCCAGAGGACGAGGCCGGCGTCGAACGGGAGGCCGTGGCGCCGCCGGAGCAGCGTCGGGAGAAACGAGACCGCAAGCATCGCGGCCGCGTTCGTGGCGGCTCCGGTGTCGAATGCGAGGAGACCGTACGCGAGCATGGCGGCGATACCCAGCCGAAGCGTCAGGACCGCCAGACGTGTTATTCGGCCGGACACGGGCAGCCGTTCCTCGAGCGACGGGTGGCCCTCGAGGTCCGCCTCGACGGCGAACACCTGTTCCTCGATGCCGTCGACGGGGGCCGAGACCAGTTCCTCGCCCGGGAACTTGCGGTAGTAGCGGTCGAAACAGACGCCGGCGACCAGTCCCGCGACCGAGGCAGCGATCAGGAGCCACATCAGCTCCGCATTGCTCTCGAGCACGTCGGTTCCAGCGACGAGGTCCTGCGCCCAGGTGACCATGGCCCACGTCGCCGCGATCGACGCGGATAGCATCGTTACGGCCGCGACGGCGACCCACCGCTCGAGTCGGACCTCGGTGAGACCGTGGAGTTCGAGGGTCAACGCGAGCGCGATCGTCGCCGCACCCGCATAGAGGAGGAGCTGTCGGGTCGGGAGGTCCGGCGCGACGACGGCCGCGACCAGCGGGACGACGGCGACGGTCGTCACTTCCCAGGGGAGGGCGGCCCGCGTCGTGCCGAGTTCGATCGCGGGCACGAGCGCGACGGTGACGACCGTCGCGGCGAACAGGAGTTCGTGAACGCGCCCCTCGAGCGCTGCGCCCGTGCCGACGATCGCAACGACGGCGATCGCCGCCCACGAGAGGTATGCGTTCGAGCGCTCGCCGTGGAACGCGCGGGTCGGTGTTCGGGACATTTCGGGGAGACCGTCGGGTCGCCCGCTCGAGGTGCCGACGGATGGAGACGCTCTTAGCGCGTCCGGCGAGGAAAGACCGGGGCCTGCTATCGCTGGAGGGCTGTGACCCGAAACCCGAAACTCGGAACCCGTGACCCACTCAGTCGAGTATCGCCGCGAGGTTCTCGTCCCACAGGCACGGGCGAAAGAGGAAGTCGTACCCGGTACCGTCCCGGACGTTCGAGAGCCCCTCGCGCAGCTCCGCCCACTCACCGTCGGTCAGGTCGACCCGATCCCCGGTCCCCATCACGCCGTCGTTGGCGGGGTCGTCGGCGTGACAGAGCGCGAGGTGTGCGAGTTCGTGGAGGACGAGTCGCGCCTCCGCCTCCCGGTCGTCTCGGTCGGTGACGACCGCACGGTTGCCGAGGCTGAACCCGTTGACGTAGCCGTCACGGTCGAGGCCGCCCCCGATCAGGTCCATCCAGCGGCTGTAGATCCGCCCTTCGTACGGCCCCTCGTCGGTTCCCGGGACTACGATCAACTGGAGCGCGACGTCCTCCAGCGACGGTTCGATCTCCTCCCGGTAGAAACTGTGTACGCCCCAGAGGAGGCCGCCGACGGACAGCCCGTAGCGGTCGGCGACCGTCTCGAGGTCGTACCGCCGTGGGTACTCGAGCCACTGTGCGTGGATGCCGTTGTCGCGAAACAGGTCGACGATCGTCCGCTCGGTCGCCGTCGAAATCGTCGCGTCCCCGACGTACCGAACGTCGATCAGGAGGTCCCGACGCCCCGGCTCGAGGCCCTCGAACTGGTGGCTCCCGAAGATCGACTCGAGTCGCGCGTGGAACTCCGCGGATCGTTTCCGGTGATCGGGGATGCCGTCGGCGTCGGCGTCGCTGGCGACGGTCCGGCTTCGAACGGCGCTTCCGACGCCGCCGAGGGCCGAGACGGCACCGACCGTGCCGACGGCACGGAGGAGGGTTCGCCTGGGGTGGCGCCGCCAGCGACCGTCGTCCGCGTCTCGCCGGCCACCCATAACGTGGGAAACTGATCAGCTGGGCCGACGTTGTTCTGTGCGTGTATTAATTCACGCTTTACGTGTCCGGCGGGCCGGGATGGGATCGAGGGAGAACGGCCGGCCCGGGACGCCGTCCAGTACCAGGACTCAGACGTGGTCCGCGAGGAAGTCGGCGATCCGCTCGAACTGCTCGATCCGGTTCTCGAGTTTCGTGGTGTGGTGGCCCTCGTCCTCGAAGATACACGTCTCGACGGGGACGCCCTGTTCGTCGACCGCATCGGCGATCTGGCGGGCCTCGCCGACCGGGACGCGCGGATCGTTGGCCCCGTGCTGGACGAACAGCGGACACTCGATCCGGTCGACCTCGTTGATCGGGCTGATCGACTCGAGGAACTCGCGGTCCGCTTCGAGCGAGCCGTACTCGGCCTCGCGGTGAGACTGGCGGTAGTCGCCCGTGTTCTCGAGGAAGGTGGTCCAGTCGGCGATGCCGACGAAGTCGACGGCGGCCGCCCAGAGATCCGGGTACTCGGTGATGCTGGCGAGCACCATGAATCCGCCGTAGGACCGACCGTAACAGACGACCCGGTCGTCGTCGATCGCTGGCTGTTCGCGGAGCCACTCGACGCCTGCCGCGATGTCCCGGACCGAATCCATGCGCTTCTCGACGTCGTCGAGGGCGGCGTACTCGCGACCGTAGCCGGAGGAACCGCGGACGTTCGGTTCGAAGAGCGCGTACCCCCGATCGAGGAAGTACTGGCGAACGGGCCGGTTCCGCCAGGACGGACGGCGCTGGGAGTGGGGGCCGCCGTGGATGTCGACGATCACGGGGACCTCCTCCCCCGGTCCCGGTCCCGGTCCCGGTCTCGGTCCGGTCCCCGGTTCCGCCCCCTCGGGCAGCGTGAAAAACGCCGGAATCTCCCGCCCGTCGAACGTCTCGTACCGGATCAGGTCGGGTTCGTGGTACTCCTCGAGCGGGACGCCGCCCGCGGAGGGGACCGTCCAGCGTTCGGCCTCGAGAGCGCCGTCGGACTCCTCGAGCGCCGTCAGATCGACGACGTAGATCGAGTAGTTCAGGGCCGTCGAGGAGACGGTCGCCGCCAGGCGCTCGCCCGCCGGCCCGATCGTCAGTTCCGACGCGACGCCGTCGGGGATCCCGACGTCCGACGCCGCGGCGTCGGTCGCACCCTCGAGTCGGCCGGCGTACAGCTCCGAGTAGCCGTCGACGTTCCGGGTGTACGCGAGCCGTCCGGTATCGCCGTCGAGCGCGAACCCGTCGATGCTCCGATCGCCGCCCGAGCGAACCGTCTCGACCGCGAGGGACTCGCGGTCGATCCGGACCAGTTCGAGCGTGTCGCTGCTGGCGTCGCTCGCGCAGTAGATCGCGTCGCCGTCCGGGCCGAACGTCGGGTCCTCGTATCGGACGTCGCCCTCGTGGGGCGTGACCTGGCGGCGCTCGCCCGTCTCGAGGTCGAGGACGAAGAGGTCGGCGTCGGAACTGGCGTGGGCCTCGGAGAGCAGCAGTCGCCCGCCGTCGGGCCCCCAGTCGGCGACCTGCAGACGGCCGTCGCCCTCGTGGACGAGCGTCGGGTCGCCGCCGGAGCCGTCGCCGACTCGAGTCACGTAGACGTCGAAGTTCGCGGCGTCGCGTCGGTTGGCGGTGAACGCGATCCGTTCGCCGTCGGGGCTCCAGCCACCCCACGAGTGGATCGCGTCCGGTCGATCGGTCAGCCGCTCGATCGCGCCGTCGTCCGGGTCACAGACGAATAGCTGGTCGCGTTCGTTCGCCCCGGCGTCCTTGCCGAAGGCGATCCGCTCCCCGTCGGGCGATCACGAGACGAACGACACCCGCTCGTCGTAGAAGGTGCGCTGGGTCGGCCAGCCGCGGGGCTGCTCGAGGGTCCAGACCTGCATCGTCCCGGTCGTGTCGGCGAGGAAGGCGAGTCGGCCGTCGGGGCCGACCGTCGGCGTCGTCGTTCCTCTCGCGCTCAGATAGGCTCGGAGGTCGCGCGTCATGCACGGGTTGGCGAACCCCACCCGTTTGAAACCCCGGGTGTCGGACGGGCGGTTCGCGGTCGTCGGTGGGAAACGCCCCCGCTCCTGCCAAGCGTTTTGTGGGCCGGTAACGTCAAACAACCGAGGTGATTCGATGGCGACTCACGAAAGCGGCGGTACGGACCGCGTACTCGAGACCAGTTTCGGCGAGCGCTTCGAGATCCGGGAGACCGGAGCCGAGACCGAGGGCGAACTGGTCAGGATCGACACCTGCCTCGACCCGGGCGTGCGACGCCCGCTTCACAGCCATCCGAAACAGGACGAACGGTTCGTCGTCCGCGAGGGGACGCTCGCACTGGCCGTCGGCGACGGGAAACGACTGCTCGAGGCCGGCGAGGAGACGACGGTGGCCGCGGGGACGCCGCACACGTTCTGGAATCCCCACGGCGGCGAACGCGAGGTTCGGTTCACGACCGAACACCGGCCGGCGCTGCGGTTCGACGAGTTCGTTCGGGCGATGGTCGCGCTCGATCGGGAGGGCGGCCTCGATTCCGACGGGATGCCCGCGAACCCGCTCGTCGGTGCGACCTTGCTCGAGGAATTTCGCGACGAAATGCGGGCCGAGGACGTTCCGCTCCCCGTACAGCGGCTGGTGTTCCCGGTGCTCGCGGGGATCGGCGGCGTTCTCGGTTACGGCGCCCCCGAACCGGACGCGCCGCCCTAATCGACCGGCGAGGGCCCGACCGAGGACGCCGGAGAAACGTAGCTCCTACTCGAGCCAGGCGACGAACGGTCCGTTCGTTTCCGCCCGCCGGAAGTCTCCCCGCTGGGTTTCCTCGGTCGCGGTCGCGACGTCGGCACCGTCGTCGATTCGGTCCCTGGCCCGCCGTCGCTTCCACGTGCTGGGTACCGCGTTCGCCTCCCAGCGCGCTTCGATCGGTTCGAGGACGGCGTCGATCCGGTCGGTATCGAACCCCGGTCGCGGAGCCCTCGGGGTGCGAGCGAGAACGCTTCGTCCTAGATCACGGCGGAGTCGGAAACCCGGATTCCGTCGCGATCGACCCAGGCCGACTCCGCGTCGATCCCGTCGCGCGCCCCGGCGTACAGCGACTCGTTGGCGGCGGCCCTCGGCGGTGAACCTGTCGGTGTTCACTGGCCCAAGGAATGCGTACGCTCGAGGCACCGATCCGGGAACCGGCCACCTTATATGGTATTATGTGATTATAGTCGTTTTCCGCAAAGATATATATAGGACCGAATGCCAAGCGATAGCATGGCTCAAACGATGAAAGAGGTCTCGCACACACCGCCACACGGAAAAGCACCGACGGACGTCTGGAAACGAGGGCGAGAAGAGGAGCGGTAGGACTCACAGGCTCCGTCGCGTCGGAACCGATCTCGAGACGACCGATACCCGGTAGCCGTGGCACTCCCGGTCCGCGAGGCCGGTTGCAGTCCCCTGCCCACGGCGTAATGCGATCGATACAGGTGCCGGTCGCTGCCGGGAACTGCGACGCCATCGGGTGAGTAGCGGCCGGCAGATAGCGTCCCCGGGTGCGGCTGTATTGGGCCAGGTCCTCGCCCAAATGCGACTGGACGTACCGTTTTGAATCTCGGAAGCGTACGGCCCGTAGATGGACGCCGAACGCTGGTGGCCACCGTTCGTCGAGGTCGTGGCCATCGTCTGGATCGCGCTGTTCGTCGTCGACGTTGCGATCACGTTCGAGGTGCTCGTCGTCTCCGAGTCGCTCGAGGGGACGGTTCGCGGCGCACTCCAGTGGCTCTTCGTCGTCTTCCTGCTCGACCTCGTGTTCCTCTACCGGTGGTCCGAGAAGGGGCCGCGGGGGTTCGTCCGCTCGAACTGGTTTCTCATTCTGACCGTCGTTCCGTGGTTCCGACCGTTCCGGCTGCTCCGGATCGGTCGGTCGATCCGGGCGCTCCGGCTGCTCACTGGCTCACGCCGGGTCGGCTCGTTCCTCAACAAGGTCCGCGGGAAGTGTCACAGCCTGTGGCGTCGGCTGCGCGACTGAATTCCTCGCCGCGCCGGGCAGCCACTCGTCGATCGGCCACCACGCGCTTTGCCCGTCGTCGGAGTCGATGGGCCCCGAGCGCTGGTAGTCAACGAACCGAACGTCCACGTGGACGGCCCGGTTCGTCCGGGCATCGATCTCGGTCCGCAGATCCGCCGCCAGTTCCTCGTGCTCGAGGCCGCTCGTGCGCCCCACGGTCACCGTCACCGCGACCTCGTCGCTGAACGCGCTCCCGTCGTTGTACTCGGTCTCGACGCCGACGAGTTCAAGCGTACCGTACTCGGGCTCCTCGAGTACGTCCTGCACTTCGTCGTTCACGCGCTGTTCGAAGACGAGGTGCTGGTACGTCCCGAGGACGGTCAACGCCACGACGACCAGGAACAGGAGGACGATGAGGGCGTACGCGCCCGTACGGAGCGAGACCGCGGCGTTGTCGCGAACGTTACGGATGACCGACGAGCGGTAGCCGAGCGCGATCAGCGTGAGGTACGCGGTGAGGTTGATGAAGACGATGTTCATCAGGAGCAGGACGACGCCACCGGCGACGAGGAGCGGTTCGCCCCAGGCCGTCCCGATGCCGGCCGCAGCGGCGGCGGGGACGATGGCCGCCGCGATGGCGACGCCGGCCAGGGAGACGGGGAGGTCAGTCGCGAGCGCGAGCGCGCCGGCGAACCCGGCCGCGATGGCGATGACGAGCGTCAGGAGGTTCGGCGTGGCGAACGCACCCACCTGCCCGACGCGACCGACGTCCAGCGTCGGTTGAACGAACCCGGTCTGCTGTAGGAACACGCTCATCACGACCGCGCCGACGTACGCGACGACGAGCCCCGTCACCTGCGACGTGGCGCTGTCGACGACCATCCCGCGGTCGCTGATGACGGCACCGGCGCTCGCGGAGAGCGTCGATCCCGCAAAGGGTGCGACCACCATCGCGCCGACGATGACGATGGCGGAGTCGAGCAGGAGGCCCCCGACCGCGACGATCGCCGACGCGATCGCGAACGCGAGGTACGTGGCGGTATCGGGCGTCAGGTCCTCCGCGCGCTCGCGGATCTCGGCGTGGGAGGCGCCCCGCTCGCCTTTCGGCCCCTCGACGTACCGGTCCGTTAACTCGTCGACGTTCGGGACGGTAGCCCGGTCCACCTCGGTGACGACGGTGTACGTGTCCTCGTCGAGTCCCGCGTCGTACAGCCGCTCGAGGACCGTGTCCACGGCGCCGGCCGGGACGGGAACCTCCGCCAGACTCCCGTCCCGATGATCGTCCGCATCGGTGAAGACGTACGCCACCTCCATCTCCGAGAGGGTCTCTCGCACCGCGTCGTGATCGTCGGCGGGAACGAAAACGCGAACGAGTCGCATACCGATCGATCGGCCGACACGGCATTTACTAACGGCCTACTACTGACCGTAATCACGAGCATATGCGGCTACGCGCTCGCGGCCGAACCCGGAACTGAGCACGGAGAAACCATTATAGTAGGCCCCCGTGGTAGCGGGGGGCGTGGAACTTCCGGCTGTCGTCTCCGCGATCGTGGAAACGGAACTCAGCGCCTACGAGGTCACGGGGCGCGTCCCCGAGGGCGACATCCACCGAGAGTTCGAGGTCGTCGACGAGGCGGGGGACCAGTACGTACTGAAGGTCGCCGGGGATACCGAGGAGGAACGAGCACGGGTAGAACACGAGGCGGCCGTCGTCGGCTCGCTCCAGGAGTTCGACTTCGTCCCCGCCCTGTGCGGATCCGGCGTCGTGGACGCGTATCCGTTCCTCCTGTTCGACCGCGTCGAGGCCACCGAGCGGTGGGGCACCGCCCGGTGGGAGACCACGGCGGCGAGGACGCTCGGCGAGACGCTCGCCCGGATACACACGGACATCGAGCCGCGTGCCGAGTGGGAACCGTCGGGGAACGCCCACCCGCTCCCCGAGAGCCGGCCGCCGGCGGCGACGTTCGAGACGCTGTGTGAACTGCGTCCGTCGGACCGTCGACCGCTGGTCGAGTTGCTCCCCGACGTCGCGGCCGTCCTACGGGAGACGTCGGCCGATCGGGGCGTCGTTCACGGCGACGTGACGATCGACAACGTCCGGTTCTCGTCGGACGCGAGGGAGTGTACCCTCGTCGACTGGGAGACGGCCACCGTCGCCGACGCCTACTTCGACGTCGCGAAGGCGGAACTGTGGACGCTCCAGCTCTTCAGTCCGTTACTGTCCGTGCCGGAGGAGACGATCCTCTCGGAGCTGAGAGCGGCCTACGGGGTTCCCCCGTCGGCCGTCCGGCGGATACGGGCGCACAAGGTCCTGCAACTGTGCCGGATGATCCCCCGAATCGAACGGCTCGGCCCCTACGCGAGCTGGCAGCGCCGCGTCGACGGCTCCTGTCTCGAGGAGGTCGAGAGGGTGCTCGAACGGACGCTGCGTCGTTGTGGGTTCGCGGACCCCCTCGAGAGCCCCGGAACTCGGAACTCGAGCGCCTCCGAGGAGTGAGTCGTCACACTCCGGCCTCACGAATTACAATCGTTCGGAAAGCAACAGTACACGATGACGCTCGAACTCGAGTGTGACAGTTGCGGCTTCGAGCGGACCTTCGAGGAGGACCGCGAGGGGTACGCCGCCGCACGTGATCACGAACGCGACCATCCGTCGCACTTCGTGTTCATCACCGGCGGGAGATGACCTGCCCACGAAGCGGGCTGGTGGGCCGGGACGGTCAGTCGTGGCGGCTGGCCGGATACTCCTCGGTCACCTCGCCCGGTAGACTCTCCCGACGGGCGACTGCGGCACCCGTGTCTGGGTCGAAGAGGTGGACCCGCTGTGCCGGGAAGTCGATGCCGACCCGTTCGCCTTCCTCGACCGCACCGGGGCCGTCGGTCGTCACGGTCACCGTGGCGTCGGCGACGGTCAGATACGCGTGTGACGTCTCGCCCAGCGGCTCGACCACCTCGACGGTTCCCGTGGCAGCGCCGGTCCCGGCCTCGACGATCTCGATCGCCTCCGGCCTGATGCCGAGCGTGAACGGTTCGCCGGACGGGAGCCCGTCGGCCCTCCGCGGGACGGGATACTCGAGCGCGTCACCGACGAGGGTGTCTCCCCTGCGGGTGACCCGTACCGTGTTCATCGCGGGCTCGCCGATGAACCCGGCGACGAACTCGTTTTTCGGCCGGTAGTAGCAGTCCAGCGGCTCCCCGATCTGCTGGAGTTCCCCCTCCCGCAGGATCGCGATCCGGTCGGCCATCGTCATCGCCTCGGTCTGGTCGTGGGTGACGTAGACCGTCGTGACCCCGAGGTCGTCCTGGAGTTGCTGGATCTCGGTCCGCATCGTCGAGCGAAGCGAGGCGTCGAGGTTGCTGAGCGGTTCGTCCATCAGGAACACCGCGGGGTCCCGGACGATCGCTCTGCCGAGCGCCACCCGCTGTTTCTGTCCGCCGGAAAGCGACCTGGGTTTTTTCTCGAGCAACTCGCCGATGTCCAGCAACTCGGCGGTGGATTCCACCCTGTCGCGGCGCTCCGCCGCCGAGAGGCCGGTCGTCATCTTGAGGCCGAAGGCCATGTTCTCGGCGGCGGTCATGTGGGGATACAGCGCGTAGTTCTGGAACACCATCGCGATGTCGCGATCCTCCGGCCGCCGGTCGTTGACCACCTCCCCGTCGATGCGGATCTCGCCGTCCGTGACCGATTCGAGGCCGGCGACGCAGTTCAGCGTCGTCGATTTCCCGCACCCGGAGGGACCGACGAGCACGAGAAACTCCCCGTCGGCGGCCGACAGCGAGAGGTCCGAGACGGCCTCGATCCGGTCCTCGCCGCGCCCGAACGTCTTCCGCAGTCCGTCGATCTCGAGTCGTGCCATGGGTTATCCTTTGACCGCCCCCTCGGTGAGTCCGCGAACGAAGTACCGCTGCAACGCGACGAAGAACGCGATGATCGGGACGATGCCGACGACGGCCGCGGCGGCGACGTTGGTCCACTGGGTGGCCAACTGGTTGTCGAACACGTAGATCCCCATCGAGAGGGTATAGAGGTCCTCTCCGCCGGGGCTGAGCATCGTGTACGCCATCACGAACTCCGACCACGTCAGCACGAAATTGAAGATCGCGACCACGGCGATGCCGGGCATGACCGGCCGCAACAGCACGTACCGGAGCGTCTGGAGCCGGTTGCAGCCGTCGATTCGGGCCGCCTTGTCCAGTTCCGTCGGGATCGTATCGAAGTAGCCTTTCAGCAGCCACAGCGAGAACGGGATCTGGAGCCCGATGTACAGCAACACGAGCCCCGCGTGGCTCTCGGTCAGCCCCAGCGTTCGCATGATGTCGTACAGCGGGAGCACGATCACGATCGGCGAGATCATCTGAAAGCCGAGGACGGCCAGCAGTAGCGAGCGCCGACCGCGGAACTCGAACCGCGAGAACGCGTACGCCGCCGGCGTCGTCACGACGATGATGCCGGCGACCGTGAGAACGGTCACGAACAGCGTGTTCCACAGCCAGCGGAGGATGCCGCTGTCGAGTACTTCCCGGTACGAATCCAGCGACGGCTCGGCTGGGATCAGTTCCAGCGAGGTGTACACAGCGCCCTCGGTCCGGAGGCTGAGCGAGAGCACCCACAGGACCGGAAACAGGAAGAAACCGATCGCCAGGGCGTACACCAGGTAGGTGATCCCGTCGTAGCAGTACCGGCGGAGACGCGACCAGGAAACCCCCGACCGAAGCCTCCCGACCGTAGTGTCGGTGTTTCCCCCCATCTAGATCTCCTCGCTGATGTCGAATACGCGGAAGTAGACGGCCGTGACGGTCAGCGTCACCACAAGCAGGACCACCGCCGTCGCCGCGGCCATCCCCATCTGGTAACTCTCGAACGCCGATTTGTACATCGCCAGCGCGATGACTTCCGTCGCCCGCCCGGGGCCGCCGTTGGTCAGCGCGAAGATGAGGTCGAAGGAGTTCAACGAGTAGATCGTCACGAGAATCGTAACGACGAACACGACCGGCTTGAGTTGCGGCAGCGTGACGTAGCGGAACCGTGCGACCGGTCCCGCCCCGTCGACCTTCGCGGCCCGGTACAGGTCCTCCGGCACCCGCTTCAGGCCGGCATAGAACATGATCATCGAGAACGCGGTCCCGCGCCAGGCCCCGGCGGCGATGACCGAGACCACCGCCATCCCCGCGTCGGAGAGGAACGGCACGACCTCGAACCCCAACCGGCCGAGCGCGTTGTTGACGACCCCGACGTCGGTCTCGAGCAGCATGATCCGCCAGACGAGCCCGATGATGATACCCGGGACGACCCAGGCGCTGAGCACCACGACACGGGTCAAAAGCGGGCCGCGGAGGCCGCGCCTGACGCCGTAATCGATGGCCAGTGCCAGGCCGAGCCCCAGGCCGAGTTGGAGGACGATGCTCCCGACCGAATAGATCGCGGTCACCCTGAGCGTCGAGTAGAACCGCTCGCTGCCGAGCAGCCGACGGTAGTTCTCCAGCCACACGTACGACTCCTGGGAGCTTATGAGACTCGTGTCGGTGAGGCTCATCCGGAAGACCTCGACCATCGGATACAGCTGGAAGACGCCGATGAACAGGAGGGCCGGTAGCAGCCAGAAAAGCGGATGCGAGACGCCTCTGTCGACGAAGTCGGCGACCGTCCCGTCGCCGACGGTCCGGCGGAGACGCGCCCAGAGCGAGCGTTCGGCTGCCGGTGGCTCAGTCGTCATATTCGACGTCGCCGTCGTACGAGTCGGCGATGTTGTCGAGCATCGTCCCGACCGCTTCCTCGGGCGACGACTGCTGTGTGAACACCCGCTCTTTCGCCGTTACCCACTCCTCCGCGATGGCCTCGGAGTATATGGGGGCGCTCGGACGGGCGACGCCGTTCCGCAGGAACTCGCGGAACTGGTCCTGGAACCTGAACGTGTCGCTGCTGTAGATCTCGTCGTCGTCGAACACCGACTCACGGGTCGGAAGCTGGGAGCCTGCCTCGCAGTACCGGCCCATCGTCTCCGGTTCGACCGCCTTGGCGGCGAACGACTTGGCGGCCTCGGCGACGTCGCCGTCCTCGGCGTACACCCCCTCCGTCCAGCCGCCGACGCCGGTCGCGAACTGGTCGGCCTCGCGCATCGGGATCTCCGCGACGTCCCACCGCTCGGGGTCGTCGTCGTTGGGCTCGATGCTGATCTGGTAGCGCGAGTTGCTGCCGATGAACATCGCGGACTGGCCGTTCGCCGCCTCCTCGCCGACCTGTGCGGGATCGTCGAGCGTCCCGACGCGCTGTGGGGTCACGCCCGCTTCGACGAGGTCCGCGAAGAACTCGAACGTCGACAGGAGCGCGTCGTAGTTGTCCTCGTCCCCGAGCACCGGCATGCCGTCGTCGTCGACCAGTTCGCCGCCCTGTCCCCAGAAGAAGGGCAACGTGTCAAGCGCGCTCATCTGGATCGTGAACCCGGCTACCCCCTCCCCGTCGGCGATCGCCCCGCCGACCTCGAGCAGGTCGTCCCAGGTCCGCGGCGGGTCGCCGTCGCCGTACTCCTCGACCAGGTCGGTCCGGTAGTAGAGACATCGGAGCCCCGTGTAGAACCAGGCGGCGAGGAGGTCGTCTCCCTCCATCGCGGTCTCTCGCACGAACGGAAAGAAGTCGTCGATGTCGTCGACGTAGTCGTTCAGCGGCTGCAGGTACTCCCTGTTGTCGGGCACCCAGACGGAGTCGAGGGTCGACGACGCCGGTGCCTCCCCGTTGCTGGCCCGGGTGACGAGTTGGGACTCCCACTGGTCGAGGTCGGCCTGGTAGACCAGGTTCGCCCGGTACTCCGGGTTCTCTTCGGCCCACTCCTCGAAGCGGGCCCGCATCGCCGACGCGGCTTCGGGCTGGAGACTCTCGTCCTCGTCGGGGCTGTAGAACGCGCTCGTCCAGTGGTCGAACTCGACGTCCCCGGTCCCCACCCGCCCGTGAGTGACCGGCCGCTCGTCGTCGTCACCCCCGCCGCCGGCACAGCCGGCAAGGGCCGCCGTCCCTATCGCACCGGTCGCGAGCAGGACGGTCCGTCTCGACCGACCATGGTGTTCGTCGTTTGAAACGTCGGTGGGCATAGCCACTACCTATGCTCTATTTTTACAAAAAATCATGGGGGTAAGGGGCCGTGCCGTCCCGCCGTTCCCCGCTTTTACTGCCGTCCAGGCGTTCGGTGTCGGACGGGACAGCCCATCCTACTGGCCGCCGCTGTGCCGTACTCGCGAACTGTACCGTACTCCGGTGGCCGCGCGGCGATTGCCCGCTTCAGTACGAGACGGGACGGCCCACCCGGTGCTGCGGGACGGGGGTCCGAGTAAGACCGATGTGGTCCGAGGCCGTAGGAGCCGATTCGAGTGATCACCGGTGAGCGACGATCCCGAATACGACGTCGACTTCCGTGAGTCCCCCGAGGAGTACGAGATCGGGCGCGGCGAGCAGGGCGTCTTCAAGATACAGCCGTACAAGGACGAACTGTTGCCGCTCTGGTCGATCGAGAACCTCGAGGGGGCCGAGGAGGCCGCCGCGGACGTTTACAGAAAGTTCGAGGAGTACAAGCGGGCGGACGAGTTTCCCGGGATGGATCTCGCACGGAAGTACTTGCAGATGGGATGGACTCGTTCGCTCAGGTACGCCAAGTACCCGGGAGGGCAGAAATACGAGGTGGACGAGGACGGCAATCGCGTCGAGCGCGAGCCCCAGCAGTGGTACGACGAGGAAAAGTTCGAGATAGCACAGGTGTACCGCGAGTACCTCGACCGGGTGAAAGAAGACGAGACGTACCAGCGACGGAAACGGGAGTGGCAGAACCGCGAATAGTTGCGTAGCGATCCGCCGTCACGCCGTCGGCGAAACGATCACCACCGCGTCTCTCCCACCCTGTTCCAGCGGACGGCCGCGTGGCTTCTCGGTTCCGTCGGAGAGCCTCGAGTCGTAGACGACCTATCTCCGGATCCTCCCGACTTCGGAGCCGATTTCGGCTCCGGAGCCGCTCGAGTGGGCCGCTCCTCGCCGGTAGCGGACCACGGTACCGCGGTACCGCGGTACCACGGTACGGAACGAACGTTTTTCCGCACGATCGTGGATACGACGCTATGCGGCTCGTGGAAATTCTGATCCCCAGGGAAAAGCGTGACGCCGTGGAGGCGGTACTCGAGGACGAGAACATCGACTACACGCTCATCGAGGAGGAGGGCCGCGAAGAGCCGTCGGTGATCATCACCTTTCCCCTCCCGACGCCCGCGGTCGAGTCCGTCCTCGACGCGATTCGAGACACGGGGATCGACGAGGACTCGTACACGGTGATCGTCGATGCGGAGACCGTCATCTCCGAACAGTTCGACGACCTCGAGCAGCGCTACGCCCAGAACACGCCCCGCATCTCCCGCGAGGAGATGCAGGCCCGAGCGAAGGACCTCACGCCCCGATTCAGCACGTACCTCGTCATGACGATCATGAGCGTCGTCGTCGCGACCGCCGGCCTCCTGCTCGATTCCCCGGCGGTCGTCGTCGGCTCGATGGTGATCGCTCCGCTGATCGGCCCCGCCCTCGGCGCGAGCGTCGGGACGGTCATCAACGATCACCCGCTGTTCCGTCGGGGGATCAAACTCCAAGCGATCGGCCTCGGCGTCGGTGCTATCACCGCTGCCGTCTTCGCGATCGTCGTTCGAACGACCGGCCTCGTCCCGCCGATGATCGATCTCCTCGCGATCTCGGAGATCGAAGGCCGCATCCGTCCCGATCTCCTCTCGCTCGTCATCGCGATCGGTGCCGGCGTCGCGGGGGCGTGGACCCTCACCGCGGGCACCTCCGCCGCGCTCGTCGGCGTGATGATCGCGGCGGCCCTCGTTCCGCCGCTGGGCGTCGTCGGTATCGGAATCGCCTGGGCCAACCCGGAGATGGCCCTCGCTGCGGGCGTCCTCGTCCTCGTCAACATCCTCGCGATCAACGTCACCAGCCTCGCCGTCCTCTGGTACAAGGGCTATCGCCCGGAGAACTGGTTCGGCGAGGACGAGGCCCGCGTCGCCACCAGGAGACGAACCGTCGCGCTCGTCGTCGCGATACTCCTGCTCTCGAGCTTTCTCGGTGCCGTATCGTACGACACCTACCGAACTGGAGCGTACGAAGAACGGGTCAACGAGGACGTCGCGTCCGTTCTCGAGTCGGCCGAGTACGAGGGACTCGAACTCGTCGACGTGAGGGTCGAGTACACCGATCCGGTTCCCTTCCGGCAACCCGATCGTGTCGTGGTGACCGTCAGCCATCCGGTCGGGACCGATCCACCGGCGATCGCCGACGCGCTTCAGCAGCGAGAGAGCGTTCGCGCAGCGTCGGCACTCCATCTCCCGACCGGTCCGCTCGTCGACTCCGAGCGGGCGGACGTCGTCGTTCGCTACTCCGAACAGGACCACTAACGGTGTCAGAATTACCCGTTTTCGCGTGTCGAGCCGTTTTCGGCCCGTTTTGATCGCCCGACTACCGTCAACACGAAGGCGAGTGGATGAAAGAGCTATTGCCTTTACAGCGACGGCGATCACGGAGATCGTTCGCTGAATCCGAACTAAACCGTCGGTTCGGGTACAAAAAGTACGTAGCCGAGTGGATCAGGCCGTCGACTGAATCTCGGTGTTCGGCCTGATCGGGTGTTCGAGGGTCACGAGGTTGAAGACGGGCGAACGCGCCGGGAACCCACGGACCATCGATCGTTCCTCCGCAGTCAGGTCGCCGGTCACTTTCACGTCCATCTCGAGTTCGCCGAACATGTCGTGGGCCCTCTCGGCGTCGTGGATTCCGAACAGTACTCGGAGGTCCACGGGCGCGCGAACGGTCGTCGTGACCTCCTCGACGTCGATGCCCTCGCGGATCGCGTTGTAGACAATCGTCCCGTTGATACAGGCAGTGAGTCCCGCGAGCGCGACCTCGATGGCTTCGTACCTGTCGGTCGGCTCGACGTACGCCATGGCCTCCTCGAGTTCCGGCGGAAGGCCGAGTTCGAAGACGTGTTCGCGGTCTTCCCCCATCTCCTCGCCCCCGAGCACCCAGTCGCCGATGGTCGCGGTCGTCCGGTTGGCGACCTCCTCGGTGACGCCGGAGGCCCGGAACTCGACCGTTCCCTCCTCCGGATTGGCCTCGAGCCAGTCGATGAACTCGAGATATTCGCCAGCGTCGAGACCGTGTTCGATCTCCCCGTTTCGCGTCGCTACGGCGTGGTGCATTTCGTCTGTAGTCATTGTCACTCCCTCGAATGATAATAGGCCACACACAGTATTAAATACGTATTGCGTATTCGAAATACAATCCCAGTATTTGTCCCTATGGGTTATATTAGTGGTCGCTCACTCAGTTTTGTGGCCAAAAAACGGAGATTCCCGGGTCGGCGAGCGACTGCCCTCTTTCAGAGTTCCTCTATGTACGGCGCGATTTCTTCGTCGGAGACGTCCCGCCCGTGTACGTTTTGCAGGTGAGAGCGTGCGGCCTCGTAGATGGACTCTTCGAACTCACTGTAGACGACCACGTCGCAATCTGCGACGTCACGACACTCGAAGCGATATCGTTCCGTGACCATATGCTAGAGTGTACCTCGACCGCCATGTACTTGCCTCTACGAGCCATCAGTCTCGGTCGCAAGCATTTGTGCGTCGGCCCCGATTGTCTAGGACATGGTAGAGACGGGTGCCCTGCTCTCGATTCTCGCCGGAGGCATCACCGCGCTGTTCGCCGTCTTCCTCACGTTCTACCTGCGAAACCAGTGGCAGGAGATCCAGTCACTCCGGGCGATGCAGACGGAACTCGAGCAAAACGCCGAACGGGTCCAGGCCCTCGCCGAACTCCTCACCGGCGACTTACAGCGCCAGCAGGTGGACCTGCCGATCGAGGTCCCGCCCGGAACCAGAATGGAGATCCGGTACGTCGTCTCCTTTCCGAGTTCCCTCTCGACCTCCGCGTTCGATCAGTTGAAACATACTGGAATGTTCCTCCGGCTCTCCCCCGAAATCCGCCGTTCGCTTTTCGAGTTGTACGATGCGATCGACCGGATCAACCGGCTGCGCCAGCACCGGGAGCGGATTCACTTCGACGACGTCGGGAACGTCCACATCGTCATCGACCCCTCCGACCTCGACGTCGAACCAGGCGCGACAGTCTCCGAAGACGACCTCCCCGCGGAGACCAGGCGACGCCTGGCGGATCTCCGGGAGATGCGGCGAGCGATGAAAGAGGTGAACAGGTCGATCCTGCGACTTATCGCGTCGATCTCCGCCCCGGAGACGGTCGACGACCTCGAGCTAGAGCCCTACCTCGAGACGGATCGGCGGAGTGACCGGCGATCGGAGGTGCGAGCCGAGTCGCCCGCTTCCGACGAGGTCGAGGTCAATCTCGAGGAGATGCGCTCGCTTCTGCGCGACGTCGAGCGAAACTCGGTCTGGTCGCGCTTCATGTAACCCATCCGATCGCGTTTCTCGAGACCGGCTGATCGCGAGGACGTTACCCCGACCTGTGAATCACACCAGTAGCACGATTCGTCACTCGAGTCCGTTCCGATCCGCCAGGACATAGAGAGGTCGACCGTGCAACCGCTGTGTCACGGTCTTTCTCGTCTTCCTTCTGGCGAGGGCGGGTTGTTCGCACTCGTCTGGGTGATCATCCTCGTCATCGAACTCGTCGTCTTCCCCCCGAACCTGATGTCCAACTGGCCGAGTCTTGCGGAACCGACCGTGGGCTTCGTCGATCTCGTCCGAACGGGCGCGTTCATCGGACCATCGGGGTGCTCTCGAGTGCGTTGGCGGCGGACTCGAGAGCCGAGTTATTATCAGCTACCTCGCACTGTTCCCCGACCGACCGTAGCCGCCCCGCTCGAACTCGAGCGCGATGGTATTCCTGGAAGAACGGGGTGCTGTACGCGGAAATCGATGGCCTCGGCACTCCGAGAGCAGAATCTGACATCAGTTAACATGAGTGTAGTGTTTACCTATAGGTCTGGTGAGCCGCTACGAATGTGACGGTCCACTGTGATCGTGGCGAATAGACACCGAATAGACACAAGCAGCGGAAGCTAATTTTTGCAGGAGGTCGTGGAATGTGGCGTACTGGATAACCGGGTGCAAAAAGAGATTGGGAGCGGATTGTACGTCATGGCCGGGAAGGACAAAGTTTGGTACGAACCCGGATGGGGGTAGAGGTTAGTCGACAGTAACTAATGATGTTGGACTAATTTATCAGTAGCTATTAACCGGTCAAATTCTATGTGAGAAATATGGAACTGGATCTTCCTTCTCCCAAAGAAGTATCAAGCTTCATAAGTTTAGCTAAACATGACGCTACTGAAGCTTTCTTACCCATATATACTGCAGATATGAGTGGAAGCCCAGTTGCTGTAATCGCGTTTCTTTGGTATAGTTCGGGCAAGACACGTCTTGTAATCTATAACAAATCTGATGATAGATGGAATATGATTGAACAAACTGCTCGATCCAATCATGTGTTTCATGATGTAGAAAATTATATTGATACTAGTGTTATCCTCGTAGGTGAAGATATTGATTCAGAACTTGATCTTTATTATCGCTTGAAGGATGAGATCAGAGATAACTATTATTCCGATCTTCCTGATGAATACACAGAGGTTGGGGAAGACGAAGTGGATCTTTGTGATAATATCAAATGTAGCCATGATGCCCGGGTCGAAAGACCCTCAGATGAGATACCAGCCAAGATTGAGAGTTGTAGGGTTTGTAACCACATTCATGCCGTCACATTTGATGGTGAAAAGGCCGATCGTGAAGACTTCTTTAATATAAATTGGCTTAGAGAAAAGGTTCCTGATTCTTTAGTTTGGGAAACGGATGGGAATTTAGTAGGATTAGTATCACCTGAAGAAAGTAACTTTTCTTGGATAGATGTTGCACTGTATGTACTTGGGCAGGACGCGGACGATGAAAGCAGGACAATAACTGGATACGAATCAGACGTTATGTCAGGGGTTGTCATTGGTGAAAGTCAAGTCTCCGGGTATGCAGCTTGGAACCGGTCACCAGACGAAGAGGAGATTGCGATGCTTCGGCAGGTCTATGTTCGACCAACCTACCGTGAGCAGAATATAGCAACGAATCTTGTAGAGATTTGGTGGAATCATATGCCAGATGACCACTTTTACGTGGCCGACCCTAACTCGGTCGGTCGAACGGTTATTGAATCTCTTGGCTATTATGATACGGCAGATAGGGAGATGCCGATTGCAAGTGATACTCGTGTGATCCGTTCCTTAGGATTACCGTCATTTGCAGTTACTATATAGGGACATAATCCCTTTCTCATTCCTGTCGATCCTCGAATCAGATACTCTGAATTAACTAAGGAGGTTGAGGAACATTCGCCGGAAGCAGTTAACGGCATTAGGAGTGTAATTCGTCTACACCTTACGTGGAAAGCAGTTAACTGTCGCCCTCATTACTCTTTTGCTCTAGCCATTTTATTGAGACGCTGTGAATCAGTGATCTTGCGTCAGAGTGCGACATCGGTTGAGTCGGGGAACTCCGCCCCTCCGTGCTGGCATGACGCGCATCCAATCCGATGATTTTCTTGTCGTTAGCTGTCCGTCGGAAGTTCTTCCGATTACTGCTTGAGATCCATCCTGCTTCGTCAACGTCCTCGCTTAGTTCTTCTTCGATGAATTCGAGAATTTTATATAGATTTGCCCAGCTGTCTCCGCGTTCCCACAACAGCAACAGTTCTTGTACAGCGTCATCATCGCTTTTCAGTGCCAGCAGTATCTCTTCATCAAACACGTCTGGCTCTGGGAGTCCTAGTTCCTCCCGCAACTCAGGCGCACCATGCATCTGGACAGTATCTGTTTTAATTGTGACGCTTTTTCCGTTATCCACTTCATAGACGGCACCTGTCGTGATATCTTCAAATAGTCCATGGTTTAGTTCAAGAATACCACAGAGTGTTTTTACTATGTTTTGAGCTTGGCTCCATACTTCTGATGCAGTGGTTAGATCCTCAAAGGCCCTCGATTTGAGATAAAATCGATTTTCCGCTTCATCGTGAATGATCTTCGGATCGTCGTTAAATGTCCTTTCCAACAGGCGTAAGTCCTCCTGATCGCCTTGGATGATTACTTTCCACGTCATCGATTCATATCTTCACCGGCCTTTCCTTGAAGTCTAGTTGGGGTATTTTCTGAATGTCAGTATTAGATGAATACATAAAATCAGCCATCATAAATTTAAATGTTCTTACATAGTATGTACTCATGGCGACGGAGCAGTGGGTGGAAACCCGGGATGCAGACCCGTGCGGGAACAGCGCTCACATCCGGGTGCCGAAACGGTTCCACGGCAAACCATTCCGAGCTGAGTTGGTAGACGAATCAGAGGAGTGGCGTGAAACACTGGGGGCCAAAGCCTGCGGCAACAGCGCCCACATCCTCCTGCCTAAGCGGTTCCGCGGAAAGCAGTTCCGCGTAGAACTGCTCCCCGATCGCCACGAGAGAGGTGGTAACGGTGAGTAAGGAACAAACGCTACGTGAACGACTAGCTGCGCTTGAACACCGGCAGTGGATGGAATGGAGCCAACACCTTGCTGCGGAAGAAGACCTAAGTGATGACCGCCTGAAGAGATGGGAGTCTCTGTGGATACCGTACGCGGAATTATCGGAGGAGATGAAGGACCATGATCGGGAGTGGGCTGACAAGGTCTTAGACGAGGTTCGCGCCCTGCTGGATCGTTTGAAGGAAGAACGAAAAGAGAAGTGCGGGGTGCTGACGGCAGAGGATGACAGTATTTTGCTCGGCCAGTTCGAGGATAAACTACGCAAGGCCAACAGAGAGTTCGCTGAGAAAGACGGTGATAACGAGTGAGTCAAGGGCCACAGATGTGGGTGTACGGATACCCACAGGACAAACTGAAACAGGAGGACAATCAGCGGATGAAGAATTTGATGATCGCTGTAGATTACGGCGATGAAGAAGAACGAGTGGCTGTGGCCGAACAACTGAACCGGACGCTGAAATCGGACTCCGGCTATCTATTCGCGTACTGGAACTGGCGGCAAGGCCAAGAGGTCGAAGACTATGACGATCTCGTGGAATACTACAAGCTGTACGGGAAGATACTGGCGAACGAAGTCCTTGCCTCTGTACGTGTCTGTGCTGACCACAAAGAGGATGAGTGGTTCTACATCGACCATCGCGCATATGAGTTGTCGGATGACGATGCGGTTGATGTTCAGGAGTGGCACAAGCGTCTTGATCTGAAGGTTCAGGTCCAAAAAGGAGAGCAGGCGAAGAAGCGGCTAGAAGAGTTCGGAGCGAACGATGGTGAAAACGATGAGTGAGAAGTGCAATCTGTGTAAGGAACTCGGATACGACAGGGTATGCTGGTGTGACGACACAGAGGAGGATACCCGGGAGGCTGGTGAATAGCCATGAACATAGTACGCCACGTTGACAATATCAGTAAACACCTGCAAAACTCGTCCAAGAATGGACGGGGACTGTGAGAAGATTAAAATAAAGCGGAAAACCGTACTAAGCCTGTTCGACCACAGCACAAACATGGTCCGTCCTTGGGCCAACGCCGGATACCGGTGCATCTGCGTCGACACACAGCACGACGGACGAGAAACACAGAGTGTCGAAGGCGGAGGAGAAATAATAACGGTGGGGACAGACATCCGTGCATATCTGCCGCCACGGACAGAATACGAGATCGTGTTCGCATTCCCGCCATGCACCAATCTCGCGGTCAGTGGTGCACGATGGTTCAAACAGAAGGGATTGACCGGACTGGCGGACGCAATAGAGCTGGTAGAACAGGCCCGGAAAACCTGCGAGTGGGCCGATGCTCCATGGATGATTGAGAACCCGGTTTCCACGCTTTCAACATACTGGCAGGAACCGGACTACACGTTCCATCCGTATCAGTACGCTGGATACACAGATCAGGACGAGGCGTACAGCAAAAAAACCTGCCTGTGGACATCAGACGATTTCGTGATGCCCCCCACAGATGCAGTAGAGGAATATGACGACCGGATTCACAAGATGCCGCCGTCAGAGGACCGGAACCGGAACCGATCTGAAACACCCATGGGCTTCGCCCACGCGGTATTCCAGGCAAATGCGGAAGATCGGGTTGTTCCCTTAGCATATGGCGAATAGGTGAGGACAATGGATGAGCGCTTAGTGGATAGACTGTTAGACGTACATTCCTCGCTGAATACGGCCCTTTGGGAGGCCCACAAGTACGAATCTAAAATCAACGCGCCACATCACAGAGGGAAGGTTATGGAGGAGGTTGATGCGATGATAGATATACTCAAAGAACTCAGATCGGGAGCTGGCAACGGGGGTAGTGCTGAATAGGGCCTACGCCGCTGTAATCGAGGAAAGCGAGAACATCCCGGAAGAGATCGCAACGCCACCGATGAGCGTCCGGCAGCGCGGCAACACGATCACGTACTGTGGCCGGTACGACTCGAAGGAGAAGTACATAAAGTCATAGAAGGTAGACTTTTCAGCCTCTGCTAGTTACGCTGCAGCATGGTGGATATCGGCAGGTGGAATACGCAGATCCGGATTTTTCTCTATTTGCTGGGTGCGGCCGTCGTTGTTCTCGGAATCAGTGCAGCGGCGTATCAATACTTTGGGTCGACAGGGTTGACTGCGGTTGATTTGACGGTTTCAGCGCTTCTCACTGTTGCACTGGTCATCCTCTATTTCCGGCAAACACTCCTTCTCGAGTCACAACGAGATCTGCTCACACAAGAGCTGAACCGGGAAGCACGCCAGCAGCATACAGAGACCCTGCGGGACCGAGTACGACTCTGGCATGGAAACCCAGATAAGAAAACCGCAAGTAACCCAATTGATCAGCCGCAGCGGAACCTTCCTGCAGTTAAGGACGCCTCGTTTGAAACCGCACCTACTGGATCGTACAGTATGGCATTTCCCGATGACGAACCGTTTCAGGTCATCCCACACCATCTACAGGGTGACCGTTATCTAGAGGATCTACTCCAGAACCATGCTCCCAATCTCCGAAAAAAGAAGAACGAGATAGACCAGTTACACGGCCGGTTTGTCTCAATGAGAGACAAGTTCGTACGATCATTTGAGGAGGGGATTGTTCGTGATGAAGCGATGTTCACGATCGAGCCAGCAGACTACTTTGGCCGGTGGATGTTCGAGTTTCTCGTGGCATACGAACGTGGAAAATACGAGGACTTCGCCGAGCTTCGGGGACGTATACAGTCCCAATTGGAAGCAGGGACTACCGGCTTGCATCCAGATGAACCACGGCTCTGGATACGTGCCGATATTGGCGGGAACAGCAGTAGAGCAGCGTATTCAGTGGTACACAAGTCAGGTAACCGAGAGGCACTGCGAGAACACCAATCCGCAGTGAAGGAAGACGTGATTGATCTGGTCCAACAGGTTGTGGATCAACTGGAAGAGGACTATCCATACTATCACACGGAGGAGGCTGCGGCGGTGCTCGATGAGGCGGCGGAAGCGATTGATGACTTGGAAAACTTACTGGTCGAGTACGATGGCAGACCTATCTATCCGGGGGATTGCATGTATCTCGAGGAAGCACGGATTTCAGGCAGTTAACAGGGTTTGGGGCGTATCTGCTGTTTATATCGGGTGGAACAGAGCATGTTCGCACCAGCCGATGAGTAACACTGCAATTCGGCAGCGTCATAGTGGCCGGAGATCACGCCACAGAAGGTCTATCTCAGTACCCTCATCAAGTTTGGTGGTCTGCAGACTATTTTCTGAATATGTGTTCCCATCAACCCAAAATTTATGATATAGTTGTCCCTTCTTCCGGTATGTCAAATGTCACTACTATCGAGGATGATTATGAGTATCCCGGGTGGTTAGTGTTTAACGGATTGTTCCAGACCTCCGTACACGGAGAGGGAAGTATGTCCCCACAGGAGATCGTGGACAGTTTCGACAAATATTCGCCTGGTTCCCCGAACGAACCTGACTCCGGATTTGAGGTGATGGACCTATCCGAGAAACTCCAGCAAATGGGTGAACTTACCCAGGCAACTGAGGACTTCGCTCAAGGCCTACACTCACTACGGTATGTTGACGAGGACTGGATGGAGCAGTGGGGGTATGATGAACACGGAAAAGAGGAGATGTACTTCCTCCCCAATCACGACGAGGTCCGCGTCTACTGGGACTATGTAAACGACGTTATGGCATTCAAAGGGCGGAAACAGCTGCTTCAACGCAAACAGGACGATCTCATAGCAGCGTTGTCCGGCGATATGAAAATGGAGCCCGTCAACTTCGATTTCGATTTTTTCCTCTGGATCCTGTACAAGCAGTACGAACAAGAACGCCTCTCAGACGATCTCCGTGTCCGCAACATCACCCGCGGCTCAACATCTGCAGAAACGAAAGACAACATGGGTGCAGGCGACGTGAAAGACTCGAACAATATCCTGCGGTCGGTCCTCATGATCGCGCCTATCCTCTCCGGCAAGAAAATCGACAAAATACAGGGCAACTTCATTATGGGGAACCATCAGGTGAAGGCTCAAATCGAGTTCGGCGGAAAGGTCCATGTCAAAGTCAGCGACAGCCCATTGAGCACATTGAGCGACCTACGACGAATGGGTGTATCACTGCGACTCCTCTCAGAACTGGTCACGCTCTTCGATGACTGGGAACACCTTGAACCAGAGGATCGGTATCCGCCGCCGTCGTTCTTCGATGATATGGCGGATAATGCGGAGGAAGAAGGCTGGGGTCCGCGATTCGATCCGGAGGAGGTGAAAGCACGGTACGAACGCAAGCGCCAAGGAACTCCAGATGACAATTATAAAACAGCGGCTGCAGAAGACGCATCATAACAACGGTCAAGAAGATACGATCGTTACCTACTGAGGATAACCATCATGTCCACGAGCAGGCTGGGTCAAGCCAAGGATCTTGAAAAATACTGGTCCGAGCACCTTGGTGACCAGCCTGAGACCAACGTCACAATCCAGTCGATCAACCGCGAACAGGTCACCGCGTTCCCAGAGGTCGACAGATATCCATTCAACGGTCAGCTACAGCTCACTGGTACATTTGCATTTGAGATTTCAGGTCGGAACGGGGATTCGTTCACGCAGACCGGTGAGTATCAGTACCGGGCTGCCTCTGGCCTGTTCCTGCTAGAAACGCCGTCTGATCTTGTTGACTCGGATGAGGTCTTTTCTGAGCTCAATACACAGCTTTCGTCAACCACTCGGATAGAGGAGGCGCTTTCACTGCCCCGGGATTCGTTCTGGCGGTTCATCGAAGCGGCTGACTCCGTTGAAACTCTACGACTCCGCGGACCGGAAACCACGTACGATGCAAGCAAACTCATCCACCTCCTCCATCATGATGATCCGGTCGAAACGTTACATTCAGACCCAGAATTCAGCGACCTCCGTGGTATCGAAAATATCGAGACTGCACTGGAATCGGTAGACTCTCCATCCGAAATAGAGGGGGTTCAGGATCTCGATATCGATATCTACAACACGCTAATCGACGAGGTGGAAGCGACGTACTGGTTCAACGGATGGACTGCGAACTTCTGGTACCGGCGTGGCGAACTAAAACTGGATGCTGAGACTGAAGACTCTCGAGAGTACGTTATCCAACTCTTTGAGCGGGATGTCTTGAGTTCCTGAGGTTTGAAGATATGGCCTCTGTCCGCGCATGTCTAGACAGTCTTCTCGGTTCGCAACTTATCGTAATTTTTGAACTTGTCTTTATCTACCTTGTCTTGGTAGCGATCGCGGTTGGGATCGTTGCTGTTGTAGATCCAATCTCGAGTTTGGAGGAGTTAGATTACGAACTGAGAGAATTCGTCCACTATTACAAAGAGACAAGCTGGTGGTGGCTTACTACTTTCTTTACTTCTGTTGTTGCACTGACTGTGGGATCCGGTAACGGTTTGTTCGTCAATCTGGTCTTTCTCAGCATATTTACTGCTCCTGCAATGCTATACTTTCACCGGAAATACCCGTTCTCTCTCAAATGCGGCTACCGGGCTCGTACCTCATCTGGCCGGACAGCGATCAATGAAGAGAAGGAAAACATCGCTACACCGGACAACGGTCTGTACGTACTGGAGTTTCCGATCACTACTGGCTCAAATGTAGAGGATATCGCCATTGATCTCACGATACCAGATGGTGTCGAGGTGTGGAGTCATTCTGGGATCGGCGGCGTTGAGCTGTCAGAGGACGAAACAGCGATAGAAGGGAAGGCGCCACCGGGCCGGGATTCGTTCGTATTCGAACTCATACTCACGGAAACGACTGGCGTGCAGCAAGGAGGAAATCTGCTGATTCTTTCTGACGCCGAAAGTGGACGAGAACTAGTCACTATCCGGCTGTTACCGTAGTATCAGAGAAACACTCCACTTACATACCCGGTAGTATTTTTGTGCTGGCCGTGTGAGTAAGTGGCATACGGCGTTGTAATCAGTAGCCAGTAATCAGACAATGATGCATCGACGATCCAACGGAACTGACGTCAGATTCCCATCCTATGGTCGCATATGGCTCGAAACAGGCCGTAACACGTTAAATACAGATAACGTAGAAGCCAATAATTATAGGGTCGTCCAGAAATATACTCCAACACCCCACTTTTCTGGACGATGTAAACTCATTTCGCGAAATCTGATGTCAGAAATGGGGCCTCGGCACTCATAGGGCTCGTCGTCACCGGGTGCCGAGTCCGGCTCGGAGCGGGTGCATCGTCATCGGCCGGGTGGCGCTACGGGAGCCGGATCAAAGACCGTTTGGATCGACTCGAGGACATCGATAAGTCGGACAGTATGAAAACCGATACGACGAGCCGCGGAACTGGAATGGATTGCTCGCAGGTAGTGTCGGAAACGGACCGGCACTTCCGGCGAGACTGCCCACTCAGTCGGCCGCTAACAGTGCTCCTTCGGATCGACAGTCGCCGTCGCGACTGGGTGGCCTTCGTAATACAGCGTCACCGTCGCTTCGCCGTCCGGTGCCGTGACCCAGAAGACTTCGGCGTTGGTGAGGTCGTCGGGAATCGTAACCGTCCCAGTCTCCCCGGTTTCGGCGACCCGGTAGACGAAGGTCTTCTCGGCGTGGGCACCGCTTCGCACGTAGAACCGCGCTTTCTTCGCATCGGGGTCGTAGCAACGAGCGTCGAATCCGAGACGGTCCCTGGGAATGCACGCCGTTTCGGTCGCACTCCGGGCGGCGTCGATCTGTTCGCCGTCGTAGAAGATTCCGACGAGTGCTTCACCGTCCGGTGCGGGAACTTCGAAGTAAGTCGTGCTCTTCGGTTTGACGGTGACCTGACCCGTAATACTGGTGTCGTCGACCCCGTAAACCACGGTAATCGGCTTCTCGTTGCCGTTTTCGACTCGGAATCGAGCCATATCCGTTTCCGCATCGACGCAGACGGGAATCAGGGAAACCTTCCCGAGGTCGACTTTTCCATCCTTGTCGTAATCGTGACCCTTCGATGGTTTCGATCCGCAGTCGTTCGGGTTGTCGAACGTCTTCCCGTTAGCGGTCACCGAGAGGATCTTGTCTCCATCTCCGAGTGGCGAATCGTAGAACTGGAAGACGTTGAACGTCCACGCGTATGCGGTACTTCCATCGGGTTTTTGATACACCCGCAAGTCGTCCGCGGTGACCGTTTTCTGTACGGTCTCGATTCGGCCCCGTGTGGCGTTGTAGGTTCGCACCCGGATGCGCTTCAGATAGTCGTCTGTTCTGCGGACGAGTTGTGCCGGAACGAAACCGCCTTCGTCATCGTGTACGGGAAACGTCGCCATCCCGTCGTCGACGGGGATCTTGATCGACTTTGCCTTCTTCCCCACTGCGGGGAGTTTCATGTATCCTCCGCCCTCGAGCGGGATCTTGTAGTACGAACCGTCTTTCAGCTTGTACGGGACCGTGATCGCATCCTCCGTCTTGCCTTCGACGGGAATCTTGATCGATCGCGTACTGTCGTCGTCGTTTTGAACGACGAGTTCGAGGTAGTCCTCGTCCAGACGGAGGGTCGGAATCGCCAGGTAGGTGTTCCCGCCCTCGGTGGGTAACAGGATAGCGTTGTCCGTCGTACCGGCTAACGAGATCGTGAGGGAGCCGTCCTTCGCCGTGATCGGGACTTCCACGTATCCGTCAGCGGCTGGTGTGACGAACTCCTCGTCAAAGTAAACCGTAGTCGAGTAACACTCGTTAAATTCGACCTTCGTGATGCCGTCTTCGTCGCCGGTTTCGTGTCCGTCTTTCTTTTCACCAGCGCTAACTGTGTTTGCTCCGAAACCGACGCCGCCGACGAGGGCGCCCGTTGCTGCGATACCTTTGAGACTCCGCCGCCTGGAAATGCGATGTTCGTCTGTCATGGGTGCTTTTCCGGCCACCGACGGAGATACCACCGGGCCGGCGCTGCCGACATCTCCACCAAACGGACGTTTTGTGATCAGTGAACTACCGCTTTGAACGACAGTCCTAACCGTCGAACCCTCCTCGAGAGAACGAGCGTAACGAGAGAAAGACTGTCTCCCCAATCGAATTTCTCGCGGCCGGAAAATTCAGCTTACTAATACGGTACGGGAGCACGTGCCGGATCTGTTCGATGGGTGAAAATAGCTGAAGAACGGCCCTAATATCCACAACGACTGAAATACTGCTCTCGGCAACTGAAGTTGGCCGTGAAGGCAGTCCTTTCGAGGAGAAGTCACCACCATCTCGCGTTCGAATCGCACGGTAGGCCATCGTAACTCCATTCATCACTGCTTGATGCAGTTGTGGCCTGAAGCCGGTATCTCAGATGGTGACTGACGAGTATCGAACGGCGGATCGACCGTACAAACGATGGATCTCATTTTCCCCTATCTCCGCGTCGGGGTGGAGGGAGGCCGAATGCGAAAGCAATCGAAGTGTTCGATCAGTCGTCGCCTGGTCCGTCCGGATCCGTACCCCCGGTGTCCGCGTCCGATTCCAGGAATGCCGAGTTCCACTCGTCGATGAGGTTCTCGAGTTGACGCGTTCTTCCCTTTGAGAAGGTTTGGGGAGCCAGTTCGGACGCGGACGTCCGGGGAGCCGACTGGTGATCGGAGCCCGTCTTGGGGGGTTCGTTCTTCGTCCCAGACGTGGCGGACGAGGCGGTTCGTTGATTCGTCGGTGCTGCGGTCTCGGTTCGGTAGTTGCGTGTACTCATGTCGGTCGGGATCGGTGAGGTCGTCGCGCGGTGTGTCGTCGTTCGGTTCGAGGGGTCAGAAACGAGTTAGGGGCCTACGGATACGGATACAGGTACGACCGACGCGTGGTGCATGTACCACGGGCTACGAACCACTTATACATAAAAGTTAATGATAGATAATGCGATGGCCGGACCCCATCGAAACCGATCGGCGACGCTGCCGGAATACGAGAGGAAACCTGCCGCCGTTTCGCGTTCGTCGACGGACCGTGGGTCGGGGCGTGACGGGAACCCGACTGTTTACGGTACTGCCGGTCCGACGGGAGGGTATGACCATCGGCGTCATCGGCGGTAGCGGTATCTACGAGGCACTGCCACTCGAGAACACCCGCAAAGAGGAGGTTTCGACGCCCTACGGCGAACCCAGTGAGGCCGTCACGCTGGGCGAACTCGCCGGTAAGGACGTCGCCTTTCTTCCCCGGCACGGCGAGGACCACCAGCACACGCCGACCGACGCCCAGTACCGGGCGAACATCTACGCGCTCAAGTCGGTCGGCGTCGACCGCGTGATCGCGACCAACGCGGTCGGCAGCCTCCGCGAGGATCTGCCGCCGCGGACGCTGGTCGTGCCGGATCAGATCTTCGACCGCACGAAACACCGCCAGCCCTCGTTCTTCGGCGACGGGATGGTCGTCCACATGGGCTTTGCCGACCCCTACTGCCCCGAGATGGTCGATCACCTCGCGACCGCGGCGGAGGAGGCCACCGAGGACACGAAGACCGAAGCGGGCGGCACTTACGTCTGCATCGAGGGCCCACAGTACTCCACCCGCGCCGAAAGCGAGTTTTACCGCGACCAGGGCTGGGACATCGTCGGTATGACGGCGATCCCGGAGGCCAAACTCGCCCGTGAGGCCGAACTGAGCTACGCGACCGTGGCCGGCGTCACCGACTACGACGTCTGGAAGGCGGACAACGAGGTCACCCTGGAGGAGGTCCTCGAGAACGCCGAAGCGAACCAGGAGGCGATCAACCGGGTCGTCGAACACGCGATCCGGACCATGCCGGAGGACTTCGAGAGCGACGCCTGGTCGGCGCTCGAGGGGACGATCAACACGCCCGCCGACGCGATCCCCGAGGAGACGCGCGAGCGTGTCGACCTGCTGGCCGGCAAGTACCTCGAGTAACTCAATCCGCGATCGCTTCTTCCGGTTCGGCCTCGACCGACACCCGCTGGATCCAGAGGTCGCCGAACAGGTCGTCCTGCTCGAGCGTCACCCGGCCCCGGTGGGCGAGAAAGAGCAGGGCCAGGTACGTCATTACGCGCGAACCGCCCGCATCGTCGATCTCGGCGTACAGCACCTCGTCGCGACCCTGGTCGTAGTGGACGGCGAGTTCGTCCTCGACGTCGTCGATGACGTCCTCGATGTCCTCCTCGTGAGTCGTATGGGTTACGTCGTCGCTGGTCGGTTCGTCGCCGGCGCGCATGTCGTCGGCCCCGCGGTAGCTCAGTTCCTGCACGCCACGGTCGTACCCGCTTGGCGAATCGCTCGTGTCGTAGCTTCGGGACTCCTTCCACCGGCTGTCACGTTCGGCGCTGCGGAGTTCCCGGACGAGTTCGTCCAGCGTCTCGGGCTTGCCGCGGGCGTGTTTGCGCTCGAGGCGGCGTTCCATCTCGGCCTCGAGGTTCTCGACGGGGTCGAACCCGGGCGGACGATCCTCGTCGGCGTCGCCGGCCATCGCCCCGTCGTCGGCGAAGGGGGCCTCCCAGGGAGGGAGTTCCTCCTCCTCGTCGGGTTCCTCGGCGGCGAACAGTTCGTCGCTTTTCATCCGCAAGAGGACGCTGGCGTAGAACAGCGCGCGGCCGGACGTCCGGAGATCGACCTCGTCCAGGGCGTCGAGAAACCGGTCGGTGACGTGGACGATGTCGATGTCCCAGGGGTCGATTTCCCCGTTTTCGGCGAGCTGCACGAGGAGTTCGACGGGTTCGACCGTTTCGTCGTCTCCGTCTCCATTTCCGTCTCCGTCTTCACCGCCGTCCCCGTCCACACCCCCGTCGTCGTAATCGGCCGAACCGGACGCCTCGAGCGCCTCGTCCTCCGAGAACTCGAGGACGGAGTCCCCATCGTCGTCGGCCGACTCCCCCGGTCGCTCGCGGTCCTCGTGCCCGGCGATGTTCAGCGGGATCTCGTCACCGCCGTCCGTGTAGAACTCGTCGCGATCGGCTCGACCGTCGGTGTCGGAGTCGCGCTCAGTCACTGACAGGCACCTCCTCGGGATCGCTGTCGCCGCTCAGGTCGATCCCCGTCACGGCGCTTACGTTGTCCTGTTGCATCGTGACCCCGATCGCGCGCTCGGAGCGATCGAGCATCGCCGAGCGATGGGAGACGACGACGAACTGCGCCTCCGCGGCGAGTTCCTCGACCATCTGTCCGACGCGCTCTGCGTTGACGGCGTCGAGGAAGGCGTCGATCTCGTCCAGGGCGTAGAACGGGGCCGGGTTGTGCCGCTGGATCGCGAAAATGAAGGCCAGCGCGGTCAGGGATTTCTCCCCGCCGGACATCGCATCGAGGCGCTGGACCGGCTTGTCACCCGGCTGGGCCTTCATCGTCAGCCCGCCGTCGAAGGGGTCCGCCTCGTCCTCGAGGTGCAACGAACCGGTCCCCTCCGAGAGTCGTTCGAAGATCTCCGTAAAGTGGTCCGAGATGGCCTCGTAGGCCTCCATGAACGTCGCCTTCTTCTGGGTCTCGTACTGTTCGATCCGGTCGCGGATGCCCTCGGCCTCCTCGACCAGCGTCGCCTTCCCCTCCTCGAGTTCCTCGAGGTCCTCGCGGACCTCGTCGTACTCGTCGATCGCGAGCATGTTCACCGGCTCCATCGCTTCCATGTCCGACTCGAGCAGGTCGATCATCTCGAGGACCGTATCGTGGTCGGGGACGTCCTCGGGGTCGTAGTCGCCGACTTCCGCTTCCAGCGACTCGATCTCCCACTCGAGGTCGCCGGCCCGCTCGCGTTCGCCCTCGAGTTTGCTCTCGACCGTATCCACGCGGTTCTGCTGCTCGTCGCGTTTCTTCCGGGCTTCGGTGAGTTCCTCCTTGAGGTCGGTGCGCTCTTCTTTGAGTTCCGCGAGTTCCTCCTCGAGTTCCTCGACGGCCGCGCGTTTGGCCTCGAGTTCGTCGCGTTTCTCCTCGATCGTCGCCTCACACTCCTCGATGCGTTCCTCGTGTTCGGCCTTGCGGTTCTGGGCCGCCTCGATGTCGTCGTGGAGGTCCTCGATCGCGTCCTCGGCGTACTCCTTCTCGAGGGTCAGTTCGTTGATCTTCCCGTCGAGGTCGTCGATGCGGTCCTCGCGCTCGTCGATCTCGGCCTCGAGTTCCTCGATCTGCTCGGTGAGTTCGGGGATCTTCGAGTCCTCGAGTTCGGCCTCGAGTTCCGCGATGTCGGCCTCGATCTCCTCGATCTCGGCCGTTCGCTCGTCGATCTCCGCCGAGATCTCGTTCATCCGCTCGTCGACTGAGTCACGCTCCTCGCGCAGATCCTCGAGTTCCGTCTCGAGGTCCTCGATCTCCCCTTCGATCGCATCGCGTTCGTCCTCGAGGTCCTCGATCTCCCCTTCGATCGAGCGGACTTCGTCCGCGGCGTCGGTCTTGCGGTCGCGGGCATCGTCGAGCCGCTCCTCGACGTCGCGCAGGTCGTCGCGCAGCGAGTCGCGTTTCTCCTGGAGTTCGGTGATCCGCTTGGCGACGCGCTCGAGCTGGCCCTCACCGCCGCCGGTGAAGGAGTAGCGGGAGCCGCCGCCGGAGCCGCCGGTCATCGCGCCGCTTTTCTCGACCAGGTCGCCGTCCAGGGTGACCATCCGGTAGTCGCCCATGTACGAGCGGGCAGTCTCGATGTCCTCGACGACGAGCGTGTCCCCGAGCACGTACGAGAAGACGCCCGCATACTGGTCGTCGAAATCGACGAGGTTGTACGCGAAGTCGACGACCCCCGGATCGCTGGGCACGTTGGGGAGCCGCCGCTGGCTCATGTCCGTCAGCGGGAGGAAGGTCGCACGGCCCGCGTTCCGGGACTTGAGGTGTTCGATACACTGCTGGCCGACGACGTCGTCGTCGACGACCACGTTCGCGAGCCGGCCGCCGGCCGCGGTCTCGCAAGCGACCGCGTACTCGCCCGCGACGTTTCCGAGCTGGGCGACCGCGCCGTGGACCCCGTCGATCCCCGAGTTGAGGATCGTCGTCACCGCGCGGCCGAACGACGAGTCGCCGCTCTCGCCGGCTTTCGCCTCGAGTTCGGCGTACTCCTGTTGTTTGGCCTGGATCTCGTCGTCGACCTCGTCGACGTCGGACTGGAGGCGCCGCTTCTCGGCCTTGAGGTCGTCGACGACGCTCGCGATGTTCGCGCGGTTCTTCTCTGCCTTCTCGAGTTCGCGCTCGAGGTCGCTTCGCCGGTCCTCGAGTTCGGGGATGCGCTCGCGTTTCTCCTCGATCGCCTCCTCCGTTTCGCTGATCGCGTTCGAGCGCCGGCGGGCCTCGTCCAGCAGGCGGTCCTGCTCGCGCTGGAGGTCGTTCTTCTCGGTTTTTGCCGCCTCGAGGTCGTCCTTGCGCTCGGCGAGTTCGGCCTTGAGTTCGTCGAACTCGGTGTCGACGGCCTCGATCTCGGCCTCGAGTCGCTCCTTTTCCTGCTCACGCTCCTGGATCTCGGTCTTGATCGAGGCCTTCTCGAGTTTGTGCTCGCGGGTCTCGTCCTCGAGTTCCTCGATCTCCTCCTGCTTGCGGTCGATCTGGACGAAGGCCTCGCGGCGATCCGACTCGGCCTCCTCGATCGCCTCCTCGCTGGCCTCGATCTTGTCCTCGAGCCGGGAGACGTCGCCTTTGATCTCCTCGATCTCGCTTTTGATCCGGAGCTGTTCCTCCTCGCCTTTGCGCTCGATCTCGGCGTTCAGGTCCTCGAGGTCCTCCTGGAGCCGGACGACGGCCCCCTCGCGTTCGTCGAGTTCCCGCTTCCGGTCCGCGAGTTCGTCCTCGAGGTCGTCGATCTTCGCCTCGGTCGCCTCGAGTTCCTCGCGTTTCTCCTCGAGTTCGCTCGCTTTCCTGTACCCCTCGTACTCCTCTTTCTCGCGGCGCAGCCGGCGGTACCGCATCGCCGTCCGGCGCTCGTCCTCGAGTTGTTCGAGGCGCCCGCGTTTCTCCTCGATGCGGAGTTGCGCCTCGTCGATCCGTTCCTCGACGGTCTCGAGTTCCTCGAAGGCGTCTTCCTTCTTGGCGTCGAACTCCGCGACGCCCGCGATCTCGTCGATGATCTCACGGCGGGCGTGTGGCGTCATGTTGATGATCTCGGTGACGTCGCCCTGCATGACGACGTTGTACCCCTCCGGCGTGACCCCCGCCTGGGCAAGCAGTTCCTGAATGTCAGAGAGGTTGACCGAGCGGTCGTTGAGGTAGTAGTAGGAGTAGTAGTTGTCCTCGGTCTCCTTGACCCGCCGGCGGATGCGGATCTCGTCGACGTCACCGACGTCCTCGCTGCCGGCGGCGTTGACCACCTGCGAGCGGGTGAGGGTGTCGTCGCTGTTGTCGAGGATGACCTCGACGACGGCCTCGCGGGGGCCGCTAGAACTCGAGCCGTCATCGTGACCGGGGTTGTAGATGAGGTCGGTCAGTTTCTCCGCGCGGATCCCGCGGGTGCGGGCCAACCCGAGCGCGAAGAGGACGGCGTCGATGATGTTCGACTTGCCGGAGCCGTTGGGCCCGGTGATCACCGTGAAGTCCTCGTAGAACGGAATCTTCGTCTTCCGACCGAAGCTCTTGAAATTGTCCAGAACGACTGCCTTGATGTACATGCTCTTCTCTCCGTGACGCGAACGTCGACCGGCGGGAGCGTGGGGTGCCGTTCGCGGGCGGCGAACGGCCGGATCGAACGTATCGAACGCCGGCACCGGCATCCCCGATCGTACGCGGTCCCGCGGTCGCCGTGCAGTTATGCGACGATAATGTCGTCGCTACCTGAGTCTTCCGCTTCGTCACCGTTACCGTCGACGTCGGCGTCCGTGTCCGCGTTGGCGGCCGCCTCCGCGACGTCGTCCGGTTCCGCCTCCGCGGTCAGCGTCTCGTCACCCGGCTGGTCCTCATCGTCGGTTCGTCGGTCCGGGACGCGCGTCGGCGTCTCGGTGTCGAGCTCGGCCTCGAGGACGCGGATTCGCTCTTTCGCCTCGATGAGCTCGTCCGTCAGTCCCTCTACGGTCGACTCGAGTTCCGCGACCGTCGATTCGAGCTGCTCGACGCGGTTGTTCGACATATCCACTAGGCCCGTTCCCTCTTACATAAACGTACGTCAGACACAGCTAGACGTTCTGGTACTTGCCGGGTCACGACGGCGCTCCCGTCCCGGAGAGGTCGAACGACGTCCCGACCGGATCGGTCGTCGATCACTAGGGCGTGATCAACGTCTCGACCGACGGGACGGTGACGACGCTGTACGAGGAGGACTTCACGGACGTGACCTACTCGTTCCGGTTCCAGAACCACGACGTAATGGAGGCGCTGGCCGCGGTCACGCAGGCCGTCGAACTCCTCGGGGAAGACGGGATCGATACCTACGCCGGGATCAACCCCAACTACGCGTTCGGTCAGGACGAGATGGAGATCTTCTCGCTGGGGATCGAACAGCTCACCGGCGCGGAGGAAGTCTACAGCGGCTTCCCCGACCTGGGAACCGACGACATGTCCGCCCACATCACCGAGATCAACAGCGAGGAGCCGGACGTCGTCTTCTCGAGTTGCTGGGGCGGGGACGCGACGCTGCTGCTCGAGCAGGCCCAGGCCAACGACATGCTCGACAACACGGAGGTGCTCGTCGGACCGGTTCTCTACGGCTCGGCCAACGACGTAAGCTAACCCACGGCTAAAGCCGTGGGCTTTCAGCGTGGACTCCCGCTCTGGCCGAATCTCCGGCAGGAGGCTCATACTCTCCGTTCGCGTTCAGCGTCCCGCTGTTCAAGCGCACGCCTACGGGTGCGCCTCCACCGGAGCCAGTTTGGTTCCGGCGGAGATACCGCAATCCAATGTTCTTCGCCGCATTGTAATCGGCGTGGTTCTCGTATCCACACTTCAGACACTCGAACGATTCACTCTCACGATTATCCGGGTGCGTGAACCCACACTCAGAGCAACGCCGTGACGTGTTCTCCGGGTCAACCTGCTCTACGTCGATGCCGTACTCGGCGGCTTTGTACTCGACGTAGTCGTAGAGGCAGTCAAACGCCCACTTGTGTTCCCACGACGCACCAGTGCGTTCACGAATGTCCGTCAAGTCTTCGAACGCTATCACCGAACAGCCGTGTTCGCGGGCTTCGCTGACTAACTCGTTCGATATACGGTGGAGCGTTATCTTGAATCGGCCTTCCTCTTTCCGACCAACAGCCTGCATATTCTCATGCGTCCACCGCGTCCCGTGTTCCTGTAAGTCTCCACGCCGGTTCTCGTATTCTCGCCGCCAGTGGTCGAACTCGTCGCCCGTCCAGAACGTACCAGTCGAGGCAACTGCAAGATTGTTCACGCCGAGGTCTACCCCAAGAACCGTTCCGTTCTCGGTGGTATCCTGTTCCGGCGTGTCGGACTCCACTTCCTTCTTGCAGTGGATGTGGAGCATCCAGTTGCCGTTCGAGTAGTGCAGTTCGGCTCCCGTAGTTTCGTACTCGTCCGCGAAGAAGTATTCCGCGTGAGGCGTCTCTCGCTCCTCATTAGGAAGCACGTAGTCGGCTTCGATGCGACCGTCAACGGTCGCCAGCGACACGTACTCGTCGTGGAAGGTGGCGGTGCGGTGGTCGTAGACGAGGTGGGGGCTGGTGAAATACGGCTTCGACGCTTTCTTGCCGTTTTTCCACTTCTTGACCACGCTCTTGCAGGCTTCAGCAGCCTTGTTTCGGGCGGCTTGGACGTGATTGCTGTGCAACGCTGTTTCGTCGCGTACGTCTTCGTAGGTGTCGTCGTGGAGCGTGGTTTTGCTCGTCGTGACGTATTCGCCTTGGAAAGCGTGGCGTGTGACGTAGTTGGCGGCCCACAGAAACTCGTCTACGGTGTCGCGGAGAAGTGCGGCGTCGTCACTGTCCACGTCGAGTTTCACGGGGACAGTTCGCCGCTTCTCCATACATCATATGTAGACTCGGTGGTTCAAAAGCATTGGGGAGTCGGCCCCGTCGTAGTCGGTGGGTTGTCGCACGGAGTGTACGCGCTTCCTCCCACCCCTGAAGGGGTGGGTTTCCGCGCTGTTACCGCTATGAGCGGCTACGGCGCGGTGACCGCGTGGGCGACGGCCGCCGAGAAGGCGGTCGACCTGCTCGGCAGGTGGCCCGAACAGGCGGAACTCGCGACGATACTCGAGAACCACGGCTTCTACACCCCGGCAGGGTACCACACCATGTCCACCGATCACCAGTGTTACTCGAACGCCCACTTCGGGGAACTGACCTGGTCGGACGAACACGGTGCCGCCGCCCTCGAGGACGTCTCGGTGTTCGCTCCCGAAGAAGTGTCCCCGCCGCCGGGCGAAACGTCGCGGGACTGGATCCAGGGGTGGTGACCCGTTCCCAGTGCTCACTACTATCACTGCAGTCATGACACCGAATTTACTGGTCCACGACGAACGGGTCGGCACAGCTAGCGGGAGGTGGTCGTGACCATGCTCGGCGCGCTCCCCGCTGCCGACGCGGCGCTGCCGGCGATAGTCGACGGCGCGCTCGCACGGCACGCGCTCAACGGAGTCTACTACGGGTTCATCCTGTTCATGATCGCGTCGGGGTTGACGATCATCTTCGGCGTGCTGGGCGTGCTCAACCTCGCCCACGGCGAACTGTACGCGCTCGGCGCGTTCTCCGTGTTCAGCGTCGTCGGCTTCCTCACCGGGCTGATCGCGGAGCCGACGAATACGGTAACGGCGGTCGTCTTCGGGATCGTCGTCCTCGCCGGCTCGCTCGCGGCGGCCGCAGTCCTGCTGCCGGTCGGCGCGGCCATCGAGGCGGTGTTCGTCAGGCCGATCGACGACCGCGACGAGGTCTACCAGCTGCTGTTGACCTACGGGCTGTTGCTCGTGCTGGTCGACGTGATGAAGTTCGTCTGGGGGCCGGCGCCGCTCGAGGCGGGCGTCTTCAGGGAGCTCAACGCGATCCCGACGACGGAACTCGTCGGGATCAGCTACCCGTCGTACAACGTCATCGTCATCCTGGTCGGCCTGGCGGTGTTCGGCTGGCTGGTCTGGTTCTTCGACCGGACCAAGACCGGCCGGATCGTCCGCGCGACGGCGATCAACCGCGAGATGTCGACCGCGATCGGCGTCAGTACCGACCGCACGTTCACCCTCGTGTTCGCGATGGGCGCGTTCTTCGCCGGCTTCGGCGGTGCGATGGTCAGCATCGGCCCGAGCACGGCCTACCTCGAGATGGGGCTGGACCCGCTGGTGCTGTCGTTCGTCGTGATCGTCATCGGCGGGCTCGGCAGCCTGAAGGGGGCGCTCGTCGGCGCGCTGCTGGTCGGCGTCACCAGCCGCGTCGTCACGCCGTACTACCCGCAACTCGAACTGGCGGCGCCGTTCATCCTGATGGTGCTCGTGTTGCTCGTCAGGCCCGAAGGCCTCTACGGCACGTGGGGTGAGATCGAATGAGTCGCTTCCTCGTCGAACGCGACGGCCGGACCCACCTCCGGCTGATGGAGGGCATGGAGCTCTCCCGGAACGAGGCGCTCCTCGCGGTCGTCGGGATCGGCTTCCTCCTCGCGGTCCCCGACATCGCTCGCGTGACGCCGCTTTCGTTCGCGGTGTTCCACCAGGGGATCCTGTTCGGGATCGCCGCGCTCGGGCTGAACCTGCTGCTCCGGCACACGGAGCTGGTCTCGTTCGGCCACGCGGCGTTCTTCGGCGCCGGGGCCTACACCGCCGCGGTGCTCGCGTCCCACTACGACGTCTCGAGCGGGCTCGTGTTGCTCGCGGCGTCGATCGCCGTGGCGACGTTGCTGGCGCTGCTTGTCGGCTACTTCGTGGCAGGCTACCTGGACATCTACTTCGCGCTGTTGACGCTCGCGTTCAACCAGGTCCTGTTCGCGTTCGTCATCCAGAGCCAGTTCTTCAACTACAGCGACGGGCTCCGGGTTCGGCCGGACGGGCTGAACCCGCCGGCCCTGTTCGGGCTCGACCTGGGGACGACCGCCTACGAGATCGTGCTCTACTACTTCACGATCCTCCTCCTGGTGGTCATGCTGCTGGGAACCTGGAAGCTGGTCAACTCGCCGTTCGGACGGGCGCTGGACGCCATCGGTCAGGACCGAACGCGGGCCCGGTTCGTCGGCATCCCCGTCGAGAAGTACGTCTGGATCGCGTTCACGCTCTCGGGGATCTACGGCGGCCTGGCCGGCGGGCTGTTCGGGATGGTCCAGCTACACGTTCGCCCGGAGCCGGTGCTGTACGCCTTCGTCTCCGGCGAGATCCTGTTCATGGCGATCCTCGGCGGGGTCAACACCCTCGCCGGGCCGATCGTCGGCGGGATCGTCCTCGTCTACCTGCTGAACATCGCCCGGTTCTACGTGGAGTACTACCACGCACTGACCGGGATCGTCCTGCTCGCGGTGGTTTTCTTCCTGCCCCAGGGCATCCTGGGGTCGTTGCCGATGATCGGGAGCGGCCTCGAGCGCCGGCGGGACGACCCCGGCCTGTTCCTCGAGGACGTGAAACTGGTCCTCGGATCGCTCAGGAAGGGCGTGACCCGCGCGATAACCACCGTTCGAATCATCATCTTCGGGGTGAACTGAGATGCTCGAAGCACGCGAGTTACGAAAGGAGTTCGGCGAACTGCGCGCCACCGACGACGTCTCGCTCCAGTTCGGGAAGACCGAGGGCGAGATGGTGTTTATCGTCGGTCCAAACGGCGCCGGGAAGACGACGCTGGTCAACCTGCTGACCGGGTTGCTGGAACCCGATCGGGGCGAGGTCGTCGTCCACGAGGAGGAGAACGGCTCGACGATAGAGCACGAGATCACCGACGTCCCCCCGGCCGACCGGGTCAACTCCGGGCTCGTCAGGAGCTTCCAGATCGTCCACGTCTTCGAGGAGATGACCGTCCGGGAGAACGTCCGCGTGGCGGTCCTCTCCGAACACGGCAGGACCCTGAGCATGCGGACGGTCGACGACGGCCACGAGGACGTCGAGCGGGCCGTCGACGACCTTCTCGAGCAGTTCCGGCTCGAGGAGATCCAGGACGAGGTCGCCGAGACGCTCCCCCACGGCGACCGCAAACTGCTCGACGTCGCGATGTCGTTCGGGCTCGAGCCCGAGTACCTGCTGCTCGACGAGCCGACCTCCGGGGTCGCCACCCAGGAGAAGGAGTACGTCATCGAGACCATCGTCGAGGCCAGCGAGGCCGACGACGTCACCACGGTGACGATCGAACACGACATGGATCTCGTCAAGGAGTACGCGGACCGGCTCGTCGTCCTCCACGAGGGCCGCGTCTTCAGGGAGGGCGCCCCCTCGCTGCTCGAGACCGACGCCGAACTGCGGCGGGTCCTCCTGGGGGTGGACGAATGAGCGACGACCCCCTGCTCGAGGTCTCGAACCTCTCGGCGATGGTCGAGGGGTTCGAGGTCACCCACGGGATCGACCTCGAGGTCGGCCACGGCGAGGCGGTCGCGCTGGTCGGCCGCAACGGGGCCGGCAAGACGTCGACGTTCCGGTCGATCATGGGGCTTACGCCCGTGGCGAGCGGCTCGATCCGGTTCGACGGCGAGGAACTCCTCGATCTCCGGCCCGAACTGATTCCCAAACGCGGGATCGGCTACCAGCCGGAAGGTCGTGAGCTGTTCACCGGGATGACCGTCGAGGAGAACTTCCGGCTCCCGATCTGGACGTCGGGTGACGCCCGCGGCATCGAGGACGAGGACGCCGTCGTCGAGGACGTCTTCGACGTGTTCACCGAACTCGAGGATCGGCGCGACGCCGAGGTGCAGAACCTGAGCGGTGGCCAGGGGAAGATGACCGCGATCGGTCGCGCGCTGGCGCTTCGTCCCGATCTGCTCATCCTCGACGAACCGCTCGAGGGGCTGGCCCCGGTCGTCGTCGAGAACCTCAAACGCTACATCCGCGAGATCATCGATCGCGACATCTCGGTGCTCGTCGCGGAGTCGAACGCGAGTCACGTGCCCGAGATCGTCGATCGGATGTACGTGATCGAGCGCGGCGAGATCGTCGACAGCGGCGACCCGGAGGTCCTCGCGGAGGACGAGGAGATCCAGATGCTCATGCAGGGCGGCGGCGAGTGACGATCCGCCGGCCGCTCAGGCTCGGGACTCCGTCCCACTTCCGTCGACCCCCGACCCGCGGTGGGCGTCGCCGTCGGCCAACGTCTCGCGATCGTAGGCCACCAGCAGGAAGGCGACGAGCACCAGCAACGCTGCGACCCGAGTGGCCGTCACCAGGGGGGTGTCGGCGAGTTCGCTCGAGAACCCTGCGGGCACGAGCGTCTGCGAGGTGTTCCAGCCGGCGTGAAAGAGCATCGTGACGACCACGCTCCCGTCGGTCGAGTTGTATAGCCAGGCGTATACGACCGCCAGCGGAAGCGTCGCGATCCGCGACAGGGCGTCGCTCGCGTCGTACCCGCCGCCATCAAGCGCCGGCGGCATCATGACGTCCATCGGCACGTGCCAGATCGTCCAGACCGCGCCGACCGCCAGCGCGGCCGTCAGCGCGCCGTACGTCCGCTGGAGGCGCGGCTGGAGGAACCCGCGCCAGCCGGGTTCCTCGTTCCCGCCGGTCAGCAGCAGGGCGATCGGAAACGCGCCGAGCCAGACGGCGAGTCGCCGGGGAAGCGTCGTCGGCGCGAGCGAGCCACCGATCCCGGCGTAGACGATCGTCTCGACGACCACGAACAGCAAGGGGAGCCCGAGCGCCGCGAGGTACCACCGGGCCGGGAGCCGCCACCGCAGCATGTCCCGGATCCACGCGCGGAGGCGTCCGCCGGTGGCGACGACCATGACTGCGCCCGCGATCGCCGGGCCGAAGGCCCCGACGACGAACGCTCCGAACAGCATCCCGGGCTCGGAGATCGTCACGGCGGCCGGGATCCAGATCCCCCAGGAGAACAGATACGTCACCGCGACGAACGAGAGCGCCGGCCGGCGCGACAGGAGCTCCGTACCCACCATGTACCGGCCAACGGTACGAGGAAAAGTAATTACACCGAAACGTTTCGTCGTGCGAACCGGCGGATACTGGGACTCGATCGGGGGCGGTCGGATTCAGAGCTCGTCGTTCCCCGCCAGTTGATCCAGCGCCGACAGTGCCCCCTGCAGGATCTTCCGTTCGCTCCGCCGGAGGTTCATCGAGACGGCGGTCTTCGAGACGTCGAAGTGATCCGCCAGTTCCGCGAGCGTCGTGTCCCGCGGCGTCTCGTAGTACCCCCGCTGGGCGGCCGTCTCGAACGTCTCGCGTTCGGTCTCGGTCAGCGAGCGACAGCCCTCGAGCAGGGTCGTCGCGCTCTCGGAGTTTTCGAGCAGGTCGAACAGCGTCGCCGGGTCGAACTGGTCGCGGTCCTCGACGTTGTAGTCGTTGTGTCGCTCGAGTTCCGCCAGGGTCCGATCCTCGGCGTCGTCGTCGTCGAAGCCGACGTGCCAGCGTTCCCGGCCGTCCTCGATCCGGAACGGGCCGGTGATGTAGCCGTCGTTCTGCTGGATCGTCCGCATCGCGTTCGTCTGCTCGATGGTCGTCCCGATCTGAGCCACGTTCTCCCGTTTCGAGAGGATGTAACACTCCGCCATGTTCGGGTGCGACCGCAGCGTCCGGAGCCCGTCCTCGAGCGCCCCCGTCGACTCCCCCTCGGCGATCAATCGGGTCTCGAGTTTCTCGGCGCTCGTGTCGAGTTGCCACTGGACGGCCGAGAACGCGATATCGACGTCGTCGGTGGTGTCGATGAACGGGCAGTCGTACTGCCGCATGTCGATATCGAGATCGATCATTGATTGGTGGTAACTACCATACAAGGACTTAATACCTCTCATTATACGCTTTGCTGTCATTTCTCGAGCGCGGCCGATTTCGCGGGGAGAGACGGTTGTTGATATGTTAACACACGTGTTTTACCCCGTGTCCGTCGTCGATACGGCATACGAGCATGCCTCAACAACAGGTAACGCCGCCGTCCGTCTCACGCGACGACATCCACACTATTCCCGACGACTCCTTTGCCGGCCGGAACGTCTGTCTCGTCACCGGCGCGGGGTCGGGAATCGGGCGCGCGACCGCGCTTGCGGCCGCGGGGAACGGCCTGACCGTCGCCGCCACCGACGTCGACGAGGCGGGCCTCGAGGGCACCGTCGACCGGGCCGAGGAACTGGGGCTCGAGGGCGACGTCGAACCCATCGCGGGCGACCTCACCGTCGACGACGACCTCGAGCGGATCGTCGACCGGGCCGCCGAACTGGGCGATCTCAAGTACCTCGCGAACGTCGCCGGAATGCAACACATCGACGCCATCGAGGACTTCCCGATGGACACCTACGACCGGATGCACGGGGTGATGCTCCGGGCCCCGCTGTACCTCTCGAAGCTCTGTCTCCCGCACTTCCGGGAGACCGAGGACGGAGAGGGCTGTGTCGGGAACATGGCCTCCGTCCACGGCCACTACGTCACCAGCGACAAGGTCGGCTACAACGTCTCGAAGTTCGGCCTCCGGGGGTTGACCCAGTCGATCGCAGCCGAGGGGGAGGGCGCGATCCGCTCGTTCTCGGTCAGCACCGGCTACGTGAAGACGCCGCTCGTGACGGCCCAGCTCGAGGAGACCGCCGAACAGCGCGGTATCTCGGTCCAGGAGGTGATCGAGGACGTCATGCTCGGCCAGGCCCGGACGACGGAGATGATGGAGCCGATCGACGTCGGGAACCTCTTCCTGATCGGGTTCTCCGACCTCGGGCGACACCTCAACGGCGGTGACCTGTTGTTTGATGGGGGTATGACGTTAACGTACGAGTGAACCATGACAGGCGACACCGCACTCGAGGACGTCGACGAGATCGTCCACGAACCGAGCGACGAGTTCGTCGAGTCGACGAACGTCTACGAGTTCATGCAGGAGTACGGGATCGACGGCTACGACGAACTTATCGAGCGGACGACGACGGACCTCGAGGGGGTCGACGCGTCGGGCGTCGACTGGTTCTGGGACGAGATCGTCGACTACCTCGACATCGAGTTCTACGAGGAGTACGACGAGGTGCGAGACGACAGCGAGGGGCCCCAGTTCACCGACTGGTACCCCGGTGGCGAACTCAACCTCGCACACAACGTCCTCGACCGCCACGCCGCGGTCGACGAGCAACGGCGCAACAAGGTCGCGACGATCTGGGAGAGCGAGGACGGCGACGTCCGGGAGGTCACGTACCACGAACTCCACCGGCAGTCGAACAAGGTCGCGAACGCCCTCGAGGAGCGCGGGATCGGGACCGGTGACACCGTCGGCCTCTACATGCCGATGGTCCCGGAGGTCGTCTCGATCCTCTACGGCTGTTTCAAGGTCGGCGCGATCGCCGTCCCCATCTTCTCCGGCTTCGGCGTCGACGCGGCCGCGACCCGGATCGAGGACTCGGAGTGTTCGGTGCTGTTTACCGGCGACGGCTTCCTCCGGCGGGGCGATCCGGTCTTCCTGAAGAGTTCCGCCGACGAGGCGATCGAACAGGCCGGCCACGTCGAGCACACCATCGTCTTCGACCGGCTCGGCTCGAGCGACAAACGGAACGAACACGAGATCCCCTGGACCGACGACCGCGACGAGTGGTGGGGCGAGGCCGTCGAGTCGGCCGACGACGACTACGAGACGAAGGCCGTGGACTCGAGCCAGGAGTCGATGCTGCTGTACTCCTCGGGGACCACGGGCAAGCCGAAGGGGATCGTCCACACCCACGCGGGCGTTCAGGTCCAGTGTGCCAAGGAACTGTACTTCGGGTTCGACCTGAAGCCCGCCGATCGGTTCTTCTGGGTCTCGGACATCGGCTGGATGATGGGGCCGTGGACGCTGATCGGGACCCACACCTTCGGCGGCACGGTCTTCATGTACGAGGGCGCGCCGGACCATCCCCAGCCGGACCGGTTCTGGGAGATGATCGACCGGCACAAGCTGACCCAGTTCGGCATCTCGCCGACGGCGATCCGTGCGCTGCGAAAGCACGGGGACGAGTGGCTCGAGGGCCACGACCTCTCCTCGCTGCGTCTGCTGGGATCGACCGGCGAACCCTGGGACCCGGAGTCCTGGAAGTGGTTCTACGAGAACGTCGGCAACGGGGAAGCCCCGATCATCAACATCTCCGGGGGAACCGAGATCTGTGGCTGTTTCCTGATGCCGATGCCGACGGAGCCGCTGAAGCCCTGTACGCTCGGCGGGCCGGGACTCGGTATGGACATCGACATCGTCGACCGCGACGGCGAGTCGATCAAAGAGGAGAACGAGCGGGGCTACCTCGTCGCCCGCGATTCCTGCCCCTCGATGACGAAGTCGCTGTGGTCGGGCGACCAGCGGTACCTCGACGAGTACTGGTCGACCTGGGAGGACGTCTGGGACCACGGTGACTGGGCCCAGAAGGACGAGGACGGCTTCTGGTTCCTCCACGGCCGCGCCGACGACGCCCTGAACGTCGCCGGTCGCAAGGTCGGCCCCGCCGAAGTCGAGGGGGCACTGATCGACCACGACGCCGTCAACCAGGCCGCCGCGATCGGCGCGCCGGACGACACGACCGGCACCGCCGTCGTCACCTACGTCATCCTCGGTGAGGACTACGAACCGACGGACGACCTGCGGGAGGAACTGCGCGCCCAGGTCGGCGAGGAACTGGGCAAGCCGTTCCGTCCGCGCGAGGTGCTGTTCGTCGACGAGTTCCCGAAGACCCAGTCCGGCAAGATCATCCGCCGCGCCATCGAGGCCACCTACGTCGGCGAGGACCTGGGGGACATGAGCAGCATCGAGAACCCCGAGGCGCTGGAGAAACTCGAGAACCCACAGTAGACGACGACGGCTGATCCGACGATCACCGACCCCTTTTGAACCGCACGCCCCGGACGAGATGACCGGCAATTTTCACCCACGCTCGAGACGGGACCTGACCCTGCCAAACCCCACCAGCCGCCGCTGCCTGCCCCGCTGGTGGCCGATAGGCCCTCGAGCCCGCGTCATCGACGACGGAGAAGGGTACTACTATTGACATAGTTATACGGGAGGGGGTCGTATGGTGGTGTTGTATGACGGCACACGACACCGACGCACTTGTCACGGCGGACTGGGTCGAGGACCACTTAGACGAGTTCCAGTCCGACGACCCCGACTACCGACTGCTCGAGGTCAACAACCCGACGGTAACCGACGACTCGGAGTACACGCCGTACGAGGACGGCCACGTTCCGGGCGCGATCTTCTTCCACTGGGAGGAGGACCTGAGCGATCCGGTCACCCGCGACATCCTCGACAAGGAGGCGTTCGAGCAGTTGAACGCCGAAGCGGGGATCACCGAGGACTCGACGGTCGTCCTCTACGGCGGCGGTCGGGTCCCCAACTGGTTCGCGCTCTTTGCCTACTGGCAGTACAAGTACTACGGCCACGAAGACGTCCGCGTCATCGACGGCGGGAAGCCCTACTGGGTCGAAAACGACTACCCGCTGACGACCGACGAGCCGGAGTTCTCCGCCGTGGAGTACGACGCCCGCGGGCCGTTCGAGAGCATCCGCGCGTACAAAAGCGACGTCGAACAGGCGATCGAGTCGGGCGTCCCGCTCGTCGACGTCCGCTCGCCGGAGGAGTTCACGGGCGAGGTCATCGCGCCCGAAGGGCTCCAGGAGACCGCCCAGCGCGGCGGCCACATCCCCGGAGCCCAGAACGTGCCGACGACGACCGTGCTGAACGACGACGACGGGACGTTCAAGGACCCCGAGGAACTCCGCGAACTCTACGAGGACGTCGGGATCGACGAGAACCAGTCGGTCGTCACCTACTGCCGCGTCGGTGAACGCTCCTCGATCGAGTGGTACGTGCTCCACGAACTGCTCGGCTTCGACGACGTCGAGAACTACGACGGCTCCTGGACCGAGTGGGGCAACCTCATCCGCGCGCCGATCGAGACCGGCGACGCGGAGTAATCGCGTCGGCCCGTCGCTCGGCGCGACGTCTCCGGTTGATACTGGTGAATTGCCAGAGCCCTTGACACCGGCCCGAATGGTGATGGAGCCAGATGATTGGTTGTCTCCAGAAAATTCTGTCACTCATCAGGATTCAGACACCATGGAGCGTTCCGACGAACCTCTTACAATATTATCTGAACTTCTCCAGCTTAACTCCCAACACCGACGATTAGTTCAGAATTTTAATCCAAACTAAGCCAATAATAGTATAAATATCCAAATGTAAATAATTTTATATGAGAAGAATTCTCATGAAAGTAAAGATTGAAATGGTGACTTATGGTAATGTCTTTTGGAATGCGAGACAAAATTAATCGAAGGAAGCTATTGACGATGGTGCCTGGATCGGTTGCTACTACTGGTATAGCAGGTATCGCTACTGCCTCAGACGACAGGTTTTGTGAACCAGACTGGGCTGACGATGGTGATGAAGATGAATTTAGTGACGAAGATACTGAGGACTCGGCATCGAAAGTAGTGGTAAGTCGTAATGAGACCGTTCGAATTAATTCAGAAATCCATATTAATAACGTTTTTATTGGTAGCGGCGATTTTTTCTTTGACATTGGAGTTGGTGGATATATTGAGTCAGCCCCTAATCCAGACAAACCTTCACCAGACTGTGATAGGCAAGCTATTAAAACGCATGGGCTCAGTTTAAATATTAGCGAAGCGTCCCTGTTCTCTACTGGACACTCTGACCAAATACTTGTTGCACCCGATGCAGCCGCTGGTGATTCTGAATCTGATGTCTCCGATCTTGGTTTTACGATATTATCTGGTGCAATAGGACTCGCAAATACCAAGGCAAGTGCAGCAGTGACTGCTGCAGAAGCCGTATCTACCGGGTTAGATGTCATTGGAGAGGAAGAGGAAGATGGAGATAATTATGTCGAATACTTATGGAATGATGATAATCCCTCACCATCAGACTTCAGTGCTATTTCACACTATGCTCGTGCAGTCGTGATATCTCATAGTGATACTGAGATCCCGTATGAGTTCACACTTGAGCTAAATCAGATAGGAATTACTAATAGATGCTCAGAGGGATTAGAAGATTGTTCCGATTTTTACCCCCGTTCAGCGGCGGAGTTAGACAAAGAGTATGAAATACATGGTTTTAATAAAGACGGAGATGTGAGGCCACAGTCCTACTCAAAAACAAAGTTGTCCGAAGCGGAAGTTAGAGAGAAAAACTTGCCAGAAGAATTACTAGATGAAGGACCACTATACAAAATAGACAGTGATCCCTTGGTAAAAGAAATCTGATCCAGCACCCATTGTCACACCCAATAGATCACTCAGTAAGCCTGTCTTTGGTGAGACCGTGCTCTTAATCGGTCTTGAGCACGTTGACGAGGTCAGCGAGCAGTCTCGGGAGTGGGACTACAATGGTGAGTAGCGACCGACCTGAGAATGAGATGCAGTGCTGTCAAGAGATTTAATGGGTATCAGCGTAGGGGTTCGTAGGTTCTTACGAGCAAAACAGCATACTGAGAAACCGTACGACGAGAAAATTATATAAACTAGAAGGGTCATCAGAAATGATTATTCGCCCTTGGAAGCGAAAGTTGATCAAGAGCGGGATCGATTGCTCTGTTGAATAGCGGCGCTCAAGTCTAGCCTCCATTTCAAGTAGACTGGTCATGACCACCTTCCGTTGATCCTCAGTTCGTTTTTACGGAAGTCGCCCTCAACGGCTGCGCTTCAACAAAGCGGTTGTATCGGTTTCTTTCCTTCCACGTTGTCGAAAACGTTTTGCAATTTTTCGATAGAGATTTCGTCGAAATGATCCACTACGTCTATTAATCTGAACAGAAAGTTCTAACGACTACTATAGATGAAAACGACGCATTCAGCCGCGAATATATCGTGCACGATGATGGTGAGTACGTTGATAGAGACGCTCACGTTAACACCTGCGAGAGCCATGGATCGCTGGCACGATTCTGGTTCTTGCCCCACCGTGGCGTCTCCAAGGACAAGCTTACGTCATACCTTAGAGCGTTCCAACTCCGCCGTCAAGTTTATCAAAACCAGGGAGAGGGGCATTGAAAACAGCCTCAAAACTGCGCTATGACTCGCCAATAATCTTCACAAGAACGAACAAAGAATATTTGATTACATAGAACTAGCTGTTGATATGGATCGGCGCGAGTTCATCGGTTGTGCTGCAAGTGCTGGGATCAGTTCAACGGCAGGGTGTTTGTTTACTGACGCCGAAGAGTATGCGACGGTACAGGGCGTGGTTATTCTTAACACCCTTACCAGTCCTGTAACGGTGGAATTCAGTATCGAGAGCGAAAACACTGGAGACATATTGCATATAGGGGAGCATGAAATCCCCCCAGAGACGGACTGGCGTCCCGATTGTGTCTGGCCAGATGAACCAATTACGCTGGTCGTAGATCACAGTAGTGGCAACGGACAGAATAGTTTCACCTCGTCAGATGAAGACGGTTGTGTGCGTGTATTATTTCAAGTCGAGGGACATCGACCTTTACTATTCGTTCAGAACTCTCCCGAGTGTACTATCGACTCGCCACGGTGCCATACGGGTACCGAGGAATAGTACAAGGCACGAGAGGTAACTTCTGATTATTAGTCTATCAACTGTTGGTGGCATACTTTGCCTACGTGGCCTGTCCTGACCAGTAACTACCCTCACAAATCGAGACAAATCGCGTGCGACATTCGCGCCCTGTACTCAGCACGCCGCGGAGAACATCTCTGGGACCTGGTAGAGTCACTAGCTATCAAAATCCAAACTCGAGTGAACAGCCGTTCAGCCAGTTCTATGAATACCGAAAACTCCCTCAACAACTGTTATGTTCTTCTGCTAACTGGTTCGGCACATGGAGACGTACCGCTCCCTCGAGTACGCCCACGACGACGAGTTGCCGCCGGGACACACCGACGAGGTTCGAACGCCGAACGCGCTGGTCGAACGCTTCCTGGAAGCGTACACGGAGCCCGGAGACGAGGTAATCGACGTCTTCGCGGGGTACGGGACGACGCTCAAAGTAGCCGAGCGACTCGAGCGCGTCCCGTACGGTCTCGAGTGTGAATCCGACCGTGTCGCCCACGTTCGGGAGGAGATTACGACCCCGGACCACGTCCGGCAGGGGGACGTCCTCGAGCTGGACGCGTCGTGGTTCCCGGCCTGTGACTGCTGTTTCACCTCCCCGCCGTTCATGGAGCGGACGGACGACCGGAACCCGTTCCGGAACTACTCGGGCGAGAGCACCTACGCGGAGTACCTCGACGACGTCGAAACCGCGTTCGCGCGCCTCGACCGGGTGCTGGCTCCCGGCGGGCACGTCGTCGTCGACGTCGCGAACATGAAATACGAGGGACGGGTGACGCCGCTGGCCTGGGACGTCGCGGAACGGGTCTCGAACGTCTTCCACTTCGAGGGCGAGACCGTCGTCACGTGAGAGGGCGACGGAAGTCCCGACGAGAAGGAAGGGCGCTTCGGGTACGGGTACGATCACTCGTACTGTCCCGTGTTCACGAAGGGGTCCGACTGACGGGGCGCGTCGTTTTGACCCTCAGTGATGCCGCGAGCGCGGATCCAGCACCTCGACCGGGTGGACCGCCTCGCGGGCCAGCAGGTCCTCGAGTTGGTCCTCACAGGAGGTCCCGCTCGCCACGACGAGCCGATCGCTCGTCTCGGGCGTCGTGAACTGGTCGGCCAGCCGGTCGCCGACGTCCATGCTCAGTTCGTAGTACTGCTCCTTGTAGCCGAACGAGCCCGCCATCCCGCAACACTCCACGTCGCTCTCGAGGACGTCGTACTCGAGGTCCTCGAGGACGGCCCGGGTGTACCGATCCAGTTCCAGCGTCCGCTGCTGGCAGTGGGAGTGGTAGGCGATATCGGGCGCCCGCTCGCCGTCGCCGGTCCGCAGGCGGTCGGCGTCGGCCCCGTTCTCGAGCAGGCCGTAGACGTACTCGAGGATCTCGTAGCTACCCTCTCGCAGGCGCTCGTAGGACGACTCGGGGAGGAACTTCTCGTACTCGCTGCGGAACATCGCGAGGTCGCTGGGCTCGATCACGACGACGTCGCGGCCGGCGTCTATGTGTTCGGCGAGGCTGGCGTAGACGCGACTCGCCTTCTCGTCGGCCGTGTCGATCATCCCCTGGGAGAGCGGCGCGCGGCCGCTGCCTGGGGCCGACGGGATCCGGACGTGGACGGAAAGCGCCTCGAGGACGCGGACCGCCGCCTTCCCGCGTTCGACGTCGATGTAGTTGGTGTAGACGTCGGGGTAGAGAACGACCTCGCGGTCGGCGTCGGCGGCGGAGACGCGGGGGCCGCGGTCCTCGAACCAGTCGACGAGCGTCGTCCGTTCGAACGCGGGGAGTGGTCGACGACGATCGACCCCGACCGTCTTCTCCATCAGCGTGCGCACGGGGCCGAGTTTCGTCGTCCAGTTCGAGACGGGAGCCGTCGCGGACCCGAGTTTCGCCAGCGTCTCGTAGTTGCCGAACAGCCGTTTCTGGAGGTCGACGCCGCCGGGTTCCTCGTCGGGGGTGAGCCCCTCGACGAGGAAGTCGAACTGTCCCCCATCCTCGCGGTTGATCCGGTCGCGGACGACGGTGTTGATCCAGGGGATGTCGATCTTCACCGGACAGGCCTCGACGCAGCGCGAGCAGCCGGTACAGAGGTCGTTGAACTCCGCCGCGGAATCCTGGCCGTGGACGCCGGCCTCCCATCCGGTCGCGATCCCGCCCGAGTAGGTCTCGCCGCCGAAGGCGTGGCCGCCGACGGACTGGAAGTTCGCGCAGGTGTTGGCACAGGCCGAACACCGGATGCAGTACAGCGTCTCGCGGAGGTGTTCGTCCTCGCGCATCGCCATGCGGCCGTTGTCGATCAACACGAGGTGGAACTCGCGGTCGTCGTCGCGGTCGGCGAACTCGAGGTCGGGGTCGTCGAAGTCGACGACGGGCGAGTCGACCGGCGGCGTCAGCAGCGACACGTAGGAGGTGATGTCCTGGCCCGTTCCGGAGCGGCCGATCAGTTCGATGAAGGGCGCGAGGTCCTCGACCGACGGAACGACCTTCTCGACGCCCGCGACGGCGACGTGGGTGTCGGGGACGACGGCCGTCTTCCGGGCGTTACCCTCGCTCGTGACGAGCATGATCGAGCCCGAGTCTGCCGTAATGAAGTTCGCACCGGTCATCCCGACGTCCGCGTCGGCGATCAACTCGCCCAGCCGCTCGCGGGCGAACATCGTCAGCTCCTCGGCCGTCTCGAGGGGCTCGTCGGGGTCGAACTGCTCGTTGAACAGTTCGGCGATCTCGGCTTCGGACTTGTGGATCGCCGGCGCGACGATGTGGGAGGGCGCCTCGTCGGCGACCTGGAGCACCCACTCCCCGAGGTCGGTCTCGACGACGTCGACGCCGTCGGCCTCGAGCGCCTCGTTGACCTCCAGTTCCTCGCTTGTCATCGACTTCGACTTGACGACGCGGTCGGCGTCGTTCTCGCCGGCGACCTCGCGGATGTACCGGTTGGCGTCGGCGGCGTCGTCGGCGAGGTAGAGCGTGCCGCCGTTTTCCTCGACGGTCTCGCGCAACTGCTCGATCAGTTCCGGCAGGCGCTCGATCGCGTCCTCTTTGATCTCGCGGGCCCGATCCTTCAGCGCCTCGTACTCCTCGAGGTCGGCGACCGACTCGTATCGGCCCTCGTTGAAGCCGAGGGTGTTCTCCTCGACGGCCTCACCCTCGGTCTCGAGGAGGTGTCGGATCCGTTCGGCCTTCCGTTCGCGGGTGTCGGTACTCATGGTTCACCCCCGTCGGCGTCCTCCGCGTCCGTAATCAACACAACTCGCACCTCCTTCGGCCCGTGTGCACCCTTCACGAGCGCCCCCATGTCGGCGGTCGCGCTCGGCCCCGTCGCGATCACGGCGCTGCCGCCGTCTCGCAGTTCGGGTCCGAGCCGTTCGATCGCCGTCGGCATGTCGGCGACGAGGTCCCGTTCCCGGAGGACTGCCACGTGCCGTTCCGGAAAGAGGCTCACCGGTTCGCTCCCCTCGGGCGTCGACGGGAGCACCACGCTCCCGTAGTCGGCGACCCCCAGTGAGGCCGCGGTGACGCCGGTCGTCGCCGACTCGAGGGCCCCGGGCGTCGGTTCGTCGTCGACCCACGCCGGGAGCGACACCCCCTCGAACGGGAGCGGCGTCCCGACGACGGGCTCGTTGGCGACGCGGCCGAGCGTCTCGTCGAACGCGGCCGGTGTCGTGCGGCGCACCGGCACCTCGAGGTCCTCGAGAGCGGTCTCGAACCGCTCGACGGTAGTCGTCATACGTTGATGCTACGCGTGCGCCCATTTCACTGTTCTGTTAGTTCACCCCCGGGGCGCGGGCACCCACCAGCGATTGCGTCATCGAGCATCGAGTTTCCACTGGGCGTTCGTCGGAATCGGGGCGCGCGCGAGGTCGACGACCCGCCCGAACGCCCGTTCACTCGAGTGAAGTGGCCTCTTCAGACAACTGTATCTACTGTGCAGTCGTGTGTACTGGTAGAACGTAACGGTCGATCACGAGCGTTCTGGAGCACCCTCCCGTTCCATGCTACTGTCCACCACTGGACACGGATTATGAAATCACAGTACTCGACCGTGACAGACGACTGAATAGGTCGAGGACGATTCCGAACCAAGGGTTATACGTCAGTTATTCACACGCCACGAGGCCCGAGAGGACGAATATCGGCGATTCACCGATCGAAAGTCGCCCGCTGGACGGCATACGACGGGGATTTCCTTCGATAGTCCGCTGAACCGTCGAAATTTATATATAGGGGATCGGTGGTGTCCCAACCATGCCAGACGGAATCCACCGTGGCATAAACAGTACGGACGGGAGACCGACTCCGGAGAGAAACCTCGCGCTCGAGCACGGGGGTGGGTCGTGATGGTCAGCACGGCAGAGATCCTGCTGGCCGCGGTCCCGCTTGTGCTCGCCGGCGTGTTGCTCGTTGGCCTCCTGTGGCCCGCGACGCGGGCGATGCCCCTCGCCTGGATCGCCGCCGTCGTGATAGGGCTGTTCGTGTGGGGGATGCCGCTCGAGTACGTGGTGGCGGCCTCGATAGCCGGCGCGATGACGGCGATCCAGATCCTCTGGATCGTCTTCGGCGCGTTGCTCCTCCTGTACACGCTGATGCAGGCGGGGGCGTTCGATCGGATCAACGAAGGGTTCGCGACGATCAGCGGGGATCGCCGTGTACAGGTCGTCCTGCTCGGCTTCTTCCTCGCGGCGTTCATCGAGGGCGCGGCCGGCTTCGGGACGCCGGCAGCGGTCGTCGCGCCGCTGCTGCTGGCGCTTGGCTTCCCCGCGCTCGCAGCGGTGATCGCGGCCCTGATCGGGCACGTCCTCGCCGTCACCTACGGTGCGGTGGGAACGCCGATCATCGTCGGCATCGAAAACCCGCTCGCGTCGACGGCAGCCACCGAGAGCGCGATCACGGACGCCGGCTTCACTATCCAGGCGTACTCGGTCGAAGTCGCGGTCTGGGCGGCGACCTATCACGCGCTCGTGGGCTTCGTCATGCCCCTGTTCGCCGTCGCGATGGTCGTCTACTTCTTCGGCGACACCGAGGAGCGGAGCCTCGAGCCGGCCTGGGAGGTCGCGCCGCTGTGTCTGTTCTCGGGGATCGCGTTCGTCGTCCCCTACTGGGCGTCGGCACAGATCAGCGCGGAGTTCCCGTCGCTTCTCGGCGCGATGGTCGGCGGCGCGGTCGTCGTCGGCGCGCTCAAGGCGGGCTACTTCGTCCCCGACGAGGAGTGGGAGTTCCCGGATCGCGAGACGTGGCCCGATCACTGGGTCGGCACGATCGAGCCCGGCCAGTCCAGCGGCTCCACCGTCCCCGACGGCATCGACGACGGTGCGACGGTCGCCGACGGCGGCAACCAGCGGATGTCGCTGCTCCGTGCGTGGACGCCGTACATCCTGCTGGTCGCGCTGCTCGTGATCACGCGCGTCGTCGAACCGCTGCCCGAACTGCTGCAGGAGAACGTACTCGAGGTCGCCGGCTACCCGATCCTGTTCAACACGCAGTGGCCGGAGATCCTCGGGACCGGAATTAGCGAAAGCATCTCCTGGGTGTACGTGCCCGGGTTCTGGCTCGTCCTCTGTGCGCTGATCGCGATCCCGCTGTACGGCATGCGTGGAGAGCAGGTGAAGGCCGCCTGGGCCGAGACGGGACAGAAGCTCGTCTCGCCGCTGATCGCGCTGGTGTTCGTCATCGCGATGGTCCAGATCATGCTGCAGTCGGGCGCCCACGCCGAGAGCGCCGAGAGCATGATCTTCGTCCTCGCGCAGGCGACCGCCGACGCCGTCGGCCCCGCCTACCCGTTCATCTCCGCGCTCATCGGCGCGCTCGGGGCGGCGATGGCCGGCTCGAACACCGTCTCGAACATCACGTTCGGCGGCTTCCAGTTCGAGGCCGCGAGCGAACTCGGCCTGCCGACCCAGCTCATCGTCGGCGCACAGGCCGTCGGCGGCGCGATCGGCAACCTCGTGGCGATCCACAACGTGGTCGCCGCGCTGGCGACCGTCGGCCTCGTCGGCGAGGAAGGCCGCGTGATGCGGCTCAACCTGATCCCGCTCGTCTACTACGCGCTCGGGGTCGGGATTCTCACGGCGCTGTTCAGCTACGTCCTCTTCCCGGGACTGTTCTGAACCGGCGTCCCTGGTTTTCGAGCCGGCCGGCTTAGCCCAGCGTCGGGGTAAACCGGTCGTCCCCGAGGAAGCTCCAGATGTGGCCTCGCTCCTCCGGCGAGTCGACCGCCGGTAGCTCCTTCAGTGCGGGCTGGATCGCGTTCCACCAGCCCTCCGGCGTCTCGAAGTCGGCGGGGTGCTCGGGGTAGACGTGCTCGACGAAGTCCGACTTCGTCGCGCTCGGATGGTCGACGATGTACTCGTAGGCCGCCCGGAGCGCCTCACGGCGCGCCTCGAGCGTCTCCCCCGATCCCGGCAGGTCCGCGCCCCGGATCGCCTCCTCGATCGCGGCGGACTCTCCGTCCCCGGAGTCCGCCCGTGGAGCCGCCGCGTCGCCGGCCCGTTTCGGCGGCGTCTCGATCGGCACCCACCAGACCCGGCCGCGGGCGCCGACCTTGCGCGTCTCGAGGTCCCCGCGCTCGACGAGGTCGTTCAGCTTGTTGTGCGCCGTCCGGCGGGAACAGCCGAGCGCGTCCATGACGTCGGCTGCGGTCAGCGGCCGACCGTAGTCGTCCCGGTCCTCGAACGCCTCGAGGGCGGCCTCCGGCGGGATGCGGTCGGCGTACTGGCCGTGCTCGTTTCGCTCTCGGTCGGCACTCATGTGCGCAACCAGTACAGTCGACTGTAAATGTCTTTGGCCGCTCACCCCGTGACAGCCCCGGATTCCCCGGCCGATCGATCGCCGGCACGGAGCTGGAATCGTACCGCGGAGCCGGGACTCCCAACCCTCCACGTTAGTAACGCGATGAATCTTCCGACAACTATAATTAGTATATGTACACAGGTACCTTACAACATGATTTCGCGGGTGCGACGACCGGAGGACTCTGGGGGAACCGGCCGAGGATTCGTCACGACGGGTTGACGAGTGACGAGTATGGTCTCGGGAACAGAGGTGCTGTTCGCCGCGGTGCCGCTGATCGTGGTCGGGGTGCTCCTCGTCGGGTTGCTCTGGCCGGCGACGCGGGCGATGCCCATCGCCTGGCTCTCGGCGGTCGTCGTCGCGGCCGCGGTCTGGGGAATGCCGCCGTCGTGGCTCGCCGCGGCGACCGTCGAAGGGATCATCACCGCGATCCAGATCCTCTGGATCGTCTTCGGCGCGCTCGTCCTGCTGTACACGATGATGATCGCGGGGGCGTTCGACGCGCTCAACCGGAGTTTCGCGACCGGCAGCGAGGACCGCCGCGTCCAGATCGTGCTGGTGGCGTTCTTCCTCGCGACGTTCCTCGAGGGGGTCGCCGGCTTCGGGACGCCGGCGGCGGTCGTCGCGCCGCTGTTGCTTGGACTCGGCTTCCCCGCGCTCGCGGCGGTCGTCGCGGCCCTGATCGGGCACATCATCGCCGTCACCTACGGTGCGGTCGGGACGCCGATCATCGTCGGGATCCGTGAGCCGATAGACAGCGTCTTCCTCATCCGTACGACGCTCGAGGCCGAGGGCGTGACCCCGGCCGAGTTCGCGGTCAACGTCGCGGCGTGGGCGGCGACCTACCACCTGCTGGTCGGCGTGTTGATGCCGTTCATCGCGGTCGCGATGGTCGTCTACTTCTTCGGCGAGCGCCGCTCGATCAGGCCCGCGCTCGAGGTGGCACCGCTGTGTCTGTTCGCGGGCGTGGCGTTCGGCCTCCCCTACTGGTTCGCGGCGTGGTACGTCACGCCGGAGTTTCCCAGCCTGATCGGCTCGATGGTCGGTGCGACGGTCGTCGTCGGGACGCTCCGGGCGGGTTACCTCCTGCCGGACGAGGAGTGGACGTTCCCCGACCAGTCGGAGTGGCCCGACCACTGGCTGGGCGAGATCCAGCCCGGCGACCGGGGGTCGGTACTCCCGAGCGAGCCACGGACCACTCTCTACCGCGCGTGGACGCCGTACCTGCTGTTGCTCGTCCTGCTCGTCGCCACCCGGCTGGTAGAACCGCTGTCCGCGCTGTTGCAGGGGGAGACGGTGATGGCGTTCGGGCGGGAACTGTCGCTGACGCTCGCGACGGTCAGCACCGGGATCGGCCGGTTCACGGTCGGCCTGCTCTCGCTCCAGTGGGTCGACATCTTCGGGACGACCCTCGAGAACGACATCGACCTCGGCTACGTCCCCGGGATGTGGCTGCTGGTCAGCGCGGTCGCGGCCGGCGTGCTGTTCGACATCGACCGTTCGGAGGCGGCGACCGCCGTCCTCGAGGCCGCCCGAAAGCTCGTGACGCCGCTGATCGCGCTCGTGTTCGTCCTCGCGATGGCGCACGTGATGCTCCAGTCGGCGGCCCATCCCGGCGCCCCCGACCAGAGCATGATCGTCGTCCTCGCGGTGGCAACCGCGAACGTCCTCGGGCCCGCGTACCCGTTCGTCGCGGCGCTGATCGGTGCGTTCGGCGCCGCGCTCGTCGGCTCGAACACCGTCTCGAACATCACGTTCGGTCCGCTCCAGTTCGTCGCCGCCGAGAACCTCGCGATCTCGCGGCAACTGACCGTCGGCGCACAGGCCGTCGGCGGCGCGATCGGCAACCTCGTGGCGATCCACAACGTCGTCGCCGCGCTCGCGACCGTCGGCCTCGTCGGTGAAGAGGGCCGCGTGATCCGGCTCAACCTGATTCCCCTGGTGTACTACACCGTTTTCGTCGGCTTCTGGACCGTCGTGTTCGTCTACGTCCTCTTCCCCGAGGTCTTCTGAAGGGGGCCGCCGGCAGGGCGTTCGGGTCCGGCACCGGTTCTCCCGACCGCCCCACCGCGTAGGGCGAGGGAGCCTCACGAATGACCAGATATATCCCGAACGTCCGTTATATAATGGATAATCGTTCAGTCCTCGAGAATTCCGGTAAATATACATGGTGATCGTCGGGAGTCTCGAACGATGAGGACCACTCACACGCGGTTACGTGACGAACGGGTGAGGGAGCGGGCTGTTGCGGCGGGGGTCGTGCGACGATGACCGACCTTATTGCAGTCGGGGCCGCGTTCGCCCCGCTCGTCGTCGTCGCCGTCCTGCTCGTCGCCTTTCTCTGGCCGGCCGAGCGGTCGATGCCGGTGGCGTGGCTCGTCGCCGCGATCGTCGGCGTCGCCGTCTGGGAGATGCCGGCGTCGTGGGTTGCCGCGGCGACCGTCAGGGGAGGACTCGCGGCGCTCGAGATTCTCTGGATCGTCTTCGGGGCGCTCGTATTGCTCTATACCCTGATGCGGTCCGGCGCGGTCGATCGGATCAACGAGGGGTTCGCCTCGATCAGCGAGGATCGCCGCGTCCAGATCGTCCTGCTCGGGTTCTTCCTCGCGACGTTCATCGAGGGGGTCGCCGGCTTCGGGACGCCGGCGGCGGTCGTCGCGCCGCTGTTGCTCGCGCTCGGCTTCCCGGCGCTCGCGGCCGTCGTCGCGGCGCTGATCGGCCACGCCGTCGCGACCGTCTTCGGCGCGGTCGGCACGCCGATCATCGTCGGCTACGAACAGCCACTCGAGAGCGTCGAGCCGGTGATCGCGGCCGAAGGCCTGTCGGTCGGCACCTACTCCGCGTCCGCCGGTGCCTGGGCCGCGGTGTTCAACGGCGTTCTCGGCGTCCTGATGCCGCTTTTCGCCGTCGGCATGGTCGTCTACTTCTTCGGCGATCGAAACGAGCGGTCGCTCGCCCCGGTCCGGGGCGTCGTCCCGCTGTGTCTGTTCTCCGGCGTCGCGTTCGCCGTTCCGTACGCGCTGACGGCGTGGTTGATCGGTCCCGAACTACCCTCGCTGATCGCCGCGATGGTCGGCGGTGCGGTCGTCGTCGCCGCGCTCAGGGCCGGCTACCTCGAGCCCGACGACACCTGGGAGTTCCCGCCCCGCGAGGAGTGGCCCGACCACTGGGTCGGCAGCATCGAACCGGGGCAGAACGAGTCGGACGCCTCGAGCGACGCGGGACGGTCGAACTCGATGTCGCTGCTTCGCGCGTGGTCGCCGTACCTGCTCCTCGTCGTCCTGCTGATCGGCACGCGGGTGATCGAACCCGTGGCGGCGGCCCTGCAGGGCGACCCCGTCGCGTCGATCGAGACGGGCGTCGGTACCCTGGCGATCGGCCCGACCCTCGAGTGGGCAGCTATCTTCGGAACCGAACTCGGCGGTTCGATCGGCTGGGCGTACGTTCCCGGCACCTGGCTCGTCGTGAGCGCCCTGCTGGCGATCCCCCTGTTCGGGATGGACCGCGAGCAGGTGGCCGGCGCGTGGCGCGAAGCCGGCGGCAAGATCGTCTCGCCGCTGATCGCGCTCGTGTTCGTCATCGCGATGGTCGAGATCATGCTCACCGACGCCCACCTCGAGGCCGCAGGCGTCACAGCGGCGGCCGCGCCAGATGGGAATATGATCTTCGTCCTCGCGGACGCGACCGCGGGGGTGCTCGGCTCGGCGTACCCGATGATCGCGCCCGCGGTCGGCGCACTCGGCGCGTTCATCGCGGGCTCGATCACGGTCAGTAACATCACGTTCAGCGCGTTCCAGTTCGAGGTCGCCCAGAACCTGGGGCTGCCGACCCAGTTGCTGGTCGGCGCCCAATCGATCGGCGGTGCGATCGGGAACGTCATCGCGATCCACAACGTGATCGCTGCGCTCGCGACCGTCGGCCTCGTCGGGAAGACCGGCCGCGTCGTCCGGCTCAACCTGATCCCGGTCGCGTACTACCTGATCGTGGGCGGGCTCCTGACGACGCTTTTCGTCTACGTCCTGTTCCCGACCGTCCCCTGACTACACTCACCGACACCTTCACCCGCGTTTCGACCAACCACACAGTATCCGACTGATATGACGATCACACCACCGACCCGAGATCCGGCAGAGGACCCGAACGCGAACTACGACTACCAGAGCGACGACGTCGAGCGACCGGACCTGCTCGCGGACCTCGAGCGGCGCGTCACCGGCGACGTCCGCTTCGATTCCTACTCGCGACAGCTGTACGCGACCGACGCGAGCATCTACGAGGTGACGCCGATCGGCGTCGTCTTCCCGCAGTCGACCGCGGACGTCGCCCGCGTCGTCGAGTACTGTGCCGACCGGGAGATTCCCGTCCTCCCGCGGGGCGGCGGCACCAGCCTCGCGGGCCAGACGGTCAACGAGGCCGTCGTCCTCGATTTCACGACGTACATGGACGACGTCGTCGAGATCGATCCGGACGAGCGACTGGCGACCGCCCAGACGGGGGTCTACCTCGAGTCGCTCAACGAGGAACTCGCCTCTCACGACCTGAAGTTCGCGCCCGACCCCGCCTGGGGCGACAAGAGCGCGCTGGGCGGCGCGATCGGGAACAACTCGACGGGCGCACACTCCCTGCAGTACGGGAAGACCGACGCCTACGTCGAGGAGGTCGAGGTCGTCCTCGCGGACGGCACCGTCACCACCTTCGGCGAGGTCGACGTCGACGACCTGCCCGACCTGGCCGAGGGCGACGACCTCGAGTCGGCGATCTACGCCGAGGTCGCGCGGATCCTCGAGGAGAGAGGTGACCTGGTCGAGGACGTCTATCCCGACCTCAAGCGCAACGTCTCCGGCTACAACTTGGACTGGCTCGTCGAGGACGCCCGCGGGGCCGAACGCGGCGTCGGCGAACCCGACGCCGAGGGCGGCACGGTCAACCTCGCGAAACTGCTCTGTGGCAGCGAGGGGACCCTGGCGATCGTCACCGAGGCGACGGTCTCGCTCGAGCCCGTCCCCGAGGAGAAGAGCATGGCGCTGCTGGCCTACGACAGCGTGCTCGACGCGATGGACGACGTCGAGCCGATCGTCGAACACGACCCCGCGGCCCTCGAGGTGATCGACGACGTGTTGATCGACCTCGCCCGCGAGACGCCAGAGTTCGAGCCGGTCACCGAGATGCTTCCCGACGGGACCGCCGCCGTCCTCGTCGTCGAGTTCTACGCCGACGACGTCGCCGACGGCAAGCGGAAGGTCGCGAACCTGCTTGCCGACCGCTGTCCGGACGTCGATCCGGAAGGGGAGGCAGACGGCGAGGACGACGACGCCCGGACGATCACCGACGCCGACGTCCTGGCGTTCGACGCCCTCGAGGCCTACGATCCCGAGAGCCGCGCGAAGATCTGGAAGCTGCGCAAATCCGGCCTCCCGATCCTGCTCTCGCGGACGACCGACGAGAAACACGTCGCGTTCCTCGAGGACACGGGCATCCCGCCGGCGAACCTCCGGGAGTTCGTCGCGGACTTCCAGACGGTACTCGAGGATCACGACACCTACGCCAGTTTCTACGCCCACGCGGGACCGGGCGTGCTCCACATCCGCCCGCTCGTGAACACGAAGACGGAGGCGGGCCTCGAGGCCATGGAGTCGATCACCGACGACGTGACCGACCTCGTCGTCCAGTACGACGGGTCCGTCTCGGGCGAGCACGGCGACGGCCGGGCCCGTACCCAGTGGAACCGGAAGCTGTACGGCGACGAGATGTGGGAGACGTTCCAGGAACTCAAGTCGGCGTTCGACCCCGACTGGATCCTCAACCCCGGCCAGGTCGTGTTCCGCGAGGGGAACCCGACCGATATGACCGAGAACCACCGGTTCGGCCCCGACTACGAGTTCGACGCCGGCTTCGAGTCGAACCTCGAGTGGCACAACGACAACGGGTTCCAGGGGATGGCCGAACTCTGTCACGGCTGTGGCGGCTGTCGGGGCGAGCAGTCGACGACGGGCGGCGTGATGTGTCCGACCTTCCGCGCGGAGGACGAGGAGATCCTCTCGACGCGGGGCCGGGCCAACGCCCTGCGCCAGGCCATGAGCGGCGACTTGGATCCCGAGGAACAGTTCAGCGACGAGTTCGTCGAGGAAGTGCTCGACCTCTGTATCGGCTGCAAGGGCTGTAAACACGACTGCCCGAGCGGGGTCGACATGGCCAAGATGAAGGCCGAACTCACCTACGAACACCACAAGCGAGCGGGCACCTCGCTGCGGGACCGCATGTTCGCCAACTTCGAGACGCTGGCGAAACTCGGGTCGGCGACCGCGCCGCTCTCGAACTGGGCCACCTCGATCCCCGGCAGCGGCCTCCTCGCCGAGAAACTGCTCGGCATCTCGCGGGAACGGGACCTGCCGACGTTCCGGCGCGACACCTTCGCGAAGCGCGTCGCGGACCACACCCCGGCCGTGCCCGCCGGGGAGGCCGAACGCCGGGTCGTCCTCGTCCCCGACGTCTACACCAACCACGAGTACCCCGAGGCCGGTGAGGCGGCCCTCGAGGTGCTCGAGGCCGCGGGGGTCCACGTTCGGATCGCCGACCCCCGCGACGTCGGCCGGCCCGCCTACTCCAAGGGGATGCTCGACAAGGCCGCCGAGAACGCGGAGGACACGGTCCACGACCTGCTGCCGTACGTCGAGGACGGCTACGACGTGGTGCTGCTCGAGCCCTCCGACGCGGTCATGGTCCAGTCGGACTACCTCGACCTGTTCGACCACGACGAGGTCCGGACGGTCGCCGAGCACACCTACGGCGTCTGCGAGTACCTCGATACGTTCCGCCTGGACGAGCGTCTCGCCTTCGACGCGCCGGCGGACCACCTCGCCTACCACGGCCACTGCCACCAGAAAGCTCACGCGAAGGACCACCACGCGGTCGGCGTCCTCCGCCGGGCCGGCTACGCCGTCGATCCGCTCGACTCGACGTGCTGTGGGATGGCCGGCTCCTTCGGCTACGAGGCCGAACACTACTCGATGAGCAAGGCGATCGGCGAGGTGCTGTACGACCAGGTCGACGACAGCGAGGGCGACCGCGTGGTCGCCCCCGGCGCGTCCTGTCGCACCCAGCTCGAGGATCGACCGGGCGCGACCGAGGAGCCGCCGACCCCGATCGAGGTCGTCGCCGAGGCGCTGGCTGACGGCCGGTAGCGATCCGAAAACACCGGAAACCGCTTTTGCTCGCCCGCGGATCTCAGTTCCGGTTCGAGGGAACCCAGGTCCCGCTGTCGAAGTCGACCGCGTCGTTCCACTTCGCGACCAGCGTCGTCACGGCGAGGTCGCCGCTGATGTTCGTCATCGTCCGCAGGCGGTCGAGGATCGGGTCGACGCCCGCGACGAAGCCGACGATCTCGAGCGGAAGCCCGAGTTGTGTCAGCACGAGCGTCAGCATGATCAGCCCGGTGCCGGGGACGCCGGCCGCGCCGATGGACGCGAGTACGGCGACCGCGACCACTGTCACTTGTTCCCCGATAGTGAGCGAAACGCCGACCAGGTTCGCCGCGAAGATAGCCACGACACCCTGGTAGAGCGCCGTTCCGTCCATGTTGATCGTCGCGCCCAGCGGTAGCGAGAAGCTGTAGACGCTCTCGTCGATGTGGAGGTTGTCGTCGGCGTTTGCCATCGTCACCGGCAGTGTCCCGCTCGAGGAGCGAATCGAGAGGGCGGTGATGAGCGCGTCCTTTCCGCCGACGAGCAGCCCGCGCGGGGATTCTCCGACGAACAGGGCGACGATCCCCGCGAGGTGGACGAGGGCGATGTGAGCGAGCGAGGCGACGAGCAGCGTCAGGATCAACAGCGCGAAGGGGATGATCGCGTCGGTCCCGGCCTGCCCGAAGACCGTCGCCATCAGCGCGAAGACGCCGATAACCCCGTACTCCATGACGCCCCAGACGACCTTGAACATCGCCTCGGAACCGGCTTCGACGACGTCGAAGATCGTTTCGACGCCGTTTTTGACGTCCTCGCTGTCGACCGTTTCCTGAACGAGCGCGAGCGCGAGTCCGAAGACGATCACGAAGAAGATCGTCGGGAGGACGTCGCCCTCGGCCATCGCGCCGAACGGGTTCTCGGGAACGATCCCGAGCAGGACCTCCTGGACGGACGGCGCCTCGGCGGAGTTTGCCTCGGCCTCCTGCCAGCCCTCGAGTCCTTCACCGGGGTTGATCAGGTTCGACACGGCGAGGCCGACGAAGACGGCAAGCGCCGAGGTGATCGCGTACAGGCCGACCACCTGCCCGCCGATCTTCCCGAGGTTACTCGGCGAGAGCCGTCTCGCGCCCATCAACAGCGTGAACACGATGATCGGGATAATGAGCATACTCAACAGATCGACGAAGAGGTCGCCGAGTGGCTCGAGCGCCGTCGCGGGTTCGCCGACGAGCAACCCGAAGATCGAGCCGAGCACGAAGGCGACGCCGATCCGATAGACGATCGGCACGGAGCGATAGCGCGACCAGTAGGTCGCCATGATACCTAACGACATACCTCGAGCAATTAACGGTCGTTTGATAAGCGTTACTATTAGTCAGTATTATCATGAATTACGATATCAGTTCTCGAAGAATCAGTGACAGGAATCAGATCTCCATCGATCGAGTTATGTGCGAAGTACTACATTTACGTGAAAATGACCCGTCGAATTCGGGGAAATACCACAGGTTCCGTTCGTGGTCACGGCCGGTCAGGGGTCCCCCGCGAGCGACGGGTCGACGACAGGACGACCGGTTCCGCGATCGGCAACGGTGAGACGGTCTGCTGTACCGAGTTCCCGGCCCGACCGCAGGCCAGTTCGCGATCGGGCCGGCGATGGCTTCCAGTCGTCCGTATCAGTCCCCGCCGGGCACGGATTCGCCGATCTCGAGGCCGCGGGTCGGGTCCACCCACGATCCGCTGTCGAAGTCGATCGCGTCGTTCCAGTGCGCGACGACCGTCGTCACGGCGAGGTCGCCGGTCACGTTCGTCATCGTCCGCAGGCGATCGAGGATCGGGTCGACGCCGGCCACGAACCCGACCACCTCGAGCGGGAGCCCGAGTTGGGTCAGCACGAGCGTCAGCATGATCAGGCCCGTCCCGGGGACGCCGCCGGCCCCGATGCTCGCGAGCACGGCGATGAGGACGACCGTCACCTGCTCGACGAGCGTCAACTGGACGCCGACGAGGTTCGCGGCGAAGACCGCCACGACTCCCTGGTACATCGCCGTCCCGTCCATGTTGATCGTCGCACCCAGCGGCAGCGAGAAGCCGTAGACCCCCTCGTTGATCCGCAGGTTGTCGTCGGCGTTTGCCATCGTCACGGGCAGTGTCCCGCTCGAGGAGCGGATCGAGAGGGCCGTCACGATCGCGTCTTTCGACCCGACGAGGAAGGCGATCGGCGACTGTCGGGTCAGCGCGATGATGAGCCCGCCGAGGTAGACGACCCCGATATGAACCAGGATCGCGCCGAGCAGGGTCCCGATCAACAGCGCGAACGGGACGAGCGCGTCGATACCGGCCTGGCCGAAGACGGCGGCCATCAGGGCGAAGACGCCGATGACGCCGTACTCCATGATCCCCCAGACGATCTTGAACAGCGCCTCGGTGCCAGCCTCGACGATGTTGAACAGCGACTCGACGCCCGACCGGACCGTCTCGTCCTCGGTTTCCTCCTCGAGCAACAGCAGTGCCAGCCCGAAGACGATCACGAAGAAGATCGCCGCGAGGACGTCACCCTCGGCCATCGCCCCGATCGGGTTCTCCGGGACGATGCCGACGATGACCTCGAGGAAGTCCGGCGTGTCCGCCGGTTCGAACTCGACGTCCTCCGTCAGGGTCAGCCCGGTCCCCGGATTCACCAGGTTCGCCGCCGCGAGCCCGATGCCGACCGCGATCGCCGACATGATCGCGTACAGGGCGATCACCTGTCCGCCGACGCGCCCGAGCGTCGACGGCGAGATCCGCCTGATCCCCATCAACAGGGTGAAGATGACGATCGGAATGACGATCATGGAGAGCAGGCGGACGAAGATGTCGCCCAGCGGCTCGAGTACGGTGACCGGTTCGCCGACGATCAACCCGACGACGGAGCCGAGGACGAACGCCGCACCGATACGGTTCACGATCGGAATCGACCGATACCGTTGCCAGTACGATTTTGTTTCTCTTGTTGCCATGTGACACACCAACTATGAGTTCCATCCCGCAGGTCAAAAAGCCGGGAGACCGTTGACGGGTTCTCGCGGGCGCTCCGATGCATAACGGTGCACTTCGGCGCGTAACACCGTGCTTCTCGGTCGTAACGTGGTCGTACCGTGTGGGGGCCGAACCGTTCGACTGGGGTCCCTTCACGCGAGTCTGGACTCGAGTTCGTCGATGGCTTCGTCGTCGCCGGCCAGCAGCAGGCTGTCCCCGCGCTCGAACGTAAACGACGGCGAAATGTCGGTGACGACCCCGTCGGACCGTTCGACCGCGATGAGGGTGCAGTTCAACTCTGGCAACGGCGTGTCCCGGAGTTCGCGTCCCACGAGGAGGTCGCTCTCGTAGCGGACGATCTTCAACTGGCGGTCGTAGGAGATGATCTCCTCCCGGAGGACGTCGAGCGCGAGCAGGCGGCCGCTGATGTCCGGCAGGTTGAGCACGTAGTCGGCCCCCGCCCTGCGAGCCTTGGCCTCGTTTGCGGAGTCGTTCATCCGCACGACGATGTCCAGTTCCGGTGCCAGTTCGCGGGCGACGAGTACCGAGAGGATCGCTTCGGCGTCGTCCGCGATCGCGATAACGAACGACGACGCCGCTTCGATGCCCGCCCGCCGGAGGACCTCCTCGTCCGTCGCGTTTCCGACGACGTCGACGCCCTCGTCGTCCTCGAGATCGACGACCGTACAGTCGACGGCCGACCCCCGCAGCCGTTCGCTGACCGTCCCACCGACCTCCCCGTAGCCGGCGACGACCACCGAACCGTCACGCCCGTCCTCCGTCCGCGTCCGCCGCTCGAGGTCTTTCAGTTCCGATTCGGGTCCGGCGACGAGAATCGTCAGTTGTTCGTCGATGGGCGTATCCGGTGCCGGCGACGCGACGAACTCGCCGTCCGTCCACAGGCCGACGACGGTGACGCTCCCGTTCTCGATCAGCCCCGTCTCCCCGATGGTCTGTCCGTGAAACGGGCTGTCTTCCGCGATCGTTACCTCGACGAGTGCCAGGTCCTCGCCCAGGCTGGTCACGTCGCTCACCCGTGGGTTGATCTCCGTCTGGACGCGCTCGGCGATCCGCTGGGCCAGCAGGTGCCGCGGCGTCATGACGGCGTCGGCCCCGGCGTAGCGGATCGGCTGCTCGAGCGAGAGGTCTGTACAGAGCACGACGATCTGGATCCACTCGTCGTGTTCCCTGACTGCGAGCACCGCGCTCGCGGCGTGTTCGTCGTCGGTGTCGACGACGACGGAAGCGGCCTCCTCGACCCGGGCTCGCTCGAGAGCCGCTGCCGAGGTGGGATCTCCCTGGATTACGGAGATGCCCGCCTCCTGGAGCTCCAGCACTTGGTCGCGGTTCGCCACGACGACGACGTAGTCGACGCTGCGGGTCTCGAACTCCTCGACGAGTCGTTCCCCGCGGGAGGTGTAGCCACAGACGACGACGTGATCGGTGACTTCCACTTCGCGGGGCACCGCCGGCGACAGCGCTTCCTCGAGGACGGGCTGGAAGACGTAGGGAACGACGATAAACAGGATCAGGAACGTGCTCAGGTCCATCGCGATGACGAAGAGATTGCCGACGGTCGACTCCCAGGGGGAGTCGGAGCCGTATCCGGTTCCGGTAAGCGTCTCGACGACGACCTGGGTCGAGTGAAGATACCGTGGCGACCGCCCCTCGACGACCACCATGAGGTAGTGATACGCCAGCGACGCGAGAAAGGCAAGGACCACGACCCCGGCGACCGTCCTCACTGCCCGCCGTTGCCACCGTTCCATGCCCGATCCGTTCAGATGGGACGCTAATGAACGTTCGGACGATTGGACACGCCGTCACGAGCCGCGAACGCACGGGCCGACGGGAGCGGACCGGCGAAAGACCGTACCCGGGCGCGTCAGGCACGTGACCGGTTCTCGAGGGTGAACGAGCGAGCGAATCAACACCGACTTGTTCCCCCGATTGCGTACGAACTTGTACATAAATGTCCTCTCGTGAATCGTGGGTCTCGAACGTCGGCTTCGTTCTCGCCTCGATCGGCAGCGCGGCCGGTCTCGGGAATATCTGGCGGTTCCCCTGGCTGACCGCCGGCAACGGCGGCAGCGCGTTTCTCGTCGTCTACCTGCTCATCGTCGTCGGCGTCGGCGTCCCGGGACTGCTCGCCGAGTTCGTCCTCGGTCGACGCGGCCGACAGACGCCGATCGGAGCGCTTCGCGCGCTCGTCTCCTCCCGCTGGGGGTCGGCGCTTGGAACGTTCAACGTCCTCACGACGCTCGTGATCCTCTCGTTTTATTCGGTCGTCGGTGGCTGGATCCTCCACTACGCGCTGGTCTCGCCGACCGGGGCGTACTTCGGCCAGCCCCAGCAGTACTTCGGGACCGCCAGTTACGGCCTCCAGGCGGTCGGCTTTCACCTGTTGTTTCTCGGCATCGTCGCCACGATCGTCTTCTTCGGCGTGAGCGGCGGCATCGAACGCGCCTCGAAAGTGATGCTCCCTGCCGTCGTGGTGTTGCTGGTCGCGCTCGCGGGGTGGACCGCGACCCAGCCGAACACCGCCGCAGGCTACGCGTTCTATCTCAGGTTCGACGCCGAATACCTCGCCGCCAACTTCCCGAGTGTACTCGGGCCGGCCGCGGGGCAGGCGCTGTTTACCCTCTCGGTCGGCTCCGGGGCGATGCTGACCTACGCCTCCTATCTCGATGAGAACGCCTCGCTTCCGCGGGATACGCTCGTGATCGCGGTCTCGAACACCTTCATCGGCGTTCTCGCCGGGCTGGTCGTCATTCCGCTGTTGTTCTCCCAGGGCATCGACCCGGGACAGGGCGGGCCAGGCGCGCTGTTCGTCGCGCTCCCCCCTGCGTTCGCGTCGCTACCGGGCGGCACCGTCGTCGCGACGGTCTTCTTCGGGACCGTCCTGCTGGCCGCGGTGACCAGCGGGATCAACCTGCTCGAGACGCCGGTCGCGACGCTCGTCGACGTCTTCGACGTCCCGCGACGGCGGGCGACGCTGCTGGTCTCGGTCCTGCTCGCGGCGACCGGAAGCGGGCTGGCGCTTGCCGGGCCGATTTTCCAGTTCGTCTCGGGTACCCTCGCGGACCTGCTGTTGACCGTCGGCCTGTTCGCGTTCGTCGTGATCGTCGGCTGGCTGCTGGGTCCGGAAGCGCTCGCGGAGTTTCGCGCCGGTAGCGGCCGGTTCGACCCGCTGGCCGAATCGTGGCTGCTGACCGTCAGTTGGGTGTTGCCCGTCGTCGTCCTGTTCTCGCTGACGAACACGCTCGCGTCGCTGGCCGGCGCGTCGCTGGGCCTGGGCGGCCGGGCGGTCGTCGCGGTCGTCGGAGCGATCTGCTGTCGGCTGGCGGTCGCAGTCGCGGTCGGCGCTCGAGACTAACGCGGTAACGCGGCGATCCCCCACCGGCCGCGGCCGCTCCCGTGTCGGTTCACTCCGCGACCGGCAACCGAACGACGAAGACGGCTCCTTCGGGATCGTTGTCCTCGACCCAGACCTCGCCCCCACACCCCTCGACGAGTTGTTGAACCAGGTAGAGCCCGATGCCGCTGCCCTCGCTCTCCAGTCCCTTCTCGCCTTTCCCGAAGATCTCCTCCTTCTGGGAATCCGGAACCCCGGGCCCGTTGTCGGCGATCCGGACCTCGGCAGCCCCGTCACGGACCGCCGCCTCGACGGTCACGGTCGGCACCTCCTTGTCGTTGTGCTGGACGGCATTTTTCAGGAGGTTCCGGAAAACCGCACCCAGCATGTCGTTGCCGATGACCTCGACCGACGGCGGCGACCGTTCGAGCGTGACCGCGGCGTCGGGATACGTCGAGCGGATCTCCGAGAGCTGTTGCTCGAGCGTCGTAGCGAGCGGTACCCGCTCGTTCTCGTCGTCCGTCCGGAGCATGACCTCCGCGAGGTCGCGGGCAGTGGTCGTGAGGTCGATCGCGTTCTCGGCGCTCTCGCGGACGATATCGAGGTGTTCCGCGCCCTCGGCGTCGACGTGGTCTTCGAGCATCTTCGCGTACGCCTGGACGAGCTGGAGGTCGTTCCGGATGTCGTGACGGACCACCTCGTTGAGGATCTCGAGGTTGTCCCGCTGTTCGGCGAGTTCGGCCTCGTACTGCTCGCGCTCGAGTTCGTAACCGACCCGGCTGGCCAGCGCCTCGACGACCGAGCCCTGGATCCCGACGGCGAGGTCCTCCCGTGCACGATCGTCAGCGAAACAGAGTGTCCCGTAGACCTCGTCGTCGACGGCGACGCGGGCGCCGACGTAACACCGGAGGCCGAATCGCTCGACCGCGGGATCCCCGTCCCACCCCTGTTCGGGCGCGTTCTCGAGGACGATCGGTTCGTCGGCCTCGATCGTGCGCCGACAGTAGGTCCTGCCGAGCGGATCGGTCGCTCCCGCCTGAATGTGCCTGTGATTTCCGACCGCGGCGACGATCTCCTGAACGCCGTCCTCGATCCGCGTCACGTAGCCGATCGGGTACTCGAGGTGATCGGCGGCGGTCTCGAGGATCCGCTCGATCGTCGCGGTGACGTCGCAGTCCGGATCGGTTTCGATCGTCTGGACGGCGCTCAGGGCGGCCGCTGCACGTTTCAGTGGCCCGCAGTCCTCGCTCCGCTCGTCGCTCCCCCCACCCGTCCGGTCCGTGGCAGCGGTCGCAATGTGGATCCGGTTGGCGACGACCGCGCCGCGGTTCCGGAGATCGGTCTCACGAACGACCGCCGTCACCGGCGACTCGAGGTCCGTCGCCGAGGGCGAGCCGTCGCTCACGGCGACGATCGCCGGATCGTCGAACGCGTCCGCGAGTCGCGCCGGCCCCGGCGCGTCGTCGTCAGTCGGATCGACCAGCACGCAGTCGACCTCGTCGTTCCCCGCCGTGTCGAGGTTTCCCTCGACGACCCCGTCTTCGACGTCGATCTGCCGGATCCGCCGGGCCGACAGCGCCTCCTTCGTCGGTGGTGGCACGGCCACCCCGACCGCAAGTAACCGAATCTCCCCCATATCACACTCTCGTGACTTATTAAATAAAAACTAGTTTATAGTTCTCATTCGGTGGGACGTTCCCGTGACCGTCGCAATCTCCTGGAGGATCCCGTTCGTTCGACTCCCGTTCCGTGGGGCGACTCCGTGTGGACTCGAGAGCGAACGGACGAGCGGGAACGGCGACCGGGGCCGACGGCTCCGTCCCGTTACGCTTTACCCCCGCCGGACCGAATCGGCCTGCAATGACTGCCCAAACCGTCCAGCAGGGCGACCTCGTGACCGTCATCGGCCTCGAGGTCCACGTCCAGCTGGAGACCGACACGAAGATCTTCTGTGGCTGCTCGACCGAGCCGACCGACGAGCCGAACGAGAACGTCTGTCCCGTCTGTCTCGGCCTGCCCGGCGCGCTCCCGGTACTCAACGAGGGCGCGGTCGAGGCCGCGGTGAAGATCGGCAAGGCGATCGACGCCGACATTCCCGAGGAGACCCGGTTCCACCGGAAGAACTACTACTACCCGGACCTCCCGAAGAACTTCCAGATCACCCAGTACGACGAGCCGATCTGTGCCGACGGCGAACTCGAGATCTCGGTCGAAGGCGACCGCCGCACCGTGGCGATCGAGCGCGCTCACCTCGAGGAAGACCCGGGCAGCCTCCAGCACGTCGGCGGCGGTGGCGGCATCGACACCGCCGAGTACACCCTGGTCGACTACAACCGCGCCGGCACGCCGCTGATGGAGATCGTCACCGCGCCGGACTTCCGCAGCCCCGACGAGGTGCGGGCCTTCCTCGCCGAACTCGAGGAGGTGCTCGAATACCTGGGCGTCTTCGACGCCGAGCGCGACGGCAGCCTGCGTATCGACGCCAACCTCTCGATCATCCCCGAGGAGGAGATCGACGGCGACGCCGAGGAGATCGACGGCGACGCCCTCGAGGCCGCCAACCGAACCGAGGTCAAGAACATCTCGAGTCACAAGGGCGCTCAGAAGGCCCTGGCCTACGAGGAGACCCGGCAGAAAAACGCCATCCAGCGCGGCCGCGCGGTCGAGCAGGAGACCCGACACTGGGACGAGTCCCGCGGCATCACGGTCTCGATGCGCTCGAAGGAAGAGGAGAAGGACTACCGCTACTTCGAGGAGGCCGACCTCCCGCCGCTGCAGGTCTCGGGGTGGAAAGCGGAGATCGCGATCCCGGAACTGCCCCGCGCCCGCCGCCGGCGGTTCCAGGAGGAGTACGGCCTGAGCGAGGAGGCCGCCTCCAAACTCACCTCCACGAAGCAGGTCGCGGACTTCTACGAGGACGTCGCGGGCGAGTTCGACCCCGACCTCGCCGCGACCTGGGTCGCGGACAACCTGCTGGGCGAACTCAACTACCGCGACATGGAAATTACGGAGATGGAGGGCCGACTCGAGGAGGTCACCCGCCTCGTCGAACTCGTCGCGGAAGACGAGATCACGGCGAAGAACGCCCGGGAGACGGTTCTCCGGTCGATGCTCGACGACGGCGCGTCGCCGGACGAGATCGTCGAGGAGGAAGGACTGGGCAAGACCGACGAGGACGAGGTCCAGCAGGCGGTCGTCGAAGCGATCGACGAGAACCCCGGCGCGGTCGAGGACTACGAGTCGGGCGACGACGGCGCGATCAACTTCCTGGTAGGCCAGGTGATGCAAAAGACCGGCGGCAGCGCCGATCCCGGCGACGTCAACCAGTTGCTGCGGGCGGAACTGGAAGGGTAACTCCCGAACGGGAGCAAAGCGAGCGTTCGGCTTTTTGGTCCAGATTGGCTCTTTTGAAACCTTCAGTAGATGATAAGGGGTGCCTGCTGAATACAGAGGATGGGTGCAGTAAACCGATGTTGTTTATTACAAGCACCTTGATATAATTCATCCGCTCAGTAATCGTTCAAGGAGCCCACCTTCGTGTCAGAATTCCCCCTGAACGGATATCAAACGCCAGACCACCACTCTCATACTCGTCACCCGGATAGTAGTAGAAACTGTCTTGTTCTTTTAGACTGGTATTGTCCTCATAGAGGCTGTATTCTATAAGATACTGCTGTCGTTCAGCAATATCTTTACGAACCGTTGGTTCGTCTGGCTCAACATTGATCCGTCCTGAGAACACTCGGGCTTCGCTTCTGGAGAGGTCTCCATCCGTTCGTGAGAAAGCCATTTCGATTGTGTAGGGGTTCTCGGTCTGGTTAAAGACGGTCACAGAGAGCATCGGGGAATCAGAGAACACCTTAGAACATCCAGCAAGCCCCGAACAGAGAGGAATCGTGCCCCAAACGAAGGTACGCCGTTGCATAGGGTATGTATCTCTACAATCAGTAAATACTTTCTGGAGAAAATAAGGAGCAAATATTCCTGTTTTGATTGACCGTTGCTATTGTTGATTAAATTTTGACTCGTGCGACATTCGCGCCCTCTATTCAGCATAGCTACTGAAACCTATCACTAGACAAGGATTTCAACAGCGCCTCCGGATTTTTCGAGAAGTAGGTGCGAGCATCGCGAGCAACCCGACGAGAAAAAGGTGGGAAAACCGACCGGCGGCAGCGCCGATCCCCGCGATGTCAACCAGTTGCTGCGGGCCGAACTGAGCGACTAACGGCGTGCCCGTGGCCTCGAGACCGATCGGTCCGCGCGTCGTTCCGGTTTCCGACCGGAACGGGTAACGACGTATCGTTCCGATACCCCTCGAGTTAATATCGTCAGGCCGATTGGCTGGGACATGGACCGCATCTCGCTGGGCAACGACGAGTTCGAGGGGCACAACAACGCCTACGTGCTCGCGGGCGAGGACACGCTCGCGCTCGTCGACACCGGAATCGCCACGCCGGACGTCCGCGCCGACCTCCGTGACGGACTGGCCGAACGCGGCTACGAGTTCGCCGACGTCGACGACGTCGTTCTCACCCATTTCCACCCCGATCACGCCGGACTGGCCGGCGAGATCCAGGCCGAAAGCGACGCCACGGTGTACGTCCACGAGGCCGACGCCCCGCTCGTCGAGGGAGATTCCGAGGCCCTCGAGGCCCTCGACCGACGCCGACGGGAGTACCTCGAGGACTGGGGCGTCCCCGAGGGCCCCAGGGAGGAACTGCTGGCCTTCCTCGAGGCGGCGGACGGAATCGAGGGCGACCCCGTCGACGCGACGCCGATCGAGGACGGCGACGTCCTCGAGGTCGGCGGCCGCCGCCTCGAGACGGTCCACGCGCCGGGTCACGCGGCCGGACTGTGCTGTTTCGAGATCGACGACGGATCGGAGGCGTTCGTCGGCGACGCCGTCCTCCCCGTCTACACCCCGAACGTCGGCGGCGCGGACGTCCGCGTCGACCGCCCGCTCGCGAAGTACCTCGAGACGCTGCGGACGATCGCTGGCCGGGACTACGACCGCGTCTGGCCCGGCCACCGCGATCCGATCGACGAGCCGACCGACCGCGCGCTGACGATCCTCGCTCACCACCGCGAGCGCACCGAGAAGGTCCTCGACGTGCTCGAGGAGCACGGACCGGCCGACGCCTGGACCGTCAGCGCCCACCTCTTCGGTGACCTCGAGGGGATCCACATCGTCCACGGCCCCGGCGAGGCCTACGCCCACCTCGATCACCTCCGCCACGAGGACGTCGTCGCGCTCGAGGACGGCGAGTACCGCCTGCGGGCCGGAGCCAGGGACGTCGATCTCGACAGCGTCCTGCCGCCGGCGGAAGCGGAAGCCGCGGACTGACAACCGTCCCTTCGAGCGGTCGAACCGACCTCTTGTGTTTCCCGGAATAGTGGAAACCGGACAAGACTTAAGCGCGGAGGGTACCACCCGTCGAACACGATGGCCGACGACCTCACCACCTACGAACTGACCGGCGAGCGACACAGCCCGAAGCGCACGCGGATCGACACCGGCGACGCCGAGTTCGCCGTCGGCAAGGACGTCAATCCCGTCGAGTACTTCCTGGGGGCGATCCTCGGCTGTCTGAACTCGACGGGGACGATGGTCGCCCGCGACATGGGCATCGAGATCGACGACCTGACCGCGACGATCGAAGGCGACATCGACTACGCCAGTTACCGCGGCGAGGGGACCGACGCCCGTCCCGGCCTCCAGGGGCTTACGGTCTCTGTCGCGATCGAATCGGACGCGGACGAGGATCGGCTCGAGGAGTGGCTCGCAGCCGTCGAACGGCGGTGTCCGGTCACCGACAACGTCGTCGAGGAGACGGGGTTGTCGATCGACGTCGAGTCGGCGTAAGCCCCGGGACGGGCGCACCGGTCGACGTTCGGTTGCATCGTTTGGTCCACGATTTTGTAGCTCCGGTTCCAATCCCCGGGCATGGAGTCGACTCCGAGCGTCGTCGTCGTAGGTGGCGGACTGGCCGGACTCGTCGCGGCGCGGCACCTCGCCGGCGGCGGAACCGACGTAACGATACTCGAGCGCGAGGAGACGGTCGGCGGTCGCGTCCGCACGGTCGAACGCGACGGCTACCGGTTCGATCGCGGCTTCCAGGTGCTTTTCACCGGCTACCCCGCCGCGAAGCGGGAACTCGACCTCGAGGCGCTGGACCTGCGCCGGTTCGCGCCGGGGGCCACGATCGCCCGGCCGAACCACCGGTCGACGCTGGCCGACCCGCTTCGGAGCCCGGGCGCGTTACCGGCGACGCTGTTCAACCGGGACGTCTCGCTGGGCGACAAGCTTCGGGTCGCCGGACTCACCCTGTCGCTGCGGGGGACCGACCCCGACGACCTCTTCGAGCGCGAGGAGGGCGACGACGAGTCGATCGCGGAGTACCTTCGGAGCCGCGGCTTCTCCGAGCGGTTCCTCGAGAACTTCATCGGGCCCTTCTACGGCGGGATCACCCTCGACCGGTCGCTGTCGACCTCGAGTCGGGTCTTCGAGTACACCTTCCGGACGCTCGCGTCGGGCGAGACGGTCGTCCCGGCCGCCGGGATGGAGGCGATCCCGTCCCAGTTGGCCGACCGCGCAGTGGGCCAGGGAGCGACGATTCACACCGGCGTCGAGGTGGAGTCCGTGGCCGCCGACGCTTCCGGCACGACGGTCGCGACCGACGACAGCGACTACCGGGTCGACGCGGTCGTCGTCGCGGCCGATCCGCCGAGCGCGCGCGACCTGACCGGCGTCGAGGCGATTCCGACAGCGGGCCGGGCCTGCGTCACCCAGTACTACTCGCTCCCAGACCGGACCGAACTCGAGACGGGGAAGCGACTCCTGTTGAACGCGGCCGACGACGACGGTCCGAACCACGTCGTCCCCCACAGCGAGGTCGCGCCGGAGTACGCCCCCGACGACCGGACGCTCATCAGCGCGACCTACCTCGGCGAGCGCGAGGAGCACGACGACGAACTCGCCGACCGTACCCTCGAGGCGCTTCGGTCGTGGTACCCAGAACGCGCGTTCGACGACCTCGAGGTCGTGCACACGGCACGGGTGCCGTTCGCACAGTTCGACCAGCCGCCGGGATTCCGCGAGGGCCTGCCGGAGCCCCGCGATCCAGACGGAGCCGTCTACCTCGCCGGCGACTACACCCGGTGGTCGTCGATCCAGGGAGCGATGGAGAGCGGTCGACGGGCTGCCGGGGCCGTTCTCGAGGACCTGTCGGCATAACGGTCCCGGGACGCGGCGAGACGCCACCGTTTGCCGCCGCGCTCTCTCCGAGCGCGCACCGATCACCGGGTTCGGTTTCGGGTCGCCGACGTCGTGGTCGCCGCAACTGTCCCGGTCGTTTGGCCTCTTTCTCCCCGTTCGTTCGCCCCTCGAGGTCGCCGATCGGCCGTCGGATTCGAACGCCAGTGATCGAGACCGGCGGCGGAGGTCGGGGCGGCGAAACGCGGGTTTTTTCCGGCCGAACGGGCAGCGGTGTGGCATGATCGACCTCTCGATCGTCCTCGCGCTGGCCGCGCTGGTCCTGTTCGGCGGCTGGGCGGTAGCTGCAGGCGTCGCGACCAGATCGCTCACCCCGGCCAACGCCGTGTTTCTCTCGTACGTGGCGAGCATCGCCGTCGCGGGCGGGTACGTGCTGGTCGCGCGGCGGCCGATCGTCGGCGCACGTACCGACGTCGCCTTCGCGCTGCTGTCGGGGGTTTTCCTCGCGACCGGAACGATCACCTTCTACGCCGGCCTCACCCGCGGAAACATGGCGATCGTCTCGGCGATCGCAGCCCTCTACTTCGTCGTCCCGGCGATCGTCGGCGTCCTCTACTTCGACACATCGCTCGCGCCGACGAACGTCGTCGGGCTGGTGCTGGCGGTGATCGCGGTCGTGCTCGTCGCGTCCTGACTTCCCGATCCCTCGGGACTCACAACAGATGCCGACACTCCCCTAGCGGCGGGAACCACAGCGTCTCCTCGCGCTCGTCGTCCCGCACCGCCGGGTGGAAGGCGTCGGCGTCGGTCACCAGCGGCGACTGGAAGTCCCGGGCGTGCATGCCGTTGACCGTCGCGCCCCCGGCGAGGCGGGTAAACGCCGGGAGCATGAGCACGTCGGCTCCCTCGTAGACGCCCGGCCCGTAGAGAAAACAGGGAAGTTTCCGGCCGTCGACCGACAGCGCCGGGTGGTCGTGGCCGACGACGTAGCGGCCGGCGTCCCCGTCGGGCGGTTCGTGACCGTGACAGACGGCCGTCTCGCCGTCCGCGAGCCGGTAGGTCGCGGCCGTCTCGCCGTCGAACGCCTCCGCGAGCATCGTGTCGTGGTTCCCCGGGGTCACGACCAGATCGGCATCGGCGTCGTCGACCGCCGACTCGAGGGCCGCGACGTCCCGGTCGACACCGTGTGGAAGCCGATCGAAGGAGTGCAACAGGTCGCCGGCGACGACGACCGTTTCGGGTTCGGTACGCTCGAGGAGAGCCGCGAGCCGGTCCCGGACGTCGGTCCCGTCGTCGATGGGAGCGTCGACGTTCGAGGCGGCGGCACGCCCGAGGTGGAGGTCGGCCAGAACCAGCGCGTCCGCGTCGGGGACGTAGGCGGCCCGCTCGAGCGGGACGAACGGAACGTCGACGTCGGGTGCGTCGTCGGGCATGGGTACGGGTACGGGTACGGGTACGGGTACGGGTACGGGTACGGGACCGGTCGCCGGTCAGTCGGCGGTCGGTCCGGTATCGACCCCCTCGGGCCGGTACTCCTCCTTCCCGAGGGCCTCGAAGAGGTCGTACTCGCTGCCCGAGAGGATATAGAGGACCTCCTCGAGCGGGGCGAGTACTTCGGGAACGATCCTGACGACGAGGTAGGTGATCCCGACCAGCGCGATCACGGACAGCGACTGGGCGATGTAGTTGTGGGCGACGAGGAACGAGACCCGACTCGCCTCCGCACCCATGTAGGTGGTCATGAACGAGACGAGCCAGTCCTGCTGGAACCAGCCCCACGGCGACGCCAGCCCGATGAAGACGTTGCGCGCGAGGTTGAGGAACCAGATGATCCCGATCGCCGCCGCGAAGGCGGTGGCCTTCCGCTTGAGCGGCGCGGAAACCGCGGCGATCAGCCCGCCGAAGATCGCCATGCTCCCGATGCCGGTACAGGCGAGGATGATGTAGGTCGTTCGCCCGGTGACCGTTTCGTCCGGATCGAAGTCGAAGCGACTCTCGTAGCCGTACGCGCCCTCGGAGAGCCCCGGACTGTAGCCGAGCAGTTCCATCCCGTAGTGGGTCTGGGCCGCGGTCGTCTCGATCAGCCACGTGCGAAAGACGGGGATCGTCTCGGCGGGCAGGTAGATCAGCCCCATGAACGCGACTGCCTTCGTCAGTATCAGCAACGATTCCCGCCCGCCCACGAGGAGGTAGCCCGTGTACGCACACAGCGGGAGCGCAGCGAGCGACAGCACCGTCTGGAGCGGACTTTGCATCTCGTAGTAGTAGTACGGGACCATCGTCAGCCAGAAGATCCCGAACAGCAGCCAGGCGACGGCGCCGATCCGACGCGCGGGGTCGGTCGCTCCCCGCCACTGGCACAGCAGCGCGATCATGAACGCGCCGATCGAGATCCAGGCGAGCGCGTCCGTCAGACCTGCGCCCACGCCAGCAAGCGTCGCGGGTGCGAGCGCGACCACGTCGGGACCGACGACCGAACTCGACTCGAGCGCGGTCGCGGCGAGAGCGGACGGCATGTTCAGCTTATCCGACGGACTCTCGCGCTATCAACTTGACGTCTCGTCTCGCCGTCGGACGGCCCCGCTCCGGCCGCCCCGGGCGACGAAAGCTTTAAGCTAAATACAGCCATTTGGTAACAATGTACATGGCTTCAAGCGAACTGTCGACCAGCGACCTCCTCGACCAGCAGCTGACGGTCCGGCGCGTCGACTCCGTCGATCCGACCGCGACCGTCCGGCACGTCGACCAGCTCGAGTCCGCCGCTCTCGAGCAGTTCTACGAGTTGTGCGAGGACGGCGGCTCGATTCCGGTCAGCGACGCCGAACTCGAGGTAGGGGAGGTAATCGTCTTCACCGACTACTTCGTGGTCGACGGGGTCTGAAGCCGACGGCCAGCCCCGGGAATTCCTGCGGGGCCGGACGTATCGAAGCCGTTTTCCCCGGTGCGAGCCTTCGGTCCAGTATGAACGGCGACACGGACATGACTCTGGCGTTCGAACTCGAGGCGCTGAAGGAACTCGCCTCGCCCGAGAACGTCTTCGAGGACGCCAGAGGATGGACCGAGTACATCGGCGTCGTCTCCGAGAAACCGACCTACGTCGTGACGAACTTCACGCGGAAGAACCGCATCCGCCAGGACTTCTTCTCCGGCCCCCGCGGCAAAGCCGAGAGCCTCGAGGGTGTCAAAGACCAGTTCGAGACCGAACGCTACGTCTACATCGGGGTCGACGACGATGACGAGCGCCTCGCCGACGAGGTCGGCTGGGAGTATCTAGACGTCGAGGAGGCCGCCGAGGCCGCCGACTGGATCATGGCGACCCGTATCGACGAGAGCGAGGAGGAGGACGAACCGGTCCGGGACGACTGGCCCTGAACTCGAGCCGCGACCCGTTTTATCGGATCCCGAGCGGATCCACCTCGAGCAGTTCCGACACCACCGCAGAGCCGACGCGTTCGGCGTTTTCGACCGCGAGCGCGAGCGTCGCCTCCGTCCCGTCGAAGCTCTGTGCGACCGACTCGCCGGGGGCCGGCCGGTCGTAGTTCGACACCGCACGAACCGACAGGTACCGCTCGCCGGCGTCGAACCGCTCGAGGCCAGTCGCCGTCGCGGCGTCTTCCATCTGGGTCGTCACGTAGGGGTCGACGCCGTAGCGCTCGCAGAGCCACGCGGCCTCGCGGGCGTAGCGAGGACCGTGCCAGAACTCGTCGCCACAGAGGGTCGTACCGCGGTCGACGGTCGGCCCGCCGTCCGGTGCATCGGGGTACCGCCGCTGGTAGGCGAGCGCGTCCGGATCGTCGCCCAGGTCGACTTCGCGGGCCGCGTCCAGTGCCGTCTCGACGAGGGTCGGCTCGAGGCGATGGACGTAGTCACGGGGCCGGTACGCCAGGCGTTCGATGGGTGGCGTCTCGCCTTTCGTTTCCTCGCTCCGATCCCACCGATGTTTCCGGTCCCAGTCGACGACCGCGTCGGCGAGGACGACGGAACCGAGCGCGATGCGGTCCGGCGTGCCGCCGGCGATCCCGGCCGAGACGACGTACGCCGAGGAGAGATCGAGCAGCGGCGTCGCGAAGAGGGCGGCGACCGTCGTCGCCGCGTCGCTCTTGCCGATCCCGGTCGTCGTGATCGCGACCCCGTGGGTCGTGAGGTACACCGGCGTCGCGGAGCCCGGAACCGATATCGCCCGCTCGAGTCGGTCAGCCCGGCGCTCGAGCCACGGCCGCCGCTCGTCTATCGGCGGTTCGGCGACGGCCGGCAGGACCAGCGCGGACGGGGACAGCGGCCCGTCCGTGGCGGACTCGAGGGGTTCCGGTTCGGGCAGCTCGAGTTCGTCAGTCATTGCCGGGGGATCGTCCCGCGCCGGTAAAGAGCTACGGTGCTCGAAGCCACCGCTCCGCGTCGGGAACCGCAAAGGATTCGGACGCCCGCTTCGACCCAGTGGGCGTGAGCGACCGGACCCGCGGCCACAGCTACGACGACGATGACCTCACTCTCGAGGACGAGATCGTCGCCCGCGCCCGCATCCACGCCCGGACGGTCGTCCAGGGCGAGGCGTACGACCTGCCGGTCGATCGCTCCGCTCTCGAGTGGACGACCTCGGCCCGGGCGCGGCGGCGGGCCGGCGCGTGCCGCTGGGACCCCGACCGCGAGGTGGCGACGATCGTCCTCTCCCGGCGGGCCTACGAGCGGTACGACTGGCCGGAGTTCGCCGAGGTCGTCCGCCACGAACTCGTCCACGCCTGGGAGTTCCAGCAGTTCGGCGACTCCGGCCACGGACCGCGGTTTCGCGAGCGAGCCGAGAGGGTCGACGCGCCGCGACACTGTCGAGCGTTCGCCGACCCGCGGTACGTCCTCCGGTGTCTCGAGGGGGACTGCGACTGGCGGGCCGAGCGCCACCGGGCCTCGCAACCGGTGAAAGCGCCGGACCGGTACCGCTGTGGCGCCTGCGGCGGGAGTTACGAGGTCGAACACGTCGAGAGCGGCCATACGTGGACGACTGCTGGCGGGTACGGCGGCGCGAGGGCCATGCTCGGGAACGACTGGTGACCGAGCCGTCGCGGGTGTGGGCGTACCCGCTCGATACGGCCACGTCGCCCGAGCGGCCGTCCGCGGCGCGGAACACTTATTCGCGTCACTCTACCTGTTTCGCGTATGGGAATACTCGACCTGATGCTGGGACGGACGGGGACCGGCGAACAGGGCGTCGAGGCCAAATCCTACACGCTGCCGAAGGACACCCACGGGTTCGTCTACCCCGTCGCCGTCCGCCGTGCCGAACTCGAGGCGTTCGACAGGCTCGTCGAGGCCGAGGCCGACGCCCCCTACCTCGAGGATCGGACCGACGAACTCCAGGACGTGTTCGACGAGGTGTTAGACGGCGAACTCGACGCGACCGAACTGGTCGAGCGCAAGCGCGAGATCCGCCGGGCCGTCGAACCCGTCCTCGAGCGCTGGAACGACCAGATCGAGGGCGACGTCGGCGTCGTATACGCGACTTCGGCTATCGACGACGACCTGCGCGCGTTCGTCAAGCTCTGCAAGCAACGCGACGAGGACGACGACGATCCGTTCGATCTCCCCGAGGGGTTCCCGGACGCGGCGGCCCTGCTCAAGCGCGTCGACGACGCAACCGACGCGCAGTACCGCGCCGTCGTCCACACGGATCTGCTGCCGGAAGGGAGCGGTGGCGAGTCTGGAAAGTAGGGTCGAGTCCTCCGTTCTGCAGGCCGCTGTGTCGGCCCGCGAAGCCACCGACGACTCCTGTCCGGCAAGCCGATTTTTCACCCTCGCCGTCCCGTCGAAACGGGGGAAACGGTTAACTCTCGACCGAACCGAACGTCTAGTAGGCATGGTCCCGGTAGAGCCCCTCTACTGGTACGCTCCGGCACTTGCTCTCCAGATCGCGCTCGTGTACGCCTTTTATCGGTACGCCCGGTCAGGGCCGTGGCCCGCCGGGGGCGATCCAGGTGGGGACACGGAGGCAGACGATGCCCGCTCCAGTGTCGACCTCCGGACCCGGTCCCGGGCGGACACGGATGACCCCGGAGGCGGCGTCGACCGCGAGGCTGGCGTCGTCCACTGTCCCGACTGCGGGACGGAAAACGAACGCGGCTACGCGTACTGTCGCAACTGCGTCGGCGAACTCCCCGACGCGGCCGCGTGGCGCTCGAGCGGGTTCGCGCCGCGACAGCGCGGGATCCTCTGAGCGACGCCGCCGTTCGCTCGGCCGGCCGAACGACGAGACTCGATCAGACGATCCGCTCTAACGCCTCGAGCGACGGGAGTTCGTACGTCGGCCGATGGTCGGACGGCCGGTCGCGGCCGACGTCGAGCAACGCAGAGTCGATCCCCATCGCGTTCGCGCCCGCGACGTCCGCGTGGGGCGAATCGCCCACGTGGATCGCTCCCTCCGGCGTCGCTCCCACTCCGGCGAGGGCGCGCTCGAACGGTTCGGCGTTCGGCTTCGGATGGATCCCCGCGCTCGGCTCGGTGAACACCCGAACGTCGAAGGCGTCTTCGATTCCGAGCGTTCGAAGTTTTCGCGTCTGTGTCGTCCGGCCGCCGTTGGTGATGAGTGCGACGCTGGCCCGGTTCCGGGCGTGCTCGAGCGCGGCTTCGGCCCCTGGCCGGAAGCGGACGGCGGTGGGATCCCGAAGCTCGAGATACGCGTCCGTGAGTCGGGACGCGACCGTACTGCGAGCGCCGAAGTGGACGTCGCTCCGGCTCACGACCTCGGCGAACAGGTGCTCGAAGAACTCCCGATCGGTGTCGGCCGTCGGCAGCGACGGGATCGCGGCCCGCAGGTCCGCGGGCGTACAGAACTTCGGGACCCCCGTCCGATCGAACGCCGACTCGAGCAACACCGCGTCGTCCTGCGTGGATTCACAGAGGGTATCATCGAGGTCGAAACAGATTGCGTCGTAGACGGCCATTCCCGTACTCGTACGGTCGTCGGCTCCCTCAACGTTTCGCCGTTGTGTGCGGCCGTGAGGAATTCGCGGATGACATCGGTACGACACCTCGGGAGTTATTGCACCGGAGTCGGTTGTCGGCGTATGGACGTCCTGAAGCGAGTCCACGTGGTTCCCGTCGGCTACGAGTACGATCGCATCCTCGAGCCGATTCGCGAGCAGCGGGCGGACCTCGTCTATCTCCTCGAGGGCGGAGGTGAGGACGAGGGCGAGGGCGAGGACGAGGCCGAAAGTGAGCACAAAAGTGATCGCGCGGACGAAAGCGACGAACCCGACGCCCCCACCGCCGACTCCCAGCTCTCGAGCCCCTCGGCCGACTACCACGACGAACTCCGGGCCGAACTCGAGGGAATCGTCCCCGAGGTCCGGACCCGTCAGTGTGACCTGGCGGACGTCTACGCCGTCCTCGGGGCGGTGACGACCATCGCGTCGAACCACGCCGAAGACAGCGTCTACGTCAACGTCTCGAGCGCGGGAACGATCGCGGCGATCGGCGCGACGATCGCGTGTATGGACGTCTCGACCGATGCCCGGGCCTACTACGTCGAACCCTCGACGTACGCCCACGACGGGACGAGTGAACCGGCCTCGTTCGGCATCGAGGCCACCGAACCCATCCCGTCGTACCCCATCGAGTCGCCGACGCCCGACCAGGTGGCGATCATGGAATTCCTCCGCGAGCCGTCGGCCTGGGACGGCTACAGCGATGCACGGACCGCGCCGCCGAAGAAGAAAGACCTCATCGAGTACGCCAGAGACCGCGAACTCTCGTTCATGGCCGACCGGCAGTCGCCCGACGACCGGGACGGCGAGGACAAGGGCGCGTTCCGCGTGCTCGATACTCACGTCCTCGAGCCGCTGGTCGCCGACGGGTACGTCACGGTGGAGTCGGTCGGCCGCCGCCGCGTCGTCGAACTGACCGAGCGTGGGGAAAACGCCTACCGGGCGTTCAAGCACAAACTCGAAGACAGCGGGGGGATGGGGACGAATCCCCTCGAGGAGTGAGGAGGGCCGAAGCGGTTCCGACTCCGGGTTCAGGCCCGACGGCAACGGGAGTTAGCGGCGACAGTCGTCCTCGAGTCGTGCGTACAGCGTCGTCCCCAGCCGTGCGAGTTCGAGGTCGGCCTCGAGGCGCTCGACGTGGGCCCGAAGCCGCGGTTCGGCGGCCGGCGATCCCTCGAGGCCCTCGAGGTCCGCGCAGTGGCCTGCGGGCCCGTCGACCCGTGCGAGCAGGTCGGGTGCGGCGTCCGCGAGGCGGGAACCGGGAAGCTCCGGGCGGCGACGCCCGGCCTCGCACGCGGCGAGCAGTTCGTGAGCGACGACGAGCCGGCGACGGAGCGTGCGGATCTCGTCCGGATCGGCCGGCTCGGAGAGGGCGGCTGTCAGCCGCGCTTCGGCACGCTCGACCCGTCCGGGATCGACGGCCAGGGCCGGCACGATTCGCTCCAGGCCGACCGTCGGTCCCTCGGTGCGACGGCTCGCGATCCGGACGGCAGCCGCAACCGTCGCGGGACGACCGAATCGGCGGAACGGCCGGTCCCCCGCGGCCTCGAGGACGGCACGGGCGACCGCCGTCGCGGACTCGACCCCGAGACGACGTGTGGCATCATCGATCGTCGGTGCGGCGTTGCTCTGACTCGTCTCGGAATCGTTCCCGGAGTCGCTCTCGGAGTCGCAGCGAGCCATACTCGAAGGGAGGCTTCGTCGGATATTATGTACTTCTACGAAAGTATCCGTACTATCGTTACTATCTTTATTGCTGATACTATCGTGGTCACGAGCAACCACGGGACGGGGCCGGAGCCTCGAGTCGCAGAACTCAACGGCTCCGCCGAGCAGTCCTGCCCGATCCGCCACGTTCAAGCCGATTCCCTTCGACCCTCGAGTCATGACGCGATCTGTCTGGATCAAAGCCGACGACGACGTCGGCGACTGGGACGACCGCCGGGCGCGGATCACTGCCGCGCTCGAGGCGGGCGCGGACTGGGTACTGGTCGACGAACGCGACGTCGAGCGGGTGCGCGAACTCGGCGACATCAACGTGGCCGCGTTCCGGACGGACGGCGACCTGACGCTCGTCGACGACGCCGAGGACGAAAGCGAGACGGAGGACGCGGGATCCCACGCGGACGCCGATCCCGACGCCGTCGTCGTCGGGAAGGACGGCGAGGGTGACGCCACCATCGACCTCCCCGAGGACTTCTCCGGGTCGGCCGACCTCTCGACGCTGCGACGCGACGGCGACCAGGAGCGGGGCGCGTACGTCCGTATTCTCGGCAAGGAGTACGAGCGGTTCGCCGAGACCGCCGCCGACGAGGCGGATCACACCATCGTCGTCGGCGAGGACTGGACGATCATCCCCCTCGAGAACCTGATCGCCCGGATCGGCGAGGAGACCGACCTCGTCGCGGGGGTCACGAGCGCGGAGGAGGCAAAGACCGCCTTCGAGACCCTCGAGATCGGTGCCGACTCCGTGCTGCTGGACTCGGACGACCCCGACGAGATCCGCAGGACCGTCGAGGTCCGCGACGAGGCCGAGCGCGAGACCCTCGAACTGGAGTACGCCGAGGTGCTCGACGTCGAGCGGGTCGGCAGCGCCGACCGCGTCTGTGTCGACACGGGCAACCTCCTCGAGCACGACGAGGGGATGCTCGTCGGCTCGATGGCCCGCGGGCTGGTGTTCGTCCACGCCGAGACCGCCGACTCGCCGTACGTCGCCTCCCGACCGTTCCGGGTCAACGCCGGCGCGGTCCACGCCTACGTTCGCACCCCCGACGGCGGCACGAAATACCTCTCGGAACTGCAAAGCGGCGACGAGGTACAGGTCGTCGACACGGACGGCCACACCCGTGAAGCGATCGTCGGCCGCGTCAAAATCGAGCAACGCCCGATGTTCCGGATCGCACTCGAGACCGGGGACGGCGACCGGGTCGAGACGCTACTCCAGAACGCCGAGACGATCAAGGTCCCGACCCGCGAAGGCCGGACCGCGGTCACCGACCTCGAGGCCGGCGACGAACTCCTGTTGTACTACGAGGATACGGCCCGTCACTTCGGCGAGGCCGTCGAGGAAAGCATTATCGAGAAATAAAAGGGCCTGTCGACGGTGCAACTACCCGGTCAGTCCGACCGGGTCCCTACCGCTTCGTCTTCGTCGTCTTCCGGGGCCTCGAGCCGAGTCGTACACCAGTGACAGAACTCGAGGTCCTCGTCGAGTTCCTTCCCGCACTCGGGACAGGTCGGGCCGTCGGTCGCGCTGGGCGAGTCCGGCGGGAACCCGAGCGACCGGAACGTGGCGTCGATCGCCGCAAACAGGACGATAAACGAGAGGGCGAACTGTCCGATCGTATCGGTCTCCTGGGTCACCAGTTCCATGCTCTCGGTCATCGATCCCGCCGCGGCGATCTGCTCCGTCGGAAGAAAGATCACGACCGCCGAGAGATACAGGCCGGCGAACACGAGCGCCCGGGTCCAGTCCCGGATGAGGGCGTGGCCCGCCCCGGGAAAGACGACCGAGAGCCCGCCGGCGGCGAGCGCGCGAAGCCATGTCATCTTCGTACCCCAAGATAGGAGAGCCGACGGGTTAACATTCCGATTCGTATCGGCGCGCAGGAACGAGGTCCCTCGCCGACACCGTCGGACGTCTGGCTGACGTGTGTCTGACGCACGTCAGAAAATGATCCCCCTCACTTTTCTACCAGTGCGGTGGAACCGGAATATGGAACAGGGCCTATCGCCGAGCATGGCCGTCGTTCGGACGGTTGCCTCCCACGAAGGCGTCGACCCGGTAGAGCTGTCGCCGCCGCTGCACGCTGCGATCGATACCGACGCACTCGACGCTTTCTTTCGTACCGAATCCTGCGACTGCGACGCCGCGAACGGACATACCGTCGGGTCCACCCCCGTGGTCGAGTTCACTTACCGGAACCATCGAATCCGCGTCGAAGAGCCCGGCGCCGTCGAGATTCTGGACGGCGACGACCGCCGTGGCTCTTCGAGGTCTCCCGATAGCAACCACAACTAACGCTCACAGAGGCGAGCGACGGCCATCGCTTCCATCGCGCGCCCCGGTTACGTCGACTCCGACCGCGAATCCGCGGCCACCTCGAGACACCGTTCGACGGCCGGTGACTCGCGGTAGCGAACCCGGTCGTTCGACCACTCGAACTCGACGATCCCGTAATCGGCCAGCGCTGGCAGATGGTGGTGTCGAAGATCGATTTCGACGGCCTCGTGGTTCGACTCGTCCGCGCGAGCGACGGCATCGACGAGGTCGTCGATCGGTACCTCGTCCGCGCTCGATCGCTCGAGGAAGTGCCCGATCACCGCACGCCGCCTCGAAGACGCAAGCACGTCGAACACCGCGTCTACCGGAAGCGCCGACCGATCCGCGCCGTTCGAGCCTCGATCCTGGGAGTCGTCGCGGTCGTCGTGGCCGTCGAGCGCGGGGGTCATGGTATTAACACACAAGCATGAACAGTTATATCTAGGGTTGACGTGTCAACTGACTCGAGACGGCGGTCCGGACGGGGAGACGGACGGAGGACCGAGGGCGGGGCGAACGCGAAACGCCCGGACGAGGACCGGCAATCGAGTGGCGGTCACCCGCCACGGGTGGTCCGCTCCAGAAACGCCTCGACGTCTTCGTCCTCCTGTTCTTTGGCGAACTCGAGGTACGGCTCGAGTCGTTCGCCGCGTTCGGTGAGGGTGATCGCGCCCGAGTCCCGCTCGAACGTAATGAGATCGTAATCCGCCAGTTTCGGCAGACTGGCGTGCGTAAGCGACGTTCTCGTATGGCGTTTCATCTCGGCGGTAAGGAGGTCGGCGGTCGTCTCGTTCTCCCAGGCGGCGAGTTGTGCGGTGAGTTCCGAGAGGGCGACGGTGCCACCGCGTTCGTACAGCAGGTACAACAGAAATCGATCGCGTCGATCGGCAAGCAGGCCGAACACGACTCCGGGGGTAAGCGACAGATCCTCCTCCTGATCGGCGTCGGTAGCGTCGTCGGACCCGTCGGACTCGTCGGACTCGTCGGACCCGTCGGACTCGTCGGACCCGTCGGACCCGTCGGACCCGGACGAAGGGCCGAACGGAGGTTCGGCGTCCGCATCGGAGTTCGCGTTCGCGGTCGCATTCGCTTCCGATTCCGTCCCGGCCCCGTCCTCCTCGTCCTCGTCTTCATCTCTATCCGTCGGTCCCCCATTGTCCTCCGACATCGTCCGATCGTACCACCGTATAGGGGATAATGATTTGGACGACAACAGGTTACGAACCACACCGAGGCTCATTTTACGCTCCGACGGCGTGAGACTCCCACCACTGCTATTTATATGCGCCTTCGTCGGAGGAGTGGTATGCGGAACGGGGAGTCACCGAGCGTCACCGTCGTTCGAGCGATCGCAATACGAGAGGGCGTCGATCCCGTCGAACTGGACCCGCCGCTCCACGAAGTCGTCGATCCAAGCGCCCTCAACTGTCTGTTCCAGGAGAACGGCCGCTCTAGCGACCATCTTGCGCTCGAGTTCACGTACGACACCTACCGAGTTCGCGTAACGGGGACGGACCCCGAAGTCGAAGTAACCGAACGGTGACTCGAGGCCGGTCGTCGCGGGACGGGTGGTCCGAATGGATCGTCCGACCCGAAACGGGTGAGCGACGGACCGTGCCGCTCAGTCGTTCGACGGTTCGTGGCCCGGACGGAGCCAGCCGCGGACCCGTTCGGAGAACGTTCCGATGCCGATTCCTGCGAGGAACGAGACGAGGCTCGGGACGAGTACCCACCAGAGGTCGGGATGCTCGCCGCCGGTGTGTAGCGCGATGTCTAGCATCGGTTCGGTCCTTCGAAGGTTGGAACCGTCAATGTATCGTTGGCGTCACTAATTCCGGAGCCCGGTGATACGGACATTGGCGGTTCTGTCCTCGTGTCGGCGAAATCGATGATCGATGCGCTCGTCGCGACGGCCACCGAACAACGCCTCCCCCATACTGCTCGGCTCGCGCTCCGTTCGGCGCGCTTGGGGCTGTCAATCCGGCAGCCGCGTTCGGAAGGGCTTCGGAGCAACGGCTCGTTAGTGATTCCCCCCGTTCGTCGGCATCCGAGGACGAGTTCGGTACTGAGAGCAAAGCACGTATTTCGGAGCCCCAGCGGCGCATCGCCTGTGCGATATGTGAAAACCACTCAGGATTCGTCCGGGGCCACCCGGCGTGGAAGGACCTGGCCCCAGACGTGCTTGTCCAGGAGCCTGACCGTCATCGGCTCCTCGACCGTGATGCAACACGAGAGCCGGGGATAGCCGAACCGAACCGCCGCGGCGTCGTGCCAGTGGGTCGGCTCCGGCGCGGGATCGACCTCGACGGTACAGGTCGAACACACCCCCCGCCCACCGCAGTTCGCGTACTGCGACACCGTACCGTAAACCGGCAAATCGTGCTCGAGTAACGACTCCCGGAGATTGGCACCGGGTTCGACCCGGATGGTGGTTTCCTCGCCCTCGCTTCCGGTGATGACCCGCACCGGAATTCCCTCGGCCATGGGGTTCGGTATGGTCTCACGCCACGTGGTTCTACCGGGGACGACGGAGAGTTCCGACAGGAGTCCGTCAGTGGTCTCGCTTACGACGCTGGACGCCAGTCGACCCCGGATCGGCGTCGGGCTCTGCCGGGTTGTCGTGACTCCCGTCTCCAACAGGGTGGCCGCTCTCGAGCGGAGACTGGTGGCCGCGAACGCAATTCTCGAGCACGGTCGGCTTTCGGCTGCGTAGCTTCGTCCTCCGGTTCCGAGAACCACTACGAACCGAGAGACGCAGGTCGGTACGAAGGGACGCCGCGTTCTGCCCTCGCGTTCCTCCGAACCCCTGCCGAAACCACCGACGAAGGTCGTCGCCGACGACCCCCGGCTACGCGTCGGTGGAGACCGTTTCCCGGTCCAGTTCCGCCCCGTCCGAGTCGAGGTGAACGACCTCGACGGCGTCGGGCAGTTCTTCCTCGACGGAGACGTCGACCGTATACTCGACGTCGGTCGGTTCGCAGGTCGGCTCCGGCGGTCGTCGGTAGTCGCCGATCCCGATCTCGAGGGCCATCGTCTCCCCGTCCTCGAGGGTCGCCGCCCGGAATCCGGGGACGGCGGCCGGATCGTTCGCCCGGTACCTCCCGACGAGAGCGAGGTCGCAACAGGACGTCTCCTCGAGCCGAAACCCGGTCTCGTGGTCACGGCATCGGCGATCGTAGTCGGACAGCTCCGCGGTAGCGATCCCCTCCCCGAGCGTCGGCGGTTGCTCGGGCAGCGGCGGGAAGTTCTCGCGGAAGCCGGCGTCGACTCGCTCCCAGTCGTCGGGCGAGACGGCGTCGGGGCTCGAGGACGGTTCTTGCGTGTACCGCAGCGACGCCGTCCTCTCCGGGACGCCCGCACGGACGTCGCTGTACCAGAGCCCGAAGTAGTACGGCAGTTCCGCGACCGTGAACTCCACGCTTCGCGTCCAGTACCCCTTCCCGTACCCGCCACAGTCCATCTCCGACCGGTTTTCCTCGGGGAAGTTCCCCCACGTCATATCGCCGAGTGACACGAGTTCGAGTCGGTCGCCGGCTTCCGAATACAGCGCGACGCCGGCGTTCGTGATACCGTCTCGGGAACCCCGTACGAAGTTGATGTCGACCGTCAGGGAACACGTCCCGGTCCATTCGCCGGCCGGTTCGTCGTACGCGATTTCCTCGAGATGGATGTCGTATCCCACGCCCGTCCAGGTTTCGCCGAGACAGCCCCCGTCGTTTACGAGGCACCCGGCGACGGAGGCGGCCACCCCGCTCGAGATCCCCGCCAGAAGCGCCCGCCGTTCCATGCGTGCGTGTAACGAATCAACTGGTTAAACAGTTGGCTCCCATGGAGGTCGCCGGCGACGAAACGATCCGATCGAGGCCGCGAGTCGGCGGGGTTTCCGTTCGAAGACGGGACTACGACTCGCGGTCGAGGGGACGGACCGATCTCGAGGTTCGTGGCTCGAGTCGAGAGCAGGCCGGGAATCGCCCTGGGGGGAGGAGGCGACTCGAGGACCTGACGGGAATCACTTCTGGGGAACGGCTTCGTAGGTACTCACGGGCGTTCGTCCCATTGGAATCGGAGAAGTCCGCTGCGTGCTCGATGGCTTCCTCTCGCCGGTGTGCGTAATCGCTACGCGTTCGGATCACGTGTCGTACACACGACCGCTCCAATCCGAGTCGGTCGACCCACTGGACCGATCCATTCAGCCCAACAGTGTGATGGACAGAACTGCGGAGGTGTGACGGCTCGGTACGGGGAATCTGCCCTGAGACACTCACCGACCTCTCGTTAGTAGAGCCGAACTGTCAGTCCCGAAGCTGGATCGATACCGAAACGGACTTCCATCTACGGCCATCCTGTCGGAAGGTCGTCCCGGTGGGCGGTCAGCAACTCGACGATCGGCGCGATTTCGGCGAAGCGCGGCCCCCGCGTAATCGTCCTCGAATTGGGGTCCCACTCGATAAAGCCAGCATCGTCGAGTTTCGGGAGGTGAGTGTGGTACAGCCCCACCAAGACGTCCTCGCGTCGCCCGTCGCGCGTGAAGTCCCGTGGAACGAACTCGGTTTCCCGTCTCGGGTTCGTCTCGGCGAGCGCCGTCAGGATCCGGCGCCGAGGGGGCTTGCTGAGCACTTCGAAGAGTTCGTCGAGCGTGGCACGCTCCCGTTGATCGGTCAAGTCGCGCGTCGAGTGGCCGGTCATGTGTTGCCAAGGACAGATGAGCTAGCCTCACCGACCCATCTGGTTCGTTCTACCGGTAGACACCGATCCGCAAATAGGTTGTGCAAAACGCAACTAATGGGATGCGATTTCCGCACTTTCAGGCCAATAAATTGCTGATTCCACACAAGTTTCGAGTGGTTCGACAGTCGGCCAGCAGGACTACCTGTCGGCTGACTCGAACTCGAACTCCGCCCAGGGGCGGGTGTAGTGGTTCGTGATGATTTCAGAGGATTCGATACTGAAGCCCATCGAAGCGAGTTCGTTGGTAATTTCGGTCAAATCTCGAGTGTCCGTGGCAACGACCTCGACGTATATGTTGCGCTTGCTGGTGAGCATCTCGCGGACGTCAACGACCCCGTGCTGATCCAATATACTGGCAGCCAACTCCTCGCGCTCGTCGGCGGGGGCGCTACAGACGAACAGTACGTGCAGCGGATAGTTCGCCTTCTCGTAATCGATTTTCGGGAAGTAGCCTTCGATGACACCCGTCTCTTCCATGTCCTCGATGCGGTTGCGGACGGTGCTGGCGGCGACGTCGACCTCTTCTGCGATCTCGGCGATCGTGATGTTTCGGGCGTCGTTCTGTAACAAGAACAGGATGCCACGATCGACGTCGTCTAGGGCGACTTCATTCATGGGTTACCCAGACCCGCCGCCTGTATGAATCTTCGTCCGTATTGCGGGAATCCACGCCGTCGGTGTCTCACACGGCGTGGGCGACGGACCGAGGCCGCTCTTTCGGAAAATGGGCTGCGAATTTCGCACATTTTTGCGCTATATTTGCGAAATGAGTACTCTCGAGGCAACATATATACACCACCACGGCATAGCGATTGACGATGGAATCCCACGTGCCGTCGTATCGGGTGATCGAGGCGGTCGCCCGGAAGGAGGGGGTTTCGCCGAGCGAGTTATCCCCACCACTGTTCAGCGTCGTCGATCCGGACGCGCTCGACGCTCTCGTTCAGGGGGATGGGGACTCGGACACCAGTCAGGTGACGGTCGAGTTCACGTACCTGGATTACGTCGTCCAGATCCGGGAGGGGCCCACAGTGAGCATCTCGGCTCAGGATCGAGACGCATCGATGGACGATTCCGAGTCCGTGGCCGAACGGTGAGCAAACTCGAGGAGTAATTCCCTCGGAACTTCCCCTCAGGGAGATGCGGATACACAGAATACTGCCGCAGTGATTCCCCACTCGCATCCACTCTTCCGTATCCAGCCGGTGAACCGCCACGGGCACGGTGGCCCGTAGCTTCCCGTGGATTAGTCTGACACACCCGCGACACCATCGGCATGATGACCTCTGGCGGTGTCGTGGGTCACGGTCGGCTGGTCCACACAGCCCGATGCTTGCCGTCGCAACTTCCGCACAGTGGGAAGTGTCTTGAGAGCAGGCACATTCCTATCCAGTTTCTCCAATTCTTTCTTGGCGATGTTGATGGCCGCGTTCCGGTCAGCGTGGTCTTGGCGGCCACACTCTACGCACTTGAATCGCTTCTTGTTCCGGTTTGCACGAGTCGTATGCTCGCACGTGGTAAGTGAACACGCCTGACTCGTGTAGTCAGGGGTAATCTTCTCGCTCGGGATGCCTTGGAACGCGGCTTTGTACGTGATGAACTCCCGAAGTTTGCGGAACGGAAGTGAGTGGAGGCATCACGTTCACCCTGGTAGCTCTACCTCTAATCGCCATAGGGCTTGGACGCCCGTATGCAGTGCAGTTGGACTCTCTCGCCAGAAACCGGCATCGCACCCCCTGAACCCCAAGCTATAGGGTGATTATCCTCGACTCCAGAAAGGGTGCGAGCTATAGTGGGCCGGCGCAGATTCGAACTGCGGTTACGGCCACCCGAAGGCCGAAGGATACCAAGCTACCCCACCGGCCCGCATTCGAATGGTGCGGCCCCGGTAGTTTAACGCTTCCGAAAGCTATCGTCGCCGCGCCGGATTGTAGTTTGCCACACACCGTCACCTCGCTCGCCGCGATCAGAACCGCTCGTAACCCGCCGTGTCCAGGTAATGGTGGACCACGGTAACGGCCTGATCGGCGTGCAGAACTTCGGGACCCAGCCGGAGCCGCAGATCCACCGTCTCCTCGAGCAGCGACCGTTCCTCGGCGGTGAAATCCCGGTGATCCGAGAGGACGAAAACCGGGTCGGTCTCGAGCAGCGACGCTTCGTCGTCCGCGTCGACGATCGGCGTCCCGTCCTCGTGTAACTGGACGACCGCACCGTCGGCGACCTCCTCGAGCGTCTCCGCGAACCCGCGGCGGTAGACCTCGATCCCGGGGCTCGGCTCCGCGGGGAGCGCGCCGATGGCCTCGTCGCGGTGCTCGAGGGCCTTGCGGACGAGCGCGGCGGTGCTTCGTTCGTCGGGGTTGAGTCGCCGGAGGTCGCTCCCGTCGAAGGTGATCGTGAGTTCGTCCTGGGCGATCAGGTGGACGCGGACGTCCTCGCGGATCCCGTGAGAGGTGACGAAGGCGGCGGTGATCGAGCGACACAGCGCGTCGAGCCGTCCTGCGCCGCTGGCGAGGTCGTCGAGCGAGAAGTCTGGCTCCGTCGGCACCTCGTGGCCGATGAGTAGGAACTGTCGCATACGGGGGGAACGCGGAGGCGAGGGATAGCCGCCACGGTTCCGGCCGGCCGGGCGGTCGGCCCGGAGCAGGGCCTTCGACCGTCGGTCACCGGGATCGCTCGGCCCGCCACCGCTCGCTCGCACCCGCGAGCAGCCGACGCGGGTACTCGAGGCCGGGCGTCCCGTCACGGTACCAGACGAAGATAGCCGCGGCCAACAGGACGAACTGGACCGTTTCGTAGGTCCCCATCTCGTAGTAGTGTAACACGGCGTCGAGGAGGCCGCCGACCGGGTCCTCCGGCGGGGCCTCGAGCAGCGGCCAGAGGAGGAATCGCGCGCCGGCGAACTCGCCGGTCAGGACCGCGGGCGGAACGTCGGCGGCGAGATGCGAGAGGTAGCCGACGGCGAACGCGACGCCGGCCCCACGGCGCTGTCGGCGTGCGGTGAGTCGGACGACGAGCGGCAACAGGACCGCGGCGACCAGCAGCGAGTGAGTCAGCGTCCGACCGCCGGGAAGCACGCCGATACTCCAGGCGAGTGGTTTGTCGATCAGGTCGGGGAACTGTGAGCCGACGGCGACCGCGAGGGCGGGAACCGCAAGCGGCGGGCTATCCGAGCGGCGACGTGCGTATCCCGAATAGAGCAGGTAGGCGACCGCGAGGTGTCCCCAGGGCCACATTCCCTCGAGTGTTTACCGTTCGAGCGAATAGGTGCTTCGACTCGCGGGAAGGCGGACACCGACGGACGGCGACGGGTTGCATACCCAGGGGGAACGTTTCCCCCTCGAGGCGTCTGCAATGGGTATATGGCGAAATCAGGGTCTTCACAGTCCGTCGAGACGGATACGGAACCCGTCGATCGCAGTCACGATACGGCTGCCGTCGATAGCGACGAACGGAAACTCATGGCGACCCTCGAGGGTCGGTCCTGCCCGCACTGCGAGGGGGACGGCACCCTCGAGCGCGGCGAGTACAAGGGGAACGCGGCCGTCGTCTGTGACGGGTGTGAGACGCCGCGGGTACAGGTGTGGTCCCCGTCCGGCGACGACTGAAACCGAGCGAAGAAAACGGAAGAGGAGATGGCGTCGCCTACACTGACCGCGACCGGGACGCGGGGTAGTCGTGGCCGACGACGAGTGCGACGACGTTGATGGTGAGGAGACCGAGGAACAGGGAGAGTCGAGCGACGGAATCGATGCCGGTCAGAAAGACCGGCAGGTACGCGATCGGCAGGAGCGTGCCGATCCAGAAGCCCAGGGTGGTGACGGTACTCCCGAGGTGCATCTGTCGTTATCGCATGGATTCGAGGTCGACGAACGCGCCCTCGTGGGCGGCGATCCAGTTGGTCATCAATTCCTCTTCCGACGCCGCCCTGGGGAAGACGGCGCACTCGTCGGGGGCGTTGTCGTTCTCGACGGTGACGTGGTCCAGTTCGAACCCGGCCTCGAGCGCCGCGTCGCGCTCGGCCCCTGCGGGGGACGTGTCGGGGGCCGACGCCCGTCCAGAGCCGCGTGGCGGTGCGTCGTCACCGCTCGCGTCGGCGGTCGGGCTGGCATCGTAGCCGGAATCGGCGTTCGTGTCGTTTTCGTGTGACATTGGTTGACAGGCGGTCGGTCGCGCCGGCCGAATCTACCCGACAGTCACCTATTGTTATCGACGGGCTACCCTGCCGAAACGGAACGACTGCGGGCGAATCGAAGCCAGCCCCGACCGTTCACCCTCTCGAAAAAGAACTCTTCGGGACCCGACGTGTACGTTTCCGATAACTCGAGCGGGCGACCTCGAGAGACCGGCGACCGACCCCCGTAATCACTCTTTTCGACCCACCCGCGAGTGGTTAGTGAGCGATTGGAAATCGAGACAGTCGCGGGTTCGAATTCGTCGTCAGTCGAGGCACGTGTACTCGACCGACGAACCGCCGTTTCCCGCCTACCGCGCTCCGAGCGTCAGTTCCTCGGTCGTCTCGGTTCCGTTGCGCCACAGCCGGAGGTCGATCGTCTCGCCCGGGCTGGTCTCGAGCGCCAGGAACGTCGAGAGGGCGTGTCGGTCGGGAATCGGTTCGCCGTCCATCTCGAGGATCACGTCGCCGCCGACGGGGATCGGCTCGCCGCTGCGGCGAACCGTGCTGTCGGCCCCTTCCAGGACCCCCTCGGCCGCCTCGCCGGAGAACACCTCGGTCACCATCACGCCGGTCGCCGCCTCGAGGTCGTTCTCCTGGGCGATGATCCGGTCGACCGACGTGAGGCCGATCCCCATAAAGGAGTGGCGGTACTCGCCGTTTTCGATGAGCGACGGGACGACCCGGGCGGTCAGCGCCGCCGAAATCGCGAAGCCGATGTTGTCGCCGCCAGTGGCGTTGACGACGCCGACGACGTCGCCGTCGAGATCGACCAGCGGCCCCCCGCTGTTACCGGGGTTGACGGCGGCGTCCGTCTGGACGACGTTCGGCAGGGAGAACTGTCGGCCCGGCGGGTTCACGGTTCGGTTGACGCCGCTGACGATCCCCTCGGTGAGGGTCCCTTCGAGGCCGTATGGGTTGCCGACCGCGAGCACCTGCTGGCCGACGACGGGGCGTTCCTCGGCCAGGGAGAGGGGCGACGCCGACTCCGGGACGTGATCGACCTCGAGGACGGCCAGGTCGCTGTGGGGATCGGTGCCGACGAGGCGGGTGCTCGTCCAGTCGCCGTTGATGTACTGGAGATCCGCGTCCTCCCCGCCGGCGACGACGTGGTCGTTCGTGACGACGTGGTTCTCGTCGAAGAGGAAGCCGGAGCCCTGGCCCCGACCGACGTCGCCGGTGATGGGGTCTGAGACCCCGAGCACTCGGACCATCGTGACCGAATCGATGATCGCCTCGTAGACGTCGGTGTAAGCGGAGCCGTCGGCGACGTTCTCCCGGTCGATCTCGTGGACGGAACCGCCTTCGATCGGGTCGTCCCCTCGCGGTTCCGCACACCCGGCGACCGCGCCGAGGAGGCCGGCACCGGTCGCCGCGAGGAACCGCCGCCGATCGACTCGCGAATCGTTCATGGCCGACGGCTAGGACTCCACGTATTTCAACTTCCGGAAACAGTAAACGCCGTTCGACGATCTCTCTCCCGATTTTGGAGCGGAGGAACGAGGGGGTCTCGAGCGGAGCCGACCGCGTCGACGGGATACCGGCGGTGGCGACGGTGCTGAGCGGGCGGCGAGAAGGGAGGACGCGACGAGCGGAAGGGAAAGCGTGTTACCCACGGCACCCCGATTCCCGGTATATGCTCACGGAAGACGCCCGCGCGCTGCTCGCGACGGGAGGCGTCTGTGACTCCTGTCTCGGCCGCCCGTTCGCCGACAGGAGTTTCGGACTGACGAACGCCGAACGCGGTCGCGCGCTGCGGACGACGGTCGCGATGGCCGACGACGAGGACTTCGACCCGACCCCGCCCGCGGACTGCTGGGTCTGTGAGGGGTACTGTGGCACCTTCGACGCGATCGCCGACGCGGTCGTCGAGGCACTCGAGGGCGTCGACTTCGCCACCTACCAGGTGGGCACGCAGGTCCCGCCGCTGGTCGAGGAGAACGACCGGCTGCTCCGGGAGGACGCCGGCCTCGAGCCGGACGTCGGCGAGTCGCTCAAGCGGGAGATGAACCGCGAGGTCGGCCGCCGCGTCGGCGCGAAGACCGGCGCCGAGGTCGACTTCGACCGCCCCGACGTGCTCGCGGTGGTCGACCTCGAGGGGTTCGACCCCCGCGAGGCCCTCGAAGAGGGGGCGGTGACGGGCCACGCGGTGGACGTCCAGATCAACCCCGCGTTCGTCTACGGCCGCTACCGCAAACTCGAGCGCGACATCCCCCAGACGGAGTGGCCCTGCCGGGAGTGTGGCGGCAGCGGGATCCAGCTGGGCAACGACGGCGAGGAACCCTGTGACTACTGCGGGGGGTCGGGCTACATGTACGACACGAGCGTCGAACAGACGGTCCGCCCGCACGTCGTCGAGGCCATGGACGGCGACGAGGGCACCTTCCACGGCGCGGGCCGAGAGGACGTCGACGCGCGCATGCTCGAGGAGGGGCGGCCGTTCGTCCTCGAGGTGAAACGCCCCCGGAAACGCGACCCCGACCCGGCCGAACTCGAGGCGAAGATCAACGAGGCCGCCGACGGCAGCGTCGAGGTCGAGGGGCTCCGCCTGGCGACCTACGAGATGGTCGAACGCGTCAAGGAACACGACGCGAGCAAGCACTACCGCGCCGACGTCGAGTTCTCCGAGCCGGTCGACGAGGAGCGGTTCGACGAGGCCATCGCGGAACTCGACGGGACGACCCTCGCACAGGAGACGCCCCAGCGGGTCGACCACCGGCGCGCGGCGCTGACCCGCGAGCGGACGGTTTACGACCTCGAGGGCGAACTTCGGTCGCCGACCGAGGCCGAGGTGCGGCTCCACGGCGAGGGCGGGCTCTACGTCAAGGAGTTCGTCAGCGGCGACGACGGCCGCACCGAGCCGAGCCTGGCCGGCACGCTCGGGGTCGACGCCGAGGTGACCGCGCTGGACGTCACCGGCGTCGAGGGCGAGGACGAGCCGTTCGAACGCGAGGAGTACTTCCTGGACGAGCCCCGCGACGGCGACGGCGACGACGGCGACGACGACGAGGGCAGCGACCGGAACTGACCCCGCTTACGCGTCCGCCGCCTCCTCCCGACCCGGATCGTGCCTCTTGTACCACCCGAGGAGCTGCTCGAGCCGGTGGATCGCCCGATCCGGGTCGCCGATGTCGTGGTGTTCGTCCGGGTAGACGACGAGCTTCGCGTCGACGCCCTGTTTCCGCGCGGCGACGTAGAACTGCTCGGACTGGGCGGGCGGACAGCGCCAGTCCTCGCCCCCGGCCATCACCAGCAGCGGCGTGTCGATCCCGTCGGCCTCGAGGATCGCCGACCCGTCGTCGAACGTCTCGGGGTCCTCCCAGGGGAGGCCGAAGTCCGCTTCCATCCAGTTGTGCGAGTCACTCGTGCCGAACTCCGCCCGGAGGTCGTAGATCCCGTGTTCGGGTGCGGCGGCGGCGAACAGGTCCGTCTGCGTGACGAGATACCCCTGCGCGATTCCGCCGTAGGAGAAGCCGTGGCCGAAGACGCGGTCGGGGTCGATCCAGCCCCGATCGACGAGCGACTCGACGCCGGCGACGATGTCGTCGACTTCGGCGGTTCCCCACCGCCCCTTCAGCACTTCGGCGAACTCCCGGCCGCGGGAGATCCCCCCGCGGTAGTTCGGGCGGAAGACGACGTAGCCGCGGCTCGTCAGCGCCGCGTGGTCGAAGCTGAACTCCGGTTCGTCGTACGAGATCGGGCCGCCGTGGATCGCCACCACGAGCGGGTGGGGGCCCTCGGCGAGGTCGAGGTCGGGGTCGGCGTAGAAGACGCCGTCGAGCGCCCAGCCGTCGGACTCCCACTCGACGCGGCGCACCGCGGGCATCGAGTGCGAGTCGATCAGGTCGGCGTTGACCGCGGAGAGCCGTCGCAACGACGCCGGCGGTTCGTCGGCGGTCAGGTCCAGGTCGTCGACGGCGACCGCGTGGACGTCGATCCCGTCGCTCGGGTGAGAAAACAGGAGCGACGCCGTCTCGCCGTCGGCGGCGACGTCGAAGCCCTGGATCGCACGGTCCTCACCCTGCGCGTCGAAGACGCGCTCGACCGTTCCGTCCAGTTCCGCGCGGACGAGCCTGGTCCGGCCCTCGTCGCCGACGAGGGTGTAGGCGGCGTCGCCGACCCACTCGACGGTCCCCCAGTAGGCGACCGTCCGGTCGAGGGCCGCCGTCAGCGACCGCGATTCCTCGCCGTCGTAGTAGTGGACCTCCGCCGGTCGACACCAGTTCTCCGGGTCGCGGACGACGAAGCCGAGCGTCCCGTCCTCGCGCCACGACGGTCGCGAGCACTGTCGGTCGCCGTCGGTCAGCCGCCGCAGGTCGGAGCCGTCCGGCGCGATCGTATAGAGGTCCCGGACCAGCGTATCGTCGGGCCGCTCGAGCCGACAGGAAGTGAACGCGATCCGGTCGGTCGGCCCCCAGCGCGGTTCCATGCCCGCGACGTCCTCGAACGCGCCGCCGCCGTAGGCGTCGTCGAGCCGTTCCGTCTCGCCCGAGTCGTAGTCGACGACGAACAGGTAGGTCGTCACGTCGTCCGTCCAGCCGGTTCCGTCCACCTTGTGCTGGAGCCGCGTCGTCTCGATCGGGCCGCCGTCGCGGACCTCCTCGAGGTAGGCCCGCTCGTCCTCGGTGGGGTCCCGGGCTGCGATCACCAGCCGGTCCCCCTCGGGGCCCCAGTCGAACGCCGAGACGCCCTCCTCGCGGTCGGTCACCTGCCGGGCGTCGCCGCCGCGGACGAGGTCGAACGCCCAGACCTGCTGGTTCGGCTCGTCGTCGCCGTTTTCGTCGCCTCCTGCCGAACCGTCTCCGTCGTCCTCCTCCTCCCGCTCCCGTCGGCCCACGCGCCGCTCCACGTCGGTCCCCCTGTCGGCGAGGAAGGCGAGTTGGTCCCCCGACGGGCTCCAGGTCGGACTCGAGACACCCTCGACGGATGTCAGCCGGTGGGGATCGCGGGAGCCGTCCGCAGGCACGACGAACAGGGAAGTGACCGCCTCGTCGGCTTCCTATTCGTACTCCGTCGCGACGAACGCAACCCGGTCGCCCTCCGGCGAGATCGCGAGGTCGGTGATCTGCGTGAGATCGTAGAACGCCTCGAGCGGAATCGCGTCGGATACAGTCATAGCGCATTCCTTTCAGCGAGGTTCCAAATGCGTTGGGGTGGCCGGGGGCGAACCGACGGCCGGGAGTCACAACCGTTATTTCCCGAGTCCGCGACCCCTTCGCGTATGCCCTTCGGCGTCGACGAGGCCGGCAAGGGACCGGCACTGGGATCGATGTTCGCCGCGGCCGTCCACCTCGAGGAGCCGGCCGTCCTGCCCGACGGGATCGCGGACTCGAAGCGGCTCTCTCCGTCCAGACGGGACGCACTCGCCGAAACGATCCGCGAGGACGATCGGATCTCGGTCGGCGTCGCCGAAGTGCCCCCCGAGCGGATCGACGATCCGGAGACCGACATGAACTCGTTGACGGTCCGGGCCCACGCCGCGGCCATCGAGGACGCGCTCGCCGACGTCTCGACGGACGGCCCGGTCGCCGGCCTCTGTGACGCCTGCGACACCGACGCGGACCGGTTCGCTCGCCGGGTCGCCGACGCCTGTGGTCCGTTCGAGGGCGAGGGAGCGCTCGAGGTCGACGCCCGCCACGGGGCCGACGACGACTCGCCGCTGGTCGGCGCGGCGAGCATCGTCGCCAAGGTCGAACGCGACGCCCACGTTGCGACCATCGCCGACGAGTACGGCGACGTCGGCAGCGGGTACCCCGGGGATTCGACCACCCGCGAGTTCCTGTCGGAATACGTCGCGGAACACGGCGAGTTGCCGCCGTTCGCCCGCAGTTCCTGGTCCACCTGCGAGGAGTTGCTGGCCGAGGCGCGACAGACCGATCTCGGACAGTTCTGATCCTCGATTCCGCTGGGAGGGCGTCCGGGCCGGCGATTTCTGTCGACCGATTTATATCCGCGCTCGACACAAAGTCGGGCGTGTCCGTCGTTACGATTCTCGGACTGCTCGCGCTCGCCGCGGCCGCCACGGCCGTCGTCTGGAAAGGGAGCACGTGGCTCGAGAGTTCGGCGAACCAGTTGGCCGTCGGCTACGGCGTGCCCGCGGTCGTCCAGGGGGCGATCATCGCCGCCGCCGGCTCGAGCATGCCGGAACTGGCAAGCGTCCTCGTCGCGACCCTGCTCCACGGGGAGTTCGAACTCGGGATCGGCGCGATCGTCGGCTCCGCGGTGTTCAACCTGCTCGTCATCCCGGCCGGCTCGGCCCTGGCGACCGAGACCGACGGCGGGATGGAAACCGGGCGCGACCTGGTCTACAAGGAGGCGCTGTTCTACATGGTCGCGGTCGCGACGCTGCTGCTTACCTTCTCGATGGCGGTCATCTACAACCCGAGCGACGGGGCGACGCTGCAGGGATCGTTCACCCGGCCCCTCGCGGTCTTTCCGCTCGGGATCTACGGTCTCTACGTGTTCAGCCAGTACCTCGACACCGCCGACCACGAGGCGGAGGAGGACGCGACGGTGGAGCTCCGGACGTGGCTGTGGTTCGGCCTCGGCCTCGTGTTGATCGTCGTCGGCGTCGAGGGGCTCGTCCGGGCCGCGATCGGCCTCGGCGAGGCGTTCAGAACGCCCGCGTTCCTGTGGGGAATGACCGTCGTCGCGGCCGGCTCGAGCATCCCGGACGCGTTCGTCAGCGTCGCCGCCGCACGCTCGGGGCGGCCGTCGGTCAGTCTCGCCAACGTGTTGGGGAGCAACGTCTTCGACCTGCTCGTGGCCGTACCGCTGGGCGTGCTCGTCGCCGGCAGCCTGGCGATTACCTTCCCGCACGTCGTGCCGATGATGGCGTTTCTGATCTTCGCGACCATCGTCTTCTTCGCGATCGCCAGAACCGGGATGGAGCTCTCCGAGCGGGAGGCCTGGCTGTTACTGGCGACGTACGGACTGTTCGTCGCCTGGCTGGTTCTCGAGAGCGTCGGCGTGACGGATGTCGTCCGGACCTGATACGGGTTACTGCAACTCATTTCCGACACAATCGCGACCCGGACGGCGGTTGTGCCGGTAGGTCGGGACGGCAGTCCATATGAAAAGAGCGACGCGGCGTTAGCGATCGGTCAGCAGGCGCTGGAGGATCTCGCCGTACGCCGGCCGGGTGATGAGCACGCCCACGAGTACGCCGAGGATCGTGATGATGGCGAACCCGCGGAGGTCGCCGAGGCTCAACACGGCCAGCGGCGACATCGCGATGATGGTCGTCGCGGCCGCGGCGCCGATGACCCAGAAGGCCTTGCGGAACCGCGATTCGAAGACCCGCTGGGAGCTGACGTCACCCTGGTTCATCACCTCGTCGGCGATGATGACGAGGTCGTCTACCCCCGTTCCGACGACGGCGATGAAGCCGGCGACGTGGGAGAGGTCGAGCGGCATGCGTATCAGCGCCGCGAAGCCGAGCAGGACGACCACCTCCGTCAAGGCCGTGACGATCATCGGCAGCGCGACCCGCCGGTCGCGGTACCGGACGAAGACGACGCCGCTTACGGTCAACACCGAGAGCACGCCGATCAGCAGCGAGTACTGCTTGAACTGGTCCGCGAGCGCGGGGTTGATCGAGTACTGCTCGGCGTCGTCGAAGTCGAGCGGCGCGGTCAAGGCCCCGGACTGCAGGTTGACGGCGAGCGTATGTGCGTCCTGCTGAGTCGGGACGATCATCCGGAACGTGGGGTTGGTCGACCACTCCTCGGCGGCCATGCTCTGGGCGAGGTCCGTCCCCATCGGGTGGGCGTCGACGACTTCGCCGTCGACTTCGGTAAGGAGACACCACTCGGGGTCCTCGTGGTTCGGATCGAAGACGCCGGTATCGCGGTCGAACCGCTCGGGGGAACACTGTCCGACACCTTCGCCGGTGAACCCGTATTCGTTCATGTCCGACTGGAACGACTCCGCGGGACTGGGACCGCCATCCCCGCTGACGTCGTCGACCGTGACCGGGACGTAGTGTTGGCCCGGCCTGTTCGGCGGGTTCTCGTAGGAGGCCGACCCGATCGAACTGAAGTCCTCGTAGGTGAGGACCGTGTCGTTTCGCTGGGTGCCGTTCTCGCCCGGATGGTAGGCGACGATCCGGACGTCACCGCGATCCGACAGCAGTTCGCGGAGTTCCCCGGTCGTCATCCCCGGTACCTCGGTAACGATGTAGTGGTCGCCGCCGAGTCGGGACTCCTCGTAGGCCGTCCCGCCGGAGAGGCCAGCCTCGTTGATCCGGAGTTCGATCGTCTGGATGATCTCCTCGCGTGTCTGGGCCGTGACGCCGTCCTCGACGTCGTCCTCGGAGACGTCCGCGCCGGCGGCCTGCAGCGCCTCGGCGAACTCCGCGTGGGTAACGTCCTCGGAGAACACCTCGGCCGTGGTCCGTCCGTCGTCGTGGACCCGGACGACGACGTCGATCGAGTCGAGGTCGAGTTCCTGCGCGATCACCGTCGCATCGGGTTCGGTCTCGAGGTCGTCGACCATCATCCCGACCGGCGGCGCACTGACGCGGGCCCCGCCCTCGAGGCCGAGTCCGTACTCGAGGTTGGTGGGGTTGTCCGTCCGTTCGACGGAGCCGTTCCCGTCCTCCTCGACGATCCTGTCGTCCTCGGCCATGATTCCGCCGGGGATGAACAGTGCGACCAGCGAGAAGGCCACGAACACGACCAACAGCAGGACGCGCCAGTGCTCCTTGACGAAGGCGATCGGTCCCATTACGATCTCACCCCGTGGAACTTGTACCAGCGAAGCAGGCTTACGTTCAGCATATACGTGTTCATCAGGTCGGCTGCGAGGCCGACGAAGAGGACGATGCCGATCGACGCCAGTAGATCGACGCCGAACAGCGACGCGGCGATCCCCATCACGAGCATCGCCATCATCGACGTAACGGTCATCGTGATACCCGTCCGCATCGCGCGGTGGGTGCTCTCGTAGAAGTCACCCTGTCGTCGCAGGATGTGGTTGTTCAACAGGATGTCCGAGTCGACCGAGTACCCGATCAGCATGAGCAACGCGGCGACGGTGCCCAGCGAGAGCGGGATGCCGGCGATCGACATGAACGCCAGCGGAATGATCAGATCGGAAAACGCCGAAAGGACGATCGCGACGGCCGGGACGAACGTCCGAAAGAGGAGGAACGCGATGACGCTCATCCCGACGAACGCGACGGCAATCCCGAGCAGCGCCGTCTGCTGGGTCTGTGCGGCGAAGCTCGCCGATGCCGTCGACTCGGACTGGACGACCGAACCGTCGCCCGCGGGCTCGAGGTTCGACTCGGCCTGGTTCGAGAGGTCCTGAATCACGTCGTCGTCCTCGACGCCGGCGAACTGGACGGTGTACTGGTTTTCGCCCACGACCGACTGGATCGAGTGTGGCTCGACCGAGAACGCGTCCTGGATCTGTGCCTCGGACGAGGTCGTTTCGACCGTCAGTTGCGCCCCGCCCGCGAAGTCCATTCCCAGCGGAACCGGCGCGCCGTAGGCGAGGAAGGAACCGCTGAGAACGAGCAATGCAACCGCGAGAACCGCAAGCGGAACCGCCGCGAGCTGGCGATTACTGTACCGGGTGTAATCTCTTTCTACCTCCGGTACCTCGAGAGTCCCCATGTACGCGACCCTGGAGGGCCCCCGAAGTAAGCCTTCTCAATTTCTCCAGGGTGTCGATTGCCGAACAGTACCGTGCCGTACGGCAGACTGAAGCCGCTCGAGGCCGTTCCTCGGGTATGAACGACGACGCCGAAATCGACGCGGCGGCCGACGAGCGCGGCGACGAACGCGAGACGGCAGCCGACCGGGTGACGGTGTCGTACCCGGCGGACCTCTCCGACTGGGGCCGGTTCCAGGTCGAGAAACCCTCGTTCCGCGCGTTCCTGCGGAAGACCCGCGACGAGGCTCGCGAGGGCGACCGGTGGGAGGAGTTCGTCGGTGTCGGCTGCTGTGGCAACACGCTCGACGTCCCGCTGCGGGTCGAGCACGTCGCCGGCGGGCCACGAATCGACGAAGAAACCGAAATCGAGTACGAGGTCCGGGAGGCCTGCGACCTCGAGGGCGGCTGGGAGGTCCAGAGCGAGGCGAGCCCAGAAAACGCCTGACGTCAGTCGGGCAGATAGCGGACGCTCAACACGCCGTTGCCCCCGTCCGGGCTCTCGGGGACCGATCGGCGCACCTCTACGCGAACCGCTTCGAGCCGCGCCGCCCGCGAGAGCGTCTCCTCGTCCTCGAGGACGTCCCGGGCGGCGTCCTCCGTCTCCTCGGCCGGGAGACAAAAGACGTGGATCTCGCCGGTCCCGGCCCGCTCCTCGGTGACGAGGTCGCCGACCTCGGCGGCGGCGGCCAGTTCCTTCGCGTGCTGAGTCGGCTCGAGGTCGCTGTCGACGAGGTCGATCGATCGGCGCTCTTCGACGTCGATCACCTGCCAGGCGACCTCCAGCGGCGGTTCGGGGGCGACGGTCGCCTCGAGGACGTCGTGGACCTCGAGGCCGGGGTTCGAGGCGAGCGTGTGTACCTGTGCGGTCTCGACGTCGCGGACGACGGCCGACTCCGCTTCGGCGTGCGTGACGACGAACGTTCCCGTCTTTTCGGTCATGGGCGGTCGTAGGGCCGGGGTCGTTTTCCGGGTTTCGGGTTCAGACGATATCGACGGTGACGGCGGCGACGGCGGGTGGGATTCCCGGCCCGCGGGGACGAGACGGGATCTTCTTACGCTCGCGTGACTATCAGCTCGTATGGTCGTTTCGAAACTCATGAAACTCTGTTACGCCGGAAGCGCACTGTACGGACTGCTCGCGGCCGCGACGCCCCGGCGCGCGCTCGCGCTGTCGCTGCGTGCCTGGACGCCTGGCCTCGAGAACGTCTCGGAACTCGAGCCCCGCGAGTGGTACGTCCGAAACACCCGGGCGGTCGGCGTCGGGATGCTCGCTGCGGGACTCGCCGGACTGGCACTCGAGCAGCGTGCCGCCGAGACCGAGGAAACGGCGGAAGGGACCGACGACGGCCCCGTCACCGTCGAGGTCGGCGACGGTTCGTCGGACTGAAGCGACGGTTCGACCAGGGACAGTCCGGCGAACGCGTGACGGAACGCCTTTGCCCCAGGCGGTTGCTCACTCCGGTATGGACGTCGACATCGGCAACGCGCTCGCATCGGTCGCCTCGCCGGGCGTCTCGCGGGCGAGCCTCGAGCGACTGGACGAGCGGGTCGCGGACGCCCACGAGCGTATCGAGCGCGGGATGGCGAACCGGGAGCACGGCTACGAAGCTCTCAACCTCCCGGAGCGAACCGATCCGGACGAGATCAGGGCGGCCGTCGATCCGGTCGCGGACGCCGAGGCACTGCTCACCGTCGGCATCGGCGGGAGTTCGCTCGGCGCGGCGACGATCGCGAACGCGCTCGAGGGCGTCGAGCCACGCTCGACGGGAAGTCGGACGGAGTCCGACGGTACCGAGACCGTCTTCCTCGACAACGTCGATCCTGCATGGGTCTCGCGGAAACTCGCCTCGCTCCCGCTCGAGGAGACGGCGATCAACGTCGTCTCGCGCTCCGGAACCACGGCGGAGACGCTGGCGAACTTCCTGGTCGTCCGCGACGCCTTCGAGTCGGCCGGCGTCGACTGGACCGAGCGAACGATCGTGACGACCGGCGATTCCGGGCCGCTGCGTGATCTCGCCGATCGCCACGACCTCCCCTCGCTGAAGGTGCCCGACGGCGTTCCCGGACGCTTCTCCGCGCTGTCCGCCGTCGGGATGGTCGCCGCCGCGGTCTGTGGCCACGACCTCGAGGCGCTGCTCGAGGGTGCCGCGGCCGAACGGGAGTCCCTGTCGGGATCGCTGTTCGAGTGTCCGGCCTACGCCTACGGCGCGACGACCTACGCCCTCGACGGGCGGGGTGCAGGGACCAACGCCGTGATGCCCTACGCCGAGTCCCTCGAGACCTTCGCCGAGTGGTTCGCCCAGCTGTGGGCCGAGAGCCTCGGGAAGGACGAACTCGGACAGACGCCCGTCCGGGCGCTTGGCGCGACCGACCAGCATTCACAACTGCAACTGTACCGGGCCGGACCGCGGGACAAACTCGTCACCTTCCTCACCGTCGACGACGGCCCGGACCGCTCGATCCCGGAGACGGACGTCGACGACCTCGCCTACCTCGGCGACTCGACGCTCGGCGAACTACTCGCGGCCGAGTTCGAGGCGACCGAAGCCAGCCTCGCGGCCGCCGGCCGGCCGAACGTTCGCGTCGAACTCGAGGCCGTCGACGAGTACGAACTCGGCGGCCTGCTGTACGGGATGGAGGCCGCCTGCGTGCTCGCCGGCGAACTCTACCGCGTCAACACGTTCGAACAGCCGGCCGTCGAGTGGGCGAAGAAGGCAACGCGGGGACTGCTGGGCGGCGGCGAGTTCGAGGAAGCCGAGGCGGTCGCCGAGAAGACCGAACTGCGGGTCGAACGGTAGTCGGAACCGGCTCCGACTCCCTGCCTGCATCGAATTGCGGTGCTCCTATAGGCACGTAGACGAAAATCGTGGTATGAGCGATACCGAACGGGCCGCCGACCGCGACCCCGACCACGGCCCCGGCACCGGCTCCGACGCTCGCCGAACCGAGCGTGGCGACCCGCCCTCCTCCGCGCTCGTTCCCGCCGTCGGAACCGTCCTCTCGGCGGTCACCGCTGCCGCGCTCCTGGTCCCCGTTCGCCGCGGCGTCGACGAACCGACTCTCCAGATCGCGGGGGCCCTGGCGGTAGTCGCCACCGGCGCGTTCCTCGCGCGACGTCACGCCCTCCTCGAGCGACGACGGGCCGGTCCGATCGCGGCCGGCGCGAGCCTTCTCGTCGTCGTTCTCTCCGGATACGTGATCACCCAGGGGGTGCTCGGCTCGGCCGTCCTGCCCGGCCTCGGATGGTCGATATCGCTGCTGTTTACGGCGTTTTTCGTCGCCGCAGGTTCGGTCGGCGTCGGCGTCGCGGACTACGTCGGACTCTCCAGTCGTGGGCTGACCCGGCGGGCGAGCCACATGGCCGAGATGTTCGTCCTCGCGTTCGTCAGTCTCTTCGGCATTGCGTTTGCCTTCCTCTTCCTGTCGCTGCCGCTTGCCCTCGTCGTCGGCGAACCCACACCGCTACAGGAGACGCTCGTCGAGTACGCCTCGACCGTGGTCGCGCTGGGCGGGGTCACGATCGGCTACCTCCGGCTTCGCGGCCGCGACCGCTCGTTTATCGACCTCGAGATGCCAACGCTCCGGACGGTCGGCTGGCTCGTCGGCGGAGTGATCCTGCTCGTGGGGACGAACACGGCCCTCGGGTCGCTGTTGAGCGCGGCCGGTGCGGAGGGAGCCGAGCACACGACCGTCCAGCAGGTCGCGGAGAACCCGAACCTGTTGGTGGTCATCATCCCCGCGATGGTGTTCATCGTCGGCCCGTTCGAGGAACTGCTCTACCGCAACATCATCCAGAAATCGCTGTACGACACGTTCTCGCGCTACGGTGCGATCGTCGTCGCGAGCGTCGTGTTCACGTCGGTCCACATCTCTGCGTACTCGACCGCAGGGGCGAACCGAATCCTCGTGAGTCTGGCGCTGTTGTTCGTCCTCTCACTGATCCTGGGCGCGCTCTACGAGCGAACCGAGAACCTGCTCGTGCCGGCGCTGGTCCACGGCTGTTACAACGCGGCGGTTTTCCTCATCGCGTAAACGGGGCGCTCTCGGTGGGTGCTTGGCGAAGGGAGTCGAGCGGACGGGAGCGACTGTAGTCCGCTCCGGATGCCGAACGCGAAATTATCGGGCCCGAGTGGGGTAGAGGGGGTTACGAAGGGTTCTTTCGCGCGAGTTCGGACCCACAGATCGGACACCGGTCCTTCTCCTCGTCGAACTCGCGGCCACAGCCCTGACACTGGTAGTGCCAGTGGCGCTGTTCGTCGATCCCCTCGCGGGCGATGACCTCGACGTCGACGTTGAGTTTCTCCGCGACGTTTTGCATCGCGTAGTCGTCGGTGACGAGGACCCCGTCGAGTTCGAAACTGGCCGCGACGAGCCGAACGTCCGTGTCCGAGAGCACCTCGAGGTCGCCCGACTCGCGGGCTGCACGCCGGACCTTCTCCGTCGTGTCCTCGTTGGGGATGTGGATGTGCATCCCCGAGCCCTCCATCGCGTCGTAGCGATAGGCGCTCTCGTCCTCGAGTTCTTCGCGGACGAGCGGGATGGTCGCAGTCTGTTCTGACGTGTGGAAGTCGTGAATAAAAGCCGAGGAGTCGAGAACGTACATACCGTTTCCGTTAGCGCTTGACGACGATGTAGTCTTTTACCGCCTGAACGCGGTTGACGGGGACGAGAAACCGGCCGTCTTCGTCGACGTCGAAATCGACGGAGCGGGTCGGAAGTTCTTCGTCAGGATCGATAACCAGGTCGTGAAGTTTCCCGGACTTGAGGTCCATCGTGATGTTGTAGAGCAATCCCAGTTCGGTGCCGTCGGATCCCATGACGGCCTTCCCCGAGAGATTTTCGGCGAGTATATCGCTCATGCATACCCGTATTTACTAATCGGTATTAAAATCCATGGGGTCCGCGGTCGTCCCGGTTCCGTCCGGCGATCGAGACACTCATCGTCCGTTTTCGGGCCGTACACGGCCGTGAAGGCGCGGTCCAGTCCGCCGTCGGACGTGGCCGATCCGGAAACCCACGCTTGCGAACCGTTACGATCCCTCGAGCCACGGCCCTCGGAACGGGGCGAACCTACGGCTATCCCGCGTCGCGACGTTCGCCCCGATCAGCGCCCGACGCCACGTGATTCTCGCTGCTCGAGTCCCGGCACAACGGCGCGGCGTGACGATGGGTTTAACTACCGCCCTGCGGACGCTCTAGGCAAGACCTTCTCGGGTGGTTCATCATGTCGGACACGGATACAGATGCGGAGACGGATACGAATTCGGACTCGGACTCGCGAGACCCTACATCTCTCAGAACGCCGATCGTCGCCGTCCTCGGTCACGTCGATCACGGGAAGACCAGCCTGCTAGACAAGATCCGCGGTTCCGCAGTCATCGAGGGCGAGGCCGGGGCGATCACCCAGCACATCGGGGCGACCGCGGTGCCGTTAGACATCGTCTCCTCGATCGCGGGCGACCTGGTCGACCCGGACGACTTCGACCTGCCCGGCCTCCTCTTTATCGACACGCCGGGCCACCACTCCTTCACGACGCTTCGGTCCCGCGGGGGCGCGCTCGCAGACATCGCTATCCTCGTCGTCGACGTCAACGACGGCTTCCAGCCCCAGACGCTCGAGGCGCTCGATATCCTCCGGCGGTCGGAGACGCCGTTCATCGTCGCGGCCAACAAGATCGACACGGTGCCGGGGTGGGACGAGACCGAGGACTCGCCGATCAACGCGACCTACGAGTCCCAGACCGACCGCGTCCAGGGTCGACTCGACGAACAGCTCTACGAGATCATCGGGAACCTCTCTGACGAAGGCTTCTCCGCCGACCTCTACTGGCGCGTCCAGAACTTCCAGCGCAACGTCGGCGTCGTCCCCGTCTCCGCGATGACCGGCGAGGGCGTACCGGACCTGCTCGCCGTCATGATGGGCCTCTCCCAGCGGTACATGAAAGAGGAGATGGAGATCGACGTCACCGGCCCCGGCGTCGGCACCGTCCTCGAGGTCAAAGAGGAGAAAGGGTTCGGCAAGACGATCGACATCGTCCTCTACGACGGCACGATCAAGGCCGACGATCAGATCGTCGTCGGCGGACAGAACGATCCCATCGTCACCGACGTCCGCGCCCTGCTACAACCCCGGCCGCTCGCGGAGATCCGCACCGAGAGCCGGTTCGAGAAAGTCGACGAGGTCAGCGCCGCGGCCGGGATCAAGGTCGCCGCGCCCGATCTCGGCGACGCGATGGCCGGCGCGCCAGTCCGAGTCGTCTGCGACCGGGACCTCGAGGACGTCGTCCGCGAGGTCGAGGCCGAACTCGCGGACATCGCCGTCGACACCGCCGAGGAGGGCGTCGTCGTCAAGGCCGACACCCTGGGCAGCCTCGAGGCGATGGCCGACGCCCTGGAGGACGCCGAGGTGCCGATCGTCCGCGCGGAGGTCGGCGACGTCGCCCCGCGGGACGTCTCCGTCGCCTCGACCGCCGACGATCCGAAACAGCAGGTGATCCTCGGGTTCAACGTCGACGTCCTTCCCGACGCCGAGCGGCGGGCCGAGACGGACGACGTGGATATCTTCACCGACGAGGTCATCTACCAGCTCGTCGAGGAGTACGACGAGTACGTCGAGGAGATCGAGCAGGCCCAGCAAGACACCATCCTCGAGAACATCACGCGACCCGCCCGGTTCCGGATCCTGCCGGATCACACGTTCCGCCAGAACGATCCCGCGGTCGTCGGCGTCGAGGTCGACGCCGGGACCCTGCGCAACAACGCGAACGTCGTGACGTTCGACGGCGGCGAACCCGAACGGGTCGGCCAGATCAAAGGGATTCAGGAACAGGGAGAGGACGTCGACGAGGCCCGCAACGGCGACCGCGTTTCGGTCGCGATCGACGGCCCCACGGTCGGCCGTGACATCGAGGAAGGCGACCGACTCTGGACCGAAATTCCCGAGAAGCACGCCAAGATCCTGGAACAGGAGCTGACGGACGAAATCCCCGGCGACGAACTCGAGGCGCTGAACATGTACCTCGAGAAACAGCGGAACCGTGATCCGTTCTGGGGGAAATAAAATCAAATTTGGACATTCTTCTGTGATACGGGACGAGAACGGAAGGTATGGTTTCCCGCGAAAACAAAGTTGTAGGTGCATGTGTCGTGGTCGCGATGGTTCTCACTTACGGAGGATTTTGGCTGGCCGGTTTATCTTCGGAAATTCTGATGGGAGTGCTGATTTTCGTTGGCGTCGTCGCACCGATGGTCGTAAACAACTATTTCGATAACCGAGAATCCGTCTGAGCAAGTGAGTCGATGTGCACACTTTGTTCGTACTCTACGTTCGCTTCCGGGGCACATAGCGATAGCGAGCGAGAGCGCAGTCGGCTACCCGGTAGCTACGTTCGACGCTCCTCGCTCCCGACGTGCTTTTCCATGACGATTTCGTCGTAATCGCGGTAGTCCAGCGGATACTCTCCGGTCTTTTCGTACCCACGCCGTCGATACAATTCGGGGAGATACGGATGCTCTCCGGGTGTAGTAAGCCAGACAGTGGCGAACCCCTGATCTCGAGCCAGCGTCTCCACGTGATCCAGTAGCCTGCTTCCGACGCCTCTCCCCTTCCAGTCCGCGTGAACGCCGAGACGGCTCAGTTTCACTCGATCCGGGTCCGTCTCCTCGAGTCGGACGCCGCCGACGATTTCGGTCCGGACGCTGGCGACGTAGAGTCGGTCGTTTCGAATCCAGTTCGAGACCGTATCTGACGTAACTGATCCGGCTTTCGCGGGAAACCCGAGTCGACGGTTCTCCCGGTAGGCGCTTCGATACACTTCCGCGAGTCGCTCCGAATCGGCGACGGTCGCCCGGCGGAGTTGCACTTCTTGCACGATCTATCCCACGTTGGGGTCGGAGCGACCAATAATCCCGACCATGGCCGCGGTGAAAGTGGAAGTACTGACACACCCAGCGCGGAACGACCGGAGTTCGCGATCGGGGACGGTGACGGAGAGATCCGGCATGGCTGTCCCGTCGGCGACAACTACTTCGATCCGTCGACCGTCTCGGTCTCCCTTCGGCGGGCGCGCTCGATGCCCTCGAGAACGGCTTCGGGATCGTCGATCGCGTCCCGATCGCAGCGAAGGTCGAACCGGCGACTGCGCTCGAGAACCAGTTCGTCGTCGGTGAGTTCGACCCCGCTGATCCGCTCCCAGGGGACGAGTTTGCTCGCCCGCCCTCGATCGAGTCGGATCCCGCGCCGGTGGGCACGGAGTTCGCCCACGGTCCGATCCGTGTCGCCGGTGTCCAGCGAGAACCGTTTCCCGCCGCGTTTCGCTCCGTTACCTCCGAAGTCGAACCGATCCCAGGCGATCACGAGGACGGCGTACGCGATCCAGAACAGCCCGAACGCGTTTCCGGCGACGAGGGACGTAACGCCCGCAACGAACGCGAGGGCGACGAGCAGGGCCCAGGCCCCGCCCTGGAGAAAGCCCGCCGGTTCGTAGTTCCAGGAGACGACCGGGTCGTCCGCGGTCACTGCCTCGACGTACCGGTTCCGACAGAGGCGTTCCAGGCCGAAGCCGGCGACCCCCACGACGAGGGCGAAGATCGCCGTCACGACGAGGTGACGGGTCCGCACCGTGAGGGCCGTCACGCCGGGTACGAACGCGACGACCCCGAAGGCGATCGCCGGCAGGTAGGGGACGGCCCGGGTCCGCCGGGACCGCCCGATCCGCTCGGGAAGGCCGACGGCCCGCTTCCCGAGGACGTGACCGACGATCGTGACGGCGGTCACCGTCGTCGGGAGCACACCGAGGAGCGTGACCGCCGCGACGTCCGCGAACGCGCCGACGACGGCGGCGAACCCGCCCGCGACGAGGCCGAGGTAGAAGCCGAACCCGGCCTGGAACCCGATGTCCGGCGGCTCGGGGTCCGCGAGGGGGCGGCCGTGCTCGAGGGACATACCGAAGGGTACGGTTCCCTGGCGCAAAAAAGCGTGTGACACCCAACGCGCGACGCTTCTCCGGACTGGGTGCTTGCGCCTGCCGTTGAAATACTTACCATCGGATCGCTGGTGGGTCGTGTATGCTCGTCCATCTCCAGCAGTACAAACACGAGGAAGTCCAGTTCGACGACAACCGGACGACGGGCGAATCCCAGACCGAAGATTCGGTCGACAAGGAACCCGAGGAGTACTTCGGCAAGAACATCGACGACTTCGACCTCGAGACGTGGGAAACGGTCGACCACGACGGCGACCCCATCCAGCGACGCGAGGTGACGATCGACGGCGTCACCGCGCTCTCGGTGCCCCAGGAGCCGACCGAGGAGGACGATCCGGACCTGCCCGGCCGAACCCTCCAGCTCCGGCTGGGCGGCGGTATCGAGTTCCTCGCGAACGTCGAACTCGTCGAGGCCCAGGATCGGAACCCGTCAGAACCGGAGGCCGAAGGGAAAGTCTCGAAGGAGGACGACCCGCAGGGGAAGATGACGATGGACGACGAACCGTAAGCAGCAGTGATCGACTCGGTGTGTGGACGTGTCACGAACCGGAATGACAGCCGCTACCGGAGACGCGACGGTCCCGAAATCGTTTTCAACTGCTCACTCGCACACTCGGTATGCCGACGGAATCGGACACTCATTACGACCCCTCGCTGGGGAACAAGTTCATCTTCGTCACCGGCGGCGTCATGTCGGGGCTCGGCAAAGGGATCACGGCCGCGAGCACCGGCCGTCTCCTGAAAAACGCCGGGTTCGACGTCACCGCAGTGAAGATCGATCCGTACCTGAACGTCGACGCCGGGACGATGAATCCCTACCAGCACGGGGAGGTGTACGTCCTGGAGGACGGCGGCGAGGTCGACCTCGACCTGGGGAACTACGAGCGGTTCCTCGACGTCGACATGACCTCCGACCACAACATCACGACGGGGAAGACCTACCAGCACGTCATCGAGAAGGAACGGGCCGGCGACTACCTCGGGAAGACGGTCCAGATCATCCCCCACATCACGGACGACATCAAACGGCGGATCCGGGAGGCCGCCGAGGGGACCGACGTCTGTATCGTCGAGGTCGGCGGGACGGTCGGCGACATCGAGGGGATGCCCTACCTCGAGGCGCTGCGCCAGTTCGCCCACGAGGAACCCGAGGAGAACGTCCTCTTCGCCCACGTCACGCTCGTCCCCTACTCGAAGAACGGCGAGCAAAAGACCAAGCCAACCCAGCACTCGGTCAAGGAGGTCCGGTCGATCGGCCTCCAGCCCGACGTAATCGTCGGCCGCTGTGAGGACCGACTCGATCCCGAGACCAAAGAGAAGATCGCCCTGTTCTGTGACATCCCCACGGAAGCGGTGTTCTCGAACCCCGACGTCGAGGACGTCTACCACGTCCCGCTGATGGTCGAGGAAGAAGGACTCGACCAGTACGTCCTCGAGCACTTCGGGCTCGACGACGAGGCGCTCCCGGCGGGCGAGCGATCGAACGAGTGGCGCGAGATCGTCACCTCCGAGAAGTCCGGTACCGTCGACGTCGCGCTGGTCGGCAAGTACGACCTCGAGGACGCGTACATGTCGATCCACGAGTCGCTGAAACACGCCGGCTTCGAGGTCGGCGTCGACGTCGACGTCCACTGGGTCCCGGCCGACGAGATGGCCGACGAGTACGACGATCAACTCGAGGCGGTCGACGGGATCATCGTCCCCGGCGGCTTCGGAATGCGCGGCTCCGAAGGGAAGATCCGCGCGGTCCAGTACGCCCGCGAGAACGACGTCCCGTTCCTCGGACTCTGTCTCGGCTTCCAGATGGCCGTCGTCGAGTACGCTCGGAACGTGCTCGGCCTCGAGGGCGCCCACTCGGCGGAGATGGACGAGGATACGCCCCACCCGGTCATCGACATCCTGCCCGAACAGTACGAGGTCGAGGACATGGGCGGTACGATGCGGCTCGGCGAGCACACGACCGTCATCGAGCCGGAGACGCTGGCGTACGACCTCTACGGCGACACTTCCTGTAGCGAGCGCCACCGCCACCGCTACGAGGTCAACCCCGAGTACTTCGATCGGTTCGAGGACGAACCGCTGGTCTTCTCCGGCACCGCCGGCAACCGCATGGAGATCCTCGAACTCGAGACCCACCCGTACTTCCTCGGGACGCAGTTCCACCCCGAGTACACGTCACGGCCGGGACAGCCGAGTCCGCCGTTCCTCGGCCTCGTCGAGGCCGCACTCGAGCAGTCCGAGGACGAAGCAGCCTCGGCCGAGACCGACAGCGACACGGATGCTGACACCGAAACGGAGGTAACCCACTGATGGTAGACACAGAGACGTTCGTCCCCGACGCAATCGACGAGATCGAATCGGAAATCGGCGACGCAAACGCCGTCATCGCCCTCTCGGGCGGCGTCGACTCCTCGGTCGCCGCTGCCCTGGCCTACGAGGCCATCGGCGACCGACTGACGCCAGTCTACGTCGACACCGGGCTGATGCGGAAAGGCGAGACCGACCAGATCCGCGAGACGTTCGACTACATGGAGTCGCTGCGGATCGTCGACGCCAAAGACCGGTTCCTCGAGGCGCTCTCGGGCGTCACCGACCCCGAGGAGAAACGGGAGGTCATCGGCGAGCAGTTCATCCGCGAGTTCGAGCGCGAAGCGACGGACGCGGACGCCGACTACCTCGTCCAGGGGACGATCTACCCCGATCGCATCGAGAGCGAGGGCGGAATCAAGTCCCACCACAACGTCGGCGGCCTCCCCGAGGTCGTCGACTTCGAGGGAATCGTCGAACCCGTTCGCGACCTCTACAAGGACGAGGTCCGCGAGGTCGCACGCCACCTCGGCCTGGACGAAATCGTCGCCGAGCGGATGCCGTTCCCCGGTCCCGGCCTCGCGGTCCGGGTGATCGGCGAGGTCACCGAAGAGAAACTCGAGGTCGCCCGCCACGCCTGTCACGTGGTCGAGGAGGAACTCGAGGAGTACGAACCGTGGCAGGCCCTCGCTGCCGTGATCGGCAAGGCGACGGGCGTCAAGGGTGACAATCGCGTCCACGGCTGGGTCGTCTCGGTGCGCTCGGTGGAGTCCCGGGACGGGATGACCGCCCGCGCCCAGGAGATCGACTGGGATACGCTCCAGCGCATCCAGTCGCGCATCACCGGACAGAACGAGAACGTGGCACGGGTCGTCTACGACGTGACCCACAAGCCGCCGGCGACCATCGAGTACGAATGACGGACGCAAACGGAACGCGCGCGGTCGTCGCCGGCCCCGACGAGGCCGAGATCGGCCCCGCCCTCGAGGACGAAGGCGTCGAAGTCCGACGACTCGAGGGGGTCGTCTCCCGACCCCAACTCGAGGAGGCGGGCATCGTCGACGCCGACCTCTACGTCCTGACCGACGTCGATCAGGCGACGACGATCCCGATCGTCTGCGATCTCAACGACGACCTCCGGACGGTCGTCTACGCCGACCGGACGGTTCCGGAGTTCGTCACCGCCCAACTCGATCTGGCGGTCGATCCAGCGTTGATCGACCCCGCCGTACTCGCCGAAGAACTACTCGCCTGAGACGGATCCCTGTCCCGATGTACCGGCGCACCTGCGATCCGGGCGGGTGGGCCGGAACTGACGCACGGTAAACCGTATGACCCCGGAGAATCGAACCCGAAATCCGGCGAACGCGGTTTTACAGTTAAAACTATTTAGGTTATCCATTTTCCGGATAGCGCCCCTCTCGAGCCGGAAAATCCCGAATTAAATCCGAGTTAAATCCGATAGAATCGGTGTAAGGGTCTTATACCGTCGCCTCCGTTAAAGTAGTCCCCGGCGTTAGGAGCGAGTGGAGGTCGACGGGTAACTCCACCGAGGCACCCACGCCTGTTCCCGTGGCTTCCAGCAATCCCACCACAGCACCCTTCCCCCCACCATTGCCACACCGTCTCGGCGCGGGCTACTGCACCGGCCTGCGTCACTTTGCGGTCTGGCATCCGAGGCGCAATTTGCGCCTCGGAACGGACCCACTTCTCCCAGCGACGTCCACTCGAGAGCCGAGTTCCGCCGTCGTTGGAACGAGTCTCACTCGGCCTCCGCTAGCCGCTCCAGAACGGGGATCTCCTCGAGCCGTTCGTCCCCGAGAACACTCCAGTCGATCCCGACGGGGGTCGATCCGGCGTCCGGACGGCAGATACGCTCCGGCGTGACCACCAGATCCATCGGTACGTCGTGTTCGTCGAACTCGACGTCGACGTCGGCGTCCTCGAATAGCTGCCGTTCGTGAACCGTCGTCGCGACCGTCGTGTCGTCGTCGACCAGGTCCAGTTCCCGCAGGATCGCGTACTCGAGGTCGCTGTACCCCTCGCCCTTGCCGATCCGGCCGCCGGCCTCGGTAACGGCGACGCTCCCGGAGACGATCAGGTCTATCGGTTCGACGGCTTCCGGCCCGACCTGTGTGCCGTGTTCCGACGACCCCGAGACGGTCGTCGCCGCGTCGTAGTCCTCGAGTTCGTCGGGATCGAGTTCCAGGAAACACTGCTCGTCGGCCAGCCGCGGCACCGCCATGTAGACGGTTTTGCCGTCCCGCAGAGCCGCCCGTCGGACCGGAAGCTGGGGGGCGTCGGGGTTTGCCTTGATCGTCGACGCTGCTTCCCAGTCGGGCTGGTCGGCCAACCGCTGTGCCGCTTCTTCGGCCCCGGCGAAGTTCGGAATCCGACCGTGTGGCGGGAACGGGAACCGGGCGATGCCGCTATCCTCGAGGTCGTCCCAGACGCGCTCGCGGAGCGTCTCCTTGTCCATGCGAGGCAGTACACGTTCCCGCGGGATTATCCCCGTGTTTCGGGACCGCGGTTAGCGACTCGAGTCGTCGGTTTCGGCCGTTCCGTCGGTTTCGTCTTCGGCCGCCCGTTCGCCCTCGTCCTCGTCCTCGTCCCCGTCCTCATCTTCGCCCTCGCTCTCGTCTCCGTCCTCGTCGGCCGGCGCCGCGAGCGCGACGAGGTTCCGCGCTTCCGGCAGGATGATCGACTCGGTGCCGAGCCGGGCCGCGTCCGCGTTGCCCGGGAGACAGAACACCGGTTTTCCCTCCGAAACCCCCGCGAGCGTTCGCGACGCGACGACTCGAGTGCCGACCTCCTCGTAGGCCAGCGACGTGAACAGGTCCCGGAACGCCGTCAACTCCTTGTCCAGCAGCGGCTCGACCGCTTCGATGACGACGTCGTCCGGTTCGACGCTCGTCGCGCCCGCCGTGACCACCACGTCGACGTCGTCGCGTTCGATGACCCGCAGCACGATCGACTGCACCCGATCGTGCTCCGGCGAAACGTGCTCGCGCGTGACGAGTTCGTGTCCGGCGTCCTCGAGTGCCGTGACGACCGCCTCGCCGGCCTCGTCGGTCGCCAGCGACCGATTCGAGGCGACCGTGACGACGGCCGTTCCGAGCGGGGGGTCCGGGATTCGGTCGTCGGGCGCGGTCGCGTCGGTTTCGGTGACGACGGCGGACTCATCGTCGCTGTCGTCCGGGGCGGCGCTCGGCTCGCGGTCCGACGCCGCGTTCCGGTCGGCTTCGTCCATACCCTGTCTTCGAGCGCCCGCGTGTAAAATCGTGGACCTCGGCGCCGCCGGTCTCCGACTCGACCGAGCACCGATCGACGTTATCTTGTTATATGCACACGTCCACCACTATCGAGGGCTGGCCTTCGAACCGACCGGGGCCAGCCGTTCGAACCGACTAAACTCGAAGGGTTGCCGAGAATATTGCCCAACCGTTAAACCGGACGTTTCCGTCTACCCGTGTACATGCAGGCAGTCAAGATCACGGAGCACGGCGGCACGGACGTCATCGAATACGGCGAGTACCCCGATCCGGAGGTCGGACGCGACGAGGTGCTCGTCGACGTGAAAGCCGGCGCGCTCAACCACCTCGACGTGTGGGTCCGCCGCGGACTGCCGACCCTTTCCCTCGAGATGCCCCACGTGCCGGGCAGCGACGCCGCGGGCGTCGTCGTCGAGACCGGTCCCGACGTCACCCGGTTCGAGGAGGGCGACCGCGTCGCCGTCTCGGCGGGCGTCAACTGCGGCGACTGCGAGTTCTGCCGCGACGGCGATCCGACGCTGTGTGTCAACTTCCACCTGCTCGGCGAACACGTCACCGGCGTCCACTCCGAGTACGCCGCCGTGCCCGAGGACAACCTGATCCCGGTCCCCGAGGGCGTCGACTGGATCACCGCCGGCGCCTCCTCGCTCGTCTTCCAGACGGCCTGGCGGATGCTCATCGACCGCGCGGAACTCGAGCCCGGCGAGAAGATCCTCGTGCTCGGAGCCAGCGGCGGCGTCGGCCACGCGGCGCTCCAGATCGCCGACTACGCGGGTGCGGAGGTGTACGCGACCGGCAGTACGACCGAAAAACTCCAGTACGCCCGCGACCACGGCGCGGACCACGTCGTCAATTACGAGGAACACAACTTCGCGGAGTGGATCCGGTCGGAGACGGGGGGCCGCGGCGTCGACGTCGTCGTCGACTACATCGGCGCGGGGACGTGGCGCGACTCGATCAAGAGCCTCGCCAAGAACGGACGGCTCGTCACCTGTGGCGGCACCGCGGGGCCGAACCCCGAGACCGATCTCCCCCGCATTTTCTGGAACCAGCTACAGATCATCGGTTCGACGATGGGCACCCCCGGCCAGGTCGACGACGTGATGGAACTGGTCTGGGACGGCACCTTCCAGCCCGCCGTCCGCGAGGTCCTCCCGATGAGCGAGGTCGCACGCGCCCACGAGATCATCGAGGGTCGCGAAGGCTTCGGGAAGGTCGTTGTCCGACCCGACAGCGAACTGTAACCCGACGCGAATCGATACGCGCCCACCTACCGGAACCGTGAGGGCTTTGCCGTCGCGCTCGATAGATCCGGACGTGAGCTCGAGCGACGACGGCGGCTACGTCCACGATCCTTCGGCGTTCGACGAGGACGGCGAGCACCGCGACGAGGCCGACGACGCGGACGACGGCGTCGAGACCGTTCACCCCGCGGCGGCCGACCGGGAGTTCGACTGGCGCGGCTGGACCCTGGTCGGCGTGATAGTGTTCGCGTTCGTCGTCGCGCCCGCGGCGATCATTCTGGTCCCGCCGGGCAGCGAGAGCTACCGGTTCGCCCTGCTGATTCTGCCGCTGGCTCCGGCGCTCGTCCTGGCGGTGACGGCCGTCTGGGCGACGACCCGGCCCTGACTGCCCCACTGGGCTCGAGTCGATGCCGGGCGGTGAAACCGGTCGACGGTTCGGAAGCCGATCGGCGATGCGAAAACGAAGGGGTGAACCGAACCGAATCGAACCGAACGAGCCGGTCAGGAAGCGAGCGCCGACTCGACGCGCTCGAGTACTGCTGCTCCGTGTTCGACGTCCCGCTGGGGCGTCTCCGAGTCCTCGAGATAGGCGTCGACATCGTCCCGGAGTCGCCGGAGTTGACGGTCCGTAAAGGCATCCGAGCCGTCGGCCTCGACGGCTTCGATCGCCTCGAGTGCCCACTCGGGCGGGCTCTCGGAGTCGTCCGCCACGGCCTCGTCGATGCGGTCGGCGAGGAGGGAGTGGACGACCCAGCGTTCTTCTCTGGAGAGCGTCACTTCGTGCGTCTCGGTTTCCTGTGGAGGGGAGCTCATTTCGTCAATCGGACCGTATCTATCGGTCCTCGCTCATCGATACGAACGAGGGGATTATAAGGCTTGTCACTAGTTACCATTCATCGAAGGACTGTCACGTGTGTCCCGGAGCGATCGCGACTCGAGCGAAGGCGTACCGGGTTCGAGCGCAAGCGGGGCGTGATAGTCGAGGACGGCTCGCTCACGCTGTGACGAGCGAAACCGCCGGGAGCGTCAGGAGGACCAGCCCACCGACGAGCGTGACGTAGACTCCGACGTCGGGGGGCCACCGCCCGGTCAGGGGACCCGTCACCGCGACGACGAGAAGCGTGAGACCACCCAGCGCAGCAAACGTCGCCGCGCCAATATCCGGCCGATCGAACCGCACGATACTCGTCGTCGCCACGGCCCCACCGAGCACCACACACAGGGAGAGTAGCCGCACCAAGCGACGCTCGAGCCCGGATTCCATCCCGAGGACGTACACGCGAACCTGGGGCTGGCCGACCCAGGGGAGAACCAGTCCGAGGGCGACGATCGTGACGCCGCCAAGCCCGAGGGTGAGCAACCCCCGTCGACCGCCTGCGGCGGACATCGCGGTCGAATACCACTACTCGTCAGTTAATCCTTGCTCCGGGGCACGTCGCTGCCGACGTCGACGCGCCGGGTGGTAGCCCGGTAGAATCGAGAAGACCGACTCGAGACCGGCGGCGATCGACGGGCCGAAGTCGGATACCAGTTCGAGAGCGATCACCGGAGTTTCGGACCCGTCACTCCACGTCCCGTCGCATCGCGATCTCGAACCAGGGACAGAGCCGGAGCTGTCGGTACCACTCGGGGTTTTCGTGCAGGCGGTCGTAGGGGACCCACATCAGACCCGCGACCTCCTCCTCGTTGGGATCGAGGCTCCGATCCGACAGCGTCAGCTTCAGGACGGCACAGACCTCGTGTTCGACCCCCGCGTTCTCGAAGTAGCGTTTGTACTCGAATCGGTCGGTCAGGCGCAGGTCGTCGTACTGGTCGGGCGTGATCCCGAGTTCCTCCTCGAGACGCTCCCGGGTGGCCTCCTCCTGGCTCTGTCCCTGGACCGGGTGGGAGGCGACGGTTCCGTCCCAGTAGGTTCCCCAGAGTCGTTTCCCCGGCGCTCGCTGGGCGAGCAGGATGTTCCCGTCGCCGTCGAATACGAGCGACGTGAACGCGCGGTGGCGGACCCCGTCGCCGGTGTGAGCCTCGAGCCGGTTGACGGGCTCGAGCGCGTTGTCGTCGGCGTCGACCGCGATTACGTCTTGCTCGGCGTTCTCGTGCTCCAGATCCAGGTCGTCCTGCCGCGTGCTCATACCAGCACAATTGCGGAGGGTCCTAAAACCAGTATCGCCTCACTCCGTAGCTCGCCCCTGGAGGGGACGGGGTCAGCCCTCGAGCGGCCACAGCCCGTCGTCCGTTCGTTCACCCTCGTTCGGGTTCGAGTCCGTATTCGAGTCCGGATTCGGCTCGTACTCGTCCCCGACCGCGATCTCGAGCGTGTCCGGTTCCGTCTCGAGTCGCAACCGCTCGGTCTCTAACATCTCCCCATCGAGGCTGTACTCGACCGACCCCTCGCGGCTCTCGATCGCCAGCGACGACGTCCGTCGTCGAACGATGCGATCACCGTCGCGATCGAACAGTCCCTCGAGCGCCGCGTCACCGAGCAGGTCGACCGTCGACGCGTCCTCGACGATCGTCACCTCGAAGCGGCCGTCCTCGACGTCGGCCTGGGCGGTTCGCGCGCCGGTGAACCGCCGGCAGTTCCCCACGAGAACGAACAGGGCTTCTCCCTCCCACGTTCGCGACGGCTCGGCGCTGGGTCCGTCGGCCGTCTTCACCCGAAGCGGGAGCGAGTCGAACGAGCCGACGGCGTCGAGCGTCTCCTTGACGTAGGCGAGGACGCCGAGTTCCGCCTTGCTCTCGGCGGACGTCTCGCTGCTGGCTTCGGCGGTGACGCCCCCGACACAGGAGTTGACGAACGCCCGCTCGTTCGCGAGGCCCAGATCGATCTTCCGCCGTCGTCCGTCCTCCAGAACCCCGAACGCGTGTTCGATCCCCTCGATGCCGACGTTCGACGCGAAGTTGTTCCCCGTGCCCGCCGGGACGGCCGCGACCGTCGTCGTCTCGAGTTCGCCGGCCGACGCGACCCCGTTGACGACCTCGTTGATGGTGCCGTCGCCGCCGGCCGCGGCGACGAGAGAGGCCTCTCCGGCTGCCTCGCGAGCGAATCGTTTCGCGTCGCCGGCCTCCTCGGTTCGCCTGATCTCGAGCCCGTGATCGGCCGCGAGGTCGATGACGTCGTCGACGTGATCGCCGCTCCCGCTGATCGGGTTGAGCACGAGGACGCGGTCCTCCGTTCGGCCCTCCGACTCCATACCGTAGTACGTGCCGGGCGTGGACAAAAGGGGTGCCCCGGCGTATGCTCCGTACATGTACGCAGTCGATCTCCACGCACACACGCGCTTCTTTCACGGCCGTCGCCGGCTCGGGGACCGATTCGACCCGTTCGGTGCTCGACTCCTCGCCGAGGCGACCAAGCGTCGCGGCCTCTCCGGGGTCGCGACGACGAACCACGACTATTACACGCCGCTCGAGCCGAACGTTGACGTCGCCGTCCTCCCCGGGATCGAGATCACGACCGATCGCGGACACGTCCTCGTCGTCGGTCCCGACCCGCCTGCGGAGACCGAACCCGGAGTGCTCACGCCGGGTGAGGCGGTCGACCTGGCCCACGAACGGGACTGTGCGGCCATCGTGGCCCACCCGTACCGGAACAGCACCGTTCGCGAACTCGAAGACGTCCCCTTCGACGCGATCGAGGTCAACGGGAAACACCCCCGGTCACGGCCGCTCGTCGAGGAACTGGCGGCCGAACGGGGGCTGCCGCTCGTCGGCGGGAGCGACGCACATTATCCCTTCGAGGTGGGCCGGGCGTACACGCTCGTCGACGTCGACGTCGATGCCGATCGGCTCACGCCGTCCGCGCTCGTCGACGCGATCCGCGACGGGCAGGTCAGCGCGCGCATCTCGCGCTCGGCGCTCGATCGCCTTCTGCGCCGCGGGTACCGGGCGATCCACCGGCGGAAGGGGGTGCTCGAGGCGATGGAGGGGCCGACTCCGGGCGTCGGGACGCCGCCGGGCGAGGAGGCCGAGCGGTGACCCGGCTGCCTGCTACCCGAGTTGCTCCTCGAGGATCAGCCGCGTTTTCGTGCTGACGACCTCCTCCTGGTCGCGAGCCTTGGTGATGAGGTCGTTGACACCGCGAGTGTCCGCGGCGTCGACGACCAGGACGATATCCTGTTCGCCGGAGACCATCCAGACGAGGTCGACCTCCTCCCACTCGGCCATGCGTTCGGAGACGGCGTTCGTGTCGACGTCGACGGCAACGCTGATCTCGAGCATCGCCTGGACGTTGCCGGTGCGAGTCGAGATGGTGAATCGTTCGATGACCCCGTCGTCCATCATCCGTTCGACGCGGTTGCGGACGGTCCCCTCGCTGGTGCCGATCTCGTCTGCGATCTCTGTGTAGGGTGTACGGGCGTCTCGCCGGAGAATGTCGAGGATCTGTCGGTCCAGATCGTCCATGGAGATCCGTACGTATGCGGACGGGATACTTACCGATTACGAATTTCGTAACTGAGCTTCGAAGACAACACTTATTATGGTAGGTTCGATACGTAGTTCGTAATGACGGAAGCCTACGTTGCGCTGGAGGGTGGCCACGTAATCGAGGGACGTGGTCGCGCTCCGGGAACCGCTCGCGGCGAACTGGTCTTCACGACGGCGTATACGGGATACGAGGAGAGCCTGACCGACCCCTCCTACGAGGAGCAGGTGCTTACCTTCTCGTACCCGCTGATCGGCAACTACGGCGTCCGAGAAGAGCGGTTCGAGGACGACCGCGTCCATCCGCGTGCGGTGCTCGCGAAGGAACTTACCGAGGACGTCGCCGACTGGCTCGCCGAGGAGGGCGTTCCGGCGGTCGACCACCTCGACACCCGCGACGTCGTCACGGACATCCGCGACGAGGGTGCGATGAAATGCGGCATCGCCGTCGGCGACGACGTCACCGAGAAAGACGCCCTCGAGCAACTCGAGCAGTGCAAGGGGATGAGCGAACACACCGACATCGGCTCGCAGGTCAGCGTCGACGAGCCGGTCGTCCGCGGCGAGGGCAACGACGGCGAAACCGTCGCCCTCGTCGACTGCGGCGCGAAGGGGTCGATCGTCGACTCACTTCTGGCCCGCGACGCCGAGGTACACGTCCTCCCCTACGACGCGACCCCCGCGGACGTCGAGGCCGTCGATCCGGACGTCCTGTTCATCTCGAACGGACCGGGCGACCCGGCCAACTACGGGGCGGCGATCGATCTCGTCCAGGAGTTCGTCGCCGAGACGCCCGTCGCCGGGATCTGTCTCGGCCAGCAGATCGTCGCCGAGGCCCTGGGCGGGACCACCGAGAAGATGGACTTCGGCCACCGCGGCGTCAACCAGCCCGTCCTCGACCTCGAGTCCGGCCAGGTCGTGATGACCACGCAGAACCACGGTTACACCGTCGACGAGCCGGGCGACCACCTCGAGGTCACCCAGATCAACGTCAACGACGACACGCCGGAGGGACTGGACGGGATCGACCACGACATCATCACCCGCCAGTACCACCCCGAGGCCAACCCCGGCCCGGAGGACACCCTCGACTTCTTCGACGACGTGCTCGCGATGGCCGACGAGCGAGCACAGCGGGCCGTTCCCGCCGACGATTGAGACGGATGCTGTAACGATTTATCGGCGCGACCGCGATCCGGGCGGCGGTTGTGCCGAATCCGACGTACAGTGAACCGTACGAGACGCCCTTCCTCTCGTTTCCGCGGTCGGGCGGTTAGCCGCCCGACGATCCGTCCTCGGCGAGCGCAGCCGCTCGGTCGAGGATCGCGTCGTCGTCGACCGCGTCGAGAACGATCTCGTCCTCGAGCGCCGCGGCGAGTCGACGCTGCCCGCGTTCGGCACGCTGCGTGGCGACCGCTTCCTCGAGGTAGGTGCCGTCGTACTCCTCGGCGTACGTCTCCGCGAGCCGGTGGAGGGGAGCCGCATCGTGGTTCTCGGGCACGCGCTCCTCGAAGACCTCGACCCACCGCTCGGGGTCGGCCCACTCCTCGCGGCGGTTCTGCATCCGGCGACGCCAGTCGTAGCGACCGGCGTACTTGCCCCAGAGCCCGGCCTCTTCCCGAAGTTCGCGGATCAGGGTGCGAGCGGCTGTCGCGCCGTGTCCGGCCGCGACGATCGCCTGGTCGCCACAGCCGGCCAGCGGACCGGCGACGTAGAGGCCGTCGACGGAGGTGGTGCCGTCGTCGTCGGGGTAGTCACGGTCGAAGCGGTCGTCGTCGCCGTCCGCCTCCGTGACGAACATCGCCGTCTCGTCGTCGAGGCCACGGAGGTACTCGCCGTCGTACTTCGTCGCGGCGACGACGAACCGCGCCGTGATGGGGTCGGCCTCCTGGAGTTCGAGCCGGAAGCCGCGGTCTCCACCGGCCTCGAGTGCGACGACGGATTCGACGTGATCCTCCCGGAGCCGACAGCCTGCCCGCTCGGCGTGGTCCTGTGCGAGTTCGAGGAACGTCTCGACGTCGATCCCGCAGGGGAACCCGAGGTAGTTCTCGAGCGAGGCACAGCGGCGCAGCGACGAGGGACCCCGGTCGAAGATCGTCGTCTCGAGTCCGTACCGGGCGGTGAAGACGCCCGCCGAGCAGCCGGCGGGTCCGCCGCCGACGATGGCGACGTCGACGTCGACGTCGGTGGCGACGTCGGTTTCAGTAGCACCACTCGCACGAAATTCCCTCCAGTCGCTCTCGCCCATCCTAGTCCTCCCCGCGGACGATCGCTGCGACCCGCTCGCGGTCGAACAGCTGTTCGTCGCTCGGGATGTCGGGGTACGGCTGACCTGGCTCGTAACCGGGCCACTCGCCGAACCGGTCCGGATAGAGCTGTTTGGCCGTCATCTCGGTCTGGAAGAGGTTCATGATCGGTCCCTGGTAGCGCATCCCCCCGGCGACGACTCGATCGTTTCGCACCGCCTCGAGGTCGCTCCCGACGGGATGGTCGGCGAGCCGCTCGCGGACGTCCTCGATCGAGTACCGGGAGGTGATCCCCCAGAGGTGAAGCACGACGTCCGGGTCGGCCTCGAGCATCGTCTCGTAGTCGACCGTCCCCCAGTCGCCCGACCAGTCGTAGTCCGCGAGCGCGTCGCGGGCGGCGAGGGGTCGGGTGTCGGCCTGCCAGTAGCCGGGCGCGTTGAGGTGGTAGGTGAAGAACTGGCCGTCGCCGAGGGTGACCCGCGCCGCGGTCGGGCGCTCGCTTTTCGGCGGCAGGTCCGACTCGATTCGGTCCCGCAGGTCGGCGTGAACGGCCTCGAGCGCCTCGAACCGCTCGCGTTCGCGGAAAACCGCCGCGACCCGCTCGAAGACTTCCCAGAGGGTGTAATACTCGTACCCGTCGGCGTAGGCCGGTGCGGGCTCGCTGTGGACGCCGCTGTGGAAGTTGCCGAGCCAGGGCCCCAGCGTCGACGCGATTTCGTCGACGTCGTCCGTGGTCCAGTCGTCGTCGTGTTTGACCGGGTACGACGGATCGAGGAAGTGGACGTCGCTGTCGAGGTCGTAGAGCATCTCCTTGGTGAGTCCGCCCTCGAGCGGGTCGGGAAGCCCCTCCCAGTCGAACGAGACCCCCTCGAGGTGGTGGTAGTACTTGTCCATCGTCGTGCCGGCCATTTCCGTGGAGAACAGCGCGTTCACCGCATCGCCGTGGCCGAGCGCGACGGCCATGTCGGCGTACTGTGGGAAAGCGACGAAGGCGTCTTCCGGGACGGAATCGAACTCCACGTCACCGACCGGAGCGAGCGCCGCCCCGTGGGACTGGTCGCCCCCCGTTTCCCCGTTCGCTTCGTCGTCAGTTCCGTCGGACGAACCCCCGAGACAGCCTGCCAGGGCTGCGCTCCCGACCGTTACCCCCGCAGTGACGAACCGCCGTCGACTCGAATCGATCGCTCGATGTACTGCCATACGATTTAGGCTTGCCTAATAATTTAAAAACAGATCGATTTAGGCCGGCCGAAAAGGGCGGGAGAGGAGTCGGCCCTCCCGTCTCCACCGCCTCGAGAGGGCACGACTACGGGAACGTACCTGTACGGGCGCCAACGGCCGGACTAGCGCTCCGAGAACGCGTACTCGACGGTGACGCTGGCGGTTACGGTGACCGGATCGGCGTCGATATCCGTTCGCGGCGCGCCCCCCGCATCGTCGGCCGCCGACTCGTAGCCGGTGGCGTAACTGGTCGTCCTGACGCGGACGTCGTCGGTCGCAACGGACGTCGTCCCCTCGAGTTCGACGTCCCGGTTGTCGGCGACGTGGGCGGCCTCCTCGTCGGCGTTGGCAAGCGCCTCGTCGAGTGCGTCCTTCCGGAGTTCGGCGCGGGTTTCGTCCCCCAGCGTGAAGTTCACGCGGCCGATGTCGTCGGCCCCGCCCTCGGCGACGGCGTCGATGACGTCGCCGACCCGATCGACGTCGTCGATCGTCACCTCGAAGGAGTGGACGCCGCGGATCTCCGTCGTGTCGTCCTCCCGTCTGCGAACCGGCGAAATCCGGTACCGGCGCTCCTCGACGTTGTCGTCAGGGATGCCGAGTTCGTCGAACGTCGCCCGCAGTTCGTCGGCCCCCGACGCCAGTTCCGCGGCGACGGCCTCCGCGGACTCGCCGCGCGCCTCGACGCCGACGTCGACGGTTGCCTCGTCGGGATCGGCCTCGACTTCGCCCGTCGCGCCGACAGTGATCGTCCGATCGTCTTCCTCCGTGCCGCTGGATTCGCCGGTACTCGCGTTCGTCGTCGACCCGAGAGCGTCCCCGAGGCAACCGGCCATCGATGCCGCTGCGCCGACGCCGGCAGCCGCGAGGAAGCGGCGTCGGTTCGGTTCCGTGCCCGAGTCCGAGTTCTGGGTCGAATTCGTCTCCGTCATCGTACCTAGACCGTCACACCCCACCTAAAAACCCACTCGGCTAGCTGAAACGGCTCTTTTACCTCGAGATGAGTACCGACCGTCGACCTGGACCGGGCGGTTCACCCCTCGTTGACGACCTCGAACGCGTAGTCCGGACGGTTGGTCACCAGCACGTCGTGGTCGATCTCGAGAACGTCCCGGATCGTCGCCTTCGTGTCGACGAGTTTCCAGACGCCCGCGGTGAGTCCGGCCTCTCTGGCCGCCGAGACGTAGTTCGACACGCCGTGGGGCGCGTAGTGAGTGAACGCCGCGTCCGCACCGCAGGACGCGGCAGCGTCCGCGAGCCAGGGGCCCGGAACCGAGCCGATCAGGCCGATCGGAACGCCCGCCTCCCGGGCCGTCTCGAGGGCTTCCTCGTCGAAGGCGATGATCGTCAGGCGGTCCAGTAGGCCGTAGGCGGCGACCTCCTCGAGGACCGCGTCGGTGTACCCCGTCTCCTTGAGTTCGAGGTAGAGGGCAACGTCGTCGTTCGCGTCCGCGATCGTCTCGAGCGCGCGGGGGAGCCTGATCAGCGGTTCGCCGTCGATCGTCGCGCCGCGAATCTCGTCCCAGTCGGTGTTCCCGACCCATCCCTGGCCGGTCGAGTCCCAGTCGAGGACGGGATCGTGAAACAGGAGCAGTTCGCCGTCGGCGGTCCGTCGGACGTCCAGTTCGATCCCGTCGACGCCGACCTCGAGCGCCCGGCGGATCGCGGCCGCCGTGTTGGGCGGCGCGAGTCCCTCCGCGCCGCGGTGGCCGACGATCGCCGGGCGATCGGTCGCGACCGACCCGCCGGTAATCAGCGGCGACAGCCCCCACGCCGCGAGGGCGGAGAGGCCCGCTCCCGTGCCCGCCAGGAGTTGCCGTCTGGAGAGCGAACGGGAGGACAGGGAGGGGGAAAGGGTGGAGGAGGAAGAACTCGAGGATGGGCGACTCATACGCGTTTTCTACCGTCCGTGCGTATATCAACTTTCTTCTGGTATCCGGCTGGAGGGAAAGACCGTCCTCGGGGACGCGAGTCGGAACCGATTTATCGTCAAATATCCAAGTGGAGGCATGGAACGACTCGAGCCAATCGCCGAAGGGATTCGATCCCGTCCCGTTCTCGCCGTCTTCGGCGTCCTCGCGGCGCTCCCGACGGTGCTCGCGGTCGTTTCCTTCCGACAGCCGGTCGCGCTCCCGTACGGAATCCTCCCGGCGTTCGAGTTCCTGTTCCGGCTGCTCGTCTACGCGCCGGTCGCGTTCCTCAGGACCGTGTTGCTCGAACCGATCGGACTCGGCGTCCTCTTTGCCGTTCCCGGACTCGAGCAGGCCGCGGTCGTGGCGACGCTGCTCGGGTTCTACTACGTCGTCAGTCACCTGCTCGTTCGGCTGGGGCGGGTGCTGATCGAAGGCCTGTCGGAAGCCGGACTCGAGGGCCGATAGGCGGCCGCGGATCCGTGTCGATCGTCGCGTCCCCCTATCCCGTGTCCCGAACGAGGACACGGGTGACCGATCGGCGAAACGGTGGCAATCAGTCGTGCCGGAACGACCGCTGGCCCGTAAACGCCATCGCCATCCCGTGTTCGTCCGCAGCCTCGATCACGTCCTCGTCGTTGACCGAGCCGCCGGGCTGGATCACGGCCTCGATACCCGCTTCGGCGGCCTCCTCGATGCCGTCCGGGAACGGGAAGAAGGCGTCCGAGGCCATCACGGCCCCCTCGGCGTCCTTGCCCTCGGCGTGCTCGTCGGCCTTCATCGCCGCGAGGCGGACGGCGTCGACGCGGGACACCTGCCCCATCCCGACGCCGACCGTCTCGGTACCGTCGGCGAAGAGGATACCGTTCGACTTGACGTGTTTCAGCGTCTGCCAGGCGAACACCATCGACTCGAGTTCCTCGTCGGTCGGTTCCCGTTCCGTGACGACCTCGAGGTCGTCGACCGAGATCGACTGGCGGTCGCGCTCCTGGACGAGGCGGCCGCCGACCAGCGGTTTCTCCGTGAAGCGTTCGGAGGGCTCGTCGCCCAGTTCGCCGACGTCGAGAACACGGAGGTTCTCCTTCTCACGGAGGATCTCGAGCGCGCCGTCGGTGTAACCGGGCGCGACGACGACCTCCTTGAACGAGTCGACGACCAGTTCGGCGGTTGCGGCGTCACACTCCCGGTTCAGCGAGACGATGCCGCCGAAGGCGCTCATCGGGTCCGTCGAGAGGGCCTTCTCGTAGGCCTCGGCGAGCGTGTCCGCGGTCGCACAGCCCGCCGGATTGGTGTGCTTGATAACCGCCGCCGCTGGCTCGTCGAACTCCTTGATGAGGTTCAGCGCGCCGTCGGCGTCGTTGTAGTTGTTGTACGAGAGTGCCTTCGCGCCCTCGTTGAGCTGGTCGGCGTGGACCACCGAGGCCTCGTCGCAGGTGTAGTCGGCGTAGACGGCGGCGTCCTGGTGGGGGTTCTCGCCGTACCGGAGCGTGTCGACGCGGTCGCTCGAGACGACCCGCCGCGACGGGAGTCCGCCGTCCTCGCCCGGGAGGTCCGTGTCGACCGTCACCTCGCCGGCGTCTTCGTCCACGTCGACTGCCCCCTCGGCGAACCACTTCACCGCACGCGGGTAGGCCCGGAACTCGCCCTCGTAGAGGACTCGTTCCTTGAGCGACTCGGCGTCGTCGCCCTCGTAGACCGGGATCGGCTCCTGGGTGACGATCGGGCCGGCGTCGACCTCGCTCTCGAGGACCTCGCCGTCCTCGTCGGTCGCGTCGGTTACTACGTGGACCGTACAGCCCGTCACGGATACGTCCGCCTCGAGGGCGTCGCCCCAGGCGTCGGTCCCGGGGAACGCGGGCAGCAGGGACGGATGGACGTTCAGCGTCGTCGGCTGGGCCTCGAGGAAGGTATCCGAGAGGATCCGCATGTAGCCGTCGAGACAGACCAGGTCGAACTCGTACTCCGACAGCGCCTCGTTGACGGCCCGCTCGTGGTCGCGGCGGTCCATCCCGTCCTCGAGCGGCACGACCTCGGTCGGGATTCCGCGCTCGGCCGCGGCCTCGAGGACCGGCGCGGCCGGGTCGTTCGTGAGTACGACGGCGAGTTCGGCACCACCAGGCTGTCTGTCGGCGATGTTCAACAGGTTGCGCCCTCGGTTGCCGGCCATCCCGGCGATTCGCATCATGTTCGCAGTCCCGCCCGCGAGTGGCAAAGCCGTTGCGGTCTCTCGTCCGCTGATATCCACATATGTGCATAGATAAGCCAGTATCGAACTACAACTCATCCGAGATATACACGCCCGTGGTTTACTCGAGTCTCCGTTTCGATACCCTTTTGCACCGCGCTGGAAAGATGCGGACAATGACCGACACAGACGCACTGTACGCCGTCTCGCCGCTCGACGGCCGATACAGTGGCCGGACCGCACCGCTGTCGCCGTACGCGAGCGAGGCCGCGCTCATGCGCGCCCGGGTCCGCGTCGAGGTCGAGTACCTGATCGCGCTGGCCGACCTCGAAGCGACGCCGCTGGAACTCGACCTCGAGGAGCGCGAACACCTCCGCGGGCTCTACAAGCACTTCGCCGAGGAGGACGCGCGGCTGATCAAGACCCTCGAGACCGAAGGGTACGCCGGGTTCGAGGCGACGAACCACGACGTCAAGGCGGTCGAGTACTTCGTCCGTCATCGCCTCCCCGAGGACAGCGACGCCTCCGCGTGGATCCACTTCGGGCTGACCAGCGAGGACGTCAACAACCTCGCCCACCGGCTGCTCGTCCGCGACGCCGTCTCGGAGGTCCTGCTCCCGCAACTGTACGAGGTCCGGGACGCGCTCGCGGGAATGGCCCGCGACTACCGCGACCTCCCGATGCTCGCCCGCACGCACGGCCAGCCCGCGACGCCGACCACCTTCGGCAAGGAGATGGCCGTTTACGCCGCCCGACTCGGCCGCGCGACGGGACGGATCCACGCCGCGGCCGAGGACCTCCGGGGCAAACTCGGCGGTGCGTCCGGCACGTACGCCGCCCACCACGCGGCCTACCCCGAGGTCGACTGGCAGTCGTTCGCCGAGGAGTTCGTCACCGACCTCGGCCTCGCGTTCGAACCCCTCACGACCCAGGTCAACCCCTGCGACGACCTCGCGGCGCTGTTCGACGCGTTCCGGAGCGCGAACGACGTGTTGCTCGACCTCGACCTGGACATGTGGCTCTACGTCTCCGACCGCTACCTCGGCCAGGAGGCCGTCGAGGGCGAGACCGGGTCGTCGACGATGCCCCACAAGGTCAACCCGATCGACTTCGAGAACAGCGAGGGGAACCTCTCGAAGGCCAACGCCGATCTGGGGTTCCTCGCCGACTACGTTACGACTTCGCGGCTCCAGCGGGACCTCTCGGACTCGACGGTCAAGCGCAACATCGGGGCCGCGTTCGCACACTGCCTGATCGGCTACACCAAAACGGCGGCCGGCCTCTCGAAGGTCGTCCCGAACGAACGGGTGATGCGCGAGGAACTCGAGTCGACGCCCGAGATCATCGGCGAGGCCGTCCAGACGATTCTCCGGCGTGAAGGGCAGGAAGATGCCTACGAGCAGGTCAAGGACCTGACCCGCGGGAAAGACGTCACCCTCGAGGACTTCCGCGACCTGTTCGACGACCTCGAGGTCGAGGAGTCGGTCCGCGAGGAACTGCGCGAGTTGACGCCCGCCGGGTACACGGGCGTTGCCGACGAACTGGTCGACGATCTCGAGTAGCCCGCGTCGATCGATCGACGAGTCCCCTCACTCGAGCAACGCCGTGAGCGCCGCCTCGAGCGTGTCCGCCGCCGCTTCCACGTCCGAAAGCCGGACGTACTCCCGCCCGGCGTGGGCGACGCCGCCCTCGTCGTCGGCGAGGACACCGGGGCCGAAGACGACAGTCGGCGCGTCCGCGGCGAAGAAGCCGGCCTCGGTCGCCGCGCCGAACGGGCGTACGTCGCCGCCGCTCGCGTCCCGCAGCGTCCGTACCAGCCGCTCGTCGGCGTCCGTGACGAACGCTTTCGGGAACGGCGTGTCGGGACGGATCAGGTCGACGGAAACCTCGAGCCCTCCGCCGGCGGCGACCCGCTCCTCGAGGAACGCCTCCAGATCCGCGGCGAACGAGTCGGCGGTCTCCGGCGGCACGCTGCGCCGGTCGAACGTCACCCGACAGGAGCCGGGAACGCGGTTCGGGGCCTCGCCCCCCTCGAGGACGGTCGGCGTCAGTTTCGGCTCGCCGAGCACGTCGTCCTCGCCGGGCCCGGCCGCCTCGTCGTACGCGCGCAGCGCCTCGAGGACGGACTCGAGGCCGAAGACCGGATTCCGATCGGCGGGAACTTTCGCCGCGTGGCCGCTCTCGCCTTCGATCGTGATCGTGCCCTCGCACTGGCCGCGGGCGGCGATACAGACGTCGAGATCGGTGGGTTCGCCGACGACATAGCCGTCCGCCGAGAGCCGCTCTTGCAACCCGGCAGCGCCGGTCATCAGCGTCTCCTCGTCGGGCGTGATCGCGAGGGTCAGTTTGCCAGCCGTGGGCTCGACTCGAAGGAACGCGGCGAGCAGGGCCGCGAGCGGCCCTTTCGCGTCACAGGCCCCGCGCCCGCGAACGACGTCGCCGTCGCGTTCGTGGGGGACGTGGGGCGCGACGGTGTCGATGTGGGTGTTCAGGACGAGGTGCGGGCCGTCCCCGTCCTCGCCTCCACCCCGAGTCGCGAGGGTGTTCCCCAAATCGTCGACCTCGGGCTCGAGGCCAGCCTCCTCGAGCGTCTCGCACAACAGCTCTCGCATCGCCGCGACGTTCTCGTGGGAAGGGGTCGCGACCGCGTCGGCGTGGAACGACTCGAGGTCGAACATCACTGCTCCAGCCGGGTCACGTCCGCGAGCGTCTCGCGCCGTCGCGCGACGCGGGCCTCGCCGTCCTCGAGCGCGATTTCGGCCGGCCGGGGCTGGGAGTGGAACTGGTTGGCCAGTTCGTAGCCGTACGACCCCGCGTTGCCGATCGCGAGGACGTCGCCGCGTTCGGGCCGGGCGATCGGTCTGTCGTGGGCGAAGACGTCCGCGCTGGTACAGACCGGGCCGCCGACGGTCGCCTCGAGCGTCTCGCGGTCGGGCGCGCTGACGTTCAGCATGGGATGATAGGAGCCGAACATCGCGGGCCGGATCAGCGTCGAGAGGCTGGCGTCGACGCCGACGACGGTCGTGTCGGGGGCTTCCTTGATCGTGTTGACCTCGGTGAGGATCAGCCCCGCGTCGGCGACGATGTAGCGGCCGGGCTCGAGTTTCAGTTGCGCCTCGAGGTCGCCGACAGCGTCCCGAACCATCTCCGCGGTCCGCTCGAGGTCCAGCGGCTCCTCGTCCTCCCGGTAGGGGACGCCGTAGCCGCCGCCGACGTCGACGAACTCGAGGTCCTCGTCCCCCACGCGGCGGGCCATCTCGCCGACGCGTTCGATCGCGCGGCAGTGATCCTCGAGGTCGTCGGTGAGGACGCCGCTGCCGGCGTGGGCGTGGATGCCGACGAGGTCGCCGTCGAACGCCTCGCGAACGCGGTCGGCGACCTCGGGCACGCGCTCGTAGGGAATCCCGAACTTCGCGTCCGCGCCGGTGGCGACCTTCTCGTGGTGGCCCGTCCCGATCCCGGGGTTGATCCGGATCGCGATCCGGCCGTCGTACCCCCGCTCTTCGAGGCGCTCGAGGGTGTCGGTCGCGCCGATCGTGACCGTCAGGCCGGGGTTGTCGGCACCGAGTTCGGCGGCGTAGTCGAGGTCGCGATCCGGCGGATTCACGGCGGTGTACTGCAGTTCGTTCGGGTCCGCGCCCGCGTCGATCGCTCGCTGTAGTTCGCCCCACGCGGCACACTCGATCGTGCCGCCGACCTCGAGGACGGCCTCGAGGACGGCCTTCCCCGTGTGGGCCTTGGCGGCGTACATGACGTGGGCGTCGGGGAACGCGGCCGAGAACCGCGCGTAGTTTTCCTTCACTCGGTCGAGGTCCATCACGTACAGCGGCGTCTCGTGGTCGTCGGCCAGCGACTCGAGCCGCGAGCGGTTCCAGTCCGAGAGCCGGCGAACGGCCGGCGAATCCGCGAGGTCGGTCATTACTCCCTCCAAGCGACCGCGAGGATTCAAGGGTTTGGGTTCGGGTCGAAACCCGCCGAAACCGGCTACTCGGGAAACAGCTCTTCGGTCCGCTCGATGCCGTCGATCCGCTCGACGTCGGCCGGTTCGAGGTCGATCGCCCGGGCCTCGAGGTTCGCCGTCAGGTGCCCGCGGCTGCTGGCTTTCGGGATCGGGACGACCCCGTCCTTCGCGGCGAGCCAGGCGAGACAGACGGCCTCGGGCGTGACGTCGTGTTTCTCGGCGACGGCGACGACCGCCTCGATCTCCCCGGCGCGGCCGTTCGCCAGCGGCGAGTACGCAACGAGCGGATAGCCGTGCTCGCGGGCGTGCTCGAGGAGGTTCTCCGGCTGGAAGAGCGGGTGGTACTCGACCTGGTGGGCCGCGATCGGCGCGTCGAGAACCCCACGGGCGGTCTCGAGTTCCTCGCGGGAGAAGTTACTCAGTCCGATTCCGTCGACGACCCCTGCGTCGGAGAGGGCGTCGAACGCGGGCAGCGTCCGCTCCGGGTCGTAGGTCTCGATCGGTCGGTGAACGTACAGCAGGTCGACCGACTCGAGGCCCAGTCGCTCGAGGCTCTCCTCGGTCGTTCGACGGACGGCGTCTGGCTCGAGGCTGTCGGCCCAGACCTTCGTCGCGACCTGGACCTTCTCGCGCGAAACGTCGCTCCGGGCGAGGCCGTCGCCGACGACGCCCTCGTTCCCGTAGATCTGTGCGGTGTCGAGGTGTCTGTAGCCGACCTCGAGGGCGGTCGCGATCGTCTCGGGGGCCTCGATTCCCATGGTCCCGAGCCCGATCGGTGGGAGCTGCATACACGACGTTGGCGTGTCGGACGGAAGAGGGATCCGGGTGATATCGAAAAGATGACCGTCGTCGACTCGTCTCTACGATCGAGACTGTCCCGATCGCTACCGACCGGGCCGCCCGGTTTCCGTCGTACCGTCGCGAGAGACTGTCCCGGTCGGCGTCGTAGCACTATCACGGACGATCATTATACCGATCGCTCGAGTGCCAGTAGTATGCGAGTCGTTCTCAACGAATCGACGAAAACGATCCACAAACCCGCACGGTCCAACGGGCAGTCCACGGCCTGCGGCGCTCTCAGACACGTTTCTCCGGCACGGATCCGGGAGACCACCCGAACGGGTCCCGACGCGGCGACCGACGACGACACGTACTGCGGCCGGTGTTTCGACGCGGTGAGCGGGTACTAAGGCGTCGCCTCGAGCCGGTTCCGGTACGACACCGGCAGACGTCCGAGCGCGCTGGGACTCGAGCGGCCCCGGGCTCACGCCTTCCGGCCGGAGGCCGGGCCGTCGTCGCTCTCCCACTCGCCCACCTGATCGGGGGGCAACCGCGGGAGTTCGATCGCGAGCCGCCGGTCCTCCGCCTCGGGGAACGACAGGGTCCCGTGGGAGTTCTCGACGACCCACTTGATCAGCCAGATCCCGAGCCCGCTGCCGTGCTCGAGCGGGGTCTCCTCGCCCAGTTCGAGGGCGCGCCGATCGGCCGGCTCGAGCATCCGCGTCTCGCTCACGAGCGCGAGTTCGACGACCCGCTCGGATGGGAGACCGACCGCGAGGCGAACCGGCCCCGTTCCCTGGCCGGAGACCGCGAGCGAGAACAACTCGGCGAGCGCCGCCTCGAGGGAGGGGTCGGTCAGTATCGTCTGGTCGACCGGGCCGCTGACCTCGATCAGTGGCCGATCGGACGAGTCAGGGCTCGTCCGGTCGTGTTCGTCGGCGACCCGTTCGCGCGCCCGATCGACGACGTCGGCGAGCGACAGCGGCTGGATCCGTGGTTCCTCGACGGTTCGCTGGACGTACCGTGCCTTGTCGGCGATCTCCACGACCTGCCGCGTCGAGTCGAGGGCCGCCTCGACCCACTCGCGTTCGGTCGGCTCGAGTCGCTCGTCGTCGGCGAGGGTCTCGAGCATCCCCAGGGCGGTGTTGAGGTCGTTGCGGATATTGTGCCGTAACACGCGGTTGACGACCGTCAACCGTTGCTCGCGGTTCTCGACCACCTGCCGGGTCCGGGAGAGGTCGTAGGTCTGTTCGAGCATGAGTCTGGCGTTCAACTCCGGCTTCGGCTGCGAGCGGTACCGTTCCGGCGGGACGTAGTAGGGGTTCTCGCAGATCGTGTTCCGGTAGATGATCCGCTCGTGAGTCCACAGCGCCTTCGCGATCGACTCCTCGCCGAACCGCGCGAGGTCGTACTGACAGAGCGCCGTCACCGGGAGTTCGGGACAGGTCGTGTCGAACTGCGCCTCGAATTCCAGGACGTGGTCGAACGTCTCCTCGGTATGGAAACACCAGCTATTCTCGCCCGCGACGAAGAGTCCCTCGTATCCGTCGTCGACGGCCGCCTCGCAGGCCCGCTCGAGCGTGTCGATCATTCGATCGGGATCGAACCCGTTCTCGAGATAGCGCTCCGACGCGTCCTCGATCCAGAGGTCGCCGGCCTCGATCCGGTCCTCGACGTCGATCCCTATCGCCCGTAGCGCCGTCTCGATCCGAGATTCGACGTTGTCGTCGTACAGGTAGACACACCGGTGACCCGACTGGAGGGCGTAATCGACGAACGCCGTCGCCGCCGCCAGTTGCTCGTCCTGGCCGTCGTAAAACAGCGCCAGGTGGCGCGGTAGCTCGCGATCTGCGAAATCAGCGCGGAGCGCCGCTGGGGTTGGCGTCTCGTCGTCACTGTCGGGCGCGTTCCGTCCCTGTATCACGGTTCGATTAGACGTCTCCGTGGTAATTGGTTTTGGGACGCGGGAGTACGGGGCGAGGGCGAACCGGTGCTACTCCCGGAGCGTGTCCTCGCGCTCGGTCGCCTCGAGCGTCTCCGTCTCGAGGTCCGTCGCGACGACGGCGGGCTTGTACGCGCCGCCGTCGAAGAGGTCGTGGTCGCTGACCGAGGACTCGACGAACCGGGTGAACGCGCGCCGTTCCGGCGGCAGTTCCCCGTACAGCACCTCTTCCTCGACGAGATCGTACACCGGGATCCGGGGCGTGAGGAGGGTGTTCTCGCCGACGACGCTGTTCTCCCCGACGACGAACCCGCTTGTGACCCGACAGCCCGCGCCCAGGGAGACGCCGTCCTCGACGATCACGGGTGCGCTCTCGACCGGCTCCAGTACCCCCCCGATGAGGGTGTTCGCGCCGAGTTTGACGTCCTCGCCGATCTGTGCGCACGATCCGACGGTATCACAGGAGTCGACGAGCGTTCCGTCGCCGACGTACGCGCCGATGTTGACGAAACTCGGGCTCATCATGATACAGTCCGAGCCGAGGTACGCGCCCCGACGGATCGTCGTCCCGTCGGGCGTGTTCCGGGTGCCGCGGTCGCCGAGGTCGCCCGTCTCGCGCAGCGGGAGCACGTCGTAGTGATCGACGCCGCCGTACTCGAACGCCCGGTTCTCCCGCAGGCCGAAGTTCAGCAGGATGCCCCGCTTGACCCACTCGTTTACCTCCCACTCGCCGTTCCCGGACGACGTCCGGGAGCCAGCCGAGCGCTGCTCGGCGCTGTCGCGTTTCTCGGCGGCGCGGACCTCGCCGGCCTCGAGGGCCTCGAGGAACGCCTCGAGGGTAGCGGAGACATCCTCGTCGGCCGTTTCCGCCGTGACGTCTCCGTTGTCGTACCGTGTCCACAGGTCTGCGATTTCGTTCTCGAGTGCACTCATTCGTCGATCACGTCCGCAAAGTCGTACCGTCCCGCCTTTCGTCCTGCGATCCAGACTGCCGCGTCGACCGCGCCCGCGGCGAAGACGCCGCGGTCCTCGGCGCGGTGGGTCAGCCGTACCTCCTCGTCGTTGCCCGCGAGGACGACCTCGTGTTCGCCCGTGACGTCGCCCGCACGCAGGGCGTGGACGCCGATCTCGCCTTCCTCGCGTGGCTCCTCGCCCTCGCGGCCGTGGTTCCTCCCCGCGAAGTCGCCGTTCGCCTCGATCTCCTCGAGGAGCCGGTTCGCCGTGCCGCTGGGGGCGTCGCGCTTGCCGTTGTGGTGGGTCTCGACGAGTTCCACGTCGTAGCCGGGCAGGTTCCGCACCGCCTGCCCGACGACGTTGACCAGCGCCTGGACCCCGCGGGCGAAGTTCGGCGCGTGCAACAGTGGGATCGACTCGCTCGCGGCCTCGAGGTCGGCGAACGCCGCGTCGTCGAACCCCGTCGTTCCCGTCACGAAGGCGACCTCCGCGTCGGCCTCGACGCAGGCGTGGGCGTACTCGAGCGCGGAGTCGGGCCCCGTAAAGTCGACGACGGCGTCGGGCTCGTGCTCGCCGAGCAGGGCGTCGAACTCCGCGGCCGGTTCGACCGCGACCCCCTCGACGGTCCCCCCGTCGGGTTCGCGGTTGACCGCGAACGCGACCTCGCAGTCCGCGCGTTCGCGGGCGGCGGCGACGACCTCCCGGCCCATCCGGCCGGTCGCACCGGTGACGCCGACCGCGACGGTCATCGATCGGCCTCCCGGCCGCCGTTCGCGACCGCAGTCGACTCGGTCTCTCCCTCCTCGAGGTCGGCGAGCACCGACTCGAGGTCCGCACGGTACTCCTCCGAGAGCCGCGAGAGCGGCGAGCGCAGTCTCGCGGGCCCATAGCCGCGGATTTCCATGGCTTCCTTGACCGGGATCGGATTGGTCTCGACGAACAGTGCGCGGAACAGCGGCCCGAGTTCGTGGTGAATCTCGCGGGCGCGGGCGTAGTCGCCGTCCAGGGCCGCGCCGACCATCGCGCAGGTGCGCTCGGGTTCGACGTTCGCCGCGACGCTGATGGTGCCGGTGCCGCCGACGGAGATGGTCGGCAGCGTGAGCGCGTCGTCGCCCGACAGCACCGCGAACTCCTCGTCGCGGGTCCGCTCTGCGATCTCGCCGATCTGCCCGAGGTCGCCGCTCGCGGCCTTGTAGCCCGCGATGTTCTCGTGGGCGGCGAGTTCGACCGCCGTGTCGGGTTCGATGGAGCGGCCCGTCCGCGAGGGGACGTTGTAGACGATCTGGGGGAGGTCGATGGCGTCGGCAATCGTCTCGTAGTGTTCGATCAGGCCGCGCTGTTCGGGCTTGTTGTAGTACGGCGAGATCAGCAACAGGCCGTCCGCGCCGACCTCGGCCGATCGCTCGGAGAGTTCCAGTGCCTCTGGGGTGTTGTTCGAACCCGATCCCGCGATGACGGGGACGTCGTCGACGGCGTCGACGACCGCCTCGACGACCTCGACGTGTTCGTCGTGGGACAGCGTCGCCGACTCCCCCGTGGAGCCGACGGGGACTAACCCGTCGACGCCCGCGGCCTCGAGTCGCCGTGCGTCCTCGCGAAGGGTTTCGAAGTCGATGCGCTCGTTCTCGTCGAAGGGCGTACACATTGCCGGGAAGACGCCCGAAAGGTCGATGTCGTGTGTCATGATCCAGTGTGTCGTGGCTGTCGGTCAGTGGTCGATCGGTTCGATCCGGTCCGCACCTGAACTGCGCCCGAGACGAGGTCGCTACGCTCGCCTCGAGCACCCTTCAGACGCGTTTTTTGACAGGTTTAGCAAAAGGAACGGCAACCGCACACGCTCCGCTTCCGGCAGCGTAACCTGCAACCCGAGCGGAGCGTAGCATACGCGTTAGCGCGAGGGGAACGGACTTATGGATTACGTTACCTGCCGTTTTGGCCTCGAGACGGTCGGCCCGGGACGACAGTTCACTGCCGGAACTGGACCGATCCCTGACAGGTGCTGCCGGAACGGCGCGCGGATCGACCGGGATATCACGCCGAGCCGTCGGGCGGTATATCCCGCGAAGCTTATACATCGTGATTGCTTACGAACGCCTATGACAGACTTCGGACTGAAAGTACGGATGTTCGTCGTCGGCTCGATCCTGGCGGCGCTGTACCTGTTCGTCGGGCTCGTCGGGCTGACGATGCTCGGTACGGGTGCCTGGCCGATCGTCCTCCTGCTTCTGGTCACGTTCCCGTTCATCCAGTACAAGATCGGTACCTGGGCCGCGACCAGAGGGGCCGAAGAGATGCCCGAAAGCGGCCAGTACGCCGATATCCACCGGATGACGGAGTCGCTGAGCCGTGACATGGGCATCGACAAGCCCAAGCTAATGGTCCAGAAGATGGGCGTCCCCAACGCCTTCGCCACCGGCCGCAAAGGTAACGGCGTCGTCGTCGTCAGCGAGGAACTCATCCGCCTGCTCGACCGCGACGAACTCGAGGGCGTCATCGCTCACGAACTGGCCCACATCAAGAACCGGGACGTGCTGATGATGACGGTCGGCAGTTCCATCGGGATGATGGTCGGCTACGCCGTGTACTTCGTCTACGTGTTCGCCGGTGACGACAACCCCGGCGGCTTCATCGTCGGCTGGATCCTCTCGATGTTCGCCCAGATGCTCGTCACGGTGCTGGTGATGGCGATCTCGCGGTACCGCGAGTACGTCGCCGACGACGACGCCCGACAGTACATCGGCAGCGGCGATCCGCTCGCTCGAGCGCTCGAGAAAATCTCGAAGGGAGCCGAGAACCGCGAATCGACCATCGACGACAGCACGGCCGCGCTCTGTATCTTCAACTCCGAGCGCGGACTGCTCCAGACGGTGTTCGCGACCCACCCGCCGACCGAAAAGCGCATCGAGAAGCTCCGGAGCTAACCGGGTTCGACTCGGCCCCGGCCCGTCTCCGGTCGTCCTTCTCGCCGCTCGTTGCGGTCGTGGTCACGTTCGAGCCACGATCACAGAAACCGTCACGATCGACGCGATTTTTACGGTACCACGTCACACTCCTAGCTGTGACCGAAATCCATCAGGACCAGCGCGTCGCCGTGCTCGTCGACGCCCAAAACCTCTATCACACCGCACAGAGCCTTCACAGCCGGAACATCGACTACTCGGCACTGCTCGAGAAGGCCGTCCAGGACCGACAGCTGACCCGCGCGATCGCGTACGTCATCCGCGCCGACGCGCCCGAGGAGGAGAGTTTCTTCGACGCGCTGGTCGACATCGGCTTCGAGACGAAGATCAAGGACATCAAGACGTTCTCGGACGGGTCGAAGAAGGCCGACTGGGACGTCGGGATGAGCCTCGACGCAGTGACCCTCGCGAACCACGTCGATACGGTCGTCCTCTGTACGGGCGACGGGGACTTCTCGCGGCTCTGCTCACACCTGCGCCACGAGGGCGTCCGCGTCGAAGTGATGGCCTTCGAGTCCTCGACCGCCGAGGAACTGATCGCGGAGGCCGACGCCTTTCTCGATCTTGGCGAACGCCACGAGACGTTCCTGCTCTGATCGGCACCCGGTGGCGAGTCGAGAGAGGTGCGGATACGGGTACGAGTGCGAGTCCTAGTACGAGTCCGAGTCCGAACAGTCCGTCGAGAACGTCCAAGTCGGCGACCCTCTCGCCCGTCGTGGTCGCCTGCCGCTACCTCGAGCCGGCCACCGTGGCTTCCCGCGCCAGATTCACGAGTAGCGCTCCGGCACCCACCACGAGGGCGATCGCGGTCAGGGCGTAGACGACGTGTGACTCGAGCGCCGCCGGCCCGACGAACGTCAGGGTGCTCACCGCGAGCAGCCCCGTGCCGAGCGCGACCTGCGTCAGATCCATTCACGTCTGGATAGCGGGTCGACCTATATAACGTTCCTGATTCGTCCGGGCGAAATGAAGCGGTTCTTTTCGCCTCGTTTCCCTTTCGGCCCGGCGAGCGCCCGACGGCAAGCGAAGGGTTTTCTCCGTCGAGGGTCGAACTCGGGGCGATGAGCGAGCCAGCAGACGGGTCGGCGGGACCGTCGACGCTCCGGACGATCGCCGACTACCAGTTCGGCGCGGGCGCGGGCGAGGCGATGTTCCCGCCCGCGGAGTCCGAGTCGGAGTCGCTGACGATCAAACGAACCTCTTCGGGCCGACCACAGCAGATCCACGCCGAAAACGGCCGGATCGCCTCCTTCGGCACCGACGGCCGGTTCACGCTCGGCCTCGAGGGCGGCCGTCGACTCGCGGCCGCCCTCGAGTATCCCGCGTACCGCGTCGTCGTCGACGACGAGAGCGAACCGTTCGTCCGCGAGGAAAAGAACGTCTTCGCGAAGTTCGTCCTCGAGGCGGGGTCGGAGATCCGGCCGGGCGACGAGGTGCTCGTCGTCCACGAGCGCGGCGAACTGCTCGCGGTCGGCCGCGCCGAACTGGACGCGGACGCGATCGCGGATTTCGAGACGGGGATGGCGGTCAACGTCCGCGAGGGCGCACCGGCCGACGACTGACGACGGCCTCCCCCGGCGTCGAACCATTTTGGAGAGTAACGGGGGACCGATGCGTTCGACGCTGTTGCTCGAGCGACGGCGACGTCCAGGTGGCCGCTCGCTGCGGGTGGAACGACAAAGTAAAAGGTCGCGGGTGGCGACGTGTCGGGTATGTTCGGAGGAGGCGGCGGCGGACTCAATCCGCGCAAGATGGAACAGATGATGGAACAGATGGGGATCGACGTCGAGGACATCGACGCCGAAGAGGTCATCATCCGCACGGGCGAGTACGACCTCGTCTTCGACGACGCCGAGGTTACGAAGATGGACGCCCGGGGCCAGGAGACCTACCAGATCATCGGCTCGCCCGAAGAGGTCGAGGCCGGCAGTGCCGGCAGCGCCGACGACGCCGGGACCGACGACGACGGCTCGGCCATCCCCGACGAGGACGTCGATCTCGTCGCCACCCGCGCCGGCGTGGGCGAGGACGAGGCCCGTGAGGCCCTGGACGCCAACGACGGCGACCTCGCCGCGGCCGTCGAGGACCTCGAGTAGCCGACGTGACCGGAAACGAGCCCGATACGGACACGGATATCGAAAGCGACGGCGCTTGCGGCACCGACCACGGCGACGACCGCAACCCCGTCCTGCTCGTCCGCGGCGACCGCGAGTTCCTCGTCCAGCCCGGCGAGGAGATGGGCACCGACCTCGGCGTCCTCGAGGTCCCCGAAGACGTCGAACCCGGCCAGACGCTCGAGACTCACCTCGACGAGGAGTTCCAGGTCCGACGCCTGCGCGGCCCGGACCTGTTCCACCACTTCGAGCGCACCGGTGCGCCGATGGTGCCCCGCGACGTCGGACTGGTGATCGGCGAGACCGGGATTTCACGGGGCGACCGCGTGCTCGACGCCGGCACCGGGACGGGCGTCCTCGCGGCCTCGATGGCCCGTGCAGGGGCCGAAGTCGTCACCTACGAGCGGGATCCGGAGTTCGCCGACGTCGCCCGCGAGAACATGGAACTGGGCGGCGTCGCCGACGAGGTCGACGTCCGGACCGGCGACCTCCGCGAGGAACTCGAGGCCCTTGAGCCCTCGTCGTTCGACGTCCTCACGCTCGATACGGGCGACGCGGCCGACGTCGTGGCCCACGCACCCGACCTGCTGGTCGAGGGCGGCTTCGTCGCGGTCTACAGCCCCTTCATCGAGTCGACCCGCGAGGTCGTCGAGGCCGCTCGAGAGGCCGATCTCGCGAACGTCCGCACCCGCGAGACGATCCAGCGCGAGATGCAGTTCGACGACCGCGGCTCGAGGCCGTCGACGGCACCCGTGGGTCACACGGGGTATCTGACGATAGCTCGCAACGAGTAACTCTCCTTCCGTTCCGTTATCGACGCCCGAAAGGAGTACCGACAGCGGTGTAGGAAGCCAGTACGGATCCTCGCGACGTGGCCGGGAGCGGACCCCGAGCATTGCGAGGCGTCCGCGACCCGGGGAAGGGCAGGCCATCGTCCCGTAACCGACCGCGAGCAGCCATCGGCTGCGAGCGGGCCGACGACCGATGTGGCGGGCCGCTTGGGGCCTGGAACGGAGGGAGGAGTGCTTTTGATCGACCTTTTACCGAGGGACGTCGCGCTGGACGGCAGCAACGCTGCCGTCAGCGCGACAGACCGCAGCGTAAAAGGTCGTTAGTTGTCGTCCTCGCGCCACTTGTGCTCGCACTCGGAGCAGATGAAGAAGCGGGTCTCGGACTCGTCGGCCGCGCGGATCTGTTTCATGTACCAGTACGCGCGGTCGTGACCACACTCGGGACAGTGGGCGTCGGTTTCTGGCAGCGAGGTCTCCCCGGAGGACTCGATGATCTCGCTGGCTTCCTGGCTGTCCGTGACGATATACTCGTCGGCGTCGCCTTTCGGCTCCGTGTAGCCGCAACTCCCGCACTTCCAGAGCCCGTCGTCGGCTTTCATCATCGAACCGCATTCGTCGCAGAATTCCATCGTTGTCCGGGCTACGTCGGTCGAGCGACTTAAGGAACGCGTTTACCGTCTCACCCTCCCTCGAGGGCCTCTCGAGTCGCCGACGCACCCTCGTTTCGGGCGACCCGACCGGCCGGTTAGCCTTCGCCCTCCGACTGGTACGGCTCGCCGACCGCCTCTCGGGGCAGGGCGTTGTGCAACTCTGCCTCGAGATCCGCCGCCGACTCGAACCGGTTGCTCTGGACGTCCTCGACGAGCGAACCGAGGTTCCGTTCCCCGTCGGCCAGCAGGACCGTCACGTCCTCGAGTTCCGCCGCGGCCTCCGCCCTCGTCGCCGGGTAGTCGAGTTCCTCGAGCGTCGATTCCACTCGGCCGAGTTTCACTTCGCGACCCATACCCCCGGCTACGACGTCGGACGGCTTGTAACTCGTTTGCGATCGGACGGACTGTCCGGACGGAGACGACAGTCCGCTCGCAAGTACTTTCGATTCGAAACTATAACGGCGTCGCCGACCGTGGGTAACGACGAGTGCCAGTACGGACTCTCCTCGAGAAACTCCTCGCGCCGTTCGCCGTCGACCGGCGAGTGCTCGCGCTCGCGTTCGCGCGGATGGCCGACGGAATCGGGAACTCGTTTTTGATCGTCGTCATCCCGCTGTACGTCGGCAGCGATATCGTCGGCGGCGCGACCTTCGGCCTGGGGGAGTCGATGATCATCGGGATCATCCTCTCGCTGTTCGGTTTTCTCAACAGCACCTTCCAGCCGCTGACGGGGCGGCTCTCGGATCGCTACGGCCGCCGGAAGCTGTTCATCCTGATCGGACTGGGTGGGCTCGCCGTCACGAACCTCACCTACGTCTTCGCGCGGTCCTACGTCGAACTGGTCGTCATCCGGGGGCTGCAGGGCGTCAGCGTCGCCTTCATCATCCCCGCGTCGGTCGCGCTGGTCAACGAACTCGCGACGACGGACGAACGCGGCGGGAACATGGGCGTCTACAACACCTTCCGGCTGATCGGGTTCGGGGCGGGCCCGGTCGCCGCCGGGACGGTGGTCAACCTCGGCCCCTACGCGTTGGGCAGGACGACGATCACCGGCTACGACGCCGCGTTCTACGTCGCCACCGTCGCGGCCGCCGTCAGCTATCTGATGGTGACGGCGTTGATCACGGATCCGGAGTCGACCGAGGCCAACGCCGGCGCGGACCTCTCGATCGACGTCTTCGACCGGTCGGGATCGAACCTGCTCGATCCGATCTTCACGCTCGGCGTCGCCTCGCTGTTCATGGCGACCGCGATCGCGCTGTTCGCGACGATCCAGCCCCAGATCAACGCCCGCCTCGAGCAGGGCGCGACCTGGTTCGGCCTGCAGTTCGCGGCGTTCGTCGTCGCCCAGATCCTCCTGCAGACGCCGATCGGGCGCGCCTGTGACCACTACGGGCGACGGCCGTTCATCGTCGGCGGGATGGTGCTGTTGATCCCCGCGACCCTCGTCCAGGGGTTCGTGACGACCTCCGAGACGATGTTCGTCGCGCGACTCCTCCAGGGGATCGCGGGCGCGATGGTGTTCGCGCCGTCGCTGGCCCTCGCCGGTGACCTCGCCGGGAAGGGCGAGTCCGGCTCGAAACTCTCCGTGCTCACCATGGCGTTCGGGTTCGGGATCGCCCTCGGACCGCTGTCGTCGGGCGCGCTGGTACAGTACGGCTTCGCGGTCCCGTTCGTCTTCGGGACCGCCCTCGCGACGCTGGGCGCGATCCTCGTCTACACCCAGGTCGAGGAGACGCTCGAGACGACGGCACCGGTGCCGGTCGTCGGCGGCGACTGACGGTCTCGATCCCCGCCGGCGAGTCGGGCGATCGGGAGAACGGACCGCAACGAGCGATGGGACGCAACGCAAAAGTACCGGATCCCCATACCCTTCGACGATGACGCTTTCGGACGAGGCCACCGAGCGGCTCGCCGACGTGGTGGAACTACAGCCGACGAAAAACTCCGAACTCCAGGACCGGTGGGGGATGGAAAGCGGCAGCGAGGTCCACCAGTACCTCGAGAACGAACTCGGCGACTACTACTTTCGCGACGACAACAGCCTGATCCGCGCGACGGCCGAGGCCGCCGACCTCGTCGACGTCGAACCCGGCATCGAGAGCGATCCCGACAGCGAGGGCGCGCCGTCTCGGATCCGCGTCCCGGAGCTCCAGGCCCGGATCGTCGACGTGCTGGCGGGCCCGGACGAACGCTCCGAGAGCGTCGTCTCGGTGCTGCATTCCTTGCGGGACGCCTACGACTACGGCGACGACCTCGAGGCCGAAGCCGTCCGCTCCGGACTGCAGAGCCTCCGGCGCAAGGACGTCGTCGAGGTCGAGTACCGGACCGTCCCCACGTTCCGGCTGGCGGTCGAGCGCGAGGACCTCGAGGTCGACGTTTCCCAGTGATCGGCGTCCGGCGGAGACATCGATCACCCGAAGGGGCCGCGGTTCGGGAAATGATGGCGGCGAATCGCCTCGACGACCAGCGCCACGCCGACGACCGCCAGCGCGATCGCAGCGAGTCCGCCCGTGCTCGTCCACCTGACTGTCGTGTTGCGCTCGATCACGTGGTACTCGTCCCCTTGTGAGACGACGTAGCCGTCGCCGATCCTCGTCGCCTGCTGGTCACCATCCGAGATGACGTACCGGTCGCGCTCGCCTCGCAGGTCGTCGACCATCCGCCGCTCGTCGGCGGTCAACTCGTCGTACTCGACGACGCCGTACCGGTCGACCGAATCCGAGACCGACTCGAGGTCCGCGGCCGAGCGCTCGTGGGTGACCTCGTGTGCGACGGCGGTGAATCCAGCGAAGATCGCGAGCAAGAGCGCCGCGAGACCGACCACGAGCAGGCCGAAGTGGAGCCAGTTTCGATCCATCCGTGTATCGAACAAAGACGTGTTTTTTCACTTATTGTAGTTTCGAGAAATCTGTCCTCGGCGACAGTCTTCAACATTTACTTATATTAGGTCGCCGACGTTTCGGTCGCATGTTCCGACGAACGCGACCTGGCAACCGCGGGTCCGGTGTGGCCCGCGGCTGGGTTCCGCGATAGTACCGAGAGTCGTACTGCTTCTCTTCGCGTCGTTCGTACGCTGTCCGTGACGGGTCGTAGCCGACGTTACGGCGACGGTGGTGTAGACGCGGATCGTCACGCTCGCAAGGAGACTGGACACGGAAGGTTCGACGCCGACGGCCGCGTCGACGGGGGTGATCGCAGTGCGGCGTAGCCAGTCCCTGCTTTTCACCAGCCGGGAGACCAACGGCCACGAAAACGAGACCGTCGCGCTCACGGCACGGGCCGGCCTCGTCCGACAGTTCGGCAGCGGGCGCTACGGCTTCACGCCCACCGGCCAGCGCGTCCGGGAGAACCTCGTCGCCCTGCTCGAGCGCGAGATGGACGCCGCAGGCGGCCGACGGATCAGCCTCCCCTCGCTGAACGACGCCGGCATCTGGCAGCGAAGCGGTCGCTGGGAGAGCTTCGAGGGCGAGATGTTCACGCTCGAGAACCGCGACGGCAAGCGCCTCTGTCTGGCTCCCTCCCACGAGGAGGGCGCGGTCCACCTCGTCGACGGCGTCGTCCGTTCCTACGACGACCTGCCCCTGCTGGTGTACCAGATCGAGCGGAAACACCGCGACGACCACGCCCGCAACGGCCTCCTGCGGACGAAGGAGTTCACGATGAAAGACGCCTACAGCTTCCACGCGACCGACGACTCCCTCCGGGAGTGCTACGACCGGGTCCGGGAGACCTACGTCCGTATCTTCGAGTCGCTCGGTCTCGAGTTCGTCGTCGCGGCGGCGGACGACGGCGTCATGGGCGGGACGAACTCCGAGGAGTTCGTCGCAATGACCGAAACCGGCTCGGGGACGGTCGCTGTCCGGCGCTGTACCGCGACGGACTGTCGGTTCGGCGTGACCGACGAGTCGCCCCGCGCCGACCTCGCGGCCGGCGACGACTGCCCCGAGTGCGGCGGCCGGCTCGCGGCCGGCGAGGGGATCGAAGTCGGCCACGTCTTCCAGCTCGGCAGGCGTTACGCCGAACCCATGGGACTGACGATCGACACCGCCGGCGGCGGGCAGCGCCACGTCCTCATGGGGAGCTACGGCATCGGCGTCGAACGGCTCCTGCACGCCCTCCTCGAGCAGTACGCCGACGAGAACGGCTGTCGCTGGCCCGACTCGTCCACGGCGCTCGAGGACGGGGACGTCGCCTCTCCCGAAATCGCACCCTATCGCCTCGCCGTGATCCCCCTCGAATACGGCGACGCGGACCTGCGCGAGGCGGCCGATCGCCTCCACGAGCGCTGCGGGACGGCCGAGACGCTCCTGTTCGACGACCCCGAGCGGACGATCGGCGAGCGGTTCGCCGAGAGCGACCTGCTCGGAATCCCCGAGAAAGCGATCCTCGGGAACCACTACCGGGAGACCGGCGAGGTCGAACTCGAGGCCCGCGACGGGACGACCCGGTACGTGTCCCTCGAGGAGGTACCCGAAATCATCGGGTAACCGACCGAACTGGCGGTCACAGTCGGGCGTCGTTGGCCTCGAGTCCGTTCGCTCGTTCTGGCACAGACCCCCTCCGCACTCAATTATTTATATCATGTCGATATACAAAACCGGTGTGTTTCCTGAATTACTCGAGACCGATTCGCTCGTCCTCGAGCGGTTCTGTCGCGATCGCGTGAACGTCACCGAGCTGTACGACCTCTTCAGGGAGGCCCGCGAAGACGTCGCCGACGTGTTCGAGTACGTCCCGCAAGAGCCGTACGCGACGGTGAAGGAGGTTCACGACCAGCTGACGGACGCGGAAGCCGAGTGGGACGACCGCGAAAGTGCCCAGTACGCCGTCTACGCGGACGACGAACTCGCGGGATACACCGGGTTGTTTCCGGAGTGGAACCGACACACGGGGCGGATCGGGTTCATCCTTGGCAAGCCCTACTGGGGGAACGGGTACGCGGGCGACTGTGCGACGGCCATGACCGAACTGGCGTTCGACCGGCTCGGTCTCGAGACCGTGGCGATCGGTTACGAGGACGGAAACAAACGATCCGAACGGGCGATAGAGAAGTTCGTCGAGTCCGCCGGCGGACAGTACGACGGCCGACTGCGAAACTGGACGCCGATCGGCGACAGGATCGCCGATCACCACCGGTATACCGTGACACGGGAGGAGTTTCGGCGAGCGAGAGCCGACGAATAGGACCGTCGGACCTCGGTACCGATTCCGCGTCCGAGCGCGCTCCGGGCACCTCACTCTCCGGGCGACTCGAGTCCGGGCCGCCGTCGCCGACGGCGATCCGCGAGCAACGCTTTGAACCGTTTTCCGGGACCCCCCTCGATCGGCCACCCCTTCGTGCGCCACGCGGGCGGCTCCGGTTCGTAGGACGAACAGGAACCCGAACACTCGGCGGCGGTCGGCTGCCGGTCTTTCGCGTCGCAGTAGGGGAGCAACTGGCCGTCGACCTCCCGAAGCCGGAACTGTCGGCAGTCCGGCCGCATCGTGTCGACGAACGAGCGCCAGCCCCGCTCGTAGGCCCGTTCGGCGATCGCGAGTCGCCGCTCGTGCTTCCACTCGAGGTCGGCGTACTCGAACCGGGCCGCTGACCCGTCCCGCCCGCCGGCGGAATCCGGCCGCTCGAGGATCCGCGTTCCGGGCTCCGCGACCGCCAGCGTTCGGGGGTGCCAGGCCACGTCGGCCGACAGCGTATCGGGGTCGAACGCGAGGACGCCCGCCTCGACCGGCAGGTCCTCGAGCAGGATCGGCTCGACCCGTTCGCCCGTCCGTCGGGTCGCGACCCAGACCTCGTCGGCCAGCGCAATCGCCACGTCGAACTCGAGTTGCGGCCGGAGTCGCCGGGCTGCCGACCGATCGAGGTCGGGTTTGTTCTCGACGGCGACGATCCGCTCGCACCAGTCGGGATAGGGCCACTTCCGCCGGACCTGGATGCGGTTCCCGTCCTTGCGGGTCTCGAGGATGCCCCGGTCGTCCGCGCGGTGGATCGCTTCGCGGACGTACCGCCACGGGTAGCCGGGGTGGGGGAGGGCATCGCGGTAGTAGGTCCACTCCGCCGGCGCGTTCCGGACGACGTGGAGGAGATCGCTATCGAGGCGCTTCCGGCCGAACCTGGCGCGCTTCCGGAGGGCGTCGGGGTCGCACTCGAGGACGATGGTGTCCCAGCGCCGCCGCTCGGTACCCAGTTGGCGGGCGACGATCACCGGAGTGTCGTCGCTGGACCCGGGCGGCCACTCGCGCTCGGCCCACCTGCAGGTCCGCAGTTCGAAGCCGAACTCGGCGTCGTACGCGTCCGTCCCGTCCACGGTGGGCCGTACTCGCCGACGGAGAAAAACCTGCCCGATCGAACCGACGACGGACGGGCGGCCCCGGATACCGGTCGAAAAGAGGGGAAACGAGATCGTCGGGGTCGGGACTGTGGGGTTCGACCCGCATCGAACCGAACGCGGTCCTCGAGAGCGGCCGACGCCTCGGCGCTCGACGGAGGGAGAAATCCCGGTTCGCCTTCTACTCCTCCTCGTCCTCCCGCTCGTCGAGGAACTCGTGGGCCTGCTCGAGGATCTCGCGTGGACCGTCCTGCGTGACGGTGTTTACGGCCTGTTCGTAATCGCGCCACTGCAGGTCGCGATGTTCGTTGGACAGTTCCGCGCTGGCCTCGAACGACTTCGCGATGAAGAGGTGAACGGTCTTGTGGATGGTCTTGCCGTTCGCCTCGAAGACGTAGTCGTAGTCCTCGCGAAAGCCGTCGAGGAGCCGGAACTGTTCGATACCTGCCTCTTCCTTTACTTCGCGGATCGCCGTCTGCTGTAGCTCTTCATCTCCTTCGACACCGCCCTTGGGAAACTCCCAGTCGCCTGGGCGGCTCTTGAGTAGAAGATACTCGCGCCGGCCCCGCGTGTCGCGGAAGAGGATCGCGCCTGCGCTCGTAGCTTCGACTGCCATTAACCGAAGTACTAGGCGCGACGTTAAGAGAATATCGGACTGTTCGTTAAACGAACACCCGCGCGCGACGACAGTACCGGATCGTCGGTCCGACGGCGGCGGCGCGTGACGAGCGTTCGATTCCACGCCCGGAGGCGTTGGTCTCGAGCCCCGAGTTCCGGGTTCCGAGTCTCGAGTCCCGAGTTCCGACCGCCCCATCTCAGCAAGTTTTTACGCGCTGGCCGTCGACTGTGTCGTAACTCAGCCATGACCTTCGTCACCCGCCTCACGCTGCAAAGCGGCGACCGGGCCGCCCTCGAGGGTATCGTCGACGACATCAAAACGACCGCCGAACGGAAAGGTGCGGAACTGAAAGGGCCACACTCCCACCCCCCGACGGACATCTCGGTCCCACAGCACTGCCGGCTCCACGCCGACGACGATCGGCACTTCTCCTCCTGGAACTACACGGTCTTCACCCGTGAACTCGAGATTCACGGCCACGACAACCTCGCGCGCAACATCGCCGAACAGGACTTCCCGGACTCCGTCCACATCGAAGCCGAAGTCGAACAGATCCACGGCGCCGGCCGCGGGAACTGACGCGAGCGCAGGTTCTGTTCTCTTCGTCCGCCCCTCCGCCGTGACGTACCCGACCGAGGTTCCGCCTTCGATAGCACTTTTTAGCGCCGCTGCCCAGTGGGGGATATGACCGCGGACGACCTGGTCGAACTTCGCCGCGACTTGCACCGTCGACCCGAACCCGCCTGGCGCGAGTTCTACACGACCGCACGCATCGTCGAGGAACTCGAGTCGCGGTTCGGCGACGACCTCGCCGAACTCCACGTCGGCCCCGACGCCATCGCGACCGATCACCGCCTGGCCGTCCCCGACGACGCCGAACTCACCCACGCCCTCGAGCGCGCACGGGAGACGGGCGTCGACGAAGGCGTCCTCGAGTCCCTCGAGGGCGGCTACACGGGCGCGGTCGCGGTGCTCGAGAAGGGAGACGGCCCGACAGTCGGTCTCCGGGTGGACATCGACGGCCTCCCCCGCGCCGAGAGCGAGGACGCCGACCACGCGCCCGCGGCCGAGGGCTTCCGCTCGGAACACGAAGGCGCGATGCACGCCTGCGGCCACGACGCGCACGCGACGATCGGCGTCGGCGTCCTCGAGGAGATCGTCGACAGCGACTTCGAGGGCACGCTGAAGGTGTTCTTCCAGCCCGCCGAGGAGGTCATCGGCGGCGGCAAGTCGATGGCCAAGAGCGAACACATCGCGGACGTCGACTACCTGCTGGCGGCCCACATCGGGCTCGACCACCCGACCGGCGAAATCGTCGCCGCCATCGACGGCTTCCTCGCCGTCTCGCACCTCGAGGCCGAGTTCTCCGGGGAGCCGGCCCACGCGGGCGGCCACCCCGAGCAGGGGCGCAACGCCGTTCAGGCGATGGCGACGGCGGTCCAGAACCTCTATGCGATCCCGCGTAACAGCGACGGCCCGACGCGGATCAACGCGGGCAGGGTCGAGGGCGGGAGCGCGGCCAACGTGATCCCCGAGTCCGCGCGGATCCTCGCCGAGGTCCGCGGCGAGACGACCGAACTGATGGAGTACATGGCCGACAACGCCGAACGCGTGATCAGGTCGGCCGCGGAGATGCACGACTGCGAGGTCGAGGTCGAACTCGGCGCGCAGGCCCCGAGCGCCACGAGCGACGAGGCACTCGCGACGCTCGTCGCGGACGCCGCCGGCGACGTCGAGGGCGTCGAGCGTATCCTCGAGCGCGACGAACTCGGCGGCAGCGAGGACGCCACGTTCCTGATGCGTGAGGTCCAGCAAAACGGCGGGAAGGCATGTTACGTCGGCGTCGGGACGGATCACCCCGGCGGCCACCACACCGCGACGTTCGACGTCGACGAGGAGAGCATCGGTCACGGCGTGGAGACGCTCGCGGGAGCGATCGAGCGGGTCGCCGAAGAGCGACCCTGACAACACGAGTCGGGACTCGTAATCTTCTTGGAAATCCTGTCGAAACGAACATTCGAGAGTGCGTCTTCCCTCCCCCACGTCGATGGTCTCCCGCCCTTCGCTGGCGGTGTTCGTACTCGAGGTGGCACCCTCGTGATCCGTCCGACGCGACTTCAACTGGGACTCTGGCTTCGGCTGGCGGTCGCCGCGACCCTCGTCGCGCTTGGGCAGTTCGTCGTCCTTGCGTTCGAAGTCGTCACCGTGGCATTGCTCGCGTTGATCGTGCTGGCGTCCCTCGAGGAGTTTCTCTCGTTGCTGTTCGTCCTCTCGGTGCTATTGACCGGGCTGTTCGTCTGCTGGTACCTCCTCGCAGTGGTCGTCCGGCGGCTCTACCCTGCACGGACGCTGTCGGATCGACTGTCACACGACGGGATGGCCGACACCGTCGAAGCCGTCGGCGAATCGCTGCTGTCCGCGAGGGTACTCGCGAACTGGCCACGAACCCTTGCCCTGCTCGGCGGGCTGGTCGTCGGGACGTTCGTCGGATTCGGCCTCGCAGAACGGATCGCGTGGCGGTCGATGATCGATCCGTTGTACGCGGCGGCCACCGTCGGCGTCCTCGGTGCGCTCGCGCATCTCGTCTGGCTCGTCCATCGTGAGTGGACCGACGACGCTGCCGCGCTTCGCGACGTATCGGAGTCCGTTCGCGTCCTCGAACGGCCCGATGAGGAGGTCGAACGACGTCGGGCAGCCGTCCAGGGGCGCGTCGATCGACTCGCCAGACAGGCTGACCTGCCCTCGCCGACCGTCCGCCTCGGAGTCACAGCGACGCCGACCGCGGCGACCGTCGGCTACCGGCCGGAGAGTTCGACGCTCGTCGTCTCGCGGGGGCTGCTCGAGGCCGTCGACGACCGGGAACTGGATGCCGTCCTCGCACACGAACTCGCCCACGTCACGAATCGGGACGCGGCCGTGGTGACTGCGTTGTCGATGCCCGCAGCCTCCGCGACTGCGATCCTCGAACGCTACGACTATCACCCGTTCGTGGCACTGCTAGCTGGGTTCGTCGTCGGAATCGTCCGCTGGTCCGTCGCAGTCGTCAGCCGCTATCGAGAGTACGTCGCCGACCGTGGGGCCGTCGCGATCACTGGCGACCCCGCGGCACTCGCGAGCGCCCTCGAGACGCTGGATCGCGACCTCGAGACGAGTCCCTCGAGTGACTTTCGCCACCCTCGCTCGACGGCGGCGTTCGCGATCGTCCCACCACCGTGGGATGAACACCGGTTTTTCGACCGGACCCGGCGGTTCGTCGCGCGTCGGATCTTCGGGACGCATCCGCCGACCGAGAAGCGCGTCGAACGGCTTCGGGATCGCATCTGATCCATCCGGATTCCTGATGGCTGAACACGACTTTCCATGTATTCCATGAATTCGAAAATCGGAGCCAGGATGGACGGTCGCCGCAACTCGGGGAAAGGCAGGTAGTTGCCCGATAACGACCGCGAGCGAACGAAAGCGCGGTGCGTAGCGCCGCGGGAAGACGAACGACCGGAGGCCGTGAGTCGGTGAGCGAGCGGGCCGACGACTGATGTGGAAGGCGCTCTATGACCGCCTGGAACGGAGAGGAGTAGTTTTCTGGCAAAGCCAAGCGGAATCTCCGATCCTGCGAGGTACGAAAGACAGCGCAACAGTTTGGTTTCAGTACTTCGGATCCGCGCCGGTCGTCTCGTAGACCGCGTCCATCAGTTCGTCGCGGCGTTCCTGCCAGGCCTCGAGTTCGTCCGGGCTCGAGGGGTAGTCCTCGTAGTGGGCAAGCAGGTCGTCGGCGCGGCGTTTCGTTTGATAGAGGTTCCAGATCGTTCCCCAGTGGCCGCGGCTCTTGAGCAGGGCCTCGAGTTTGAGCTTCATGCCGATGTCCGTACTACCCGAATAGAGCGCCTCGGCGAGCTTGTCGCCCGGCATCGCCGCGAGCAGCCCCATCAGGTCGTCGACGTCGACGGCCGTCGAGAGGATGTTGTAGACGTCCAGCGCGGCGTAGCGGGCCCCGAAGTGATCCATCACGAGTTCGTTGTACTCCCAGAACGTCTCCTCGCTGAAGTCGCCGGTCTCGAGGCCCTCGATCGCCTGCTCGGCGGCGTACTTGCCCGCGTAGGCCGCGCCGGCGATGCCGCCGCCCGTGGTGGGATTGACGTGGCCAGCGGCGTCGCCGACGGCCATGTAGCCGGGGTGGACCGCCGAGTCGTACGGGCGGCGGGTCGGGAGGGCAGCGCCGAGTTTGTCCTCGACGTCGGCCCCGTCGAACTCCTCGCGAGTCTCGAGGTCCCGCTTGAGGTCGTCGACGAGCTTCATGGGCTCTTCGGTCATCTGGAAGCCCAGCCCGGCGTTGATCTCGGTCTCGGTCCGTGGGAAGTACCAGAGGTAGCCGGCCGCGCGCTCGGTCGGCTTGAACACGAGCGCGTCGGACCACTCGACTGGCTCGTCGACGCGGACGATCTCGCGGTAGGCCGAACAGAAGTGGGTGTAGTCGACGTTGGTGTCGAACGTCGACGCCGAGAAGTCGACCTCGTCCTGCAGGACCGACAGCGAGCCCGCGGCGTCGATGACGACGTCGGCCTCGTAGCTGACCGGTTCGCCGGCGTGTATCCCTTCGACGCCGGTGACCCGACCCGTTTCGCCCTCCTGGACGACCGTCTGGACGACGGTGTCGTAATGCAGTTCCGCGCCCGCTTCACGCGCGCCCTCGATGATGCGCTTGCCGTACTCCCAGCGGTCGATGACCGCGAGTTCGCCGGGGACCGGGATCTCGAGGACGGTGTCCTCCTGGGGGATCTCGAAGCGGCCGTGGTCGACCTCCGTGTTGGTGATCGCGGGCTCGAGTTTCGACTTGGGGATCGACTCGGGGAAGTCGCTCGCGCCCTTCAGGGCGTCCCCGCAGGCGATGTGGCCCGCCTCCTCCTCGCTTTTGCGCTCGAGGATCACTACGTCGTACCCTTCCCGTGCGACCGTCGCTGCGGCGTAACACCCTGCTGTACCGGCGCCGACGACGACGACGTCCGGGGAGTGAGTCCGTGTCGCCGTACCGGCAGCCGACTGATCCTGCGTACTCATACCGACAGTGTGAACACCGCGGTAAGAAAACGTTTTATGTGGGAATTTCGTCGTTGCTAACTCGACAGAATCGGAATAAAGAGTTTTGAAGGGTACTTTCGTACCCACGTGCATGACCGAATACACCGTCGAGTTTGTCGGGACGGGAGAGACGATCACCTGTTCGGACAAGGAGACGATCCTCAGCCGGTGTCTCGAGGAGGGGATCGCCCAGGAGTACTCCTGTCGCGTTGGGATGTGTCTGGCCTGTTCGGCCGAGATCGTCGAGGGCGAGGTCACCCAGCCCGCGGCCCGGGGACTCACCGAGGAGGAGGCCGAGGAGTACGCGCTGACCTGTATGGCCCGGCCCCAGTCCGACCTGAAACTCGAGCGCGGGAAGTACCCGCCGAGCATCGAGAGCGAAATCGACGCCGAGGGTGCGGACGGCCACGCTGCGGCCGACGACTGATACGGGTTACTGTCCGTCAGTTCCGGCGCAACCGCCGCCCGGATCGCGGTTGCGCCGGTGAATCCGTATGACTGGTTCTTCTCGTCTCGACCCCGCCTCGATCGACCGCTCGTCGGTCGTGCATCGCGCGTACACGGCCACGACACCGCGTTGACCGCTGGTGCCCTACGGGCACGCATGACACGACGTTCGCGGCGAAGCGTCCTCGCGCTCGCGGCGGTCGGCCTCGCCGGCTGTCTCGGCGGATCCGGGCCCGGCCGGTCGGGCCCATACGACGAGGGCGCGAGCGGGACCGAGGCCACCCCCGACGGGATGACCGCCTCGCCGGACGACGCCGCACTCGAGGCGTCCCAGGTTCCGACGGCGGACGAGCAGTTGCCCGTCGAGTACTCCCTCGAGACACTGCGCGAGGCGACGGTCAGGGAGGTCGTCCCCCGCGACGGGATCCCGTCGATCGACGACCCCGCGTTCGAACCGGTCGACGAGAGCGTCGATCGCCTCCCCGGCGACCCCGTCTTCGGCGTCGTCAGGAACGGCGAGGCGAAGGCCTACCCCCAGTCGGTTCTCGTCCACCACGAGATCGTCAACGACGAGATCGGCGGCGAACCGGTCGCCGTCACGTACTGCCCGCTGACCGGGACCGCGATGGGGTTCGAGCGCGGCGACGTCGAGTTCGGCGTCTCCGGCCACCTGCTCAACAGCAACCTCGTCATGTACGACCGGGCCGAGGAGAGCTACTGGCCCCAGATGCTCGCGACGGCGATGGAGGGGCCGCTCGAGGCCGCGTCGCTGGTCGAGTTTCCCGTCCGCTGGACGACGTGGGAACGCTGGACCGAGGCCTACCCCGACTCGGTCGTGCTCGCCAGCGACCAGGACTACGTCCGGGACTACGGGAACGACCCCTACGGCGCGTACAACCCGCCGAGCGGCTACTACGCCGAGGACACCGACTGGACGTTCGCCCCGCTGACCGCCGACGACCGCTACCCGCCCAAACGGCCGTTCCTCTGCAGTCGGCCCGACGACGGCCCGCTGGCGGTCTCGCTCGAGGCCCTCCAGGAGCATGGCGTCTACGGGATCGGCGGCGACGGACGCGAGGACGACTACCTCGCGACCTACGATCCGACGTTCGACGTCGGCCACCTCTACCGCGTCGACGACGCGACGGAGTACGGGTACGACGCCGACGCCGGAGCCGTGATCGATCCGGACGGCGAACGACGCGACCCCGCCGACCTCCCGCTCGAGTCGGTCTACGCCTACGACGCGATGTGGTTCGCCTGGGCGGGGTTCTATCCGTCGACGAGCGTCCACGCCCATGACTGACCGCCGCGCCCGGGTGACGGCGACCGTCGACGCCTGCCGGTTCGCCCTCGCCCGCCGGGACGCCCGCGCCGTCGTGGCCGTCGTCGGGGTCGGTTACCTGCTGGCGTACCTGTGGGTCACCGACCTGCTGGCGATCCGCCCCGATGCCGGCACCGGCTGGCTGCTCGTCGACGACCCGTTCGCCCGCGCGCTCGAGCGTCGGGGTCCGATCTCGTTCGAACCGGTCGCGCTGCTCGAGTTCGGCTACGGGACGGTGCTGGTCTCGCCGATCGACGTCGCGATCGGCGCGGCGCTCGCGGGGCTGGTGGGGCTCAACCTCGCGCTCGCCTCCCTCGCGGTCGTTCGGCCGGCGGCCTGCGGGATCGACGGGAGCGCCGGCGGAGCGAAGAAGGGTGCCGGCGCCGGCCTCGCGGCTGCCGTCCCCGCCCTGCTCTCGGGGTCGGTCTGTTGTGCGCCCGCGATCGCCCTCGCGCTCGGGATCCAGGTGAGCGGCGCGCTCCTGGCGACGCTGCCGTGGCTGTTGCCGATCGGTACGGCCCTGCTGGTCGGCAGTCTCGGCTATCTCGCGGGAAAGATCGACGTCGCTCCCGCGGCGACCCGGGAATCCGCCGCTCGAGCGACCGGACTCGAGGAGAATCGATGACGCCGGCTGTCGGTAACGGGTCGCGGACGACGGCTCGAGGACGGGGCCGTCGTGGAGAGAATCAGTCGACGAAGTCGATGTCGTCGGTGCCGCCGGCACCTGCAGCGCCGGCACCGCCTGCGCCGCCCATCTCCGGCTGGACCGACTCCCCGTCGGGCTGACCGTAGATCTGGGGCGACTGGACGCCCGTGACGACGATCATCGTGCGCATGCTGCCCTCGAGGGTCTCGTCGATCGAGGTCCCCCAGATGATGCGGGCGTCGGGGTCGATCCGGTCGTAGATCTCCTCGACGACGCCTTCGGCCTCCTCGATGGACATGTCGTTGCCGCCGGTGACGTTGACCAGCGCGGAGTTCGCGCCGGAGATGTCGACGTCCAGCAGCGGCGATCGGAGGGCGGTCTTCACGGAGTCCTCGGCTTTGGCCTCGGAGTCGGCCTCGCCCAGCCCGATCATGGCGACGCCGCCCCGTTCCATGACGGTGCGGACGTCGGCGAAGTCGAGGTTCACGAGCCCCGGCTTCGTGATGAGTTCCGTGATGCCCTTGACCGAGCGCATCAGGACCTCGTCGGAGACCTTGAACGCCTGGCGAACGGGGAGTTTGCCGACGGAGTCGAGCAGGCGGTCGTTGGGCACGACGATCACGGTGTCGGAGACGTCGCGCAGCCGCTCGAGGCCGGCTTCGGCGTTGGTACGGCGGACCTCACCCTCGGCGGTGAAAGGCGTCGTGACGATCGCGATCGTCAGCGCGCCGGCCTCGCGGGCAGCCTTCGCGACGACGGGCGCGGACCCGGTCCCGGTGCCGCCGCCGAGTCCGGCCGTGACGAAGACCATGTCGGAGCCGTCGATGGCGTCGTAGATGTCGCCCTGGCTCTCGAGGGCGGCCTCCTCGCCGACCTGCGGGAGCGACCCGGCGCCGCGGCCGCCGGTCTTCTCCTCGCCCATCAGGATCTTGGTGTCGGCCTCGATCTCTACGAGGTGCTGGACGTCGGTGTTGGCGGCGACGAGTTTCGCGCCGTGGATGCCCTCCTCGTGCATCCGGTTGATCGTGTTCCCGCCGGCGCCGCCGCAGCCGACGACCGTGATGTCGGTCTGGAGGTCCTCGAGAACGTCCTGGAGTTCGTCGTCGGTCATCGTTCCGGTCTCCCGACCCTGGCTCTCGTCGGCCGACGACGAGTCGCCCTCCTGCGATGCGTCGGCAGGGGGATCGGCCTGTCCGCCCTCCCCCTCCTCGGCCTCGTCGATGGCGTCGTCGATGAGTGAGTCCATTCTTGGGACCTTCTAAAGTATGGAGCATAATTACCTTTCCCCTACACGTCGGACGTCCGTCAGACAAATTACCGTCTCGTTACCTGTCCACAGCTAGATATCCTGGGGGAGCCACTCGTAATGGGGTAAGCCGATATTACTGTTGCTCCTGTTATCTATTCGATCCGGAACCGATCGGTCTGACGGCTCCGAACGGTTTCGGGAGTGATACGTTCGCCGTCGACGGTGACCGCCTCGCCGTTCGCGAGCGCGCCGAACTTCGGTCCCTCCGGGACGCCGGCCTCGGCAGCCAGTGCCGGATCGAAGGCGGTCCGCTCGGCGACGACGGCCTCGTCGGTCACCGCGACGCTGTCGTACTTCGCCTCGAGGATCGTCGCCAGTTCCTCGACGATCGCGTCGCGGCGGTTCTCGCCGCCGTCCGCGTCGTCGGCCGGAACGGCAACCCGGGATCCCACGCGACTCCCGCCGTTTTCGGTCGTGAAGGCGACGGCGTCCGCGGCGACGGCCTCCCGCACCCGGTCGGGATCGATCCCCTCCGCGGCGTCGACGAGGTCGCCGGGCAGGTCGACGACGGCGACGGACTCGGCGATCCGGTCCCCGAAGCGGACGCCGTCGTCGATCCGCCCCAACCGCGACTCGACCGCGTCGACCACCTCGAGCGGCCGGTCCCTGACCTCGCGGAGCCAGGTCTCGCTGACGACGCGGTAGCCCAGGTCCGCGATCGTCTCCTCGAGGACGGGCCACTCGCCGTCGATCAGGGCGAGGTCGGCGTCGCTCGCCTCGAAGGCGGCCGCGAGGACGTCGCGGTTGGCGTCCGTGTCCGGATGGCCAAGCGCCTCGAGGGCCCACTCGGAGGCGACGTGACCGACCGCCCACGGCGTCTCCCGGACGATCCGCTCGAACCGGGGGGCGTAGTGGTTGCCGCCGAAGCCGACGACCGTCCGGTCGCGCCGCTGGGAGACGCCGCGCAACTCGAGGATCGCGCGGGCGACGGCCGCGGCTCCCGCTGGGTCGTCCCACTGCTCGTCGTCGCTGCCCAGTTCCGCGAACAACGAGGGACAGCCCACGTCGGTCGGACCGTGGTGGGTACACTCCATGCCTACCTCGTACCCCTCGGGGGCGTGTTCGTCGAACGCCTCGAGCAGGCGGGCGAGTGCGTTCGGCGCTGCCGCGGCGACCGCACGGTCCTCGCCGCCGAACTCGGCCGGGCCGAAGTTCCCGGTGAAGTGGCCGGTCAACAGCGGCCCCGTGTCCCCCGAGTGACGCGAGGCGAAGACGAGCAGATCGGGGTCGCAGTCGAAGGCCTCGACGGGGCGCTCGAGCTCGAGGTGGAACTCCTCGAACGAACGCAGTTCGGCCCCTTCGGCGCGGTAGTATTCGCCGCCGCCCTCGGCGTCGGGGCGGGCCTCGTCCTCACGGACCTCCCAGTCCGCGAAGTCCCGCAGGTGGTCGCAGATGTGAACCGACGCGCGGTCGGCGCGGCTCTCGACGATCGCCAACTCGCTCATACTCGTCGTCGGGGGCCGGGCCCCGTTAAGTCGCCCGCTTCCGTCGACACCGCTTCCCTGCACGTTGCGAAAGCCACCCACGCCTTTTCGTGAGTGTGTGTAGTCAACAATGGGCACGACACCAGACCGAATGACCGACACGGACCGAGGCGACCCGCCCGACGAAGGGGGGCACGTTGGTGAGGGGAACGGCGCGCTAACAGACGTAACGATCGACGTTCGCGACGTAACTGCAGTCGTCGACGACTACGCGGCCGCGTTGCTCGACGCCGGCGGCCGTGTCGCTACCTGGAACGAGGCCGTGGGACGAATCACGGGGTACGACGAGGAGGAGATCATCGGCACCCACTACCGGGGTCTCTTCACGGACGGGGACCGGGAGGCGGGCCAACCGGAACGGCTCCTCGAGCGCGCGCGGACGGAGGGGCGAGCCGAAGACGTCGGCTGGCGCGTCCGGAGCGACGGGGGCCGGTTCTGGGCCAGGGAGGTGCTCGTCCCGATCGGGGACGGTGATTTCGGAGTCGACGCGCTCGAGGGCGAAGACGGAAGCGAGGCGAACGAGGGTGACGAAGGTGACGAAGGTGACGAGGACGAAGACGAAGACGAGAACGAGCACGAGGAAAAGAAACCCGATAACGAGGCCGACGAGGGCGACGGAGACGGAGGGGAGGGCCCCCCGGACCACGGTAGGATACTCGGGTACGGCTGGTTCGTCCACGACCGAACCGACGACCACGAACGCCAGCAGGAACTGCGCGCCGAGAAGGCCTTCACCGAGAGCGTACTCGACGCCCAGCCAGACATCCTCTACGCCTGCGACGCCGACGGACAACTCAGGGACTGGAACGACCGGTTCGAGGACGTCACCGGCTACGACGCCGACGAACTGTCCGGAGCGGAGCCGGTGACGTTCGTCGCGCCCGGTGACCGGATGCGGATCGGGGCGGCGATCGAACGCGTCCTCGAGGAGGGCGACCGGGTTACCGCGGAGGGACACCTCCTGACGGACGACGGCGAGCGGATCCCCTACGAGTTCAACAGCGCCCGGATCACCGACGACCAGGGTACCGTACTCGGTTGCACCGGCGTCGGTCGGGACGTCAGCGAGCGGAACGCTCGCGAGCGGGAGCTACGGGAGGAGCAAGCGTTCCTCGAGAGCGTCTTCGCGGCCCAGCCGGACATCGTCTACGCGTTCGACGCGACCCGGGATTACATCCGATGGAACGACCGCGTGCCGGAGGTGACGGGCTACTCCGAGGCGGAACTGGCCGAGATGGATCCCCTCGAGTTCGTCGCCCCGGAGGACCGGGAACGGATCGACGCGGCGATCGAACGCGTCCTCGAGGAGGCGGAACACGTCACCGCGGAGGCCGACCTGCTGACGAACGCCGGCGAGCGGATTCCCTACGAGTTCAACAGCGCCCGGATCACCGACGACGAGGGGAGGGTGCTCGGCTTCACCGGCGTCGGTCGGGACGTCAGCGACCGGAAGGCCCGCGAACGGGAACTCGAGCGACTCGATGAACTGAACGAGGTCCTTGGCGCGGTCGACGAGGAGATCGTCGACGCCGAGAGCCGCGAGGAGATCGAGGCCGCCGTCGTCGAACGGTTCGCGGCGGCCGACCCCGTCCGGTTCGCCGCGATCGGCCGGACGGGGTCGGTCCGCGAACTTCCGAGCCTCGAAGCCGCCGCGGGCGCCGGCGTCGGGACGGGGACAGCGTCGATCGACCTGGAGGACGTCCTGTCCTCGTTCGTCGCGCCGCCCGCCGACGCAGCCGGCGGGTCGCCCCTCGAGGAGCGCCGCGTCTACGGGTACGCGTCCCTCGCCGAGAGCGAGATCGAGGCCTGGCGTACCGACGCCCGCGAACGCGGCTACGGCGCGGTCGCGGTGGTCCCGCTCGTCGCGAGCGACCGCGAACTCGGCGTCCTCCTGGTCGCGGCCGTCGAACCGACGCCGTTCTCCGATCGCGAACTCGGCGTGCTCGAGGAGTTCGGCGCCACCGTCGGCCACGCGATCGACGCGATGACGCTCCGGCGACTCCTCTACATGGATACCGTCGTCGAACTCGAGTTCGAGTCGACGGACCGGGGGGACGTCTGCGTCGATCTCTCCGAGCGGGCGGACTGTCGGCTCACGCTCGATCACGTCCTCCCGCTGACCGACGAGGTGTTCGTTTACTACGTCACCGCCGCCGACGCCGATCCGGAGCGGCTCCGCGAGGCAGCGACGGACCATCCCTCGATCCGGGACGTCCGGCGGATCGACATCGACGGGACGGAGAGCCACTGGGAGTTCGTCGTCGCCGAAGAGCCGATCGCCGGGCTCTTCGCGGAGTACGGCGGCCGTATCCGCTCGAAAGTCGTCGATCACGGCGTCTCCACCGATCTCGTCCAGGTCAGTCCCGACGCGAACGTCCGCGAACTCGTCGATGCAGTGACGTCGGTTTACCCCGACGCGACCCTGGTCTCGAAACACACCGTCGACCAGCCGGTCCGGACCCGCGGCGACTTCCGGCGGGAGGTCGAGGAACTCCTGACCGACCGGCAGCGGACCGCCCTCGAGGCCGCCTACTACGGTGGCTACTTCGAGTGGCCGCGACGCCGCAGCGACGCGGGTGACCTCGCGGACCAGCTCGGGATCGCCCGCCAGACGTTCCACCAGCACCTCCGGGTTGCCCTTGAGAAGCTATTGACGGTGTACCTCGAGGGGAGGCCCTGACCCTGACCCTGGCCCTGACCTTGACTTCGACCCCCATCCGGACCTGACAGCCGTTTCGAAGCGAATACCGCCGTCCTGGCCCCCGAAACAGCCGATCCGTGCGAACACGGCCGAATATTACCCCTTCGTACCAGACAACGCTGGTACACTCCTTACCCGCATTCGTCGGCTGTATCGTCCAATGAGTTCGCCCCCCGAACCCGACAGCCCGACGACCACCGCCTTCGAGATCCTCGCCGACGCCCGCCGTCGTCGGCTCCTCGAGGTCCTTCTCGACCGCGAAGCCGACGGGGTCGCGCTGTCGACGCTCGCAACCGAGATCGCGACCCGCGAGCGGGGCCAGCAGATCGTCGCCGACGAGCAGTGTTCCCGCGTTCGGGTGTCGCTCATCCACGTCCACGCGCCCATGCTCGCCGACGCCGGAGTCGTCGTCCGGGGGTCCAGCGGCGGGGAGAGAACCCTGTCGCGGACGGACCACCCGCTGTTCGAGACGCCCTGGATCCGTACGCTTCTCGATGGCGACGGATCGCTCGAGGCTGACCGACTCGACGGGACACTCGAGGTGCTCGCCCCGCCCCGCCGACGGACGATCTGTGAGGTCCTTGCGACCCGACGCGGGGCCGTGCCGGTCCAGGATCTCGCGGCGATGGTCGCGGCCCGGGAGGGGGACCGTCGGCTCGTCGACGTCTCGAGCGACGAGTGCTCGGCCATCGCGACCGATCTCGTCCACGCCGACCTGCCAGCGCTGGGCGAACACGACCTCGTCGCGTACGACCGCGCGGACGGGACGGCCGCGATCGCGACCGACGCCGATCTGTGGCGCGCCGACTGGGTCGCCGAGAGCCCGCTGGGCGCGATACCCGATCGGCTCGGGCACCTCGACGCACGCGAGGAGCACGAGCGACGGCGAGACGCGAGCGAGGATCGCGGGTGCGTCGCCTCCGACGACCGTGCGACGCCCTGCTGGACGATCCAGGGGGCCGAAAACGTCGTCGAACACGGCTACGAACTCGCCGACGACGCGACCGAAGAACTCGTCGTGACGGTACCCGACGACGGGATGCTCCGCGGGCGATACCTCGAGCGGTGGCGCGCGGCCGTCGACCGCGGGGTCGACGTCTACGTCGGCTCCCGCTCGGAGCAGGTCCGCGAGACGGTTCGCGCGGCGGTCCCGGGGGCGATCGTCTGCGAGCCGCGGCTCGACTGGTTGAACTTCCCGACCGACCGGGTCGGCCACGGACGGCTGGTGTTCGCCGACCGCGAACGCGCCATGCTGGTGTCGGTCGCGGATCGGGGGGTAGACGCGACCGCCGAGCCGCGGACGATGGCGATCACCGGGACCGGCGGGGACGATCCGCTGGTAGCGCTGTTGCGCGAACACCTCGGACCGCGACTCGATCGCCTGGCCGAGAACCACTGCGACGACGGAATGGAGACTGGAGACGAGGGAACGACACCGCTCCCGCTGTGAGTCGACCGATCAGGGCAGGAGGAAGTAGACGAACGCCGCGTAGCCTGCCACGAGTCCGACCCCGTCGAGTCGCGTGAGCCGGCGGCCGTATCCCATCATCCCCACGAGCAAGACCGTAAACGCGACGAGCACCGGCAGTTCGAAGCGGAGCGTACTCGACGAGATATCGATCGGCGTGATCACCGCGACGATTCCAAGGACCGCGAGGACGTTGTAGATGTTCGAGCCGACGACGTTGCCGATGGCGAACTCCGTCTGTCCGCGAACGGCCCCGACGACCGAGGCGGCCAGTTCCGGCAGCGACGTCCCAAGCGCCAGTACCGTCAGCCCGATGAACAGATCCGAGAAGCCAAGCGCCGACAGCAGTCCGGTCCCGCCCGAGACGAGCCATCGCGAGCCGAGCACGAGCGCGACCAGCCCGGCGAGGACGAGCGCGACGTCTTTGACCGCGATCCCGTCGCCGGCACCCGGGTCGTCGAGTTCCGGAGCCGGATCGGCGTTCGCGTAGTACAGCAGGTACGCGGTAAACGCCGCCAACACGAGCAGGAACACCGCCCCCTCGAGGCGGCTGATCTCCCCGTTCGCGCCGACGATCACCAGCAGGATGGCGGCGAGCACCATGAACGGCACGTGGCGGCGCATGACGGTCTCGCCGACCGAGAGTGGCTTGATGAGCGCCGAGACCCCGAGCACGAGTCCGATGTTCGCGACGTTCGATCCGAGGATCGCACCCAGGCCGATATCGGTCGAGACCTCGAGCGCGCCGATCACCGAGACGAACAGTTCCGGGGCGGTCGTCGCGAACGCGATCACCGTGACGCCGACGGTCGCCGCACGGAGGCCGATCCCGAGCGCGAGCCGTCCGGCCCCAGCCACGAGCAGTTCAGCGCCCGCATAGAGAGCGACCACGCCTGCGAGCAGGAGAACGACGAAGAGTCCAACTCCGGAGAGCATAGCGGAGGTATTCGAGACCGATTCAAAAGGGATCCGAAACGAAACGAGACCCGTCGCGTCAGACGAGGTCGATCACGTCGTCGAGGACGACCGCGTCGACGAAAAGGACGACGTGATCGTCCGGACGAACGACCGTCTCGCCGCGGGGCGTGATGAGGTCGCCCTGCCGGGAGATGGCTCCGATGACGATCCCGTCCGGGAAGTCGGCCGTCGCGTCGGCGATCTCGCGGCCGGCGAGTGGGCTGTCCTCGCTGATCTCGATCTCGATGACTTCGGCGCGGTCGTGCTCGAGCATGGCGACTTTTTCGGTGTGATCGGCGCGAGTAAAGCGGACGATCTCCTCGGCGGTTTCCTCGCGAGGGTTGACCGCGACGTCGACGCCGACGGTCTCGAAGAGATCGACGTACTCGGTGTTCTCGATGACCGCCACGGTCCGCTCGACGCCGATGCGTTGGGCCAGCAACGAGACGAGCAGGTTCTTCTCGTCGCTGTCGAGCGTGGCAACTACGAGATCGGCCTCGTCGACGTATTCGCGCTCGAGAAACTCCGCATCGGTCGCGTCGTTCTCCATCACCACCGTTCTGGGCAGCGCCTCGGCGATCTCGCGGGCGCGGTCGCGGTCCTGCTCGATCAGTCGCGGCCGATAGCCGTTCTCCTCGAACTCGCGGGCGACCTGGAAACCGACCTCGCTGCCACCCACGATAACGACCTCCTCGGTTTCGTCCCTGTCGGGGGTGACGATGTCGTCGGCGAACGAGCGCACGGAATCGGGGCTCCCGAGGACGACGACCCGGTCCCCGGCCCGTATCTCCGTCTCGCCGGTCGCGATGATCATGTCTTCACCCCGGAAGACCACGGCGAAGGTCAGCGAGTCGTACCGGTCGGCTTCCTCGACGGTTTGGCCGGCCACCGGGCTCTCCGGGCCGATCTCGAACTCGCCCATGCGAACGAGCCCGCCCGCGAACATATCGACGTCCTGAGCCGCCGGCAGCCCCGATATCTGGTAGATCGTCTGGGCCGTCAGGAGGTCGGTACACACCATGAAATCGACGCCGAACGCTCCCTGCGAGCCCTCCCAGGTCTCGAGCAGACCCCGTCGGCGGACCCGACAGATCGTGAACGCGTCGCTGAGTGTCCTGGTCGCGCCACAGACGACGATGTTGGCCTCGTCGTCGTCGGTACAGGCGATGACGAGGTCCGCGCGTTCGACGTCGGCCTGGCGGAGCGTGCCGAGTTCGGTACCGTCACCCCTGATCGCGAGCACGTCCTGCGAGTAGGTCAGGTCCTCGATCACGTCGGGATCGCTGTCGACCACGACGACGTCGTGGGACGCCTGGAGGTTGGCGGCGATTTCGCGGCCGACTTCGCCGGCCCCGATGACGACGATATGCATGGGTTAGCGAGCAGCCGTACGGTCTCGAGTGGGCCGATCGGAGGGCGAATCGTGGATCGGCCTCGATCCTCTCTCGGTTCGTTCCTGTGTTCGTCCTCGCGCTCGAGAACGGCCGTCCGACGACCACAGGGTGCACGGTCCCCGTCGTAACATACCCTCTGTACCCCCGTCCCGCACATAAAATCCGTGCACGGATGTCCCAGCCATCCCCCGCCCGTGCTCGCCCGGGCTCGCCCGTGCTTGCCACCCCGTGTCATCGTATCGTTCCCGAGGCCGCGACCGCAACCGACCCGGGTGAGCCCGCGGTCAACGGCCGCTTGACCGATCCATCTCGAGCATCTAGCGTGCTCGAGACGCTCCCTGCTCGGTTCTACAGACGTCTAACGGCGACCGATCACTCCGGAATTCTTTCGATACGAAAATATTCGCGGCGATGATTACGCGGGAGAAAAATGCACGGGGTATATATTCCGTAATCACACAACGGTCCCTATGGGCGACGGCAACGGGAGTGGTTATCGGCTCGACGAGATCGACCGCCGGATCATCCACGCACTGATGGCCGACGCCAGGAACACGTCGGCGCCGGCGATCGCGGAGGAGGTCAGCGTCTCCGGGGCGACGATCCGCAACCGGATCGCACAACTCGAGGACCACGGCATCATCGAGGGCTACCACGCGACCGTCGACTTCGAACACGCCGACGGCTCGCTGATGAACCTGTTTATGTGCCACGCTCCCTTCGGAGAGGTGGAAGGTGTCGCCCGGAAGATCGGGACGATCCCGGGCATCATCAACGTACGGGAGCTGATGGGCGGCCGAATAAACCTGCACGTCCTCGCCGTCGGCACCGACACCACGGACCTGCGACGCGTCGGCCGCGAACTCGAGCGCCTGGGGGTCGAGATCGAGGACGAGTTCCTCCTCCAGAACGAGCACGACTTCCCGTACGCGCCGTACGGCCCCGCGGACGGCCGTCGCCGGGAACCGCTGGCCGACTACATCAGCCTCACCGGCGGGGCCGAGGTCGTCGAGGTGACCGTCCAGGAGGACGCCCCCATCGCGGGCCGAACCCTCGAGGAGGCCGCCGAGAACGACATCGTCGACGACGACACGCTCGTCGTCGCGATCGAACGCGACGACGCCGTCATCACGCCCCACGGCGACACAGAGATCCAACCGAACGACGTCGTGACGGTGTTCTCGCCCAGCGAGAGCGACGAACCGACCCTGCGAGGGTTCGACGGTTCCGGGGAGAACGACGCCCGGACGAGCGGTATCGAGAGGCGGTGATCGATCATGCCAGGACCATCGATAGCAGGCGCACCAGTGGACGACCGACTGCAGGACCGACACCGACAAGGGGAGTGAACGGGTGACCGATATGGCGCTCGGAGACCTCCTCCCGGGATTCCTGCAACGGTCCGACGACGCGGACGACGGCGTGCTCCGGGAGTGTCGACACTGCGGGTCGAAGTTCGACGAGCCGGTCGATCGGTGCCGCGTCTGCGAGGCGACCGAGATCGCCACCTACGAGTTCGTGACCGCCTCGAGCGACACGGACGAGAGCGTGGAGGGCCAACCGACCGGAAGCCGGGAGGACGGGTCCGACGCTCCAGGGGACGAGACGATCGAGGAAGACGGCGACTCGGAGCGAGAACCCGAACCCGGACCCGAACCCGAACCCGACCGTGGGGACCACGAGGACCGCCCGGACGGCGGGCCCGAGCGCGAACCCGGGCCCGATCCCGAGCCCGACCCCGAACGCGACGACCGATCCTGACCGATTTATACTCCCCCGGCCTCGACTCGTAGTCATGGACGTGTTCGGACTGGTCGGCAACCCCGTCGGCCACTCACTGTCGCCGCCGATGCACGAGGCGGCCTACGACGCCCTCGAGATCGACGCTCGCTACGTCACGTTCGAACCGGCACCCGACGACCTCGAGACCGCACTCGATGGAGCGGCGGCGCTGGGGATCGCGGGACTGAACGTGACGATCCCGTTCAAGGAAGAGGCCCTCGCGTCCGACCTGGTGGCCGCCGACGAACTGGCGAACCGGATCGGCGCGGTCAACACCATCGACTTCTCGGGCGACCGGCCGACGGGCCACAACACGGACGCCGCGGGCGCGCTCCGTGCGCTCCGCGAGCGGGACGTGACCGTCGACGGCGTGCGCGCCGTCGTCGTGGGCGCAGGCGGGGCCGGCCGCGCGATCTCGTTCGGCCTGGCGGACGCCGGGGCGACGGTCGCGATCGCCAACCGCACCGAGGCGAAGGCACACGATCTCGCGGACGAGGTTCCGGAAGCGACCAGCCACGGGCTCGAGGACCTCGAGGACCTGCTTGCCGACGCGGACGTCCTCGTCAACGCGACGAGCGTCGGCATGGAGGAGGACGCGACGCCGGTTCCCGCCGAGGCGCTCCACGGCGACCTCGCGGTGCTCGACGCCGTGTATCGCCCGCTCGAGACCCGACTGCTCTCGGACGCGGCGGAAGCCGGCGCGACGACCGTCGACGGTGCCCGGATGTTGCTCTATCAGGGCGTCGAGGCGTTCGAACTGTGGACCGGCCGGGACGCGCCGGTATCGACGATGGACGAGGCGCTCCGCGCCCGGCTCTGACCCAGAGCTCCCGTCTCCGGCGGCCGGACGCCGTTCCCGCTGTCGGGCCTCGAGTCGCCGGTCCAACAGGTCGTTTCGGTTGACGCATCAGAGGAATTTAAGTGATGAAACCAACTATATCGTGACAATGGCAATCCTCGAAAAGCTGAAGTCGTTGTTGGGACTCGACGACTCGAGTTCGGAGCCCCAGAACGGCCGTGACGTCGGGGTCACGGTCGAGCGGGAGCGGTCGGGGCCGGAATCGAGCAGGAACGGAACGACCCCCGCGGAGCCGCCCGCGAGCGCGACCTCGAGCGAGTCCGAAGAAATCGACGGCGCGGACGAGCCGGCCGACTCCGGGGACGAAACGGCTGTCTCCATCGAAGAGGCCGAAGCATCCGAACCCAAAGCGGAAGACGAAAGCGAGGACGAAGACGCGGACGCGGCGGAACCCGATGCTGACGAGACCGAGGCCGCGGTCGAAGAGGTCGAACCCGAAACCGAAACTGAACCCGAAACTGAACCCGAAACTGAACCCGAAACCGAGACTGAAACCACGGACGAGCCCGAACCCGCCGCGGCCGGCACCACCGCCTCGAGTTCGACCGGCTCGATGACCGAACCGACCGACGAACCCGAGGCGGCCGCCGAACCCGCCGAAGCCACCGGACCGACCGACGCGGACGCCGCCCCGACGGAGGAGAAGACCCCCGACGAGGAAGCCCCCGAGACTGAGACGGGCGAACCCGTCGACGAGATCAAGGGGATCGGCCCGGCCTACGCCGACCGACTCGCCGACGCCGGCGTCGAGACCGTCCCCGACCTCGCCGACGCCGACGCGGCCGCCCTCGCGGAGCAGACCGATATCTCCGAGAAGCGTATCCAGGGCTGGATCGACCGGGCCGAAGCGCGCTGATCCCGAGTTTTTCGTCTCGATGTCCGCCCCCGTTTCCTGACTCCGGCTTCGAAAGTCCCCAGTCCCGAACTGCTCGAGTGGGCGTGATCCTGCCCGGAAACTCCGAAGACCGAAAGACGATTAGTCGCCCGTTTCGTTCCGGACCGTATGAGCGATCCGCGCGTCGTCACGTCCCTCGAGGAGTTTCGAGCGGCGGTTCGTGACGACGAGAGTACCGCCGACGGGCCCGTCCGCGTCCGGGTCCCGGTCGAAGTCCGGGTCGACGTCGAGGACCCGTTCCTCGCCTATCGGCGGGCGCGCGACGGTCCCGACGGCGGCGCGTTCCTCGAGACGACGGGCGGTCAGCCCGGCTGGGGGTACTTCGGCGTCGATCCGATCGACCGGCTGACTGTCGGTCCCGACGCAGTCGGCCGGGACACCTCGGCGGACGCGAATTCGCCGACGCTCGCCGCACTCGAGGGGCTGCTCGCGGGCGATCGACTCGTCCGCGGGGACTGCGACGTTCCCTACCCCTGTGGGGCCGTCGGCTGGCTCTCCTACGACGTCGCCCGGGAACTCGAGGATCTCGACTCGCCGGATTCGGCGGTCGACGACCGCGGCCTGCCGCGACTCGAGGTCGGCGTCTACGATCGGCTGGCGGCATGGGAAGCGCCGGTCGGAGGCGAGAGCGAGGACGAGACCGAGACCGAGAGCGAGAGCGAGGGCGAGGGCGAGCGTAATGGAGAAGACGAGAACGAAGGAATCACGCTCCGTGTAACGGCCTGTCCCCGCGTTCCGGAACCGGCTTCCGCCGACGACGAGGAACTCCGTCGGGCGTACGAACGGGGCCGCAAGCGGGCGCTCGCGCTCGCTCGAGCCGTCCAGGAGGGTGACGCTGACGTCGGCGAGCCACCGGTCGAGACCGACGAGGCGACCTTCGAGAGCGACTGCGGGCGCGAGGCTTTCGCCGACCGGGTCCGGAAAGTCAAGGCATACGTCCGCGACGGCGACACCTTCCAGGCGAACGTCTCCCAGCGGCTGGCCGCACCCGCGGCGGTCCACCCCGTCGCGGCCTACGACGCCCTCCGGCGGGTCAATCCCGCGCCCTACTCCTGTCTGCTCGAGTTTCGCGCGGCCGACCTGGTGAGCGCGAGCCCGGAACTCCTGCTCGAGCGCGAGGTGTCGCCCGCCCCGGACCGTTCGTACTCGAGCGGTGCGAGGCACGGAGGACGAGAGAGCCGCGAAGACGAGGGCGGCGAAGCCGCGAGCGGACGGCGTCCGCGGGAGCGGAGAGGGGAGTTCGTCCGCACCGAACCCATCGCCGGCACCCGCCCCCGCGGGGAAACGCCAGGGGAGGACGCCGAACTCGAGGCCGACCTCCGCTCCGACGAGAAGGAACGCGCCGAACACGCGATGCTGGTCGACCTCGAGCGAAACGACCTCGGGAAGGTCTGTGCGTACGGCTCCGTGACGGTCGAGGAGTACCGGCGGATCGACCGCTACTCGGAGGTGATGCACCTGGTCTCGAACGTGACCGGTCGGCTCCGGCCGGACGTGGGACTGGCCGAGGCCGTCGCCGCGGTCTTCCCCGGCGGGACGATCACCGGCGCGCCGAAGCCCCGGACGATGGAGATAATCGACGAACTCGAGGCGACGCAACGCGGCCCATACACCGGCAGCGTCGGGATCTTCGGCTTCGACGGCCGGGCGACGCTGAACATCACGATCCGGACGCTCGTCCGCCACGACGACGAGTACCACCTCCGGGTCGGCGCGGGGATCGTCCACGACTCGGAGCCGGCCCGCGAGTACGACGAAACGCTCGACAAGGCCCGGGCGCTCATCACCGCGGTCGACGAGGCACTGGGCGAACGGGCCCGAATGGCCCTCGAGAGCGATGGAGGTGAGTTACGATGACGGACACCGATAGCACCCGTGACCGTGAGCGAGTGGAAACGAGCGAACGGCCCGACGACCGACCAGCGGGAGGGAGGAAGGGGTTTCATCCACGGTTTGCCAGGGAACGAGCGCCAGCGAGTGACCGCAGCAAACGGTTGCTGGTGATCGACAACTACGACTCGTTCGCCTACAACCTCGTCCAGTACGTCGGAGAGGTCGCCGACGAGGTGGTCGTCCGGCGAAACGACGCGATCGACCTCGCGGACCTCCGGGAGCTCGAGCCGACGGGGATCGTGGTCTCGCCCGGCCCCGGAACGCCACAGGAGGCAGGCATCTCGATCCCGCTGTTCGAGGAGACCGAGTACCCCATCCTCGGCGTCTGTCTCGGTTATCAGGCGCTGTGTGCGGCCAACGGGTCGCCCGTCGTCCACGCGCCCGACGTCGTCCACGGGAAACCGTCGACCGTCAGCCACGACGGCACGGGAATCTTCGACGGCCTGCCCGAGACGTTCCAGGTGGGGCGCTACCACTCGCTGGCCGTCGAGCGCGACGACCTGCCGGCCGTCCTCGAGGAGACGGCCCGGACGACCGACGAACGCGGCGTCCTGATGGCCGTTCGCCACCGCGAGCGGCCCCACGTCGGAGTCCAGTTCCATCCCGAGAGCATCCTCACGCGCGGCCACGACGACGCCGCCAGCGGGGACGGCATCTCGCTTCGCGTCGGCAAGCGAATGATCGAGAACTTCTGCCGGTTCGCGGCGAGCGAGACGAGCGAGACGAACGAGACGAACGAGACGAACGAGACGAGCGAGGGGAGTCCATGACCGACGACCACCGCTACCACGTCGACGGCGACCTCGTCCCGGCGAGCGAGGCGAGCGTCAGCGTCGACGATCGGGGGTTTCGCTACGGCGACGCCGCCTTCGAGACCCTGCGCGCCTACGGCGGCGAGATATTCGAGTGGGAGCGTCACGCCGACCGCCTCGAGGCCACCTGCGAGGCGCTGTCGCTCGAACACGGCCTCTCGGCCGACGACCTCCGTAGCCGGATCGACGAGACGCTCGCGGCCAACGATCTCGCCGACGCCTACGTCCGCCTCTCGGTCACGCGGGGGGTCCAGCCCGGCAAACTGACGCCCCAACCCGAAGTCGATCCCACGGTCGTGGTCTACGTCAAGCCGCTCCCGCGTGGCGGACTCGAGGGCGAATCCGTCTGGGAGGGGCGGGCGACGGTCGAATCCGTCGAGACGCGTGCGGTGCCGGACGCGGCCGTCCCCGCGGGCGCGAAGACCCACAACTACCTGAACGGGATTCTGGCGCGGACGGAGCTCTCGGCCGCCGCCGACGAGGCCCTGCTGTTCGACACCGACGGCGCGGTCGCCGAAGGGGCCACCAGCAACCTGTTTTTCGTCCGGGACGGCAGGCTCCGGACCCCGTCGACCGACTGCGACGTCCTGCCGGGGATCACCCGCGGAATCGTCCTCGAGACGGCCCACGCGGCCGGGATCGAGGTCGAGACCGGCCGCTACGATCTCGAGGACGTGCGCACGGCCGACGAGGCGTTCCTGACGAACCGAACGTGGGAACTGCGACCGATCGAGCGGATCGACGATGCCGCGATCGGCACCGGCCCGGTGACCGAGCGGCTCTCGCGGGCCTACGACGAGCGCGTCGAGGACGCCTGTTACCGGGACTGACGCGACGGGGAGGATAGCGGGCCACGGGTTCCGCCTTCCATAGCTTCAAGCCCGGGACTGCGCGACTACGAGACAGTCGTGGACGCCGAGCAACGAGGGCGGCTCGTCGACGTCTGGCGGCGCGTGCTCGACCTCTCCTGGCCCGTCATGGTCGAGCAGTTCCTCCGGACGCTGATGCGGACGACCGACGTCGCCGTCACCGGTCTGTTCTCCCCCGCAGCCGTCGCAGCCGTCGGGCTCGCCGACCTCTATGCCCGCCTGCCGCTACGGATCGGGCTCGGGCTCGGCAGCGGCGTCATCGCGCTCTCGAGCCAGGACACCGGCGCGGATGCGACGGCAAACAGGGACGAGGCGATCACGCAGGCGATACTGCTCGGCGCGGTCGCCGGAATCCCGTTCGTGATCTTCGGCTACGGTCTCGGGCGGTGGGCCATCGCCGTCCTCGGCGCGGAATCCGAGGTCGCCCGCATGGGTGGGCTCTACCTGGCGATCATCTTCGCGACGACGCCCGCGCGCCACGTCGCGCTCGTGGCCGCGCGGTCGATCCAGGGGGCCGGCGACACGCGCACGCCGATGTACGTCAACGGCGTCTCGAACGCCCTCAACATCGTCGGGACGGTCGTCCTGGGGCTCGGGCTCGGTCCCGCGCCGACCCTCGAGATCGTCGGCGTCGGCATCGCGACCGCCGTCGGCAACGTCTTCTCCGCGGTCGCGCTGTCCGCCGCCATCTACGGGGCCTGGACCCCCGCCGGCTTCGTCCGGCCGACCGAGTGGACGATCACCCGCCAACTGCTCGCGATCAGCGCCCCGCGGATCGTCGAGGGGCTGGTGACGACCGTCCTCGAGTTCCCGTTCAACTCCATCCTGCTGTTCTTCGGGACGGAAGTCAACGCCGCCTACCAGATCGGCCGTCGCGTCTACCAGCAACTCACCGGGCCGCTCTCGCGGGGCTACCGGACGGGAACGAGCATCGTCGTCGGGCAGACCCTCGGCGAGGGCGACCCGGCGGGGGCGCGGTACAACGGCTGGGCGGCCGCGGCGCTTGGAGTCGCGACCGTCGGCTCGCTCGGGGCGGTCCTCTTCGTCGGGGCCGAGTGGTTCGTCTCCTTTTTCACCGACGACCCGGCGACGCGGGGGTACGCGGCCGCCTTCGCCGCGACCTACGCCGTCGCTGCCCCCGTGACCGTGCTCTACGTCGTCCTGGCCGGCGCGCTCACGAGCGGCAGCGACACGACGACGCCCTTTATCGGCAGGATCACAGGCATGTTCTTCGGGATGGTTGGGGTCTCGTACGTCTTCGGGATCCGGCTCGGCTACGGCCTCCCGGCCGTCTACGCCTCGATCGTCGTCTACTACCTGTGGGCGACGATCTACGTCGTCGTCGGCTTCTACCGCGGCGGCTGGGTCGAGCGCACCCAGTCGATGATGGACGAACGCGGGACCACGCCGGGCGAGGACTGACCTCAGCCGTCGGACGCGACGCGGGAGGGTGCCGGTTCCGACTCCTCGTGACACCCTCGCTCGAGGTCCGGTTCCTCGAGGGTCTCGAGGCTGGTGCCCTCGAACTCGAGGACGAAGTCGCTCCCGAAGGCCGTAGCGGGGGTCCGAAAGCCGGCGTCGACGCCGCAGTCCGCGGGCTCGAGGACGCGCTCGCTCGCCGCCAGCGCCGTCTCGACGGTCAGCGCGTACGGGTTCGGCGTCTCGAGGCGAGCGCGGGCCCGCCGTCCGACGTCGTCCTCGACCTCACCCCAGACGACCGCCCGGTCGGTCGCGAGTTCGCGCTCGTCGGGCCCGTCGAACGCCGCGTCGACCGCCCGCTCGAGGAGCCGTTCGACGGGGCCGGTGTCACAGAGAGGGCCCATCGAATCCAGGGCCGACAGCGCCCGCGACGTCCAGGGCGGCGCGGCGAGGTAGACCTCGACCGAGTCCAGGTTCGTGCCGTGGGCCGCGGTGACGACGTCGCCGAACGGAATCGTGACCGCGTGTTCGGGCCCGTTGCCGAAATCGATCTCGCGCGTTCGGTACGCCGCCGGCACCTGCAGGAGGCGACCGTTCCGGCGGATCACGCCGCCCTCGCCCAGGCCCTCGAGAGCCGTCCGGGCGGTTCCCCGCGAGAGCGAACTCCCGCTTTTGATCCCGAGCGCGACCCGGTCGGCAGTCGGCAGTCGCTCGGCGAGGTGGGCCGCCAGACAGTCGGAGGGGACGACGTCGAACCCGACGCCGGGCAGCAGCGTGACGCCGGCCTCGCGAGCGCGGTGGTCCCGCTGGCGGAGCCGTTCGAACACGGAGAACTCGCCGGTGACGTCGAGGTAGTCCGTTCCGGTCTCGAGGCAGGCCTCGACCAGCGGTTCGGCGGTGTCGACGAACGGACCCGCGCAGTTGAGAACGGCGTCGACGTCCTCGAGGGCGGCGACGCGCTCACGACCGTCGTCCAGCGAAAACGCCCGCCACTCCAGCCCCAGGGTTTCCGCCTGGTCGCGAATCCGGCGCCGATCGCGCCCCGCGACGATCGGCGACCACCCCCGCGAGACGGCCGCCGAGGCGATCAGCCGCCCGGTGTAGCCGTACGACCCGTAGACGAGCAGGGAGTTCATACGCTCCGTTGCGGGGTCGCGGAGTTAAAACTCCGTCAGACGCACGGCCGACGCCGATCGCGACTCCGCTTCCGGCCCGGACGGGCGACACGGCGGCGAACGCGAGCCGAAACGTTCACCAGGTCCGATCCGAAACGGGGCGGCGATGGACACCGAGGCACGGATCGCCCCGCTCGAGGAGGTCCCCGCCGAGTCGACGCTTGTCTTTCGGGTCGAACCCGAAGGTGGCGACGGCGACGGCAACCGCGACGACCGGCAGGAGGCCATCCTCGTCCGGGACGGAACGGAGGCGACGGCAGCACAAGACGGAGACGGCGGAGACGGGAACCGACGCACGCGCGAAGACCCGTCCGTCTCCTGCTGGCTCAACTACTGCCAGCACTTCACCCACATCAAACTCGACAAGGGGTCGGGCGCGGCGATGCGAAACGGCGAAATAGTCTGCGAGAACCACGGCGCGTACTTCGAGGCCGACTCCGGCTACTGCACCTACGGTCCCTGCGAGGGTGCGACGCTGGCGGAACTCGAGGTGACCGTCTCCGAGGGCGACGTCTACCTGACCGACGACGACTACGCCTACGTCGGCAGGGGACCGATCGAGGACGAGAACGAGGAATTCGACCTAGCGTCGCGGTCGAACGTCGAGTTCTGATCTTAGAGCCGCGCCGGCGAAACGAGGTCCCGTTCCTGGTCGTAGTCCAGTAGCCCGGCGTCGACCAGCCGCGGGAGGTGATCGTGGTACAGCGAGATGTAGACGTCGGCGACGCGTTCGGCCGATAGCTCGCGGACGGCGTCGCCGGTCTCCCGCACTGCGACTTCCTCGGCCGCGTCGGGGAGCGTGATCGCTTCACCGTAGGTCCGCATGACCTGGAGGAACAGCCGCCGCCGTTCGCTGGCGAGCAACTCGAGGGCGTCGTCGACGGTCCCGGCTTCGGCGGGGACCTCGTCGTCCGAACGGTCGTCGAGCCACTCGAGCAGCGCCAGTGCGAACTCGGCACAGTCGAACTCGGAGTTAGACGTAGCAGTCATTCGTAGTTTCCCGTCTCGCCCTCGGACACGCGACGGCCGACATCAGCGAGAGCGGCCGCGAGGAGGCCACCACGCCCCGTTCGACTCGAGGGTTCGTACCGATTTCACGGTTGCCCAGTAAATATGGGTGTCGGAACGACCCGAGTTTATTGCCGGCGACTGTCGGGACGGTTGACCTGTGGGTCGGCGGATCGCTCGGTCGGGAACGGCGAGAGCGGGAACGGCGAGAGCGGGAACGGCGAGAGCGGGAACGACCCCTCGAGGTCGCCGCCCGTGCCCCCGTCACTCGATCGTGAACGTCGGCTCCGCGACCGATTCGCTCTTGCAGGACGGACACCGGGAGGGGAGGTTCACGAGGTCGTCGAAGTCGTCGAACTCGCAGTCCCGACAGGTCGGCGGCGCGACGAGCAGTTGTTCGTCGCCGTCGACGGACCGGGAGACGTGTTCGACGTGTCCGATCACCGCGTGGGGCGTCAGGTCGAACCGGGCGGCGAGTTCGCTCGGAGTCGCTGGCTCGGCGCGTAACGCGTCGGCGAGTCGTTGCCTGGTCGTTCGGTCGGCCTCGCGCATGTGACAGCGAAGGTCGGTCTGGCACTTATACTGTCGGTTGCGGGACGGCCCGATGGGCGACGGATCGCCCGCTCGTCCGGCGATTCGAGTGAACCCGTCGAAAGGGTAAGTGACTTACATCGCCCCATCGAACGCGACGTCATGAAGGCCGTCGTCCTTGCGGGCGGATACGCGACCCGGATGTGGCCGATCACGAAACATCGGCCGAAGATGTTCCTCCCGATCGGCGATTCGACGGTCGTCGATCGTATCTTCGCGGAACTCGAGGCTGACGAACGGATCGACGAGGTCTACGTCAGCACGAACGAGCGGTTCGCCGCCGACTTCGAGGCCCACCTGGCCGACAGCGAGTTCGAGAAACCCCGGCTCTCGGTCGAGGAGACGACCGACGAGGACGAGAAGTTCGGCGTCGTCGGCGCGCTCGCCCAGTTGATCGACCGCGAAGGGATCGACGACGATCTGCTCGTGATCGCCGGGGACAACCTGATCAGTTTCGACGTGGCGGACTTCCTCGACTACTTCGAAGAGCACGAGGCCCCGACGCTCGCGGCCTACGACGTCGGCTCCCGCGAGAAGGCCAAGTCCTACGGGCTGGTCGACCTCGAGGGCGACCGCGTCGTCGACTTCCAGGAGAAACCCGACGATCCGAAGAGCACGCTGGTCTCGATCGCCTGCTACGCGTTCCCACGGGACTCGCTGTCCCTGCTACCGACGTATCTCGAGGAGGGGAACAACCCCGACGAACCCGGCTGGTTCGTCCAGTGGCTCCAGAACCGCGAGCCGACCTACGCCTACACGTTCGAGGGCGCGTGGTACGACATCGGCACCCCCGAGAGCTATCTCGACGCCGTCGCCTGGCACCTAGACGGTGACTCGCTGGTCGCCGACTCCGCGACCGTCGAGGGCGCGACGATCGGCGACAACGTCCACGTGATGGAGGACGTCACCCTCGAGGACACCCGGCTCGATCACGCGGTGGTCTTCCCAGACGCGACGGTTCGTAGCGGGGATATCCGGCGATCGATCATCGACGAGGGGACCCACATCGAGGACCTGGATCTCGCGGGGGCGCTGATCGGCGCGCACACGACGATCACGAACGGTGCGGACGGCGTAGACGGTTCGGACCGCGAGTAACCGCGAGCGGCCCTAAATTCGATCCCCATCCCTCGGTAAACCTTTAATCGGGCAGAGCCCTTACCATGGAGTATGCTCGAGGCCTTCCTGGGGAACGTGCCGCTCTTGCTCTTGTCGGTGGGGCTCGTACTGATGGTGCTCGAGGCCCTCTCGCCCGGCGCACATCTCATCGTGATCGGGGTCGCACTGGTCGGCGCCGGCCTGATCGGCATGGCGCTCCCGGGGACGGTGAGCCTGTTCGTACTGGCGGCGCTGACGCTCGGGTTCGGCGCCGTCGCCGCGTACGTTTACAACGAGTTCGACTTCTACGGCGGGAAGGGAACTGCCCAGACGTCCGACTCGGACTCGCTTGCGGGTGCGACCGGCTACGCCACCGAACGCATCACGAACCGCGGCGGCGAAGTGAAACTCGACGAGGGCGGTTTCGCACCGTATTACAGCGCACGGACTACCAGCGGAACGATCAAGGAGGGCGAAGAGATCATCGTGCTGGATCCGGGCGGCGGGAACGTGCTCACGGTCGAATCGCTGGGCGCGATCGGCGAAGACGAGATCGACCGTGCGCTCGCACGAGCCGACGAAGAGAACGAGAACGCGGATTCGGGGGACGGCGACGTCCAGACACGAGAGCGGAGTCGGGAGCCGACCCGGGAGCGAGAACGGGATCCCGATCGCGCCTCGGAGTTCGAAACGGAGAACTCGAGTTGAGCGCCGCGGGACCGACGCTACCCCGTTGCCCTCGCCCGTCACTCTCCCTCATATGTCGACGAAATAAGGGAACGTTTTTCCCCTCACCGCCGTAAGAGCGGAACATGGTCGTACCACTCCCCATGCAAACCGGCGGTGCGCTGCTGTTCGTCGGTGCCCTCGTACTCGTGGTCGTGATCGCCGCCCTGTTGAGTGCGATCGAGATCGTCGACGCCTACGAGAAGCGTGCGCTGACGGTCTTCGGTGAGTACCGGAAGCTACTCGAGCCCGGTATCAACTTCGTCCCGCCGTTCGTGTCGAACACCTACCGGTTCGACATGCGAACACAGACGCTCGACGTCCCCCGGCAGGAAGCGATCACGCGGGACAACTCGCCCGTGACGGCCGACGCGGTCGTCTACATCAAGGTGATGGACGCCAAGAAGGCGTTCCTCGAGGTCGACGACTACAAGAAGGCCGTCTCCAACCTCGCCCAGACTACCCTGCGTGCCGTGCTGGGCGACATGGAACTCGACGACACGCTCAACAAGCGCCAGGAGATCAACGCCAAGATCCGCCAGGAACTCGACGAACCCACCGACGAGTGGGGCATTCGAGTGGAAAGCGTCGAGGTCCGCGAGGTCAACCCCTCGAAGGACGTCCAGCGCGCGATGGAGCAACAGACCTCCGCAGAGCGTAAACGTCGCGCGATGATCCTCGAGGCACAGGGTGAACGCCGCAGTGCCGTCGAGAAAGCCGAGGGTGACAAACAGTCCGAGATCATCCGCGCCCAGGGTGAAAAGCAAAGCCAGATCCTGGAAGCGCAGGGTGACGCCATCTCGACCGTCCTGCGTGCCCGCTCAGCCGAATCGATGGGCGAACGCGCGGTCATCGACAAGGGCATGGAGACACTCGAGCAGATCGGTCAGAGCGAGTCCACGACGTTCGTCATGCCCCAGGAACTCACGTCGATGGTCGGTCGCTACGGCAAGCACCTCTCGGGTAGCGACGTCAAGGAGGACGGCGATCAACTCGAGAGTCTCGACTTCGACGAGGAGACCCGCGAACTGATCGGCCTGGACGACATCGCCGAGATCATCGGCGAGATCGATCAGGAAGCCGAGATGGACGTCGAAGCGATGGAACAGGAAGCCCAGGCGATCAAGGAAGGCGAAGATCCGGCGAAGATCACCGACCCCGAGGAAGTGATCGAGGAGATGGACCAGGACTTCCAGGGAGCCGATCCGACCGCCGAGGAGTCCCAGGACGACTGACGACCTCGAGAGGCCGTTTCGAACCTCGAACCGCCGTCTCGTTCTCGAGAGGCCCGATCCGTGCCGTCCCCGGGGAACCGGATTCGGTTTCGACCCGCCGATACTGATCGTGATCGCTGACCGGCCGCCCGAACCAGCGTACCGTCGGAAGCCGTGACTTTCAGCTTTCGGTGACCGAAGGGGAGCGAAACCTGTTTTACGGCGGATCCCCTTGCGGACGGTAGACCGACATGACACCGCCCGACGGGGTCGACGACGACAAGCGAGCGACCCTCCGCCGGTTCGCTGCCCTCGGAGCGAGCGCTTCGATGGCGGGTGCCGGAGCCGCCGGACTCGCCGAGCGCGCGGCCGCCGACGGGGAAAGCGACAGCGCTGCCCGGGACGCGATCGCCGGCTACCTCTCGACGACCCCCGGTGCGCACTTCTCGAAGATCCGTGACGACCTCCAGCTGGGGACCGGCGAGACCCAGCACCACCTGCGCCGCCTCGAGGAGAGCAGCACCGTCGAGCGGTACAGCGACGGCGACTACAAGCGGTTCGTCCCCGCCGGCCGCTTCGACGAGTTCGAGAAGCGGGCGCTGGGGTACCTCCGCAGGGACACACCACGAGGGATGCTGATCGAACTACTCTCGAACCCCGACGCGTCGGCGGGCGCCCTCGCTGACGCCCTCGACGTCTCCTCCCCGACGGTCAGCAAATACGCCGGGGAACTCGAAGAGGCGGGCCTGCTCTCCCGGGAGGACGGCTACGCCGTCGAGCGTCCCGAAACCGTCCTGTTGCTGGTCGTCCGCTACGCCGACTCCTTCGGCGACCGGGCGACGCGTCTCGCCGAGAACGCGGACCGGTTCCTCGAGTACGACGGGCACTGAGCACTCGGTTGCGACCAGCGCTTGCGGACGTAAGATCATCTTACGGGTTGTTTTCGAGCGCGTACAGACGATCGGCTAGCCACGGCAGCGGACTCGACCGGGGACACGTCGGGGCCGCTCGTGGCGTCCCTCGAGCGGCGAGCGTAGTAACAGAGACGACGGAAACGGGGACGAACGGCGGCGTCGCTGGGTCTAGGCGTTTACTTTCCAGGTGGTGCTCGAGGAGTAGCCCCACTTTTCGATCTCGATGTCGTAGTCGCCTTCCTGCAGCGCGGTGATGTTCGAGCCGACCTCCTTGGCCGTCATTCCGAGCTCCTGCCCGATGAGTCGGGATTTGAAGTAGGTTTTCGTCGCGGCGTTCTCCCGGAGGTACTGGAGAATGCGCTGTTGTTTGGACGTGAGGTCGGGGGCCATTGCACTGCTCATACTCGTACGGATGCCGGGAACGCCCTTAGGGGGTTTGGTACGTGCAGTTAACCGACCGCTGTCTTTCGATTTTGGGCCCGAGTAATAGCGGAATACTCCGACCGAAAGCTCGTGTTGGTACGGCCGGTTAACGCACACGATCGGCCGACAGTCAGGACGACGAACCGTTTCACGGCACAAGGCCGGCTTGTGTCGGGCCGATTAGTCGTAGTAGCCCGACCGGAACGGACCGAAGGCGCAGGCCACGGCCTCGCTCAGCGCTCGCGTGCGATCCGTCAGACCCTCGGTGAGGGCGCCTGCCGCGCCCTGAGACTCGGCGACGCCGTCGGTCCCGAGGAGGTCGTCCATCACCGGGCCGAGTTCGGCGCCGTTCTCGAGTCGGTCCGCTACTTCGTCCGGAAGCCGCAACGTCGGTCCGGCCCCGCGTTCGGTCCGTCGGCCGTCGGTCACGGCGGCCCACATGATCAGCGAGAGGCCGGGAGCCCCCTCGAGGCGGGCGACGCCGCCCTCGAGTCCGATCCCGTAATCGGCGTCGGTCGACGTCAGCGATGCTCGGGCGCGGTTCTCCGCACCGGTGACGGTTTCCTCGATGGACCACGGCTGCTCCGGGACGCCCGAGTCGACCGCGACCGATTCGACCGACGGATCGTACCGCTCGAGGGTACGCTTGACCGCCTCGACCTTGACCGGGTTCGTGCTCCCGACTGCGACGTGCATACGTATCCCGGCGATTCGAACGGGGGCGATTTGGAGACACCGCTTTCCGGCCGCCCGTTTCTCCTGCTTGAATGTTTTGATAGATCATGCCAGAACGGACGAATTACCGCCTTTCGAGTGTTGTCGGACCACGATTCCGAAACCGTTATACCTCGAGTCTCTGAACGCAGTAGGTAACGAATCCGTCCGGGCTTTTGCGATCCGTTCGTCCGGACAGCACTTGCCATCGTATGACCAACGCACAATCGAACACGAGAGTACGGCGTAGCGAACACGAAACGACCGAGGAGACGACCGAGACCGAGAACGAAGACACCGACCTGGTCTGTCCCGAGTGTGCGGGCAACCTCGTCGTCGACGACGAACACGGCGAAACCGTCTGTGAGGACTGTGGCCTCGTCGTGGAGGAGGACTCCGTCGACCGCGGCCCCGAGTGGCGCGCGTTCGACGCCGCCGAGAAGAACGAGAAGTCCCGCGTGGGAGCGCCCACGACGAACACGATGCACGACAAGGGGCTCTCGACGAACATCGACTGGCGCAACAAGGACGCCTACGGGAACTCGCTGGGGTCGCGCCAGCGCGAGAAGATGCAGCGCCTGCGCAAGTGGAACGAGCGGTTCCGCACCCGCGACTCCAAGGAGCGTAACCTGAAGCAGGCACTCGGCGAGATCGACCGCATGGCCTCCGCCCTGGGGCTCCCGAACAACGTCCGCGAGACCGCCTCCGTCATCTATCGGCGCGCGCTCGACGAGGATCTGCTGCCGGGCCGCTCCATCGAAGGCGTCTCGACCGCCTGCGTCTACGCCGCCGCCCGCCAGGCCGGCGTCCCCCGCTCGCTCGACGAGATCGCCGACGTCTCCCGCGTCGAGAAAAACGAGATCGCCCGCACGTACCGCTACGTCGTCCGCGAACTCGGCCTCGAGGTCCAGCCGGCCGACCCCGAGAGCTACGTCCCGCGGTTCGCCTCCGGGCTCGACCTCTCCGACGAGGCCGAACACCGCGCCCGCGCGCTTCTGCAGAACGCCAAGGAGAAGGGCGTCCACAGCGGCAAGTCGCCGGTCGGCCTCGCCGCCGCCGCGGTCTACGCCGCCGCACTGCTGACCAACGAGAAGACGACCCAGGCCGCCGTCTCCGACGTCGCCGACATCTCCGAGGTCACGATCCGCAACCGCTACCACGAACTCCTCGAGGCCGAGGAGACCCTCGGTCTGGCCTAACGGTCGCGACGTTCGCCGGAACGACACCGTTTTTCTCCCCCTCGGCCACGTCGACAGTATGGAGTTCGACTCGTTCGTCCTGACCGCCTCGACCGCCGACCTCGCCGAGGAGCCCGCCGCCCGCGAACACGCCGACGCCCTCGAGTTCCGGATGGATCTCGCGGACGACCCGCTGGCTGCGCTCGCGGCCTACGATGGCGACCTGCCGATCCTGGCGACGAACCGCGCCGACTGGGAAGGCGGAGAGGCAAGCGACGACGAGGACGCCCGGCTCAAGGCGCTGGCCGAAGCCAGCGGGTTCGCGGCCGTCGAGGCGATCGACGTCGAACTCGCGGCGATCCGACTGGGCGACGCCGACGACCTCCTCGAGACGGTGAGAGAGCGCGAACCGGCGGTTTCGGTCGTCGCCTCCGCCCACGACTTCGATGGGACCCCCGACGAGGCGGCGATGGTCGAGACCCTCACGGAGGCCTGTGAGCGCGCCGACGTCGGCAAGCTCGCCGTCACCGCACACGATCGAAGCGACGCGCTCGCCGTACTGTCGGCGACCCACCGGTTGACTGCCGACGGGAAGACGGTCGCGACGATGGCGATGGGTGACGCCGGCAGTCACACTCGCGCAGTCGCGCCGGTGTACGGCTCCAGAATCGGCTACGCACCCGTCGATCCGGAAAACGCGACCGCGCCGGGCCAGTACGACCTCGAGACACTGGCGCGACTGGTCGAGTCGCTCGCGTATTAGTACCCGGACGTCGACGACGGGTCGAGTCGAACCCCACCACCGGATCCCGTCCCGCAGTTCGGCCCTAGACCGCCACTAGAGGTCCTGCAGTCGAATGCCGTCGTCGACCAGCCGCATGTTCCGCTCGCGCTCGAGGTGTTCCGCCAGCTCCTCGTGTTCGTAGAGCTGGGCGATCACGTCGGCGTACAGCGTTCGCCATGCGATCGCGTAGATCGGCGACTGCCCCCACGCGCGTAGTTCCGGCACCAGTTCGTCGTAGGTCTCGTATCGCTCCTCGAATCGATCGACGGCCTCGAGAATCTGCGCGGCCGCCTCGCGGTCGTCCTCGGCTTCCTCGATGGCGCGGTTCAGACGCTGTTCCCAGCCGGCAACGGCCTCCTGCATGTCGGCCGCGGCAGTGTCGTCGTCTTCCGGGAGTCGATCGAGTACCGGTTTGGGTACGCCGAGTGAAAGTTCGTCCATACCGGACCTACGTCTCGAAGCGGCAAGAAACTACGGCTACGACACCAGCCTCGCCGCCAGCATCGCCTCGTCGCGAACGAATCGTCGGGGACTGTGCCCCGTGGGCCTCGTGTTGTACCCGTTGTCCTCGAGGAGAACCTATCCGTCGGCGACAGTGATCTCGCAACTGTCAACGGCAGCAGGTGTAGTACGTTGCCTGTCAGGGCCGACTATCCAGTAGCTGTCGGAAAATATCGGGTCGAAACGCGAAACCGAGACAGCGCTCGGTTCTCGGTCCGATCTACCGGGAGGGGTCGACCGCCGGACGGTCCTGTGCAGTCCCCTCCATCCCAGTCGGCTCGCGATCCGTCTCGAACCGCTCGAGGCGGTCCGAAAGAGCCGCAGCCTGGTCCGCGAGCCCGCCGACGCTTTCGGACACCTCGGTTAGCGACGCAGTCTGTTCTTCGGCCGCTGCGGAGACGTTTCCAGCCTCGGCCGCCGACTCCTCGCTCGAGGCCGCGACGTCGTCGACGGCAGTCACGACCTCCTCTGCGGAGTCGGCCTGGTCGTCCGTCGCGGCGGAAATCTCCTGGACGCCATCGCTGGTCTCCTCGGCGTAGGTCGTGATCTCTTCGAGGGCCTCGACGGCGGGTTCGACGGCCTCGGTTCCCTCTCGGACACTCTCGCTGGTCGCCTCGACGACGTCGACGGATTCGTCGGTCCGCTCGCGGATCGTCTCGATTCGTTCTTCGATCTCCGCCGCTGCCTCTTTGGCGTCGGCCGAGAGCGATTTGACCTCGTTGGCGACGACGGCGAACCCATCGCCTTCGTTCCCCGCCCCTGCGGCTTCGATCGACGCGTTGAGCGCGAGCAAACTCGTCTGGTCCGCCACGTCGGAGATGGCCTCGACCAGTTCGTCGATCCGTTCGACCTCCGTCTCGAGCGAACGGATCGCCTCGACCGCTCGCTCGGCCTCGGCCTCGACATCGCTCATCTCGTCGATCGCGTCCTGGGCCGCCCCACGGCCACGCTCGCTCGAATCGACGGTCCGTTCCGCGACGCGTGCGACCTCGCTGGCTGTCGACGCGATCTCTTCGGTACTCGCCGAGAGCCCAGACATCTCCGTCTGGATCGTCCCGAGTCGCTCGCTCTGGCGCTCTGCGACGTCGGAAATCTCCTGTACCGACTCCGACACCTGCTCGCTCGCCGTCTTCACCTCCTCGCTCGAGGCCGTGACCTGTTCGCTCGCCGCGGCAACGTCGGTTGCGAACCGCTTGACCTCGCCGACGGCGTCCTCGAGTTCCCCGAGCATCGCGTTGAACTCCTCGCCGATCTCACGCATCTGCTCGTTGTCGGTGTCGACGGTCGCACGAACGGTGAGGTCGCCGTCAGCGGCGGCACGCATGGTATCGCCGTACTGATCGGCCACTCGCTGGAGTTCGTCCATCACCGAAGCGATTCGCTCGCGCTCGGCTTCGGCTTCTTCACGGGCGGTCTCGGCCTCGGCCTGGGCCTGTTCGGCCTCCCGCTGGGACGTCTCGGCTTCCTCTTTGGCCTCCTCGGCGGCAGTGATCTGTGCGTCGAGCGAGGACCGCATCTCGTCGAACGCCCGGTAGAGCCTGCCGACTTCGTCGATCCGGTCGCTATCGAGATCGACATTACGGTCGCCTTCTTCCATCCGCCGTGCCCGGTTCCGGAGATCCTCGAGGGGAGTGACGGTCTGGCGAGCGAGCACGAAACCGGCGGCCAGCAGGGCAACGAGCCCCGTGCCGATCACCGACAGCAGGGTCCAGCCGACGGCGTTGCTCGCCGCGAACGCCTGCTCGGCTGGCACGGTCGTTACCGCCACCCAGTCGTCGTTCCCGGTCGCGGCGTAGGCGGCGACGACGTCGGAATCGTCGTCACGCTCGAACGCAGTTCCGTCGCGGGTATTACCCAGGTCCGCGACGACGTCCCGATCGATCTCGCCGCGAAGGTCGTCGCTCGCGAGGACGGTCTCGCCGTCGGTGTCGACGATCATCGTCTCCTGATCGTCGTGTAACTGCCGAAGGCCGTCGACTCGGTACTCGATCGTCCCGACGACGACCGCGATCCGCGCCTCGTCGCCCTCGACCGGGCTGGCAAACGAGATGACCTGGTCCTCGACTGTCTCGTCTGCGTACGCCGTCGGCGAGTGCCAGACGTCGTTCGCCGCGGTCAAATCGACCCCGGGTTCGATTTCCGTCCAGGGTTCGTCGAGGGAGGCGACCGACGCGCCGCGTAACTCGCCGTTCGTACTCGTCAAGACCTGTCCGTCGTTCGTATCGACGACGTGAACCGCACGAACGTCGACGGGAAGTTTCGCCTGTTCCTGAACGACGTGAGCCTCTGCCGTCTCGGCGTCGGTTCCCGCGAGCGCAGGATTCGACGAGAGCGACCGGGTATGCGACTCCATCGAGATCATCCACTCGTCGATCGAGTCCGCGTGCATGTCGACCGTCGCCGTCAGTTGCTGCTCCGCGTCGGTCTCGACGGTCCGTTCGGCCTCGACGTAGCCGATTCCGCCGACCAGTGAGATGACGATCAACACAGCGAGAATCGTGATCACGAACTTCGCCCGGTAGCTTCGCCGGACGAAGTCGGGTACCAGCCGCCGAACGACCCCGCCGCCCGAATCCGCTGTCTGCTGGGCGACCGTCTCTTCGGTGCCGCCGTCCGTGTCGGAAGTCATGGTGACACCTCCGTCGGCGTCAACTCGTCCAGCACCTCGATTGCCTCGTCGGCGAAGGTGAAGTACTCGTACTCGACCGAGCCACCGTCCCCGTTCTCGTCGAACTCGATTTCGCCCGCCGCACCGCGGTAGTGGACCGGTTCGCCGGCAGCCGCGCGTTCGATCCCGTCAGCGAGGTCGCCGGGGAGAATCTCCGTCCCCTCACCGGTCGTTACCTCCCGCATCCGGTCGGCGATCGCCGGTCCGTCGTTCTCGCCGGCCGCGGCGTTTGCCAGCAGAACCGACGCTGCGGCGTCGTAACAGTTCGCGGCGAACAGTCCCGGATCGGCGTCGTACTCCTCGCGGTACAGCGACTGGAACTCCGCCTGTCCGGGCCCGCTCGAGGTCGGCGCGGTTCCGTACGCGTCGATCCGGTCCCCGACACCCTCGAGGACCGCCTCGTTTTGCAACCCGTCGCTGACGAATAACGTCTCGTCGCCCGCGTGGTCGGCGTAGTACTCCTCGAGCAGCGGGACCCCGCTTTCGGGATAGCTGATCAGGAAGAGTACGTCCGGATCGTCGGCAAGCGCCGTTTCCAGCGGCTCGGCGTATCCGTCATTCCCGGACCCGGAAGCGAACGACACCTGACGCTGAATCTCGCCGTCGAACGACGCCGAAAACGCGCCCGAGAGCTGTCGACCGTAGTCGCCCGACGTGTAGAGCGTCGCCGCGGTGCTTGCCCCGTGTTCGGCGACGGCGAGTCGAGCAGCGATCACCGCCTGCAACGAGTCGACCGGTGCCGTCCGAAACGAGTAGCCCCGATCGTTCACGATCGACAGCGTCGGCGTCGTACTCGCGGGCGAGCAGGAGACGACATCCGACGGGATCGTTGCCCGCTGGATCATCTGCAGCGTTACGTCCGAGGCCGCTGCGCCGACGATCGCGGGCACGCCATCGTCGATCAATGCCCCCGCAGCGTCGACCGCGCTCACCGGCGACGTCTCCGAATCGGCGACCTCGTGCTCGAGGTCGATCTCCGCGGATGCGGCATCCAGTTCCGCCGCGGGCAGCGTCACCCCGTTCAACAGCGCTTGTCCAGCTTGCTCGAGTTCGCCCGACAGCGGCAACACGATTCCATACCGAAGAGTGCGCTCGGAAAGCCGTGGGCGACTCTCCGCTCGATCGTCCGTATCGGTCGTGAGACACCCGGCCGAAACCGAGAGCGCAGTTCCGCCGACCGCACCAAGGTATCCACGACGATTCCAGCAGTCGGTCATCGTTCGATCGATCCCGGACCCGTCGTTCTCGATCGGTGCATGTCCACACTATTCATAACGGTCCGTTAATCAGACTCGAGCAAGAATGCATCAATATTCTGGCCATCTGATTGAAAGAATCGTATTTCTGGCCAAAAACCAATCATGACCTCAATCAGATACTACCACACCCAATAAACAATCAATTCTTTCGTAATTGGGGCAGACGACGACACCTCCCGTTATCCTCGACTCGATCGGTAGCCCCCGTCACGCTCGACTCGACGCAACATCAGTTCTACAATTTTGTATCGCGCTATAGAGTTTATTCGCTGGCGTGAGGCCGATTCCGGAGGGATGGCCACCGGAATATTTCAGGCCGGATCAACTGCCCCGAGTTACACACGGATCCTACAGCCGTCGTGTGTTCGGGTGATCGTGGACGGTTAGTCCGTAACGACGCGATCGAATCCCCCGGAGCAGGGTGATCGGTTATCGACGACCAAGGCAGAACGGAGGCCATGGCCTCTCGAAAGCAACACCTCAGCAGTTGCCCTCCGGAACGTGGGTTGCACCGACACTCGAGCCCCCCTTTCCGGAAACCGGTCCGAACCGTCGTGGTTCGGTTCGGACCGACTGTCGTCCGCGCACGCAAGGAACTATGAGCGTTAGCGGCCCGAGTCCGGTACAAAGTCCGACTGTATCCCCGGGGCCGAGACCTCGAGTCGACAGCAGACACCACGCGGGACTAGCCGAAGGACGTCCGCGAGCAGTCCCGCCGAACGGGTGACGGTGGTAGCACCGATCCAGTCTGGGTGGGCTTCGACAGCCCGGGAGGACGATACCCGGACGACGAACGAGGAAGATTCCTCACGAACGGAGCAGATCCTAAAAACGGGCCGCCTCCGGGCTTGACCTCGAGGCGGTTCACGAAGCCGGGTAGACGCAATTCTGAGCGCACACTCGTGAGGAGTCCGACTGGTCTGAATCGGGCGATTTTACAGTAACTCCGGATAAGCGCTGGTGTCACTCGAGACGTGGGGTGTGACTGTGCAGCACCTGGTCGACACTGGTCTGTGGACCCGCTGGCTGTGCTCCGGACTTGGGCGATCCGATTCGCAGGGGTTTCGTCCCGACGGTACACTCAGACAGGATCATAAATCACATATGACTATATGAAATTGTCTCGTTGCAGGCAGCGTCGACTCCAGCGAGACCGAATTCGTCAGTGACAGTCGATGCACCGCCGGCGACTCGAGATCACACCACCAACACCCCCTGTGTTGGCAAGGGCAGCTATGCGATGACGGGGACTGGTAGCCAAGCATCACAAAGGAACGAGATACCGGACCCGAGCCGATGGGAATGGGAGTTCGAGAACGGCGATGGTGTCGGGATCTGGTTTATGAACGGATGGCAAGGCTTTGCGGACGAAACGCTCGAGGCGGCGAGCGAACACTCGGGAGCGAGAGATGGTTGGACATCGAAGCGACGGTCGCGGTCTTCGGTAACGAGACGAGCCTGCCGAAGGAAACGCAGGAGTACACGGCCAACGAGTGGTCCGCAAACGGGGCGTACACGGATGTCGATAGTGTCGGGTTCGTGTCCGACGGGATCACAGCGATGGCGTCAAATCCCGAATGGACATCGACGGAGCCGAAGTCGAGAGCTTCGACGACCTCGAGGCGGCCCTCGAGTGGGGAGGGGAATAAACGGAAGTATCGGAACTTTCGGAAAGGGGAGGCCATCGTTTACTACAGTCGACGTATAACCGGACCGCTGTGATCGTCGACGACCGCGTCCTGCGCGAGGACTTCGTCCCCAGCGAGGTGGTTCATCGCCACGACGAGGTGAACCTCCTTTCGGAAACCCTGGAGCCGCTGTTGTACGATCGGCGGCCGGAACCCGCCTTCCTCTTCGGCCCGACGGGCGTGGGGAAGACCTGCATCGCCCGGTACACGCTCGCCCAGTTGCGCGAACAGGAACCCGACGTGCGTGTCGCCTACGTCAACTGCTGGCAGGAGTACACTAGGTTTCGCGTCCTCTACGGCGTCCTCTCGGAGATCGGACGGGCGATCGACGTCCACCGGTCGACCCCGAAAGACGAACTGTTCGGGAAACTCGCCGACGCGGACGACAACCCCCTCGTCGTCGTCCTCGACGAGGTCGACCAACTCGAGGAGACGGCTGCGCTGTACGACCTCCACCGGTTGCCCCACGTCTCGGTCGTGTTGATCGCCAACCGCGAGGAGGAACTGTTCGCCGGATTCGACGACCGTGTCCGATCCAGACTCCGGGCCGGAACCCGAGTACGGCTCGATCGCTACGGGACCGACGAACTCGCCGCGATCCTCTCGAACCGCGCGGACGAGGCCCTCGAGCCCGACGCAGTCACCGCCGACCAGCTCCGACGGATCGCCGACGCGGCCTCGGGGGACGCACGAGTGGGAATCGGGATCCTCCGTTCGGCCGCCCACAGGGCCGAACGGCGTGGCCAGGGGTCGATCGACGCCGAAACCGTCAGGACGGCGATTCCCGACGCCAGGACGGCGATCAGGCGCAAGACGATTCAGGGGCTGATCGAGGATCAACGGGTGCTGTACGACGTCATCGCAGCGGAGGGCGAGATCGAGCCGGGCGACCTCTACGCGGAGTACGAGCGACGGGTCGACGACCCGAAGACCGAGCGAACGCTTCGCAACTACCTGACGAAGATGGTCCACTACGACCTGATCGAGGCAGTCGGGAAGCGCCGCGGCCGGACGTACCGGGTGGTCGACGAGGACGCGACCATCGACGCCGACTCGGAAGGTGGGTCCGACTCCGGGGTCGACGCCGACGAGTTACCCTGATCGCAATTTCAACGCCGATTCCAGTCACGGCACCCAGACCCTTCGACCGGGGGCGCCCCGATCGGTAGCGTGTTCGGCGTGAACACTGTCAGGAGCGTGTGAGAGAGGCGAAAACTGGTGATTCGAGCACTACATTTATACTCGAGAATCGACTTGTGGATAGCAGTCGAAGAATGGATGTCTCCGACCCGGGCGAAGACTCGACCGGCGACCGTCGGGGCGGTCAGCGAAACGTTCTCACGGAGTTAGGGCAACTGGCACTCGAGTCGACCGATCTCGAGTCGCTGTGCTCCGAGACCGTCGACGCCGTTCGGGACGTGGTTCCGGTCGAGTACTGCGGTCTCTTCGTCGTTCACGAGCCGGGAAAGCAGGGGGGACGAACGAACCGAGTCGCGACCCTCCGTCATGGCGTCGGCTGGGACGCCAGCGCCCTCGGCTCCGCGACGCTCCCGGCCGACGGAGACGGCGGAGTCGTCGGACACACGGCCGAGACTGGCGATGGGGTCGCCGTCGACGATATCACCGCCAAAGACCGGGTCGCCCGGTCGAACCTGCTCGAGCGCCACGGAATCGCGAGCGCAACGACGGTTCCCGTCTTCGGCGGCTCGAACGAGGGCGATCACGATCCCTGGGGCGTGCTTGGAGCGTTCTCGAGCGATACCCGGCCACTCGAGGAGGAGGACCGAGCGTTCCTGCGAAACGTCGCCGACCTGCTTGGATCGGCGATCGACACTTACGGCGGATCGAATCGCCCGCGAGCGGAAGACGGAGAGGCGTCCGACGCCGGCTCCGAGCCGAAAGCGGAATCGGAACCGATGCCGGAACCGAAATCGGACGAGATGGGCGAGCCCGGAGCGGAGGGGACCGATCCGGCCGCCCTCGCCGACCGGCTCATGACGGCCAGCCCGGTCGGCGTCATCGTCGCCGATCCCGACGGGGAGATCCTGCGCGTGAACGAACGTGCCGAGGAAATCACCGGCCGGGACCGGGGCGAACTCACCACGATGGGGCACGGTGACCCACGGTGGGACACCGTCGACCCCGACGGGCAGCCCCTCTCGAGCGAACGCCTGCCGTTCAGCCGGGTGCTCGAGACGGGGGAACCGGTGTACGACGCGGAGTTCGGCATCCGACGGCCCGACGGGGAACGGGTCTGGATCATCGAGAACGCCGTCCCGGTCTCCGAACGTGACGACGATGGGATCACCGCCGTCGTCTCTGCCTTCGAGGACGTCACCGACGAGCGGCGCCTCGAGAGCGAACTCGAGACCACCTTCGACCGGATTACGGACGCCTTCTTCGGGCTCGACGAGGAGTGGCGGTTCACTTACGTCAACGATCGCGCCCGGGAGTTGATCGATCCCGACGGAGAGGGATTGATCGGCAGGAACCTCTGGGAGGCGTTCCCGGCGGCCGTCGACTCCACGTTCGAACGGGAGTACCGACGCGCGATGGCCGAACAGGAATCGACGTCCTTCGAGGAGTACTTCCCGCCGCTGTCGACCTGGTTCGAGGTCCACGCCTACCCCTCCGAGAGCGGCCTTTCCGTGTACTTCCGCGACGTCACCGAACGCAAGAAGACCCAACAGGAGTTGCGCGAGAACAACCGGACGCTGCAACGGCTCTACGAGATCACCGCCGACAGCGAACGGTCCTTCGACGAGAAGCTCCGGGAGTTGCTCGAACTCGGCCGGAACCGGCTCGGCCTCGAGGCCGGCTACCTGGCGATGGCCGACGAGGAGGGGGACCGGTTCGAGGTCACCCACGCAGTAAGCGAGGACGACCGCCTCCAGCCCGGGACGGAGATGCCGCTGTCGGACACGTACTGCCAGCGGACGGTCGAGGGCGACGGGCTGCTCGCGTTCACGGACGATCCGACCGGCCCGGACGGGGCCGATGGCACCGAAGGACCGATCGACGCGGACACCTACGAGACGTGGGGCGTCGACTCCTACGTCGGCAGTCGGATCACCGTCGACGACGAACTCTTCGGTACGCTCTGTTTCGAGAGTGAAGCGCCGCGATCGGACCCGTTCACGCCCGCCGAACGCTCCTTCGTCGAACTCGCCTCGCAGTGGGTCAGCCACGAACTCGAGCGCCGACGCCGACAGCGCCAGCTCGAGGAGAGCGAACGCCGGTACCGGACGCTGATCGAGAACTTCCCGAACGGGGCCGTCGCGCTGGTCAATCGCGACCTCCGGTACGTCACCTTCGGCGGGACTCTGGAAGGGAGCACCGACATCGAAGGGCGGGAACTCGAAGGGAAGCCACTCGACCAGGCACTCCCCCCGGCCATCGCGGACGTGGTCGTTCCCAACTACGAGGCCGCCCTCGAGGGGCAACGCGCGTCCTTCGAGCAGGTGATAGACGACAGAACCTACCAGTTCCACTTCACGCCGGTTCGGGACGCGAACGGCGAGGTCGTCGCGGCGATGGGCATGTCCCAGGACGTGACCGAACGCAAGGAAACCGAGCGCAAACTCCGGGACCGGGAACGGCGTCTCGAGCAGCTCAAGCAGTACACCGACGACGTACTGGACGCGATCGACGACGTGTTCTACGTGCTCGACGAGGACGGCAGTTTCCGCCGCTGGAACGAGAGCCTGCCGGCGGTGACCGGCTACACGGACGCCGAAGTCGACGCGATGAACGCGCTAGAGCTCTTCGAGGGCGAGGACAGGGAGGCGATCGCGGCTGCGATCGAGGAGATCTTCGAGACGGGGCATGCGCGCGTCGAAGCGGAACTCGTGACGAAAGCCGGCGAGCGAATCCCCTACGAGTTCGTCGCGAGCGCCCTCGAGAACCCCGACGGCGAGCAGGTCCTGACGGGGATCGGCCGTGACATCACCGCACGGCGGAACAGACAGCGCCAGCTCGAGTCGCTGGTCGCGGATCTCGAGGAGTCGAACGAACGGCTCGAACAGTTCGCCTACGCTGCCTCCCACGACCTCCAGGAACCGCTGCGGATGGTCTCGAGCTACCTGACGCTGGTCGAACGGCGGTACGCGGACGAACTCGACGAGGACGGCAGAGAGTTTATCGAGTTCGCCGTGGACGGTGCCGAACGGATGCAGGAGATGATCGACGGCCTCCTCGCGTACTCTCGGGTCGACACACAGGGAGACCCGTTCGAGCCGGTCGACGTCGACGCCGTCCTCGAGGACGTACTCGCCGACCTCGAGGTGCGAATCGCGGAGACGGGGGCCGAGGTCACGGTCGAATCGCTGCCGACGGTCTACGGCGATCCCGACCAGCTCCGGCAGCTGTTCCAGAACTTGATCGACAACGCGCTCACCTACGCCGACGACGAGCCCCCGGAGGTGACCGTGTTCGCCGAACTCGAACCGGAATCCGAATCCAAACGGGACGGCGACGTGTGGGAAATCTCGGTCCGGGACGAGGGGATCGGCATCGATCCCGACGACGCGGAGCGGATCTTCCGGGTGTTCGATCGGCTCCACACCGTCGACGAGTACTCGGGAACCGGGATCGGACTCGCGCTCTGTCAGCGCATCGTCGAACGCCACGACGGCGACATCTGGGTCGACTCCGAACCCGGCGAGGGGTCGACGTTTACCGTTCGGTTGCCCGCCACGGCGGAGTCCCGCTCCGGCGAGACGGCGCGGTCGATGACCGGATCGGCAGGGAGAGCGGGTGACGTGGCATCCGAGAGGCGTACCGGCCGCCGACACGAACGAAACCGGAGACAGAGACGGAAACGCAGACGGAAACACAGCGGCGGTCGCGGGAGTGAAAGCGGAAAGCGTAACGGAACCGGGCACCGAGAATCAACGACGGACGAGACGAGATAGGATGACAGAGATGCACTCGAGTGGTCCCGAGCCGGCACGGATCCTGTTGGTCGAGGACAACCCCGGAGACGTCCGGCTGACCCGGGAAGCGTTCGAAGCGGCCCGGATCGAGAGCGATCTCTACGTCGTCTCCGACGGTGCCGAAGCCCTCGAGTTCCTCGAGCAACGCGGCGAGTACGAGGACGCGCCGCGGCCGGATCTCGTGTTGCTCGATCTCAATCTGCCGCGGGCGAGCGGGGAGGAGGTCCTGACGGAGCTCAAGGACGATCCGGAGCTTCGTACGATCCCGGTGATCGTGTTGACGAGTTCCCGGGCGGAGGAAGACATCGTCCGCTCGTACGAACTCCACGCGAACGCTTACCTGACGAAGCCGGTCGATCCTGACGAGTTCATCGAGACGATCCGTGCCTTCGAGGAGTTCTGGTTCACGGTCGTCCACCTGCCTTCGGAGGTCGACGAATCATGAGCGAACCCGACACACCGATCGAACGCGATCGAGGTACAGCGACGGACGACCGAGACGGAGATCGAGATGGGGACCGAGACGGAGCGGAAGCCGACCGCGTTCGAGAACGGGACGACTCCCAGGGACGCGACGAGACCCTCGAGATCCTCCTTATCGAGGACAACCCCGGCGACGCGCGGCTCATCGAGGAGATGCTCCGGGACACGGAGGAACTCACACGGCGGATCGATCCGACCGAGACCTCCGGAACGAAACCCCAGATCACCCGCGAAAGTCGACTCGAGGACGGCCTCGAGACACTCGAGAACGAGACGGTCGACGTGGTGTTGCTCGACCTCAACCTGCCGGACAGCAGCGGTCTCGAGACGCTCGATACCGTCGACGACGAGGCCGACACGACGCCGATCGTGGTGTTGACTGGAGTCCGGGATCAGGGAGTCGGCGTCCAGGCGATCCAGCGCGGTGCCCAGGACTTCCTCGTGAAAGACGAAGTAACGAGCGAACTCCTGGTGCGAACGATTCACCACGCGATCGAACGGGCGCTCCAGGAGCGCGAACGCCGCCGCCAGCGCGAGCAACTCGAGACGCTCAACCGTCTCAATCGGATCGGTCACGACATCACCCACGCGGTGATCACGACCGAGACCCGGGCGGAACTCGAACAGGAGGTCTGTGACCGGCTCGTCGCGGACGACGCCTACCACTTCGCGTGGATGGGGGCGGTCAACCCCGGGAGCGACAACATCGTTCCGAAGGCGGCGGCCGGCGAGGAGGACGGCTACCTCGAGTCCGTCGAGATGAGCACCGACGACGGGGCGGACGTCGGCAAGGGACCGGCGGGGCAGGCGATCCGTACCGGGGAAGTACAGGTGTGCAACGACGTCGAGACCGACCCCGAATTCGAACCCTGGCGAGCGGAAGCCCGCAAACGGGGGTTCCGCTCCGTCGCCGGGATTCCGATCATCCACGAGGACCTCGTCTATGGCGTGTTACTGGTCTACTCGGCGTCGCGTCGCGCCTTCACGAGTCCGGTCACGACGATCCTTTCGCGGATCGGGGACGTCGTCGCCCACGCGATCACGGCCATCGAACGCCGCGACGCGCTCGTCAGCGACGCCGTCATCGAACTCGAGTTCCGAATCGAAGGGATGGCCGAGGAGGTGGTCGAGCTCTCGGCGACGGAGTCGTGTCGGGTCGAGTTCGAACAGCTCGTCCACGGTGACGATACGCTGCTGGCCTACGGATCGGCCGAGGGCGTTTCCGAGGAGCGGTTCCAGGAGGCCGTCGAGGAGACGAACGGGATCGAGGACGTCCGATTCCTCTCGGTCAGGCGCGACGAGTTCGAGTTCGAACTGCTCTCGCCGGCCGCCGTCGAGCTTTTCGACACCATCGCGACCTACGGCGGACGCATCAAGTCCGCCACCATCGAGGACGGGGAGTTCCGGTTCATCGTCGAACTCCCCCGCGGCCGGGACACCCGCCAGTTGATCGAACTCATCAAAGACCAGCGCCCCGACGCGACCTACCTCGCCCAGCGGACCACCGAACGGGGCGACCACACGGACTCGAACCCGACGACCGTTCTCGAGGGCGACCTCACGGAGAAACAGCGGGCGGCCCTCGAGACGGCCTACTTCGCGGGCTACTTCGACTGGCCTCGCGATAGCACCGGCGAGGAGATCGCCGACCGGCTGGGTATCTCGCCCGCGACGTTCAACCAGCACCTCCGGACGGCCGAGCGGAAGTTCTTCGATTCGGTGCTCGGCGAGGAGTGACCGTCTCCGGCCGGCCGTCGACCCCGGCGTTTCGCGCCATCAGCGGGCGCATCGATCGCAGTCCAGCCGACGGACGCGAGGTCGACGGTCGTACGGTCCACGGCGGCGGTCGAAACTCGAACGAACAGTCGTTCGACCTGGAGCGGTCGCTCGGGAAGAGGGAGACGATTCGAATCGCTAAAAAACAGCTTACGCGCCGCGCGGTTCGCCCGCGGGCGGGGTCGGTTCGTCGGTGCGGCGGCCCGAAACCGCCACGACGCTCATCGAGACGCCGGTCGCGAAGAGGGCGACGCCCACGAGGAGACCGATCGCCCACGACGTGGCCGCCGGGAAGCCGGCCCAGAGGAGGCCGGCGAGGACGAGCGAGAGACCCCCGCTGGCTGCGATCGAGAGCCGTCCGGGTTGGTCGCTCAGCCGCATCGCCATCCACAGTTCGGCGACCCCGTCGACCAGCAGGTACGCGACCAGCAGGAGCGTGAGGCTCGTGAGCCCGACGATCGGGTTCGCGAGCACGACGATCCCGGCGAATACCGAGACGACGGCGAGCGCGATCTGCCAGAGCGACCCGCCCCATCCGCGTGCGGTGACGGCGTGTACGCCGTGGACCACGCCGCTGACGACTAGGAGTGCGCCGAGTCCGACCGCCAGCGAGATTCCGGTCGCGAGCGGGAAGGCCATGGCGACGAGACCGAGGAGCGCGACGACCCCGCCCGCGATCGCGAGCGTCCGCCACCCGCGCGAGAGGGAGTAGCCGTTCGAAACGTCGACGTCAACGTCAGTGTCAGTGTCAGGTGTAATCGAATTCATCGAGTACTGTAGGCTTCGTGAGGAGATAAAACGAATACGCGATTCGCCGGTATATCGCGGCCCCGGACCGGTCGGATCCCGAGACTGGCGGCGTCTCGAGGCCGAACCGCCCGGTTCGGTCGAGCGGATCCATCCGGGCCGGACGGGGAGAAGACGGGACCGCCTCGAGAGTGACCGCCGGAACGCCCGCACCGACGCCGCGAACCGGTCGTGACGTCGCCTGTCCGAGGCGGTTCTCCTCGTCCGCCAGGCGAAGCGTCGAGGAGGGAAGAGCGCGAACGACGACCCGTGACTGGAGACGAGGGTGGAACCGAGGACCGTGTACTCGAGGGTGGAGACGAAAGCGAACGCGAGCGGGAACGCGAACGCGAACTCGAGGACGAGGACGAGGACGAGGGAAAAGGTGCGAACGCGGACCCGAACACCGGCCCCGGAACGGACACGATCGCCGGGACGGCGACGAAAAACGCGGAAACCGATGCGAACGGCGAGACGAACGACGATCCGATCGATCGACGCCGAACCGAGCGCCGTGAGTGTGCGGTCTGTGGCGAGGAGGTGCCGGCGGCGACGTACCGCGAACACCTGCTCAAGGAGTGTTCGGGCCCGTAGCGGTACTACTTCTCCTCGACGTGGCGGACCTGACAGGCGACGCCGCGCGTGCTCTCGGCCATCTCCCGGCCGAACATCTCGGCGCGGCCCACGGCGAAGGCGTTCGGGCCTTCGACGACGACCTCGTCGCCCACCCGAATGTCTTCGTCGGCGTCGACGACGCCCGGCGCGAGGACGCTGCCGTGGGGCACGAAGCCGTCGATCTCGACCCGCTTGACCGGCGCGTCGCTGTCGACCCAGCGTTTCGCCCCCTCGAGCGTAAAGGAGAGCGTCCCGTACTGGGGTACCATCGTCGCCAGTTGCGTCTCCTCTCGGTCGCGAACCTGGATCTTGGGGTAGCGGCTGGTCGTCCGAACGTCCCCGAAGAGGTCGTCACCCGCGCCGTCGCCGAGCAGGTAGTCCGCGATGGCGCGGACGGTGTTGTGCTCGCGCTCACGCTTGGAGTACTTGAGTTCGCCCGACAGCGCATCGCCCAGGTTCGAGAGGGACTCGTCGTCGGTAGGGTGGCCGCCCTCGGGGACGGTGTAGGTGACGTCGAGGTCGTCGTCCCCTTCCCACGACTCCTCGACCCGCTCGACGATGTCGCGGTACCCCTCGTCGGGGACGTGCGCGACGACGTAGGGATAGGTGTCGGCGTTGCGCTCGAGGTAGCGACGCAGCACCTCGCTGACGAACTCCTTCTCGTCCTCGGACCAGCGGCCGGTGACGACGGTGTCGTAGTGCTGGGCCGGGTACGTGGTCTCGAGTTCCTGGGGAACCACGCCGATCGGGGAGGTCATCGAGACGAGGTGGGCGCGCCACTGGATGACGTCGTGGAACTGGCGGTGACTCTGGGACTCGCTGTAGGGTTTGGTCGCCGAACAGGGGACGAGCACGAGCGGGTTCGAGAACCGGTTGCGATATCGCGTCGTCACGCGGTCGGCGAACCGCTGGATCTCGACGCGGCGCATGGTGTCCTCGGTCGCTGCCGAAATCTGGGCGTCCCTGAGGATGGGGGTGCGCTCCTCGAGGTAGCCCCACTGGTCGTCGAGTTCGCGCATGGCGGCGGTGAGCCACTGGTCGTGGCGGGCCTGGCCCTCGAGGTAGTCCCGCAGGCGGCCGTCCCGGATCCGTCGGCGAACGATCGCCAGTTCGGACTCGAGGGCGTGGCGGTTGTGTTCGGCGCAGTCCTCGCGGGTGAACTCCTCGCGCGGTTGCCGGCAGGCCGGACAGGAGCAGGGCAACTCCTCGAGGTCCTCGAGGAAGTACGCCTCGTCCGTGGTGAGATACCGTCCTTCGGTCCCCTTGACGACGGCCGCGGTCGCGTCGAAGAGGTCGACGCCAGCGTACGCCAGCAGCGCGACGTTCCGGGGCGTCGCCACGCCCGAGAACAGCAGGGCGGTGTCGGCCGGGATCGACTCGCGGACGTTCACGACGGCCTCGACCAGGGCCGCGCCGTGGCCCGTGATCGACTGCACGTCCGAGACGGCGTAGGCGTCCGTTCCCTGCGCCTCGACGTGATCGCTCGAGACGACGGCGACGCTCGGGAAGTCGACGTCGGGATAGTCGACCGCGAACGACTCCTGGACCTCCTCGGCGGTGCCGCCGGGGAACGCCCGGTGGGGGAGGACGGTGAGTGTCGACTCGTCGCCCTCGGGGACGTCGCGGTCGCTCGACCAGAGCGAGCCCGCATCCTCGAGGAGGTCGTCGACGAGCGCGGGGGTCGTCCGGGAGTCGGCGAGTCGCAACTCGCCGACGCGGGCGGCCCCGTCGCGCTCGTGTACTTCGAAGTGCTCGGTCATACCAGATATGGGTGGTGGCGAGCGAAAGAGGCTGTCGGTCGGCCGTCGCCGGGCCGGTGTGAACCCGGTGTGAGAGTGGTTCGGTGTCGGCCCGGTGCCGGTTCCGGAGCGGTTATTTCCCCAGCATCGAAACCGGGGACCATGCTACTCCCCCGTCCCCTCGCGTCGATCCCGACGACGCCCGCGCTGGCGGGCCTCGAGGTCGGCCTCTCCGAATCGGCGCTGGGGATCGCGCTCGCGACCGTCGGTGCCGTCGGCTTCGCGGGCCAGTTCCTCTGCGTTCGCCTGGGGACCGAGGACGGCGACGTGATCGACGCCGTGTTGGTCGTCCTGCTATGTAACGTCGCGCTGCTCGTCCCGCCGCTTTTGGTGCTGTATCCGCCGCCCTACGTCGACCTGTACACCCCCGTTTCCGCGCTCTCGTTTGCCGCGGCCGGCGTCGCAGGGATGTTCGTCGCTCGAGTGGCGATGTTCCGGAGCATCAAGGCGATCGGCGCGAACCTGACCTCGCCGATCGTCGCCTCGAACGTCTTCTTCGCGACGGTCTTTGCCGTGGCCTTCCTCGGGGAGCGGCTGACCGGCGTCCACCTCGCCGGCATCGTCCTGATCGTCGCCGGCCTGGCCGTCGTCTCCTGGGACACCGCCGCGTCGACGGGTCCGGACCGGTCGCTCCGGGAGGTCGGTGCGACGCTTCTCCTGCCGCTCGTGGCGGCCGTCTCGATCGGGATCGAACCGATCTTCGTCTCGATCGGGCTGGCCGACGGCACGGCCGTACTGCCCGGGATCGTCGTCATGGCCGGGACCGCGACCGTCGGCTTCGTCGGCTACCTCGGGGTCGGCGAGTCGGTCCGGCGCGTGCGCCGCTCCGGCCCGGAAGTGCGGTGGTACGTCGGGGCCGGGATCGCCACGACCGTCGGCTTCCTCGCGTACTTCGCCGCCCTCGAGGTCGCGCCCGTAGTGATCGTCATGCCGTTCCTCCAGCTGACGCCGCTGCTGGTCGTCGTCCTCTCGATCCTGTTGCTCCCGAGTCACCTCGAGCGGGTCAGCTGGCGGGTGGTCGCCGCGGCCGTTCTCGTGGTGATCGGGGCGACGTTCGTCTCGGTGTCGGGGTGAAAAACGAAAGCTACGCTCGGCCGCGATATCGTGCGGTCGCGGACGTGTGTCCGCGGTTGAACGAGAGGATCTCGATTTCGATCACGTCGCCGACCTCGAGGTCCCGGGGGAGGTCCTCGACGAAGACGACGAACCCCTCGACCTTCGCGACGGCCTGTCGTTCGCCGGAGTGGTGTTCGGTGAACTCCTCGACGGCGACGCGTTCGACGTCGCCGAGGTCGACCGGCGGCTCCCGCCCCTGGGCCTCGCGGTGGCGCTCGTAGGACTCCCGGCGATCCGCCGATCCTGCCAGTCGGCCGCGGAGTCGGCCGACGATCCACGCGGCGAACAACACCAGCACGATCCCGCCGAGCGCGAGCGACGCTACCCCGAGCATGTTCCGAATCGGGGAGGCTCGCCCCTTTGCTGTTGTGGTTCGACGGAATCGGGATCAGTCTCCCCCGGCCGTCAGGTCGACCAGGTCGACGTCCTCCGGCACGGCCTCGAGTACGCCCGCGGGCCAGCCGCGGTGGCCGAGCGTCACCTCGGTCCCGGGATTGGCCGCGACCAGGCGGGCGACGCCCTCCGCGGCGGCCTCGAGGGCCGCGCGGTCGGTCCGCTCCGGCACTTCGGCCGTCAGCGGGTAGCTCTTCGAGAGCGCCCGGGGGAACGGTCCGAAGGGGGGCTCGACGCGCCAGGACGCGTCGAACTCGTCGCCGCCGGCCGGCTCGCCCTCGGTGAGGAACAGCGAGTCCGGTACTGCGAGGCGCTCGAGGCGCTCGTGGTGGCGCACCACTTCGGGGCGGCGCGCGCTCTCGTGGGACGTATAGAAGAACGAACCCTTGGAGACGGGATCGGAGGACTCGAGCTGGTCCGCGTGGTCGAGCAGCGCCCGGTAGCCGTCGAGCATCGCCGGGTGGGCGCGGGCGCGCTGTTCGACCAGCTCGAGGAGGTTCCCCGAACGGATCGCCTGTTTGATCCGGCGGATCTCCTCGAAGGTGACGTGGAGGTTGTGGGCGGCCAGTTCCTCCTCGCGGTCCCGGTCGGACAGCGCACGGAGGTCGTCGGGCGAGTGCTCGGCACAGACGGGACAGGAACACGGGAAGTACTCGAGGTCCTCGAGCTGTCGGGTCCCGCGGACGGTCAGATAGCGGTCGTCGCGCGCGTAGAGGGCGTAGGCGGCGGAGTCGAACAGGTCACAGCCCATCGCAACCCCGAGCGCGAACATCATGGGGTGGCCCGCGCCGAAGAGGTGAACCGGCGCGTCCGCGCCCAGCCCGCGTTTCGCGGCGGCGACGACGTCGACCATGTCGTCGTACCGATAGTCGTTCATCAGTGGGACGACCGCACCGACGGGGAAGACGTCCAGATCCGTGGCGTCGGCGTGGCGACCCGCCTCCTCGCGCAGGTCCGGGTAGGTCGACCCCTGGACCGGCGCGGAGACGAGCATGTCGCCGGTGTCGACCCCCTCGGCGACCTCGAGTCGCTCCTGGGTCGTCTCGAGTTCCTCCGTCGCGCGCTCGCGGGAGACGTCCGGCGGCGTCGGGATGTCGACGGGCGTCCCGATGTCCGAGCCGATCTCGCGCTGGAACTCGAGGATCTCCTCGGTCGTGACGTCGATGTCGCCGTACTCCGAGAGCTGGAAGGAGCCGGAGTCGGTCATGATCGCGCCCGGGAAATCGAGCATGTCGTGGAGCCCCTCTTCGAGGGCTTGCTCGCGGACGTCCTCCGTGCCGTGGATGATGTAGGAGTTGGTGATGAGGATCTCCGCGCCGAACTCCTCGGCGAGTCGGCGGGGACTGATCGTGTCCAGATTGGGGTTGATCACCGGCAGGAGGGCCGGGGTTTCGACCGTGACGTCGGCTCTGGGGACGGTGAGTTCGCCGATCCGTCCGCCGACGTCGACGTCCCTGAGTTCGAAGCACTCGCGCATCGAGCGTGTATTACCGACCACGGCGGTAAGGGTTCCGTTCTCCGTAAGGCGGATACCCGGCAGCGAACGCAAGCAGAAGGCGAATTCCGCTCGAGGACCCCCCGTTCTATCGAACCCAATGAGTGTGACGATATCCGACGGCGTGAAGCCGGTATTACCGTTTCTCGCCGCCGTTCTCCCGGAAGTTGTCCCTGGGATAATCCCGTAACAGTCGCTCCGCTTTACTCCGGGACTGCCGGTAGTTCGGCCTGCATGGTTTCACGACCACAGACACTCGGAGTCGTCGTGATCGCGATGATGATTGCCCTGTCGGGACCGGCCCTGGCAGGTGCGACGTCCACATCCGACGACTCCGGAGACATGGGCGCGACGCTCGAAGGCGTACAGGTAGACACACTGGAACTCGACAACGTCACCGTCGAGAACGCGACGATCGAGGAGCTGAACGTCGAAGAACTCGACGCTGACGAGGACGAACTTCGGAAACTCGTCGACGACGGTGACGGGGTTGCGGACGGTGAGTCCGACGACGGCGAGAGCGACAACGACACCGACGACGGCGAGAGCGATAACGAGAGCGACGACACGCAGGTCACCCTCTCCGACATCGAGGTCGAACACCTCGAACTCGAGAACGTGACCCTCGAGGAACTCGAACTCGAGGAGAACGAAACGGACGACGGGATGGCGGGAGACGAGATGGCTGAAGACGATGACGCCGACGAGATGGACGGCGAGAACGGCGTCGACGAAAACGACGAAGACGACGAAAACGACGAAAACGAATCCGGGACCGACGACGAACTCGAGTTGATCGACGAGGACGCCGACGATGTCACCGTCGAGGAGCTCACGATCGAGTCCATGGACGTCGATCAGTTGACGATCGACGAGTTGACCGTCGAAGACGACGGGAGCGACGAGGCCGAAGACACCAACGAGACGAGCGACGAAACCGAGGAGAACGAAGACAACGAGAGCGACGAAGACAACGAGAGCGACGAAGAAGCCGGGAACGAACTCGATACCGAGGACGCACCCGAAGACGACGAGACCGAGGAGAACGAAGACAACGAGAGCGACACTGGAGAGGAACGCCTCGAGGAACTCACCATCGAGCAGTTCGACGTCGAGGAGGTCACGATCGATTCGATGACCGTCGAGTCGGTCGACGCCGAAGACGACGAACTCGAGGCCGAGGACGAGGAGAACGGCGTCGTCCAGGACGAAGCAGACGCCCTCGAGGACGACGAGTCCGACGAGACGGGCGAGACGGGCGAGAACGGGGTCGACGACGAAACCGAAGGAACGGACGAGGTTGACGAGGAAGACCGAGACGGCGAAGACGAGGGCGACGGAGAGACCGTCACCCAGGCGTCCGCCACCTCGATCGACGTCGGCGACGCGACCGCCGAGTCGTTCACCGTCGGGGACGCGGAGGGTCTTGAAAACACGGACGATGATGCCGACGATGACGACGCAGACGACGAAAACGACGATGACGACGGACTGACCGTCGGCATCCTGAACTAACCCGCACACGCCGGCGTCCGTCCGTCGCCGGAGCAGGCCGACCTGCCGGACGACCCGCTTTTCCGTTCGCTCGAGCGCCGTCCGATCGGAGATCCCGTACAGAAGCGTCGGACGGGTTCGTCCGGAGACGTATAACGAGACAGCGCATTAGCCGGTGGGCGGCCGCGACGAGGCCACCTCTTCTCGTCGCTCGCTTTCACCTCGGGGACGGCTTCGGGACTCGAGCGGCCGATCGTAAACGGCGGTAAACCCTCGTTCTTCGACCGATGCGATAATGCGGCGGCGAGCGCAAGCACAACCCCGATTCCGGGCGATATTCCGGTTCGTATCGGAGACCGTGACGATCATCGATCTCGAGAGTATGAACGGCTGATTAGGATCCGCGCCGCGATTCCAACTTGCGGTTTCTCCGAGAGGTCGCCTCGAATCCGCGAGCTAATCCCGAAACGGTCGGCTCGTTTTAGCCGGGAGACGGCTGTAGCCCCCAGCGCATGGTTTCACGACCACAGAAACTCGGCGTCCTGTTCGTCGCACTCGCGGTTGCGCTGTCGGGGCCTGCCCTCGCCGGTGCGACCACGGGGACGACGGACGATGCCGGAGACATGAGCACGAGCGCGACACTCGAGAACGTACAGGTCGGGACACTCGAACTCGAGGACGTGACGGTCGAGAACGTCACCATCGAGGAACTCAACGTCGAGGAGTTCGAGGTCCAGTCCGAGGACCTTCAGGAGGAGATCGATCAGGAGGACCAGAACGAGACCGCCGATGACGACGTAAACGCCACCGAGGACGGCAACGAAACGGACGGCAACGAGACCGCCCAGGACGTGACGTTCTCGAACATCGAGATCGAAGAACTCGAGTTCCAGAACGTCTCGATCGAGGAACTCGAGCTGGACGACGGCGGCGTCGACGAGATGGACGAAGGCGACGACACGGAGGAAGAGGGCGGGATGGACGAAACCGACGAAACCGACGAAACCGACGAAACCAACGGTGCGGACGACGAAACCGCCGAGGCCGGCGCCACTGACGGTCAAGACCTGATCGACGAGGACGCGGACGAACTCACCGTCGAGGAACTCACCATCGAGACGATGGATGTCGAGCAGATGACCATCGACGATCTCGAGGTCGAGGACGGCGGGCTCTTGAGTCAGATCGGCGACTTCATCAGCGGGCTGTTCGACGGCGGCGACGAGGAGGACGGAACCGACGAAACCGAGGAAAACACCCAGGAGACCGAAAACGGGAACGAAACCGACGAAGACGCCGGCGCCGATCAAGCCGACGAAACCGAGGACAACGAAACGACCAGCGAGGAGATAGGCGAACTCACCATCGAGCAGTTCGACGTCGAGGAGATCACGATCGAGTCGATGACGATCGACTCGCTGGAGGAAGCCGAAGACGGCGAAGACGCCCAGGAGACAGAGGAGACCAACGAAACGGAAACCGAAGACGGGAACGAAACCGACGCCGGGACCCAGGAAGACGAGGAGGCGACCGACGACGCTGACGCCGACACCGAGACCGATACCGGCCAGGACGGCGAAACCGTCTCACAGGCGTCCGCGACGTCGATCTCGATCGAAGACGCCAACGCCGCGACGGTCACCCTCGAGGACACCCAGGAGCTCGAGCAACTCGCCGGCGACGAGACGGACGAAAGCGAAGGCGGGAACGAGACCGACACCGGTACCGACGGCGACGAAGACGCCACGGACGACGAAGAACCCTCGATCGCCCTCCCGACGTAGCCGACGACCACTGAACTGCCGGTCCCTCACATCGATCCGAAGTCCACCTCCGGGCGAGCGGTCGGCGGGCACCCGCCGACCGGGGGCTGACCCGACCGATCCCGAATTTTCTTTTCCGGTCGCTACTCCTCGAGCAGCCGATAGTACGCCACGGCGAGCACCGTCCGCCCGTCGCGAATCTCGCCGTCGCGTACCGCCGCGAGGAGGTCGTCGAACGCCCGTTGCCGGACGCGGATGCTCTCGTTGTGATCTAAGTCCTGCTCGGCGGTCGGTCGACAGCCGGACGCGACGAAGAAGTGCATGACGGAGTCGGCGATGCCGTTCGCGGGTTCGACGGTCACGAGCGGCTCCAGTCGCTCGGCCTCGTGACCCGTCTCCTCGGCGAGTTCGCGGTGGGCCGCGGCCTCGAGGTCGTCGTCGGCGGGTTCGACGCCGCCGACCGGCAGGCCGTGACTGACGCGGTCGACGGCCTGTCGCCACTCCTCGATGCAGACGACGTCGCCGTCGGGCGTAAAGGGCAACACGCAGACGCTCGCCGGTTCGGAGACGTAATCGAACTCGGTTTCGGTCCCGTCCGGAAGCCGAACGGATTCGTTAACGACGTCGAAGCCGGGACACGTGTACGCTACTCGTCGGTCCCCGGTTTCCCAGGCGAGTCGGTCGCTCATACCCGCCGTAGAACGGGGCTCGTGAAAAGCGCCCCGTCCCGGTTCGAGCCCCCTTTCGGTCGTCCCAAGGAGCCCGTTCTGGGCCTACGTGCCGCGTTCCGAGCAACACGAGCGTCGTATCAGCTCTATAACAAAGCCACGAATCGATGAACGTCGATATTCAGAGAGTGATCCATGGACCAGCTAACAGGGTTTCAGCGTGACTTGCTGTACGTCATCGCAGGCAAAGATCGACCGTCCGGACAGGAGATTCTCGACGACATCAATCGATACATCGACCAACCGGTAACCCACGGCCGGCTGTATCCGAATCTCGACACGCTCGTCGAGAAGGAACTCGTCGAGAAGGGGCAACTCGACCGGCGGACGAACTACTACGCGCTCACGCCGAAAGGCCGTCGCGTTCTACAGCGTCGCCAGGAGTGGGTCGACCAGTACGTCGACGTATAGCATCGCTCCGGGCGCCGTTTTCGAGGGTCGGGACAGGAGAACCGACGCCGACAGCACCAGCTCCGGGATCGACCACTCAGGGACCCCGACGCAACCGACCCTCGAGACTGAAATCGGGACCGTCCGAACGGCGGTCGGGCTGCGGTCACCACGTCGCATACGGGGCACACGTCTCGCATCGGACTCGAGCGAGTACGGTCGCGTACCCGCCGACATAATCATCGACCCTACCGTGTCTGTAAGTGGCGACATACACGAGAAGGGGCGCCATATACGTTCTATCGAACCGTGTACGCGGTCGTTACGGCGCCGTAGGCGATCCCGATCCGGACGGATTTTCGAGGCGATCCATTGGATGGGCGACGGGTCGGTATCGGCTCGAGAACGAGAACAGGACAGGGCCAGGAACGGACCGCGACGTTCCTCCGAAAAGCGGTACGAAGGCGGATCGTCCCGCCGATTCTCTCCCCAGGGCGCCTAGCTGTCGTCCTCGTCGTCCTCCTCGTCTTCGCCCATTCCGGCGTCTTCCTCTTCTTCCTCTTCGGCCATGCCCTGACCGTTGCCGGTACCTTCCTCGGATTCGGTCTCTCCTTCCTCGCCTTCGGGCTGGACCCCGTCGTCCTCGCCGCCGCCCTCTTCACCCGGACCGCCACAGCCGGCGAGGACGACCGTCGACAGCACCCCGCCCGCGGTCCCGAGCAGTCGTCGACGCGTCGATCGCTCCTGGCGCCGCTCACGAGTACGAGTCATTCTCGAGTTCGAATCCGGTATAGGGACCGATAAGTCGACGGCCGACACTCGCGTGGTCGCTCGGGGGCCGTGTGGATTCACACCGCGCGATTTCCTCCCAAGGGTTCAAATCCGTTCAGTGTCAGTGAACGGTATGGAGCGCGACACGGAGTTTGCCGTCTCACGCGAGGGAACCACCCTCGTCACGCTACACGAGGGAAGCGATACGACCGCCCGCGACGAGGCGACCGCGGAACTGACCGAGACGCTCGAGGGACTGACCGACGAGGGAACGATCGCCGACTGGACGGTCGACGGCGCCGAAGTGTACGAGCACCCGGCCGGTCCCTTCGATCCCTATACCGTCACCGTCGGGTTCGCGGTCACGGTGACGGTTACGGCCGACGACGCCGACCGGGCGGTCGAGATCGGTGCGAACGCGATCGACGACGCCCTCGAGCGCGCGGAGGTGGAGTCGATCTCCTATACTACCTCGCCGGCCGCGTCCGCGTCGTAGCCCCGTCGCTGACCGTCCGTATTATGTCGACTGACGACGACCCTCATCTATGGAGATCGACCTGCGATTCTTCGCGACCTTTCGCGAGGCCGTCGGCCAGAAGGAACACACGCGGGAGTTCGGCGGGGACGTGACCGTCGGCGAGGTGCTCGCGACACTCGAGTCGGAGTACGAGGGGCTAGAGGGGCAACTGCTCAGCGACGGCGCGATCCGGGGCCAGTTGAGCGTGCTCAAGAACGGCCGCGACGTGACCCACATGGAGGGTCCCGAGACGGAACTCGAGGACGGCGACGTCGTGTCGGTGTTCCCGCCGGTTGCAGGCGGCTGCGACGGGCGCTGACCGGGGCCGCGGCCGACGTCTCCCCCTCGCCCGCCGGCGGTTTCGGGAACGATTTACGCCTCGAGCGCAGGAGGGTGACCTAGACCCTCGATGGATCTCGACTCCGAACCTGGCGAATCGTCCGACGACCTCGAGCGGCCGAGCCGGACCGATGAAGACGCTCGCGACGGCGGCGAGGGGCTCGATCCCGCGACCGCCGTCGATTCGGGGGCCGAACTCGAACGTGAGGTCGGTCCCGGTCCCGGTCCCGGTTCCGACCCCGACCCCGACCCCGATCCCGCCCACATCACGTTCGGGCGGGACGGGCTCCGGGCCGGCTTTCTCAACTGCCTTCCGGTCGCACTCGGGGTCGGCGGCTACGGCATCGCTTTCGGCGTGCTTGCCAGCCAGGTCGGGCTGAGCGTCGCCGAAGCGGCGTTGATGAGCGGGACCGTCCTCGCGGGCGCGTCCCAGATCGTCGCCGTGGAACTGTGGGCCGATCCGCTCCCGGCCGCGACCATCGTCTTCACCGTGTTCGCGATCAACCTTCGGTACTCGCTGATGGGGGCGGCGCTGCAGCCGTGGTTCGAGCGGCTCTCTCCCGCGAAAGTCTACGGGAGTCTCTACTTCATGGCCGACGAGAACTGGGCGCTGACGATGCGGGACCTGCGGGCCGGGAACGCACGGGGTGCGTTCCTGCTGGGGAGCGGGATCGCGATCTGGCTCTTCTGGGTCGGCGCGACGATCCTCGGCGCGGTCGCCGGCGAACTCGTCGGCGATCCCACGCGGTACGGGTTCGACTTCATCCTCGCGGCCGTCTTCGTCGCGCTCGCGGCCGAGTTGTGGGAGGGGCGGTCGACGCTCGTTCCCTGGGTCGTCGCGCTCGGGACCGCCGTCGTCGCCGCCGAGTTCCTCCCGGGCCGGTGGTACATCCTGCTGGGCGGACTGGTCGCCGCGGCCGTCGAGGTGATCCGGTACGATGACTGACGGCGCCCTGTCGCTGGATCCGTCCGTCGTCGCCGTCATCCTCGCGATGGCCGCCGTCACGGTCCTCACGAAAGTCGGCGGTATCTGGCTCGTCCGACAGGTCGAACTGGGCGACCGACTCGAGGCCGGTCTCTCCGTACTCCCCGGCGCGATCGTAATTGCCCTGCTCGGGCCGGAACTCGCCGCGGGCGGGCCGCCCGAGTGGGCGGCGGCCGCCGTCGTGCTCGGGGTCATGTGGCGCACCGAGAACATCCTGTTTGCCCTCTGTGCCGGCGTGCTCTCGGTGGTCGCGTTCCGGGCGCTCGCGGCCGGCACCGGCCTGCCGATCGCGTGAGAGATCGGGGACGTAGCTAACCTCCTTGCGAACGAATTTACTCGCGGAAACCCAAAGGCGGGTATGACGACTCGCGTCGAGCGCTCCTTTCGCGGGATTTCCGAGCGCCTCGCGGTGCGATACCTGACGAACCTGGGCGGCGAACGAGTGGCCGACGACACGGTCGCGGACGAGGACGGGGAGTGGACGGCCACGTTCTCGAGCGATACCGTCGAGATCGGTCCCTCCCTGTCGCTGACCGAGATCACCGTCGTCTTCGAGGGCGACGAGGACGCTCTCGAGTCGCTCGTCGACGACTTCGCACAGAAGGCGATGCGGGCGGGTGGGTAATCGTGAGCGACGTCCCCATCGACGGGCAGGTCCTCATGCTCACCGCCGCGAAGGCGAGCGTCCCCGCCGACCGTCTGCCGGACCTCGTCGAACGAGCACAGACCGCCCTCGAGGCCGACCTGGAGGAGTATCGGCCGGAGTACGAACGGGTGTACGCCGGTCCCGGCACCGAAAACGGTGACGGCGGACTCGAGGCGTTCCTCGTCGAGTGGGGCCACTGGGAGACCGTCGGTGAGGAACTCGGCTTCGAGCGGCGCGAACGCGCCGCGGTTCGGCGCGCCCACGAGGAGCAACTCCTGCGTCTCGGCCGTCGCGCCGACCGCGAGGACGAGTTCGAGACCTCCCTCGAGATCCGCGAGCCGGTGCTCGTGGGGGTCGACGCCCCAGATACCGACGCCGACTAGCGACTGCTACGGGTTACTGTCCGTCAGTTCCGGCGCACCCGCGACCCGGGCGGCAGTTGTGCCGGGACATCGGCAGCAATCCGTACGACCTTCCGTGACTCGCCGCCAGCGTTCGACGAACGGTCCGCGCGGACGCCGCTGTTTTCGAAGCTCGCAGTGCGAACTCGGCGGACGACGCTGCGAGGGAAGGTCAAAACTATAAAGATCATGTTTCACCTTTGGCAAAGCACTGAGACGATGGCCATCGACCAAGAAACCGAAATGACCGACGCGGAGATCGACGACTTTCTGAGTCGGCACGAGACCGGCGTCCTCTCCCTTGCGCGCGATAACGAACCTTACTCCATCCCGATCTCGTACGGGTACGACGAGGAGAACCAGGACTTCTACATGCGACTCGTCTCGACCCCGGACAGCGAGAAGCGGGAGTTCCTCGACTCGACGCCCGAGAGCCGACTCGTCATCTACGACGAGGCCGAGTCGACTTACCGGAGCGTGATCGGCAAAGGAACCCTCGAGAACATCGCCCCGGGGGAGCTGACGCCGGACCAGATCGCCCAGTACGGTGACGCGAGACGGCCGCTGTTCGAGATCTGGGCACAGGGGAAAGACGAACTCGATATCGAACTCTATCGACTCTCTCCCGAGACGCTCGAGGGACGGCGGACGGTCGTCGACCGAGAGAAGTAGGCCGAGTTCCGAGGGGACGACCGCGAGGATCGGAAACTGGACGAAGCCGAACTCTCGTCCGTCCTGCGGTACGTCGAGGATCGAACGCGATCGGAAGAGGAGACTGTCAGAGACGGGAGACGGGAAACGGGAACGGAGACCGACCCCGGAGAGTTACCGGACGGCCGACTAGTTCGTCTGCTGTTTACCGGCGAAGTCGGCCGGCGACACTTCGGCACCACAGACGGGACAACCGTGGTTCAGGGTCGCTTCCCGCATCGAATCATTGACTTCGATTTCTTGCCCGCACTCCGGGCAGGTGAATTCGTATCTGCTCATGTCGGAATTCGTGTTCGATCTGGCGTGCTCGTTCGGGTCCGGTGGAGACGTAGGCTGGCTACGTTCATAGCTGTTCGTCCGTTATATATAGGATTGCGGTTCGGTTCCGGAAACCAGTAGTTCCCGAAGAGTTCTTGAACCATGAACTATCGACCGCCTCCGTCGTGGTCGAGAATCGCGTCCAGGAGTTTCGTCTGTGCCGCGGCGAGATGTTCCGTGAAGGTCGTACCCGTAATCCCGAGTTCGTCGGCAACCTCGCCGGCGTTCGCCCGCTTCGGGTGTTCGAAGTACCCCATCCGGTGGGCCGTCTCGAGTACCTCGAGCTGGCGCGCGGTCAGCGTGCTTCGGTCGACGAACACCAGGTTCTGTTCGCTGTGGTCCTGCTGGGACTGGAGCAGCCGCTGGACGTCGATGGTCGAACACTGCTCCTGGAGTTCGCCGATGATCGCCTGCAGCCCCTGCATGTCCGGGGCGTGAAACGTGATGTACAGCGACGATCCGTTCGCGCGCACGTCGACGACGGGACAGTCGAACCCCTCGACGATCTCGCAGGGACAGCCACAGCCGAGGTCGCGGCCGAAGCGGTAGACGGAACTCGAGCCGTAGGAGAAAATCTCCGTCAGTTCACGGTCGCCGTCACGTTCCGGATCGTCGCCCGGTTCCCCGGGCTCGAGCAGGAACTCCTCGGCGACGCGGTCGGGTGCGCCGGGATCGACGCTCTTCGAGACCGAGTGGACCGTCCCGCTCGTGTCTGCTGCAGCGTCGGCGACGGTGCACGACGGCGGGTCGTCGATCCTGATCTCGGCGCGGATTCCCGAGGTCATGGTACGGCTATCGATGGGGGGCCCTCCTCCGTAAACCCTCTGTCCTCGATGCCGTCGAATCGAGTGGTCCGGTCACTCGACCCGTGGTATCGTGTATCACAAATCGCGGGGAAGGGACGCTGTCGCGGCCGATACTGGCAACCCCATATAAAGAGCCCTGTATTTATTGGGACTCATTTGGAGGGGGACTGGTGGATACTAGAGAGTGAACGATGTCCGCTACGAACCCAGACGCGACGCGAGGATGGCTCACTGAAGAGGAAACCGCCGACGCCGGCACCGTGCTCTCGGCCCTGGACGACGACGCCTGCCGGGCGATCCTCGAGGCGACCAGCCAGGAGGCTCTGACTGCGACCGAACTCTCGGACCAGTGTGACATTCCGACCTCGACCGCCTACCGCAAAGTCGAGAAACTGACCGACGCCGGACTCGTCGAGGAGAAAGTCCGGATCAACACCTCCGGCAAGCACGCCACCGAGTACCGGACGTGTTTCGACGACGTCGTCGTTTCCCTGGCCGACGGCAGCGTCGAACTCGAGCTGACGAAAGCGGAGAGTCAGAGCGGGTCCGCGGCCCCGATCGCCGGCGACTGAGGACTGTCGAGCGATTCGACGCGACCGCAACCGCGACCGCGACTGCGATCGCGGCTGCAATCACCGGCGCGGCTCGGGGCCCGTCGTAGCGGACGTCTCGAGCACTTCCGGTGGATTCGATCTACTCTTTCTCTCTGCCCTTTGCTCTCCGCTTTCCGGTTTCGGAGCGATCCCCCGTCGGCCGAGTGGCGTTCCTGCTGGCTGACCTCGCGATCGACGCGAGCCGGGGCTGTCGCCCACGGCGGTGAAAAACGGAGAAGTGACGATCGATCGACCGCGTCGACGGAGTCCTCGGGGATCGATCAGTCGTCCGAGGGAGCCGCGGCGCCGCCTTCGCTACTGACGCCCGTGCCGGGGCCGACCTCGATCCCGAGTTCGTCGAGTTTCTCGTCGGGAACGACGCCGTCGACCCAGCCGCGGTAGTCGTAGTACTCCGCTTTCATCTCCTCGAGTTCGCAGTACTCGCCCTCGCTTGCACCCTGGCCGCGGATGCCGTCCTCGAGGAACCGCTCGGGCAGCGAGTCGTCGGAGCCGTCAAACCCGTTGAGGTTGTTGTAGTACCGTTCGAGGTTGTAGACGCGTTCGCCGGCCTCCATCAGTTCGTCCTCGGAGACGTCGCGACCGGTCATGCCGTTGTACTGCAGGACGTACTCCTCGATGCCCTCCGCGAAGGCGTTGAACTTACAGATGTCGAAGGAGTCGCTGATGGCGTGTAGGTCCTGGAACTCCGCGGTGAGTTCGCCCTTGCCTTCCCACTCGTAGGGATCGACTTTCTCGGGGATGCCGAGGATTTCGGCGGCGGGCGTGTAGCCGCGCAGGTGACACGCGCCGCGGTTCGAGGTGGCGTAGCCGATCCCCATGCCCTTCATACAGCGCGGGTCGTAGGCGGGGATCGTCTGGCCCTTGACCGCCAGAGAGTTGTCGTGGGCGCCGATTTCGTCGGCGACGCGGCGGGCACCCTCCGCGAGCAGGTCGGCGAGTTCGTCCTCGCGGTGGGCGATCTTCTCGATCATCTCGATCATCGTCTCGGTGTCGCCCCAGTCGAGTCCGCCGACGTCCTCGAGTTTGCCCTCCTCGGTCATCTCCATGGCCATCGCCATCATGTTGCCCGTCTCGATGGTGTCGATCCCCATGTCGTTACAGCGATCGATCATCAGGGCGACGTCGTCGCGCTCTGTGTGGCCGGAGTTGGGGCCGAGGGCGAACGCCGACTCGTACTCGTAAGACTCCATCCGGACGTTCATCTCCTCGCCCTTGTGCATCGCCTGGACCTCGACTTCCTTCTTGCAGGCGACGGGACAGGAGTGACAGGTCGGCTCGTCGACGAGGATGTTCTCGCGGACGTTCTCGCCGGAGACCTCCTCGGCGTCCAGGTCGGCGTCCTCGGCGTCGCGCATGCTCCGGGTCGAGGTGTACTTCGCGTTGCGCGTCGGCAGGCCGTCCATCTCCTCGGTGATGTTCATCAGGACGTTCGTCCCGAACTGCGAGAGGCCGCCCTCGTTGGGCGCGGTAACGTCGGACTCCTGGATGGCCTGCATCGCCTGCTGGTGGCCCTCCTTGAACGTCTCGGGGTCGGCCGGCTGGGGCATCTTCGTGCCGGATTTCACGACGATGGCCTTGAGGTTCTTCGACCCCATGACACAGCCCGTGCCACCGCGGCCGGAGGCACGGTCGTCCTCGTTCATGATACAGGCGTAGCGAACCTCGTTCTCCCCGCCGGGGCCGATCCCCATGAAGCTCAGGTTCTTCCCGTAGGACCCATCGACCTCCTCCTCGAGGGTCTCCCGGGTCTCGTGGACGCCCTCCCCCCAGACGTGGGAGGCGTCCCGGAGTTCGACCTCACCGTCCTCGACGACGGCGTAGACCGGGTCGTCGGCCTCGCCCTCGAACAGTAGACCGTCGAAACCGGCCCACTTCAGACGCGCGCCGGACCAGCCGCCGTGGTGACTGTCGGTAACGGTGCCGGTCAGCGGCGACTTGGTACAGACCGCGATCCGGCCGCTCATCGTCACTTGCGTGCCCGACAGCGGTCCGTTCATGAACGCAAGCAGATTGTCGGGACCGAGCGGATCCACGTCCGGCTCCTGTTCGAAGACGTACTTCACCCCCAGTCCCCGCGCCCCGATGTATTTCTTCGCGTCTTCCTCGTCTATCGACTCGTAGTCGACCGACCCCTCGGAGAGATCGACGCGGGCGACCCTGTCCTGGAAACCGCCGAGTTCTGTCATGGTAACGCCTCGTCCTTATCTTCGGTCTCCAGGGTGTTAGGGGTTGCCAACGCAAGGTAACCAATATTGGTTACACACTCGAGACGGGTGAATCCCGGAGACGATTGCCGCTTTTCCTGCTCGTCGGGCGGGGCAAGTGCTGCCGTAGCGTAACTGGTCCCGCACGAACCGGGTGGACAGCGGCTCCGATCGATGAGTCGGGACCGCTGCTACCGACGCCGCCTCGCCGTTCCGTGTCCCGTTGTCCTACCGTCTCGACCGCGCTCACAGTAACAGCGCAACGATCGCGAGCACGATGAAGACGAGCACGAAGATCCGGGCGATCTCCATGGAGATTCCGGCGACCCCGCGCGCGCCGACCGCCGCCGCGATGATCGCGAGGACGAAGAACACGATCGCCCAGTAAAGGAACTCGCCGCCGGCCTGAAGCGGTAGTGCGTACTCGAGCATAGACGTCGGTATCACGACCCGCAGTATAAACGCCGGGTACGGTTTGGGCCGCTAACGAGGGGCTACAGCCCCGGTAACGACGGATTCAGCCCTACTCCCCTTCAAAGAACGCCCTGCAAAGCTTTCCCTCCGCGGAGCGCAGGTGCTCGTGGAACGTCGGCCGGGAGACGTCCATCGAGTCGGCGAGTTCCTCGCCGGTCGTCGGCCGTGGCCACTCGAAGTAGCCCCCGAGGTACGCTCGCTGGAGCGCGGCGAACTGCCGGTCCGTGAGGTCGCTCTCGAGGCGGGCGGCGAACTCCTGGCGGGTCTCGTCGTCCCGGTCGCGGTGGCGGAACGAGCGGACGTCGGTCCGGTCGTACCGCTCCTCGACCGCCTCGACGATCGAGCGGACGTTCGCGGACCGCGGGATCTCGAGGGTCAGGGTCGCGCGGCCATCCTCGGCCTCGACCGATTTGGTGCGCACGCCGCGTTCCGAGAGCCAGCCGACCGGATCGTCGCCGCCGGTGAGTTCGACCAGACAGCCGTCGTCACGTTCGACGACCACGTGACAGTCGAGGTCTTCGTAGGCCGCGGCGGCGTCGACGAGCGCCGCGGGATCGCCCGTCGCGGAGAACATCGAGGCCGTCCCGTCGGCCCCCGAGCGGTGGACCGAACGGCGGTACTCGAGGTGACAGTCCGCGTCGGCCGAGAGCGCGGCCGGGGCGACGGCGTCGTCTTCGATCTCGAGTTCGACCGCGACGACCGCGTCGGTCTCGAGGACGCGGCTGGTCTCGCGTGCGTTGACCCCGCTTGCGACCGCGCGGGCGAGCGCCGAGAGGATCACCGATTCTCGGTCGTCGACCTCTCGATCGCCCTCGATGTGCAGCGTCAGCACGCCGTACTCGATGTCGTTGTAGAACAGCGGGAACGCGGCCACCGTCGTCCCGTCGACGGTACCGACGGCGACGGCCTGGTTCGGGAGCGTCGCCGCGGCAGGGTGGTCGGCGTCGATCGGGATCGGTTCCGGATCGGAGTCGATTCCCGCGCTCGTCCGAACCTCGATCGTTCCCGTCGCGGGGTTGCGCTCGCCGATCCAGGCCCCTTCGTAGGCCTCCTCCGAGGCGATCCGGTCACAGACTGCCTCCTCGAGTTGTGCCCGGCCGGTCGAACCTGCGACGGCGGCCGTGACGTCCTGGACCAGTCCCTCGACCCGGTCGAGGATGTACTCGAGTTCCTCGGTTCGGCGCTCGAGTTCGAGTTCGGCCTCCTTGCGCGCGGTGATGTCGTTCTGGAAGCCGACGTAGTTCGTGACCTCGCCGTCGTCGTTGCGGACGGGCGCGATGGTCACCTCGTTCCAGAACTCGGTGCCGTCCTTGCGGTAGTTCTTGATCTCGACGGTGACGGGATAGTCCTCGTCGACGGCCTTCGCCATCTGGGCGATCGCCTCCTCGCTCGAGTCTTCTCCCTGCAGGAGCCGGCAGTTGCGTCCGACGACGTCGTCGTAGTTGTAGCCGGTGATCTCCTGATACGCGTCGTTGATGTAGACCAGCGGGTTGTCCTCGCGGTCGGGGTCGGAGATCGAGATCCCGACCGGTGCCTCGTCGATCGCACGGTCTTTGATCACGCGATCGCTCACGGTCGACTCGACGTCGTCGCCCGGCCGGAACACGATCGTCGCCGCGTCCGCGTCGCGGTGGACTCGCGCGACGTACCCTCCCGCCTCGAGGTCGACCCGGCGTGCGGCCCCGACGGTCGTCTCGTTGATCGCCTCCTCGAGTCGGTCCCACTCCTCGAGGACGGAACCCGGGTCCGTTTCGGCGACGCTCTCGTTCTCGAGGTCGCTCTCGGGGATTCCGAACACCCGTCGGGCGGCACCGTTCGCGTAGCTGATCCGGCCGTCAGCAACGGCTACGACGGGATCGACGACGTGGTCAAGCGCAGCCGCCGCGGGCGAACGACTGGGCTCGCCCGCGCCGGGCTCCGCGTCGGCATTACTCATATGCCTCCATAGGTAGGGAGGCTTCAAGAACCATTGGGGTCCCGGCCGCCCCGGCACCCTGAATGTTATTACCTCGCGCGTCATACGGTAACATATGTCAGCATACCGATCACCCTTCGACCGGCTCCGCCAGAAGTTCGAGGAGTCGACCGTCGAGTGCGGGCACTGTGGCTACCGCGACACGGAGGCCGGATGGCGAGTGACGGCAACGGGGAGTCGTGTCCAGTACCAGTTCGTCTGTCCGTCCTGTGACGGTGTCGAGACACGGGAGATGCGGCTGTAAGGGTCTCGATCCGAACGCGTCGTCGTCCGCTTTCGTCCGCTTTCGTCCGCGACCGGTAACTGACACGCCACGGGTCGGAACGCTGGCTCACCCGCGAGTCCCGGTCGGGGCAGGTCCCGCTCGAGCGGTGACTGCCCAACGGCGCCAACGAAGGCGCTTTACGGCCTGGGCCGTTTTCCCCTTCTAATGAGTCAACCCACGCCCGAAGTCTACGAGCAGGGCAAGGGCATGGACGCCCACAACCAGGTGATGCGCGAGATTCGTTCGCGCAAGGAGGCCAGCTACGACCCCCACGAGCCGACCCGCGTCTGGCTCGACGAGGACAACACCCCCGGCGGCGTCAAACGGAGCCTGACGATCATTCTCAACACCGGCGGCTGCCGGTGGGCCCGCGCCGGCGGCTGTACCATGTGTGGCTACGTCGCCGAGAGCGTCGACGGCGGGAGCGTCTCTCACGAGGCACTGATGGACCAGATCGAGGTCTGTCTCGAGCACGAAGCGGATAACGGCGACGAGCCGGCGGACCTCATCAAGATCTACACCTCCGGCTCCTTCCTCGACGAACGCGAGGTCGGTGCCGAAACGCGCAGGGCGATCGCCGACACATTCGCCGACCGCGACCGGATCGTCGTCGAGTCGCTGCCGGACTTCGTCGACCGCGAGAAGATCGCCGACTTCACCCAGCACGGGATCGATACGGACGTCGCGATCGGCCTCGAGACGGCGACCGATCGCGTGCGCCACGACTGCGTGAACAAGTACTTCGACTTCGCGGACTTCGAGGAGGCCTGCGCCGAGGCTGCCGCCGCGGACGAGGACGCCGACGACGCCGACGCAGGCATCAAGGCCTACCTCCTGATGAAGCCGCCGTTCCTCACGGAGTCCGAAGCGGTCGAAGACATGATCTCCTCGATCGAACGCTGTGCCGACGTCTCCGGCTGCCATACCGTCTCGATGAACCCCTGTAACGTCCAGCGCTACACCATGGTCGACGACCTCTACTTCTCGGACGGCTACCGGCCGCCGTGGATGTGGTCGATCGCCCACGTCCTCGAGGAGACGGCCGACGTCGACGCCATCGTCGTCTCGGACCCGGTCGGCCACGGCTCCGACCGCGGCCCGCACAACTGCGGGGAGTGCGACGACCTCGTCCAGAAGGCGATCAAGGACTTCGACCTGCGCCAGGACCCGTCGGTCTTCGAGCAGGTTTCCTGTGAATGTGAACTGACCTGGGAGACGGTCATGGAACGCGAGCGGGGGTTCAACCAGCCGCTGACGCGGTAGACGAACCGACGCGCTACGTCCCGGAGTCGGTCTCCAGTCCCCGGTCACGACCCCGACGCCGACCCCGGTCTCGCTCACCGTTTCCGCACTCGACGTCCCCGTCGAACTCCGCCCGCGGCAACTCGATCGTCACTACTGCCCCCCGCGAGCCGTTCTCCGAAAACGAGAGTCGCCCGCCCGAGTGGGTGACCACCCAGTTGACGAGCCACAGGCCCAGGCCGCTGGCGTGGCGCAACTGCGTGATCTCGCGGTCCTCCTGGAGGAGTTCGCGTTCCTCGGCCGGGATACCCGGCCCGTCGTCGGCGACCGAGACCCGGACCATTCCGTCTTCAGCCGCGTCCGCGACCGTTACCTCGATCGACGGCTGCGGGGTGTCGTTGTGCTCGACCGCGTTCTCGAGCACCTGGAACAGCGCCGTCTCGAGGAACTCGGTCCCCCTGGCTGTACAGTCGGGAACCGAGGTCGTCACCTCGGCGTGGGGGTACTCCCGCTCGAGTCGCCCGACCGCGTCGGAGACCAGGTCGGCGAGATCGATCCGACTTGCCGCCGAATCGCCGCGCTCGAGGGTACGTTCGACCCCGCGGGTCTTCTCCGCGAGTTCGATGAGTTCGTTCGCCCGTTCCTGGATCGCCCTGGCGTGTTCGCACCCGTCGACGTCGAGTTCGACCTCGGGGTCGCTCTCGAGGGACTGGAGTTCCTCGAGAAGCAGTTGCGCACAGCCGTCGATGATGTTCATCCCGTTGCGCAGGTCGTGACGCAACACCCGGTTGAGGATCTCGACGCGCTTGCGGTGCTGTTTGCGCTCGGTGATATCGGTATAGACGCCGAAGGTTCGCTCGGAGTAGCCGTCGGTCTCCATCGGAGCCAGCCGGAGCATGAAATCGCGGAGCCCGTCGGTCGTCCGGCGTTTGACCTCCATCTCGACGGTGTCGCCCTGGCTGCCGGTCCGGTTGATGCGCTCGGCTTCGTCCCCGCGGTCGGAGGGGACGATATAGTCGTCGATGGATTCGCCGATCAACTCGGACTCCTCGTAGCCGAAGACGCGTTCGAACGCCGGGTTGACAGCCTCGACGATCGGCTGGGCCCCCTCGTCGACGTATCGCGAACTGACGACGGCGTCCGGAACGTTCTCGAACAGCGCCGCAAAGCGGTCACGCTCGGTGCGCAACTCCGCCTCGAAGGCCAGCCGCTCGAGCGCATCGGAGACGTGTGACAGCAAGAGCTCGGCGAGTTCCTTGTCATCGTCGTCGAACGCATCGTACTCCGTTGACGCGGCCTGGAACACGCCCCGATCGCCGATGGGAACGCTCAGGGCCGACCGGAACCGCTCCGTCGCCGGGTGAGCGTCGTCCCGCTCGCCGACGTCCTCGATGCGGTAGGTCTGCTCGTTCCGATACGTCTTGCCGGCGATCCCCCGGTCGAGCGGGATGCGCCGTTCGTACTGGTCGTCGAACTCCGAGGAGAGTGCCCGCTTGACCAGCGAGTCGTCGTCCTCGTCGGCGAGATAGACCGCGCAAGCGTCGAAGTTCAGCACGTCCTCGGCGGCTTCGACGGCGAGTTCGCAGACCTCGTCCCCGTCCTCACAGTCGTCGAGCCGGGACGCGATCGCGTGAAGGCTCTCGATCTTCGCTTTCTGATCGATGATCTCCCGTTGCATTCGCTTGCGGTCGGTGACGTCGCGGACGATGCCGACGGTTCCCGTTCGGTCGGCGGCCGCGGACCGAACGGAATCGTCCGGCCCGTCGCCTCCCTCCGGCCGCCACAGCGTCGTGTTGATCTCGCAGGGTACCGTCTCGCCGTCGCTCGCCTCGAGGGTCGCCTCGTAGGTCGCGATGCCGTCCTCGCCGACCGACGAGAGCGCGCGGACGCGCTTGCGCCGGCGAGCGTCGCTTTCGTCGGTGAGGATCGTCGAGACGTGGCTTCCGAGGAGATCGTCCCGGTCGTACCCCGTCACCGCAGCTAGCCGATCGTTGACCGTCACGAACCGGCCGTCGGCGTCGAGCGCGTAGACCCCGTCGCCGACGGCTTCGACGATCGTCTCGGTCCGTGCGAGTTCCCGGGTCCGAACCGTCCGATCGAGTGCCGCCTCGACCGTCGCCGCCAGGACTCGCACGAGGTGGATATCCGTGGGATCGAGACGATCCTCTCCCGAGGACGCGATGGTCAGCAGGCCGTGCTCCCCGACGGGATGCAGGATCGCGTTCCCCAGCGAGACGGCGGCGTCCGGTTCGAACTCGACCGGGATTCCGTCGCTCGAGACGTCCGTAAGGACGATCGACTCCCCGTCGGCGTAGGCCGTCCAGAAGTCGGAGTCGCCGGGTTCGACCGGCGGGACGTCGGCCGCGACGGCCTCGAGTTCCGAGGTGGCGCCCTCGAGTTCGAGGTGGCCGGCCTCCTCGTCGTAGAGGCGGATCGTCCCGAGGGGCTGCTCGAGGACCGTTTCGGTCGCGTCAATCACGATCTCCGCGATTCGCTCGGCGGATTCGGCCCGGATGAGTTCGTGAGTCGTCACCTGGAGCGCCTCGAGGGCGTTGGCGCGTTTGTGTTCCTCCGAGACGTCGCGGGCGTACGAGAGAATGCCGACGACCTCGTCGCCGTCGAAAATAGGGGTGTTGACCCACTCACAGACGATAGTCGAACCGTCCGCGCAGACGTTGCGGTTGATCCGCGTCGAGGGCCCGCGGCCGTACTGCTGGTCGACCAGTTCCGACCAGTACTCGCGGGCGGTGTCGCGTTCGGATTCCGGAATCAGTAACTCGAAAGCAGAGGTTCCGAGCGCCTCTTCCGCGCTGTAGCCGAACAGGCCCGTCGCCGTGGCGCTCCAGCCGACCGCCTCGAACTCGCGGTTCCACTCGACGACGGCGAGAGGAATTCCCTCGAAGAACCTGTCGAGAGCTTCGTCGACACGGATCGAACCAGCACCGTCGTCCGTCGAGGAGGGAGAGGAAGAAGAGGAAGAAGAGGAAGAAGAGGAGGGGTCCGACCGGTCGTCCGCACCGGCGTACTCCGGATCGAGAGCCATCGCGGACTCGAGGGTCTCGATCGTGTTGGTCGCGGTGACCGGCGCGCCCTCCGTTCCATCGCGTTCCGTGTCGGCGTCGCGGGTCTTCGGATCGCCGTCGGCGGACGACCCCGGTCCAGGGGAAACTAGCTCTCGGATCCGCCTCGAGAGGGTGTCCAGACCCTGCGAGCGCGGAACGTAGCCGTCGACCCCCGCGGCGACGAGTTCGCCCGCGAGGGCCTCGCTCCCGTCGGTCGGGAAGGCGACGATCGGCACGTTCGGCCGCCGGTCGCGGATCCGTTCACAGAGGTCCACGGGATCGGTCTCCGGGAGGCCCGCGACGACTACGCAGTCTGCACTCGGGAGAGCCTCCAGGCAGTCCCGAACGCCGTCGACGACCGTCGTGACGGCACCGTCGATAGTGTCGGTGTCGTCCGTTCCGTCGTCGAGCGGGGACTCGAGTCCCTCCGGTGGCGTATCGTCGGCGAAGACGACGCGGGTTCGACCAGTCATCGTCTGTATCGGAGCCGTTGCGTCCATTGAGCCGATTGTGCGACGGACGTGCAGTGCACGCTCGGCGGCGTTTCGGCGTCGTTTACTTCGGTCGGAGTCGACTCGGAAGGAATATAAGTGTACCGGCCGTCCGTCGCCGGCCCAGCTACTCGAACGCCCGGAGAACTCCCTGTCCGTCCGTGGGACCCACGTCCGGCAGCGTCGCGCGTTCCGGATGGGGCATCAGGACGGCGACGGTGTCTCGGTCGCCGAGCACGCCGGCGACGTCGTGTTTCGACCCGTTCGGGTTCGCGTGCGGTCCGACCTCGCCGTGCTCGTCGCAGTACCGGAAGAGGACCCGGTCCTCGGCCTCGAGTGTCGCCAGCCGGTCGTCAGCGATCTCGTAGCGGCCCTCACCGTGGGCGATCGGCACTTCGATGACCTCGCCCTCCTCGTAGGCGGCGGTCCAGGGCGTGTCGGTCCGCTCGACCCGCAGGTGGACGTGCTCGCACTGGAAGCGGGCGCTCTCGTTCGTGGTGAACGCCCCCGGAGTCAGGCCGGACTCGCAGCCGATCTGGGCCCCGTTACAGACGCCCAGCACCGGGACCCCGTCGCTCGCGGCCTCGCGGACCTCCTCCATGATCGGCGCGCGGGCGGCCATCGCGCCGGCCCGGAGGTAGTCGCCGTAGGAGAACCCGCCCGGGAGGACGATCCCCTCGGTATCGGCGGGGAGGCCGTCCTCGTGCCAGACGATTTCGGCGTCGATCCCGAGGTGCTCGAGGGCGCGTTTCGCGTCGCGGTCACAGTTCGAGCCGCCAAAGCGGACGATCGAAACCGTCACAGTCGCCACCTCCTGGTGTTGCGACCGACGGTTTCGATCGGGGTGTGAGTGTAAGGGACAGTCATCTACCGTTCGTCGACCTCCACGTCGTAGTCGTGGATGGTCGGGTTCGCCAGCAGCCGTTCGGCCATCTCGTCGGCGCGCTCGCGGGCCGCATCCGCGGAGGTGGCCTCGAGGTCGATCTCGAACCGATCCGACGAGCGCAGTTCCTCGAGTTCGAAACCGAGCCGTTCCAGGGCCTGCTTCGTGGTCTCGGCCTCGGGATCCAGGACGCCGCGTTTGAGTCGAACCGTCACCGTGGCGGTGTAGGCCGTCATTACCTGATATCCCGTATTCGTGATCAAAAACGCTTTCGCCTTGTCGCTGTAATACACGATCGTGAATATTTCCGTCCGCGATACGGAGACGCCCGGACGCGCCGGAAACCACCCGGCTCGCAGATCGTCGGCTCGAGAACACTGTCGGGGGTCGGGGCCGATCCGCCGACGAACGCCGGTCAGTCCGCGGCGAGACGTAGCCGGTCCCGCTCGGGGAGCCCGCGACGATGTTCCCCGCGAGGGGACCTCCCCGCGCCGGATCGCGAGGTCGCCGGCGTCGGCAAGCGACTCGAGGCGACCGAGTCCGGCGTCGCATGCGATCCCGATCGATACGAGGCTCGGCTTCTGGGACGGACAGTCACGAGAACTCTCGGTCGAACCCGTCTACAGGCAGTACAGTCCGAGTGCTCCGGAATCCGACTCGAGGGGATTCACGGAGCGGGAATGATCACAGTCGTCCCACCCCAGACGATCACGGTACACCGGTCCAGCGGGGAGGTGGCCGTCTCGAGCGTTGGCGACCGGCGAGATGGATCGACTGCGGAAAGCAGGACTTTTAGCCACCCGGGGCCTGAGAGACGTCCAATGTATCGCCGCACGCTCGAGCGGAGGTGGCAGCGATGACGACCGACCTGACCGAAATCACGGTGATCGGAGACGACGACACCGGACTGATCGCGAACGTGACCAGCCTCCTGTTCGAGCGCGGAATCAACATCGAGGACCTCGACCAGGCGGTCCGGGACGGCGTCTTCCGGATGTACCTCGCCGTCGATACCTCGGAGATGGTCTGTACCGAGGCGAAACTCCGCGAGGACCTCCACGACCTGGGCGACGACCTCGGGCTCGACGTCCAGGTCCGGTTCCCCGCCGACCGCGAGGACCAGCAGATCGCCGTCCTCGTCACCAAGGAGAGTCACTGTCTCGAGGCGCTGTTCGAGGCCTGGGCCAACGACGACCTCGGCGCGGAGATCGGGGTCGTCATCGGCAACCACGACGACCTCCAGCCGCTGGCGGAACACTACGGCGTCCCGTTCCACGACATCGGTACCGAAAACGGCCAGCAAAACGAGGACCGACTCCTCGAACTGCTCGCGGAGTACGACGCCGACCTCATCGTCCTCGCGCGGTACATGCGGATCCTCAGCCCGAACGTCGTCTTCCGCTACGAGGATCGGATCATCAACGTCCACCCCTCGCTGTTGCCGGCTTTCCCCGGTGCCGAGGCCTACCGACAGGCCGTCGAGGAGGGTGTTCGGGTCGCCGGCGTCACGGCCCACTACGTGACGACCGACCTCGACCAGGGACCGATCATCACCCAGCGGGCCTTCGACGTGCCCGACGACGCCGACGTCGCCGAGATGAAACGCCGCGGCCAGCCCCTCGAGGCGGAGGCACTGCTCGAGGCGGTGCGGTTGCACCTGAACGGCGACGTCTCGGTCCACCGCGGCCGGACGAGCGTCCGGGAGAACGGCGACGAGTACCAGCTCGGCCTCCCGTCGGCTATCGACGACGCGACGCCCGACCGCCCGGTCGACGGCATCGGGGACGCGATCGCCGACGACTGATACGGATCCCTGTCCCGATATCGGTGTAACCGGGACGGATCCGGTGGTTGTACCGAAGACGACTGATAGCGGCCCCGACAGTTCATACTGGACGATCATTACGTTTCGAGGTCGTAACATTGTCGCTTCTGAGATTGAGTTTCCGATACTGGTTGGACAGGAGTCGGAACATTCATAGTGACATACGTGAGATATCCGAACATGACGCCCAATCCAGGCTCTATCGGCAAGCTGCCGGCGGACGGCGGTGAGATCGTGGCGGCGATCGACGAGATCGACGGCCGACCACATCTCGTCATCGCCGATATCGCCCGGGACGATGCCTGGATCTCGGTAGCGGCGGACGACGCCGCGCCGCTGCCGGACTGGGAGTGATCGCCGGGGTCGTCATCGGGAGAACGGCCGCTCGCGGCCGTACTCTCGAGTTGATTTTCAGGCGGTCGGGACCGTGGTTGCCGAAATGCGGGTCCTCGGCCGTCGACGCGGTCGACCGAAACGTCCTCGAACAGCGGCTGCAGGTCTCCCTCGAGTTGCGCCTCGAGGGTCCGGAGTTCGTTTTCAGTGAGCGTGACCGCGACGGCGTCGGTGACGGCGTCGACGTGGCGAGCGGATCGTCGGGTCCAGGGTTCGCTCCGGACGAGTCGTCGATCCGCGATTCCCGGTCTACTGGCATGCTACTGCCCTTTTATTTTCGTCGCCGTCGTAGTCTGGTACGTTATGGCACAACGCGAAGTACAACAGGAGCTATCGGTCGACCAGTACACGCTCGGACTCGTCGGCCCGGACCGGGAGTGGGCCGGAACGGTCGCCGACGGCGGGACGATCGAGACCTACACCCCGCCGGCCTGTTGGGGGCCGATGATCACGCCCTCGTTCCGGGGCGGACACGAGGTTACGCGGCCGATCCGGGTCGAGAACGCCGAGGTCGGCGACGCGATCGCCCTGAAGATCAGGGAGATCGAGGTCACGAGCATGGCCACCAGCACCGGGACGATGCGCGAACGGGAGGAGGCGTTCGAGGACGACCCGTTCGTCGACCACCGCTGTCCCGAGTGCGGGACGGAGTGGCCCGAGTCGGTCGTCGAGGGCACCGGCGAGGACGCGATCCGCTGCAAGGAGTGTGGCGCGAACGCCTCGTCGTTCGGCTTCGAGTACGGCTACACCGTCGCGTTCGACGAGGACCGCACCGTCGGCGTTACGATGGACGCGGACGGTGCACACGAACTCGCGACCGACGCCGAGGAAGTGATGGACATCCCCGAGAACTCCCGGCAACACCCCATCCTCCTGTACGAACCCTCGGAGATGCCGGGCACGCTCGGCCGACTGCGTCCCTTTATCGGCAACGTCGGGACGACCCCGCCCGTGGAACTGCCCGACTCCCACAACGCCGGCGACTTCGGCCAGTTCCTGATCGGTGCCGACCACGACTGGGGCCTCGAGAGCGAGGCCGACCTCGAGGAGCGGACGGACGGCCACATGGACGTGCCGGAGGTTCGTGCGGGTGCGACCCTGATCTGTCCCGTCAAGGTCGACGGCGGCGGCGTCTACGTCGGCGACCTCCACGCCAACCAGGGCGACGGCGAACTCTCCCTGCACACGACCGACGTCAGCGGCACGGTTCGGATGGACGTCGAGGTGATCGAGGACCTCGAGATCGACGGGCCGATCCTCCTGCCCAACGAGGAGGACCTGCCGTTCATCTCGAAGCCTTACAGCGACGAAGAACGCGAGGCGGGCCGCGACCTCGCCGAGAAACACGGCGTCGACCTCGAGGACGACATGGGTCCGATCCAGGTGATCGGGTCCGGCGCGACGATCAACGACGCGACCGAGAACGCGTTCGACCGGGCCGGCGACCTCCTCGACATGAGCGAGGGCGAGGTCCGGTCGCGGTGTACGTTCACCGGCGGCGTCCAGATCGGCCGACTACCGGGCGTCGTCCAGCTTGACATGCTCGCGCCGATGGACGTCCTCGAGGATCGCGGGATGGCCCACCTGGTGCGAGAGCAGTACGACCTCTAACGACCGGTGAGAAAAGATAGGGAAACGAATCGGAGATCAGGAACCGGGGCCGCGAACGCAGCCATCGATGGCGAAACTCAGTCGGTCTCGTTCGCCTCGGCCTCGAGCGACGGGCCTCCCTGCGGGGAACCCGTCAGTCGCTGGTTCCACGTCTCGGAGACGACGGGTGCCAGGGCCAGGAACGTCATGGCGGCGATGAACACGGTCAGCATGATGCTGGCGACGGCCGCGACGCCGATCGTCGGATCGAACGGAACGATACTCGCCGGCACGGAACTGATGGGAACGGTCATTTCGTGCTTCAGGGTGAGGTCCCCCAGCATATGAGGGTTACTGATTCGCCCGGAATCGGTACGGACGATACCTTCTACCGCGTCGTTCGGTAACTAGCCGCAAAATAACGGTCGGCCGCCAGCTACAGCCGGCGGACGGCACCGATCGCCTTCGAGAGCGGCGGCGCGTCGAACAGCTCTCTGCCGATGTAGGCATTGGCCCCGGCACAGTACATGTCGCTTGCGGTCTCGAGGACGCTCTCCTCGAGCGGGTCGGGCGTTTCGTCACAGAGGGACTTCCAGTCGGCGACGCCCTCGTGTTTCGCCTCGGCTTTGGCCTGTTCGACGGCCTGGACCCACTCGGGTTGGGTGCGCTTGTGGTACTGGCGCAGCACTTCCTTCGAGAGCTGGGTACCCTCGTAGCTGAAGCGGTTCTCGTCGAAGGTGCCGACGACGTCGGCGACGCGGATCTCGCCGTCGTAGTAGCAACACTCGATCTTGCCGTCCTGGTGGTCGAGCCCGGCTTCCTCGGCGCGGTCGGTGACGATCCGGTTGACCTCGCGGGCGAGCGCCTCGAGGTCGTCGATCGCGGCCCGTCCGGCGATGGCGTCGGCCTCTTGGCGGTCGAGGTAGCGGTCGCTCTCCTCGTACTTCGTCGAGAACTCGACGACCGGCTCCTCGAGGTCGACGGGTTCGTTCGGCCAGCTATCGAGGTCGAGGCCGTGGTCGGCGGGGTCGGTGCGCCGTCGGAGGCTGGAGCCGACGGGGACCCGGTTGCGGAAGACGACCTCGAGGGGGATCAGGTAGTTCTCGCCGGCGTCGGCGTGATAGCTGTCGTAGTCGTATTCGCGGCCGTCGTTGGGGAGGTCGGGAACCTGCGTCAACTCGATAGCCATCTCGCGGGGCGGTTCGTCGACCTCCTCGAGGGGAACGGGTTCGTCCGCGTCGTCGGGGACGACCCCCCGGTAGTGGGTCGGGATCCCCGCCGACTCGAGGCGCTCGAAGTTGTACGCGCCCATCGCACAGAGACTCGCGCCCTTCCGGGGGATCGTGTCGGGCATCTTCCCCCAGTCGAAGACGGAGTAGTCGTCGGTGAAGACGAACGACCCTCGGCCGAGTCGGCTCTCGGTCGCGGGCGTTTCGATCCGGAACTCCTTGACGCTCGTCACGGCTGCCACCCGGCGGCGGTACGGTCGCCGTCGTACATACCCGAACCCGCGTGGTGATCCCTCAAGAAGGTTTCAGTATCGATCGCAGGGTCGGTCCCGCCGGTTCGGCCGCGAGTCCGGCCATAATCTCTTTCTGGGATGGAAAGAAGCTCTTGGTAAATGACATCACGACTCCAGCGGCTCCTTCCTGACCGGATTCGGTCGAGTTACGTCGCGAAGTTCGCCCTGGTCATCTGCGTCGTGCTCGTCGTGACGGTCGCCGCCGCTTTGTTCTTCTACGTCGACATCACGGGGGAGATCACCGCGAACGTCCAGAGCGAGGTGGAACTGGCGACGAGCGACGAAGCGAGCGAACTCTCGAGCCTGCTCGAGAGCCACGAGGAGGTCGCCCGTTCGATCGCAGGGACGACCGTCCTCGAGCGGGGTTCGGACGAGGACATCGAGACACGGCTTGCCGAGGAGCAACGGGGTGCCGGGGACGCCGTCATTGCGATCCACCACGTGGACCTGGCGAACGACGAGATCGTCCACAGCAGCGACGCGAACGCGGTCGGGACGGACGTCTCGGAGTACGGGATGACGATCCACCTCCCGGTCAAGGACACGGTCGTCGAGCGGGAGTACAGCGGCAATCTGAACGTCGATTCGACGTACACGGACGCGTTCGAATACGACGGCAACGCGGTCATCGCCTTCCTCAGTCCGGTCGAGCGCGCCGGGGACGGGGAGACTGCCGTGATGGTGGTAGCCTCCGCGACGGAGCTGGCGGCCGAGTTCGAGGAGCCGGTGGAGGGCGGCCACACCCGGGTCGTCGACGTCAAAAGCACGGCCGTATTGCTCGCCGAGGACGACGCCGCGATCGGCGAGACCTACCGCGAAGGGGAGGAGAGTGCGCTCATCGACAGTGTCACCCACGAGGCTGGCGAGTCAGTCAACGAGAGCGAGGACGACGACGGCTCCGGTGTGCTCGAGTACGACGACACCGACGAACTGGTCGGCTACGCCACGGTGCCCGAGACGGACTGGGTGCTCGCCACCCACGCCCCGGAGAGCAACGCGTACGCACTGGCCGACGAGGTCGCCACGTCGCTGCTTACGTTGATCGCGATCGCCGTCGGCGGCCTGCTGGTCGTCGGGGCGACGATCGGGCGCTCGACGGCCCACGCGCTCGACGACCTGGCCGACAACGCCGCGGCGATCTCCGAGGGCGCGACCGACGTCGAGGTCGCAGACGACGGCCGGATCGACGAGGTCGGACAGGTTCGGACCGCCTTCGACGGCATCCAGTCGTACCTCGAGACGGCCGCCGACCAGGCCGACGCCATCGCCCGCCAGGAGTTCGACGATCCCGCCCTCGAACGCGACGTGCCCGGCGGGCTCGGCGACTCCCTCGAGACGATGCGAACAGACCTCGAGCGATCCATCGAGGACCTGGAGGCGTCGAAGGCCGAGGCCGAAGCCTCTCGCGAGGAGGCCGCCGAGGCCCGTCGCGAGGCCGAAGAACTCGCCCAGCGCCTCGAGCGCAAGGCCGGGGAGTTCGCGGACGTGATGGCCGACGCCGCCGACGGTGATTTCACCCGCCGACTCGACGAGAACGTCGACAACGACGCCCTCGCCGAGATCGCAGCCGCGTTCAACGAGATGCTCGAGGATCTCGAGCGGACCGTCCTCGATATTCAGGATCTGGCGGAGGAAGTGGATCGCGTCAGCCGGGACGTGACCGCCCGCGTCGAGGAGATCGAACAGGCCAGTACCGAGGTCAGCACCTCCGCCGACGAGATCGCGACCGCCACCGCCGAACAGAGCCAGCGGTTCCAGGAGGTCTACGGCGAGATGAACGACCTCTCCGCCACGGTCGAGGAGATCGCGTCGACGACCGACGACGTCGCGACCGTCTCCGAGCGGGCGGCTGAGCAGGCCGAGGCGGCCGGCGAAGCCAGCAGCGAGATCCGGTCGGAGATGGATCGGCTCGAGGACCGAACGGCGGCGATCACCGACCGGATCGAGCAACTGGACGACGAGATGGGCGAGATCCGCGAGATCGTCGATCTGATCGACGACATCGCCGGTCAGACGAACCTGCTGGCGCTGAACGCCTCGATCGAGGCCGCCGCCGCAGGGAGCGAGGGCGACGGGTTCGCCGTCGTCGCGGACGAGGTCAAGTCGCTGGCCGAGGAGACCGCCGAGGCGACCCAGGAGGTCGACGACCGCATCTCCGAGGTCGAACGCTCCGTCGAGGAGACCGTCGACGAGATCGAACGCATGCGCCGGCAGGTCGACCGCGGGGTCGACGTCGTCGACGACGGGATCGAGGCGATCGACGCGATCACCGATCGGGTAGACGAGGCGAACGAGGGCGTCCAGTCGATCGACGAGGCGACCGACGAGCAGGCCCGGGCCAGCGAACGGGTCGTCACGATGGTCGACGAGGCGACCGAAAACAGCGAGGAGACGAAAGACGAGACCGAGAACGTCGCCGCGGCCGTCGAAGAACAGACCGCGACGATCGCCGAAGTCGCCTCCGGCGCACAGACCCAGACCGAACTCGCCGAGGAACTGCGCGACTCCCTCGAGGCGTTCGACGTGGACGAAGGGGCTGACGACGGGGGCGACGGTGAACGCGAGGGCGAGAAAGAAACCGAGAACGCGACCGACGACGCACCCCTCGAGTGGGACGAGGACGATGTCGATGGAGGCGGCACGGCAAGCGACGCGGACGCCTCGGGGAACGGTACGGATGCCGAACCCTCGGGAGACGAGTCCGAACCGGACGGGGACGCGGACGGGCCGGACGAGGTCTCCGACGTTCCCGCGACGACCGACGAGTGATGCGTGGTCGGGGTCGGTGCCGGGGCCGGGATCAGTGCCGGGGCGATAGTCCCGGAGAGACCCGATCGCCGCCGACTCGTGCGGGGTGCTCACACTCCCGGGGCCACAACTGCTTTTGTACCGTAGTCGAATCCTCCGGGAAATGGCTGGTTTGCAGGGACTCGTTCCGGATCCCCTCCGACGAAGCTACGTGGCGAAGTTCGGACTCGTCATCGTTCTCGTGTTGCTCGTCACGCTGGGGGTCGCCGGGTTCTACTACGTCGATATCTCCGAGGAGATCACCGCCGACGTACAGTCGGAGATGGAACTGACGGCCGAACTCGAGGCCGACGAGATCGGCTCCTGGATCGAAACACAGGAACAGCAGGCGGCCGCGCTCGCCTCCGACGGCGACGCCGACCTGGCCGGCAGCTCCGACATCGGGATCAACACCGCGCTGAAAAACGAGTTGACGTTCATGCCCGACGAGGTGCAACGACTCCACTACGTCGACCTCGAGTCCAACGAGATCGAACACAGCACCGACGAGGCTGTGGTGGGGACGGACCTCGCGGAACTGGGGGTCGACGTCCACGAGCGCGAAGTCGGCTACGTCGAGGAACACGAGTTCGACGGCAGCTACATCGCCGACGGACGCGCGACACACTCGGACGTCTACGAGTCGAACGGCGAGCCCGTGATGGCGTTCTTCGGCCCCATCGAGGGAGAGGACGCGGCGGTGATGATCGTCGTGTCGGTCGACGGCGTCTCGGAAACGTTCGCCGAGTCGATCGAGGGCAGCATGACCGAGGTCATCGACGCGTCGGACGGGAACGTGATGCTTGCAAACGAGAGCGACGCCGTGCTCTCGACGTACCGCGACGGTCCCGACAGCCGAGTGATCGAACAGGGACGGAGCGGCCCGGGGTCGACCGAGTTCGACGACGCGGACGACGTCGTCGCGTACGCGCCAGTGCCGAACACCGACTGGCTCCTCGTCACGCACGCGCCACAGTCGAGTGCTTACGCGCTGGTCGACGACGTCGCGGGGTCGCTGATCGTCATCATCTCGATCGCGCTGGCCGGCTTCCTGGTCATCGGCGCGACGATCGGCCGCTCGACCGCCAAGGCCCTCGAGGGACTCGCCGAGGACGCGACCCGCCTTTCGGAGGGCGATACGAGCATCACGATCGAGGACGACGGCCGGATCGACGAGGTCGGACAGGTTCGGACCGCCTTCGACGGCATCCAGTCGTACCTCGAGACGGCCGCCGACCAGGCCGACGCCATCGCCCGCCAGGAGTTCGACGATCCCGCCCTCGAACGCGACGTGCCCGGCGGGCTCGGCGACTCCCTCGAGACGATGCGAGCCGACCTCGAGAGTTACATCGACGATCTCGAGGCGTCGAAGGCCGAAGCCGAGGCGTCCCAGGAGCAAGCCGCGGAGGCCCGTCGCGAGGCCGAAGAACTCGCCCAGCGCCTCGAGCGCAAGGCCGGGGAGTTCGCGGACGTGATGGCCGACGCCGCCGACGGTGACTTCACTCGCCGACTCGACGAGAACGTCGACAACGACGCCCTCGCCGAGATCGCAGCCGCGTTCAACGAGATGCTCGAGGACCTCGAGCGGACCGTCCTCGATATTCAGGGGATGGCCGAAGAGGTCGACCGCGTCAGCCGGGACGTAACCGCCCGCGTCGAGGAGATCGAACAGGCCAGTACCGAGGTCAGCACCTCCGCCGACGAGATCGCCACGGCTACCGCCGAACAGAGCCAGCGGTTCCAGGAGGTCTACGGCGAGATGAACGACCTCTCCGCCACGGTCGAGGAGATCGCTTCCACCGCGGACGACGTCGCCTCGGTCTCGGAGGAAGCCGCCGATCGCGCCGAGGCGGCCGGCGAAGCCAGCAGCGAGATCCGGTCGGAGATGGATCGGCTCGAGGACCGAACGGCGGCGATCACCGACCGGATCGAGCAACTGGACGACGAGATGGGCGAGATCCGCGAGATCGTCGATCTGATCGACGACATCGCCGGCCAGACGAACCTGCTGGCGCTGAACGCCTCGATCGAGGCCGCCGCCGCAGGGAGCGAGGGCGACGGGTTCGCCGTCGTCGCCGACGAAGTCAAATCGCTCGCCGAGGAGACCGCCGAGGCGACCAAGGAGGTCGACGACCGCATCTCCGAGGTCGAACGCTCCGTCGAGGAGACCGTCGACGAGATCGAGCGCATGCAGGAACGCGTCGAGAACGGGAGCGAGGTCGTCGGCGAGGGAATCGAAGCGATCGAGGCGATCACCGAGCAGGTCGCGGAGGCCAACGCCGGGGTCCAGTCGATCGACGAGGCGACCGACGAGCAGGCCCGGGCCAGCGAACGGGTCGTCACGATGGTCGACGAAGTCACCGACGTCAGCGAGGAGACGAAAGACGAGACCGAGAACGTCGCCGCGGCCGTCGAAGAACAGACCGCGACGATCGCCGAGGTCGCCTCCGGCGCGCAAACACAGACCGAACTCGCCGAGGAACTGCGCGACTCCCTCGAGGCGTTCGACGTGGACGGCGAAGAGGCCGACGGCGAGGACGTGGCCGGCCGACTCGAGGGCGTCACGGAGGTGAACGCCGACGACGCGATCGATACGGACGACTCGAGCAGTGAGATCGATACGGGCGATTCGGATGGCGAACTCCTCACGTACGAGGAGGAGACCGACCTCGAGGTGCGAGACGGGTCGGCCGACGAGGAGTAAGGCGCAGCGTCGACGTCCCGATCCGCTCGAACGACGCGAGCGAGACCCCGCGAACGCGCAGTGGGGCGGTTCGAGTTCGAACGGAACGAAACGGGTCGCCCGATCCATCACCCTTTTCTCGCTGTACCGGCATCGTTACTCCGATGGGTTCCCCGGTGACCGAGATCGAGGCTGACCTCTCGTTCGAGCACGTTCCCGAGACCGATCAGTCGTTCGAGAACGCCCTCGAAAAGGCCCGCGACGGCGATCGGCTCACCGTCGACGATGCCGTCGAGTTGCTCACCACCGGGACCGACACCGACGGGATCGACCGCCGGCGCAAGGAACGCGTCCTCGAGGCCGCGGATCGGCGCCGGGCCGAGGTCGTCGGCGACGAAGTCACCTTCACGGCGAACCTCAACAACAACGTCACCACCGCCTGTAACGTCGGCTGCCTGTTCTGTAATTTCAAGGACACCGCCCGCACCTTCGAGCGGGACGCCGACGTCGAGACGGCCGGGTTCACGAAGACGCCGGCCGAGTCCCGCGAGATCGTCGCCGACGCCGTCGAGCGGGGGATCTACGAGGTCTGCTCGGTCTCGGGGCTTCACCCCGCGTTCGCCCTCGACGACGAGCACAGGGAACTCCTCGAGGCCCACCCCGAGCCAAAGGAGATCAACTACAAGCCGCCCGAGGTCTACGAGACGAACCCCGGCACGTACGTCGACCAGATCGCGGCGATGAGCGTCGACGGGGTCCACGTCCACTCGATGACGCCCGAGGAGGCCTACCACGCCCGCCGGGGGACCGACTGGTCGTACGAGGAGGTCTACCGCCGGCTGAAGGACGCCGGCCTCGATACGGTGCCGGGGACCGCCGCCGAAATCCTCGTCGACGAGGTCCGGGACGTCATCTGCCCCGGGAAGATCCGCACCGACGACTGGCTCGAGGCGATGGAGGCCGCGGCCGAGGTCGGCCTGGGGATGACGGCGACGATCATGTACGGCCACGTCGAGAACGAGGCCCACCGCGCGCTCCACCTGAAACGGGTCCGGGACCTGCAGGACCGGACCGGCAACATCACGGAGTTCGTCCCCCTCTCGTTCGTCCACCGGAACACGCCACTGTACGAGCAGGGCGTGATCGACGGCGGCGCGAGCGACGACGAGGACGAACTGCTGATCGCCGTCTCGCGACTGTTCCTCGATAACGTCGACCACATTCAGTCCTCCTGGGTGAAATACGGCGACGAGCAGGGGCTGAAGATGCTGAACTGCGGGGCCGACGACTTCATGGGGACGATCCTCTCCGAGGAGATCACCAAGCGCGCGGGCGGCGACTACGGCGAGTTCCGGTCGTTCCGGGACTACGTCGAGATGATCACCTCCATCGGCCGGATCCCCGTCGAGCGGTCGACCGACTACGAGAAGCGACGGGTCGTCGACCCCGACGACCCTCCATTCGGCCCGCGACTCGGGCCGAAGGCCGACGGGACGCCGCTGCTCGAGGGCGAGCGGCGAGCGCCGGCCGACGACTGATCCCGGAGACTCGAGCGGACGCGACGGACGCCGAGGATCGAAAGCGAGCACGAAGGAACCTTAATCCGTTCCCACACCAACGGACCCAACATGCTCGCGTACCACGCCCTGTTTCTGCTCCTGTTCGTCGGCACGACGGCCTTCTTCAGCGTCCTGGCCGTTCTGAACGTCCGCCACGGGCGGCGGGCGCTCGAGCGGGAACGCGACTGGGTCGAAAAGCGTCTGGACCTCGGGGACCTCGATCGGGTGATCGACTACCAGCGATCGAAGACGCTGCTCTCGCAGGTCCGCACGTGGCTGGGCGTCGCCGTCGTGCTCGCGGCGCTCTATTCGGGCGCGCTCGCCGAGATCGTCGCCCTGCTCGAGGGGCTGGGGTACGGCCCCGTGCTCACCGGCGTCGTCTTCTTCGCGGGCGCGGTCGTCGCGCTCAGGCTCCTGTCGCTGCCGTTCGACGCGTACGACACCTTCGTGATCGAGGAACGGTTCGACTTCAACGAGACGACGCCCGGCCTCTTCGTTCGCGACGCGGTCCTTGGGACTGCACTTGGCGTCGTCTTCGCGGCCGCCCTCGCGGCCGGCGTGCTCTGGTTCGTGGCGGCGGTCCCGACCTACTGGTGGCTGGCCGCAGTCGGGCTCTACGCCGCGTTCTCGCTGTCGATGCTCGTCATCTACCCGCGCGTGATCGCGCCGCTTTTCAACGACTTCGAGCCGATCGAGTCCGGGGACCTGCGGCGAGCGGTCGAACGCGTCTTCGAGCGGGCTGGCTTCTCCTGTGACGACGTCTACGTCATGGACGCGAGCAAGCGCTCCTCACACGCCAACGCCTACTTCATCGGCTTCGGCCGGACCAAACGGGTCGTGCTGTTCGACACGCTCGTCGAGACCATGGACCGGGAGGAGATCCAGGCGGTGCTGGCCCACGAACTCGCCCACTGGAAGCGGGCCCACATCTGGAAGCAATTCGCCGCCGGGGTCGTCCGGGTCGGGGCCGTCTTCGCGGTCCTGTGGCTGTTGCTCGAGACGACGTGGCTGTACACGATGTTCGACCTGCCCGAGACGGCCTACGCCGGGCTGGCGGTCGGCGCGCTCTGGATCCAGCCGCTCGCGAAACTCGCCAGCCCGCTCGAGAACCGGCTCTCGCTCGCCCACGAACGCGAGGCCGACGCCTTCGCGACGGACGTGATGGGCGACGGCGAGCCGTTGATCGAGGCGCTGTGTCGGCTGGCCTCGGAGAACCTCTCGAACCCGTTCCCCCATCCGCTCTATGCGACGTTTCACTACACGCACCCGCCGATTCCGGACCGGATCAGGTACCTCCAGGGTCTCGAGGAGGGGGGCGACCTCGAGACGGACGCGGGGTCGGGCGAGCCGCCCTCGCCGGCGAGCGGGTCGGACGCTTCCGACTGAGTCGGTCCGCGGGTGGCTCACTCGGTCGACTCCCAGGGTTTCGTCTCGGCGTCGACGAACTCGAACAGTTCGTCGAACTCGTCGGGAAGCTGGTTCTCGACGTTCGCGAGTTCCCCGCCGGGTGCCAGCTGGCTGACCAGTTCGATCACCGCCTTGCTGCGGTAGACCGCCTCCGCGCGGTCGACCTCCGCCGGCCTGCCGTAGGAGGCGTCGAGATCGAGATCGTCGTAGTTCAGTTTCGCCTGCACGCGGTCGACGAACCCGTCGAAGTCGAACGTGTGGCCGTGGTCGGCCGCGAGCAGGTAGCGGTCGATCTCCATCGGCAACGGACCCGCGATGTCCGTCGCGCCGCCCTCGCCGACGCGTTCGCCCAGCGTCTCGAGGACCGCGCGGGTCGTCCTGACCGCCTCGGCCTGCGTCCCGGCCTCCACTCGGTGCTGTACCTCGCCGATGAAGTCGTTGTAGCTCGTCGACATAGAAACCACCTAGGGATCGATACGGAGTCACCGAAAAACCATACGCTGGCTCTCGCAGGTTGGGACTGCCGTAGGCTACCCGTCCGGGGCGAACGCCACCATCGTCTCCTCGAGCGTCTCGGTCGAGGCCGGCTCCGGGAGCACCACCAGCGGCTCGTCGATCCCCGTCTCCTCGACCAGCCCGTGCAGCCGCTCGCGGGCGTCGTCGGGTGTCGCCGCGATCCCAAGGTCGTCGACCATCTCGTCGGAGACGGCGTCGGCCGCGGCCTCCCGGTCCCCGGAGCGCCAGGCGTCGGCGATCCGGTCGGCCCGGTCGGGGTAAGCCGTCGCGACCGCGTTCCGGTACCCCTCGCCGCTACCGACGTAGTAGGCGACGTGGCGGCGGATGGTCCGGCGCGCCGCCTCGAGGTCCGGGTCGACGGCCGCGGGGACGTACGGCGCGACGGTGATCTCACCGGGGTCGCGGTCCCGCTCCCGTGCCGCCCCGGCCACCTCCTCGAAGGCCTCGTCGAGCCGCGAGAACGGGATATTGTGCGGGATCCAGCCGTCGCAGAGCCGCCCGACGACCCGCCGGTTGGCCGGCCCGAGTCCGGCGTGGTAGATCGGCATCGGTCCGCCCTCGAGAGCGGGGAAGTCCGCGACCGAGAGCAGTTCGCCGTCGTACTCGACCGGGTCGCCGTCGCCGGCCAGGTAGCCGCGAACGATCTCGATCGTCTCGTGGGCACGCCGCACCGGTTGGTCGAACGACATCCCGTGGAGGTCCTCGACGGCCTTCGGCGTGCTCGTCCCGAGTCCGAGCGTGAACCGCCCGTCGGAGGCGCGCTCGAGGGCCGCGGCGGTCATCGCGAGGACGGCCGGCGACCGGGAGTAGACGTTCAGGATGGCGCTGCCGAGTCGAACGTCGTCGGTGCGGGTCGCCAGTTCGCCCAGCTGGACGACGGCGCTTTCGCCCCATAGCTCGCCGAGCCAGACCCCATCGTAGCCGAGTTCTTCGGCGCGAACTGCGCGGTCGATCCGTGTTGCGTCCCCCGACGTCAGTACCAGTCCGACGTTCATGGCCGTGGTCTCGATGCCCAGCGAGAAAAGGATCGGTGTCGATCGGCCACGGCGGACTACAACGTCGCGATCGTCGCGATCGTCGCCGAAAACAGGCCGAGGGCGATCCACATCAGTCCCGGCTTCGCCAGCCGCCGGGCGGCCACCTCCTGGGAGGCGTCCGCGACGACGAACGCCGGCGCACCCGGTCCGTCCTCGATCACCGCGCTGACGTCGCGCATCCGCTCGCGCGCGTCGACGTCGTAGCGGGACTGCCCGAAGACGTACGCCTCCTCGCCGGACTCGAGCCGGCGTTCGTGGTACTTCCGGTCGTTCCCGGTCGCGATCTCGACGATCTTGAGGTCAAGCGAGGTGTTCTCGGACTCGAGGTCGGACTCGGTCGCGAGGAACTCCCGGATCGGCTCGGGTTCGGGCTCGCCGCCGTCGACGCGGATCGTGTCCTCGCTCGCGAGCGCGAGGTCGGCTCCCGCGGGGTCGACCCGGACGCTCGCGGTCTCGTCCTCGAGGCGGAAGGGGACGCCGCCTCCTCCCCGATCGACGGTGTTCCACGAGGAGTTCTTGCCGCTTGACTGGTACTCCTCGACCTCGTACTCGTAGACGAGACACTCGCTGCCGGTCAGCGGCGCGGTCGCCGTCGCGTCGATCCGGTCCGCGGTCCCCTCGAGTTCGACCGGGCCCTCGGCTCGTTCGATCGCGACGACGTCGTCGGTATCGCCCCGGTAGACGTGATATGCGGGCCTGAGTTTCCAGCAGCCGCCCGCCACGAGACCGATACCGACGACGACGAACAGGACCTCGAACATCGATCGGACGTCGCAGCCGGCGGCGATAATAGTATCGGTTCCCTAACACCACAGCCGCCGAGGAAATTACTCGTGGCGCAGCGCCTCGATCGGGTCCACGCGCGCCCCGCGCCAGGCCGGATACAGCCCGGAGACGACGCCGACGCCGATGCCGACGGCGATCGCGATGGCGATCCAGTCGACGGGGTACGCCATCGGCCACTCGAGAAAGCGGACGCCGAGATAGCCGGCCCCGAGCCCGGCGGCCACACCGACCAGCGCGCCGATTACCCCCAGGATGACCGACTCGACGAGGAACAGCTGCATGACGTCGCGTTTCGTCGCGCCGACGGCCTTCATGATCCCGATCTCCCGGGTCCGCTCGGTGACGCTGACGATCATGATGTTCGCGATGCCGATCGAGCCGACGACGAGCGCGATGGCCGCGACCGCGCCGATAAACAGCGTCAACTGGTCGACGATGTCGGTGAACTGCTCGATCGCGTCCTCGACGGTCTGGACCTCGATCCGGTCGTCCTCGGCTTTCAGTTCGGCGGCGTGGGACTCAGCCTCGAGGTAGTCGACGACCGCCTCCTGTGCGGGATCGATCCGTTCGAAGTTCTCCGCGCCGACCTGCAGCGTCGGGTACGCCCGTTCTTGGTCGCCGTCGGGCGTCTCGATGGTCGTCTCGTAGTAGGGGTCGACGGGGAGAAACACCTGTGGCGGCGTTTGCTCGCCGAACTCGCGTTCGACGACGCCGGTGACGGTCACCGTCACGACCTCGCCGTCCTCGAACGAGAGCTCGAGTTCGTCGCCCGCCGAGAGGTTCCCCTCGAACAGCCGGCTGGCCGGCTCGTTGACGACGACCTCGTCGGGGCCGTCGAAGGGTTCGCCCTCGACGAAGGTCGTGTGTTCGAAGCGATCGGCGGTCGTCGCCTGGGCGTCGATGACGCCGGTCACCTGCTCGTCGTCCGTGGCCGTCTGGACGACGTCGACCGACGCCTCGGGCGCGACGAAGGCGACGTCCTCGAATTCCTGGAGCGTCTCGACGTCGCTCTCGGAGTAGATAGGCGTATCGACGGGGACGATCCCGACGCCGGCTTCGGGCTCGGTCTGGGTCTGGACGACCATCACCGGCTCCTGTTCGGCCTCGATGTCGCCGACGATGCTCGCCGAGAAGCCCGAGCCAAGCACCATGAACGTGATGACGGCCGCGACGCCGATGATGACGCCGATCGTGGTCAGCGTCGACCGGAGCTTGTGCGAGGTGATCGACCGCCAGGCGATACGGACGCTCTCGCGGACGTTCATGAATCCGTTCCCTCCCCGGGTTCGGCCTCCGCCCGGGCCTCGGCGTTCTCCCTGTCCCCCGAATCGCCCCGTCTCCTCCGGTTGGGGCCGGGTTCGAGCGCCGAGTTCGGTACGACAACGTCCCGGGCCTCGGCGTTCTCCCTGTCCCCCGAATCGCCCCGTCTCCTCCGGTTGGGGCCGGGTTCGAGCGCCGAGTTCGGTACGACAACGTCCCGGGCCTCGGCGTTCTCCCTGTCCCCCGAATCGCCCCGTCTCCTCCGGTTGGGGCCGGGTTCGAGCGCCGAGTTCGGTACGACAACGTCCCGGGCCTCGTCCAGATGCTCGAGGTCTTCGATCCGGCCGTCGAGCAGGTGGACGACGTGATCAGCATATTCCGCGACCTCCCGCTCGTGGGTCACCACGAGCATCGTCGTCCCCGCGTCGTTCAGGTCCGAGAAGAGGTCCATGATCTCGGCTTCGGTCTCGGTGTCGAGGTTGCCCGTCGGCTCGTCGGCCAGCACGAGCGTCGGATCGTTCGCAAGCGCCCGGGCGACGGCGACCCGCTGGCGCTGGCCACCCGAGAGTTCGCTGGGCAGGTGATCCAGCCGGTCGCCGAGTCCGACTCGCTCGAGCAGCGTCCGCGCCCGTTGCTGTCGATCCGCGTCGACCGAATCGTGAAACACCATCGGCAGCGTGACGTTCTCCGCGGCGGTCAGCCGCGGCATCAGGTTGAACGTCTGGAAGACGAACCCGATCTCGGTCCCCCGGAGGTGAGCGCGCTCGGTATCCGAGAGTGCGCTCACCGGTCGGCCGCCCACTTCGATCTCCCCCTCCGTGGGCGTATCGAGACACCCGATCAGGTTCATCAGCGTGCTCTTCCCCGATCCGCTCGGTCCCATCACCGCGGTGAACGACCCCTCCCCCAGCGTCAGCGACACCCCGTCGATGGCGTGAACCGGCTCCGCGAGGTGATAGGTACGGCGGACGTTTTCGACGGCGACGGCCGACGCCGTCTCGAGTGGCTGGCTCTCCCCGGACATCTCAACCAGCTACCACGACCGCCCGGAAAACGGTTACAATCGGTCACAGGGCCTGAGTATCGTCAGCGCGATCGAAAACCGGCCACCGGCCACCGGCCACCGGCTACGCCTCGCCCCCATCGAAGACGACCGCCCCGTCGACGACCGTCTTCGCAACGTCGATCCCGTCGATCCGGTCGGCCTCCCACGGCGACTCCTCGAGGACGACCAGATCCGCGCGCTTCCCGACCTCGAGGGTACCGAGTCGGTCCTCGTCGAAGCCGGCGTAGGCCGCGCCGCGGGTGTAGGCCCGCAGCGCCTCGGTCACCGAGAGTCGCTGGGCCTCCGTCGGCGCGGTGACGGCGTGGTGGACGCCGAGCAGCGGATCGAGCGGCATACAGTCCGAACCGAACGCGAGCGGGACGCCCGCCTCGAGCACGTCCCGGAGTCGGTTCGTCCGTCGCCGTCGGTCCTCGCCGAGCCGCTGGTCGTAGAGACCGCCCTCGGCGGCCCAGCGGTGGAAGTTCGGCTGCATCGAGGCGACGATGCCCGCGTCGGCCATGCGCTCGAGATGGTCGTCCGTCGCGAGTTCGACGTGTTCGATCCGGTGGCGCGCCCCCGCGGGGTCGTCCGTTTCCTCGAGCGCCGAGACCGTCTCCTCGATGGCCTCGTCGCCGATCGCGTGGGCAGTCACCTGGTACCCCTCGGCGTCGGCCCGGTCGACGATGTCCCGGAGTTCGTCGGGGTCGACGACCCACTCGCCGTCGGTGTCGCCGTCGCCGTCCGCGTACGCCTCGCCCAGCTTCGCGGTCCGGGCCCCGATGCTGCCGTCCGTGTAGGTCTTGATCGCGCCCGTCCGCACGCGGTCGCTGCCCGCGTTCGTCGCGAGTCCGACCTCCGTGACGGCCTCGAGGTGGTCGGCCCAGTAGTTGATCCGTACCCGCGTCGGGAGTTCGCCCTCGGCCTCGAGGTCGCGGTAGACCCGCGGGGCCACGGAGTTGCGGACCATATCGTGGACGGCGGTGACGCCCCGTTCGGCCGCGTGCTCGAGGCCGGCGGTGACCAGGTCGCGGGTCTCCTCGTAGCCCGGCGCGATCCCTTTCCGGACGGCCTCGGCGGCGTCCTCGACGACGACGCCCGTGGGTTCGCCGTCCTCTTTCCGGACGTCGCCGTCGGGGAGTTCCGCGGCGAACCGCTCGAGTGCGACGGAGTTCAGCGACGCGGCGTGCATGTCGACCCGGAGCGCGACGACGGGGCGGTCGTCGCTGACCCGATCGAGGTCCTCGCGGGTGAGGTAGTCCGCGTCGTCCCACTCGCTCTCGTCGTAGCCGAAGCCCTGGATCCACGCCCCGTCGTCCGTCTCCGCCGCCCGGGCCTCGAGACGCTCGAGACACTCCTGGGCGCTTTCCGCGCCCGAGAGGTCGGCGTGGACCAGGTATCGGCCGAGGTTCTCGACGTGAGTGTGGGCGTCGATGAAGCCCGGCAGGACGACCCGCCCCTCGCAGTCGATGACGTCGGTCTCGACGCCCTCGAGGAACTCGACCTCGTAGGCGTCGCCGAGACGGACGATCTCGCCGTCGCGGACCGCGAGGGCCTCGTGGACCTCGTCGGGGTCCGTCAGCGTGTGTACCTCCGCGTTCGTGAACAGCCGGTCGGCGGCCTCGGTCATCGTTGGAACACGCTCGCGGAGGGGCAAAAACGGTACTGTTGACATCCTCCCCGCGCTGAAGCGCGAGGATTCCAGCGCGGGACAGCGGGCCAGTCCCGTGTCCCGCGCTGGCAACTTCTCGCCTGCCGAACGGGGTTCGGCGAGGGATACCGGGTTCGTGCGCGATACGTCGGCCCCGCGAGGGGTGTGGTGTGTTCGGCGTCCATTCGGACGCGGTATCCGCTTGCACCGTGCATCCCGTTCGTCTCGGAGAGACGGTGGGGATGCCCCCAGTCGCAGGTTTCCCTGCGTCCGGGCACGGGCCGTGCCATCGGCCTGCCTGCCCTTCGTACCACGGTGGGCAGGCACAAGCGGGCGAGGGTCGCTTTTTGCCTGCCGTGTTGCCACGGCCTCGGAGACGCCCTCTCGGGAACGGTGTGGTGGCCTTCGTCGTCCGGGCGGACCCCAATCCAACCGCCAGTTTTTGCCCGTTGTGCTTACCCACAAAAACGCTGCCGAGAGGCTTAGTTCCGGCGGTTGTGGCCGTGTTGTCGGATTCATCCCCGCCGTGAACGGCGAGGCTTTCTCCTTGACTTTCCGTAACGGCACCGAGGCGGAACGGCGTCCATCGGAACCGACGTGTCACCGATCTCACCGATATATAAGTCGTCTCGCCTCGAGTGCCTCCGTATGGTCTCCCGCGAAAACCGCGTCGTCGCCGGCTCCTTCGTCCTCCTCGTCGTCGCGATCGTCCTCCTGACGACGATCGACCGCTACCTCGGCGTCTCGCTCGATCAGCACCCCCTCCCCGCGTTCCTCGTCGTCGTCGGATTGGCGGTCGTCCTGCCCCAGCTATATCTCGCCGCGACCACGCCCGACGACGGCGAGGAAGTGTCGCCACGCGCCCGGGTTCGGTTCGCCGCCGTCGCGATCGCCGCCTTCGCCGTCATGTTCGCGGGCGGCACGATCACCGAACCCGCCGACCTCACGGGTGGGCCGCTCGAGGACCCCGAAACGCTCCAGCACCTCGCGATCCTGTCGATCGGCGGGCTGGCGCTCGTCGCGCTGGTCGGCTACGAGTTCCTCGACGGGTATCGATCGGGGTCGGGTTCGGGGTCGGGATCAGGATCAGGATCAGGATCAGGATCGGGGTCCAGCAACCACGACACCCGAAAATGACGCCGCTTTTCATCGGCGAACCCCCGGATCAGCCCCGGTCGGCGGAATCAGCAATCCTTAGGACAGCCGACTGTCTCCACGGACACATGACCACGATCGATCCCGCCGAACTCGCCGACCGCGTCGCGGACGGCGACCTTCGCATCCACGAACTCGAGGAGGAGGCCGACCACGAGACGGCTGCCCAAGCCCGCCGGCTGCTCGTCGAGCGCGAGACGGACGCGGATCTCGAGGCCGTCGCGGACTACACCTTCGATGCCGAGGAGGCGGATTCCGCGATCGAGAACATGATCGGCGCGGCCCAGGTGCCGATGGGCGTCGCCGGGCCCGTTCCGGTCGACGGCGGGGCGGCCGAGGGCGACTACTACCTGCCGCTGGCGACGACCGAGGGCGCGTTGCTTGCGTCGGTCAACCGCGGGCTCTCGACCATCCGGTCGGTCGGCGGCGCGACCGCCCGCGTCACGAAAAACGGGATGACCCGCGCGCCGGTCTTCCGGGTCGACGGCGTCGCAGAGGCCTCCGAGACGATCGAGTGGGTCGCCGACAACGTCGACCGGCTCCGCGAGGCCGCCGAGTCGACGACCAGCCACGGCGAACTGTTAGACGTCGAACCCTACGTCGTCGGCGACTCGGTCTACCTGCGATTCGCCTACGACACCAAGGACGCGATGGGGATGAACATGGCCACCATCGCGACCGGCGAGGCCTGTGAACTCGTCGAGGCGGAGACGCCGGCCTCGCTCGTCGCGCTGTCGGGCAACCTCTGTTCGGACAAGAAGCCCGCCGCGATCAACGCCGTCGAGGGCCGCGGGCGCTCCGTGACCGCGGACGTCCTCGTCCCCGGCGACGTCGTCGAGGAGCGACTCCACACCACGCCCGAGGCCATCGCCGAGGCCAACACCCGGAAGAACCTGACCGGCAGCGCCAAAGCCGGCAGCCTCGGGTTCAACGCCCACGCCGCGAACGTCGTCGCTGCCGCGTTCCTCGCGACCGGCCAGGACGAGGCCCAGGTCGTCGAGGCCGCGAACGCGATCACGACGATGGACGCCAGAACGAACGAGGACGGCACGACCGACCTCTACGCGTCCGTCTCGTTGGCCTCCCTCGAGGTCGGCACGGTCGGCGGGGGGACGAAACTGCCGACGCAGGCCGAGGCGCTCGAGATCCTCGGTCTGCGAGGCGGCGGCGATCCGGCGGGGTCGAACGCGGACGCCCTGGCGGAGGTCATCGCCGTCGGCGCGCTGGCGGGCGAACTCTCCCTGCTCGCGGCGCTGTCCTCGCGCCACCTCGCGAGCGCACACGAGGACCTCGGGCGGTAACACGGTGCTTTGGCTGGCAGCGGGTCGGAGTCTACGGTCGTCGGCCGTCGGTCGTCGGTCGTCGATCGTCGGTAGCGCTGTGATCGCGAACGGGAAAACATATACCTGAACGGCCGAAGCCGGAGTCGTGAAAGACGAGAACAGAACCGTCGTCGACATCCTCGAGCGAGTGCGAGAGTCGCGTCGACGCAAGCGCTGCCCGGACTGCGGTGGCGTCGTCTCGATCCGCGGCCACGGCGGCGAGTACTGCTGGACGTGCGTGAACTGCGAGGCGGTGGGAATCGGGTACGCGAGCCGTTCGGCTGCCCTGGAAGGGGTCCCGCGGCGCGGGTGATCCACCAGGGGACTCTCCTGTCGCCGTCGGTGATTGTTGTGGCGGTCTGGGAGTACGGTGTGGGTTTATACTCGCGTCCGTGGGACGGCAACGCAGGCCTATGCCTATCGAAAACCTCGCCCGAAGCGACGTGGTAACGGCACAGGAAGGCGACTCCGTCGAGGAACTCGCGACGCGCATGGACGAGTCCCACGTCGGGAGCATCGTCATCACGGACGGCGACGAGCCGATCGGGATCGTCACCGATCGCGACCTCGCGACGCGCGTTCTCGGCAACGGGATGGACCCGTCGGAAGCGACGGCCGGCGACGTCATGTCCGAAGATCCGACGACGATCGACCACGACGCCGGGTTCTACCAGGTGACGGAACTGATGAGCGAGGATGGCGTCCGCCGGCTTCCCGTCTGCGACGACGACGGCGAACTGGTCGGGATCATCACGTACGACGACCTCAGCGAACTCCTCGCCGACGAGCACATGCATCTCTCCGACGTCATCCAGGCCCAGCGCCCCGAGTACTGAGTACTGACTGGTTCGCCGGCGGCCCCCGCTTCGTTCCGCGGCTACTCGTCTCGAGTGCGAATCGTCGTCACCGCGATGTAGCCCCCGCCAGCCAGCAACAGCGCGTAGCCGCCGAGCACCTGGAGGGCCGTCGCCGCGAACGCGACGAGGAAGAGCCCGACGCCGGCGACCAGGTGTGCGAGCGCGAAGTCGCCCCGACCGTACGCGCCGTGGAGGGAACCGACCGCGACGAACGTCAGCCCGAACGCTCCCACGGCGAGCGACACCGCGTCGATCCCGAACACCGACTCCCGGACGAACGTCCCGTAACCGAACAGGAGGATCGCGATCACCGTCCCGACACCGATCGTCGTCTCCTGTACGTCGACCGTCTCTGCCATCGCCTACTCATTCGGTCCGGTCGGCAAAGCGCTGACGTTCTGCGTCGCGCTGGCCGCTACAGTTTCCGATACCGACCGCGGCTCTCGCTGACCACTCCCCGCCGCGTCAGCTTCTCGAGCGCGTCCCGGACGTACTCCGCGGAGACGCCGCGTTCGCCGGCGTAGTCGACGATCTCGTCCTCCGTCGGCGTCTCGAGGTCCTCGAGTGCACGCTCGACGATTTCCTTCTTGCTCCCGCTGCGGGACGGACCGCGGGGGTCGCGGTCGCCCGCGGCCTCCACCTCGTCGACGTCGAGGCCGGACTCCTCGAGGTATCGGTCGTCGTCGACGACGCCGTCTTCGACCTCGTCCTCGAGGGCATCGAACGAGTCCAGTTCGGCGAACCGCTCGCCCTCTCCCTGGCGGTTCGCGAGCATCGAGGCGCGGACGTCGCGGGCGTGGTTCGCGTCCTCGGTCTCGACGAACTTCTTGCGCTTCTCGTAGGCGCGACGCGAGCCACAGCGAGGACACTGGGTGGTCTCCGACCGGCCCTCGAGGAGCCAGAGGTGCGAGCACTCGCTACAGCCGACGACGGCGTACATGTCTCGTTCCGAGGTGGGGCGTCCCGGTAGTTCAACCTTCGGTCACGGACGCGGACCGCCTATAGCGAGACGATGACCTCCTCGTCGACCCCGACCCCCGACAGCCCCGACGTCGTCAACGTCGCCTCGCGCCGGCCCGTTTTCTCGACGTCGATCCGGCCCGTAAAGGAGGTCTCCATTCCCGAGATCATGCTGTCGATGTCCGTCTCGAGGTCCGCGCTCGTATCGAGCGCACAGACGCCGATTCCGGTCCCGCGACGGAGTTCGGTCAGGAAGTTCGTATTCAGAAAGCGGTAGATCGATCGGACGTCGTCGACTTCGCGACAGATCGTCGAACAGAGGAAGATGCCGGAGCGGAATCGCTCGGTCGACTGCTGTGTAGTCGCGATCAGGGTCGAAAGTTCCATCCCGAGGGTCGTCAGATCGGCGACGTCGGCGACGGCGTCGGCGTTCGTCCCGCGGCCGGCGTCGTCGGACAGCAGTACCGAGACGTCGTCGGCCGCCCCGGGCCGCGCATCGTCGAGCGTCCGCCCCAGGGACCGGGCGCCCCGCTCGGTCTCGAGAACGACGCTTCGCTCGTCGGCGGCCGAGTCGGGTGCGACCAGTCGGGCGAAGACGGCCTCGAGCGCGTCGGTGTCACTCCCGGTCAGCAGGATCGAGGTCCCGTCCTCGAGACCGTCGACGGACACGCCCTCGACCGCGAACGGCTCTGCGCTCGCGAGGCTCATCGGCCACCCTCCGGGGTTGCCTCGACGGCAGCGGCGTCGTTCCCGCGGGCCTCGAGGAGCGCCTGCCGGAGTTCGAGGATCTCCATCGCCGTGTCGGCGTAGCCCTCGAGCGTCTCCCGTTCCTCGGGCGAGTACCCCCGTGGCTCGTGGTCGAGCACGCAGACCTGGCCGATCACCTGGCCGTTCGGCGCGGTCATGTTCGCGCCGGCGTAGGAGACGATTCCCAGGTTCTCGAGTTGCTGGTTCTCCGCGAACCGCTTGTCGTCGGCGATGTCCTCGACGACCATGACGTCTTCCTGGAGCATACTGTGGGTACACATCGTGTCCTCTCGGGTCAGCGAGTCCCAGTCCGCGCCGGTACAGGCGAGGAAGTTCTCCTCGTCTTCCTCGATCAGCCCGACGAACGCGACCGCGACGCCGAAGTGGTCCGCGATCAGGTCGGTCAGCCGGTCGAAGCTCTCCTCGATCGGGAGTTCGTCGATATCGTACTGGGCGAGCGTCTCGAGACGTTCGTCCTCGTCGTCGGGCGCGAGGAAGCCGACCTGGGCGCTGTGGTCGATCACGTCGTTGACGACGAACCCGAGGCGGTCGTCCGCATCGGGCAGGTCGCGGTTGAGGTACTCGACGATCGTTTCCTCGAACGACGCGGTATCGATCTCGGCCGGCGAGACGTCAGTGAAGAGAACGCAGGGGGTCTGTGGGGCCTCTGACCTGATCGCGTCGACGACGTCCATCCCCGTTCCGTCGGGGAGATCGTACGCGGTGACGACGCAGACGATCGGCTCGGCGGCGATGCGATCGACGGCGTCCTCGACCGACGCGGCCTCGATCGCCGTGAGGTCGTCGTCCGCCTCGACCGTCGACGCGACGGACGATACCCGCTCCTCGGAGTCGACACAGAGAACTGTGCGAGTCATCCTCGCTACCTACCGAGACCCGCACTAAAAGTCGTCTGGCCAACGAGATCCGGCGATCGGATCCCACCACCCCGAAAGCTATGTCCCTGGCCCGTCACTCGAGAGCCATGCAGCGAGTTGCACTCGAAGACCTCGAGGCCTCCGAGGCCGCCGACGGCGTCCACCTGGCGCTGATGGCCGGCTCCGAGTCGATGAACGTCCAGCATTTCGAGATCGAACCCGGCGCGGTCGTCGAGGAACACAGCCATCCCCACGAACAGACGGGGTTCATCTACGAGGGCGAGTTGACGTTCCTGACCGATGGGGAAGAACTCGTCTGCGGGCCCGGCGACTCCTACGCGATCCCGGGCGACCAGCCACACGCGGCCGAGAACCGCGGGGACGAACCGGTCCGCGGGGTCGACATCTTCAGCCCGCCGCGGGAGAACCCGAGTTGGGAAGAGGACTGAATCGGAGGGACCGACCACTCGAGAATACCACGGAGTTTTCTACGGCCCGCCGCAAGAACGAGCGATGGCAACCGAAGCGCGCGGGATCGGCGTTGGGCGCATCGGGACGTTCGTACGACGGCTGGGGCCGACCTGGCTCGCCGGGGCGATCGCCGCCGGGCCGGCAACCATGGCGAGCCTCCTCGTCGCAGGGGCGAGTTTCGGCTACACCCTGCTGTGGGTCGTCGTCCTCTCGGCGGTCCTGGGTACGCTCGGCCAGTACCTCGCGATGCGGGTCGGTCTGCTCACCGAACGGGGGATCGTCGCCGTCGTCGAGGAGCACCTCGGCTCCGTCTGGGCCTGGGTGCTCGTGATCGACGTCGTCCTCGCGGCCGGATTGGCACAGCTCGTGATCATGCTGACCCTGGCCGACGTGAGCGCGACGATCGCGGCGAACGCGGGGGTCGGGATCGGCCCGCTGACGGATTCGCGGTTCTGGGGCGTCATCTGGGCGCTGGTACTCGCCGCCGGGCTCGCGACCGGCGGCTACCGGTTCGCGGAAGTCGGCGCGAAGGTGCTCGTCTCGCTTGTCGTCCTCGCGTTCGTCGCGTCGGCGTTCGTCGTCCCGATCGATCCGGCCGCGGCCGCGACGGGGATCGTCCCCGAGATCCCGGGCGTGGGCGGCGCGGTCGTCGCGGCCGGCGTCCTCGGCGGCGCAGTCCACATCACACTGTTGACGATGCAAAGCTACACGATGCGAGCCCGCGGCTGGACCGACGGCGATCGGGACATCGCGACCTTCGACGTGGTCAGTTCGATGCTCGTCGCGTTCGGGATTTTCAGCCTCGCGGTCTTCCTCGTGGCGGCGAGTGTCCTCCCACAGGTCGTGGCCGACCCCGCGACGATCGACGAGATCCAGGCCGCCGATGCGCTTGGCCCCATCGCGGGCGAGCACGCGACCTGGATCTTCCTTCTGGGGCTGTGGGGCGCCGCGGTCTCGACGCTCGGCGGGAATACGATCGTTCCGCCGTACTTGCTCGCCGACAAACTCGGCTGGGAGCAGTCCGTGGAGGATCCACGGTACCGTGGCGCGCTCGTCGTCGTCGCGCTCGCCTCCGCAGCGGGCGCGTTCCTCGAGGGCACCTTCTTCCAGTTGCTCGTCCTCGTGCTCGCGTTCGGGCTCGTGGGCACGCCCTTTGCCCTCGCGGTGATCCTCTACCTGCTGAACGATCCGAGCGTCGTCCCCGAAACGAACTCCCGGGCGGCGAACCTCGGCGGCATCGTCCTGTTCGCCGTCGCGACCGTCCTCGCGGTCGAGTTCGTCCTCGAGGAACTCGAGGCCGCGACGGCCGGCGACCCGCTCTCGGCGTTCGTCGTCGCGTTCGCGGTGGCGATGGCCGTCGCGATACTCGGACTGGTCGTGAAGTACGTCCGGGATCGGTGAGTCACTCGATCGCGGTCCCCCGTCCGACTCTGTCCCCCCAATCCGTTGGCCGGTGCGATCGACCGATCAACCGAAGAACGCGCCGCCCATCCGACCGGGGTCGAGGTCTTCCTCGCCCTCGTCCTCGTCCCCACCTTCGTTTTCGTCTTCGTCCCCTGCTCCCGCCGCCTTCGCTTCGCGAAACTCCGCGAGTTCAGAGGCGTAGACGGCCACTACCGTCCGGGTTTCGTCGTCCTGGATCGAGAACGCCCGGACGACGTAGTTGGGGACGTCCGCGCCGGGTTCGAGCGTTTCGGCGTAGTCGGCGATCGCTCGGAGTTCCTCGGCCGAGTGGTCCTCGAACCGTTCGACGATGAAGTCCGGAACCGTCTCGTGTGGTGTGGGGGGTGTTGGCATGCGTACCCCCTCGAGTTCGACGTAGATAACTTCCGGGGTTCGTTGAATTACCCCTCGAGCGAACGGTCGCGCGGCTATCGGGGGTCCTCCTTGCGCATTTCGACGTGGGGGATCCCGGCCTCCTCGAACTCCTCTCCGTGGCGCTCGTAGCCGAGTCGGTCGTAGAACTCCGCCGCGTGGGTCTGGGAGTGAAGCACGAGCGGCGACAGCCCCAGCGCTTCGGCCCGTTGCTCGACGGCGTCCATCAGCAGCCGACCGATCCCCTCGCCCCGTCGCGGTTCCAGGACTGCGACGCGTTCGACTTTCCCGCCGCCGTCCTCGAGTTCGCGGAGGCGGGCCACGCCCACGGGGTCGCCGTCGTCGTACGCGACGAAGTGGACCGCGCCGTCGTCGTGTTCGTCGTACTCCAGTTCCTCGTCGACGTCTTGCTCCTCGACGAAGACGGTGTGTCGGACCGCGAAGGCGTCCTCGAGGTCGTCGCCGTCGACGACGCGGACCTCGATCTCTGGGTCTGGATCGTCGCTCGAGTCGTCCTCACGTTCGCCGGTGGAATCGTTCGCGGACGCGTCCGGAGTCATTGTGCCGGCGATACACACTCCGAGGGTGAGAGCGTTACGTCCGAGGCGAGCCGTTCACTGGCGACCGGCGACCGGCGACGAGATGGCGGAGACGGACGGCGCACACGACGGCAAAAACGGAAAATCGGAAAGACGAGATCCTCGCGGAACAGCCACGAGAGGGCGAGAACCCGTTTACGAGAGCTTCTCGATGTTGCTGACGACTTCGTCGGTGTACTCGCTGGTCGCGAGCTTCTCGGCGTCCTCGAGCTGGCGCTCGAGGTCGTAGGTGACCAAGCCCTCCGAGATGGTCTTCTCGACGGCGTCGCGGATGAGGTCGGCGGCGTCGTCCCAGCCGAGGTAGTCGAACATGAGTCGGCCGGAGAGGATCATCGCGGTCGGGTTGGCCATGTCCTGGCCGGCGCGCTTGGGCGCGGAGCCGTGGACGGGTTCGGCGAGCATGCGGCCCTTGCCGAAGTTGCCACCGGGTGCGATGCCGAGGCCGCCGATCTGTGCGCCGGCGGCGTCGGAGAGGTAGTCACCGTTCAAGTTCGGCATGGCGAGCACGTCGAACTCGTCGGTGCGCAGTTGCATCCACTGGAGCATCGCGTCGGCCAGGCGTTCCTCGACCATGACGGCGCCCTCGGGGATGTCGATGTCGTCCTGCTCCTCCCAGAGGGAGTCGGGTGCGGCGAAGACCTCGTCGTCGGGGTACTCCTCGTCGGCGACCTCCATGCCCCACTCGGAGAACTGCCCTTCGGTGAACTTCATGATGTTGCCCTTGTGGACGAGCGTGACCTTGTCGCGGTCGTGCTCGAGGGCGTAGTCGATAGCTTCGCGGACGAGACGCTTCGAGCCTTTCTCGGTGATCGGCTTGATGCCGATGCCGACGGGGCCTTCGTGGATGGTCTCGTCGAAGCCCATCTCCTGCTCGACGAAGTCCCGGACCTGTTCGACCTCGTCGGTACCGGCTTCCCACTCGATGCCGGCGTAGACGTCCTCGGTGTTCTCACGGAACGTCACCATGTCCATTTCCTCTGGCTCGGACATCGGCGACGGAACGCCGTCGAGATAGTAGGTAGGACGGACGTTCGCGTAGAGGTCGAGGGTCTGTCGCAGCGCGACGTTCAGCGAGCGGAAGCCGGCGCCGACCGGCGTCGTGAGCGGCCCCTTGATCGCGACGCGGTGTTCCTCGATCGCCTCGACGGTCTCGTCGGGCAGGTTGACGTCCTCTCCGTACTTCTCGCGGGCGCTCTCGCCGGCGTAGACGCGCATCCAGTTGATCTCGCGGCCGGTCGCCTCGGCGGCGGCCTCGAGGACCTTCTGTGCGGCGGGGCCGACGTCCTTGCCGATCCCGTCGCCGTGGATGATCGGGATGATCGGGTTGTCGGGCACCTCGATCTCGTCCTCGGAGCCCTCTTTCAGTGTGATCTTTTCCCCGTCCTCGGGGACCTCGATCTTGTCGTAGCTCATCTCGTCTGTACCGTTCTTCGATGAGGGTAAAAGGTCTACCATTTCCGTCCGTCCGCCGGTTTCGATCGCCCGAACGGCGTTCGGGCAGCGATCGGCGGCGAGCGGAGCCGTACTGCCGCGAGAGGCGACGAGCGCAGTTCCGACGGTGACTTGCCGGATGTGTACGTTCGTCGAATACCGGGTTCGACGGCGGCAAACGTCCAAATTCGGCCCGGCCTCAGGAGCCGTCGTCGCTGGCCTCGAGTTCGTCACCCCGGGCGGACCCGTCCGGCGACCGGTCCCAGTGTCTGGCGAAGACGACCAGTCCGGCGACGCCGACCGCGAGACAGCCTATCGCCACGACGCCCCGGGCCGGCCGCGACAGCCACGACTCCTCGGTCGCAGCCCAGAACACGGTGCCGAGTGTGATCGAAACGACGAGCAGCGCCGTCCCGACGTCGATCGGGTCCCGTTCGTGCGCCTCCGCGACGAGGAGCCGTCCGATCGCCACGGCTGACATCGCCGCACAGAAGCCAGCCAGCAGAACGACCGGAGTCAGCGCGGTCATCGTCGCCCTCGATTCTCGAGCCGCGGTCGTAAGTGTGGGGGTTTCCGGACGACCGGGTCAGGGTCCGGGTCCGGTTCCGGTTCCGGTTCCGAACCGATTATCCTACCCGCGCGTCCACGGGGCCGTATGCAGGTACTCGTTCACGGCGGTGCAGGCAGCGATCCGGACGAACCCGAACCCAGACAGGCCGTCCTCGAGGAGGCGGCCGAAGCCGGGGCGAGCGAGTCGACCCCGGTCGACGCGGTCGAGGCCGCGGTGGGCGTCCTCGAGTCCTCCCCACGGTTCAACGCCGGTGTCGGCGGCGCGGTCCAGAGCGACGGTGCGATCCGGACCGACGCCGGGATCATGACCGACGACCGGGCGGTCGGCGCGGCCTGTTCGATGCCGGGCGTCGAGCACGCGATCAGCGTCGCCCGGGTCGTCATGGAGGAGACCCCTCACGGGTTCGTCTCGGGGGAACACGCCGTCTCGCTTGCCGAGGCGTTCGGCGTCGAGACCGGCGTCGACCTCTGGAGCGACCGCACGCGCGACCAGTGGGCCGAGGAGGGACTCGAGTCCGCCGGCGGCGTCCGCGACCAACTCGAGGCGATCCGCGACCGGTACGGCAGTTCGGACCCCGACGGCCGCGACGAGCCGGCGGACGAGCACGATCACGACACCGTCGGAGGAAATCCGACGAGCAGTGATCCGAAGGATCACGATACGGTCGGCGCGGTGGCGTTCGACGGCGACTCGCTCGTGGCGGCGACCTCGACCGGCGGACGCTGGCTCGCGCTGACCGGCCGCGTCGGCGACGTCCCCCAGGTCGGCTCCGGGTTCTACTGCTCGCCCGCCGCCGCGGTGAGCGCGACGGGGGCGGGGGAAGACATCGCCCGCGTGACCCTCTCGCGGCGGGCCGCCCGTCACATCGAGAACGGCCTCGAGGCGGACGCGGCGGCCGAACTCGCGATCGAGGAGTTCGCCGAACTGACGGGTTCGACAGCCGGGCTCATCTGTCTGGATGCCCGTGGCAACCTCGGCTCGGCGTTCAACAGTTCGCAGATGCAGACGGCCCACGCCCGCGACTGAGCGGGTGAGGCCGCTTTCGTCGACGTTCGACCTCCCCAGTCCGGCCGATTTCGACGATCGACGTAGATTACTTTTATTATTGTCGTGTTCGTTGTCACGGCCGATGCTCGAACACGCACACCACGCCGCACGGCAGTGCCCTCGCTGTGGGACGACGCTCTCGAACGTCCAGGGGGTCGACGCCTGTCCGGAGTGTCGCTGGACCGACGGGCCGGACCGCTGACGTCCGTCCCGGGATGCGATCGACCGGAGGCGGAACCTCTTTTTGTCGACCGGTGCAACCCCGGTACATGGCCGAATCCGACGACGAGGTGGATCTGCAGTCCGAGAAGTACGAGAAACACCGCGAGGCCGGGGAGATCCTCGCCCAGGTACGCGAGGAGACCGCCGAGCGCGTCGAGGTCGGCGTCAGCCACCTCGAGGTCGCGGAGTACGCCGAGGACCGGATCCGCGAACTCGGCGGCGAACCCGCCTTCCCCGTCAACATCTCGATCGACGAGGAGGCGGCCCACGCGACCCCCTCGATCGACGACGACTCGACGTTCGGCGAGGAGATGGTCAACTTAGACATCGGCGTCCACGTCGACGGCTGGCTGGCCGACACCGCGATCACCGTCGACCTCTCGGGCAACCCCGAACTCGCCGAAGCTTCCGAACAGGCGCTGGAGGCCGCCCTCGAGGTCGTCGAACCGGGCGTCGAAACCGGCGAGATCGGCGCGGAGATCGAAGACGTCATCGACGGCTACGGCTTCAACCCCGTCGTCAACCTCACCGGCCACGGACTGGGCCACTGGGAACAGCACACCCAGCCGAACATCCCGAACCGCGCCGTCTCCCAGGGTGCGACGCTCGAGGTCGGCGACGTCGTCGCGATCGAACCGTTCGCGACCGACGGCGGCGGCAAGGTCACGGAGGGCGCGAGCGAGGAGATCTTCGCGCTCGAGCGCGAGGGGACCGTCCGGAACCGGCAGGCCCGGGAGGCCCTCGACCAGATCACCGAGGAGTTCCGGACGCTGCCGTTCGCGACGCGCTGGCTCGAGACGGATCGGGCCGAGATGGCGCTGCGACGACTGAAGCGCAACGACATCGTCCACGGCTACCCGGTGCTCCAGGAGGACGACGGCTACCTCGTCAGCCAGAAAGAACACACGATCATCGTCACCGAGGACGGCTGCGAAGTGACGACGGACTGAATCGGTCGGCGATTAGGTTCGGAAATTCTTTTTCGCGCGGGCGGAGAGAGGAGAGCGTGACACCAGAGAGGAAGGCGAAGGGGGGAGATCGAAGAGCGGCGATTCGATCCGGACCGCGGGGGTGAACCGGTCTCGTGGCGAACCGGACGTTCAGGCGTTGTTCATCCGCTGGCTGGAACGAGCGCCACAGCGCTGACATTCGCTGACGCGGTAGGGTTCGCGAGAGAACTGGGCGTTCTCCTCTTTGACGCTCTCGGTTCGAATCTGGACCGAAACTTCGTGAATAGTTTCAAGTTCGCAGTCGTTGCAGTATTCGGTTATCCCATTGAATGAGTTATCAGTCGTTGCCATTACTGACCCGGTTGCGGCAGTACCATCTTAAAAGCCCGTTTCGTATCGAGACGTGAGTCGAAAATCCTCAACGAGAGGTTTCGATTCCCTGTAACTCCAGCAGATCGTTCAATACTGTTCAGTCGGTTATATGATTCCCTATTTCTGAATGTCCATCTGGAAATATAATGTCCGCCAGTGATAGAACATCGACCGGAGTAATGTCTCGTTTCGACAGATCAAGGAACGGAGACGAGCGTCGGTGACGGCCAGGGCGGCCGGCCGGGACCGACAGTATATAAAACACTCTGCCCTGTCACCCGGTATGGAGCAGGTCTTCGCACCGTGGCGGATCGAGTGGATCAGACGCGACGACAAGAACCCCGACATCGACGACTGCGTCTTCTGTGAACTCCCCGAACGGGAACGGGACGAAGACCGGGAGAACCTGCTCGTCGCGCGCAGCGAGCACGCGTTCGTCATGCTGAACAACTACCCGTACAACCCGGGCCACGTGATGGTCATTCCCCGGGCACACACCGGCGAGTACGGCGATCTCGGCGACGAGCAACTGCTCGACCACGCACGGCTGAAACAGCGGACGTTCGACGCTCTCGAGGCGGCCATCGAGCCCGACGGGTTCAACGCCGGGTTGAACCTCGGCGACGGTGCCGGCGGTTCGATCGACGACCATCTCCACACACACGTCGTCCCGCGCTGGGAGGGCGATACCAACTTCATGCCGGTCCTGAGCGACACGACGGTGATCGTCGAGGCGCTGGAAGAGACATACGACCACCTCCACGAGGCGTTCGCAGCACAGGAGGGTGCAACGGTTCCGGACGACGGTGCAGTCCGTTTCGACTGATCGGGCCGATCAGGCTCAGGCGTACGTCGTCTCGAGGAACTCGAGGATGCGGTCGGATTCGGCCATCGTCACGCCGTACTCCTCGTCGACCAGCACCGGGACCTGCCGTTGCCCGGAAAGCCGCTTGACCTCGTCTCGTTCCGAGTGGGGTGGGTCGACCCAGACGCTCTCGTAGTCGACGTCCAGTTCCTCGAGGCGGTCGGCGACCCGCTCGCAGTAGGGACAGCCGTCGAGTTCGTACAGCGTAATCGAAGCCATGGGCTGGCTTCGTGGCGAATCGTCAAAAGATCCGGCGTCCCGCGCCGTCAGATCGGCTCCCCGAACGCGTACATCGTCTCGTGGGCCGTCACCTCGAGGTCGACGAAGTCGCCGGGCTCCAGGCCGTGGTCGTCGGCGTTCTGGACGATGATCTGTCGGTACGCCGAATCCCGACACTTCACGGAGTCGGCGGTCCCCTCCTCGACGACGAGACAGTCCTCCCGGCGCTGCCCGATCATCGACTCGTAGACGTCGCCGACGATCTCGCGCTTGAGCGCGCTCATCTCCTTCGAGCGTTCCTTCTTGACGGTACCGCCGAGGCCCTTCATCTCGGCGGCGTCGGTGCCCGGCCGCTTTGAGAAGCGGGTGACGTTGATCTTCTCCGGCCGGGTCTCCCGCAGGAGTTCGAGCGACTGCTCGTGATCCTCCTCGGTCTCGGTGGGAAAGCCGACGATGAAGTCCGTCGAGAGCGTCCAGTAGTCGAGATGGTCGTCGAAGGTTTCGACGACCTCGAGGTACTCCTCGACCTGGTGCTGGCGGCGCATGTCGCCGAGCACGTCGTTCGAGCCGGACTGGACGGGCGCGTGCAGGAAGTCGTACAGTTTCTCGTTGTCGGCGAAGACATCGGCGAGTTCCTCGCGGATGCCGTGGACGCCCTTCGGGTTGGCCATCCCCACGCGGACGCGGAAGTCGCCGTCGATCTCGCAGATGCGCTCGAGCAGGCGGTGCAGCTTACGTTCGCCCTCGTCCCAGCCGTAGACGCCGGTGTCCTGGCCCGTGATGCGGATCTCTTTCGCGCCGGCGTGGACCAGGGCGCGGGCCTTCTCGACGTTCTCCTCGATCGACGGGGAGTCGATCTTGCCGGTGGCTTTCTTCGTGATGCAGTAGGAGCAGTCGGACATACAGCCCCGGGCGATCGGGAGGATGCCGACGACGCCGTCGAGGATCGGTTCGACGTCGGGCGTCGTGGTCGGACACTCGCCGTTGGTGACGGCTTCGGGCACTTCGTCCCAGTGGAGCACGCGGCCGTCGACGTCGGCCTCGGCGAACTCCTCGCCCTGGGCCAGGGCCATACAGCCCGTGATGTAGAGGTCGGCGGTCTCGTCCGAGAGTTCCTCGGCCCGCCGGAGCATGTTGCGCTCGGTTTTCTCGACGACGGTGCAGGTGTTGAGGATGGCGACGTCGGCCTCCTCGGGGCCGTCGACCCGGTAGTGGCCGGCGTCGCGGAGCCGCCGCTCGATCTCGCGGCTCTCCCCGCGGTTGGACGTACAGCCGTAGGTTTCGATGTGGTACCGGGCCATTCTTTCCGTTCGCGTACCTCCCCGTCGGGCCCGGGCGGGCAAAAGCGCGACGGATCGGAGCGGCGGAGGCGCGGACGGACCCGCGGTCAGCGATCGACCGTCCCGAGCACCGACCGGTACCGCCGTCCGGCCTCGTCGTCGGCCGTCAACGCCGCGTGGATCGTCGGCGAGATCCACTCCCGGTCCGCGCCTCGTCCGGCACCCTCGGCAGGAACGCCGTCGAACGCCGGCGAACGGAGGTCCGGCGGCAGGAACCGCTCGTAGACCGGCAACCGCTCGCGAAGCGGTAGCCCCGCGTCCTCGGCGATCGCCTCGAGTTCACGGAGGGCGGGCCACTCGTAGTCGGGGTTGACGTGGTCGTCGGTGACCGGCGAAACGCCGCCGAGGTCGTCGACGCCGCAGTCGATCAGTTCGCGCGCGTCGGTGAGGTTCGGCGGGACCTGGACCGACACCTCCTCCGGAAGCGCGGCACGGGCCATCGCCGTCACCCGTCGCATCGTCTCGAGGTCGGGCGTGTCGCCGGACCAGCGATCGTTCTCCCGGACGGGCTGGACGATCACCTCCTGGACGTGATCGTACCGCTCGTGTAATTCCCGGATCGCCAGCAGACTCTCGGCCCGATCCCGCCAGTCCTCGCCGATCCCGACCAGGATTCCGGTGGTGAACGCGACGTCGAGTTCCCCCGCCGTTCGGATCGTCCGGAGCCGCTGGCCCGGTTCCTTCCGACGCGGGCCCGCGTGGGCGTCGACCTCGGCCGTCGTCTCGAGCATCACGCCCATGCTGGCGTTGACGTCTGCAACCTCCGCCATCTGGTCACGGGTCTGGTCGCCCGGGTTCGCGTGGGGGAGCAGCCCCTCCTCGAGGGCGACCTCGCAGGCCTCCCGGAGATAGGTGTGGATCGAGTCGTGGCCCCACTCCGCGAGTTGGTCGTGGATCCCGTCGTAGCGGTCGTCGGGGTCGTCACCGAACGTGAAAAGCGCCTCCGTACAGCCCGCGTCGGCACCCCGCTGGCAGATCTCGCGGACCTCCTCGAGCGAGAGCAGCGAGGCCTCCCCCGGCGGATCGAAGTACGTACAGTACGTACAGGTGTACCGACACGCCGTCGTCAGCGGGACGAAGACGTTGCGAGCGAAGGTCAGCGACGACGCCCCATCGACGTCGCCGGGTGCGACCTCGAGCAGTTCGTCGACTGCGGCGTCGTCGATCGTCACGTCGACGCCGTACTCGCTGGCCCCGGGGATCATCGTCTCGGTGTGTCGTCGCCCGCTATATAAGGGCTTGTAGTTCGTGCGATCGGCGGGTGTCGTCGGTTCGACCGATCGATCGTATCCCGTGCCGTCTAGCAAGTACGCTCGGGTTACTCCGATCGACCCTAACTGGTTTGTGGTCGTGTTTATTCGTTGACGAACTATAGCTGATACGTATCATGCTTGAAGCTGCCACGGTAGACCTCGCAGCGGTCGCACAGCTACACCCACTCACCGCCACCCCACTCGAGATGACCCAGCCGGAGATCTTCGAGATGATCCAGGACGACCAGCTGTTGAACGCGTCCTTCTGGGTCAACATCGCCCTCGCCGGCCTGGTGACGCTGCTTTTCGTCTACATGGGGCGCAACCTCGAGGACTCCCGGGCCAAGTTGATCTGGGTCGCAACCCTGATGGTCCCGCTCGTATCCATCTCGAGTTACACCGGGCTCGCGTCCGGGCTCACGATCAGCTTCCTCGAGATGCCGGCCGGACACGCGCTCGCGGGTGACGAAGTGCTGACGATGTGGGGTCGGTATCTGACGTGGACGTTCTCGACGCCGATGATCCTGCTCGCGCTCGGGTTGCTCGCCGGGACGAACCTGACGAAACTGTTCACCGCCATCACCGCGGACATCGCGATGTGCGTGACCGGCCTCGCCGCCGCGATGACGACCTCGTCGTACGCGCTGCGGTGGTTCTGGTACTTCATCAGTTGCACGTTCTTCCTCGTCGTGTTGTACGTCCTGCTGGCGGAGTGGCCGCGCGATGCCGAAGCGGCGGGGACCGACGAGATCTTCGGCCTCCTGCGTAACCTCACCGTCGTACTGTGGCTCGGGTACCCGATCTTCTGGGCGCTCGGCGCCGAGGGGCTCGCCGTCCTCGACGTCGCGATCACGTCGTGGGCCTACAGCATCCTCGACATCGGCGCGAAGTACATCTTCGCGTACCTGCTGCTGAACTGGATCGCCACCAACGAGCGCGTCATCGCCCAGCAACCCGCCGGTATCGGTATCGGTGCGGAACCTGAACCCGGGACCGGAACCCCGGCGGAAGACTGACGAACCGTCGCCGACGCGCTTTTTCGAGACCCACCAGCGGAGACAGATCCGTACACTCGTCGGGGTATCGGGTTCCGAAAAGTTGATACCGGGAACCGGCCTTTCGGCGGTCGACGGATGGACGAGGACAAGTACACGCGGCTCGTTCTCGAGGGGTCCGAGTACGAGTTGCTCCGGGCGCGCTGGGGGATGTTCAGCAGGTGGTCCATCCCCCAGAAGATTCGGGGGTGTAGCTTCCTCCTGTTTGCCGCCTCGGCGATGTTCCCCATCATGTTCTCGCTTCCCGGGGCGGTCCAGGAGCGGTACCTCGGCGTCGACGTCGCAGCCTCTCAGGTCGGCTTCACCGCGCTTACCCTGTTCAGCGTCGGCTGTCTCGTCGGCTCGAGCGTCGGCCTCGCCGTCCTCGCCGGCTACCGGGATCGGCTGGACGACATCTCCGAGCGCCAGGCCTGGTCGCTCGTCGGGATCGAGGACCTCTTCTCCGGCCTCGGGCTCGTGACGGGGCTGTTGGGCGTCGTGGCGACGCTCGTGCTCGCGGCCATCGGCCACGCCGGCGTGGAGACGATCGACGCGCTCGTCGCCTCCGGAGTTCGCCCCTACCGGGCCGGCCCCCGGATCGCGGTGACCGTCGCGGCGGCGAGCGGCATCGCGTTTTGCTGTGCGATCACGGTCTTCGTTCTCGGGACGTTCACCGAGTCGTTCGAGTAGCCGGGCCTCGAGAACGCCTCCCCGTTCCGTTCTAATCGCGAGCGACCGTCACCCTGCCGTCGCTCGTCTCCAGTTCGAACCCGAACTCGCACAGACAGGCCCGCGTGGAGCCGCCCGACCGGTGGACGAGCACCTCCACGAGGTCGGCCGGTTCGTCGATGTCCGTCGCGAGCCGGTGGGAGTCCACCGGCTCGAGCGTGGCACCGATCCCGGCGGCGATCTCGCGGTGATCGAGGTACGACGCGCCGTGGTAGTCGACCCGGAACTCGGGATGGCGAACCACCAGTGCGTTCGTCCCGCCGCCACGACCCGGGGCGACGACGACGTCCGCATCGGGTTCGAAAAGTCGCTCGAGCGCGGCCGGCGTCGCGAGCGCGAGGTCGGCCATGACGACGGCGACGGCGTCGCTCCCGTCTCCGACCGACTCGAGGCGGGCGTTGACCGCGTCGGTGAGCGGTCGGTCGTCGACCTCGACGGTCACGTCGTCGATGTCGGCCGCGGGGCTGCCGGAGTCGGAATCGGAGTCGGAGTCGAACGCCAGCGCCGACGACAGCGAAAGCGGCGCCGTCGACACCACCGTCGGCTCGCACTCGCGGTCGGTCGCCTCGAGCGCCCCGAGCACGTCCGCAAGCATCGCTCGTGCGATCGTCGATCGCTCTTCGGAAGAGAGAACGCCCTCGAGGCGGGTTTTCGGCGACGTCGCGGCGAACGGAACGACGACCTGCATCTGTCGATCCTCTCTCGTACGCGTTCAAAAGCACGTCGGAGTCGATGAAAAAGGCGTTCTCCGGGGCGACCGCCGACGGCGGTGACGCGGTTCGACCACACCGGGTCGCGTTCGGTACGTGCCCCCCGACACGCGAGCGACCGCCGAGCGCGGTTCGTCGACCTGTGCCGTCTCCGGGTTTGGATTCGGGTTCGGGTTTGGATTCGGGTTCGGGTTCGGGTTCGGATCCCGCGGTCGTCCGGAAGCGACCGCGATCACCGTCACCGATTCACGTCCGCGATTCGAGCCGGTGCACCGAAACGGTATTGCCCGGCGAGAAGCCGCCTCGGCCGCCTCGCCGGCAGTCCCGCTCAGAACAGCGGCTCGAGTTCGTCCTCGTCGTCCTCGACGAGTTCCTCGAGGTTCTCCTCGCTTTCGGCCTGGATGTCCTCGATGTTGTCCTGGGCCTCGATCGCGACCTGCTGGAGGCGCTTGATGCGCGGGACGTCGGTGACCCCCGAGAGCAGGATTGCGGCCGAGACTTCGGGCTCCTCGCGCGGGAAGTCGCCACCGCGAACTTCCATGCTGCCCGTTTCCTCTTCGAGCCACTTGCGGCCGCGTTCGATGCCTTTCCGGTTGAGGTACTCCGAGGGACCGGAGAGGACAAGCAGCGCGCGTTCGGCACCCTCGATCTCACACGGGAGCGTGAGTCGGCCGAGCGCGGCCTTGCGGACGAGGCTCGTGATGCGGTTGGTCGTGTTCGCGGCGTCCAGATCGTCGCCGGCGTCGTCGCCGGTGAACCGGGAGAGGAGGCCGCCGCCCGTGTTCAGTTCGACCTCCTCGCTGGCGTAGCCGACCGTCGAGACGCCGCCGCCCGAGAGCGTGTTGATGATCTCGGAGGAGTCGACGACGCTCTCGGCGACCTCCTCGCCGTCGCCGACCTCGCCGGCCCCGAAGAGGACGCCGAACCGACGGACGATCTCCTCGTTGATCTTCTCGTAGCCCCCCTCGACGGACTCGCCGGTCTGTCGCCAGGAGTCGTTGTCGAAGACGAGCAGGTTGTCGACCTCGCGGACGAACGTCTGGAACGAGCGGGCCGCGTTGAGCGTGTAGATGCCACCCTCGTCCGTGCCCGGCAGGACGCCCAGCCCGTAGACCGGGATCGTGTAGATCCGCTTGAGGTGTTTCGCGAGGACGGGCGCACCGCCCGAACCGGTCCCGCCGCCCATCCCGGCGACGACGAGGAACGCGTCGACCTCGTGGGTCGGGATCGCGTCGATCGCGTTCTGGACCTCGTCGATGTCCTCTTCGGCGATTTCCGCGCCGAGTTCGTTGTCCGCTCCGACACCGTGGCCCTTGACCCGGGCCTGGCCGATCAGTACGCGGTTTTCCTGTGGGATCCGCTCGAGACCCATCAGGTCCGCTTTCGCCGAGTTGACGGCGACCGCAGCACGGACGATCCCACTGTTCGTCCGCTCGTCGTACTCGAGAAAGCGGTCTACGATTTTACCACCGGCCTGTCCGAATCCGATCATCGCCAACTTCATTGTTTGTCAGGGGGCTCCGTTGGATAGGTAACAGAGTGATTGAGGACATAAGTCTTTTGATGAGGAAAGTTACTGTCTAAATTCACAGCGGGAAAAACAGGGAGAAGAGACTGTTTCCCAGCCAAAATTGTCACTATAGAAGAAACGTCTGATCGGGAGTGTTCACATTATTTATATTATATCTGGTGGCCGCCATGGGTTCCACCGGCGGTTCACAGCCGTGGGCTTTCGACTCGGTACCGCTGTAATCGAGGTGCGATTCAGACCGATTCTCGGGGCGTCCCGGAACCGATCGGCTGTGGTTCCAGTCCGAGGTACGCCCCGAGCGTCGTGAGGTCGTCGACGTCCACGCCGAACGCGGCGATATCGTTGTCGGTAACGGTGTTGTTCATCTCGAGCGACCGCGCCTGGTCGGGGCCGAAGGGGACGAACGGCAGCGGGTCCGCCGCCGTCAGGCCGAGTTTCGCGAGGGGCATCGGGATCGGCAGGACGGTGACCGATTTGCCCTCTGCCTCGTAGGCCAGTTCCGTCACTTCGGCCAGTGTCAGCACCTCCGGGCCGGCGACCTGGTAGGTCTCGCCGACGTGGGTCTCGTCCTCGAGGGCGTCGGCCAGCATCGGCACGAGGTCGCCGACCCAGATCGGCTGGAACCGCGTCTTCCCGCCGCCGGGGAGTCCCGTGACGTACGGCGTCGTCAGTTCCTTCGTGAACTCGACGAACTCGCCGCCATCGCCGAAGACGACCGAGGGCCGGAAAATCGTCCACTCGAGGTCCGACCCCCGGACGACCCCTTCGGCCTTCCCCTTGGCGCGGATGTAGTCGGTGTCGCCCTGGGGATCTGCTCCGAGCGCGCTCAGCTGGACGAACCGATCGACGCCTTCCGTCTCCGCGAGATCGACGAGGTTCTCGGTCCCGCGGAGGTGGACCGTCTCGTGATCGGTGCCCCTGGGCTGGAACAGCGGCGAGAGCGCGACCAGGTTGACGACCGCGTCGTGGCCCACGACCGCGTCTCGAATCGAGTCGGCAGCGCTTACGTCGCCCATCGCCACCTCGACCCCGTCCGGGAGGCCGCGGTCGTCGGGGCTGCGGGACAGCGCCGTCACGTCGTGACCTCGGTCGTGCAGTTCCGTACAGAGATTCCGCCCGATGAAGCCGGTGCCGCCCGCAACGAGGATCTTCATAGTCGAAACGTACACGCGAGGCGATAAATAGCTAGTCGGCTACGCTGTTGTGTTCGGCTCACGGGGGCGGGACGACAGGTCCTTGTACCTCCCCCAGCGACGTGCGAGCATGCTCGTCACGCTCGAGGGGCTGGACGGCAGCGGCAAGACGACGGTCTGGGAGGCCCTCCAGGACGCCTACCCGGATGCAGTCTTCACCCGCGAACCGACGAACGACTCCTGGTACGGCGACGCGGTCTACCGATCGATCGAGGACGACGACGCCGATTCGCTGGCCGAACTCTTCCTCTATACCGCCGACCACGCCGACCACCTCACCCGGAAGATCGAACCGGCCCTCGAGCGCGGCGACCTCGTCGTGTCCGATCGGTACTCCGACTCCCGCTTTGCTTACCAGGGGGCGACTCTGGAGGACTACGACCGGCTCGACGTGCCCGATCCCCTCGAGTACGTCGTCGCCGTCCACGCGCCGTTCACGATCGACCCCGACCTGACGATCTACCTCGACGTCGACCCCGAGACGGCCGCCGACCGTGCGGGCGCGACGAACAAGTTCGAGCGCGTCGACTACCTCGAGACCGTCCGGAAGAACTACGAACGGCTGCTCGAGCGCCACCCGGACCGGTTCGTCCGCGTGGACGCGAACCGGTCGCCCGAAGCGGTGCTCGAAGACGTGGAGGACGCGTTAACCGACGCGGTCGGGGACGGGTACTAGGCTCAGTCCATCGCGATGTACGTCTGGGTCCCCTCGACGCCGTCGATACCCTGAATCTTGGTCGCCGCGATCTCTTTGACCGCCGCGGGGGTGTCGACCTGAGCCTTCGCGATGATGTCTACATCGCCCGCGACGATGTGGGCCGATCGGACGCCCTCGATCGCTTCCATCTCCGTTCGTAGTCGATCCGCCTCGCCCGTGTTCGCTTTGACCATGACGAATGCTGTAACCATTAGTTGACACCTCCCGATCCCGAGCCGGCGTTGGCGACCGCCTGGGACGCGGATTCCCCGACTAGCAGCTGCCGGATGTCGCTCAGCACCTCGAAGTCGGCCAGCACGACTAGCCGATCGCCAACCTCGAGCGATTCGTCCTCGCCGGGTAACTCGAGTTCGCCGTCGTGCTTGCCGAAGGCCAGCACCCGCGAATCCGCGGGCAACTCGAGTTCGCTGATCGTGTAGCCGTTGACCGGCGCGGCGTCGGTAATCGTCAGTTCGACGACCTGCAGGTGCTGTTCGATGTCGGCGATCGCACGGATCGTCCCGCCCAGCAGGGCGTTTTTCGCGCCGATCGCGCCGAGCCGTTCGGGGTAGATGACCTCGTCGACCTCGTCGGCGTACTTCCGGTAGATCTCCTCGCGGTAGGCCTCGTCGATGCGCATGACGGTCCGGCAGCCGTAGTGTTTCGCGATCATACAGGCCGTAAAGTTGACGTTGAGGTCGCCGGTCAACGCACCGAGGGCGTCGGCCTCCGCAATGCCGGCCTCCTCGAGGGAGTGCTCCCGGGAGCCGTCACCCTCGACGACGGTAAACGCCTCGTTTCGGGCCCGCTGGACGCGTGGCTCGTCGCGTTCGACGAGCGTTACCTCGTGGCCTTCGTCGCGGAGAACGCGCGCCGTTCGCAGCCCGACCCGACCGGCGCCGATAATCACGAACCGCATGGCGAGGGATACGCTCCCACCCTCCAATAAGTTTGCCCCAGTGTACCACACCACAGGATCGGGCAAAGTCTTTAGTTATGTCAGAGAGTACCACACCCTCGAGATGGTACACGCGTTCATCATGGTGAAGACGACCGCCGGGAAATCCGAGGGGCTGCTCGCCGATATCAGGGGCCTCGAGAACGTCGCCGAGGCCCACATCGTCGCCGGGAATTACGATATCATCGCGGAGGTCAACGCGCCCGAGGTCTACGACATCCTGGAAACCGTCTCCTCGAGCATGCAGGCCCTCGACGGCGTGACGGATACGAAGACGTACATCGCGATGGACTAGTACCGTTCCAACCGTCGACTGATGGGTCGAACCGGCCCGCACGAGCGGATTCGACCCATCAGTTCAGGCTTGGGCCGCCACTAGTACTTTCCCAAGTGTTGAGTGACTAGTTCTCAGCCTCCTCGATAGCCGGATAGAGGCGGTGTAGTTTCGTTCGAGCGTCCTGATTTGTGAATTGCCAGTTGACCGTGACATCTAACTCATTGCGCTCGGCTTCCCACGCAGCGACCTCCGAACGGAGGCTCGCTGCGTCGGGAACGCGTCGGTTGAGACATTGGGTCTGGAGAGAACTCCAGACGAGTTCGGCCATATTCAGCCAACTGCCGTGCGTGGGCGTGTAGTAGAACTCCAGCCGATCGAGATACTCGCGTGCTTTCTCGGGCGGGAAGAATCGATAGAAAGCAGCGGGATTGTGCGTGCTGAGGTTGTCCAAGACTACCCGGATGCGGACTGCATCCGGGTAGTCGTCAGCGATCGCCTGCATACAGTCGACCCATTCACAGGTCCGCCGTCGTTCCGTCACATGGAGGCGACACCGACCAGTAACGGCTCAGTCGCTAGGTGAAGCATTCGCTTCCCATTGCGTTCGTAGTGGTGATCTGTTCGAGCGACCGCTCCCGGTGTCGCCGGGAGTGGGTCGCGGACGTGCTTGCGGAGTTCCTTGCTTAACTCGTCGAAACAGACGACTGGACGAGTCTGGTCGTATGGTTCTTCGTACAGAGAAAGGATCGTCGCTCATCCCGAGACATTGTAACATAGAAGTTTCTCGAACCAGCTGTCTGGTTCGTGGATCTTCAATACAACCAGATATATTCTGTACTTCCCAACTGGCGTTTTCGGCCGTGTTATCTTAGACATCCACCAGACGGCGTGATGTATATCGCTCAGGTGGTTTTGAGAACCAACGGTGACCTTACACGAATTGGATTTTTCGCTCATGATGACTATCACAGCATTCCCGATCGCACTTGGAGGATTCGCTGCTGGAACTGACCTATTCCTCGACTGAAATCGTAGGGTCCCGCATTGTGATGTTATAGTCACACGAACTGTTCTTGGCGGGGCTATCCTGCCCGTTAATCCAATTCTATTTTCCTCACTTAGTGAACATCCACTCATTCATTGAGTACAATATCAATATTCAAGGTATACACTCAACAATTAAATTAAAGTATACATGTATCTCATTGTTTAATGCAATGTCCGACCAAAATGATAATGGGCTCAATCGTCGAAGTGCATTGGCTTCCATTGCAGCTAGTACAGTGACTCTCCCTAGTTTAGCAGCCGCGGATGCAGAAACAAAAAGTGATTGGGACTGTAATTCAGATTGTCCACAAGAAGAGATAAAGGTAAAAGAGCTTTATCTTCCAGATCCTACTGGCAGCAACAAAGAACGTGAGGGATCAGTTGCTATCCATTGGAAATCATCTGGATACTCGACTGAACAAAGTGCGTGGATACACGTATTCTCTGTATCAGGAGGGGCAGCATCAACAAGCGAACTGGTCAGTGGTGGTTATATTTATGGACAACAGTATCGTCTAGAGTCATCTGGTGGCGATATTCAACCATCAACACAATCTAATCGACACGGTCAGTACCCATGTGACGATAATGACGAAACCATCCCTGGGTGGGGGCAACCCCTAGTAGAAGCAGCTATTGGGACGATAAGTGTCGGTGCGTCATGGTTCCTTGCTGTTAACGAAAGTCTCCGCGAAAAAATGGGGCACCGACCAGACGGTTTTGATATCTTCGCAGATGGATTTGAATACGGTGATATGGCCACTAGCCTGACTTCTCCAAGAGCATGGAGTGAATGTTCGTTCTTCCACCGTGCTGAATTTCAGACAACATCTCTAAGTTCATCTATAGACGTTACATTAGGGATCTGTACGCACGATAGTGCTGCGGCAACTACGTGGAAAAATCTCGAAGGTAGTCTGGAATTCTTTGCAGATGATGAACCAGAGTACACTCCAGACTCCGATCCGGACCCCCATCCAGAAGATCTCCCTCCAGAACTCGTGAGAAAGTATGGAATCAAAGAGGTGTCAGATAAAAACGTAACAATCAACGGAAGAGGGGAAGATGGTCAAGAAGAATATTCAATCGACTATGTCGCTACTAATTCACCCCTCTCAACAGCTGATTTCGAAGTAGTCACTAAAGAAGAGAAAGATATGGATGATCCAAACAGTGAACGCTACCGAGATAATCAAGGTGAAGATCCCCCTTCAGATTATTAATCAAAATCACTAAGAGAATTTAGAAATAGACATCACAAAAAGTACATGATTTCACTATTTAATCCAAAATAATGCACAAGGTATCTCGCCGGAAATGTATTTCAGTACTTTCAATCCCACTATTGACCGGATGTCTAAGTAATAACAAATCTCAACCAGGTTTAGGAGAAGTCTATATTCGGAATGAACAACTAACTGAATCAAATGTAGCGGTGACAATCTCAAAAAATGGAGAGGTTTTACATGAGAAAGAATACAAGCTATCCGGGACTGATAACGGATCATGGGGCGAAACCAGTATCAGAGAAAATTGGATGGGAGAATATGTCCCATATGAGGTAACCATAGAAGTCGATAACATAGGTGAAACATCCTACCATACAGAAGATTTTCTAAATATGGCTGGTGAAACTCAGAATATTGATTGTTTTGAACTTACTATTGTGATTGGTAAGGGAATAGTTGATTTTCGTCCTAATGCAGAAGAATCCTGCACTATTTAACCTCTCTATAGCTTTCAGCCGTTATTAACACCCCCTAACAGTAGTCGCTCATCCCGAGACATTGTAACATAGGAGTTTCTCGAACCAGCTGTCTGGTTCGTTGAGTTTCAGCTCAAGGAAATTGAGATATCGTTGGAGATGATGTTTTGAGACACCTCTGAACTTCGCCAGCCACTGGCGAAGGTAGCTGTGGCGGTTCTCACAGGTGTTCGTGTGGGCATCGGCAATGACGTAGGTATCGGAGTGGGTGACGGCCAGATGGCCGTCCACCCCCCCTCTCCTCGATCTCGTCGTAGATTGTGTAATCATCGGTACAGAGGATGACGCTTCCATCACCGTATTCAGCGATGTCTTCGTCGGCGTCTTGGAGATCCTTGCAGACGAGAAACCGAACTCGTCCGTTATCCCGACGGGCGAGTGTCAACACCGGTGGTTTGTCTGATTCGAATCGTCCTCATCCTTTTTTTGAGTCCGCGCTCGCGCGGACTCTCATCCTCGTCTTCGATCCCTTTCTCACCAGCTGTCACGTAGATTTCGTCAGCTTCACAAACATCGTACAGCTCAAATTTATCGATCTCCCCGCTCACGTCCTGGACTTTGTGAACGAAGTTGAGAACAGCTTCGTAGTCTCGGCCAAGGTCACGAGCGATCTGAGCGGTCGGCTCAGATCGCATCTCCTTGACGATGTAGAACATCTCTTCCAGTTCGAAGCGATGTTGCCCGAAGATCGTGTTCGTGAGGTCGTTGAAGTACGTCTTACACCTCTTGCACCAGTACCGCTGGGCGTCTTTTCCGGTTGTTCCGCGCTTGACACGTCGTCACTCTCGCAATGGATACACGTCACCGTCTCGCCGAAGCGGGCGAGACGGAGACGTTCGAAGCACCGCTCACGTGGTGGAAGGAACACTTGCGCAGACTTCTCGTCCATCTTGAAAGTCACTTGAAGAGGCACTGTCTAGATGAGAGTTTGAGGAATGAGCAGGTGGTGGCGGGAAGTGATCATGCAACTCGCCAACCTGCTCAGAGAGAGCTTAGACGTGGACTGTGATGAGGTTTGGGAGAACGAGCGCACCCCGACACCCGTCAGGGTGTTCGGGGTGCGGTTGCATTCGATGGGATTGTCGGTTCGGGAGGTCGTCTCGGTGCTCGAATTACTCGGCGTGGACCGCTCTCACGGCGCAATCTGGAACTGGACGCACGCGCTGTCAGAGGCCCAGAGCGACCCGCCGACGGTGAAGCCGTCGCGGGTCACGGTCGATGAGAAACAGATCGAAGTCGACGGCGAGAAAAAGTGGCTGTACGCCGCGATCGACACAGAATCGAAGCTCCTGCTAGAAATCGACGTTTTCGGCCGCCGCGGAACCGACCCCGCGGCGGCCTTCCTCTCGCGGCTTGAGGAGAAACACGATCTCGACGATGCAGCGTTTCTCGTCGATGCTGGTGGCTATCTGACTGCCCTTGCTCGTCGGAAATTGAGCGGTCAGCTCGACTACAGCGAGCGAAACATCGTCGAAAAGTGGTTTCAGACCGTTTCGATGCGGATTGACCGCTTTCACTCATTCTGGCGGGGCAGTCCAGCCAGCGCTCGCCGCTGGCTGAGGCGCTTCAGACACCATTACAACCACGATCGACCGAATCAGGCGCTAAATGGTCGAACTCCCGTTGAGGAAGTGCAGAACTAGACAGTGCTGAGATCGACAATGTACTTCTTCCGGTTCATTCCTATAGATAGGCGCTCAGAGGAAATAACCTAGCTGTCCACAATTGGAACGGTACTGAGTACCGTTTCAACCGTCGACTGATGAGTCGAACCGGCTCACACGAGCGGATTCGACCCCATCAGTTCAGGCTTGGACGGCCACTAGCGGCGAGCGCCGACCGTCGAACTCGGACTCGCTGCCCGACGTCGTCCCGTTTCGTTCGACAGCGGTCGACGGTCGATGGTCGACGGTCGACGGTCGACGGGTTCCCGCCCGAAAAATCACATCGGCATCCCGCCGCCTTCACCCGGCCCCTCGTCGGTCGCGCCCTCCGCGTTCTGCTGGGCGCTCTCGAGGAGCGTCGCCGCCGGGCCGCGGTAGTCGTAGCCGGGGATGATCCCCTGGGCGAATGTCCCTTCCACGAACTCGATGAGCGCCTTGGCGTCCTCGACCCCCTCCGTCGCGTTCCAGGCGACGTACTCGAGGTCGACGGTCACCTCGCGGGGGCCGCGTTCGACCGCCGGCTCCTCGTGGGTGCTCGTGTGGGCGACGGTGAACGCGTCCTCGAGTCGCCGCTCGAGGGTCTCGTACCAGCCGTCCTCGACGACCGGGGCGACCGTCTCGCCATCGACTGCCTCGTCGAGCGTCGGCAGCGTGACGGTGATCGAGAACCGGGCGTCGCGCTTTCCCTCGGCGTTCGTGGCGGTGACGACGGCGTCGAAGACCGTCGTCTCGAGTCGGTAGGCCGCGCTGTCGTCGCTCGCCTCGAACGCGTCGTGGGCCTCGAGGGCGCTCGCTGCGGCGTCGGGGATCTCGGTCATTATCGCCGTAAACGAGGGTGACGGAAAAGGATGTTACGTTGTCTCCTCTCGGCGATCGAACCGTTTCGCCCCGAAATCGGGTGCCGGCGACGGGATCGTTTCACGGTCGAAGTCGCTCGTTTCCCGCGGACACGCCCCGCATAACTACAACCGATATCGCCGTTTTCCGTCGGCATGACTCTCGACAGACACGCCGCCGAACGTCGCCGCTTCGCTCGCCTCCTCGGAACCGACGGAGAGGCCGGGTGCGGGCTTCCGATCGGCGAAGACTCGACGGGACGGTCGGAGCCGCGATCCGACACGGACGGCGACGCGAAACGAAGGGTAGAGGAGGAGCATCGCGGTGGATCGGTACGTGCGGACGAAGACGCCGCCCGCTCGCGCGGCACGGGTGACTCGAGCGCGGAGTAAGGGACGCGACGCTCCCGGGACGAAGGAGCCGACGCGAAACCGACGTCGACACGATCGCTTTCCTCGGGACCGTCAGGACACCGTTCGCTCCTCGAGGAACGAGTTGAGCGCCGTCGCGACTTCCTCGAAGTCCTTGACCGTGAGGCCGTCGGTCGTCGCGAAGACGCCTTCGCTCTCCGTCGTCACCCTGATCAGGAACCCGTTGTCGAAGACGCGGATCGTGTAGTTGTACTCGCCGAGTTCGGAACTCTCGTAGGCCGTCTGGGCCGTCTTGAACCCGCGCCACTCGTGGCCGATGAACGTCGAGAGATCGGCGTCGCGCTCGAGGTCCTCCCGCAGGTAGACCTGCTCGTAGTCGTCACGGGTGAAGTAGGTCACCGAGCGGAGGCTGTCGCCGATGGCCGTCCGGCAGGTGGTTACGATGCGATCCGCTGCCTCCGGGGTGAGCAACCCTGTTGCCATGTCGGCCGGTCGGACCGCGCCACCGTAACTTCAGGGGGCAGTTCTCAATCAGTTGAAGCGTCGCCCGACGCCCGACGGCTGATGGCCGACGGCGCGGCTCAGACCGCGTCGATCGCGCGATCCAGGTCCGCGATGACGTCCTCGACGTCCTCGATGCCGACCGAGAGGCGGACGAGGTCGTCGGTAACCCCGCTCGCGAGTTTCTCCTCCTCCGTGAGCTGCTGGTGGGTCGTGCTCGCCGGATGGATAATCAGCGTCTTCGCGTCGCCGACGTTCGCGAGCAGACTCGCGAGGTCGACCTCGTTACAGACGGTCTCGGCCGCGTCGTAGCCGCCCTCGAGGCCGAAGGTGATCATGCCGCCGAAACCGCCCTCGAGGTACTCCTTTGCGTTCTCGTGGGTCTCGTGGCTCTCGAGGCCGGGGTAGTTGACCCACTCGACCTCGGGGTGGTCCTCCAGATACTCCGCGACCGCCTGGGCGTTCTCGCAGTGTTTCTCCATGCGCAGCGGCAGGCTCTCGAGTTTCTGCAGCGTGACCCAGGCGTCGAACGGTGCCTGCTGGTTGCCCAGGTCGCGCAACCCGCGGGTGCGTGCGGCGATGGCGAACGCCTGCTCGCCGAACGTCTCGTAGAAGTTGACGCCGTGGTAGGCGGGGTTCGGCTCGGCGATCTCGGGGTAGTCGCCCTCGTCCCAGGGGAACGAACCGCCGTCGACGAGGACCCCGCCGACGGTCGAGCCCGCGCCGTGGATCCACTTCGTCGTCGAGTTCCAGACGAGGTCGGCGCCGTGCTCGAGCGGCCGGCAGAGGTACGGCGTCGCGAACGTGTTGTCGACGAACAGCGGGACGTCGTGGTCGTGGGCGATGTCCGCGATCCGTTCGATGTCCGGCGTCACCAGCGCGGGGTTGCCGATCGTCTCGAGGTGGACGAACGCGGTGTCGTCGTCGATGGCCTCCTCGTAGGCCTCGTAGTCGAGCGTGTCGACGAACTTCGTCTCGACGCCGCGTTTCTCGACGGTGTGGGTGAGGTAGGTGTAGGTCCCGCCGTACAGCGACGACGAGGAGACGATGTTGTCGCCCGCCTCGGCGAGGATGAACGTCGCGAGGTCGAACGCGGCCATCCCCGAGGAGGTCGCGAGCGCCCCGACGCCGCCCTCGAGCGTCGCGATACGCTCCTCGAGGGCGGCGTTCGTCGGGTTCATGATCCGCGAGTAGATGTTGCCGAACTGCTCGAGTCCGAACAGGTCGGCGGCGTGCTCGGTGTCCTCGAACTCGTAAGAAGTGGTCTGGTACAGCGGCGGCGCTCGCGCTCCCGTCGTCGGGTCGGGCTCGTACCCGGCGTGGATGCTGTCAGTGGCGAACCGGCGATCGTCGGTGTCCTCGCTCATACGTGCCGACACTCGCATCCGGGGAACCTAAAACCGCGAGTTGTCGCAAAAGACGCCGACGTCGAGGACGACGGCCGCTGAGCGCGACTGTCGAGAACTCGTCGGACCGTGACGCGGTCAGAGGAACGGGAACGGCGCGGTCAGCGCGAAGATCGACGCGAGCGGGTCCCGGAGCAGGACGAGCAACAGCCCCGCGCCGACCGCCGCGGCCGTCCAGACGATCATGATGAACAGCATCCGCTTGACCTCCGCTTTCCGTTCGCCGCCGGTCAACCCGTCGGATTCTCCGTGGCTCATTGGCGGCAGTCGTTCCGCCACGGACATAATTCTACCTCTCGAGACCGTCCCGGACGCGAAAACGACCGGCGGACGCTCACCGTCGACGCGTCCCCGGAACGAGCGCGACGACCGCGACCACAACCCCGAGCGCCACTGCGAGCGCGAGCAGGCCCGTGAATCCGGGCACCGGTTCCGAGTCGGTGTCGCCGGACTCCGACCCTGCTCCCGAACTGTTGGCCGGTGTCCCTTCGGAACCGGGATCGGTCGCATCCGAATCGGTTGCGGGCTCGCCGACCGTTACCGTCCCCGCACCGAACGTCGGATCGACTGCGCTGCCGCCGTCAGCGTCGACCTGCGCGTTCGACACCCGCAACTCCGTTTCCCCGGGGGCAACGCCGGTGACGGCGACTCGTGCCAGCGTGACGTTCGCCGCGCCGTCCGTAACCGCGTCGTCGAGGTCGACGGCCTCGAGGGTGACCGACCGCTCGTCCGCGCTCACGACCGGATCGGTGGTGATCCCGAACTGCTCCGGGTAGCTCGCGTCCGAAACCGTCGCGACCCCGGCCGACTCGAGTTCGAGTTCGAGCGTAAAGCCCGCGAGCCCGTTCGGCGCGTCGGTCAGCGCGACGCGGTGAATGCCTGGCTCCCCATCGGCGGGATCGCCGACCGTCGCGTCCGAGACGACGATTTCGGGGGCCTCGGTCGCGCTCGCCGCGGGTCCGACCGCGAGCGTCGCCACGAGCGCGAGGCAGGCCCCGGCCATGCCGAGCCCGACGAGAACGCTCCCGATCGACGGCCGCCGGAATCGCGACACGACTGCACGCCGGCAGGTTCGGATCGACGGTGTCCCGGTCACAGTTCGTCGTACAGCGCGACGACGTCGTCGTAGTCGATGCGGCCGTTCTCGTTGAAGTCGAACGCCTCGTCGTTTAGCTGCACGGCGTCGTCCTCGAGGTGCTCGAACAGGACGACGACGTCGTCGTAGTCGAGCCGGCCGTTGCCGTTGACGTCCTCGAACCTGCCGTCGCCGTCGGGATCGGTCGGCGCGTCGGTCGGCCCCGATCCGCCACCGCCGATCGGCGGCGGGCCGGTCACGACGACGCTCGGCCGGGACTGCGGGTCGATTGAGGCGGCATCATCGTCGTCCAGAGCGTGGACGTCGATCGTCAGATCGGTCGTTCCCGGTCCGGTTCCCTCGAGTTCGAGCGTCGCCAGCGTGACCTGCCGCCCGGAGCCGATCTCGTCCTCGAGGTCAGCGAAGCGGAACTCGACGCTCGAGCCGTCTCCGACGGTCGGACCGCTGGTGAGTTCGAGCCTGTCGTGGTAGCTGGCGTCGACGATTTCGGCAACCGCTGGGTGTTCGACGGACACCGTAACCCGACCGCCCGCGATGCCGTCCGGCACCGACGAAACCGTGAGATCGACCTCGCCCGTCGCGCCGTGGCTGACGGCGAGCGAGTCGACGGTGATCGTCGTCGGTGGCTCGTACACCCACAGCGCGTCGTTGGGATACGAGCGGCCGAAGCGACCCTTGTCCTCACAGAGGAGAACGCGGCCGTCGTCCATCACCATCACGTTGTCGAGGTTGATGAGCGAGACGTCCTGCAGCGATTCGGGATCGCTGGGATTCGGGCCGACGATGACCGGCTCGAGCCGGGAGACGTCGTAGTGCTCGTCGAGTTCACCCCGGTAGAGGAGGCCGGTGTCGACCTCGTCGAACTGAAGGTCACCCTGCTCGTCGGTCATCGAACCGCCCAGCGAGGAGATAGCGAAGTAGATGAAGTCGCCGGGTTCGGCCTCGTCGTGGGCGTCGATCCCTTCGGCCTTGTTGAACTCGACGGTAGCGCCGATCTCCTTCGCGGCCGCGCGAGTCTCGAGGAAGGGGACGCGACGAAGTTCCTCGTCGACGCCGTCGGGGCCGTACTCCTCGTACTGCCGGGCCCACTCGACGATCTCCTCGTCGGTGATGTAGTCCTGGTTGCCGTTGATCGCGACTTCCTCGTCGGCCTCGAGAAGCGCCTGCTCGAGGTCTTCCGCCCAGTCGGTTTCGGCGTGGGTCTCGAGGTAGTCGACCTGCGTGACGTCGTCGTACTCGGCGATCCAGGACTCGACCTCGGCGTTGCTGGCGGTTCCCAGCGGCAGCCACTCGACGTCGAGGTCGACCTCACCGACGGTTCCCGTGCCGACCTCGGTCGCTGCGATGGCATACAGGGTTCCGCGGACGTCCATCGGATCGTCGTACTCGGTGATCGGCTCGTCGGCCACGAACTTGTAGATGCCCTTCGCACCGCCGTCGGAGGCGCCGTAGACCGTCTTCTCGTCGGGCATGAACTCCGGACACTCCCAGGCTGCACGGCCCATAACCCAGTGTTTCACTGGCTGCTGGTTCTCGGGATCGTCAGCCGTGGGATTGGTGATCTCGACGAAGTACCCGTAGCGGTACCGGTTGGGGAAGACATCCCCGATGGGCCGCCTCGTGTTCTCCCCTTCCTCGCGGTCGACCGGTTCGGCCCCGAGATAGTACGCGAGTTTCTCGTTGCCGGAGAGCGCCCAGGCCCCCGATGGGTACCAGGCGTCGTCGCCGAAGTGCTCCTCGAGAGCGTCGGTCACGTTCGGTGCGTTCGGTCGGTTCCAGAACTCGCTGCCGCCGCGGATACCGACGCCGCTACCTTCCTCGGTGATATCGCTGACCGTGTGGGTGCCGCTGACCCTCGGATGGCCGTACTCTTCCTCGGCGGAGACCGGGGTCTCCCAGGGGGTCAGGTCGCCGTAACAGTTGATTTTCGTCCCGCCGAGTGCGCGGAAGGCGTCGGTGTTCTCGACCTGCAGCGCCCGCTCCAGATCGGCTTGCCAGTACCCGTCCTCGTCGCGGTATAGCGGCGTCCGGGAGATGCCGCCGGGGCGCGTCTCGTGGTTCGTGAAGAGATAGCCCTCCGTGCCGTCCTCGGTCGTCGACACGAAGAAGTTCATGTCGGTGACGTCGCCGACGCCGACGTAGCTCTCGTCGACGAGGTCCGCGACGTCTTCGCCGTCGGGCGTCTCCTGGTGCCCCCAGCGTTCGGTCCCGCCGTTGATCTCGTCACCAGCCCGGGCGAGCAACCGATACTCGCCCGTTGCGGTCTTGACTTTCCGCTGCTCTTCTTCGGTTCGCGGGGGTTCCATCTCCTCGAACTCGTCGTTTTTCCCGTTGAACGTGAACTGGAAGTCGTCGATGACGCCGACGCCACCCTCGTTCCACGGCTCCGGGTTGTCGGTGCTCGGGGCCTGGAGGCTGTACACCATTTCGCCGGTCTCGAAGACGAACGGGCCGGTGACCTCCGCGCCGAACGCCGTCGTCGAGAGTCGCTTCATCGACCCCTCGACGTACGGTGCTGCAGGCGTGTCGTGTTCGTCCGGCCGCTCCTGTGCACTTGCGCTCCCGACCGCGCTGACGCCGACCGCGGCGGCGACGGACGAGGCCATCAGGTTTCGCCTGGTAAATTCGACCATGCAGCCGGAGAATGCTGAAATTATCAAATAGCGCTTTATAATATGGGCCTATACGAATGAATAGATGACCTTTTGGCCGATAGAATTATATATTCCGCCAGGACGGCCGATAGAGTTATGTGCGTTGCTAGCCGCCTCATTCCGATCTCGAGTCCTATATAGCGATCCCTACGCCCGCAGTCGCGTCTCGTGAAGTGGGACCGGAGTTTGAACGCACCGTCGCGGCCCCGACTGGCCGGCGCCACGACGGCTGTCAGCGAAAAAGGAGTCGGTCAGCGGTTCTGCGGTCGCTCGCTACTCGAGGCCCTGATCCGCCGCCTCGCTTCGAATCTCGTCGGCGCGGCGCCGGACCCACGAGAGATACCGCTCGATTTCGGACGGATCCGCGCCGTAGAAGGAGCCGACCCAGTTCACGTCGCCCCAGGGGCAGGCGACGAGGTACGCAGCGAGCGTATCCTTCCCCCCTTGGACGACCTCCGGCGGAATCCCGCGGTCGCCGGTCCCTTCCTCGACGAAGCCGTTCACGTCGAAGTAGACGTCGGCGTAGAGCCGGGCATCCTCGAGGGAATCGAACGCGGTTTCGGCGTGATCGGGTGCCTCGAACCGGTAGCGCGGTTCGGCGTCGGCATCGGCATCGGCATCGGCGTCGGCGTCGGCGTCGGCGGATTCGGCTTCGGTTTCGACGATTCGAACGCCGAGGATGTACTCCTCGACGACTGCGTCGGCGGGTTCGGGGGAAGCATCGGAGGTTGACATGACCGGTCCTATCAGTACCCGAACTCGTCACGGTATTGAACGTATATATGAGGACTATATTCCGCTCGTGAACGACTTGGAACGCTACGTCGACATCGACACGCGAGCGATGACGCCCTCGCTACGAACCGGCCTTGACATCCTCCCACCCCTGAAGGGGTGGGCTTTCGCTCGCTATCTGTCAGTGGTTCCGCCGCCATCGGCACCCGATCCCTGCTCCGTGGCGGTGTCGCCACCGCTGCCGGTCGTCATCTCGAGGACTGCCTCGGCCTCGACCGGAAGCGTCGGCGACACGGATCAGGAACCGGTCTCCGTCGACGTGTCCCCCGCGACTCGAGGGAGGCAGCCGTGGAGCCGAACGAAAAGACGCCGTCCCTACTCGGACGGCGGACAGAGAGCGACGCCCCTACTCCAACAGCGGTTCGCCGGTCATCTCCGGCGGCCGCTCCAGGTCGATCAACTCGAGCAGCGTCGGCGCGATGTCGGCGAGCGTGCCGCCGTCGCGGACCGTTCTGCCGGCGTCGGTCCCGTCCGGTGCGAGGTAGATCAGCGGGACGTCGTTGTACGTGTGTGCCGTGTGGGGGTCGTCCTCGGTCCCCATGTTATCGGCGTTGCCGTGATCCGCCGTGATCAGAACGTGGGCGCCGTACTCCTCGAGGGTCGCCACCAGCCGCCCGAGCTGTTCGTCGACGGCCTCGACGGCCTCGATCGCGGCCTCGTAGTCGCCCGTGTGGCCGACCATGTCGGGGTTGGCGTAGTTGAGCACGAGCGTGTCCGGATCCTCGGACTCGATGACGTCGACGGCGGTGTCTGTCACCTCGGGCGCGCTCATCTCGGGCTGTTCGTCGTAGGTCGGCACGTCGGGGCTCTCGACGATCTCGCGGATCTCGCCGTCGAACTCGACCTCGCGGCCACCGTTCAGGAAGTAGGTGACGTGGGCGTACTTCTCGGACTCGGCGATCCGCAGTTGCGTCCGGCCCGCGTCGGCGAGCACCTCGCCCAGCACGTTCTCCGGCTGGGACGGCGGGTACGCGACGGGTAGGTCGAACGTCTTGTCGTACTGGGTCATCATGACGACCTCGGCGTCCGGCGGACTGGTCGCGACCTCGCCGGCCCAGTCCTCGGGCCGGATGTCGGCGAGCATCCGCGTCAACTGGCGGGCGCGGTCCGAGCGGAAGTTGAACCAGACGACCGAATCGCCGTCCTCGAGCGCCGGACGGTCGGACACGAGCGTCGGTTCGACGAACTCGTCGGTCACGTCCCGCTCGTAGGACTCCTCGACCGCCTCGAGGGCCGACTCGGCCTCGTGCTCGGCCCGACGGTTCACGATGGCGTCGTAGGCCCGCTTCGTCCGCTCCCAGTTCTGGTCGCGGTCCATCGCGTAGTAGCGGCCCGAGACCGTCGCGACGTGGCCCGTCCCGTGCTCGTCGATCACGTCCTCGAGGGTCGCGAGGTACTCCCGGCCGCCGGTCGGCGAGGTGTCCCGGCCGTCGGTGATCGCGTGGGTGACTGCCTCCACGTCCCGGTCGCCGGCCAGTTCGATCAGCGCGTGCAGGTGCTCGTGGTCGGAGTGGACGCCACCGTCGCTGACGAGACCGACGAAGTGGATCTTGCCATCGTTTGCGAGGGCGTTGTCGAACGCCGCGTTGATCGCGTCGTTTTCCCGGAAAGAGCCGTCCTCGATCGAATCGGAGATGCGCGTGTACTCCTGGTAGACGACCCGTCCCGCGCCGATGTTCAGGTGGCCGACCTCGCTGTTGCCCATCTGGCCCTCCGGGAGGCCGACCCGTCGCCCGGAGACCTCGAGGGTGCCGTACGCGCCGCTCTCGGCGAGTCGATCGAACGTCGGCGTCTCGGCGGCGGCGACGGCGTCGCGCCCCTCGTCGGTTCCGAGACCCCAGCCGTCGAGTACGATCAACGCAGCGTCCATGTGCGACGGATGTCCACCCTCGCGTAACTAGCTGTCGTTGTCCCCGACGTTTGCGTCGTGGCGATCCGGTGACCTGTCGGCGAGACACAAAGTATTTGTCGAGAAATTATATACAGTTGAAAGGACCCAGGCTCGAGTTCGCCGAACGGTCCGCTTCGGGCCCGATGCCGACCCTCCCCCCATGATACGCGACCGACTCCCCCTCCGACTCCCGCCGGCCGACGCCGTCCGCGCCGCGCTCGATCGACGGTTCGGAATCGATGCCCGCGCGCTGGCGGCGTTTCGCATCGCCCTCGGACTGACGCTGCTGTTCGACGCCCTCCATCGCTCGCGTAACCTGGTCGCCTTCTACACGGACCGGGGGGTCCTCCCCCGGGATCTGCACGCGACCCGGTCGTGGACGGCCGACTACTCGCTGCACATGCTGTCGGGAGAACCCTGGGCCCAGGCACTGCTGTTCGCCTGCACGGCCGTACTCGCCGTCGCGGTGATCGTCGGCTACCGGTCGCGATTTGCCCTCCTGCTGTCGCTCGTTCTCGTCGTCTCCGTCCAGTTTCGCAACCCGCTGGTGTTGAACGGGGCGGATCGACTCTTCCGCGAGATGCTGGTGCTCGCGCTGTTCCTGCCGCTCGGCTCGCGGTGGGGGATCGACGCCTGCGGTCGGGGTCGCGAATCAGGGGACACGGCCTCGAGGGACGAGCACAGCGGACCTGACGGAACCGACGGCCTCGTCCCCGATACCCTGATCGCGACCCCCGCGACCGCCGCCGCCCTCGTCTACGCCGTCACGCTGTTCGCCAACAACGCCTCGCTCAAACACGAGGGCGACACGTGGATGACCGGCGAGGCCCTGCTGTACGCGCTCCGGCAGGACCACATGACGATCCTCGTGGGTAACCACCTCGCGAACTACCCGCCGCTGCTCGAGGTCGGGGGCTACGTCTGGTTCTGGTTGCTGACGGCCTCGCCGCTGTTGCTCGTCGTCGCCGGCTGGGCCCGCCTCCTCTATGCCGGCGTCTTCCTCGCCACCGTCGCCGGGATGAGCGTGAGCGTGGCGGTCGGCCTCTTCCCCGCGTTGCTCGCAACGTTGCTCCTGTCGTTCCTCCCGACGCCGGTCTGGGACGGTCTCGAGCGCGGTGGCGGGGCCGTTCTCGAGCGGCTGGGCGTCCGCGACGGCCTTCGTCGGGCGGTTCGCCGGATCGACGCTCCCCCACGGCTCCGCTCGAGGCTGCCCGACTCGGCGCGTCGAACCTGGGCGGAACTCCGGTCGGTCGTGCTCGGGGCGGTCCTGATCTTCGTCGTCCTCTGGAGCATCGGCATGCTGGGCTACGTCGACACGTTCGAGCCGGTCGACTCGCTGGACCCCCGGGACCACCAGTGGGGGATGTTCGCGCCCGATCCCTCGACGAGTTACGGCTGGTACACCGTCGCCGCCGAAACCGGCGAAGGGCGGAAGGACGTCCTGCAGGACGCCGAACTGCAGTCCGGCACGCCGCCCGACGCCTCGGAGACGCTGCCGGACTTCCGGTGGCGGCGGTACATGAACTCGCTGTCGGAAAGCGACGAGCGCGCGGACCGGTTCGCCGAGTACATGTGCTCGCGGGCCGACGCGCAGTTCGACGCCGACGTCGAGCGGATCGACGTCACCTACACCCACCACCCGATCGAACTCGAGGGCGAGGCCTCGACGAGCGAGTACGACATCGCGGAGGCCTCTTGTACGTGAGAGAGTCGAACCGAGTCCGACCGGCGCTCGTCTCACCCCTCGAGGTTCACAATCGTGAACGCGACCGCGAACGCCGGCGAGCGCAACCCTGAACACCGTTCCGTCCCGCAACCCTGAACACCGTTCCGTCCCAATCGACCCTAATGAGCGACTCCGACGCCGACCCCGATCCCGATCCGGAGCCCACCCTCGAGGACCTTCCCGAGGACGCGCCGGTCGTGCTCTTCGACGGCGTCTGCAACCTCTGTAACGGGTTCGTCCAGTTTCTCGTTCCGAGGGATACCGAGGGCATGCTCTACTTCGCCTCGCTCCAGTCGGACGCGGCGACGGCGCTGCTGGCCGATCACGAACCCTCCCCCCACGACCTCGAGTCGGTCGTCCTCGTCGAGGGCGACGACTGTTACGTCAAATCCGATGCCGTCATCCGGATCGCCCGCCACCTCGGGGGGATCTACGCGCTCGCGGCGGTCGGCCGCCTCGTCCCGCGACGGCTCCGGGACTGGCTCTACGATTTCGTCGCGGCCAACCGCTACGACTGGTTCGGCAAGAGAGAGCAGTGCATGGTGCCGACCGGCGACGTACGGGAGCGGTTTCTCGGGTGAGGCCGCCGGTCGAGCGTCGTGGTCGAGGGTCACGCTGCATCGCCCGAGACGCCGTCCGCCCCGGGGTCGCTGCGTGAGGAACCGAGTAAACGACGGCTAGTCGGTAACGACGGTCTCGAGGGCGAGTGAAGCGACCTATTACGGCTCGAGAAACGGTCAGCGACGACGAGAATCGCCGACCACTAGACTTTTGCGGGTAGACCGGAAGCCAACTGTCATGACGCTCGATCCGGTCCACTTCGACGGCATCGCGCGGCTCGCGCGGCGGATCGACCACGGAGCCGACGAGCGCGACCGCCGTGCGTTCGCCGAAACCGTCTGGGAGGAGTTCCTCGACCCCTTGCGGGGGAACGACGGGCGGGCCGTCCTCGAGCCGGTCGACGAGCAGGCGCGTCGTCTCGTCGACTGCGAGGCCGTCGCGCTGCGGGAGCGGGAGTTCCCGACCGAACACGGACTCGACGCGGGGACGATCAACCCGACGACGTTCAAGAACGGCCTCGTCGTCGACATCGCCCAGGCCGCGATGAGTGCGACGCCGACCGACCTCGACCTGCACCGTTCCCGGACCGTCGTCGCCACGGTCCACTCGAACGACGAGACGATGACCGTCGACGACGCCTGGCGGAAGTTCGACGAGGGGTTCAGCCGGAGCCGCGTCGTGAAGGTCCCACCCCTGCCGCGGTTCGCCGAGGGCGTCGTCCACGCGCTGGCGCTGTACCTCGCCGAGAGCACCCACGCCCGTACCCACGCCGAGGACGTCGAGGACCTGCTGGTGCTGGACGGTCCGATCTACCCGCGCGGGCTGCTCCGATGGGCCGACCAGCACCCCGACCTCGCGGACTTCCTGCTCGAGGACCCCCGGCCGACGACGGTCCTGGAGAACTACGTCCGGCTGGTCGAGGAGTTCGTCGACCGGGACCGGCCGCTCGTGGGCTTCGTCAAGAATCCGGCGACACGGGCCATCACACGGACGCTGAAGCGCAACCGGGACGCCGACGTCAGCACGCCCTGGAACGACGACGCGGCGCTTTTCACGCGGCTCCTCGAGCGCGGCGAGTACGTCGACGACGTCGAGGGGACGCGGTGGAAACGGGACACGTCGGCGCTCTCTTACACGAACTGGTTTCGCTCCCGCGGGGGCGTCGACGCGCCGCTGTCGGCCGACGGCGACGCGCTCGGCGTCGACCGAAACCTCCCGCTCGAGAACTACGAGGTGACCTTCTTCGTCGTCTACGACCCGCGGGACGACCTGGTCTACCGGGTCGAGGCCCCCTACGCGTTCACCAGGGACCCCGACCGGCGCGAGCGGCTGACGATGCAGGTACTCCAGGACGTCGCAGTGGCACACGGCCCGCCGACGATCGTCGAGAAAGCCGACGAGTTGGCCCGGATCGACCGCTCGGAGAAGCGATCGCTGCGCGAATCCTTCGAGGAGGAGTTCGAGACGAGCCAGGACAGGACCTACGACGATCACCGCTGGGACGAGCCGGCGGGCTACTGACCGCTGTGGTTCAGGTTCGATCCGATCGTTCGACTTTCTCGACCTCGAGTTCGACGGCCTCCGGATCGACCCCGATCCGGGCGAACTGCGTGCGGACGTGTTCCTTGGCCCCCTCGACGGCCTGCTGTCGGGTGTCGAACCCCCGCGGCATCGGCGACTCGAAGGCGACGTGGACCTCCCGGTCGTCGATCCGCTGGACCGTTCCGCCGCTGTCGACCTCGTAGAACTCGTCGCAGACCCAGACGTACGCGGCGTTCCCGTCGGGTGCACCGCTGAAGGAGGGCGGGCGTTCACCGCGTTCGTACAGCGTGCCGGTGAGTTCCGTCCCACCGGCGCTGCCGCGTACCAGAAGCATTGGTGAAGATATGCGCCCTGAGGCCAAAAAGGGCGTGGAGACGAGACGAGACGAGACGGGTTCCCTTCCCGACGCGGCCGGTCGGCAAGTACGTGTCCGTTAGCGGATACGATTCGGCTTCTCCGACCGTCACGGAGCCGTGACTATTCCTCGTTCGTCCGTCTGTTGGCCGCTCGCTGAGTTATTCGATGATTACGGGAGTAATGCCCACATTCTTGACCCAAATCGTTTTGGAAACGGGCTTATCCCCCTAGCAGGGGTGTATCTCAGTAATGAGTTCGGACGCTCACCGCGGCGGCGCGACGGGGCACCACCCGCTGGACGACGTTCCGACGGAACACTACGAACTCCTTCGGGATCCACGGCGGGTTCGCCTCCTCGAGGTCCTCGAGGAGCGGTCCGAGGCGGGAGCGACGCCCTCGCCGACGGAACTCGCGGCGGCGCTGCTCGAGCGCGAGACCGACGAGACCGACGAGACCGACGAGACCGACGAGTCCGACGAGTCCGACGAACCCGTCGACGAGCGACGGCGAGACCTTCGCATCTCGCTCGTCCACGACCACCTGCCGCGGCTCGCCGACCACGGGATCGTCGACTGGGACCGCGACCGAAACGCCGTGGACCTCCGCGAAGAGACCCCGCTGCCGTCGGCGTCGCTGTCGGCGCTGGTCGAGACCGCCGAGGACGAGGCAGCCGTCCTCGAGCGTGTGACCGACCCGATCCGGCTCCGGCTGGTCGACGACCTCGCCGATAGCAGCCAGCCGCTGTCGGTCGAGCAACTCGCCGCTACCCTCGTCTCCCAGGACGGTACCGTCGGCATGGACCGTGCGAAGATCGCCCTGCACCACTCCCACCTGCCCGCCCTCGAGGAGGCCGGCGTCCTCGAGTACGACCTCGAGTCGGGTCTGGTATCGCTCGCGGACGACGTCCCGACGCTGTTCGGGTAGCGGCGATCCCGCCGCTCGGCGGTAGCCGTCCCGTTTTCTCCCCGACCGCCGCCCCCCGGTCTTCGGCGACCGGAGCTCGCGTCCACCCGTCTTCACGCCCGGCGGAGGGAAACGCGTTTTAGGAACCGGTCGGATGTAGTGAACATGACCGACCTGGGCGATTTCGGCGAGTTCGACGCCGACTCCGAGGCGAGCGACGGCGACTCGCAGGGGTCGACAGCCCCCGACGGGAGTCACGAACGGACGACCGAAAGCGGGACGACGACATCGACCTCGACCTCAAGCGCGAGCGCGAGCGCGAGTTCGGCGACCGACACGACCGACCAGGACGACGGGTTCGAAACTGCCGACGTCGAACCCCACGGCGAGGACGTCGGTATCGGCGCGATCTGTGTCTCACAGGGCTTGCGAATCGCCGAGGACGGCGACGAGACCACGCTCCGGGCGTACATCACCCGCGATAACCGCTCCGAGATCCGGATCGGAAGCTACCTCGTCGCCCCCTACCCCGACGGAGCGGCTGCCCCCGGCGGGAACGCGTCCGGCGAGACGCTGTTCTGTCGCATCACCGCCCTCGAGTACGCCCAGCAGTACCACGCCGACGACGCGACGGAGATCCACGCCCGACGGGCGATGCGCACCGACGAGGTCGAGGAGGCGGACTACAAGTTCGTGGCCGAACTCGAGCCGGTCGCGATCCTCTACGAGGACGGTGCGGAGCCACGCTCCGCAGAAGACGGTGCGGAGCCACGCTCCGCAGAAGACTCGAGCGGGCAAAGCCCGCGAGAGGGTGGAGAACTCAAACGCCGGATGACCGACCGCGTCCCGAAACCCCAGACCGTCGTCCGGCAGGCCACCGACTCCGAGCAGATCAAGACCGGCCTGAAGATGCCCGAGGAGGGCGTCTTCCTGGGACACCTCTCGGTCGGCGGCGAGAAGGTCAAGACCGCGGCCTCGCCGCCGACGATCGACTACCGGCTGAAAGACGACTACGACTCCGGCGACCCCCTCGTCTTCCGTCACACCCTGATCGCCGGCGGCACGGGGTCGGGGAAGACCCACGGCGCGAAGAACATCCTGCGCCAGTACCTCGCCGAAGAACGGACCTACCCGATGGAGGACGGCCGCTCCGTCCAGCCCGCGGTCGTCCAGTTCGACCCCCAGGACGAGTACGCCCAGATGCACGACGACAACCCGGACCTCGACGGCGAGTTCGCCCGCCGCCTCGAGCGCGAGGGCGTCGCCTACGGCGGGGTCGACGACACGACGGCGTTCGTGCCGAAGGTCGGGTCGGCGTCGTATTCGGCGGGCCACCACCGCGCGGAGCAGGTCGAGTTCACCATCCCGTTCTCGATGGTCCACGACAACCCCTGGCTGGTCGCCGGCAGCGGGCTGAACGACAACCAGTACGGCGCGCTGGTGAGCGTCCTCCTGCCGCGGTTCCGAAAGGAGTACGGCTCCGAGGCGACCTACGAGGAGTTCACCTCGTTCCTCGACGACCCGGCGCTGCGGGAGGAACTCGACGAGTCCGGCCGCGTTCACGAGGCGACGTTCGACGCCGTTCGCCGGCGCGTGCTCGGCTTCGATCACGTCTTCGACCAGGACGCGCGGCCGATCACCGACCTCGTTCACGATTTCGTCCGGCCGGGCGGGCTCTCGGTCGTCCCGACCTACCACATCACCGATACGCGGGCCGCCGAGACGGTCGTCCTCGCGCTCTCCTCGCTGCTGATCGACCAGAAGCTCTCGAACGATCCGACCTACGACCGGATCAAGGAGACGCCGCTCGTGCTCGGGATGGACGAGGCCCACAACTTCCTCACCGACGCCGACAGCGTCCAGGCCGGCAAGGTCATCACGAAGTTCACCGAGGCCGCAAAGCAGGGCCGCAAGGAGCGACTCGGCCTCTTCCTCATCACCCAGGACCCCCAGGACATCGACGACGCCGTCTTCAAGCAGATCAACACTACCGTCGTCCTCAACCTCGGCGACGAGGACGCCATCAAGAGCGTCAACATCCCCTCGAACCTCGAGTCGAAGGTCCCCTACATGGAGAAAGGGCAGATGGTCGTCTACTCGCCGGACAACTCCGAGCCCGTCGAGTTGATCGGCCTCCCGAAGTGTCTGACCCGACACGGGCGGGACTGACCCGTATTTTAGTTCCGAAACGCCGTCGACACACGATCCAACTCGAGACCTCGAAACCCCGAAAGCTCGAAGTTTCGATCGAGACGTCGAATTACCCCCGCGGATACCGCATCGCGAGGCTGTACATCTCGCCGACCGCCGCGTCGCCGATATCGGTCGCGAGCCGTTCGGCCCGGTCGAGAAGCGGCCCCGCGAGGTCGTCGGGCAGGCCCGCCGCGCGGTCCCGCACGACGTCGACGTGGGCCTCGAGGAGGTCCGACGTCCACGGCACGGGCTCGAGGATCGTCTCGGTCCGGTCGTGGGTCCAGCCGTGGCCGGTAAACAGCCGTCGCAGGCCCGTGGCAGGGTAGAACGTCAGTGCGGGGTCGCCGTCGGCCAGTTCCGCGACCGCGTTCTCGACGGCGAACAGTTCCCGGACCGGCGAATCGGGGATCGGCGCGTAGTCGTCGACGACGAGCGTCGCGCCGGGGGCGGCGACGCGGGTCAGTTCCCCGGCGATCGACTCGAGTTGCGCCGGCGCGAGGACGTTACACAGCGCGTGGGCGGTGACGACCTCGACGGAGTCGTCCGGGAGCGGGATCGACCGCAGGTCCGCCAGGTGGACCGTCGCGCGGTCGCCGTCGCCGCGGTCGGCGAGCCGGTCGCGGACCGCCGCCGCGTGGTCCGGATCGTTCGTGACGGCGTGGACCTCCCGTGCGCCGGCCTCGAGCAGTCCGGCTGTCGTGTTGCCGACGCCCGCGCCGGCCTCGAGGCAGCGCCGGCCGTCGATCGTCCGGTCCGCGAGCGCTCGCTCGACCGTACTCGGAGCTTCCATGAGACGGACTCTCGTGTCGCCCGTCCAATACGTTTCGGTACGCGTCTCGAGCGGTCACTCGAACAGCGTCGAGGCGAAGAACCCGGAGACGGCGTCGGCGATTTTCCGGTCCTGGCCGACGAAGAAGTGGTCTGCGGGGATCGCGACCACGTCGTCGCCGCGGTCGGTCGCGCGCTCGACGACCGGTTCCCAGTCGACGGTCTCGTCGCGCTCGCCGTACAGTACCTGGACCGGCCGGGAGGCCGACAGCGCATCCAGCGCCGCCGCGGCGTCGAGGTCGTCGGCCAACCGAACGGTCGGAGCCAGGGCAGCGACGGCGTCGACGGCCTCGAGTTCGCTCGCAACCACCAGTGAGAGCGTCGCGCCGAAGCTGTAGCCGAAGAGGCCGACGCGATCGTACCGCTCAGCGGCCCAGCGGACGGCGTTGCGCACGTCGGCCCGCTCACCGTCGCCTTCGTCCCAGTCGCCGTAGTCGAAGCGGAGACAGGCGATCCCCGCCTCGGCCGGGGCGTCGGCTGTCGACTCGAGATCCGTCAGCGCATCCGCGACGGCGACGAGACGGCCGTTGCTGCGCGAGCCGCCGTGTTGCGGGTGCGGCGGGCAGGCGACGACGACCGCGTCCGTCTCACCCTCGGGCTCCTCGAGCGTGCCACGGACGTCGCGTGCGCCGGGCACCAGAATATCGGTCATGCGCGTCCGTTGGGGGAGGCCGGTAACAGGCGTTGCGGAGGAGCGGCGGTCTCCCGGACCCTGCCACGGGACGGTCGGAACCGACCCTCGAGTCCGGGATATTTCGTCCGAAACCGGCTCACGGCGTCGATTCCGGCGGCGACTGTCGTCGAAGTGATGTTTTTAAGGATGCCGAGCGATACGTAGGAGTATGGGCATCCTCTCTCGGACCTCCTACGTCATCCGGTCGAAGATCAACTCGCTGCTCAACCGGGCGGAGGACCCGACCGAAACGCTGGACTACTCCTACGAGCAGATGCGCGACCAGCTCCAGGAGGTCAAACGTGGCATCGCCGACCTCACCACACAGAAGAAGCGCCTCGAGATGCAGAAACGTCGCCTCGAGGACAACGTCGAGAAGCACAACGAACAGGCCCGGACTGCCGTCCAGCAGGGCCGTGAGGACCTGGCGCGGCGCGCCCTCGAGAAGAAGAAGACGAAGATGAACCAGATCGAGGACCTCGAACGCCAGATTTCGGAACTACAGAGCCAGCAGGACAGCCTGATCGAGCAGAAAAACGACCTCCAGACCCGCATCGAGGAGTTCCGCACGAAGAAAGAGACGATGAAGGCCCGCTACGAGGCCGCCGAGGCGAGTTCGACCGTCTCCGAGGCGATGACCGCCACGGGCGAGGAGTTCGAGGACGTCGGCCGGGCAATCGAACGCGCCGAGGAACAGACCGAGGACATGGAGGCACGCGCCGCCGCGCTCGACGAACTCCACGAGTCCGGCGCGTTCGACGACGTCATGTCCGACAAGGACAGCATCGACCGCGAACTCGAGGAGATGACGGCCGACAGCGGCGTGGAGGCGGAACTCGAGACGCTCAAATCCGAGGTCGGCGAAGGCGAACCCGAACGCGAGAGGGCGGGGACCGAACCCGAACGCGAACGCGAACCCGAATCCGAACCGACCCCCGGAGCGAGCGACACGCCAGACGTCGACGAATCCGAACTCGAGGACCTCGAGGCCGACGTCGACGACGAGGAGATCGAGGCAGAACTGGCGGAACTCCAGGACGAGGAACGGGACTGAACCCCTCCTAGATCGGGTTTCGCGGAGATCCACGCGTTTTCGAACCGTCTGGCACGTTCCCCCGAGTGGCTGCCCCGACACTTCCTCCCCTCCCAGCCGGCCGGCTGGCGAACGTCGACGCGACAGCGATAGCGAGAGGGTGGGAATAGGGGTAACGATTACCAACCCCGACGTGGAAGCGGCGCGTATGGCCACCGAGCCAGCACCCGGGATCGACGCCATCTCCCAGCTCGAGCAGGCCGTTCTGCTCGGCGTCGTGATACTGCACCAGGCGGACGAAACGCCCGTCGACACCCACGAGATCGGACGTACCTGCCGGAAGGAGATCGCGGAGGGCTCCGACCGGCTCGGGACGATCCGCGAGGCGGACGTGATCCGATCGCTGTACCGCCTCGAGGACGAGGACCTGGTCGAGGAGATCGACGCGAACCGGACGTCGCCGACGGGGAAGGGACGGCCGGCGTACGAACTCGCCGTCGATCCGGACGCGGTGTACGAGGCGGTCGACGAGGCGCTACTCGGCGACTGACGCGCTACCCCGACCGGGAACTACGTCGGGGTACCGAGCGCCGTCACGTCGTAGCGAGCGATATCTCCGGGCGACTGCAGGACGACGACCTGGAACGACCAGCGAGCGCCGCCATCGAGGTCGCCGACGGTGGCGAGATAGCGGCCGAGTTGCGCGCCGGCGTCGTCGTAGACGCGAACCCGCACTTCGGCGAGTTCGATCCGATCGCTGCCCGTGTTTTCGACGGTTCCCTGGACGGTCGAGCCGCGATAGTCGTCCTCGAGGACGAACTCGTGATCGACGAGTTCGAGGACGTCGAGCGTCGTCACGCTCTCGGTGACCTCCTGTTCGGCGAGGGCCTCCGCCGCGGTCATCTCCTCGGCCGAACGGTTCTCCGCGTCGTCGCCGACGTCGACGGTTCCCTCCTCGTAGCGTGGATCGCCGTTGATCGCCAGGCCGTCGTCGCCGAGACAGCCGGCGATGGCGGTTGCGACGCCGGACCCGAGCGCGGCGAGCGCTCGGCGGCGGTCGAACGACGGTCGGCGCGCCATCGCGCCCCTGCGTCCGCGAGGACGACCGTCGTGGCTGTCCGAGCCGGTCATGGTGATATCGACAGCCCGGAGTCATTTCAGTGTGGACCCTGAACTGACTGACGAGACGGGTTCCGGACCACGCGATGGCGAGCTCGCCACACCCTCTGGCCGCTCGCCCCGACTCAGCCCTCAATTCCTGGAATTCCGGTTCCATGTGCAACGGAGGGGCTTATTGTCGGGACCGGCGAAGGGGTCCGCATGTCGTCCGAGAGCGACGAGGCGCTCGAGTCTCACGGGCCCGATATCGGGGATCCGGGCGGCCCCGTCGCGCGGTTCCGGGAGTGGGTGGTGGTCGAGGGCGACCGATTGACCGTCGCGACGGGCATCTCCGCGATCGTCTTCCTGCTCCTGCTTGCACTGAACGAAATCGGGTTCGTCGCGTTCGTCAACGACGACTCGATCACCCGCCTGGCCGGCGGGATGATCGCCGGGACGTTCTCGCTCGTCACGCTCGTCGTCTCGATCAACCAGCTGATCCTCTCACAGGAGTTCGCGTCCGCAGACGACGCACGCACGCAACTCGAGGGAGTGATTGATTTTCGCAACAACGTCGCGGACACGGCGAAGGTGCCGGCGTCGCCGGCCTCGCCCGCGGAACTGCTCGAACTCATCGTCGAATCGATCCGCCACAACGCTCGCACCCTCGAAGAGGAGGTGGCCCCGCGCGGCACCGACGACGAGTTCGGACGGCTGGTCGACGCGTACACGAACCGCGTCGAGGCGAGCACGGATCGGATCGACGACACCCTGGAGAAGACGAAGTTCGGTACCTTCGAGGCGGTGTCGGCCGCCGTCGCGTACAACTCCGCCTGGCAGCTATACGTCGCCAAGCAACTGCGGGGCCGCTACGGGGACGCCGAGTCGCCGTCGGAGGACGTGACCGCGGCCTTCGACGACCTGATCGACGCCCTGGAGCAGATGACGGTCGCCCAGGAACACTTCAAGACGACGTACCTCCAGCGGGAACTCACGCGGTTCTCGCAGTTGACCATCTACACCGGCGTCCCGGCGATCCTCTCGGCGATGCTCCTTGGGTTCGTGTACGCGGACCTCGGCGGGCCGACGATAAGCGCGATCTACCTCCCGTTTTTCGTGAGCGGGCTCATCGCAGTCGTCGTTTCCCCGCTCGCGTTGCTCGTATCGTACATCCTGCGGACCGCGACGGTGACCCGCCGGACGGCATCGGTCGGACCGATGATCCCCCAGAAGGAGCCGGAAGCCGGGCCGTTCGACGTGTCCTACGGGGAGACCGAGTCGACCGCCCAGGATTGACGCCGGCCGGCGGCCGGGCGGATCATTCCCACTCGATGTCCGACCCGCGATCCGTTTCCCGGAGGATGAACGGCCCCATCGACAGCGTCCACTTCGCGACGGTGACGATCCGGAGGATGTACGCCAGGAAGATCGAAAACGGCGTCACCCCGACCGCGAGCCCCAGGCCGACGACCAGCAGCCCGGTGTCGACGCCGGCGACCGAGCCCGCGACGTCGCCCGTCTCGAAGACCAGGATCATGTACGCGACGACGGACAGCGCGGGGAGCGAGACGTACACCAGCGCCCGCGAGATGTCGATGATCTCCCACCGGAAGTACAGCGTCTTGAAGTGTTCGCGGGCGGGCCCGAAGAACTCGAGGTCGGCGACGAGGTTCTCGAGGGCCTCGAGCGTCTCCTCGGAGAGTTCCGACGCGTGGCGGTTGCGAACGCGCCGGCCCGCGTAGATTTTCCAGGAGTAGTTGTACTCGAGCACCGACGCGACCACGTCGAACGTGCCGAACTGGCGGCCCTCGATTTTCGGCGTGATGCGCTCGGCGTCCGCCGCGACGCCCTCGGCGTACTCGCGGACGTCCTCGCGTGCCGCCGCGTCGAGGTCGGACTCGGCCTCGAGTCGCTCGAGAACGGTCGCCGCGTGGGCTCCGGTCGCCTCGACGAGGCCGCGCAGGAACGTGGAGGGTTCGGGTGGACTCGTCTCCCGCCCGACGGCGTCCTCGACGTCCCGCCGGAACGCCATCGCCTCCGCCATCCGTTCGCGCTGATCCCCGATGGGGCCGAGTTCCGCCGAGAGGACGAGCTGGTTGAACGTCAGGACGAGGCTGACGCCCATGATGATGCCGATGATAACCGGGGTGAACAGCGCGAAGAGCGGGTCGGGCTCGAACAGCCGCGTGATCGAACCCGGTCCGAACTGTCCGAGAAAGACGAGCACCGCGTACGCGACCGCGAGCAACACGCCGGCGACGGCAAACCGGTTTCCCGAGACCAGGAACCACACGACCGGTTTCCCGCCACGAACCCGGTCCTGGATCGTGTTCGCGGTCTCACCGGTACCCCCGGACTCGCTCATACGGGAAGACCACACCGCCGGCGCTGGTACCACTGTTGCCGTCGTTTGCACGCAGCAACCGATCGATCTCGGGCGATGCTGTCCGTCGACACTCCGTCACACCGGGCTGTGGAGACGGAATCCGCGCTCGAGGTTGGCTACCGGCGGCGGTCGCTCCGTTCGTCGTTCCGGCTTCCGGGTTCGAGCGCCGTCGATTCGTTCGTTCCCGGTCTCCTGTCCTCTGTCCCCTGTCCCGCGGACGAGTTTCGAAGAATGGCGGGGATTCACTCCCGGGAGGAACGCGATGAGTCCGATGCCTCCTCGAAGGGGGCCTCGGCCTCCCTCGCTTTCGGGGCCGTATCGGCGACCGCCGAGAACAACCCGCCGAGCAACAGGCCGTAGAGGAGGTGACCGAGGAGGCTCTCGAAGGCCAACACCGGGAACCCTGGCTCCTCGATTCCCCCGATCCCGGCCCAGGCCGGCACCACGATCAGGGGGAGTAACGCCCAGATCGCGAGCCCGTAGACCATGCCCGCCAGCGCGAAGCGGAGGCCGTTGCCCATCGATGCGAGGAACCCGGTCTCGACGTCGGCCGTCACCGTCCCGAGGATCGGGTCACGACTGATGAGCGCGCCGAAGACGACGCCGAGGACGAGCCCGTGGGCCAGGTGGAAGGTCCACCCGGCGGTGCCGGCCGGTTCGATCCCGTATATCGCCGGAATCGCCTCGGTGACGATCGTCGGATCGACGAGCCAGAGCACCAGGCCGAACAGCAACGATCCGACCGCGCCGCCGATCGCCCCGCCGAGCAGCCAGTTTCCGGTGCCGATCCCGTCGGACCCGGGAGCACTCTCAGCGCTCATGTCGTACGGGACTACGGGGACCGTCGGCAAAAGGCTGCGTTGACAGTCACGCCCCCGAGACCGTCGTTTCGACCGACGAGATCGCCCGTATCCGCTTTCGGGGCCGTCACCTCCCGGGCCCGGTCTTTTACTCGCCGCCGTCGTCGGATCCGATAGCCGATGAACGACTCGGGCGACTCGGAGTCGAACGAGGGGGGACGCACCGACGGAACCGACGCCGGCGATCGGCTCGGCGGACCGCGGTACTGGGTGTTGCTCCAGGTGAACCGGTGGGTGTTCACCGGCGCAGTCCTGACCGTCGTGTTCCTCGTCCTCGTCGCGGCCAGTCGGCTCGGACTCACGCCGCTCCGGCTGATCATCGAGGACCAGAACGGCCTCGAGTACCTCTTCTCGGCGTTCATCGGGGCGATCATCACAGGCACGTCGATCGTCGTGACGATCAACCAGCTCGTCCTCTCGCAGGAACTGGGCGCAGTCGGCCAACAGCGCGAGCGCATGGCCGAGGCGATGGATTTCCGGCAGAGCGTCGAAGATGCGATCGAGGAGGACGCGAGCCCGCCCGAACCCGCCGCCTTCCTCTTCGAACTCGTCGAGGGCGTCCAGAACCGGGCGAGGGAACTCGAGGCGGAGATGGAGACCGAACGCGACGAGGAGTTGCGGGCGAAGGTCGCCGACTACGTCGAGGACGTGACCGGAAACGCCCGCAGCGTCAAGGAGGGCCTCCGGGAGTCCCAGTTCGGTACGTTCGCGGTGATCTGGCACGCGCTCAACTTCAATTACTCGCGGAAGATCTACGACGCACGGCAGATCCGTGCGGATCACGCCGACGCGCTCTCGGCGGACGCCGAGGAGAAACTCGACCGGACGATCGAGACGTTGAAGCTGTTCGGGCCGGCCCGCGAGCACTTCAAGACGCTGTACTTTCAGTGGGAACTGATCAACCTCTCGCGGGCGTTGCTCTACATTTCGGTACCGGCACTGACCGTGGTGGCGATCATGCTCATGTACGTCGACGGTCGGGCGTTGCCCGGTACCTTCCTCGGCATCGACAACCTCGTGTGGGTCACGAGCGTGGGATTCGTGATCGGGATCTCGCCGTTCGTCGTCTTCATCACCTACATCCTCCGGATCGCGACGGTCGCGAAGCGAACGCTGGCGATGGGCCCGTTCATCCTGCGGGAGTCGGAACGCGACGAGGATCTGGGCTGATCCGCTGTCGCGGATCGAGCGAGTTCGGTCCGTGCGTCGCCTGCCGTACTTATTTCCGAACCACCGTGGTACCTCCGTCCTCGAGCGATGAGCGGCGACGGCTCCCAGCCCGACGATACGATGGCCCGGCGCAGCGAGTCCCCGACCTGGGTCCACCGGTTCCTGCTGGACGCCAACCGGTGGCTCGTCACGGGCGTCCTCGTCGTCGTCGTCTTCGTCGGCCTGCTGGTCGTCGCCCGACTCAGCCCGGTCTCGCTCAGGGCACTCGTGGGAACGAGCGACCCGGTCGAGACCCTCTTTCAGGCCCTTACCACCGCGCTAATCACCGGCGTCACGCTCGTGGTCACGATCAACTCGCTCGTGCTCTCCCAGGAACTCGGCGCCGTCGAGGACCAGCGTGAACGGCTCGAGGGCGCACTCGAGTTCCGCGGGACCGTCGAGGAGTCGATCGACGCGCCGATCAGCCCGCCGGAGCCGGCGTCGTTCCTGCAGGCTATCGTCGCCGCCTCCGCGGAGCGCGCGAGCGATTTCCGCGAGGCCGTCTCCGACAGCCGGGACGAGGACCTGATCGACCGCGTCGACGACTTCGCCGACAACCTCGCCACGCACGCCGACTCGATCCGCGACGAACTCGAGGACGCCCAGTTCGGCACGTACGAGGTCCTCAAAGCCGCGCTCGATTACAACTACTCCTGGAAGATCTTCCGGGCGCGCCGGATCGCAAACGCCCACGCCGATTCGTTCACCGACGAGACGCGGGAGGCCTACGACGAACTGCTCGAGTCGCTGAAGCTGTTCGGCCTGGCCCGCGAGCACTTCAAGACGCTGTACTTCCAGTGGGAGTTGATCAACCTCTCGCGGGCGATGATGTACGTCGCGGTCCCCGCGCTCGTGGTGACGATGTCGATGCTACTCTTTTTCGACGCCGGCGCGGTGACCGGGACCGTTCTGGGAGTCGACGTCCTGGTGTGGATCGTCGCGGCCGCCGCGACGGTCGCGGTCACCCCGTTCCTGCTGTTGATCGCGTTCGTCCTGCGGATCGCGACGATGGCGAAGCGAACGCTGGCCATCGGGCCGTTCATCCTCCGGGAATCGAGCCGCGGGGAGGAGATCGACTGGGAGTGAGGGCCGGTGTCGGTGCCGGTGCCGGTGTGCCGGTGTCGATACCGGAGCCGGTGTCGATACCGGAGCCGAAGTCAGCCCGACGGCGACGGTCGAACGCCGTACGCTTCCTCGAGCAGCGCCGCCGCCTTCGGGAACAGGACGTTGTTCTCCCGGTGGACGTGCATGTGGGTGTCCCGCTCGAGTTCCTCGAGGCGGCGGAGCATCTCGCGATAGCTCATGCACGCGTCCTCCGGGGGCTCGTAGCCGTCGGTGAGGTCGTGCAGCCGCTCGAGTCGGGCGGCCGTCTCGTCGTGGTCGTCCTCGAGGCTCTCGATCTCCGCGAGGAGGTCGTCGCGCTCGTCGGCAGTGAGTTCGGCGCCGGTATCGAGCTTCTTGACGATCGGGAACGCGATCCGTTCCTCCTCGTCGACGTGCTCTAAGATGTCGGCTTTCAACTCGCGGAACTCGGCCTCGACCTCACGGAGTTCCGGGTGGGAGTCTCCGTGCACGCGGGCAACCTTCTCGACGAGCGCCTCGAGATCCGGGAGGTCGGTACGCAGGGGTCGGTGATGTTCCCAGACGATGACGTTCGCCAGCTGGGTCAGCGAGTTCCACTCGGGCGCGGTGTCGTTCGCGTCGTCCGTCAGCGCCCCCTCGAGGCGTTCGCGGACCGCCTCGATCTCGAGGTCGTTTGCCTCGCAGGCCGCCGAGAGGGATTGAGTGCCGCCACAGCAGTAGTCGATGCCGAGCGATTCGAAGACGGGAGCGAATTCGGGGTTCGATTCGACGAGATCGCCGAGCGATGCGTCCGAGTCGATGGAGACGTTCGTCATTGTTGTCACCTCTGGAGTCCCGGCCGGCCTCCTCGAGTCGACGACCGACGCGGGGTATTTAGGCCAGCCTAAACGCGTGGCAGGGGCTACTGGCGGACGAGAGTAAGCTCCTGTCCCGAACATCATCCCGTCGCGAGGTGCGGGGAATCGTTCGGCCACCGGTGCTCGGCCGCGGACCGCCCTCCGAGAAGTGCCAGTCGTGATCGGTCGGGTCGACTCGAGCATGTATCGACCGGAAAAGTCGATTCAGCCCCGGCCGCCGGACGGCGGAGGCGACCGATCGTCGAGCGCCTACAGCGGCGCGCCGACCAAAAGCAGTTTCGCGCGTTCGTCCCCTCCGTTGCGGATCTGGCGGCGCTCCTCGGGATCGAGCCGGATCGCCTCGTCGGCCTCGAGCGTCACCGTCTCGGCGACCTCACCGTCGTCGAAGACGTCCACCGCGACCTCGCCCTCGAGGACGTAGTAGACTTCTTCCTGGCCGGTCTCGGCCTCGTTGTGCGGTTTCCCCTCGCCGCTGGGGGCGAGCTCGAGTACCGTGACGCCGACGTGGTCCGCATCGAGTTCCTCCTTGAGGAACCACATGCCGCCGAATTCGTCGGGGACGACCGATTCCGGGTCGGTTTTGGCTACGGTGTCGTAACCCATGTTCGATCGATTATAGGTTGAGCCATAAATATGGGACGCTACCGGCGATTCGAAAGCGGCGACAGGTGCGCGAACGAGTCCGGCCTGCGGTCGGGGACGACCTCCTCGGGGAGGACGTCCCAGCCGAGGTCGTCTTCGCCCGGTTCCGCGTCGGTCTCGAACCCGGGGTCGTCGGCCGGCGGGCGCTCCCGGTACTCCGGCGGCGGCCCGTCGTGGGCGTAGACGCCCTCGGGGTGGTCGACGATCCAGACGTGCATCATGCACGGCGTCCGGCAGGGGAACTCGGCGTCCGTGTCGACGGTCACGTCCCCGTCGGCGTACTCGCGTTCGTAGACCTGCTGGTAGAACCACCACGCGAACCGGCCCGGTGCCCCGGCGTGATAGTGCCAGGGAGCACAGCGTGTCGGATCGTCCGCTGGGGGTTTCCCGTGTCCGTTACCGTGTCCGGAGCCGCCGTGCTCATCGCCGTCGCTAACCGTACCGTCCGCGTCGTATATCGTCGGCGGTTCGACCCGCTCGCCGTTCCGGGTCGCAATGAACATCACGCCGATCGAGCGCCAGGAGTGGTTGTCCACGAGGACCGCTTCGGGCCGCTCGGGGTCGACCACCCCCTCGTCGCCGATGTGTTCCGGGCTCAGCCAGTGGGACCACCCTTCGCCCCCGCCGAGCACGTCGAAGTAGGGCTTGAACCCCGCGTCGACCAACGCGCCGACGTCCGGATACCGGGTCTCGAGCGACGTGCGGACGGCTCGCTGCAGTTCCACGGTCTCCGGGTGGTCGTCAGTACAGCCCGCCGTACTCGAGTCCGCACAGTACCCCATACTCGGTTGCAGCGTCGCGTCGGGACAGCGCCGGTCGAACAGCGCCTGCGTTTCCCCCCGGGTCGCGGTTGCGGCTCCGGACGCCCCGACCCGACCGCTGCCCGCGACGGACAGCGTGACCGTGCCGGACGCGGCCCGTAGCACCGTTCGGCGCGACAGCCTCGACTCGTCGGTCTCGCCTGAGTCGTTCATGCCGGGGACGTCTCCACCGACCACCGTTGTAAACACTGTTGACGGTCGACCTGACAGTGTCCGGAACTGACGCTCTCGGTGCACTCGGCACGGAAACGAGGACGGAACCGGGCCGCGTCGGTTCTCGCCCGTTAGCTCACTCGAGGACGGCCCCAGTACCGGTCCGGTCGAGCGACTCGAGGTCGATTCGGCCGCCCGGCATCGGGACCCCGTCGTAGGGATCGTCGGCGAGCAGCAGGGAGCCGTCCAGGTCGGCGTAATCCAGCAGCGGCGCGAGGTGACAGGCCGCCGCGATCGAGGCGTTCGACTCGTTCATACAGCCACACATCACCTGCAGGCCGTGGGCGCGGGCGGTGTGGACGATCCGCTTTGCCTCCCGGAGGCCGCCACACTTCATCAGCTTCAGGTTCGCGATGTCACAGCGGTCCGCAATCCGTGGCACGTCCTCGACCGTGATACAGGATTCGTCGGCCGCGATCGGCAGCGCAGCGCGCTCGTAGACGAACTTCAGCCCCTCCGGATCCTCGGCCGGAACCGGTTGTTCGACGAACTCGAGGTCGTAGGCCGCGAGGGCGTCGATCTTGCGGACCGCTTCCCGCGGGGTCCAGGCTTCGTTGGCGTCGACGTACAGGCGGACCTCGTCGGCCGGCGCGACATCCCGGATCGTCTCGACGATCTCGAGGTCGCGGTCCGTGCCGAGTTTGACTTTCAGCGTGGTGTAGCCGCGCTCGAGGGCCGTCTCGGTCTTCTCCCGCATCGTCTCGGTGTCGTCGATCCCGATGGTGTAGGACGATTCGACGGTGTCGGCGGGATCGAGCCCCCAGTACTCGTACAGCGGCACCTCGAGTCGCTTCGCGACGAGGTCGTGGAGGGCGATGCTGACGGCACACCGGGCGGCCGGATTGCGTTCGACGGTCTCGCGTAGCCGGCGCTCGATGCGGTCGAGCCGGTGAGGGTCGCCGACCTCCTCGACGGCCGCGAGCAGGTCCGGGAGGACGGCCTCGATGGTGTCTGCGGTTTCCCCGTAGTGTGCGGAGGGGCCGGCTCCTCCGACGCCGACCGTCCCGTCCTCGTCCTCGATCCGGACGGTCACGACCTCCGTCTCCGTGGTCGTCCCCCGGGAGATCGTGAAGGGGAACTCCAGTGGGAGCCGCCGCCGGGTGAACGACGTCTCGAGGCTCATTCGAACAGCACCTCGAGCACCTCGTCGGTGTCGTACCGGATGACGTCCGTCGCCGGCGCGTCGAGTTCCGCGGCGAACTCGTCGACGGCACGCTCGGCGGCTTCATCCTCGAGGTCGGACGTGTTGAGCACCCCGGCGACGACGGCGGCGTCGCTGATCGGCGCGGCGAGGCTCTCGTAGAGGTCGACGTAGGTCGGGATCGACGGGAGGTCGAACGACTCGTAGCCGTGGACGACCTCGCGGCCGGCGTCGTGACAGAGCACGAGTCGGTCGGCCATCGAGCCGTGCAGGATGCCGCAGGTGACCGCCGAGTATGCGGGGTGGACGATGCTGCCCTGTCCCTCGACGAGCAGGTAGTCGTGCTCGTCGCCCTTTTCGAGGATCATCTCCTCGACCGCGCCGGCCGTGAAGTCGCTGACGACCCGGTCGATCGGGTTCCCCCAGCCCTCGATCATGATCCCGGTCTGACCCGTCGGGATGACGCCGACGTCGTAGCCCGCTTCCCGAGCGTCGCGGGCCAGTTCCATCGTCGTCGTCATCTTGCCGACCGAGCAGTCGGTGCCGACGGTCAGAACGATCTCCGCGTCGACGTCGCCCGCGACGCCCTCGGCGACCGTCAGGTCGTCGTCGGGCTTGCGGACGTCCCGGAGTTCACAGCCGTACTCGTCGGCCAGTTCGACGAACTCCTCGTCCTGGGAGAGGAAGTAGTGGAGACCGGAGATGACGTCACAGCCGTTCTCGAGCGCCGTTCGGACGTCGTCGCGCCAGCTCTCGTCGAAGCCGCCCCCGATCGGCGCGATACCGATCAGCAGGGCGTCGACGGCGTCCGCCTCGAGGTCGTCCATCCCCTCGACGATCGGTGCGTCCTGGACGTCGCCGACGTAGTCGGCAACGCGATCGCCGGCAGCGTCCCGGTCGAGAACCGCGACGACGTCGTCGTCGGCGTACCGGAGCACGCCGAGGGCCGTCTTGGCCCGGTCGGGGAACTTCTCGTGAGCGAGTATCGCGATACGCATATCGGGCACAAGGATCAGGGGGTACTTAACAGCGCCGTCCGCGGATCGAAAGACCCGACGGCGCCGCGACGAAGGGCCGACGAGAGGGGCGAGCGGCGACCGGTCCGCGGGCTACAGCACCCGCAGTTCCGTCGTCCAGAACGACCGGTAGGCGTCCTCGAGCGCCGCCTCCGGATCGCCGGTCGCATCGACCGCGGCGGTCGCCGCGGGCGCGGGGTCGACCGTCGTCTCCTCGGCGAGGGTCTCGACGACGCCGCGCTGGCCGGCGAGATACAGCCGGTCGACGGCCCCGTCGCCGACGCGCTCGCGGAGCGCCTCGCGGCACCGCTCGAGGTGGTCGTCGATCTGCTCGTCGCGGATCCGCTCGAACCGGGCCTGGGAGAAGCCGCCCTTGGAGTGGCTCCCCTTCACGTCGCTCTCGAACCCGTGGGTCTCGAGTCGCTCCTCGTCCTCGTAGATCCCGACCGCGAACAGGTCGGTGCGGACGAGCGCGAGCGCGTGACGGCCGGTCGGGCGAAACCACTCCCGCTCGAGGTCGAACCGGTCGTCCCAGACGGGCTCGCGGTCGGGCAATACGGGCGGATCGAGCGTAACCGAGACGAGGCCGGCGTCGTCGACACAGAGCAGGCACGGCGCGGCGTCGTCGACCAGCGCCAGCCGTTCGCGACCGAGCACGTCCTCGAGGTCGCCGTCGATGGCCCCCAGATCCTCGACACCGGGGCCGTCCGGGCTCCCGACGACGGCCGTCAGGGCACCCTCGGAGGCCGTCCGGAGCGAACCCAGACGATCGAGTACCTCGGCGAGCCGAGCGCCCCGGAGCCGTTCCCGGCGTCGGACCTCGAGCCCGGAGCCGTCGCCGTCGCTCTCCAGGCGCTCGAGTTCGCCCTCGAGCTGGGCGATCCGGTCCTCGAGCCGGTTGACCCGCTGTTCGGCCTCCTGTCTGGCGGTCGCCGCCTCGGCGCGTCGGTCGGATTCGGCCTCGTACTGGGCCTGCAGCCGTTCGTTCTCCGCCTCGAGTTCGTCGATTCGCTCCTTCAACGACGCGCGTCCGAGCAACTCGTCGAGGTCGAGCATTCGGACGAAAAGGCGAAGCGCGACTACTTCTAGGTACCGGCGTTCGGGACGTCGTCGCCGCTCGACGGGTCGTCCGCCGATTCCACGCCCGGCGGCTGCCAGCCGCCGGCGAACGAGAGCAGTTGCTGTGCCCGCTCGCGACGCGCGAGGAAGACTTCGCGGAGGGAGGGCGGGTTCCGCACGTCCGTCTCCTCGAGCATCGACTCGGGGACGGCGAGCGTGTTCGCGGGGACGCTCTCGTCGCCGTGGACCGGGAAATGCCGGGACTCGAGTTTCATCACCAGCGGCGAATCGAGTCGCTCGAGTCCGTCGCCGGTGGCGTACACGTGCTCGTTGATGCGTTCGTGCTGGTCGCTGTGCATGAACGCACGGTCCTCGTCGGTCGGCGTCACGTAGAGGCGTCCGAGATAGTAGCTACGCGAGAACACCTCGAACATGGTAACTATACACATGGCCTCGAGCGGGATAACTATTTGCGAACAGATTTAAGCCGTATTGCATTCAGCGTCGTCCCGCGGCGCCCTCGCGCTCGAGTTTCGCAGTCATCGACGACGGGAACTCACGACCGACCCTCGACCCGAATCTGGACGAGCAGCGGGCGATTGTGAGGGAGGGTTAAACGCTCGGAACGGATCTCATACCGTAACGGATCGGAGTAAACTGTGCGAACGAATATTCGCATTTTTAGTGGGTTCGGGCGAAAGGACACGTGATGATCCCGACTCGGACGGTCGTCCTTCTCGCGGTCACCGTCGTCGGCCTCTCGATCGCCCCGGTTGCAGCCGGTGCGGTCGCGGGGGCGTTCGCCGACGTCGAGACCGAAACGGGGGCGGATGCGGCGCTGGCGTCGACGGATTCCGATACCGACCAGGCCGCCAATACGACAGTTGCGACGTTCATGCAGTCGAGCGCCGCCGACACCCAGCGGTCGGTCGAGGCCGAGATGTTCGACGCCGAGTACGAACGCTCCGACGACGAGGAGCGAGCCGAACTGATCGCCAACCGTACCGACGACCTCGAGGATCGTCTCGCCCAACTCGAGGCCGAGCGGGCCGAACTGCGAAACGGGAGCGACGAGAACCTCTCGACCGGCGAGTATCAGGCCCGGATGGGGGAACTGACGGCGGAAATCGCGGCGCTCGAGCGGGAGATCGAGCGCACGAAACCACGAGCCGAGGCGGCCGGCCTGGGAAGTGACCGTCTCGAGACCCTCGAGAAGAACGCCTCGGAACTCGCCGGCCCCGACGTCAACGCGACGGCACGGGGTCTCGGTCTGGGAGCGTCCGGCGATGCACCGGGTGGGGGGCCGTCCGGGACCACGGGTGAAGGGAACGGGACGCCACCGGGCCAGGCGGATAACTCGACGCCTGGTGCGGATCCTGGCGGCCCACAGAACGGGACGGACGACGGCTCGCCGCCGGGTCAATCCGGCGATGCCGGCGATGCTCCGGGCCAGAACGCAGCCGGAGGAACAGATCAGGACGGTCAGAACGAGGGCGATAATGGCAACGAAAACGGCCAGCCCGCTGCTCCGCCGGGACAGAGCGGCGACGAAGACGACAGCGACGGGTCCAATTCTGCTCCCGGACAGGGCGGCGGAGACGGCAGCGACGAGTCCGATTCTGCTCCCGGACAGAGCGGTGGAGGCGACAGCGACGAGTCCGATTCTGCTCCCGGACAGAGCGGTGGAGGCGACAGCGACGGGTCCGATTCTGCTCCCGGACAGAGCGGTGGAGGCGACAGCGACGGGTCCGATTCTTCACCCGGACAGAACGACGGCGGAGACGACAGCGAAGACGACAGCGACGACCAGTCCGGCTCTGCTCCCGGACAGAACGACGGCGGAAACGGCGGTACTCCCGGACAATAGCCGCTCCGCTCGCTCCCAGGACGTCGACACCGAACCGACCGGGTCGACCGCGACCGCGCTGTACGATCGGTCCTGATTCTCGAACACGACGGTAGACGAGCCGACGGTTGCCGGAACCCGCCGCGAACATTACCACCGACCCGGCTGCGTCGGGCGGGCCGTTTTAATCGATTCCCGGGACGAGCAGACACCCTTTTCAGCGCCGATACCATACCCGCTATCGATGGACTCCGCCGCGTTGCTGGACTTGTTGGGAAACGAGAACCGGAGACGGATCCTCCGACTGCTCGCCCGGAAGCCCTGTTACGTTACCGAGATTTCCGACTACCTCGGCGTGAGTCCAAAGGCGGTCATCGAACACCTGCGGAAACTCGAGGAGGCGGGCCTGATCGAGAGCCGGATCGACGACCAGCGTCGGAAGTACTTCCACATCGCGCGCAACGTCCGGCTCGAGGTCACCGTCTCTCCGTACGGGTTCGCAAGCAAGAGTGCCTATCCGGCAAACAGTAGCTTCGACATCACGACCTGTCGGCACCTCTCGCTGGACGTCTCCCTCGAGCAGACCGACGACCTCGACGAGTTGCTCGAGGTGCTCGACGACCTCGAACAGCTCGAGAACGAACTCTCGCTCGCCCAGCGGTGGGTCCAGGGGCGGCTCTGTGACGTCCTCGACCGGATCTCCGAGGCGGTCGACGCCGGCCCGGAGAGCCGAATCTACGCGGACCTGCTGGCGAGCGTTCGCTCGGAGCCCAAATCGGTCGGCGAGCTGAGCGAGGACATCGATGCGCCCCGCGAGGTCGTCGCGGAACTGCTCGAGGCGATGGCCGACAACGGCGTCGTTCGGCGGACCGAGCGGGGCTGGGAGCTGACCCGGGAGGGGACACGGTCCCAGCAGTCGTAAGCCCGGGTCGGCCGTCACTCCGTTCTCGAGTCCTCAGTCGACATCACGGGAGAGTCCTGCCCGCAGATCCCGCCCGAAGTAGTAGCCGACGACGGTCGTCGCCAGACCGGCCGTCGCGCCGACCGCGAGGAGGATTTGCGTGTTGCCAGCCACCGCGAGCAACGGGTCGGTCACGAGCGTTACCAGCCCGCTCGAGAGGACGCCGGCGGCGGCCATCTCGAGGTAGCGTCGCTTCGACGCTAGGAGGCCGACGAGGAACGCGACGGCGAACATCCCGATCAGCCGGCCGGCGACGGGAATAACCGTGCCGCCGGCGAGGAGGCCGGCCCCGATCAGGAGGACCAGAGCGAGAAAGGCCTTCGGCGAGAAGAGGTCGCCACGCGAGACCAGTCCCGGACGCGGGAGGCTCGGGACGAAACGGGAGAGGGTCGACGAATCGTCGGGATCGGAGTCGGAGTCAGCGTCGGTCTCCGCGGCCGACGGTCCGGGATCGAGTTCGGGGTCGGGTTGGGGTTCGGACCCGACTTCGGGTGTCGAGCCGAGCCCGGCAGTCGAGGAGTCGTCGACGCCGCTCGCGCCGCCCAGTTCCGTCTCGGCTCCCGTCCCCGATCCCGCCTCCGTCTCCTCGAGCAATCGTTCCGTTTCCTCGAGGAGGTCCTCCGTCGAGCGGGAATCCCCGGACTCCCGCTCGCGGCTCTCGGTCAGTTCGTCCGAGCGGTCGCTCATGATCGAACGGACGCCCGCCGGGATCATGGGCCTTTCCCCGGGGAGCCACTGCACGGGCCGTAGCCGCCGCGACGCTGGCCTCCTTCGCGTCGTGACGACGCGACCGGCGTTTTATGCCCGGTGGGCTGGTACGACCGACAGTGAGTACGGAACTGATCGTGTTGGGGGCCATCGTGAGCGCCATCGCCATCGGGATTCTCACCGGCGCACGACACCTCTACTCCCGGCTCGATCTCCACGAGGAATCGCTCACTTCCATCCGACTGCTGACGGCGCTGATCGCCGGATTACTGCTCCTGACCGGCCTCGGTCTCATCGTCGTCGGCTTCGCGACGTAGCCGCCCGGCGGACGGCGGCGAAAGCGTGCCTTCAAGTCCGATGGCGCGCAACCCTCGCGCATGCAACCAGGCGATCGCGTTCGCGTCGACCGGGACGATCGCACGTACGAAGGCGTCTTGCTGCCCTCGAGTTCGGACGATCACCTCGTGGTCAAACTCGAAGGAGGGTACAACGTCGGCATCGATCGCGACGAGGCCGACGCGACGGTGCTCGAGGAGGACGTCTACGAGATCGACGGCGCGAGCGGCGACGACGGCGCCTCGGAGATCGAGTTCGACGACGACCTGCCGACGATCTCGCTGATCTCGACGGGCGGCACGATCGCCTCGACGGTCGACTACCGGACCGGCGCGGTGACGGCCCAGTTCGACGCCGAGGACGTCCTGCGTGCAGTGCCGGACCTCGCGGGCCGGGCGAACTACCGCGGCCGCGTCGTCGCGAACATCCTCTCGGAGAACATGGAGCCGCCGATCTGGCAGGACCTCGCGGAGGCGGTCCGCGAGGAGATCGAAGCGGGCGCGGACGGCGTCGTCGTCATGCACGGCACCGACACGATGCAGTACTCCGCCTCGGCGCTCGCGTTCATGCTCGAGACGCCGGTCCCGATCGTCTTTACCGGGTCCCAGCGGTCCGCCGATCGCCCCTCCTCGGACAACGTGATGAACGCCGTCTGTGCCGTCGAGGCCGCGAAAAGCGATTGTGCGGAAGTGCTCGTCTGTATGCACGGCTCCGAGAGCGACGACCGCTGTGCCCTCCACCGGGGTACCCGCGTCCGGAAGAACCACACCTCGCGACGCGACGCCTTCGAGACGATCGGCGCGGACCCGCTCGGCGAGGTCGACTACGAGTCCGAGGACGTCAGGTTCCACCGGGAGCACCGAACCCGAGACGACGGCGACCTCGCGCTCGAGGCCGACCTCGCGGAGGACGTCGAACTGCTCAAGTTCACGCCGGGGATGGACCCCGCGTTCCTCGACGTCGTCGAGGGGGCCGACGGGCTGGTCCTCGAGGGGACCGGGCTCGGCCACATTCACACCGACCTCATCCCGCGGATCGAGGAACTCGTCGACGACGGGACGACCGTCGTGATGACCAGCCAGTGTCTCGAGGGTCGGGTCTGTGACCGCGTCTACGATACGGGCCGGGACCTGCTCGAGGCCGGCGTCATCGAGGCCGGCGACACCCTGCCCGGGACGGCGAAGGTCAAACTCATGTGGGCGCTCGAGAACGCCGACGACGTCGAGGAGGCGATGAGCACGTCCCTGGCGGGCGAACTGCAGGAACGATCCGTCCCCTGGGAGTGAGCGATCGATGAGTCCGAACCCTTCGATCGAAGCGGATAGCGTGACGGATAGCGACGCCGACGAAATCCGGATCCGGCGGGCGACCCACGACGACTACGAGGGCGTCCGCGCGTTCACCGAGGACATCTGGGACGACCGCGGCGGCGACTACATCCCCGAGATCTACCACGACTGGCTCGAGGACGAGGACGAACGCGACGAGAAGAAGACCTTCCTCGCGACGGTCGAGGAGACGCCGGTCGGCATCGTCCAGGCCGTGCTGCTCTCGCCCGACGAGGCCTGGTTCCAGGGGATCCGGGTGGCGGCCGACTACCGCGGACGGGGGATCAGCCGCCGGCTCAACGAGGCCTGCTTCGAGTGGGCCCGCGAGCGCGGGGCGACGGTCGGACGGATCCTGATCCACTCCTGGAACACCGCCTCCTTCGCGGCGGCCCGCTCGAGCGGGTTCGAGCCGGTCACGCAGTTCCGCTTTGCCGAACCGGACCCCGACCCGGACGCGGGCGTCGACCCCGGCGCGGGGCCGGCGCGGGTCACGAGCGACCCCCACGCCGCGTGGCGCTACTGGACCCACAGCGACGCCCGCGAGCGCCTCGAGGGCCTCGGAATGGCACCGGAAGAGACGTGGGCGCTGCGGGAACTGACGCGGGCCGACTTCGAACGACTCGCAGACGAAACTGCCGTCTTCGCCCTCGAGCGCGGGGACGGGCTGGCGGCGACGGCCTACCGGAACCGCACTTACGACCGCGAGAACGACGATGACGACGGCACCGAGACGACGTGGGCCGAGTACGGCGTCGCCGGCTGGGAGGACGCCGACGCGGCCCGGGCGCTGTTCGCGGCGATCTCTCGCGACGCCGCGGCGGTCGGCGCCGACGAGACCCGCGTGTTGATCCCCGAGACGACCCGCTTCGTCACGGACGCCGCCTACGCCGGGGCCGGTCTGGCGGAGGAGCCGGACTTCGTGCTCGGTATCGACCTGACAGCCCGTTAGCGTCTCCGGGTTTCGGCCGCCGGCGCCTCGAGCGCGAGTAGTTCTCCCCTTCTCGACGTTCCGTCCCGGTTCGTCGGCTACCGTCGGCAGGCAACGATACTTACCGCCAGCCGTGGTGGAGCGGGTATGGTCGCCGAGCACCCACGAGAAACCCGACACGAAGAGATCGACGCGATCGTGGAGGCGAAAGCCGGCGGTGTCAGTCCGGTTCGCGACGAGGCGGACAAGTACACCGTCGTCGGCGCCGCCGACCGGAGCACGTTCGCGGACTGGCTGACGCCGATAGAGGAACACTTCGTCTGCCACCGGAACGATATCCCGGATGTCGACGAGACTGCGTGGACCGTCTCGCTGGCCGGCCAGCTCGAGGGCAGCCTCACCATGTCGGCCCTCCGCGAGGAGTACCCGACCGTGGCGGTCGCCCATACGATGGAGTGTGCCGGCAACGGGCGCGGCCAGCACGAGCCCGAAACGGGCAGCGTCCAGTGGGGCTTCGACGCGGCGGCGACCGCAATCTGGACCGGCACGCCGGTCCGTTCGATCCTCCGGGACTTCGGGGTCGACGACGTCGAGGGCCGCTGGCTGACTGCCGTCGGCGGCGACCGGTCCGACGGCGACGACGTGTTCGCCCGGTCGATTCCGCTCGAGAAGGCATTCGAGGACGCCGTCCTCGCCTACGGGATGAACGGCGAGGCACTGCCCCGGGAGCACGGCTATCCGGTTCGGTTGATCGTCCCCGGCTGGTACGGCGTCAACAACGTCAAGTGGGTCGAAGAGCTGCGAGTCGCGGACGGGATGGTCGTCGACGGAGCGCTCGACCGTCCGGGCGATCACGCCGTCTGGCACCAGGAGTCCTATCGCATCCACCCCGAAGGAGTCGACCCGGAGGAGCGCGAGACAGTGCCCACGACCGACACCTGGGAGCAACTCGAGGGCGCGGTCGACCATCCCTACACCTTCGACGCGAACGTGATGTCGGTGATCGGCGCGCCGGACGGACGGTCAGCGGTGGCGCCGGACCCGGACGGGCGGGTCGAGATCGGGGGCGTCGCCTGGGCCGGCGACGACGCCGTCGAACGGGTCGAGGTGTCGACCGACGGCGGCGGGACGTGGGACGACGCGGAGCTGTTCGGTCCCGACTACGCCGGCGCGTGGCGACTGTTCCGGTACGACTGGGTGGCCGAACCCGGACCCGGTACTCACACGCTGCTGTCGCGGGCGACCGACGCGGAGGGGCGCAGACAGCCGGCTCGCATCTCCGAGCCTGACGCCTGGCGTGACGCGCTCGAGGACGACGCGTTCCCGTGGAACGAGGGCGGGTACGCCGCGAACGCGTACGAGCCGAACGGCCTGACGGTCGAGGTCCTTGCCCCGGAGGAGTGAGCCGTAGAGGGTTAGCCGCCGCTGACCGGCGGGAACAGCGCCAGTTCGTCGCCGTCCTCGAGTTCCGTCTCCAGCCCTTCCTCCTCGATCAGGACGTTCGTCCCGTTGCGGAGGACGTTGATCTGGGAGCGCAGGTCGCCCTCCTCGTCCAGGACGCGGTCCTCGAGGTCGGATCGATCCGCGAGCAGTTCCTCGAGGGCGTCGCCGACGGTGTCGCCGGCGGCGGCCTCGACGGTGACGCGTTTCTCCCCTGCGCGTTCGGCGAGGTCGGCGAACAGTTTCCACTCCGTGGCCATGAGTGGCGGTATCCGTGCCGGAGGCAAGTAGCTACCGCTCCCGGCGGATCGCTTCGTTCGCGTCCCCGATGCGATCCAGCGTTTCGGGTCGACCCAGCACGTAGACCGTATCGCCGGTCTGGAGCCTGGTTTCGTCGGACGGAACCGGAACGATAGGCCCGGATTCGGCTTCGCCTTCGTTCGTCGCCTCGCCGCCCCGCTGGAGGACCAGTACGAACCCCGGCAGGGAGCCGACGGTCGTCCCCGAAAGGGGATCGGTCGCGTCGACGGTGCGGGTCGTCACCGCCTCCTCGGCCGCCCGGAGCAGCGAGACGAGTTCCCGCTCGCCGCCGGGGGTACCGGGAAGCGTCACGAGCCGATAGTCGGCGTCGGCCTCGAGGGCGGCGGCGTCCTCCGCGTCGAGGGCGACGGTGGCAGTGTCGCCCGCGACTCCCCTGAGTTCCCCTTCGGCGAGCGGCCGTGTCGACCCGCCGTCCTGCGACCAGATTCCGACGGCATCGCCGGGGCTCGCGTCGGGCGCGGGGTCACCGCGGAGCGCGACCGCGACCGTCTCCGGGCCGAGCGTCGGCCCGATTCCCGTGGGCCGGCCGCCGACCGCCAGCGACGCGACGGTTCCGTCGTCGCCGATCTCGACCTCGACGTGTCCGACCCCGTAATCGTGCTCGAGACGGGCGATCAGGCGTTCGCGCAACTGCTCGGTCGAGAGACGGCGCGGGAGCAGAAACGTCTGCCCGGCCAGTTCGTCCGCCGTGGCGGGGTCGATCGGGTCGTAGCCGTCGACGTCGTCGATCTCGGCCGGGAGTTCGACGGCGACGACCCGCCCAGCCGTCCGGACGAGTTGTCCGACGTCGTCGATCGTCCGCGAACCGGCCATCCAGCGGACGTCCCGGGCGAGGTAGTCGCCGAGTCGGCGGCCGCCGTCGGCGGCGATCGCGCTGGCGACGAACGCGACGATCGTAAAGACGGCGGTCTCGGCGTCGAGCAGCGACGTCGACCCGATGATCGCGTCCTGCAACGCGCTCTGGGTGTTCAGCCAGATCGCAACCGGCGCGATGCCGACCAGGATCGCCACGCCCTCCGGGAGCGAATCCGCGCTGTACCACCGGAACGCGGCCGCCGCAGAAGTCGCCGTTGCGCCGGCCAGCAGCGTAAACGAGAACAGCCTGACGAGCGCATCGAACAGCACTTCCGAAGGGACCTGTCCCGGTATCGACGCGGCCTGCACGGCGATCATGGCTTCGTCGCCTCCTCGAACGTCGCTATCGAGTCCGACGGCCCCGTAACGAAGACCTCGTCCCCGGGATCGAGCCCGGACTCGAGGTCGGGCGCGAACGTCCACCCGCTCCTGTGACCGTCGGCAGTGACGTTCTGGCGACGAACCGCGAGGATCGTCACGTCGGTCGGAGTGGACTCGACGGTTTCGTCCGCAGTCGTCCCCGTGATTCTGCCGGCCGTGTCGACGGTGAGCCGGCGGATCGCGTACCCGGCCCGCTTGACCAGCGCGAGGGCCTCGAACTCCCGGCTCGTGCCCCGCGAACGGACGATCAGGCGCGGTCGATCCGCTTCGAGGAGTGGCCTGACGTCCCAGCGAGGGACGGCGACGGCCACCCGTCCGGGGCCGCCGACGGCTCCAGTCGACCGGCTCGGCTTCGTGGCCGGCGCGATCTCGCCCGTTTCCGTCTCCGTTCCACCGTCCCCGTCCGTCGCGGTCGCCTCGATCGCGTCCCCCGTTCCGACCGCCTCCGCCCCGTCCGCGTCCCCGTCGCTTCGGACGCTCAGAACGGTCCCCGTGATCGACCGACTGTCGAGGCGGATCGCAACCGAGTCGCCGCGAGCCAGGCCGGTCGGGACGAGCGTCGTCAGCGAGACCGCTTGCGCTCGCTCCGGGACCCGCCGCGAGAGGGTTCCCGTGGGGGGAGCCGCGGCGATCGTCGCCCCGGCCCGTTCGTCGATCCTCACCTCGACGTCCGTGAGGTCGTACTCGGTCCGCAACCGTTCCTCGAGTCGAACCTCGAGTTCCGACAGCGGAAGGTCGGCCGGAAGCCGCCAGGACCCGCTCTCGAGCGAGCGCCGAAGTTCGGGCGACAACGGCGGGTAGCCTTCCATGTCCCGGATCTCGCCGGTCGGTCGAACGGTCACTTGCCCCATCGAACCGACGAGTTCGACGACGTCGGCCGAAAGCGTCCGCTGGCGGAGCGCGGTCAGCGAGACCCGGTGGGGGAGTTCCGCGCCGAGTTTGTCGCCCTGGTTGTGGGCGTAGAGCGCGAGCATGAGTACGACGAGGACCGCGACCAGCAACCGCGGCGACTGCGCGATCGTCGGTTCCACGAGTCCGAGGAGGCCGCCCTGGATGCTGGCGATCGACAGCGCGAGCACGACGACGCCGAACCCGGGGAGTGTCACCCCGGTGAAATATCGGACCAGAAACCCGAGCGATCCGGAGACGAACGCCGGAACGATACCGGTGAGCAGGCCGAGATAGAGCCCGAGCAGTACTTCGACCGGAAGCGCCATTGTCGACGGGTCGTGCGGGATCCGTAAACGTGTACCGGAAGGAAGGTTCGAGCGGGAACGGCCGAAGAACGAAGACGTTTATAACGACGAGGCGGAGCGGAGAGTATGGCCGATTCCCGGTCGCCTCGAGCGGGAGCGGGGCTCCCCCGACGGATCCTCTCGGCACGTGCAGCCGTGCTGCTCGCGATGACGGTCGCCTTGCTCTCGGTCGCGACGGCCATCGTCAACATCGGGACCGATACCGTCTACGGGCCGCTCGCCCCGCTCCTGCCGGACGCCGTCCGGAACGCCGCGGGCTTTACCGGCGCGCTGACGGGCTTTCTGATGGTCGGGAGCGCGCTCGCGCTCCGGCGCGGGCTGCGGGCCGGCTGGTGGGCGACGCTGCTGTTGTTGCCCCTGACCGCGGCCCAGGGGCTGCTCCAGGCCAGCCCGTACTCGTTCCCGCTCGTGGTCGTCTCGCTGGTCGCGATTCCCCTCCTGCTGGTCACCCGAAACCGGTTCACCAGCTCGCTGTCGCTGTCGACCACCCAGGTAGCCGCCGGAGCCGCGCTGGTCGGCGTCCAGTTCTACGGCACCATCGGCGGCTACGCCCTGCGGGAGCACTTCGACGCCATCGATACCGTCCTCGATGCCTTCTACTTCACGCTGATCACCTCGAGCACGGTCGGTTACGGCGACGTAACGCCGAACCCGGACTCGACGGAGGCGATGCTGTTTACCATGTCGGTGCTGGTACTGGGGGTGGCCAGTTTCGGTATCGCGATCGGGGCGCTCGTCGGCCCCGCGATCCAGGCGAGAATCACGAAGACACTGGGAAAGATGACCGACTCCGAACTCGAACTGCTCGAGGATCACCTCCTCGTGCTGGGCTATAGCAAACTGACGGAACCGATCGTCGACGAACTCGCCGCGAGCGGTCGGCAGTTCGTCGTCGTAACGAACGATCACGACACGGCGGAGAAACTCGGCGAGCGCGATGTATCGGTGGTCACGGGCGATCCGAGCGACGAAGGGCCGCTCGAGCGTGCGAAGATCACCCGCGCGTCGGGGATCGTCGTCGCGACCGAGGAGGACGCACAGGACGCGCTGGCGATCCTGACGGCCCGGCAACTCGCGCCGGACGCACGAATCGTCGCGGCCGCGACCGACCGGGAGAACACGAAGAAACTCGAGCACGCGGGCGCGGACACCGTGATCAGTCCGTCGGTGCTGGGGGGACACCTGCTGATCCGTTCGGCGCTCGGCGACCACGACTCGGAACTGATCGAGCGGATCCTCGAGGGTGAAAAGAAGTAGCCGCGGTCCGATCGTTACCAGTAGATAGCAGCACGATTTCTGTATTCAGAATTCTATTCGAAACTGACTCGGGCCGTTCGGTCACTACGCAGGTGTAGTGAGCGGCTGGTTCAGCGATTCCGGCGCGAAAGAAACAGGGTTGCGGTGCTGCACTCCTGATTTAGATTCAGCACGCAGTTTCTGACAGATTCTGAGTACGACGTTCAATGTCTGCTGAATAGAGCGCGCGAATGCAGCACGAACCGAGTACCGATCTGCGAGAGTCCGAATCAGTCAGTACAGAGAACAAGTGAATATAAACGAATATTAAAACTTCATAGGCTAATCCCTATCCGTATTTTCGATGTTTTCGATGTTTTCGATATGCTCCGCAGCAACTCCAACACCCCCAAGCAATAATGCCAAAAACATTATTACTCCACTAGCCTCGTATGAGAAACCGGACAACTGCGGACGAACCGTATTGCTTACTTCGTGAAAACCGCCATACAGCATTAAAATTATAGCAAGACGCTGTACGGACGTACCAGTGACCATGATTCTCAGTATTCATTAAGCCGTAGACATAAATCTTCGGAGACTCTGTTCGCAGGTCAATTGGTTGTCTGATTCATCAAAGTTTGATTGGAATATAGAGGGGGCGGTTTACTGCATCCATGCTCTCTATTCAGCAGGTAGATTCTGATAGAATTGAAGTAGAACGTTCAGTCTCTGCTGAATATAGGGCGCGAATGTTGCACTCGGTAGAGCGCGATCCGCATAAAGGGTCGAAAGCTCAGTACAGAGCGCGAATGTGGCACGAACCGAAGGTGATCAACACCAAAGATCGGAAGTCAGTACAGCCGGTCCAACCGTCAATTTGCAGGGAGCCGTCTTGACAGCCAAGAAATAGTGGTTCCGATAATGTACCCCCCGGTTCCAAGGATGAGCGAATAGACGAAGCCAGATGTAACGCCCTGCTCGATTCCCCCAGTTAATTCTGCATATGCAGATGTATTTCCATAATCCAAGAGCCGGGGATACGTATATCGAGACGCCATTTCCCAGTTGCCAGTGAGATAGCCGATGAGCGGTGGAAAGACGAAATACCAGAAGGCGAACAGCCACAGCGCACCGATAGTCGGGAAGAGCCCCGCCTTCAGTACTCCCCCTGCAACGGCGATGACGAGTGCCACTCCGATCCAGCCAGGGGAGATATCGATGTCCAGCAATCCGAGGACGAACCCGGCTGAGAAGAGTAGTGCGAGGCCGATCACGGCCAGTAGGAGAAGACCTCTCTTCCGCTGTCTCCCAACAACGTGCGGCCAGAACTGGCCGAGATCACTCATTATAAGATGAGAGGAGATTGCCATCAATAATCTTTCTGGAGACGAGGGCTATCTCTCACTTCCAGCCTGTGGCTGGTTCCAATTCTGCGTGAAACAAACGCTGTTGCCAGGCTGTACTCTACTCTCTATTCAGCAGGCGGCTTTTAGCATAGTTCGGATAGATCGGTAACCGCTTCGATAACTGCTTGGCCTATACTTCCCCACGAGTTTCATGACCTACTCCGAATAACGAAACCGTATTACCAACTACTGTTACTCGTTCCCCGGCGCGGGCGCACCCTCGAGGATCGCGACCCCGCTCGAGGCTCCGATGCGTTCGGCCCCGGCGTCGATCATGGCCATCGCCTCGTCGTAGCTGCCGACGCCGCCGCTTGCCTTGACGGGGAGGTACTCGCTCATGAGTTCGACGTCCGGGACGGTCGCGCCGCCGTCGGCGAAGCCCGTGGCGGTCTTGACCATCGCGGCGTCCGCTTCTTCGGCGGCCTCGCAGGCCAGATGTTTCTCCTCGTCGGAGAGCAGCGCGGTCTCGATGATGACCTTGACGGGGATCGGCACGGCTGCGACGAGTTCGGCGAGTTCGTCCCTGACCGCGTCGGTGTCGCCCGCCTTGAGGCGGCCGACGTTGATCACCACGTCGAGTTCGTCCGCGCCGGCCTTCCAGGCCGCGACCCCTTCCCGTCGCTTGATCTCCGGGGCGTGCTGGCCGTGGGGGAAGCCGACGACGGTTGCAAGCGTCACGTCGGGGGCGTAGTCGGCCGCCTCCTCGATCGCGTAGGGCGGGATACAGGCGTTCATCCCGTGTTCCGCGGCCTCGTCGAGGAGCGAACGGACGTCCTCGAGGGTCGTTTCGGGGCCGAGTACCGTGTGATCGATCAGGGGCGCGAGTTCGCTGCGGTCCATAGCGGACCGATTCGCCGGATCGTGAAAAAGCCGTCCGATCCCTTTTGGTTCGGGGGCACCAACCGCTCCCCATGAACGAGAACCACCCCTCCGACGGGACCGTAGACGTCGACGCCGCGGTCGTCGATACCGCGGACGACATCGCCGAGATGCGGATCCGCGGGGCCGCGACCATCGCGGACGCGGCCGCCGAGGCGCTCGCGATCCAGGCCGAGCGCAGCGACGCCGACTCGCCCGGGGCGTTCCAGCGACAGCTTCGGACCGCCGCGAAGACCCTCTACGAGACGCGGCCGACCGCAGTCAGTCTCCCGAACGCGCTCCGGTACGTCCTCCGGGGGATGGAGGGCGAGACCGTCGCCGACCTGCGGGAGACGACGATCGCCCGCGCCGAGGAGTTCCGCACCGACCTCGAGCAGGCTCAGGTGACACTCGGCGAGATCGGCGCGAACCGGCTCCGGGACGGCGACGTGGTGATGACCCACTGCCACTCGACGGACGCCCTGTCCTGTATCGAGGCCGCGCTCGAGGACGGCAAGGAGATCGAGGCGATCGTCAAGGAGACCCGGCCACGAAAGCAGGGCCACATCACGGCCCGTCAGCTCCGCGAGTGGGGCGTCCCGGTGACCCTGGTCGTCGACAACGCGGCGCGGCGCTACCTCGACGAGGCCGACCACGTGCTGGTGGGCGCGGACAGCATCGCTGCCGACGGGAGCGTCATCAACAAGATCGGCACGAGCGGCCTCGCGGTCAATGCCCGAGAACGGGGCGTGCCAGTGATGGTCGCGGCCCAGACGATCAAGCTCCACCCGGACACGATGACGGGTCAGACGGTCGAGATCGAGATGCGCGCCGAAGAGGAGGTGTTGCCGCCGGAGGAGCGCGCGGACATCGTCGCCGACGCGCCGAACGACGACGGACTCTCCGTCGAGAACCCGGCGTTCGACGTCACCCCGCCCCGACACGTCGATGCGATCGTCACCGAGCGCGGCCAGTTCCCGCCGGAGAGCATCGTCACGCTGATGCGGGAGTTGTTCGGCGAGACGACCGGCGAGCCCTGGGAAGTCTGAGCCGGTCGTTCGGGGCCTCGGAGCGTCTGACGCACGGCTGACGAACACCGCATACGGACGCCCAACGGCCGGGTTCCCGACGGGTTCGATCGGAAAGTGTTTGTGACTGGTACGTACCAGTACGCATATGGTGTTACCAGAGGGGTTCGTGCTCCCGCCGTGGTACTTCCTCGTGGCGATCCTGGTGGTCCTCGGCGGCGTGCTGGCGATGCTGTGGGCGCTCGAGCCGCCGGTAACCGACCGGACGGTGGTCGCGTTCGTTCCCTGGATGATGTTCGGGTCGGCCCTGCACGTGCTGCACCAACTGGGCGCCTATCCGGACAGCATCTCGGTGCTGTTTACCTCGCCCGGCGTCTACCTGGTGACGGCGATCGTCGGGGGGCTTGCGTGGATCCTCGGGATTTTCCTCGAGGCAGCGGGGCTCCAGCGGTCGACCGAGCGGTTCGTCGGCGTCGTGGGGACCGGCTTTTTCGTCGTCTTCGCGATGTTCGCACTCCGGTTGGGGTGGGCTGCCGGTACCTTCGAGCCGTTCTGGCCCGTCATCGCCGTCGTCGTCTCGGGGATCGTCACCGCGCTCGCGTGGCTCGCCCTCGGGCTCTGGTTTACCGACGTCGCGGCGATCACCGGCATGACCGGCGTCGTCGTCGTCTTCGGGCACGTACTCGACGGCGTCTCCACTGCGGTCGGCTACGACGTCCTCGGCGCGGGCGAGAACGTTCCCCTCTCGCAACTGCTGCTCGAGGCGGGCGAGGCGCTCCCGACCGCCGAGTACGTCGGCGGCGGGTGGGTGTTCGTCGTGGTGAAGGCCGCCCTCGCGCTGGCGATCCTGGGCCTGTTCACGGAGTACGTCGAGGAACGTCCCGGAGAGGCGCGGACGATCCTCGCGCTCGTCGCTGCCGTCGGTCTCGGCCCGGGCACCCACAACGTCCTGCTGTTCCTCGTCGCCTAGACTTTTCCCCGCGGGCACCGACGTTCTACCGTCTACTATGGTCAAGGTCCTTACTGCCGGTCACGTCAACTGGGACGTGACGCTCCGTATCGACGATTTTCCCCGCCCTGACGGCGAAGCTGCGATCCGTTCTCAGCGCCAGTCCGGCGGCGGCAGCGCCGCCAACGTCGCCGCCGCGCTCTCCGGTCTCGAGGTCGAGACCGGCCTCATCGGCAGCGTCGGCGACGACGAAAACGGCGTCCTCGCCCGCCGCGACCTCGAGGACGCGGGCGTCTCCCTCGAGGGGGTGCGCGTGGTCGAGGACGCGGAGACGGCCGTCAAGTACCTGCTGGTCGACGACGACGGCGAGGTGGCGGTGCTTGGCAACGACGGCGTCAACGAGGCCGTCGGCCCGGACGACCTCGACCGCGACCGGATCCGGGCGGCCGACCACGTCCACCTGACCAGCCAGCGACCCGATACCGCAGCGGCGATCGCGACGACGGCGCGGGAAGGCGGTGCGACGGTCAGTTTCGACCCCGGCCGACGACTCGAGGAGCGCAGGCGCGAGTACGGCGACGCGCTCGCGGCCGCGGACGTCCTCTTCGCGAACGACCGGGAGATCGCCGCCCTGCTGGAGGACGAGTACGAGTACGTCGGCTCCGAGTTCGACGACCGGATCGTCGTCGTCAAATACGGCGGCGACGGGGCGAAGGTCCACACGCCCGAGGCGACCTACGAACACCCGGGGTTCGACGTCGACCCGGTCGACACCGCCGGCGCGGGCGACGCCTTCGCCGCAGGGTTCCTGGCGGTCGTACTCGAGGACGAGGGCCGGGGGGACGTCGAACGCGCCCTCGAGTACGCAAACGCCTGCGGCGCGATCACGGCGAGTCGGGAGGGAGCCCGTAGCGCACCGACTGCGGCGGAAGTGTCCGACTTCTTCGCGACCCGTTACTGAACGAGTCGCTTGCCGTGACCGTCGCGTTCTCATGAAATGTCGTCTGACGGAAACTATATACCCGGAGACGTTGGGGTATCCAGTAGAAGTCACGGTGACGTGACGGAGAGACATGACGGAAGGAAGGATACGCGAGTCCGGCGGCCGACAGTACCGTCGGTGCGTCCGCTACGAGCGAACGGAGGGGGAACCGCCGAGCGTCGCGACGGCGACGGCGTTGGCACGCTTTCGCGACGAAGACGTAACCAACACCAGCACCCGGCTCTACGACTACGTCGATCCGGAGGCGCTCGACGCGCTGTTCCGGACCGACGACGGCCTCGAGCGCGACCGGGGCGTGTCGCTCGTCTCGTTCGACGTCGACGGGGCGACCGTCCGCGTGTGGCCCGACCGGGTCGAGGTGTCGCCGCCGAACTGATGGTCCCGCGCTGACGAGCGATCGTGGGCAAGTCGATTCGTCACAGCGGTCGGTCCCGCCAGCCCGACCCGCCCGCGGGTCCGCTCTCGAACCTTTTTTCTCGTCACCGGGGGAAAGCGACGGTATGGCAACGCAACCGCACCTGCTAGTCGAGGAGGGCGACCTGAACGACGTCGCGCTGATCCCGGGCGATCCCGGCCGCGTCGATCGAATCGCGGACCACTGCGACGAGAGCGAGACGATCGCCAGGAACCGCGAGTACAAGGTCGTCAACGCCACCTACGAGGGGCGGGAGCTGACGATCTGTTCGACGGGAATCGGCTGTCCCTCCGCGGCGATCGCCATCGAGGAGATGGCGAACGTCGGGGTCGAGACGTTCATCCGCGTCGGGACGACCGGCGCGCTCCAGTCGGAGATCGAGATCGGCGACATGATCGTCGCGACCGGCGCGGCGAAAAACGAGGGGACCACGAAACGGTACGAGGCCGTCGAGTACCCCGCCGTTCCGGATTACGAGGTGCTCTCAGCGCTTGTCGATTCCGCGGAAGCGAACGATGAAGACGTTCACGTCGGCCCGATCGCCTCCGACGACGCCTACTACGCAGAGACCGACGAACACGTCCACGACTGGGAGGCCGCCGGGCTGCTCGCTGTCGAGATGGAGGCCGCCGCCGTCTTCTCGCTGGCCCGCCGCAAGGGACTGCGCGCCGGCGCGATCTGTACCGTCGACGGCAACCTCGTCGAGGGGACCCAGAAGGGCACTGACACCGAGGACGACGAACTCCCCGAGAAAGCCAAGAACAACGTCGGCCGCGCGATCGACATCTCCCTCGAGGCGACGACCGACCTGTAACGGGGTCCCTTTTGGGACTGATTCCGGGCCCCCCATCCGAGTTCACTCAGTTCCCCTCCCGTTCGGATCCGGTCCTCGTTCCGTCCCTATCGAACGCCGAGCGGAGCCGCCACTCGCGGGGATCGGTCGCAAGCGAGTACGAGACCACCCCGGCGAAGACGACGAGGTAGTACGCCGTCACGGGCAACTCGAGCGCCCTGAACGCGAGCGTCGCCACGATAATCCAGACGACGACGACCGCGACGTCGACGAGCAGATCTGCGACCCTCTCGTCGGAGGGCCGCAACCCTTGTCCGGCCATACCGGGACCGACGATGCCGACGCTGGTAAATGTCCGCGCCGGCGTAGGCCGGGTGAGCCGGATCGGCGCGAGGGCAGGGGTGACGATCAGAAGTGGAGGCCGTGTTTCTCGAGCAGGTGGTGGGCCGCCGTCCCCCAGGTGAAGTCACCGCCGGGCCACCACGTCCGGGCGTTGTTGATCCCGCCGACGAGCACGTAGTCCTCGGGGTTTTCGGGATCGGCGCGGAAGTTGACCGAGCCGCTGTCCCCGTCGGTGAGGTCGTCCTCGTCGCCCCAGACGAGCTGTCCGGGTTTACAGACCTCGCCGGCGTAACAGGTGACGGCGTTGACGCCCTGGACCTCGCCGACCGTGTGATCGGAGAAGGCCCCGATCTTCTCGAGGGTGGCCTCGCGGGCCATCAGGTCCGCTAGCCCGTCGCGCGCGAACTGGCCGATCACCGTCGAGGGTTCGGCCCGCTCGATCTCGGTCGCCGGCCGGAACTCGTCGACGGGGTCGACCTGGACGGTGTCGGCCGCGGGATAGCCGCGGACGACATCACCGATCCGGTGGCGCTCGTCGTCATCGTCGGAGCGGAGGTCGAGCGGTTCGCCGCTGTGTTCCTCCTCTTTGGTCCCCTGCTCGCCGTAGACGTGGTTCGAGGTCGCGAAGTACCGCGACCCGTCCTCGGCGTCGAACAGCGCGGGCGTCAGGGTCCCCGAGGCCCGTTCGCTGTGACAGACGACGCCGCCGGGAACCCGTTCGGGGTCAAGGTCCTGCACCCGGTAGGCTTCCGATTCGTCGGCTTCCTGCTCCGGCGGCGGCGGAATCTCGTCGACGACGTTCAGGTCGATCGGAACGCTCGAGGTGACGTCCTCGATCCGCTCGAGGACCCCCTCGTCGGTGGCGTTGACCGAGACCGACGCCTCGGGCCGATCGTAGCTCCCGGGGACGACGAACGACGAGATGAGCGGGGAGAGCCCCAGATCGTGGATGGCGTCCTGGGCGTCGAACGCCAGTCGAAGGCTCTCGTGCCACGCGAGCGGCACCTCCTTCGTGCGGGGCTCGAGGTCGGTTCCGTCGGCGTCGGGACTCGGGCGGGCGAGGGCGTAGGTGATCGAACCGAGGTCCTCCGATGAAACGTAGTTCGCCGCACCGACGCCCCAGACGAGCGTCGCGGCGACGCCGGTGTTGACCCCGGCACGGAGCAGTTGGCGGCGGTCGATTCTCGATCGCTCGGTGCTCGAGTCGTCGCCGGTCGACGCGTCCTCCGCGTCCGGTCGGTCATCGGTCGCCACGTCAGATACAGTACGACGGGACGCCGTATATGCGTTCGAGTTGCGTATTCCGTACCTTCTGGGTTCGACGACGGTCTCGACGGCGAACCGATCCGGAGAAACGATCGTCCCGGAACGCGAGTCAGTTCCCGGGGTCGGACTCGACCGCGAGCCGTTCGGCGACGGCGGCCGCGCCCTCGGTTAGTTCCTCCGTGGTGTCCGACGCGTTCTGGAGCGCGGCGTTGATCTCGTCGTAGAGGCGGTCGAAGACCACCGCGCCGTCGGCCCCTCGCCACCGGCCGACGTCGCGGGGCTCGAGGCCGCAGGTCGGACACCGACGGAGTTTTTCGGTATCCGAGTCGGCGGCGTCGAACGGCTCGAGACACCCCTGACAGCGATCGAGGCCGACCGCGACCGCTTCGGCGAGTGCGATCAGGTCCCGCAGTTCCGACTGGAGCCGCGTCGCCGCGTCGGTGAGGCCCTCGAGCGGTTCGGCGAGCGGGGATTCGTTGTCGCCACGGGCGCTGGCGACATCGCCCTCGAGGTGCCCAGACTCGACGGCCGAGAGGCGCTCGAGCCGGGACGGCACGGAGTCCATCGCGAGCAGCACCTCGCGGCGGGCCCGGACGTACTCGGTCGCGGGCTCGGAGTCGGTCGACTCGGCGTCGAGTTCCGCCGGCAACGACGTCGCGAGCGACGCGAAGGAGGCGACGGCCGACACCGTCACGCCCTGTCGCTGGGTCGTCTCGCGGACGAGGTCGAAGAGGTCGTCGGCCTCGAGCCGGAGCGAGTCGGGTGTCGGCGTCCGCTCCAGCCCGGCGTAACAGGAGGTACAGACGGTGACGAGCGCGCTCTCGTGGACGGTCCCCTCGAGGGAAACGTCGCCGACGGGATAGAGGCAAAGCCCGTCGTCGGCGTCGCCGCTCGCGCCACAGCGCCTGCAAGTACGGTCGTCTCGATCGAACACGGCGGCTCGGTCGCCGCGTGGCTCCGGATCCGGGGAAGGCACGAGCGAGCGAAGACAGCGCGGCGACAAAAACGCACCGGCCCGTCGCCGGGCTGAAACCGACGGTAACCTCTACAGGCCGGCCCACGTACACCCAACGGGATCACTGTGACCGATTCACGAACCGACGCCGACCGAACCGTCGAGCGTGCGATCGACCGAGCCGATCTCGCGCGGGCCTTCCGCTCGTTCGCGGGTGCACTCGAGGACGGCACGCCCGTCCGGATCGCCGACGAAGGGGGGAGCGTCAGCGCGGCAGTGGGGCGACGGGTCACCCTCGAGGCGGGCATCGACCGCGACGTCGAGGGAATATCCGGCGAAGACGACGGCGACAGCGACCCGTCGACAGCGGGGCTCACGATCGACCTCGAGTGGGACGATCCGGACGGGTCGAGCGTGCGGGCGACGTCCCGGGAGGGCGAGGACAACGGCGAGGGAACCGACCCCGACGGCCGGCCCACCGACGTCGTTCTGACGCCGGAGCGACCGTCGGACGACGCCTCGGAGGACTCGGCGATGGCGACGATGCCGCCGGAAGGGGTCGTCCGCGACCGCGACGCGAGCGGCTGGACGGCCGACTCCACGGGTGGGGCCGACCGATCCGACCGTACCCCGCGGGCTGCCGGCGACGCGGCCGACGACGAGCCGGACGACCGGACCGACGCCGGCGGGCGAACGAGCCGCTTCGAGGTGTACGAGGACCGCGCCGGCGAGTGGCGCTGGCGGTTGGTCCACTGGAACGGGAACATCGTCGCCGACAGCGGCGAGGGCTACGCCTCGCGGAGCAACGCCGAGCGGGCCGTCCGGAGCGTAAAACGGATCGTGCCGGCCGCAAACACCGTCACGGTCGCCGACGACGCGGAGTAAGGGATCGGCGGTACGGAACTCGGGAACGCGACTCGAGACGCGGTCCCGGACCTACCGGCGCAACTCGTGTAATTCGTCCCGATCGACGTCGATGTCGAAATCCGGGGCCCGGGCCGACGCCTCGCACTCGATCGACGGGGCCGCGTCCCCCGGGATCGCGTTGTAACGCCGGAGGAATTCGACGATGCCCCGCTTGCCGCCGAAATCGCCGCGGTAGCGCCGGAAGAACCGGGGGATCGTCACCCTGTTGGCGTCGGGATCGTACTCGGCGTTTTCCTCCAGGAACCACTCGATCGCGATGTCTAGGTGCTCGTCGACGTCGTCCGGCGAGTAGATCGCGATCGGCGGGCTGTTCTCCGCGCCACGACACAGCGCGAAGTGGATCCGCGGGTCGCACTGCTCGAGGCGAAACTCCCGCTCGAACGACGACGGGAACGGACGCGGGAGGTAGCCGAGCCCCCAGGGGTGTTTCGAACTGCGCAAGAGCCCGTGTTCGATGTCGTTGAGGCTCAACCAGGCACCGGCGACCGGCACACGGTCCCGGCCGAAGAACTTCCATCGCTCGAGCAACCCGCCCTCGAGTACGTCGGGTTCCTCCTCGAGTCGGAGTTGTGCGTAGGCGTTGTAACAGTTGAGCCAGAACGAGAGTTTGCGTTCGCGTGTAGAGAGCTCTCGAGCCAGTCGAGAGCGCCCGAGGGTCGCGAGCCGCTCCCGGAGATGAGCGACGTCACCCTCGGACCGGGCCTCGGCGGCGCCTCCCGGTCTGGTGTCGGCGCCCGTGGCCGTTCCGAGGCCGGCTTCGGGTTCGCCCTCCGTCTTGACCGCATAGAGCAAATCGCCGGCCAGCGAGAGGGGATCGAGCTGGGTGGACATCCGTTTGTACGTTAGCGTACCACACTCTTGAAGGCGTGGGACGGTTGAATACGACATTCTCTCCGTCGAACACGTCTGGCTCGGTTTTATCCGACAGAACGCCGTTACGAGGGGTGTGAACCTCAGCCGAGGCTATCTTATCGCGCTCGTCCTGGTCTTCGCGTATCTCTCCTGGCAACTGGTAACTCCCTTCCTCCAGTACGTCCTCGCGGCCATCCTGGTCGCCTTCATGCTGTCGCCGCTGCAGCGGCGCCTCGAGCAGCGGGTGTCGGACGCGGTCGCGGCGTTTGCCCTCGTTGCGTTCGCACTCGTGGCGCTCGTCGTTCCGTTCGTCGTCGTCGTCGCCGTCGTGGCGGGCGACGCGGCCGACATGTTCCAGCAGGTCGACCCGGAGAACCTCGGGACGAGCGAGATCGAGAGCCGCATCGAGGAGGAACTCGGCATCACGGTCGACATCGCCGGGACGGTGGCCGACTCCGCCGAGCAGATCGGGTCGATCCTGGTCGAGCGGACCGCGGCGTGGTTCAGCGTGTTCACCCACGCCATGATCGGCATCGGACTGGCACTGTTCCTGATCTACTACCTGCTCAGAGACGGCGACCGTCTGCTCGTGTGGCTCCACGAACGGACGCCGTTGCCGGACGACGTCCAGACCGACCTCTACGACGAACTCGAGCGTGTGACGTGGGCGGTTCTGGCCGGCCACGTCCTGATCGCAGTCGTACAGGGTATGATCGCGGGGCTCGGCCTGTTCGCGACGGGAATCCCTAACGCCGCGTTCTGGACGTTCGTCATGATCGTGTTGTCGCTGATACCGCTGATCGGATCGTTCCTGGTCTGGGCCCCTGCCGTCGGCTACCTCCTGATAACCGGCGAACCCGTGCTGGCCGTCGGGCTGGCGGTCTACAGCACCATCATCGTCGGCGCTACGGACGACTACCTCCGTCCGATCGTCGTCGACCGGTACGCCAAGATCAGTCCGGCAGTCATCATCCTCGGCGTCCTCGGTGGGATCTACGCGTTCGGGATCATGGGTCTGTTCTTCGGGCCCGTCGTCGTCGGCGCGCTGCTTGCCGTCCTCCGGGTCGTCGACGAGCACTACGACCGACTCGAGGGCAAAACCGGTACCGAGTACTGATCGCCGTCGCCCCCCGAGCGCGCCGACTGGTTAGTGTGTTAACTCACCCCACGTTTTATAGCGGTGGACGGTGGACGGACGCACGTCGACGGGCGATAGCAAGTCCGTCGTCAGGGCGGCGCACCGCGTGCGAACCGAGCGCGACGAACCGGGTCACGCATCCCCAGGAACGAGCGCCACACGGGGATCCGAGCCACCATACCGCGTGACCCGTCCTTGACTCCGAGATTTTTCCACGAGGACGCCTCGCCGGCGACCGTCGGGTAATCGTCGTGGACCGTCCTCCGCGGAGACAGGTCAGCGACGGCGAACAACCGACAATTCGTTTTCGAGCGTTGTATCCACGAGTGGTATCTCCCCGGTGTGCCGTTTCGAAGGAAAAAATTATTCAATAGTCGCGTATGAGCTGTGATCAATCACAGGTGCCGTGAAATGGTCAAGATGGAAACCGCGGAGCTAGAGACTGATCTCAGTTTGTTCAAATACGACAACCTCGAGCAGTTGCCGCCCCGATACCGGGAGCTCGAGGAGTCCGAACGGACGGCACGCATCGAGGCGGCGCTCGAGGAACTCGGCGACGACGTCGTCGTCCTCGGGCACAACTACCAGCGACGGGAGATCGTCGAACACGCCGACTTCGTCGGCGACTCCTACCAGCTCTCGAAGGAGGCGGCGGCGGCCGACGCGGAGTACGTCGTCTTCGGCGGCGTGACGTTCATGGCCGAGAGCGCGGACATCATCACCGACGACGACCAGACCGTGATCCTCCCGTCGATGGAGGCGTCCTGCCCGATGGCGGGGATGGCCGAGGCCCTGCAGGTCGACAGCGCCTGGGCCGAGATCACGGCGGCCGCGCCGGACGCCGACATCATCCCGATCACGTACATGAACTCCTACGCGGACCTGAAGGCCTTCTGTGCGAGCCAGGGGGGACTCGTCTGTACCTCCTCGAACGCCCACAGGGCCTTCGAGTGGGCCTTCGAATGCGGCGACAAGGTGCTGTTCCTCCCGGACAAGCACCTCGGGGAGAACACGGCCCACCGGCTCGACATGGAAGACGAGATCGCCGAGTGGGACCCGTGGGATCCCGAAGGCAAGGACGCCGCCGAGGTCGCCGAAAGCGACATCGTCCTCTGGGACGGCTACTGCCAGGTCCACGAGCGGTTCCGGGCCGACCACATCGAAGAAATCCGCGAGGACCACCCCGACGCAAACGTCGTGGTCCACCCCGAGTGTCGCCGCGAGGTCGTCGAGGCCGCGGACGTCGTCGGCTCGACGAGCACGATCTGTGAAACCGTCGAGAACGCCGATCCCGGCGAGACGTGGGCCATCGGCACCGAGATCCACCTCACGAACCACCTCCAGCGGTGGCACCCCGAGGTCGAGGTGCTCCCCCTCTGTGGCGAGGCCTGCATGGACTGTAACGCGATGCGCCAGATCGACCCCAACTACCTCGCGTGGGTCCTCGAGGAACTCGCCGAGGGCCGCGAACGCAACGTGATCGAGGTCGCGCCCGAGGAGAAAGAACTCGCGGCGGTCGCGCTCGACCGAATGCTCGAGATCTAACGCTAACCGATGACCGATACCACCCACGAGACCGCGGACGTCCTCGTCGTCGGCAGCGGCATCGCCGGCTGTGCGGCCGCGCTGGCTGCCGCGCGCGAGGGCTCGGACGTATTGCTCCTGACCAAGGCCGAACGGCCCGACGACGCCAGCACCGACTGGGCCCAGGGCGGCATCTCGACCACGCGGGGGAACCCCGAGAGCCTCAAGCGGGACGTCCTCGAGGCCAGCGACGGCACCGCCGACCCCGGGGCGGTCGACGTCCTCGTCGAGAACGCCGACGCCGCCGTCGAGGACGTCCTCGTCGACACCCTCGAGATCCCGTTCGACGAAACCGACGACGGCGAGTTCGACTACACCCGGGAGGCGGCCCACTCCGAACACCGGATCCTCCACGTCGACGCCGCCACGGGGAGCCACATCCTGCGGCCGTTCCTGGCCCACGTGGACGATCACGACCGGATCGAGGTCCGCCAGGACACCGCCGCCCTCGAGTTGATCGCCGACGAGGGGCGCGTCCACGGCGTCGTTACCGACGAAGAACCGGAGGGACACCCGATCTACGCCGGAACGACTATCCTCGCAACCGGCGGGATCGGCGCGCTCTACGGACGCTCGACGAACCCCGAGGGCGCGACCGGCGACGGGATCGCGATGGCCGCGCTCGCCGGCGCGGACGTCGACGACCTCGAGTACGTGCAGTTCCATCCGACCGCCTACGCGGGCAGCGAAGCGCAACGCGCCTCGAAGCCGAGCGGCGAAGCCCCGAAGCGGGACACGTTCCTCCTCTCGGAGGCGCTGCGCGGCGAGGGGGCCGTCCTCCGGAACGGCGACGGCGAACGCTTCATGGACGACTACCACCCCGACGCCGAACTCGCGCCCCGGGACGTCGTCGCCCGCGCCGTCGCGGCCGAGCGCGAGGCGACCGGCGAGGTCGTCCTCGACGTGAGCCCCCTCGAGTTCGAATCCGAGTACCCGGGCATTGCCGAGAAGTGCCGCGACCGCGGGATCGAGGGATCGGAGATCCCCGTCGCGCCCTGCGAGCACTTCCTCTGTGGCGGGATCGACGTCGACGATCGGGGCCGCGCGAGCCTCGAGCGACTGTACGCCGTCGGCGAGTGTGCCCGCACGGGCGTCCACGGCGCGAACCGGCTGGCGAGCACCAGCCTGCTCGAGGGGCTGGTCTGGGGGCTGCGCGCGGGCGAGGACGCGGCGGCCGCGGACGCGACCCCCGAGCGGGTGGAGGCCCCCGAACTCCGCGACAGCGACCCGGACCTGCCCGAGCGCTTCGCCGCCGAGAAGTTCACCCGGCTTCGGCGGACGATGGACGAGTACCTCGGCCTCGAGCGCGATCCCGACGAGATCGCCCGCGCGAGCGCGGTCCTCCGGCGGCTCAAGGGCGAGGTCGACGCCTACGTCCGGACCCGCACGGCCCGGGACCTCTACGAACTGCGGAACGCGAGCGTCACCGCGTTGCTGATCGCCCGGGCCGCGGGCGAGAACGGGGAGTCGACGGGGTGTCACTACGTCGTCGACGAGGCGGAGGCGACCGACCCCGAACCGGCGACCGCCGATCGACCATGATCACCGACGCACAGGTCGAACGCTGGCTCCGCGAGGACGTGGGCCACCACGACGTGACGAACCACGTCCCCGGCGAGACGACCGGCCGGCTGGTCGCCAAGGAGGCGGGCGTCGCCGCCGGCCTCGAGGCCGCCGAAGCCGTCTTCGACTACCTCGGCGTCGACGTCGTCGGCCGACTCGAGGAGGGAACGGCCGTCGACCCCGGCGACGTGGCGCTTCGCGTCGAGGGGCCGGCTCGCGAGGTGCTCCGGGGCGAACGCGTCGCCGTGAACCTCGCCGGCCACGCCTCGGGGATCGCCACGCGGACTCGTCGCGCCGTCGACGAAGCCCGAACCGAGTCCGACGACGTCCGGATCGCCGCGACCCGCAAGACGACGCCCGGCCTGCGCGGCCTCGAGAAGCGGGCCGTCGTCGCGGGCGGCGGCGACACCCACCGCCTCGACCTCTCGCACATGGTGATGGTCAAGGACAACCACGTCGCCGAGATGGGCCTCGAGGACGCCGTCGCACACTTCCGCGAGCGCACGTCGTTCGCGACGAAGATCGAGGTCGAGGTCGAGACGGTCGAGGACGCGCCGCGGGCCGTGGAAGCCGGCGCTGACGTCGTCCTCCTGGACAACATGACACCCGACGAGACCGCGGCGGCCGTCGAGCGACTCGCCGAGGAAGGAGCCGACGCGCTGACCGAGGCCAGCGGCGGCATCACCGTCGACGACGTGGCCGCGTACGCGTCGACCGGCGTCAACGTGGTCTCGATGGGGTCGCTGACCCACTCGGCACCGTCGCTGGATCTCTCCTTCCGTACCGGCGACTGACCCCGAACGCCGGGCGAATTATACCGGCCGTTTCCGTACGACCCTGCATGACCGCAGACGACGGGACGGAGGTCGTCGTCGAGCGGCTCACGCCCGAGGAGTCGTTCGAACGGTTGGCCCACGGAATCAGGCTCCGGACGATCCGCGTTCTCGACGAGGCGGGACCGCTCTCCCACGGCACCCTCCGGGAGCGCGTCGGCGTCGACGACCCGGGACAGTTCAACTACCACCTGCAGAAACTCGAGGGACAGTTCGTCCGCAACGGCGACGACGGCTACGACCTCACGCCGGCCGGCCGGCGCGTCGTCGGCGCCATTCTCTCGGGCGGCTACACGAGCGACCTGGCCGGCGAGACCGTGCCCGCCGACGCCGACTGCCTGCGGTGTGGCGGCCCGCTCGAGACCCACCTCGAGGACGGCGGCGTCCACCTCTCCTGTCGCGACTGCGGGACGCGGCTCAACGGGGTCGACATCCCGCCCGGCGTGCTCGAGGCCCGCGACCTCGAGGACGTCCACGGGATCGTGGATCGCTGGGTGAAACGCCGACTCACCGCCGTCCAGTACGGGTTCTGCCACCGCTGTGACGGCCCCGTCACTCAGCGGATCCTCCGCGGGGTCGACGACGACTGGGAAGACGGCGTTCCCGACTGGTTGTCGACGCTGCCGGTCGACGTCGTCCTCCGCCATCGCTGTGCCCGCTGTGAGGTCGAACGTCACGCCCTCGTGGCGGCGGTCGCGGTCCTCGAACCGGCCGTCGTCGGCTTCCACCACGATCACGGGATCGACGTCCGCGAGACGCCGCTTCCCGACCTCGAGTGGCTCGAGATGGGCGTCACGAGCGTCGAATCGACCGACCCCCTGGTCGTCTCGGTTCCCGTAACGCTCGGGGACGAGACGCTCGTGGTGTCGTTCGACGCCGAGTTTTCGCTGGTCGACGAACGACGAACGCAGGCGGACGACCCCTCGGAAAACGGATAGAAATCGGTTTCTACTGTCGGAGTTACAGAAATGTATTTCTACAAACATTTACCGGCCAGCCGGTCCGGTATTGTTCTATGGAACGCGTTCGCTCACGGCTGCCGACGGTACTTGGGGAGTTACGCTCGAATCGGTCGTTTCTTCGACTACTCGCCGGTCGACTGGTGACAAACGCCGGCGACAGCCTCTATTACATCGCCGCGATGTGGCTCGTCTTCGAACTGACCGGCTCGCCGTTGTACACCGGGCTCGCCGGATTCTTCGTGCGCGCACCGTCCGCTCTCTCCTTTCTCACCGGGCCCCTCGTCGACCGGTGGTCGCTCCGGCGCGTCCTCGTCGGCACGCAGTTGATAAACGGACTGCTGGTGCTTGCGGTGCCCGTCGCTGCCTGGACCGGCCGGCTCTCGGTGTGGGTCGTCCTCGCGCTGTTGCCGCTCGTGACGTTCGTCAACCAGTTCGTCTACCCCGCACAGAACGCCGCGCTCCCGCGGATCGTCGACGACGACGATCTCGCGAAGGCGAACTCGCTTCTATCCGCGGCCTATCAGGGGGCGGACATGGTGTTCAACGCGGCCAGCGGCGTCCTCATCGCGCTCGTCGGCGCGGTAACGCTGTTCGTGGTCGACTCCATCACGTTCGGCGTCGCGTTGCTCCTCTTTGCGGGGGTCTCGGTCGTGTCGGTTCCCGGCCCTGCGGAGAACGACGCCGAGGACGCTGCCGCCGACCCCGACCCCGATCCCGACCCCGATCCCGACCGCGAACCGAACGCCCCGGGCCCGATAGCGAGCTACCGGTCGGAACTCGCCGCCGGAATCGGCTACGTCCGCGGCTCGCTGTTGATCGTCCTCCTGATCGGGGTCGTGGTGGCGAACTTCACCGCGGGCGCGATGCTCGGCGTATTGCCGGCGTTCGCCGATACCGTCGGCGGTCCGGACGCCTTCGGGATCCTGATGGCGGCCTACGCCGGCGGCTCGTTCGCCGGGACCGTACTGGCGTCGCGCCTCGAGGACCTCCCGCTCGGTCGGTTCGCGGCGGCCGGCAACGCCCTCTCCGGAACGTTGCTGGCGGCGGCGCTCGTCCTCTCGTGGTTCCCCCTCACCGTCGGGCTGTTTTTCCTGACGTTCGTCCCCGTCGGGGCGTTCAACGTCCTCTTCTGGACGATGCTCCAGTCCGCGGTCGACGACGACCTCCTCGGCCGAGTCTCCTCGCTGGTCACGAGCGCCGCGACGGTCGCGATCCCGGTCGGCTCGGCCGTCGGCGGCGCAGTCGCCGGCGTCGTCGGCAGCCGACTCGTCATGTTCGGCTGGGCCGTGGGGAACCTCTTCTTCGGCCTCTACGTCGCCGCGCGTCCGGCGCTCCGAACGCTGCCGCCCGCGTCCGAGATCTCCGCCGCGATGTTACGACTCGGGGACGAGGCCACTCCCACCGTCGACGAAGACCCCGACAGCGACGCCCCGCCGGCCGACGCCGTCGGTACGGGTGCGGGCGATCCCTAGTCGGCGAGCGAGTTTTCTCGCTCGAGCGACGACCTGGGGACGTGACGGAACCGATCCGCGACTGCGAGGACCACGGGCCGTTCGCGACGGACGACGGGCGCTGTCCCGTCTGCGGCGCACGCGGCGACCAGGTGCTCTCGGGCTCGCGACGCCGACGGCTCTCGAAGTTCCTCAGCGGCGCGCTCCGGCACTTCCCGGACGACGTGGGTCTCGAACCCGACGAGCGCGGCTGGGTGCCCGACGACGACCTGGTCGCGGCGGCCCGCCGGAAGTACGACTGGGCCGACGAGCGCCGGGTCGCCGCGGTGATCGCGACGGACCCGAAGGGACGGTTCGAGCGAACCGACGGGACCGGTACCGACGACGAACTCGAGTCGCTCGACGACGACGGCCTCGTCCGCGCGGCCTACGGCCACTCCATCGACGTCTCGCTCGAGCCGACCGACGGCCCCGTGCCGGACCGGCTCTATCACGGCACTGCGCCCGGGAACCTGTCGTCGATCCGCGAGGAGGGGCTGTTGCCGATGGCCCGCCAGCAGGTCCACCTCTCGGGGAGCCGCGAGGCTGCGCGGCGAGTCGGCCGCCGGCACGACGCGGACCCCGTCGTCCTCGTCGTCGACGCCGCGGCGATGCTCGCGGACGGCCACCGGATCGCGAAGCGGGGCGCTGAGACGTACACGACCGACCGCGTCCCGCCACAGTACCTCTCGCGCTCGAGCGGCTAGCGCCCGATGATTTCGTTACAGAAACATCGGTATTTATGACAGTCGTGCGAACTAAGAGTAAGACATGGAACAGACACAGGAACGTGACACGGCAGCGTTCGAAGACGGACCGATAACGCCGACCCGACTCGGTGCAGCCGCGGGCGTGATGGACGTCGTCGTCTTCGCTGCAGTCGGCTACTTGACGCTGGAAAACCCGGCGATCGGGGCCATCGCCGGTCTGTCGATCGGGATCGGGGTCTTCCTCTTCCTTCCGCTCTTCGTGGTCGCCGGAGAGGACGGCACCCTCGAGGACCTGGCAGCGGACGACGGCGCACCGCTGCGGGCGTTTCACCGACTCGCCGGCGGGTTCGCGTTCTCCGCCGCGGGCTTAGTCCTGTTCGCGACGGGATTCGCCGAACTGGCACCCCTCACCGCTCTGCCGGCGGCACTCCTGGCCGGCAGCGTCGTCTACCTGGGCACGGGATTCGCGTTGCCGAACGCGGGACTCGAGCGCTGATCGGGGGGTTCCATCCGGCGTAACGTCGTCGTTGAACACCGTCACCCGGTCGCTCGCACCGCCGACGGTCAGAGACGGGGTGCCCAATTCGTATACGAGACAAAGATCGGAAGGATGCGGTTGTGTCCGCGGCTTCTTCACCTCGAGTCGGAGCCACACCCCTTGGTCTCAGGTTCGGGCGCGTCGAAGACGAAAGGTGGGATTTGAACCACGGTCGTCGGCTTCGTTTCGCTCACTGATTCGAATCCGTCGTTGGGTCCCTGTCGCTCACGGATGGTCGCGACAGCGATGCGAGGGAAGGCATTTGAACCACGGGAAGACGGTCGCTCTCCGTTCGCGCCGTGATTTCCCCGATTCAGATCCCGAGAGCGCAGTCGCCGCTCACGAGTCGTTCGCGGCGACATGCGAGGGAAGGGATTTGAACCCTCGGACCCCTACGGGAGCGGGTCTTAAGCCCACCGCCGTTGGCCTGCTTGGCTACCCTCGCAGAGAAGGCACACGTCAGTTGTCCCCCGGTTGGGATGTGCGTTTCGGTGTCGGCCGACGAGCGACCACGCCGTCAGGCGGTCGACTCGAGCGACTCGTACTGTCGAACGGAACTCCGTGAAGCCGATCGTTTCCCTGGAGCCGTCACCGGTGGCGACGACGCCGAATTCACGTTCGGCTTCGTATCGACGTCCGTCGACAGTATCACCCTCCAAGATCCGCTTCCACATCGGTCGGCTCCTCGATCTCGACCGCGGTCGGGCGGGGGAGATCGTAGCGCACGCCGGTCAGTTCGGCGGAGACGCGCCACAGACGACGGGCCGTCTCGCGATCGTACGACGCCTCGGACGACGCCTGCCGTTCGGGTGCGCCGCGCATGTTCATGAGACCGCCCGGGCCGTAGTACGCGCCACCTTCGACGTCGGGTGCGGTCGCGGCGTACAGTGTCGGCAACGCCCCCTTCTCGGCCGACTGGGCGAGCACGGCGTTCGAGACCCGTCTGCCCGCCAGACGGAGCCACCGTCCGGGCCCTTCGGCGCGTTCGATCCCGCGGTACTGCAGTTTCGTGTCGGCATAGCCCGGATGGACCGCAACGCTGATCGCGTTCGTATCGGCGGTCCGGAACCGCCGCTCGAGTTCGTAGGCGAAGAGGACGTTGGCGAGTTTCGACTGTCCGTAGGCGTCCCACGGGTCGTACGACCGCTCGCCGTGGAGGTCGTCGAAGTCGATCTCGCCGCGTTCGTGGAGTCCGCTCGAGACGGTGACCACCCGCGCCGGCTCCCCGACGTCCGTCGCCAGCGACTCGAGGAGCAGTCCGGTGAGCGCGAAGTGCCCGAGGTGGTTGACGCCGAACTGTGTCTCGAACCCGTCCTCGGTCTCGGAACGGGGGATGGCCATCGTCCCCGCGTTGTTGATCAGGGCGTCGATCGGCTCGTCGGCGATCCGGCCGACGAACGCGCGGACCGACTCGAGGTCTGCGAGGTCACAGGCCTCGAGACGAAGGTCGGCATCGGGCACGTCGTCGCGGATATCCCGGACTGCCTCCCGGCCGCGCCCTTCGCTGCGGCAGGCCATGACGACGGTCGCACCGTTACGTGCGAGTTCACGGGCCGTCTCGAGGCCGATGCCGCTGTTCGCGCCGGTGACGACGGCGGTGCGTTCGGTCTGGTCGGGGATGTCCCCCGCGGTCCAACCCATACACAGCCTACACAGCGACGACTCGTAAAGAACAGCCCAAACCACGCCGGAGAGCCCCTCTCTCGAGTGCGACGAAAGGTGTGAGTACAGCCACAGCAACACTCCTGATCGGTCGCGTCGGGTCGCGTCGGGTCGCGTCGATCGCAGATCGCCGTCCTCGTCCAGTCCCCGGCGATCCCGGACACGTGACCTCGCTCTCTCGGTCGACGGCTTCGATGAACAGAACAGACCGTGCTATCCGAACCGAGAACCGATTGTCAGCCGCTGGTCGGTGCGGTCGACGGTCACGCCGCTGGAGGGGTCATACGGATCCCTGTACCGACGTACCGGCGCAACCGCCACCGGGTCGGGTTGCGCCGGAACTGACGGACAGCAAACCGTGTCAGGGAACGAAACGTCCGAACGAAGGCGAAAACCGGTCAGTTACTCGTCGTGGACCGTCACCGACTCGAGCAGCACGTCCTCGGACGGGCGGTCGTTGGCGTCGGTGTCGACGGAACCGATCTCGCGGACGACGTCCATCCCGTCGGTGACTTTTCCGAAGACGGCGTGGCGGCCGTCGAGGTGGGGCTGGGCGTCCAGCGTGATGAAGAACTGCGAGCCGTTAGTGTCGGGACCGGAGTTGGCCATCGAGAGGATGCCCGCGTCGTCGTGACGGAGTTCGTCGTGGAACTCGTCGTCGAACTGGTAGCCGGGGCCGCCACGGCCCGTGCCCGTCGGGTCGCCGGTCTGGATCATGAAGTCCTCGATGATGCGGTGGAAGAGGACGTCGTCGTACAGCGGTTCGCCGTCGACTTCCTCGCCGGTTTCGGGGTCGGTCCAGGTTTTCTCGCCCGTCGCGAGGCCGACGAAGTTCTCGACGGTCCGGGGGGCGCGCTCGTCGTAGAGTTCGACGTCGATGTCGCCCTTGCTCGTGTGCAGGGTTGCAGTAAGGTCTCCCATACCCTCCGCGACGCTAGCGTGGGTGAAAACCGTGGTGGTCTCCGCGCGACCCGCTCGGCCTCGAGATCACGGGCCCCGACGGTGAGATCATCGGACCCCGGCAAGTCGCCCCCGCAGGTACAAGCGGCCGGAGCGAAAACGAACGTGTATGGACGGGACCCACACGGCCGAAACCGTGACCCTCGCGCGACTCCCCTCGGGCGTCGAACTCGAGACGACCGTGCACGTCTACCGCGGCGACCAGAACGGCCCCACCCTCTACGTACAGGCCGCCCAGCACGGCCGCGAGATCAACGGGACGGAAGTCCTGCGGCGCTTTCACGAGCGACTGCCGCTCGAGTCGCTGTCGGGAACCGTCGTCGCCGTTCCCGTCGCCAACCCGCTGACCTTCGATCGGGTCTCGTACACGACCCCGGAGATACTCGACAGCGTCAACCCGAACATGAACCGGGTCTGGCCAGGCGACGCCGAGGGGACCCTCCACCAGCGGATGGCCGCCTCGCTCTGGGAGTACGCGGGCGAGGCCGACGCTATCGTCGACCTCCACACGGGCAGCCCGGACATGCTCCCGCACGTGGTCTTCCGCGAGGGCGACGAACGGTCCCGCGAGCTCGCCGCGGCCTACGGTACCGACCTCCTGCTCTCCGAACGGGCCGACGAGGACGCCTCCGAGGAGTGGCACCGCCGCGGCTTTGCGGGCAAACTCCGCGTCGCGGCCGCCGACGAGGGAATCCCGTCGATCACGCCCGAACTGGCCCACAACAAGCAGATCCTGGAGGAGATCGTCGAACTCGGCGTCGAGGGACTGTTGAACGTCCTGCGTCACCTCGAGATGGTGCCGGGCGATCCGCCCGCGGAGACGCCGCCCGTCGCACGGAACCACCTCGGGCAGGTCACCGCCGAGGACTCCGGGCTCTTCCGGCCGGAGCCGTCGCTCGAGGTGGGCATGGACGTCGAGTCGGGTGACCGGATCGGCACGCTGTACGATCCGGCGACGTTCGAACCGATCCAGGAAGCCGTCGCCGACCGCGACGGGGTCCTGTACGCGCTCACCCGGGAGGCGACCGTCGTCGCGGGCGACAAACTGGCGAACGTCGGGCTGATTCTGGAGGAGTAGGGAGTCACCTCAACACGTCGAGAAGCCGCCGTCGACGACCAGTCCGTGGCCGCTGACGAACGACGCCTCCTCGCTCGCCAGGAACAGGATCGCGTCGGCGATCTCCTCGGGTTCGGCGAGTCGCTTCAGCGGGTACTCCGCGGCCATCTCCTCGCGGGCTTTTTCGGGGTCGTCCCGCTGGGCGAGGTACTGCTCGAGCAGTTGCGTGTCGGTAAAGCCCGGACAGACCGTGTTCGCGCGGACGCCGTAGGGGCCCGCCTCGGCGGCGACGGCACGGGTCAGGTTCAACACCGCTCCCTTGGTCATCGAGTAGGCCGCCTGTTTCGGGAGTCCGAGGATGCTCGCCAGCGAACCGACGTTGACGATCGATCCGTGGCCCTGCTCTTTCATGTGCGGCAGGGCCGCGTGACAGCCGTTCCAGACGCCCTTGACGTTGACGTCGATGACGAAATCGCGGATGGAGTCGTCGACGTTCTCGAGGCTGGCCCCCGGGTGGCCGGTGCCGGCGTTGTTGACCAGCACGTCCAGGCCGTAGCTCTCGGCGACCTCCTCGACGACCGCGTGGAACTGGTCGGCGTCGGTCACGTCGAGGTCGTAGAAGACCGCCTCGCCGCCGCCGGCTTCGATCGCGTCGGCGACTTCCTCGCCCCCGTCCGAGTCGATGTCAGTTACGACGACGCGGGCGCCCTCCTCGGCGCACCGCTCGGCGGTTGCTCGACCGATCCCCGACGCTGCACCCGTGATCACGACCGTCCGATCCTCGAGTCGCATGCTTGCTCCATCGTCGGTATGTTACATAAATTCGTTCATTATTCACACACGTATGACATAGTCTGTTTTCCTTCGTCCGCGTCGGAGCGAACATCGGTAACCAGCGGTCGGCTCGTGGGGGGCGGTATCTCGAGGGATCGGTCCGTTTGCCTCCTCAGCAGGGCCGCTCCGGGACGAGCAGGTGCGCGAGCAGGTCGCCATCCTCGACGACGACGATCGCGATATCCCCCTCCTCGGCGCTTCCGAACTCCTCGACCGGGACGACCACCTGATCGACGACCTCGCCGCCGTCCTCGAGCAGGAGAACGACCCGGTCCCCGTCCACGAGACGGTCGACAGTGGCGATAGCGGTTCGTGCGCTCGAAGGGTAGTCGACCCCGTTGGCCCCGGTGTTGTCATCCGGCAGTCTCGAGTTCCCGAGCGCGATTGCCGCGGCTGTAGCGGTCGGGATCGTACCGATCGCACACAGCACGGTCCGGCGCAGGGCCGCCGTCCGTTCCGACATACCGCCGCTGGTCGCGCCACAGTATATAAAGGACAGGACGACGCGAACGGAGCGGAAAACCGATCCACCAACCCAACCTATATTTTAGCATATATTTCGCCAATAGAGTAATACTACATATGTTTTTGCTGTTGACTCGTGCTACGAGGACGCAGTGTATGAAATCGTTTATCAGCCACTGGAGGGGCTCTAAAGGCGTTATGTAATTTGCACCCGCCAGTACCGATTCCAGGGTCCGATTACCTACCAGAAATATACAAATAATATAAAAATACTATTACGGACTCGAGTACTCGATAAACGGTCGACAACTGGCCGATCGACGGCTTCGATGTGTACCGACACCAAAAGCTTATCACTCGTCTGGGAGGTTATGCAAACAATGGCGACACAGGAGCGTATCACTCGACAGGCGACGTTGCGGGCCCGTAATATCGGGGGTATCGACGAGACCACGGTCGAACTCGAGTCGGGCGTCACCGTCCTGGCCGGCCGCAACGCGACGAATCGAACGTCGCTGTTGCAGGCGTTCATGGCGGCGCTCGGCGGCGAGTACGCCTCGCTGAAGGCCGACGCCGACGAAGGGGAAGCCGTCCTCGAACTCGACGACGAGACCTACCGGCGGACCCTGCGTCGCAGCGGCGGCACGACCGTCATGGGCGGCGAACCCTACCTCGAGGACGCCGAACTCGCGGACCTGTTCGCGTTTCTCCTCGAATCCAATCCGGCCCGCCGGGCGGTGACGACCGGCGACGACCTCCGCGAGATCATCCTGCGGCCCGTCGACACCGACGAGATCGAAGCAGAGATCACGCGGCTGACCGCCGAAAAGGACCAGATCAACGACGAACTCGAGCGCCTCGAGACGATCCAGACCGACCTCCCGGAACTGGAACGCCAGCGGACGACCCTGCAGGACCGGATCGAGGAGAAGCGAGCCGAACTCGAGGAGGTCAAGGAAGCGATCGAGAACGCCGAATCCGAGATCGAGCGCCGACAGGACGACCAGAACGAACTCGAGGAGAAACTGAGCGAACTCCGCGAGCGACGCTCCGACCTCGAGGACGTCCGCTTCGATCTCGAGACGGAACGGGAGAGTCTGGCCGCCCTGCGTGACGAACGCGAGGAACTCGAGGCCGATCGCGAAGACCTGCCGGACGTAGAATCGCTCGACCGCGAGGCCATCGACGAGGAGATCGACCGGCTCCAGCGCCAGTCCCAGGAGATCGACGGCGTCGTCAGCCAGCTCCAGAGCATCGTCCAGTTCAACGAGGAGATGCTCGAGGGGTCCCACCCCGAGATCCGCGAGCTACTCGCCGACGAAACCGACGGAGGGAGCGCCGAGGCAGTGACAGAACAGCTCCTCGAGGACGAGGAGACGGTGCAGTGCTGGACCTGTGGCAGCGAAGTTCGGCGGTCCGAGATCGAGTCGACCATCGATCGTCTGCGCTCGCTCCAGGAGGAGAAACTCTCCGAGCGCGACGAACTCGAGGAGCGGATCCAGTCGCTCCGGTCCGACCGCCGCGAGATCGATCAGGCACGCCGGAAACGCGAACGGATCGAGGACCGCCTCGAGGACGTCACCGACGAGATCGATCGCCGCGAGCGTCGCCTCGAGGAGTTGACCGACCGTCGCGACGAGATCGAGTCCGAGATCGACGATCTCGAGTCGGAAGCCGCCGAACTCGAGGACCAGTCCGAGTCCGAGTCCGAGTCCGAGTCCGACGACGAGACGGAGGAGACGGACGACGGGAGCCTGCTGGAACTCAACCGGCGCGCGAACGAACTCGAGTTCTCGCTCGGACGACTGGAGCGGGACCTGGAGACGACGAACGAGGAGATCGAGGAGATCGAGTCGGCGCTCGACGAACGCGAGCGCCTGGAGGAGCGCCGCGAGGAGATCCGCGAGGAACTCGAGGAACTGCGCACCCGGATCGACCGGATCGAACGCGAGGCCGTCGAGTCGTTCAACGAGCACATGGACGCCGTGCTCGAGGTCCTCGAGTACGACAACATCGATCGCATCTGGATCGAACGCGTCGGCGAGACGGTCCGGGAGGGCCGCCGCACGGTCGAGCGGACGGCGTTCGACCTCCACATCGTCCGCAGCACCGAGGACGGCCAGACCTACGAGGACACGATCGACCACCTGAGCGAGAGCGAACGCGAGGTCACCGGGCTGATCTTCGCGCTCGCGGGCTATCTCGTCCACGAGGTCTACGACGACGTCCCGTTCATGCTGCTTGACTCGCTCGAGGCACTGGACTCGAACCGGATCGCCGCGCTGGTCGAGTACTTCCGGGAGTACACCGACTTCCTCGTCGTCGCCTTGCTCCCCGAGGACGCCGAGGCCATCGACGACTCCCACGAACGCATCACGGAGATCTGATCGGCCCGGGAAACCCGTAACAGACGTACTCCTGTTATACCTTCGTCGTCACTCCCCCGAAGCGGAAGCGAAACAGTCGCAGGCCCCCGACTCGAGCAGGTCGGCGACGTCGTACTGTTTGCCACACGCCTCACAGAGGACCTGTACGTCCACGAGCACGCGGTGGGGGCCGACCTCGAGCCGATCGGTCTCCCGGAGTCGCTCGAGGTTGCCCTCGGTGACCGAGACGGTTCGCTGGCGGAGCCCCTCGATAGTTCGGGCGACGTTTTCCCGGTCGCCATCGGCGTCGCCGTCGTCGGCCGCGGGCGGCGACGCGTCCCTGTAGCCGGTGAGGTAGCTCCTGATCGCGCCGTAGGAGACGAACTCCTCGGTCAGCGTCTCGACGTCGACGCCCGCTCGCTCGAGTCGCCGTTCGACTTGTGTTCGTTCTCCCCTGCTGCCCGTCTCGCCGCGCAGCAGGTCGTAGAGGTGGGACGTGTCCTCGGCGATCGTATCGATCCCGGCGTCGGAAAGCGCCGCGCGAACCAGCCGCTCGTTGAACCAGTCGGCGAGCGACCGCAGGCTCTCCCGGTTCTCGTCGCGGGTCCACCGCGCCTCGAGGTCGGTGCCGACGCCCTCGAGGCCGTACTTCTCGATGAGGCGGGCGACCTTGGGTTTCGGTCCGGGGCTCCCGTCGGCGTTCGAGTCGGCCATCCGGTCGTAGTTCCGACGGGGTGTGCAAAGTGATTTCGGTGACCCCACGGGGTTGGGCCAGTGTTTCGATGACGAGGAAGAGCCTCGAGGGCGACTGAGGGCGTTCATTCGGCCAGTTAGCTCCAATAGGACCACGGACGCCGGCTGTCACCGTTTCGCCAATGGCGAAAGCTCGCGAGAGGGGATGCGAAAAGCGGCAGGATGGCCCGAGAGAACGGACGAACGGCGAAAACGGAGAGGGTTAGCTGCGACCGCCACGCGGCCGCCGCCGCTATCCCGTCACTCGTAGGCCGGGATACCGGTCAGCTCCTCGCCGAGGACCAGCGTGTGGATGTCGTGGGTGCCCTCGTAGGTGTAGACCGTTTCCATGTTGGCCATGTGGCGCATCGGCGAGTAGTCGGTCGTGATCCCGTTGCCGCCGAGCATCTCGCGGGCGACGCGGGTCTGGTCACGGGCCATGCGGACGTTGTTGCGCTTGGCCAGCGAGATGTGGGCGGGCCGGAGGTCGCCACGCTCTTTCAGTTCGGCCACGCGGTAGGCGAGCAACTGGGCCAGCGTGATCTGGGTCGCCATCTCGGCGAGTTTCTGCTGTTGCAGCTGGAACCGGCCGATCGGGCCGCCGAACTGCTCGCGGTCCTGGGCGTACTGGCGCGCCTCCTCGAAGCTGTCCCGGGCCGCTCCGACCGCTCCCCAGGCGATCCCGTACCGGGCCTGCGTGAGACAGGACAGCGGCCCCTTCATCCCGGAGACGCCCGGCAGAACGTTCTCCTCGGGAACGCGGACGTCGTTGAGACCGATCTCGCCGGTGATCGACGCACGCAGCGAGAGCTTCTCGGTGATCTTGTTGGTCGTGACGCCGTCGCGGTCCGTCTCGACGAGGAACCCGCGGACCGGTTCGTCCTCTGCGGAGCGGTCCCGCGCCCAGACCACTGCCACGTCCGCGATCGGCGAGTTCGTGATCCAGGTCTTCGATCCGTTGAGCACGTATCCGTCGCTGTCGCGCTCGGCGTGGGTCTCCATCCCCGACGGGTTGGAGCCGTGTTCGGGTTCGGTCAGGCCGAAACAGCCGACCGCCTCACCCTGGCCCAGTTTCGGCAGCCACTCCTCTTTCTGTTCTTCGCTGCCGTAGGCGTGGATCGGGTACATCACCAGTGCCCCCTGGACCGACGCCATCGAGCGCAGCCCCGAGTCCCCCGCCTCGAGTTCCTGCATCAGGAGCCCATAGGCGGTCTCGGAAACGTTCGGCGAGCCGTACCCCTCGAGGTTGGGGGCGTAGAAGCCGAGTTCGCCCATCTTGGGGATCAGTTCCGTCGGGAAGGTCCCCTCCTCGAAGTGCTCGGCGATGTCCGGCTTGACGTGTTCCTCGACGAACTCACGGGCCGTATCCCGAATCATCCGCTCTTCCTGGTCCAGATCCTGCTCGAGCTGAACGAAATCCAGCATACGTGATACTACGGGAACGCCACAATAGGTATTGCGGTACGCGTTCCCAATCGGCGGGGCGATGGGGGTGGGTGGGGCCGTGGTTCCGGTGCGATCCGCCCTCGCTCGAGAAGCGGGCGGGACACGGGTTACTTCACCAGTCTACGATATATAATACGTATCCGAAATACAAAAGAAATCAAGGAGGTTATTATTATATCCACTTCGAAAACAAGTCAGTTTAGCGGTAGCTCTCCGTTCGAATCAGTGACGCGGGATTCAGGGGGCTTTCGAGTTCGATTCCGTAGCATAGCTACAGGGCTTTACTGGTTCGAACCAGCGTTCCAATTTAACAGCCAATAGCAAACATATATCTAGTCTGTTTGTATTACTACTTACTTTTCCGACCCGATAGCCAAACTAGTTAGGAAATGATTTCGTGATGCCACCGATCGTAGACGTGAATGCCGCCAACCAGAGGCGGCGGCCCCAGGGGCGCGTGTAACAACGACGGGGCCATTTTGGTACCGGTCGACCGACGTTCTCGAGAGCCCGCTACGGCGGTCAGTGGCGAGAAACCCGGCTAGCAGAACGAGTCCCGGAGCACGGCGGACGACTGGGCTGGGAAAGTCAGCTCACGACTGCCGACCTTCGGCGTCCGGCGACGCGAGCAGGTCCTCGTAGCGCGCGCCGGTCTGTTTCAGCGTCTCGGTCGAGTACAGGCGTTCGTGCTCGAACGGAAGGTACTCGTCGGCCAGGTCGTCGATCTCGGCGTCGACCGCCTCGGGGTCGCGGCCGTGGATCATCGTGAACAGGTTGTACGGCCACCCGTGCTCGGGGCGGCGCGGCCGGTGGTAACAGAGCGTTACGGACGGCAACTCGCCGACGGCTTCGCCGCGTTCGTCGCGCTCGGCGTTCGGGACGTCCCAGACGACCATGCAGTTGGCGTCGAAGCCGGTGACGACGTGATTGACGACACAGCCGACCCGCTTGATACAGCCTCGGGAGCGTAACCCTTCGAGCGCGTCGACGACGTCGACCGCGTCGACCTCGCGGTGGGCAGGCTCGCGCTCGAGTTGTGCCGCCAGATCGCGGTACGGCGTCGTCGAGACCGGAAACCCGTCCTGGACGGCGAGCAACAGGTCGGCCTCGAACGGCGAGAGGTCGCCGACGGCCGTCTCGCTGATCCGGGTGGCCGAGGCGTCGACGCCGTCGGACGCCGACTCGCGGGCGAACCGGTCGGCGTTGACCACCGGGAACTCGAGGTCGACGTAGTAGTCGGTGACCATCGGTAAGTCGAGCACCTCGCAGCCAGTCCGGCGCTCGATCTCGTCGAGGACGTCGTCGCGCTCGGCCCGGGAGGCCGCGGTGACGACGAACCACATGTTCCACTCGTGGTCGCGGGCGTAGTTGTGGTTGACCTGCCGGTAGCCGTTGACGAGTTCGGCGACCTCGTCGAACGCCGCCTCGTCCTCGGGTGCGCGGATCGCAGCGAGGGTCGACGAGCCGATTACCGGCGGATTGAGGACGGCCCCGAACCGGCGGAACACGCCGAGTTCGAGGAGCCGTTCGATCCGATCCACGACCTCGCGTTCGTCGATTCCGAGTCGATCGCCGACCGGTCGGAGGGGGCGCTCTTCGAGGGGGAGCCCACTCTGGTAGCCGTCGATGAGCGCCGCGTCGATGTCGTCGACGGCCTCGCGCCAGTCGCCCCCGGTGGCGGAGTTCATCGTCGGCAGTTGGTCGCGGCGGCAACTATCGCTTTCGGGTCGCCAACGGTTCGGGGCGGTGGACCGGCCGAACGTATATGCCGTCGCCCGCCGTTCCCCGAATCACGTGTCCACTGCCGCAGTCGCTTCGCCACGCCGCTTCAGCGATCCCGAGCACGAATGACGAGCCCAATCCTCCGGAACGCCTACGCACGCCTCCGCGACGAGAGTCCGGAAACGCTCGAGGCCGTGAGCCCACACCGGATCACCGCTAACGACCGGACGCTGCTGGTGGAACTCGAGGCCGAGGGAGCGGACGGCGCGGACGGCGCGGACGGGGCAGTGAGAGGCGACGCGACCCACGCGAATGCGAAACACCTCGCGGGCGTCGCCCACCGTCCACGGGGGTCGCCCCAGCCACCGGCGGTCGACCGCGACCTCGAGGCGCTGTTGGCACCGATTTCGGGCCGCGATAGCGACGCGACTCCCGCTGGAGGCGAAACCGATCCCCGCCTCGATCGGGCGCTGGCCATCGCGACCCTGAACGCGCTGTCGGCCCCCACGATCGACTGGGACCGTGGCGATCCGATGGCGCTGCTCGAGCCGTCGGTCGAGCGCGTCGTCACAGTCGGGCTGTTCCGACCCGCCTTCCGGCGGTTTTCGGACGTCGATGTTCGCGTCCTCGAGCGCGCCGGGGTCGACGTCGGCCCAGAGAACGTTCCCACGCCCGCGGACGTCCGCGTCTCGACGTACACCCCCGACGAGACGGCGGCGGCAATGGAGGGGGCGGACGTCGTTTTCGTCACCGGATCGGCGTTCGTCTATGGGGGCGCGGACCGGTACCTCCGGGCGATCCCGCGGTCGGCGGCCGCCGTCGTCATCGGCGCGACGGCATCGTTCCGCCCGGAACCGCTGTTCGAGGCCGGTGTGGACGTCGTCGCCGGTGCGAGCGTCGCCGAGCCGGATCGGGTCCGGCGGGCGGTGAAGGCGGGCGCGTGCGGCAGCGACCTCCACGACGCGGGCCTCCGGAAGGGATACGTCGTGCGGGAGAGCGAGTCACCGGCGGGCCTCCGACTCGACGACTCGAGCGACGCCGAACGGGCAGAGGGCGGCTGACCGATCCGGGCGCGGGCCCTCGAGTGTGAAAAACGACGGACGGTCGTCGGGCTCGAGGACGAGAGAACGGAACCGAAAGAACGACGGCCGAAATACCCGATATTCACAACTCGAACGTTCGTTCGGAGGGAGAAGTGGGCCGGCTCGGATTTGAACCGAGAACCTCCACCTTATCAGAGTGGCGCTCAACCTAATTGAGCTACCGGCCCGCGCTTTTCCTCTGCACTCAGTAGTTGCCGGGTCGTATGTTTAAACGTTTCTTTCCGAGGAAGCTGTGCGAACCGCTACCGAGCGGACGGTTCGTCGCCTCCGTCCGATCCGCTCGAGTCGTCGGCGTCCTCGAAGTCGATCGAGTACCCGTCCGTCCCGTCCGCGTCGCGGGCGTCGGCGTCCGTGCTGGCGCTCGAGCCCGTATCGACCGTATAGGAGTCGCTGCCGAGGTCGTAGGTGCCCCCGCCGGAACCGCCGGCCCCCGAACTCGAGCCGCCACCGAACCCGCCGCCGGGCGCGTCGTCGCTCGAGAAGCCGTAGGTCCAGACCCCGCCACTGGCGAACCCTCCGGTCTTCTTGTCCGCGTAGGGGACGATCACGAACCGCTTGAGGCCCGCACGAATCGGGATCCGTGTCGGCGGGACCACGAGCAGGAAGCCGATGAGGTCGGTCACCAGCCCCGGCGTGAGCAGGAAGGCTCCGGACGCGATCAACAGCCCGCCGTCGAGCAGTTCGTTCGTCGGCGGCTGGCCCTGGGCCAGCGTGCGTTGCATCTTCCGGATCGTCCGCCGGCCTTCCGCGCGGACGAGGAGCATCCCGACCAGCCCGGTCAGGACGACGAGCAGCACCATCCCGACCCACCCGATGTAGGAGGTCTGGCTGACGACGACCGCCAGCAACACGGCGTCGAGAAACGGGATGAGCAACAGCGCGAAGATCCACCGGAGCATGGCACGATATAGCCGACCGAGGGTGAAAACGCTTTACGCTCGAGACGTCCAGGGAAACGAGCCGGAGAAACCGGAAACGAGAGCGAACGAAGGGCTTACCCCCGCGACCGCCCAGGCTCGAGTATGGACGATACGACGCGCGTCGAGTGGCGCGAGTGGGGCCAGGCGGCCTTCGACGAGGCTGCGGAGGCCGACGTTCCGGTACTGCTCTCGCTGACCGCGACGTGGTGCGATCACTGTCACGAGATGGACGCGGAGACCTACGCGGAACCGCGCATCGCGGCGAACGTCAACGACAGTTTCGTTCCCGTACGGGTCGACGTCGACCGCCACCCCCGGGTACGCGACCGGTACAACATGGGCGGGTTCCCCTCGACCGTGTTCCTCGCCCCCGACGGGAAGGTCCTCACGGGCGCGGGCTACCTGGGTCCCGACGGCATGCGCCAGGTGCTCGACAGCGTCCGCACGATGTGGCAGACGAAAGGCAGCGGCGCGGCCCGCGTTCCCCGTTCGCTGCGGGAGGACGAACCGCCCGCGGGCGAGCTCACAGACGACATCGAGTCGGGGATGCTCGGACACCTCACCGACACCTACGACGAGGTCGCCGGCGGCTGGGGCGAGAGCCCGAAGTTCCCGCTGCCCGACGCCCTCGAGTTCGCTCTCAAGCGCGACCGCGAGATGGCGCTTCGCTCGTTCGACGCCGTCAGCGCGAACCTGCTCGACGAGTACGACGGCGGCTTCCACCGCTTCGCGAGCGAACGCGACTGGTCGGGGCTCCAGCGCGAGAAGTTGCTGGACTCGAACGCCGCACTCGTGCGCGCGTTCGCGAATGCCTACCTCCACACGGGTAGCGACGAGTACCGGGAACCCGCCGAGCGAACGGTCGAGTACCTGACGACGACGCTGTGGAACGGTGACGTCGACGCCTTCGCCAACAGCCAGGCGCCCGGCGACGCCGACTCTCACAGCATCGACGCGACCGACCGCGCGGCCGCGGGCGAACCGCCGGTCGACGAAGCCGTCTTCGCCGGGCCGAACGCCCTGGCGGTCGAGGCGCTGTGTACCTACTACGCCTACACGGACGACGAGCGCGCCCGGCGGTACGCCGAGCGGACGCTCGCGACGCTCCGCGGGGAGTTGCTCGAGGACGGCATCGTCGCCCACGGCCTCGCGGCCACCCTCCCGGAAGTAACCGATCCCGAAGCCCCCGCGCCATTGCTCTCGACCCAGGCCCGCGCCCTGGCGGCCCTGACGACCGCGGCTGCCACGCTCGACGTCGACGGGGTCCTCGAGGACGCCAGCGAGGTCGCGGACGCGGCGATCGAACGGCTTCGGGACGGGGACTCGTTCCACGACGGCCCCGCGGAGGGTGTCGGGCTGGTCGAGCGACCGCTTCGGCCCCTCGATTCGAACGTCGCCGTCGCCGACGCTTTGATCGACCTCGCAGCCCTCACCGGCGACGACGGGTACCGCGCCTGCGCGCGAGAGACCCTCGCGGATTTCGCCGGCGCGAGCGACCGAATCGGCGTCCAGGTCGCCCGCTACGCGACGGCGGTCTCCCGGCTGCTCGAGGGTCCTCTTGTCATTCGGGTCGCGGACGACCCCGGCTCGGACCTCCACCGCGCCGCGCTTCGGATGGCCGACCACGAGAAGGTCGTCGTCCCCGGCGCGGACGACGTCCTAGCGCCGGGAACCGCCCGGGTCGAACGCGGGGACGAGGCATCAGCGCCGGCCGAAACTCCGGACGAGTTGAGCGAGCGCGTCGGAGCCGTTCTCGAGTAGGCTCGCGGTCTGTGGCGGGCGAATAGCACACTCGTCAAACTACCACAGTGTTTATGTTTCTTCGGCCGGTTGGATTCGAACATGGCCAGTCTCAGGGATCTCGGGCTCTCGGAGTACGAGGCTCGAGCGTACCGATCGCTGCTGAACACCGGCCCCACAACCGCCAAGGAGTTGTCGCGTGCGAGCGACGTCCCGATGGGGCGGATCTACGACGTGCTCAACAGCATCGAACAGTACAACCTCGTCCGTAGCCAGACCGCGAGCCGCCCGAAGAAGTACGTCGCGGTCGAACCCTCGACCGCGCTCGACCGCCTGCTCGAGGACAAGAAACGCGAACTCGACGAGAAGGCCGACCAGTACGAGTCGATCGTCGACGAACTCTCGGACGAACTCGACGCGGCCGAACCCGTCGAGGAGAAGTTCTGGACGGCCGCAGTCGGTCCCGACGAGACCAAGGACCTGCTGCTCGAGCGGCTGGCGGCCGCCGACCGGGACATCGTGATGATCGCCGCGAACCCGGTTCCACAACGGGACATGCAGACCGCGGGGGAGGACGTCCTCGCGGAACTCGAGAACGCGCTGGATCGGGGCGTCTCGGTCAACGTGTTGATGAGCCGCGATCTGGTCGGTGCACTGTCGGAGAACGTCGGCCGGCGGTACCGGACGTCCCTGCAGGAACGGGAGGACTTCGACGTCCGGACGAACGACGACGTGACCGGTTCGTTCAACGTCATCGACGGGGTCGAGGTCTGCATCCAGATTCCGAACCCGCTCGCGTCGGGCGATCCCTTCGGAATGATCGACCTGAAAGACCCCGAGTTCGCGGCGAACGTTCAGGACGAGTTCGTGCCGCGGTGGGAGGAAGCGGAGCCGCTGACCTTTTGACTGCCCGGCTGTTCGGTGGGTCTCCGACGGCTAATCGTCGACGTTCCCGCTTACTTCCGAGCGCAGTCGCTTCATCTCGACGATGCGCTCGGCGTGGGCGTTGTGCTGGTGGATCGACTCGTCGTTGGACTGTTTCATCGTGATCACCGCGTCGTCCGGGAGGTGATCGAACTCCTCGACCACGCCCTCGGCCATCGAACGCACGCAGTCCTCGACGAACTTGGCGTCCGCGTGGGCCTCGTAGGTCATGTGGTCCTCGTCGGGCCGTTTCGCGAGGTTGTAGATCCGCGCGCTCATCGAGTCGCGCGCGATGTCGATCACGTCGTTCAGGTCGACGTCGGGGTCCCCGCCGGCCTCGACGGTCAGCGTCGCGTGCCCGCGCTGGGAGTGGCCCGGCTGTGGGACCTCGTTCAGGAACTCGGTGATCGTCTCCTGGTCGACGCCCAGGTCCTCGAGGGTCTGTTTCGCGCGCGCCGCTGACATCCCCTGCGAGCAGGGACAGACCGTCATCCCCGTCACTTCGGCGCCGATCTCCTCGCGCGTGCCCTGGTCGGTCGCCGTCGCGGAGGCGATGATGTCGACGGTATGTTGGGTCTCGCGGTCGCTGGCCGGCGTCCGTTCGCGGCGCATGAACTCCGCCTCCATCGACACCTCGGCGCGGGAGGTGTAGTCGTGTTTCTCGAGCAGTCGTTCGGCGGCCTCGCCACAGACCTCCTCGACGCGGTAGGCTTCCTCGCGGGTGGCGTCCTCGAGGATCTCGTCGATGACCTCCATGTTGCGGCTCATGTCGGCGCCCTTTCGCCACGCCGGGAGGTCGACGAAGACCTCGAACTCGGCGGTGAGTACGATGGGCCGGTCGTCCTCGCGGGCGATCTTGACGAGTTTCTCCACGCCCGTAACGCCGACCTGGCTCAGGCCGACGGTGACGTCGGGAGACGTCGCCTGTACGTCGGGGAGTTGATGACTCATTGGCCGCATTCAGGGAAGGGTGCGATTAGACCTTTCGGAAGACGAACTCTCCGCGCCCCCCGCTCGAGGAGAGAAAACGTGGACGGCGCTCGAGCGGGCGTCGTCCTTTAAGTGGTTCTGGTCACAAGGTGAAGATACGACGGGAACTTCTCCGAAGCCTGTGATCCGGTAGTCCCGACTCTCCTGCTCTCGTCCGTGCGATCGCCCTCGCTCGAGCAAGGTCGTGGACCACACCGCGATCGCTCTTTAAGTGTCTCTGGTCACAAGGTAGAGATACGACGGGAGACGGGCCGCTTACTTGGGCTGTACTCGTACGAGTTCTCCAGCAACGCCCCTGGGATTCGTGAACCGCAACCGCAGTCTCGAGGGGGATCCTCCGATCCGATCGTCGCTTAAGTACTTCTGGTCACAAGGTGGAGATACGACGGGAGATTCTCCGAGGAACTTGGTGTCAATCCTGTAGTTGTAACGCTCTCGCTCGAGCGGAGTCGGAGACGTCCTCCGATCGCGCTTTACCTCGAGACGAGTTCGGTGATAGACCGACCGGCGTTTAAGTGCCTCTGGTCACAAGGTGGAGATACGACGGGAGATTCTCCGCGACGTACCATCCTCGAGCGGTGCGACTACCCGATCCGACCCGGGCACGAACGGAACCGGTCTCGCCTCGAGGTTCTTTAAGTGCCTCTGGTCACAAGGTGAAGCTACGAAGGGCTTTTCGCGGGACCCATCGTTTCCCTAGCCGTGTCTCCAGTCCCGTCACGCGTTCGTACCGCCGTCGACGACCACCTCGAGGAACTCGAAGAGCGCCGCGAGGTGGCCGTCCCGCTGGCGGTCGCCCGCGGCAGCCACGCCTGGGACGGGGCCGGTCCGGACAGCGACTACGACGTCGGGTTCGTCTTCGTGCCGACCGACCTCCGGCGGTACGCTCACCTCGAGGGACCCGAGGAGACGATCGTCGCCGATCACGGCGAGGTCGAACTCCAGGGCCTCGACGTCCGGCGGTTCGCCGAACTGCTCGCCGACTCCAACGAGAGCGCGCTGGCGCTGTGTCGGAGCCCGATCCGGTACCGCGACGCGTTCGATCCGACTGACCTGCGGGCGTACCTCGAGCGGACGTACGACCCGATCGATCTCTACCACGACTGGCGCTCGATCGCGGCGAGCAACTACCGCAAGTACCTCTCCGAGCACCTGGTCCGCGACGGCGAGACCTACCCGATCGAGGAGGTCCGCGAAGGGGGCGGCGAGGACGGACGGGTCTACGTCGTTCGCGACGGCGACGAGCGACGGACGATTTCGGCCGACGACGACCGCTACGCCGAGACGGCGACCCGACCGACGGTCAAGCGCAACCTCACGATCTACCGCGCGGCGATGTACGCACGCTACCTCCGGGCGACCGGCGAGCGCGCGGACGGTGATCACGACCACGACCACGACCACGACCTACCCGCACTTTCCTTCGAAACGTTCCTCCGCGAGCAAGCCCCGGCCGTCTTCGACCCGGAACGGATCGAGCGCGCTCGAGCCCTCCTCGAGCGCAAACGGGCGGGTGACGGCGACGCGGAGGTCGGCGACAGGGTCGGCCGCGAGTTCGCGCATCCGCCACGGGAGATCGATCCGACCGTACACGCGCGCCCGGGACCGGAGCCGGCGCGACTGGACGCGTTCGTCGACGGGATGATCGACGCCGCCCGGGTGCGCCGAGGAGACGGTCGCGGTCGATAACGCTCAGAGCGCGTCCGTGACGGCCTCGAGCAGCCGCGCCGGGCCGCCCTCCCGGTAGACGTTCGCCGCCGGGAGGTCGCGGGCGCTCGCCTCGTCGGGGTCGCCCCACGTCGAGACGCCAGCGACCGTCGCGTCCGAGAGGCGTTCGATCAGGTCGACCTCGCGCTCGAGGCCGGCCACGGGCCACTGTTCGTAGTGGGTTCGATCGCTCCGGCCGGGGTCGTCCGCCACCACGGCGGCGTCGGGCCAGCAGCCGTGCAGGATCGACAGCGTGACGCCCGAGTACGCGCGGTGGGCGAGCGACGCCTGTCCCTCGACGAAGACGATTTCGTGGTCGGCCGCGACGTCGGTGACGAGGTCCTCGACGACCCCGGCCGCGAAGTCCGCGGGGACGCGGTCGATCACGACGCCGCGGTGGGCGCCGACCATGATCCCGGTCTGGCCGGTCGCGACCCAGGCGGCGTCGCGGCCGACCCGGCGGGCCGCCCGGTAGAGTTCGAACGCCGTCGTCCGTTTCCCGACCGCACAGTCGGTCCCCGTCGTCAGCACGACGTCCGCGTCGACCTCGTCGACGCTGCCGTCCGCAACGCGAAGGTCGTCCTCGGCGGGCGGCTTCCGGACGTCGTAGAGATCGACGCCGGTCTCTGCGGCGAACTCCGTCCACTCCTCGCGCTCGGAGAGAAAGACGTGCAGCCCCGAGACGACGTCGCAACCGGCCCGCATCGCCGCGCGGATTCCATCGACCCACGACTCCGGGAGGTCGCCGCCGGCCGGCGCGACCCCGATTACCAGCGCCTCGGCCTCCGGTGCCCGTTCGAGCGCGTCCGCTACCGAGGCGACCACCGGAATCGGGTCGACTGACGGGTTCTCGAGGACTTCGTCGGCGGTCGTCCCGGCCGTCCCGGAGTCGACGACGACCGCGGCCTCGAAGAGTTCGCTGTGCATCACGACGCCGTGTGCGGTCTTCCCCCCGGGCTCGCCGAACTCGCCCTCCGCGAGGACGACGGCGGGCGTCGGGTCCGGTTCCCCGAACCTGCTGCGGAGATTCATGTCTCGACGTTTGGTAGCAGGTCGCAAAGTGCTATCCCTCGCTGGCCGCGTCGCTCAGTTCTTTAAGTGTCTCTGGTCACAAGATGGAGATACGAAGGGATTTTCGCGGGACGGTTCGCCGCCGAGTCACGGGTATCAGCGGGAACGGCGTAGCTGCTCGTACTACTGGACAGAAGTCGGTGAACCCGATGGCGTCTCGAGGGCGATCGGTGTGGGCATTGGTCCGGCAGTATCGGGATCGAACTCGAGCGAGATGCGCGCCAGTTACAGCACGGGTCGAGCCTCGCCGTCGAACCTCCACGAACCAGTCAGAACCGCTAGGAGTTACGATATCCGACAGTGCGACGGGTGCGAGCCTTTTTCCGTTTCCCTCACTCACCGACACACGAGATGAGAGACGACGGTGCCGACCCCCGCTCGCGAGACGGACCGACGCCGGTGGCGGACGGCTCCGACGGTTCGGGCCAGCGCGAGGGAGGTCTCGAGTACCGACGCGGCCGCCCTCACCCGGGTCCCGATCGTCGCCTCGAGACCCGCCCCGGTTCGGGTGCCCTCTCCCGCGCGGACGTCCAACGGGATTCGACCGTCCGCCGCTGGGGTATCGTCACCCCGAGCGCGACGGTCATCGGCCGCCCGGAGTCGCCCGACTCGGACGTCTCCGAGAGCGTGCGCCGGCTTCACGACGAACAGCACGCGGCGACGCCGGGCTACAGCGAGCGCGCCCACCGGCTCGACCGGCTCCGGACGACCCAGGCGCTGTGTAACGCCCTCGAGCTGACCCCGTGGCAGCGGGACCTGGCGCTGGGCGTCATGGACGAGATCGACCTCACGGAGTTCGGCAGCCAGCGGGCCATCCCGAAGGTCGCGCTCGTGGTCATCCGCCACGTCGTCGACGTCGACCGTCGCTCGTACTTCGGGCTGGACGACGTCGACGCCCAGGAACTGTCGCCCGACCGGATGGAGGAGCTGTTCGGGCAGTACCGCGCCCACGACATCGCCGACGAGCCGACGTTCAAGGAACTGGCGGCGAAGTACGGCCTCGATACGACGAGCCTGAACCGGCTCCGGCGCGTGCTGAAATCGCAACTCGAGGACGACCTGCCCGCCTACGGGCGGAACCCGTACCGGGATCCGAACCTGCCGGAGAGCGCCGGCACGGAGAACGACGCTCCGGCGGTCGAGACGCCCGACGACGGGCGCGGGAGCGACGGGACGGACGGCGAGCCGTAACCCCGTCATCCGGTCACCCTCCGGTAGCCCACGACTTTTCCTTCCGGATCCGCTACCGTCGTCAATGTCCGTAGACGACGCGCCGGACCGCCTCGAGGTGTACGCCGACTACGTCTGCCCCTTCTGTTATCTGGGCAAACAGTCGCTCGCACGGTACCGCAAGCGCCGAGACGACCCCCTCGAGATCGAGTGGCATCCCTACGATTTGCGACGCGGGAAGCGCAACCCCGACGGATCGATCGACCACGACGTCGACGACGGGAAGGACGAGGAGTACTTCGAGCAGGCGAAGGAAAACGTCCGTCGCCTCCAGGAACGCTACGACGTGGAGATGGCCCAGGAGATCGCGGCCGAGGTCGACTCCCTGCACGCGCAACTGGCCTCCTGGTACGTCAAGCGGGAGTATCCCGAGGAGTGGGCCGCCTTCGACGACGCGATCTACGAGGCGCTGTGGCAGGACGGCCGCGACATCGGCGACGAGGACGTGCTGGTCGACCTCGCGACCGACGTCGGCCTCCCCGCCGACGCCGTCACCGAGGCGCTCGCTGACGACGATCTCCGTGCGACCCTCGAGGAGCGGTTCGACGCCGCCCGGAAACGGGGCGTGACGGGCGTTCCGACGTTCGTCTACGAGGGCCACGCCGCCCGCGGCGCGGTGCCGCCGGAGCAACTCGAGCGACTGATCGAGGGGGAGGGCTAGTCCAGTTTCTCCAGTCCGTCGAAGAAGTCCGCCTCCGGCCCGACGAGTCGAACCGGGTCGTCCGCGAGCGAGACCGACACCGTCGCGGGTGGCTCGAGGCGCTGCCGGTTGCGGCCATCGCTGATCGCGTAGGCGACGTCGGCTTCCGAGATCGACAGCGTCACCTCGCTGTCGGTGTCGACGACCAGCGACGGCATCGCGTCTGTGGCGGCCATCTGGGTGACGACCAGCGAGTCCGTGTCGGGCCGGAGCAACGGCCCGCCCTCGCTCAGGTTGTAGGCTGTCGAGCCGGTCGGCGTCGCGACGAGGACGCCGTCGGCGTGGCTCTCGACGTACCGCTTCCCGTCGACCCGGACCTCGATCGTCGCCCCGCCGCCCGGACCGCGTCGCGGGCCGTGAACGCCGATCTCGTTGAGCGCGGGCTCGAGCGTCCAGTCGCTCCCGCGGCCGGTCGCCCGCAGTCGGACGAGTTCCCGGGCCTCGGCCTCGAGCGAGCCGGTCTCTTGCAGGCGGGCGGCGAGATCGGTAATAACGGCGGGAGCATCGTCGGGCGGGACGGCGTTGAGAAAGCCGACCTCGCCGAGGTTGACGCCGACGATCGGCGTCGAGCCGACTTCGCGGGCGACGAACAGCAGGGTACCGTCGCCGCCGATGCTCACCACGAAGTCGCGGTCGGCCATCTCGGCGACCGGAATCCCCGCGACGTCGATCGCGTCGCCGGTGAGTTCGTCGACCGCGACTGTGACGTCGAACTCGCCCTCGAGGCTCTCGGTCAGCGCCGCGGCGAGTTCGTGGGCGCGCTCGTTGTTCCGCTGGGCGACGATTCCGACCGCGGCGGCTCCCGACATCGTCAGCGGATACCGGCCCCGCGATGAAAAAGTCACCCCCGGTCGACGCTCCAGCGGGCAACAACATTAATGCGAGTGGGTCCACTCGGAATAGGTGAACGCACGGAGAGCGGTCTCGACCGAGCGCGCCGATCCGTCGCAGATCTATGACGTACTCCCTCTCTCTTCGACCGACGATGGCGACGGCCTCGATACCGACTGCGAGCCGTTGCGCTCGGGTTCGCATGTGGCCGTTCCCGGGAGGACACCGGCGGCCGCTCCGCCGACCCACGCTCGCGACGTCCCCGTTGTCGTCGATCCCCGGCGGTGGTGCTCGTGACTGACGATTTCGACGACCACGACGACCACGACGGCCGCGATGACCACGACGACTGGTTCGAGCGGGCGCTGGCGGAAGTGGACGAGGACGACGACCCCGACGACTCCGACCTGTTCGAAGAGCAGTGGGACGACGAGGCCGACGCGGCTCCGGATTCGGACCCGAACTCGAGTCCACCCGATCCGTCGCCGCCGTCGGAAGGCCCGTTCGAACCGGAGCCCCACATCGTCGACGAGACGGTCGGTGAGGGCGAGGGTGAGGGTGAGGGCGCGGGCAAACGGAGCGATTCGGATTCGACCGACGGGGACGCGATCGGCGACGAGTCGCTCGAGCCGATAGCGGACCCGAACGCAACCGCGAACGCGGAGCCGACCTTCGACCCCGACCGAGCGGACCCCGATCTCGACCCTGATCCGACGTCCGAGTCCGACGCGGGCGGCGAGGGGGGCGACGACGATGGCCCCCTCTTCGATCAGAGTTTCGGCGACGCCCTCGAGAACGCCGCAGTTCCGGACGTCGACGACGAATCAGACGGGGCGAGTCAGATGGCCGGCGCGATGGAGGGGCCCGGTTCCGGCACCGGCACCGGCACCGGCACCGGCACCGACACCGGCGCAGACGTCGACTTCGGGTTCGGCGGCCCGGGCAGTGATGATTTCGACGACGAACCCGACAGCGATCTTCCGCGGACCGAACTCGGCGTCGAGGGACTCGACCGGATGATCCGGGGCGGCGTCCCCGAACGGTCGCTGATAGTCGCGATCGGCAGCGCCGGCACCGGGAAGACGACCCTCGGACTCCAGTTCCTCGACCAGGGGCTCGCCGACGGCGAACGCGCAGTGTACATCACTCTCGAGGAGAGCCGCCAGCGAGTGATCGACAGCGCGACCGAGAAGGGGATGCCGTTCGACCGATACGTCGACGAAGGGAGGCTCGCGATCGTCGACCTCGACCCGGTCGAGATGGCGAACAGCCTCGCCTCGATCCGCAACGAACTCCCGCAACTCGTCGAGGAGTTCGGGGCCACCCGACTGGTGCTCGACTCGGTCTCGCTGCTCGAGATGATGTACGAGAACCGGGCCAAGCGCCGCAACGAGGTCTACGACTTCACGAAGGGGCTGAAGGAGGCTGGCGTAACGGCGCTGTTGACGAGCGAGGCCGCGGAGGGGAACCCCTACGCGTCCCGGCACGGAATCGTCGAGTACCTCACGGACGCCGTCTTCGTCATGCAGTACGTCCGGCCGGACGACTTCCGGGAGACGCGGCTCGCGATCGAGATCCAGAAGATCAGGGACGCGAACCACTCCCGGGAGAAGAAGCCGTACGAGATCACCGACGACGGGATTTCGGTGTACCAGCAGGCGAACCTGTTTTAGCCGTTTGTCTCGAGTCGAGTCATCCAACGGGAGTAAGAGTAAGAGAAAGAGTAAGGATCCCCTTCGAACCGTTTCGCTACGGTAAACGGAAGTTAGGGGCGCGTTGCCAACCCATACTTTTGCTGACGGCGTCGTGACGTGTCCTCATGGCGGACCGGACCTCGGCCGACGAAACGCTCACGCGGGACGAACTCGCGGCGTTCTTCGAACACCTCGGCGATGAGTTCGCCGAGAACGGCGAACTGGACGATCAAAGCGTGCAAGTCCAGGTCGGCAACAAGACGGTGCAGCTCAATCCGCCGGAGACCGTCGACCTCTCGGTCGACGTCGTCGAGCGCTCCCCGATGCTTCGTGGCACGCGAGAAACGATCGAGATCGAAGTGACCTGGAGGCCGTCCCGGTCCGACTGACAGCGGGGACCCGTGGCCGTCGGAGCGAACCGGGGCCGGCACCGCGAGTCGGCTCGCTCGAGCGGACCCCTGCGGCGCGAAGCGGTCGTAACGGGCCGGACGGGGCGTCAGACGGCGACTCCGGATCGAACGCGCGAGCCGTTCACACGGGGCGGCCGGGAATTGAGAAGGTCTTTTTCCTCCCGCACCAGTGGTCCGACTAGATGTACGAGACGATCCTCTTTCCCACCGACGGGAGCGATCACGCCGAGACCGTGGCCGAGCACGCGCTCGACGTCGCGACGACGCGAGACGCGGCGGTACACGTCCTGTCAGTCGTCGACGACCGCTCGTTTCTCGTATTAGACGACGAGCGCGTCGAACAGGTCCGCAAAGACCTCGAGGCGAACGCACGCGAAGCGACCGACGCGGCGGCGACGGCAGCCGCCGATCAGGGCCTCGAGGTCGAGACCGCCGTCGACACCGGTCACCCCGCCGAGTGCATCGTCGACTACGCGGAGGCGAACGACGTCGACCTGATCGTGATGGGGACCAGCGGCGACGACTACGAGAACAACGTCGTCGGCAGCGTCTCCCAGCGCGTCGTCCGGCAGTCGCCCGTCCCCGTGTTGACGATCGGCCCCGACGTCGAGAACTGAGACGGATTGCCGTAACGAGTTCCCGGCACGACCGCAGGGCGGGTCACGGTCGCGCCGGAAATGGCAGCAGTCGGTAGACGATCGCCGGCCCTTTTCTCGCTCTCGAGCGGACCGCCCTGTCCCCCTTCATCTCCGTCGACTCCGTCGGCCCGGCCGTAAGCGAGCACCGCGGGTGGGCGATGCATCCACCGACCGATCAGCAGATCTATCCGTCGGCACAGGACCTATCATCAGATCTATCCGTCGACAGGGGGTACCCGTTCGAGTATGCGCCGCTCGACCGTGATCACGCTGGCCGTCCTCGCGACCGCGTTCCTCCTCGTGGGCGGGCCATCGCTGCTTTTCTCGCCGTCGACCGATCGGGTCGCTCCCGAGGAGGCGGACGAGCCCGAACCGGAGATCGTCTCCTTCGAGGACAGCGATAGTGGTTTCTGGCCGTACCTCAACCAGCGCCGGACTCACGAGAAGCGAAGCCCGGTAAACGTCGTCGTTCGCGGTGACGCCGACCGGACGCTTCGGCTGCTGGCCGAACACGGCGAAGGCGACTGGGAAGAACCCGAGCACGATCACTTCGACGCGGACGAATTCGTCGGCCTGGACGGCAACGAAACCGACGCGACGGAGACGAACGGGAGCGAGGCGTTCGAAAACGAAAGCGAGGACGGGAACGCGACCGCCGGCGCGGACGGCGTCGGCACGGAGATCGACGACCGGATCCGGCCGATCCCCCCGACCGAGATTCCCTGGTCACAGGCCGACGGCGCGACCCGCTACGCGTACGTCGACCCCGGCCCCGGCGAGGACGCCTACTGGACCACCGAGACCGTCCAGTACGAGGACGGCGAGTACTACGGGTACCGCTATCACATCCGCGCCTACGAGAGCCCCAACCCCGACGACCGGTGGATCGCGATGCAGACCCACTCGGAGCACTTCGACTGGTTCACCCTCCGTCACCGCGTCGACGGGGTCGAGGCTGCCCAACTTCGGCTCGAGAACGACCTGATGGCGATCCCAGGGGTCGACGTCCAGGAGGACGTCCAGCGGATCTACCTGGCCAACAGCGGCCCCTCCGACGCCGACGGCTGGGCGACGCAGGTCGACCTGACCGCGGCAGCGACGGCCGCGGCCCTCGCGCTGGCGGCGGGGCGGACGCGAGGCCGCGGTTCCGGCGACGGGACGGACGGACCGCTCGAGTCGGTCCGGCGGGCGATCGACGAGCGACTGACCGACGCCGATCGCGAACGGCTCTCGGCCGCCGCCGACCGCATCGAAGCGCAACACCTGATCCTCGCGGCGACGATCCTGACGATCGTCCTGGGCGTTCGGATCGGCGGCATCGCCCTCGACCGGACGATCGACGTCCTCTCGGCACACGCGATCGCTGCCCTGCTTTACCCATTCATCGCGGCCGGGTTACCGATCTCGACGTACGCGATCGCGAGCGGCCTCGAGCACCGCCTCGGCGCTGCCGTCACCGCCTCGGGATCGCTCGCGGTCGCGATCTGGCTCGACTACTCGTTGCTGGGGGTCGACGTGTTGCCGCTCGACGTCGTGGTCCAGCGGATGCTGGTCGTCGTCGCGCTCGGCCTGATCGCCGCCGGGGCGGCCCGGCGGGCGACGCGGGAGACGCGATTCAACGGCTTCCTGCTGGCCGGCACCCTCGCGTGGGTCCTCGTACTCGCCGGCACGCTGCTGGGCTACCTGTAACGATCGCCGGCGTTACCGGCTATCGGCCCTGTTCTACCGGCACGAACTGCAGACCACCCCAAGGAATTTAACCGACAACCGGCTACTGTCGCGTGTGATCGTTCCCTCCGGTCAGGTTCGCCCGGCCGGTTAGCTGTGCTTCTGGTACGAGTTAGTAACCGTTAAATGCCTCCCGGCGCTATCTGGCTGTAGTATCTCGTGACAGCCGCTTCTCTCCCGATAGCCCACACGCACACCCACACCCACTCAACATGGTAGACGTAAGCCAACACGAACTCGTGCCGGAGCACACCGTCCTCGAGGAGGACGAACTCGAGGAGGTGCTCTCCGAGTACGACATCGACCGTACAGACTTACCGAAGATCAAGCGCAACGACCCCGCGCTCCCCGACGAGGCGGAGGTCGGGAACGTCGTCAAGATCGTTCGGGACTCACGAACAACCGATCAGGCAGTCGTATATCGACTCGTGGTGGAATAAATGGCAATGGAACTCAACCGCGAAAAACGACGGGACATCTCGCGCGAATATTTCTCGAGGGAACGGCTCGCAGAACACCACTTCCGCTCCTTCAACGCCTTCCTCAACCGGGGGATGCAGGAGGTCGTCGACGAGAAAGAGACGATCGACACGGACATCGGCGACAAGGAAGGCGAGGAACCGGTCCACGTCGAACTCGGTGACGTTCGCGTCGTCACGCCCCGCGTTCGGGAGGCCGACGGCTCCGAGGAACTGCTCTACCCGCAGGAGGCCCGCCTCCGGAACATCACCTACTCCGCGCCGGTCTTCATGGAGATGTCCATCGTCAAAGGCGAGGAGGGCGACGAGCGCGTCGTCGACTCGACGGAGACGAAGATCGGCCGGATGCCGATCATGGTCGGCTCCGACAAGTGTAACATCGCCGGCTTTAGCGACGAGGAACTGATCGAGATCGGCGAGGACCCCGCCGACCCCGGTGGCTACTTCATCGTCAACGGCTCCGAGCGCGTCCTGATGACCAGCGAGGACCTCGCACCGAACAAGATCCTCGCCGAGTACGACACGAAGTACGGCGACGAGATCCAGGTCGCAAAGACCTTCTCGCAGCGTCGCGGGTACCGGGCGCTGGTGCTGTGTGAGCGAACGCGGGACGGCCTGCTCGAGGTCTCGTTCCCGTCGGTCTCCGGCTCTATCAACTTCGTCACCCTCGTGCGTGCGCTGGGCCTCGAGAGCGACGAAGAGATCGTCCACAAGGTATCGAACGACCCCGAGGTCGTCAAGTACATGCTCGAGAACCTGGAGGAAGCGGAGGTCCAGACCGAGGAAGAAGCCATCGAGGCACTCGGGAAACGCGTCGCCTCCGGCCAGGGCAAGAACTACCAGCTCAAACGAGCCAACTACGTCATCGACCGGTATCTCCTGCCACACCTCCACGAGGACGGCGTCGACGAGGAGGACGTCCGGATCAACAAGGCCCACTACCTCTGTCGGATGGCCGAGGCCTGTTTCGAACTCGCGCTGGGCCGGCGCGAGGCCGACGACAAGGACCACTACGCCAACAAACGGCTCAAGGTCTCCGGCGACCTGATGAAGGACCTGTTCCGGACCGCGCTGAACAAGCTCGCCCGGGACGTCAAATACCAGCTCGAGCGCGCCAACATGCGCAACCGGAACCTCTCCGTGTCGACCGTCGTCCGCTCGGACGTCCTCACGGAGCGACTCGAGCACCCGATCGCGACGGGCAACTGGGTCGGCGGCCGCTCGGGCGTCTCCCAGCTGGTCGACCGGACCGACTTCATGGGTGTTCTCTCGCACCTGCGGCGACTGCGCTCGCCGCTCTCGCGGTCCCAGCCCCACTTCGAGGCGCGGGACCTGCACGCGACCCAGTGGGGTCGCATCTGTCCCTCCGAGACGCCGGAGGGGCCGAACTGTGGTCTGGTGAAGAACTTCGCCCAGGCGATGGAGCTCTCCCAGAACATCGAAGACGAACAGGCGCTCAAGCGCGAACTCGCCTCGATGGGTGTCGAGGGCATTCCGGGAATCGAAGGGATCGAACGATCGACGCCGGCAGACGACTAAACAATGAGCAGTCAACAACGAGAAGCCAAGGTATACGTCAACGGGTCGCTGGTGGGGACGCATCCGAACCCCCACGAGCTCGCAGAACAGATCCGCGAAGCGCGCCGCATCGGCGACGTCAGCGAGATGGTCAACGTCTCCGTCAAAGAGCGCACGCGGGAAGTCATCATCAACGCCGACGCCGGCCGCGCCCGACGCCCCCTGCTGGTCGTCGAGGACGGCGAACCGCGCATCTCCGACGAGGAGATCGAAGCGCTCCGGAACGGTGACCTCGAGTTCGAGGACCTCGTCGACCACGGCTACGTCGAGTTCATCGACGCCGAAGAGGAAGAGGACATCCTCGTCGCCGTCGACGAGGACGACCTCAGCGAGGACCACACGCACCTCGAGATCGACCCGCAGCTGATCTTCGGGATCGGTGCGGGCATGATCCCCTACCCCGAGCACAACGCCAGCCCGCGCATTACGATGGGTGCGGGGATGATCAAGCAGTCGCTGGGGCTGCCGTCGGCGAACTACCGCATTCGCCCGGACACGCGCCAGCACCTCCTGCACTACCCGCAGCTCTCGATGGTCAAGACCCAGACCACCGAGCAGATCGGCTTCGACGACCGCCCTGCAGCCCAGAACTTCGTCGTCGCCGTGATGAGCTACGAAGGGTTCAACATCGAGGACGCGCTGGTCATGAACAAGGCCAGCGTCGAACGCGCGCTCGCCCGTTCGCACTTCTTCCGGACCTACGAGGGCGAGGAACGTCGCTATCCGGGCGGCCAGGAGGACCGCTTCGAGATTCCCTCCCAGGACGTCCGTGGTGCCCGCGGCGAAGAGGCGTACGCGCACTTAGACGAGGACGGCCTCGTCAACCCCGAGACGACGGTCGACGAGAACTCCGTCCTGCTCGGGAAGACCTCCCCGCCGCGCTTTTTGGAGGAACCCGACGACATGGGCGGGCTCTCGCCCCAGAAGCGCCGTGAAACGAGCGTGACGATGCGCTCCGGGGAGAGCGGAGTCGTCGACACCGTCACGCTGATGGAAGGCGAGGACGGCTCGAAGCTCTCGAAGGTCTCCGTGCGCGACGAACGGATCCCCGAACTCGGGGACAAGTTCGCCTCCCGACACGGCCAGAAGGGGGTCGTCGGCCACCTCGCGCCCCAGGAGGACATGCCCTTTACCGAGGACGGCGTCGTGCCGGACCTCGTCCTGAACCCCCACGCCTTGCCCTCGCGGATGACCGTCGGGCACATCCTCGAGATGATCGGCGGCAAACTCGGCTCGCTCGAGGGCCGGCGCGTCGACGGGACGCCGTTCCTCGGCGAGGACGAGTCCGAACTCCGCGAAGGCCTCGAGGAAGCCGGTTTCGAATCCTCGGGCAAGGAGACGATGTACTCGGGCATCACGGGCGAGAAGATCGAGGCCGAGATCTTCGTGGGCGTGATCTTCTACCAGAAGCTCTACCACATGGTCTCGAACAAGCTGCACGCCCGCTCGCGCGGTCCCGTGCAGGTGCTCACCCGCCAGCCCACCGAGGGTCGCGCCCGCGAGGGCGGGCTCCGTATCGGGGAGATGGAACGGGACGTGTTCATCGGCCACGGCGCGGCCATGACGCTGAAGGAACGACTGCTCGACGAGTCCGACCGCGAGTACATCCCCATCTGTGGCCAGTGTGGGATGAGCGCGGTCGAGAACGTCGAACAGCGCCGTGTCTACTGTCCGAACTGTGACGAGGAGACGGACATCCACGAGATCGAGATGAGCTACGCGTTCAAGCTCCTCTTGGACGAGATGAAGGCGCTGGGTATCGCACCGCGACTGGAACTGGAGGACGCCGTCTAACGTCAACAATGCGAAACAGCACACCAAAAGACATCGGATCGATCAACTTCGGGCTCATGGAGCCCGAGGAGTACCGGGAGATGAGCGCGACGAAGATCATCACCGCGGACACCTACGACGACGACGGCTTCCCCATCGACATGGGGCTGATGGACCCGCGGCTGGGCGTCATCGACCCCGGACTCGAGTGCAAGACCTGCGGGAAGCACTCGGGGTCGTGTAACGGCCACTTCGGCCACATCGAACTGGCTGCGCCGGTCATCCACGTCGGCTTTACGAAGCTCATCCGGCGGCTGCTGCGTGGCACCTGTCGGGAGTGTTCCCGGCTGCTGTTGACCGAGGACGAGAAGGCGGAGTTCCACGGCCAGATCGACGAGGCACAGAAGCTCGGCCGCGACCTGAACGACGTCACGAAGGCCGCGATCCGCCAGGCCCGGAAGAAGGATCGCTGTCCCCACTGTGGCGAGATCCAGTACGATATCGACCACGAGAAGCCCACCACCTACTACGAGGTCCAGCAGGTGCTGACCAGCGAGTACTCCCAGCGCATCGCCGGCGCGATGCAGGGTGGCGAGGACGGCGAGCGGATGTCCCCCGACGAACTGGCCGAGGAGACCGACATCGAACTCAGCCGGATCAACGAGATCCTCTCGGGATCGTTCCGGCCCCGCGAGAGCCAGCGCAAGGCCATCGAGAAGGCCCTGGACATCGACCTCACCGAGGAGGACACGAACAAGCTGATGCCCTCCGACATCCGGGACTGGTTCGAGGCGATCCCGGACGAGGACATCGAAGTGCTCGGTATCGACCCCGAGCGCTCGCGTCCGGAGTGGATGATCCTCACCGTCCTCCCGGTTCCGCCGGTCACCGCGCGGCCGTCGATTACGCTGGACAACGGCCAGCGCAGCGAGGACGACCTCACCCACAAGCTGGTCGACATCATCCGGATCAACCAGCGGTTCATGGAGAACCGCGAGGCCGGTGCCCCGCAACTCATCATCGAGGACCTCTGGGAACTGCTCCAGTACCACGTGACGACGTTCATGGACAACGAGATCTCGGGCACGCCGCCGGCGCGACACCGCTCCGGCCGGCCGCTGAAGACCCTCTCCCAGCGGCTCAAGGGGAAGGAAGGTCGCTTCCGCGGCTCGCTGTCCGGGAAGCGCGTGAACTTCTCCGCCCGTACCGTCATCTCCCCGGACCCGACCCTCTCGCTGAACGAGGTCGGCGTCCCGGACCGCGTCGCCAAGGAGATGACCCAGACGATGAACGTCACCGAGCGGAACTTAGAGAAGGCCCGCCGGTTCGTCTCCAACGGGCCCGAGGGGCATCCGGGCGCGAACTACGTCCGCCGCCCCGACGGTCGCCGGCTGAAGGTGACCGAGAAGAACTGCGAACAGCTCGCGGAGAAAGTCGAACCCGGCTGGGAAGTCAACCGGCACCTCATCGACGGCGACATCGTCATCTTCAACCGCCAGCCGTCGCTGCACCGGATGTCGATCATGGCCCACGAGGTCGTGGTCATGCCGTACAAGACGTTCCGGCTCAACACCGTCGTCTGTCCGCCGTACAACGCCGACTTCGACGGCGACGAGATGAACATGCACGCGCTGCAAAACGAGGAGGCCCGCGCCGAGGCCCGCGTCCTCATGCGCGTGCAGGAACAGATCCTCTCGCCGCGGTTCGGCGAGAACATCATCGGGGCCATCCAGGACCACATCTCGGGCACCTACCTGCTGACCCACAACAACCCGCGGTTCAACGAAACGCAGGCGCTCGACCTCCTGCGTGCGACCCGGATCGACGAACTGCCGGAACCCAGCGGCATCGACGACGAGGGCGAACCGTTCTGGACCGGGTACGACGTCTTCTCCGAACTCCTGCCCGACGACCTGAACCTCGAGTTCACCGGCACCGTCGGCGAGAAGGTCGTCATCGAGGACGGCCAGCTCCTCGAGGGGACCATCGCCGAGGACGAGGTCGGCGAGTTCGGCGGCGAGATCGTCGACACGATCACGAAGATCTACGGCAAGACCCGCGCCCGGATCTTCATCAACGAGGTCGCGTCGCTTGCGATGCGCTCGATCATGCACTTCGGGTTCTCGATCGGGATCGACGACGAGACGATCCCGGAGGAGGCCCAGGCACGCATCGACGAGACGATCGACGACGCCTACGATCGCGTCGAGGAACTCATCGAGGCCTACGAACGGGGCGAACTCGAGTCCCTGCCCGGCCGAACGATCGACGAGACCCTCGAGATGAAGATCATGCAGACGCTCTCGCGGGCCCGTGACAACGCCGGGAACATCGCGGACGAGCACTTCACCAGCGAGAACCCGGCGGTCGTCATGGCCGAGTCCGGGGCCCGTGGGTCGATGCTGAACCTGACCCAGATGGCCGGCTGTGTCGGCCAGCAGGCGGTCCGGGGCGAACGCATCAACCGCGGGTACGAGAACCGGACGCTCAGCCACTACCAGGAGAACGACCTCTCCGCCGAGGCCCACGGCTTCGTCGAGAACTCCTACACCAGCGGGCTGACCCCGCGGGAGTTCTTCTTCCACGCGATGGGTGGCCGCGAGGGCCTGGTCGACACCGCAGTCCGAACGTCGAAGTCCGGGTACCTGCAGCGCCGCCTGATCAACGCGCTGTCGGAACTCGAGACCCAGTACGACGGCACGGTCCGGGACACTTCGGACACGATCGTCCAGTTCGAGTTCGGCGAGGACGGCACCTCGCCGGTCAAGGTCTCCTCGGGCGACGAGAACGAGATCGACGTCGCCAACATCGCGGATCGGGTCCTCGACTCCGAGTTCGAGTCCGAACAGGAGAAACAGGAGTTCCTCGGCCGTCGCCCGCGGCCGACGAACCTCTCCGAGCACGCGGACGATCGTCTCTCCGTCGAGAGCACGGAGGTGAGCTCCGATGACTGAAGTCGATTACGACGTCTCCGACGACATGATCGCGGTCGTCGAGGACACCAATCTCCCGCGACGACTCAAGGACGACGTCTACGAGGAACTCGAGGGTCGCCCGGACGCGACCGTCGAGGACGCCGACGAGCTGGCGAAGGCCGTCGAGACCCGGTACGTCGATACGCGCGTCGATCCGCTCGACCCGGTCGGGACCGTCTCGGCCCAGTCGATCGGCGAACCGGGGACGCAGCTGACGATGAACACGTTCCACTACGCGGGGGTCGCGGAGATCGACGTGACCCAGGGGCTGCCGCGGCTGATCGAACTGGTCGACGCCCGGAAGACCCCGGACACGCCGATGATGACCGTCCACCTCGAGGACGAGTATGCCACCGAACGCGAGCGGGCCCACGAGGTCGTCTGGAACATCGAGGCGACGAAGATCCTCGCGCTGGGTGACGTCTCGACGAACGTCGCGGACATGCGCGTCCAGATCTCGCTGAACCGCGACACCTTAGAGGAGCGGATGATCACGCCCGAGGAGGTCGCCGAGATCATCGAGGACGAACTCGGCGTGAGCACGGTCCAGCAGGGCACCGAGATCCAGTTCGGTCCCGAGGAACCGTCGTACCGGGACCTGCTGCAGCTCGTCGAGGAACTGCGCGACATCACGTTCAAGGGGATCGAGGACATCTCCCGAGTCGTCATCCGCCGCGAGGAGATGGACGACGGCAGCGAGGAGTTCGTCCTCTACACCGAGGGGTCGGCCTTCGGCGACGTCCTCGAGATCGAGGGGGTCGACGCCTCCCGCACCACGTGTAACAACATCCACGAGATCCGTCGCAACCTCGGCATCGAGGCCGCCCGCGAGGCCATCATCGAGGAGACGAACAACACGCTGGCCGAGCAGGGCCTGGACGACGTCAACGTTCGCCACCTGATGCTGGTCGCGGACATCATGACCAACCGTGGCGAGATCGAGTCGATCGGTCGCCACGGCATCTCGGGTTCGAAGGAGTCCGTGCTGGCCCGCGCCGCGTTCGAGGTCACGGTCAACCACCTGCTCAACGCCGCGATCCACGGCGAGATCGACGACCTAGACGGCGTCACGGAGAACGTCATCGTCGGGAAACCGATCAAGCTCGGCACCGGCGACGTCGACCTCCGGATGGGATCGATCGGCTCCGGCTCCTCCGGAGGCGGAAGCGGGAGCCAGGCTGACTGATCGATGGGCGTCACCCTCGACGACGACGCCCGGCAGTACCTCGCCGCGTTCGAGGACGAAACCGGCGTCGACGGTCGGGACTGTATCGTCACCGGTGGCGACGATTTCGACCTCGAGCGTGGCCGCACGCGCGGGTACGGCGGCTCGAGTGCTGGCGGTTCCGACCCCGACCCCGATCCCGACCTCGAGAAACGCCTCCTGATCGTCGTCGCGACCGGCCGCATGGGCGAGGCGATCGGCCCGAACGGCCGCACGATCCGGCGGTTCGAGGACCGGGTCGGAATGCCGGTTCGGCTCGTCGAAGGGGCCGACGACCCCGAGACGTTCGTCGCGAACGCGCTCGCGCCGGCGGCCGTCTACAACGTGACGATCAGCGAGAATCAGGACACGGTCGCCTACGTCGAGGTCGCACAGGAGGATCGGGGCGTCGCGATCGGTTCGCACGGCCGAACGATCGAGGCGGCCCGTCGCCTCGCGGACCGGCACTTCGGGATCGACGACGTGCAACTCCTCTGAGACGGCGGCCGTCGTGGTTGCCGCCACGACCGCCCTGTCCGATCGTGGTAACCGGCCCCAAACCTATTTTCCGGCGGCTTTCGAACCCCGCCCATATGTCCGACGGGAACGAGTACGGGCGCGAACGACTGGTCGACGTCTACACCCAGGGAATGCTCGCCGACCGGCGGCCGACGCTGCCGCCGCGCTTCGAGGACCTCGAGGCTGCAGCCGAGGAAACCCTCGAGCCCGAGGCGTTCGCGTACGTCGCGGGGAGTGCAGGCGCGGAACGGACCGAGCGGGAGAACCGCGAGGCGTTTTCGCGGTGGCGGATCGTCCCCCGAATGCTGCGAGACGTCGCGGACCGTGACCTCTCGGTGGAGTTGTTCGGCCAGCGCTACCCCGCGCCGGTCGGGCTCGCGCCGATCGGGGTCCAGTCGATCCTCCACGAAGAGGGCGAACTCGCGTCGGCGCGGGCGGCCGCCGACCTCGGGCTCCCGTTCGTCGCGAGTTCGGCCGCGACGGAGCCGATGGAGGAGGTGGCCGAGGCGGTCGGCGACGGGCCGGCCTGGTTCCAGCTGTACTGGAGTTCGAACCGCGACCTGACCCGGAGTTTCGTCGAGCGCGCCGAGGCGGCGGGGTACGGGGCCTTGGTCGTCACCGTCGATACGCCCGTCATCAGCTGGCGGGAACGCGACGTCGAGCAGGCGTACCTCCCCTTCCTCGACGCGGAGGGGGTCGGCAACTACTTCACCGATCCCGTCTTCGAGGAACTGGTCGGGGGCGACCCCGCGGAGAACGAAGACGCCGCAGTCATGCAGTTCGTCGACGTCTTCGGCGACGCCTCGCTGACCTGGGACGACCTCGAGTGGCTCGCCGGCCTGACCGACCTGCCGATCCTCGTGAAGGGGATCGTCCACCACGAAGACGCCGTCCTGGCGCTCGAGTCGGGGGCGGACGGGGTGATCGTCTCGAACCACGGCGGCCGCCAGGTCGACAACGCCCTCCCGGCGATCGAGGCGCTGCCGCGGGTGGTCGACGCCCTCGAGCGGGAGGGGTACGGCGACGCGCCGGTCCTGTTCGACAGCGGGATCCGTCGGGGCGCGGACGCGGTCGTCGCGCTCGCGCTGGGCGCCGAGATGGTGTTTCTCGGCCGGCCCTACGCGTACGGGCTCGCGATCGACGGCGAGGACGGCGTCGGAGCGGTCTGTCGGAACTTCCTCGCGGACCTCGATCTGACGATGGGGCTTTCGGGACGCGAGTCGGTCGCGGAACTGGACCCGTCGCTGCTGGTCGAGCGGTAGGCGATCGTCGAGTCCACGGCGATCGAACGCGGGACGACTGAAAAACGACCGGGGGTCGTCGCCGGGCTAGCCGTCCCCGCCGACGTCGGGGTCGAAGTCGGAGCCGCGATCGGCGTCGGCCGCGGGATCGACGTCCGGCACGGGGCCGGGCTCGAGGTCGCCCGGGCCGCCGGCGTCGACGCCGCAGCCGCCACAGCCACGGCCCGTGTCGCCGAAGACGTCCTCGTTCCACTCCGTGACCTCGGGGTCGTCAGGTACCCAGTCGGGATCGAGGTCGAGGCGATCGACCTCGAGTTCGACCAGCGCCGCGAGCAGTTCCGCGAGCGCGGCGTAGAACCCGGAGTCGCCGTCGTCGTGGTCGCCGACCTCGTCCGCGAACCGCCAGTACCACCGGCCGAGGTGGTCCTCGAGGAAGGATCGGCGCGCGTCCACGACGACCTCGATGCCCTCGTCGTCGCCGTCCATCCGGAGCGCCGCCTCGCGGTGGCTGAGGTGGCTCAAAAACTCCGTCAGGAAGCAGACGTGGTCGCCGCGGTCGGTCTGGCCCTCGTCGATCGACAGGCCGAACGCCTCGTAGAAGCCGCTGATGTCGGCGAGCCGCCGGACGTTGGTCATCAGCGGTCCCGGCAGGTAGGTCAGTTCGTAGGGGGAGACGGTCACCCCCTCCTCGACGCCGAACAGGGACGCCCACTGGCCGTGCAGCGCCTGGTGGTCGGCCCCCTCGAGCGCGTCGGCGACGGCCGCCGCCGCGTCCGCGACGTCCTCGTCGATCGCCGCGGCCGACTCCCGCAGGTCCTCGCGGTAGGCCCCGTCCTCGCGGGCGGCCGCGAAGTCGTCGCCGGGACGGTCGAACCCCAGCGAGAGCAGCGAGTACAGCCGGCTGCGGTGGACCGCGGTCTCGAGGTCCCCGGGCGGATCGATCGACTCCGGTTCGGGTTCGGGTTCCGGCGTCGGTTCCTCGGTCTCGCCGGCCGCGCTCGGCGGGCCGCCGAGGATGGTGTTGTCGGTCATGGTTACGTGATGTCCAGCCGGTAGACCTCTTCGTCCTCGTCGTAGCGGTCCCGTTCGGCGGTGGGCTCGGTGATCGGCACGCGACCGACCTCGTCGCCCTCGTAGTAGCCGACCGCCTCGTCGCCGTCGATCTCGAAGGCGGTGATCGACCACTCGGTCGACCCCATCAGCTTGAACAGCCCCTCGAGTTCGGGTTCGTCGCCGTCGCGCATCGCGCGATAGGTGTCGATGGCGTCGTCGACTCCCGGCCCGAACATCTGGGTGAGATAGTCCGTCGGGGCCGTGATCGGCGGCACGTAGTAGACGTTCGGCTCGAGCCCGAACTGCGGGTACAGCGGCTTCGCGAGTTCCTTCTGGTGGACGACGAAGTCGAGCGGGTTCGTCGGCTCCTCCATCGGGTCGGAGTCGTCGGCTTCCTCTGGCGGGTTGATGTAGCCGTGCAGGCGGATCTTCCCCAGGCAGTTCTCGAAACACTGCGGGGCCTTCCCTTCCTCCGTCTTGGTGTAGCAGCCGATACACTTCTGGGAGATGCTCTCGGCCGGGTTGTAGATCGCCTTCTTGTAGGGACAGGCCTCGTTACACTGCTGGAACGCCTGGCAGGACTCCTCGTCGATGAGGACCACGCCGTCCTCCTCGCGCTTGTAGATCGCCGGGACGGGACAGGAGCCGGCACAGGCGGCGTACGTACAGTGGTTGCAGATCCGCGGGAGGTAGAAGAACCACACGGGGTGGGTCTCCTCGTCGAAGTGGCTGATCGACTCCATCGTGTCGCCCGCGATCTCGTCCTCGCCGAGGTTCGGGTACCGCATGTCGTCGGCGTCGGGCAGGAACCCGGCGACGTCGTCGCGCGCCTGCATGGTTTCCTGGGGGTGGTTCTCGGGGTCGTCCCAGTCGACGTCCTCGGCCTCGAAGATGGTGTCACCCTCGTAGGTGCCGTCGTCACCCCACTCCCCGGCACCCATATCGTCGAGGGTGCGCTGGTCCCATCCGACCGGATGGGAGCCGTAGGGTTTGGTCTCGACGTTGTTCCAGAACATGTGCTCCTGCCCCTCCTCGTGAGTCCACGTGGTCTTGCAGGCGAGCGTACACGTCTGGCACGCGATACACTTGTTCAGGTCGAAGACGGCCGCCCACTGGTCGTCGGGACGCGCTCCCTCGTAGGGGTACTCCACTTCGCGGCCGAGCTGCCAGTTTTCTACTTTCGGCATCTGTTATCACTCCGTTGAGGTGAATTCGCCGTCGAGATACTGCTCCATCACGTCGTCCTCGTAGCCGGGGCGCAGGCCCATCTCGGCGGGTCGCCAGAGGCCTTCGCCGTCCTCCCCGGCGTCGCCTTCCTTCTCGAACTTGACGAACGATTCGCGGGGCGCGCCGTTGGCACAGTGGACGTCCGGGGCGAACCCCTTGCCGATGGACTGGCCCATCAGCCCCTTGCGGTTCATCTCGTCGGTCAGGATGGTCGGCCGGAGCCACGAGCGGGTCATGCTCTGGTGGCCGCCGCGCCGGTAGAGCGAGACGTAGTCCGTCTCTTCGTTTTTCGCCATCCCCTCGCGGTCCGGCGTCGCCTCCGCCGTGGCGTGGCTGGTCTGGTTGAGGTTGAACCAGCTACGAGTCACGTTGCGGGGCATCGCCGGCTGGTACCGCACGCGCATCAGCGCGCGCGTGTACTCCTCGGGGTCGCCGTCCGCGCTCGGGTAGGGACGGTCGCTCGGGTCGGGGTCGACCCAGACGTAGTCGCCGTCCTCGAAGCCCTCCTCGCGGGCGTCCTCGGGGTTCATCTCGACGAACCCCTCGCCGAAGTACGGCTTGCGCTCGTCCTCGCGGTCGCGGTCCCCGAAGGGGCCCCACCAGACCGCGATGTTCGGCAGGGCGTTACAGAACGTGTGCGCCCCATGGCGGTACTTCGGCGTCATGTAGGAGTACTTGAAGCCCGGGTCGACGTCCTGCAGCGGGTGGTTCGACTCGAGCAGTTCGTCGGTGCTCAACACCTCGTTGCGCACCTGGCGGGCGTCGGGGTCGTCGACCTTGTCGTCGTCCCAGCCCAGGTCCTCGGGCGTCTCGGGGTCGATCAGCGGGTGGTCGCTGTCGTCGACGATGACGTTCGGCTTGTAGACCGTGCCGTCGATGGCCTCCCGGTGAACCGGGAGGTTCTCGCCGACCTCGGACCAGGTCTCCTCCTCGCGGAAGAACTCGAGACGACCCGTGCGCGTGTACCACGGCTCGTCGTCCTCGATCTGTCGAGTACCGACCTTCGAGGGATAGGTCGACCCCATCATCAGCGCGGGTTCGCCACGCCGGGACCGCTCGAGCAGGTCCTCGACGTCGTACCCCTTCGTCATGTTGGAGTTGTCGAGGATGCGCTGGAGGTACGGCTTGGCCCGGTACTCGTCCTCGTCGATGAACTCCCACATCTGCTCGAAGCGGGGTTCGTCGAACTCCTCGGCCAGTTTCTCGGCGACGCCCTTGTAGACCTGGCAGTCGTGGCGCGTGTCGTAGATGCGATCCAGGTCGGCCTCGGGGAACACCATCAGGAACGGGTTCGTGACCGAGGCGGTGACGTCGTGGATCTTCTGCTCGGCCCACGAGTCGACGGGGAAGACGATATCGCTGTACTCGCAGGTCATCGTCCACCACCACTCGTTGCAGAAGAACGCCTCGATCATCCCCTCGCGGAGCATGTCCTCGATGATCTTGTACGACCCCTTGGCGTTCCCGAGGATGGAGTTCGACCCGGCGACCCAGAACGACTTCGAGGGCGTGTTCATGTGGGTGTCGCCCATGTGGTACTCCCCGTCGATCTTCAGCGGCTTGTCGAGGTTGGAGTAGAAGTGCATCGACTCCATCGTGATCCGCGGATCGACGGTGGAGTCGGCCTCGGGGTCGAGTTCGGGGTCGAACGGGTCCTCGAGGTGGTAGTGGGGGATCCCGTTGAGCATGGCCGCGCGGTAGTTCCCCGCGTAGCTGCCGAGGTTGCCGCTGTGGGTCCCGATGTTGCTGGTCAGCGAGGCCAGCAGGAAGGCGGCGCGGTCTTTCAGGTCGCCGTTGAAGTACTGGTTGGGGCCCATCCCGGTGAGGATGAGCGTCTCCTCCTTGTTGTCGGCGAACTCCTCGGCGAGGCTCTCGACGGCCTCGGGTTCGGTCCCCGTGACGTCGGCCGTCGACTCGGCGTCCCAGGTTTCCTCGAGGTACTCCGAGACCAGGTCGAAGACGGGACGGACCTCGACGGTCTCGCCGTCGGCGAGTTCGAGTTCCCAGCTCCCCTCGAGGGCGGCCTCGACGTCGAACTCGTCGCCGACCTCCTCGCGGTTGACCGGCGTGACGCCGCCGGCCTCCGCGTCGTAGACTACGAAGTCGTCCCAGTCCTCGCGCTGTTCGGGCGTGATCCACTGCTCGTCGGTGTCGACGGTCGTCGGGGCCGGGTGTTCGTCGGCCGGGGCGACCCGCGTCTTCTCGAGGTCCGCGGGGTCGTAGTCGTCGAAGACGTCGCTCGCCCGGAGGTGTTCGCCCGTGTCCATCCGGACCAGCAGCGGGAGGTCCGTGTTCGACCGGACGAACTCCTCGTCGTACTCGTCGTTGGCGATGAGCTGCTGGGAGATTCCGAGGAACAGCGCCGTGTCGGTGGCCGGGCGGATGATGACCAGTTCGTCGCACTTCGAGGCCGTGGCGTTGTAGTCGGTGTAGATGCCCGTGACCTTGGCCCCCTGCATCTTGGCCTCGGTCAGCCAGTGGGAGTCGGCCATCTTCGTACAGGTCCAGTTCATCCCGGCCATCACGATGTGGTCGGCGTACTCGACGTTCGCCAGGTCGAAGTCGACCGTCTGCTGGCCGGTCACCATCGGATGGCCCGGCGGCAGGTCGGTGTGGAACGAGTAGTTGTCCCCGCCGACGGCACCCAGCGCGTCGTCCTCGCTGACGCCGCGGACGTGGTGGTCCAAAAGCGCCATCGAGTTGGCAAACCGGTACTCGCCGAAGAGACCGAGCGTGCTCAGCATCGGCATCCCGCCGCGGAACTTCATGGTGCGGGTGCCGACCCCCTGCATCTCCTCGACGACGCGTTCGTCGTAGCCCTGCTCTAGGAGCATCTCCTGGGCCTCCTCGCCGGAGTAGTGGTCGGCGATCTCGACGAACGCCGCCGCGGCGTACTCGTAGGCTTCGTCCCAGGATGCCTCGTACCAGCTATCCTCGCCGCGCTGTGCGTACTCCTCGGGCATCGAACCGTCCTCGTCGCGCGGGAAGCCCTCGTCGACCCAGTCTTTGAACCCCTGTCGGATCATCGGCGAGGTCACGCGACGCTCCCCGTAGAACCGCTCGACCATCGACAGGCCCTTCTGACAGACCCGCGGGTCCCAGCGGTCCGAGGCCTGGTTGCCGTACAGGTCCTCGGCGTCGCCGTAGTTCATCGACGGGCCGAGCCTGGTGATGACGCCGTTCTTGACGTTCGCCTCGAGGTAGCAGTTGTGGGTGTCGTTGGGGCGACACGCCAGGTAGTAGGTGTCGTCGACGTCCCAGACGTCGCGGTAGTGGTCCTCCCACTCGCGATTCGGATACTCCGCGAGCGGGTTGGAAAAGGCCGTCTCTCCGTCTCCGGGCTCTTCGTCAGCCTGCCCGTCGTCGAACAGTCGAGAACAGCCCGCGAAGCCGGCGATACCGGCTGCACCGGCGCCACCCAGGAGTTCCCGACGTGAGATCGATGCTCCGCCGTCCGTTCGAACCTCGTCGAGCGATCGACGGTCGTGATCGTGCTCGCTGTCAGTCATGCTGGCACCACCTCCGCCGCCGCGCTCGCATCGGTTTCGAAACGACGCTCGCGCCCGATGGCCGATGGCCAGTGCCACCGCTTCTGTTCGAGCGGCATACGTGAGGCCAGCACAGCGAGATCATAAGTCGGGGTAGACAGTTCCTGCCGTGTGAGAAGTCCGCGAAGATGTTCGATCGGTTGTTTAAGTGTCGGGTCGGCACGAACGCCGCCCGCGGAAAACGCGCGAACGACCGGTCGGCCGCTACGCTCGAGTCAGTTCGAGCAGCCCGCCGGTGGTACTCAGCCCCTTCCGTTCGGTCCCGGCGAGCAGGTCCGGGGCGTCCGAGCGGATCGTCTCGCGGACCTCCGTGGGGTCCTCGACGACCGCGCTGACGGTGTCGCCGTCCCCGGCCGCCGCCAGTTCGTCGCTCAACTGCCGTGCCTGGCTGGCCGGCGGTAGCCCCCGGAGGTCGAGCGCCCCCTCGGGGACGGCCTCGAGGACGTCGTCGACGAACGACTCGACGCTGTCGGCGAGGTCGTCGACCGCCTCGGGGGCCTCCTCGCCGCCGGGGTTCGACTGGAGGTCCCGGTCGAACGGGAGTTCGTGAACCGCCGGCACCGCCAGATCGACGGGATCCTCGAACAGCCGGTTGCGCTCCCCGCAGCACTCGCAGTCGAACCCGTTCATGTTCACGACCGCGGCGACCGGCGCGACCCCGTTCTCCTCGAACAGGTCGACGGTCCGGTGGGTGTCGTCGACGCTCGCGTCGAACGGCGTCGTCACGAAGACCGCGCCGTCGACCGGGACGTGTTCCAGGGCCGCGCCGACGACGTCGTCCGTGCCCGCGGGCATATCAATGATAAGTACGTCCCGCTCGTCCCAGGCACCCTGGCCCAGCAGGTTCTCGACCGCGCCGTAGGCGATCGCGCCACGGCGGGCGGTCGGCGCGTCGCCGCCGACCACGCCCGGGCTGAGCACCTGCAGGCCGTCGTCGGTCTCGAGGGGCACCGGCTGGCCGCTCCCGTTTGTCAACACCGGCCCCTCGACGTCCTCGAGCAGGTGGGGAACGTTCGGCCCGTAGATGTCGGCGTCGAAGAGCCCGACGTCGAGTCCCCGGGCCGCGAGGGTCCGTGCGAGGGCGACCGCGACCGTCGTCTTGCCGACCCCGCCTTTCGCGCTCGCGACCGCGAGGACGTGATCGACCGTCGGCAGGTCGACGTCCTTGTCGGGGTCCCGGAGCGGCTGGATCCGGACGTGATCGGCCTCCGGCATCGCGAGCGCCGCCCCACGGATCTGCTCGACGATCCGTTCCGCGAGGTCGTCGCCGAGTCCGTCGATCGCGACCTCGACCGTCACCGTGCCGTCGTTTGCCCGTATCCGGCGAACGATCCCCTTCGAAACGGGATCGCTCCCGTCGGGTAGCTCGATGGACCGGAACGGGTCGACGGCGTCTGAGCTCCCTGTCATTGCCCAGACGTAGCACACGGAGGGGGTAAAAGCCGTATGCGGTTCCCGCCGGGTGAAAACACCGGCCGATATCGCCGTACTCGTTCGGGAACCTCTCGGCGGCCGAGGCGCGCTACGGCACGCTCCGTCGGTAACTCTCGAGGACGAAACGCCGTCAGATCCCGCGAGCGGGGTACCTCGCGCGCTCTCGAGGCGTAACGCCGATTCGAAACGGGTTGCTTAAGTGCCTCCGTCGGATATCGACGCGCATGGCAAACGGCAAGTACGCCGCGCGCAAGCTCAAGAAGGACCGCCAGGAGCAGCGGTGGTCCGACTCGGACTACGCGCGCCGCGCCCGTGGGCTTCGCGAGAAGTCCGACCCCCTCGAGGGCGCTCCGCAGGGTCGAGGCATCGTACTGGAAAAGGTCGGCATCGAAGCAAAGCAGCCCAACTCGGCGATCCGAAAGTGCGTCCGGGTCCAGCTGATCAAGAACGGGAAACAGGTCACCGCGTTCTGTCCCGGTGACGGTGCGATCTCGTTCATCGACGAGCACGACGAAGTCACCATCGCCGGTATCGGTGGGGCGAAGGGTCGTGCGATGGGCGACCTCTCCGGTGTCAACTACAAGGTCGACAAGGTCAACGGCGTCGCGCTGAAGGAACTCGTTCGCGGAAACGCGGAGAAGCCGGTGCGATAACCATGTCGGCGGAAGACCAACCCGATCCGGACGCCCCTGCTGGGGGCGCGGACGTGTCGGCGAAGCTGTTCGGCGAGTGGGAGATCGGCGAGATCGAGTACGGTGACCCCTCGACCGAGCGCTACATCACGGTGACGCCCGTCGCCCATACGGCCGGCCGTCACGCCAGCAAGCAGTTCAAAAAGTCCCAGATCTCCATCGTCGAGCGGTTCATCAACCGACTGATGCAGACGGAGGAGAACACGGGCAAGAAGCAAAAGACGCTCAACTACGTCCGTGACGCGTTCGACATCATCCACGAGCGTACCGAGGAGAACCCGGTGCAGGTGCTCGTGACCGCCGTCGAGAACGCCGCTCCCCGGGAGGAGACCGTTCGCCTGAAATACGGCGGTATTTCGGTCCCGAAGGCAGTCGACGTCGCCCCGCAGCGCCGGGTCGACCAGGCCCTGAAGTTCCTGGCCGAAGGTGTCCACAGCGACTCGTTCAAGACGACGACGCCCGTCGAGGAGGCCATCGCCAGCCAGCTCATCGGCGCGGCCAACTACGACGTCCAGACCTACGCGGTCAGCCAAAAAGAAGAGAAAGAGCGCGTCGCGGCGGCTGCCCGCTAACGACGGTCACACCGACGGCCGACCGTCGCGCGGTCGATCGTTCTCTTTCCGTTTTTTTGCGCCCGCATCCGTAGCGCCCGCTCCGATTCTCCACCCGGCACACCGTGTCCCCCATCCCGCAACCACGGCAGCGACTCGAGTACCGGAAAAGTGGGCGGAAATTCCAACCACGGAAGCGTTTCTTCCCGACGTCCCCAGCCCGTCGGCCGGTCGAATGTACGCCGCTCGAGTTTTTATCACGACATTCTTGTACGCTGGATATCATGGTGGTCGCATGGAGTGGGTATTCGGCTCGTCGTCAGCAGCGTCCGCGTTCCGGTTCGGAGTACTATCGGTCGGCATCGCAGCCGCGGTCGTCGGCGCCGGGTTCCTGGCCGGATTGCCGGGCCTGCTTGGCGGCGGTGCGCTGATCGTCGTCGTCGGAACGGTGCTTGGCCACTGGTCGAGCAGTCATATCGATAGCACGCTCGAGCGGATCGAGACCGAAGCGAGGCCCGGCGACGCCGAGGCCGTCGGTTACGAGTTCGACGCGATGAACGACGCCACGGACTTGGGCGACGCCCTCGAGTCGACGCTCAAGGAGAACCGCAGGCTCCGCGAACGGACGAGCGAGCTCGAGGAAGAAATCGACAGTCTCGAGGCCCGAAACGAACGGATCGAGGCACAGGCAGCCGATCTCGAGGAAGCGATGGGGCTGTGTGCGGCCGGGCGGCTCGCCCACCGGATCGAACCCGACGAGGACGCGCCGCTTGACGTCGCCGAGGAGTTCAACGCGATGATGGACGAACTCGAGGGGACGATCCGCCAGCTCAAGGACTTCGTGGCGCTGGTGGTCACCTCGAGCGACGAACTGCTGGCGGGCACGGACGAGGTGACCGCGGCGAGTACGGAGATCAGCGACGACATCCAGGAGATCGCCGACGGCTCCTCGGTCCAGTCCGAGCGCCTCGAGGCAGTCAACGCCGAGATGGACGTCCTCTCGTCGAACATCGAGGAGATCGCGAGCCGCTCGGAACGCGTCGCATCGCTCTCGGCCGAGACCGTCGAGACCGGCCACAAGGGAAGGGAAGCGGCGCGGACGGCCATCGACGGCCTCGAGGAGATCGAGACGGGGTCGGCCGAGGCCGTCGAGGCGATCGAGACGCTCAACGAAGACGTCGAGGCGATCGACGAACTGGTCGAACTGATCGCCGACATCGCCCACCAGACGAACATGCTGGCGTTGAACGCCAACATCGAGGCCTCCCGCGGGAGTGGCGGGGACGACGGCGAAGGGTTCGCGGTCGTCGCCTCGGAGGTCAAAGACCTCGCGAGCGAGGTCCAGTCGGCCGCCGAACGGATCGAGACTCGCCTCGAGCGGATCCAGGAACGGACCGCGTCGGCGACGCAGACGGTCACCGAGACCGAGGCGATGATCGCGGACCACACCGACTCGGTCGAGCACGCGCTGGCCGCACTCGAGGAGATCGCCGAGTACGCCGAGGGGACCAACGACGGGGTCCAGGAGATCCACGCGGCCGCCGACCAGCAGGCCGAGTCGACCCAGCAGGTCGTCGCACTGGTCGACGAGACGGCGACGATCAGTGAACGGACGTCGGGGCTGGCCGCGAACGTCGCCGCCTCGGCCGAAGAACAGACGTCCGCGCTCTCGAGCGTCTCGGACGGCGCGGCCGAACTCGCGGAGAATGCGGCGTGGCTCCGGGACACGCTCGATATGTACAAGGCGCGCGCGGAGGTGCCGGGCCACGAGCGGACGCTTCCGGACTCCGAGGACGGCGACGCCGCGGCCGCGGCCGCAGCCGCGGATGCGGACGTGGCCACGGCGACGGCGGCGTCGACCGCCGGCGACGAACGCGAGGCCGACGGTGAACCGGCCGCTCGGGACGGGAACGCCGACGCGGCCGGGGAAACGGCGTTCGAGTTCACCGACGTCGACGACGACGGCTTGTCGACCCAGTTCGCAAGCGGCGTCGCCGACGGCGACGACGGGTTCACGGTCGGGAAGGAAGCCGCGACACGGGCGGCCGAAGGCCTCGAGACCGACGGCCGCGTCGACTTCGGGCAGGTGTTCTGTTCGCCGGAGTACGACTACGAGGCCGTACTCTCCGGGATCCGGTCGGTCGTCGGGGACGACGTCGAGTTGATCGGTTCCTCGTCGTCGGGCGAGTTCACCGAGGGGACCAGTACCGAGGGGAGCGTGACCGTCGCGCTCGTGGCCAGCGACTCGATCCGGTTTTTCAGCGGCATCGGCACCGACCTCTCGGCGGGCGTCGCGGCCGCGGTCAACGAGGCCGTCGACGGGCTTCCGGCCTCGGTCGAGGGATACCCCCACCGGTCGGCGATCGTCCTCCACGACGGGCTGGCGGGCGTCGGCGACCAGGTCGCGGTCGCGACCCAGCGCAACCTGGGCCGCGACGTGAGCTTCGTCGGCGGTTCGGCCGGGGACGACCTGGCGATGGACGCGACTCACGTCTTCCGGAACGACACGGTCGCCTCCGACGCCGTCGTCGTCGGTATGCTGGCGTCGACGGAGCCGGTGACGATCAGCGTCGATCACGGCCACTCGCCGATCTCCGAGCCACTGACGGTGACGAACTCGGAAGGCGGGCGCGTCCTCGAGCTCGACGGGAAACCGGCCTTCGAGGCCTGGCGCGAGGTCGTCGAACCGTACCTCGCCGAGCGCGGCCGCGAGGTCGACGTCGAGGGCCTCGAGGACGGCAGCCTCGAGTTGCTCGGGCTGTTGACCGAGTTCGAGTTCGGTATCGAGGAGGGCCGGGGAGCCAGCGACGACGGCTACAAGATCCGCTGGCCGGGACTCTCTCTGACGACGGCGGGGTACCTCGACTTCCCCGTCGGCGTCCCGGAGGGAACCGAGTTGCGCGTGATGCACAGCCCCAAACCAGAACAGATCGAATCCGCGCGAGACACCGCCCGCGAAGCCGTCGAAAACACAGGCTCGAGCGGGGTCGCCGGCGGGTTCGTCTACGACTGTGCCTGCCGATCGATCATCCTCGAGGACGAGTTCGGCGAGGCCGTCGACGCGATGGCCGACGAACTCGAGGTCCCCTTCACCGGAATAGAAACCTACGGCGAACTCTGTATGGAACGCGGACAGTTGAGCGGTTTCCACAACACGACGTCGGTCGTCATGTTGCTGCCGGAGTGACGGCTGCTACGGATTGCTGTAGGATTTCCCGGCGCAACCGCCGCCCGGGTCGCGGTTGCGCCGGAACTGACGGACAGTAAACCGTATGGGAGAGGAAATCGGCGTGTCAGTCCGCCGCGAGGCGTTCGCCCCCCACGTAGTCCCTGGTCGCGTCGACGAGTTCCTGCCGGTACCCGCTCGAGTCGGGGTCGCGCGCGAGTTCCCGGAACCGCTGCTTGAACCCCTCGAAGTCGACCCCAGGTGCGTCCATCGCCGCGACGCGCGCGAGGTCGTACAGTCGGTGGGTCTCGTCGGCGAGATCGTGTCGTTCCGCGAGCGCCAGCGCGAACGCCGCGTTGACGGCCGTGATCTCCGGATCGGCGCTCGCCGAGAGTCGAAGGCCCTGTCTCGAGGGGGTGTCCGGTCGGTCCGCGACGGCCGTCGCGAGGCTGGACTCGAGGAAGGCAAGCAGTTTCTCGCCGGGGCCGACCGAGAGCGTGATGTCGTCGGCGTAGATGTCTTTCATGTGGTTGGCGATCTGGCGGCAGTGGGCGAGTTTCCGCCGTTCGACGCTCTTTCCGGCCAGCGCGAGGAAGAGCACCTCCTCGATCGACTGGGTGTGGGAAGGGTGTTCCTGCTCGTATCTGGCCATGTGGGAGAACTCGTGCAAGGCGAGTTCCCGGGCCATCGCACTCGAGGCGGCCTGTCTCGAGATATTGAGGACGTGGCGGTCTTCGTAGTGGCCCGCCCACGTTCGTTCGTCGGGGTCGTCCCGGAGGTGGACGTGAACGGGGAGCGAGAGATCGTGTTCGGTCTCGAAGAGGTCGCGGGCGCTGAGAAACGGTGACGTCGGGCCCGGCCCCTGAACGCGGAGGTCCATGCGTACCTATACCAATAGCCGTCCAACCATGTCTCTTACGCCCGGTTGCGCAGGCCGCGAGACGACGGCCGGCGTGCGAGAGGGGCCGAGACCGGCGACGACGGCTGCGGGCTCGAGTACCCGGTACTGGCTCGAGACGCGACGGTGGCGCCGACCGTTCGCCGCCGGGACAATTCATGCGTGTTGTTACCTCACGTAAAGTGGATATTTCACGCGCCCGAGCGGGAGACGCGTCGGATTCTCCCGACGACGAAACACTACCCTTTTGACCCCGCTACCGGTAATGGGGGGTATATGGGCCGACGCAAGAAGATCGTCCAGGAGTGTGAACGGCTGATGGACGAACCGGAGAACATCCGGAACATCGCCATCGCCGCTCACGTCGACCACGGAAAAACGACTCTCTCCGACAACCTGCTGGCTGGTGCGGGCATGATCTCCGACGAGACTGCCGGCGAACAGCTCGCGATGGACACGGAGGAAGACGAGCAGGAACGTGGGATCACCATCGACGCAGCGAACGTCTCGATGACCCACGAGTACGAGGGTACCAACCACCTCATCAACCTCATCGACACGCCGGGCCACGTCGACTTCGGTGGCGACGTCACCCGTGCGATGCGTGCCGTCGACGGCGCGCTGGTGGTCGTCGACGCCGTCGAAGGGGCGATGCCCCAGACCGAGACCGTCCTGCGCCAGGCGCTGCGCGAGGGCGTCAAGCCGACCCTGTTCATCAACAAGGTCGACCGCCTGATCTCCGAACTGCAGGAAGGCCCCGAGGAGATGCAGGAGCGACTCCTCTCGGTCATCCGCGACGTCAACGAACTCATCCGCGGGATGACCGAGGACATGGACGACGTCGACGATTGGACCGTCTCCGTCGAGGACGGCACCGTCGGGTTCGGTTCCGCGCTGTACAAGTGGGGCGTCTCCATGCCGTCGATGCAGCGTACCGGGATGGACTTCGCCGAGATCATGGAACTCGAGCGCGCCGACAAGCGCCAGGAACTCCACGAGAAGACCCCGCTGTCGGACGTCGTGCTCGACATGGTCTGTGAGCACTTCCCCAACCCCGTCGACGCCCAGCCCCGACGTATTCCACGCATCTGGCGCGGCGACGACGACACCGAGCTCGCAGAGGGCATGCGCCTGGTCGACGAGGACGGCGAGGTCGTCTTCATGGTCACCGACATCTCGATGGACCCCCACGCCGGCGAGATCGCCTCCGGTCGCGTCTTCTCGGGGAGCCTCGAGAAGGGTCAAGAGCTGTACGTCTCCGGGACCGCGGGCAAGAACCGCATTCAGTCCGTGGGCGTCTTCATGGGTGGCGAACGCGAGGAAGTCGAGGAAGTCCCCGCGGGTAACATCGCTGCGGTGACTGGGTTGAAAGACGCCATCGCCGGCTCGACCGTCTCGAGCGTCGAGATGACGCCGTTCGAGTCGATCGAACACATCTCCGAGCCGGTCATCACGAAGTCCGTCGAGGCCCAGAACATGGACGACCTACCGAAGCTGATCGAGACGCTGCGCCAGGTCTCCAAGGAGGACCCGACGATCCAGATCGACATCAACGAGGACACCGGCGAGCACCTGATCTCCGGGCAGGGTGAACTCCACCTCGAGGTCATCACCCAGCGTATCGAGAAGAATCAGGGCATCCCCGTGAATACGGGTGAGCCGATCGTCGTCTACCGCGAGCAGCCCCAGGAGCCAAGCGCCGAGGTCGAGGGCATCTCGCCGAACCGCCACAACCGCTTCTACATCTCCATCGAGCCGATGACGGACGACCTCGTCGAGACGATCAAGCTCGGCGAAGCGTCGATGGACATGCCCGAGCAGGAACGCCGCGAGGCCCTGCAGGAGGCCGGCATGGACAAGGACACGTCCCAGAACGTCGAGACCATCCACGGGACGAACATCCTCATCGACGACACGAAGGGTATCCAGCACTTAAACGAGACGATGGAACTGGTCGTCGAGGGTCTCGAGGAGGCCCTGGACAACGGTCCGCTCGCCAACGAGCCGGTCCAGGGGACGCTCATCCGCCTGCACGACGCCCGACTCCACGAGGACACCATCCACCGCGGCCCGGCCCAGGTCATCCCTGCGGTCCGTGAAGCGGTCCACAACGCCCTGATCGACGGCAAGATCAAGATGCTCGAGCCGATGCAGGACGTCCGCATCGACGTGCCCAACGACCACATGGGTGCGGCCTCGGGCGAGATCCAGGGCCGTCGTGGCCGCGTCGACGACATGTACCAGGAAGGCGATCTGATGGTCGTCGAGGGCATCGCGCCCGTCGGCGAGATGATCGGCTTCGCCTCCGACATCCGCTCCGCGACCGAGGGTCGCGCGTCCTGGAACACGGAGAACGCCGGCTTCGAGGTCATGTCCGACTCGCTCCAGCGCGAGAAGATCATGGAGATCCGCGAGCGCAAGGGCATGAAGCTCGAACTGCCCGAGCAGATCGACTACATCTAAGGCGTCCACGGCCCGGACCGGCACTGTCGCGGTCCGTTCGCCGCTTCGTTTTCTCTTCGGTACGCCGTTTTTCGAAGCACGGAGACACGGGTGTGAGTAGCGAGTGCCCTCCATCGACGTCGCGACTCGAGCCACCGCAGGTACCGAGGCCGACGGTTCAGGCCCCAAGCACGGTGTAAAAGAACGGGATCATCACGGCGAAGGCGATGATCGTCAGCGCCCAGGGAAATACCACCACAGCACCGAGCGCGAACAGGACACCGACGGTCGCGACGATCGCCTTCTGCCCGAGGCTAATATGCATAGCGGGAAGACATAGTTGAAGATCATATTTGTTACGAGAGAAATTCGTTGTCGTCGATTCGGCTCGAGGCCGCCACGGGACGGGCATCGGATCGGGGATCGAAAGACGAAGTTGCGGCGGAACCGACGGTACCGGTACCGATACTGGTACTGGTACTGTTACTCGCGTTCGCCCGCACCCAGCGCGGCTTCGCCGACCTTCTCGTGGCCCTCGATGACTTCCTGGCCGTCCATGTACGGTCGCAGCGCCTCCGGAACCGTGACGGTACCGTCCTCGTTCTGGTAGTACTCGAGGATGGCCACCATCACGCGCGGGATCGCGAGCCCCGAGGCGTTCAGCGTGTGCAGGTACTCGGCCGACTCGTGGCGTTCGGGTCGGTAGCGCAGGCCGGCACGGCGGGCCTGGAAGTCCTCGAAGTTCGACGCCGACGAGACCTCGAGCCAGCGGCCGCCGTGGTCGGGGCCGTCGTCCATGTCGTCGGCGGGGGCCCAGACCTCGATGTCGTAGGTCTTCGCGCTCGCGAAGGTGAGGTCACCGGTACAGAGCTCGAGGATGCGGTAGGGAAGCTCGAGCCGTCGGAGCACCTCCTCCGCCTCGTCGAGCAGTTCCTCGAGGCGGTCGTAGCTGTTCTCGGGTTCGACGAAGTTGACGAGTTCGACCTTGTTGAACTGGTGGACCCGGACGATGCCCCGCGTTTCGGTGCCGTGTTCCCCGGCCTCGCGCCGGAAGTTCGGGGTGTAGGCCTGGTGTTTCAGCGGGAGGTCGTCCTGCAGGAGGATGTCGCCGGCGTACATGTTGGTGACCGGGACCTCCGCCGTGGGGCAGAGCCAGAGGTCCTCTTCCTCGTACTCCTCGTCGTTGCTGCCGCCGAGGCGATAGGCGTCGTCGGTGAACTTCGGGAACTGGCCGGTGCCGCGCATCGCCGCGCTCTTGACCGGCACCGGCGGGAAGAGGTCGACGTACCCCTGCTCGCGGTGGATATCCATCATGAACTGGATGAGCGCGTGCTCTAAGCGCGCGCCGTCGCCCTTGAGGAAGTAGAAGCCGGCACCGGTGGTCTTGGCACCGCGGTCCTCGTCGATGATGTCCATCTCCTCGCCGAGTTCGTAGTGGGGCGTCACGTCCTCGGGTACGTCCCGCAGGTCGTCGAACCCCCAGCGGCGGTCCTCGACGTTGTGGCGCTCGTCGACGCCGAGCGGGACGCTCTCGTGGGGCACCTGGGGAATCTCGAGCATTCGCTCCCGGAGTTCCTCCTGGAGTTCGTCGGCTTCGGCCTCGACGTCCTCGATCTCGGCTTTCAGTTCCTTGGACTGCTCGATGGCCTCGTCTTTCTCCTCCTGTTTCCCCGCCGCGACCAGTTGGCCGATCTGCTCGGTGATCTGGTTGCGCTCGTGGCGCAGTTCGTCGCCGCGGGCTTTCAGTTCCCGCCACCGCTCGTCGAGGTCGAGAATCTCGTCGAGGTCGACGTCGGCACCCCGGTTGTCGAGGGCGTCCCGAACCTCGTCGGGATTCTCGCGTACGTACGTCCGGTCAAGCATTACCCGTGAATTCAGGACGGCCGTCCAAAACCGTATCGGAAGATCGCGTGGCGTCGGAACCGCCCGGGGTCGATCGCCGGGGGAGAACCGAGCGACGCCAGCCAGGAATCCGGGGCGGAAAACGTTTTTTGGACCGGCAGAGTTGGTTAAGGTATGGATCCGCTCGAGGGCGAGACGTCGTCGGCACCGATCGAGTACGAGCCCGTCAACGTCAAGGACGTGCTCGTCGAGATGAAGGACACGGCGGAGCTGCTGATCGACCTCGCCTACTCCGCGGTACTTCACTCGAGCGAAGAGATCGCCCGGGAGGTGCTTCGACTCGAGGAGCGGATGGACGTCCTCGAGATGCGCGCGCGGATGGGCCTGATGATGGCCGTCCGCAAGCCGAAAGACGCCGAACAGCTCGCACCCGTCCTGGGGATCGTCACCGCCGCCGACGACATCAGCGACGCTGCCGGCGACATCGCGAAGGTCGTCCTCGAGGACATCGGCCTGCCGGAGGCGATGCGGACGGCCCTCCCGGAGGCCGTCGAGACGTTGGTCCGCGGAGTGGTAGACCCCGACTCGGTGTACGCCGACCGCACGCTCCAGGACATCGACCTCGAGTCCGAGACCGGCGTCCGAGTGATCGCGCTCCGGCGCGGGGACGAGTGGCTGCTCAACCCCGGTCCGACGACGACGATCAGGGGCGACGACGTCGCACTCCTGCGCGGTCCCGAGATCGCCATCGGCGACGTCTGTGAGACGATGACCGGAACGGGCTACGAGCCGCCGACCGCAGATACCCCCGACATCGAGGACCTCGAGCGGGCGGTCGACACGATCGTCCACATGAAGAACCTCTCGGAACTGGCCGTCGACCTGGCCTACAGCGCCGTCCTCTTCGATAGCGAGGCCCTGGCCGAGGAGGTTCGGAACCTCGAGGTCGAGGTCGACGCCCTGGAGTCGCGGTTCGAGGCCTGGACGCTCCGGGCGGCCGAGGACGCGCCGGACCCCGTTGCCCTGCGGGGCCTGATCCACCTGGGCAGCGCCACCGAGGTGATCAGCGACGCGGCGATCGACATCAGCGAGGGCGTACTCCGGGAGATCGACGTCCACCCGGTCGTCCAGTTGGCCGTCGAGGAGAGCGACGAGATCATCACCCGCGTCGAGGTCGAACCGGGCAGCGAACTCGACGGCAGGGAGATCGTCGCCGGCGTCCCGGACACGGAGACGACGATGTCCGTGATCGCCGTCCGGCGGCCCGACGAAGGATGGTTGCTCGTCGGCGACGCGAACGCCGAAATCCGCGGCGGCGACGTGCTGATCTCGAAGGGGACGCGGACGGCGGCCGCGGCGTTCGACGAGATGTCCGTGCCCTGATCGGGAGCGTTCGTCGCCCTCCTGTTCGGTCGACCGCACACTCACTCGACCGACGCCACCAGCACGCCGACGAGTTCGAGGTACACCGCCGTGCCGACGGCCACGACCGCCAGCGCGAGGACGAGCGACGCGAGCGTTCGGGCCCGCTCGCCGTACTGGAACCGGGGCCGGAGACGAAACCGATCGCGGGCCGAACTCGGACGCGGGAACGCTCGAACCACCTCGAGCAGCGTCAACGCGAGCGAGACGGCGATCGTCGTGGTCGCCGTCATCGGTCGATCACCCCCTCCCGGTCGGAGGAGGGGAACGTGCGGGACGGTCGGTCGCTGTCGGGGGTTGGTGCGTCGACTGGCATACCGACGACGGCAACAGGCCGCCACTTGAATCTCAGTCAGACAATCGGTCGCTGAGACGGCGTCAGACGCCCAGCAGACGGCGGTCAGACGTTGTTACGGGCCAACGAGATCGCGGTCTGTCCCGAAGAGCAGGAAGGTCAACTTCGGGGTCCGGGACCGTCGCTATCCTCGAGCGCCGCGAGACCGCAGGAGGGTGTCGAGCGTGGCCGTCGCCCCTCGGGGTCCGAGATGATATCCGTGGCGGGATTCCCGCGTCTTCGGACGCGGGATGAAATGCAACCCTCGACTCGTCCGCACGGGCTGCAGTGACGGCACCGACTGCCGAAACGTCACTCGGTAGCTAGGTACTGCCGGATCGAGTACCGTACCCGCGGGGTTGAACCATGGCATCGGAAGAGACACGACAGGAGATCGAGGAAACGCTCGGACAGGTACCGAGTTGGATGGAGACGATCGCTGATCCCGCGGTCGATCACAGTTGGGGACTGTTCCGGGATCTCACGTTCGGCGAGAACGAACTCTCGGCCCGGGAGAAAGGGCTCATCGGGGTCGGCGTTGCGGCCGCGATCGGCTGCCCGTACTGCACTTACTTCCACAAGGAGGAGGCACGGCTGGCGGACGTCGGCGAGGCCGAACTCGAGGAGGCGGTCAACCTCGCGAGTTCGACCAGGTACTTCTCGACGATACTGCACGGCAACGAGATCGATCTCGAGGAGTTCGAATCGGAGACCGACGAGATGGTCGACTACCTCGAGCAGGGGGCAGCGGCGGCGGACGATTGAGATCGCGAGCCCACCCGCGGTCGCCGATTTTTCGCGATGGTCAGAACCCAAGCACCAGCCCCGAAACGCCGATGAAGATGAGCATCCCGAAGACGTCGACGACGTTGGTGACGATCGGGATCGTCGTGTCGTCGGGGTCGATCCCGAACCGGTAGGAGCCGTACGTCGCCGCGAAGCTGAAAACGATCGCGATGACGGCGACGGACATCCCGCTGAGCAGCGAGATAGTGAGCAGCGTCGACAGTGGAAGCGGCGAACCGACGAGCACGCCGAGCGCGTACGCGCCGAACGCAAGCGCCGTGAAGATCGTCGCGGCCAGGGCCAGGATCGCGCCCACGTTCGCCCACAGCACGCGATCGGTCGGATCGAGTTCCGTCGTCCCCAGGTGAAACCGCGTCGAGAGCCGCGAGGAGAGGATCGCGCCGAGGTTGCCACCCATGTCGATCATCGTCGGCACCATCACCGCGAGGATCGCGTACTCCTCGAGCATCTCCTCGGCCCCCTCGAGGGTGATGCCAGCCCAGAGGACGATGATCGACAGCGCCACAAGCAGCGGAAACATGTTGCCGACGATCGAGGTCCAGTCCCAGGTGCCGAGCGACCCCTGCCCGGACTGGGGCTGGGAGACCATCAGGCGAGCACCTCCACGAAGCCGATCGAGAACAGCATGAACAGCATCCCGAAGATGTCACCGAGCGTCGTGACGATGGGTCCGACGAGGTTGTCCGGGTCGTAGCCGCGGTTGTACCCGGCGAAGATCAGCCCGAGCAGGCCGACGATCATGACGACCGAGGTCAGGGTGCCCGCGACGAGCATGATCCCGACCAGTTCGGACAGCGCGGCGACCTCCCATCCAAGCACCAGGAGAGCGGCCCAGGTGATGACGCCGATGACGATCGAGATCCCGATCCCGTTGACGAGCGAGGCGAGCACGGCGTTGACGAGCCGGTCGTTCCGTTCGAACTGCGGGTCCAGCAACCCCTGGTGGAGCCCGCTCGAGATGCGCCCGCCGAGCGCCCCGTAGACGTTGCCCCGCGTCGCGAGAAAGACCGGCACCATCACGAGCAATCCCGGGAACCGCTCGACGTTCTCGAGGATGTCCTCGAGCACGAGTCCGGCGAACAGCCCCCCGCCGAGCGCGACCAGCAGGATCGGGAGCGCCTCGCGATAGATCGACCAGAAGTCGCCCCGAACGCTCATACCAGTGCATCACTCAGTTACCTGTTAAACGTATCGGGGATCCGGCGGGTTTCCGCGGGGTGTGTGACGCCGCGACTTCCCGGAATCGGAACCGGACTCCGAGCCGAACCGGTCCGTTGGGCGATGAAAAGAGAAGCGAGCGCCCGGTGTCGAACGTGGGCGTTTCGGATCTCGATGGAGCGGCCGCCGTTATCGCCACCGTCGCCGAGCGGTTGCGGCCGCGACGGGACCGACCCCACATTTGAGGGTTCCGGGCGTGAGACCGTCCGTACCCGACAGATTTCTCTCACGAGGCCACTACGCTTATTCCGCTTTCCTCGACATCTTTACTATGCAGACGCCACCGCCGGGGGAGTCAGTGGCAGACGGGGAATCGATCGGGATGGCGTACGACGCCAACGAACTCGCCGACGAGATCGGATTGACGGAGTCGAACATCGAGTGGCGAAAGGAGTTCATCGACTTCGACGCGGAGGACGAAAGACGGCTGACCGCACTGAACGACGTCGTCGACGACCGACGGGAAGACCTCGTGACCGCCTTTCTCGAGCCGATCACGGAACACCGACGGACGCGGGAGGTGCTCGATCGATCCCCCAGGAACGATCGGCAACTGCGCCAGATCGTGTCGGGGTACCTCGAGACGCTTACGGGTGGCAGTTACGACAGGCGGTATTTCACCCATCGAACGCGGATCGGCCGATTACACGATCGGCTCGAGATGCCGCTGCACTACTTCGGCGGGATGTTCGCGAACCTCAACGCGATATTCCTCTCGGAGATCAGGGAGGCGACGAAACGCGAGGCGATGACCGCGCTCGAGGAGGCCGAGGCGGCGAGCGACGACGCAGACGAACTCGAAGACGCCCGGACCGCGGTCGCCGATGCGATCGACGACGGCTTCGCGGACGCGGCCGCAGTGATCCGGGGGACGAACCTCGACATGCAGGTGGTCAACGATACCTACCTCCACTCCTACAGCGAGCGCATCGAATCGCTCGAGGAGCAGCGAGCGGTAGCCGAACGGGTCACGGACGCCGTCGAGGAACTCGAGGAGATCACGGAGAACGTGGCGACCCAGGCGGAAGACATTCAGTCAGTGACCGACGAGCAGACGGCCGCGATGGAGGAGACCGCGGCCGAGGTTTCCGACCTCTCGGCGACCGTCGAGGAGATCGCATCCACGGCGGAGGAAGTCAGCGCGACGACCGAAGAGGCCGAACGGACCGCCACCCGGGCCACGGAAACGGCCGAGGGGGCGATCCGGGAGATGGAGCGGGTCGAGTCGGTGACCGACGACGCGACCGACGACGTCGAAGAGCTCCGGGAGAGCGTCGAACGGATCGACGAGATCGTCGACGTCATCAATCAGATCGCGGATCAGACGAACCTACTCGCGCTGAACGCCTCGATCGAGGCCGCACACGCCGGGACCGAGGGGGACGGCTTCGCCGTCGTCGCCAACGAGGTGAAGTCCCTGGCCGAGGAGTCACAGGAGGAGGCATCGACCATCGAGTCGCTCGTCGATCGGATCCAGACGGACACGGAAGAAACCGTCAGCACGCTCGAGACGGCGACCGAGGCGGTGGCGGAGGCGGTCGACGACGTCGCCGAAACGGTCGACGGACTGCGCCGGATCGAGACGACGATCGAGGAGGCAAACGACGGCACCGAGCAGGTCGCCGACGCGACGGACGATCAGGCGGCGAGCACCGAAGAGGTCGCGACCATGATCGACGGCGCACTCGAGGACTCCCGCGACGTTTCCGACCGAACGAACGCGATCGAGTCGGCGACCGAGCGACAGTCGGCCCTCGTCGAGCGCATCGCCGCGGAGATCGACTCGTTCGCCGAAACGAAGCGACAACGACGGTCGGTGACGGGGAAACGGTTCGACCGCTAGCGGCAGTCGGTGCCCGGTTCGAATCGGATCGTGGTTCCCGCACGGGCGTGACGTCGAACTCGACCCATTCGGGCCCGCAGTTCCGGAAGAACACGTCCTATCGCAACCGCACGGGACACTCGAGCGACCCCGGGCAGCGAAGGGCGGAGGGCAGCGGCGACGACCGGAAACCTCAGAGCGCGAGCGGCCCCCGGGCGACGATCACCCACGCGAGACCGATCGCCGCGAGCGAGAGCAGGAGGTTCGCCGCGGCGTTGACGACCGCCCGCAACCGATCCCCCCGCTCGTACAGTTGCACGGTTTCGACCGAAAACGAGGAGAACGTCGTGAACGAGCCGCAGATGCCGATCCCCACCAACTGGGCCGTCGACTCGCCGACGCCGGCGAAGACCACGAACCCGAGGACGAAACTGCCGATCGCGTTCACCGCGAGCGTCGGCCAGGGGAACCGCTCGCTCGAGAACTGCAGGTAGATCCAGTGGCGGAGGACGGCGCCGATCGCGCCGCCCGTGCCGACCAGGTGGGCGGGCTGGAGGTCGAACGCGAACGAGATAGTCGAAGTCACCGTCAGAACGTCGAGCGTCACGCCGTCTCACCCCCTCCGACGGTCGATCCCGCCCCGTCGGCGACCCGACGCGCGAGCGACCGACCGGCGACGACGCCCGCGAATCCGAGCCCGTAGTTCCCGGCGACGACCCCCGCGACGAGCAGCGGATCGCCGGCGAGCGCGGTCTGGACCGCGAACGTCGAGTAGGTCGTCAGCGAGGAGAGAAATCCCGTCGTGAAGACGACCCGCGACCGTCGGCCGACCAGACCAGCGTACTCCGCCTCGTAGACGAGAAAGGCGAGCGCGGCGCTGCCGACGGCGTTGACAAGCAAGACCCCCGGCACGTCCGCGAGCAGGTCCGTCGCTAAAAACCGGAGGTTCGAACCGGCGAACCCGCCGATGGCGACCAGCGCGAGCGTCTCGAGTCGAACGAGCGGATGGTCACCTGTCATGGTCGCCGTTCGGACCGAGTCGTCGGTTTCCCACGTCGTGTCGAGTCGTCCATTCGGTTACGGCGCGCTTCTTGCAGGAACTGTATGAGCGTTGCGAAACCGTCGATCCGTCTCGTCCGCGCTCGGGAAGGAAAAAGCTCAAGTTTAGACTGGCTCTAAACCAGGGCATGACCGACGAGGACGGGCGACGAGCGTTCGCGAAGGCGTCGTGGGTCAACGTCCTCGGAAACACGGTGAAGATCCTCGCCGAGGGCGCTGCTGGGATCGCCTTCGGCAGCGTCGCCCTGCTCGCGGACGCGGCCCATTCGGTCGCGGACCTCGTCTCGAGCGTCGTCGTCCTCGTCTGGGGGCGCAGCGCCTTCGACGAGCCGGACGATACCCACCCCCACGGTCACGCCCGGATCGAACCGCTGACGGCGCTGTTCGTGGGTGCCGTCCTCGCCGTGCTCGGACTGTCGCTGCTGTACGACTCCGTGCAGGGACTCCTGGTCCCGGATCCGCCGGAGCCCAGTCCGATCCTGCTGGGCGTGCTCGCGTTCGCGATCGTCGACATGTACCTCGTCTACCGCTACACCGAACGCGTCAACGCCGACCTCGGCTCGGCCGCGCTCGAGGCGCTGGCGATCGACTGCCTGAACGACATCTACACCACGTTCGCCGCGCTCGTCGGGGTCGTCGGCGTGTTGCTCGGCCAGTCGGTGCTCGACCCGATCGCCGGCGGACTCGTCAGCCTGCTGGTCGTCTATCAGGGGGTCGAGATCGCCCGCGAGAACGTCGATTATCTCGTCGGTGCCGCGCCGGGTTCGGAGAAACGGGCCGCGATCACCCGGGCGCTGCGGGACCACCCCGACGTGGAGGGCGTCCACGACCTGACGGTCTTCTACGATGGCACCGTCCTCGAGGTCGAGGTCCACGTCGAGGTCGACGGCGAAATGCCGTTCCGGCAGGCCCACGACATCGAGTCGGAACTCGTCGAGCGCTTGCGGGGCCTCGAGGACGTCGGCGATGCCCACGTCCATCTCGATCCCTCCGGCATCGGGGAGTGGAAGGATCGGCCGGAGGGTCGCTGGCGGGACGAGCGCCGATCGGGCGAGCAGTCGGCGAACGGCCGCGGCGAGGCTGGCTCCCGGTAACGCGGACCGAGACGTGTAGTTTTACCTCGGGGCCGCTCGATGCGGGAGACATGGAACGCGGCGAACTCACCGAAGTGACGACCGGCGACTGCTCGGACCTCTACTACGTCGACACCGGCATGTACGACACGGACGGCTACGGGGCCGCCTACGTGCTCGACGCGGAGCGGCCTGCCGTCGTCGAGACCGGTATCGGGACCAACCACGAGCGGATTCTCGCGGCGCTTGCGGAACTGGACATCGACCGCGAGGAGGTGGCAGCGATCGCCGTGACACACATCCACCTCGACCACGCCGGCGGCGCGGGCTTTCTCGCCGAGGCGTGTCCGAACGCCGACGTCTGCGTCCACGCCGCGGGCGCGAGCCTGCTCGCCGATCCGGGACGGCTGGTCGCGGGGACGAAAGCCGCCGTCGGCGACCAGTGGGAGTTCTACACGGAGCCGAAACCGATCCCCGAAGAGCGGATCCGAGAGATCGAGGGCGGCGACGTCGTCGACCTCGGCGACCACGAACTGCACGTCCACGAGGCGCCCGGCCACGCCTTCCACCAGGTCGTCTTCGAGGACCCCGAGAACGACGCGGTCTTCACCGGCGACGCCGCCGGCATCTGGCTCCCCGGAACGGAAGAGATCGTCGAGACCTCGCCCCCGTCGGACTTCGACCTCGAGCAGTGTCTCGAGGACCTGGAGACGATCGGCGAGATCGACCCCGACGTCTTGCTGTACACCCACTTCGGGCCGCGGGAGGTCGGCGACGACCTCGAGGACGCTCTCGCGGAGTACGGCGACGTCCTCTCGACGTGGGTCGAGGCCGTCGAGTCGAAGCGACGGGAACTCGAGGACGACGAGGCGGTCATCGACCACTTCGCGGAGACGGTCGGCAGCGAGCGGGCCGACACCTGGGGCGAGCGAAAGGCCAGCGCCGAGGCTGCGATGAACGTCCGTGGCGTGCTCGGCTACCTCGACGGGGAGTAAGCCGGTACGAGCGCGTCGGTGTTCGGCGTCCGGCGCGTCGGATAAACGTAGCGACAGGTGAAACAAGTTTCATCACGTTTTATCGCTTGGGACGTTCCCTCACACACGTATGGACTGGCGGGACGCCGAACGCGAGTACGACGACGAGGTAATCGGGGAGTCGACGCTCGGACGAATGTTCGAGGAGTCGGCGGAACGGAACGCCAATCGGCCGGCCCAGAAGTACAAAGGTGGGATCTACGAACGGTCGCTGACTGATTCGGTCGTTTCGGCGGCCAGACCCGGAGAATTCCGGACCCTCTCCTACGCCGAGATGCGGGACATCGTCCGCAACCTCGCGGCCGGGTTCCGCGAGTTAGGGATCGAAACCGGTGATCGCGTCGGGCTCTTCTCGAACACCCGCATGGAATGGGCCCAGACGGACTTCGCCCTGCTGTCTTCCGGCGCGGTCGTCACGACCGTCTACAAGAGTTCCTCGCCGGATCAGGTTCGCTACCTGCTCGACGACCCCGACGCCGACGGCGTCGTCGTCGAGAACGGCGACGCCCTCGAGCGGGTGCTCGAGGTCGAGGACGACCTCGATCTCGAGTTCATCGTCTCGATCGACGAGCTCTCGGGGTACGACGACCGTGAGGATATCTACACCCTCGCGGACGTCTACGAACTCGGCGAATCGTCGTTCGACGAGGCAGCCTACGAGGAGTGGCTCGACGCACCCGACACGGACGACCTGGCGAGCCTGATCTACACGAGCGGGACGACCGGCCAGCCCAAGGGGGTGAAGCTCACCCACTGGAACTTCCGGGCGAACGTCAATCAGCTCAGAAAGCGGATGGCTCCGCGGCCGGACAGACCCGACGACCTGCCGTCGATCGACGAGAGCGCACAGACCGTCTCGTATCTGCCGCTTGCGCACGTCTTCGAGCGGACCGCGGGTCACTTCCTGATCTTCGCCAGCGGCGGCTGCGTGGCCTACGCCGAGGATCCCGACACTCTCCAGGAGGATTTCAGTGCCGTCGGGCCGAACGTGGCCACGAGCGTCCCGCGAGTCTACGAGAAGATCTACGACGCCATCCGCGAGCAGGCGAGTGAATCCCCGGTCAAGAAGCGTATCTTCGAGTGGGCGACCGACGTCGGCGTCGACTATCAGGAAACCGACGATCCGGGCCCGGTGCTGTCGGCGAAACAGGCCCTCGCCGACAGACTCGTCTTCTCGACCGTCCGCGAGGCCCTTGGCGGCGAGATCGAGATGCTGATCAGTGGCGGCGGAAGCCTCTCGCCGGAGCTGTGTACGCTGTATCACGCGATGGGGCTGCCGATCTACGAGGGATACGGGCTGACAGAGACCGCGCCGGTCCTGGCGGTCAACCCGCCCGAGGAGCCCAAAATCGGGACGATCGGCCCGGCGCTGCCGGACGTCGAGTTACGGATCGACGAGTCCGTCGCCGACCAGGCCGCCTTCGACGACCCCGGCGAGGTCGGTGAACTCGTCGTGACGGGGCCGAACGTCACCGACGGCTACTGGGAGAAACCGAGCGCGACCGACCGGGCGTTCACCGAGGACGGCTGGTTCCGCACCGGCGATATCGTCCACCTGCGGCCCGACGGCTACATCGAGTTCCGCGACCGAGTCAAACAGATCCTCGTGCTCTCGACGGGGAAGAACGTCGCCCCCGGCCCGATCGAGGACGCCTTCGCCGCCAGCGAGGTCGTCGAACAGGCGATGGTCGTCGGCGACAACGAGAAGTTCGTCGGCGCGTTGCTCGTCCCGAACACGGACCACATCCGCGAGTGGGCCGACGAAGAAGGGATCGACCTCCCCGACGACCCCGAAGCCATGTGCGACGACGAGCGTGTCCGGGAGTACGTCGGGGAAGAAGTCGACCGGGTCAACGAGGACTTCGAGTCCTACGAGCAGATCAAGCAGTTCGAACTCGTTCCCATCGAGTTTACCGAGGACAACGACATGATGACCCCCACGATGAAGAAGAAGCGACGGGTCATCCTCGAGGAGTTCGAGGACCGGGTCGATCGGATTTACGACGAAAGCTGATTCCCCGTACCACGGCATCATCGGTCACGCGATTTCGAGGATAATTTATTTTGTTCAATTAACCCTGTACTATACCCATCTTTCATGTAGGTACGGATTCATGGTACGGTAAATCATGGACTGGCAAACCGCGGAACGGGAGTTCGACAGCGAGGTGCTGGGGACCGAGACCCTCGGCCGAATGTTCGAGAAGTCGGTCGAGCGAAACGCCAACTCGCTCGCCCAGCAGTATCGCGGTGGGATCTACGACCGGAGCATGGCCGGAACGGCGTTCCCGCCCGCCCCGCACGGGGAGTACGCCGGCCTGTCGTACGCGGAGATGCGCGAGATCGTCCGCGTACTCGCGGCCGGCTTCCGGGAACTCGGCGTCGAGCAGGGGGATCGCGTCGGCATCTTCGCCCAGACGCGCATGGAGTGGGCCCAGACGGACTTCGCCCTGCTGTCGGCCGGCGGCGTCGTCACGACTGTCTACAAGAGTTCTTCGCCGGAAAAGACCCGCTACCTCCTCGACGACCCCGACGCCGACGGCGTCGTCGTCGAGAACGAGGAACTGCTTGAGCGGGTGCTCGAGGTCGAAGACGATCTGGACCTCGAGTTTCTCGTCTCGATGGACGAGCTCTCGGGATACGACCGCGACGACGTCTACACCCTCGCGGACGTCTACGATCTGGGCGAGGAGGCCTTCGACGAGGAGACCTACCAGGAGTGGGTCGACGAACCCGACGTGGACGACCTGGCGAGCATCATCTACACGAGCGGAACGACCGGCCAGCCCAAGGGCGTGAAACTGAGCCACCGGAACTTCCGGTCGAACGTCAACCAGGTCTATCGTCGCGTCGGACCACGGCCGGACAAGGACGAGGACACGCCGACGATCGACGACGACAGCAAGATGGTCTCGTACCTGCCGCTCGCACACGTCTTCGAACGGACGGCCGGCCACTTCCTGCCGTTCGCCGCCGGCGCGACCGTCGCGTACGCCGAAAGCTCCGAGACGCTCCAGGAGGACTTCGGCGCCGTCCAGCCGACCGGCGCGACGAGCGTCCCGCGAGTTTACGAGAAGATCTACGACGCCATCCGCGAGCAGGCCACCGAATCGCCGATCAAAGAACGGATCTTCAACTGGGCGACCGACGTCGGCAAGGAGTACCAGCGGACGGACGATCCGGGACCGATCCTCGAGGCGAAGCTCTCGATCGCGGACAAACTGGTCTTCAGCCAGGTCAAGGAGGCCCTGGGCGGGAACATCGAGATGCTCGTCAGCGGGGGCGGCACGCTCTCGCCCGATCTCTGTACGCTCTATCACGGGATGGGGCTGCCCATTTTCGAGGGATACGGGCTGACCGAGACCGCCCCCGTCGTCACCACGAACCCGCCCGAGGAGCCCAAGATCGGCACCGTCGGGCCGGCGGTCCCGGGCTGTGAGGTGAAAGTGGACGACACCGTCGTCCCCGACGGGGAAGCCGCCGACACCCCGGGCGAAACCGGCGAACTCCTCGTGAAGGGGCCGAACGTCGCCGAGGGTTACTGGGAGAAACCCGAGGCTACCGATCGGGCGTTCACGGAAGACGTCCCCGCGAGCACAGCGAGCGAGGAGTCGGAAGACTCGTCTTCCGGGAGGTGGTTCCGAACCGGCGACATCGTCACGATCCGACCCGACGGCTACGTCGTCTTCCACGAGCGCGCGAAGCAACTCCTGGTCCTCTCGACCGGGAAGAACGTCGCCCCGGCTCCAATCGAGGACGCCTTCGCGGCGCGGGAACCCGTCGAGCAGTGCATGGTCGTCGGCGACGGCGAGAAGTTCGTCGGCGCGCTCATCGTCCCCAACGTCGACGCGCTCCGCCGGCTCGCCGAGAACGAGGGCGTCGACCTGCCCGACAGCGCCGATGAAATCGCCGACCACGAGTGGGTCCGGGAGCGCATCGACGAGGAAGTCGAGGCGGTCAACGAACGGTTCGAAGCCCACGAGACGATCAAGGAGTACCGGATCGTCCCGATCGAGTTCACCGAGGACAACGACCTGCTGACCCCGACGATGAAGAAGAAGCGCCGGGCGATCCTCGAGGAGTTCGAGGACGAGGTCGACTCGATCTACGCGGAGGACGAAACCGAGCAGCGACAGGCCGCCTGATGGGGCGACGGGCCCGAGGGAGGAACGGCGGTGACGGCGACAGCGATTGCGATACCGATATCGATACCGATACCGATACCGGTACCGGCGATGACCAACCCCTCGGTTAGGCGAACCTTCTATGGGAGATCGGCCCCGAATATACGTATGACAGTTCGTCGTCTCTACCGGCTCAACACCGCCGAATGGACCTTCGATCACAGCGTGGCCATGCAACTCGAGGACCCCGGCGAACCCTACACCGGCTGGTGCCCGTGTTACCTCCTCGAGCACCCCGAGGGGCTGGTGCTTTTCGACACCGGGATCAGCCGCGAGATGGCGGCCGATCCCGAAAGCTACGGGCCGAACGGTGCGGCCCACATGACGGCGTTCCTCGAGACGCTCGACCTCTCGGTCGGGCAGTCGCCGACCGACCACCTCGCCGCGCTGGGGTACGAGCCCGGGGACGTCGACTACGTCGTGCTCTCGCATCTCCACGTCGATCACGCGGGCAACGTCGACGCGTTCCCGGAGGCCGAAATCGTCGTCCAGAAGCCGGAACTGCGGTACGCGTTCTGGCCCGACGGCGTCCAGCGGCTGTTCTACCTCGAGGGTGACTTCTCCCCCTTGCGGGACGAGTCGGTCGACGTGACGGCCGTCACGGGCGAATACGATCTCTTCGGCGACGGCAGCGTCGTGGCGTTCCCGACGCCGGGACACACGCCCGGTCACCAGTCGCTCGCGGTCGAACTCGAGTCCAGCGCTGTCGTCCTCGCCGCCGACGTCGCCAACAGCCGCGGGGGATACGAGCGCGAGCGCGTCCCGTCGTTTTCCTGGTCGCTCGAGGACTCCCTCGAGTCGATCCAGCGGGTGCGGGACCGAGCGCGAGCGACGGATGCGACGGTGATCGTCCATCACGACCCGGAGGAACAGAAGAAACTGCCGGATCCGCCGGCCGCACTCGAGTAGCCGTCGGCACACCCGAAACGGCCACGTCGCGGCCGAGAGAACCGGCCGCCGAGTGCGGCGGTCAGTCGTCGAACGGCGGCGGGCCGAGCAGGTCGAGTTCGTACGTCTCGAGCACCTCCTCGAGGCGCTCGAGTTGTGCCTCCGTGGGACGGGGGTCGGGAAGCGTCAGGTCGTCTGCGGGGTCGCCCACGGCCTCGAAGAAGGATTCGCCGCCGGCGTTGCGAACGATGAGGTACCGGCTGGCGTCCTCGTCGACGCGGAACGCGTGGGGCAGACCTCGCGGGCCGAAAGCGACGTCGCCGGGGCCGACCGTGACGGTCTCTCCGTCGACGTGGACCGAAATCCGTCCGTCGATCACGAACCAGAGTTCGTCCTCCGCGCGGTGGACGTGCAACGGCGTCGCCATCCCCGCGTCGGCGCGTTGCTCGATGAGCCCGTAGGCACCGCCGGTTTCCTCCCCCGTCGCCTTGATGAAGGTGAGCCCGCCGAACATGTTGAACCGGTCGCCCTCGTCTCGTCCTCGAACGAACGGCGAGACCGGGCGCTCCTTGCGTACTGAATCTGCTCGAGTCATCGGGTATGATAGGCAGGAACAAGCAATAAACATTTCCTATATCTATTCTGTTTGTCCTGATCAAGATGCAGTTCGAGAGGGGTTCTAATGACGTTTTTGACGACCCTCTCCTGTTCGAACCAATCGTATCTATCTTGTAATTACCAAACCGGCGGGCATTCATGCTGCCCATCGAACGCGACCCCGCGTTCGGCGGCAGTCGGAGCGACCGAGGGAGCCGACAGCGCCTCAGATGACGACCCAGACGACGCTGAAGAGGATCAACACGCCCGTGATGTCACAGACGTTGGTGACGACCGGGATCGTCGTATCGTCGGGATCGAACCCCAGCCGGTAGGACGCGTAGACGGAGACCGTGCTGACGACGACCACCCAGACGGCCAGCAGCAACCCGCTGACGATCGTGATCACCAGCAGCGTCCCGAGTCCGAGCGAGCCGCCGAGGGCCCGCCCGATGGCCCACGAGGCGACGCCGAGCAGGACGAACACCGTCGCCGCGAGGCCGATGACGGCGCCGACGTTCGCCCGAATGTCGGGGTTGTCCGGCGAGAACTCGAGCGTGCCCAGGTGCAACTGGGTCGAGAGCCGCGCGCACATGATCGACCCCAGGTTGCCGGCAGTCCCGATCATCACGGGGACGAGGACGAGCAAGGATGGGTTCTCGAGCAGTTGATCTTCGAAGGTCTCGAGGACGGTCCCCGAGACCATCTGCAGCACCGACAGCGCGATCAAAAGCGGGACGAGCGTCGAGACGATGTTCCGGACCGTCCAGCTGCCGATGAGGTCGTCCTCGAGGTCCTCGCCGGCCAGGACGTCGCTGCCGGCGCTCACAGCACCACCCCGGCGGTGGCGATGCCGACGAGCAGGAAGGCGACGCCGAAGACGTCGCCGACGGTCGTCACGACCGGCCCGATGACGTTGTCGGGGTCGAGCCCGCGTCGATACCCCTTGAAGATCACGGTGAGTAACACGCCGAGCATCGCGAACGCGCTCAACAGGGCCGCGACGACCAGCACGATCACCAGTTCGAGGAGACCGGCCTCCCGCCCCAGGAGCAGCAGGACTCCCCAGGCGAGGACGGCGATGAACACGGAGACGATCATCCCGTTGAGGAAGGACGCGACGATCGCGTTCTTGAGCCGGCCGTTCCACTCGAAGCGAGGGTCGATCAACCCCTGGTGGAGCCCGCTCGAGAGGCGCGCGCCGAGCGAGCCGTAGACGCCGCCGCGGGTGGCGAGAAACGCGGGGAGCAACAGCAGGATTCCGGGAACGCTCTCGATTCCCTCGCGCATCGTTTCGGTGCCGAGCAGCGTGCCGGCGAACAGCCCAGCGACGAGGCTGACGAGGATCACCGGCAGCGCCTGCCGATAGACGTCGAGGGCGGAGTCGTGACCGAACATCTGTCCAAACGTATGCGGCCGCCGCATTAAGCGTTGGTTTCGGTGGGCCCGCTCCGAAGGGTCGCTCGACCCAATCTTGATTACCGGTCGCCGACACGAGACGGTAATGCGCGACATCTCCTACGAGCCCCGGAACGTCCGGGAGACGCTCGTCGAACTCAAGGACTCCTCGGAACTGGCGGTCGACCTCGCGTACTCCGCTCTGCGCTACGACGACCCCGCGTTGGCCGACGAGGTCCTCGAACTCGAGTCGCGCGTCGACTACCTGCAGTATCACGTCCGGATCGCGCTGATGCTCGCGGCGAAACGCGCCGACGAGGCCGAGCGGCTGGTCGGCCTCCACCAGATCGCCTCGAGCGCCGTCCGGATCACCGAGGCCGCGGCCGACGTCGCCCGACTGGTTCTCGAGGACGGCGGCGTCCCCGAGGCGTTCGACCAGGCCTTTCCCGAGGCCGACGAACGGCTCGTGCGGGCGACCGTCGACCCCGAATCCGACCTCGCCGGGAGCCACCTCCGGGAGTCCCGGCTCGACCTCGAGACCGGCGTCAGGCTGATCGCGATCAGGCGCGAGGGGGAGTGGTCGTTCTCCCCGGAGGGAGACGACCGCCTCGAGGCCGGCGACGTGATCGTCGGTCGCGGACCGCAGGCGGGGATCGAGGCCGTCTACCGGCGCGCGACTGGCGATGCTTTCCCGTCGCCAGTGACCCCTGCGGAGTCGAGCGACGCCCTCGAGCGTGCGGCCGAGACGGTCGTGGAACTCAAGGACGCGGCCGAACTCGCGGTCGGACTGAGCTACGGCGCGGCCCGGTTCGACGACGAGGAACTCGCCCGCGAGGTGTTCTCCGTCGAGGATCGGTCCGACGAGTGGCGCAACGACCTCGAGGCGTGGGTCGTCGACATCGAGGGCTGGGACGCCGACGAACTCCGGGGGCTGCTCCGACTGGCGACGGCCTCCGAGGAGATCTGTGACGCGGCGGTCGATATCGCCGAACTCGTGGTACGAAACGTGGAACTCCCCCCGGTGTTCGGCGAGGCGCTGTCGGACAGCGAGGAGGGGATCGGGGCCGTCCACGTCGGCCCGGACGGCGACGTCGCCGGACAGACCGTCGGGGACCTGGAGGGCGAACTCGAGACCGGCGTCGTCGTGCTCGCGATCCGCCGGACTGACGGCGACTGGACGTTCGATCCGGCCGGTGACGTCGCCTGTTCGGGCGGTGACACGCTCCTCGTTCGCGGACCGCCGCTCGGGATCGACCGGCTCCGCTCGATCGCGGGGTCCGCCGACGGCCTCGAGTGAGGGGACCGGCCTCGAGCGCGAGACCGCCCGTGGGTCGAGTGGGGTCGTCGCTCGAGGTCGCAGGGACGAAGGAGTGTCCGAATTCACACTCATACGATACTTTTGGAAACCTACCCCGACACATATCATTCGACTCGAGTCGATCGTCCGGATCGCTCGCCGAGCGGCCGACGGAGAACATCGTCCGTGACCGAGGAGATCGCTTCCGGCGCTATTTCGGCCACACCGTCCCGTATTCCGGTCTCGAACTGGTCCCGTCTCGAGGCCGCCCAGGTCAGTTCGGCTGAACTGGATCCATTTCGTCGACGAAAACCAATCTCCTTAGTATTATCTAGATCCGATATTTGTTCCGGGAAGGCGGGGCCAGCCGACCGCTCACTCGAAGTCCGGTCGGCGATCGTTCAGGAAGGCGTCGACGCCCTCGCGGTGGGCCTCGGTATCGTAGGCCAGCGACTGGACCGACGCCTCGCGCTCGAGGCCGTCCCGCCAGGGTCGCCCCAGGTTGTCGTGGATGGCCCGCTTCGCCAGGCCGACGTTCTCCGTCGGCCGCTCGGCGAGCGTCTCGAGCAGGTCGTCGATACGGTCCTCGAGTTCGTCGTCCGGGACCGTCTCGTTGACGAGGTCGAGGTCGTCGGCCTCCGCGGCGTCGAGCAGTCGCCCGGTAAAGGCGAGTTCCTTCGCGGTCCGCAGGCCGACGAGTCGGGGCAGTGTGACGGTGCCGCCGGCGTCGGGGACGAGCCCTACGTTGATGAACGAGGCCCCGAACCTGGCCGACTCGGCCGCGTACGCGAAGTCGGCGGCGGCGACCAGCGAGAGCCCCGCGCCGACGGCGTCGCCGTCCACCGCCGCCACAATCGGCACGGGCGCGGTCAGCATCCGCTCGGCGACCCGACCGAGGGTCGCCCGGACGCGCTCGTAGGCTTCGGCGGTCGTCTCCTCGCGTTCGGCCATCGCCTCGATGTCGCCGCCGGCGCTGAACGCCTCGCCCTCGCCGGCGAGGACGACCGCGTCCAGCGTTCCGGGGTCGAGGGCCTCGAGTTCGCCGGCGAGGTCGCGGGCGACCTCGGCGGTGACGGCGTTGTGGACGTCCGGACGGTCGAACGTGAGATAGCGGACCGAGTCGTCGGTGCGTACGTGCATGGGCGGCCGTCACTCCTTGCGCTTGATCAGGAACTTCATGTCGCCCTGGAAGACGACGGTGTCGTCCTGGTTGGTCATCTCCGTATCGAGGACGACGATCCCCGCGTCCTCGTGGTCGACGTCTTTCTTGTCGGTGACCTCCATCTCGAGCGAGAGGGTGTCGCCGATGTAGACGGGGTTGGGGAGGTCCATGTAGTTCATCCCGAGGAAGGCGTAGGCGGTGCGCTCGACGATGCCGGTGCGATAGACGAACCCGGTCGCGTGGACGAACGTCATCGGGCCGTGGGCGATCCGGCCGTCGAACGGGCCGTCCTCCGCGTACTCCTTGTTCGTGTGCAGTTCCGTCCAGTCGCCCGACAGCGCCGAGTGGACGACGAAGTCCGCCTCGGTGACGGTGCGACCGACGCTCTGGAACTCCTGTCCGACCTCGAACTCCTCGAAGTGATGCGGCTCGTAGCTATATGCCATACGTGGACATCCCAACCGCGGCACAAATAAGTTACCTCGCTTACGGGAAACGGCAACGGGACCGAACGTTGATGGGAGCTACCGCTCGAGACGGCGCATCGACCGGGCTCGGCTCCGTGTATCGGCGTTCGATCAGCGGTGATCGTAGACTCGCTTGACCTTCCCCACCTCCGTCCGTTCGATCCCGCCGGGATCGGTGAGATGCAGTTCGTCCGGGGTGAACGAGAGGACGTTCTCCAGCCTGGTGAGCACCCGATCGCGGAGCGTCTCGACGTCCCCCTCGAAGCCCTCGGCGCGTTCGAGCGTCAACTCGAGGCGGTCGAGGTTGTCCTCGCGGTGGAGATCGATCCGATAATGAGGAGCGATCCCGTCGAACTCGAGGACGACGTCCTCGATCTCGCTGGGGTAGAGGTTGACCCCACGGACGATGATGAGGTCGTCGGCCCGCCCGGTGACGTTGTCCATCCGGACCATCGTCCGGCCACACTCACACTCCTCGTAGGTGAGCGTCGTCAGGTCCCCCGTCCGGTAGCGGATCGCCGGCAGGGCTTCCTTCGTCAGCGTCGTCAACACGAGTTCGCCCTCCTCGCCTTCCGGCAGGACCTCGCCAGTCTGGGGATCGATCACCTCCGGGTAGAAGTGATCCTCCCAGATGTGGAGCCCCTCCTGGGCCTCGTGGCACTCGTTGGAGACGCCGGGGCCGATGATCTCCGAGAGCCCGTAGATGTCGATGCCCGTGACGTCCAGGCGTTCCTCGATCTCCTCGCGCATCGGGTCCGTACAGGGCTCCGCGCCGAAGATCACCGTCGACACCGGCAGCTCCGAGACGTCGACGCCCATCTCCTCTGCGGTCTCCGCGAGGTACAGCGAGTACGATGGCGTGCAGGTGAGCACGTCGCTCTCTAAATCCTCGAGCAGTTCGACCTGGCGCTGGGTCTGTCCGCCCCCGATCGGGATGACCGTCGCGCCGAGTTCTTCGACCCCGTAGTGAAGCCCGAGCCCGCCCGTAAAGAGGCCGTAGCCGTAGCCGTTCTGGACGGTGTCGCCCGGCTCGACGCCGGAGGCCTCGAGACAGCGGGCGACGACTTCGCTCCAGACCTCGAGGTCGCCCTCGGTGTAGGAGACGATCTTTGGCTTGCCGGTGGTGCCGGAGGAGGCGTGGATCCGCCGGATCTCGTCGTCGTCGACGGCGAAGAGGCCGTCGGGGTACTCGTCGCGGAAGTCCTCTTTCGTGGTGAAGGGCAGTTTCTCGATGTCCTCGATCCCCTCGATGTCGTCCGGTTCGATCCCGGCCTCGTCGAACGCCTCCCGGTAGAACGCGACGTTCTCGTAGGCCCGTTCGACCGTCTCCCGCAGTCGCTCGCTCTGTCGTTCCCGAATCTCTTCCCGGGGTGCCATCTCTAGCTGCGTGTAACTCATCCTCACTCGACACTCCTCCGTCCCACATCAAAAATCATGTGGTGTGTGCACATCCTTCTGGTGGGCGCGACGCTCCGTCGACCTATAGCGCGTCGGGCCGCTCGAGCACCGTCGCGACCCCCTGTCCGAACCCGACGCACATCGTCGCGAGGCCGTGCCGGCCGCCCCGGCGCTCGAGTTCGTGACAGAGCGTCGTCGCGATGCGCGCGCCGGAACAACCCAGCGGGTGGCCGAGCGCGATCGCGCCGCCGTTGACGTTCAGTCGGTCGTCGGGGAGGCCGAGTTCCCGCTTGCAGTACAGCGCCTGGGCGGCGAAGGCCTCGTTGAGTTCCACGAGGTCCAGATCCGACACCGAGAGGTCGGCGGCCGCGAGCGCGTCGCGGGTCGCCGGCACCGGCCCGATCCCCATCTCCCGGGGATCGACGCCGGCGACGGCGCGCGAACGTACCCGGGCCAGCGGCTCGAGACCGTGCTCGGCGGCGAACTCGGCGCTCGTCACGAGCAGCCCCGCGGCGCCGTCGGTCAGCGGCGAGGCGTTGCCGGGCGTGACGGTCGCCGCCTCGTCGTCGGCGAAGACCGTCGGCAACTCGCCCAGCGTCTCGAGGTCGGTGTCGGGACGGGGTCCCTCGTCCCGCTCGAGGCGTCCGTCGTCAGTCTCGACCGGGACGACCTCGTCGTCGAACCGACCCGACTCCCAGGCGTCGACTGCGCGTTCGTGCGAGCGGAGCGCGAACCGGTCCTGCTCGTCCCGGTCGACGCCGTACTCGCGGGCCACCCGCTCGGCGGTCGCCCCCATCGGCAGCGCGTCGGGGTCGTACCGCTCCTCGATGGCGGGGTGGAGCCAGTCGGAGAAGGGGACGCGACTCATGTGTTCGACGCCGGCCACGGGGACGACCGCGGCGTCGCCGGCCTCGATCGCCCGCGCGGCGTCGACCAGCGCCGTCAGCGAGGAGCCACAGAGCCGGGAGAGCGTCGCGCCCGGGACCGACTCGGGGAACCCGCCGGCAAGCAACGACTGGCGGGCGAGGTTGCGCCCCTGCTTTCCCTCCTGGTTCGCACAGCCGAGGCGGAAGTCGTCCCACGCCTCGGCCGGAACCGCCGTTCGGTCGACCAGCGCCTCGAGGACGGCGACGACGAGGTCCTCGGGATAGGCGTCGGCGAGTCCGCCGTCTTTCCGCGCCTGTGGCGTCCGGACCGCGTCGACGATAACGGCCGCTGATTCGGTCATCGTCCGTGCAGTCGATCGATTTCGGAATAAAAGTTCGGTCGCCCCCGACTACGCGTTCGCCGGTCGCTCGGCCGGCGGCAACTGCACCGTCTCGACGATCGGTTCGTCGAACGACAGGCGCATCCGGAGGTCGTTCCCACTGCGGTCGACCGTCTCGAACCCCATCCGGCGGTAGACGTGGATCGCCCGCTCGTTGTCGCCGTCGACGTCGAGGACCAGCGCCTCGTGGCCGTTATCGGCCGCGCGGGCGATCACGTGCCGACAGAGTTCGCTCCCGATCCCGCGTTCGTGGTACGCCGGGTCGACGAACACGACGAACTGGGGCTCGAGGCTCGAGCAGGGGGAATAGGCCGCGTGGCCGACGATCTCGTCCTCGTGGGCGGCGACCACGTTGTAGCCGCGGTCGATCAGTCGCTCGAGCCAGTTCTCGATGTGCTCGCGGGTGACCGGCGGCACCCCCATCGACCGGTGGACCTCGGGGTAGTCGACGTACATGGAGACGAGACCCTCGAAGCGGTCGCCGTCGTAGGGCTCGACCAGGATCGGCTCACCGCGCTTGTCGATGAAGCGGGGGCATCGCGGGGGACAGCCCGTCGTCCCCTCGCAGTCCGCCGGGTCCCATGCGGGGCAGGTGTCGGTGGTCATCGGTCGTATGTACGGCATCCAGTCACATGACCCTCGTCCCGCTCATGCGGGGGTTTTTTAGTTCGGCCGCGGTCGGGTCCGCTCTCGAGGGTCAGCGATCCCGACACCGTATCGCCCCGACGCCGAGCGACGGGGGCGGCCTACTCCTCCGGACTCACCGTCACCACGGGCAGATCCGTTCCGAGGATGACTGACTGGGTGACGCTCCCGAAGATGACCTTGCCGGTCGGCGTCCGTTTGCGACCCGACAGGCAGATCATGTCCGCGTCGAGTTCCGCTGCCGCGGCGATCAGTTCCGGGGCCGGTTCGCCGCTCGCCTCGTAGTACTCGTAATCGATCCCGGCATCGTCGAACGTCGACGCGACGCGGCGTACCCCCTCGAGTTCGTGGACCGACCGCCCCTCCGGGTTCTCGCCGAAGACGTGGGCGAGGATCGCCGTGATCTCCTCGTCGGCCGCCGGCAGGGACTCGATCGTCGACGCCTGCGCGGCCGCCCGCTCGGGGTCGGCGTCCAGCCCGACCAGTATTCGGTACATGCCTCGACCCTCGTGTCGGAGCGACATAACAGTCGTGCGCCACGTATCCGGGTTTTATCGGTTCGAGCCGTGCTGGACCGATGCCTTGGTTCGCCCCGCTCGACGGCCACCGACGAGCGACACCCCTCGGCGGTGATTCCGCCCGATTCGGCGCGGAATCGACAAATGCTGCCGGAGACGCCTGATAAAACCCCCACAAAACGGGGTAGATTTTTATAATGTATTGTAATCTACTGGAGGTATGTCTCGAGATGGCACATGCCAGGGGAGCAGGCGACGGCTTCTCAAGGCGATCACCGCGGGTAGCGTCGGCGGGCTGGTCGGGGTCGCCGGCTGCGTGGGGGATCCGGAACAGGCGGGCGCCGACGACAACGACGGCGAGTTCGACACGGTCCAGTTCGGGGTTCTCGAACCCTTCAATGGGGAGTTCAGCGAGCTCGCCAAGGAACGTCACCAGGGAACCGAACTCGCGATCGAACAGATCAACGAGAGCGACGAGTACGAGTTCACGATCGAGTACGAGGAGTACGACACGCAACTCGATCCGGCGACGGCGACCCAGCGAGCCGAACAGGCCGTCCAGTCCGACGGGGCACAGTTCATCACCGGCTGTATCTCGAGTTCCTCCGCGCTGGCGATCAACGACTTCGCTCTCGAGAACGAGGTCGTCTACACGCCGGGCGCGGCGGACGTCTCGATCACGGGATCGGAGTGCAACGAGTACGTCTTCCGGTTCGAGACCAACACCGCACAGATCGCGGAGGCGATGGCCCAGTGGACGGCCGACGAACTCGGGGACCGGATCTTCTATCACATCGCGGACTACGCCTACGGGGATTCGGTGCTCGAGGAAGTCGAGACCCGCATGGAGTCCATCAGTGACTCCTACGAACGGGTCGACGTTACCCGCTCGGATCCGGGGTCGACCGACTTCGAGGCGTTCATCAGCCAGATCTCCAACGCGAGCGACGAGGCCGATGCGCTCGTCGTCGGGATGACGGGAGCGGACCTTGCGATCTTCCTCTCGCAGGCCAGCGCACGGGGCCTGCAGGACGAGATCCCCATCGTCACGACGACCGCGTCGTTCCGGGCCGTCCGGGCCGGCGCGGGGGAGGGCGCGTACGACGTCTACAGCGGCGTGCGGTACGTTCCGAGTATCGAGACCGGTGACAACGGGGCGTTCGTCGACGCCTACCAGAACGAGTACGACGACGTGCCGGACAACTTCTCGCGGGTCGGCTACGAGTCGATCCGGATGGTCGCGAACGGAATCCGCGAGGCGGGATCGAACGATCCGACGACGGTCAGGGAGACGCTGTCGGGGATGGAACACGACACCATCTTCGGTCCGAACGAGTTCCGCGAGTGCGACCAGCAGGCGGTCAACCCGGTCTGGATGGGCGAGTGCGTCGAACCCGACGAGGGCGAACTCGCCGACGTCGAACTCCTGACGGACCTGTCCGGCGAGGAAGCCATCCCCGACTGCGAGGAGACCGGCTGTGACCTCTAGGGGATGACCATGGTCGAAGGACTCCTCCAGGCGCTGGTCGACGGCCTGACCATCGGGATCGTGTACGTCCTGTTAGCCGCCGGGCTGTCGGTCATCTTCGGGGTGATGAACGTGATCAACTTCGCCCACGGGGAGTTGTTCGCGCTCGGGGCGTACTTCGCGCTGGCCCTGGTCGGTCCGTTCGGCGGCTACGGCTTCTTCGCGGCCCTGCTCGTCGCACCGCTTCTGGTCGGGCTCATCGGCGTCGGCATCGAACGCTACACGGTCCAGCCGCTGTACGGGCGCAACCCCCTCTACCACATCCTGCTGACGTTCGGGCTGGTGTTGGTCATCAACGACCTCATCTACCTCGTCTGGGGGCCGGGGAACGTGAGCCTCGCCGTTCCGGCCGTCCTCTCGGGGACGGTCACCGCCTTCGGCCTCAACGCCAGCGTCTACAACCTGTTCATCATCGCCTTCGGCGCGGCGATGGCGCTTGCCGTCTGGGCGCTGCTCGAGTACACGAAGTACGGGCTGATCGTCCGCGCGGGGTCCCAGGACCGACAGATGGTCCGGAATCTGGGCATCGACATCGACCGCTACTACTCGCTTGTCTTCGGCGTCGGCGCGGCCCTGGCCGCCGTCGCGGGGATCATCCTCGGCGGCTACCAGACGGTGAGCCCGGAGATGGGGATGTCGGTCATCATCCCCGCGTTCGTCATCGTCGTCCTGGGCGGCCTCGGGAGCTTCAAGGGCGCCGTCGTCGGCGGGCTGGCGGTCGGGATCATCCAGACGCTGCTGCGGACGTACGCACCGATCCTCGAGGGCATGGTGATCTTCCTGCTGATGATCGCCGTGTTGCTCGTCCGCCCCCACGGCCTGTTCGGGTCGGAAGCGCCGGAGGGCGAGGGCGGCGGGGACCTGCTGACCGGTTCCGGCGGCGTCCTCGAGGCCGAGACGCGACGGCGTCTCGGCCTCGCGGCGGTCGGCCTCCTGGCGCTGGTTCCCCTGGGTGCGGGCACGCTGTACTCGACTTACGCGGTCACGCTGATGGTCGAGATCCTCATCTGGGGGCTGTTCGCGCTCAGCCTCGACTTCGTGATGGGGTATACGGGGCTGGTGTCGCTCGGCCACGCGCTGTTCTACGCGCTCGGGGCCTACGCCGTCGCGATCTCGCTGGCTCACGTCGGCGGCTCCGCGTTCGTCGCCATCGGGCTGGCGATCCTGCTGTCGGCGGCGATCGCCTGGTTCGTCGGCTACCTCTCGATCCGCGTCTCGGGGGTCTACTTCGCGATGATCACGCTCGCGTTCGCCGAACTGTTCTACAACCTGCTGTTCCGGCTGGAGATCACCGGCGGCTCCGAGGGGCTGTTCGGGCTCTCGGCGTACTACGGGCTCGCCGGGGTCGGGATCAGCCTCGAGGAGATCGCGATCTTCGTCGGCCCCGTCGCGCTGACCGGCCAGTCGCTGTTTTACTACATCGCGCTGGCGACGCTGGTCGGCGCGTTCCTGCTCACGCGGCGGATGCTCGAGTCGCCGTTCGGCGCGGTGCTGAAGTCGATTCGCGAGAACGAACAGCGAGCGACGTTCGTCGGCTACGAGACGACGGTCTACAAGCGCCGCGCGTTCGTGATAAGCGGCGCGCTGGCCGGGCTGGCCGGCGGGCTGTTCACCCTCAACGCGGGGTATGCCACGCCGTCGTTCGCCTACTGGCTCCACTCCGGCGAGGTGATCGTGATGGTCATCCTCGGCGGGATGGGAACGCTGTACGGCCCGATCATCGGCTCCGGCGTGTTCTTCGGCCTCGAGGAGGTACTCACCGAGTTCACCGAGCGATGGCGACTGGTGCTGGGAACGGTCTTCGTCCTGTTCGTCATTTTCCTGCCCCAGGGACTGGTATCGCTGCCGGCCCAGCTCGAGCCGTACCTCGGCGGTTCGGGCCCGGGGCCCGAGCCGGAGCCCGAACCGGAACCGACCCCCGAGGACTCGAGCGTTCGAGGTGACGACTGATGGCTGCCGAACCCACCCAACCCGACACGGATCGACGCGCCGCGGAAGAACAGATCCTCCGAACCGACGGCCTGGTCAAGAAGTTCGGCCAGTTCGTGGCGACCGACCGCGTCGACCTCACCGTCGAGCGCGGCGAGTTCCGGAGCATCATCGGCCCGAACGGGGCCGGCAAGACCACGCTGTTCAACCTCGTCACCGGCGCGCTCCCGGTGACCGAGGGCGAGATCTACTTCGACGGCGAGGAGATCACCGGGCTGTCGCCGTCCGAGCGGGTGCGACGCGGGATGGGTCGCTCGTTCCAGATCTCGAACGTCTTCGGCGGGCTGACCGTCCGCGAGAACGTCCGGCTTGCCGCCCAGTCGATCGACCGCGACGAGTACAACGCCCTCGAGGCGCTGTTCAAGCCGACCGACCGCTACGACGGGATGAACGAACGCACCGACGCGGCCCTCGAGCGGATCGGCCTCGCGGACGTCGCGGAGGAGCAGGCCGACGCGCTCGCCTACGGCGACAAGCGCCGCCTCGAAATCGGCGTCGTGCTGGCGACCGACCCCGACCTCGTCCTGTTCGACGAGCCAACCGCCGGCATGAGCGCCGAGGAGACCCAGGAGACGATCGATCTGATCGAGGAGGTGCTGGTCGACCAGACGCTGTTGCTCATCGAACACGACATCGAACTCGTCATGGAACTATCCGACCGCATCACCGTGTTGAACCGCGGCGAGATCCTCGCGGAGGGAACGCCCGAGGAGATCGCCGCGAACGAGGACGTACAGGACGCCTACCTCGGAGGGATGATCGAATGAACGGGACCACAGACCCGCTGCTCTCGGTCGACTCGGTCGACGCCGGCTACGGCGAAACGACGGTGCTACAGGACCTCTCGCTGTCGATCGACGAGGGCGAGATCGTCTCGCTCGTCGGCCGCAACGGCGCGGGCAAGACCACCACGCTGCGGACGATCATGGGCATCCTCGAGCCGACGAGCGGCCGGGTCGTCTATCGGGGCGACGACGTCTCCGGCCTCGACGCGACGAGGACCGCCGCCCGCGGGATCGCACTCGTCCCGGAGGAACGGCGGATCTTCCCCGAGTTGACCGTCAGGGAGAACCTGGAACTGGCCGACCACGGCGGCGCACCGGAGGCCGACTCGCTGTCGGTCGCGGAGGCCCTCGAGATGTTCGAGAACCTCCGGGAGCGGGCGGGCAACGCCGGCTCGTCGCTGTCGGGCGGCGAACAGCAGATGCTCGCGATCGCCCGTGCGCTCGTCGGCGGGGCCGACCTCGTCCTGCTGGACGAGCCGACCGAGGGGCTGGCCCCCTACATCGTCCAGGACGTGATGGACATCGTCGAGCGGCTCAACGACCGCGGGATCACCGTCCTGCTGGTCGAGCAGAACGTCCACGTCTGCCTCGAGCTCGCCGACCGGAACTACGTCATCAACCAAGGCGAGATCGTCTACGAGGGGACCTCCGCGGAGCTGGAGGCGAACGAGGAGGTGCTCGACAGGTATCTCGGCGTCACGGCCTGAGCAGTCAGGGTTTGTACACCCGCCCGCGGAACGTCGCCACCCGTTCCTCTTCTTCGTCCGTAACCGTCACCTCGTAGGCCGCGGTGCGTCCGGCGTCGTGGGTCTCGGTCGCCGTCGCGGTCAGCGTCGTTCCGACCTCGACGGCCTCGAGGTACGAGACGTTCGTCTCGAGCGCGACTGCCGTCTCGCCCCGCGAGTTCGACGCGGCGGCGAACGCGGCGTCGGCCAGCGAGTAGATCGCCCCGCCGTGGGGCGTCCCGTGGAAGTTCGTCAGGTCCTCGGTCACCTCGAGTCGGGTCGTCGCCGACCCGGGCTCGAGGCCGACGAGTTCGATTCCCAGCGTCTCGCAGTAGGCGTCGCTCTCGATGTGCTCCCTGACGCGACCGCTATCTGTCATACGATACCACGCCATGCCGGGGATAAAGAAGGTACCGGCGGCTAGTCGAAGATCTGCTCGAACAGCGCCCGCTCGCCCCGCCGCAATCGCTCGAGGAAGGCAGACTTGCTGACGTCCAGTTCCGCGGCGACCTCCTCGGTCGAGGTCGCCCGCGGGATCTCGAAGTAGCCCAGTTCGAGGGCCGCCCGGATACACTCCTCCTGAGCGGGCGTGAGGTCCCACCGCCGGCTGGGGACCTCACGGGCCTCCGACTCGAGGGGGTAAATCCGCTCGAGGGTGACGCCGACGGTGTCGCCGGCGGCCTCCATGACCCCTTTGAGGACGTCGCGTCCGACGACCGCGCCGAAGATGGCGGTCGCGTCCTCGCGGTACCGCAGCCGTTCGACGATGAGCCCGTTGTCGATCAGTTCGTGGACGATACAGGGCTGTTTCGACAGGCAACGGTACCGGTAGCGGCCGTCGCTCTTCGAGACGTGGAGATAGGAGATCCGGTCGTCCGCGTCGAGGACCTCGGTGAGCCGGTCGCTTTTGGGTGCGCTGAACTGCAGGAGGTCGTTCCCGTCGTTGCGCCGCTGTGGCGGTTGGGCCTCGACCTCGACGTCGACGTCGACCGCGGCGGTCGCCTCCGCCAGCGGACAGTCGTCGTTTTGCACCCGGAATTCGACCACGAGGCATTCGTCGATCATCGGGACGTATGTGGTATGTTATACGACACCAATATATAAAACCCCTTCATGTAGCGGTCAACCCCTAAGACTCTCACGATCGTTCATTCGGGTGAAACCATGGACCTGGACACCGTGAAAGAACGAGCGGGCCCGCGGGAGTTCGACCCCGCGGACGACCTCCCCGAGGAGTACCGGAAGGCGGCGACCCGGATGATCGAGTTCCACGCCAACAGCGAGATCATGGGGGCGTACCTGGAGCGACCGTTCATCCGGCAGGCGCCGAGCATCGACCGCAAACTGGCCTTCTCCGCGAAGGTGCAAGACGAGATCGGCCACGGACAGTTGCTCTATCGTGCGGCGGAGTCGCTGGGCGTCAAGACCCGCGAGGAGATGCTTGACGACCTGGCCAACGGCGACGGGAAGTTCCTCAATTGCTTCCACTACCCGATGGAGGACTGGGTCGAGACGCCGATGATCGCCTTCTTCGTCGACGGCGCGGCGATGCGCCGGCAGGCGACGCTCCGGCGGACCAGCTGGGAGCCGTACGCCCACGCGATGGACAAGGTGTGCTTCGAGGAGGGGTTCCACGTCAAACACGGCGAGGACATCCTCCGGACGCTGATGACGGGCTCCCGGAAGGAACAGAAGCTGACCCAGGAGGCCTTCGAGAAGTGGTGGCCACGCATCATCCAGTTCTTCGGGCCGACCGACGACCGGAGCACGCACCACGACTTCGCGTCCGCCGTCGGGCTGAAACAGCAGTCCAACGACGAACTCCGGCAGGCGTTCCTCGATCAGTACATCCCGAAAGCCCGGAAGTACGGCCTCGAGATCCCCGACGAGCCCCGCATTCGGGAGCGGGACGACGGCACCTACGAGGTCGTCGAGGACGACCTGGACTGGGACGAGTTCTTCACGATCGCCAAAAACGAGTACGAGCCTGGCGTCGGCCAGATCGACGGCCGGAAGAAGGCCCAGGAGGCCGTCGAGTGGGTCCGCGACACGCTCGAGAGCAACGACATGCCCGCCGGTAACCAGCCCCCGCAGGCAGCCGACTAACCATGATCTGGGAAGTATTCCGACAGGAGAAGCAGGGTGACTACCACACCCACTGTGGCAACGTTCACGCGCCGGACCGCGAGATGGCAAAGCAGTTCGCCGCGATCCAGCACGGCCGGCGCAAGCCGACCAACAGCCTCTGGGTCGTCCCGAAAGAGGAAGTCGGCGAGACCGACGCCGACGACGTCGCCTTCGGCGGCACGACCGACAAGGCCTACCGGTGGGCGACGGCCTACAACCCGGACGTCGACCACGCCGAGGAGGTCGTCGAATCCGAGGGTCAGCAGGCCGAAGCCGAGAAACAGCGGGGTGACGCGTGATGTCCGCGACCCTCGAGTCCCCGGCGGACCTCGACGACGAGGAACGCGAGGCGCTCGAGACGCTGCTCAAGCGACTCGGCGACGACGAGTACGTCCTCGCCGAGCGCTACACCGAGTGGCAGGTCAAGGCACCGACCCTGGAGTCGGACCTGGCGCTCGCGAACAACGCCCAGGACGAACTCGGCCACGCCCGCCTGTGGTACGACGTCCTCGAGGACCTGGGGTACGAGGAACACGAACTCGTCTACGAGCGCGAGGCCGACGAGTGGCGCCACAGCACGCTCGTCGAGCGACCCTTTGCCGAGGGCGACTGGGCCGACGCCGTCCTGCGTCACTACCTCTACGACGTCGCCGAGGACATCCGGCTCGACGCGCTCGAGGGGTCGTCGTACGCGAAGATCGCCGACCGCGTCGGCAAGATCCGAAGCGAGGAGGAGTACCACCTCGAGCACGCGAGCAACTGGGTCGAACGGCTCGCGAACGGCGACGAGGGCGCCGAACGGCTACAGGACGCCGTCGATCGGCTGTTCCCGCACGCGCTGACGCTGTTCGAGCCGTGCGCGCCGGCCACCGGCGCGGGAGACGCGAGCGGCGACGAGGACGTCGAGGAGACGATCGTCTCGGCCGGCTTCCGCGACGCAACCCTCGAGGAGATGCGCGAGGGGTGGCTCTCGACCGTGGTTCCGTTCCTGGACGACCTCGGGCTGGAGACGCCGGCCTCGGAACTCGTTCACTTCGACGAGTACGAGTTCGACGTGACCGAGGACGTCCTCCCCGACGCCGTCGGCCGGGACGGCAGCCACACCGACGCCTGGGACGACCTCCGGGAGGAGTTCACCCACACCTACCGCGAACTGGAGCGTAGCGAAGCGACCAAGATCATGGACAAACCCGAATAATGAGCAGCAACACGCCGGGCCCCGACCCCGATCCAGACCCCGATCCCGACTCCAACGCGACCCCCTGTGCGTACACCGACTACCGCGAGGGCGAAGGCGCCGAGGACCTCCCCGCCACCGGCGAGGACGCGGCCGGCCTCGAGGCCGACGTCTGGGACGCCGTCTACGGGATCGAGGACCCCGAGATGCCGGTCAGCATCGTCGATCTCGGCTTGATCTACGGGGTCAGCGTCGAGGACGGCACCGCGACCGTCGACATGACGCTCACCTACTCGGGCTGTCCGGCACGGGACATGCTCCTGGAACGGGTCGAGGAGACGGTCGCCGACGTCGACGGCGTCGAGGAGGTCGACCTTCGGCTCGTCTGGAGTCCGGAGTGGACCGTCGAGATGGTCACCGAACAGGGCAAGGCGGACCTGAAGGAGTTCGGACTGAGCATATGAGACGGAGCCGCGATCCGAGCGTCGAGACCAGCGGCGACGAGACGGGCGCTGAGTGTCCCTACTGCGAGTCGACGAACACCGTCCGCGAACACCCGAAGGGGCCGTCGCTCTGCCGGTCGATGCACTACTGCAACGACTGCGAACAGCCCTTCGAGAAGTTCGAGTGAACGCCTTTTCCCGGTAGTCGCCCCTGGCTCGAGGCCGCGACTCAAGAACTTTGGTACTTGATACCATCAGTGACGGATAGACGCATGTCGGAGACCATCCACCGCTGGGGGCGCGAGGAGCTGCGCGAGCTACAGTCCAGACGGCTGCGGGAGACGGTCGAACGGGCCTACGAGCACGTTCCGCTCTACCGGAACCGCCTCGAGGAAGCCGGCGTCTCGCCGGCCGACGTCGAGAGCGTCGACGACCTCGAGAAGCTACCGTTCACCACGAAGGAGGACTTCCGCGACGAGTACCCCGACGGCCTCTTCGCCGTCGACGACGACGAGATCCGGCGGATCCACGCCTCCTCGGGGACGACGGGGAAGCCAAAGATCGTCTCCTACACCGAGGGCGACCTCGAGGTCTGGCGCGATGTGATGGCGCGCTCGATGGCGGCCGCGGGGGTCGAGGCCGGCGACACGGTCCAGAACGCCTACGGCTACGGACTCTTTACGGGTGGGCTCGGCTTCCACGGCGGCGCGGAGGAACTCGGCGCGACCGTCGTTCCGTCCGGCAGCGGCAACACGCAGCGACAGGTCGAACTCGCGCGTGACCTCGGGAGCGACGCGATCGGCTGTACCCCCTCCTACGCGCTGTACTTCGCGGAGACGGCCGAGGAGATGGGGGTCGATCCCCGCGAACTTCCGCTCTCGACCGTGCTGTACGGCGCGGAGCCCTGCACCGAACCGATGCGCGAGGAGATCGAGCGGCGCCTGGGCGCGACGGGAATCGAGAACTACGGCCTCTCCGAACTGATCGGCCCGGGCGTCGCCGCCGAGTGTCGCGAAGCCCAGGACGGGATGCACATCCACGAGGACCACTTCTACCCGGAGGTGATCGACCCGGGGACCGGCGAACCGCTGCCCGAGGGCGAGGAGGGCGAACTCGTCCTCACGTCGCTCTCGAAGGAGGCGCTTCCCGTCCTGCGGTACCGTACCGGCGACCTGACGACGCTCACCTACGAGGAGTGTGAGTGTGGCCGGACGACGGTCCGGATGGACGGCGTCACCGGGCGGGCGGACGACCTCATCATCGTCCGCGGGGTCAACCTCTACCCCAGTCAGATCGAGGACGTCGTCCTCGAGTTCGACGACGTCGCGCCCCACTACCGGATCGACCTCCGCCGCGAGGACACCCTCGACCGCCTCGAGTTGACCGTCGAACTGGCCGAGGACTTCGAGGGGGATCGGGGGGCGCTCCGCGAGGCGATGGCGGAACGGCTCCAGAACGCGCTGTCGTTCAGCCCCGACGCCCTCGAGTTGGTCGATTACGGGACGATCGAGCGGACGGAGGTGGGGAAAGTCAAGCGGGTGTACGACCACCGGTGAGCGAGTCCCGGACTCGACCGTGACCCCGCCGTCGACGACCGCGGGCCGAGCGACCCGACCACGTTATAAGATGAATGGCGTCATACGTTATCGTATGCCAGTTCCAGGGTACGATCCCGAAGACATCGAGGACGCGCTCGAGACCAGCCTGGGAGAAACACACCTCGAGGAGTACCTCTCCGAGTCCGAACGCGAGACCTACCGGCAGGGCGACGCCGAACTGGTCGACCTGCTCGAGGCCGACGAGATCCGGGAGATCATCGGGGACGAGGACGTCTCGGTGGATCCGAGCGGCTGAGGTGGGTCCAGCGTCCGGGGTCCGGAGATCCGAGACGATCGGTCGGGACCCGGGCGGGGCCGGGATCAGTCGTCGTCGGCTTCGGCGTCCGCGTCCGTCCCGTCAGCCCCGCAGGCGCCGTGGCCCGGCACGTCCTGTCCCTCGATCGCGTGCTGGGGCGGCACGTCGATCGCCGGGCTCTCGTCGAAGAAGTTGTCCGGTTGGAGTTTGAAACTGTAGACCTGCACGGGCAGGATCGGCCAGTCTTCGGGCCGGGTCACGTGGTTGACCCCGAGCGTGTACCAGCAGACGAGGTCCTCGTCCTCGAGGTCGCGGTCCGCCTCGGTCCAGGCCGGCAGCCCCGCACCGCCGGGGTGCTGGTTCGGATACCGACCCGCGGGGAACCGTTCGTCCTCGCGGAACGGCGTCGCCCACAGGTGATAGCGGATGAAGCCGGAGCGGTCCATCACGCTCGAGTCGGGGTGGACCGCAGCCTCGACGTTGCCGCCGGGCACGAGGCGGTACCCGGTCGGCCTCCCGAGGCGGTTCTCCGCGTTCTCGTTGACGATCTGCCAGTACCGTCCCTTCAGCGGGTCGATCAGGTCCTTCGCGGCTTCCTCGCTGGTCAGTTTCTCCCGCTTCGCGTAGAAGGCGTTGCCGCCGGGATTGTGCGTTCGGTCGTCGGCCTCCCCCATCGGGTCCGTCCCATCCGGGCCGACGGGAACTGTTCGGTTCTCGACGCGGTAGAGGCTGTTCGGTCCGTCGTCGACGTTCATGTCGAGCCGGAAGTTGAAGAAGTGCTGGTGGATCGGCCCGTTGAGTTGCGGCGCGACCAGTTCCCCGTATCCGGACGGGTCCTCGTCGGGCGCCACCGTCGAGACGCTGTCGATCCCCGTCAGCCGCACCTCGACCTCGATCGAGGCGTCCTGGTAGAAGTACCAGTTGAAGATGTAGTCGTAGTTGCCCACGGCCGCGACGAACGAGACGACGAGCCGGCGACGACGGCGGACCTCGTCGCTCTCCGTCCGCCAGTCGCTGCGCTCCCAGAGCGTCCCGTTGTCCTCCTCGTGGAGGCAGATAGCGTTCTCGAGGACGTTCGCCTCGCCGTCGGCCGTGTTCATCACGGCGTCCCAGTAGTGCATGTGCCCGAGGCAGTCGCAGCCGTTGGTCAGCGACTTCGCCAGCCGGCCGATGTTGTACTCGCCGACGTCCATCGCGTTCTTGAACCGGTCGTTGACGTCGGTCGTCCCGTACGGCACCGACATCTCGGCGCAGGAGGCCCGGTCGATGATCGAGCGCACCTCGCCGTCCCCGTCGTCCTCGTAGCCGATGTCGTACAGGACCAGGCCTTCCCGCTGGGTCCAGCCCACGCGCATGTGCCAGCCCTGCCACTCGAGTTTGTGGCCGTCGACGCTCCAGCTGGGACCGTCGGGCTGGTCGACGTTGTAGGCGGCCAGGTCCTCCCGCAGGTCCACGTCGTCCTCGCGGTAGGCCATCCACTCGGGCGGCAGCGGCTGGTCCTCGTCCGGCGGGCCGTAATCGACGACCTTCAGGACCTCCATCCGGTCGAGGTCGACGAACGTGTGGATGCCGGTCAGCGGCTTCGCGTACCCCTCGTCGCCGTCGTCCTCGCTCGGCCGGAGGAAGGTCAGCCCGTGAGCCAGCCGCTTCGACCGATCGACGTCCTCGGGGATGAACTCGTGACCGGCCGACCAGGGGTCGACCATCGCGCGGTCGGTGTTCTCGACGCCGCGTCGCTCGACGGCTTCCTGCCACTCCTCGTTCGCCTTGACCGTCTCCTCGCAGGCGATAAACTCCTCGATCGCGATCGAGGGCTGGGCCCCCTCGACGTGCTCCCAGGCGACCACGGCGTCCTCGTCCAGCGAGACGGTCGCCTCGATCGTCTTCCGCTCGGCGCCGTTCCTTATGACGGTCCGTGCTCGCCGATCGGGCGTCTCTCCGGTCTCGTCGTAGGCCTCGAGCGCCTCCTTGTCCGGTTCGTCGAGTTCGATCTTGATGCAGAGGCTATCCTCCCCAACGTTCCGCTCCCGGGTCAGAATTTCGTACGCCGTTTCGATCTCCTCCGGCGACAGCGGGTCGAGCGGGTGGTCCGCCACTGGCGTGTGTTCGAGCGCCATGAGATTCGTCACCACGAGCCAAGGTAAATAAGTTCGCTGCCGGCAGCCGCCTGCGGCGATCGGAACGAGCGAATCCGACTACACGGGCTCGAGCCCCGCTTCCTCCCGGAGGACGTTGATGTACTTCCGGAAGCCGGACTCGAGATCGTACTCGGGGTCGTAGCCCAGATCCTCCTGCGCTTTCGTCATGTCCAGGTTCTGCGTCCAGGGGAGTTCGCCGTCGTCGGAGACGTCGATCTCCGCGTCGGAGAGGATCGACTCGACGGTCTCTGCGGCCTCGCGGATCGTCGCGAGGACGCCCCGGACGTTGTAGACCCGCTGGGAGAGGTCCTCCTCGCGGGTAAACGCCGCCTTGCGGAACGCCTGGGCGATGTCCTCGACGTGCTGCCAGTCGACGTACTGGTCGCCGTACTCGACGCTGTAGGACTCGCCGAGCGCGGGCTTCTCGACGATGTTCGCCAGGAACGCGGAGCCCCCGGTCTCCCGGTAGGGGCCGTAGGCGACGGTCGGGCGCAGGGCGACGTGATCCAGCCCGTAGTCCTCGCGGTAGACCCGGGCCTGGTGTTCGTTGTACTCCTTGGTCGCCCCGTAGAGGGTGTCGGGGTAGACGAGTTCGTCCTCGTCGACCCACTCGGCGTCGTAGTTCTCGGGGGGCGCGTAGGCGGCCGCCGAGGAGGCCCAGGCGACCCGTTCGACCTGGTCGTCGAGGATCCGGGCCGCCTCGAAGACGTTGTTCGTCCCCATGATGTTCACGTCGGCCGCGCTCCGGGGGTTCTCCCGGGCCGTCGTCGTCAGCAGCGCGGCGAGGTGGACGATGTGGGTCGCGCCCGTCTCCCGCACCGCGCGGATCACGTCGGTCGCCTCGGAGACGTCGCCCCGTCGCACCTCGACGTCGTCCGCGACGCCGAGGTTCTCGAGGATCTCCGTGTCCGTCGAGAGGTCGTAGGCCACGACGTCGTGGCCACCCTCGAGCAGGTCCTGTACCACGTAGGAGCCGATGAAGCCGGTGCCGCCGGTGACCAGTACGGTCGCGTCGTCAGTCACGTTCGTCATGGTCTCATAGTGTGTCGATCGATCACGTATAGGTTGGTGTTCGTTCGCACGTCGATGCGCCCCATCACTCGTGAAGCCCTCCCACCGACTCGTAGAACGAGGAGGCGAGCTGGTCGGCCATCTCCTCCTCGCGGTCGATTCGGACGTCGACGACGTGCGGGGTGTCGGCCGCCTTCCCGTCCTCGAGGGCGTCCGCGAGGTCGTCGGGGTCGGTCACCCGCCGGCCGACCGCGCCGAACGCCTCGGCGACTTGCACGAAGTCGGTGTCGTGGAACTCGACGCTGGCGATCTCGCCGTGGCCCTCGTCCTGCATCTGCCGGACCATCCCGAGGCTGGTGTCGTTCAGGACGACGAACGTCGGCGCGACGCCGTACTCGACGGCCGTCTCGACGCTGTTCATCGTCATCGAAAAGCCGCCGTCGCCGGCGACCGCGATGGCGTCCTTGTCGGTCGTCAGCGCCGCCGAGACCGCGGCCGGCTGGGCCCAGCCCATCCCGCCGACGCCGCCGCTGCCGAAGTACGTGCGGACCGCGGGCGTCTGCAGGTAGTACAGCAGCCAGAACCGGTTGTTCCCCGAGTCGGCGGTGACGATCGTCTCCCCGTCGACGACCCGCTGGATCTCCGCGGCGGCCCGCTGGGGTTTGATCGGACTCGAGTCGTCCCGACACTCGGGTGCCGTGAACCACTCCCGGGCTTCGGCCGCGCGCTCGAGCGCCCACCCGTTTTCGGCGCCGCCCGCGTCGGCCAGCGCCGCGAGGCTCTCCGCCGCGTCGCCGATGAGGCCCACGTCGGCGGGGTAGACCCAGCCCGCGTTCCGGGCGTCCACGTCGGCGTGGACGATCGTCTGCTCGTCCGGCCGGACGAACTCGGGGGCCTGCCAGTTGGTGTCCATCGGGTTCAGCCGACAGCCGACGACCAGGAGCGTGTCGGCTTCGCTGACGACCCGGTTTGCCCCCTCGTGGCCGAACGAGCCGATGACTCCCGCCGCGCGGTCGGCCGTCTCGGGGTAGGTCGACTTCCCGAGGTAGGAGGTCACGACCGCGCAGTCGTAGGCGTCGGCGACGGCCGCGAGTTCGTCGTAGGCCGTCGCGGCGTGGACGCCGTTGCCCGCGATCACGACCGGCCGGTCGGCGGCCTCGAGTGCCTCGACGGCCGCCGCCACGTCGTCGTCGGTCGGCGCGGCGTCCCAGGTGCGGGCCTGCTCGCGGGCGTCCCAGGCCGGCGGCGTCGGGTCGTCGGGCACCTCGTCGGTGATCGCGTTCCCGTCCAGGATCACGGCGGTAGGGCCCGGCCGGCCGGCGACGGCGTGTTTGAACGCCAGTTGCGTCGACCGCAGCGTCTCGACGGGCGTCCGCGGGAACCACCACTCCTTGGTGATCCCCTCGAGGATGTCGGGCAAGCCGAGCCCGCCGTAATCCCCGCGGGACTGCTGGTAGGGGGCGAGCGTCGAGTACTCGCCGCGTTCGGAAGCCTCGGTGAGCACGACCATCGGCGAGGACGCCAGCCGGGCCTCCATCTGGCCGATCGCCCCGAGGCTGCCGATCCAGGGGCCCTGGCCGGTGAGCACGGCCGGTCGCCCCGTGAGGCGGCCGTGTGCTTCGGCCATGACGCTCGCCTCGCGCTCGTCGCGGGGGCGGACGACCGTCACGTCGGAGTCGGGGAGGTGCTCGAACAACTCGATGGCGCGGCCGCCCGGGTAGCCGAAGACGTACTCGACGCCCAACTCCTCGAGGGTCGCGACGAGTTCGTGGGCCGTGGTCGTCATCGGCCCGTCTCGGTCGCGGTCTCGTCGACGTGGACCGTCTCCTCGACGATCAGCCGCGGGCCGGCCCCGACGTCGACGAACTCCGCGGCGTCCGCCTGCGCCTCCCGACCCACGTCGGAGGCGAACGCCTCGTTCAGCGCCGCCTCGTCCTCGACGGTCAACTCGAGGACGCCGTCGTACTCGACGGCCTCCGGGTCGGTCGGTACGGACGTGCTGTACCGCTGCAGGCCGGGCAGTTCACGAGCGATCTCGGCGTGGTCGCCCTGCCACCGCTCGACGAACTCCGCGTGGCTGTACCCGTCCTTGCGGACGAGTAGCTCCACCATCGTGATCATACACTCCCGGCATCGACGGCCCCGAACTTCGTTCTATCGGTGCGGTGTGGTCACTCGACCCGCGACGAGTGCAAACGATACCCAAGATCTATGTGGGCCGCTCGTGGTACTCGAGTCATGGCCGCGCAGCCAGCGATGCCAGCGACGCGGGTCGATCACGTCGGTATCGCGGTGGAATCGATCGACGACGCCGAGCCGATCCTGTTCGCGCTCGGGTGCGAGAAGATCCACGAGGAAGGAAGCGAGTACGGGTCGTTCACGTGGGCCACGTACGTCCTCGGCGACGCCTCGCGGCTCGAACTCGTCGCCCCCGAGGACGGCTCGGAGTCGTTTCTCACCGGCTTCCTCGAGGACCACGGCCCCGGGCTCCACCACGTCACGCTCGAGGTCGCGGACCTCGAGGCGGCGGTCGAGGCCCTGTCCGACCGCGGCGTGTCGGTCGTCGACCGCGCCGAGTTCGACGGCTGGGGCGAGGCGTTCGTCTCGCCCGAGAACCCGACCGGCACGCTGTTCCAGTTGATGGAGTACTACGACGGCTACGCCGCGGAACGGGAGGCCGGGAAGCGGCTGTTCGTCGACGGCGAGCCGCTGTGATCCCCGGGGGTACGATTTATGTGCGTGCGTCCGAACGTGCCATCCGAACCGAACCCGGCGACCCGTCGAGGTACCGTCGACGAGACGACCGTTCCACGCTGAACTCGAATCATGTCCGAATCCGATTACGATACCCAGATACGCGACGCCTTTCCCGAACTCGAGCGCATCGACGACACCGATCTCGCCGACCGCGTCGTCGAGGCGTGGACGCTCGGCCTCCGACGCGGGGGCTGGCGACACGTCGAGGACGTCCCCTACGCCTGGAACATCCACGAGGTCACGAACGTCGAGCACGTCCGGGGCGTCGCCCGCATCGCCCTCGAGGCCGCCCGCGAACAGCGGGAGTTCCACGGTGCCGATCCCGACACGGATACGATCGTCGCCGCGTGCCTGCTGCACGACGTCGGGAAGTGCTACGAGTACACCGACCACGTCGACGAGGACCTCGTCGACCCCGACCCGCGCTACGGCGGCGAGACGATCCCCCACTCCATCTCGGGGTACGCGCTGGCCCACGAGGTCGGCTGTCCGCTCGCCGTCCAGCGGGCGATCCCCCACTTCCTCGGGGAGGTCCCCGACCGAACCCTCGAGGCCGAACTCGTCAAGAGCGCCAACTCCGCCTCCTCGAACGCGATCACGCAGGCGACGATGGGGATCACCCTCCAGGAGTGGGTCGAGGAGTACTCCCAGACCTCGTGATCCGGGCTCCGTATCGTCGCTCGCCCGACATTCCCGATCCGTTCGAATAGCGGGAACGAGACCACAACCGGCCCGGATCCAGGCCAGTCCGAATCGAGTCGACCCGGCCGATAGTGCTCGAGACCTCCGAAATCGACGCCGTGACCGTCGGGCGGACGGAATCGGCCGCGGACCTCTAGGAATCCGTTCGAGTCACTCGAACGAAACCGTCTCCGGTCCGTGAACGACGCGCTCGCCCCGCCGGTATACAAACGTACCGCTGTAATTCAGCCCGTGTAATCCCCGCGACGAATTATGAACGAGGAATCTCGAGCGGACGTTGCGTTCGAGTTACTCGAACACGCATCGCGCGGGCGCTACTCGAGGAGTCGCATCTTGAACCCGTACCGGGTCACGCCCTCCTGGGTGTAGATCCGGCGGATCGTCGCCTCGACGCGGTCCCCTGGCGAGACCGACTCGTCGCCGACGGTGCCGACCTGCGCGGGCGTCGAGACCGTCGCGGCGCTCCCGTCGCGGCCGTCCTCGACGGCGGGCCCATCGAGTGCCACGATCGCACTGACGTACGCGCCCTCCCTGGCCTGCTGTTCGACGAACTCCGGCGGCGCGCCGCCCTGGCCGATGACCGTCGCCGCCTCGACCGTCCCCGTTCCCGGCAGCGTGACCTCGTCGTAGGCCTCGAACGCGCTACAGCCGGGACAGGCACCCTCCGGCGGGAACGCGAGGTCGCCACATTCCCGGCACCGGCCCGCGACGAGGCGGTGGCGCTGGGGGAGCGTCCGCGTCCAGCTGGGGACGCTGACGTACGCGCCGCCCCCGTCCGGCTCTCCCGGCGTAATATCGCCGCGGGTCCGCAGGTACTCCCCGTAGGACAGCGTCTCCGCGCCCTCGAGGCGGGTCGCGACCGCGACGTCCCCGACGTCGAACGCGATCGCGGCCGCTCCGTCGCCGCCGTAGCCGATCAGGACGACGGACTCGCCCCCGGCCTCGAGCGCGCTCGCGAACCCGAGGAGGGGGCTGGCCGCACCGGTGTCGCCGAGGTCGTGGACGGTCGTCCCCTCCCGGATCGCGGCGGTCTCGACGCCGAGCGGGCCCGCAGCACGGTAGGGGAGCTTCCCGTTCGGCGACTGGAGCGCGACGGCGTCCGCGTCCCCGAGATCGGCCTCGAGGTCGTCGGCGACGGCCGCGACCGCGTCGGTGAACGCCGACCGGTCGTAGGGCGCGATCCCGAGGCCGGTCGTCTCGTCCGATCCCGCGGGGCGGAACCGCGTCCCGGGGGTCGCCGCCGTTCGTTCGGCGCGACCTCGTATCGGTCCCCCGCCGTCCGCGGTCAGGAGGAATGCGGCCGCCCCCGCGCCGCCGGCGTGTTCGACCTCGTCGTCGGGCGCCCCGCGGGGCGCGTCGCTCGCGACGACCAGGGCCGGCCCGTCGCCCTCGAGCCCCGTCGCCAGCGCGTCGACGCCGGCCCGCGTCCCGGCGGTGAACGTGCGCGTTTCGACCGTGTCCTCGCAACCGAGGAAACTCGCGAGCCGCGCGGCGACCGCGCCCTCCTCGAGCGGCGGGGTCGTCGTGGCCAGCAGCAGGCGCGGGACGTCCGCGGGCTCGACGCTACCCTCCGAGAGGGCGAGCCTCGCGGCCTCGGCGGCCATCGTCAGCGCGTCCTCGTCGGCCGCTGGCACGGCGGTCTCGGAGATTCCCGCGCCGTGGAACTGGCCCCAGACCTCCTCGACGCCGTCGGCGGGGAGCCGGTAGCGCGGGGCGTACGCGCCGACGCTCGCGACCTCGAGGGTCATCTCGCCACCCCCTCGCGCTCGCGCTCGAAGACGTGGACGACCGACGCGCCGCCGCTGCCGCCGACGTTGTGGGTCAGCCCGTACCGGGGCCGGGGGTCCTCGAGTTGTCGATCCCCGGCCCGGCCGGTCAACTGGTCGAACGCCTCGACGACCTGGCCGGTACCGGTCGCGCCGATGGGGTGGCCCTTCGACTTGAGGCCGCCGGAGGTGTTGACGGGGAGGTCGCCGTCCGGGTCGGTGCGCCCCTCGCGGAGCAGTTCGGGCGCGGTTCCGGGCTCGCAAAAGCCCAGGTCCTCGTAGGCGATCAGTTCCGCGATGGCGAAGCAGTCGTGGACCTCCGCGAAGTCGAGGTCGTCCGGGCCGACGCCAGCGCGGTCGTAGGCCGTCTCGGCGGCGACCTGCGAGGCCGAGATGCCGGTGTAGCTGTCGCGCTGGGCCAGGCCGACCCGCTCGCTGGCCGCGCCGACGCCGGCGACCCGGATCCGCTCGTCGGTGTACTCGGCGACGACGTCCCCGCTCGCGAGGACGGCGACCGCGGCCCCGTCCGATGTCGGACAGCAGTGGTAGAGATTGAGGGGGTCCGCGACCGTCGGCGCGTCGACGGCGTCCTCGAGCGAACACTCGAAGTCGAGGTGCGCTTTCGGGTTCTTCGCGCCGTTACCGTGGTTCTTGACGGCGACCCGCGAGAGGTCCTCCGCGGTGGCCCCGTACTCGGTCATGTAGGCGCTCGCCATCTGGGCGTAGAGGCCCGAAAACGTCGTTCCCGTCAGCCGTTCCCACTCGGTCTCGCCGCTGACGCCGAGCCAGTACTTGGTCACGTCGTCCGAGAGGTCGGTCATCACCTCGTACCCCCCGGCGACGACGACGTCGGCGAAGCCGCTCTTGATCGCCTGGACCGCGTTACGGACGGCGAACCCGCCCGCCGCACAGGCGTTTTCCACCCGCGAGCATGGAACGTTGTGGAGGCCGACGTGTTCGGTCACGGCCGGCCCCGACAGCCCTAGCTGGCGGCCGCCGACGCCCAGCGTGCCGACGACGGCCTCGTCGACGTCCGCGGCCTCGAGGCCGCGGTCGACGCTGTCGCGCGCGGCCCGGTACGCCTCCGCGAACAGGTCCCGGTAACTCCGGTCCGGGAAGGCCCCGAACGGGGACTGGCCCGCACCGACCAGATAGACGTCTCGCATGCTCGTCGCGTATCCTCCGGAGCCATATATTTGTGCCGTCGACACGTCCCACGCCGGCGGTCGAACGAACAGTAACGTCTTTGGGGCTCGTTCGGGTTGTGTGGCGTATGCACGTCGCAGTACTGGGTGCCGGTACCATGGGTCACGGAATCGCGCAGGTGACGGCGATGGCCGACCACGAGGTCGTGATCCGGGACGTCAACCCCGAGTTCGTCGAGGAAGGCATCGAGTCGATCGAGGAGAACCTCGAGGGCGGGATCGAACGCGACAAGGTCTCCCGCGAGGCGGCCGACGCGGCGCTGGCCCGCATCGAGGGGACGACCCACCTCGCGGAGGCAGTCGCGGACGCGGACCTCGTGATCGAGGCCGTTCCCGAGGACCTCGAGTTGAAGCGGGACACCCTCGAGGACGTCGAGGAACTGGTCGACGACGACGCGATCATCGCGACCAACACGTCGTCGCTGTCGGTCACGGAGATCGCCAGCGCCGCCGATCATGACGGCCGCGTGATCGGCCTGCACTTCTTCAATCCGGTCCACATCATGGACCTGGTCGAGATCGTCGTCGCCGAACAGACCGACGACGGAACGGTCGCGACGGCCCACGAGTTCGTCGAGGACATCGACAAGACGGCCGTCGAGGTGACCGACACGCCCGGGTTCGCCTCCTCGCGGCTTGGTGTCGCACTGGGCGTCGAGGCGATGCGCATGGTCGAGGAGGGCGTCGCCGACCCACGGGACATCGACGCCGCGATGGAACTGGGATACAACCACCCGATGGGGCCGATCGAACTCGGCGACGTGGTCGGCCTGGACGTTCGGCTGGACATCCTCGAGTACCTCCGCGAGGAGCTGGGCGAGCGGTTCAGGCCGCCGCAGGTCCTCAAGCGGAAGGTCCGCGCGGGCAAACTGGGGAAGAAGACCGGCGAGGGGTTCTACGTCTGGGAGGACGGCGAGATCGTCGGCGTCAGCGGCGACGTCGACGGGGGTGACGGGGATGAGTGATCGCGTCGACGGCGCGGAGGCCGTCGAGGAGGCCGCCGCGGACTGCGAGACGGTCCGCGCGACGGTCGGCGACCGCGTCGCCGGCGTCGCGACGGTGACGATGTACCGGCCCGACGCGCGCAACGCCCTGAACGGGCAACTCCGCGAGGAACTGCAGACCGTGCTCGAGGCGATCGAGGACAGCGAGGTCCGCGTCGTCGTACTGACGGGCGCGGACGAGGCCAAGGCCTTCGTCGCCGGCGCGGACGTCGGCGAGTTACGGGAGCGGAACGCCTTAGAGCAACGCGAGGCCTCGAAACGGCCGCGGGTGTACGAGGTCGTCGACGAGCTCCGCCAGCCCGTCATCGCCCGGCTCAACGGCCACGCGCTCGGCGGCGGCTGCGAACTCGCGACCGCGTGTGACGTCCGGATCGCCCACGAGCGGGCGAAAGTGGGCCAGCCCGAGATCACCCTCGGGATCATGCCCGGCGGCGGCGGTACCCAGCGCCTGCCCCGCCTCGTGGGGGAGGGGCAGGCGATGCGGCTGATCCTCTCGGGGGACCTGATCGAGGTCGAGGAGGCCCGCGAGATCGGCCTCGTCGATATCGTCTGCGACAGCGACGACGACCTCGACGAAGCGGTGTACGGACTGGCCGAATCCATGGCCGCGAACAGCCCCGTCGCCCTCGAGTTCGCGAAGGAGGCCGTGAAGGCGGGGTCGCGGATGGACCTCGAGAGCGGCATCGAGTACGAGGCCGAACTGTTCGCGCAACTGTTCGCGACCGAGGACAAGAACGAGGGGATCGACGCCTTCTTCGAGGACCGGGAGCCGGAGTGGCAGGGCCGATAGGTCGGCGCGCCTGAACTTTTATTGTCCGCTGTGCAGGACTGTGGGTATGGATATCGAGGCCTTCTTCGAGGGGATGCCCTTCGCGTCCCTGCTGGGCATCGAGATCACCGAGTGCGCCGACGGCCACGCCGAGGGCCACCTCGAGATGACCGAGGATCTCTCGTGGAACGAGGACGAACTGATGGCCCACGGCGGCGTCACGTTCACGCTCGCGGACACGGTCGGCGGCGCGGCACTGGTCTCGGAGGTCGAGCAGCCGGTGCCGACGGTCGACATGCGAATCGACTACCTGTCGGCGGGGACGGGAGACCTCTACGCCGAGGGCGACGTCGTCCGCTGCGGGAGCGACGTCGGCGTGGTCGACGTGGACGTCTACGCGGCCGACGACGGCGACCGGGGACCCCGTGGGGACGGCGACGCCGTGGGGACGCTGGTCGCGGACGCTCGCGGCGTCTACAAGACCGGCTGATCACAGCTCCGGCGCGACCTCGTCGCCCAGCCGATGGACGCAGTCAACCGTCGCCTCGGTGTCGACGCCCGGGTAGTAGGTCCGCAGGATGAAATGGACGTCGTCGCCGAGCGCCTCGCGATAGGTCTCGAGTTCCTCGCGGACCCCCTCGGGCGTGCCGAAGATCGCCCCCTCTTTCAACTCGCGCTTGCGCTCGGCCTCGAGTTCGTCGACCGACTCGCCGGAGAAGATCTCGGCGTAGCGGCGCTGGAGGTAGAAGTAGCCGTCCCGCATCGCCTCCCAGGCCTCCTCGCGGGAGTCGCCGACCCAGCCGTGCTGGAGGACGTAGATCGTAAACTCGCCGTCGATCCCCTCCTCGTCGCGCACCCGGCGGATGTCCTCGACGCGCTTGCGGACGCCCTCGACCGACAGCGACGAGGGGGCACACCAGGCGTCCCCGATCCGTGCCGCCCGGCGGACCGCGGGCTTGGCCGCGCCCCCGAGCATGATCGGCACGTCGCCGTCGACGGGGCCGGGCGTGATCCGGACGTCCGTCGGCACGTCGTGGAACTCGGCGTCGTAGCCGAGTTCGTCCTCGCTCCAGGCGCCCCGCAGGAACGGGACGAGGTCGGCGAGACGTTCGGCCCGCTCGTCTCGTGGGACGCCGAAGACGTCGAACTCGCGGGGGTTCGAGCCGATCGCGAGCCCGAGCGTGAGTCGCCCGTCCGCGAGCGCGTCGACGGTCGCGGCGTCCTCCGCGAGCCGGATCGGGTCGTACAGCGGCCCGAGGGCGACACAGCTCCCGATCTCGAGGTCGTCGGTGGCCGCGGCCATCGCGCCGAGCGTCGGCATCGTTCCCGAGAGGTACTCGTCCTCGGCGAAGTGGTGCTCCGAGACCCACGCGCTGTCGAGCCCCGCGGCCTCGATCTCGCGGGTCAACTCGATGATCTCGTCGTAGCGGTCGGCCGTCCCGCGGTCGTCGTCCGGTCGCTGCTGGGCGGTAAAGAGGCCAGTCCCGAGCTGCATAGTGGCCGTTCGTCCTGCGCGACCAAATAGTTCGGGCCAGTGATCAGTAGTCGATCGCCGTGATCTCCTCGACCGGCCACTGGCTCAGGATCTCCACGCCGTTCTCGCGGACGACGACCATCTCCTCGACGCGGACCCCCTGACGGCCCGCGGGCTCCTGGGTCTCGACGGCCATCGTCATCCCCTCCTCGATCTCGATCGGGTGATCGGGCGAGAGCCCCCGCCAGATCAGCGGTACCTCGTAGAGCTGGAGTCCGAGCCCGTGGGCCCAGTGGTTGGTCGTCAGCTGCCAGTGCTCGTCGGCGTCGTAGTAGTCGGCGTGTTCGCCCTCCATGTCCGGGAACCCCTGTGCGATCTCGTCGGTGGTCGCGCCGGGTTCGATGCGCTCGAGGACGTCGTAGAGGTTGTCCCGGGCGGTCTCGTACGCTTCTTTCTGTTCCTCGGTCGGTTCGCCCATCGAGAACGTACGGTAATAACAGGAGCGATAGCCCAGGTAGCCGACGTTGTAGAAGTCGGCGTAGACGAGATCGCCCGGCCGGATGGCGCGGTCCGTGGTGTTCGCCTGGTGTTTCGGCCACGTGTTCGGTCCCGACGTGAGGTAGCCCCCGCCGACGAACGCGCCGTGGCGCCACAGTTCCTGGACTGCGTCGCCCCACACCTCGTTCTCGCGCATCCCCGGCTTCGCGGCCTCGGTGATCCGCTGGAAGCCGGCTTCGCAGATGGCGGCGACCTGCCGGAGGCACTCGATCTCGTCCTCCGTCTTGACCTTGCGGGCGTCCTCCATGACTGCGGTACAGGTCTCGACGTCCGTCTCGAGCCCCTCTCCCTCGAGGGCCTCGAGCAACCCGCGGTTACCGACGTCGACACCGAGTTTCTCGTCGGCGACGCCGTACTCGGCCGCCGCCTCGGCGACGCCCTCGGCCATCGTCTCGAGCAGGAACCGGCGCGCGGAGTCCCGGCCGGAGGCGCGGGGAACGTTCCCGAGTCCGGGACAGGCGTACCGGATGTCGTGGAGCCACGGGCAGTTGAACCGCTGGTTGCTCGCGTGGTCGGCGGTGTCCCAGTGGACGACGTCGCCCGCCTCGGTCAACAGGGTGTAATGGTCGGCCCCGCTGCCGCCGGTCATCGCCAGCCCCGTCACGTACCGGATGTTTGGGTCCGAGAGCAGGAGCATCGCGCCCAGATCGGTGTCCCGGAGTCGCTCGAGGGCCCGTTCCTTGCGCTCCCTGCGGAGCCGCTGTGTGTCGATCCGCTGTTCCCAGTCGACGGCCTGGGTCCCGCGGGTGCCCTCCATGAACGAACGGTCGTCGAACGTCATGCGTACTCCTACCAAACCGACGATCATAAATTGTGGTCCCGCCCCCGACGTTTATTATACTGTGAACGATATTCGCTTGTTATGTACAAGCACGTCGCACTCCTGGTCCGCCAGGACGGCATGTCCCACGGGGAGTTCGTCGACTACTGGCAGACCGAACACACGCCGATCGCGAGGGAGATCGAAGGCGTCGTTCGCTACCAGCAGGTGCTCCCCACCGAGCCGGAACACGCCGAGTTCGACGGGCTTGCGGAGCTGTACTTCGAGGACCTCGAGGACCTCCACGCCGCGCTGGGCAGCCCCGGCTCGCGGGACTACGACCCGACGAAGGATGTCGCCGCCCGAGCACGAGAGGACGTCGACAACTTCCTGGCGATCGACGAGCGCCCGCGGTTCATCGGCGAGGAGATCGTCCAGAAAGACGAGGTCGACGGCGATACCGACGGCCTCTACAAGCACTCGGCGTTTCTCGTCCGCCAGGAGGGGATGAGCCACGAGGAGTTCGTCGACTACTGGCAGGAGAACCACACCCCCATCGCCCGAGAGATCGAGGGCGTCGTGAAGTACAACACGATCCTGCCGACCGACCCCGAGAACACCGAGTTCGACGGCGTCGCCGAACTGTACTTCGAGGACCTCGATAAACTGTACGACGCGCTCGGCAGCGAGGGATCCCGCGACTACGACCCCGACAAGGGCAAGGCGAAGGAGGCCCGCGAGGACGTCGACAACTTCCTGGCGATCGACGAACGGCCGCGGTTCATCGGCCGGGAACGGCTGGTGAAAGACGAGCCCTGAACGAGTCGACCGGGGGAGTGAACCGGCCACCCGGCGCTGCGTTCGAGTAGCGGGAACAGGCTTTTGTAACGACGAGATGATCGGTACCGTATGGCAAACGAGTCGACCCATCGACCGGTCGAAACCGTCGAGACCGCGTTCGACCTCGTCGACGCGCTCAAGGAGCGCGACGGCGCGGGCGTCTCCGCGCTCGCCGACGACCTCGGGCTCGCCAAGAGCACGGTTCACCGGCACCTGCGGACCCTCGAGGAGCGCGGGTTACTCGTCCGCGAGGGGGACGACTACCGGCTCAGTACGTGGTTCCTGGATTACGGCGTCCACGCGCGGAACCGCCGGCCGGTCGTCGAGGTCGCCAGGCCGAAGGTGGACGAACTCGCCGCGGAGACGAACGAGAAGGTCTGGTTCGTGCTCGAGGAGCACGGGCTGGGCGTCCACGTCTACGGTGCGGAGGGGAAACACTCCGTCAAGACCCACGCCCGGATCGGTCGACGGACGCCGTTGCACCAGTTCGCCGCCGGGAAGGCGATCCTGGCGTTCCTCCGGGAGGAGCGCGTCGCCGAAATCCTCGACGAGCACGGATTGGCGGGCCAGACTCACAGGACGATCACCGACCGCGACGAACTGCTCGAGCAACTCGAGGCGATCCGCGAGCGCGGCTACGCGTTCAACCGCGAGGAGTCGGTCGCCGGCGTTCACGCGGTCGGCGCGCCGGTCAGGGAGGAGGACGGGACGGCGGTCGGCGCGATCAGCGTCGCCGGGCCCGCCAACCGCCTGCGGGGTGAACTGTTGACCGACGAACTCCCGGACCTCCTGCTCGGGGCGGCCAACGAGATCGAGATCAACCTCGCCCACTCGTAGGACGAGGTTTGGGCCGGGGTCGGGGCCGGAGACAGGGTCAGGGTGGGTCTCGAACGAGACGAACGACCGTCAGTCGATCGAGATCCCGCATTCCGCGAAGAACTCGTGGGCGTTCTCCCAGAGGATCTTCCGCTGAACCTCCTCGTCGAAGTCCAGTTCGGCGAACTGCTCGAGCCATGGTCCGGGCTCGAGCATCGGGTAGTCGGTGCCGAACATGACCGTGTCCGACAGCAGCGTCTTCGCGTAGTGAAGCACCTGATCGTCGATGTAGCGGGGCATCCACCCCGAGAGGTCCATGTAGACGTTACCCTTCTGCTGACAGATGGCGAGTTGTTCTTTCTCCCAGGGGTAGGCGGGGTGGGCGATGAGAATCCGCAACTCGGGGTAGTTCGCCGCCACGTCGTCGATCAGCATGGGGTTGCCGTACTTGATCTTCAGGCCGCGACCGCCGGGCGAACACGCCCCGAGCGTCGAGTTGCCGCCGTGGAAGACGACGGGAACGCCCAGATCCTCGATGGTCGACCACAGGTTCTCGTGTTCGGGATCGGAGGGGTCGAACCCCTGAGCGATCTGCTGGAACTTGAACCCCGAGAGGTCCAGATCCTCGACGCAGCGGATCGCCTCCTCGACGCAGTCGTCTTTCAGCGGGTCGACGGAGCCGAACCCGACGAAGAAGTCGTCGTACTCGTCGCGTACCTCGGCGACGTAGTCGTTCGGGACGGGCGGGTTCCCGGTGTTCGTCTCGGCGTCCCACCCGAGCAGGACGGCCCGGTCGACCCCCGCGGCGCGGTACTCCTCGAGCATGTTCTCGTAGGTGTCGGTCTCGAGTTCCGTGCCGAACCTGTCGGCAGCGTCGCGCATCATCTGCCCGCCGGCGTCGTGGAGGAACTCGCTGGTCGGCTGGTGAGCGTGCATGTCGATGGCCCGCGGCTCCTCGAGCACTGAAGGCGAACCCATGGGCCGGGTTACGATACGCTGATATATGTATGTTCACTGTTCGCACGGGACTGGGGACTGGGGACTGATATCGGGAATACGACATCCACAGAATATCATATAATGAACTATTAGACAAATATCACAGAATACAGTTATATTATTAGAAGTGAATCCTCATCGAGACCACTATATACAAAACCACCTCAAAACCCCTATTGAAGGCTTTTCCAGCAATTTTGATCTTTAGACACTCGATCGACTTTTCCCACCACTTTCGTGGATTGTTTGCCGTTCTTAGGGACTAAGCGATCCACATACCAGGACCTACTGAATCGAGGTCTCTTCTCTACCCCCGAATATATGACCGTACGAATATAGGTATTTGATTTCGATGTTTCTACACACCCACCGATCGATAACTCGCTGATGGGCCACCGATCGACTGGTCGCGCAGCGCTCGAGCCCGCAGCTACCGACCTCGAAAGCACGGGAGCGCCAATGCACCGAAAGAACGCTATCTGGGGTCGGTCGACTCGCTCCTCTCCCCGTCTCGAGGGCCACGCTCGCGCCCGTCGGTCCCGTCCCGTTCCTGCTCCCGCTCTTCCGTCATCTCGTCTTCCGGCGACAACCGATCGTCACCGCGGGACGGAAGTGGCGCGTCGTCGGCCCGCGAGGGATGGATGTTGAAGTTCTTCCCCCGGTAGGGATCGGTCTCCGGATCGTAGGACAGCTCGCTGCGCTCGAACAGGTAAATGAAAAAGCCGAACAGCGGGACGAGAAAGGCGATCACGGCCCACTTCGCGCGGGGCTCGAGGCCGACTCTCCCGGCGTCGTAGTAGGTGAACGCCGTCAGGCCGAGGTGCCAGGCGGCCGGGATCCCGACGATGACGGCCAACAGGAGCCTGCTCATACGCCCGCTACGGCTCGAGGGTACTAAACGACCGGCCAAACTGGGGGTAGTGGACCTCGAACTCGATCGCCGCACCCTGCCGCGATCACCTTTTGTCTCGGCCGCTCTGCTCGCTCTGCTCGCTCCGCTCACTTCGCTCACTTCGCTCCCGAGCGGGCTCGCAAAACCTGGACCAAAAGGCCCCGAACGGCCGCCTCAGTTGACCTCGAACTCGATCGCCGCACCCTGTCCGAAGCCGACACACAGCGTCGCCAGACCGAGGCCGCCGCCACGCTTCTGAAGCTCGTGGATCAGCGTGACGGGGAGGCGCGCGCCGGACGCCCCGAGCGGGTGACCGATCGCGATCGCACCGCCGTTGACGTTGAAGATCTCGGGATCGATGCCGAGTTCGTCACGGGAGTAGATCGACTGGCTCGCGAAGGCCTCGTTCAGTTCGACGAGGTCGTACTCGTCGATGTCGCGGCCGTTGCGCTCGAGCAGGCCCCGCGTCGCGGGCACCGGACCGATGCCCATGATCGTCGGGTCGACGCCGGCGACGTTGTTCATCCCGACCTCGGCGAGGATCTCGAGGCCGTGCTCCTCGGCGAAGGCCTCGCTGGTGACCAGCAGGGCGGACGCGCCGTCGGAGATCTGGGAGGCGTTGCCGGGCGTGACGGTGCCGTCGGACTTGAAGACGGTCGGCAATTCGGCGAGTTTCTCGGGGGTCGTGCCGGGACGGATGCCCTCGTCCTTGGAGACGATGCCATCGTCGGTCTCGATCGGGACGATTTCGTCGTCGAACCGACCCTCCTCGGTCGCCTCGACGGCGCGCTGCTGGCTCCGGGCCGCGTACTCGTCCTGCTGCTCGCGGCTGATGTCGAACTCCTCGGCGACGTTCTCGGCGGTCATCCCCATCTGGAGTTCGCCCATGTTGTAGAGTTCGGCCATCTTGGGGTGGACGTTGTGGGTGTTCTCCCCCATCGAGACGCGGCTCATGTTCTCGACCCCGCCGGCGATGATGGCGTCGCGGTTGCCGGCCGCGATGGCGTCCGCCGCCGAGATGACCGCCTGCATCGACGAGGCACACCAGCGGTTGATCGTCGTCGCGGGGACGCTCTCGCCGAGTTCCGAGAGGAGCGAAATGACCCGCGCCACGTTGTTGCCCTGCTCGCCGCGCTGCTGGGCACAGCCCCACATCAGGTCGTCGATCTCCTCGCCGGAGAGCCCCGTTTCGGCGAGGATTTCGTCGATCAGCGGCACCGAGAGGTCCTCGCTTCGGAGGTCCGCGAACGCGCCGTCTTCTTTGCCCTGTGGCGTTCGAACCGCCTTCGCGACGACTGGCGTCTGTGTCATATACTACCGAACATCCTTCACGGACTTAAATTCGGTCGAACTCGAGGTGATGCGTCGAGAGTTTACGGCCAACCCCACGCCTCGAGGTTGCCTGAAACGCACGTTTCACCTTGCGCTACCGTATTAGTTCGGCGTATCGTCCCCGGAGATATGAGCGACAGAACGACGTTGATCGCCATCGCCTTCGCGGCGCTGCTCGTGGGGTCGGTCGTCGGTGCCGGCCTCGCGGGGCTGGCTGCCGACGCGAACGCCGCCGACTCGACGACAGCCGGACCGCTCGGCGACTCGAGCGAGCCGGAACTGACGACGTTCGAGTCCGAATCGGAGTTCGAACAGTACTTCCGGCAGGACCGATCGCGGGCCGTCACGCTCGGCGGTCCGCCGATCGTCCGCGGGAGCGACGACGTGGCCGACGACGTCGAAGTCGAGGAGGACGCAGCCGCCGGTGGTGCCCCCGACGACGCCGCCGACGAGGCGTACACCACCTCGAGCAGGGAGACGACCGACGAACGCCGCCACTCCGAGACGAACGTCCAGGAGGAAGCCCTCGACGAACCGGACGTCCTGAAGACCGACGGGCAGTCGGTCTACTACGCCGACTACCGGTACACCTCGCGCTGGAGCGAGACGAGCGTCGTCGACGTCAGTGACCCCGCCGACCCCGAACCCGTTGCGTCGATCCCGCTGTCCGGCGACCTGTTGCTCGTCGAAGACACACTCGTCGTCCTCGGCGACGATGCGGCCGCCGGCTACGACGTAAGCGATCCGGCAGATCCCGACCGCCTGTGGCGCGAAGACCTCGGCGCGGAGATCGAGACGGCGCGGCTCTACGACGGCGACCTCTACCTCGTGCTCGTCGATCGTCCGGGTAGCGATCCGTGTCCGATCGAACCCTACGGCGACCGCGCCGTCGAGTGTACTGACGTCGTGCGGCCCGACGCACCCGCGAACGCGGACGCGGTCTACACCGCGGCCCGGGTCGATCCCGAGACGGGAAGCCTCGAGAGCCAGGAGAGCGTCGTCGGCTCCCGCGGGTTGTCGGCGACCTACGTCTCCGAGAACGCGATCTACCTCTCGTACACTCGCACGACCTCCCAGTACGAACTGCTGCAGTCGTACGTGACGAGCGAGAACGGCTCCGCCCTGGTCGACGCCGAGACCCGCGAACGGGCGGCCGCGCTCGAGGACCTCGACATCTCCGAGCGCGCGAAGGAGATCGAGATGCGCGAGATCATCGACGACTGGTTCGACCGGATGGACGAGAAGGAACGGGAGAAACTCCAGCGCGAGTTCGACGACGGCCTCGAAGCCCACGTCGAGGCCCATCACCGGGAACTGACGACGACTGGCATCGTCCGCATCGGGATCGACGGCGACCTGCGCGCCGAGGAACACGGCGAGGTGCCGGGAACGCCGCTGAACCAGTTCTCGATGGACGAACACGACGATCACGTCCGCATCGCGACCACCATTCCGCGAAGCCACGGCATCGACTCCGAGAACGACGTCTACGTCCTCGACTCGGATCTCGAGATTACGGGCGAAGTGACCGGTCTGGGGGTCGACGAGCGGATCTACTCCGTGCGCTTCGAGGGCGACGAGGGCCACGTCGTCACCTTCCGCGAGATCGATCCGTTCTACACGCTCGATCTCTCGGACCCGACCGATCCCGTCGTCGAGGGCGAACTCAAACTGCCGGGCTTCTCGGAGTACCTCCACCCGCTCTCCGACGACCTCGTGCTCGGCGTCGGCCAGGAGGACCGCCAGCCGAAGGTGACGCTGTTCGACGTCAGCGACCGCGACGACCCGGTCGAACTCGACTCGCGGATCCTCGAGGACGAACGCTACAGCGACGTGAGTCGAACGCACACCGCCTTCCTGCAGGACGAGGCCCACGACGTCTTCTTCGTCCCGGGTAGCGACGACAGCTACGTGTTCGGCTACGAGGGCGGCGAACTCGAGGAGGTCGCCCGCGTCGACGTCGGCGGCCACGGGGCCCGCGCGATGTACGTCGACGACTACCTCTACGTCTTCGGCGAGGACGAGGTCGTCGTCCTCGACGAACGAACCTGGGAGGAACACCGACGGCTCGAGCTCTAACACGGACGACTGTCCGTCGTTTCCGGTGCAATTGCGGGGCGGTCGTGGTTGGACCTGATGCGTCATCGAGCGACGATCAGTAGAGATGCGGACTGACACGGGTTTTATATCATCTATCGAGGGTGTCGGTAGAGCAGTAATGAATACACAGCGCAAATGCTGTGCGAGATCCAATTCAATTTGTAGCGGTAGTGAGCGGGATCAAGCGCACGCTCGGCGACGCGATACGTGCGCGAAGCTGGTACTGAGAGTGCCGTGAAATCGTTCTAATATCTGCCGTTTATAATATCAAGCATGTCGTGAGCTAGCCAAATCCAACTCCATATGGCGATTCACCACAGACAAAGAATTCAATCTTTGACGATCTGTTCACGATATGTTGAAATTATCAATTGGTGATGGTTTTTGTAGCATGAACAATGTTGTGCGAGAAATGGCTTAAGGTGGGATTAGTGCAAAGGTATGCTTGTAGGCATGATAACCCCTGAGACACCCGGAAAGGATGAACTCGGTAGCGAAGAGCTGCTACGAACGATTTGTTCAGTTAATAGTACTGAGAATGTGATTATTGTGGGAGAAAGTTCCGATCCCGAAACCGAATCGTAGTTCCCGATGACCTTTTACCCCTCCAACCACAATGGTTATAAACGAAACAAATACACATGAATTATTTGAAACCTACAGGGATGGTAGTTTTCGGAATTATAGTTGTATATTTAGGATTTTCAATTGCTTACCCTAAATATTCATTTATAGATAGTACGCTGGGTGTTACTGGGATATCGATTGTCACTATATTGCTTATAACTGGACTTTTCATTATCATTAACGGATTCTTTTTAGGTATTGAATCAGCAATCAACTCTGGAGACGAATAATCTGATTAAAATAATCACCGAGAATTGGGATTTTTGCTGAGAATTAAGGGAATAGAGTTTTCAAAGAGGGAAAAACAAATGAAAGTGTATGCTATCTTTTACTCATCTAGATCCCATCGGCGGATGTTTTCCGAGAGCGTCTCTGAATTAGGCCAGTCACCGGCTCCTTCAGAAAATGCACAGGTGAGAGATACATCACAGATAGTAGTATTGTCAGGGTCTGTTATAAATACAGCAGAGTTCCCTAGTTTTTGCACCGTGTCTTCGTCTGCTCCTTCGATCTCATAAAGGGTCTTGATCGGGCCGTCATCTGCGAAGTTTGTTTCGTCGTACTGAGCACTTACATCTGTTGAACTAGGAGAGATAGTGACCTCTCCGTAAGGTCCTCCAGCGTCTGCACCAAAGGAAATCTCATCTACACTAACATTACCAATATACGTTGTGTTGTCTTCGTCTGGCCCCCAATCCGTTATGGTGGGAAGATCAGATGGTCCGTAAGGTGAAATCTCGCATTCCGTTTCGTAGCTGCTACCATCATAATTGCTGTTATCCATGTCGGATCCAGGTACCTGGGTACAGCCGATTGTACAGCCATATTCCTGGTTTTCTTCGTTTGTCTCTCTTCCTCCATATAGGGCAAATTCACCATTGAACTTTCCATAGTAGTCAAAGGGGAAAGCAATGCCCTCATCTTCGTCGCCAGATCCAACATCAGCTTCATCGACTGCGAAGAAAAGGGGATCTCCCCAACCGGGATCTGCGTCGACGACATCACCACTGTCGACCGTTACAATATTCTGTTCAAGTTCACTTAGAGCATCCCGAATATACCTCTGTCGCGCCTCTTCTGATGCATTAGATGGAATCCTAAACTTCCGCTCCCGTGGATACCCATTCTCAAATTGAAGAGAATATCCTACCAGAGAACTTCTGGTAGGTGATTCAGCAGTCATTGAGGCCTCTGCCGAACTGAGTAATAGGTACTCGGATCCTCCTGAGGACATGACACCGGGATCGTCACGAGAAACAAACTCGCTAACTGCTTTTTGCCGAGTTTGTTCGATATGTTCGGGTAGAAGTTCTTTAATACCGATAGCGGCGACGAAAATGCCCCCGTCAATATCATAGTACCTGACAGGGGGTTCTTCGGCATCAACTTCTCGGCTACTTGCTGATACAGATGAGCTTAGAGTTCCTCCAACCAAGGCAATTCCACTTGTCTTCAATATGGACCGTCGGTGTGTTCGCTTCATACTACGTACCATACTAAAAATTCAAATATTATTTACTTTATCGACCGGAATAATATTCAGAAGAAGATCATTTTCACACTCTGTGCCATTTCTCTCAATAGTTGGAGCCTGATTCTGCTGTATATTTCCAATAGTGGGGACGACGAGACAATTTTCGGTTAAGTCATTTACGTCGCTCGTGTCGGGTATCTATCATATTCTTTTCAAGACTCCAAGGCCGGTAACCAAATTTGTCTGCTTCATTGTCGGTCATTTGGAGGATGTACTGTCCCGAAAAATCTTCTTCCTCGTCTTGGTCGAAGTGCATCAGCCTTCCAGCTCGCTTAATCTCCTGCCGGCAGGATTTACCCAAGAAGTCATATTCGACCGTCCAGTCAATGTTTGATAATGATAAGCCTTCGTCGCCGACCCGCAACATGAGTGTAACCGTATTATCAAGGGTGTTATAGGAATCTTCACACAGTATTGATTCCACTCGCTCTTTTAGTGATTTGATAGCCAAACAGGTCTGCAAACTGAGTTTTGATTGACGACTATCCTACCGGTCAGTCGTCTTTCTCACGAATACCGTATGAGGTGAGGTTAGTTACCAATCCCAATATAATCAGGACGGTAATATCCCGGTAATCTCAGAACCTCCCAAGGCGTCATCAGTTGAGTCAGTCTGAACCATGATTTCCGCTGTAAATCCAAGCAATCGGTCTGGGCTGGTTCAAACGGGCCCAATACAACATTCACATATGACACACATTCAGTTTGTTTTTTTTTTTTATTAACTGGTGTTGAAGTCGGCAACTGTAAGTTCTTGAGTCGCCATACCTTTGTACTCACTGTAGATTTCTTCTACCCACTGGACACTAGACTGTCGATTATTAATCAAAACTCCGATGATTCCTCCCCGTGAGTGAACAGTGATACCAGAGTGTTTACCTGAGGGGCCATCAGTTAGCCAAACCGACTCTGGTATTTCGCATTCAGCAGCTAAGATGGTCGTGTTTTCGTGCAAGAGGAGTTCTGAAATGGGATCCTCATTGATTTGATATAGCGATTCAATAAGTTCGGCATTGGTGACAATCTCGAGTTCTAAGTCGTTTTCCTTCACTTCACTCAGTAGGATTTCTGGATAAGATGAAAACCAAACTCCTACCAGTCCACGAAATTCATCTGAACCACTAATGATCTCATTGCTTTTCGATAGAGCTAATTCTGGAACACCGTCTTCCGCCTCTAACGTTTTAACACCCTTCAAGAACTCATAGCCCAGTTCGAATTGGGGGGAAATCGCATTGATGATGTCATCTGAATTCGAGAGAGTGCCCATCCTATCCTTGAATTCTTGGTGGGTTCGAAGTGCTAGGTTTCCGGTTTGGGTGACGCAATAAGCTCCGTCCTCGGTCCTTTTGACACAGTGATTTTCTGTGAGTGAATCGATGGCTCTGTTAATTGTAGATCGTGACTTACCGATTGTTGAGACGAGTTCTGGTTTGGTCTTAGGACTGTTAAAAAGCGACGCGAGAATTTCATCCCGTTTGGAAACTACTTCTCGAAATTCGCTGTTGGATGCGTTCATATCCATTAATAATTTCTCATAGTATATAAATTTATTCTATTTCTACTATATTTTTAATTATAATATATAAGTATTATAATATATACGTTAAGATATTTATCGTACAAATGGAACGGTCAGTTAATTTCCACGGCATTATCTAGCGAGATACCGAATAGAGAGACACGAGTTCAATCTCCACTATCTTAAACATACGGCCGCTGACCACGGCGAGCCCAGCTATTTCTGGCCCGTCGAAGAGGTTCGCGTTCTCGGCGCGAACTTCTTCAACGATCTTTCCAGCGTCACCCATTACTGCCACCTGTGCGTACCGTTTATGGACATCAATTCCGAGGTACATGGTCTGTTCACCCAGGACGCCAGCGCATGAAACAGAGATCCATCTATTCGGGCTTTCCCGGATGCCGCGAGATGCGGTACCCGGGCTGTACCGCCCATGACTCGGCTTCGTTCGTACACGGACCAGTCAGTACGACGTGTTCTGAGGCACGGAATACAGGTCGGCTCTTGCGCCCCATGTTGGTTTAACCCACATGGAGTAGCAGCGTTTCCATCGAGTCAGCACAGTGCTCTTGATAGCTGTCAGTGAATTCAACTGTTACCTTTCCCTGCTGGCCCTGTACTGATCTTCTTCGAATTTCATATGACGGGTTCTGTGATACACTTAGCCGTATCGACAAACCGTTACAAGGTCCCACAAGTTTCACCCGCCGGGGAGGGGAATCCTTTTGCCGTCCGTTTGGCAATGGCCCTCCATGGACGGGAACGAGACGACGGATCGGTCCAATGCCGACAACCCGGGACCGGCGGATGCCGACGACTCGGGCGACGTAGACGATGAGTCGGCAGCTACGAACCCGGACGCGACCGAATCGGCAACCGAGAGCAGCAATGATTCGATGCCCGGCGTACCGGACCCCGAACCGCAGGACGACGACGTGCCGGAAGACGTTCGGAAGTACGCCCGCTTCAAGAAGATGGACGGGGCCCAGTACGACCGGGTCAACGAGTTCCTCCGGGACCGCACGTACATCACGGCCCGCGAGTGGGCCATCGCTCGCCTCTGTTCGGACTTCCGGACCGAGACGGGCGTCGAGATGACCAAGATCGGCGAGAACCTGCCCGAACTCGTGCCCTTCATGACCGACACCTATACCCCGCAGGCAGTCAACCAGGCGCGGGCCTCCTTCGAGGAGAAGGTCCGGAAGGCCGGCGCGACTTTCCTCTACGGCGCGATGTGTGACTTCTTCACCGCCGAGGAACTCGACGACGTCATGTACGAGTCGACCGAGGTCGCCAAGTTCCTGCTCGAGGTCGAGGGCGTCGACCTCTCCGTCGAGGAGGAACTCGAGGCCGAAGAGCGCATCTCGAGCGTGATGCGCGAGGTCCGCGAAGCGAGCGAGGAGTTGCGGGAGGAAGAGGAAGAAGAGGAAGAAGAAGAGAGCTAACCGTCGCCCGCCGGTCGATCCCGGTTTCGGGCGAAACGGCCTCGAAGGACGACGTCACTCCTCGTTTCGCCATCGTCGCACGTCCGCCTCCTCGAGGAACAGCGACGGATCCTCGTGGGAGAACGTGACCCACCGGTTCTCCTCGTCCGTCTCGGCGCGCACCCGGATCAGCAGTTCCTCGTCGACGAGCGCACGCTCGAGGACCGGCCGCGCCTCGCCGATCGAGTAGGCCAGCGGGAGACAGACCGCGGTCTCGCTTTCGCCGTCGCGTTCGACGACGATGGCGAACCGGCGGTCCTCGAGGTCGGTTTCGTCGCTCGCGTCTCCCCCGGTCGACTCCGCCGGCCGGTAGTACACCTCCGCGTCGCCGAACGTCACGTCGTCGGCGTCGACCAGCCCCTCGAGCGGCTCGTACTCCTCGCGCGAGACCCGCGCCTCGAGGCCGGGTTGGGACTCGCCCCGCGGAGCGGAGTCGGGTCCACCCTCGACGCCGTCGACGTCGGGTTGCGGTTCCGCCTCCGCGTTCGGCACCGGATCCGCCGCGATCGGCTCGAGGACGAGCGCGTCCCAGCCGTTCTCGCGGTAGCGGTCGGCGATGCCGATGGCGTCCGCGCGCAGTTCGTCCCAGCGCGGATCCGACGCGGGCCGGCCGTTCTCGCGGTCGTCTCGGTCCGTCATCGCTCCCCCTCCAGCAGGTCGGCGGCGCTTCCCACGGGACTGTCTCCAGGCACCTCGCTCGCGTCCATGCGTGAGCCAACCACGGCGACCCTCGAAAACGTTGGTCCTTACGAGCCCTCGGTCTCGCCCGCGTCGAGCAGCGCGCCAACTGGTTCGACCGACGGCTCGCGGTCGCCGACGAGTTCCGCCTCGAGCGCCGCCCGGACGACGTCGGGCTCTGCAGGGCTGCCAGCCGCGGCGATCGAACCCACCGAGTCGGAATCGAACGGGACCCCGAGCGCGCCGTAGACGGACTCGAGGACGGCCGCGAGCGGCTCCCGGCCGTCGACGTGGAGGATGCCGGCCGCGATCGCGGCGTCCTGTCGGACCCGCTGGGCGATGCCGGCGACCTTCGCGAGCGCGGTCGGGTCGGCACTCGCGTCGTCGACCGTCGACAGCGAGTGCGACCCCGGACAGAACGCGTCCGCGGGCTCGTCCCGAACCAGGCGCTCGCGATCGAGCTCCGGGAGGCCCGCCAGCGCGCGCTCGAGGTCGTCGGTCAGCCGCTCGTACCGCTCGTCGGTCCCCCGCCGGAAGTCCTCGATCGGCTCGGCGCGGGCGAACGCTATCGTCGTCTCGCCGTCGTAGGCGACCGCCCGGCCGCCGACGTCGCGCTCCACCGGCGGAAACCCGGCCTCGCGCGCGACCGCTCGAGCCCGGTCGTACCCGTCGCGTCGGCGGTCACGCCTGCCGAAGGCCAGCTGTCGGTGCGGCGTCCAGACCCGGACGGCGCGCTCGCCGCCGGTCGCGACCTCGAGCAAACGTGCACTCGCCTCCCGGTCGGCCTCGATCGTCGGCCCGCGGCCCCGAAATACCCGCATGCGATGGGGTTGGGGTCGACGGGACTAAACGCTCCCGACCCCGAGTCGCACGCGAACGCAGATGGACGCAGGCGTCACGCTCCCCGCGGAAGTGTTGTCCCGGTACGCGCGGTTGTCGCTGTACAACTCGCCGTATCGAGCCCACGAGGGCGGCCGCGCGATCGACCTCTACCCCGGCACGCTCCGGGACGGCCGGACGACCGAGGCGCCGAGCCCCGTCTCGGGAACCGTCCGCGGGACGAAGACCGTCCGCGCGCCGCCGAAGTCGTACGCCCCGGAACACGACCACCTGATCCTGATCGACTGCGAGGGACCGCCCCCGCTCGAGGGGCTCGTGGCTCGCGTACTACACGTCGATCCGGCGGTCGAGGCCGGCGACCGGGTCGAGGCCGGCGAATCGCTCGGCGAACTCGTCCGCACGGGCTTTTTCGCCCCCTGGGTCGACAACCACCTCCACGTCGGCGTCCGCCGGCCCGACCAGAACCTCCACCGGGCGTCGGGTTCGCTCCCGATCGAGATCGGGGACGACGTCGAACTACGGGCCCTCGAGTGGGACGGCACCGGAACGGTCGTCGCGACGGGGGAGACCTACGCCGTCCTCGATTCGCCGAGCCACCCCGCGCCGGGCGAGTGCTTCGTCGGCGTTCGTGCGGATAGCGCGGGACTACTCGACGGCGGCATTCCGCACTACGACGGCGGTGGGCTGCTCCGGGCCGGAAACGAGAGCGCGGGCGCGTCGGTCTCGCTGAACGGCGACCACCTCGGCACGGTCGGCGACGACGGGCGGACGATCGCCTGGGACGGGATCACGGTGACCGCGAACGGCGACCCCATCACCGGGCTGTCGACCTTCTGTGCTCGGGACGGCGACTTCGGCGCGAAACTGATCTGTCCCGACCGGCCGTTCGAGGTCGGCGATCGGGTCGCAGTGCGGGTTCGCTCGAGCGGGACGATCGACCGCTGATATTCTGCCTTACCCCTCTTGCAACGTCTCGCCGTCGACCACCCGGCCGACGAACAGCGGCGTCTCGGTCGGCCGGTCCCGAACGTAGAACAGGAACGGCCGGTCGACGGTCATCTCCACCCGATCCGGCGGACCCGACTCCCCCATGAGGACGGCCGTCGCGGCCGCGGCCTCGGTCCCCTCCTCGTCGACTTCGACGAAACTCTGGTGGACGATGTCGTCGACGAACAGCCCGCCGTCGCCCTCGAGCATCCCGCCGAAATCGGCCTCGGGGCCGAAGGCGCGTTCCATCCCCAACCGCTCGAGCGTCTCGACGAGGCTGAACTTCGATTCGATCCCGAACTTCGGCATCGTGAGGTCGACCTCGGAACGGGAGGCCTCCTCGAGCAGCGTGGCGAGTCGGTCGACGGTGAACGAACGCTCGAACGACTCGAACTCGCCCTCGCCGGGGAGGACGACGATCATGCTCGTATCCCCGTTTGCGTAGGGGAGTTCGACGAGCTGGTGGCCGTCGATCTCGGCGTAGCGCAGTTCCGCGCTCTGGGACATCAGTTCGACCTCGGTCTCGGTCCCGTCGATCCCGGTGAAGGGTCCGGGCTCGGTCGCCTCGGGATCGAAGTCGTGCTTCCAGGCCGCGAGGAAGTAGACCGCGTTGGTGAGCACGAGCCGCGTCGCCGGGGTCACCGACCTCTCCGGGAGCAGGTCCTCGATCCGATCGTTCGTCCGGTCCTCGACCCACGCGTTGATCTCCTCGCGGGCTCCCTCGGGGTTGCCCGAGAAGTCGACCGCGTGCTCGCCCGCATCGTAGTAGGTCTCGAGCAGGTCGAAGTACGCCTCGTCGAAGGGGTAGCCCTCGTCGGCCCAGACGGCGTTGGCGCTCGAGAGCTGGAACCCGAGGTCGCCGTCCTCCTCGCCCTGGGCCCACTCCTGAGTCGCGACCTCGGCACCGTCCTCGTTGCGGCGCTCGAACTCGTCCTCGAGCGCGCCGAAGGCGGCGTGGAGGTCGGCCCGCTCGTCGTCCCCGCTCCCGGCGAGTTCGTACCGCAGCGTCTCGGCCATCTCCGCGGCGGTCTCGCCGCGTGCGCCCGCGTAGGTCATCGCGAGCGCGACCGAGATGCTGTACGGCGAGAAGAAGAGGTTCGCCTCCGGTTCGGCCGCGCGGAGTTCGTCCAGCGCGGCAAGCGAGAAGGCGACGTTGCCCCGCACCTGCTCGGCGAGGACGTCCATCTCGAGGTCGATTTCGGGATCGGTGACCGGCTCGAGTTGCGGGAACTCGGGCGGCTCGTAGCCGTCGAAGCCGTCGTTCTCGGGGCCTGTACCGGGTTCGGTCCCGTCGCCGCCGTCCCGAGCGCTGTCGTCGCTCGTACAGCCGGCGGCCGCGGAGAGCACTGCACCGGTGAGCGCGAGGAACGTTCGTCGGCGGGCGGGGATGTCGGTCGACATCGGTTGAGTGAACCGACAGTCGACGCCTCTAAATGCTTTCTCCAGGGTGAAACGGACGTTTGACCGTTCCTGTCGCATCGTACGGACTGCTGTACGTCAGTTCCGACACGACCGCAGGAGATCGCGGTCGCGCCGGGAAACCGGGACGGCGATCCGTATCAGTCCCGCGGCTCGACTCGCATCTCGATCGGGTCGAGTGGCCGGGTGGTGATGCTCACCGAGAGGTCGACGTCCGGATCCGAGACGAGTTCCGGCCGGTACTGGCGGGCGAGCGTCGCGAGGATCAACGTTCCTTCCACGAGGGCGAACTGCTGGCCGATACAGCGCCGCGGACCGCCGCCGAACGGGAAGTACGCGAACTGCGGCCGGTCCCCGTCGTCGCCGGCGAACCGTTCCGGCTCGAACGACCGTGGCTCGTCCCAGAACCGCTCGTCGCGGTGGATCGTCCACTGCATCGGCGCGACGGTCGCCCCGGCCGGCAGCGCGTACGGGCCGAGCGTGAGGTCCTCGGTGGTCTCCCGTGGGATCGAGGGCACCGGCGGGTAGAGCCGCATCGACTCGCGCAACACCGCCTCCGTGTACTCGAGGTCCGGCAGGTCCGCGAACGTCGCGTACTCGTCCTCGAGGACGGCGTCGAGTTCCGCCGTGAGCCGGTCGAAGACCGACGGGTGCTGTGAGAGCAACAGCCAGGTGAAGGTGAGCGCGGTCGCCGTCGTCTCGTGGCCGGCGAAGAGAAACGTCATCAGTTCGTCCCGCAGAAGCCGTTCGGACATCGTCTCGCCGTCCTCGTCGGTGCCGGTCAGCAGCCGCGAGAGCAGGTCGTCGCGGTCCTCGAGGCCCTGCGCCCGGCGGCGTTCGACGAGGTCCTCGATGAGCGCCTCCATTTCGCGGATCCCGCGTTTGTACCGTCGCCACATCGGGATCGGGACCCACTTCGGGACCATCCTGGCGACCGGCTGCTTGGCCGGCTGGCCGGGTTCCTGGAGGTTCCGGACCGTCTCGGGGATCCCCCGCTCCTCGTAGGCGATCTCCGAGCCGAACATCGACTCCGCGAGGATCCGGAGCGTCAGCGCCTTCATCTCATCCTCGACGGAGACGACGGGCGAACCGGCCCAGTCCTCGGCGGCGTCACGGACCGCGGCGGTCATCGCGTCGGCGTAATCGGCGATCCGGTCCATGTAGAACGCCGGCTGGATCCGGCTGCGCTGTCGCTCCCAGAGGTCGCCCTCGCTGAGGACGAGCCCCTGTCCGAGCAGGTCGCCCAGGTCCTCCTGGCTCATCGTCGCCTTGCGGAAGCGGTCCCGATCCTCGACGAGGACCTGTTCGACCAGATCCGGGCGGTTCACCTGGTAGAAGTCGCCGATCCCCAGGAGCCGCAGACGGACGACGTCACCCCGGCGAGCGGCGGCCTCGAACAGGCCGTCCTGCTGGCGGACCAGCTGGTGGGTGTTGCCGATCACGGGCAACCCCTCGTACGTCGGTGGCTCCGTTTCGTGGACCGGCGCGCGCTCTCCCCCCGTCGTTCCCCCGGCTCGAGAGTGGTCGACCATACGAACGGTACGGCCGCAACCCCCTTCGGCGTTGTAGCTAGCCGTTGAGGTTCTTGAAGTACCGTCGGATCGAGGAGTTCGTTCGGACGGTCCACGAGGCCGGAAACGCTCGACAACCGGCTACTCGAGAAGCGCAGCGATAAAGACCCTCGCTGTCGGACGGGAGCGCATGACGGACGATCTGGAAGCGGCGATGGACGGCGGAACCGACGCCGGCCCCGAAGACGTCGCGGAGTTCCTCCAGTACTACATCGACGAACACCAGGAGTTCCTCTCGTGGATCGGGACGACGGTCCAGGACGTCGGCGCCGGGACGATGACGCTCGCAGTCCCCTACGACGAGAAATTGACGAACACGCGCCCGAACGGCGACGACGGCCGCCGTCCGGACATCCACGGGGGCATCGCCGCGACGCTGATCGACACGGTCGGCGGGCTCGCGCTCCGTACGGAACTCGAGGACCCGTTCGCCGGCGGCGTCGCGACGATCAACCTCAACGTCAACTACCTGCGACCCGCGACGGGCGACCTGGTGGCGCGAGCAGACGTGATCCGCGCGGGCTCGAGCGTCGGCGTCAGCGAGGTGACCGTCCGGAGCACGACGCCGGACGGCGAGACCCGCGAGGTCGCGACTGGACAGGGCGCGTACCGCATCTTCCGCGAGTAGCGAAGCGTCGCGTTCGACCGATCGCTCTTTTCGCTGCTTCCGCCCGGCGTTTCTGACCCCGCCTTCCGCACGAACCCTACATAAAAGGGGACATGAACGTATTCGGTCGGCTTACTGAAAAGTAGGAATTCGAGACGCCCCTAATATCACGGCTTATCAAGCAGAGCGTGTAACGAGCCGAGACTCGCGCAGCAATCAAAATCCAGACACATAATATATCAACGATGTCCGATACTACTCCGACCGACGACCGAGACGCGATCGATTCCGAGACTGCAGCCGAAAAGCGGGACCCGCTGTTCTCGCGGATCCCCCGCCGGGACTTCATGAAAGCGGGCGCGGCCGCCGGGGCGATGGGATCGCTGGCCGGCTGTACGGGCCTGTTGAGCGACGACGACGACGATCTCGCCGCAGCGGGCGACGTCGATTCCTACGTCCCGCCGGGCGAACACGACGACTACTACGCGTTCCTCTCGGGCGGCCACTCCGGGGAGATCCGCGTCTACGGGATCCCGTCGATGCGCCAGTTGATGCGTATCCCGGTATTCGGCCGGGAGAGCGCCCGCGGCTACGGCTACGACGACCGTACCAGCGAGATGTTAGAGGAGGCAGGCGGCTACTCGTGGGGTGACACCCACCACCCGCGCGTGAGCCAGACCGACAACGACTACGACGGCCGGTGGGCGTTCGTCAACGACAAGGCCAACGGCCGGATGGCCCGCATCGACCTCGAGTACTTCGAGACCGACGCCATCGTCGACATCCCGAACCAGCAGGGGACCCACGGTGCGTGTTGCCTGCTGCCGGACACGAAGTACGTCTTCGGCGTCGGCGAGTTCCGCGTCCCGATGCCCAACGACGGGCAGGACCTCGACGACCCGGAGAACTACACGTCGACCATCGCCGCGATCAACCCCGAGACGATGAACGTCGAGTGGGAAGTGCTGGTCGACGGCAACATGGACAACGGGGACGGCAGCAAGCAGGGGCGGTGGTTCTTCGCGACCGGTTACAACAGCGAGAGCGCCACCACCGAAAGCGGGATGTCCTCCTCGGACACCGACTGGGTGAAGGCCTTCGACGTCCCTGCCATCGAGGACGCCGTCGAGGCCGGCGAGTACGAGGAGATCAACGGCGTCCCCGTCGTCGACGGCACTCGCGACAGTGCTCTGAACTCCGGGGACCGACCGATCGTCCGCTACGTCGACGTCGCGAAGAGCCCACACGGCGTCAGCGTCACGCCGGACAACCAGTACGCGATCGCAAGCGGCAAACTCGACCCGACCGCGACGGTCATCGACATCGAGCAACTCGCGGAGGTCGACGACCCCAACGACGCCATCGTCGCCCGGCCGACTCTCGGGATGGGGCCGCTGCACACTGCCTACGACGGCCGCGGCCACGCCTACACGACGCTGTTCATCGACTCGCAGGTCGTCAAGTGGGACATCGAGGCCGCCGTCGACGCCTACCCCGACGACGAGCCCGAGGGCGGGGACCAGGAGTCGCCCGCCGTCGTCGAGAAGATCGACGTCCACTACAACCCCGGACACCTGATCGCCGCCGAGTCGTACACGGCAGACCCGCAGGGCGACTGGCTGATCTCGCTGAACAAGCTCTCGAAGGACCGGTTCCTCCCGGTCGGGCCGATGCACCCGGAAAACGATCAGCTGATCTACATCGGGGACGACGAGGAAGGGATGAAACTCGTCAAGGACACGCCGTCCTACGCCGAGCCCCACGACGCCTCGATCGTGAGCGCGGACAAACTCGATCCCGCGAAGGTCTACGATCCCGAGGACTACGACGAGGAGTACATCGAGCCGGACGCCTCCGATATCATCCGCGAGGACGGCCACGTCCACGTGAAGATGCACTCCCAGCGCAACGAGTTCGGCTTCCAGGAGGTGACCGTCCAGGAGGGCGACGAGGTCACGTTCACCGTCACGAACATCGAACAGACGCCCGACGTCCTCCACTCGCTGGCGATCCCGGAACACGACGTCAACATCAAGCTCGCGCCACAGGAGACGCGCGAGGTGACTTTCACCGCCGACGAACCTGGCGTCTACTGGATGTACTGTGCGTTCTTCTGTAGCGCGCTCCACCTCGAGATGCGCTCGCGACTGATCGTCGAACCCGCGGAGTAACCCACCCATGACCACGATCCGACCCACACTCAGGCGGCTGTCCGAACTCCGGCGCGCCCTGACGCTGACAGCGGCGGTGCTGTTCGTCCTCGCGCTGACGATGCCGGTGTGGCGAATCACGTTCGAGGCACCGCAGTACGTACAGACGCTCGTCGTCGAACTGTACGCCTACCCGCGGATCGGCGGCGACTACGTGGAGGTCCACTCGCTGAACAAGTACGTCGGGTTCTACTACCCCGACCCGGTGTACGTCGACCCTAACTACGACGTCCACGAGAAAGCGATCGCGGTTCCCGAGTGGGTCCTCGGCCCGGTCGCGTTCGTCGGGACGGCAGTGGTGGCTGCGGTCGTCTCCGTGCTCCCGGAAGAGAAGATCCAGCGGGGGTTGGCCGCCCTGTTCACCGGGACGGTCGTGGTCTTCGCGTCGATGGCAGTGATCATCCAGTACCGGCTCTACCAGGCCGGCCACACGCTCGATCCGGACGCGCCGCTCAACGGCGTCTCCGGCTTCACGCCGCCGCTTCTGGGAAGCTACGAGGTCGCCAACATCAGCGGGAACGCCTGGTTCGGCCCGGGCGGATACCTGCTGGTCGCCGCGGTCGTCCTGCTGGCCGCCGCGTTCCGACTGCGGGACTCGAGGGCGACGGTCGGGGACGTACCCGCGCTGCTTCGCGGTCGCTGGCGGCGGATCCGGGATCGGGTTCCCGGCGTCGGTAGCGGGGGCTCCGGGAACCGACCCGATCCCGATACCGACCCCGATCCGGACGACCGCCCCCACCTCGAGACCGACGGGGGCTCGCGCCGCGGATCCGGAGTCGACGCCGATCCGAACCGAACCCCACCGAACACGCCGCCGCACGCGACCGAGGACCCCGAGAACGAGCGCGATTCCCTGCCGAAACCGGACGGTGATCCGCCGTGAACGAACGCTACTTCGTCCTCGTCGCCGCGGTCGTGCTCGTCGTCGCGGTAGCCGGCGGCATCGTCGCCGCGAGCGACGACGGGGCCGACGACGAGACCGTCGACGACTGGCGGCCGGACGTGCCCGACGTCCGCGACGTCGAGGAACCCGCCGGCGACGGCGTCGCGACGGTCGACGGCCAGGAGTTCGACTCCGCACAGGCGGCCGTCGACGCCGCCGGAGCGGGCGATACGGTCGTCCTCGAGGGCCAGTTCCAGGAACGCGTCACCGTCGATACCCCCGGCGTCACGCTCGAGGCGGCCGAACGCGACGGCGCGGTGATCGACGGCGGCGAGGAGGGAACGGTCGTCGAGATTCGAGCCGACGACGTGACCCTCGAGAACGTCTGGATCAGAAACTCCGGCTACGACAAGAACGTCGACGACAGCGGCGTCCTCGTCAACGGGTCGGACGCGACGCTGTCCGCGCTGCGGCTGACCGACGTCGCCTTCGGCGTCTGGATCGGCGACGTCGACGGCGCGACCGTCGAGGACACGCTCATCGCCGGCCGCGAGGACGTCGAGACCTCCCAACGGGGCAACGGCATCCACCTCTGGGAGACGACCGACGCCGAACTGCGGAACAACTCGATCACGACCGTCCGCGACGGCATCTACTACCAGTGGGCCGAGGGCGTCCACGCCGAAGGCAACGCGATGTGGGACATGCGCTACGGCGTCCACTACATGTACTCGAACGACAACGTCCTCGAGGACAACGTCGCCTTCGACAACGACGTCGGCTACGCGCTGATGGTGTCGTACGAACTGACGATGCGGGACAACGTCGCGGCGAACAACGACGGCACGAGCGGCCACGGCATCCTGCTCAAGGACGTCGAGGACAGCACGGTCGTCGGCAACGAACTCGTCGGCAACGGCAACGGGCTGTACGTCTACAACGCCCAGGACAACCGCCTGGCCGACAACCTCGTGCTCGAGAACGACGTGGGCGTCCACATCACCGCCGGCAGCAGCGGCGAGGTGGTGACCGGCAACAGCTTCGTCGCCAACGACGAAGCGGCCTTCGCCGAGACCAACTCCCAGACGAGCTGGAACGACACCGACCGGGGCAACTACTGGGCCGACGCGCGCCCGGTCGACGTCGACGGCGACGGCCTCGGCGACACCCGATACCGCCCCGCCGGCACCGTCGAACGGCTCGTTCACGAACGCCCGCAGGCGGCCGCCTTCGCCGAGAGCCCGGCCTTCGACGCGGTACGGATGGCCGAAAGCTCGTTCCCGGTGCTCGAGTCGCCCGGCATCGTGGATCAACGACCGCTCGCCGAACCGGCCCACGACAACTGGAGGGACTACTATGAAGATCACGATCACTGACCTACGGAAGCGGTACGGCGACGTCGTCGCCCTCGACGGACCCTCGTTTACGATCCCGTCCGGGTCGACGTTCGGCGTCCTCGGAACGAACGGCGCGGGGAAGACCACCCTGTTCGAACTCCTGGTCGGCCACGACGAGCCCGACGACGGGACGATCGAGGTCGGCGACCTCGACGTCCGGGAGGCGGGCCACCGGGTGCGCGAACGGGTGGCGTTCCTGCCGGAACACGCCGGCTTCCCCGACGCGATGACCGGCCGCGAGGTGCTCGAAGTCCACGCCCGCATCCGCGGGCTCGGCGACCGGCAGCGCCGGATCGCCGACGCCCTCGAGACCGTCGGGCTGGCCGACGCCGCCGACCGCGCGGTCGAGGGCTACTCCAACGGGATGGGCCGCCGGCTCGGACTCGCGGCGACCCTGCTGCCCGAGCCGCCGGTGCTCGTGCTCGACGAGCCGACGGCCGGGCTCGACCCCCGCGGCGTCGCCACCTTCCACGAGATCATCGAGCGGATCGGCCGCGAGACCGACGCCACCGTCGTCCTCTCCTCGCACGTGCTCGGGGAGGTCGAACGCCTCTGTGACGAGGTCGCGATCCTTCAGGACGGCCAACTCCGGGCCGCCGGCCCGGTCGACGAGTTGCGGGCCGACGCGGGCGACGGCGTCACCGTTTCCATCCACCCGGCCACCGGCGCCCGGGAACGGCTCCTCGAGGCGGTCGGCGAGTGGGAGGAAGCGACAGTCACCGTAGCTGCAAACGGCACCGCCGGGGAAACCGTCGAGGTCGTCTGTGACCGCGAGACCGCCTTCGATCGCCTCTCGACGCTCGAGGGAGAGCTGATCGACCGGTTCGAGGTCCGGGAGCCGGGTCTCGAGGCGGCGTTCCACGACGCCATCGCGGGCGAGGGCGATGCAGCAATCGCGGACGACGGGGACCGATCGACTGCGGAGGTGACGGCGCGATGACCGACGCCAACCCCGATTCCGACCACGAGGTCCAGCCCGACGGCGGCTACGGCACGGCTCCCGCTGCCGCCCTCGAGAGCGAGGCGGGCCGGGAAACGGGCTCGGGCGTCTGGTACCGACAGCTGCTGGTCGTCGCCGAGACGGAGTACCGGCTCGCGGTCCGGGGCCGATGGGCGATCGCGCTGACCGCGATCTTCGCGGCCTTCGCGCTCGGCCTGACGACGTTCAGCGGCTCGAGCGTCAGCCCGCAGGGGTTCGAACGGACGGTCGCCAGCCTGGCCGTGCTCGCGGTGTATCTCGTCCCGCTTGTCGCGCTCGCGGTCAGCTACGACGCCGTCGTGGGCCGCGAGGAGAGCGGCTGGCTCCAGACGCTGTTCGCCCTGCCGGTCGACCGCGCCTGGCTCGTCGTCGGAACGGCACTCGGGCGGGCCGTGGTCCTCGCGAGCGCGACGATCATCGGCTTCGGCGTCGCGGGCGGGTTCCTCGTCCGCGAGCACGGGCTCGGCGGCGCGGACGCGTACGTGATCTTCCTGCTCGCGAGCGTCGGACTCGGGCTCGCATTCCTCGCGGTCGGCGTGCTCGTCTCGACACTGGCCCGTGAGAAGACCCACGCGCTCGGACTCTCGCTTCTGGTCTGGGCGTGGTTCGTCCTCGTCCACGACCTGCTCGGGCTGGGGCTGATCTCGGCGCTTGATCTCTCGGAAACGGCGGTCTCGGCGCTGTTGCTCGCCAATCCGACCGGCGTCTTCCGGGCGCTCGTGCTCGGCTCGCTGGGGGCAAGCGGCGACGCCGGCTTCGCGAGCGTTCTTGCACAGTCGGGGCTCTCGACGGGCGTACTCGCGGGCGCGCTCGCCGCCTGGATCGCCCTGCCGGTCGCCGTCGCGGCACTCGCGATCAGGAGGCGGCGGCTATGACGGCCGACGGCTGGTCCCGCCGACGGTTCCTCGCCGGCGGCGCGGTCGCGGCCGCCCTCGCCGGCTGCCTGGGGGACGACGACGGCGAGGAGGAGCTACCCGCCGAACCGATCGACCTGACCGAGGGCCAGGCCTGCGACGTCTGTGGCATGGTGATCGCCGACCACTACGGCCCCGCCGGACAGCTGTTTTACGCCGACGGGAAGCCCGACGACCGCGACGGCCCCGCCTGGTTCGATAGCGTTGCGGAACTGGTCGCCTCCCACGAGGGACGCAGAGAGCGCGGCTGGGAGCTTCGCGAGGGGTTCGTCACCGACTACTCGACGGTCGACTACGACCTGCTCGAGCGCGACGACGGGGGCGATGGGGGCGATGGCGAGAACGAAGGCGAGACGTACATCTCGAGTCACGCCTCCAGCGAGGCGTTCGCCGAGGTCACGGCCGTCGAGTACGTGGTCGGCAGCGACGTCGAGGGCGCGATGGGCGAGGATTACCTGCCCTTCTCCGACAGTGAAGAAGCGGCGGCGTTCGCCGAGGAACACGGCGGCGACGTGCTGTCGTGGGAGGAATTGCCGTCGCCGAACGCCTGACGGACGACGATTCTCGAGGGACGACGCTCGACTCTGGGTGCTCGCCGTTCAACTCGAATCCGGGTTCGGGTTCGGGTCCAGGTCCGGGTCCAGGTCCGGGTCCAGGTCCGGGTCCGGGTCCCGGTCAGGGTTCGGGTCCGAATCAGGGTTCGGAACCCCTTCGTCGCGGTCCCCGGATCCAGCACGAGCACCGAACCAGAGCCGTCCATGAACGAAACACCCGACCCCGGCGACGACGAAAAAGTAGAGGTAGATCGCCGTTTCCACGTGTGCGGGGACCGACTCCAGAGCCATATGGACGTCCACGGACGGAACGGCGATAGCCCCCCGGCTGTACGATTGTACGCCTGAAGTAGGCCGGGTCAGTCGGTCGTGACCATCCAGTACCGGATCCCCAGGTACACCAGGATCAGACCGAAGGTACCCGCATACAGCGTCGCGCCGCTCGAGGCTGCGGCGACCAGCGCGACGGCGTTCAACGCGATGCCGACGACGTACATGGTACGGAGCCGGCGAGAACTCGAGTTCATGCCGAACGGTTCGAACGCGAAGGTAAAAACCCTCGTTGCTCGGATTCGGATTCGGATTCAGTACCCCACCCCGGTGATCGTTCCGATCCCTCGTTCGGTCGTGGACTGATACGGTTTACTAGCTCTGGTGTACCGCATGACTGCGTAGACTTTGACCGTCAAAACTCAGTACCTCACAAATCAGCCTCAGCTAACTGGCACTGAAGCGTGATTTACCGACAAATCAGAGTCTACTCTACTCTCTGTAGATCCACCCGACGACAAGAGACGAGAGGCTGTCGCAGTCGGCAATCAGCCGCCGACGCGACGGTATTGCCACTGGTCGATGGGGCGTCCTCGGTCACCGGGGAAAGCAACCATTCGGTGGCCGGTTTGCGGGGTCAGCCCGACGCATCGCGAGGGCCGTCCACGCTGCCGAGTCACCATGTCAACCAACTCTTCGAACGGCCACCACCAGAGGCGACGTCCGCCTCGGCGAGGCGTCGCCATATACTCCCAGTGCAGACCTCAGACGTTCTGAATCAGCAGGCTGTGTACGACGAACAACAGATGTCTCGTGGGATCTTGCGTCCTCGAGATGATAGTCGCCCGGAGAGACGGTAGCTCGCCCCGATACCGAAACGTTTGCTATAGTGGGATCGGACCTGTCGTGGTTCATCGACAAACAGCGCGTCAACGGCGTAGCCGTGACGCGCCACCCAGTGCTTACTATACCGCCCGTTTTTGTAAGTACAACCAATTATTACTGGAAATTCTGCTCTGTTGAATATCGACCTACGCTCTTGTGTAGCACTTTGTTGATCGCTCTTCCGTAGGAGATTGTTGATACGTTACTCCGCCCAGAGAGCGAACAGCAATCACCGCGTAGAGGGGGAGACGGGTCGAGTCTTGGACTGTCGGTCAGACGGGAGAATCGCAAGAAGGCTCTCAGCAACAATGTGCTACACAAGAGCGTGACGAACAGTATCCCGACGAGCGATCACTCCGGATCGACTGGCATGAACTCGAGGCATGGGACGGCTCAGTCGCCGATGAGTTCCTCCGGAAGCCCGATCGAATGCGACAGTTTGCGGCGGCCGCGTTGAATTGACTTGACGAGGTGTCGATCGTCGGAGTCAACGTCCGCATCTACAACCTCCCCGATCGCCAGACCGCCCGCGTCGGGAAGTACTGAACACGGCAACTTGGGCACCTCCTCTCCGTTCGCGGTGAAGTCGTCGATATGGAGGGGGTAACGCCGTACGCGGAGGAAGCCGCGTTCGAATGTCCGCTCTGTGGAAAACTGACACGAATGCCACGGATGTAACACTCCAAGCCCGGATTCCGGTTCAATTGAAAGCAACCTGTATATGTACAGGCTACGTGTTAGATTTGAGGATAACCACAATTGTAATAGATATATATAAGTATTTTGAAAATCTTTAGACAGAGTTATTAGCTGATCATGACATTCAGCACTTTCTCAGCAGCCGCAGCAGCATACGCTATACTATCAATGCTGTCTTCAGGTCCGTAGTGAATTCCAGCAGCAAGGACTTGTCCATCGTTATCAGGATGATTAATAAAGTATGGACCACCAGAATCACCATTATCTGTTATGTGGTCGTCTGTCTGAAAGTAGGCCCGCTCTTCGTCAACTCGGGTATTGAAGTCATATATTGTGCTTGAACATCTTCCAGAGCGAGTTCCTTGTCGACAGATTTCTTTTTCGTCTTCGGCCATATCTTCTAATTGGTCAAGGGCTACTGTACCAACGACTGGTTCGTCGTATCCTCCATCCCCATCCGCAAGGCGATAATCGGTTCCTACGCTCCGTGCTACTGAGAATGAAGCTACGTCTATATAGAATCCATAATCATCATCAATAGAGAAATATGCTGCATCTGTGACATCTCCAACATAGTTTGAATATGACGGTTGATAAACTGGATCTCCTACCATATCTGAAGAATCATCATGGTCATCAGTTGCCATAATATGTGCAGAGGTCAAGAATCCCCAATCATCTGTGGATGAACCAGGGTCATAAATTCGGAACGCATTACTAGCATGAAGCGGGTCTCCTTTTTTGGCAATAGAGGTTCCTGCTGGGACTGGATTGGTTTGGTAAATGTCGTTATAGTGATCACGAGAACTCCGCTTAGCACATCTATGTCCCGACCTATCACACGCGTTTGGTTTCCTTCTTTCTGACTCATAAATCACTGGTATGTTTTCGATGCCTCTCTCAAAATTCAATTCGCTAGAACTAACAGTACCGTCAACAGCAGTAGGGAGTTCATTAAATACTTCCGATGCAGATAATACAGTATTTTCTTCATCAGGCAATTCCTCGGATCTTCTTTCTGCAATCCATTCGTCATATGTTACTTTTATAACTCTTTCACGATGATGGCCGTTTGTTCTATAGGATACTGTTGGACTTGCAACATTATGGGCTCCTATTTTTTCGAGGCGCTCTGCTACTTTATCAAGAGCATCGTTGGCGCTTTCAATACGAACCCATTTGTCTCGTGATATCGTATGATAAATTGTCGTCCGCTCTGGAGGTGAATCAGTCGGGTCTGGTTTATTAGGGTCTAATTCGTTGTGATCTTCCCGAACGTAGCCGGTTACTCGTGGCACCTCCTTAGTTGGATCATTAGTGAGCTTAGCTAGGGTATTTTGTGAAATTGTACTGACGACTCCACCTGAAAGACCGAGTCCGGCAAGTACTTTCGTGAATCGTCGACGGCCCATTCTCTGCAGTTTATCGCTACTAACCATATCCAAAGGAAATTTACTCAATCCGGCCATTTATATTTTTGTCTATTATAAAATTAGGTTTAAATAGGTCAGTAGGTACATACTATGGGCTAGAGGGGGTCATAGAAAGATTATCACACCAAAGAGCAGGGTGAACGCTGAGGTGGCATGTGCTCAGCGACCCTCCAAGATGATCCTTCGGTAGAGTCGTTCTTCAATGGGTAGAAACACTAACGTTATTTGAACATCTCTCCTTCGTGTCTCTCAGAGAGTTCGACGTGTTCGCCCCGGCGGAGACGGGCGAACACGAGACCACGAACCACCAGATCTGATACGTGGCTTTCTTCACTGCTACTACAAGGACATCTACGGGATTCGGCCCATTGAGCGAAAGATTCACAATACGGTTGTCTGGCTCAGTTGTGGCTTCGATCGACCGCCGTCGAGAGACGCGGTCGATCGGTTTCTCACCGATCTCGAACACGTTGTTGACGACCTCTTCGGCAGACCCGTCGAGCAGGCCGCGGCGCGCGGCCTGCTCGACTTGACCTACTGCATCGATTCGACCGATGTGAGAGCGATGCCTGCCGACCAAGATGCATCAAAATGCTACGGTCCCATAGTTGATGAGTACTACCAGAGCTACGGCTGTACGATCATCTCGACCGAACAAAAGATCCCGATTGCAGCCGAGTTCACCGAGAACAAATAAGCGCCAGAAGAGACGGCGATGCGCGTCACACGTGACGCGCTCGCCGTCGCCAAGCCGGTGTAGATCCTCGGTGACAGAACCTACGACACGCTCGACTAGCACGACCCCCTCTGGGCTACCCAAAGATTGATTCTTCAGGAGTTTAGATTGGCCATATGGAACGCCGGAAATTACTATTGGCATCTACGCCGAATCTACTAGTTCCAGTAACAGGATGCCTTAGTAACAGCAATAATAAGACAAAAACCAATAAAGATAATGATAAAAGCAAAAATGAAGAAATAAACAAGAAAGAAGATGACTTTCGGGCAGCAGTCTTTATCATTCAAGCAGTCATTCCTGTTCCAGATGACGCTACAATACTATCCATAAAGGAGACTGAGATGTTTGATCTAAATACCGTAAAAAATGGAATGTCTACCGCTGCTAAAAAGAGAGAAGAGTTCATTGAAGAATACTATGATGAAAGCCATGAGCATGATTATTGGATCCGTGACATACATGTAGTCCGAATCAAGAACTCTAACGAATACGACAACATAAGGAATGAATATGATAACTTGCCACGAAATGATGATAGCGAAGAAATGCCTACAGGAGTATATGTTCGATATGAGGATGAAGTATATGTGATTGAACTCGTAGAAGAGCACTAATTATAGAAACGCTCTTCTGTAGGAGATTGTTGATACTGTCCAGCTGCCGGTGTGGAATCGAAGAGAGCAAGGACACCGTGTTAGCGGTGTCCGTTAGGCATGATTCCGCTCGATGTGTTTGGATCGGAATCGGTCGCAGCGGACCTGTTCGAGCAGGTTCGCGGCGCGACGCTCCGAGACGAATGTCTTGAGTGGAATCATGCTTTCGTCGGGTGGCGCGGACGCGCCACCCTTGCCCGCTACGACTTTTAGCTACAGCTATGGGCTGACCAACAATTCTCTACCCATGAGCGTTCAGCAGACGACTTTTGCCATAGTTCGGATAGATCGTATCTACTTCGATCACTGCTTGCCCTGTATTGACCGTTCGGCGAGCAATCGGTGGGTGGGTGGGTATGCGAACTATTCTATGACAGCCTCAACTACTAGTATATCCTATGAGTCGCGATAGGTGCACTGGAGCAACGCCCGTCGGACGTGTCCCGTTACGAATCGGTAGAAACGAGTCGGCCCGTACACGTACCCAGACGGCACCCTGGAAACTCTCCCGTCGTACCACTGGTGGCCGAACCATCGCATAGCAGCAGAGGCACCATGTGAAGTAACGAGGGACGGTTACGATCCCCCGGCGTAGCGAAGAAATACGCCGGCCGCTCACAGATAGTCAATGGTTTTCAGTTGCTTTCTTAGGTGCCTGGAACCGGAGATGGTTATATTAGTGGAGAGACGGGAGTTACCCTATGCTCACTCCCCACGCGCCCGGAAACGGACAGCCGGGTCGTCGCGCCGTCCTTGCGACCGTCGGCAGCCTCGCGAGCATGGGAAGTCTAGCCGGCTGTCTCGGGAGTGACGCTGACGCGCTAACCGTCCTGTCGGCAGGGAGCCTCGTCACCACCTTCGAGGATCACGTCGGCCCGGCGTTCGAAGCAGAAACGGGCATCAGCCTCCACGGCGAATATTACGGGACGAACGCCGTAATGCGGATGGTCGAAGACCGAACGAAACACCCCGATGTGATCGTCAGCGCCGACTCGAGGCTGCTCCGTGATCGGTTATACGACGAGTTCACCGACTGGGACGTCGAATTTGCAGCAAACAGTGTCGGGATCGGGTACAACCCGGACACCGAGTTCGGACAGGGGCTGGATGCGAACGAGGCGTGGTACGACCTCGCTCCGGAGACTGACGAGGGAGATATCGCGATCGGCGATCCGGATCTCGATCCGCTCGGCTATCGTGCCGTCCAGGCGTTCGAACTGGCCGAAGCGGTACACGACCTCGAGGGGTTTCGAGAGGAGATGCTCCGGTTGGTCTACAAAGAGCCCGAAGAACCGCAACTACTGGCGGGCGTCGAAAGCGGATCGCGCGCGGCGGCCATCATCTACCGGAACATGGCCGTCGATCACGATATCCCCTTCCACGAGTTCCCGCCGGAGTACAATTTCGCCGATCCCGGGATGGCAGCCCAGTACGCGACTGCAGAGTACACGACGGACGAAGAGGAGTACACCGCAGAAGGCCGCCCGGTGCTGTACAATGCGACGGTCAACGACGAGGCGGACGAACCGGATGCAGGGCACCGACTCATCCAGTTTCTCATCGACAATCCGGAGTTGCTCGTCGAGGCAGGGTTGACCGTCGGAGACCGACTCCCGCGTCCTGCTGGAAACGTTCCCGAACGAATCGAGCTATGAGTGGTACCGACGCCCTTCCGATAAGCCGGCCCAACCGGACGGCGGAGTTACTGGTCCCGGCTCTCCTCGGCGGGCTGATTCTCGCGTACTTTGCGCTCCCGTTTGTCGCCTTCCTCTCGCGAACGGGGGCGGCAAACATCACCGCCGGACTCTCGACGCCCGAAACACAGCACGCAATTCGTAACTCGCTGATTACCGCGCCGATTGCGACGGCGATTTCGACCGTGCTGGGTGTTCCCCTCGCCTACGTACTCGCCCGGCGGTCGTTTCCCGGAAAGCGACTCGTCGAGGGCCTGGTGGTCCTTCCGCTCATCGTGCCACCCGTCGTCGGGGGAGCGATGATCATCACCGCCGTCGGACGCTTCACACCCATCGGTTCCGCTGCTGCCGCCGTCGGCGTCCCGCTTACTGACAGCCTGCTCGGCGTCGTGCTCGCACAGACGTTCGTCGCCGCACCGTTCGTCATTATTACTGCCAGAGCAGGGTTCGGAGCGATCGACGAGCGGTTGGAACAGGCGTCGCGCTCGCTGGGCTATGGGCCCCTTGCGACCTTCCGGAACGTCTCGCTTCCGCTCGCTCACGGCGCGATTCTTGCGGGCATCGTCCTGACGTTCGCGCGAGCGATCGGCGAGTTCGGCGCGACGATGATGGTCGCTTACAACCCACGAACGATGCCGACTCGCATCTGGGTGGACTTCATCGCCGGCGGGATCGACGCCATCGTGCCGCTCGCGTTAACGCTGCTCGGCATTACGCTGGTCGTACTGGCGGCCGTCCAGCGTCTCGCCCGCGTCCCGACGGTGATCGATCGATGACCCTCGAACTCGAGGGGGTTTCCCACCGATACGGCGACGAACTGGCCGTAAGCGACGTGTCGTTCGGGGCGGAGCCGGGCGAACTGGTCGGGCTCCTCGGCCCCAGTGGCTGTGGCAAAACCACGCTCGTGCAAGCGATCGCCGGCCACGTGCGACCGACTGCCGGTCGGATACTGCTGCGCGGTGACGACGTTACCGACACACCCCCCGAGCGGCGACACGTCAGCGTCGTCTTTCAACGACCGACGCTGTATCCACACATGACCGTCAGCGAAAACGTCGCGTACGGATTGGCGGCACGGGGAATGGACCGCGAAGAACGCGACGCTCGCACGAGGGACTATCTCGATCTGGTCGACCTGGAAGAGCAATGCGATTCGTATCCCACGGAGCTAAGCGGCGGTCAGCAGCGACGCGTCGAACTCGCACGGGCGTTGGCTCCCCAGCCGGACGTGTTGTTACTCGACGAGCCGCTGTCCGGACTCGATCCGACGCTCCGCGAACGGCTACGGGACGAAATCGCTCGCATCCAGCGCGAGACCGGGGTGACGACGCTGTTCGTAACCCACGATCAGGAGGATGCGATGGCGCTGGCCGATCGATTGGTCGTGATGAACGACGGACGAGTCGCCGGGAGCGGCCACCCGCGGCGGCTCTACGACTCCCCGCCGACGCCGTTCGTGGCCTCGTTTCTCGGCCGGTCGAACACCCTCTCGGGGACGGTCGTGAACCAGGACCCGTTAACGGTGGCCTTCGGGGACGCGGAACTGTCCCTCGACGGAACGAACCTGCGCCGTTCGGAGGGGGAAACCGTGCTGTGTCACGTCCGCCCGAAGGACCTCTCGTTTGCCCCCGCCGAGACGAACGGGGCGTCCGTTTCGGTGACGGGAGAGGTGAAGCGAATCGTCGACCTCGGGCGGCGATACGACGTTACGCTCGAGACCCGGACCGGGGACGAGGTCGTCGTGGAAGAACCTGCCCGGCCACCGTCCCGGGACGAGTCCGTTTCGGTGTCGGTTCCCGGAGACTGCGTCACCGTTTTCGACGGAGAGCAAAGCGACTCGTCACGCCTCTCTTGACGCCGGCCGGAAATCGTGGCTGACGGGGACTGTCCCAACGGGCCCGTGGGCCTCGTGAGCCTCGTACGGCTCCATTCGGAACGCCCGAACCGCTGTCAGGCCCACTCGAGGGCGTCGCTGGTCGCCACCTCGCCGAACAGCCAGTCGGCGTGATCCAGCGCGTACTCGCGGTGGTCCTCCTCGATGTAGCCGATACAGTCCTCGACGAGGATCGGCCGGAAGTCCCGCAGCCCCGCGCTGCCCGCGCTGTGGAGGACACAGACGTTCGCCAGCGTGCCACAGAACACGAGGTCCCTGATCCCGCGGGCGTTCAGCCATCCCTCGAACTCCGTCTTCTGGAAGGCGTCGTAGGTGTGTTTCTCGACGACGTGGTCCGCATCCTCGACGGGCAGTTCCTCGACGACCTCGGCCTCCCAGGAGCCCTCGAGGACGTGTTCACCCCACTGGTCGAACTCGTCGTAGTAGTAGGCGTCCTCGAACTGCTCGGGTGGGTGGACGTCCCGCGTGTAGACGACCGTCGCACCCCCCCGGTCGGCCCACTCGACGAGGTCGGCGATCGGCCCGATAACGTCCTCGCTGCCGGGCGCGTACAGCGAGCCGTCGGGGTGACAGAAGCCGTTTTGCATGTCGACGACGACGACCGCCGTTCGGTCGGGAACCAGTTCGATTGGCATACGTGACCGTATGAACCGGATCGTAAAAACGTTCCCGCGACCCTGCCAGAGGGGCCGACCGTCGTCCTTTTTACACTCGCTTGCTAACCGGGTGGTAACGCTCTCCCTATGGAATCGACCCGAACACGGTCCCTGCTCGTCGTTCTCGTGGTCGCCACGATCGCCCTTCTCGCCGTTGCGGCCGCCGGTCTCGTCCCCGGTCCGTTCGTCGGTGACGACGCATCCGACGGGGACGACTACGAATACGGAGACGGGCTCGGATACGAGGACGGAGAACGCCCCGAGAACCCCACGACCGCCGACACCGTCGGCTACGTCGAGGGCTACTGGTACGACGACGACCTCCCCGTCGACGACCGCGCCAACGCCACCCTCGAGGACGACGAACTCGAGGCGGTCGTCTACCGGTCGATGGCCCGCGTAGAGACCCTCCGCGAGCGGCCCTTCGAGGAGGAGGTCGACGTCGAGGTGATCGGTCGGGAAGAGTACCGCGAGCGCGACGACATCTTCGTGAACCTCTCCGTCGACGAACAGCTTCACGCGAGCGTCACCTACGAGGCCACGTTCCTCGTCGACCGCGAGACCGACGCCAACGCGGAGATCGAGACCCTCTATGGCGGCTCGGTCAACGGCTACTACGACCCCGGAACGGGACAGATCGTCGTCGTCTCCGACACCCCCGAGACGCCCGAACTCGACGAGGTCGTGCTCGGACACGAACTCCACCACGCGCTGCAGGACCAGCACTTCGACCTGACCAGCCTCGAGCGGGAGACGATCGACCAGGACAACGCCAAGAATGGCCTCGTCGAGGGGGCCGCCGTCTGGATCGACACCGAGTACGCCGACCGCTGCGGCGAGGAGTGGGACTGTGTGCTCCCCGCCGGGAGCCAGTCGGGCTCGACCGACCTGAACTGGGGTCTGTACCTCACCATCTACCAGCCCTACGACGACGGCCCCGACTACGTCGACTACCTCCTCGAGCAGGACGGCTGGGCGGCCGTCGACGAGGCCTACGACGACCCGCCGGCCAGTTCCTCGGAAGTGATCCGACCGGGCGAGGAGCGCGAACCGGCCGACGTCGCGGTCCCCGACCGTTCCGGCGACGGCTGGACCCAGTTCGAGATCGACGGCGAGCGCGCCGACGAGACCGTCGGCGAGGCCGGCATGGTCGCGATGTTCGCGGCCGGCGCGTTCGAGGCCGGTCAACCCGCGGTGATCGACCGCGACGAGTTCCTCTCGGCGGAGGTCGGCTACGACTACGACCAGCCGTACACGGACGGGTGGGCCGGCGACGAACTCGTCACCTACGTCGCCGCCGACGCCAGCGTCGACGATCCCGACCGTACCGAGGAGGCCCTCGAGGACACCGGCTTCGTCTGGCGGACCGAGTGGCTCTCCGAGCGCGACGCCGCAGCCTTCGCCGACGGCTACCTCGAGTTACTCGAGTTCTACGGCGCGGAGCCGGTCGAGGACCGGAAAGATACCTACGTGGTCGAGGACGAGGACGGCTACCCCGGCGCGTACTACCTCGAGCGCGGGCCGGACGGCGAGACCGTGACCGTCGTCCGCGCTCCCACGGTCGAGGACCTGCCGGAGATCGAGGAGGGTGCCGCACCCCGCGGCGAGGACGAACTCGAGGCCTGGGCCAGCGTCGGCGAGGACGGTCCCGACCCGGACGCGGACGACAGCGACGCGATCGGCGGCATCGCCGGTTCGACCGGCGGCTCGATGGCGATCGCCGCGGTCGTGGTCGTCGGCACCGGCGCGGTGCTGGTGGTCCTGCGACGAGGCGTCTCGCTCGGACCCGCATCCGTATCGCCGGCCTCGAGGCGGTATCCGGGCGGGCCCGATGGATCGAGCGTTCCTCCGGAGCAGTTCCCAGGACCCGAACCCGAACCCGGCGCGGACCGCCTCACAACCCCCTCGACCGAGCGGTGAGATCCACCGCGTCGACCGCAGACGAGTAGCTTTTTTGCTTCCCGACGGAATTCGACGATATGTCAAATCCGTTCGGAACCGTCCCTCCGGAGGCGATTCTCGCGGGGGACGCCACAGACGCCTACTTCGAGCGTACCCGTTCGACGCTCGAGGCCGCCGGGAAGAACCCCCACGTCGTCGCCGAGGTGACGGCCGACCAGTTCCCGACCGGCGAGTTCGACGTCTTCACCGGGGTCAAGGACGTCGCAACGCTGTTCGAAGGTCGCTCCGTCGACGTCGACGCCCTGCCGGACGGGCAACTGTTCGACGGCGGCCCCGTCATGCGGATCGAGGGCCCCTACCTCGAGTTCGCCGAACTCGAGACGTCGCTGCTGGGCTTTCTGTCCCAGCCCAGCGGCTTCGCGACGGCCGCGCTCGAAGCCCGCCGCGCGGCGCCCGAGTCGCTCGTTCTCTCCTTTGGCGCGCGCCACGTCCACCCCTCGATCGCCTCCGTCGTCGAACGTGCCTCGCTGCTTTCGGGGCTTGACGGGTTCTCCCACGTCGCTGCGGGAGAGATCCTCGGTCGCGAGGCCGGCGGTACGATGCCCCACGCACTGATGTTCTGCTTCGGCGAGGGCAACCAGGACGAGGCCTGGGAGGCCTTCGACGGGGCCGTCCCCGAGGACGTCCCGCGGATCGCGCTGACCGACACCTTCTGGGACGAGGTCAGCGAGAGCCTGCTCGCGGCCGAGACGCTCGGCGACCGCCTGGACGGCGTGCGTATCGACACCACGAGCTCCCGCCGGGGCAACTTCCGGCACATCATCCGGGAGGTCCGCTGGGAACTCGATGCACACGGCTACGAGGACGTCGACATCTTCTGTAGCGGCGGGATCGACCCCGAATCGATCGAAACCTTGCGTGACGTCGCCGACGGCTTCGGCGTCGGCAGCCACATCACGAGCGCCCCGAGCGTCGACTTCAGCCTCGACATCGTCGAGATGGAGGGCGAGCCGGTCTCCAAACGAGGCAAGCTCTCCGGCGTCAAAGAAGTCTATCGTACTCTCGACGGGGGCCACCACGTCGCGCTGGCCGACCGCGACGGTCCCGACGGCGAGGCCCTGCTCGAGCCGCTCGTCCGTGACGGCGAGATCGTCCGGGAGTTCGACCTCGAGGAGGCGAGCGAGCGGTGCCTGGCCGACGCCGAGGCGGTCGGCTTCCGGGAATCGGGGGACTGAGGAGCCGTTTTCACCCGTCGATTGAGGCGGTGGTCGTCGAGGATCGGACCGACGAGCCGTGAGTCTCGGTCTCGAGGGCGAGGGCGAGGGTGGGTGTTGAGTGACGGGTAGAACAGTGGAATGGGGTTGGGAAGGGGTCGGACGGACGACTCTGTGGACGCGGCGCGCCGAGAAAGCGGTCGGAGCCGTCCCCGATCTCGACGGGCGGCTTTCCGTAGCTTCGTGATCCGTGTGGGCTTCGTAATCGCCGCAATCCTCGCGGCGCTCGAGGGGGGTTACAGTTCCTCGATGCTCCCGTCAGCCTCCCGTTCGCGGAACACCTGCCCCTCGAACAGCGTGACGACGACGTCGTCGTCCTGCCAGGCACCCGGGGCGAGCTTCGCCTTGCGACAGGTGCGATCGAGGTACTCGTGTGCGCTCCACCCGTTCTCGACCGGCACCGTCGGGTAGAGCCAGCCACCCTCGCCGCCGTCGATCGCGACGCCGTGCGTGCCGAGCTCGAGGTCGGCGAGCGGGTCGTCGGTAAGGACGACGTTGTTGACCGCACAGATCGAGACGGTGAGGTTCGGCAGTTCGGAGGGAGTTACCTCCGAGCCGCAGGAATCCTCGCTCGCGGCTTCGATCGCCGCGTCGACGATCACGTGCCCGAGCTGGTCGTCCGAGCGGTAGCCGCCGGCACAGCCGCGCAGGCTCCCCCGGCCACGCGTAGACTCGAGGCGGACGAACGCGCCGGTGCGCTCGTAGAAGGCCTCGCGCATACTGCCCGGTTGTTCTCGTTGACCGTGTTGTACGTAGGATTCGACGGCTTCGCGCGCGAGTTCGACGGCGCGCGCCCCGTCTTCGTAGGAGAGGTCGACACCCTGTCCCTGGGACATACAGATGTACATGGGAAGGATCGTCCTAAAACGCTTCCATTCCGTTCGAGGGGGTGTCGCGGCGAACGCGAGCGAACGACCGCGGGACTTATTCGGCCGAGGGCCCTACGTCGAGTGGGAGAGCGAGCCCGGCTGCCGCGATGGTCGCGCCGGTGACGGCCCGACCACCGAACGTTGCCCGTCCCCCGGGACGCGCAACGCTCCAACGTGACCCATCCCCCCGGGATGTGTCACGCCCGCGAGGAAAGTCCCCCCACCTGTTCGGGCAGGTGACCGGGCGCAAGTCCGGAGCGGGAGACCGCTGGCTCTGGAACAGAAACGACACGTCTCGGCCCGACCGATGATGCGCGCGAACCCGACCGCAAGGAAGGGGAGTTGACCCGCAGAGGGAGCGATTCGAGTGCCAAACGGCACGCGAACCGCCGGCGGGCGATCGACACGACGTGGTTCGAATCCACGGATCGCGTACGCGGTTCGACGGCACGGCCGTCGAACGGCATCGACGCGATCGATCGCACGTCGACGGCCGAGGATCGATGGAACGGCGAACCCTCACCGGTGCAAGTCCGCGCCGTGGTAGCCCGAACGCCCCGCGGTCGCCGCGAACGGCGCGGCGATCGTGGACGGCGCGGACGCTCAGCCGAATGCCGGGACGAACAGAAGGGGGCTTACTCCTCTCACCCGTTTTCATACGTGAGTGGCGACGCTACTCGAAATCGGCCACGATACGTGGCACACAGCCCACGTCGGGCTTCCCGTAGGCGCAGTGATCGTCGACCGCGTCGGTCACGTCCACGTCGGTGTAGTTACTCGGCCTCGCGCCGTCGTCGTCACCGAACCAGCCGTCGCCGCAGTCGGCCCCGGCGCAGCCGAGGCCGCTCGAGAGCGACTGGAGATCGTAGCCGTAGCAGACGCTGTCGTCGTTTTCGGAGTGGTAGTTGAACACCTCGTTCGCGGCAGCGTCGATACCGTAGGCGTACCGCCCGTTCGTACAGACCGAATCGTCGTCGACGGCGGTACCGAGGAGGGCAACGGACTCGAGCGGACCGTCGCCATCGTTTCCGTCGTCGGTCGCCAACCCCAGCAGCGTCTCGAGACACACCCGACCGCCGAGCGAGTGGCCAACGAGGCGGATCGTCGGGCCGGATTCGTCGTCGTTGTCGCCGCCCGTACCCGGAACTGCATCGGACTCGAGCCACGATGCGAGCCGCCGGCCGGCCGTTTCCGCGGCGCTCTCGGCTCGCCAGTAGTTCGGCGTGTCCGCGCTCCACGAGGCCGCGACGACGGGTCGGTCGTAGTCAGTGTCCGCGAGCGCCTGCGCGAGGGTGTGGGCCTGATCGGTGCTGGTCTCGAGGCCGAGCCAGCCGTGGACGTAGATGACGAGTTCCGAGCGCTCGTCGCCTTCGTCGCCGTCATCGTCGTTCTCAGCCACGCCCTCGAGACCGTCGAGGTTCGATGCCGTCGGATTCCCGCTCGTGAGATCGACCTCCGGATACTCCGCCGGCGCGTCCAGCCAGTCGTCACAGCCGGTGACGTCGGTCGCGGACGCCGACCGGGAATTGGCGCCGATCCCGCCGACTCCGACGGTCACACCCGCCGCGGATCCGAGCAGTCGCCGTCGACTGACGGTGGTCGGTTCGTCGCCGCTTCGCGTCTCGCTGTCGGTGTGCTGGCGTCGTTCGGTCACAACTGTCTCGCTCGAGTGACGTATCGCACCAGACACGGGTACGCCACGTGCAGGCAGATTCCGGCACGGATCGTCGGAAACCCGGATTCGTTTCGCTACTCTCCCCATACAGAGGGCGAATCCGGCTGCGATACCCACTCGAGTCCTGACGGAGTCCAACGCGAGCGACAGCGAGCGTTGGGCACGTCAGGACCGAACGCGAGAGCGGGTGCTGAGCAATACGAAGCACCCGCGAGAAGTGAGCGTCCTGACGGAGAGTTTCGCCGACACCAGCCGCTCGCTACGCTCGCAGTTTGGTGTCGGCAGAAACGTCCTGACGGAGTCCAACGCGAGCGACAGCGAGCGTTGGGCACGTCAGGACCGAACGCGAGAGCGAGTGCTGAGCAATGCGAAGCACTCGCGAGAAGTGAGCGTCCTGACGGAGATTTGAACTCCGGTCCCTGGCTCCGCAAGCCAAGAGGATAGTCCACTACCCTATCAGGACTCATCTCTTCGTAGCCGGCGGACTATTAAAGCACTTTCGAAACGACCGGCTCCCTGGTGTGAGTCCACGTAGCAGTTCCCGGGACGAAGCCCGGCCCCGGACGGGAACTCGAACACTCGTTCGACCGCGGACCGCGAGTTTAAGTATCGGGACGCGACCAGGCCGGGTATGCGTGGGAGGACCATCGTGTTCGATCCCCGGTCACCGGGCGTGGCCGCCGGATCGCTCGAGGACGGCCGGGAATGCGGACCGGCGGGCGCGTTCGGATCGAGAGACGGCTCGACGAACACGCCGAATGGACAACGCTTATGCGCGGCCTATGCATGCACGAGTATAGAATGAGCGACATCGAGGGTGTCTACGAGGATCTCGAGGCCGACGTCTCTCTCGAGGAGTTTCGCGAGGCCGTCGAGGCGAAAGTCGAGCAGATGGGGGGACTGGCGGACGAGGAGACGGCGGCGATGCTCGTCGCTCACGAGGTCGGCGAGAGCGAGGTCGGCGGCATCGCCGACATCGAGCCCGGGATGGAGGAAGCGAAGTTCGTCGCGAAGGTGATCTCCATCGGCGACGTTCGCACGTTCGAACGTGACGGGGAAGACGAGGACGGCCGCGTCGTCAACGTCGAAGTCGCGGACGAGACCGGCTCCGTACGCGCCGCCTTCTGGGACGAGCACGCCGAAGCGGCGACCGAAGAACTCGAGGAGGGCGACGTGTTGCGGATCAAGGGCCGGCCCAAGGACGGCTTCTCGGGCGTCGAGGTCAGCGTCGACGAGGCCGAACCGGACGAGGACACCGAGGTCGACGTCCAGGTCTCTGACACGTACGACGTCGAGGACCTCTCGCTCGGGCTGTCGAACGTCAACCTCGTCGGACTCGTGCTGGACACAGACAGCGTTCGCACGTTCGATCGCGACGACGGCTCCGAGGGGAAGGTCTCGAACGTCACGCTGGGCGATTCGACGGGACGGATCCGCGTCACGCTGTGGGACGAACAGGCCGAGACCGCCGAGGAACTCGAGGCCGGAACGACCGTCGAGGTCGTCGACGGCTACGTCCGCGAACGCGACGGCAATCTCGAACTCCACGTCGGCAACCGCGGCGCGATCGAGGAGGTCGACGAGGAGGTCGAGTACGTCCCCGACAGCACGCCGATCGAGGACGTCGAGATCGGCCAGACGGTCGACCTCGCGGGCGTCGTCCGCTCCGCGGACCCGAAACGGACCTTCGACCGCGACGACGGCTCGGAGGGACAGGTCCGGAACGTCCGCATCCAGGACGCGACCGGCGACATCCGCGTCGCCCTGTGGGGCGAGAAGGCCGACCTCGACGTCGGACCCGGCGACGAGATCGCCCTGGGCGACGTCGAGATCCAGGACGGCTGGCAGGACGACCTCGAGGCCTCCGCGGGCTGGCAGTCGACGATTACGGTTCTGGACTCGGACTCCGCCTCGGAAACGGGCTCGAGCGGCGGGGCCGACGCGGCGACCGAGAACAACGCCGGTCTGTCGGCCTTTGCGGACGACGGTGACGAGAGCGACGGGCCGTCTGCGGACACTGCAGGGACGGAAGCTGACGGTGACGGTTCCGATGCGTCCGGCGACGGCGATCCCAGCGACGGCGAGGAACTCGAGTTTACCGGCGTGGTCGTCCAGGCCGGCGACCCCGTCGTCCTGGACGACGGCGAGACGACGATGAGCGTCGCCACCGACGTCGACGTCGGCCTCGGCGAGGAGGTCACCGCACGCGGGGTCGTCCGCGACGGCCGTCTCGAGGCGAACGACGTGTTCTGAGCGGAGGAAACCCGCTCGTGCGGCGAGGAAAAGCGTTAAGGGGGTTAGTTCCGCGTATCATGATATGAACGTCGAACTCCCGTTCGCCCCGGTTGATACGATCATCCGGCGGAACGCGGGCGATCTTCGGGTGAGCGCCGACGCGTCGAAGGAACTTGCAAAGCGGATCCAGGAACACGGGAGCGAGTTGGCGATCGACGCCGCCGAACGCGCGACGGAAGACGGGCGCAAGACGCTGATGGCCGAGGACTTCGGCGTCGAAACCGTCGTCGACAAGGACGACCTCGAGTTGCCGGTCGCGCCGGTCGATCGCATCGCCCGACTGGAGATCGACAACCGATACCGCGTCTCGATGGACGCCAGGGTCGCGCTCGCGGACATCCTCGAGGATTACGCCGACAACGTTGCCGGGGCCGCGGCGATCCTCGCCCGCCACGCCGACCGCCGGACCATCACGGACGACGACATCGAGACGTACTTCTCGCTGTTCGAGTGAGATGCAGTTCGGCTACAGCGAGGTCTGTCTCGCGCACGATCCCGGGCCGCGTCACCCGGAAACGCCGGACCGTCTGCGGGCGATCAGGGAGCGACTGAAGCGGAAACACGGGGTCGAGTACGTCGAGGCCGACCCAGTCGACGTCGACGAGATCGCGTCGGTTCACGATCGGTCGTACGTCGAAGAAATCGAAGAGTTCTGTGCCCAGGGCGGCGGCAACTGGGACCCGGACACGACCGCCGTCGAGGAGACCTGGGACGCGATCCGGTGTAGCGCCGGGCAGGCCCGCTGGGCCGTCGAGCGCGCGCTCGAGGGGGACGACGGCCGAAAGACGCCGTTCTCGATCGGTCGGCCGCCCGGACACCACGCGATCGTCGACGACGCGATGGGGTTTTGCTTCGTGAACAACGTCGCCGTGGCCGCACAGTGGGCCATAGAGAGCGACGCCCACGACGTCGACCGCGTGGCGATCGTCGACTGGGACGTCCACCACGGCAACGGAACACAGGACATCTTCTACGACCGGGAGGACGTGTTCTTCGTCTCGATCCACGAGAAGGGGCTCTACCCCGGCACCGGCGAGATCGACGAGAGCGGTGAAGGCGACGGCGAAGGGACGACGATGAACCTCCCGATGCCGGCGGGGACCGACGACGTCGACTACCTCGCTGCTTTCGACGGACCGATCGGGACCGCGCTCGAGGAGTACGGGCCCGACCTGGTGATCGTCAGCGCCGGGTTCGACGCCCACCGCCACGATCCGATCTCGCGGATCCGGCTCTCGACGGAGGCCTACGCGTTGCTGACGGACAGGCTCCGGGGGCTGACCGACCGGGTCGGGGCCGCGTTCGCGTTCGTCCTCGAGGGAGGGTACAGCCTGGACGTCCTGGCCGACAGCGTCGCGATCGTCCACGAGACCTTCGACGGCCGTGAGCCGATCGAACCGGACGACGAGGAGATCAGCGACGGCGCGCGGACGGTGATCGAGGACGTGATCGAGGAACACGGCCTCGAGTACGATCTCGACGACGAACGCGACGAGTAGACTACGGAGTCGGCTCGAAGTACACCCTCAACTCGGTTCCGAACTCCTCGAGCAGCCCCGTCAGTTCCTCCCCGACGAGGACCTCGTACCCCTCCTCGAGTGCCGTCTCGACGTGTGCACCGAGGCCGACGTCGAAGAGTCGCTCGCTCTCGAGGAACTCCCGGGCAGTGGTGAACTCGCGTTCGCGCTCCGTGACGTAGCGGTCGCTCTCGATGAACGGGCCGTAGACGTCCGGGTCGGCGTCGTAGGCCTCGTAGAACCCCGCCGCGTGACCCTGAACGTGGACCGGCGGCCCCTCGTGGCGTTCGACGGCGGGCCGTTCGTCGACGGCGAGTTCGACGAGCAACACGCCCGCGCCGTCGGCCATCGCCGTCGCCCGGAAAACGTCGAACCCGCGGTCGTCCAACCCCGTGGTGACCCCGTCGAGCGACTTCCGGAGCTGGGGGTAGAGCTGGTCCTCGACCAGGTCGGGCGCGTCGAACCGGACCGCGACGGGGGTCGTTCCCCGCCGCTCGAGGTGGGCGCGGAACTCCTCGGGCGACAGCGGCTCCGGCGCCGCGGGCTCGAAGTACTCGACGGCGGGTTCGGCCAGGAACTCGCGGGCGTAGTGCTGGAAGCGTGCGACGTTCGCGGCCGAGCAGACCGCGGCGACGTTGCGCTCGGGGTCCGTCGGGTCGATGACGACCAGCGGGTCGTCGAACGATGCCTGCCCGTGGGATTCGGGGTCGAGTTCGACCTGCGGATGCCAGTCGCGGGCAGCCTCGAGCAACGGGCGGAAACCGCCGTACTCACAGACCAGCAGTTCGGTGAGGAAGCCGCTGAACCCGCGGGTCCGCAGGTCGCTGCCGTATGCGCCGATCCCCTTGAGGAACTGTTTGGTGACGCGGACGTCCGCGGCGAGGTCCTCGTCGAGGCGGGCCTCGAGGTAGCTGTTGTGAAACGGCGTCCGGTCGACGGCCGACCGGATGTCAGTCGCCGACTCGAGGCGGAAACAGGGGACGACGTCGACGTCGAACCCCTCGACGGTTCCCTTGACGTAGGGGTGTTCGGCGTACTCCTCGTGACCCTCCGGGAGAGTGGCGTGACCGACCGCGAGGCCGTACTCCTCGAGCGTGTCGCGGTCGAGTTCCGGCGGGAAGCGAACGAAGAGGTCGATATCGCGGTCGCCGCTAATCCAGGTATCCCGCGCGGTCGAGCCGACCTGGACGACGTCGGCGTCGGGACAGCGGTCGGTCGCGGCCGACTCGGCGCGCTCGGCGAGGCGGTCGGCGACCTCGCGGAGTCGCTCGCGCTCGTCGGGATCGGGATCGACGCGGTCGCGAACGGTCTCGAGGACCTGCCGGTACTCGCGTTCGCCGTCGGCCGGCCCGCCCTCGGTTCCGTCGCCGTTCCCGTCGCGCCGATCGTCGGTCTCTCCCTCGGCAGTCTCCTCGCTCATCGGTCGACGGTACACGGGCGGCGAGTGAAAGGGTATCGAACCGCCGCGGGCGAGCGACGGGGATTCGGCCTGTAAGTGCGTGACGGAGTGGCGAACCACCGGAAGCGAAAACGAAAGCCCTATCAAATGCAGTCGACTACTCGAGAGTGAGCCGAAGTAGCTCAGATGGTAGAGCACCTCGCTGTTAACGAGGTTGTCCCAGGTTCGAGTCCTGGCTTCGGCGCTTCTCGTTCCCTTCTTTCGCGGTCGCTGTCCCTGTCCTCGTCCCCCCAAGCCGCCGTTCCAGTTCCGTCCCGATCCACTCGCTGACGGTCCGTTCCGGATCGACGCCTAGCTCCGAGCGAAGCGGTTCGGGGTCGACGTCGAACCGTTCGACTGTCGGCTCGTCGGTCGAGGGCGGCGCCCGCAGTTCGATGCCCAGCGGCGAGCCCGTTCGCCGCCGGTAGCCGGCGGCGACCAGGCCGGCCACCTCGAGCACACTGTAGGACCGGCCGCGTCCGAGGACGTACGAGCGGGCTTCCGGTTCGCACTGGTCGCTCGAGAGCACCTCGACGGCCGGCGCGATCGCGGCGGCCACGTCCCGGACGTGGACGAGGTCCAGTTCCTGCGTTCCCGGCCGATGGACGGTCAGGGTCTCGTCGGCGGCCGCCCGCTCGAGGAAGAAATCGAGTACGGAGTTGCCGGCGGGAGCGCCCGGCTCGCGGCGGCCGTAAACGTTCGTCGCGCTGTAGGTGATCGACGGGACGCGCCCGTCCGTGACGGTCCGGACCGCACGCTCGCCGAGCAGCTTGGTCCGGCCGTAGGCAGTCCCCGGCCGCCGCTCGGTCGCGGCGGTGATCGGCCCGTCGTCGGGATCGGGAACGCCCACGGTCGCGACGCTCGAGAGGTGGACGAGCGGGACGTCGGCCCGGGTACACGCCCACGCGACGGTCGCCGCGCCGAGCCCGTTGATCTCGAGTGCTGCGGCCGGGTTCGCCTCGCAGGCATCGATCCCGACCAGGCCGGCGGCGTTGACCAGGGCGTCGACGTCGTCGACGAACGCCCGGACCGTCCCGCGTTCCCGGACGTCGACCGCGGGGAACTCCTCGTGGTCGGAGCCGGCGGCCGGCGTCACCTCGTAGCCGCGCTCCCGGAGCGCCGCGACCGCCGCGCGTCCGACGTACCCCGTCGCGCCGAGAACGCCGACGGTCTCGGGTTCGGTTTCACTCATCGCCGCCACGCGGGCCCGCACCCGTCCCCGACGACGCGGGTTCGGCCGCGGTCGTCTCGAGATCCGTCGGTTTCGCTTCGGTTTCCGTTTCGCTCCCGTCGCCAGCTTCGCTCGCGGCCGTAGCGGTCGCCGGATCGGCGTCCGCGTCCGGGGTCGGATCCCGGTCGGCGTCGCCGACCGTCCCGCGGACCATTTCGATGATCTCGTCTCCGGACATGTGTCGCGTGTTCGCGGAGGTGTACTCGCCCTCGAGGTCGTTCGAGACGTCGGGGGCCTCGGCCTGTGGATAGAGGACGTACCTGTCCTCACGTTCGTCGGCGTAACGGACCTCGTTCTCGGCGACCAGCTTTTCGTGGTACCGTTCGCCCGGCTTCGGGCCGATGTGGTCGATCCCGACCTCGCCGGGGTCGTGACCGAACCGGGGCGCGTAATGGTCGCGCATCGCCTCGGCGAGGTCGCCGACCCTCATCGCGGGCATCTTCTTGACGACCACCTCGCCGCCGTCCAGCTCGAGACACGCGTCGATGGCGAACCGGGCCGCCTCCTCGGGGCGCATGACGAACCGGGTCATGCTCGGGTCGGTGACAGTCAGCGGGCCGCCGGACCGGATTTGATCGTAAAAGAGCGGCACGACCGATCCCTTCGTCCCGACGACGTTGCCGAAGCGGACCGACCCGAGCGTGAGTTCGTCGGGAGGACGATGCTCGTCGAACGAGGTAATGAGCCGCTCGGCGATGAGCTTCGTCGAGCCCATCGTCGACGTGGGGTTCGCTGCCTTGTCCGTACTGACGCCGAGCAGGCGATCGACCTCGGCGTTCGCGGCCGCCTCGACGACGTTCCGCGTTCCAGTGACGTTCGTCCGGACGGCCCCGTAGGGGTTGTCCTCGGCCATCGGGACGTGTTTCATCGCCGCGACGTGGAAGACGACGTCCACGTCGTGCATCGCCACGGCGAGCTGACCCTCGTCGCGAATGTTCGCGAGGACACAGTCGATCGCCGACGCCGCGTCGCCGAACGATCCCCGGAAGGAGGCGAGGCGCTGCTCGCTATTGTCCACGATCCGGACGACGTTCGGATCGCGGGTCAGCAGTTCCGAGACGATTTCGGCGCCGATTGAGCCGCAGCCCCCGGTAACGAGTACGTTCTTCCCCGCGATCGGAGTCGACATGGAGCCCTCCTCCGTCCGGGCGGCCTTTGTAATTCGAACGCTACACGAACCCCGGGCCCGTTGGCTCTCATTACGGCGATTCTCGCGTCGCAGTGTCCCGCAACTCGGTCGCAACCGCATCGCCCCCGGCGGAACTCGAGCGAACCTCTCGAACGTGATCGGGACGGTTCGCTCTCGAGCGTCGCTCGTCACGGGGCGGCAGATCGACGCTGTTTACCCCGCTTAACGAGTGTCTCGCGGTGACCGTCACGTGAAGCGAACGAATTAACAATGTGTGTCAGCGGTCCAGGTCCAGCAACTCGACCGATGACAGCGAACGTCCTCGTGCTGACGACCTACGACGAGTCGCCGTTCATGAACGAGCAGATAGACGCGCTCGAGGACCGCGGCGTCTCCGTTCGGACCCTCCCGGTCTCGGGCCACGTTTCCCCGGGCGAGTCCCGAAGCGCGACGGACTACCTCCGGTTCTTCCCCGAAGTCCGCCGCGAGGTTCGACGCGGCGACTACGACCTCGTCCACGCCCACTACGGGCTGACCGCGCCGATGGCGCTGGCCCAGCGGAAACTCCCGGTCGTGCTCACGCTCTGGGGAACCGACCTCGAGGGCCCCGGCCGCCCGATCAGCAAGCTCTGTGCACCCCACTGCGAGGAGGTGATCGTCATGACCGAGGACATGCGCCGGGCGCTTGGCGCCGACTGTACGGTACTCCCGTTCGGCATCGACCTCGAGCTCTTCAGCCCGGAATCGACGAGTGCGGCACGGGAACGGGTCGGCTGGGCGCCGGACGAACACCACGTTCTCTTCCCCTACTCGCCCGAGCGGACCGTCAAGAACCACCCACGAGCGAAGCGGATCGCCGCGGCCGTCGACGACCGACTGGAGCGGCCGGTCAACTTCCAGGTCGTCCACGGCGTCGACTACGAGTCCGTCCCGACCTACATGAACGCGGCCGACGCGCTCCTGCTGACCTCCCACCACGAGGGGTCGCCGATGTCGGTCAAGGAGGCGATGGCCTGCAACCTGCCGGTCGTCTCGACCGACGTCGGCGACGTCCGGGAGCGACTCGAGGGCGTCGAACCCTCTGCAGTCGGAACGAGCGACGCGGAACTCGTTCGCGCACTCGAGGCCGTCCTCGAGCGCGGCGAGCGGTCGAACGGCCGCGAGGCGGCGAAGCGGGTGAGCCAGGAACGAGTGATCGACCGGCTGCTCTCGATCTACGAACTGACCGCGGATGGGGACCTCGGGCTCGAACGGGCCCCGCGGCCGACGGCCTGAGTTCTGGCAGGGAGAGGACAGCTGAACCGTCGACGCGACCCGTTCGAACCGGAAGACCGACGTGAACTCACGCTCTCGAGTCAGTACATGTCCGTTCCGGTCACCGTCCTCTGTGGGGAACTCGGCGCTGGGAAGACGACGTTGCTGTCGGGTCTGCTCGAGTCGCCCGATTCCGACCGCGAGATCGCCGTCCTGGTCAACGACGTCGGCGCGGTCAACGTCGACGCCGACCTCGTGGAAGCCCGTACCGACCTCGCGACGGGCGAGGAGGTCGTCGCCCTCGAGAACGGCTGTATCTGCTGTAGCCTCGGCGGCGAGCTCTCCCGGGCGGTAATCCAGCTCTGGAAGGAACACGAGTTCGACCACCTCGTCGTCGAGGCGTCGGGCGTCGGCGAACCCGAGCCGATCGCCCGCCAGTTCGTCCGTGGGCCCGCCGGCGGCCCCTACGACCTCGAGGCGGTCGTGACGGTCGTCGACGCCCGCCGGTTCCACGACCGGTTCGCGGACGTCGATCTCGCTGCCGACGAGGTACCCGCCATCCAGGGGGAACGCGACGGCGAAGACGGCGAGGGTGACGGCACGCGGCCGCTGGCCGATCTCGTCCTCGAGCAGGTCGAGTTCTGCGACCTGCTGGTCGTCAACAAGTGCGACCTCGTCGACCCCGACGAGCGCGAGCGGGTCGTCGCCCTGCTCGAGGCGCTCCAGCCGCGCGCGGACGTGGTAACGACCGAATACGGTGCGATCGACCCCGCCGACCTGCTCGGCGTCGAGCGGTTCGATCTCGAGGCGGCGAACGAGGCAGCGGGGTGGAAGCGGGCGATCGAGGCCGACGAGCACGGGGGAGCGAACGACGGTGACCATGCTGGCGCTCACGATCACGACCGCGACCACGAACACGACCACGATCACACCCATCCTCCCGAACGCTACGGCATCACCGTCCACGCCTACCACCGCCACCGTCCGTTCCATCCCGAACGCTTCGTCGCCCTCCTCGAGGACCTCCCGGACGGGCTCGTCCGCGCGAAAGGGCTCTGCTGGATCGCCGGCCGCGAGGACCAGGCCATCACGATGAGCTACGCCGGGACGGAGACGAGCCTCGAGGTCACGGGCCGCTGGATCGCCAGTTTCTCCGAAGAACGACAGGAGGCCTACCGGCAGGGCCAGCCCGACCTCGCCTGGGACGAGGAGTGGGGCGACCGCGAGACGCGGCTGGCGGTGATCGGTCGCGACCTCGAGTTTTCGGCCCTCGAGGCGAGACTCGACGACTGCCTGCTGACCGACGCCGAGATGGAAGGGGACTGGCACGCGTACGACAACCCTGCGCCGACCGGGATGGGCGAGAGTACGGTGATCGCGCTCTCGGGTTCCGCCGGGAGCGGGCGCGACGACTGACCGCCCCGACCGCTTCGGGGGAGCTATTATCGCCCTCCGGCCTGCACATTCGATCACCATGACGACCGACCGCAGCGACCGACGCGGCACCGACCACCACGGGCACGACATCATCGACCCCCTCTACGTGGGGATCGTCACCGTCTCGAGTTCGCGCGCACAGTCCGACGAGGAGGATCCCGACGATCCGGGCGGGGACACGATCCAGGAGTGTTTCGAGGCCGAAGGGCACGAAATCCAGGAACGGCTGCTCGTCCGTGACGACTACTCCTCGATCCGGACGGCGGTGCGGGGGCTCGTCGCCCGGCGGGACATCGACGCCGTCGTGACGACCGGCGGAACCGGCGTGACGGTCGACGACGTCTCGCCGGAGGCGACCGCGTCGCTGTTCGAACGCGAGTTACCCGGCTTCGGCGAACGCTTCCGCGCGCTCTCGTGGGAGGAGATCGGCACGCGAGCGATCGCCTCGCGTGCGACGGCCGGTATCGCCGTCGATACGCCGGTGTTCTGCATTCCCGGGAGCACTGGAGCGTGCCGGACTGCCTGCGAGGAACTGATCGTCCCCGAGGCACCCCACCTCGCGGGGCTGGCGACGAGCCATCGGAAAGAGACGACCGATCAGTCGCTGGCGGCCTACGGCGACGAGGAATAGCGGCCGAGCCAACGCCTGCCGTCGGTTTCGGCGGATCGTTCACTTCCGCTCCGGTGGCGGCAGTTTAAATATTATCGGGCGCGAACAGGGGTATGCCTCCCACCGAAACGAAAGAGGAGGCGTGACACAATGAGCGACGTACGAGAGCACGCGGACGACATCCACGAGCAGTTTTCAGACCACATAGACGTTAGCGTCGACGAGATAGAGGACCGGCTGACCACCCTCGTCGACGAGTACAAGGTACCGATCGACGAAGCCCGCCGCAGCGTCACCAACCACTACCTCGAGGAGGCCGACCTGGAGCGCGAGGAGCTTGCAGGCGGCTCCAGCGAGGACGTCCGGATCGAGGACGTCGACGAACCCGAGCAGTGGATCGACCTCACCGCGAAGGTCATCGAACTCTGGGATCCCCGGAGCGACGCCGTCGCGCAGGTCGGCCTGCTGGGCGACCCGACGGGCACGATCAAGTTCACGAAGTGGGCCAAGTCGGACCTGCCCGCGCTCGAGGAGGGCGGCGTCTACGAGCTTCGCAACGTCGTCACCGACGAGTACCAGGGCCGGTACTCGGTCAAGCTCAACTCGACGACGGTGATCGAGGAACTCGACGAGGACATCGAGGTCGGCAACGACACGAGCGTCGTCGAGGGCGCGCTCGTCGACATGCAAAGCGGCAGCGGGCTCATCAAGCGCTGTCCGAAGGAGGACTGTACCCGCGTCCTGCAGAACGGCCGCTGTAACGAACACGGCGAGGTCGAAGGCGAGTTCGACCTCCGGATCAAGGCCGTCGTCGACGACGGGATCGACGCCCACGAGGTCATCTTCGACAAGGAGGCCACCGAGGAACTGACGGGCCTGAGCCTCGAGGAGGCAAAGGAGATGGCGATGGACGCACTGGACACGACGATCGTCGCGGACGAGATCGCCGAGGACATCGTCGGCACCTACTACCGCATCGAGGGGCCGACCTTCGGCCGCTACGTGCTGGCCGACGACGTCGAGGAACTGGACGGGACGGTCGATGCTGAGGACCTGCTGATCAAAGCGAGGTCGATGTGATATGAGCCAGTCAGAACTCACCCGCGAAGTCGCGCGACGCGTCTTCGCCTCGGAATTCAACGACGCGACGTACTCGTTCAAGGAAAGCGACGACGAACGCGCGCCCAACTACGCGCTCCTGCCGACGGGCGACCGCGCGAACCGCGTGTTCATCGTCGGGACGCTGACCGAGACCGAGGACGTCGGCGAGGACAGCGAGTACTGGCGCGGCCGGGTCGTCGACCCGACCGGGACGTTCTTCGTCTACGCCGGCCAGTACCAGCCCGAAGCGGCCGCGACGCTGCGTGACACGGAGCCGCCGGCCTACGTCTCGGTCGTCGGGAAACCCCGCACCTACGAGACCGAAGACGGCACCGTCAACGTCTCGGTCCGCCCCGAGTCCATCGCGGTCGTCGACGAGGGGACCCGCGACCGCTGGGTCGCCGAGACCGCCGAGCGTACCCTAGAGCGCATCGAGGAGTTCCAGGAGTGGGAGGCCGAGCAAGAGGCCCCCGAGAGCGGCTCGACCGCGCCGACCAACGAGTACGCCCAGATGGCCCGCGAACGGTACGACTCGCCCGTCGAGAACTACCGGCGCGACGTCATCCAGGCCCTCGAGCAACTCGAGGTCGACGACGCGGAGACCGCCTGAACGAGGCACAATCGGCGATCGGTTCGCACCCGTTTTTTCGCCGGACCACCCGCGATAACTGGCGAGTAAGTGCTCGAGGACCGGAGGGATCAACGGCCCGAACGGCTGTCGTGACGCCGTGATCGCGATTCCCCCGCGAACGCGCTCGCTCCGAGGCGAGCGGGCGGACGGCCGTGGGGTCGTCTGACGAACCGTTAAGTGACACGAACCGACAGTAAGGGACGAATGGGCAACAAGAACAAGACGATCTCGTTTCGCGTCAACGAGGACGCGTTCGAGTCGCTCCAGGACATCGCCGAGGAGCGGGACATCTCGTTGTCCGCCGTCTTCCGGGACTACGTCGACCAGCTCGTCGAACACGACGGGCAGGTCGCGGTCGTCCCGGAGTCGGAACTCGAGTCGGGTCCCGGGTCCGAGAAGGGCGACGAGGACGGGGAACTCTCCTTCCCGCCGACCGTCGAAGTTCCCAAGAGCTTCATCCGCGAGCACGAACGGCTCGAACTCGAGGCCGACCACCTCCGGGAGCAACTCGACGAGTACAAATCGTACGTCAACGAGCTACAGGATCGACTCGAGGACGAACAGGACGAGGTGCTCCTGCTCGACGACTTAGACGAGGACGACGAGTCCTATCAGCTTCGGTAGCCCGAGTACGGGTTCGCTCGAGCCGACCGGGCCGACCGAGACCGAATCCGGACGCGACTACCGCGCGAGATCCTGCTTCGTCCGCCGGATCTCGTCCCGTTTCTCTCCCTCGCCGTCGACCCGCGCGAGTCCCTCCGCGGCCTCGAGGGTGCGTACGGCGTCGTCTAGGAACGAGAGGACGTCCCCGGGATAGGCGTAGACCATGTAGTCGTCGGTCATCACGTCGACGATCGCGTCCGGACCCAGCCCCTGGGCGCGCAGTTCCAGCAGGTACCGGATGAACTTCCGCTCCGGGCAGCCACAGTAGGGGTTGTTGTCACAGCCACAGTCGAGGAAATCGCTCGAGAAGTCGAGGACCCGCTCGCGGGTCGCGTCGTCGAGTTTCTCCAGGCCCTCGCCCTGGAAGAGCATGTCGAGCGTCGCGCCCTTGAACGCGCCCTTGGGGATGTTCGTCTCGAGCTGGGAGCTGAGCTGTCGGTGGTTCTTGACGTAGATCTTGTCGGTGATGGCCACGCGTTGTCGGTCCTACCGGCTCTCGGGCGAAAAACGTCTCGGTCGAGAGTAGTGGGGCCGATCCGACCGCCGACGAACTCGGTCGAGCAGACCGGCAAAACGTGGGCAAATCGTACGGTACGGAGTCCCACACACCCGTGCTCGAGTCGTAACGTATTTCAGTCGCACCCCTCGTAAATTGAGTTGCAAGCGCGTCCGGGTTGGGGTAGTGGTTATCCTTCAGCCTTGTGGAGGCTGAGACGCGGGTTCGATTCTCGCACCCGGACTTTTTCGCGACGAGTATAACGAGGGGCGGAAAAGCCGGAAGGCGAGAATCGAACCCTGCCAGTCGTAGCGGCCGAACCGATGAGAGCGATCCTCTGACTACGGTTCGATCCTCGTTGAACGCGACGGCGGCGATCAAATCCGAGAGCCACAGGAGTCGTCAGCGAATCGAACCGGGACGTTTTCTCGACGAACCGGGCTCTCGACGAACGAATCGAGGCGTCGAACGGCTACGCAAGGCATTGCTGGTCGAGATCGTCGTTCGCTCTTCGAGCAAGGGACGGAGGGTCGCGGAGACGGCCCCCTTACTGTATTTCCCCCTCGAGCACGACCGGTGAGCATGGCACGCATCGAGTACGCCGATCCCGAGAACCTCTCGCCGGAGAACCGTCCGCTGCTGGACACCCTCTCGGAGACCGACGACGAGCCCGCGGTCGACCACCGGCTCGAGGGTGGCACGCTGAACGTCTACCGAACGCTGGGCCGAAACGTCGAGCTACTCGAGGCCTTCCGGGAGTACGGCTCGGCGGTCTGGCACGAAGGCGGGCTCTCCGCCCGCCAGCGGGAGTTCGTCATCCTGGCGACGGCCTACCACGCGGACTCGGCCTACGAGTGGCAGCAACACGTCCGCGTCGCCCTGAACGAGGGCGTCACGCCGGCGGAAATCGTCGCCATCTCACGGGAGGAGCCGGACCGCCTCGAGCCCGAACTCGCCGCACTCGTCGAGTACATCGCCGCGTTCGTCGACGGCACGGTCGACGACGCCGACCACGCGGCGCTGACCGACCACTACGACGAGGCGACGGCCGTCGGGATCGCGATGCTCGCCGGCTGTTACCTCGGGCTTGCCCGCGTGCTACGGGCGTTCGAGGTGGAACTGGAGTCGCCGTTCGTCGGCTGGGAACTCGAGGACCTGTAAGAGCGGGTTCAGCCGTCCTCCTCGTCCAGCCAGTAGTCTACCGGGTCGTCCCGGCGGATCGCCGGCGGCCGTCCGCTCGCCCTCGTCGCCCGGCGGTGACCCGGCGAACACGCCGACCTTGTCGGAGTCGGGATAGACCGTGACGTCGGGCACGGGCAACGTGGGCCGTTCGACTCCGTCCGGTGTCAGGCTCGGAGACCCACTTCACTACTCGACGGTCGAGCCGCGACAGGGTCTGCCCGCAGTCACCCATGGACGCGGACGGGGCGCAAATCGACTGTCTAGCCACGTGTTCCCTATTCAGTGGGGGAGTGAGTTTTTGTCACTCTCGAACGAAGAACGGACGAGCCGAGGCATGGCCACCCCGCTGTCGAGCCGACCGATTCTGGGCCGCGCCGTTAGACCGATCCTCGCTCTCGTAACCGTCACCGCGATCGGAATCATCGGACACGTGCTGCTCGCGGGAGTCGGGCTGATGGAGGCGACGTTCTGGCTCGTCGATCTGACGAGCATCGAGTTGCACTTTCAGGACCACGACGGCCCCGAGCGGGCGACGAAAGCCTTCGCGGTCGCGGTGCGGATCGGGATTCTTCTCTCGAGCCTGTGGATCGGCGAGACGGTCCTGTCGGCGGCTTTCGGCGGCCAGATTACGGAGGAACTCAAACAGATGCAAACGGAACGACGGATCGACGACCTCTCGGACCACGTCATCATCTGCGGGTACGGGATCTTCGGGCGCACCCTCGCCGCACAACTGCGCGAAAACGGCCACGACGTTCTGGTGATCGAACTCGACCGAGCCGAATTCGACCGCATCGGCGAGGAGACGCTCGCTATTCGAGGTGACGCCCGGCGCGAGGACGTCCTCGAGCGGGCCAACGTCGAGAGGGCGTCGGCTATCATCGGAGCTATCGACGACTCGAACGCGAACATCCAGATCGCCATCATGGCGAGTCAACTCTCGCCGAACACGCGGGTAATCGTCCGTGTCGGTGACGAGATGTACGAGTCCGTCGCCCGCCGGGCGGGCGCCGACGAGGTCGTCATCCCCGAGGTTCTCAGCGGCGATACCGTCAGTGAGTGGCTCTGACGCCACGAACAGAAACAGGCGCTCCGGTGCCGGATTCGAACTACACGATCGTCGAACGGTAGTGAAACGTTCGCTACTGCAACCCCGCTCAGAAGGCACACCCGTGACTCACAGTGTAGCTCGCCACAGAAGTCCACCGTTCGGATGGATTCCTCCGGCTCACGATGTCGCTCACGAGTTGTTCGCGAGAGAAGTGCCGCCTCCCGGATTTGAACCACGCCGAGACGATCGCCTCGCTACGCTCGGCGCTGCGACTCGTCTAGTTCAAATCCGCTCTGATCCCATTTCCGTCGCTCACGAGTTGTTCGCGAGAGAAGTGCCGCCTCCCGGATTTGAACCGGGGACAGCTCGATCTTCAGTCGAGTGCTCTCCCAGTCTGAGCTAAGGCGGCTTACCTCTTTCTCCGTCCATGGTATAAAAAAGGATTTCGAATTGCGACGACTCCGATCGATTCGGTTACAGATCCGCCGAACCCTCGAGATCATCGGCCGAACCGTTCGAAATCGTCCCGTACGCATGAGATACAATAGTTTGACCTTCCTTAACCGTCGTTTGTTGGATATTCGGATATTCAAGACACCCTTTTCTGCTTTGTTGAATAGCTTCTGAATGGTAGTTAGAGAGGCTCACAGAGCTTTTCTATGTTGATGATGGCGAACATGAGGACAATTTCACGGAACTG
>NZ_FOKW01000025.1 GCF_900112205.1 Natronobacterium haloterrestre | reverse complement strand
GGTGTACACAGCTGTCGCCTCCTCATTCCTTCCGAAAAGTACCACCGATAAGCCGCCGCAGTCATGCGATTCTTGGCTTAGCTAAAGACGGATGCACGCGACGTCCATATCGTCGCCCCGGAGTGCGGATAGTGCGGCATCGTAGTCGTCGAAGTTCAGATCGGGGTGACCGATAGCGAGGTTCAGATCGGCGTGAGTTAGGCCTGCAGCCTGTTCTCCGTATGCAAGGCTGTGCCAGAGAACTGTCGTCGTCAGATGGGTACCGAGAGGCGGGAGACCGTTTTCGGTCCATTTTCGGTCCTCAAGCTGGGCGTGCGCGGTACCATCGTCGTCGTAGATGTCGGCGGTCACTGCGGGGCCGAGATCGACGAAGTCGAATAGGCGCTCACGAAGGATCGTCTGAATCCCACCGCCAGGATCGTCATCAGCGACTGTGAGGTCGTATATCCGAATCCAGTGGCGGTCGTAACTGTCGGGCTGGTGATTCCAGAGGTAGTAGACGGCTCGAGCAAGCAAGCGGAGGGCATCACGCGTGCGCTGGAATTGAGGGATCGTATCGATCTTGTCCGTGAGAGCGTCGATTAAGGAGGGATGGAAGGGGTACTCGCGAGCGAGGACATCCACGTAGCCAGCGTCAGTGGCTTCCTGTGGATACTGCCGGTCTTCCTGGTCATAGAATTGGAAGTATGATTCAGCGGCTTCGCGCGCGGCGTTTTCTGGAACTTCCGAGAAGAGACGGTGTTGAAGGACTTGTCCGATCTCGTTTTCGTCGGTCGGTGTGACCGTCTTGTGCTGCCGCCGGCCGATCTCGTTGACCTCCTCAATGTGATCACGGACGCCATCACGAACCCGGTCAGCCTGTTCACCAAACGCTGTATCCGCGATAGAGTAGACGACCGTGACGTGCTCCGACTCGGCAGCCGCTTCGAGGAGCGCCATCACGAACGAAAGCGTCTGATCGGCGAGCGTCTTGTCGCCGACAGGCGTGCCCGCGGCCTTGTTCATGTAGTCGGCGATTTCGTCGATCAGAATGAGAGCCGGCTGATCGTACTGAGCGAAGAGTTTCGAGAGCGTCCCCTCACCGGGTGCGTCCCGGTCTTGGTCGTAGTCCTTGAGGTACTCGTAGCCATCGAGCCCGTAGAGCTGGTACGCGAGTTCACCCCACATCGTCCGGGTATTCGGGGCATCCGGATCGTCGTCGGCGTGTCGGGCATCCTTACTATCGGCTTTCGTACCGATGAAGACCCCCGTCGCGATGTCGAGGCCCTCGGCTACCGCATTCTGGTAGTCAGCCGCAAGTTCCTTATCACCGTCCAGCAGGTAGTGCGAGAGGTCGTCAATACCGGCAGGGTTCTCAGCAAGATGGTACGAAGCGATGAGGTCGTGCGTTTTCCCACCACCGAATCGTGTGTCAAGACAGAGAATACTCGAAGTATATGAACCAGGGTCGTACTTTGTCGTCGCCAAGAAACGCCCCGTGAGATTGGAGAGCAGCGTACGGAGACCCTCCGTGGGATAGGTCATATCGTAGAACGAGTCGGGGTCTCGATAGACTGGTGCTGCCTTCTCAGGGTTGTGGACGACAGTCGAGAGTTTCGCAGCGAACTGTTCCTCCTGAAGCGAGCCGTCTAACACATCGTCGCGCGGCTGGCAATTCTCGAAGAGCGAAGGATACTCGCTACTCATCATTGTCCTCCGCTGATGTACCGGCCTCTGGTTTGGATACGATCACGAACTCGCATTCTGAACTATTCTCAATAATTGCCTTGGCGATTCCCTTCGACTCTGCAATATCGATCTTAATTTCATCACCGACCTCAGCATCGAACTTCTTAAGCTCAGGTCCGGACAAATTGACCCGACCAGATTGGCCAGTATTCTGCCCGATTGTCTTCTGAGTCATCTGGATATTTCTATTACTTGATGGGAGTGTTATAACCTTTACTTAGTCTAAGCCGCACTAGGGCTGTACAAACCATGGTTCGGGCGTAGTATCCAGATTAGCTGGCCCCAATAATTATCAAATTTTATGGGTTTGATTTCAGTCAGAATGATTCTCTTGAACTGCGTCGCGAACAATATCATTCATTTCGTCTCGAACAATCCGTCGGATATCTTCTTCCGAGAAGCCACTATCATGGCGCTCGACGGCTAATTGGCCACTAAGCGAACGAAGGGCTAATTCTAGTGCTTCGATTTGGTCACTGAATTCCGATAGTGTTCCATGGACTGCATCAGAATTGAAGTGGCTCTGATCGCTAACCTCAATATCACCACCACGTTCGTCCAGAATGCGTTTTGCAGGTCGGTCCCCAACGACTTGCTCATCAGGAAGGTCGGGACTAACCGATACCGGATTCATCATTCCAGTTAACTGGATTGTAGAGACAGAGTCAAGGTTTCCCGCAAGGTGATTGGCCATCTTCTCCTGTTGATCTTGCTCACCGTGAATGAGATACACCTGCGATGGAGACACTTGACGTGCAAATTGAAGCAATTCGTTCCGAGCAGCGTGTGCTGACAGCCCGTGGTATCGACTGATCCAACCAACTGGAACTTTAACACGTGTTCCGTCACCCTCATCAGGAATATCTCCATTCAACCCATTTGAGGGAAGAGTGAGAGCAATTTCGTCCAAATCATCTTTCAACGCTTCCTCTAATCGGCGGCCAGGTGTTCCTTCGGCTTGGAACCCACAGAGGATGATGCGGGCATCATCATATCGCTGAGTGAACTCGAGTAAGTACGTCGGAGAAAAGCCTCCAGACAACATTCCAGAGGGTGCGATTATAATGGGTGTTTCGTCAGCTTCCAATAACTCCTCTCGGGACAAGGACATTCGTCTCGCAGATGACGCCTGATCAAAGAGGAACGGCTGTTGATCACCCGAATTGACAATGTAATTTCGGATCGATTCAGCTGCAAACTCTCCCTGACAATGCTCGTTGTAAGTGTTTGTAGCGCGTTGGGCCATTCCATCGTAGACAATGTTGAGTTGTGAGCGGTCTTCCTCTGGGAGCGTATGGATACGGTTTTTGAACATATAGAGCAGTTCCTGAGATCGACCTACACCAAAGCAGGGGATGAGAACTGGTTTCCCATTCGTGGCCGCTTCGATAGCTTCATTGTAAATATCGGTTCTCGTATCAGAAGCGTTAGTATGAGAATGAGTATCCCCGTATGTTGACTCAAGAAAGAGCGCATCTGCCTGAGGGGGTTCATCGATATCTGGAAGGTGGTTCGACCGTCCGCCAATATCTCCCGAGAAAACCACTCGAGAGCCATCAACGGTTAGTGCGAGCCAAGCACTCCCCAGTAAGTGGGCAGCATTTCCAAACTCGAAATGGAGTGTCTCGGTATCATCAATATGTGCAATATGGTCACTCAAATCTGCTGCTTGGTATCCACAAGGCCGGAAACGATCAATGACCTTTCTCAGATCCGTTTCGGTGTACTGCTGTTCTCTTCCCGGTTTTTGAGTCACACGACGATGGATCTTCAGTGAATCCCGAAGTAGTGTATCCGCAAGTGCCGCTGTCGGTCTTGTCGTAATTACAGGTGCCTGATCTGAGAGAAAGTTATGACTTTCTAATAGCGGAAGCGATCCAATATGATCGATATGGGCGTGGGTGAGAAACACTGCATCAATTTGGCCTTCGTCAAAACCTCTGAGGTCAGGAAACAGTCCACCATCTCCTTGATTTAATCCAACATCGACAAGATACGTTCCTGTTCGTGTCTCAACCTGGTAACAACTTCGACCAATTTCTTTCGCACCGCCTCGAGGAATGACTACAAAGGGGGATTCATCATCGACCGAAAAATCAATTTCTGCTTCTCCACCGATTCTGGGAACATACTCATTTTCCTTCTCACTAGACTCCTGAACGGTACCGCTCATCGGGATAACACCTCATTTGCATAGAACCGCTCACTGCTTTCAGTTCGCCCACGTAACCGAATAAACTCGAGTAGATCTGTCTCACTTAGTTGTGGGAAGAACTGATCAATTTCAGAGAGAACTGGGTTTAGTGATCGATGGTCGCTGGTGGCTGGTGCCACACGGTCTAACATCCAATTAGCAGGTGTCGCGTCAAGTTGGTCTATACGCTCTGCTTCACCCTCTGTGAAGTATTTATGACGGCCAGCTGGTTGCTGTGTCTCACGGCTGGACCGCGCTGGTTTTGCTGTTGCCTCAGTAACCTGAAGGAGTTGTGGTGGGGATCGGGTTTCTCCAGGCATAGCAGTATCAAGCGAGTCTCTAATTTGTGTTGCTGCGAGGCTTCCCTCTCGCCGAAAGTACCCAAGAGTGATATCCGCTTGGTCTTTGTAGAGTTCTGGTGTAGCTACTGTGGCTCCGGTATCTGGATCATTAGTTGTGTAGCGAGGAGCGATCTCAGCTACACAAAGATCTGTGAATTGAAGGCGATCTGTATCAACATACGGAGAGCTATCGATTTTCGTTAGAAGTTCGGATAGAGACTCGATGAACTCATTTGGTCGCCATGCAGTCGCATTTCGAGGTGGTCGTTCTGCAGGGTTATCGAAATAGACTGTCGACTCTGGTATGTATGCTCCCTGTGGAATTCGAACGTCAACTGGATAATCCGGTGTATGAAGTTCTTCATGCGTTCGATCGCCGTTCGTTGACTTTCCTAGGGAAAACCGAATCATTACAGGAAAGACGGTACTGGGGAGACACTCAATCACGGTACGTGGATCGGATTCGTCTAAGATAACTGTGCCCCGGTTAGTAACCTCGGCAGAATCGATATCGGTATCGTTCGCTCCCATAATACGGTTAAGAATTCCATGTGCACTAAATGTCATCCAACCGTGGTGGAAGTGAAACTGATGGATGAGATTTGAGCACGATTTTGACATTCCATCCAAATACATCAGAACTGTGGCTTGCCGAGCGCTCCCTGATGAATACTCTCTAACACACCGTTCTTTCTGTGATTTTAGATCCTGCTTCCACCAGTAGATTTTTTCACCAAGTGAGTGACCTAGCAGTGGTTTCGAATTTATAGGCTCTATTTCACTCCTTTTGAAGTCGTGCACTGGCTACCTGAAATATAGCAGCCGAATTCAGAACTACTGCTAGATACGTCTGAACAGCTCCAGTCTATCCTCAATGGGCAAGAACTCAGGTCAGGATGAGAGGCATTATTGGCCGGTGAATCCAGGTCACGCTATCCGACTATTACAGAAGTTCCTCGACGTGCTCTGTTGAATAGCGATCTAATCCGCCGATATCACTAGCTTAGAAGGATGAAGCCGAGGAATTCGATTCTGTCTATGGAAATCGATATCCTCG
>NZ_FOKW01000005.1 GCF_900112205.1 Natronobacterium haloterrestre | reverse complement strand
AGACGCTCAGAAGATCCACAAGCAACGACCGATCCTTCAAGAACAGCTCGCTACCACCATCCAACCGACCGCTGAGGCTTAGCTAAAGACCAATGTCTATGTATCTAACTCGTACAGAGTGGTCAAGAGGGGGAGTAGCAATACCGAACAGTCAAACGATACTCCGTGCTATATGGTATTCCCGTCCTGCAAAGGGCTGATTGTCCTCTGGGTGTAACAAATCGTCATCAGGGTATCCAATTGACTCATAGCGCCCTCGATGGGGGCGTGGTACCCAGTGACGCTTCGACGGTGTCGATGGACGGTCTCGATTGAACACTCGGCACATCTCTCGAAATGTCGCTTCAAGGCATCCATATACTCCTCCTTCAGCTGACTTCCAACGAGGACCATTAGGAGTCAAAGTCCATGCATCACCCCATTGAGCGGACGAGATAGGCACGCTGGTGTCCATACTCTCGACCTGTGTTAACCCATTCTCGAAAACAATCTCGAAATGGTCGTGTGGAGAGCCGCCAAAGAGGTGGAGTTCCTCGCACTTTCGATAGTCATTGAAACTCCACGGGGACTCTGCAAATTTAGACTGACACGGAATGCCAACGCGGATATGACTAGGGATTCGAGACGGATGAACTGACTTCGGGACCATAATTAGTGTCTCGCAGTGTGGAGCGACTTCATACGCGAGCGAAAGCGCGTCCTCAAACGTAACTCCGTTATTGATGTCTGGAATGACGGCGAACTCAGGCTGCTCTTGCTTCACAACCTGTAGATAGGGTTCAAATACGTCCTTGACCGAGACCTCCGCCTCTTCCAACCGTTTGAATGGGAAATCCACAAACGATACCTCAACGTCTTCTGGAGGTCGCGTGTTCATCGCTGTATACCCTACCCTAGCACCCATGCGGTACGCAGCATACGTCGCGGACGTAGACCCATTGGCCATCCAAATAATATCTCGCTCAGAACTTTGCATGAGCTGGAGCTGGACAGCTCCGAATGTCATTCTTACGGTCTCAATTGACTCACTCTAACAAAGATTCTCGATAGATAATCAGATTTCTGGACGCGAAAGATAGGGGTTCGGATGATTATAGAGCGAGGTTCTCTGATAGACTCTACTTTATTTTACGGCAACAGAAAGAGAAGTGACGACGGATAGTCGGTGGAAGGGTGGTGTGTCCATCGTGACTGTGCCTGCCGTCACTCCTCTATGCTGGCTTTTCGGATAGACGCCATTTGAGTAGGGGGACGATTCCCAAACTATAGGTATTCACCACACTCCCTACATTTCTTGATGTCCTGAAACGGGTCAAACACGGTCTCGATATTCGTTGAGTCGCATTCTGGGCAGGTCATACATGCCTGTAGAGAATGACCTTGAATGTCATTCTTATGGTCTCAAATTCAGTCGTCGTCTTCAAACGGCTCTACCCTCAACCGATTCAAGAACTGTAGGAGGCTCTCAATTCGCTCTTCATCTTCCTCAGGAACAGCTAGAAGACCTTCATCTCGCGCTTGTATGAATAGATAGCTCACCGTTCGTTGCTGCTCGATTAGATTTCGCGGAACAGAGTCCATATCGTGCAGATACACGAAATACTCTGAATTACAGTGACGACACTCTACGAACTGCCCGTCACTCACAACACCATCGTTGAGGTAAAATCCGTCGTCGATGAATGGCGTTGTCTCGCCGCACTCTCGACACTCAAATTCAGTCATCATCGTTCTCCGTGACCTTCCGATAGTGGTCTTCTAAGTATGATTCAGCGTACATTTCGTATGATTCATTCACAGACTTTAATCCGATTGCATACCAGTGCTCTTCGTCATCAAAATCCCAGAACCGCTGCTTTACGACCTTCTCGTAAGGGAAATCATCTTCAGACGCTGCCCACTCTTCCTCAGTAATATGGATGAGTCGGTCTCCAAGTTCGTACGCTGGCGTTGAACTCTGCTCAGTATTGTAGTGCCAAGTGTGGACGGTCAAACCACCATCACCGTTGCAGAGCGCGTTAAAGTGCAGTTCTGTTCCATCATCCCTGTAACCCGCAAACCATAGACTGTCGCCGCTCATTCGCTCAATTCGAAGATAATCGACCTCGTGCATCACGTCAATGTCTTCATCTGGTTTGATTTCATCTGTCATTGACTCTCACCACTCATCAGCACAGTTGAAGCAAAGAAACTCGTTCTCTGGATGGTTCAGTTCAGATTCGCAAACCAGACACACGTCGTGGTCTCCAAAGTGGTCTAAAAAGCCGTACTGAACGCCGTCAGGATACCACACATCGCAGTCGCTTACTGGACAGTGATGCTCACCATTCCGCTCCTCCAGCAGACTCAGAATCTCGTCTGAATCCATATTTCAGTCCTCACTCTCCTGCTCTGCTCGAAAGCTGTCGATTTCCTTCTCGACTAGCTCGTCAAACTCGTCATCATCAAGACCCCCGTAGTCATCCGAGACAGTGTGTAGCATCTCCTTCCATTCGCTTATCTCGCGTAGACAGTATTCTCGGGGAGTCATTCCAGCCTTCCGAGCTTGCTGACGTACTTCGTCCTCACTCATCAACATGGCCTGCTAGTCGAGACCGATAGCATTCATTCTAACGAAGTCGAAACGACGGTCGTTTTGCACGTGGACAATAAACTACGTGCAATGAGTGTACGAGAGGAGTTCGACGCTTGGGCTACGGAAGGAAAGGATAAAGGAATGGAGAAACGGCACTGGCACACCGCGAAACACGCACTCGCTCGTATGCCAGTTGAAGAAGGAGACACAGTGCTTGACCTTGGAACAGGTTCAGGATATGCATTGAGGGCTCTCAGAGAAACGTATGAAATTGGTCAAGGGTATGGTTTAGACGGTTCACCCGAGATGATTCGTAACGCCCGTTCATACACCAATGACCCACAGATAGACTTCGTATCGGGTGACTTTGACTCGCTTCCGTTCGAAAACAATAGTATCGACCACGTGTGGTCGATGGAAGCGTTCTACTACGCTTCAGAGCCACAGAATACCCTCAATGAAATTCATCGAGTACTCCGCTCTGGAGGTTCCTTCTATTGTTGTGTTAACTACTTTGAGGAGAGTCAATATACGCATGAATGGCAGGAGAAAATCTCCATCGACATGACGCTTTGGAACCGAGAGCAGTACCGAACTGCTTTCCGTGAATCGGGTCTGCACGTAGCTGAGCAAGATAATATCCCAGACCACGAAATCTCGATACCCGCTGAAGCCGAGTTCCCGACCGAGGATTGGGCCAAACGAGAGGAGATGGTTGACCGTTACCGAACTTGGGGTACTCTACTAACGGTTGGAGTGGCACCTTAATCAACGATAAGATAGGTTGCGCCTTTCTGCTATTGAAACCATACTAATTGTATCTATTACAATTTCGTATCAATAGAACTGTTTTGAGTATCCGACATTCCGACTACATAGAATCTATGTATTTAGTTATTTAGTTGACGGCACAGTAGAAGGTTCCGCCGGGCCGGAGGATCCGGGCGACTTCCTCGAGCGTGTTGTGCGGATCGGCGGCGTAGTAGAACGCTTCCATCGACCAGACGTGGTCGATCGAGTCGTCTGCGAAGGGAAGCGAGTCGAAGTCGCCGACGAGGTAGCCGACTTCCGAGTCGTCGGTGTACTCGGTCGCGTTACGGGCCATCTCGGGCGACCCGTCGAGGCCGTAGACGCGGCCGGCCTCCGCGTTGTCCCGCAGCGCACGGCCGGCGTACCCGCTGCCACAGCCGAGATCCAGAATCGTATCGCCGGGTTCGACCGGCATCCGCGCGAGCGCGTGTTTCGCCGTGTTCCAGTGTCGGTCTTCCATACCCTTGTCGCGACCACTCGTTGCCCAGTCGTCGAACTCCTCACGGACGCTCATGTCCGGACCGTCGTCCTCGGAGCGCAAAACGAGTTCGGGTTCCGACGCTACGGGGCCGACCACGAGTGGTTCGCGACGACCGTTAGTTTCTTTAGGCTACCCTAAAAATAGGGGAGTGGAGAGGCAACCGTCGGCCGCACACCGTGGGCATCGGCGTCGGTCGTACGAAGGCTCTCTGTGTCCCCCTTTCCCTTTCCCTTTCCCTTTCACAGTCGAGACCGCCAGCGACGAGTCCGCGACGGGGCCGCCACACGAACGAGACTCGACGCGCCGAACGGGCGGTACGCCCGGTACGCCCAGACATAACATCCGCACTATTAAGTCGATCCCCGAAGTTTCTCGCCAGTATGGAATACACGCTCGAGATCGAGAACGCGCCGTCGACGGTGCCCGGGGGAACGGGGATCCTCCTCTTGCACCCGAGCACCGGCGAAACCGATCGCATCGACACCGACTTCCTCAAGGCCGACACAGATCACTTCCTCGTCGTGTCGACGCGAACGACCGCCCGCGAAGTCAAGCAGAAACTCGAGCACTACGACGTCGACGAGGAACGCGCGGAGATCCTCGATACGCTCTCCATCGAACGGGGCTACTCCCGGCGCAAGAGCGACACCGTCCACTACGTCGCCGCACCCGACGACGTCGACGGCATCGTCGAACACATCGAGGGCTTCCTGGAGGCCCACGACGGCAAACTCCGTATCAGCTTCGACTCCGTCACCGAACTCGCCTACTACGCCGGCGACGAGCGGGCGCTCGAGGCCGTCGAACGGATCTGTGCGCTGCTCGAGGAGTACGACGCCGCGGGGCTGTTTCACCTCTCGGAGGAGCCACACGACCCCGAGACGGTCGATCGCTTCCGCGAGCAGTTCGACGGCGTGGTCGATCTCGACGAGGACGGCTCCGTCGACGTCGAGTTCTGATCGACACGCGGTCCGGCACCGAGCGTAGCGTAGGGGGATTCCGGCCGAAAAACGGGGCCGCGAAACCGACGGAACCGGCGAGAGCCGACTTACTTCTCCGAGACGTTCAGGACTCGACCGGCGGCAACCGTCTGTCCCATGTCCCGGATCGCGAAGCTCCCGAGTTCGGGGATCTCCTCCGACGGCTCGATGCTGAGCGGCTTCTGCGGACGGACGGTGACGACGGCGGCGTCGCCCGCCTGAATGAAGTCGGGATCCTCCTCCTGGACCTCGCCGCTGGAGGGATCGATCTTCTGGTCGAGCGATTCGACCGTGCAGGCGACCTGGGCCGTGTGAGCGTGAAAGACCGGGGTGTAGCCGGCCGTGATCACGCTCGGATGCTGCATGACGACGATCTGGGCCTGGAAGGTCTCGGCGACGGTCGGCGGATCGTCGGCGGGCCCACAGACGTCGCCGCGACGGATGTCGTCTTTGCCGACGCCGCGGACGTTGAATCCGACGTTGTCACCGGGTTCAGCGAGGTCGATCTCCTCGTGGTGCATCTCGATGGTCTTGACCTCGCCGCCGACGTCGCTGGGCTGGAACGAGACCTCGTCCCCGGCCCGCATCTGTCCGGTCTCGATGCGTCCGACCGGGACCGTACCGATCCCCGAAATCGTGTAGACGTCCTGGATCGGGAGTCGGAGCGGCGCGTCCGTGGGCGGCTCCGGCACCGGCAGGTCGTTCAGCGTCTCGAGCAGGGCACGGCCGTCGTACCAGGGCATCTCGTCGCTTAGCTCCGCGACGTTGTCGCCCTCGAAGGCCGAGATCGGGATGAACGAGGCATCCTCCGTCGCGAACCGGACCTGATCGAGGAGGTCCTTGACTTCTGCGACCACCTCCCTGAAGCGGGTCTCCTCGTACTCGACGACGTCCATCTTGTTGACGGCGACGACGAGTTCGTCGATGCCGAGCGTACGGGCCAGGAAGACGTGTTCCTGGGTCTGGGGCGCGACGCCGTCGTCGGCGGCGACCACGAGGACCGCGTGGTCCGCCTGGCTCGCGCCGGTGATCATGTTCTTGACGAAGTCGCGGTGCCCCGGCGTGTCGACGATGGTGAAGTCGTACTCGTCGGTCTCGAACTCCTGGTGGGCGATGTCGATCGTCAGCCCTCGCTCTCGCTCTTCCGCGAGGTTGTCCATGACGTAGGCGAACTCGAAGCCGCCTTTCCCCTTCTCCTCGGCTTCCTCCCGGTGCTGTTCGATGACGTGTTCCGGGACGCTGCCCGTCTCGAACATCAAGCGGCCGACGAGCGTGCTCTTTCCGTGGTCTACGTGACCGATGATGGCCAGATTCTGGTGTGGTTTCTCCTGAGTCATGCTCACCCCCTCCGGTGTGGGAGATGCGTGTTATTGTCTCCCGTACCTCGATTGCGGAACTACCACCCGACGGATCAAAACGGTTACGCGGGGACGGCCGACGGAGCGGCCGCTCGAGGTCGGGTGCCGGCCTCGCTCCCGGACCCGAACCCTGACCCGGACGGCGTAGCCAGGACGGCCTCAGTCGGGGTCGACGACTTCCACGTCCCCCCGCATCGTCATCTCGTGTGGGTCACAGACGTACTCGGCGATCTCCGGAGTCGCTTCGAACTCGAGGGTCTGTGTCTCGCCTTCGGTGTCCATCGGCGGCGTCGCGTAGTCGTCGACGACCTCGTCGTCTTCGTCACGGAGTTCGACGTTGTGCAGGAACTCGCCCCGGTTCTCCCAGGTGATGGCGTACTCCCGACCCTCGAAGACGACGAGCGTGGGGTTTTCTACCCCGTCGATCGGGTCCGGGGCGACGCCGGCCCAGACGGTGATGTCCGTCGCGAGTCGGATCTCGTCGACGTCCTCCCACTCGTCGACGGCCGCCGATTCCGCCCCGCCCGTCGCCTCCTCCCCCTCGAGTTCGGATTCGGCGGCCCCTTCGGTTCCCCCATCGCGTTCGCGCTCACCCAGACAGCCCGAAAGCGACGCCAGCGTCGTCCCACCCACGGCACCGATGACCGTCCGGCGTGATACGGGCACCTTCACTGTCATACGTTAACATCCACCACGAGGGTAGTAAAAACCTGTCCAGGAACGGACGACGGACACACGAGCGGGGTCGGGACGAGTGCCGGGACCCGGACGGGCGCGGGCCCCGGGCGCTGCGACGTAATGTGGCGCGAAAACGAGGGGAGGAGTCAGTCCGCGAGCGAATCGAACGTCTTCTCCGCCCAGCGGATCGCGTACTCCGGACCGTGGGTTCGATAGGCGTCCGTATCGAGCGCGGCGAACGGCGCCGGCAGTTCGATCGCGTGCTTGATCGCCGCACAGGCCAACTCCGTCGCGTCCGCGAACTCCGTCTCCCCGCGGGCCACCGCCGTCGGGAGCCCGGCGACGCGGTCCTCGAGGCGGCTGCCTGCGTCCTGCCAGGCGTCGGCCAACTCGGGGCGGTCGTCGTGCCACTCGGCGAAGACCTCCCGGCTCTGCAGCCCCACCCAGCCGTCGTACAGCGCCGCCGCGACCTGGTAGGTCCCGTTCGGATCCAGCGACACCGCCGCGTCGAGGTCCGGGTACGCGTCCTCGAAAAAGCCCAGGAAGTGCTCGGGGACCTCGAGGCCGAGTTCGACGAACGCCTCCGCGAGGAGGAACTGGAGGAACGGTTCGGGCGTCCCTTCGACGCGCGGTTTGACCAGGACGACCGGCGGCTCGGTCTGGCGTGTCCAGACGACGCTCCCGTCGCCGGGCATGCCGATCGTCAAGTCCGACCCGGCGTACCGGGCGAGCAGCGACGGCGCGTCCTCGGGGAGCCACGACGCCGGATACGTCGCCGGCTGCAGGGAGTCGGCGACGAGGCCGAGATCCTCGGCCTGGGCCGGCGGCAGCGTCTCGAAATCCCGCTCGCAGTCGAAGACGAGCGCCTCCGGCGCGTGTTCGTCCCGCACCTCTGCCACCGGGTCCGGCAGGTCGCGGGCGTCGAACATCAGACGAAGGCCGTCTGGAAGATGATCAGAACCGACAGCAGTGCCGATACACCGACGGTGGCGAGAACGATCTTGGTTGCAGTGCTCATAGTCGGAGGCTATCACGCGCGTCGCTTAAATCCATCTGTCCGCATTCGTTCACCGGCGGTCGCGCCGCGGAACCCGTCGGATCGACCGACTCTCGCTCGAGGACTCCACTCGAACTCGAGGGGTGAACTGTACGTGGCTCGACGAACCGAGAGCAGGGTCACCCGCGATCAAAAGGAATCGAGAGCGGGAGAGAGGTCGGAAACGGAGCGACGAAGTCGGAGGACCTCGAGAAGGCCGCGGTGCCGAACCCGGACGAAAACGCAAGGGTGCCGATCACTCCTCGGCCTCTCGCCAGGAGTCGGGAACGTCTATGACGTAGCGGCCGTCCTCCTGGAGCGAGATGATGTACTCCTCGCGGTTGTAGAGTTCCATCAGGTTGAGTTCGTACTGGCCCGGACGAACGATCTTGATGCTCTCGAACTGCTGGTTCAGTTCCTCGCGGAGGTCCTCGATCGACGGCTCCTCGTCCGAGGGTTCGCTGACGACGCGACCGTCACTCGGCGGACGGTCCCCTTCCGAGCGGTCGGGACCGGCGGATCCGGCCGTTGCGCCGTCACCGGACCGGGGGGCAGAGCCCGTGTCCGTTTCGGGTTCCGCCCCCTGGCCGGGATCGTGTGCGTAGTACTCGCGGTCGCCGTCCGCGTCGACGTCCGACGGGAGCGCGTCGCGATGGACGACTTCGCTACGAGCGTCCGCCTGGGCGTCGTTCTCGCTCTCTGCGAGGTTCGCCGTGGTGTATTCCATCTCGTCGTCGCCAGCGGCGGGTTCCGAGGGAGACGACGTTTCGGTTCCGGTCGAGGAAGAAGAAGAAGAAGAGGACGCACTCGAGGACGAGGACACACTCGAAGACCGGTTCGCAGCCGAACCGCGGGCCTCCCCCGACGCCGCTGGATCGCCTGAGGAACGGTCTTCCGGACGGCGGGCGGTGTCCGGCCACTCGGAGAAGCCGTCGGCGTCCGTGGCTTCGTCCGTGTCTGCATCTACTCCCGTCGCCCGGTCCGCCTCGCTGGTCGTCGTGCTCGAGTTCGCCGACCCCCCTCCGGGTCCGGACGAGGGCGACGAGTCCCGGCCGCTCTCGGGCCACTGTCGGTCCGACGCCTCGAGGCGGTCGCGTCCCTCGTCGGGGGCAGCCGCGGCTCCGTCGATTGACTCCTCCGGGGCCGATTCCTCGTCCGAATCGTCGCCTGACATCCACTCGCGGACGGTTTCCGCAGCCCGACCTGCGACGCTGTCGGGTTCGGTTTCGCCGGCGTCCGGCTGAGGATCGACATCGGTCCCGGTGCCCGCGTCGCCCCCCGTTTCGGGTGGAGCCCGGCCGGACCCGGCGTCCGAAACCGATCCAGGGGACGACTCGGCTGCGGCCGTGCTCGAGTCGGGGGCGGTACTCGAGGGAGACCCCGATCCGGATGCGCCGTCGCGCTCAGTGTCGGTTGCGGTCCCGCCACCCGACAGCGACCCCGACGGCACGAACTGAAACTTGTTCCCGCCGCAGTCGGGACACCCCGACAGCATCTCCTTGGAGCCGTCGGGGAACGTCCGGCCGCAGTTCGTACATTCGTGTGGCATTAGTTGTGGGACACGAGCGCGCTGATCAGCGTTTCGTCCTTGTGAAGCGTTTCGATCTGGTTCGCCGGACCGATTACCGTCAGCTTGGCGTCCGACTTTTCAGACCCCATGATGCGGCCGATCAGCGACGAGTCGCCGCCGTCGGATTTGGGATACGTCTCGATCTCGATCCCGTTGAACTCGTCCGGGCTGATCTCGGCCATCGTCACTTCGATGAGCCGGCTCTCCTCGTCGGGCGTCAGTCCCTCCTCGAGGATGACGATGTTGCCGTCGTGGACGCCGTCCAGGATCATCCGGATCTTCTCCATGGTCGCCATCCCCTCCATACGTTCGCCGCTGATCAGGTCGATCTGGACGCCGTCTTCCGGCGCATCTCCGTCGTCAGCATCTGTTGCTTGTGGCATCGTCTCACCTCACCCGAAGTACTCCGCGATCGAGTCGTACACTTCGTCCATGTTGTCGCCCTCTTTCGCGGAGAGGGGGACGGTCTTGTGCTGTGGGAACGCGTCTTCGATCCGTTTGACGCTCGACTCGTCGAGGTCGATCTTGTTGGCGAAGATCAACACGGGGAGGTCACGGGACTCGATGATGCCGATCAGCATCGTGTTGACCTGAGTGATCGGGTCTTCGGCGCTGTCGAGGACGTAAATAACGCCGTCGACGTCCTCGCGGAGCCAGTGCATAGCCTCGGCGACGCCCTCCGTCGCCTCGCGTGAGCGACGGATCGCGTCTTCCTCGTCCATCTCGTCGGTGAACTCCTCGTAGTCGACTTTCGTCGTCACGCCGGGCGTGTCGACGATGTCGATCGTCACCGTCTTTCCGTTCCGTTCGATCTCGACGTTCTCCTTCCGACGAGCGCGCCGTGTTTCGTGTGGAACGTGACTTTCGGTGCCGATCGCGTCACCGGTCCAGTCCCGTGCGATACGGTTCGCGAGCGTCGTCTTTCCGGCGTTGGGCGGACCATAGATGCCGATACGTTTCGGTTCCTGTTCGGAGAACAGGCGGTCCGTAGCGCGAGAGATACTATCTTTGAGTTCTGTGAACAGTCCCATCCTTAGGGGCCCTCCAGCACCGCGGGGTGCATCTGCGCGTACTACAAACTGAATTCACTTAAGCCTACGTCAAAGCTATTGAAAGAACGACAATATGAACTGTCAGGATACGTACTACGATCCGGAGCTCCGGTCGTGAGTCGGCCCGTCAACGAGTACCAAGATAGAAGTCCTCAATGAGGGTCGACCACCCCCACCCCTTCGTTTCAAGTGGAGATGGTCGAACCCCCGGTGGGATGGGTCCGGAGGATCGACGCTCGAGCACCTCCGATTTGGACTCGAGCGACTGATTGAGTGCTCGAGACGGCCGAATTCGAGGAAAGAGCGGATTCTAGTAACTCGATCCGTCAGAGAGCGCTGTTCTAGTTCGAACTAGTAACTAAATACAACGCCTCTAGTAAAAATTCTATTTTGCTAGGAGTGCGGATATTGTTTCTGCTAACAGGTAATAAAACCTGTCTTTCTAGAGGCCCCTCCCCTCCCCCACCCCCTCTCGGGCAGTTCCACTTGAAACGAAGGGGTGGGGGGCTTCCCGATCACCGGTCGGATTTCTAACCTTTCCTGATCGTCCGCGAACTCCCGAGCAGACCATTCATTGATCGGACAATTCGCCCCGCCGATCCACGCTTTCTCTCGGTCATGAACCGTCGCTCCAGGGTTCCAGGTTGATCCGCCGCGTCTCCCTTCCGGCCTGTTTTCCCACAACGTCTCACTCGACTGCAGGTTTTCTCCCGGCTCCCGCCCTCGAGCGCTCGACTGGGGGAATGGTCGAATTGGTCTCGTTCGACGTCCATGCCGACACTGATGCCGACCTCGAGTGCGATGAACAGCCGACCAGCCCACGGTCCGATGGACAGCCAACCAGCCCACGAGTCCATACGCGCTACACGCGCCTGCGCAGAGACCACACCCACAGCTATCGATAAAGACGAGTCACCCACAGCTACGGCAAAGACGAGCGTCCGTTTCTCGGACCAATCTATAGTAACAACTGCAACTATTCACACACTGATCGCCGATCCGTCTGGCGATCAGATGTGCACTGACTTGCAGTGGCTACTATAGCGCTCCCTCCAACGATTGGTCCAACGAACGAGGCAACCCCTCGAACGGACGACTCCCGTCCTCGCCACGAGCTATCAATCGACGATCACGAAACTCGGTTTCGACCTGAAACGATGGGTCCTTTCCCACGAAATCCCGTCCCCCACCGTTCTCGAGGACCAAACCAGGGGTAGACCGACCGACGAGGAGGTCTTCGATCACGGATTTGAACGAAGGGAAGAATTTAAGACCTCACTGTTCCTCTGTTTCGTTTGCATCAACTGGACCCGAGCCGGGGTGGCTGAAAAGCAGACGGGCCGCACTGGCCCACCGGAACCTCGATATACCTGGTTTTGGGTTCGGTATTCCACTCGAAATCAGGGGGTACGTGTACGACGGATGTCAGACGACAATACGGAAAGGACAGCCCCGGACAAGGTCGACGTCGGGAGTACCGACGGGTTCTCGACGGATCTCGGCGGGACCGACTTCGGGGACGACCTCGGCGAAGACGAACCGAAACAGGGATTGTTCGACGATCTGCTCAGCGGAGAACCGATATTCGAGAACAAAGAGGTTCTCAGACCGTCATACACCCCGCACGAACTCCCACACAGGAGCGACCAGATCAACAAGATGGCGACGATTCTGGTCGCCGCGTTGCGCGGGGAGACCCCGTCGAACATCCTGATCTACGGGAAGACGGGGACCGGGAAGACCGCCAGCGCGAAGTTCGTGAGCAAGGAACTCGAGAGCACGTCCCAGAAGTACAGCGTCCCGTGTGACGTCGAGTACATCAACTGCGAGGTGACCGACACCCAGTATCGCGTGCTCGCCCAGCTCGCGAACAAGTTCATCGAGAAGAACAAGGACCGGATCGACGACCGGATCGACTCGCTGCGGGACCTCCTCGAGGAACTCGACGACTACGACGCCGACCGCGACCCCGGGGTCGGGACGAACCGATCGGGGGGTGACGACGCCGACCTCTTCGACTCCTCGGACGAGGGGCTGGGGGGCAGCGACGATCCGAACACCTCTATTTCGTCTGGAGGAATCAGAGCGTCTTCGTCTGGCGATTCGACAGGTGAAACGGAGGGGTCGACTGCGGATCGATCCGCCGACCGATCGGCGGACGACGACGAGGCAGCGTTCGCGACCGACGAGACGCTCGAGGACGCTCGAGTGGGGGAGGGCGCGGCCGATCATCCGCTCGCGTCCACGCCGTTCGATTCCCGCGTGGAGGTCGAAGAACGGATCGACTCCCTGCAAGAGGACCGGGACTCCTTCGAGGAGGTCCCGATGACGGGGTGGCCCACGGACCGGGTCTACAACGTCTTCTTCGACGCCGTCGACTACGACGAGCGGGTCGTCGTGATCATGCTCGACGAGATCGACAAACTCGTCGAGAAAAGCGGCGACGACACCCTCTACAACCTCTCGCGGATGAACTCCGAACTCGAGAACTCCCGGGTATCGATCATCGGTATCTCGAACGACCTCAAGTTCACCGACTTCCTCGACCCCCGCGTGAAGTCCTCGCTCGGCGAAGAAGAGATCGTCTTCCCGCCGTACGACGCGAACCAGTTGCGGGACATCCTCGAGCACCGGTCGGAGGTCGCGTTCAAGAGCGGCGCGCTCTCCGAGGACGTCATCCCGCTGTGTGCGGCCTTCGCCGCACAGGAACACGGCGACGCGCGCCGCGCGCTGGATCTGCTGCGAACTGCAGGGGAACTCGCCGAGCGTTCCCAGGCGGAGACGATCGTCGAGGAACACGTCCGGCAGGCCCAGGACAAGATCGAACTCGACCGCGTCGTCGAGGTCGTCCGGACCCTCCCCACGCAGTCGAAACTGGTCCTCTTCGCGATCATCCTGCTCGAGAAAAACGGCGTCCACAGCATCAACACGGGCGAGGTGTTCAACATTTACAAGCGCCTCTGCGAGGAAATCGACGCCGACGTCCTCACCCAGCGGCGCGTGACGGACCTGATCAGCGAACTCGACATGCTCGGCATCGTCAACGCCGTCGTCGTCTCGAAAGGCCGGTACGGCCGGACCAAGGAGATCAGCCTCTCGGTGCCGCTCGAGGAGACCGAGGCGGTCCTGCTCTCGGATTCGCGGCTGTCCGACATCGACGACGTACAGCCGTTCGTTCAGGCGCGATTCGAGAATTAAGGCTCGTTTCGGGCCATCCTCGCCGACTCGAGGAGACTCCCGCTCGCCCGAAACCATCGATGGATCGATATACGAGCGGTCGCTTCGCTCGCGTATGAGACGACGAACCGTCCTCGCTTCCACGGGAAGCGTCGCCCTCGCCTCGCTCTCGGGGTGTCTCTCGAGCGTCCGCGGATTCTTCCGGGACGAGGAAATCGACGGCCACGAGAGCGGCGAGATCGAAGTGGTCGTCGAGGGCGAGTCGATCGACTTCACGGCGGATCGGTTCCAGGCCGAGAACGCCGAGGACTCCTCGGTCTACTTCCACTTCCACGAGGGCCACGAACCGTGGTTCATGGAACGCAAGCGGGTGACGTTCGCGGAGGCGATCGATCTCCTCCCCCACTTCGCGTACGAGAACGCAGACGGGAACCACGTCGTCACGTTCGACGGGACGACCTACGACGAACGCGACGACGGGACGACGATCCGCTTCGAGATCGACGGGGAGGCAGTCGATCCGACCGAGCGAAAACTGTACGACGGCGACGAACTGTCCCTCGAGATCGAGACCGAGGACTGATTCGCGGGTCGCCGGGACGGCGACTCGCTCGGTGACCTCCTCCGTTTCGCCTCGAGCGGCCGCTCGCGCCCTCGAATCGACGAACTCGGCCAGTCACTCCCGGCTCCGATTCTGATTCCGATTCCGATTCCGGTGGTGGACTCGCGTCGCGACGCCGACGCCGGCGGCGACCCCCGCGCTCCCGAGGGCGCCGACCGTTCCGATCGTGCCGACGACTCCGGTGCCCGTACCTGTGCTCACGGGCACGATCGCGCCGGCCATGATCTCGTCGAAGAACAGGCGGACGTGGCCGAGCCACGGGATCCGGAACGTCGCTTTGCCGGTGATCCACTCCGGTTTCACGACGTCCGTTCGCGCACCGCCCCGGTACTGGTCGTAGCCGGCGTTGGCGTCGCCTTTCGTGACGAACCCGTCGTAGCGGGCCGGGCAGGTTCGGACCTCCTCGCAGGTCACGTCGCCGACGAACTCCTCGTTGGCCTTCGTCTCGATCCAGTTCTCGCCCTCCTCGACCCAGAAGTGGGCGCGATGGATCACCGGCGTCTGTCGTTCGCTGCCGTCCGGCCTGAAGACGATCACGTCGCCGGCCTGTCCGAACTTCTCGTAGTCGCCCTGCCCGTTCTCGAGGGTAACGACCCCGGTGTCGCCGACGGAGTCGTCACCGACGAACCGGTCCTCGTCCACGACGAAGATCAGATCGCCTCGTTCCATGTTCGGTTCCATGCTGCCGCTCTCGACGGCGACCAGCGGGGGCCAGACCCCGCTGACCGCGAACAGCAGCAGGCCGATGACGGCGACGATGGCCACGCTGCTGAGGACGTCGCGGACGAGTACCGCGGGTTCGTCGTCGGTTCGGAGGAACCAGCGGACGACGCCGTCGTCCTCGATGGTGACGTCGCTGGTTCCGGCTCTGCTCCCGCTGTCGCTGCTGTCGCCGGCGCGGTCCCGGGTCGCCCGAGGCCGATCGCCCGTGCCATGGGCTTCGGTGTCGGTCTCGGTGTCGGCCTCGGTGTCGGCCTCGGTTTCGGCAGAAGACGGGCCGCCGAACGACGGCTCGTCCTCGTCGCGCTCGTCGGAACCGCCGGCGTCTCGACCGCTCATTGCCACGGCTTTTGCCGGGGCCGGCAATCAACTTTCCCCTCGATCTTTGCTCGACGCTCGGGGTGGTTCCGATCGGCGCGTTTCGTGCCCCCGGAAACGGCCCGCCGATTCGCTACCCTTTTTTCCCCGGTCACGAATGCGATTCGTGTGCCACTCGAGGCCTCCGCCCGGATCGTCAGCGAACTCACGAGTCGCGGCTACAACGCCGAGCGCGAGGCGGTGACGCGACTCGCGGCGGCCGACCACACGGATGCGGCACTCGAGCGGGTCCTCGAGGAGTTACCCGAAGACGCGCTGGTCGTTCGCACGGAGCACGTCGAGGCTGCGCTGTCGGCGCTCGAGTCCCCGGCGTCACGATCCGCGGCCGACGCCGCGACCGAAACGGCCGACCCCTCCGTTTCAACTGGAACTCCCGAGCCCACAGCGGGCGAATCGGTCGACGCGTCTCCAGTTGAAACGGAGGGGTCTTCGACGGGGGCGGGACGGTCGGTCGATCCCGAACTCCGGTCGCTCGAGATCGTCGGGGACATGACCGGCGAGAGCACCGGAACGGGGGAGTACGAGGACTTCGTCTCGGTCTTCCGTGATCGCCTCGACAAACTCGGCGCGAAGCTCCGCGGTCGGGTGAACCACCGCCCGGCGACGGCCATCGAGGACATGCCGGGCGGCAGCGAGGTCGCGATGGTCGGGCTGGTCAACGACGTGCGGTCGACGGCCAGCGGCCACTGGCTGATCGAACTCGAGGACGCGACCGGAACGTTCCCGTGGCTCGTGATGAAAGACCGGGACTACGTCGATCTGGTCGACGAACTGCTTTGTGACGAGGCGCTGGCGATGGAGGGAACCCTCGCGGACGACTCGGGCATCGCGTTCGTCGACTCGATGTACTTTCCTGACGTGCCCCGGACGTACGAGCCGTCGACGGCCGATCGTCACGTCCAGGCGGCGCTGATCAGCGACGTCCACGTCGGCAGCGAGGAGTTCATGGCCGAGGCCTGGAACGGGTTCGCCGACTGGCTCCACACCGAGGAGGCCCAGCACGTCGAGTACCTGCTGATCGCGGGCGATATGGTCGAAGGCGTCGGCGTCTACCCCGACCAGGACGAGGAACTCGAGATCGTCGACATCTACGAGCAGTACGAGGCGTTCAACGAGCACCTCAAGAAGGTGCCTGGCGATATCGAGATCGTGATGATTCCGGGCAATCACGACGCGGTGCGACTCGCGGAGCCCCAGCCGGGCTTCGACGAGGAGCTCCGGGAGATCATGTCGGCCCACGATCCCCGGATCGTCAGCAACCCCTCGACGGTGACCCTCGAGGGGGTCTCGGTGCTGATGTACCACGGGGTGTCGCTGGACGAAGTCATCGCGGAACTACCGGAGGAGAAAGCCAGCTACGACGATCCCCACAGGGCGATGTACCAGCTTCTGAAGAAGCGACACGTCGCGCCCCAGTTCGGGGGCCACACGCGGCTCGCGCCCGAAGAGGAGGACTACCTCGTCATCGACGAGGTGCCCGACATCTTCCACACGGGCCACGTCCACAAACTCGGCTTCGGGAAGTATCACAACGTGCTGGCGATCAACTCCGGCTGCTGGCAGGCCCAGACCGACTTCCAGAAGAGCGTCAACATCGACCCGGATGCCGGCTACGCACCGATCGTCGACCTGGATACGCTGGACGTGACGGTCCAGAAGTTCAGCTGAGAACACTCCCGTTTTTCAGTGACTCGAGCACTCGAGCACTCGAGCAGTTGACCGGCGCGGCGCTCGAGCCCGTAACCAACACGCGTCGGGAGACTACTCCTCGGACGCCGACGCGTCGGATTCCTCCGCGTCGTCGACGAACACCCGCGTTCGGAGGTACGCCTCGAGTTCCTCCCGCGCCGCCCGGACCGGTTCGTGGGTTTCGGTCGTCGCGCGCTGATTTCGTGCGCCGTGAATCGTCGCCACGATGAAGTCGGCGGTCCGCTCCGGATCGACGTCCCGGAACACGCCCTGGTCGATCCCGGCACGGATGACATCGGCGACGTGGCTCCGATGGAAGTCGTCGGTTGCGGCGAACTGTTCCCGGTAGGCGTCGTCGTGGGGGGCCTGTCCGCGCAGCGCCTCGATCGCTTCCATGAAATCGACGTGTTCGGGCTCGAAGGAATCGGGCAGCGCGTAGTCGACGAGCGTCCGGAGGTGCTCCCGGGCGTCGTCGAACTCGCCGTCGATCGGCATATCCTCCTCGAGTCGCTCGAGGAGGAACTCGAGGAAGGCCACGAGCAGTTCGTCTTTCGCGTCGTAGTGCTGGTAGATCAGCGACTTGCTCTTGGGGAACTCGTCGCCGATACGCTGAATCGTGAGTTCCGAGTAGCCGTGTTTCCGCAGTGCCTCGTAGGTTGCTCGCATGATCTGGGTGTGGGTATCGTCCGGCGAGCAGTCGAAGAGCCCCTGTTCACTCATTGTGAATAAATATTCATTCAGGAAGCATATAACTTATCACTTCGTCCGATCTCGACGCGTCGCCTCTTCTCCACGTGCCGGGAGTAGCCGGCGGCAGTCACTCGACGCTTGTCGACGCCGCCGTCGAGCGACCGAGAGTCGTGCTTCGAGCGGGAGGAACTCGTCATTTCACGTCGGAACTCGAAGCACGGGACAACAGGTAAACTGCGATAGCGCCGAACACGAGGTCGAGTCCGAGCAAGACGGCGATGCCGGGTGCGACGCCGTTGAGGGCGCCGTCGAACCACGAGACCTCGATGACCGTCATGACGTCCCGATCGATCATGAGCGAACGTGCGGCGTCGACTCCGTACGTAACTGGATTGAAGCGAGCGAACGTCTGAATCCACTCCGGTAGGGTCTCGAGGGGGAGGAACGCGCTCGACAGAAACAACAGCGGAAACTGTAACAGGTTCGCGCCGATGATCGTCGATTCCTGATCCCGGGTGAGGATCGCCAGCGCGTTCGAGAACGCGACGAACCAGAGCGAAAACAGGATGCCGATCGCGACGATGCCGACGGCACCGACGATACCCGTGACGATCTCCGCGCCGAGCAGGACGCCGAGCCCGAGGATGATGGCGATCTGAACGGCGATTCGGAACACCTCCGCGGCGGTCTTGCCGACGAAGACGGCCGTGCGGTTCATCGGCGTCACGAGTACCTTCTCGAACATTCCGTTCTCGATGTCGTTGACCAGCCCCACGCCCGACGTGATGGCCGCCGCGAGCGCGACCTGGATCGTGATCGCGGGAACGAGGTACGTTTCGTAACTGATCCCGGGAATCCCCCGATTGACCGCGCCGCCGGCCACGTTCCCGAACACCTCCGTAAACAGCACGAGGAAGATGATCGGCTGCACGAGCGAGACGACCAGAACGAACGGGTTCCGAACGGCCTTCCGGTTCCACCGCTTGAAATTCACCCACGCGTCCCCGGCGAAGGTGTTTCCCGAGCGTGCGTCCGGCCCCCCGAGGTCGCCGTGTCTTCGTCGGCACCAGGCAGGCTCATCGTTCGGCCCCCGTGTCGTCGGTCTCGAGCTCTTCGCCGGTGATCGCCAGGAACACGTCGTCGAGGGTCGGTGCGCGGATGTTGAACCCGGTCACCGTCAACCCCGCATCGCGGAGCGCGACCAGCAAATCGGTCCCGTGCTGGCGGGCCGTCTCCGCGGTGACGCTGATCCCCTCGTCGGTTTGGGTGACGGACGCGTCCGTGAACGCGTCGAACTCGCGTGCGATCGCCGCGGCCCGTTCCCGGGCCGCCGGATCGCCCTCCAGTTCTACGTCGAGAACCTCGCCCCCGACTTCCCGTTTCAGGTCCGTCGGACTGCCCTCGGCGACGATCTCTCCCTCGAGGATAACCGCAAGGCGATCACAGAGCTGGTCGGCCTCCTCGAGGTACTGCGTGGTCAGGAAGATGGTCGTCCCGAGGTCGTTGATGCGCCGGAAGTAGTCCCAGAGTCGGTTGCGGGCCTTCGGGTCGAGCCCCGTCGTCGGTTCGTCCAGGAAGACCAGCGGCGGGCGATGGACCAGCGCGGTCGCGGCGTCCAGTCGCTTCTTCATACCGCCCGAGAACTCCTCGGCCCGCTTGTCGGCGACGTCGACGAGATCGACGAGATCGAGCAGTTCGGAGACTCGCTCGGGGCGCTCGCCACGCGGCACCCCGTAGGCCTCGCAGGCGAATCGGATGTTCTCCTCGGCGGTGAGTTCCGGATCGATACTCGTCTCCTGGGCCATATAGCCGATGGATTCGCGGATCTTGCGCGATTCCGACCGGACGTCGAAGCCGTTGACTCGGACCTCCCCACCCGTGGGGGACAACAGCGTGGCGAACACTTTGATCGTCGTCGTTTTCCCCGCCCCGTTCGGCCCGAGGAAGCCGAAGAACTCCCCGTTGGGGACGACCATGTCGATCCCGCTGACGGCGGCAGTTCCGTCGGAGTAGACGAGTTCGAGTCCATCGACGTCGATAGCTATCGGAGGGCCGGTCCTCCCTTCTCGGCGGGAGTCGTCGCCTCGAGCGAGTTCGGCCGCCCTCTCTGGTTCCGGTGATGACATACCCTTGCTACTGGACCTGAAGCGAGATGAGTTGTCCCAACAGCGTAGTCCCCTCGGCGTGTCGAGCACGTTCGTCCTCGCGCTCTCGATTCCGCCGACGCCGGCCGCTGTGCTCGGTGGGGTCGCCGTCCCCGGTCCCGTCCTGCACCGGGACTCGAGTCAGCGGTTCAGTCGGGGGGCTACGGCTCCATCCGAAAGCGGATCGTCGGCGACCCGTTGAACCGGGGCCCGCTCCCCCGGCGTTCGAATCCCAGTTCCTCGGCGGCGTCGGCGACGGTGTCCCTGTCGGCGTCCCGGGAGACCAGCACCTCCACCGCCATCGACTCGCGCTCGGCGAACCGAACGGGCTCCGCGAGCAGTCGCTTGCAGGCGTCGTCGGTCCCGTCGAGCTGGGTGACGTGGACGGTGTTCTCCCGGGCGTCGAAGCTGATAAACCCCAGTAGATCCTCGGGATCCGAACCGTCGTACTGCGAGTCGGAGACGTCGACGTTGGGGTCGTGATTGCCGTCCTCCGCGACGCGGACCGTTCGGTCGTGCACGAGATTCCGCATCACGTCCGTCGGCGCATCGGCGATCGACGCCAGCGCGTCCGCGTCGGCCTCGAGGGCGTCCCGTACGTTCATCGTAGTGTGTCAATGCCACCCACAAATATAAATCCAGCCCGCGAGTCCGAAGCACGGTCGGTTTCGGAGACCGGTTCTCGTGGTGGACCGTCGATGGAACTGTAACGATCGTTCGGTCGAATCGGCCGAAAGCGGCGGTCAAAATCCGCCTAAGGGGACACAGTTATTTGCCCGGTGAGGTAACGACGGGGTATGAGCCACGCCACCGGTACTCGAAACAGCCACGCTCGTCACGCTCGTCACGCTCGTCACGCTCGGGAGGTGTTGGTATGCGCGTCGTAACGAAGTTCGGCGGAACCAGCCTCGGAAGCGGCGACCGGATCAACCGTGCCGCGGACTCGATCGCCGCCGCCGTCGAGGACGGCCACGAGATCGCCGTCGTCGCCAGCGCGATGGGGTCGACCACCGACGACCTCTTAGAGGAGATCACCTTCGAGACGGACGAACAGGACCGCGCCCAGATCGTCAGCATGGGCGAACGCACGTCCGTTCGGATGCTCAAGGCCGCACTGTCTGCCCGCGATATCGACGCGCGATTCTTGGAGCCCGGATCCGACGACTGGCCGGTCGTCACCGACGAGTACGGCGAGGTCAACGTCGAGGAGACCCAGAAGCGCGCCGTCGAGATCGCCGAGGACCTGGACGACGTGGTTCCGGTCATCACCGGTTTCCTCGCGGAGGGGCCGGACGGGTCGATCACGACGCTCGGCCGCGGCGGCAGCGATACGACGGCCGTGATGATGGGCAAATACATGGACGCCGACGAGGTCGTCATCGTCACCGACGTCGAAGGCGTCATGACCGGCGACCCGAACGTCGTCGAGGGAGCCCGCAACGTCGGCGAAATCTCGGTCGACGAACTCCGGAACCTCTCGTTCCGCGGGGCCGAGGTCGTCGCGCCGTCGGCGCTGTCGTACAAGGACGGGAACCTCGACGTTCGCGTCGTCCACTACCAGCACGGCGACCTGCTGTCGGGCGGGACCAGCATCGAGGGCGAGTTCGAGAACCTCGTCGACCTGCGCGAGCGGCCGCTGGCCTGTCTGACCGTCGCCGGCCGGGCGATCCGTAACCAGCCCGGGGTCTTCCACAGGCTCTCCGAACCCCTCTCGGAGAGCGACATCAACATCGACGCGGTCGCCAGCGGGATGGACTCCGTCACGTTCTACGTCGACGAGGACGAGGCCGAACGGGCCGAGAACATCCTCCACCGGGAGGTCATCGCCCACGACGAACTCTCGAGCGTCACCGTCGACTCGCCGATCGCGGTCGTCCGCGTCACGGGCGGCGAACTCCCCAACCGACCGGGGATCGTCAGCGAGATCGTCTCGCCGCTGGCCGAGGAGCGCATCCACCTCCAGGACGTCATCACGAGCGCGACCAGCGTCGCGCTGTTCGTGGACTGGTCGGATCGCGAACAGACCCTCGAAGTGACCCAGGAAATCTTCTGATCGCCGGGTGGGCGAGCGAGGAAGTCCCACGATCCCCGGGCCGCCTCCCTCGTCGATAACCGGCCGCTATAATTCAAATGGCCGATAGTTTTACTGTTCGGTAGAGAGACGTTCCACCTGGCGGGATGGGGGGTTCAGTCGTTGCCACGGTCACGCCCATCCGGTGACCGGCCGTATCCCGCCACCGACGTATCGTTCGCGGTGGTCGCCCACTGCCGCGTCTTCCCGCCCGTTAGGGGGCTCGTTCGACCGGCCGCTTTCAGTCGGCCGGCTTTTCTACAGGTGGAGCAGGCCGAATGGCGTCGCCGTCCGCCGCCCAGTCACCCCGTTATCGCCCAGTCACCTCGTCGTCGTTCCTCGAGGTTCGAACCTGTCCATTGCTGTCCCGACCCGTCGCTTACACCGCGGGTAGATCCGCCGGTACCCACGTTCCGTCAGTCGATTTGAACTGTCGCGGTCCCGGAGTCAGGGTATGGTCGGATACAAGACCAAGATGGTCGAACGGATCTCGCTTCCCGCACGCGAACAACGCGAGCGCAACCTCGAGGAGGCGGGATACAACGTCTTCAATCTCTCTTCGGACGACGTCTTCGTCGATCTGTTGACCGACAGCGGAACGGGCGCGATGAGCGACCGCCAGTGGGCCGCGCTGATGAGCGGCGACGAGGCCTACGCAGGGGCGCGCAGCTTCGACGAACTCGAGTCGGCCGTCGCGGACGTGATGGGCTTCGATCACGTCGTTCCGGCCCACCAGGGCAGGGGTGCGGAGAACGTTCTCTACGGGACGCTCCTCTCCGAAGGCGACGTCGTCCCGAACAACACCCACTTCGACACCACGCGGGCCCACGTCGCGAACCAGGGGGCCGAGCCGGCGGACTGTCCCGTCGCCGTCGCGCACGACCCGTCCGCGTCGGAGCCGTTCAAGGGGAACTTCTCGCTCGAGCGCGGTCGGGAACTCGTCGACGAGGTTGGCCCGGATCGCGTCCCGGTGGTCATCCAGACGGTCACGAACAACTCGGCGGCGGGCCAGCCGGTCAGCGTCGAAAACACCCGCCGCGTCCGGGAGTTCGCCGACGAGATCGACGCGACCTTCGTGATCGACGCCTGCCGGTTCGCGGAGAACGCCTACTTCGTCCAGCAACGCGAGGAGGAGTTCGCCGACGCCTCGATCGCCGACATCGCCCGCGAGCAACTGGGGTACGCCGACGCGGTCGTGATGAGCGGCAAGAAGGACGGACTCGTCAACGTCGGCGGGTTCGTCGCGACCGACGACGCCGACCTCTTCGAGGGGTGCAAGCAGCGCGCGATCCTCTACGAGGGGTTCCCGACCTACGGCGGGATGGCCGGCCGCGACGTCGCCGCCCTCGCGGTCGGGCTCCGGGAAGCCGTCGAGCGGGAGTACGTCGCCGACCGCGTCGAACAAGTGCGGGAGTTCGGCGAACTACTCGCGGAGGCGGGCGCACCGATCTACGAGCCGCCGGGCGGCCACGCCGTCTACCTCGACGCCGGCGCGGCGCTCTCTCACCTCCCCGACGAGACGTTCCCGGGGCAGGCGCTGGTCTGTGAACTGTATCGGGAAGGTGGCGTCCGCGGGGTCGAACTCGGAAGCTTCGCGTTCCCCGACACCGACCGGCCGGAACTGGTCCGGCTCGCGGTTCCCCGCCGGACCTACCACCGCGAACACTTCGAACACGTCGCCGAGACGGTCGAAACCGTCCTCGAGAAGCGCGAGGACGTCCGGGGACTCGAACTCGCGAGCGAGCCCGAGATGCCCGAGATTCGCCACTTCACCGCGGAACTCGAGCCGGTGCAGCCCTGATCTGACCCCGATTCCGAGTTGGCGCCGGCCGGCAGCGTTCGCGGGGACGACACAGTGTCGCGGGGACTACGTCGGGGACTACATCGAGAGCACGCCGCGGGCCCGGGCTCGCAGACCCGACTCCGGCTGTGGTTCGGGCTCCTCGCCACCGAGGCGCTGCTTCGCGGCCTCCTGGAGGGCCGTCGTGTCGATCCCCGGGCCGCCCGCCCCGCCGTCGCCGGAGCCGACCAGCCAGTCCGGGAGACTGGACTCGAGTTCCTCGCGTTTCTGTGCTTTCACCTGGCTGTACTGTCGGAGGACGATCCCAACGCCGAGAAACAGCGCGGCGTCGCGCAGTTCTCGCCGGAACCGATCGGGATCGTTGCGGACCGCGATCGCTTTCACCAGCGAGATGCCGCCGATCGCGAGATAGATCTTCGAACGTTTCTCCGGGTCGCCGGCGAGTAACTGTTGGAGCGCCATGTGCGGCGACGTACCACGTTCCCCTTCATAAAACTGCGTCGCGCTCTCGCAGCGCCGTGATCGGTACTAGGGGATTTCGGCTTCCCACTCCTCGAGGCGGTCGACGAACTCCCCGCGCAGGTCGTCGTAGGTGAACGTTACCGCCTCCTCCGGTTCGATCGCGTGTTCGTCGAACCGGCCCTCGAGGTCGACGCGCTCTTGCTCGACGGCGGGAAACTGCACGTTTCTGGCCGCGACCTCGCGCTGGGCCGGCCGCGAGAGCAGGAACTCGAGGAACTCGTAGGCGAGTTCGGCACGCGGCGAGTCAGCGAACACCGCGGCACACTCGACGTTCTCGTACCCCTGTCCGTCGAGAGGGGTGACCGTGTGGCGGCGGAGTTCCCTCCCGGCCGCGCTTGCCCCGACCCGGTCGGTCGAGTAGGAGACGACCAGCGGGCGCGCACCCTCGAGGTACGATTCGCGGTAGGCCTCGGTCCACCCCTCCCGTATCCCGACCCCGTTCTCCCGGAGGCCGCGCCAGTACTCGAGGAAGTCGTCGCCGTACTCGGCGATCGTCCACAGCAGAAACGCCCGGCCCGGGTCCGAGCGACGGGGGTCCTGTGCCAGCAGGGCACCCTCGTACTCGGGGGCAAGCAGGTCGTCGAAGGTCTCGGGCACCCCCGGCCGGGGGACCGCCTCGGGAGGATCCCCGTCGCTGTCGTCGTCGGTCTCCGGCTCGAGTTCCGTTTCGTCGGCGACGAGCGTCACGTAGCCGGTGTCGAACGGCAGCAACCGGTTGTGTGGCTCCTCGACGGCGTCTGTGAGTTCGGGGCGGACGCGCTCGTCGCGCTCGAGGCGGTCGCGCTGGAGGGTCTCGAACAGTCGGTCCTCGAGCGTCTCGTCGACGTAGACCAGTTCGGGCAGCGTCAGCCCGAGGTAGAGATCGGCCTCGATGCGGGCGCCGACCTGGGCGCGGCGGACGAAGTTCTCGATACCGGACTCGGGGACCGTCCAGACGATCTCGACGTCGTCCTCGCGGTCCGCCTCGAACGTTTCGGCGAGCCACGCTCCCGCGGGGGTCTCGCCGGTGACCATCGAGGAGTAGGTGGCGATCCGGAGTTCGTTCTCGTCCCGAACGACCTCTTCTTCCTCCTCTTCGGGGTCTCGCGTGAGACAGCCGGCGAACGCGCCGAGGCCGCCGATCCCGGCGACCGAGCCGACGCCCGCTCTCCTGACGAACGCCCGTCGTCTCATCGTTCGAGACTCACGGCGCGACGGCATAAGGGTCGTGCCCTGCACCGGCGGTCCGTCCGAAAGACTTTATCCGTTCGCTGATAGTCACCGCTGTGACTACGATGAACGGGGACGGGAACGGAAACGGGAGCACCGGGAGCACCGGGAACGCGGACGGGAAGGAGGGGCCAGCCACCGGTTCCCGGGGCGCGGACGACCGTGCTCGCACCCCTTCCCCCGCCCGCGACCGAACCCGTCGGTACGTGCTCGGCGGCGTCGTCGCCGCGCTCGGGATCCTCACGGGCGGAATCCTCCTCGAGGTGCTCGGGACGATCCTGTTCGCGCTGACGGTCGCGTACGTGCTCATGCCGGTCCAGCGCTGGCTGACCCGCCGGCGACTCTCCGAGTGGACGGCGACCATCGTCGCGACCCTCATCGGGTTCGTGAGCGCGGTCGCGGTCTTCTCGCCGATCTTCGTCACGCTGTATTTCAGGCTCGAGGAGGTGATCGCCGTCGTCGAGGACCTCCCCCGCGAGTTCTCCGTCACCGTCCTCGAGGAGACCTACACCCTCGAGGCGGCCCAGGTCCAAGCCGAGGCGATCGGCTATCTCCAGGGGGTCGCCGTCTCGATCGCCTCCTCGCTGCCGGTGCTGGCGATCAAGTTCGCGCTGTTCGTCCTGTTGCTGTTCGCGATCCTGCTGAAAGGCGACGCGGCCGGTCGAGCGGCGATCGCGCCCGTGCCCCACGCCTATCGTGACGTCGTCTACGCCCTGGCGCGTCGTGCCCGCGAGACGCTGTACGCGATCTACGTGCTCCAGCTCGCGACGTCGGTCGCGACGCTCGTGATCAGCTACCCGCTGTTCTGGGCGCTCGGGTACGACATGGCCTTCACGCTCGCGCTGTTCGCGGCGATCCTGCAGTTCGTCCCGATCATCGGCCCGAGCCTGCTGATCGTCCCGATCGCGCTCTATCACGTCGCCGCGGGCGAGATCGTCGCGGCCGCCCTGGTCGGCGTCCTCGGCATCGCGTTCGTCGGCTGGTTCCCCGACGTCGCGGTCCGCCCGCGGCTCGCCCGTCGCTCGGCCGGGCTCCCGGGAAGCCTCTACTTCGTCGGCTTTACCGGCGGGTTGTTCACCCTCGGGGCGATCGGCATCGTCGTCGGTCCGCTGATCGTCGCCGTCTTCGTCGAGTCGGTCGACCTCCTCGCGGACGAGGTCAACGGCGACGTCCGGTTCGCCGAGTTGGCGGCGGTCGACGCCGCCAACGCCAGTAGCGAGGCACCCTCGTCCCCGGACCGCGACTCGACCCCCGAATCGGACGCCGCCGCGGAGGCGGAGGAGGACGCCGACGCGGCCGTCGGGTCGCAGGTAGCGAACCACTAACCCCGGAATCGTCGCGTTTCCCCGACCCACATTCGGCGGACGGTCACCGACACTTTTGCTCGTGGCAGTTGTTCACACAGTATGGACAGTGGCCGAACCATCGTCCACGCACTCATCGGAGCGGTCGTCGGGATCGTGCTCTCGTTCATTCCGTTCTCGACGATCGTCGGCGGGGCAGCCGCGGGCTTTCTCGAGGGGCCGGACGGCCGCGACGGGGCGCTCGTCGGCGCGCTGGCGGGGCTGATCGCGTTCGTTCCAGTCGCCGCGATCGCGTTCGTCGCTCTCGGCGTGTTCGGCTTCGCGCTCGGGGTCGCCGCCCTCCCGGCAGAGGGGTTCGCGTTCGTCGCGCTCGCGGTGCTTGCGTTTGCGACGCTCGTGTTCCTCTACACCGTGGGACTCTCCGCGCTTGGTGGCTATCTCGGGGCCTTCCTCGCGCGGGAATACCCCCGCCAGCACGCCCGGACCCGTCGCTCGCTGGGGGCGGCGACGCAATCGCGGCGCGATCGATCGCCCTCGAGTCGGTCGCGCGGAACGGATGCCCCGTCGAACCGCTCGAGGGAGACGGGCCGGTTCGACGGGGACCCGGACTCCGAGGCACCCGACCGTGGAGACCGACGCCGGGAGGCGACCGACGGCGCGAGGCGTTCGGGTCGGGATCGACGCGACGACGAGAACGGCAACGATCGTACCGACGCTCCGCGAGAGGCGGTGCGCTGGCACGAGGACGCGGAGGAAGAGCGGGATCCGGATTCGGATTCGGATTCGGATTCGGATTCGGATTCGGACCACCCGGACCACCCGGACCACGCAGACCCCGAATCGGACACCGATCGGCCGAACCTCGAGTCGGAAGGGCAACGACGGGAGGACCGAGAGTCCTAGAGCGGGACGTTCCGATAGCCTCCCGTCCTCGGCGATTCTCGGAGTAAATCCTCGCGAGCGATCCCACTCTCATGCTCCTGGACAGAAGTCAGTAACCGCTCGATCGCGTCTCGACGCCTGTCGCGGAACGCGACGGCGTCTCGAGTGCGATCGGTGTGTGCATTGTTTTGTCCGGCAATATCACTCGTGTCTGAGCGCGTCGATCGGATCGGTCCGGGCGGCCCGCCAGGCCGGGTACAGCCCCGAGGCGACGCCCACCAGGATGCCGACGGCGACCGCCAGCGCGACGTACTCGTAGGGGTAGACCAGCGGGAGGTCGATGTACCACGCGCCGACGTAGCCCGCGACGAGACCCAGCGCCGTGCCGAGTATCGCCCCGATCACGCCCAGGACGATCGCCTCGGTCAGGAACAGGCCGAGCACGTCGCGGTTCTGCGCGCCGACGGCTTTCATGATACCGATCTCCCGGGTCCGCTCGGTCACCGAGACCAGCATGATGTTCGCGATGCCGATCGAACCCACGATCAGCGAGATGGCCGCGATACCGACGATGAAGTTCTGGAGGAGATCGAGCACGTCCTGTAACTGCTGGAGCAACTCGGTGCTGGTCTGGAACGTGATCGCGAGGTCGTCGTCGAGGAACTCGCTCGCGTCGGAATCGTCGCTCTCGAGGTACGCCGTCGCGGCGTCGCGGGCGGCGTCGACGTCCTCCTGGGCGGCGGATTCGGCTTCGACGACGATCGCGAGGAAGCGGGTTTCACCGTCGCCGTTCCCGTCCCCGTCGCCCTCGCTGTCCCCTTCGTCGCCGAACCCGAATCCAGCCGCCTGCTCGGCGTAATATGGATCGGTCGGCACGTAGATCCGCGGCGAGGACTCGAACCCCTCGAACGGGCTCAGTCCCTCCGAGGTGTCGGTAATCCCGACGACCTCGACGGTCGCCGTCTGCCCGCCCAGGAACGCCAGCTCGAGTTCGTCGCCGAGGCTGACGTTGTCCTCGAACTGGTCGGCCGCGGCCGGGTTGATGACCGCCTCGCGTTCGCCCATCTCGAACTGCCGGCCCTCCTCGAGGCTGCTGTTCCGGACGTACGAGGGCCCGGCCGCGATCACCCCGTCCCCCTGGGCGACCCGTTCCTCGCCGTTCGAGACCGCCTGGCTCTGGATCGTCGCGTAGCCGTAGGCCGCGTCGACGTCCTCGAGGTCCTCGACGGTCTCGAGATCGGACTCGCTGAAGATCGGCTGGGCTCCGGCCAGCGGGCCGCCCTCCGTGTCGGGATCGGCGGCCCAGCCGTAGAGGTTGCGCTGGTCGTCGGGGCTGATGTCGCCGATGATACCGGCCTGCAGGCTCGCGCCGAGGGTGACGAACGCGATGACGGCGGCGATTCCGATCACGACGCCGAGGGTCGTCAGGCCGGAGCGGAGTTTGTGCCCCTCGATCGAGCGCCAGGCGATCCGGAGGTACTCGAGCGGGTTCATGATCGGTCGGCCGAGTCCTCGCGATTCTCGCGTCCGTCCCGGCTCTCGCGGCTCCGTTCGGGGTCGGTAGTCGGCCCGGAACCGGACGCGGTTCCGGACCCCGCCTCGACGCCGACCCCCTCGAGTTCTTCGATCCGCTCGATCCGCCCGTCCAGCAGGTGGACGATCCGCTCGGCCCGTTCGGCGACGTGGCGCTCGTGGGTGACCACGACCATCGTCGTCCCGGCGTCGTGGAACTCCGCGAAGAGGTCGAGCACGTCGGCCTCGGTGTCGGTATCGAGGTTCCCGGAGGGCTCGTCGGCCAGCACGAGCGCGGGATCGTTCACGAGCGCCCGGGCCAGCGCGACCCGCTGGCGCTGGCCGCCGGAGAGTTCGCTCGGCAGGTGGTCTTCCCGGTCGGCGAGTCCGACCCTGGCGAGCAGGTCGCGGGCCCGCTCGCGGCGCTCGTCCCTGCCCACGCCCTGGAACGTCTGGGGCAGGGCGACGTTCTCGAGGGCGGTCAGCCGCGGCATCAGGTTGAACGTCTGGAAGACGAATCCCACCTGGGTCCCCCGCAGGCGAGTCCGCTCGCGTTCGGAGAGGGCGGTCACGTCCTTCCCGTCGACGATCACGGTTCCCTCGGTCGGCGTGTCCAGACACCCCACGAGGTTCATCAGCGTCGATTTGCCGGAGCCGCTCGGCCCCATGATCGCGGTGTAAGAGCCACGGGGAATCGACAGGGAGACGCCGTCGAGCGCGTGGACCGGCTCGCCGAGCTGGTAGATCTTGCGGACGTTCTCGAGGGTGACTGCGGTCCCCTCTCCCGTCTCCGTTCCAGTCCCGGTGTCGGTCCCGGTACCCGTAGGCATAGAGGGTCGACGACGCTGGCGGGGAAAAAGGTTCAGCCAAACTGAGCGACAGTTTGTGGACGGCTCGATCGCAGTGGACTCGAGGCGGTACTTTGACTGGCCGCCCTTTCGTACTGTGGCGCGATGACGGATCGCCCCTCTGACGGTCCCTCTTGCTCCTCCACCGACGAGTCAATTCCGAATGACGGCACTCGAAGCCCGCTAACAGGATCTGGATCCGAGCGCGGACCGGCGGCAGCCGACGGCAGGACGACCGCCGGTGACGGCCCCTCTCTCGTTCGGGACGTTCTCTCGGTCGTCGCAGTCGTCGGCGTCGTCGTCGGCGTCGTCGCCGTCCTCCTGTTCGCAGTCAGCGGCGTCTGGCCCCCCTTCGTGGCTATCGAGAGCGGGAGTATGGAGCCAAACGCCAACGTCGGCGACCTCGTTTTCGTCGTCGAGGCGGATCGGTACGCCGCCGAGGACGCAGTCGACGGTACCGGAATCGTCACGCTCGAGACCGCCCGTGCGGGGAGTGATGGGGAGTCGCTCGGGAAACCCGGCGATGTAATCGTGTTTGCACCCGACGGCGATCCGATGGCGACGCCGGTGATCCATCGGGCCCACTTCTGGGTCGAGGAAGGGGAGAACTGGGTCGAGACGAACGCGGATGCGTCCCATCTGGCCGGGTACGGCTGCGACGAGACGCCCTCGTGCCCCGCACCCCACGACGGCTTCGTCACGAAAGGCGACGCCAACGGTGCGTACGACCAACTCAGCGACGACAGGTTCGCCGAAACGACTGTGGTTGCCCCCGACTGGATTCGGGGCAAGGCCGCGTTCCGGATCCCGTGGCTCGGGTACGTCCGACTGGCAGCCGAGTCTCTGTTCGGAACGCTCGGCCCGCTTGCGGCGTTCGGTATCGGCTGGTCCGTCCGCGGGTGACCCCACTCGAGCGGTCGTTCCCGTTGCGGTCTCTCGTTTCGACTCGAGTCTCGAGTACTACTGGGCACGGATCGGTCGTCGGGCTAACCACGACGCAGTAGAAGAGGGGCCAGAGCCGTCGCTGGCCCGGTAGCGAGAAGAGTAGCCATGGGGACACATGTAAACGGCCGAGTACAAACCGTTATTGGCGTTCCGCCCCGTTGGTCGAACGGCTATTCATGGTTCGGTCACCCCGGCAGCGAGAACGCGACGAGGAGTCGGCGACGGACGCCGACGAAACGGAGAGCGAGGAACGGGCCTGTCCCGAATGCGAGTCGGCCGACTTGGTCACCAGCAACGGCAGTAACGAGATCATCTGTGAGGACTGTGGTCTCGTCATCGAGGAACGGAACATCGACCACGGGCCCGAGTGGCGGGCGTTCAACCACAGCGAACGTCAGAGCAAGAGCCGGGTCGGCGCGCCGACGACCCAGACGATGCACGACAAGGGGTTGACCACCCAGATCGACTGGAAGGACAAGGACGCCTACGGACGATCGCTCTCCTCGGAGAAGCGCAACCAGATGAACCGGCTGCGCAAGTGGCAAGAGCGCATCCGCACCAAGGACGCGGGCGAGCGCAACCTCCAGTTCGCGCTTTCGGAGATCGACCGCATGGCGTCGGCACTCGGCGTCCCCCGGTCGGTCCGGGAGGTCTCCTCGGTGATCTACCGGCGCGCGCTCACCGAGGACCTGATCCGCGGCCGGTCGATCGAGGGGGTCGCCACGAGCTGTCTCTACGCCGGCTGTCGCCAGGAGGGGATCCCGCGGAGCCTCGAGGAGGTGGCGGAAGTCTCCCGCGTCGAGAAAAAGGAGATCGGACGCACGTACCGGTACGTCGCGAAGGAACTCGGCCTCGAGATGAAGCCGGTCGACCCCAAGGAGTACGTCCCACGGTTTTGCTCCGACCTCGAGGCCAGCGAGGAAGTCGAGATGAAGGCGACGGAGATCATCGACACGACCGCCGAGCAGGGGCTGCTCTCCGGGAAGTCGCCGACGGGATTCGCGGCGGCGGCCATCTACGCGGCGTCGCTGCTGTGTAACGAGAAGAAGACCCAGCGCGAGGTCGCCGAGGTCGCGCAGGTGACGGAGGTGACGATCCGGAACCGGTACCAGGAGCAGATCGAGGCGATGGGGGTCTACTGAGGTATTCGGCGGCTGTGGGTCCCCTGGCTCGACCCCTCGACCCTCGAGCCCTCGGCCTGTGAGTCGCCCTGCGTAGAGACACTACACACTACGACTACACACCAAATCGATTTGTCACTCGCCCCCGACCGTTCGGGTATGTCGTGGGACACAGTCCGACTCGAGTGGAACGACGACGAAACCGTCGCGACCCTGATCGTCGACCGGCCCGACGCCCTCAACGCGCTCGACGTGGCGACGCTCGAGGCGATGGGCGAGGCGATCGAGACCGCCGCCGAGGAAGACGCCCGCGCGCTCGTCCTGACGGGTGCCGGCGACGCCTTCATCGCCGGCGCTGACATCGGCTACATGCGTGACCTCTCGACCGAGGAGGCCCAGGCCTGGGGCGAACTCGGGCACGACGTCGCCGACGCGCTCGAGGCGTTCCCCGCGCCGACGATCGCGGCCGTCAACGGCTACGCCTTCGGCGGTGGCTGCGAGATGGCGCTTGCCTGTGATCTACGGGTGGCGGGCGAGTCGGCCGTGATCGGCAACACGGAGGTCGACCTGGGGATCATCCCCGGCTGGGGCGCGACCCAGCGGCTCCCGCGGCTGGTTGGGGACGAGACCGCCCGGCGGATGATCTTCCTCGGCGAGCGCCTCGACGCCGACAGCGCCGCGGAGGCGGGGCTGGTCGGCGAAGTCGTCCCCGACGGGAATCTCGAGGACGTCGTCGCCGAACTGGCCGAGCGGATCGCGGCCCAGCCGGCCTTCGCCGTCCAGTCCGCCAAGCGCGCGCTCAACCGTCGCTACGAGAGTACCCAGCCCGCGGGGCTCGAGTACGAGAAACAGGCCTTCGCGGGGCTGTTCGGGACGGCTGACCAGCGCGAGGGGATGACTGCGTTCCTCGACGATCGGGACCCCGAGTTCGAGTGATCCGTCGATGACCTCGCCTCCCGAAGCGGGCGACGTCTACACGTACGAACGGACGGTTACGACCGAGGAGGTCCGCCAGTTCGGCGAGCTGTCGGGCGACCAGCAGCCGATCCACACCGATCCCGACGAGGAGGGTCGGCTCGTCGTCCAGGGATTGCTCACGGCGACGCTGCCGACGGCGATCGGCGGTGATCTCGAGGTGCTTGCGACCCGGAGAACAGGAGTTCAGAGCGCCGGTCTACACGGGCGAGGAGATCACCTGTGAGTGGACGACCGACGCCGTCGACGAAGCCGACGATCGGTACGTTCTCGAGTGTTCGTTCGTCTGCACGAACGAGGAGGGGACGCCCGTCCTGACGGGCGACGTCGAAGGGATCGTCTGGAAGGACGACGTGTAGCGGAGCCGACCCGGGGTGTAACGGTTTCTCGTTATTCGTCGCCGACGAACACCGTTTTCAGTCGACTCCCACAGCGGGGACAGCACAGCGTCTGCCACTTCGTCGGATCGAGATCGCCCATCGTCTCGGCACGTCGGGCGTCCTCGAACGGGACGACCGTACCGCAGCCCTCGCACTCGAAGGATTCGTTCTCCCCGTTCATAACCGGGGCTACGGGGGCTGTCGTCTTCGGTGTACGGGTTCCATCAGCCGCGAACGGACTGCATAAACTCGACCCATCGCTTGTGGTCGTCCAGCGAGGCGGATCTGGTCTCGGCGGCGAACCCGTCCCCGCGGAGGCTCCGAAGCGCGTTCAGGGCGCGGTCGATGCCGACGATCGTGTCGGCGATCTCCTCGGCCGCCTCGCGTTCGAGGGGTTCGGATTCCAGGCGCTCGACGAGCCGTTCGCGTTCCTGGGACAGCTTTCGCTGGGTGTCCCTGACCAGCGGCTTCAGGTCGTCCGGGATCCCTTCGACTTTTCGGGTCTCGATCAGGAACTCCTCGAGAGGTAACTCCTCGTCGCCGATCGTGAGCGTGTCGGGAATGGATCGACCGACGGTCGCGCTCTGGCGATTGACGTCCTCGAGTAGCTCCCGTCGTTCCGATTCGTCCATACCCGGCGGTAACGGCAACCGACGAAAAGCGGTGTCGACGATTCGTACGGACTGGGAAACGAGGGGCCGACCGGGATCTCGAGCCGAGGTACAACGTTTTTGCCGTCGCCGCCCGCTCGATCACGCATGAAGACCGAGGGCGGCACCGAGACAGCGAAGCGCCGGGCGGGCGAACGCGCGGCCGAGGAGGTCGAGGACGGCGACGTCGTTGGCCTCGGAACCGGGTCGACGACGGCCTACGCGATCGAGGCGATCGGCGAGGCGGTCGCCGACGGCCTCGAGGTACAGGGGATCCCGACCTCGTTCCAGTCCCGACAACTCGCGCTCGAGGCGGGGATTCCGCTGACGACGCTCGACGCGGTCGAGACGGTCGACCTGGCGATCGACGGGGCGGATCAGGTCGTCGACACCGACGACCCGGAGGCGGCCCACGGCGCGCTGATCAAGGGTGGTGGCGCGGCCCACGCCCGCGAGAAGTTCGTCGATGCGGCGGCCGAACGGTTCGTCGTCGTCGCCGATCCCTCGAAACTGACCGACAGACTCGAGCGGTCGGTCCCGCTCGAGGTGTTGCCGGACGCCCGCCCGGTCGTCGCCGACCGTGTGCGCGAGGCGGGCGGCGAGCCCTCGTTGCGGGAGGCCGAGCGCAAGGACGGGCCGGTGGTCACCGACAACGGGAACCTGGTGCTCGACTGCGAGTTCGGACCGATCGACGATCCCGGGGCGCTCGCGTCGACGCTCTCGAGTATTCCCGGCGTCGTCGAACACGGGCTGTTCGTCGACCTGGCGGACACCGCGTACGTCGGCAGCGAGGAGGGGCTCGAGGTTCGGGAATACTGACGCGCCCTCGTTATCGAATCGCGGTCGCCGAGAACGAGCCTGGGGCTCTTTTGTCGTCGAAATCGAAGGTCGTGCTATGGCTTCGCACACGACCGGATCGGCGGGGGAGCCGGCCGGCCCGCGTCCCATGTCGCTCGAGGAGATCCGCGAGTCGTACGCGGACTGTGCCCCGTGGATGGATCGGTTCGACTGGCTCGACCGGCGGCTCACCGGCCGGTATCGCCGCGAACTGTTCGGCGACGCGTCGGGGCGCGTCCTCGACGTCGCCTGCGGGAACGGGGTGAACTTCCCCTATCTCCCGTCGGACGTCGACCTCGTGGGGATCGACATCAGCCCGGAGATGCTGGCGAGCGCCCGCGAGCGACTCGACGACCTCGAGGTCGACGGGACGGTTCGCCGGATGGACGCCGGGGACCTCGCGTTCGACGACGACAGCTTCGACACCGTGATCTCGTCGCTGTCGACCTGTACGTTCCCGGACCCCGTGGCGGCCCTCGAGGAGATGGACAGGGTGTGTCGGCCGGGGGGACGGATCCTGCTGTTCGAACACGGACGCAGCGACGTGGGGCCGATCGCTCGCTTCCAGGACCGGTTCGCGGACGTCCACTACGCTTCCGCGGGCTGTCGGTGGAACCAGGAGCCGCTGAAACTCGTCTTGCGGACCGGCCTGCCGGTCCGCGAGGCCGAGACGCGCGCGCTGGGCATTCTCACGTTGATCGAGGCCCGGCCGTCCCAGGAGTCGATCGTCGACACGATCCGGGCACGGCTCTCGACGCTCGCGGGGTAGTTCCCTTTCTCTCGGTCGTCCTCCGGAGCGTCGGCGCGGGCGGCGAACAGCCCGACGGCCAGATACAGGGCACCGAGCAGCCGCGTCGCCGGCACCACCCACGGTTTCACCTCGAGATCCGCGGCGTTCTCGTAGGCGACGTCGAGGAAGAACTCGAGGGTCGTTCGCGGTGCCAGTGCCAGCACGGCCCCGAACGCGCCCAGGGGGGACTGAAGTCCCGAGAGCCCCCGGTCCTGATTCCGGTTCGGGTCCCGATTCGGCCGGACGAGCAGCCACAGGAACGCCAGCCCCTCGAGCCGGGCAATCGGCAGCGTCCAGGGCCGGAGCCGTCCGTCATCCGGGTTCTCGAAAGCGAGCCGTTCCGCGGGGCCGACGATCCGTTCCGGTGCGAGAATCTCGAGCACGGCGAAGCCGATCGCCAGCGGGCGGAGCATGGGCTCCCTTCGACGGTGCCGGAGAAAAAGTCGCCGGGCGCGTCACTCCGGTTCGGCCGCCCCCTCGCTCTCGACCTCGTCCGGTCCGCTCCGGGCCGAGAGGGCGACGACGACGAGGTACAACACTCCCAGCAGGCGGGCCGCCGGCTTCACCCACGGCTTCAACTCGAGGTCCTCGGTGTTCTCGTAGACGAGCGTCTGGCTGAGTTCGATGACGGGATCGGGGACGAACACGAGCACCGCGCCGGCGAGCGCGAGCGCGGCGTTGACGATCCGCGACCCCGATTCCCGGCGGGCCAGGAGCCAGACGAACGCGAGGCCCTCGGCTCGAGCGCCCCACAGCGCCCACGACCGGCGATCCACGTCCTCGGGGTTCGCCAGGCCGATCCGTTCGCAGGCGTCGATCACTGGTTCCGGTTTGGCGATCTCGTACAGGCCGAAGGCGATCAGCAGCGGGCGGAGCATGGAGGAACGTCACCGTCGGATCGGAAAAACCTGGGCTCGCAGGTGCAATCGCCTCGAGCCGGACCGACGCGAACGGACAGTGAAACCTTTTCAACCCCGTCGCTCGCAGTTCCGGTGGAGACGATTCGATGCCCGAGACATCCGACAGGAAAGACGATCACATCCGCATCATCGAGGAAGAAGACGTCGAGACGTCGGGGACCGGTTTCGCCGACGTCGAACTCGTCCACGAGGCGCTCCCGGAGGTCCACCGCGACGAGATAGACACGACGACGACGCTGTTCGGGCACGAACTCGCGGCCCCGATCGTCATCGAGAGCATGACCGGCGGCCACCCGAACACGACGAAGATCAACCGGGCGCTGGCCGAGGCCGCCGGGGAGACGAACGTCGCGATGGGCGTCGGCAGCCAGCGCGCCGGCCTCGAACTCGACGACGAGGACCTGCTCGAGTCCTACACCGTCGTCCGCGACGTCGCGCCCGACGCCTTCCTCTACGGCAACGTCGGTGCGGCCCAGTTGCTCGAGTACGACCTCGAGGACGTCGAGGCGGCCGTCGACATGATCGAGGCCGACGCCATCGCGGTCCACCTGAACTTCCTGCAGGAGGCCGTCCAGCCGGAGGGCGACGTCGACGCGCGGGGCTGTCTCGAGGCGATCGAACGGGTCGCCGACGGGCTGTCGGTGCCGGTGATCGTCAAGGAGACGGGCAACGGGATCGCCCGCGATACGGCGCGGCGACTCGCCGACGCCGGCGTCGACGCCGTCGACGTCGCCGGCCAGGGCGGGACGACGTGGTCCGGCATCGAGTCCTACCGCGCCGCGGCGGTCGGGGCCGACCGCCAGGAGGAGATCGGGAAACTGTTTCGCGCCTGGGGCGTCCCGACCGCGGTCAGCACCGTCGAAGCCGCGTCGGAACACGACACCGTCATCGCCAGCGGCGGCGTCCGCTCGGGGCTGGACATCGCGAAAGCGATCGCGTTGGGTGCAAGCGCCGGCGGCCTCGCGAAGCCGTTCCTCGGCCCGGCCGGGCAGGGCACCGAGGCGGTCGTCGACCTGATCGAGACCCTCGAACTCGAGTTGCGGACGGCGATGTTCGTCACGGGCTCGGCGTCGGTCGCTGACCTGCGAGAGGCGGACCACGTCGTCCTCGGGCGGACGAAGGAGTATCTCGAGTCCCGTTCGGGGTAGTTTCTGCGTCGAGTCGCCGTCAGACTCCGGCCGGCGACGGCCGCGGGAACGGGTTTTCCGACTCCTCCTCGAGCGAGCGCCGCATGAAGAGTTCGCGGCCGTCCCTGACCGTCTCGAACCCCAGTTTCCGGTAGACGTGGACGGCAACGCGGTTGCTTCGCTCGACCTCGAGGACGATCGCGTCACGGTCGGTCGCCGCGCCGCTCGCGACGATGCGTTTGCACAGTTCCGTCCCGATCCCGCGGCCGTGATAGTCCTGATGGACGAACACCGCCAGTTCCGGCTCCGCGTGGTCGGCCGGCGTGTAGAACGCGTGGCCGACGAGCGTTCCCTCGAGGTCGGCGACGAAGTTCCGTCCCTCCTCGAGCATCCGCGAGAGCCACCCCTCGCGGCGGTCCGCCGACGTCGGCGGGAGCCCCTGGGCCCGGTAGGAGTCGTCGAACCGCTCGTACATCGCCAGCAGCCGGTCACGGTCGCCCGGTTCGACGCGACGAACCAGCATGGCGCGGCCCTCCTTGTCGACGAACCGGGGACAGCGGGGCGGACAGTGCTCCGTTCGGGTACACCGGCTGGGGTCCCACGCGTCCGACGGGGGGTAGTGGACGCTCGTCATACACGATACGTCGCGCTCCCGGCCGATACGTCCAGGGGACCGTTCCCAGTTGTCAGGAATGGCGATACGGGCGACTACGGGGATCGAGTGGGACAGTTCGGCACGAAAAAACGAAAACGGCAGTCCGACTCCTTACAGGTCGCGGGGCTGGACCGTCTTCCGGTCGTTGGCTTCCGCGCGTCGGGCGGCGTCTTCGAGAAGCTCGTCGACTTCCTCGTCGAGTGCTTCGTAGAAGTCCGAAGCGACGTTCTTGTCATCGAGCGCTTCCTTGACAGCGGCTTTGACGATAAGGTCTGCCATACGATGTATCGGTTTCCCTTTCCCTTGTATAAAGGTTGTGGTTATCAGCGGAAATACTGGGGTTGTAGGGGTTGATTCGTCGGTTTCGACGGCCGCTGTGACCGGAAAGTATATGTCCGATGAATCGCGCGGCCAGGATCCCCGGCCACGAAATCGGCTATTCCGGCTCGCGCGCGCCAGGGATGGCCGCTCGCGCGGGTTCCGCCGCGACGGGGGACCGCTCTCGCGTTCGCCCGGACCGATCGATCGGTAGTCGACGGATTCGAATACGTCCGCCGACGACGTGTGGTATGCGCGAACTCCTCGACGCCGTCGCCGACGGCTCGCTGTCGCCGGCCGAGGCCGAGGCCGAACTCAAGGGATACGTGACCGGCGATGCCGGCCGGTTCGACGCAGCCCGGGAGCACCGACGCGGGATCCCCGAGGCGATTCTCGCCGAGGGGAAGTCCCCGGAACAGGTAGTCGAACTCGCCGAGACGGCTCTCGAGACGACCGATCGGGCCCTCCTGACGCGACTCTCGGACCGACAGATCGCCTCCCTCGAGTCCGCTATCGGCGAGTCGTTCCCCGACGCGACCGTCGAACGCCGAAGCGACGCCGCACTGATCGAGACGCCGGACCGTGAGCGACCCTCGCTGTCAGCGACGATTGGGATCGTCACCGCGGGGACCGTAGACCAGGCGGTCGCCGACGAGGCGGAGCTCGTCTGTCGCGACGCGGGCGCGACGATCGACCGGGTCGACGACGTGGGAGTCGCGGCGCTCGACCGCACACTCGATCAGGCCGATCGGTTCCGTGAGGCCGACGTGTTGATCGTCGCCGCCGGCCGCGAAGGCGCGTTACCGACGGTGATCGCGGGGCTGGTCGACACGCCGGTCATCGGCCTCCCCGTCTCGAGCGGCTACGGCTACGGCGGCGACGGTGAGGCGGCGCTGTACGGCATGCTCCAGTCGTGTACGGTCATGTCCGCCGTCAACGTCGATGCGGGGTTCGTCGCTGGGGGTCAGGCTACCCTGATCGCCCGAACGGTCGATTCGGCACGCGACCGATCTGATTAACGCACCGCCAAGATATTATTCTGATTCGGAAATCCAAACTTCGTTTGGGAAAGCGTTTTTAAGCACACGGCGAATACCAGCAGGTACCGGCTTCGGCCGGTGTGCCCAATGCCCAAGTGTGACCACTGCGGCGCGCATGTCTCCGAACGCTTCGCACGTGTCTTCGCCGACGAGCACGGCGAAATTCACGCGTGTGTAAGCTGCTCCGCGAACGCTGGTATCGCGGAAGCCGCGAGAAAACGCGTTCGCGGCGCCTGATCTCCGCTGTACCGTCCGACCGAAACCGATCGCGCAAAATCGCGACAACGACGATCACGCGCCCCCGTTCGTCCGCCCGATCCGGATGCTTTTGATGACGGCCGCCGTACGGCGGTCCGATGGCGGACGACTACGTCGTTTACGTCCTCGAGTGTGCCGACGGCTCCCTATACACTGGATACACGACCGACCTCGAGCGACGCGTCGCGGAACACGACGCCGGCGACGGGGCGAAGTACACGCGAGGTCGTACGCCGGTCGAACTGGTCCATCACGAACGGTACGAGACCCGTTCGGCGGCGATGTCTCGAGAGTACGAGATCAAGCAACTGAGCCGCCGGGAGAAGGAACGGCTGGTCGGACTCGATTCCGGGAGGGCGTGACCGCGTTCGCGAGGCGGTTCACACTACGCCGGCTAGCACGGTGTTGAAGAGGACGCCGACGGCCACGCCGATCGCGACGACTGTCCCGGCGTAGATGACGAGCAACCGACGCTCGAAGAGCTTGTTCAGGAGGATCAGGTTCGGGATACTGACTCCAGCGCCGCCGATCACGAACGCGATCACCGTTCCGATCGGAATCCCCTGTTCGGCCAGCGAGTGGGCGATCGGGAGCATCCCGCTGATGCTCACGTACACCGGCGCACCCGCGAGCGCGGCAAGCGGGGTCGCAAGCGGGTTCTCCGGTCCGGCGATGCGCTGGAGAACGGTTTCCGGCACTGCACCGTGGATGAGCGCACCGATCGCGATGCCGACGAGGATGTACGGCAACGTGTCCCGGAAAAAGGAGAGCGCACCCCGTGCGGCAGCGGTGATCCGTTCGCGATGGGTTCCCTCCGCCGTCGTCGGCCCGTCGCAGCCACACGCCGTCGCCGTTCCCCCGTCGGTCGTGATCTCGCGTCCGCCGGCGGTAATTCGGACCTCTTTGACGTAGTGCTCGAGGTCGAGGCTGCCGATGACGAGGCCGCCGACGATCGCTGCGAGAAGCGCCGCGACGACGTAGGCGATCGCGACGTTCGCGCCGAAGAGGCCGACGAGCAGGAACACCGCGATCCAGTTGACGATCGGCGACGCGAGCAGGAACGAAAACGACGTACCGATGGGCGCACCGGCTCCCAACAGGCCGGCGAGAACGGGAACCGTGGAACACGAACAGAACGGGGTTATCGCGCCCAGCACGGCCGCGAGGACGTTCCCGCTCCCCGTGTCGCGCGACCGGAGGACCGCCTCGACGCGCTCGGGCGGCAGGTACTCCTGTGCGAGTCCGACCACGAACGACGCCGCGATAAACAGCGGCGCGAGCACCATCGCCAGGTGGATGAAGTACTCCCAGGACTCGAGCAGCGCGGTCTCGTAACCGGGGGGGATCACGAGTCGTCACCCAGCGCCGCGGCCAGATCGAGCAACTGGAGGCTGGCCGTGTCGGCGATCCTGTAGTAGGTCCACTTCCCCTCTTTCCGGGTGTTGACGATCCCCGCCTCCCGGAGCCGCGAGAGGTGTGACGAGACCGTCGACTGGGGCGCGTCTAGGATGGCCTCCAGTTCACAGGCACAGAGTTCGCCGCCACGGAGGGCCTCGACGATTCGGAGCCGCTTCTCGTTCGCCAGCGTCTTGAACACCGCCAGTTCGGCGGCGACGGTTTCGTCGTCTGCACGGCGAGTCTCCAGGATCGGGTCGTCACAGCAACTGTCGCCCGCCTCGTCGCTCTCGAGCCGCCGGAGCGTGCCGCTTGCCGATTCCGTTCCGTCGGTCGAACCGCTCGATGGTAGATCGGACATGGTCGATCAGTCTCCGTCGGATTCGATTTCTTCGATCTGAACGTCACAGCATTCGTCCGTTTCTTCGCCTTTCTCTCCCTTCTCCGTGCCGAGGACGCGATCGATGAGCGACATACAAATCGGTATTCTCCGATATAACTTTAATCTGGCGGTGAGGTAGCTCGTCGTTCCCGAACGCATCAAAATCAGGATGCACGGCCCCTCGTACCGCTATACTGGGGCCGGGGCCCACCGATACGGGGCGCTGTGGGCGACAGTTCGTATCGAGGAAGTTCGTTCTGGGGTCGGGGTCGATCGCCGTTCAGTCGTCGGCGTCGGCTCGAGCCGAACTCACGTCGGGATCGATGAACGCGTACCTCGCGAGCATTCGGCCGAGTTTCTCGACGCGTTCCTGCAGGTCCTCCTCTTCGAACGTCCGGCCGTCGATCGCCTCCGGGTCGTCGACGAACCGGCTCGAGGCGTTGCGGATCCCGACCTGGTGGGGGAGCACCCAGCCGTGGACCCCTCGCACGGTGATCCGGAGATGATCCAGCGTCGACCCGTAGCTCCCGCCGCCGGCGGTCGCGAGCAGGCCGACGGTGGTGTCTTCGTACTCGTCCCAGCCGCAGTAGTCGTGGAAGTTCTTCAGCGCCCCCGAGTAGGAGCCGTGGTAGACGGGGGTCCCGAGGGCGACGGCGTCGGCCTCGCGGACGAGACGCTGGAGTTCGAGGGCGTCGCCCTGCTCTGTGTCCTCGCGGTCGGGATCGTAGACCGGCAGGTCGTACTCGCGGAGGTCGAGCAGGCGGGTCTCGGCGCCGGCGTCCGCGGCGGCCCGGAGCGCGTACTGGAGGGCGGTCCGGGTGTAGCTCCCCTCGCGGAGGCTGCCGCTGACGGCGACGACTGTCGGAGGCTCGGAAGGCGGCGAGGCGGGAGATTCAGGGGACGTCATGCCACCCGGTACGGGATCGATCCGGAAATCGGCGGCGCTTTCCGTCGCCGTCGGCGATCCGAGGGCGTCGGTTTTTTCGAACCGGGCGGTGATGAACGGGTATGGAGACGGAGACGATCAGTTTCGGTACCGACGGCTGGCGGGCGACGTTAGAGGAGTTCACGACGCCGCGGGTCCGGATGGTGGGCCAGGCGGTCGCGACCTACCTCGCCGACGAGGGGGCCGACGCGCCGGTCGTGATCGGGTACGACGCCCGCGAGAGTTCGCGGGGCTTTGCGGAGGAACTCGCCCGGGTGCTGTGTGTGAACGGGTTCGACGTCCTCGTCCCGGAGCGCGACCGGCCGACGCCGCTGGTCGCCCACGCCATCGTCGAGCGGGACCTCGCGGGCGGACTGGCGATCACCGCCTCGCACAACCCGCCGGAGTACAACGGCGTGAAGTTCATCCCCGACGACGGCGCGCCGGCGCTCCCCGAGGTGACCGACGCCATCGCGGACCGACTCGCGGAGCCGGACCCCCTCCCCGAGAGCGAACACGGTACCGTCCGCGAGGTCGACCTCGCGACGCCCCACGCCGACGCCGTCTTCGACCTAGTCGAGTCGGTGACCGGAACCGCCGACCTCTCCGATGCCGACCTGTCCGTCGCCTACGACGCCATGCACGGCAGCGGCCGCGGGACGACCGACGCCGTCCTCGAGCGCGCCGGCCTCGCGGTCGAGCGACTGCGCTGCGAGCGCGACCCCGAGTTCGGCGGCGGCGCACCCGAACCCGCGCCGGAGAACCTCGAGGGGCTGATCGACCGCGTCACGAGCGGCGACGCGGACCTCGGGATCGCAAACGACGGCGACGCCGACCGGATCGCCGTCGTCACGCCCGATCGGGGCTACCTCGACGAGAACCTGTTTTTCGCCGCGCTGTACGACTACCTGCTCGAGGACGACACCGGTCCCGCGGTCCGAACGGTGTCGACGACGTACCTGATCGACCGCGTCGCCGAGGCTCACGGCGAGTCGGTCCGGGAGGTGCCGGTCGGGTTCAAGTGGGTCGCCGAGGCGATGGCCGAGGGCGACGCCCTCGTCGGCGGCGAGGAGTCCGGCGGGTTCACGATCCGCGGTCACGTCCGCGAGAAGGACGGCGTCCTGCTGGCGCTGCTGGCGGCCGCGATGCACGCCGGCGAACCGCTCGACGCCCGGATCGACCGCCTCCTCGAGGAACACGGCACCGTCGTCCAGGACAAGACGAGCGTCCCCTGTCCGGACCACGAGAAGGCGCGGGTGATCGACGACCTGGGCGACGAGATCCCGGACGCCGTCGCCGGCGTCGACGTCGAGGACGTCAACACGGCCGACGGGTTCAAGCTCCTCCTGTCGGACGGCTCGTGGCTGCTGGTCCGCCCGAGCGGGACCGAGCCGGTCCTGCGGGTCTACGCCGAGTCGACCGACGAGAAGCGGGTCGGCGAACTGCTCGAGGTCGGCGAGGAACTGGTCGACCCGCTCGTCTGATGCCGGCTACCGCTCGAGCAGGTCCGCGACCAGCTCGCTGACGCGGGCCAGTTCGTCCCGGTTGACGCCGTGGCCCATCCCCTCGTAGATTCGCGTCGTGACGTCCGCGTCCAGTTCCTCGAGAACCGCGGCCGTCTCGTGGACGCGTTCCTCGGGGATGTGGGGGTCGCTGTCGCTGCAGCCCAGGAACGCGGGTGTGCCCTCGAGGCTCCCCTCGCTCGCGTACGCGTCGGGGTCGTCCAGTTCCTCGCCGATGAGCCCGCCGCTCAGTGCGGCGAGGCCGCCGTACCGGCGGGGGTTGCGCGCGACGAACTCGCTGGCGAGGCAGGCTCCCTGGGAGAACCCCAGCACGAGGACGCGCTCGGCCGGAACCCCGGCGTCGGCGGCCTCGTCGATCGCATCCTCGATCGCTCCCAGGCCGGAGGTCCGGCCCGGCTCGTTTCGCTCGACGGGCGCGAGAAACGAGTTCGGGTACCAGGTGTTGCCGGCCGCCTGCGGCGCGAGGAAGGCGACGCCCTCGCGGTGGATCTCGTCTGCCATCCCGACGATGCCCCGCGCGGTCGCGCCGCGGCCGTGGGCCAGGACGACGGCGGCCTCGGCGTCGGAAAGCGCCGTGCCGGCGGTGACCAGCGGCTGGTCGCCGTGGGGGTCCTCCCCCCGGTGTCCCGTGGGCCCCCGACCGCGCCGGCTCATTCGACGCCTCCGACGCCCGCGCTCGCCTCGGGGAGGTCGTGTTCGACGACCTCGAGGCCGAGTTCCTCGATCGCTCCCCGGAGGTGTTCGTCCTTGGCGTAGTCGGCCCCGTCTGCCTCGCGGAGTTCCTGGGCCTTCGCCAGCACCTCGCCGCGGCGGTCGTCGGGAATCTCGTACTTGTCCGTCGAGAGTTCGATCACCAGCCCGTTGTTGTCCTTGGTGTAGATCGAGTGGAAGATCCCCCGGTCGAAGACGTTGTAGCCGTGACCGGCCTCCTCGAGCGAGGCCATCACGTCCTCGTACTCGTCGGGATCGACGCTGAAACAGAGGTGGTGGACGGCCCCGACGCCGCCGCGCTGGCCGCGTGCGGATGGACGGTCGCCGACGAAGAACGTCAGGATCCGACCGTCACCGGTGTCGAAGAACAGATGCGTCTGGGAGGGGTCGTCGAGGTTCGGCTGGCGAAGCACCAGCGGCATTCCGAGGAGGTCGCGGTAGAACTCGATCGTGTCCTCCTCGTTGCTTCCCCAGATGGTGATGTGGTCGGTCCCCGTCGTGTGGAACGGGCTGTCGGGGAGATCGGGCGTGACCGGCGCCTCGTCGGCGTTCGAGTCGTTTCCGGTCATGGTCACTCCGCGAGTTCCTCGCCGAAGAGGCGCTCGGCGTCGGCCGGGACGTCGAAGTCGTGGTAGTGTTCGCCCTGTTCCTTCGACAGGATGTTCAGTGCGGCGGCCGCGCCGTCGCCGACCGCGATGGCGGCCTGCCACTCTTCGGGTCGGACCATCGCCCCCGTCGCGTAGGCGTCGTCGACGCTCGTCTCCATGTCGACGCCGACGTCGACCACGCCCTCCTCGGTGAACGCACAGCCGAGTTCCTCGGCGAGGTCGCGGTTCGCACCCGTCGCGAGGACGAGGTAGTCCCCCTCGTACTCGCCCCCGTCGGTCTCGACCGCGAAGCCGTCGGCGGTCTCGCCTACAGCCGTCACTTCGTCGCCCTGCCGTCGGTCCGTGCCGAAGTCGTCGACCTGCTGGCGGGCGGTCGCCATGAACTCGCTGCCGCCGACCGAACCGATCCCCAGGTAGTTGAACAGGTGGGCCTTGTGCATCCAGGTGTCGTCACCGTCGAAGACGGTCGTCTCGAGGCCGTTCTTCGCCGCGAACAGGGCCGCACTGAGGCCGGCGGGGCCGCCGCCGACGACGAGGACCGATGCGTCTTCGGACGCCGTGTCGTCAGTATCGTTGCTCACGGTTACATTATGTTACCGCAGCCGTATCAACCTAGCAGGGACCCGGAACCAATCACGTGACACCACTGTTACCGGCCTCGAGCCGACCTGACGGGGCCGTCATACGGGTTACTGTGCGTCAGTTCCGGCGCAATCGCCGCCCGGGTTGCGGTTGCGCCGGTACATCGGGACAGCAACCCGTATCACTCCCCGACGTCCCGCCAGTCCGGTGCCGTCGATACCTCGGGGTCGGCGAGTTCCTCGAACGCCGCCTCGAGCGACTCCGAGAGCGCCGGGTGGACGTGGACCGTCTCCGCGACGTCCGCGACGGTGCCCGTCCCGCGATCCATCGCGACGACGACCTCCTGGATCAGCGCGGAGGCCTCCGGACCGACGACGTGACAGCCCAAGATCTCGCCGCCCGGCGAGGCGAGCACCTTGACCAGGCCGTCGGCGTCGCGGATCGTCCCGAGCGGCGAGACGTCGAACGGGACCGTCGCCGACTCGTAGGATCGGCCCTGTTCCCGGAGTTCTCCCTCCGTCGCCCCGGCGCTCGCCGCCTGGGGCGAGGTGAAGATCGCGTGAGGCATCGCTTCGTAGTCGACCGTCCGCTCGCCGTCCGCGAGATCGAGGGCGTTGGCCGCCACCACGCGGGCCTCGTAGTCCGCGGCGTGTTTGTACGGCTGGTCGCCGACGACGTCGCCCAGCGCCCAGACGCCGTCGACCGTCGTCTCGAGCGTCGCGTCGGTCTCGACGTAGCCCGCGTCGTCGGTCTCGATCCCCGTCGCCTCGAGGTTCAGCGCGTCTGTGCTCGGGACTCGGCCGGTCGCGACCAGGAGTTCGTCGGCGGTGAGATCGACGGTCTCGCCGTCGCCCGCTTGCGCGGTCACGACGACGCCGTCGTCCGTCCCCTCCACCCCGGCGGCCTCGTGGCCGGTGTAGAGGTCGCAGGACGACTCGAGCGCGGCCGTGATCTGTTCGCTTACGTCGTCGTCCTCCCGCGGGACCAGCCGGTCGCTGCGGCCGACGATCGACACCTCGGTGCCGAGCGCGCCGAAGAAGTAGCCCAGTTCGGCCCCGATGTAGCCGCCTCCGACGACGACGAGTTCGTCCGGTCGCTCGTCGAGGTAGAGCGCGTCGTCGCTGGTGAGGGAGGCGACCTCCTCGAGGCCGTCGATCGGCGGGGTCATCGGCCGACTGCCGACGGCGACGACGACCCGTTCGCCCTCGATTCGGCGGACCCGATCCGCCTCCGTGGCGTCGACTGGCTCCACCTCGAGGACGCGGTCGTCGACGAACTTCCCCTCGCCCCTGTAGAGGCTGATCCGGTCGGCGTCCTCGAGGCTCTGGGCCTGCCGATCGGCCTTCTCGTAGACGAACTCGTGGATCGCGTCGGTGATCTCGCCGTAGGCGACGGTATCGAGGTCGAGCGAGGCCTCGAGGCCCGCGCGCTCGGCGTGTCGAACCGTCTCCGCGACGTCCGCCCGGTGGATGAGCGCCTTCGACGGGACACAGCCCCGGGTGATACACGCGCCGCCGAGCGGGCCGCGTTCGACGACGGCCGCCTCGAGGCCGCGGTCGGCGGCGGCGGTCGCGACCTGGCTACCCGACCCGCCGCCGACGACGACGAGGTCGTACTCGTGGGTCTCCATGCCGCGTGTCACGACGGACTGGATCGTAAAACGGGCGCGTGGCGTTGCCGCCCGCAAGGCGACGCGAGGTGTCGCGACTCGAGCGGTGCGGTTGCAAGTGGGACCACTAAGCGCACGGTCGGCGTCGGTGCGGCCACGCCAGCGGCGTTCGACCCAGTACCTACCATGACCGACATCGGTTACAAACTCATCTGCGAGGAGCACGGCCCGCGCGACCTCGTCGAGTACGCGACCCTCGCCGAGGAGTCGTCGTTCGAGTTCGCGATGATCTCCGACCACTTCCACCCCTGGACGTCGACGCAGGGCGAGAGCCCGTTCGTCTGGAACGTGGTCGGGGCGATCGCGGCGGCGACCGACGACCTCACGCTCGGCACCGCCGTCACGTGTCCGATCATCCGCTACCACCCGGCCATCGTCGCGCAGGCGGCCGCGACCGCTGCCGTACAGCTGCCCGACCGATTCTTCCTCGGCGTCGGCACCGGGGAACAGCTGAGCGAACACGTCCTCGGCGACCGCTGGCCCGAACACGCGGTCAGACTCGAGATGCTCCGCGAGGCGGTCGACATCATCCGGACGCTGTGGGAGGGCGGGACCGTCAGCTACCGCGGGGACTACTACACCGTCGAAAACGCGCGCCTGTACACGGTGCCCGAAGAGCCGCCGCCGATCCCGGTCGCCGCGGACGGGCCGAACGCGGCGCGGGCCGCGGGCGAGATCGGCGACGGACTCGTCGCGGTCGAACCCGAGGACGGCCTGGTCGAGACGTACGAGGCGGCCGGCGGCACGAACGACCCGCGGTACGCCGAGATCGACGTCTGCTACGCCGAGGACGAGCGGGAGGCGATCGAGACGGCCCACGAGATCTGGCCGCAAGCGGCGCTGCCGGGCGAACTCATGTGGGAGCTCCCGACGCCGGCCCACTTCGAGCAGGCGACCGAGGCCGTCTCGGAGTCCGACGTCGCGGAACTGGTCGTCTGCGGCCCGGATCCGGAGGACCACGTCGCCGCGATCCGGGAGTACGTCGACGCCGGGTTCGATCACGTCGCGATCCACCAGATCGGGCCGAACCAGGCCGAGTTCGTCGAGTTCTACGAGAACGAGGTCGTCCCGGCGATCGACTGACGCGCCGATCTACAGCCAGTCGTCGCCCGAACCGCCCGACATCGCCTGCTCGTGTGAGGCGACGGCTTCGGCCAGGTTCGCGACCGCCTCCTCGGGGGTCCCCCCCTGGCTCGAGACGCCGGTCTCCTCGTCGTCGACGATGTAGAGACCGTGTTCGTTGACGCGCATCGCCACCTCGGCGTCCTCGAGCGCGTCGTAGGCCGACGGATCGGCGTCGACGTCCTCGAGGTCGACGGGCTCGTGTTCCGCGGAGTCCTCGGAGCTCATGTCCCGGTCTAGTCCCCCTCGAGTGAAATACGCACCGACGCGGACCGCGGGCGATACGGCACTTTGTCGCGTGGCACTTCGGCCGACGTTCGATTCGCCGGACACGTTCTACGATCGAACCAGTCCCTTTACCGTCCGACGCGCGGGATTCGGTACCGTACGCAGGGCTCGATCGCTCGACGGGAGAGGTAGGGACGGCCCCGGCCTCGACGGCACGAGGGGTATACCGACTCGGCCTCGAAGTCGGTCGAGACCTCGCTTCGGACCGTTCGACGTTTCCGATCCATGAACAGACGCACGCTGTTGCGCACGACCGGCGTCTCGGTGGCGGCCGCGGTAGCGGGCTGTACGACTGCCGATTCGGGACGGGAGGACGACGAAACGAGCGACGGTGACGCTTCGCCCGATGTGAGTCCCGATCCAGACCTCGTGATCGCCGACGACGACCTCGTCACGCACCACTTTCGCGTCTCCGCCTGCGGCGTTGGCGACGAAGCGACCGGGAGCGGGCGCGAGGTGATCGAGGAACTCTACGTCCGGGGTACCCTCGAGAACCGCGGCGCTTCCCGGCTCTCGAGGGCCGACCTGCGAGTGCGAGTCTTCGACGGCGACGGGACCGTCCTGAACGAGTACGAGGAGACGGTCCGGGAACTGGCTCCCGGGTCCTCCCGACAGTTCGAGATCATGATCTACGAGGACACGGACGTGGTAGCGGACTACGATCTCTCGCTCGAGGGTGTCAGGTGGTGACGACGGCGATGGCGACGGCGACGCCGCCAGCGATGCCCGGTTCGATCTCGGATGATCTCGGCTGATCTCGAGCGAACGGCCGTCCCGCCGATCCCGTGCTTGCGAATCCGGGTCCCCGTAGAAAAAGCCTTTAACGCCGTCGTCCCGTAACTCCCGTAAATGGTACTCGACGATCTCGGCAGTTCTCTGCGGGGCAGCCTCGACAAGCTCCGCGGGAAGTCACGAATTAGCGAGGAGGACGTCGATGAGATCGTCAAGGAGATCCAGCGGTCGCTGATCTCCGCCGACGTCGAAATCTCGCTCGTGCAGGAGCTGTCCGACAACATCAAGGAACGCGCCATGGAGGAGGAGCCACCCGCCGGTACCCCCGCGCGGGACTTCGTCCTCCGTATCGTCTACGAGGAACTGGTCGAACTCATCGGCGACTCCACGGAACTGCCCCTCGAGGAGCAGACGATCCTCCTCGCGGGGCTGCAGGGGTCCGGGAAGACCACCTCCGCCGCGAAGATGGCCTGGTGGTTCTCGACGAAGGGGCTGCGTCCGGCCGTCATCCAGACCGACACCTTCCGGCCCGGCGCGTACGACCAGGCCAAGGAGATGGCCGAGCGCGCCGAGGTCGACTTCTACGGCAACCCGGACAACGACGATCCGGTCGAGATCGCCCGCAACGGGCTGGAAGAGACCAGCGACGCCGACGTCCACATCGTGGACACGGCGGGTCGCCACGCCCTCGAGGACGACCTGATCGACGAGATCGAGGAGATCGAGGACGTCGTCGAACCCGACACGTCGCTGCTCGTGCTCGACGCGGCGATCGGTCAGGGCGCGAAGGACCAGGCCCAGCAGTTCGACGAATCGATCGGCATCGACGGCGTCGTCATCACGAAGCTCGACGGGACGGCGAAGGGTGGTGGCGCGCTGACGGCGGTCGACCAGACCGACTCGTCGATCGCCTTCCTCGGGACCGGCGAAGAGGTCCAGGACGTCGAACGGTTCGAGCCCGACGGCTTCATCTCCCGGCTGCTCGGGATGGGCGACCTCTCCCAGCTCGCCGAGCGCGTCGAGCGGGCCATGCAGCAGACGGAGATCGAGGAGGACGACTGGGACCCCGAGGACATGCTGCAGGGCCAGTTCACCCTCAACGACATGCAGAAACAGATGGAGGCGATGAACAACATGGGGCCGCTCGACCAGGTGATGGACATGATCCCCGGCTTCGGCGGCGGGATCAAAGACCAGTTGCCCGACGACGCGATGGACGTCACCCAGGAGCGGATGCGCAAGTTCTCGGTCATCATGGACTCGATGACCGAGGCCGAAAAGGAGTACCCGAAGGCCATCGGCGCGAGCCAGATCGAGCGCATCGCACGTGGCTCGGGGACCGACGAGGAGGACGTCCGCGAACTCCTCCAGCAGTACAAGATGATGGAGAAGACGATCAAGCAGTTCCAGGGCATGGGCTCCGAACAGGAGATGCAACGCATGATGAAGCAGATGCAACAGGGCGGCGGTGGCGGCGGCATGGGCGGTATGGGCCCGTTCTGACGACGGCTGCTCCCCGGTCGTTTCGCGATTTCGCGTTTGCGCTCCCGTCTCGAGTGCTCCCCGATCGTTACACGCTACCGACAGGTCTCCGCCCGCCACCTTCAAGAACGGCTAGACCAAGCCTCGAGTACCATGAGTATGCACCGTCGACAGTATCTCGTTCGCTCCGGCGTCGCCCTCGGCGCGGTGTCGCTCGCGGGGTGTCTCGACGAACTCGCGGACGACGACCCCGGCGGCGACGACGGCGGCGAGGCCGACGTCCCGGACCGAACGGGCGAACGCGCGCTCGATCGCGCGGTCGGGGAACTGAACAACGCCGCGCTCGCCCTGGACGTCGGCGAGGTCGACGACCCCGACGACCTCGAGTTCGATCCCGCAGAGCCCCGTGACCACCTCGAGACGGCCCGCGACCACCTCGAGACCGCCGAGGCGGAACTCGAGGACCGCGACGACGATATCGAGGCGCTCCGGCGGTACGCGGACGTCCTCGCGGCGCTGATCGAGGTGACGGCGACCATCGCCGACGACAGCCTCGAGGCGGACATCGACGCGGTCAACGAGGCCCTGAGCGAGGAGGACAGCGACATCGAGACGGCCAGGGGTATCCTCGACGAACGGACGGCCGACCTCGGGGCGGCGGCCGACCGGTACGACGAGGCGATGTCCGGTCTCGAGGCGCTTTCTGCCGATCGCCTGGAGGAACTCTCGATCGTCGATCTCGACGAAGTCGAGGCCGGTGCGGAACGGCTCGGTACGGTCCTGCACTCGCTTCGGACGCTCGGCAGGGGCTACGAGTCGATCCTGGACGGGGCCGAACACCTCGAGCGCGGGCAGGACGAGGCCGACGAGCGGAACCACGAAGAAGCGGAGGACGCGTTCCGCGCGGCCGAGGAAGCGTTCGAGGCGGCGACCGGGACGCTCACCGGTGACGGCGGGAAAGCAGACGCGCCGGACGGGCTCGTGTCGTACTTCGAGACCGCGCTCTGCCAGAGTCGCAACTTCTCGGATGCGGCCGGCTCCTTCGCGGCGGCGTCCGCGGCCGCCGCCGACGGCGACGTGATCGACGCCCGCGATCACCGGGACGAGGCCGAGGACGCGCTCGAGGACGCAAACGACTGCGCGGACTGACTCGTTCACAGAAGAATCGAGGCGGATGCCACGGGGCTTGACCCCGAGGCGATTTACTCACTCCGCGGTCGCCGACTCTTCCCCCGTCGCCGGTACCGCCGGGATCTCGTCGATCAACACGACCGCATCGCCCTCGAGGACGACGGTGTCGTCCTCGTCGGTCACGACCGTCTCGATCCGGTACTTCTCGCCGCCGAGGTCCTCGCTAACCTCGCAGGCGGCGGTGACGCGGTCGCCGATCGACAGCGGCGCGTGGAAACTGCTCTCCTGGGAGAGGTAGATCGTCAATCCCGGCAGCCTCGCCAGCGCCGCGCTGATCAGCCCGTTCGCGAGCACGCCGTGGACGATCCGCTCCCCGAACCTGGTCTCGCGGGCGTAGTCGTCGTCGAGGTGAAGCCGGTTCGTATCGCCGCTGACCTCGGCGAACGCCTCGACGTCCTCGTCCGAGAGGACCTTCGAGAAGCGCGCGACGTCACCGACCGAGACGGTCGACTCGTCCTCGCCGCGGTACTCGAACTCCCAGTCGTCGCGCTCGTACTGGGTGTCGGTACGCACCTGCCGTCGCTGCGGACCGTCCTCGAGTTCGATCGCCCCGGGGCGACCCCGGTGGAGCAGGTGGGGAACGAAGTAGCTGAGCTCCGTCGTGGTGACGATGCCGACGAGGTCGCCGGAGTCGTCGTCGACCACAGGGAGGTGCTCGACTCCTTCGGCCTCGAGGGCGGCGACTGCGTCGACGATGGACGTCTCCTCGGTGATCGTCTCGAGGGGTTCGGACATGACCGACTCGAGCGCGAGGTCGCCGAGGTCCGTCCGCTCGCACAGCTGGGTCGCGAAGTCGCCTTCGGTGACGATGCCGACGGGTCCGTCGTCACGACCGCCGCAGACGACGACCGAGCTGACGCCCTCGTCGCGCATCAGGGTCGCGGCCCGGGTCGCGCTCGCGTCCGGCGGGGCCGTGACGACGTCGGTGACCATGATCTCGGCGGCGGGGATCGTGTCGTGCATGGTACCGTCCTACACGATCGGGACCTATTATGACCCACCCTCCGGTCGTCGGGTCGGCGTTCGGACAGGACGGAAAACGGCTCCCGGCGCTACCCGTCGACCGGCCGCCCGTCCTCCGTCGGCGGCGCGATCTGGTCGATGTACTCCTCGACCGTCGGTTCCTCGACGCGGACGCGGACGCTGATCTCGCCCAGTTCGTCCGGCTCGCCGACCGAGAAGTTCACCCGGTCCTCGAACGCCGCCTGCTTCTTCAGCGCGAAGGAGAAGGTGTCCCCGTCGCGGTTCGCGAAGAACTCGCCGCGGGCGGTGTCGAGGATCTCCTGGCGGTGCAACAGGTCGGAGAAGTGCTCCAGCGAGTGCGTCTCGGCCCTGATCTCGCCGAACTCCTCCTCGAGGTCGGCGTTGGGGAAGACGTTTCTCACGGCGTCGGCGACCCGACTCGTGACTTCGGTGTCGTAGACCGGTGCCGTGATCTCGACGTCGACGCGGTAGATGTCGCTCATTGTCGTACCTCCGTGTTCTCGGCGTCGGTTCCGGACTCGTCGGCGACCGCCTCCGGCCCCTCGCGGATGATCCGCCGAACCTGCTCGTGGAAGGCCTCGAGCGAGCCGGTGTTCTCGACGACGACGTCTGCCCGTTCCATGGCGTCGTCCATCCCGAACCCGCGCTCGCGCTCGTCGCGGGCCGCGAGGGGTTCGCCGCCGTCGTTCTCGTCGGCGTCCCGCCCGCGGGCGTCGATCCGCTCCGCCCGGACCTCGAACGGCGCTTCGATACTGATCAGGGTGAAGTCGTCGCCGAACCGTTCTTCGAAGACGTCGACCTCGGTCCCCGACCGGATGCCGTCGACAAGCACCGCGTCGCCGTCCTCGAGGCGATCCTCGATCATCGGCAACGAGCGCTCGGCGATCGCGGCCGGGCCGTTCTCGTCGCGCAGCGCCTGGGCGACTTTTCCGTGGTCTTTCGCGGGATCGAGCCCGCGGTCGGCCGTCTCCTGGCGGACGACGTCGCCCATCGTCACCACCGGGATTCCGTCCTCGCGTGCGACGGTGGCGGCCTCGCCTTTCCCGCTGCCGGGGAGACCCACCGTTCCGATGACGTGCATCGAGACGAGATAGCAGCGACACCCGCATAAGGACTGTGTTCGTCGATCGCGACGTCCCGTATGCCGCGGTTGTCGCCAGTGTAACTTCGATTCGGCTCGGTTTCGCTGTGGCGAACGGTTGTGCCCCTCGAGACTCCCTCGGCGGGATCCCACGAGCGGGTCCTCCGGCCGTTCAAAGATCCGTTTTCCCCTGCGAGCGGATCGTTGTGCGAGGGGAAACGTCGGTGGCGAACGCAACGGTTCGCTTGTCGTGACGGTAATAATCGGCAACTCGTCTGAATTAGCACCAATCGTAGAAACGGAGTTTCCCTCTTATTTTCCAGTCCCTCGTCGCCCCGGACGCGCTATGACGGAACGAATCCTCGATCGACGTCGATTCACGAAGGCGCTCGGTGTCGGTATGATTGCGGCAGTAGCTGGTTGTACGGACGACGAAACCAACCCGGTCAGCGATGAAGATCCCGACGACCCCATGGAGGAAGACGACGAAGACGGCGGGTTCGGTGACGACGCGGACGAGGAAGAGGACGGATCCGGCGACGATGAAGAAGACGCGGACGGGGAAGAGGACGGATCCGGCGACGATGAGGAAGACGCGGTCGGGGAAGAGGACGGATCCGGCGACGATGAGGAAGACGAAGAAGAAACCGACGACGAGGACGGTTCCGGTGACGAAGAAGACGGCGAAGACGGCGAGGAGAACGACGAAAACGAGGAAGACGACACCGGGGAGTAACCCCGCTGTTGTCGACGCTCATCGATAATTCCGATTTTCGGACTATTTTTCGACCCATCGTGCCCACGAGAGAGCCCGCGATCGACGGACCGCCGCGTGGATACCTCGAGTCGCTCACGAACTGCCGCGTGTAGGAGACACTACCGACGAGATACGCCGGCAGTGCGCTCGCAGTTCTTTTGACCCCTCGTCCGCGGGTTGAGCGAACGTAGACACGGACAGGCCGAGTCCACCGACGCGGCACCCCACGTCGGTTCGTTCCGCGGCGTCTCGTTTCCGATCACGTCCTCGGTCCCCTCGAGAATCCCTCCGGTTCGACGGCTTCGGTTGCTCGGCTCTGGGATCGTCCGCGCCACAGACCGCGGTTTAACACGAGTATAAACCGCGAATCGCTCCCGCTCGAGGATCGCTCCGCCCGCCGAAGCCCGTCCTTTTGACGCGGGTTCCCGTCCGGATGTTCCGTCACCGGTTCGCCTTCGCTATGGATCGGCCGAAGCGAAACGAGGCGACGGCGAACCGTCGAGTGCCACTCACCGATCGCACCGACAGTCCCCGAGTATCCCGCTCCCGATCCGATCGTTTTCACGAGCGGGAGTCGCTTATACGGCCCATAGTGAACCGGTACGGGATGAAACGGTGACGTAATGAACTCACCTGTATCCGCACACCGCAGACACCGTCAACGGTTCCGACGGCGTGCAGAATCGACGCGGCTCGGTCGGTCGCCGCCACCGCTGCCCGTCCCGAAACGTGTCTCGCTGCTATCGGGATCCGACGAGGGTATCGATCCGATCGCTCGAGTCCGAGACTGGGTGATCCAGACGGGAAATCGAACGGTGTGGCACTAACCGAGGGGGTTCGATAATGCGCCGAAACGTCCAACGACAGCGATCGAAGACCCGGTCGATAACGTCGACGGTCCAGGTTTTGCTCACACTCAGCGGAGTCGTTCTTCTGGTAGCCGGATTGGTCCTCGCCGTGAGCGGGGCCTCAGTCGGCAGTGCCTTCGGAGCGGTAAACGACGAGTGGAACGACCAGGGATGGGGTACGGACGGCGACGGCGACGGCGGCGGGACTGCGGAAACGGACGAAGAGACGGACGTCACGGATGGCGAAGACGAGACGGCGGATGACGACGGCACCGGGGGCAGCGATGAAGACGGGGGCGGTGACGGGAACGACGGAGCCGATAGCGGAGACGACGAGCAAGAGGACGATGAAAACGGGAGCGACGACGGGGACGATAGCGACGAACAGGACGGCGTTGACGACGGGGACGATAGCGACGACGAGCAAGAAGAGAACGACCGTTACGCCCTGACCGCGTTCGTCGAGGACGAAAACGGGGACTCGATCGACAACGCGACCGTCGAACTCGAGGACGAGGACCGTGAGGTCCACACCGAGGACGGCCAGGCGGAGTTCGACGACCTCGCGGACGGCGAGTACGAACTCGTCGCCGACGCCGACGGGTACGAACAAACGCGCGAGACGGTCGAGATCGACGGCGACGACGAGGCGGTCCTGTTGACGCTCGCGTCGGCGGACGAGGACGAAACGAACGCGCTAACCGTGCTCGTAGAGGACGACGACGGGAATTCGATCGACGGCGTCGCCGTCGAACTCGAGTCGACCGACGACCCGCTTCTCGGGTCGGGCGAGCAGCGGGAAGCCGAGACTGACGACGGACTCGTCGAGTTCGAGGACCTGGCGGACGGCGAGTACGAGATCACTGCCGGCGGAGCGGAAGACGAGTACGAGGAGACACGGGAGATGGTCGAACTGGACGGCGACGACGAGGCGGTTCTGCTGACGCTCTCGGAAGCGGAGAACGACTAGGACGTTGACATCCCCACCACGGCTAAAGCCGTGGGATTCCTCACGTTGGGGGTCTCGGCTCATGCCGAACCACCACGCGAGCGACTTTCTCCTAGACGCGGATACTCCGGTTTCTGTGCTCCTCGTTGAGACGGTGAGCGCGTGATGACGTCCCCAGAAATCTCCGATTTCTGGTGTGCGAACGAGACGATCGCGTCTCGTTAACGCCGACCATGAGTGGTCGTCCCACTTGAGGCACACGGGCCGTGCCATCGGCCTGCCTATCGATTCGTACGGCCTGAGGAACGTCTCGGGCGCGGCGAGGTCGGCATGTCCCTCGAAGCCGCACGAACACGTGAGTGTCTCGCGGTGGCGCGTCGTATCCTCTCGAGAGCCACAGGCGGGACACTCCTGGGCCGTCCACGCTTCCGAGCGGACTTCGACGGTGATGCCGTACTCTTCGGCCGTACACGCGAGTCGGTCGATGAATCGGCGAAACGCCCAGAAGGCGTGTAGCTTCTCGTTCGTTCGAACCGACAATGGGTCTCGAGGACGTCCGTGTGGTCGCCGACGTAGACCGTCCCAACGCCATCGGTGAAGCCGTTCCATGAGATCGCGGGCGAGTGTGTCCATCGCGTGGTTTCGCCGTCGCGTCCGACGCCGGTAGGGGCGCTGGATACGCTTCGACGTGTACCGCCCGTCCTCGAGTTCCGACTGGAGATCGGCGATCTCGTGTGTCGTCTCGTGGAACCGGTCGAACGGGTCGCGTCCTTCGTAGAGGTACTGCTTGCCGGTCGTCGTCGTACACGCGAGGAGGTTGTTCGCGCCAATATCCAGGGCAGCCGCTTCGTCGGCTAGCGCTGAATCCAGTCGAGAATCGTCGATCGTGACTGGTTGAAAGGCCCTGAATTGGTCCCCCACGACTGAAGTCGTGGGCTTCCGCTGTCTGGCTGTCAGTCGAACCGAGTGTTCCGTGGGAACCCGATCGTGGTGCCGACATCGCTTTTCCGCCCGGCCACGTTCGGCTGCGGGCGAGCGGTCCGGAGCTACCGGTGGCTCGGCGGGAACTCCCTTCGCGTAGGGCCATCCAGCGTCCGGACTCGAGACGGATCGTTCGGTAGACTTCGGGAACGCTGGACTCGAGAACAACGCCGGAACGGTATCCGTGCGGAAGTCTCGGGTAACGTGTGACCGGCCGTAGTACAGCAGCGGCCGTACTCTAACGGGAACGCGACGAAAAGTGCGTCAGAAACGGGTGAGCCGGCTCGGTCCCGTCCTCATTCGACGGTGACGCTCTTCGCGAGGTTGCGCGGTTTGTCGATCGGTCGGTCGAGTAGCTTCGCGGCGTGATAGGACAGCAACTGAAGCTGGACGTTCGCGAGCAGTCCCGCCCAGACCGGGTGGGTGTCCGGAACCCCCAGATGCGCGTCGGCGACCTCGATCAGCGGGTGGTCGTCGGGACCGACCGCGACGATCGGCGCGCCTCGAGCCTGGGCTTCGATCGCGTTCGTCCTGGTCTTCTCGTCGTCGCCGCCGGTGTAGACGGCGAAGACCGGCGTCTCCGGCGTCACGAGCGCGAGGGGGCCGTGTTTCAGCTGTCCGGAGGCGAACCCCTCGGCGTGTTCGTACGTGATCTCCTTGAACTTCAGCGCGCCCTCGAGTGCCACGGAGTGGCCGAACCCGTTCCCGATGAAGAAGTACGAGTCGCTGTCGAGGTACTCGCGCGCCAGGGAAGTGACACGTCCCATCTCGAGCACGCGCTCGACGTGCTGGGGCAACTCCTCGAGGGCCTCGAGCATCCCCTCACGGTCCTCGACCGGCGTGGCGTCCGGGACGTCCGCCGCGAGCCGCTGGGTCAGCAACGCGAGCGTGACCGCCTGCGAGGAGTAGGTTTTCGTCGCGGCGACGCCGACTTCGGGACCGGCCCGGATGTAGATCGCGTCGTCGGCTTCCCGCGCAGCGGTCGATCCGACCACGTTCGTGACTGCCAGGGTCCGTGCACCGCGGCTGGCCGCCGTCCGGACCGCATCGAGCGTGTCTGCGGTCTCGCCGCTCTGGGTGACCGCGACGGCCAGCGTCCCGTCGTCGACCGGCCCCGCGTTCGTCCCGTACTCGCTCGCGCGGACGACCTCGGTCGGGATCCCGGCCGCCCGCAACAGTTGCTCGCCGTACATCGCGGCGTGATAGGAGGTGCCGCAGGCGACGAACTGGACCGACTCGACGTCTGCGAACGAACCCGGCGGCAGCCCCTCGAAGGCGACGTCGCCGTCCTCGATCCGACCCTCGATGGTGTTCGCGAGCGCCGTCGGCTGGGAGTGGATCTCCTTGTGCATGTAGTGGTCGTACTGTCCCTTCCCGGCGTCCTCTGGATCCCAGTCGACGGTGTCGACCGCGCGCGTGACCGGGTCTCCCTCCAGGTCGGTGATACGGTAGGTGTCGGGCTCGAGCACGACGAGGTCGCCATCCTCGAGGTAGATCACCTCGTCGGTGTGATCGAGGAACGCGGGGACGTCGCTCGCGAGGAACCACTCCGAGTCGTCGAGTCCGAGGACGAGCGGCGACCCCTTCCGGGCTGCGTACACGCGCTCCTCGCCGTCGACGATAGCGGCGATGGCGTAGCTCCCCTCTAGCGTCTCGACGGCCCGGCGGACCGCCCCCTCGGTGTCGCCGGTTTCCTCGCGGTACTCGTCGATGAGGTGCGGGATCACTTCGGTGTCGGTGTCGCTCTCGAACTCGTGGCCGTTCTCCCGCAGCGTCTCCCGGAGTTCGTCGTAGTTGTCGATGACGCCGTTGTGGACGACCGCGACGTCGCCCGCGGTGTCGGTATGCGGGTGGGCGTTTTCCTCCGTCGGCGGGCCGTGGGTGCTCCAGCGGGTGTGCCCGATGCCGATGTTCCCGCTCGGCCGGGTCTCGAGCGTCGACTTGAGGTCGTCGACCTCGCCCGAGGTCTTGTGGACCTTCACGCCGGATCCGTTCTGGACGGCGATCCCCGCCGAATCGTAGCCGCGATACTCGAGGTTCTCGAGCCCGGAGAGCAGCGTGTCGGCCGCGTCTCCGGAGCCGACGCGTGCGATAATTCCACACATTAGCCGTTCACCACCGTTCGCGGGAGCGAACTGCCGGCTGCCGCGTCGACTCGGTTCGGTACCGTCCGTCGGGATGGCGTATCGTTCCGTATCATTGTTGTCACCTGCCCGCGCCGTCGTCCGGTACGGGACGGGCGGGTCTTCACTCACACCGACAGGGACGGCGGCCATTACTATACGACCGATAAGACCGTCGCTATCGGCCGTATAATACCGAATACAGTTTCATCTCGTGCAACGTTTCGCCGCAGTAGCGTCGGAACGGGAGCGGGCTTCGATGGCCGGGGTCGAAGCTACGTGGGAGGCGGATACCGGTGTGCACAGGTGCGTATCGACGGACAGGGAGTGGACGGATAGGGAGTGGAGTGCCCGCCTCCGCGCGGCGGGCTCACGTCAGCGGGTTCTCGAGGTCGTCGGACCCGGTGTCCGAATCGTGGGCGGGTTCGTCGCCGTCGGCGGGATCGACTCCGGAGAGACTGATGACGTTTTCCCGGCCGACGGACCGTTTCTCGATCCGCCCGTCGGCGTGCATCTGGGAACAGATGCGGCTGACTTTCGACTTCGACCAGCCGGTTTCGTCCGCGATCCGGTGTTGGCGGATGCGCCCGCCGTGCTCGACGAGCAGCCTGACGACGTTTCCTTCGTCGCTCAGGAGGTCCGGCGGCGTTTCGGGCGAGATGTAGTGTTGGAGGTGGTAGTTCTGGTCGTGATCGTGGTCGTGATCGTGATCCTGGTCGTTGTCGTTGTCGTTGTCGTACTCGATCCCCCAGCGATGATCGTCACGTGAGTCGGACGTGTCGTGTGAGCGGTTCCTCTCGCCCGAGTCGTCGCTTTCCTCCGTCCGCAGCCAGCACGACGGGTCGCGGACGTCGCGTTCCAACAGTAGCTCCGCCGCTCGGAGGCCGACGAGGCCGCTGATGAGAAGGAACAGAACCGCGATCAGGGCCGCCTCCCACGACGACGCCAACTGGAACAACTGGAACGGCATCCGCCGGGACGGGGCTCCGATGGCGTGATCGCCGCTCGCGAGAACCGACACGACCCAGTGGGTGTCGTCTACCCGAATCGCTGCCGGGTCGGCGTCGGTCCACGTGGTTGCCGACGACGTGAGGGTGGCTCGGACTCCGGTCGGGGCGTTTGATACCATCGTTAGTCGCGGTTCCGTTGCGGTCGACGGGCCGAGCGGGTGGATCGCGTGAGATCGTGCCCGCCGACCGCATCGGCGATTCCCGCTATTCCCTCTTCATTATGGACCCCTACAGACTGGTTTAACAACGTTCTAAACGCTCGAGACTGCCGATCTGCCGAACACCCGGTATCTCCCCTCGAGAGCCGTCCGAGCGCGGAACGACCGTTCGATGCGAGCGCTGCAACCGTTTATTCGCGGTATAGTAAACGGCTCCCCTCGTTTTGGACGGATCGAGGAACGCCCCGGCGATCCGGGGCGGCGAAACAGAACGTACCGTCGTACCCGATCGTACGACGGCCAGCCACAACGTCTCAGCTATGACCACGACAATAAGCGATACCGAGAACCGAGCGGACGAGCGCGAGAGCGACCGAAAGGGGAACGCGAGCGGGTCCGTCCCGGACGATACGGGGTCGCATTCGCCCCTGGACCACGACGCGGGAACCGAGACGACGGCAGCGACGACGCGCGAGGCGACGATCTGTGTCGTCGGGCTCGGATACGTCGGGCTCCCGCTTGCGGTCGGCTTCGCGGAGTCGAACTACCGCGTGATCGGCTACGATGTCGACGACGCGACCGTCGAACGCCTTCGGTCCGGCGTCGACACTACGGGCGACCTCTCCGACGCGGCGGTTCGCAACGACGCTATCTCGTACACGTCCGACGCGAGCGAGATCGCCGAAGCGGACTACGTCATCGTCACCGTGCCGACCCCGATCGACGACGACGACCAGCCGGACCTCAGTTACGTCGAGAGCGCCGGCCGAACCGTCGGATCGAAGATGAAACCCGGAACGACGGTCGTCCTCGAGTCGACCGTCTACCCCGGGTCGACCCGCGAGGTGCTCGTGCCCGCACTCGAGGACGCGTCCGGGCTGACCGCCGGCGAGGACTTCTTCGTCGGCTACTCCCCGGAGCGCGCGACGCCGGGCGATCCCGACCACGGGCTCGAGGACGTCGTCAAGGTCGTCGGTGCACAGAACGAGAAGGTCCTCGAGGACGTGGCGGGACTGTACGAATCGGTCGTCGACGCGGGCGTTCATCGCGCGCCGTCGATCGAGGTCGCCGAGGCCGCAAAGGTCGTCGAAAACGCCCAGCGCGACCTCAACATCGCGTTCGTCAACGAACTCTCCATGGCGCTCGAGCGGATGGACGTCGACACGCAGGCGGTGCTCGAGGCCGCCGGCACGAAGTGGAACTTCCACGACTACCGTCCCGGGCTGGTCGGGGGCCACTGCATCCCCGTCGACCCGTACTTCTTCGCCCACCGGTCCTCCCGGGAGGGGTTCGACCCCGAACTCGTGCGCACGAGCAGGAAAGTGAACGAATCCCTCCCCGACCACGTGGCCGAACTGACGATCAAGGCGCTCAACGACTGTCACAAGACGCTCCGGGAGAGCCGTGTCCTGGTTCTTGGACTCTCCTACAAACCGGGCGTGGGGGACATCCGCAGTTCGAAAGTCGTCGACGTCGTCGACAAGCTTCAGGAGTACGACGTCGACGTCGAAGGGTTCGACCCGTTCGCCGACGACGACGCCGTCCGGGAGACGTTCGACATCGAGGTACAGGAACGGCTCTCGTTCGAGGGGATCGACGCCATCCTGCTTGCGACCTCGCACGCGGAGTTCGAGCGAATGGACCTCGAGGCGGTCGCCGCCGAACTCGAGGAGGATCCCGCGCTCGTCGACGTGAACGGCTGCCTCGAGAAGTCGGAGGCGGTCGAGGCGGGGTTCGTCTACCGGAGGTTGTGAGTCGATGCGACCCCCCAAGGCGACCGCGAGCGTCGATCGTCGTCCGAACGCGACGGTCGATCCCGGAGGTGACTCGCGATGCGAGTCGTGATCACGATCCAGCACCCGGGCCACGTACACTTCTTCCGGCATCCGATCGAGGAGCTGCGGGAGCGAGGCCACGAGATCCACGTCTTCGCCCGCGAGAACGACGTCGCGGTCGAACTGCTGGAGGCGTACGGGATCGATCACCGGGTGCTGGCCGGCTCGTCGGATTCGCTAGTCTCGCTGGCGGCCGTCCAGGCCACCTACGAGGCGCGGCTGCTGCGACACGCGCGCCGGATCGATCCCGACGTCATCACGGCGATCGGCGGCGTCGCGGCCGCACACGTCGCGTCGGTACTGGGCACGAAGAGCCTCGTCTTCTACGATACCGAACACGCGACGCTCATCACGAGGCTCGGCTACCCCTTCGCGGACGTGATCTGTACGCCCTCGTGTTACCGCGAGGAGATCGGACCGAACCAGGTGACGTACCCGGGGTATCACGAACTCGCCTATCTCCACCCCGACCGGTTCGAGCCCGATCCGACCGTCCTCGAGTCGCTCGAGGCCGACGTCGACCTCGAGCCGGACGACCCGTTCGCCGTCGTTCGACTCAGCAGTTGGGAAGCGTCCCACGACGTCGGCCACGGCGGCTTCGAGGATCCCCGGGCGATCGTCGAGCGCCTCGAGGCGGCCGGCGCGGACGTCCTGCTCTCGGCCGAAGGGGAGCCGCCGGCGGACCTCGAGCCCTATCAGCTCGAGACGTCGCCGGACCGCCTGCACGACCTGCTTTCGTTCGCGGACGTCGTCCTGAGCGAGGGCGCGACCACCGCGGCGGAAGCGGCCGTCCTCGGGACTCCTTCGGTCTACGTGAATCCGCTGTCACTGGGCTACACGACGGAACTCGACGCGGAGTACGGACTGTTGTTCGAACACGACGGCGAGAACCGCCACGTCCGCGGGCTCGAGCGAGCGGCCTCGATCGTCGAGCGAACCGACGACCCCTGGCGGCGACGGCGGGAACGGTTGCTGGACGAGCGCATCGACGTGACGGCGTTCGTCGTTCGTCAGGTCGAATCGCTCGCTCGCACGCGTACGAGCGACGGGACGACGCCCGCGACCAACGCGGGCTGATCACGGTATGAAGGTGTTACAGCTGGCCACGTCGCCGCGGCCGTTCTTCGAGCAGCAGGTCGCCGCCCTCGAGAGGCAGGGCGTCGACTGTACGGTCCTCACCGCTCCCGGCGAGCACGAGGGCGACTCGTCGCGGTCGCCGACGGCGTACGCGAAGTTCTATTCGAAGACCCTCGCCGAGGTCCGCTCGGCGGAGTACGACCTGGTACACGCGAACTACGGGCTCGTCGCGCCGCTGGCGGTCGCACAACCCGTCCGGCCGACCGTCGTCACGCTCTGGGGAACCGATCTGATGGGCGAACACTCGTGGCTCCGGTCGCTCAGCCGGTTCGGCGCCCGACGGGCCGACGCCGCGATCGTTCCGAGCCCGGCCATGTCCCGCGAACTCGAGGTCGACCACGAACTGCTTCCGTTCGCGGTCGACACCGACCTGTTCAGGCCGATCCCGCAGGAGACCGCCCGCACGTGCGTCGGCTGGGAGTCGGACCGACCGATCGCGCTGTTCCCGTACGACCGCACCCGGACGGTGAAGGACTTCCCGCGGGCGAAACGGATCGTCGAGCGCGCGGACGTCGACGTCGACCTCCGGCCGGTCTCCGGCGTCGCGTACGAGGAGATGCCTTACTACATGAACGCGAGCGACGTGCTTCTCGTCACCTCGCGCCGGGAGAGCGGCCCGATGGTCGTCAAGGAAGCGGCCGCGTGTAACCTGCCGATCGTCTCGACCGACGTCGGGTTCGTTCGCGAGACGGTCGACGGCGTGACGAACTGCGTCGTCGGCGACGACGACGCGGAACTCGTCGACGGCCTCGAGCGCGTCCTCGCGAACGGGGGCCGAACCGACGCCCGCGAAGCGATCGACGGGCTCGGACTCGACTCGTTCGGGGAGCGTCTCGTCGGCGTCTATCGGCGGGCGCTCGGTCGAACCGACGGTGAAACCGATCGACGGGAACCCGCAGTGGGGGGAGGCGCATGAACTACAGGTCCCTGTCGGAGTTGCGACCGCTCCGGCTCGACACGGTCGCGGCGCTCTGCGGGCTCGTGATCGCCCTGGCCCTGTTCCCGCTGCGGTTTCTGGCGTCCCAGGTCTACCTCGATACGGTCCCGATACTCCTCGGCACGGCGTGCGTGCTGTATCTCCTCTCGCTGTACCAGGGAGAGGACGCCCGGGCCGCTCCGACGCTGCCCTCGAGCGTGACGATGGCGCTCCCCAGCGTCGTCCTCGCCGGACTCGCGGCGCTCGTGGCGCTGACCGTGATCCAGGGGTCGCGGACGCCCCTCTTTTTCGGGGCCGCGAGCGTCGTCGGCACGCTCCTGATCGCGCAGATCGTCTTCGCGCGCGACGAGGAGTTCCATCCCGGGCTGTTGTTGCTCCAGATCGTCCTGTTCGCGGTCGTTTTCCGCTTTACGGCGCTGTACGCGACGCCGGGGTACGTCGGCATCGACATCTGGACCCACACGGAACTCGTGAACGCGATCCTGGAGGAACGCTCGCTCGGCGCGATTTCCGACGACAAACACTACGCGGCGCCGTTCTACCACCTCCTGGTCGCGTCGTCGGCGCTGCTGTACGACGTCCCGATTCGCCTCGCGGTGTACCTCTCCGTGGGCGTCGTGCTGCCGCTCTCGGTCCTGCTCGTCTACGCGACCACGAACCTGCTCGTCTCCCAGCGGTGGGCCGTGCTGGCGGCGGCGTTCTACGCCCTCGCGAGCCACGTCTCGATGTGGGGGATCCACCTCATCCCGACGAGCCTCGGCCTGCTGTTCTTCCTCGCGATGCTTTACGCCCTGATCCGCGTGATGCGCATCGAGTACACCGTCCGGGACTTCTCGTTGCTGGTCCTGTTCAGCGTCGCCGTGATCCTCACGCATCAGGTGTCGACGTTCATCATGCTCGTGCTGTTGCTCGCCGCGTTCGTCGCCCAGATCGTGTTCGTCGTCGGCCCGCTCGGGCTCACGCGGCTCGATACGAGCGTCTTCCGCGCGAAGAAGCCAGTCAACCTCGTGGGCCTCGTCGTGTTCAACTTCGGGCTGACGATCTTCGTCTGGTCGCTGACGCCGTACCGGCAGGACTCGTTCCTGGCGACGGTCCTGAGCTTCTTCACGCAGACGCTCGAGGACAGTGCCGGCTTCCTCAACATCGCGAGCGGGTCCTCGGGCGGCGACGCCGAGGCCGAGGCGGCGTCGACGGCACCCTCGACGTTGCTCGACCAGGTCGTCCCCTACGTCGACGCGCTCGGCTTTCTCCTCCTGCTGGGCGCGACGTTCGTCGGCTGTCTGTACGTCGTCCACAGGCGGCGGGCGGAGCAGTCGGTGTTTACCCTCCTGCTGGCGTCGGCGTTCATGCTCGTCTTCGTCCTCGGGTTCCCGATGTTCGGGATCCACAACTTCATTCCGAACCGCTGGTTCGCGTTCCTCTTCGCGCCGATGGCCGTGCTCGGCGTGATCGGCATTCGAACCCTCAGCGGGAACGTTACGACGGGGGTCGCCCTCTCGGTCCTGTTGCTCTTCGTCCTGGTCTATCCGGGCGCGATGATCCTCGCCCCGGAGAGTAACATCGACGACCCGGTGTTCTCGGACCACCACGAGCAACTCGCGTACGACGAACCCGAACTGGCGGCGGCGGAGTCGATCGCCGAGATGACTGGCTCCCCAAGCGGCAGCGAGATCCGTCCCGATCAGCGCCTCTACACGGACCATCCGTACCAGACGCTGTTCTCTCGAACCGGGGCGTACCCGTCGACGACGACCGCGACCGTCCCCGACGACGGCGCGGCGGACCACGAGTACACGGTCTATCGATCCGCGCAGTCGTCGACGGCGGTCTACTTCTCCGACGAGAACGGCGAGGGACGGATCGAGCGGATCTCCGAGGAACGGCTCTGTCGACCGGACCAGGCGACGGTCTACACCAACGGCGAGGTGACGATGTGTACGCCCTCGCCCGCGTCCGGATGATCGCTAGACGGACTCTTTCTCCTCCGTCGCCGCTCTCGAGTCGCTCCGATCGCTGCGGGGACCCGTCGGACCGCGATTGCTTTCCAAAGCAGGGCCCGCTGACCGACTGCTGACCGCCTCGAGACGGCTTTATCGGAGCCGATCGCGAACGAACCGCAAGCAGTCGCTGACGACCGGCGCGCCGTCGACGAGCCAGAGGGCGACGATCGAGAACCCGGCGGCGAGCTGGAGGGCCACTGCAGCGGACAGGCCGCCGGCGAGGGGCTGGTTCGCGTACCGGACGAAGTAGACGACGAAGTGATCGAACAGTCCGCCGTGATCGCCCGTAGGCGGCGACGCAAGCGGCCAGAGGAGCACTCGAGGCTCCGGCGGTCGTCCCGACCGCATCGGGTTGAACACGTCGGTGACGAGGTGCGAACCGTACGCGAGCGAGAACGCCCCCGCGAGGACTCGATCCCCGTATCGGTCCGCCGCGACGAGGGTCGCCAGACAGGCGAGCGGGGCGACGAACGCGGAGTGGCCGATCGCGTAGCCGGTCTCCGTGACCCCGTACGTCCAGGCCAGCGGTTTGTCGACCAGATCCGGGAGCTGCGAGGCGACGACGACGGCGATCGTCTCGCCGGCGGACGGCGACCGCCGGAGGAGGACGTTCGTCGTCAGCGAGTAGAGCCCGTACGCGACGAGGAGGTGTTCCCAGGGCCACATCATTCGACCTCGATCGGGAGCGTCACGACCCGGTACGCGTTCTCGGGGGTGGGATCAGACGGCGGTTCTCCCTCGTACAGGAGCAGTTGCAAGCGCAACTCGTCGCCTTCCATCGTCGGCTCGACCTCGAGGGTCTGCCGGGCGCTCTCGCCGTCCGGAACCGTCGTCCGCTGTCTATCCAGTTCGTCCCGCTCGTGGACGGTCACGTCGCCGCCGTCCCCGTAGCTCACCCGCTCGAGGGAGACCACCGTCGTATAGGTCCGCTCCTCGTGTTCGTGGTTCGTGATCGTCGCCTCGAGTTCCTGGGGCTGGGAATCGATTTCGTAGGTCGAGTCGTACATCGTGTCGGTCTCTCCCGTGACCGCTTCCGTTTCGATCGAGAACTCGGTGAACCCGTCGTGTTGGGGGGGACTGGCGAGCGCGAAACCGGCGCTGAGAACGACCAGCACGAGGCCGACCGCGATCGCCGCGTTGTACGGCCCCACGTTACGCCGCTCGTAGAACGAACTCCGCGAGTCGAAAAACGGAGAGGCTGACGAGAGGGACGGAGTGAACCGTCTCTCGGGCTCACAGCGGTATCGAGAGAGGATCGCGATTACGGCGAGTCCAGCTGTCAGCGCCGAAATCCCGAGGAGCACCTGATCGGCAATCAAACCCCCAGGGGTTGCGGACGCGAAAAGGGCAACTGCCGGGACGAGTGCGACGCTGAACACGACCGAGAGGACGGTCCGTTCGACCCCCTCGAGCCCCCCGCTTACCAGCAGGGGGTTTCCGAGGCCCGTCTTCCCCTCGTCGAAGGCCTGATAGTCGTCGGTCGGCCCGTCCGGAAACATCGCCGAGACGAGCGCATATCCCGGGAGAAAGCAGACGAGCGGGATCGTCAGTAGTATCCGTGCAACGCCGCCGGCGCCGGCGACGACGGCGAGCGTGAGCCCCCCGACGGCCGCGACGACGAGCGCCAGATCGAAGAACCACCAGTCTGTGTCGCTCATTTGCTCGTATCGACGGGCGGATGGGGGTTTATTATCGCTCCGGTAAACGCCGCTCGATCGGGGCCGTTCGACGGGCGTCTGACCGATTCCTATCACAATCCCGATACAGATTGTCTCGACCTGAATTTCGGCCCGTATGAACTGTCCCAGTGAACGCAATTAACGGAAAATCTGGGATAGATTACGGATATTTGACGTCCATCTAGAGGGGAATTAAGCCGGTTTTCCAATCAGGAGATATCGGTTTTCAGGCCTCATAAACAGCAAATACAGGGTTTAAAAACAAGAAAAAATACTCACGTGACAATTAAAGTCACGCAAATTGAACCAATCCGAGGGACACGGTTTCTATCCTTTATTACCCACTTCTCTTTAGGTGGAATCGGCGCGATGAAATCGAAATCTATCAAATCGGAAGAACAGTCCGACCGAGACGTTCCCCTCGAGAACGAGCCCGCCGACGACGAGTCCGCGTTCTCGAAGGACGAGATCTTCCACCTGCTCCAGAACGAACGCCGTCGGATGGTTCTCCGGTATCTGCGCGGTACCGACGGTCCCGTCCGCATGCGCGACGTCGCGGAGCAGGTCGCCGCCTGGGAACACGATACGACCGTCGAGGAACTTTCGTCGAAGCAGCGACAGCGCGTCTACATTCCGCTCTACCAGTCCCACCTCTCGAAGCTAGACGAGGCCGGCGTCATCGACTATCAGCAGGATCGGGGCATCGTCGAGCGCAAACCGCTCGCCGATCAGTTCGACGCCTACCTTCGGATCGAACCCGGCGAGGAGTCGACGGACGAGTCGGACGCCGACGAGGCGGAGCCGAACTGGAACGACTACTACATCGGTGCCACTGCCCTCTGTTACGTCCTCGTGTTCGGCGCGGTGATCGAACTCCCGTTCATGTCGATCCTGTCGGGCCTCGGGCTCAGCGCGTTGATCCTGTTCCTCTTTACAATGCTCACGATAACCCGCTTTATCGACTGAGGACGACGGTCGTGCTCGCCGGTTCGCGCCCCTACACGAGCCACGCAGCGAACGTAGTCGTAACGAGCAGTACCGTCACCGCGGTCAGAACCGACGCCCAGACGAGAGCGATCGCGACGAACAGCGCCACGATCGACAGGGTTCCGAACACGGCGGGAGAGAACGGATTTCGACCGGCCGCTCGCGATCTCGAGCGGTCGACGATGCCCTGTGCGTCGTCGAACTCGATGTCGCCGGACGCGTCGAGTGCGGGCAGTCGCGTTCGGTGGAGCCGTTCGTGGACGGCCGCCCACGTATCGATCGGCGGCTGAGCCGGTTCGACCAGTCGGTCGGTCACCTCGTCGACGGTGGCGGGCATCTGCATCCCCTCGAGGACGGCCAGTAACTCCTCGTCGGAGTCGGGAACGAACTCGCCTGCGTCCCTCGCTTCACTCGAGAACTCCCCTTTCGGGTCGTGATAGACGGCTACTTCCGGTTCCGTGGATGTCTCGTCGCCGCGACACTCCCCCCGAGAAGTGTCCGACGAAGAGCGCAACCACGACGGCGTCAGACGCATATTCCGGCCTATCTTCCCTTGGTATATAAGCATTTTCACGGTTTATATTTCTAAACCGAAATAACAGCCGCTTAGAGCGTCTTTCAGGACGCATTTGCCGATTCCGTATCGATAAGATAGCCGTCACGTTCGAGACGCGATCGGGCGTTCACGCGAGGGTCGGATTGGCCGGCCGGAGCAGGGGGATCAGCCGCGATTTCGGGCCGCCCCACCGATCGAACCACCGTCGAAGGTCGACGATTCGGAGTTTGTGTCTCGCGGGCAACTCGTGGACGTGCTCGAGGTCGCCGAGCAGGCGGCGGTCGAAGTCGTGGCGCTCGAACAGCGTCTCGCGGTCCGGCCACGGGGGTTCGAACGACGAGAGGAACGGCGTCTTCCGCCGGACGAATCCCTCGATCTCGTTGAACAGCTCGGTATCGTGTGGACGGTCGGGCGGTCTGTGGCGCAGAATGTCGTCGTCCAGCCGCTCGCAGGCCCGGAGGAAGGTCTCGGTCGTCCGGTGGGCCGGCGGCGTCCGGAGGTGCCAGTCGATCAGCTCCCGGTCGGTCGCGAGAAACGACGTCACGAACTGGTCGGACAGGTGGTCGTGGAAGGGGATCGACGGCTGATTGGCGATGCCACAGCAGGTCAGGGCGTTCTGGACGCCGTCCGCCCGCGACCGGTTCGACGCGAACTCGTCGTCGATCGCGTGCCTGACGAACGTCTCCGGATCGACGTCCAGCCCCGTCCGCTCGGCCAGCTCGCGGCTCGCCTCGCGGCTGTATCCGAACTTCTCGAGGAGGGTGTCGACCGGGTCCGGGTCGGGGTCGAGTCGCCCGAGCGGGACGGGCTTTCCGGCGATATCGACGGTCTCGCGGGCGGTGAAGTGACCGCGGAAGAACGTATCACAGAGGAGGCCGTGATACATCGTCTCGACGTCGATCTCGTCGGCGTAGCCGGCGTGGTGGATGTGAAGCGACTCCTTGATCCCCTGGGAGTATCGGACCTTCGACTCGTCGGGCCGGAGGTAGCGTTCGTCCGGCGGGAACGCGGTGTGGGCCGTCCCGTACTGGTCGGCGAGACGGCTGGCACCGATCACTTCCTGTGCGTCGGGCGCGCCGACGGTGTAGCTCCGCTCGAGGTCGGGGACTTGCGAGAGGATGATCCGCGAGTCGTAGCCGGCCGAGAGCAACACCCCCTTTCGGCCGGGGAGTTTCGACCGGCGCTCGAGCGCCCGCTCGAGGCGGTCCGCGAGGTCGCCGACGTAGTCGTGATCGTGATCGTGATCGTGGTCGTGATCCTCGCGCGGCCGATACACGAACCGATCGAGGGACTCGACTGCCGTCGGCGTGAGTCGCCCGTCCATCGGGAGCCGACGCAGTTCCTCGATGGCCGTCTTCTCGCCCAGCGCCACTCCCAGATGGAGGAACTCGAGGACGCCGTCCCGATCGGGCGTCGGATCCGCGACCGTCTCCGCCACCGCGGCGGCGTCGGTTCCGAAGACCCGAACCCCGGGGTCGTCGGTGTAGAAACACCCCCGCGACCGGACCGGGTCCGTGGCGACGAACGCCTCGTCGGTCGCCTCGTGATCGAGTACGGCCAGGTACGACCCGTTGAGAGTCGACAAGGCCGTCGTTCCGTCGCGCTCGTATCGCTCGAGGAGCCACCGGGCCGCGTTCGACTCCCGATCGGGGACGTACGATTCCCCCCAGACGACGCAGCAGCCGGCGTCGTCGCCGTGCGCGTCGGTCCAGCCGGTAGTGCCGAGGTCGGGGTCCCTGATCCCGACCGTGAGTCTCGATCCGGTGAGGACGACGTCGAACTCGTCGTCGTCTCTGAACCGGTCGAACGCCTCTCTGTCGCCGAATACGCCGAAGAGTTCCCTGTTCATCGTGTTCGTCGACTCCGCCACACGTTGTGGCGCTTGCAGGCGACCCGACGGTCCGAGACGGAGGCCGGGTGCCCGTATACGTCGCTCCTCTTCGACTCCGGCGGACGCCGCAATAACTATGCCATCGTTAAGCCCAGGAGCCGGCCGCTCGAGGCGGTTCGCGCCCCGCTTGGCCGTCGGTCGCCGCCGCCTATCGGCTCTATAATAATGGGGTGGCCGTCGGTAGCGTCGACCCGCCAATGCCACGAACGAACGCGACTCGACGACGATTCCTCGCGCTGTCGGGTGCCGCCGGCCTCGCCGGCGTCGCCGGCTGCGCGGATCGGCTCGAGTCGGTGACCGACTCCAGCGACGACGCCGGCAACGAGGCGACCGACGACGATCCGTCGGCCCCGGCGGCGCTCGCGGACGGGGTCCCGCCGATCGAAACCGAGTACGACAGCCGCGAACGGTACCGACAGCCCGGCGAGTCGCTGGACGATTTCGGCGACCTCGACGCCTGGGAGGTCGTTCAGGGATCGGGCGAAGCCGACGAGGACGTAGTCTTCGACGGCGAGCAGAGCTTCCACCTCGAGTCGGACGGCCGTGAGACGATCGTCGCGGAGCGGTCCCTCGAGGAAACGGACCTGACGGAGACGGACCTGTCCGTCGCGATTCGGACGACGACCCCGCAGAACCTGACGGTCAATCTGCGCATCGTCGACCAGTTCGGGAGCGCCCGGGTACACTCGCTCCGGGAAGTCACGTACCGGACCCCGGACGTCGGCTGGTTCCGGGCCAGCCCCGGCGTCTTCGAGGAGGACGAGCACGAACCCGCGATGGATCACCTCGACCGGCTCGAGATCCAGGTCCTCCACTCGATGGACGAGGCCGAAGTCTGGATCGACGACCTCCGCCGTCACGAGAAACCCGACGAGGGGTACGTCGTACTGACCTGGGACGACGGGTTCCGCGACTACTACGAGACGGCGTCGCCGCTGCACGACGAGTACGGGTTCCGGACGGTCCAGGCGCCGGTCCCCCGGTGGACGGAGCAGGGACGCGACGGCGTCATGTCGGTCTCGGAACTGCAGGAACGCCAGGACGAGGGCGACCAGATCGTCGTCCACGGAACGCACGAACCGATCCACGAGTACGAGGACGAGTCGACGATCGAGCGGCGACTCCGACAGGACAAGAGGTGGTTCGTCGACAACGGGTTCGAGGGGGCGAACTACATCGTCTTCCCGCACAACAGCTTCGACAAAACGAGCCTCGAGCACGCGACCGGCTATCACTACTGCGGCGGGTTCAACCAGGCCGGCAACGTCAACACGACGGGCGTCCACGGGTTCGACCCGCTGGCGCTTCCGCGGACGATCGGCCACGACCTCGAGATCTCCAAACGCTGTGTCGACCTCGCGGCGGCGCACAACCAGTGTACGATCCTGAACTTCCACGCGTTCGAGGCGGACAACACGATGTCCGAAGACGACTACGAGCAGTTGCTTGCACACATCGACGAAGCCGACGTCGAGGTCATTACGTTCGACGACCTGTGGGAACTGCGGACCTCGAGACAGTCCTGAGCCGGTTTACCGACTGTTTCGCCGTGCCGAACTGTTGTGCTGTCCGAAACGGTAGTCAATTCTTCTCGCAGACGCCGTGACGTGCGTAAAACCGACGGACCCGGTCGTCGGTCAACAGCGGCCCGTGGACCTGGACCGAGTTCAGCCCCGGGTAGCTGTTCGCCTCGATGACGGTGAACGACCTGCCGTCGGTGACGATACGTCCCCTCGATCCGTTTCGTTCGCACGTGCCGATGGTTGCCGCTCACGTAGTCCTGTCGGATCCTCGGGGCCGTTCCCGGAGGCCACGACTGTTTCGCCGACGCGGTCGAACGCGACGGCCGTACCGACTACGACCCTTTGGAGTTGGCCTCGGCTGCTCCCGTTCCCGTTCCCGTTCCCGTTCCCGTTCCCGTCCCAGCGTGACCGCCGAGTCGCGACCGGCACAGCAGCCCCGCGGCTGCGGCCAGAAGGACGGTCACGACGAGCGGGAGCGGACGCCGCCTGACCCCGCCGGCGGCGGTCCAGCAGAGCCCGGGGACGTGTCGCGCCGACACCGACGCCCCGGCGAGGTGGCGACCGGCACGCAGCGTTCGCCCCTCGGCGAGGTACCGTTTCGCGAGGAGCAACCGGTGGGTCGAGCGGATCTCGTATCCCTCCGACTCGAACCGCTCGACCTCCGCTTCGTAGGCCGAGAGATACCGCTCGCTCGCCTCCTCGACGACGTCGGCCGGCGGGTGACCGGTCTCGTCCCGGCGGACGAGAACCTCGTCGACGTAGGCGAGTTTCCCACGCTCGAGCACGCGCAGACAGAACTCGGGGTCCTGGAACCGGTCCAGCGTCTCGTCGAAGCCGCCGACTTCCCTCGCGACGTCGGTCCGGACGAGCAGCGTCGAACCGGCCCCCGGCTGTACGTTGTCGGCGAGGATCTCGGCCATCAACTGCTCGTCGCCTTCCCGGGTCGGCTCCGCGTCGCTGCGGGCGAGAAGGGATGCGGCGGCCGAGCGGAGCGTCCCGCCGGCGCCGGACAGGTCGTACGCCGTGTCGCAGTAGGCGCCGACCCACTCCTCGGACCGGCCCTCGAGCGCCTCGAGCTGGTACTCCAGCTTCTCCGGATGCCAGGTGTCGTCCGAGTCGAGGAACGCGACGTACTCGCCGCTCGCGTGTTCGATGCCGGTGTTCCGGGCGACGTTGGCGCCGCGATTGGTGGCGTGGGTGACCGGCACTACGCCTACGCCTTCCTCTTCGTAGGCGGAGAGCACCGACTCGGTTCCGTCCGTCGACCCGTCGTCGACGACGATCACCTCGAGGTCGTCGTCGATCGTCTGCTCGAGCGCGCTGTCGATCGCGCGCGGGAGCGTCTCGGCCCGGTTGTACGTCGGGATAACCACGCTGACGCGAGTCATTTTCCGGGGGTTCGAACCCCCGCGGGATTATTATCGCGTCGCTAAACGGCCGCTCGCGGTCACCGGACCGCCGTGGCGGGAGGATTCGGCTCGAGGGTCGCCCGCCCGATCCGCGAGCCCGCGTCGATCCGACGCGGGACTAACGCCTGTATAAGAAAGGGAACACGGTTCGTTCCGGCCGGTGATGACGGACAGAACCCGACGATCGTTCGTGACGGCGGTCGTCTCGGCCGGTGCGCTCGGCAGCGCCGGGTGCCTCTCGAACGTTTCGGGCCGGGACGGCGGCAACGGATCGACGCCGGCGGAATCGTCCCCGAATTCGGTGGAAGACGGCGATTCCGACGATGGCCACGAAACCGCCGCGGAGCGGCCCGATCTGCCCGGCGAGCGGATCGCCTCCTTCGAACCGCTCGACGACTGGGTGTCGATGATCGACGCCGGAACGCTCGAGGCCGCGACGGACGAACCGTACGCGGGGACACAGTCGGCCCGGCTGCGGGCCGACGACGCCGAGTACGCGGCCGTCTACACGACGAACCCGGACGGGATCGACCTCCGGGAGTCGAACCTCTCGCTTGCGGTCAAGGCCGCCGAACGCGAGCAGTTACAGCTCACGCTCGAGTTGCTGGCCCCCGACCACCGGAACGCGGTGGCGTTGCGCCGGACGCTGATCGGCCCGACCGACAGGTGGGTACGCGTCGACTTCGGCACCGGACGGGTCGAGGGGCAGCCGTCGCTCGCTGACGTCCGGGAGATTCGCCTGAGCGTCCGGCCCCGGGGCGATTCGACCGGGCCCGTCGACTGTCGGGTCGACGATCTCCGGGCGGTCGACCGGCCGGAGACGGGGAAGGTCCTGTTGCTGTTCGACGGGACCCTCGAGAGCCACCGCTCGGTCGCGCTCGAGCGACTGTCGGAGTACGGCTTCGCGGGCGTCGAAGCGGTCATTCCCGAGGCGGTCGGCGAGATCCGTTCCGGCAGGCTCACCCGCGAGCAACTGGACGACCTGGCCGACGCAGGCTGGGACCTGGTGGCGCGGCCGCGAACCGGGGCCCGATCGCTCGCCGACTACGCGCCCGACGAGCAGGCGGAACTGATCCGGCGGACGAAGGCCTACCTCGAGACGAACGGGTTCGAGGACGGCGCCGATCACTTCGTCGCGCCGCGGAACGTGGTCGGCCCGAACACGATGGACCTCGTCAGGGAACACCACGAGGCGGCGTTTCGCTTCGGCGGCGCGCCGAACGCCCTGCCGCTGACGGACCCGCACAACCTCGGGTTCTTCTCCGGCGCGGAGGGGGAGGTGACGAAGGAGTACGTGGATCGCGCGGCCGAGTTCGGCCAGCTCGCGGTCCTCCACTTCGAACACATCGGGGACGACGGCCTCTCCGAGCGGCGGTTCGCGGACCTGCTCGAGCACGTCGATCGGGCGGACGTCGACGTCGTCACCGCGACGGAATTCCTGGACCATGATCGGGACTGAACCCGCCGCCACCGGCCCGAACGGCCCCGCCATCGCCGACGGGTTCGGCCCGATACGGGGGTGGCGCTGATGTACCGCGACGCGACCGTCGGCGTCGTGTTGCCCGCCTACGACGAGGAGGGGTTCGTCGGGGACGTGATCCGGGACATGCCCGACTACGTCGATCGCATCTACGCGATCGACGACCAGTCGACCGACGGCACCTGGACGGAGATCCTCGAGGCCGCGCGAGCGGACGCCGGAGACGGGCGTCCCGCTCGCGAACGCTCCGATCCCGATACGGACCGTCTCGTGGCCGACGGCGGCACCGCCGCCCTCGAGTCCCGCGCGTACGTTCACGAGCGGATCGGCCGCGTCGTCCCGATCCAGCACCGGGAGAACCGCGGTGCCGGCGGCGCGATCAAGACCGGCTATCTGGCCGCCCGAGCGGACGGGGTGGACGCGACCGTGACGGTCGACGCGGACGGGCAGATGGACCTCTCGCGGATGCCGCGGCTGCTGGATCCGATCGTCGAGGGCGAGGCGGACTACGCGAAGGGGAACCGCCTCCTCTCGGCGGAGTACCGCGCGGCCATGCCCCGGTTTCGCTTCGTCGGGAACGCGATGCTGTCGTTCCTGACCAAGGTCGCCGCCGGCTACTGGAAGACGATGGACCCCCAGAACGGGTACACGGCCATCTCCCGGAACGCCCTCGAGGCGATCGACCTCGAGGGGCTCTACGAGTACTACGGCTACTGCAACGACCTGCTGGTGAAACTGAACGTCCGCGGGATGCGCGTCGCGGACGTGGCGATGCCGGCCGTCTACGGCGACGAGGAGTCGAGCATCCGGTACTCGGAGTACGTCCCGAAGGTGTCGACCATGCTGTTGCGGAACTTCCTGTGGCGGCTGAAGACGAAGTACTTCGTGCTCGACTTCCATCCCCTCGCGCTGTTCTACCTCGTCGGCGCGGGGATGGCCGGGGCCGGCGTCCTCGCGCTCGGCCTGGCCCTGCTGTCGGCGCTCGCGATAGTCGCCGTGCCGGTGGCCGGCGTCGGCGGACTGCTGTTGCTCGTCGCCGGCGTCGCCTTCCTCCTGTTCGCGATGGTGTTCGACATGGGACAGAGCGAACACCTCGAGACGCAGGTGCGATAGGCCTCGACGCGGCTCGATCGACTCCGTCCGCGGTTATCGGATCCGTTTTCGTTCGGTTCCTACGCCAGTACCGTCCCCGCGTCGATCCCCAAAAGCCCGACGACGAGTCCCGCCACCAGCAGGACGAGGCCCGCGACGAACAGCAGGACCTGGAGCCAGTTGCCCGAGGCAGTGCCCCCGACCCCCTCGAGGCGGGCCTGCAGTCCGGCCGCCGCCGAACCGACGGGGTCCGGGAACGCCGCCAGCACCTCGAGCGGTTCGGTCGGATCGAGTGCGCCGACGAGCAGCGCGACCGCGACGAAAAGCGACAGACCGACCGGCGGGACGACGGTCAGGGCGAGCCACGGGTTCTCGATCGCTGCCGCCAGCGCGACGATGGGGACGGCGGAGAGGGCCGTCGTCAGCACCGTCCGTGCCAGGCGCGCGTCGGCCAGGGGATCGAACCCGACGAGCCGGGCGCTCCAGCAGTGGAGGACGAACATCGAGCCGTAGCCGACGCTGGTCGCGACCGCGGCGCCTCGCATGCCGTAGGACGGGATCAGCAACGCGTTCAGGACGACGTTGATCCCCGCCGCGACGCCGGTGGCGACGACCGGGTATCGGAGCGTCCCGTTCCCCTGGGAGACGGCGAGGATCGGCCTGGCGAGCGCGAACCCGAGCGCGCCGGGCAACAAAAGCAGGAGCGGCTCGATCGCCGGTTCGGCCTCGGGGCCGAAGTAGAGGGGGACGGCGACGTCGGCGAGGGCCGCGAGGCCGACCGCCATGACGGCGGTCAGGAGGAACGCGTACCGGGTCGTGCGGGAGGCGAGTTCCGTGATCTTCCGGGTGCGGTCCCGGGACCACAGTTCGGAGGTCGAGTGGACGAACACCGTCTGCAGCGCCAGCGGGACGAACCAGAGGAACTCCGCGAGCTGGAGGGCGGCCCGGTAGTTGCCCACTTCCGCGCTCTCCCGGAACTGCTGGAGCATCAGGATGTCGACGTGATACAGCGACATTAGAAGGAGCACGAGGACGATGCTCATCGAGTTGAACGTCAGCATTCGCTTTCGCGGGAACCGCGCGCTCGGGTGTGAGAACACCGAAACCAGCGAGATCCGGCGGTGGACCAGCGCCAGCCCGACGACGGCGACGAGCGCGCTCGCGACGATGTGTCCAAGCAGCGCGCCCGTCACGCCGAACCCGGCGTAGACGAGCGGGATCGCGACCGCGACGAAGCCGACCTTGTCGAGGATCTTCAGCGGTTCCGAGTACCGCTCGAGGCCGAACCCCATCAGCGTCTTCCGGGCGAAGTCGCGGAACTGGGCCGTGACCACGAGGATCGCGAGCACGTAGAAGTACGACGCCAGTCCATCGCCGAACGCGAGGGCGACGTAGCCGAACTCGGCGGCGGCGACCATGACGAGGGTCCCGACGGCCGCGAGCCAGATCGCCAACCGCAGGTAGAAGCCGACGACGTACGCCTCCCAGTGGGGGACGGACCGATCCTCCGCGAGGTACTTCCGGACGCCGTCGGTGATCCCGGAGCTGACGAAGATCATGTAGATGGCGAACACCGACAGCAGGAACGCGTAGTCCCCGTACCCCGACGCGCCGAGGAACCGGTACAGGAGCGGCGTCGAGACGGCGGTCACGACCAATACGACGACCTTCGCGCTGACGACCGAGAGGATGCCGCTGGCGATGCTCCTGTTCATGGTTACGGTCGCTGTCCTCCCCTCAGTGCCGACGGCCGGCGGTGCGTCCCGCCCGACCGGTCGGCGTCGTAAACGATCGCCACAGTATCGACCCGGTCTCCCGCACGGGTCCTTATTATAGCAGTGTTAAACGCCCAGAAAGCGGTTCTCCCCTCCGACGCGACTGGGGCTCGCCGCGAGACGGTCTCGGCGACCGACGCCCTCGAGCGGCTCCGAGAGCTCGCTTGCGACTCCGATCGGTTACTCGTAGGTGTTCTCCCAGGTCAACACGTCGTTGGCTCCCAGGTCGTCGATCCCGTTGACGATCCGGTTGACCCGGAACTCCGGCCCCTCGATGCCGGGGTAGAGGCGAACGCCCTCGAGGCCGTCCTCGTACGACACCGTCTCGGAGTTCCGGAGGTGGTTCCCGTCGCCCTGGTCGATGTAGGGGTACTGACTCGCGTGAAAGGTTCCCTTGTACACCGTCGTTTCGTCGCCCGAGATGACGATCCCGTTCCGATCGGCGCCGTTGCGGCCCGGCTGATCGACGGTCACGTGGCTGAACCGGCAGTTGTCCCGCTCACACCGGATCCCGTCGCGGAAGCCGGCCGAGGTGACCCCGGCCTCGCCGGAGACGTCGAAGAGTTCGACGAGGACCCGATCTCGCCTGTCCGTATCCGTGATCCAGAGCGGGTAGCCGCCGCCGGCCTCGTGGACGACGCCGCCGCCCCCGATGTACGTCTCGCCGGCCTCCGGCGAGACGACGATCCCGTGGTTCACCCGGTCGCCGCGGATCTCGATCGAGGTCTCCTCGATCCGCGAGGACTGACAGGAGTTCATCACCGAAATCGCGTGGCTCGTCGGCTTCGGCGAGGTGATCGAGATATCGACGTCCGTCACCTGGAGGTCGGTCCCCCGCTCGAGTCGGATGCCCCGCTGACTGTCGTCGTACGATCGGGTACGATCGACCGCCACGGTCGCGCCCCTGATCTCGCTCCCCTCGCCGCCGAGGCGGACGCTCGCGCCGTTGCTGTTTACGAACCGACCGCCGTCGACGACGATCGTCCCCTCGTCGTTGACCGCGTACAGCCCGTTGTCGGGGAAGCCGCCGAGTTCGCAGTCCCTGAACTCGAGGTGGCCGACGTTGGTGTTCGCCTCGATGCCGATCGGACCGCGCCACATGTTCCCCGCGTTCGGCGTCCAGTCGGCGTGGAGACCGCCGTCCGGCGCGCGGAACCGCTCGACGACGCCCTGCCCGTCGGGATCGCTGACCGCGAACATCCCGGGGCCCCAGGTTCCGCTGTCGTGTTCCCCGTGGATCGTGACGTCGCGGACCTCGAGGTGCCGTGCGACGGTCGCTTCGATGGTCCTGATTCCCGTGTCGGACGCGGTCTGGTCGACGTCGAACCCTTCGAACCGGAGCCTGCGCCCCGGACTGTAGGAGACCCCGAGACGGAACAGCCGGAACTGCGGGCCGTCGAACGCGTGGTAATCCGCGGGAACGAGCGTCGCGTCCTGCCCGAAGAACCCGACGTTGTCGAACCCGGTAAACCGGAACTGCGAATCCATGTAGTACCGCCCCTCGGGGAAGACGAACGCCGTGTTGTCGGCCCGGAGGTCCTCGAGGACCGGCGTGATCGACTCCCCGCCGGTGTTGTCGGCCCCGGCCTCGACGACGTCGACGACGGTATCGTACTCCCCATGGAACGCGGCCGCCGGATCGCTCCCGACCGTCGCGAGTCCGACCGTTGCGGCGCTCGCGACACCGACGCCGCGCAGGAACGTTCGCCTGGACCGTCCCTTTCCGGTCGGCGCTTCGTGAGCAGAACCGTCGGTCGCATTCCCCCCTGTAGATCGTCCGCCCTCCGAATCGTCAATGTCGCTTCCGTCCGTCATTGATAGTCACTTTATTTGAAGCAGTAAGGGGGGCCAGTAACTAGGGGTTCGGATAGCAAGCCTTTAAGTCGGATATCCGGTACGATAACTGACGATTTCTTCCCGATTCGTCGCTCGAGAACTGTTGTGCGATTCGAAAGGGTTGATACCGAATCGGCCTCGATGGGCCCGAGCCGTCGACGGAGGCGGTTATCACTCGTATAATGAGGGTGCTGGAGCAGATACGGAAACGAAGGTGCCCGACGACCGTCCCGCTCAGACCGGATCGTCGACCGGCCGACCGTTCTCGAGCGTGGCGGCGATCAGTGTCGAGATCGCGCGCCGGAGTTGCTGGGACACCGCCGAGTCGCTGACCTCGAGCCGTTCGGCGAGTTCGTCCTGGGTGACCCGCCGCGGGATGTCGAAGTAGCCGGCCTCGTACGCCATCAGGAGGAGGTCGCGCTGGTGATCGGTGAGAAAGTAGGTTCCGTCGTCGGCGGCGGACGAGTCGTGGAGCCTGTCCACGCGAAACGAGACGCCGCGCTCCCGATACCGTCGTCTGATCGCGGCCAGCGCGTCGCGATCCGGAAGATGGATCCGGGCGACCCACCCGGTTCTGTCGCTCGTGACCGTGAAGACGTACAGTCCGTGTTCGGCACACCAGTCGGGCAGGATCGCCAGACCCGTCTCGACCGCGAGCCGGTAGATCGCCCGGTGTCCGAACGTCGCGACGCACGTCGGCTCCGAGACGGTGGGGTCGTCGGCCAGCGTCTCCTCGAGGCTCGCGTACCCGTCGCCGAAGGCGGAGACGAAAAGCACCCGGCTTCCGTCCGTTGCGCTCTCGTACTCACGTCTCAGCGTCACGTCCGGCTGTCGCTTCATGGTCGGCACTAACGGCAGCTCGTCGTGACCGAGACGAACGTCTGCGATGAATCCCATCGAGGTGTCGGTACCGTCGGCGTCGTCGGGTCGGCCTATACTTATAGCGGGGATAACGACCCTTGCATCCGCTCGAACGATCGACGACGCCCCTGCTCGCCCGGTTCAGTCGACGTATCCGAGGTCGGCCAGTCGCTCCGTCACGTCCTCGCCCGGACCGGCCCGGTCCCGGTCGTCTCCCGTCGCGTCGTAGGCGGGGTAGGTGACGGGCTCGACCGGATCGACGACGGGCACGACGCCGCCGTCCATCCGGTCGCTGGGGGGCACCCCCATGGCCGACATGACGGTCGGCGCGACGTCGAACACGTGGGCGCGGTCGATCGCGGCGTCCTCGTCGACCCCGTCGCCCGTCGCCACGAAGACGCCCTCGAGTTTGTGGTTCCAGGGCTCGGCCGGACCGAAGTAGCCGTCACCGTCGCCGCCGAGTTGCTCGGTGAGCGCGTGCTCGAAGCCCGCCGGGATCGTGACGACGTCGACGGTCTCCTCGAGCCGATCCCCGTGGAAGTACTGCTCGCGGGGCGCGACCGTCTCGAAGAACGGTTCCCCCTCGGGGGTTTCGACGGACCGAAGCGTCCGAACGAGTTCGTCCCGGACCCGTTCGTACTCCTCGGGCGGAACGGTCCCTTGCGGGTCCCGTCCCTCGAGGTTGATCCGGACGCCGAGTTCGGTTCGTGCCCGGACGTAGGCCGTCGATTCGGCGAAATCGACCTGTTCGTTCGCCGTCCGGGAGATCCCCGACGGTGCGTGTTCGATCGCGAACTCGGCGAGGCCGACCCGCTCGAGGGCGCTCCTGATCCGGCTGGCGGTGACGCCGAACCGGGCGGCGACCGAAGCGGCCCGCGCCGCAGCGCCGGGCTCCCAGGTGTCACACTCCTCGCCTTCGCGGAGCCGTCTGCGCATCGGCGTCCACGAGGGCATCCCCTTCCCGTCGGTCGTCGTCTCGAGGAAGCCCTCGTCGCGGAGGAACTCGTTGATCCGGAACTCGTAGCCGTCGTAGGGCCCCATCCCGTGGTCGCTGACCAGGAACACCCGATCCGGGTCGCACGCGTCCAGTATCTCGGCGATCTGGTCGTCGGTCGCTTCGTAGACGCGTCTGACCGCGTCCGCGTCGCCGTCGAACTCGTGGAAGACGGTGTCCGTCTTCTGGAACTGGACGAAGCCGAAGTCGGGATCGAACTCGCCGACGAGATACCGGAACGCCTCGCCTCGCATCCGGACCAGGGTCTCGTACTCGTCGAGTTTCTCGGCGTCCGACAGCGAGTCGTCCCGCGAGTAACACGGGTAGACGCGGTAGTCGCCGATCGCCGCGCGCACGTCGTCCAGCAGTCCGTCGGGGTGGCAGGGCGGATCCTCCGGCCCCAGAAACCCCGGAATCACCGCGCCGTCGAACTCGTCGGGCGGGTGGGTGACGGGAGCGTTGACGACGACGCTCGAGCGACCGTGGCGATCGAGCAGCGTCCACAGCGGGTGCTCGCGGACGTCGTCGTTGCTCGTCACGTGCCAGTCGTAGCCGTCGTAGCCGACGAAGCCGATCGCGCCGTGTTTCCCCGGGTTGACGCCGGTGTAGATCGACGGCCAGGCGCTGGGCGTCCACGGGGGGATCTGCGACTCGAGCGGCGCGGTCGCCCCCTCCGAACAGAGCCGTTCGATGGTCGGCACGCAACCGGCCTCGAACAGCCGCTCGAAGACGGGGAGACAGCCGGCGTCGATGCCGACGACCAGCGTCTCCAGGCCGCTCGATCCGTTCGCCGCGGTGTTTCCAGTAGTCGTAGTCGATACGGTCTCGTCTCGGCGATGTGTCCGACTCATCGATTCGAAAGTGCTCGCTGATATTCGGTGTCGATCGCTGCCGGATTCCCGGGCAGCGAGGGCTGTACGACACGAGAGTCCACGCCAGGTCCGGCCTGCGCTCGAACTCACTTCATTATCGGTCCGTTAAACCCGCGCTCGAGCCGCTCTCGCCCCGATTCTCGGACGGGAACCGTTCGATCGCGCGCTGGAGGATACCGACTGCGTCACCCTCCAGTCGTTCGACCTGTCGCTCGGTTCGGGCCTCGACGGTGAGCCTGACGACCGGTTCGGTTCCGCTCGCCCGGAGGAGGAGCCAGCCGTTCTCGAGGTCGACGTAGACGCCGTCGCGCGTATCGATCTCCGCCCTCTGATCCTCGTCCTCGTCTTCGTCCTCGTACCGATCACGGACGCGTTCGCGGACCCGCTCTATCACCGCCTCCTTGTCGGCGACCTCGACTGATCGCCGGCGGATGGGGTAGCTGTCGACGTCCGCGACGAGCTCGGAGAGCGGTCCCCGCTCCGCGACGAGTTCGACGAGCTTGCAGGCGGCCAGCGGCCCGTCGGGACAGGGGATCTCCTCGGGCCAGATCCACGCTCCGCTCGGTTCGCCGCCGAAGACGGCGTCCGAACGGGCCGCACGCTCGGCGACGTGGACGTCGCCGACCGGCGTTCGACTCACGCTTCCGCCTGCGGCCGCCACCTCGTCGTCGACCGTCACGCTCGTACCGACCGGTGCGGCGACGACGTCGCCGTCGCCGGTTTCCGCTGCTTCCGCGGCTTCCGCTGCTTCCGCGGCTTCCCGCGCGAACAGCGCGAAGAGCACGTCCTTCGGGACGAAGGTACCGGTCCCGTCGACGGCGTGCATCCGGTCCGCGTCGCCGTCGTGTGCGATCCCGAGTTGCGCGTCGGTCACGGCGACACACGACGACAGCGTGGCCAGCGTCTCGCGCGTCGGTTCGCTCGGCCGCCCCGGGAACGATCCGTCCTGCTGGCCGTTCAGCGTCACGACGTCGCAGCCGAGTTCGTCGAGGGCGCGGGCGGTGATTTCGCCCGTCCCGTTCCCGACGTCGACGACGACGCTCGGCGGGTCGTCGATCGTGACGGACTCGACCAGCGCCGCCGCGTGCCGATCGACCGCGTCCGTCAGCGGCGCGCTCGAGCCGTGGCCGTCCCAGGGCTGCAGGTCGTACGCGTCCCGTTCGATTCGCGTCGCGATCGACTCCCGCTGGTCGGGGTCGAACGCCTTGCCGTCCGCGGACCAGAGTTTGATTCCGTTGTCCGTCGGCGGGTTGTGCGACGCCGTCACGACGACGCCCGCGTCAGCGCCGGTCCGCGGAACGGCCCTCGCGACCGTCGGGGTCGAGGCGACGCCGACCTCGAGCACGTCGGCCCCGCACTCCCGGAGTCCGGCAGTCAGGGCGTCGAACATGACGATACCGCTCTCGCGAACGTCCCGTCCCACGACCACCTGCTCGTAGCCGTCGGAGGCGAGGGCCCGACCCACGTCGAGCGCGAGATCGGCGGTCACGTCCTCGCCGACGGTTCCTCTGATACCGCTCGTTCCGAACATACCGCCCCTCGAGCGGACGGGCCGATTACTATACAGTCGTTAAGCGCCGGTTCCGGGGTCGTTCGGCGTGCCGGGCGATCCGCGGTCGTCTCGAGGACCCGGCGCCGTCCCCCGTCTCCCTACCGATCCTGCATGACGACGGCACCCGGTTTCGTGGTCTCACCCGCCGAGAGCATCACACCGGCGTTCAGGCTCGTATCGATCCCCGTCTTGACGTCGTCGCCGAGCACGACGCCGAACTTCCGCCGGCCGGTCGAGACGCGCTCGCCCTTGACGGTCATCCGGACCGGTTCCTCGTCGTGACGCAGGTTCGCGACGTTCGTCCCCGCCCCGACGTTGACGTTCCGGCCGAGGACGCTGTCCCCGACGTACGAGAGGTGGCCGACGCTCGTCCCCGCCATCACGACGCTGTTCTTGATCTCGACGCCGTGGCCGACCGAGACGTCTTCGCCGAGGACCGTCGCCCCACGAACGTAGGCGTTCGGGCCGACGGTCGCCCCCGACCGGAGCAGCGCCGGTCCCTCGACGACGACCCCCGACCGGACGGTCGCGCCCTCCTCGACGACGACCGACCCCTCGAGTTCGGCGTCCGACGCGACGTCGCCGCGGATATCGGTCTCTATCGACTCGAGTGCGAGTTCGTTCGCCTCGAGCAGTTCCCACGGCCGGCCGACGTCGAGCCACCGATCGAACTCGACGTGGCCGACGTCGGTCCCCGCGAGAACGCGCTCGAGGACGTCCGTGAGTTCGTACTCGCCGCGCTCGCTGCGGGGGACATCGAGGTACTCGAGCGCCTCCTGGGGGAAGGCGTACGCACCCGCGTTCGCGAGTCGACCGGGCGGGTCCGACGGCTTCTCGACGACGTCGGTGACGGTCCCGTCCTCGACGTCGAACACGCCGTAGTTCGACGGGTCGTCGACGCGGATCGAACCGACCGCCGGGGCGGCCGCGTAGAGGTCGGCGAGCGACTCCCGGTCGAAGACGATGTCGCCGTTGATCACGGCGAACGGCCCCTCGAGGTGCTCGCTCGCGGCCGCAACTGCGCCGGCGGTTCCCTCCCGCTCGGACTGCGTCGCGTATCGGATCGGCGTTCCCGCGTGCCGTTGGCCGAAATACTCGCGGACGGCGCCGCCTTCGTAGCCGACGACGAGAACGATCTCGTCCGCACCGGCCGCGGCCGCGGCCTCGACGGTGCGGGCCACCAGCGGCTTCCCGGCGACCGGGAGCATCGGTTTCGGCGTCGTTTCCGTGAGCGGTCGCATTCGCGTGCCTCGCCCCGCGGCGAGAATTACGGTTTGCATGCCGGGACCGTCGGCGCGTCCGGGGTTTTCTTATAGTGGTGCTAATTCGGCCCTCTATCGGTGAGCAGCTATTCTGACCCCGGTCCGGACCTGGATCCGGAATCGGAACTGGGCACAGACCCGGAATCGGAACCGGATCCAGGTCGACCGGATATCCCGACTCCGGCACCGATTCCACAACAGCGATTCCCTTCCCCCGCCGCTTTATGACTGGACGTGGACCGATCGGTATGCGCCTCTCCACGCCACTGATCGTGGTCGGCCTCCTCCTGATCGTGATTCCGATTCCGATCCTGCCGCCGCTCGTCGGGGCCTTCATCGGTGCCGGCATTCTGCTCGTGGGACTGTTCCTGCGCTTCCTCGGGCTCTAATCGGTTCACGACTCGAGATCGATCCCCTCGATCGAGGCCGAATCGCTCCCGCTCGTACCGACACGCCTATTCCCCGACGCTCCCCAGATCTAGTATGACACAGCGGTCGGTTCTCGTTCGTGCGATCTGGTTCGTCTTCGTCGGCTGGTGGCTAACGCCGATCGTCGTCAACATCGCGTGGGCGCTGAACGTGACGGTGATCCTCGCGCCGATCGGGATCAAACTGATCAACCTCGTGCCGACGGTGCTCACGCTCCAGGAACCCCGTTCGCGACAGGGGCCAGGGGAATCGTACGCGCGCCTCGAGGCCAGCGATGGAAATACCCAGCACTCGCTTCCGGTGCGTGCACTCTACTTCGTGTTCGTCGGCTGGTGGCTCAGTTTCCTCTGGGCGAACCTCGCGGCGCTGCTCGCGATGACGATCATCGGGTTGCCGGTCGCAATCTGGCTGGCGAACCGGCTTCCGTACGTCACGTCGCTGTACCGGTTCCACGGCTGATACGGACTCCTGCAACGCATTGTCGGTTCGACCGCAAACGCCTGCAGTCGGACCGGAAACCCGTTACAGCAGACCGTCCGAGAAGGTGCAATCCACACCGCTTATACTATTCCGTCGTCCATTCCTACACGAGGGCACGTAGCTCAGTCCGGATAGAGCGTCGGACTTCTAATCCGACGGTCGTGGGTTCAAATCCCATCGTGCCCGTTATCTGCGAACAACGTGAGCAGTAACGGCACGGGGATTTGAATCAGGGAACAGCTTGCTGCGACCGTGGTTCAAATCCCATCGTGCCCGTTGTTATCGCGAACAACTCGTGAGCGACGGCGAGATACTGAGATGGGTTCGAACCAGACGGCGGCGAGCGAAGCGAGCCGACGGCGTGGTTCAAATCCCATCGTGCCCGTGAGCCCGTCGAACACGGGAGACAGGGACGTTCAGAACTCCGTTTTGCGATGTGCCGTGGTAAAAGCGCTCTCTGATATCCGTGTCTCCCCGATGGTGACGAACTCGTCGTTCTCGTCGTGTTCGACTTCGATCACGAGCCGTCCGTTCTCGGGGAGCGCGTCTCCGGTCGTCAACTCGAGAGCGTCGCCGGAGTCGATTCCGTCGTCCCACTCGTCGACGTACTCGCGACTGGCGACGTACCGTTCGCCGTATCGTCCGTCGACGTAGGCGACCGTATCGCCGATCCGAACCCGCAGATTCGACGGCTCGCCGCTCAGGTTCGTCGCCGTGATTCGGACCAGTTCGGCTCCGTCGACCGTTCGGAAGTCGAACTCGAAACTCCCCTGCGGGTGTGTGGGTGGCGTGCCGGTCACTGGCGGCTCGAGACAGCCGGCGATGCCGACGAGGAACGTCGTCAACAGGTCGCGTCGTGCTCGCACTGGTCCCTGTTACCGACGTCCGGTCCTTGTCAGTTATGCCGCGATTGCCGTTATCATCGACGGTCGGCGTCAGTCCCCACCGTCGGCGGCGATCCTTCGCTCGGACTCTCGGTCGCTCGAGTCGCCTGCACCTCGTGCCGGCGAGACGGCCAGCCAGAGGGTGCCCGCCGCGAGCGCGAGGGTAACGCCGGCGAACGCGAGAAATCGGATCGGGCCTGCGATCGCGGCGAGTTCGCCCCCGACGACCCTTGCGGCCGCCGCCGCGAGGGACGACACCATGGACACGCCGGAAAGGACCGTCGCGCGGTCCGTATCGCCCAGTCGGTCGTTGAGATACTGGTTTCGGATCGGTCGGAGCACGGCTCGCGAACTCCGGTAGAGGAACAGCGCCGGAACGATCGCGGCCGGAACGAACAGGGGGGCGACGTAGGCTGCTCCCAGTACCGGCGCGGCCAGCGCCAGCGTTCGTCGCGTGCCGAGTCGATCCTGGAGCCAGCCGACGGTCGAGGCGGCGCCCGCCGACACGAGTTTGAACCCGGCGTACAGCACGCCCAGCCCGGCGACTGGGAGGCCGACAGCCTCGAGCGCGGGCTGTTCGAACGTACGCGAGAGGTCGAAGAGCAGGAAGAGCAACCCGGTGTAGACGACGACCCATCCCACTGCGGGACGGGCGAACTCCCGCCGGAGCGACCGGAGTCCGTCCCGGAGTCGGTGTCGGTTGGGTTCGTGGTCGGGATCGTGGTCGCAGCCCGGGTCAGGGGCAGGGTCGGGGCGATCCGTCGCCGAACCGGCCCCCTCTCCGGTAGTCGGCAACGCCACGAGCAGCGGAAGCCCGAGCGCGGCCAGCGCGGCGTTGACGAGAAACGGGAGTTCCGGGCCCGCCCCGTACAGGACGCCGCCGATCACCGCGCCCGCTGCCGACGTCGTGAAAAGCAGCGTGCTGCCCCGTCCCTCGAGGCGGGCGAACTCGTCCGGTTCGCCGTAGACCGCCAGCAGTTCGTAGAGCCAGGCGTCGGCCGTCCCGGAGCGAAACGCCCACGCTGAGCCGACGAACACCTTCAACGCGAGGTAGCCGGCGGCGAAATCGACGAGCAGGTAGCCTGCCAGCCCGACGGTGCGCAGAACCGTTCCCAGTACGAGAGTCGAGCGACGACCGATCCGGTCGGCGAGGTAGCCCGACGGAACCTGCGTGGCGACGAGCGTGATGGAGAACGTCGCCTGTGCGAGCGCGACGAACTCGAGGCCGTATCCGCGATCGAGGAGGTAGAGGACGCTGATCGGGACGACGAACCCGGACGACGTGGTCGCCCGATAGAGGTAGTACGTCCAGCGGACGTTCCGAGGGACGGCCATCGCACCCGACTACAGTTACCACTTTGATGGTATTTTTCGAAAGCTGATTTTTGTATCGCGACTTTCACAAGTGATACTTTGTATGTTATCTATCATTTCGGCGAATTCGGAGACTCGATGGTCGTCTCTTTCGCGTCGAAACCGTAGTGATGGCGGGGAAATCGGAACCCCATCCTCCCACATCCGCCGTTTCTGTCTAATTATAATATCTTATACAATAACTGGGTTCAGAAAGAACCTAAGTGGCTGCCAGCAGTACTGTACGACGCACGAAAATGAAAGACGACGTATATATCGTCGGTCTCTGCGGCAGTCTGGCACCCGACAGCGGTACTCGAGTTATCGTTCGCGAAGCGCTCGCGGCCGCCGAACGCGCAGGTGCGGAGACGACGCTCGTCGACCTGCGGGAGTACGACCTGCCGACGTTCGAACCGCACCGCCCCGACGCGGGTGATGCCCCGGAACTCAGGCGGCACGTCGACCGTGCGGACGGGGTCGTCCTCGGCACGCCGATGTACCACGGAACGTTTAGCTCGCCGCTCAAGACGGCGCTCGATTACTGCGGCGCGGACGAGTTCGAGGAAACGACCGTCGGACTCGCGGCCGTCGCCGGCGGCTCGTTCCCGACGCCGGCGCTCGAGCATCTCCGGTCGGTCGCCCGGGCGCTCGGCGCGTGGACGCTCCCCCACCAGGTCGGGATTCCCGACTCCCACGAGCGGTTCGCCGACGGCGAACTGATCGACGACGACCTCCGGGAGCGTACCCGCCGACTCGGCCGTGAACTCGTCGACTACGCGGGAGTAACGTCCTACCCGGAGGTCACCGAGAAGCCGGTCGAGGCCCAGTCGACACCGTAGTCGACGTCCGACGGTCCGGATCCTCTCACGAGGGGATCGCACGTCCTGCCCCCCAGTTGGAACCTACCCGAACGGATTCAACGACGCCCGTGCTATCCGAACGCATGACCGAACGCTCGGCGGAGCGAACGTACGGATCGCTGCCGCCCGACGAGGCGCTCGCACTGCTCGGAAACGAGGTCAGAGCGAAGATCCTTCACACACTGAGCGAAGCCCGCGGTGGACGCGGACCGCCGCCGGTCCTGCCGTTCTCGGAACTCCGCGAACGGACCGACGGCTCCGTCGAGAGCAGTCGCTTCAACTACCACCTCCAGCAACTCGTGGGCACCTTCGTCGAGCGGGTCGATCCCCGTGCCGAGGCAGGGGCCGACGACGCGCAACCGGTATCCGAGATGGCGGCCACCGACGAGGAGGGGTTTCGCCTCCGGCCGGAGGGGACGACGATGGTCCGGACGATCCGGGCCTGGTCCGTCGCCGGGGAGGCGACCGTCGAGCCGTTCGATCTCGAGCAGTCCTGTCATCACTGTGGCGGGTCGATCCGGGCACAGTACCGCAACGCCATCTTCGCCATCCAGTGTGCCGACTGCGAGTACCTGTACGATTACAATCTCACACCCCCCGGGATCCTGAACGGCCCGGACGATCGGCTCCTCGAGCGGGTCGCGGCGTACAACCGTCAGCAACGGTTCGCGTTCGCGCAGGGAACGTGTCCGCTCTGTGGCGGCGGGGTCGATGCGGAGTTTCTGGAGCCGGAAACGACGGGATATCCGCGCGGCAACCTCCGATCGACGATCGTTCGGCGCGGCTGCTCGCACTGTGGAAACAAGGACACGCTCACGACCGGCGAGTTCCTGCTCGGCGAGAGCGAGGTGATCGCGTTCTGTCGGCGACGGGGTCTCGACCTCATGGACACTCCGATCTGGGAGGTGGAGTTCGCCGCGACGGATCGGCGAACGACGGTCGAAGCGACCGACCCGTGGCGGGTCACGACCGCCGTCGAACTGGACGGGGAGGCCCTCGAGTGTACTGTAGACGAGACGCTCGAGGTCGTCGACCGGGAGCGGTACTGAGACGGGCTATTGATACGGACTGCTGTAAGTCATTACCGGTGCAACCGCGACCGTCCTGCGGTTGTACCGGTAAACAGTTACAGCAATCCGTATGAGTCGTTGCGGCCGACCGCGAGGGTCCGACGCCTGCGGTCGGGCCGGGAAATCGTCACAGCAGACCGCAGGAGTCGATCCGCCGTCAGGCTCGAGCAGGACGCTTGCCGACCTCCCGCTCGAGTTCGCTCGCCGCCTCGAGCCGGAGCCGCTTGGCCTCCGGTTTCGTGAGCCGGGAATCGGGGAGCCGGTTCGCGAGCGGATCGTACGCCTCCGGTGAGAAGCCGAGGTCGCGCAGGTAGCTGCGGACGCCGTCGTCGGCCATTCCGTCCCGAATCGCCGCGTCGGTGATCTCCTCGACGGTCTCGAACGCGGGGAGCTGGACGGGTCCCTCGCCGCTCACGCCCATGCCCACGCCCACGCGCCGGCCGTCCTCGACGTCGACGACCGTGCCGGCGGTCGCCGCCCGGTCGACGATCGAACGGACCGTCTCCGCCAGCCGGAACGTCTGCCCGGGCAGTGCCGCGTCGGGCGATCGCCACTCCACGGTCGGTACTTCTTCCCGGAGTCGGACCGGCGTCCAGACCGTGTCGTAGGGATCGAACTCGTCGTCGAACGCCGCGGGATCGACGCCGCGCTCGAGCGCGCGCTCGCGGAACCGGTCGTAGGCGGACTCGAGCCGGCGCTCCCACTCGTCGACGCTTTCGACGTAGGGCCACAGCTGTCCTTGCTCGGGACAGGCGTCGTAACACGACCGCCGGTAGAGATACGGGCGGGCGCACTCGAGGATCTGCTCTCCGCGGTAGTGGGACGCGCTGTTGACGAGTGTGAACGCGGGATCGACCGCGGTCAGGGCGTTGAGCTGATCGGCGACGCGGTCGCTCGATTCCGCCCGTTCGAAGTGGAAGTGGGTCCCCGCACAGACGCGGGCGTCGTCGAAGGTCGGACCGACGATCCGGCGCTGGAGGTCGGTGCCGCGCTTGTCCCGGTAGGGGATCTCCGACGGCGTGGCGTGCAGCGGCGTCGCCAGCGGGACGAGCCGCTTGTCCCGTTCGCGGGCGGCCTCGACGACGGCGCCCAGCAGGTCGCGAAACTCCGCGCGCAGTTCCGCCATCGTCGCGCAAGGCGTCGTCTTCAGTTCGATCATCGGTTCGACGAACTCCGGATCGATCCGATCCGAGAGTTCGAGCAGTGTTTCGGGCGGTACCAGTTCGCCGTCGTCGTCGACGACCCAGTACTCCGCCTCGAGACTCGTATTCATGGCTGTTTCCGGTGATGTGGTTGGCTGGTGCCGCGATCGCGGATTCGGTGCCGTGGAGTGCGGTCGCGGCGGAGTCGCGTTGCGCGGCGCTCGAGCGAGTCAGGGGTCGCCCTCACAGCGCAGCGCCGAGAAGCGGTCGGGCGTCACGTCACCGGGATGCCGACGCCCGCCATCTCTGTCGCGTACTCACCGGTAGCGCCCTCCCGGAGGAACCGATTGAGCCTGCACTGGCAAGTGGCGGCCGAGCCTTCGGCGGGTCGGCTTCTCCTGGCGGAGGAAAAACGGGGTCTCGAGCGGGTTAGACGATCCGTTCGACGCGGTGCTCGAGGTCGAACTCGAGGTCACGGTCGCCGTCCGCCGTGGCGGCGGCGAACCCGTACACGGTGTCGTGGAAGTTCGCCCGGTAGCTCGCCGGTCCCGTGTAATCCATCTCGGCGGCGCGTTCGCCCGCGAGGCCGAACGCGAGCGTTCCGTGCAGTGCCGCCGCGTGTTCGTCGCCGACGGCTCCCCCGAACGCGGCGAGGGTCGCCCCGAGCATGCAGCCGGTGCCGACGACCTCGCCGAGCATTTCGTGGCCGGCCGCGAGCCGATAGGCGCTGTCGGCGTCGGCGACGACGTCCTCGACGCCCGAGGCGACGACGATCGCGCCCGTGGAGTCGGACAGCGAGCGGGCCGCCCGCTCGATCTCGTCGTAGTCGCCGACGGATTCGACGCCCCTGACCTGGGCCTCGACGCCCGCGAGGGCGCTGATCTCCCCGTAGTTACCCTTGATGATCGAGAACTCGGCCGCCGAGAGCAGCCCTTCGGCGACCGACTCGCGGGTCGGGGTCGAGCCGACGCCGACGGGATCGAGGACGACCGGAATCCCGCGCTCGTTGGCCGTCTCGACGGCCTCGTGCATCGCGTCGATCTTTCCCTCGGGTACCTGTCCGGTGTTGACGAGGACGGCGCTCGCCGCCCCGGCCATCTCCCCTGCGTCGCCGGGCGAGTCGGCCATCACCGGCAGGGCGCTCCAGTGGAGGATCAGGTTCGCCACGTCGTTCATCGTCACCTCGTTGGTCAGCGCCTGGATCAGCGGCTCGGCCTCGGCGACGGCCGCGAGCGATTCCGCGAGTTCCGCGCCGGTCACGTCGATTTCGGTGTCGGTCATCGCGTCGTGTCTCCGCCCCCCACGTCCTTCGCGGTTTCGACGGCCTCGACGAGCGACTCCGTCGCGGCCCGCGGCTCCGGGGCAGCCGTGATCTCGGAGATGACGGAGACGCCGATCGCACCGGCCTCGACGACCGGCCCCGCGTTCTCGGCAGTGATCCCGCCGATCCCGACGACCGGGATCGACACCGCGTCGGTGATCTCGGCGACTCGCTCGGGGCCGACGCCGTCCTTGTACTCCGCGACGTCCTTCGAGGTGGTGCCGTAGATCGTGCCGACGCCGAGGTAGTCCGCGCCCGCCGCCTCGGCCTCGCGGGCCTGTTCGACGGTCGCGGCCGAACAGCCCACGATCGCCTCGGGACCGAGCAGGTCGCGGGCGACCGCCACGGGGAGGTCCGACTGGCCGACGTGGACGCCGTCGGCGTCGATCGCCTCGGCGATGTCGACCCGGTCGTTGACGATCAGGTCGACGCCCGCCTCGGCGGTTAGCTCCCGTAGCTCGAGGCCGAGTTCGTACCGCCAGCGGGCGTCGGTTTCCTTCTCCCGTAGCTGGACGACGTCGATCCCGCCCGCGATCGCTTCGCGGACGATCTCGAGGGTCGACCGCCCGTTCGAGACCGATTCCTGGGTGACGAGGTACGTCCGCCAGTTCGACGGCTCCGCGGCGTTCCGAGGCATACTCGAGGTGGCGGCGGTCGGTTACTAAGCGGCTTCGGTCGGCTCCGAGCGTCCCCGCCCGCACCGCCTCCACTGCCGTAGTTTCGGCCAGATCGCCCCCTGGCTCAGTTTCTTGCCGTCCGCCGTCGAACGACGAGTATGTCCTTCGACCCGGATCGCGTCACCACGGTCACGTTCGACTCCTACAGCACCCTCGTCGACGTCGACTCCGTCGAGACCGCGCTCGTCGACCACGAGGCCGTCGCCGACGTCGACACGCCGTCCGTGTCGAACACCTGGCGGCAACGCGCGATGGAGTACACCCTCGTCGGCAACGCCCTCGACCGCTACGAGTCGTTCTACGAGGTCAACCGCCGCGCCCTCGAGTACGCCCTCGCGGTCCACGGCATCGAGACGACGCCCGACGACCGCGCGGAGATCCTCTCGGTCTACCACGACCTCGAGCCGTTCGCGGACGTCCGCCCGACCCTCGAGCGCCTCGACGAGGCCGGCTACGACCTCTACGTCCTCTCGAACGGGTCGCCGGAGATGCTCGCGTCGATGATCGACGGGGCCGGAATCGGCGACTACGTCACGGACGCGATCAGCGCCCACGAGGTGGCGACGTTCAAGCCCGACTCCGACCTCTATCGCCACGCCGCCGGCCGGACGGGGACGCCGATCGACCGGATCGCCCACGTCTCGGCGCTGTGGTTCGACGTCCAGGGAGCGGTCCACGCGGGGATGCAGGGGGTCTGGCTCGATCGGCAGGACCGCCCGTGGGAGCCGTTCGGGCCGGAACCGGACCTCGTCGCCGAAGGACTCGAGGGACTCGCCGAGGTGCTCGACGCGTAACGCCACACCCGACCGACCCGTCGCTTTCGGACGTCGCGTTACCCGACGTGACGATCGCCTGAATTATGGGAACTGATATCACATAGCGTGAGCTATTTATTCACCGTTATGGATAACACAACCGTATGGGGGATGTAACGGACTTCACGTGGGAGCAGTGGTTCGGCGTGCTCCTGCTTGCTGGTGTCGGGGTACTGATCCTGGACCTCCTCAGGCGGCTCGCGGTCGGCGACCTCGGTGCGTCGACGCTGACGACGTTCCTCTGGCGTGGGCTCGTCGACGGGCTGATCGTCGGACTCGCCGCGGTCGGGTTGTCCATGACCTACAGCATCCTTCGGTTCGCGAACTTCTCGCACGGCGATCTGGTCACGACGGGTGCGTTCTCCGGCTGGACGGCCGTCTGGGTGATCGGCGGGCTCGGGGCCGCGGATCTGGGTTCCCGGCTGCTGTTGAACGCCGACCGGAGTACCTCGGCGCGGGCACTCGACGTGCACGTCTACGCCGAACCGCTGGCCATCGTCGCCGGGCTGGTGATCGCGGCCCTCGTGACGATCCTCGTGGCGCTGGCGATCGACAGGCTGGTCTACAGGCGAATGCGCGATTCGGGCGGCATCCCGCTGCTGATCGCGAGCGTGGGGGTCGCGCTGGTGTTGCGATACCTCATCGTGTTCCTGTACGGCGAACGGACCCGCGGGGTCGTCCGCAGTTCGCCGTCGATCGACCACCCGCTGCTGTTCTGGACGGACGGAGTGGTCGTCCACGAACTCATCATGGTCGGCTCCGCGGTCGTCCTGATGGTCGGATTACACGTGCTGTTGCAGTACACGAAACTCGGGACGGCGATGCGGGCGATGGCCGACAACAGGGACCTGGCGCTGATCACCGGCATCCCGACCGAACGGGTCATCCTGGCGACGTGGGTCATCGGCGCGGGGCTGACCGGCGTCGCCGGCTACCTGATCGTCTTAGAGCAGGAGACGCTGAACTTCAACACGGGCTGGTTCCTCCTGCTTTTGATCTTCGCCGCGGTCATCCTCGGCGGGATCGGGTCGATCTACGGCGCGATCACGGGCGGGCTCATCATCGGCCTGGCGGACAACGTGATGCTCGTCTGGATCTCGGGTGATCTCACCCGCGTGGCCGCGTTCATGTTGATGATCCTGATCCTCATCTTCCGCCCGCAGGGGCTGTTCGGGGGTGTCGAGACGGCATGACGGTTGACGACCCCGATACGGACCCCGACCGACCCGCCACCGACGGCTCCGGCGCGGCCCCGGCGTCGCCGCTCGAGGGCGCGGCCGCCGTCACGGAGTCACGGCCCCGGTGGCAGGTCGACCTCGGCTACATCGTCCTCACCACGATCGGTATCTACGTGCTGATCACGGCCCTCGGGCTGCTGACGGGGCTCGGGTTCGGCGGCGTCTTCCGCCAGCTACAGACGGTGACGTTCCTCGCGGCGGCCTACGCGCTGGTCGTCCTCGCGCTCAACCTCCACTGGGGGTACACGGGCCTGTTCAACATCGGCGTCGCGGGCTTCATGGCCGTCGGCGCGTACGGGATGGCGATCCTGACGGCCCCGACGGAGGGGACGACGACGCCCGGCCTCGGCCTCCCGATGTGGGTCGGCATCCCCGTCGGCGTGGCCCTGGCGGGACTGGTCGGGTTGATCGTCGTCCTGCCCGCGTTGCGCATCCGGGCCGACTACTTCGCCATCGTGACGCTTGCCTTCGCCGAGGTGATCCGGCTCACGATCAACTCCGGGGCCCTGGCCGACGTCGACGCCTTCGGCCGTCAGTTGGGAACCGGCGGCGGCCGAGGGATCAACTTCCCCCTGCTCGAGCACGCGATCCCGCGCTGGGTCCTCTACGAGGGCGGTGACCCGGCTCAGGGGGCCACCTTCGTCGGGGTCCAGGTGCTGACCGTGACGAACCGGCTCGGCATCGAGCGGACGGTCGTCGAGTCGGCGATCTACACGTCGGTGCTCGTCGGGCTGGTGGCGGTCGTCTTCGTGCTGTCGGTCCGGACGGCGAACTCGCCGTTCGGTCGTCTGCTCAAGGGGATCCGGGAGGACGAACTCGCGACGAAGTCGCTGGGCAAGAACACCGATCTGGTGAAGATCAAGGTGTTCGTGCTCGGCTGTGCGATCATGGGGCTTGCCGGCATCTTCTGGCAGGGCCGCAACGGCTACGTCGACCCCGACGCCTTCCTCCCGATCATCACGTTCTACATCTTCATCGCCCTGATCATCGGCGGATCGGGCTCGAACACGGGCAGCGTCGTCGGCGCGCTCGTGTTCGCCGGGGTTCTGTTCGAGGGGCCGCCCTACGTCCAGCGGATCATCAACCAGGTGATCGATCTGCCCCGGCCCACGACGATCTACGACGCGGTCGTCGCCCTCGGCTCGTTCGATCCGTTGCCGCTCGTCGGCTACACCGTCGGCCAACTCGCGAACCTGCGATTCGTCCTGTTCGGGGTCATCCTGATCCTCCTGATGATCTACCGGCCGGACGGGTTGCTCGGCCACCGCGACGAACCGGCGTCGCCGCTCGATCTGCGGGCCGAACGGCCGACGGACGGCCCCTCGAGCGTCGACGGGGGTGACGACGATGAGTGACGTCGAGGTGAGCGGGGCCGACGGGGCCGCCGAAAGCGAGGCGACCCACCCGCTTCGCATTTCGAACCTGACGAAAACGTTCGGCGGGATCCTCGCCGTCGACGGCGCGAGTTTCGCCGTCGAACGGGGCAGCATCACCGGGCTGATCGGCCCGAACGGGGCCGGGAAGTCGACGACGTTCAACCTGATCACCGGCGTTCACGCGCCCGACTCCGGGCACGTCTACTTCGAAGGCGAGGACATTACCGGCCTGCAACCCCATCAGGTCGCCGAACGGGGGCTGGTCCGGACGTTCCAGATCACCCGCGAACTCGGCGAGATGACCGTCCTCGAGAACATGCTGCTGGCGTTCAAAGGACAGCGCGGCGAGGCGCTGTGGCGGTCGGTCCTGCCGGTCGCCCGCCGTCGCGTCGTCGAGGAGGAGCGGGATCTCCTCGAGCGGGTCTGGGAGACGCTCGAACTGTTCGAGATCGACCACCTCGCCCACGAGGAGGCGGGGAACCTTTCGGGCGGCCAGCGGAAACTGCTCGAACTGTCGCGGGCGCTGCTGACCGACCCCGAGATGTTGCTGCTGGACGAACCGATGGCGGGCGTCAACCCGACGCTCGAGGGGAAACTGCTCGAGCGGATCCACGACCTGACCGACGAGGGCTACACGTTCCTGATCGTCGAACACGACATGGACGTCATCATGGAGAACTGCGAGCACGTGATCGTCATGCACCAGGGATCGGTACTGGCGGAGGGTACGCCGGCGGACATTCAGTCGAACGAACGCGTCATCGAGGCCTACCTCGGGGGTGAGGTCTGATGCTGGTCGTCGACGGTCTGGACGCCGGCTACGGGGATCTGCAGGTGCTTCACAACGTCGACCTCCAGGTCGACGAGGGCGAGTACGTCGCCATCGTCGGCCCGAACGGGGCCGGGAAGTCGACCGTGATGAAGTCGGTCTTCGGCCTGACGACGTACATGGGCGGACGAATCGAGTTCCAGGGCCGCGAAATCAGCGGTCTTCGGCCCGAGGACATCATCACCCACGGGATCGGGTACGTCCCCCAGAACGACAACATCTTCTCGTCGCTCTCGGTCCGTGAGAACCTCGAGATGGGCGCGTACATCCTGGACGAGGTGCCCGAAGACGCGATCGCAGAGGTCTTCAACCGGTTCCCGATCCTCGAGGAGCGCCAGGACCAGACGGTCGGGAGCATGAGCGGGGGCCAACAGCAGATGGTCGCGATGGGCCGGGCGCTGATGCTCGATCCGGATCTGCTGTTGCTCGACGAGCCCTCGGCGGGACTCGCGCCTGACCTGGTCGAGGACATGTTCGACCGGGTGGACGCAATCAACGACGACGATACCGCGGTCTTGATCGTCGAGCAGAACGCCAAAGAGGCGTTGCGCCGCTGTGACCGGGGCTACGTGCTCGTCCAGGGCGAGAACCGATACGAGGACGACGGCGACGCGCTCCTTGCCGACGAACAGGTTCGGCGGGACTTCCTGGGCGGCTGAGCCGTCGTCTCAGGCCTCGAACTCGATGCGTTCGACGGCCTCGATCTCGAAGTCGCCGAACTCGAAGATGTCGTACGAGACGCTCTCCATGTCCCCGTTCTCGTCGAAGTCGACCGTGCTCGAGGCGCCCTGGTACTCGACCTCCGCGCCGTCGGCCGCGAGTTCGACGCCCTCGGCGAAGTTCGACGGCCCGACCACCTCGCCGCCGGGGTTGGCGACCTCGCGCATCTGGCTGCTGATCGCGTCGCCGTCGTTCTCGCCCGCCCGGAGGTTCGCCAGGATCTGGACCGCGCTGGCGTCGTAGGCGTGGGCGTTGAACACGCCCGGGCCGGAGCCGTACTCCTCCTCGTACAGTTCCGCGAACGCGTCGGCCTCCGGACCGTCGGCGGCCGGTGCCGTTCCCATGACGTTGTCCATCGGGTTGTCGACGTCCTCCGGAAGGCCGTCCTCGATCAGCCCGTCCGTGACCATGATCGGTAACTCGTCGCTGAACTCCCCGTAGAAGTCCCGGAAGATCTGGATCCCGCTGACGGGGAACGCGATCACGATGAGCACGTCCGGCTCGTCGCTCAGGACGTCCTCGAGCCCGGAGGTGTACGACGGCTGTTCCGGTTCGAACGCCACCTCGTTGGTCACCTCGCCGCCGAGCTCCTCGAAGGAGTCGACGAACACCTCGGAGAGCGCCTGGCCGTAGTCGTCGTTGAGGTGGAACGAGGCTGCGCTCTCCCAGCCGCGTTCCTCGAAGGCGACCTCGGCCATCACCTGGCCCTGGAGCGCGTCGCTTGGCGCCGTTCGGAAGACGTAGTCGCCGTCGAGGTCGGTGATCAGTGGCGACGTGCTGGCCGGCGAGCACATCACGACCTGTTCGGGGATCGCGACGCTCTCGGCGACGGGGATCGTCACGTCCGACGCCGCGGCGCCCGTAAAGGACGGGACGCCGGCGGCGACGAGGTCTTCGGCGCGGCTGATGCCCGCCTCCGACTCCGTCTGCGTGTCCTCCCGCTGGACGGCTACCGTGACCGGGCTCCCCTCGTTCTCGAGTTGAAGGGCCGGCAACTCCGCGGCGTCCGCGATCGGCGTCCCGAGTTCACCGAGGTCGCCGGTTTCCGGCTGGAGGATCCCGAGCATGACCTCCCGCTCGTCGGGATCCGTACCCGCTGCCTCCGCGTCTTCGTCCTCGTCGTCACCGTCCTCGGACTCCTCGATGACGTCCTCTTCCTCGCCGATACAGCCGGCGAGCAATCCAGCAGTCCCTGTTGCACCCAATCCCTTGACGTACGTCCGTCGGTTGATGTTCCCTGGCATCGTTGCTGTAATCGAATCTCGTTCTCGTGCGGTTCGACGTCTCAGCAACCAGGACAGCCCCGGCAACGCACCACGTCCGGGGACTGTGGTCTCGTCGTCCCGACCGGTCTCGACTACTTGTCGCTCGTTTCCACTCCACACGGTACGGTTCCACATATCCCTATACGAGGGTTATCCTTGATTTCATTCACTATGGGTGAGAAAATTCAAGCGATCGTCCCACGACCGACTACCGTCGGCTACCGCCGAACCGCGACTACTCGTCGTCCTCGAGCAGTCTATCGACCATCTCGTCGGGATCGAACCGCTCGAGGTGGTCGTACCCCTGCCCGACTCCCAGGAAGAGGATCGGCTTGCCCGTTACGTGGGCGATCGAGATCGCCGCGCCGCCGTTGGAGTCGGCGTCGGCTTTCGTCAGGATCGCACCGTCGATCTCGGCGGCCTCGTTGAACTCGCGGGCGCGGTTGACGGCGTCCTGGCCCGCCACCGCCTCGTCGACGAACAGGGTCATGTCGGGATCGACGACGCGGTCGATCTTCTCGAGTTGGTCCATCAGGCCCTCGTCGGTGTGCAGACGGCCGGCGGTGTCGCCGAGCACGACGTCGACGTCGTTCGCCTCGGCGTACTCGACGGCGTCGTAGAGCACGGCCGCGGGATCGCCGCCCTGCTCGTGGCTGATGCACTTCGTGTCCAGGGCGTCGGCGTGCTCCTGGATCTGCTCGTTGGCCCCGGCGCGGTAGGTGTCGCCGTTGGCCATCACCGTCGAGTAGCCCCGCTCCTCGAAGTAGCGGCTCATCTTCGCGATCGTGGTCGTCTTGCCGACGCCGTTGACGCCGGTGAAGACGATGGTGACGGGCTTGTCCTCGATGGCGATGCGCTCGTCGAAGTCGAACTGGCCGACGCTGATCACGTCGTAGATAGCCTCCCGCAGGGCGTCCTCGACGACCTCTCCCGTCGAGGTGGTGAACGTCCGCGTCTCGCCGACGAGTTCGTCGCGGATGTTGTCGAGGATCTCCTGGGCGACGTTCATCTCGACGTCGCTCGAGAGCAGCGCCATCTCGAGTTCGTAGAGGGGGTCCTCGAGGTCTTCCTCCTCGATGACGAACTTGCCCTTGACCAGGGACTTTGCCTTGCGGCCGAAGCCGGTCGAGTTGGACTCCTCCTGGGGTTCGTCGGGTTCCTCGTCGTCGGCGGCGGCTTCGTCGTCCTCGTCCTCGCCCTCGAGAGCGGCCGGTTCCGCGTCGGATTCCTCGAGTCGGTCGCCAACGCCCGCCTCCGGCGGGGATGCGGCGTCGGGACCGGAACCGGGACCGGGGTCGGAAGCGGCCTCCGCTTCGGCCACCGCCTCCGTCTCTTCGGGGCCGACGTCTCCTTCGGGGGAGTCCTCGAGTTCTCGTTCCGGCTCCGCCTCCGGCTCCGGCGCTGTCTCTTCGAGTTCGACGTCGTCCTCCTCGGGATCGACCTCCTCGACGTTCTCTTCGGCGGCTTCTTCCGCGTCTTCTCGGAAGCTTCCGAGCTTCTTCTTCAGGTTATCGAACATGGCTATGGATGGCTGTGGCAGTGATAGGGACAGTCACAGTGCGGTAACCGTGACGGTCTCGATGGATCGAAATCGACCGTCGAACGGCACCGACGGGGGTGGATACCTGACCAATCGCGGTCGACGGTGATAGAAGTGGCGATGCCGGCTCCGGACGTCCGACCGCGGTCCGGTCTTCGTGTTTTCCGTTTCGCGTTCGCGTTCGTGGCTGCGTTCACGTTACGCGGCGTCCGCCGCCGGACGACCGATGTCCGTTACTCGTCCCCTTCGGGACCGCCGCCCATTCCCTGCATCTGCTGTTGCATCGCCTGCTGCTGGAGCTGCTGGGCCTGCTGCTCGAGCTTTTCGCTCTCGCTTTCGAGCTCCGCGATCTCCTCGTTGACCTCGTCGATCCGGTCGTCGAGGTGCTCCTTCTTGTTCTCGAGGGCGTCGACGGCGTCGTCCTGCTCGAACTCCGCGGCGTAGTCGGCCCCGAGGTCGACGATCGCCTCGTCGATGTCCTCGACCGTCGCGCGGAGGTAGGCACCGCCGCCGATCGGGACCTGGACCGTCGAGCCGGTCTCTAAGGTCTCGAGGGCTTCGATAGCCTCGTCGACCTCGATTTTCTCCTGTTGGAGCGACTCGACGTTCGCCTCGAGGGCTTCGATCTCTTCCTGGATCTCCTGGAGTTCCTGGGAGAGTTGCTGGAGTTGCTGCTGGCTCATTGTGCGTCGACCTCCTCGAGGTCGATCTCGGTGCGTTTGAGCCCGTGCTGGCTCCCGAGCTGGGAGAGGGCGTGTTCGCGGGCGACGTTCTCGTTTTCGGCGTCGACCGTCGTTTCGAACTCCGCGTAGCCGTCGCGGGTCTTGAACTGACCGGTCACCGTAAACTGACTCATGGCTGTTCCTCCGGCAGGCAGTCGGAAGAATCTTCCCTTCCGTATTTTCGGCCGGGAGTCGACCCTGGGTCGGCCGGAACGACCGAAATCAGTCGTGTCAGGGCCGCCGGTCGGCCCGAACGCGGCCATCGCACCCCCTGAGTGTGAGGGGGTCGGAGACGGGAACCAAGCCACGGGACGAGAAACGGTTTTGCCCGGGAGCCCGTACGGGCCTCCATGGCCGACATCGATCCCGGCACGCTCCTCCCGAACGACCGCATGAAACGACAGGCCCTCGAGGGCGAGGTCACCCAGATCCACCGCGGCCAGCAGTACGCCGACGAGGGCGACACGTTCACCATCGAGGATACCACGTTCGAGGTGCGGGAGGTGACCGACCGCACGCTCGGCGACCTCACCGACGAGGACGCACGGGCCGAGGGAATGGAGGACCTCGAGGGGTATCGTCGACTGCTCGAGCGCGCCCACGAGAACTTCGAGTGGGACGACGACAGCGAGGTCGTGCTCCACCGGTTCGAACCGCAGTGAGGACTCCATGAACCATCTCCCACCCCTCGACGACGGCGAATGGCGGCTCCCCAACCACGCCCACATCGTCGTCTACGAGCGCGACCGCGAGGACGACGAGCGCGGCCTGCTCACGATCTACGACTGCGGCGCGGCCCAGAAGCCGCCGCGGGCGCAGTTGCTCGGCACCCTCGAGGGCGTCGCCGCCGACGCGGAACTCGAGTCGACCCCGACGGGACGGATCGTGAAACTCCGCGAGGAGGCGACGCTTTCCGAGGACGAGCCGGATCGGTTCCGGATTCGCTAGGCGATCAGACCGGAAGCCGATCCGCCCGCTCGAGGAACAGGAGACCGACGACCAGCGTGGCCAGGAAGACGGCCGCGGTCCGGAACACAAGATCGTAGGTGTACCCGCCCTCGATGAACAGTCCCAGCACGAACGAGCCGAGCGCCTGCGTGAGCATCCACATCGAACTGAACACGGCGTAGGCGCTGCCCCGCGTCGAATCCGGCAGCGTGTCGAGGAGGAACGTGTCCGTGGCCGGAAACAGCGCGTGAATGACGAACCCGAGGACGCCGGAGAGGACGATCACGCCGGCCAGTCCTTCGACTGCGGTCAGTGCAAGCAGGGTCGCCGAGAAGGCCCCGACGACTCCGAGCAGGTACGGCACCCGGGGGAGCCTGTCGGCGAGGTCGCCCCCGAAGTAGAACGCGGGGATGCCCGCGGCGAAGACGATGGTGAGCATCGTCCCGGCCATCCGGTCGGAGTGGCCCTTCGACTGCATGTAGAGTTCGTAGAAGTTGAACACGCCCTGCCAGACGAACGAGGCGATGCCGACGATCGCGAGCGTCGTGACGATGATCCGCCACTCCGAGAGCGCGCCGGCGACGAAGTTGCGGTCGTCCTCGCCGGCCCGCGGCAACTCTGTTCGTTTCGCCTCGAGACCGGTATAGCCCGTGACCGCGGCCGCGAGGGCGGCGATCAGCCACAGCGACAGCCGCCAGTCGGCGACGATGGCGACCGTGACCGTGACAAGCGGCGCGGCGATCACCGCGGCGATCTGGCTGGCCGCGCCGTGGATCCCCATGACGCGACCGACGCGATCCGGGAACAGTTCGCTCAGGAACGGGTTCGCGGAGACGAAGTAGACGCCGGAGGCGATCCCCATCAGGAACGCGCCGACCATGAGATGGCGGATCGACACTGCGGTCGCGGCGAACGCGGAGGCGACCGCGAGGATCGACCCGGACCCGAGCACGACGTAGTGTCGCGGCACTTTCGTCAGGAGCCACCCCGTGGGCAGGCGCGGCGACGCGCTGCCGACCCACGCGAGGGTAACGAGGAGCCCGGCGGTCGCCTCCCCGATCGCGAACTCCCCAATGATGACGTTGAGAAGCGGCGCAAAGATAATTCTGGCCAGGTTGAGGAGGAAGACGAGTCCACAGAGAGAGGCGAAGAGTCGAGCGCGGCTCACGACCGCTATTTCCGACGGGCGGCCACAAACGTTCCGAAACCGGAACGGTTTGGGACACTGAAACACTCACGGTAGCCGGTCGCTCGGTCACGGTAGCGAGCCACAGGCGGGACAACGCTCGCGACTCGAGCGCTCTGTCTGCAAGGAACAGCCCGAAACGGAGAACGCGACGGGAACGCGACAGGAACGCGACGGGAACGCGGCGACGTCGCTCCGCGAGCGTCGAACACTCGAGCGGGTAGAACGGAACCGGGCGTCCACGACCCGGAAAACACGGTGCCGTGACGGCCGTGGCGATATCGACGGTCGATAGTCGACAGCCGACTGTCGACGGCCGCGCCGTTGACGGCACGAACGGGGGTCGCGTCGCCCGAACTACTCGAGGTAGCCCAGCGCGTCCTCGATCCGGCCCAGTTCCGGTCCGGTCGTGTCTTCGCCGACGACGTAGCCGGCGTCGTTGGCGACCAGTCCGGAGCCGACGAGCGGCGCGCCGTAGTTGACGGTGCCGACGTCGGCCCGGACGTCGAGGGCGTCCTCTAGAACGTCCAGTTCCTCGTCGGTCGCCTTCGGGTGACAGAGCACCCCGGCGTTGGTCGCGACCGCGGCGGTTCCGACGGTGCGGACGCCCGCCAGGTCGCCACGTTCGACCGGCACGTCCAGCGTCTCCTTGACGATCCGAATCGCCTCGCGGGGCAGGTCCGGGTGGACGTAGGCCCCGTAGTCGTTCGCGAGGACGACGTTGCCGGCGGCGTTGATGCTGCCGGGCAGTTCGGCGACGGGGAGGTCGACAGCCTCTTCGAGCTGTTCGCGCTCGTAGTCGAGGATCCGCGAACTGACGAGGAGGCCGTTCTCGTTACCCGTCGCTAGGGCGCCGACCGTCGAGGAGCCGCCGACGGTCGTCCGGACGGCCGACACCTCGAGTTCGTCGGTCAGGTCGGCGACGACGTCGTCGTCGACGTCGCGGCGAACGAGCACGCACGAGTCGGTCGCGCGGGCGAAGACGCCGACGTAGGCCGACCCGGCGAAGGCGAGGCGTTGCAAGTTTAGTCGGCGACCTCGGCCTCGACGACGGCCTCACCTTCTTCGTCGAAGCGGGCCGCGCGGACACGGAGCTTTCGCGGCGGGTTGGATCGGCCGTTCGACCAGACTGCCTCGTTGATCGAGGGGTCCAGGCGGATGGCGTCCTCGTCGACCGCGAAGTGCTTCGCGAGGTGTTCGCGGACGAGTCGCATCGCGAGGTCCGCGGCCTCGTGGTTGGCCCCTTTCTTGACGTCTCGCAGCGGAACGGTTACGACGCGTTCCTCGAAATCACTTGCACTCATCGTTATTCGTCGGTGTCGCTACGTCGCCAGTTGCGTCGCTTCGGGTTCCGCTGGACCTCCATGTCGGTCTTCATCATGACCCAGGCCGGAACGCGGCTGTTCTGGTTCTCGAGTTTGGCAAGACGCTTTTTCTTGCCCTTCGATTTCTTACCCATAGTAGCCGGACGTAGCCCGTGCTGGCTTAAAATCTTGTCCATCTCTCGAGGGTGGCCCTGCCGGAGTCGTAACGCGTCTCGAGGGGCGGTTCAGGGCTCGAGAGTCTCTATTTTCGTTTCCGTTTCCGGGCTCGACACCCGGTCGGCCCTCATCAACCGAGCGGGAACCGCTCGACCGTCGAGTACACTGGCCCCTCGTCTGTGAGCGTGCTCTCGGTCAGTCGCACGTCCTCGACCGTCATCTCGCCGACGGTCGGATCGCGCTCCCGGACGAGTTCCTGGACCAGTTCCTTCCCGCCGGCGTGTTCCATTCGGGCGAGGGTGACGTGGGGGGTAAAGTCGTGATCCTCCTCGTCGAACCCCATCGCGGTCGTCCGCTCCTCGAGCGCCTCGTGCAGCGCCGTCAGTTCGTCGCCGCCGGTCTCAGTCCCGAGCCAGAGGACGCTGATGTACTCGAGGGTCGGGAAGACCCCCAGGCCGCCGAACCGCGCGGTGAAGGTGTCGACGTCCGCGTCCTCGACGGCGGCCGCGAGTTCCCGCTCGAGGTCGGGCAGGCGATCCGCCTCGACGTCGCCGAGGAACTTCAGGGTGACGTGAGCCTGTTCGGGATCGGTGAAGTTCAGGCCGCTCGCGTCGTCGAACTCCGCCTGGAGGTCGGCGACGGGGTCGGCGAGTTCGTCGGGGAGGTCGACGCTGACGAACAGTCGCATGGTCGGAGGTTCGCGGGCGGATCACTCAACGGTGACGGTCGCCGCTGGCCGAGGGCCGCCGTCGAACGTCGGCTGCTAACTATCGTTAGGGGAGTCCATTATATCCGACGAAGCCGTGCCTACGCTAATGATAGAGTCCGACGTTGCCGTCGTCGGCGGCGGAATCGGCGGCCTCACTGCGGCCCACGAACTCGCCGAGCGCGGGTTCGACGTGACCGTCCTCGAGGCGAACGATCGGTTCGGCGGCAAGGCCAGGTCGATGCCGATCGCCGACACGAGCGGCGGAACGGAGCCGACCGCCGAATCGATCGACGCACCGCCGCTGCACGGAGAACACGGCTTTCGCTTCTTCCCGGCGTTCTACCGGCACGTGACCAACACGATGGAACGGATCCCGGACGGCGAGAGCGGGGGGACCGTCGCCGACAACCTCGTCGAAACCAGCGCGACCCTGATCGCGAACGTCGACGGCCCGCCCCAGGTCGCCGAAACCAGCACACCCGACACCCTCCGGGGGTGGCTCGAGGCGCTGCGGCCGGCGTTCGCGGAGGACCTGCCCCGGGAGGACGTCCGCTTCCTCCTCGAGCGGCTGCTGTACCTGCTGACCGCCTGCGACGACCGCCGGGAGGACGAACTCGACGACGTCTCCTGGTGGGAGTTCATCGACGCCGAGAACCGCTCTCAGGAGTTCCGCGACCGGCTGGCCTACGCCACGCAGGCGCTGGTGGCGCTGCGCCCGCAGGTCGGCAGCGCACGGACGATCGGGACGATCTACCTCCAACTACTGTTCGGCCAGCTCGATCCCACGCAACCGACCGAACAGGTCCTGAACGCGCCGACGAGCGTCGCCTGGATCGACCCCTGGGTGCGCTACCTCGAGGGGCTGGGCGTCGACCTCCGGGCGAACGCGGCGGTTCGCGCCCTCGAGTTCGACGGTCGCCGGATCACCGGAGCGACGCTGGCAGACGGCGAGCGGGTCGTCGCCGACGAGTTCGTCCTCGCGGTGCCGGTCGAGGTGGCCCCCGAGTTCGTCACGCCCGAACTCGCGCGGGCGGCCCCCGAACTGGGTCGCATCGAGCGGCTCGACACCGCCTGGATGAACGGGATCCAGTTCTACCTCTCGGAGGACGTCGAGTTGACGCGGGGCCACCAGGTCTACGCGGACTCGCCGTGGGCGCTGACGTCGATCTCCCAGCGGCAGTTCTGGCGCGACCACGAGTACGACGTCGGGGAGCGTGGCCCCGACGAGGTAGCGGGGGTCCTCTCGGCGATCGCCTCCGACTGGGACACGCCCGGGATCGTCTACGGGAAACCGGCGCGGCAGTGCACCCGCGAGGAGATCGCGACGGAGGTCTGGGCGCAGTTGAAGGCCCACCTGAACGTCACCGGGACGACGCTGTCGGACGACCTGCTCGTCGACTGGTTCCTCGATCCGTCGATCGTCGAGGTCGACGACCCGGGCGACGGCGACCGCGTCGAGAACCGCTCGCCGCTGCTGATCAACACCGCCGGCTCCCTGCGGAACCGCCCGCCGGCCGACGTCGGCGTCCTGAACCTCACGCTCGCCGCGGACTACGTCCGGACGAACTCCGATCTCGCCTCCATGGAGTCGGCCAACGAGGCCGGCCGCCGGGCGGCCAACGCCGTCCTCGAACGCCACGCACGACCGTCGTACGTTCCGGCCGAGATCTGGGAGTTGAGGGAGCCGGCGGCGTTCGAGCCGTTCAAGCGCCAGGACCGGGTCCGCTACCGCCTGGGGCTGCCCCACCCCGCGGAGGTCACCCAGTCGGTCCGGTCGCTCACCAGGCGGCTCGGCGGCCGGGCGTGAGCCCGCCCCGCCGGCGGCGCTTCGCGGGTCGCAGACCTTAACAGTCCGCGTCGCCAAATTTCTCCGATGACCGACCCAGCGGACGACCGCGATCACAGCTTCTCCGAAGGGGAGGGGTTCGACGATCCGTACGACGAGTTCGACCTCGACCCGCCCGAACTCGGCGTCGACCCGTCGAAGGTCGACCCCGTCGACTCCCGGGTGGTGACGGACACGCTCGACGAGCACACCATCGACCACGAGGACGTCGACGCGAACGAACTCATCGACGTCGGCCTGAACTACATGCAGATCAACCGCTACGAGCAGGCCACCGAGGCCTTCGAGCGGGCTGCCTCCTTCGCCGACGACGACCGCGTCGAACAGGAGGCGTGGGTCAACAAGGGCGTCGCCCACGCCGAACTCGAGGAGTACGACGAGGCGATCGGGGCCCACCGCGAGGCCCTGCGCATCGACGACTCGAGCGAACACGCCGCGACCGCGGAGACGAACCTCGCGTACGCGCTCTGGGAGTTCGGCGAGACAGCCCAGGCCCTGGAACACGCCGAGCGAGCCGTCGAGATCGACGAGCGGTTCGCCGAGGGCTGGTTCAACCGCGCGTTCTTCCTCTCGGAGCGTGGCCTGGCCGAGGAGGCCTTACACTGCATCGACAACGCGATCCGGCTCGGCCTGCGCAACGCGAAGGTCCTCGAGGAGAAAGCCGAGATCCTCGAGGAACTCGGCGAGTACGACGAGGCCGAGGAGATCGCCGAGGAGGCAAACGAGATGCTCGAACAGGCCGAACAGCGGATCATGGAGGATCGCATGGACGGCCGTGGGCAGGCTGGCGGCGCTGGCGCAGGCGGTGCCGGCGGCGCTGGAGGCCCCGGCGGACAGGCCCCGTTCGGCGAAGCCGGCGAGGAACCGCTCGATGACCTCGCGGACCCCGGCCGGCGAACCGGCGAGAAGCGCACCGAGCGCGACCGCGAGTTCGAACTCGAGTAGCGATGATCCTCAAGGAACGGGAGACCCAGGAGGGGCTGCTCGTCGCCGTCTGTGACACCGAGGTACTCGGCGAGACCTTCGAGTCCGAGTCCGTCTCGCTGACCGTCACCGAGGAGTTCTACGGGGGCGACGAGGTCGACGAGGACGCCGTCGTCGACAGCCTCGCGCGGGCCGACGTGGCAAACATCGTCGGCACCCGCTCGGTCGAACTCGCCGTCGAGGAGGGGTTCGTCGACGAGGCGAACGTCCTCGAGGTGGGGGCGACGCTGCACGCGCAGCTATTGCGGCTGTACTGACGCCCGCGAGCGTCGAACACGTCACGGGCCGTACCTTTTTGCCGCCCGCTCTGGTCTCCCCGGGTATGGAGTCCGAACGGTCGAACCGGGACCGGTCGAACGAATCGAGTCCGCTCGAGCGACTGCGCCAGCCCGAGTACACGGGCGAAAACCGGTGTGTCCCCTGCACGGCGGTCAACGTCGCGATCGCCACGGTTCTCGCGCTCGGGGTCGCGGCCATCTCGCTTCCAGCAGCGCCCGCAGTCCTCGCGGTCTCGCTCGCCGCGATCTACTTCCGGGGTTACCTGGTTCCCGGGACGCCGACCCTGACGAAGCGGTACTTCCCCGACTGGCTGCTCGCGAAGTTCGACAAGGCGCCGGCCTCCGGCCCCGAACCCGGCGGGACGGCGCTCGAGGCCGACGACGGGGCCGAGGACGCGGCCGCGCCGGACGACGTCGACGGTCCCGACCCTGTCGATCCCGAACGGCAGTTCCGCGAGCACGGGATCGTCGTCCCCTGCGAGGAACTCGACGGCGACGGGCCCGAGGACGACCTCTGTCTCACGGACGACGTCGAGACGGACTGGCACGCCCACCTCGAGGCACTGCGGGACGGCGACCGCGAACGACAGGTCGCGCGCTTCCTCGAAGTCGAACCCGACTCCCTCGCCCTCGAGGAGTCGGACGAGCATGCGATCGCCCGCGTCGACGGCCGTATGGTCGCCCGGTGGGAGTCGGGGGCCGCCGCGCTCGCGGACCTGGCCGGAGCCCGGGTGCTCGAGGATCGACTGCCGGACTGGGATCGATTCGCGCTCGAGAACCGGAGCCAACTGGCGAGCGGGCTCCGGGCGTTCGTCGACCGGTGTCCGGACTGTGAGGGGTCGATCTCGCTCGACGAGGAAACGGTCGAGTCCTGCTGTCGATCCCACCAGGTGTACGCGATCACTTGCGAGGACTGTGGGGCGCGGATTCTCGAGGTGTCGGCCTGATCGCCCACGACCGAGGAAGAAACCGAAACCGAAACAGAAACCGAAATCGGTTTCGACCACTGTTGCGTTCGGGGCCGGCTTACACCGTCAGCCGTCCGCGATAGCGACGGGATCCGGCGGAACCGAAGGAGTGTTTTGTGTGCGGTACTTGCTAGTCACGTAATGAGTTCCCAGGACCTCGAGTCGCTCGACGTCGAGGGGATCCGCCAGCAGTTCCCCATCCTACAGCGGGAGTTCGACGGCCAGCAGGTCGTCTACCTCGACAACGCCGCGACGACCCAGACGCCCGATCCGGTCGTCGACGCGATGAGCGACTACTACCGTCAGTACAACGCGAACGTCCACCGGGGGATCCACCACCTGAGCCAGGAGGCCTCGATCGCCTACGAGGAGGCCCACGACCGCGTTGCCGAGTTCATCAACGCGGACGGCCGCGAGGAGGTCATCTTCACCAAGAACACGACCGAGAGCGAGAACCTGCTCGCCTACTCCTGGGGCCTGAACGAACTCGAGCCCGGCGACGAGATCGTCCTCACGGAGATGGAACACCACGCCTCGCTTGTGACCTGGCAACAGATCGGCAAGCGCACCGGCGCGGACGTGAAGTACATCCGGATCGACGACTCGGGCCGGCTCGACATGGACCATGCCCGCGACCTGATCACCGACGACACCGAGATCGTCTCGGCGGTCCACGTCTCGAACACGCTCGGCACCGTCAACCCGGTGGGCGAACTCACCGATCTGGCCCACGAACACGGCGCGCTCTCTTTCATCGACGGTGCACAGGCCGTCCCCAACCGGCCGGTCGACGTGGAAGAGATCGGTGCCGACTTCTACGCCTTCTCGGGGCACAAGATGGCCGGCCCCACGGGGATCGGCGTTCTCTACGGCAAACAGGAGCTGCTCGAGGACATGGAGCCGTACCTCTACGGCGGCGGCATGATCCGCAAGGTCACCTTCGAGGAGTCGACCTGGGGTGAACTCCCCTGGAAGTTCGAACCCGGGACGCCCCCGATCGCGGAAGCGGTCGGCCTCCACGCGGCGGTCGACTGGCTCGAGGACATCGGGATGGACCGTATCCGGGCCCACGAGCAGGAACTCGCTGCCTACGCCTACGACCGCCTCGACGCCGAGGGCGACGTCGAGATCTACGGCCCCGAGGCCGGTTCGGATCGTGGCGGCCTCGTCAGCTTCAACCTCGAGGGCGTGCACGCCCACGACCTGACCTCGATCCTGAACGATCACACGGTCGCGGTCCGGGCGGGGGACCACTGCACCCAGCCGCTGCACGACAAGCTCGGCGTTCCGGCATCGACGCGAGCCTCGTTCTACGTCTACAACACGCGCGAGGAGGTCGACAAGCTGGTCGCGGCGCTGGACGACGCACGGCAGCTGTTCGCGTAGGCCCGCGGAGCGGGCGACGCTCGTCGAACGGCCCATACCTACACTAATTTTTATTACAGTGTTTCTGGCATAGTCGGGTATGTCTCTCGACCGGGAGCGGGACCCCGAACGGGTCGTTCGCCGATGGAACCGTGCGTTCACGGCCCTCGCAGCGGAACCGCGTCGGCAGCTCGTCGACGCGCTCATGGACGTCTCCGACGAGGAGTCGGTCCCGTTGCCGGAAGCTGCGGTAAATCCTCGGCTTTCGGTCGACCACGACTACCTGCAGGTCCAACTCCGGCATACGCACCTCCCGATGCTCGAGAGCGAGGACTACGTCCGGTGGGAGGGGAGACCGTTCCGGGCGTCCCGAGGGTCGCGGTTCGAGGAGATCGCGGTCGTCTTCGACTCGCTGTACGCGAACGCAGGCGCGATCCCCGAGCAACTGGTCGACGGCTACCGAAGGCTCGAGCGCCAGCGTGACGACGAGCCCGACACCGGCGACCGCGGGGACTCGGCGTCGGTGAACGACTGAACCGACGACGGGACGGATCGGAACGAAACGGAACGGTTCATTTATTCCTCGTTCGGCGAAACACGCCGTCGCCATGCTCGAGCAGGTCAGACGCCGTGCCCGCCCGTACTTCGAAGACGCTCCTCCCGCACACGACTGGACCCACGTGCGCCGCGTGGAGACCCTCGCGGAGACGCTCGTCGAACGGCGTTCTTCCGCCGACGTCGACGACCGCGTCCTGAAACTCGCCGTCCTCCTCCACGACGTCGGCCGGTCGAAGGAGGATCGCGGCGAGATCGACGACCACGGGGCCTGGGGGGCGAACGAGGCCGAACGGATCCTCGAGGACCTGGGAGCCGACCCCGACGTCGTCGACCGCGTTCGGCACTGCGTCGCCGCACACCGGTACTCGACCGATCCAGAACCCGGGACGCTCGAGGCGAAACTGCTGTCCGACGCCGACAACCTCGATGCGCTCGGGGCGGTCGGGATCGCCCGCGTGTTCTCCTACGGCGGCGAGATGGGATCCCCGATCCACGGGCCGGACGCCGTTCCGGACGCCACGTCGGGGACCGATTCGGACGGCGAGAGCCAGTACGGTCACATCCACGAGAAGATCCTCGACCTGCCCGACCGGATGTACACCGACGTCGGCCGCGAACTCGCCGACGAGCGCGCGTCGTTCGTCCGGGAGTACGTCGACCGGTTCGACGCGGAGGTCCGGGGCGACCGATGACCGCCGGTCGACCGTGTAAAACAACAACAAACTTGCGGTAGGTTTTTGCCGCTTCTGTTCGTACGAACGCGACGCCGAGGTGAGAACGTATGCACGAGAAACGTATCGGCCGTCCCCAACGGGACCCGTTCGACGCCCTGGTCGATGTTCTCGCCGCGGCCGACCGGTACGATCTGTTGCTCGGAATCGTGCCGGTCGCTTTCGCGGTTGCACTGGTCGTCGCCGGCGTGGCGAGCCTCTCGATGGCGCAGGCGCTGCTGGTCGCTGCGACCGTCGGCGTGCTCGTCATCGTCGACGCCTGCTACCTCAACCCCCCGACCGACCAGGGGTCGACGTAGCGGCATCGGCCACCAACCGTTCGACACACGCCGAGATACAACCGGTTCCCGATTTCGTCTCGAGCAACAGCACTCGTTGCGGTTTTTCGTACGCTCCCGATCGAAGAGAGGGTGACGTAACCGATTTCGGTATCTGCACGCCGCCGGCCCCGGAACCCTTTTACAACTCACCGATCTATTCGCAGATACCAATGGGACTGGGCTCGGACATGTACCGACAGCAGATCCTCGACCACTACAAGAACCCCCGTAACTACGGGGAACTCGAGGATCCCACCTTCACCCACGTCGGCGAGAACCCGATGTGCGGCGACGAGATTCGGATCGACGTAAAACTCGAGGAAGACGGCGAAAGCGACGACGAGGAGACCATCAAGCAGGTCGCCTTCTCCGGCGACGGCTGTGCGATCAGCCAGGCCTCGGCGAGCATGCTCTCGAAGGAACTCCAGGGCAAGACCGTCGAGGAACTGCTCGAGATGGACCGTGACGACGTCATCGACATGCTCGGGGTCGACATCTCACCGATGCGGGTCAAGTGTGCCGTCCTGGCGGAAAAGGTCGCCCAGGACGGCGCGGAGATCCACCGGGGCGAACTCGACGTCGACAAGACGACGACCGAGGACTAGCCGACGTCGGCTCCCGGGTCCGCCGTTCGCTGTTCTTCCGTTCCGTTTCGGTGCTCCCCGCTCGACGGCCGTCGCCGGGCACACGCTTACCCCCGTGGCGGCGCACGTCCGTGCATGGTCGAGACCGCCATCGGCTTCGTGCTGGGGGCGATCATCGGCGCAATCGCCACCGCCACCGGCTCCTACCTGCTCTACTGGAAACGCGAGCGGGACGCCACCCGTCGACTTCGCCGCGCGTTCGCCGAGGAGCTACGGGCCTACGACCACCTCGACGAGTTGATCGCGGACGGAGGGTACGAGCGGGTCACGACTCGAGTCGACCCGCCGGTAATCTACGAGTCCGCGGCCGACGACCTCGGACTGCTCGCGGAGGAGGAAATCGGCCGGCTCGTGGCTTTCTATAGCGCGCTCTACTGGCTCGACGGGCTCGAGGATCCGGAGGACAAGAAAGAGCGGATCGAAAGCGTCGCCGAGAAACGACGGGCGGCGCTCGAGGGGCTCGCGCTCGAACGGTAAGGGCCGTGAACCTCCGCCTCGAGGCGCGTTACTCCGGCTTCAGTCCCTCGTCCTGGACGCGCATGACCGCCTCGCCGTCGGCGAGGTTCGGTGCGTCGACCAGGCGGACGATCCGCTTGTCACCCTTGGACTTGCGCAGGTAGATGCGGAACGTCGACTTGTGGCCGAGGATGTTCCCCCCGATCGGCTGCGTCGGGTCGCCGAAGAACGAGTCGGGGTTCGAGGCGACCTGGTTCGTGACGATCACGGCCGCGTTGTAGAGGTTGCCGACCTTGTCGAGGTCGTGGAGGTGCTTGTTGAGCTTCTGCTGGCGGTCCGCGAGTTCGCCACGGCCGACGTACTCGGCGCGGAAGTGGGCCGTCAGGGAGTCGACACAGAGCAGGCGGATGGGGTACTCCGAGTCCTCGTGTTCGCTCGCGAGTTCCTGGGCCTTCTCGGCCAGCAGCATCTGGTGGTTGGAGTTGAACGCCTTCGCGACGTGGATCTTCTCGAGGATGGCGTCGACGAGTTCGTCGAGCGCTTCCTCGTCGTCGGCCGACCCCTCGATGTCGCGGTCCTCGAGGGTGGCCTCGATGACGTCGTCCGGAAGACCCCGAACCATGTCGTCGATCCGCTCGGGACGGAACGTGTCCTCGCTGTCGATGAACATCGCGCTGCCGTGGAGGCCGCCGACCTCCTTGGGAAGCTGGACGTTGACGGCCATCTGGTGGGTCACCTGGGACTTGCCGGACCCGAACTCGCCGTACACTTCGGTGATCGACTGGGTCTCGATCCCACCGCCGAGGAGTTCGTCGACCTCGTCGATATGCCAGGAGAGTTTGCCGATCTTGTTTCGCCGCTCGAGTACGGTCGAACCGGTCTCGAAGCCGCCGACGTCGGCGGCGTCGCGGGCGGCGTTGACGATGTCCGCGGCGGTGGACTCGCCGACGTCGGCCGTGTTCGACAGTTCGGAGGGCGAGGCGACGGCGAGACTCTGGAAGGAGTCGAAGCCTGCGTCCTGGAGTTTGTCTGCTGTTGCCGGTCCGACGCCGGGGAGTTCCTCGAGATCTGCTTCGGGCATACTCCGTCGTTGTGCCGGACCCCCCATAAACCCTCGTTAACAGGGAAGTGAAAGTGAAAGTGCCGGAGGGCGCGCTGATCGTCCTGAGGCGGTCAACGGGTTTAGGGAGGAAGAGGCGCGGATCGGCGGTCGTCGAGACCGGGCTCGGGTCCAGGGCTGACTACGGTCACCGGTCGTCGTCGCTCCAGGTCAGGCAGTGAAAGCGGCCGTCCTCGGTGCCGACGAACAGCTGTCGGTCGCCGACCGCGGGGGTCGCCGTCACGGCGGTCCCGGTGTCGAAGTGCCAGAGGTGGGTGCAGTCGTCGGCCGTGTCGAGTCCGTACAGCGAGCCGGTCTCGTCGCCGACACAGACGACGTCGCCGACGACGACCGGGCTCCCGCGGACTGGCCCGTCCAACTCGACGCCCTTCTTCGAGAAGAGCCAGCCACGCAGTTTGCGCCGGCCGAACGACGTGTCGGTGACGTGGAGGTAGCCGTCGGTCGCGCCGACGAACGTCGTATCCACGTCGGGCAGCACCGTCGCCGAACCGGTGAAGGCGGCATCGATGTCGTAGGAGAACCACGCCCGGCCGGAGTCGGCGTCCAGCGCGAGCAGCGTGCCGTCGTCGCCGGCGACGTAGACCAGCCCGTCGGCGACCGTCGGCCCGCCGGTCGCGACCCCGTCGGTCGGGGCGGTCCACTCTTCGTCGCCGGTCGCGGCCTCGAGCGCGTGGACGGTCCCGTCTTCGTCGGCGACGAACACGCGGGACGCCGCCGAACCGCGGTCGAAGTCGGTGTCGAACCCGGTCTCGAGGTCGACGTCGGGTTCGGTGCCCGAACTCGGGTCCGCGGTCGGGTCCGCGGTCGGGTCCGGGAGCGAGTTCGCGTTTTCGGGCTCGCCGAACCGGTTTTGGCCGTCGTCCCCGTCGCCTACCGCCGGGCGGCCGACGACCGGCGCGTCGGTTTCGTGAGTCCAGCGGATCTCACCCGGCTCGGCGGTCCCGTCTTCGGGCTCCTCGAGCACGCTACCGGCGCCGCTCTCGAGCGCGAGCGCGATCGCGGACGCACCCGCCGTGTGGCCGACGTACAGCCGCCCGTCGGCGACGGTGAGCGAACTCGAGTCCGCGCCGGGCAGCGCCGCGGCCCAGGCTTCGTCGCCGGTCGCGGCCTCGAGCGCGTGGACGGTCCCGTCCGCGGTGGCGACGTAGACCCGGTTGCGCGCCACGACCGGCGTCGCGGCCGGACCGCCGGACGTCTCGAAGACCCACCGGCGACGACCGCTCTCGCGCTCGAGCGCGTACCAGTTCCCGCGCTCGGTGCCGACGAAGACGGCCTCGCGGTCGAGAACCGGCGAGCCGACGGCCCCGGCGAGGTCGGCGGTCCAGGCGGACTCGACCCGGAGCGGTCCCTCGAGGTCGCGACGGACGCCCGCATTGTGCGCGTCGCCCTTGTGCTGGTCCCAGGTCGTCACTGCGCGGGGCTACTCGTCGGATCGGTATAATGGAACGGATCTCCGGCGTCGTACGGGGTCGTCGGGCCACTGCGGAGCCGCGGGGCTCGAGGGGACGTCGTTCGGAAGGGGGAACGGAAGGGGGAAAACCCGGCAGGCACCGAAGACCGCTGTGTATGGCGCAGCGATGATGATGTGGCGTCGGCGTCCTGCCGTACTTCCTCCTTCCGGTCCCAGGGTAATACGAGCTCTTCCAAAAGAATTTGGTTCCCTCTCACTCCCAGGGATGCGTCCCGCTCGCGCTCGGCCACAGCGGGTACCAGTACTCCTTGTCGCGTTCGATCTCGAGTTCGCCGTCAAGCGCCGACTCGAGTTTGAACTCCGCGCTGGAGTCCCGTTCCCGGCCGGACCGAGGCGCGAAGGGGTAGTACGCGCCTCGGCGGAACGAGTAGATCCAGTAGGCAGGGCCGTCACGGCCCCTGTAGGCGAAGACCGCCGCGAGCAGTCGCGAGCCGTAGCCGTGCTCGATGAACGTGTCCGCGGCGAAGTGCATGCTCGTGATCAGGTCCTCGGGGTCGTCGTCCTCGAGGACGACCCAGTGGTAGCCGTGGTCGTCCTCGGAGACCGAGAACGCGGTGCCGGTCTCGTCCTGTCCGGCCTCGAGGATGGCTTCGACCTCGTCGACGGTTTCCCGGAAGCTGTGGGAGTCGACGCCGGAGAAACAGAGCGCGCCGACGTCGGCCGACTCGTAGCCGAGTTCAGCCTCCATCGTCAGGTAGGCGGTGCTCATCCCGAACAGGTCGTCGGGGTCGGCGTCGCGGCTCGCGTCGGCTTCGGCACGGAGGCCGAGGGCGGCCCGGAGTCCGTCCAGCAGTCCCATACCCGAGTCAACGGAGTCCTCCCTTTAGAACTTCCCGAGGCGATCCGGAGCGTTCCGATCGAATCAGGTCGGAATTCCGGACGGACAGTCCCGCTAACACCCGGCGGGGCCGTTATAGGGCTCGAGTGCCTAGTGAAGTCGAATAGCCCGCCGACCGACTGCGAGCACCCCGATGCATCCATGAAAACAAAAGCATCACCGAAAGCACCGCTTCCCGTATCGTCTCCCGACGTCGACCGCCTCGAGCAGCGATCGCTTCGGGCCCGCACCGAACCGATGTCGGTGCTCCCGCTGGGCGACGGACTCTACGAGGTCGAATCCGCCAGCGACAACACCTATCTCGTCGACCTCGAGGCCGGACGCTGTACCTGTCCCGACCACGTCTTCCGCGGCGGTCGGTGCAAGCACGTCCGTCGCGTCGCCATCGAGATCACCGAAGGACGCACGCCGCCGCCGGGCGAAATCGCGCTAGAGTGTCACGACTGCGACGCGCCGGTGTTCGTCGACGAGGACGAGGCGATCGAACCGGCCTACTGCGACGAGCACGCGATCTACCCGGGCGATACCGTCGTCGACCGCGAGACGGGCGATCGGCTCACCGTCGTCGACGTCTCGGAGTACCGGGCCGACGCGGTCGAGATCCCGGCGGCCGACCGGACCGTCGCCGACTACTGGACGAACGAGGACTACGACCCCGACGTGCCGGTCGTCGGCGCGGTCTACCCGCATGCAAACGTCGAACCCAACGGCGTCGTCCCCTCGTCGCTGAAGGTCTACGTCTTCCCGCGGACGCGACTCGAGAAGGCCGCGGACACGGACGGCAAGCGGTAGCCGCGCCTACGAGAGGTGCGCGGTGACGTCCGTCGAGGAGACCATCCCCACGTAGTCGTCGTCGACGACCGGGAGGTGTTTGATCCCGTAGGTGGTCATCATCGCGGCGACCTCCTCCATGTAGAGGTCCGGCGCGGCGGTCTCGACGTCGGTCGTCATCACGTCCGCGACCTCGAGGCTCGTGGGGTCTTTCCCTTCCGAGACGGCATCGAGCACGTCAGTACTGCTGATTATCGCCCGCGGGGTGGTCCGGACCACGAGCGCGTTGATGTCCTTCTCCCGCATCCGACTGGTCGCTTCCATCACCGTCGCGTCCGCCGCGATCGTCTCGAGCGGGGTCGACATGACGTCTTCGACGGTCGTTCGGTCGTCCGAAGTCATAGGGGAGCAGACGACGCCGGGGATCATGAGAGTTTCCCGCATGGAGCGGGGCGGTCGACCGCGCGGAGAAACGGACGAACACCGACGGGCCGTTTGTTTACCCCGGTTTTATCGACGTTCGTGGGGGATTACCACGGTATGAGTTCGGCCATCGACTACGGCGAGTTCGAGGAGGGACGGCACGTCAACTACTGGGACCTCGATCGCGCTATCCGGCGCGAACTCCGGCGGATCTACGCCGCCGACGAGTTCGAGTGGGCCGAACCACGACTCGCCGAGTTCGGCGACGTCGTCGGCCACACGATCGCCGACAACGCCGACTACGTCGACGACCACGGCCCCGAACTCGAGAGCTACGACAAACACGGCGACGTCGTGAACCGCGTCCGGTACCCCGCGGAACTGCTCGAGACCGAGCGTCTCGCGTACGATCGCGGGATCGTCGCCGACGCGTTCGAGGCTCCGCCGGGTCGCGACGAGCCGATGCCGCTCGCACACAACCTCGCGATGCAGTATTTGCTCTCGTATGCGGACCCCGGCTTCGACTGCCCGGTCGCGATGACCGCGGGCGCGGCGCTCGTCCTCGAGAAGTTCGACGACGGCTCGCTCGCGGACTACTACGAGGCACTGACCAGCCGCGACTACGAGGAAGTGATCGAGGGCGCGATGTTCCTCACCGAGAAGCAAGGCGGCAGCGACGTCGGCGCGACCGAGACCCGTGCGGAGTACGACGAGGAGGCCGACCGCTGGCGGCTCACGGGCGAGAAGTGGTTCTGCTCGAACATCGACGCCGAGGGGACGCTCGCGCTGGCCCGCACCGAAGGCGCACCCGAGGGGACCGACGGCCTCTCGATGTTCCTCGTTCCCCACGCCGATCCAGACGCGGCGGACGGCCCGTGGACCAAGGGCGACCGACTCGAGAACGGCCCCCTCGACCCCGACGCGGTCAACGAGCAACGCTATCGGCGGCTCAAGGACAAACTCGGGACGATCTCCGTCCCGACCGGGGAGGTCGAACTCGAGGGCGCGAAGGCCTACCTCGTCGGCGAGGAGGAACGCGGCTTCAAGGAGATGACCGAGATGCTGAACTTAGAGCGGCTGTCGAACGCCGCGGCCTCTTGCGGGATCATGGGCCGGGCGCTGCTCGAGAGCAAGATCCACGCCGCGAACCGGGAGGCGTTCGGCGAGACGATCGACCAGTACCCGCTGATGCGCGAGGACCTGGTGGACATGGCCGTCGATCACGAGGCCGCGACGGCGTTCGTCTTCGAGGCCGCGCGGCTCTTCTCCGAGCGGGAACGTGCCGAACGGGGCGCGGATACGGAAGCGGACGCCGAGGACGCCTACCGGCTCATGCGCCTGCTGATCCCCGTCGCCAAACTCCGCACCGCGCGGATGGCCGTCGACACCGCCTCCTACGCGATGGAGATCCAGGGCGGCAACGGCTACGTCGACGACTTCGTCACCAACCGTCTCCTGCGGGAGGCCCAGGTCCTGCCGATCTGGGAAGGCACCGAGAACATCCTCTCGCTGGACGTGCTCCGGGCCCTCGAGCGCGAGGACGCCCACGAACCGTTCCGAGAGGCCGTCGAAGAGCGACTCGCGTCGGTCACCCACCCGGCGCTTACCGACGCCGCCGAGACGGTCGAGGCCGAGTTCCACGACCTCGAGACGGCGCTGGTGACGCTCGCGGGCGAGGACGCCGACTACGCACAGCTGTCGGCAAAGCGGCTGGCACACTACGTCTTCGACGTCTTCACGGCGGCGCTGTTGCTGGCTGAGGCACAGGCGAAAATCGAGGACGGCGAGGGTCGACTGGCGCTCGTGGCCACCCGCTTCGTCGCGAACGAACTCGAAGACCGGGAGGCGCGGGGGATCACGAGCGGCGATCGGTTCCCGCTCGAGGCGTTCGACGCGGTCGTCCGGTACGAGGCGATTTCGGTCGAGGACCTCGAGGCGGCCCCGACCGTCTGATCAATCGTCGTCGCCAGCCGAACCGGCGGTGTCGGTCGCTTTCGGTGAGGCTCTGCCAGTAGTGCCGGGGTCAGCGATGTCCTCAACGATTCGAACGCGTCCGTGAACGGCCAGGAGCCACGTGAAGAGCAACCCGAGTACGACGATCGTTCGGAGGGCAACGAGTGCGTACGACTCCCAGAACCATTCCTCGATCGCTCCGACCACGACCAACGTCGGAAGTGTGGCATCCGCGGCCATCGGCGGGATAGAGAGCACGAGTCCATTCGTCACGTTGTATCCGAGGTGCATCCCGAGCGGGAGTGCTATCTTTCCGGTGCCCATGTACGCGATCCCCCAGACGAGGCCGAACAGCGCACTCGAGATCACGAGCGCGAGACTGCGGCCCTCGTACCCGCCACCGCCCTGGAAGACGATATGATACAGACCGAACACGACGCTACTGCCCACGAGGGCGACCGTCACTGCGCCCGTCGTCGGGTACGACCGGGTAGCCATCCCCTCGGCGAAGTTCTGGAGCATGACGCTCCGAAAAAGGAGTTCTTCGCCGACGACGTTGACGAGCAGTCCGAACAGCGAGAACGCGCCCAGTACCACTACGCCGGTGCCGGCGGCGGCTCGAAAAACCTCTGTCACCTCTCCGTAGCCAAGCGCGACGCCGACGATCGACGGAATCGCAGCCATCCCGAACCCGATCAGGAGTCCGCCGACGAGATCGGTCCACCAGGAGCACGAGTTCTCGAGTCCGTACTCCACGTACTCCCGGCGATCGATACGCTTTGCCAGCCGGAATGCCGCTCCGAAACTCCCCAGCGCGATGAGTCCCACTACGAACAGGTCGTGGCTTCTGGTGAAGGGCAGGTCCCAGGCCCGGACGACCGACCCCACAACTGAGACGTACACCGTCATCCCGACGAACGTCAGTCCGAGCATGACCAGAAACGGAACCAGCCCGCGCCAGAGCGCTCGCGGACGATCATTTCGGCTCCCATACAATACCGCCCGCAGATAATTCGAGATCGAATCCATGGCGACATCTCGGCCCTGATCGACGATAAGTGTCATCTGAGCTGCATTTAAGTTGAACTATTGACACTTTTGCCGCGTAGACTCGCTCCAGAACTCTTAATGAGCTTCCGCGACGTGTTCTCCGCCGTGTCGGAACACGGTCCGGTAGCGAGCGAACTCGAGGATGTCTTCGAGCTATTGGCACACGAACTCCGACTCGAGATTCTCCAGCGGCTCTGGGAGGCCGAGTCGGACACACTCGCGTTTTCTGACCTGTTCAAACGGGTCGACACCCGCGACTCGGGGAAGTTCAGTTACCACCTCGACAGGCTGACGCCGGCATTCGTCCGGACCGTCGACAGCGGCTACGCCCTCACGTTTGCCGGTCGAGACGTGATCGGAGCAGTCCTCTCCGGACGTTACACGGCTGCTGACCGTCTCGAGGCCGAGACCATCGAAGCCGGCTCCTGCCTATTCTGTGACGAGGCCGTGACGATCCGGTACGAGGACGGTCACTGTATCCTCGAGTGTGAGGCCTGTGAGAGCCTTATTTTTCGGCTGCCGGTCCCGCCCGTCGTTCTCGCGAGCCACGAGTCGCCAGCGGTCCCGCGTGCGATCAACGATCATCTCCGACTGCGCGTCCAGGCGTTGAATCGCGGCCTCTGCAAACTGTGTCGAGGGCGGGTCGAAGCAATGCTTACCGCGGCGTCGGCACGCGAACCGGTCGCTCACAATCCGGATCTGGACGTCACGTTCGAGTGTCGGGAGTGTGGCGACGTGACACATCTGAACGCGGGAATCGTACTGATCGGTCACCCTGTCGTCGTCGCGACGCTGTTCGACGTCGGTCTCGATCCCCGAACGACGTACATCTGGGAGCTCACCCCGTTGCTCGACCCTGACGCGGCGCTTCTCGAAGAGCCGCCGCGTCTCGAACTCGGCTTCGAGTTCGAGGAAGACCGCCTCGAACTCGTGGTCGACGACCGCTGTAACGTCGTCGACTACGCTCGACGATAGTTAGTCACTCGAGCAGGTCGGCCCCCTCCTCGATCTCCATCGTCCCCTGTTTCACGGCGTTCAGAACCCTGAGGACGTCCTCGTCGTGGCCGTCGTCCCCGTCCTCGCCGACCTCCTCGAGAGTGACCTTCTCGCTGTCGCCGACGAACTCGGGGAAGTCGGTGCCGTCGGCCAGGGCGGTCTCCTTCTTGACCCGGTAGTTGCCGCCGTCGGTGACGTGGAGGTCCGCGGGGTGGAAGAAGTACCAGTCCTCGCGGTCGAACCGGACGCCGATGCGCGGTTTCGCGCCGAAGTTCTGCGCGAAGTAGGTCAGTGCCTCGACCTCCTCGCCGGAGAGGTAGATGGGGTCGCCCGAACTCGATTTCGCCTCGATGGCGTAGAACGTCTCGCCGTCGCCGGCGAGTACGTCTGGGAGTTCGCGTTCCGTCGCGGAGCCGCTTGCAGGCGCTCGCATCACCGCGAAGCCGGCCTCGTCGAGTTCGTTGACGAGTTCCCGCTCGCGGCGGTCGCCCTTCGCGTGGGACATACACCTCTCTCACCGGCGCCGAATAATAAAGGAACGGACAGCGGTCGGGGACTCGAGGGCTATGCCAGGGCTACAGCGACGGTCCAGACCGCGTCGGCGACCTCGGCCAGCGTCGCCGGTTCGGCCTGCACTTCCTCGATGCCGTACTCGATGGCGAGATAGAGGACGGTGAACTGGAAGGCGTTGAGCACCGCGTGGGCGGCCGTCGGGACCAGGAGGTTGTCCGTCTTCGCGTAGACGTAGCCGAAAATGAGCGCGCCGCCGAACATCACCGTCAGGGACGCAAGCGTCGAGAGGAGGGAGTCGGCGAAGGCGACGTACATGGGGAAGTGGACGAGCGCGAAGATGACACTCGCCACGACGACCGCCTGCATTCGGGTGAACGCGGCGTACAACCGCTTCTGTATCACGTTCCGGAAGAGGAACTCCTCGGCCGGCGCGTTGAACAGGAAGACGACGACGATCATGATCAGGATCATCGTCTGGTCTCCCCCGATGATCTCCATTATCTGGCTTTCGGCGGCCGACACCTCGAGCAGGGTCGTGACGATGTTGAACGCGAACAGGAAGACGAGGCTGCCGACGCCGCCGGCGACGATGTACTTCCAGTCGCGTCGGGACGGAATCCGCAGGTCGATCCACGCCAACCCACGGCCGGTCGCCAGCAGGTAGAGCAGGCCGGCCAGGAACATCCCGACGAAGTTCAGGATCAGCGCGAGGGTCCGGCCCGCGATCGAACCGTTCCCGAGCCCCTCGAGCAGGGCGGGATCGAACAGGAACGCCGGCGTCGTCAAGACGTTGGCCATGAGGAGTCCGAACACGGTCAGACCGATGCCGACGAGCGTCGCCCGTACCGGCCCGTCGTCGCGCTGGTAGGAGGACGTCGACGTCGAGGGGGTTTCCATGCACGTCCCTACGGGAACTGGCCTTTTGGGCGTTCCTGTGTCGGGCGATGGGGCCGGCTCTGTAGCGGATCGTCCGTCACGCTCGTCAACACCCGCGGGCGGCGAGAGCTCGCTACTCGCCGACCGCGACCGCACCGTCTTCAAACAGCTGTCGTAACAGGCGTTGCTGGCCGATCCGGAGGTGGCGGTTGACCGTCGGCTGGCTCACCCCCAGCGCCTCGGCGACCTCCTGGCCGGTACTCTCCCGGGGCCACTCGAAGAAACCCGCGAAGTAGGCCGTCCGGAGGACCTCGAGCTGGCGGTCGGTCAAGGCGTCGAACAGCGAGGTGACGAGTTCCCGGCGAGTCTGGAGTGCGCGTTCGACGTGGCGACGACGCCGGAGGTCCGCGTCGCCGGTGTGGTCGGCGAACGTCTCGACGAACTCGCGGACGTCGGTGCCGGCGGGGACGTCGACGGTGACGACGGTCTCCGCGCCGTCGGCGACGATCGACCGGGGGCTGCCGCCGTGACGGACCAGCCACGAGGCGATGACGGGGCCGGTAACGAGTGCTTCGAATCGACAGGTTGCCTCCTCGTTTTCGTTTTCGTCTTCGTCTTCGTCTTTATCTTCGTTTTCTCCCCCGTTATCCCCGTTCGTGTCGGCACTGAGCAACCGATACTCCGACACCGACACGAGGTCCTCGAGGACCGCTGCGACCGCGTCGGGGTCGGCCCCGCGGGTCTCGAAGAACAGTAGCGCGTCGTCGCCGGAGTCGGAGTCGGAGTCGGAGTCGGAGTCGGAGTGGGTACCGAGCCCCTCGTACTCGACCCGGGCGTCGGTCAGCGACGCGATCCGGGAGAGGACGTCGGTCGAATCGGGGATCTCGAGGGTGAGTTCGACGACCGTCTCGGCGTGCAGCGCCTCGCGGGTCTTCGTCGCCGTGATCGCGTTCGCGATGGCCTCGCCGAGTTCACCGAACACCGTCCGCTCGAGGCCGGTGAACGCGTCGGGCTCGGTCGCGTACACGGTCAGGACGCCGTAGGAGTACTCCTCGACGGCCAGCGGGACGCTGACGACCGACTGGAACCCGGCCTCGAGGGCGCGCTTGCGCCAGGATTCGCGCTGGAGGTCCTCGACGACGTTCTCGACGACGGTCGTCTCCTCGTTGCTGGCGGTTCTGACGGCCGGGGGGATCGATCCGTCCCCGTCCGCGTCGCCGGCCCCCGCCGCATCGAGCGAAACGAGATCGAGGTACTCCTCGCCGTCGCCGGCCCACCCGCGGGGTTCGAGGGACTCGCCGTCCGGTCCCGACCGGCCGATCCAGGCAAACGCAACCTCTTCGACCGCGACCAGTTGCTCGGGGACGGTGCGTTCGATCTCGGCCCGACTCGTCGCGCCGATCAGCGACTGGTTGATCCGTCTGATGGTCTCGTTGATCGTGATCTGGCGTCGCAGCCGGCGGTTGCGCGCCTCGAGTTCCGCGTCGCGTTCCCGCAGGTTGGCCTCGCTCTCGAGGCGGTCGAGCGCGGCTTCGGTCGTCGCGCCCAGGGTCTCGATCAGCCGCCGGGCCTCGACGTCGATCGGCTCCCCGTCGGAGGCGACCGCGAACACGCCGTGGTCGCCGATGGGGACGACGACGGCGCTCTCGACGCCCGTCTCGAAGGCCTCGGAGCGGTCGAACGCGACCGCGTCGTCGACGACGGTCTGTACCCCCGTGACGAAGGCGTTCCAGAGGACCGAATCGCCGTTCCCGACGGCAGCCGACGGGTCGTCGCTCGAGAGCCGTTCGAACGCCTCGGTGCGTGCGATCGGGACGAGCCGGTTGACCTCGGCATCGAGCACGTAGAGGGCGACGCCCGGCGCGTCGAGGAGGTCGTCGGTGGCGTCGACGACCGTCTCCGCGACGTCCCCGACCGTCTCCGTACCGAGCAGCCCCCTGGCCACTTCGTGGAGCGACTCGAGGGCGAGTTCCCGTTCCTTCCGGTCGGTGATGTCCTGGAGCGCACCCTGGTACTTGACGAGTTCGCCGTCCTCGAAGATCGGCTCGCCGAACCCGCGGACCCACCTGATCTCGTCCGGCTCCGGCTGTATCCGCGCCTCGAGGTCGTAGATGGTCTCGCTCTCGATGGCCGACTCGAGGGCTTCGCGTACCGTCTCCCGGTCGTCCGGGTGGTATCTGTCGATCGCCTCCCAGAGGTCGGGCTCCTCGTCGTCGGGCATCCCGTGGAGCCGGAACAGTTCGTCCGTCCAGGTCGGCGTCGGCGGATCCGTCCGCATGTCGAGCTCCCAGCCGCCGATGTCGGCCATCGTCTGGATCCGCTCGAGGAAGGCCCGCGTTCGCTCTAAGTCCTGCTCGCGTTCCTTCTGCTCGGTGATGTCCTGAATGGAGCCGCGAACGGCGTCGATGTCGACGTCCCCGTCTACACCCTCGGGCGCACCGTCGTCGCGATCGTCCCCGTCCGATCCCGTCCGTGCCGCGGACTGTCGCCCGCAGTCGGCGATCGGCTCCCCGATCGTCCGCACCCACCGCTGTTCGCCGTCGGCCCGGATCAGCCGCAGTTCGAGGTCGTAGGGCTCGCCGTCCTCGATGGCCCGTTCGATCGCCGCCTCGAGTTTCGGTCGATCGTCCGGGTGGTAGTAGTCGAGCAGGCCCTCGAACCCCCGCTCGAGGTCGGTGACGGTCCCGGGCTGGAGCCCGTGGATCCGTGCCGTCTCCTCGGTCCACGTTACCTCGTGTTCGTCCTCCCGGACGTCGAGTTCCCAGCCGCCCACGCCGGCGATCCGCTGGGCCTGCTCGAGCAGTCCGCGGGTCCGCTCGAGCGCCCGTTCGTTCTCGACCTGCTCGGTGATGTCGACGATTGCCCCCTCGAGGTGCGCGAGTTGGCCGTCCTCGTCGAACACGCCACGCCCCTGTTCGCTCAGCCACCGGCGCTCGCCGTCGGCGGTCTCGATCCGGTACGTCACCCGGTAGGGCTCCCGGTTCTCGAGCGCACGCTGGACGTCGTCCCAGAGATCGTCCCGGTTCCCGACCAGGACGTCCCGTCCCCAGTTGACGTCGCCGTCGACCAGTTCCGCGGGCTCGTAGCCGGTGATCTCCTCGGCACCACCGCTGACGAACTCGAACGGCCAGTCGGGCTCGTTTCGACACCGGTAGACCATCCCGGGGACGTTGTCCATCAGCGCCGACAGCTCCTGTTCCCGCTCGCGGAGCTCGCGGTCGCGGCGCTTGCGCTCGGTGACGTCCTCGTGGAACCCGATGAAGTGGGTGACCGCCCCCGCGTCGTCCTCGAGCGGGGTGACCGTCACCCGGTTCCAGAACGGCGTCCCGTCCGCCCGATAGTTGCGAAGTTCGACGGTCGTCTGTTCCGCGGCCTCGACGGCATCACGTAGCTCGGCGGCCCGTTCGGGATCGGTCCCCTCCCCCTGGAGGAACCGGCAGTTCCGCCCGAGGTACTCCGCCGGCGAGTACCCCGTTAGCCGCTCGAACTCCTCGTTGGCGTAGACGATGGGATTGTCCGGCTCGTCGGGGTCCGTGATCGTGACGCCGATCGGTGCCGAATCGAGCGCCCGGGTCTTGAGCCGAAGCTCCCGCTCGTACTCCCGGCGCTCGAGGACGTGGCTCAACCGCCGCCGAACGCGGTCGACGAACGTCCGTTCGATCCCGGTAAACGGCGCTTCGCGTGGCTCGCGATCGACGAAACAGACTGTCCCGTAGGGCTCCCCGTCGACGTCGATCCGTCCGCCGGCGGCCCACTCGACGCCCCGGTCGGCCCAGGCTCCGCAGATGGGGTGGGCCCCGTCGGAGACCTCGAGTTCGGCCCCGGAACCGTCGGTGAATTCGACGGTCCCGTCGGTGCAATCGCCTGAATCGCCGGTGTCTTCCCGTCCGCCGTGTTCCCGTTCGATCGGCGCGTGTGCGCCCTCGAGAACGACCTCGCTTCCCTCCGCGATCAGTACCTCGTAGCGGCTCCGGTCGGGATTCCGTCGCGCGACGAACCCTGCCTCGACGCCCAGCCGTTCGCGACCGATCTCGAGGAGCCGCCGGATCGTCTCTTCGGGCTCGAGGTCGGCATCGGACGCGATCCGGTCGAGCGCCTCCCCGGAGCGTTCGTTCGCGGCCAGTTGCTCGACCCGTTCGTCGAGGACGGCCGCGAGGTCGTCGACCGCCGCCGACAGCTCGCCGAGTTCGTCGTCCCGCTCGAGTTCGGCGTCGACAGCCGGAAATCGCCGGTCCGCGTCCGCGACGCTCTCGGCGTCCTCGAGCGCGCCGGCGACCGTTCTGACGTCGTCAGTGAGGCGCTCGACGGGGCCGAGTCGATCGTTGCCGCCGGCGGCGAGCCCGAGCACCGCCGGGAGCGCGGGAAACGGGAGGGCCGAACCGATCGCGACGGGGCCGAACCGGAGGGGGTCGACGGCCGGCGTCGACTCGAGGCCACCGATGACCGCGAACGCCGCGAGGGCGACAGTCGCCGCGAGCCACCACCCGTCCCGGCCGAACCGACCGGATCGTGCGGATCGGTCGTTACGGAGCCGCCATCCGGCACCGATCGCGAGGGGCGGGGTCGAACTGTGGCACATACCCGCAATACACAGTGTCAGCGATTATATGTTGGGTGCGTTCTCGACCGCCGGACCGACCGCAACCGGTATCCGGCGGCGGGAACGCTCTCTCGCCGTCGTGCACTCGACGTCGGTCGGACCGGGTCCGGGGCTATACATGTAGCGTCCGCAGGCCGACGACCGAACGCATATAGTAAACAGGAAAATGCCCCTTCCTCGCCTTCGTTGGAGTAAGATGGTAGAATCTGCTCTGGATCACCACAACGACTCGCCCAGTCTCCGCGTCATCGATGCGCTCGCAAGCACGACCGGCACCGACCCGCTCGAACTCGATCCGCTGTACGAGGCGGTCGACCCCGAGGCCCTCGACCAGCTGTTCCGGGACGACTCGGACGCGTTCGCCGCCGTCACTTTCGAGTACGCAGGACACTCGGTCGAAGTTCGGGGGGACGGTACCATCTCGGTCGACGGAACCGTCCATGAGGCGGCGTAAGCGAGCGCCCGCCAGTCCCGCGCCCCGGCCTACGAGCACTGCGTTGCCACGACACCACCGATGACATCCCCCTCGATAACCGGCACGTTCCGCGATCAGCGCGTCGCTTCGGAATCCCTCGAGGTGCTCGCCCTCGGTACCGAGGCGTTCGTCGAGTCGATCGAGCCGCTCGAGGCACACCGGACGGACGATCCCGACGCCGAGTACGGCCCCGACCGCGAGGAGCGAGTCCACCTCCGAACCACGCCCTCGCTTGCGGCCGCCGAGTCCATCGACGGCGTCGACTGTCTCGTCTGTCAGTATCCGCTCGCGTCCGCCGAGCCGACGGCCGTCCTCGAGCGCGTTCGGCGCCGCGGGACGGTGCCGGTGCTGTTCGCGACGACGGCGCCGGACCGGGCCGCCGAGGCACGGGACGCGGCGAGCGAGTACCGCTGGACGGACGTCGTGGCCGCCGCCGATCCGGCGCGGCTACGCGACCGGCTTTCCCATCGTCTCCCGCGGCTCGCCGAGCGACGACGTCTCTCCGTGCTGTCGAAACGGTCGTTCTCGGGGCTCGAACTCGCCGGCGACGCGATCGCGATCGTCGCTCCCGACGGGACGGTCGAGTTCGCGAACCGCGCGTTCGCGGTCCAGTTCGGCGCGGATCGGGACGCCCTCTCCGGCCGTCCGTGGCAGGACCTGTTCGCGCCGTCCGCGGTCGGCCGCCTCGAGGAGACCGCGATCCCGACCGTCGAGGACGGCTGGCGCTGGAGCGGGACGGCGACGGGGCGGCGACCTGACGGTGCCGATTTCGAGGCGACCGTCCGCGTCGACGGCCTCGAGGACGGGTCGCTCGTGTTCGCCGTCGACGCGCTCGAGCAAGGACAAACCGGGTCGGAAGAATAGTCCGCTACCGTTCGCTAGTTCGCTTTCGGACCGTTCTCGAGCCCGTCGCGGCTCGCCCCGGACTCGTTCGCGAGCCGTTTTCGTCGTTACGTCCCGTGATCCCAGGAGTCCATGTACTCGCGCTGGGTATCCGTCAGGGAGTCGTACTCGACGCCTTCGGCCTCGAGTTTGATCTCCGCGATCTCGCGGTCGAGTTCGTCGGGCACCTCGTGGACGCCGGGTTCGTACTCGTCGCCGTTCTCGAGCATCTCGCGCACGCAGACGGCCTGGATACCGAAGCTCTGGTCCATGACCTCGACGGGGTGGCCGAGCGAGATGGGCGCGGCGAGGTTCACGAGTCGGCCCTCGGCGATGACGTTCAGTCGGCGACCGTCTTCCATCTCGTAGGCCTCGACGCCGTCGCGGGCCTCGTAGCGGTCGACCGCGAGGTCCTCGAGCGCGTCCAGATCGATCTCGATGTCGAAGTGGCCCGCGTTCGCCAGGAGGACCCCGTCGTCCATCTTCTCGAAGTGCTCCTCGACGATGACGTCGCGGTTGCCCGTCGTGGTGAGGAAGACGTCGCCGACCTCGGCGGCCTCGTCCATCGGCATGACCTCGTAGCCCTCCATGTGGGCCTCGAGGGCGCGGCGGGGTTCGACCTCGGTGACGATGACGTTCGCGTTCTGGCCGGCAGCCTTCTTCGCGACGCCCTTGCCACAGTAGCCGAAGCCGGCGACGACGACGTTCTTACCGGCCCACGAGAGGTTCGTCGTCATCGCGATGGAGGCCAGCGAGGACTCGCCGGTGCCGTGGACGTTGTCGAACAGCCGTTTCATCGGCGTGTCGTTGACGGCGAAGACGGGGTACTCGAGCGCGTCGTCGTCGTCCATCGCGCGCAGGCGGTGGACGCCGGTCGTGGTCTCTTCCGCGCCGCCGACGATGCCGTCGATCAGTTCGGGGTAGTCCTCGTGGATCGCGGCGACGAGGTCCATCCCGTCGTCGACCGTGATCGTCGGCTCGTGGGCGATGACGGCCTCGATGGCGTCGTAGTACTCCTCGTCGTCGACGCCGCGTTTCGCGTAGCTGGTAATCGACTCGTGGGCGTCGAGCGCCGCGGAGACGTCGTCGTGGGTCGAGAGCGGGTTGCAACCCGTTACGGCGACTTCGGCACCGCCCTCCGCGAGCGTCTCGACGAGCATCGCCGTCTTCGCCTCGACGTGCATCGCCATCCCGATGCGCTCGCCCTCGAACGGCTGGTCGTCGACGAACTCTTCGCGGACGGCCTCGAGAATGGGCATGTGCTGGGCGGCCCAGTCCATCTTGCGTCGGCCCTCCTCGCGGGCGGCCTCGACGTCGTCTAGCTGTTCGCTGATCGGCGGGTAGGCACTCCCGCGTTCGGCCTCGCTCTCGGTCATGGGTGGACTGAGTGTGACCGGAGCCAAAACGCTACCGAAGCGAACCGACGGCCGGTCGGCGGATGGTGGACGTAGACGTTGCCGTGGACGTGAACGTGACTGAGATAGGTATGGGGACGGGCAGAGGCCGACTCACGGTCCTCTCCTCCGTCGTCTCGGCCGACGAAAGCCTGCGCGGAGCGACCGCTACCCGTCGTTCGACTACCGGAAAACGGGAAAACGACGCGGCGTCGGTGGGTGAGCTGTGGGTGGCCGTCGACCCGGTTCGGTTCGGGGCCGGCGGCTTCGCCGGCGTCGGCGACGGACGACGTTTCGTGCCTCTGACAGCGATTCGATCCGGTCCGTCGGGCGACGGCGGCCCGTAGGCGCACGATAGCGTGGCCCTATTTCGGATTACGGACCGGCGTGGTCCGGCGGACCTTGCTGATCTTCGTCGTCTTCATCGTCTTCGTCTTCCTCATCGTCATCGTCTTCGTCTTCGTCTTCTTCGTCCTCCTCATCGTCGTTTTCTTCGTCCTCTTCGACCTCGTTCTCCTCCGCGTCTTCCTCGTCTTCCTCGTCCTCATCGTCGTCGTCACCGTTCGGACCGGCGTGCTCCGGCGGGCCACGTTCGGAGTCCTCGTCACCGTCCGGGCCGACGTCCTCCGGCGGGCCGCGTTCGGAGTCCTCGTCACCGTTCGGACCGGCGTGCTCCGGCGGGCCGCGTTCGTCGTCATCGGGTCCATTCCCGGGGTTGTTCTCGAGGACGAAACTCGAGACCGCCTGGCCGATGCCGCCGTCCGTCTCGTTTTGCTGGTCGAAGACGAACGCCGAGACGAGCGCGCCGAACGGCTCAGCCTCGCCGTCGTCGCCCTCGAGCGTCACCGTCGTTTCGGCCGACTCGTCCTCGAGCGTCGCGGTGATCGTCACTTCGACCGGCTCCTCGGGGGCGGGCAGTTCGACCTCGCCGTCGTCGCCGGTCGTGTACTCGCCGGTCCCGGCGTACGACGTGTTCCCGTCGTCGTTCGCGAGTGCGACGTCGACAGTTGCGTTCTCGACGTCTTCGCCGTCGCCATCCGTAATCTCTACTTCGACCTCGTCGTCGTCCTGTTCGACGTCGATCGAGAGCCCGTCGATGCTGTCGGCCCCGAGTTCGACGGTCTCGGTAGCGGAGACGTCCTCGAGGGTCGCGGTAATCGTCACTTCGACGGTCTCGTTCGGCGCGGGGAGCTCGAGTTCGCCGTCCTCGGCGACGTATTCGCCAGTACCGGCGTAGGAGGCGTTCTCGTCGTCGGTCAGCGAGACGTCGATGGTGACGTTTTCGACGTCCTCGTCATCGCTGTCGGTGACTTCGATTTCGACCTCGTCGTCGTCCTGCTCGACGTCGATCGAGAGGTCCTCGACGGTATCGCCTTCGAGTTCGGTCGTCGTCGAGACCGTTGCGTCGTCCGTCGACGCGGTGACGTTCACCTCGACGGTTTCGTCGGGCTCGGGAAGTTCGACTTCGCCGTCGTCGTCGGTCGTGTACGTCCCGGTGCCCGCGTACGAGGCGTTCTCGTCCGCGTCGTCGACCAGTTCCACCTCGACGGTGGCGTTCTCGACCGGAGTTTCGTTTGCCGTGACGGTGACCACACCGTCGTCCGATACCACGAGGGCGGGATCGTCATGCGAGTCCGCCGCGACCGTCCCGGCGGGGGCCAGGACGGACAGGACCATGACGATCGCAAGCGCCGTTGCGAGCAGTCGATAACGCTTCATCCACGCTGAAGGTTCACCGATCGGAGCATAAACCCGGTCGGCAGTTACCCCCAATTTCGATCCGTCAACGCCGATTGAAATCCGTTCTAAGAGTTTATAAAAACGTCTGAACGTTTGATTTTCGTTTACGATGGGACGGGGAAGCGTGCTCACTCGGTCGTGTCCACCCGGGCAGCCAGGTCCTCTGCCGCCTCGAGCGCGCGTTCCCGGACCGCCGACTCATCGAGAGTCAGCACCTCGCGGTCGCGCATGAGCACCTGCCCGTCACAGATCGTGTGGCGAACGTCGGCCGCGGCCGCGGCGTAGGCCAGGTGACTCACGAGGTCGTGGCGGGGCGTGAGGTGTGCTTTTTCGAGGTCGAGCACCGCCAGGTCGGCCGGCGCGCCCTCCTCGACCCGCCCCGACTCGAGGCCGAGGGCGTCGGCGCTGCCTGCAGTCAGCAGTTCGGCGACGGCCTCGGCCGGTACGGCGGCGGCGTCGTCGGCGGCGAGTTTGCCGAGCATGGCCGCGTCCCGAGCCTCGTCGAGCATCGAGAGATCGTTGTTCGAGGCCGCGCCGTCGGTGCCGAGTCCGACGGTGACGCCCGCCTCGCGCATCCGCTGGACGGGAGCCATCCCGCTTGCCAGTTTCATGTTCGAGGCCGGACAGTGGATCACGCCGGTGCCGGCCTCGGCGAGCAGGCCGATCTCGCTCTCGTCGACGTGGACGCCGTGGGCGACGAAGTCCTCGGCCTCGAGCATCCCCCTCTCGGCAGCGTAGGCAAGCGGCCGGACGCCCTCCTCTTCGACGATCGGCGTCACCTCGTCTTCGGTCTCGTTGGCGTGATAGTGGATCGGCACGCCGAGCTCGCGAGCTTTCGGGACGTACTCCTCCAGGTACTCCGCGCCGACGGTCGTCAGCGAGTGGGGCATGAACGCCGTCGAGATCCGGCCGTCGGCCGCGCCGTCGTACTCCTCGGCGATCTCGAGGCTCGTCTCCATGTCCTCGTGGGCCCCCTCCTCGTCCTTTGCGACGGTGACGACGCCGTGGCCGAGGCGGGCGCGGAGGCCGGCCTCCTCGACGGCGGCGGCGATCTCCGGGACGTGGAAGTACATATCGGCGAAGGCCGTCGTCCCGGACTTGATCATCTCGAGCAGGCCGAGTTCCGCGCCGACGCGGACGTCCTCGGCGGTCAGTTCGCCCTCCGCGGGCCAGATGTCCTCGCGCAGCCAGGCGTCCAGCGGTTTGTCGTCGGCATACCCGCGGAGCAGGCTCATCGCGACGTGACAGTGGCCGTTGACGAAGCCGGGCGTCACGAGCGAGTCCGAGGCGTTCAGTGTCTCCGCGGCGTCGCCCCCGAGGTCGGAGCCGATTTCGAGGATCTCGCCGCGGTCCCGGTCGATCAGTACGTCCGCACGGATCACCGTCGCGTCGGGGCGGAGCACCCGTCCGCCGGTGAGTGCCAGCGTGGTCATCGGTCGGGATTTTCTCGTCGCACCGCCTTATAGTGTCGAATCGGGTCGGCGGCGTGTCTGGTGGCCGTCCGGGTTGCTCGACCCGTCCGGAACTCGAGGCCGAGTCGCGCCGTCGACAGCCGTCGCGCCCGGGAATTCCCGCCGTGGCGCTCCAGGACAGCCCCTTCGTTTCGCGTGGAACGGCGTTCGACGTCGTGGGCCGGCCGGCGTACCCCGCGTGATCGGTCCGTCGGGAGCCCCCCGCGGATCCGGTCGAACCCTGCGAACTCGCCTCCGATCGTGACAGTAGGCGGCGGATTTATCCTTGTATTTCCCCAATCGTGTGGCATGAACGGCGGCCGCGACGGGACGCGCGACGCGGAGGGCGACGACCGCGACAGTGACCCCGCCGGCGACTTCGAGTTCGGCCCGGAGCGCGAACCGATCGACGACTCGAGCGCCGGTCCGGGGGCAGCGACGGACGCCGATACGGTTCGTCGGTCCGGGGAGACCCGGATCAAGGTCGACCTTCGCGACGACGACCCCGAGGGGTCGGAGCCGCCGACGTCCGATCCCGGCTTCGACCCGTCGGGATCGGGCCCCGACCCCGGTCCGGACGCCGTCCGGAACTGGTCGCTGCTCGCCGTCGCGCTCGCGGTGGCGTCGTTCGCGACGGCCGCGTTCACGTTCGCCGCCCACGACGACCTCGTTCCCGTCGCCGGGGTCGCCGGCCTCGGCGTCGTGTTCGCCGCGCTCGCGGTCTCGCCCCGGCTCGGGCACACGACGCTCCTCGAGGGGCTGTCCGCGGGCTGGCTCGAGCACCGGCGGTACGTCCGGTTCTCGGTCGCCCTCTTCGCGTTCGGGACGGTCGTCGGCGTCGTTCTCCTGCTTGCCGGGGTCAATCTGCTCGAACTCATCGCCGAGTTGCTCGAGGAAGGGCTATTCCCCGAACTCGAGGACGAGGAGTTCCAGTTGACCGCCAGCTTCTTCATTCGAAACAACTCGCAGCCGTTTCTGCTGTCGATCGTCGGCGCGCTGTCGCTGGGGCTCCTGACGGCGTTCCTGATGGTGTTCAACGGGATCGTCGTCGGCAACGTCGCCGCGGCGGTCGGTGGCGAGATCGGCGCTGGCTACATCGTCGCCGGACTCGCGCCCCACGGGATCTTCGAACTGCCCGCGCTGTTCATCGCGGCCGGCGTCGGCTTTCGCCTGCTCTACCGGTTCGGCGAACGAGTGTTCGGCTCCCGGGACGCGTTCGTCACGAAACCGTACCTCTACCGGACCCTTGCCTTCGCCGTGTTCGGGTGGCTCCTGCTGGTACTCGCCGCGTTCGTCGAGGCCTACATTACGCCCGAACTCCTCGAGTTGCTGTTCGCCGATCAACTGGCGGGAGCCGGGGCCGGGGCCGAGGCCGCACCGCCGGACTCGAGTTCGTCGCTGCCCTGATTCCGATCCGCAACCCGGATCGGCGGCCGTCGGCTTCGATCCCGTTCGTTCGTCGCTGGAGCGTTATTTCTTTCTTTTACTGGTTCGAGTGCCAGATGCAGTTTTTATTCTGAACTCGAGGCGCGCAAGAGCCACGATCCGTTAGTGACAAACCGCTTGAAACGTCAGCCCGTAGTCCCAGTCGAGTGATCACACCGTGAAATCTACCATCGCCATCTCCGGGATGTCGTGTGCGACGTGTTCCGGGACGGTCGAGGAGGCCGTCGGCGACCTCGAGGGGGTCGAGGCCGTCGACGTGAACTTCGCGACCGACGAGGGGACCGTCGAGTACGATCCCGACGAGGTCTCGCTGTCGGAGATCTACGCGACGATCGAGGACGCCGGCTACGAACCCGACCGGACGAAGACGACGGTCGAGATCGCCGGCATGTCGTGTTCGACCTGCGCCCGGACGAACGAGGACGCCATCGAGGACATCCCGGGCGTGCTCTCGGCGACGGTCAACTACGCGACCGAAGAGGGAACGGTGGAGTTCAACCCCCAGGACACCTCGCTGGCGGCGATCTACGACGCCATCGAGGACGCGGGGTTCGAACCCGAACGCGCCGGCGACGACGGCGACGAACTGACCGAACAGCGGGAGAGCGCCGTCCAGCGCGAACTCCGGACGAAGCGCCGGTGGACGATCGTCGGCGGCCTCCTCGCCGCGCCGTTCCTGCTCGTGATGGCCGAGATGTTCGCCGTCGAGTTCCTGCCCGAGTGGTTCGACTGGGTCGAGTTCCTCTTCGCCACGGCGCTGATGGCCACGCTCGGCCGGCACTTCATCGCGGGCGCGTACAAGTCCCTGGTCAACAACCACCAGGCGAACATGGACACGCTCGTCGCGCTTGGCACCTCCGTCGGATACGTCTACAGCACGGCGGTGCTCTTCGATCTCATCGCCAGCGAGGGACTGTACTTCGAGGCCGTCGCCTTCATCCTGTGGTTCATCTACCTGGGCGTCTGGCTCGAGGCCCGCTCGAAGGCCCGCGCGAGTTCGGCGCTGCGTGAACTGCTCGAGATGCAGGCCGAGGAGGCGACCGTCGTCGAGTGGGAGACGCCTCCGGCGGACGGCGACGCCGTCCCTGGCGAGGAACGCGTCGTCCCCCTCGAGGAGGTCGAACCCGGCGACGTGATGAAGGTCCGGCCCGGCGAGAAGATCCCGACCGACGGCGTCGTCGTCGACGGCCAGAGCGCGGTCGACGAGTCGATGGTCACCGGCGAGTCGGTCCCCGTCGAGAAAGGCGAGGGCGACGAGGTCGTCGGCTCGACGATCAACGAGAACGGCGTCCTCTACGTCGAGGCGACCAACGTCGGCGAAGAGACGGCAATCCAGCAGATCGTCGCACGGGTGAAAGAGGCCCAGGCGCGCCAGCCCGACGTCCAGCGGCTGGTCGACACGGTCAGCGCCTACTTCGTGCCCGCGGTGATCGTCAACGCCGTCGTCTGGTCGGTCCTGTGGTTCTTCTTCCACGACGCGCTGTACCCGATCGCCTCGTCGCTGGGCGGGTGGATCCCGGTACTCCAGCCCGTCGGGGGTGGGCCGATCGGTCCGGAACTCGGTGGCGTGCCCGTCTTCGAGTTCTCCGTGATCGTGCTCGCCTCGGCGATCCTGATCGCCTGTCCCTGCGCGCTGGGGCTGGCGACCCCCATGGCGACGATGGTCGGCTCGACGCTGTCGGCGAAAAACGGCGTCCTCTACAAGGGTGCCGACATCCTCGAGAAGGCCCGCGGCATCGACACGGTCGTCTTCGACAAGACGGGGACGCTGACCCACGGCGACATGCGACTGACCGACGTCGTGCCGGTCGACGAGGCCCTCGAGACGGACGGCGGGTCCGACGGCAGTACGCCGGCACCCGACGGTGGCGTGCTCGCTGATCGCGAGACAGAGGAACGGGAACGGGAACGGGAACGGGCCGTCGACGACGACCTCCTGCTCTCGGTCGCGGCCAGCGCCGAATCCGGCTCCGAGCACCCGCTCGCACAGGCCATCGTCGAGGGGGCCGAGGAGCGCGGCGTCGACCTCGAGGAGCCGACCGAGTTCGAGAACGTCCCGGGCCACGGCATCCGCGCGACGCTCTCGGACGGCGAGGTGCTGGTCGGCAACCGCAAACTGATGGCGGACAACGGCGTCGATCCCGCGCCCGTCGAGGCGACGATGGAACGCCTCGAGTCGGAGGGGAAGACCGCGATGCTGGTCGCGCTGGAGAGCGCGGCGTCTGGCACCGCGGAAGCCGAAAGCGATGACGGGCAGGAACCGCGAGCGTACGAGTTGCTGGGCGTCGTCGCCACCGCCGACACGGTCCGGGACAGCGCCAGGGAGACCGTCGCCGAACTCCAGGATCGCGGCTACGACGTGTTGATGCTGACCGGCGACAACGAACGCACCGGCCGGGCGATCGGTGACCGGCTCGGGATCGATCCCGAGAACGTCCACGCCGAGGTGCTGCCCGAGGACAAGGCCGACGAGATCGACGCGATCCAGGCGGACGGGAGCCGCGCGATCATGGTCGGCGACGGCGTCAACGACGCGCCGGCGCTGACGACCGCGCACGTCGGCGTCGCGATCGGTTCGGGGACCGACGTCGCCATCGAGAGCGCCGACATCACGCTGATGCGGGACGATCCCGCAGACGTGCTGAAGGCGATGCGAGTCGCCGACGCGACCATCTCGAAGGTGCGCCAGAACCTGTTCTGGGCGCTCGCCTACAACGCGACGCTGATCCCGATCGCGTCGATCGGGCTGTTGAACCCCGCGCTCGCCGGGCTGGCGATGGCGTTCTCGAGCGTCTCGGTCGTCTCGAACAGCCTGGCGTTCATGAAGTGGGACCCCCACGAGGACTACGTCTTCCTGCCGTTCCGGCCGTTCGTGTGGGTCTCCGATCGCGTGACGGGCTGACGACGTTCGCTGCTACCGTCGTCGTCCCCCGAGGAGACGAACGAAACCGCCCCGGTACGGCGGGCTACCCGCCGACGATCGAGTAGTCTACCGCTCGAGCCCTCGAAAACGGATCTCGAGAGGGCGGGTACCGCTTTCTCCCGCCCGGTCGCCCGTCTCAGTGCCGATCAGTGACACGCCCCGGCGGCTTCGTGGTCGTGCTGGTGCTGACCTTCGTGTTGCTCGCCGTGATGGACACCGGGGTCGTGGTCGCCGGCGTGGTGTGTGCCGTGCTGGTGGGCACCCTCGTGGTGGCTGCCGTGCTCGCCCGCGTGGTCGCTCATCCAGTCGTGGGCGTCGGTCCACTCGAGTCCGTTCGCGTCGGCGGTCCCATCGTCGGCGCTCGCGAGCGCCGCGCCACCCAGCAGCGCGACGGCGACGAGCGCGGCCAGTCCGAGTCGGTAGAGTTGGGTACGCATCTCCTCTCACCTCGTTCGTCCCTACGGCCCGGGTAGATTTGTCGATCTGGGCGTGAACGAAGATACAAATACGGGACGAGATCGTTCGACAACGTTTTTAGAGCGTTCTGATCGTTTCCGAAACTCAATCTTCGTCGAGGACGACCGGCACCCCACGGCTCGCCACGTCCCCCGCGAACGCCCTCGAGTCGGCCTCGAGGTCGGGGAACGTGTTGTAGTGGATCGGGACGACGAGGTCGGGCGCGAGCCGTTCGGCGAGGTCGGCGGCGGCGTGGCGGTCCATCGTGAAGTTCTGTGCGATCGAGGGCAGGAACAGCGAGACCTCGAGGTCGTCGTGGGCGTCGATGACGTCCGAGTCGCCGGTCCAGAAGCAGGGGACGCCGTCGACGGTCAGGCGAAAGCCACAGCCGAACCCCTCGGGGTGGATCGGGTCGCCGCCGGGCGCGTTCGGGCCGTCGGGGTGGTTGTACGCGGGGACGACCTCCACGTCGACGCCCGCGACGGTGAGTTCGTCGCCGTACGCGACCCGGCGGACGTCGTAGGGGAGGTCCTCGCGCGGGACGACGTCGCGGCCGCCCGCGGTGATCCGCTCGGCGGAGACGTCCTCGTAGACGACGAGCGTCGCGTCCTCGCTCGCGACGCGTTCGATCCCGTCGTCGTCGTAGTGGTGGTCGTGGGTGACGACCACGAGGTCGCCGTCCCGGGCGTCGTAGGGGTCGCTGCTCGGGTGGGACGCGCCGCCATACTGCTGTGCCCAGGTGCCGTCGAGCGTGCCGTAGCGGCCGGGATCGGTGTAGACCACGGTGCCGTCCGACGCCTCGATGCGCGCCGTCGCGTAGCCGAGCCAGGAGACGGTCAGGTCGCCGTGTTCGATCGCCATACCCGTCGTTGGCGCTCGCGCGTCAAAAACCTCGAGTCGTCGTCTGCTCCGTGGACCCTATCCGTCACCCTCGAGGTCGTCGCTCGGGTACACCCGATACGTACGGCCCTGTTTCTCGCGATAGAGGAGTCCCCGCTTCTCGAGGTCGGTGACGGTCTGGCTGACCTTGCTCTTCGAGAAATCGGCCCGGTCGCGGAGTTCGATCTGCGTCAGCCCCGGCGAGTCGACGACCGGCCCGAGGACGCGGCGCTCGTCCTCCGGGAGCACCTCGAGAACGGCCGTCGCGCTCGAGGTGGCTTCGGCCCGCTGCCCGTCACTGCTCCCGGTTCCGTCGTCGCCGCTTCCGTGACCGCCAGCGGCTGGAGAGTCGTCTCTTTCGCTCCCCGCGGTCGGGGGTCCGGCTTCGGCTTCGGGTTCGGTCCCGCCGACGAGTTGCTCCCGACCGAGCGCGTACGCGCCGGCGACGATTCCCCCGGCGAGCACGGCCCCCAGCAGGTACCAGACCGGGTGGACGCCGTGCATCGTCCCGCCGTGGCCGCCCATCATGCCGGCGTGAGCCTGGGCCTGTCGGTAGGTCTGCCAGGCCGCGCCGGCACCCAGGAGGAGGATTCCGGCGACGACGGCGGCTACCATCCTGTCGAGCGTCCTTCGATCCACGGTCCCGTTCGGCTTTCGCTCGACGGTTCCCTACGTGTTACGCTTTTCGTGCCCGCCGACGCTACGCTCGGCCGAACCGGTTCGCCGTCCTCCCGGCGGGCGTTGGGACGGTGCATGGATGAGGACTATGACGGCGTGGGTCGTACTCACACGCTATGGTCGACGTCGATTCCGCCCCCGACGCCTCGCCGCGGTCGACGAGGACGGACCGTGACGAGGGGCGAAGTCCGACCGACGCGTACTGTTCGTGCTGTCGCGTCTGTCGCTGCTACCGGGAGGTCCCGGAATCGGGTGCCGCCCCTTCGACGGGGCTCGAGGGGACGGCGGAGGCGGACCGCCAGTTGGGGGAGCCCGACGAGGACCGCGATCACGGCCGCGAGCGAGGAGAGGGGGCCGAACACGACCACGGGGACGGGGACGGGGACGGGGACGGCGACGGCGACGGCGACGACGGTGCCCACGTCGACCACTCGGACCACGAGGAACTGTTCAAACGCCGGTTCTTCGTCTGTTTCGTCCTCGCGCTCCCGGTGCTGTACTACAGCCCGATGATCCAGGAGTGGTTCGGCTACGCCGCCCTCGAGTTTTCGGGCAGCGAGTTCGTCGGTCCCGTTTTCGGCGTAATCGTCTTCGCATACGGCGGCGTGCCCTTCCTCCGAATGGGCGCGGTCGAGGCCAGAAACCGCGAACCGGGGATGATGTTGCTGATTTCGCTCGCGATCGCCGTCGCGTTCGTCTACAGCCTCGCGGCCGCCCTGTCGGGGATCGGCGAGCCGTTCTTCTGGGAACTCGTGACGCTGATCGTCATCTTCCTGCTCGGCCACTGGATCGAGATGCGATCCGTCAGGCGCGCGTCGGGCGCGCTGGACGAACTCGCGGAACTGCTGCCGGATACGGCCGAACGGGTTTCGGAGGGCGGCGAGACGGAAGAGGTCCCCGTCGACGTGCTCGAGGAGGGCGACCTCGTGCTCGTCCGGCCCGGGGCGAACGTCCCCGCGGACGGCGTGGTCGAGACGGGGGAGTCGAAGGTCAACGAGGCGATGGTCACCGGCGAGTCGAAACCCGTCGGGAAGGAACCGGGCGACGAGGTCATCGGCGGAACGACCAACCGGGAGGGCAGCCTCCGAGTTCGAATCTCGGCGACCGGCGACGAGACGACGCTGTCGGGGATCATGCGGCTCGTCGAGGAGGCCCAGGAGAGCCGCTCCCGGACCCAGGTGCTGGCCGACCGAGCGGCTGGCTGGCTCTTCTACGCCGCGGTCGGCGTCGCGGCGGTGACGGCCGTCGCCTGGACCGTCGCCGTCGGATTCGGCCTGCCAGTGGTCGAACGGGTCGTCACCGTCCTCGTCATCGCCTGCCCGCACGCGCTCGGGCTGGCCGTCCCGCTCGTGGTCGCGATCAACACCTCGATGGCCGCACGAAACGGCATCCTCGTACGCGACCGGATCGCGATGGAACGGGCCCGCGAGCTCGACACGGTCGTCTTCGACAAGACCGGGACCCTCACCGAGGGGGAACAGGGCGTCGTCGACGTGACGGCGCTCGAGGACCGGGACCCGGACCCGGACCCGGACCCGGACGACGTCGTGACCCTCGCGGCCGCCGCGGAGGGCGACTCCGAACACGTGATCGCGCAGGCGATCCGCGAGGAGGCACGCGACCGCGGGCTCTCGGTCCCCGACGTGCGTGGGTTCGAGGCCCTCGAGGGGCGAGGGGTCCGGGCGACGATCGAAGGCGAGGCTCCGCCGGCCGTCGTCGGCGACGCCGGCCGGGACCGAGCGGCCGCTAATACGACCGATCGCGACGGTCACACGGTCTCGGTCGGCGGTCCGAACCTCCTTCGTCACCTCGAGATCGACCCGGGAGACGCCCTCGAGCGGTTCGCGGACGACGCCGGTGAGCGCGGCGAGGGGGTCGTCTACGTCCTCCGTGACGAGCAGGTCGTCGGCGCGATCGCGCTGGCGGACGTGATCCGCGACGCGAGCTACGAGGCGGTCGACGCGCTTCACGGGATGGGCGTCGAGGTGGCGATGCTGACCGGCGACGACCGGGACGTAGCCCGAAGCGTCGCGGACGACCTCGGGATCGACACCGTCTTCGCGGAAGTGCTGCCGGAGGACAAAGACGAGAAGATCGTGGAGCTTCAGGACCGGGGTCACCTGGTGGCGATGGTCGGCGACGGCGTCAACGACGCGCCGGCGCTGACCCGGGCGGACGTCGGGATCGCTATCGGTTCGGGGACCGACGTCGCCGTCGAGTCGGCTGACGTGGTGCTCGTCGAGAACGACCCGCGGGACGTCGCACGTCTCGTCCGGCTGAGCGCGAAGAGCTACCGGAAGATGCAGGAGAACATCGCCTGGGCTGCCGGCTACAACGTCTTCGCCCTGCCGCTGGCCGCGGGCGTGCTCGCGCCGATCGGCGTCTTGCTCTCCCCGGCGGTCGGCGCGGTGTTGATGTCCGCGAGCACGGTGATCGTGGCGATCAACGCGCAACTGCTCCGGCGGGCGGACCTCTCGCTCTGAGGTCGTTCCGCGGACGGCGGACGAGCTTCCTGCTCGCCTTGCTCGAGCGGCCGTCCGCTCGCGGACGCCGTCGGAACCGACGCGAGCGACATAGAAAAACAGTTCCCGCACCGGCCCGAACGGACGCACAATGCGTATCGCCGTTCCCAACAAGGGCCGCCTGCACGAGCCGACGATCGACCTCCTAGAGCGGGCGGGGCTCCATCTCGAGAACGGTGCGGATCGAAAGCTCTACGCGGATACCGTCGATCCCGACGTCTCCGTGCTGTTCGCCCGCGCGGCTGACATCCCGGAGTACGTCGCCGACGGCGCGGCGGACGCGGGGATCACCGGCTACGATCAGGTCCGGGAGGCCCGCGTCGACGACGTCGCCGAACTGCTCGATCTCGAGTTCGGCCGCTGTCGACTCGTCCTCGCCGCGCCCGAGGACGGCGACATTACGGCGGTCGAGAACCTGGCCGGCAAGACCGTCGCCACCGAGTTCCCGAACATCACGCGGGACTTCTTCGCGGAGACGGGCGTCGACCCCGAACCGGACGTCGTCGAAGTGACGGGGGCGACCGAACTCACGCCCCACGTCGAGATGGCCGACGCCATCGTCGACATCACGAGCACCGGGACGACGCTGAAGATGAACCGACTCGCGGTCGTCGAGGAGGTCCTCTCGAGTTCCGTCCGCCTCTTCGCCCGGGAGGACGCCCTCGAAGACCCGAAGATCGAGGAGGTCAGGACCGCGCTGGCCTCGGTCAAGCAGGCCGAAGGGAAGCGGTACCTGATGATGAACGTCCCCGAGGACCGCCTCGATCAGGTACGGGACGTGATCCCGGGGATGGGCGGCCCGACGGTGATGGACATCGCGGACGAGAACGGCGACGGCAAGGTTGCGGTCCACGCGGTCGTCGACGAGAGCGACGTCTTCGAGACGATCACGGAGGTCAAGAAGGTCGGCGCGAGCGACGTGCTGGTGACCGAGATCGAGCGGCTGGTCGAGTAAGCCGGAGTCGGGTACGATTCCGTTCGGTCGTTCTTTTTCGAAGACTCGTCCTCGAGTGCCGGAGTGGGCTCTGTTACTACCGTCGGCGGACGATTCGACTACGACGGAGACGGGAGAAAGGGTTCGGCCGGGACGCCTAACGATCCGATTCGGTCCGGTAACAGGGGTGCCGAGTCGGAATCCGTGCCTCTGACTGTCTCCGACTCGGCCGGTCGACCGACGATGCGTTCAGTACTAACACCTGTGTCAAACGGATCGGCCGTCCCTCACCGGCCGTCGGTCGCCTCGAGCGCCGCCTCGAGTTTCGTCTTGACCGCGGACAGTCGGTCGCCGGGCGAGACCAGGCCTCGCTCCCGATCGTAGGCCACGAGCCCGTGGGACTCGAGCAGGGGAAGGTGCGTGCGACACAGCGAGACGTGAACGCGCTGGCGGCGTTCGTGGACCGTACTCACCGTCGTCGCGTCGCCCTCGGCGTCCGCGAGTCGGCCGACCAGCGTCCCCAGCGAGAGCGACTCGCCGGCCTCGAGGAGCGTCTCCAGGGTCGCTCGCCGGCGGTCGTTCTCGAGGACTCGTTCGAGCGTGCCACGCGAGAGCGCGTGGCCGCCGGGACTGCGGGGGGCCGCGTTCGCTCGGTTCGATCCGGTCCGGGCTCCGGGGGACTGCCGCCACGTACGGTCGGGATGGGTCGGCATGTACTCGAGTGCCACGCCCTGGGTACGGTTAAAGTCGCCAACCCGTTTCGACGGTCACGGAGGATTCGGGCCAGTATCGGCGAATTAGGCCCGGATAAACGGTCGAAAACTCGGTATGATCGGTCCGAAGTTCGAGCGAATCGCCGGCCGTTTCGTTCGTTCGGCGGTTTCGCCGTCCCCCGATCGGAGCGTCGTTTCCGGCGTCGGAGTGACTCCTCGGCGCGCGAGGGTTGGGGAAACCACTATATCCCAGTGTGGTGTGGTAGCTTCACCCACGAATGGTGCGTTGCTCGGATCGGGCGCTTCTGGCGGCCCTCGAGGAGCGTGGCCCAGCGCGGGCGACCCAGTTGGCCGCGGAACTGGACGCTCACCCGATCACGGTCACCCAGCGGTGCGACGCGTTACAGTCCCGGGGACACGTCCGTCGGATCTCCACCGACGTGTTCGGAATCACCGAGGACGGTCGGGCGTACCTCGCGTCGATCGAGTGACGAGCGCCGAGTAACGAGCCACGGACCGTCGAGTAACGGACGATTACCGGGCGACCTCTTCCCTGATTCCCCCCTCGACGTCGCCGCTCGTCGGCGGCCACTCCCAGGCATCGGCCTCCACGATCCCGCGGAGCTTCCGGCGGCGGTCGCTCAACTCCTCGAGTGCTGTTTCGAACTCGTCGTCCGGGACGGTCGGAATCCCCGCTTCCCGGAGTCGGTCGAGGTCCGGTTCGGGTGGCTCCTCCGGGGCCGGGTCGATGAACGCCTCGTCGAGGGTCTCGAGGTAGCTGTCCGCGCTCGCTCGCGCGGTCTCGATCAGCGCGGGATCGAGTCCCCGGCCGTCGGGGATTCCGTGGCGGTGCAGCGTCAGGGCGTCGTCGAGGATCGCCACGGCCATCGCCGAGGCTTCGCCATCGCTCTCGCTGTGATAGTAGTGGAGGATCGGGTAGGACTTGTGCTGTTCCGCGAGCAGCGAGAGTTGGGTGGCCATCGACTCGAGGGGGAGCTCGAGGCCGCGGGTGGGATTGCGGTCGCCGTCCGCGTCGCCGGTTCCGTCGGCCCACCCCGTGCGGACGAATCGTTCGCTGCGGTCGCCGAGGCCGGTGACGTCGCTGGCGAACGATCGCTTCTCGGAGACGGCCCCGAGCACCGCGAGGACGTAGGAGACGCCCAGGGTGACGAACGCCATCCCCGTCGCCGTCGTGAACGAACTGGCGATCTCCCAGGTCGAACTGGTGGGCGTGTAGTCGCCGTTCCCGTTCGTGAACATCGTGTAGGCGACGTAGTAAATCCGGCCGGACCAGGTCGCGGGCTGGTCGGTCTGGGTGCTGACGAGCGCGGTCGTGCCGCCGGCGAAAAGCAACGTCCAGCCGAGCCACAGCAGGGCGATCCACATCGCGAGCGTGAGCGCGAGGATCAGGGGTCCCGCGAGGCCGAGTACCCGTGAGTCGTCGCGGCTGACGCGTCGCAGCCCGCGCCAGACGATCGTCGTCAGTCGACCGGACAGGGGTCCGGAGCCGCCGTCGACCCACAGCGTCGTCCACAGGATGTCCACGATCACGGCGACGAGCACCGCAGCGCCCGCCAGGAGGAAGAGCGGTTGCATTTTTCCCGTCTTCGTTCCCCAGTCCCGTCAACCACCGGCCGGCGAATCCTGCGGCGTGATGGTCCCGGATCGCCGCGAGCGCCGGCCGTCGGTCACCGAGGATAGGAGCGGCGTTGTGAGGCGACCCCGAAGCCGGGCTGGAACCGGAACACGGACGAAAACGGACGGACGTGGGCGCGGCCGTGGACGACGACGAGACGTGGCCGAGAACCCGCGGATCGGGCCCGACCGAGCCGACACCGTCGCTCGAGGGACGGCGATCGAAGCGGCGAGTGAGTCCCGTTACTCGAGCAGGCCGAGGTCCTCGAGTCGGGAGACGATCTTGTCGACGGCGTGTTCGGCGTCTTCGGGCTTCTTGCCGCCGGTGATGACGAGCTTCCCGGAGCCGAACAGCAGTGCCACGACCTCGGGCTCGTCGAGCCGATAGACGAGGCCGGGGAACTGTTCGGGCTCGTACTCGATGTTCTCGAGGCCGAGACCGATCGCGATCGCGTTCAGGTTGAGGTTGCGGCCGAGGTCCGCCGACGTGACGATGTTCTGGACGACGATCTCGGGGTCCTCGTTGACCTGGATCTGGAGTTCACGGAGCTTGTCGAAGACGATGCGCAGGCTCTCGTGGACGTCGTCGGTGCTTTTCGCGCCGGTACAGACGATCTTCCCCGAACGGAAGATCAGGGCGGCGGACTTGGGATTCTGGGTACGGTAGACGAGACCGGGGAACTGCTCCGGGTCGTAGTCGGCCCCCTCGAGGTCCATCGCGACGCTCTGGAGGTCGAGTTCCTGGCCGATGCCGGTCGACGCCACCACGTTTTCGATGTTGATGGTGTCCTTCGGATCCGTCATTAGTCGCTTAAAAAGACGTATTTAAGGTTTATAAAGGTTGGTGCCGCGGACTGATATGTCCGCTTTATTCCCTGGCCGATATCCGGCGCAGGGCCCGATATCGGTCGGCTTAGCGGGTGCAAGGGATTGATTTATCAAACCGGTCGTGCGCCCCGCTGAGAAAACGGCAGGCTGATACTCGAGCCCCGACGAGCAACGGGCGTGTACCTGCTGGAGCTCGGCGGCGAGGACGACGCGTTCGCGGCCTGCGAGGCGAGAAGCGCCGCGACCGGCCTCGAGCGGATCGCACCCGGGCTCGCCGTCGCGAACGCCGTCGTCCCCGACCGTGTCCGCGGACTCGCCTACACACACCGGGCGAGCGACCTCCTCGGGCGGACCGATGCCGACCTCGAGAGCGCGCGGACGCTGCTCGAGGCCGCGCCGATCGACCGGGAGGGCCCGGTCGCGGTGCGGGCGACGGACGTCCACGGTTCGACGGGGATCAGTACGGAACGAGCGGAGCGGGAACTCGGTCAGGTTCTGGTCGACCGCGGGTTCTCCGTGGACCTCGAGGACCCCGACCACCTGTTGCGGGCGACGTTCTCGGAGGGCCGACTCACGGACGACGCGGACGACGGCGTCCTCGAGAGCGAGGCCGACGACGCCGAGTCCGAACGGGGCGAGGACGTCTCGGTCTGTGCCCTCGGCTGGCTCGCGGCCGAGAGCGTCCGGGACTTCGGCGAGCGCGCGCCGACGGACAAACCCTTCTTCCAGCCGGGGAGCATGGATCCCCTGCTGGCCCGCGCGATCGCCAACGTCGCCGGCGCACGGCCCGGCGCGACCGTCCTCGATCCGATGTGTGGCACCGGCGGCGTGCTCGTGGAGGCCGGCCTCGTCGGCGCGGACGTGATCGGTACCGACGCCCAGCGAAAGATGGCCGAGGGTGCCCGCGAGAACCTGCGGGCTTTCCTCGAGGTCGACGAACCCTCGCCGATCGGCGTCGAGCGGGGGGGCTGGTCCGTCGGCCGCGGCGACGCGACGCGCCTTCCGCTCGCCGACGACGCGGTCGACGGCGTCGTCTTCGACGCGCCCTACGGCCGGCAGTCGAAGATCGACACCCACCGGCTCGAGGACCTCGTTGCCGGGGCGCTATCGGAAGCGCGGCGCGTGGCTCCGCGGGCGGTCGTCGTCGCCGACCGCTCGTGGGCCTCGGAGGCTCGGGAAGCGGGGTGGGAACTCGAGGCGGCGTTCGAGCGACGCGTCCACCGGTCGCTGACGCGGCACGTACTGGTGCTCTCCGAAGAACGGTAGTTATCGCTTCGTATCGCTCACCACGATCCACTCCCAGAATTTTATGGTGATCGATCCCTTCACCACGTACAAGGGTGATCACCCGTGAGTACGTCCGAGGACCACGCCGACGAGGAGTACGGAACGGCGCGTCTCAACCATCGTGGACGACTAACGATCCCGAAAGAGCTACGAGACGATCTCAACCTCGAAGACGGAACCGAGTTCCGGGTCGTCCGTGATGGCGGTGATATCCGACTCGTCCGGGATCTCCCTGAACTCGAGACGTTAACTCGAGATGAAGAGTGGGGTGAAGAGGCGTTCCGAGACGCCGGAGATGCGACGTTCGGTGGACGGTAGATGGCCTCGAAACGAATTCTTCCGGACCTCAACGCTCTCGCTATCCAGTTAGTCGACGACCACCCCGGTTATCCGTACGTTACTGAGGAGATCGCATCGGCGCTTACGGGCGGTGATACCCTGGTCGTCTTCGGTTATCTCCCGCTTCGGATCCAGTGGGTTCTCGAAGATCTCGGGTTCGAATCGTACGAGGCGAGAAACGCCGTTTCGTCGTTCTTGCAGTATCCGCTCGAGTTCGTCGACGTAGACGACGAGGCGGTTCTCGAAGCCTACGAAATCAGCGCGGAGAAGAACCACGACGTGTACGACTGTTTCTACGTCGCGCTGGCTCGACGGGCCGACGTAGACGCTCTCGTGACGACTGACAGGGATTTCGAACAACTGTGCGTGGACGAGCCGTTCGAGTACGTCAACCCCGTTCCGGAAAACGTTCTTCGGCGGTTCGATGACGTTGGTGAATCGTGACCGCGCCCGTAGTGGTCAGTACTCCGCCTCGAGCGCCCGGTCGCGCAGTTCTCGGCCCTCGTCGGTCTCGACGGAAAGGTCCGGAACCGAGACCGGCGACCCGTCCTCGTCGATCGCGACGAAGGTGAACGAGGATTCGGTGGTCTTCTCGGCCTCGCCGCTGCGGGGTTCCTCCCGCCAGGCCCGCAGGGCGACGTGGACGCTCGTCCGGCCGGAATCGTAGACGTAAGCCTCGATCAACGCCGTGTCGCCGATCCCGATCGGCCGCTCGAAGTCGAGTTCGTTCACCTGCGCGGTGACGCAGGTCTCGCCGGCGAAGCGCATCGCGGACATCGCGGCGACCTCGTCGAGCCACTTCATCAGGTTCCCGCCGTGGAGCGTGTCGTTGTTGTTCGCGTGGTTCGGCTGGACGCGAAACCGGTTCTCGATGTAGGTCTCGAGGACGGTCGGCATACCGGCTACTCGGGACGGACCGCGAAAAAAGTAGGCTCGGCTCCGCGCTCAGGCTGGCTGTTCGGCGCCGGCTTCGATCCCCGTCGTCTCGTATTCGGCCTCGATGACCGTACTCGCGTTGAGCGCGATCAGGCCGAACCCGACCTTCGTCAGGAGGTCGAGGTAGGTGATCAGCATTACGTCCACGCCGGGGGTGAGCAGCGCGAACCCGGCGGGGCTGAGCAGCCAGATGACCGGATACACCGACCAGAGGATGATCGTGAGGTTCCGCAGGCTGGTAAACAGCGACTCGATGCCGTCGTCCTGCCCGGCGGCCTGTGCCGTCATCGGGCCGACGACCAGGTAGACGAGTCCCACGTACGCGAGGCCGCCGACGGCAAAGAGCGCGAACCGCTCGGTGCCCGAGAGGACGGCCCCCGCAAAGCCCGCGACCATCACGACGGTGTTGACGCCGACGACCTTGAGGAGGGTATCCCGGTCGGCATCCGCGAGCAATCCGAGGAACGCGAGCAACAGCGGGGTCGTGAGGATCCAGTCGATGTACCGGGGAATGAACACCTCGCGGCCGTCGACCGTGTACCAGCCGATCTCGAGGGCCATCACCGCGTACGCGACGGTCGCGATCAGGCTGATCGCCGCCAGGGTGGCGTAGTACCGCACGTACCCCTCACTGGCCGAGAGGCCGCCCCAGACGAACGCCACGGTCCCGACGAACATGCCGAGGGCACCGATCGCGAACCAGACCGGGAGGTCGATCATGCCGCATCACCCGCGATGGTCCGTGCGGTTCGATCGTCGGTTCCGCTCCGCGAGACCGTCGCGTCCTGCAGGATCTCGAGCAGGGCGTCGGACTCGTCCGCGAGGTCGTCGACCCGCTCGAAGACGTCCCGGACGGATTCGGCCTGCGTCTCCGCGGCGTTCGCGACGCTGTCGGCTTCCGCGGCCGTCTCCTCGGAGACCGCGGCGACGTCGTCGATCATGTTCACGACCTGCTGGGCCGAACGGGCCTGGGTGTCCGTCGACTCGTTGATCTCCTGGATGCCGGCGTTTGCCTCCTCGACGGCCTCGACGATCCGCTCGAGGGAGTCGACGGTCTCCTCGACGGTGTCGACGCCCCGCGAGATCCGGTCGCTGGTCGTCCGGATGTCCTCGACGGTCTCCTGGGACTGTTCCTGGATGCGCCCGATCAGATCGTCGATCTCGTCGGTCGCCTCCTTCGTCTCCTCGGCCAGCGACTTCACCTCGCTGGCGACGACCGCGAAGCCGTCGCCGTCGGCGTTCGCGTGGGCGGCCTCGATCGAGGCGTTCAGCGCGAGCAGGTTCGTCTGCTCGGCGATGTCGGCGATCAGTTCGGTGATCTCGCCGATCTCCTGGGTCTCCTCGTAGAGCGCCTCGATGGCTTCGACGGCCTCCTCGGTCTGGGCCTCGACCTCGTTCATCTCGGTGATGGCCTTCTCCGCGGTCTCGCGGCCCTTCTCGCCGGCGCTTGCGGCCTCCTGGGAGGTCTCGGCGACGCCGGTCGCGCTCGCGGCCATCTGTTCGGTCGTCGCGGAGATGTCGTCCATCTCGCGGGCGATCTCCTGGATGTTCTCCGTCTGGCGGTTCGCGCCGTTGGAGATCTCCTGGATCGTCCGGTTGACGTCCTCGCTTGCGTCCATCACGTGCTCGGCATTTGCTCGCACCTCCTGGCTACTCTCGGAGACGTTCTCCGCGAAGCCGTCGATCCGGCCGACCAGTTCCTCGATCCCGTCCATCATCTCGTTGAACGACTCCGCGATCGCCACCATCGCGTCGTTGTCGCTGCGGGCCTCGAGTCGCCGCGTGAAGTCGCCGTCGGCGCAGTCGGCCATCACGCCGCTGAACCGCTCGGCCTCCCGCTCGAGATTGCTGTTGATCTCCTCGAGGCGTTCGCGCTCGCGTTCGACCTCCTCGCGGGCCGCTTCGGCGCGTTCGCGCTCGGTCTCGGCTTCCTCGAGGGCTTCCTCGGCGCGTTCGCGCTCCCGCTCGGCGGTCTCGATCGACTCGCGCAGCGAGTCGCGCATCTCGGCGAAGGAGTCGTAGAGGTCGCCGATCTCGTCGTTACGGCGGGTCTCGAGGTCGACGTCGAGTTCCTCCTCGCTCATCCGGTTCGCCTTCTTCGACAACGAGGACAGCGAGGCGGCGGTGTTCCCCCCGACCGTCGACGCGACCAGTCCGAGGTTGATTACCGTCAGTACGATCAGTCCCAGGATCGCGGAAACCGCGACCTCCCCCACGTTCCCGTCCCCGCCGGCGTTCGCCTCGGCGATGGCAGCCGTGATCTCCAGGTAGACTGCCCCGCCGAACGCGACGGTGACCGCGATCACGAGGGCGAAGATCGCCCCCAGCTTCGCGGTGTAGCTCCGCCGGACGCGTCCGGGAAGAAGGAGTCGTGCCACGTTCATGTAGTAGTACCAGTGTAATACCGCCTGATAGTGGTAACGGCCGCACTGTTAGGTCGGGCGGCTGACTTTTCGTCTCGAGACGTCGGTCGATCGTCGGAGAGAGCACGATTGAGCGTCGAAAACGGCCGATATAGGAATGGGTCGGTGTATCGCCGCGACGAGAATTTCAGTCGTCCCGTCCGAGTTCGGCGAGCAGCCGCGAGACGTGGATCCGGTCGCTCGTCCCCTCGTGCATCTCGAATTCGACGTCGCCCGCGAGCCGGTGGATCCGCGCGAGCCGCTCGCCCTGGTATCGCTTGCGGGCGACCCTGAGGACCGCATCGAGGACCTCCCCGCCGTCGAGCCCCTCGTCGATCAGGAGGTCGTCCAGCGTCGACCGGGCGTCCGTGAACTCGCCGGCCTCGGCGTCGTCGAGCATCGACTCGATCCGATCGTCGATGCCGACCTCGCCGATGGTCTCGTAGGCCGCAGTCATCGTCAACTCGCCTTCGTCCTCGACGGTCGTCTGGGCCGCGAGGATCGCCCGCCGGAGGTTGCCGTCGGCGTAGCCGGCGACGAACTCGAGGCCGTCCTCGTCGTACTCGACGTCTTCCGCCTCGAGGATCCGTATCAGGACGGTCTCGATCTCGTCGCTGGTCGGCGAGCGGAAGGAGACGGGGAAACACCGCGAGCGGATCGGCGGGATGAGCTTCGTCGGCTGGCGGGTCGCGATGACGAACTGGGTCGTCCTGTGGTGTTGCTCCATGATCCGGCGCAGGGCCTGCTGGAAGTCCTCGCGGACGTCCTCGGCGTTGTCGAGCAGGATCGTCTTGTACTCGCCGGAGACCGAGGAGTAGCTGGCCGACTCCTTGAGGACGCGGTTGATCATGTCGCGTTTGGACATCGACGACCGGCCGACGAGGAACTGCTCGAACCGGGGGTCGTTCTTGATCTCCGTTTTCGTCCGGCCGAAGAAGTCGGCGACGTTGATCTCGACGAGGTCGTTGTCGGGATCGACGTGGGCTTCCTCGGCCAGCGCACGCGCCGCCGCGGTCTTGCCGCTCCCGGGCGGCCCCTGCAGGAGGAGGTTCATCGGCTCGTCGACGGCCTGCTCGAGGTACTCGCGAGCGTCGTCCTGCGGTAGCTCGGACAGCTCGGGGGCGTACGTGTCGGTCCACAGCGGCGCGTCCATCGGTCGCCGGTAGGAACGGGGCGGGTAAGAATCGGTCGGTTGTGACTACGAGCCGCCGTCGGCCGCTTCGGCCTCGACCTCGACGGTGTCGTCGGTTTCGTTACCGAGCCCGCCGTCCGACCCGTCCTCCCCGACGGCCTCCGCGGGCAGTTCGCCGCCGGCGATCGTAAACGGCGTCACCACCGGCTCGCCGTCGCGTTCGACCGCCGACGCCCCCTCGAGGTCGTCCGGATCGCCCTCGTAGAGGACCGCCGCCAGTTCGTCGTCCTCGTCGACGGTCGCGTTCTCGTCGAACGGTACCGTCACGTTCTCGTGTTCGCCAGGCCCGAGGGCCTCGCTCGTACCGAGGACGTCCCCGGGCCCGACGACGAGGTCGCCGCCCTCGGTGACGTTGTCCGCGGCGTCGACGACCGCGACGAAGCCGTCGGCCGGCGTCGCGACGTCGGTCGTCACGTTGTCCTCGTCGGCGTCGGTGACCGACACCGACGGGTCGGTATGGAACTCGAACTCGACGGTCTCGAGTTCGCCGTCGGCGTCGGTGTAGATCCCGACCGTTCGCTCGCCGGGTGCGGTGCCGCGGGTGTCGAACGCGAAGGTCACGTTCGTCGACTCGCCGGCGGAGAGGTCGAGCACCTGGTACTCGAGTACGCGACCGTCGATGCGTAACTCGACGCGTTGCTGGGCGTCGAGTTCGGTCGGGTTCTCGACCTCGGCGACGACCTCGATCGTCTCGTTGGTCGTCGCCGTCGTCGGCACCTCGAGGGAGTCGACGGTGAACGACTCGGCGAGCGGGTCGCCCCCGCCGGGCGTGGTCACCGTCGCCGTGTCGCTGACGGGGAACCCGTCGGCGAGGTACGGTCGGTCCTCCTCGCCGTCGGTCTCCTCGTAGGCGTAGCGGTCGTCCTCGGTCGTATCCCGGTGGACCGTCGCGGTGAGCTGTCCGACCAGCTCCCCGTCTTCGCTTTCGACGGTCACGTTCTCGTGGGTGCCGGCCTCGAGGCGATCGGAGACGGCAAGCGTCTCGTCGCCGCTGCTGATGACGACGAATCCGCCGTCCGAGAGGCTCACCTCGTCGATCGTGACGACGGTGCCGTTCGCCTCCTGGTCCTCGAAGGTGATCGACGCCGTCGGGGACTCCTCGACGCCGAAGATCGCGGGGGCCTGCCCGACGACGATCCCCGCGGCGAGGACGATCGCGATCGCGATCAAGATGGCGACGATCCGCTTTGCCGTGCCGAAAGTCGATCTCGTGCTCATTGACTGGGTCGCGGTCGACGCGCTCGCCGTCGTCGGCCGGGGCACGACCGTACGACCGTGCCGCCGGTACCGATTCGGCCGTCGCTGTCGGTGCCGCAGGTACGAACTGCAACGACGTAAAACGCCCCCTCCGTTCGCAGAATGCCGAGCGGTTCCGGGCGCTTAATTCGCATAGTCGGACCTTACTGCGGCGTCGCTTGTGTCGCCCGGCCTTTCGGGTTCACCGGGGCCGGTGTCACGCGGCCGATGACCGGCGATCGAAGCCGGTTTAGCCCCGGCCCGTCGAGGGTGTACCGATGCCACTACGCGTGACGTTTCTGGGTACCAGCGGGGCCGTCCCGACGACGGAGCGGAATCCGAGCGGGATCCACGTCTCCCGCGAAGGGGAAGAGCTGCTGTTCGACGCCGGCGAGGGGACCCAGCGTCAGATGATGCGGTTCGGTACGGGTTTTTCCGTCTCCCATCTGTTCGTCACGCATCTCCACGGGGATCACGTCCTCGGAATCCCCGGGCTCCTCCAGACGATGGACTTCAACGACCGCGAGGAGCCGCTCGCGATCCACACCCCCCAGGGCACCCGTCGCCAGCTCAAGGGGCTGGTCAACGCCCTCGGCAACCGCCCCGACTTCCCCGTCCGGATCAGCGAGGTCGGTGACGGCGACGTGGCCTATCGGGCCGACGACTACGAAGTCCGGGCGTTCGAGACCGACCACGACGCCCGCTCGGTCGGCTACGCGCTCGTCGAGGACGACCGCAAGGGCCGGTTCGACCGCGAGCGCGCCGAGGAACTCGGCGTGCCGGTGGGCCCGAAGTTCTCGAGGCTCCACGAGGGCGAACCCGTCGAACTCGAGGACGGAACCGTCGTCGAACCCGACCAGGTCGTCGGCGATCCGCGGCCGGGCCGGTCGATCGTCTACACGGGCGACACCCGCCCGACGGTGCGGACGATCGAGGTCGCCGACGAGCCGGATCTGTTGATCCACGACGCCACGTTCGCCGACGACCGCGCGGACCGGGCCGGCGAGACGGCCCACTCGACGGCCCGCGGCGCGGCCGAAATCGCCAGCCGGGCCGGCGCGAAACGGCTCGCCCTGGTCCACATCTCCTCGCGGTACACGGGCGGCGTCGACGGCCACCTCGCGGAGGCCCGTGAGACCTTCGACGGCGAGGTCCTCGTACCCCAGGACGGCCAGAAACTCGAGATTCCGTTCCCGGAGCACGAGGACGACTGACCGGTCCGGCGACGGCGGAGCGTCGCCGCTCGCGTTCGGGCGGACCCGCAGTTTCCGACACAGACGGTTTTCGCCTGGAGAGCGTACGTGCCCGGGATGCGTCACATCCAGGTCACGATCCCGACCGGGAAGCGCCGGGCGGTCCTCGAGTCGCTGGACGAGGAGGGGATCGACTACGTCGTGACCGACGAGACCAGCAGCCGGGATTACGACGCCGTCGTCTTCTTCCCGGTACCGACGAACGCCGTCGAGCCGGTTCTGGATTCGCTGCGGGACGTCGGGGTCGAGGAGGAGTCCTACACCGTCGTCGTCGACGCCGAGACCGTCGCCTCCAGACAGTTCGACGAACTCCAGGAGGAGTACGCCACCGAGAGCGTCGAGGAGGAGCAGATCTCCCGACAGGAGTTGCTCACCCAGGCGAACGAGCTGACGCCGACGTTCAGCGTCTTCCTGGCGATGACGCTGATCAGCGCCGTCGTGGCGACGGTGGGGCTCCTGCTCGACTCGCCGGCGGTCGTCGTCGGCTCGATGGTGATCGCGCCGCTGATCGGGCCGGCGCTGAGCACCTCGATCGGCACGGTCGTCAACGACCGGGACGTGTTCGCGACGGGGATGCGCTACCAGTTCATCGGCGTCGCCGGCGGGATCGCCGCCGCGGCCGTCGTTGCCTGGCTCATCCAATCGACCCTGCTCGTGCCGCCGGGGATCGAGATCACCGAGATCGACGAGGTGTCAGAACGGATCGCCCCCGAGCTACTCCTGCTTCCCGTCGCGCTGGGTGCCGGCGCGGCGGGCGTGCTCAGCCTCGCGACGGGGTTCTCGATCGCGATCGTCGGCGTGATGATCGCGGCCGCGCTGGTGCCGCCGATGGCCGCTGCCGGCATCGCCATCGCGTGGGGGTTACCGGTCGCGGCGCTCGGATCGACGGTGCTCGTGCTGGTGAACCTGCTGAGCGTGAACCTCGCAGGGCTCGTGACGCTGCGGTATCTGGGCTACCGTCCCGGAAGCTGGTTCGAGATCTCGGCGGCACAGCGACAGTTCGTCAAACAGATCGCCGTCTTCGTCGCCGTCATCGTCCTGCTGTCGATGTTCCTGGCCGGGGTCACGTTCACCTCCTATCAGGTCTCCTCGTTCGAGGAGACGGCGACCCAGGAGGCCGAAGCCGTCCTTGCCGAACACGACGAGGCGACGCTGCTCGAGTTGACCGTGGAGGTACGAAACGGCGGCGCGCCGTTCGACGCGTCGCTCGACGCGACCGAGCAGATCGACGTCGTCGTGATCGAGGTCGGCGGCCCGCCGGGGGTGTACGACGAGGAGTTGATCTCGACGCTGGACACGAACATCAACGGGCACGCGGACGAGCGGGTCGCGGTCCAGGTGCGGTTCGTGACGACGGGCGAGGGGTGATCCCCATCGCCGGCTCACTCCCTGGCGATCAGTTCGACGTCGCTCGAGCCACAGCGCGGACACTGCTGGACCGGAGAATCAGCGAGGGTCGTGCCACAGCTCACGCACGTCTCCCGGTCGGTCTCCATCCCGGCCGTCCCGCAGACGGAACACTGTCGCCGGGTCGCCTTGAAATGGGCGTTACAGGACCGACAGCTGTAGACGCCCCCCATACCCGAGCGACGTCGCGTCCGCTCAAACCCTCGGGGCTGGCAAGCGCCGGGGTCGGGCCCGGGCAGTCGCTTCCGTTGTGGACCCGCGCCGGATTTATAGCCGACTCGCCCCTAGGCCCGTCCGTGAGTACGCGAACGAGTGCCCTCGATGCAGTCGTCTTCGGTGTCGACGTCCAGAGCGGCGACGTGCGGGGCGACGCCCCTTCCTACGCCCTGGTCCGGTACGACGGCGACGACCTCGCCCGGGACGTCGTCTCCCACCGGAAACTCAGGCGACTCATCGACGACGAGGAGCCGGCGATCGTCGCCACGGACAACATGTACGAGCTGGCGGCGGACAAGGACGAACTGATCCACTTTCTGGGCTCGTTGCCCGCGGGGACCAGACTCGTCCAGGTGACGGGGGCCGAACAGCCCGAACCCCTCTCCCGCGTCGCCAAGCGCCACGGAATCCCCTACGGGAAGGAGCCGATGCGGGAGGCCGAGGCCGCGGCCCGCCTGGCGGCCCACAACGTCGGCCACGAGGTCTCCGCGTTCACCGACACCACCGAGGTCAAGGTCGCCCGGGGCCGCTCGACCGGCAGCGGCGGCTGGAGCGAGGACCGCTACACCCGCCGCATCCACGGCTCCGTAAAAAAGCGGGCCCGCGAGGTCGAGTCCGAACTCGAGGACGCGAACTTAGAGTACGAGCGGGAGGTCCGCGAGGCCTACGGCGGGTTCGCCAACGCCGTGTTCACGGTCGAGGCCCGCCCGCAGGACATCCCGGTCTCGCGCAACCGGTCGGGCGACGTTCGCGTCGAGATCGAACGACGGCGCCGCGACGGGATCGAGTTCCGGCCGCTCGCGAAGCGCCGCGACCACGTCGTCGTCGGCATCGATCCCGGGACGACGACGGCGGTCGCCATCGTCGGCCTCGAGGGCGAGGTGTTAGACGTCTGGAGTTCCCGGACCAGCGACACCGCCGAGGTGATCGAGTGGATCGTCGAGCGCGGGCGGCCCATCGTCGTCGCGGCCGACGTGACGCCGATGCCCGAGACCGTCGAGAAGTTCCGCCGGAGCTTCGACGCCGCGGGCTGGACGCCCGAGACGGATCTCCCCGTCGACGAGAAGCAACACCGGACCCGCGACCACAGCTACGACGACGACCACCAGCGCGACGCGATGGCCGCGGCCCTGTACGCGGTCGACGCCCACGAGGACCAGTTCGAGCGCATCGCCGCGAAGCTCCCGCCGGGGGTCGACCGGGGGGAGGTCACCGCCCGCGTCGTCGCCGGCGAGGAGAGCGTCGAGGCCGTCCTCGCCGACCTCGAGGACGACGACGGCGGCGAGGAGGAGACGACCGAGCACGAACCGCGCGAACTCACCGCCGACGAACGCCGGATCAAGGACCTCGAGCAGCAGGTCGAGCGGCTCCAGTCCCACGTCGAGACCCTCGAGGGCCGTCTCGAGGAGAAGGACGACCGCATCGACGAACTCGAGTCCGAACTCGAGCAGGCCCGCCGCGAGGAGCGCAAGGAGGTCCGGCGCAACCGCGAGGTGACCCGCTACCGGCGGAAGGCCGAGCGCCTCGAGTACGAACGCGACGAGGCCCGCGAGGAGGTCGAGGAACTCGAGAAGAAGGTCGATCGGATGAAGGCCCTCTGGAAACTTGATCACTCGAACTTCAGCGACGTCTCCGCCGAGAAGGAGGGGCTGGTCCCGGTCAAGGTGGTCGAGAAGTTCACCAAGGGCGCGATCCGGGAGGCCGACGAGCAGTACGGCATCGCGCCGGGCGACGTGGTCTACCTGCGGGACGCCAGCGGCGCGGGTCGGTCGACGGCGGAACTCCTCGCCGGTTTCGAACCCCGCGTGATCCTGAAGAACGGCGGGCTCTCCGACATCGCCGACGAGATCCTCTTCGACGCCGAGATCCCGGTCGGGCCGGCCGACGACGTGGCGATGCAGGAGGTCGACGAACTCGCCGTGGCCCGCGAGGAGGACGTCGAGGCGGTGATCGACGACTGGCACGAGCGGGCGGAGGAGCGCCGCCGCGACCGGAAGGCGGCGATGGTCGACCAGTTGATCAGCGAACACCGGGCGGGCGACAACGAGGTCTGAAGGCGTTCCAGCGGTCCTCATCCGTTGTCAGGCCGGACGGTGATACTTGCAGCTTTCCCGTACTCGTCTTCTCTCCTCGAGAGCGCCGCTGGAGCGTCCTCTCCGGGGTCGTGACCCGATATCCGCGTTCGGTGGCGTCGCGGATCGCGGCCGGCACCACCGCGGACGCCCGGTTTACGTCGACTCCCGCCAAATGACGGCCGTATGGCGATCGACAACCCGCACGCGACCGGTCCGCGCGTCGAACCGAAAAGCCCCGCACGCGTCCAGGAAATCCTCGAGGACGCCCCCGAAGCCGCGAAGGCGAACATGGAACGTGCCGAAGCGATCCTCGGCGCGCTCGAGGACGAGGAGGTTCCCGAGAAGTACGACGGCCAGGAGGACTGGGGATTCTCCTTCACCGGCGTCCTCGCACACCACCCCGAGACGTTCAAAATTTGGTGGGCCGAGGAGGGACAGGTGTTCGCCGACGGGGAACTGAGCCGCGGGTTCAAGGAACTGCTCGGGGCGGCCGTCGCCCACGAGCGCGGCGCGTCGATCTGCATCGCGTGGCACACGACCAGCGCCGAACTCGAGGAGCTGGATCCGGAGCGGTTCAACGTGGCCGCGGACTTCGAGAACCGCAAGGACGAACTTCCGGAGGCCGAGCGCGTGGCGATCGAGTTCGGCGTCAAAAGCGTCCAGTCGCCGGCCGACGTGACCGAAGAAGAGTTCGACGAGCTGAAACGACTCGGCTACACGGACGCGGACGTCGTCGAACTGATGACCACGGCGGCGACGGCGGCCAAGTTCGCGAACTTCGCGCTGACGTTCGATATCTGAAAGAGAGCCGTCAGGCCGCGGACTCGAGGCGTCGGAGCAGCAAAACGGGTCGTGGGGGCGCTACATCATTCCGAAGCTCTGGAGCACGCTCGAGACCAGCGACTTTACGACCAGTCCGAGGCCGACCAGTACGAGCGCGATGCCGGCTGCGATCACGTAGTTCGCGTACGCGATGAGTCCGATTCCGGCCAGCAACACCAGGATACCGACGAGTCCGAACGGACCGAGCTTGTCCAGCATACGCTCGAGTGGTCAGGGCAGGGAAATAAACGGCGTGGTTTCCCGGCTTCCGTCCGGAATCGGGGAGCCTTCCGGAAGTCCGGGATTCGGTGTTGGCGGGCTTCCGGGCGGTCGTCGGCCGTCTCCGTCGACTCTCGATCCCGAGAGAGAGCGAGCTAGCGTTTGCCAGCGACAGCCGGCGATTCGGCCGGCGAAATCGATAAAGGGTTAAACCGTTCGAACGCGAACCCCGGGCCATGAGCGAGGACGGTAACGACGGTCGGAAGAACCTCCGAATGCCGGACGACGACGAGGTGTTCGCGACCGTTACCGACATGCTCGGGGCGAATCGGGTCAAAGTACGCTGTGCCGACGGGAAAGAACGCACTGCGCGCATTCCCGGCAAGATGCAAAAGCGAATCTGGATCCGTGAAGACGACGTCGTCCTCGTCGAGCCCTGGGACTGGCAGGACGAGAAGGCCGACATCACCTGGCGCTACGAGAAGAGCGAGGCCGACCAGCTCCGGGAAGAAGGCCACATCCAGTAACGACTCCCGATCGAACTCCGTTTTCACCGTCTTCTCGAGGTCAGCAGCGCTGGCGTCGTCGATTTTCGACCCCGTCGTGAGTGCTCGGGCGGTTCGCTGGTCGCTGTGACGTACTGAAAACGGCAGGAGATGGATGGGATGGATGGAAGGGATGGATGGAGACGGACGACCGCGGTCGTCGACCGCGATCAGTTCGGGGAGACGCTGATCCGGACGGTCGCGACGCCGGGAATCGAGAGTTCGGTGATCCGTCCGTGGAGGCGACGGGCGAGGGCGCGTCCGCCGGTGCGGACGACGCCGACCGCGGCCGCGCCGACCAGAGCGATGGAGGCCGCCAGGACGGGGTAACTGACCGCCCAGAGCAGGGCGATGACGAGCGCGACGAACGCGACTCCGCCGCCGATCGTCGCCGACGCCGAGGGTGGTTCGCTGACGATGCTGGTCCGTGGGGTGCGTGGTTGCTGTCTCATGGGTGCTGAGTGGCGCCCCGTGACGGGGAGCTACCTGTCTCGATTCGAAATACGGTATCGGGCTATAAAAACATTTCACATCTCTGGTAGGAATGGATACATGCTACCATGGAACATGGATTAATTTTTGCTATAGAGAGCCTATCTGACCACGTAATCATTACCACGTCATCGTTTCTCAATATAACGAACTGATTATACAATTCGATACAGTTGTCGATCGTTTCGTCGCGGACGCCGTCGTCACTCGGCGGTGGCGACGATGTCTATACTCGGTACTGGGGCCGAAAGTGTGCTCGAGTCACTCGAGTCGCTCGAGCGGGAAAGACGGTCAGTGCGACGATACGGCCGACCAGTTCCTCACGAAACGTCGAGAAGAAGCTCGAACGGGTGGACGAAGCGTACAGCCGACCGATCAGAGTCCGGCGACGTCCTCGATAGCGTCGGTCAGTGCCTTGATCGACTCGAGGTCGTGTTCGCCCATGTGACCGATGCGGAACGTCTTCTCGCCGAGTTGCGATCCGTAGCCGTTCGAGAAGACGTAGTCGTACTGTTCGGAGACGGCCTCGATGGTCTCGGCGACGTCGATCCCCTGCGTGTTCTCGATACAGCTCACGGTCTGGGATTCGTACCCTTCCTCGGGGAAGGTATCGAAGTGCTCGCGTGCCCACTCGCGCGTGTACTCGGCCATCTCGCGGTGGCGCTCGTCGCGCGCTTCGTGGCCCTCCTCGAGCATGTACTTCATCTGCTTGCGGTAGGCCAGCATGATCGGAATCGCGGGCGTGGAGTGGGTCTGGCCCTTCCGGTCGTAATAGTCGAGACACCGCTGGAAGCCGCCGTACCACGACGCCGACTCCTTCTCGAGTTCGCGCTCGTAAGCCTCGTCGCTGACGACACAGATCGCCAGCCCCGGCGGCATGGCGAATGCCTTCTGGCTCGAGGCGAAGATGACGTCGATGTTGTGCTCGTCGATATCGACGTAGTCCCCGCCGAGCGACGACACCGCGTCGACGACGAAGTACGTGTCGGGGTACTCGGCGACGACGTCGCCGATCTCCTCGATCGGGTTCCGGACGCCGGTCGAGGACTCGTTCATCACGGTCGCGACCACGTCGTAGTGTTTGTCGCTCGTCTCTATGGCCTCGCGGATGTCCTCGGGTTTGATCGCCTGGCCCCACTCGTACTCGAGTCGGTCGACGGTTTTGCCCAGTCGCTCGGCCACGTTGGCGTGGCGCTCGCTGAAGCTCCCGCAGGTCGGGACGAGGATGTTCTCGTCGACGAGGTTGAGCGTCGACGCCTCCCAGAACTCGGTTCCCGACCCCGTCAGCACGATCACGTCGTTGTCGGTGCCGAGGAACTCCCTGGTGTCCTCGACGATGGTCGTGTAGAGGTCGGTCATCCGGTCCATCCGGTGGCCGAACATCGGCTGGCTCATCTCCTCGATGACGTCCTCGCGGACTTCGGTCGGGCCGGGTATGTACAACTTCTTGTCGGGGTAGTCGCCCGTGTATTCGCGTTTGTCGGTCACACAAACCACCTGATACGTTCAACTGCGCGGCGAGAGGGTATGGGAGTTGTGATGGCGACAGTAGCTGCGACGGCGGACCGTCGAACGCGGCCGCTGTGACCGACTCGAGTTCGAAAACCGTCAAAACGGGAGGAGACGACGCGATCACCGACGGACCGGTGGCTCACGCGATTTCGGGGGCGGGCGAAAAAGCCGCAAAGAACGGGTCGATGACCGGCGTTATTCGACGACGAGGTCCCCGATCATCGTGGTCTCGTGGGGGTTGCAGACGTAGCTGGCCATCTCGCTGCTGGCCGTGAACTCGAGGACCTGGTCCTCGCTGGGCTCGTTGTCCTCTTCGGTCGAGAGGTCGTCGACGACGTCGCCGCCGTCGTCGCGGATCTCGATGTTGTGGGTGGAGCCGTCGGACTCGTTGGGCCAGCCGATCTCGTAGTCTTCGCCTTCCTGCAGGATCAGGGTCGGGTTCTGCTCGCCCTCGATCTGACTGGGCGCGATGCCTTCCCAGCCGGCGGTCTGGGCGTTGAGTTCGATCATCGTGCCGGGCTCGATCTCGTACCCGTCGGAGCCGCCGTCGCCGCCGTCGTCGCCGCCATCGTCGCTGCCGTCGCCGCCCTCGTCGTTGCTACAGCCGGCGACGAGTGCGGTCGCGGCGGCCGCACCGGTCATCTTCATCGCCGTTCGGCGCGAAATCGCGTTGTCTCGTGTCATCGCTCTGCTGTTAGGGGCGAATACATAAAAATTGCCACCCTCCATCTGTACGTCGATATGCGCACTCATACCAAGGATTACCCCTCGTTTCGCCACGAACACGTATTGGATGTCAACCGAGACGACAATAGCAGTACGTAACCGAGTTATCGGTCGCCGAACCGATCGGCTCAGGACCCAGTCTTCGGATTCCGGCCGCCCGTCCCCCTCTCGAGGGACAGCCGGAGGAAGGCAGGAACCGCGACGATCGCGATCCCGATCTCGAGGCCGCCGACGGCGAGGAAAGCGAGGTGGTAGCCGTAGCTGCCGGCGACGGTGCCGCCGACGAGGAACCCGCCGAGGAAGCCGAGGCTCCCCGCGAGGTTGAACCCGGCCATCGCGACCCCGCGCTCGGCTTCGTCGGCGAGGTCGGTCACGAGCGCCATCGTCGCCGGCGAGACCAGGGCGCCGAGGACGCCGACGAGGATCATCGCGACGGCCACGATCCCCACGGTCGGGGCTGCACCGACGGCGAGGATGCCGAGCCCGTAACACAGCGAGCCGACGACGATCGGGATCGTTCGCCCGATCCGGTCCGACAGCGCCCCCATCGGGTACTGTAACAGGGCGAACGGCGCGAAGAAACACGCCAGGAGGAGGCCGGTCGCCCCGGCACCGAGCCCGAACGTCTCCTGGAAGTACAGCGTTCCGACCAGTGCGAAGAAGCCGGCAGTCATCCGGTCGACGAAGCCGAAGGCGTAGGGGATCGACAGCGTCGGCCGCCGACGCACGCCCTCGAGCAGCGCCCGGGCGCTACGGCGACGGTCCGGGGAGCGGTCCTCGACGACGGTCACGAGCGCGCCGACACAGAGCAGCAGCGTCGCGGCGGCGAGAAGCGGGGCGAGCGCGTGGCGTTCGGTCAGCTGGCCGCCGACCGGCGCGCCGAGTGCGGCCCCGAGGCCGATGGCGATCCCGGCCGCGCCCATGTTTCGGCCGTGGCCGCCGCCCAGGTCCATCAGCATGGTCATCGTCAGCGAGAACGCGCCGATGGTCGTCGCCCCCTGGAGGACCCGCAACAGGAGGACGCCCTCGAACGGGATCGTTCCGATCGTCGGAACGGCTGCGAGCGTCGCGTAGCCGGCCGCACCGGCGACGGCCCCGGCGACGATGAACGGCGTCCGTCGCCCGACCACGTCGCTTGCGGCCCCCCAGACGCCGACGAAGGCGACGTACGCGCCGAACTCGGCGACGAGGAACCACATGCTCGCGTCGAGGCTGGTCTCGGCGAACGGCGAGGTCGTCGCGTCGGCCCCCAGCGCGTCGACCAGCGTCGCGATCCCCGGATACAGCAACAGCTGCGAGAAGAGCACGGCGAAGACGACCGCGGCGAGCACGACCCGGTCGCGATCTCGCGGGTGCACGACCGCGGGTACGGGCTACGGGCGTAAGAAGGCGTTCGTCTCCGACGAGGGCGGCGGCCCGTCGCGTCTAGTCCTCGAGCGCGGCCCGCGCCTCCCCCAGCGTAAACGCCCCCTCGTACAGTGCGCTCCCGACGACGACGGCGGCAGCGCCCGCGTCCGCGAGCGCTCGCACGTCCTCCAGGGTCGCGACGCCGCCGCTGGCGATCACCGGTACGTCGGTCGCCTCGACCAGTTCCCGGACGGGGTCGGTCGCGACGCCCTCGAGTTTCCCCTCGACGTCGACGTTGGTAAAGAGGATCGCCGCGGCCCCGAGGTCCTCGTACCGCTCGGCGGCCTCGACGGGCGAGATCCCCGCGCCCTCGGTCCAGCCCTCGACGACGACCTCGCCCTCTTTCGCGTCGAGACTGACGACGACGCTCCCGGGGTGGTCGTCGCTGATCTCGGCGACGATCTCGGGCGTTTCGACCGCCGCGGTGCCCAGAATGACGCGATCGACGCCGCGCTCGAGCAGATCGACGGCGTCCGCGGCGGTCCGGATGCCCCCGCCCAGTTGCACCGGGACGTCGACGGCGTCGACGACCGCGTCGATGGCGTCGGCGTTCTCGCGTTCGCCCTCGAACGCGCCGTCCAAGTCGATCAGGTGCAGCGTCTCCGCGCCCGCCTCGACCCACCGCCGGGCGGCCTCGACCGGATCGCCGTACGTCTTCTCGGTGCCGCGTTCGCCCTGGACGAGCTGGACGACCTCCCCCGATTTCACGTCGACGGCGGGGATGACGTCGAACTCCTCGCCGATGCCCACGTCGGCGTCCGCGTCCGCGTTCACGTATACGTCCGCGTCCGCGTCCGCATCCGCATCCGGGTCTTCCTGACTCATACTCGAGTGAGCGCGGCCGACGCGAGTAAAGGCGACGATCCCGGAACCCCCATCGGTTCGACACTGTTCGACTTTCGTGCAGAATTATTACATGTCCCGCCAGTGTCGAACGAGTCGATGGCGGTTCGTGCTGTCCTGGCTCAGGAAGCGGCGACGCGGCCGGAACTGACGACCGACGCCCTGGTCGTCTTCGGCGTCGTCCTCGTCGCCTTGGTCCTGTTTCTCACCGAGCGGCTCCCGATCGACGTCACCGCGATCCTGCTGATCGTCGTCCTCGTCGTGCTCGAGCCCTGGACCGGCGTCGATCCGGCGACCGGCGTCTCTGGCTTCTCGAACGAGGCAACGATCACGGTGCTCGCGATGTTGATCCTGAGCGGCGGGGTCGCCCGGACGGGGCTCGTCCAGGAACTCGGCCGCCGCATGGCGTCTTACGCCGGCGACAGCGTCCGGAAACAGCTGTTCGCGACGACGGTCGTAACCAGCCCCGTCTCCGGCTTTCTCAACAACACGCCGGTCGTCGCCCTGCTCGTCCCCGTCGTCACCGACGTCGCACACCGGGGCAACACCTCGCCCTCGAAGCTCCTCATCCCGCTGTCGTACGCCTCCCAGGTCGGCGGCATGCTCACGCTGATCGGCACATCGACGAACCTGCTCGCGAGCGACATCAGCGCACGCCTTGGCGACGAGTACCCCGAACTCGGCGCGTTCTCGATGTTCGAGTTCACGCAACTGGGGATCGTCGTCGTGGTCGTCGGCTCGCTGTACCTGATCTTCGTCGGCCACTACCTCCTACCCGAGCGGGTTCCCGCCCGGGCGGACTACCTCGAGGAGTACGACCTCGGCAACTACGTCGCCGACGTCGCGGTGGTCCCCGGCTCCCCGCTCGTCGGTGAAACCGTCGGCGAGGCCACGGACGCGTTCGGGCCGGACGTCGACGTCGTCCAGGTGGTCCGGGACGACGACCGCTCGGTCGCACCCCGGCGCAAGACCCGCCTCCGGGAGGGGGACGTACCCGTCGTCCGGACCGACCGGGACGCGATCGAGGCTCTCGAGGACGTTCCCGGCGCCGAACTCGTCGGCCGACTGACGGCCGCATCGGAGCTTTCGAACGGCGGTAGCCCCGGGAGGAACGGCGACGAGGACGGCATCGTCACCGAACTGGTCGTCTCGCTCGACTCCCGACTCGTCGGCGAACGCCTCGACCTCGAGCGGTTCCGCGAGGAGTTCGGCGCCGCCGTCCTCGGCCTCCGCCACCGCGGCGAACTCGTCACCGACCGGATCGTCGGCCGGCGACTCGAGGTCGGCGACACCCTGCTCGTCCAGGCCCCGCCCGACGCACTGGATCGGCTCTCCCGGCGCGACGACGTGATCGTCGCCCGGGAACCGCCCCGGCCCGAGTACCGCGCCGACAAGGCGCCGATCGCCGTCGCCATCATGATCGGCGTCGTGGCCGTCGCGGCGCTCGAGATCTATCCGATCGTGCTGTCGGCGCTGGCGGGCGTGGTCGCGATGGTCGTCACCGGCGTGCTCCACCCGAACGAACTCTACGACGCCGTCGAGTGGGACGTCATTTTCCTGCTTGCGGGCGTGATCCCGCTCGGGATCGCCCTCGAGGGATCGGGCGCGGCGGCCTACATCGCGTGGCTCGTCGTCTCGACGGCGGGGTTCCTGCCGACGCTGGTCGTGCTGTGGCTGTTTTACATCATGACCGGCCTGCTCACGGAGGTCATCAGCAACAACGCGAGCGTCGTCCTTCTGATCCCGGTCGCGGCCGCCGCCGCGTCGGGGATCGGCGCGAACCCCTTCGCGTTCGTGCTGGCGGTGACGTTCGCGGCGAGCACCGCGTTCCTGGGGCCGATCGGCTACCAGACGAACCTGTTCGTCTACGGTCCCGGCGGCTACCGGTTCGGCGACTACTTCCGGATCGGCGCGCCGCTACAGTTGTTGCTGTCGGTCGTGACCGTGCTCGGGATCGCGTTCTTCTGGGGCGTTTGAACGGCGTTCGCTCGAGGGAGGTTCTCGTCGTGGCGGCACGCCCGCCCGGCGGGGGTCGACGAATCTCCCTCCGTCGGATCACGGGCCGTCGACCGGCGAGGAGTCGCGACGAACCCGTCCCGAACGACGGAGTTCGTCGCCGGAAGACAGTGACGACAGCGTCCCAAACTGATTTTACGCGGTCCGATGAACTGCCACTGCGTCATGAGTAAGGGGATCGACCGAACCCAACGCGGTCCCACGATCGCGATCGTCTCGGAGGGGTGACCGAACGATGAACCCGCGTCGCGTCGATGCGATCATCGACCTCGGTTACGGCGTCCTGATTTTCGTCTCGATCCTCCTGATCGTCTCTGTCGGAACGCTGGTCGGACTCGCGTTCGGACTGGGCGTGCTGGTTTCGTACGCGTTACACGTCGCCTGGAAGATGGCCCGGTTCGACCCGGACTGGATGACCCGGACGGTCGAGGAGGCGGTCGAAGAGACGGTCGGCGAACAGGTCGACGCGGTTCAAGAACGGATCGAGACCGTCGATCAACGGATCGATCGGCGGCCGCGCGAGGACGAGATCGAGGAACTACTCGAGGGAACGGTGACAGATGAGAGGGAAGAGACGTCCGACGGGTGAACCCGGCAGCGTTCGACGGTCGCCGATCGACGCGCGATCGGGCGGGCGACGATACCCGACCCTGGATCGGCGTCCCGCTGGGGGCCGAACGACCGCGACTCGAGCGTCCCGGCCGACGCGAGACGACGCCGGGGACCACCCCGGAGTGGAGTCGACGAAACGAACTCGCCGGCCGGGAGCCGTAAAGCCGCCCGCCGTCGGACAGCACGAACACCGGTGTACTTCACCCCTCCACGGATGACTACGACGCTGCTTCTCACCGGGATCCTCGTCGCCGTCTTCGTCGGCTACAACATCGGCGGCGCGACGACCGGCCCCGCGTTCGGGCCCGCCGTCGGTGCCGACGCGATCTCGAAGACCCTGGCCGGCGGCCTGATGACGGTGTTCTTCTTCGTCGGCGCGTGGACGATCGGTCGGCGGGTCGTCGACACCCTCGGGCGGGAACTCGTTCGCGATCCCGGCGTCTTCACGCTCGAGGCGAGCGTCGGCGTTCTCTTTTTTATCGGGGTCGCGCTGTTCATCGGGAACTTCTTCGGCGTGCCCGCGTCGACGTCGATGACGGCCGTCGGGTCGATCGCGGGGCTGGGCCTCGCGACCGGCGAACTCAACTGGGCGGTCATGGGCGAGATCGCGATCTGGTGGATCGTCTCGCCGTTCATCGGCTTCTGGGTCTCGCTGATCATCGGTCGGTACTTCTACGCCGAACTCAATCGACGGATCGCGCTGGAGCGAAGCGAGGGCCCGCTCTTCGAGGTCGATCGTTCGGGGATCGTTCCGGTACCGGCCCTGAGCGACACCACGAACGTTCGCGAAGCCGGGGGCGTCGTGATGGTGATCGTGATCGGCTGTCTGATGGCCTACAGTTCGGGCACCTCGAACATCGCGAACGCGGTCGCGCCGCTGGTCGGCAGCGGCGAACTCGAGATGAACCCCGCGATCGTCATCGGCTGTTTCGCGGTCGGTATCGGGACGTTCACGATCGCGCGCCGGACCCTCGAGACGATGGGCAACGAACTCACCGAACTCCCGCTGACGGCGGCGATCATCACCGCGACGGTCAGCGCCACGCTGGTCATCTTCCTCTCCGCGATCGGCATCCCGGCGAGTTTCGTCATCATCGCGACGATGAGTATCATCGGCCTCGGCTGGGGTCGGGCGACCCGACCGATGACGGTCGGCGACGCCGTCCGCGGCGAGGAGTCGGCGCCGGTTTCTGTCGGCTCACTGTCAGACGACCGGGAGGGCGAGGAACTCCCGCCGATCGGCGAGGAGGCGGAACCCGAGCGGATCCCGAAAGCGTCGGACCTCTTCGATCCGGCGACGACGGCCCGCGTCGTCCTCATGCAGAACGTCGTCCCGGCCATCGCGACGGTCGGCGCGTACGCGACCTTCCAGTTCGTGCCGATCTTCGGGCTCTGACCGTCGGTCAGTGGGGTCCGCCCGTCGTTCGCGGCGTTTCCGGTCCCGAACCCGAACCCGAACCCGGAATCAGTTTCCCACCGTCGACGAGCGCCCGTCGACGTGGGCGGGGCGACCGGCATCGCCTTCCCGTCGGACTGATAGTGTACCTGAGTCCCATGTTTATTTACGAACGGCGGTATACCATCCGCCGATGGTCGAAACGGTGTTGTTGGTCGGGGTCGCGGCTTCGATTTTCGTCGGGTTCAACATCGGCGGTTCCTCGACGGGGATCACGTGGGGCCCCTCGGTCGGTGCCGGAATCGTCACGAAGACGACCGCTGCGGCGGTGATGACCTTCTTCGTCTTCTTCGGCGGGTGGACCGTCGGCCGGAACGTGATGGAGACGCTCAGCGAGGGGATCGTCACGGTCGATCTCACGCTGTCGGCCGGCGTCGCCGTCCTCTTTTTCATCGGCCTGGGGATGCTCGTCGCCAACGTCTTCGGCGTCCCCGTCCCGACGTCGATGACGACGGTCGGCGCGATCGCCGGGCTGGGACTGGCCACGGGCACTCTCAACTACGCCACGGTCGCGGGGATCGTCACCTGGTGGATCGTCACCCCGGTCATCGGCCTCTGGATCGGCGTGCTGATCGGTCGCTACATCTATCCCTGGGTCAACCGACGGGTCGACATCGAGAAGTCCGAGGGACCGCTGCTTCGACTCGAGCGCCGGGGCACGGTCCCGACGCCCGCGCTCGGCCCGAACACGACCCGCCAGGAGTTCGGCACCACGATCGCGGTCTTCGTCATCGGCTGTTACATGGCCTTCAGCGCCGGCGCGAGCAACGTGCCCAACGCCGCCGCGCCGCTGGTCGGGACCGTCGACGGGCTGGGGGCGGACACCGCGATCATCGTCGCCACGCTCGCGATCGGCCTCGGCGGGTTCACCATCGCCCGCCGGACGATGGACTCCGTCGGCGGGGAACTGAGCGATATCCCGCTGCTCGCGGCGCTTTTCGTCATGGTCACCGCCTCGACGATCACGACGATCCTCTCGTGGGCCGGCATCCCGATCAGCCTCGTGATGGCGACGGTGATGACGATCGTCGGCATCGGCTGGGGGCGAGCGACCCGCCCCGTGACGGTCCGCGAGGCGGTCACCCGCGACGTGGGTAACGCGGAGATCGAACTGGGAGCCATCGTCTCCGAGGAGAAGGTCGGCGAGACCGCCCCCAGGATCGGCCAGCCGGAGGCGGACGAGGTGCTCCGCGGGGACGACCTCTTCAACCCTCGAGCGATCGTCAAGTACGTCTCGATGTGGATCATCGGCCCCTCCATGTCGACGATCCTGGCCTACGGCTTCTTCACCGTCCTGCCGGGCATCGCCTGAGGCCTCTCCCGACTGGGTGGCTGAGGACTTACGTCACTGGCCGACGAACTCCCTCACGATCCAGACCCATGATCTCCCGCGTCCTCGTCCCGATGGACGACTCCGACCACGCCGAACACGCCCTCGAGTACGCCCTCGAGAACTACCCCGACGCCGAGATCACCGTGCTTCACATCGTCGGCGTCCCGTCGATGATGATGGGCGACGCTGTCGGCCTGTCGCTCGAGGACGACCTCGAGAAGGCGGCCGACGACCGTGCCGAACCGGTGATCGAACGCGCCCGCGAAGTTGCGGCGGACCGGGACCGCGAAATCGAGACGGTCGTCGGGATCGGCCACCCGGCCCGGAACATCATCGACCGCGCCGACGACTACGATGCGATCGTCCTCGGCAGCCACGGTGCGGACTGGAACCGGGCAACGCGCCGGTTCCTCGTCGGAAACGTCGCCGAAACGGTATCGAAACGCGCGCCGGTGCCGGTGACGATCGTCCGCTGATCCGCGGCCGCTACGAGTCCGTTTCTTCCGTTTCTTCCGTTCCCTCCGTTCCCTCCGTTCCCTCTTCTTCGACCGACTCCTCGACGATCTCTTCGACCTCATCCTCTCGAGGCCGGCGATCGACGCGTTCCTCGACGGCCTCGACTTGGGCCTGGACGCCCTCGACCTGCTCCTCGACGGTCTCGCCGACCGTCTCCTCGACGGTTTCCTCGACCTGGGTCTGGACCTCGTCGACCTGCTTCTCGACGGTCTCTTCGACGGTCTCCTCGACCTGGGCCTGGACCTCCTCGACCTGTTTCTCGACGGTCTCGCCGACGGTTTCCTCGACCGTCTGTTCGACCGTTTCGTCGACCTGGGCCTGGACGCCCTCGACCTGCTCCTCGACGGTCTCTTCGACGGTCTCACCGACCGTCTCTTCGACCGCCCGGGTCATCCAGTCCGGGTCGAACCGCGCCATCTTCCAGGTGACGTGGACGACGTAGGACACGAACACGCCGATCCCGAACGCGAGTCCGATGTCGGTCTCGAGAAGGGCGATCAGCACGATCGAGAGCGCGATCAAGGCACCGTAGGCGAGGTCGACCGCCGCGTCGACACGAACCGGGTTCAGCATCGTCGCCGCTCACCCGTCACGCTCGCCCCAGAGGCGGTCGGTCGGCTCACGGTTCGCCCGGCTCGAGTCGGCGCGGTCGCCGGCCCGTCTCGTCGCACGCTTTCCCCACAGGAACAAGACTCCCAGCTGCCATACATGATACTGGAACGTACGGTGGGCTCAGTTGAAATCCTTTGTTACGTACGGCGACGGGAGACCTTCGGCCTGGTACGCCACCACACGGGCCTCGAGAGGACATCGACCGGGTGACTGTGGTCCCAGCCCGGAGTCGGCCGCGGACTCGAGCGCGGAGGTTCACCGGGGACCCCTGCTGTGAGCGAACGGAGCCATTTTTACGGTCCGCTCGCGTGAGTTCCACCTGTGACTGAAGTACTCCTTATCGTAGGGCTTCTGGTTGCGATCTTCGTCGGTTACAACATCGGCGGCGCGACCACGGGACCCGCGTTCGGACCGGCCGTCGGTGCGAACGTCATCACGAAGTTGATGGCAGCCGGGTTGATGTCGATCTTCTTCTTCGTGGGGGCGGTGACGATCGGTCCGGAGGTCGTGACGACCCTCGGGGAGGACCTCGTCCACTCCACCGAGATCTTCACTCTCCGTTCGAACGTCGCGGTCCTCTTTTTCATCGGAGGTGCGCTGTTCGTCGGCAACTACGCCGGCGTCCCGGCCTCGACGTCGATGACCGCCGTCGGTGCCATCGCCGCGCTCGGGCTCGCGACCGGCGAACTCGCCTGGGACGTTCTCGGTGAAATCGTCGTCTGGTGGATCGTCGCGCCGATCCTCGGCTTCTGGGTCGCCGGCGTCGTCGGCCGGTACTTCTACCCGCGGATCAACGAGTGGGTCGCCATCGAGGGGAGCCGCGACGGCGAACGGATGATCTCCGTCGATCGCTCCGGGCTCGTCCCCCGACTCCAGTTCGGACCGAACGCCGACCGCCGGGAGGTCACCGGCGCGTTCGTCGTCGTCGCGATCGGCTGTCTGATGGCCTTTTCGTCCGGCACGAGCAACATCGCCAACGCGATCGCACCGATCTACGGCGCCGACGTTGACATGCTGGCGCTGCTCGGAATGGAGGCCTCGAGCGGGCCGGAGCTGATCTACGGGATCGATCCCGATATGCTGGTGTTGATCCTCATCGGGTCGGCGGCCGTCGCGGTCGGCTGTTTCACGATCGCACGACGAACGCTCGATACGCTTGGCAACGACATCACGAACCTCCCGCTGACGGCGGCGATCGTCGTCGCGGTCATCAGTTCGGGGATCGTCATCTTCCTCTCGTCGATCGGGATCCCGGCGAGTTTCGTCGTCATCGCGACGATGAGCATCGTCGGTCTCGGCTGGGGACGAGCGACCCGGACGACGACCATCTCCGAGGCTGCCCGCGGGGAGGAGGAGACCCGCGTCTCGGTCGGCGCGCTTACCGTCGAAGAGGAGGGGGAACGCTCGCCCGAAATCGGCGAGGAGGAACCCGAGGACATCCCGAAGGCCTCGGACCTGTTCGATCCGTCGACGACGGCCCGCGTCATCCTGATGCAGAACGTGGTCCCGATCATCTCGACGGTCGGCGCGTACCTCACGTTCCAGTTCGTGCCGATCTTTGGCTTCTGAGCGCGCCGACGTGACCGTTCGCCGCGTGTCATCGAACCCCAACCCGTCATTTGGTGTCCGTTGGCAGCTGAGGCCGTTCAAACGCCGATTTTGTGTTAAAAACGATTGAAGACTGAACAGCAAGCTATACCAGTACGGGCCTCGAACCGCCAAATGATGCCCACGGTAGAATACCTCAACTACGAAGTGCTGGACGACCAGGGCTGGGACATGGACGACGACGACCTCTTCGAGAAGGCGGCCGACGCCGGCCTCGGCGACGAGGACTACGGCACGCTCGAGGTCAACGAGGGCGAGTACATCCTCGAGGCTGCCGAGGCTCAGGGCTACGACTGGCCCTTCTCCTGCCGCGCAGGTGCCTGTGCGAACTGTGCGGCCATCGTCAAAGAGGGCGAGATCGACATGGACATGCAGCAGATCCTCAGCGACGAGGAGGTCGAGGAGAAGAACGTCCGCCTGACCTGCATCGGCTCCGCCGAAACCGACGAGGTCAAGATCGTCTACAACGCGAAGCACCTCGACTACCTGCAGAACCGCGTCATTTAAACTGACGCGCACCGCTTTTTATCGCTCGCCCGGTCTCGAAGCGGTAGCTCTACCGTTTTTCCGTTCCCGATCGTCGTCTGCTTTTCGAGTTCGACTACTCCGCGCTGAGCGAGGGCGAAGTCGAACTCGTAGTCGATGGCGAGGGCGAGGGCGAGGCCGAAAGGATAACACCCCCGCGTTCGAGAGTGAGAGACGTGACACTCGCGTTCGTCTCGGCTACGGGACCGGACCTCCTGCGACTCGTCGCGCTCCCCGTCTTCGCCTGGGTCGCGATCCGGGACATCGAGACCAGGCGCGTCTCGAGCGGGGTCTGGATCCCGCTCGCGTTGCTCGGGGGCGCCCTGCTCGCCTGGGAGGCTCGCATCGCTCGAGCGGCCGGCGGCTACGCCTGGAGCCACGAGTTCCTCGTCCCGGCGGCGATCAGCCTGGGGCTGGTCGTCCCCATCGCCTACCTCTTCTGGTGGTTCGGCGGTTTCGGCGGGGCCGACGCGAAAGCCCTGCTCGCGCTTGCGCTTCTCTTTCCGACGTTCCCGGCGTATACGGTCGGATCCGTTACCTTTCCCGTCGCGACGACGCCGATCGGGTCGTTTTCGTTTACGATCCTGACGAACGCCGTCCTCGTCGCGATACTGATCCCGATCGCGCTCGCGGTCCGGAACGCGGCCGCGGGCCGGATCGCGCCCGTGATGTTCGTCGGCTGGCCCGTTGCCGTCGACCGACTGCCGGAGCGACACGGCCGCCTGCTCGAGACGCCCGAGGGGGTCTCCCGTGGCGGTCTCGACCTGGACGCCCTGCGGATGTACCTCCGGTGGCGGGGGCTTTCGCTCACCGAACTCCGGGAAAACGCCGGGCACTACCGGGATCCGGCGACCCTGCCCGAGGAGCCGAACCCGCCGACCGACGGTGCGGTCACCGCCGAGGTGCGAAGCGACGGCGGTAGCGAGACAGCCCTCGAGGGCGAGCCGACTCCCGACGTGGACGCCGATAGCGAGGACGGCGATTACGACCACGACTACGACGATCCCTGGGGAGCCGACGCCTTCCTCGAGGACATCGAGGGGACGGCCTACGGAACGACGCCCGCGGAACTCCGCGAGGGGCTCGCGGTCGTCGCCGATCCGGAGACGGAGACGGTCTGGATCTCGCCGGGAACGCCGTTCCTGGTGCCGGTGTTCCTCGGGCTCGTCGTCGGCCTGTTCTACGGGGATCTGTTGCTCGGCACGGTGCTGTAAGGTCAGTAAACCAGCCGCTCGTACAGGGGCACCAGTGCCGTCCAGAACAGGACGAAGACCGCCCCCACGCCGACGACCGCGAGCCAGGCGGTCTCTGCCGTGCCGGTCCGCGCGCCGGCCGCTCCCGTCGCCGGCGCGCCACTCAGAAGCAGGGCGAAGGTAGTCACGAACAGCGCGAGACAGACGACGACGCTGCCGAGCTCGAGGGTTGTGGCGATAGGGTGGCTGCGAAAGCGGGCGACGAGGCTCGCGAGGGGCATCGTATACTCGGTGCTCGCAGCGAGGGGACAAAACGGTCACGGCGCAGACTCGAGTTCGCTCGGCGCCGATCGGCGTCTTCTCTTGGCCTGACTCGAGCGGCTGCGTTCAGGCTCGAGATTCGATATCCGCGGCGATATCGTCGAGTTCGTCGTCCTCGAGGTCGGGACGGTCGCCCGCGACCGCGTGGATCGGGCCGCCGCCGTCGCCCTCGAACCGGGGGACGATGTGGCAGTGGACGTGGGGCACCTCCTGGCCGGCGGCCTCGCCGTTGTTGAACGCGACGGTCGTCGCGTCGGCGTCGACCGCCTCCTCGACGGCCGGGACCATCCGGTGGATCGTCGCGTAGAGGTCCTCGGCGACGTCCTCGGGGACGTCGTCCAGCCGTTCGTACTCGTCTTTCGGGATCACCAGCGTATGCCCGGGCGCGAGCGGGTTCGCGTCCAGGAACGCAAGCGTGTTCTCGTCCTCGTACACGACGCGTGCGGGGATCTCACCCTCGACGATCTGGCTGAAGATCGTACTCATACGCGAGTGTGTGTCGGCTCGGCGTAAGAAGGTTACCCGCTTTATCCGCTCGCGCGGGGAATCGGTCCCGTCCCCGTCGGTTGCGCGGCGACTGGGGCAGCTACGTGGCTCGCTCGCGACGGCGGCCTGCCGGCCGAACGCCCCGCCCTCGACACGTTCATTACCGGTCCGAAAGCAACTAGCACCGTGATCGATCGCAGTAAAGCCGCCGTTCGTGCGTTTCTCGAGGCCGAGCGCCGGTTCCACGCGATGGTACCGGTGCCGGACGTCTACAGCATGCTGTTCGTCCGGACGCTGCTGTGGTTTACGTTCTTCGCGCTGCTCTACACCCTCGTTTCGGCCGTCGCGTAGGGACGGCTACGACGACTCTTCTGCCCGTTCCGTCGTCTCCTCGAGGGCGTCCCGGATCGCGGCCCGGTACTCCGCCGGTTCGTAACCGAGGCGGCCGATCCAGACGTCCTGGTACGAGGGGTGGAGCACGGGCACGAGGTGGACGCCCAGCGCGTCGCAGCGAATCGGCTCGAGGACGCTATCGACGAACCCCTCGAGTTGCGGGCCGTCCTCGCCGTCCTCGCCCGCCGCTCGTTCCGCCGCGAGCACCGTCTTCGTCGCGTGTTTCCCCGTCGCGAGGACGGTCGCTGGGTCGAGGATCTCGAGTTCCCGTAGCAGGTGCGGTCGACAGTTCGCGCGCTCCTCGGGTGTCGGCTCCCGGTTCGTCGTCGGATCGTCGGGGTCGTGGCTCGCGGTTTCCCCGCTCGCCGATTTCGGGACGCTGCGCGGCTCGCTCGGGAAACACTTCACCGCGTTCGTGTAGTAGGCGTCGTCCCCGAAGCCGACGCGCTCGAGTAGTCGCCGGATCCGCCGGCCGGAGTGACGCGAGGTGTAGGCCTTCCCCGTCCAGTTGCCGCCCTTCCAGCGGTCGGCGTCCGGGTTCCCGTAACCGGGCGCTTCGCCGACGACGACGATGCTCGCGTCCTCGGGGCCGTTCCCCCACGAGATGCGCTCGCGGGCGTCGACGAGCGCCGGACACCGTGTGCAGTCGGGCTCGAGTTCGAGTCCCTGGTCGTCGGGGAAGGCCGGGTCGGCCGGTCGGCCGCTCCCCCTCGAGTCGGGATCGGAGTCGCGCGGAGACACGGACGACGCCAGGGCTCGGAGGCGTTTATGTGGGTCGGTTCGATTCGAATGACGATTCCGCCGGAGTGACGTTGCTCCCCGCTCGAGGGGATAAATTTACCTTCGCCGAGCGTCTCTGACCGCATAATGTCGTCAGAACTCCTCGTCGAATCGCTGTCCGTACTCCTCTATACCGCCGCCGCGGCGCTGCTTACGGCGGGTGGGGCACTCGCGGAGTACACCAGCCTGCAGCACTACGGCTCCGGCGAACTGATGGTCGCGCTGTGGCTCGCCGCCATCGGCGGCGTCATGCTCTACGCCGGCGTCTACGGGATCGCCTACCAGAAGATCCTCGCACGGGTCGTCGCGCTCCGGTAAGGTCCGGGCAACGACCGCGAGCCCGTACTCGATTTTCCGCACAGCTTTCCCCTCGAGTCGAACCGCCGCTTCGTCCACCCGAGCGTTCGCGAGGGGCCGCCGATTCGAGGTACCGTGGTCTGCGCTCTCCCGACCGGAATCCGACGTAGGCTGACGCGGTGCGTTTCCGCCGTTCTCGAGCGATCCCCGGCCCGGGGAGTTGGGAACCGGGACCGGCAAACGCGAACGCGAACGCGAACTTCCGCCACCGGTGCATACAATGCGGTCGGAGCGCGAGTACCGACGCATCGATGTCGACGCCGATACCGACGCACGTCGCCGACCGGGCCAGGCGACTTCGCCGCCTCGGGGCCGAACTCTGGAGCGAGGGCCGGGGACCGATCCTCGTCGCCGTCGCCGGCGGCTGGTTCCTCTCGCTCGGGGTCCGGATGATCTACCCCGCCGTCTTGCCCCAACTGCGCGCCGCCTACGGCCTCGACCTGACGCGTTCGGGACTGCTCATCACCGCGCTCTGGGTGGCGTACGCGCTCGGACAGCTCCCCGGCGGTGTCCTCGACGATCGGATCGGCGGCGGCCGCGTCCTCGTCGCGAGCACCGGCGTCTCGGCGGTCGCGCTGACGTTCGTCGTCGTCGCGGGCTCGGTCCCGGTACTGTTCGCGGCGACGATCCTGTTTGGCTTCGCGACCGCGCTGTACGGCGTCGCCCGGTTCACGATCCTCACGACGAACTACCCCGACCACGGCGGGACCGCGATCGGACTGACGATGGCCGCGGGGGATCTCGGCAACACCCTCCTGCCCCCGCTTGCCGGCGCGCTCGCGGTCGCGCTCGCCTGGGAACTGGGCTTTGCCGCCGCGATCCCGCTGTTTCTCCTCGCGACCGTCGGTATCCACCTCACCGTGCCGGGCGACGGCGCGAGCGGCGGGTCCGCGTCGCCCTCGAACGGGAGCGGGCCCGGCTTCCTCGAGACCCTTCGCAGGATCGGCGGTGCCCTGCGAGGGCGGGCGGTCCTGACCGTCGCGGGAATTCAGACGCTCGGATACTGCGTCTGGCAGGCGTTTACGGGCTTTTACCCCACGTATCTCGTCGAGGCGAAGGGGATCGCGCCGACGACCGCGACGGTGCTGTTCGGCGGCTTCTTCGCGCTCGGGACGCTCGTGAAGCCGCTGGCCGGGTCAGCGTACGACGCCCGCGGGCTGCGCCGCTCGCTGCCGGTCGTCCTCCTCGCGATCACGGCCGCGATGGCGTTGCTTCCGCTCGTCGAGGGCCTCGCCGCGCTGACCGCGATCACCGCGCTCGCCAGCGGCGTCCTCGGCTACGGGACGATCACGCTCACGTATCTCACGAACGCCCTGCCCGAGGACGTCCAGGGGACCGGCCTGGGATCGTTGCGGACCGGTTACATGCTGATCGGGGCCGGGAGCCCGACGGTCGTGGGGGCGCTGGCGGACGCCGGTTACTTCGACGAGGCGTTTCTCCTGCTGGCGGCCGTCGCCGGGGTGGCGCTTGCACTCTCGCTTTCGGTACCGTCGACAGGGTCCGCCTGACGGCTGCCGCGGTGACGGTCGCGGCGAGCGCACGTGCCACTCGAGAGCGCACGGACCGATTCTCCTTTAGTCTCGGAGCGAATCACGTCACCTATGAGCAGATTCGGCGAGGTCGACGACCAGTACGATCCGCACGCTCTAGAGCAGCGGGTCTTCGACTACTGGGACGACGTCGACGCCTACGAGCAGACGGTCGAGCACCGCTCCGACGGTGAATCGTTCTTCTTCGTCGACGGGCCGCCGTACACCTCCGGGTCGGCCCACATGGGGACCACCTGGAACAAGACGCTGAAGGACGTCTACCTCCGGTTCTTCCGAATGCAGGGGTACGACGTCACCGATCGGCCGGGCTACGACATGCACGGGCTCCCCATCGAGACCCGCGTCGAGGAGCAACTCGGCTTCGAGAACAAGAAGGACATCGAGGAGTACGGCGAGGAGAACTTCATCGAGGCCTGCAAGGAGTACGCCGAAGAGCAACTCGAGGGCCTGCAGGAGGACTTCCAGGACTTCGGCGTCTGGATGGACTGGTCGGATCCGTACAAGACGGTCCGTCCGGAGTACATGGAGGCCGCCTGGTGGGGCTTCTCGAAGGCTGCCGAGCGGGGCCTGGTCGAGAAGGGCCATCGCTCGATCTCGCAGTGTCCCCGGTGTGAGACGGCCATCGCGAACAACGAAGTCGAGTACGAGGACGTCGAGGACCCTTCCGTCTACGTCAAGTTCGACCTCGCCGACCGCGAGGGCTCGATCGTCATCTGGACCACCACGCCGTGGACGATCCCCGCGAACACCTTCGTCGCCGTCGACGAGGAGGGCGATTACGTCGGCGTCCGCGCGGAGAAAGATGGTGAGGAGGAACTGCTGTACGTCGCCGAGGCCAAACACGAGGAGGTCCTCAAAGAAGGTCGGTACGAGGACTACGAGATCGTCGAGGAACTGACCGGCGAGGAACTGATCGGCTGGTCGTACGACCACCCGCTCGCCGAGGAGGTCCCCGACCACCCCGACCACGAGGGCGCGGGCGAGGTCTACGCCGCCGACTACGTCGACACGGGCGGCGACGGTACGGGGCTCGTTCACTCCGCACCGGGCCACGGTGAGGAGGACTTCGAGCGCGGCCGCGAACTCGGGTTCCCCATCTTCTGTCCCGTCGGCAGCGACGGCGTCTACACCGACGAGGCCGGCAAGTACGAGGGCCAGTTCGTCAAAGAGGCCGACGACGAGATCATCGCCGACCTCGAGGACAACGGCGCGTTGCTCGCGTCGGGCACCGTCCACCACAGCTACGGCCACTGCTGGCGCTGTGACACGGGGATCATCCAGATCGTCACCGACCAGTGGTTCATCACGATCACCGACGTCAAGGACGAACTGCTCGAGAACATCGAGGACAGCGAGTGGCACCCCGACTGGGCCCGCGATAACCGCTTCCGTGACTTCGTCGAGGAAGCGCCGGACTGGAACGTCTCCCGGCAGCGCTACTGGGGTATCCCGCTTCCCGTCTGGACCCCCGAGGGCCGTGACGACGACGAGGACCGCATCGTCATCGGCGACCGCGAGGAACTCGCCGAACGGGTCGACCAGGACGTCGACCCCGACGAGGTCGACCTCCACAAGGACACCGTCGACGACCTGACGATCACCGAGGACGGCACGACCTACACCCGCGTTCCCGACGTCTTCGACGTCTGGCTCGACTCCTCCGTGGCGTCGTGGGGGACGCTCGACTTCCCCGAGGACGACAGCAAGTTCGAGGAACTCTGGCCCGCGGACTTCATCCTCGAGGCCCACGACCAGACGCGTGGCTGGTTCTGGTCCCAGCTCGGGATGGGGACGGCCGCGCTCGGCGAGATCCCCTACGAGGAGGTCCTGATGCACGGCCACGCGCTGATGCCCGACGGCCGCGCGATGAGCAAGTCCAAGGACATCCTCATCGACCCCCACGAGGCGATCGACCGCCACGGCCGGGACGTCATGCGGCTGTTCCTGCTGTCGAACAACCCGCAGGGCGACGACATGCGGTTCTCCTGGGACGGCATGCAGACGATGGAGGACCACCTCCGGACGCTGTGGAACGTCTTCCGGTTCCCGCTGCCGTACATGCGGCTGGACGACTTCGATCCCCAGGAGACGACGCTCGAGGACGTGGACGGGGACCTCGAGTTGATCGACGAGTGGGTGCTCGCCCGGCTGCAGTCCACGAAGGCCGAGATGACCGAGCACTTCGAGGACCGCCGCCAGGACAAGGCCGTCGACGCCCTCATCGAGTTCGTCGTCGAGGACGTCTCCCGGTTCTACGTCCAGGCCGTCCGCGAGCGCATGTGGGAGGAGGAAGACAGCGCCTCCAAGGAGGCCGCCTACGCGACGATCTACCGGGTGTTGCGGGAGACGGTCGCCCTGCTCGCGCCGTACGCGCCGTTCATCACCGACGAGATCTACGGCACGCTGACCGGCGACGCCGAACACGACACGGTCCACATGTGTGACTGGCCCGAGATCGAGGAGTACTGGGTCGACGAACAACTCGAGGAGGACGTCGCCTTCCTGCGGGCGATCGAGGAGGCGGGCGCGAACGCCCGCCAGCAGGCCGGTCGCAAGCTTCGCTGGCCCGTCCCGCGGGTCGTCGTCGCGGCCGACGACGACCGCGTCGCCGAGGCCGTCGAGCGCCACACCGACCTGCTCGCCGAACGGCTCAACGCCCGCGAGATCGAACTCGTCTCCGCGGAGGACCGCTGGGAGGAACTCCAGTACAGCGCCGAGGCGGACATGAGCGAACTCGGCCCTGCCTTCGGCGACCGCGCCGGACAGGTGATGAACGCGTTAAACGAGGCCCGGATCGACGAGCCGGACCTCGACCTGCTCGAGGAGGCCGTCTCCGACGTCCTCGAGGAAGGCGAGTCGATCGAGGAGTCGATGGTCTCGTTCGTCACCGAGACGCCCGCGGACATCGCCGGCACCGCGTTCGGGCTGAACGGCGACGACCGCGGCGTCGCCTACGTCGACGCCTCGCTGACCGAGGATATCGAGAGCGAGGGCTACGCCCGCGAGGTCATCCGCCGCGTCCAGGAGATGCGAAAGGACCTCGAACTCGACGTCGAGGAACGGATCGCGCTGGACCTCGAGATCGACGACGACCGCGTCGCCGACCTGGTTGCCGAGCGCGAGGACCTGATCCGGGAGGAGGTCCGTGCGGACGAACTCCGCGCGGTCGAGGACGACGACGGCCACCGCAAGGAGTGGGATGTCGACGGCGTGACGATGGAAATCGCGGTCGAGCCGCTGGCGGCCGCCGAAGCGTCGGACTGATCACCGACGAGTGAACTGCGGCGGTTTTTTGGTCCAGATTTTTGCGCCGAGCGGTTCGCTCGCAGAGCGAACGAGGTGAGAAAAGCTCGAGTGCCCGATGCCGGTGCGGTTACGGCGTTTGGCTTGCGAGACTCGAGGCGACTGACGTCAGGTTCCGTCGTTCCCTTCGCCGTCTTCCGTCTCCGATTCGTTTCCTTTTTCGTCGGTTTCCTCGTTTTCGTTGTCTTCGTTGTCCTCGTCGTCCTGGTCGCCCTCGTCGCCCTCGTCGTTGTCGCCGTCGCCTTCGTCCCCGGCTTCCTCGTCGCCGTCTTCGGCCTCGGACTCGCTGCCTTCGGGTACCTCTTCGACCTCGACGTCCTCTCCCTTGATTCCGCTCTTCGAGATCACGGGCGTGAGGTTGTAGTCGTTCCCCTGCCCGCGCTTGACCACGTTGATGTCGAACACGAAGTCGACGGACTCGCCGGCGCGGACTTCGAACGGCTTGGTGAGCTGTAGTTTCTCGGACGGGACCTTCACGTTGGCTTCGTCGCCGTCGACGATCCCTTCGACGTCCGCGACGTGGAGTTCGATCTTTTGGTAGGTCCCTTCCGACAGGTCGAGTTCGCCGACCGGCATCGCCTTGTCGCCGACGACCTGCGTCAGGTCCACGGTCGCGCCCTCGAGGTCGACGACGTAGAACCCGCGCTCCTCGTCGTCTTCCGTTTCCTCTTTCTCGTCGTCCGCGTCCTCGGTGTCGTCTTTCTCCGTGTCGCGTTCTTCCTCCTCGCCGTTCGCAGTATCGTTTTCCTCTTCGTTCTCGTCGTCCACCTCTTCCCCGTCGCGTTCGTCTTCTCCTTCGTTTGCGTCGTCACTTTCATCGTCTTCCTCTTCAGCGTCCTCGCCCTCGCCATCGAAGATACGGGCGCTGTCGAGGGCAACGTCCAGTCTGTCGAAATCCCCGATGTCGGCCGGCATGTCGCTGATGAGCAACCGGAAGGTCCCCGCGGCACCGTCATCGTCGTCGGTTTCCGTGGATCCGTCGGTTTCGTCGTCGCCGTCGGCCGACTCGCTCCCCGAGTCCGAGCTACAACCGGCGAGTAGCGTCGCACTCACGCCTCCGCCGGCGGCGAGAAACGTCCGGCGGCCGACGCCGTGATCGAACGACCAGTCTGCTCGATCGCGATTCGGGTTCGACTGCTTTTCGGTCATGATCGTCACGTTTCACGGCTGGGAAAAAGGGCCGACGATCGTTCGGTCGCTTTCGCCGGGTAGAACGGTTCAAGATCGTTTTTAAGGCTCTGATAGCGGCTATCCCTTTCTCCGTCCCTCTCTCCTCGAGTTTCGGGTCTCGTGGTCACTCGGCCGGAAAACCGGGATAACTGCGCGACTCCCGATCGGATCCGGGAATGCCGGTCCTTTCGAGCGCCGTCGCCCCTCGAGTCGTTCACGTTTTTATAGACGGTGACGGTCCACGACGTCACCTGCCGGCCATCGACGGGCTGCCGGACGTATCGGCACCATCGATTTCTCTGGCGGACAAACCCCACAAGAGACTTGACGGTCAGTTTCGAGTATACGTCCGTGAACTACCGGGTCGTGTTCGCGGTCGCGCTGCTCGTGGCGTCTCTCCCTGCCGGTATCGGCGGCGTCGTTCTCGGCACCGGATCGGCCTCGCCAGGGGCAAGCGTCGGCGCTACGGATCGAACACAGCAACTCGAACACGTCGGCCCCGACCCCGACCCTGACCCCGACTCCTCGACCCCGTCGGTTTCCGGCTCGAGCGACGTCCTTTCCTACACGACGGAACTGCGACAGATACCCAAGAAACCGACCTACGAGGCCGAGATCCGCTTTTCGGTGCCCGACTCGGTCTCCGAGGTCGAGGTCGACCTCGACCTCGAGGGGACGGCGGAGGCGACGGTCCGGTCGGCGGATGGGTTCGAATCGACCGCCGACGGTGTGTACCGCTGGACGGGCGAGACGGCCGCACCGTCGCTTCTGGTGACATTACCTGCGAACCGGACCGGCCACGACGACCGCCAGTCGCCGACGGTCAGCGAGCGCGACGATGGCTACTCCTTCGTCGACGCCGGCGACTGGGCGATCGTCCCGGTCCCGCAGCTTCGTGTCTACGCACAGGGGAGCGAGCCGGTCGGCCTCGAGTCGTCGGCGACGGTCGACGGTTCGGGGGCGACCGGGGGCGACGTCGCCGTCTTCGGCGAGGTGACCGAGTACGAGCGACTCGTCGAGGGCGAGCGCCTCCGGCTCGTCGTCCCCGCGGCGGCCGACCTGCAGGAGGCGCCGGACGACGTCCTCGAGACGCTCGCGGCCGGCAGTCAGCGCCTCGCGGTCGGCGAACGGCCCGACGAGACGTTCGTCGTCGCGGCTCCGACCGGCGTCGACTGGGGCTCGCGCGGCCTCCAGTACGGCGACGCCGACGCGTGGGTTCGCGCGGACGCGCCCCTCGACGAACCCGACAACGTCTGGCTCCACGAGTACGTCCACGTCCGACAGGCCTACGCCGGCTCGCCCGACGCCACGGCAACCGACGCAACGTGGCTCGTCGAGGCCCAGGCGGAGTACCACGCGGCACAGGTCGCCCTCGGGACGGGACTGATCGGCTTCGAGGAGTTCGAACGCTTCCTCGAGCGCGGCGAGCGGTCGCCGTACGCCGACGGGATCCTCGCGGAACCCGGCAGCTGGGACGACCCCCACACCGACTACGTACAGGGGCCGCTCGTCTACGGCGAGATCGATCGACGGCTCCGGGTGGCGACCGACGGCGACCGCACACTCACGGACGTCTTCCGGACGCTCAATGCCCGCGCGGCGAACGACCGGATCGCGGCAGCTGACTTTTATGCGGCCCTCGAGGAGGCGGGCGACGAGTCGGTCCGCGAGGCGGCCGAACGCTACGCGGAAACCAAGGCCGTTCCCGGGACGTGGAGCCGCGCCGAACACGAGGCGGCGTTCGACCAACCGGTACCGGCGATCGACTACGGCCACGCCGACCCGCCGCTCGAGGTCGACGGCGAACCCTGGGAGCGCTGGGAGACCGACGAGGGTCGGCTCGCGGCCGTCCCTGCCGGAACGACCGTCGCCGTCCCCGTGGAGGTCGCAAACGTCGGGGACCGCGCGGGGAGCTACGACGCCACGCTACAGGTCGACGGCGTGCCCGTCGACCGCGCCCAGGGGAGCCTCGAGACGGGCGAGCGCGCCACGGAACGGCTCTCGTGGACGCCGCCCGAACCCGGCACGTACGAGCTCCGGGTCGGTTCCGAGACGACGACCGTCATCGTGCGCGCGCCCTCGAGCGTCGCCGTCGCCGACCTCGACCTCGAGCCGCGGGAGATCGACCCCGGCGAATCGGCCGCAGTGACGGCGACGGTCGAACCGGCCGACGACCGGCCCGCCGCGGCGTTCGTCGCCGTCCGCACCCACGATGGCGTCGTCGCTGAGGCACCTGTCGCCGTCAGGACCGGCGAGACCGCGACGATAACTCGGGAGGTCCGGTTCGAGGAGGAGGGACGCCACGAGGTCGCCGTCGGCGACCGCGTCGTGACGGTGACCGTCGGGAGCCTGCCGCTCGCCGAACTCGAGGAAGTCCCCGGGTTCGGCGTCGGTGTCTCGGTCGCGGCGCTCGCGGCCGTTCTCGCAGGGCTGGTCGCGTTCGGGCGGCAGTAGCAGGCAGTACTGGGGCGTCGCTCGTTACGCGACTGAAACCCGGAACCGGCAGGCGTCGCTTCCGGTTTCGTCCTTGCCGTCGCCGTCATTGTCATCGTCATCGCCACCGCCACCGTCACCGTCACCGTCACTGCGGCCGTCGGCACAGTCGGTCTTCGTCACGGTCGCGTCCGCGTCGAGGGTCGCGGCCAGCCCCTCGAGGATCCCGTAGGCCAGCCAGCAGTACCCCCGCTCTCGTGGCGATCGGTAGGTGACGATCACCGGTCCTCCGTCCGTCCGGCGACTGGCGACGTCGGGGAGCGTGACGTCGTCGACCCCGGCCTCGAGTTCCTCGTAGGCCGTCTCCAGCGTCGTCAGCAGCGTGACGAGGTCGCCGTCGGTCGGGACGTGCGCGTCGAACGTCGAGAGCAGTTCCGGGGCGAGCGTCCGACCGAAGTCGCGTTCGACCCGGCGCCTGTCTTCGTCGGCGAGCGTCGAGAGGGCGTCGAGGGCGTCGTCGACGTCGGCGTCGTCGTAACGCGAGACCGGGAGGTAGAGAGTCGACTCGAGGCCGGCCCGCTCGGCGACGGCGTCCCAGGCGTCCTCACCGGCCCGGTCGACGACGTACTCCTTCAGGGTCTTGTGGACGATCCCGTGCATTCGATCCCTCGCTTTTGTCCGTCCCGATCCGACCGACTGTTCGGCTCGGTCGTCGATCGCCCGCCGGTCGCGGGAGGGGTACTGTTTTCGGGGGAAGACGGCGGTGTCTGCCAGTATTTGAGCCAGGGTTCGGTGACCACTTAACGGTTTAGGCCCGTGCCCGTGCCCGTGCCCGTGGCCGTTCCCAACTACCGACTCCGTCCGGGCCGCTCGAGCGACTCACAGCCGGTCCGCGAGGACGGGCGCGACCGAGACGGCGCTCGAGCCGCGTTCGATCGTATCGGTGCCGTAGATCGCCTCGACGCCGGCCCGCGAGAGCTTCGCGTACGCGTCGCGGGCGAGCAGCGGGTGGACGCAGGTGACGAACACGCGGCCGACGTCGCGCTCGCCGAGGACGCCGACGGCCTCGCTCATCGTCGATCCCGTGGCGATGATGTCGTCGGTGACGACGACGTCGCGTCCGGCCACGTCGACGTCGCTGGGCGTGATCTCGACTTCGGTGCCCGAGTGGCGGGTCTTCTCGAAGTAGTCGACCTCGCCTTCGCCCTCGCCGTAGGCGTCGCGGACCGTCTCCGCGAGGCCGATCGCGCCCGCGTCGGGAGAGAGAAAGACGGGATCCGTGAGATCCGCGGGCAGCGGCTCCGCGAGGCGACCCGCGGCGTCGACGGCGGTCGCCGTCGGTTCGAAGAACTCGCAGACGGCCTCTTCGTGGGGGTTGACCGTCAGCACGCGATCGGTCCCGCTCGAGACGGCGCGGGCGACCGCCCGCGCGGAGACGGGGTGACCGGGCTCGAAGGCCTCGTCCTGGCGCGCGTAGCCCATGTACGGGAGGACCGTAACGACCTCGTCGGCCCCGGCCTCGCGAACGGCGTCCTGCAACTGGAGGAGTTCGAGGTGGGCGTCGCTCGAGACGGTGGAGCCGACGACGACCGCCCGGTCCGGATCCGCCTCGGCGACGCCGGGCGCGGCCGCGAGCAGTTCGCCGTCGGGAAACCGGTCGTACGCGACTTCGGCGAGCGGTACCTCGAGTTCGTCCGCGAGCGCGGCGGCCAGCGCCTGCGACGCGGATCCGCTGACGATCATACTCGGTCCCACAGCGCGGGACCTAAACCCGTTTTCGTTCTTCCACGGCGGTTCGACGGGGCTTCCGTCGCGGTTCCCCGGCCCGTGCGGGTGCGGTTCCCCGGCCCGTGCCGTGTCGGTCTCGAGACGCGTGACAGCCGGCGGCAGGTCAGTCGTCGCCGTCGAACGGCTGGCTCCCGTCCCCATCGCCGCCGTCGTCGCCGCAGTGCTCGCCGTCCGCGTCCGCGAGTACCGTCAACTCGCCGTCGCGGTCGACCAGCACGACGAGTCCGAGACAGGGCGACCGGTTCCACGTCTCGGGATCGACCTGGACCGGGTCGTCGCCGTCGAGGCGGGCCGTCACCCGGAACGAGCCCGGTTCCGTCGTCCAGTCGCGCTCGAGTTCGGTGCCGTCGGCCGACTCGAGTTCGTGGGTGCTCCAGTGTTCGATCTCGTCGCCGAACTCGACGACTACGTCGACGGTGTGGCTCCCGTCGTCGACGTTTTCGATACGGATGTCGCCGAGGATCGTTCCGTCGGAGGCGGACGAGTCGTCGTTCCCGTTCTCGGTCTCGGTTTCGGTCCCGGTTTCGGTTTCCGCCCCGGGTTCTTCTCCGGGGTCGTCTCCGTTCCCGTCCTCGTCCCCGTCGGTCGTACCCTCGGTCTCTCCCTCCTCTGTCGAACAGCCCGCGAGTCCGCCGGCGAGTACGGTCCCGGTACCGGCGAGCAGGCGTCGACGTGATAGTTCCGCCATACGTCCCTTCCTCGAGAGCCCCGGGCCATTAATTCTACGTCAGACGCCGATCGGACCAATCGGCGAGCGCGGCCGAGACGGTCGAGAGACGTCAGCGAACTGCCAGTCCGGTCACGTCGCGGACGCCGATCGAGCGGTCGCGCCAGCTATCGGTGTCGCCTTCCTCGTGATTCGGCGCTTCCGACTCGGGCCCCGCGACCCGGACCGTCCCCGCCTCGGTGACGGCGTAGACCCGATCCCCGTAGGCGACGCCGACGATCCGTTCCGCTCCCGCGTCGGCTTCCGCCCACTCGCCGTCCTCGAACGCGTAGAGTCGGTCGCCGGCGACCGCGTGGGCGCGTTCGATCGACCTCGGACTCGAGCGCGGATCGACGGCGACGGCGTCGAACGGCCCCTCGAAGATCTCCATCCAGCCGTTGCCGAGCTTGTACAGCCCCTCGTCGGTCGCGGCCAGCGGCGCGCCCTCGCCGGCCGCGGCGACGTCGCGGACCTCCGTGAGGCCGGCGTGGTCGAGCGCGCCGTCGTGGACGCGGTAGACGCCGGCGTCGGTCCCGACGAGGTCGCCGTCGATGGCACGGACGTCCTCGACCGGTCCGTCCTCGGCGGCGTTCTCGACGGTGACCCAGTCCTCCCCCGGCGGCCGCCGTGCGACGCGGCCGTCGGGGCTCGCCGCGAGCAGCGCCGTGCCGTCGTAGCCGACGGCGACGGCGGGGCCGAAGCCGGTTTCTGCGAAGTCGGGGTCGGGATCCGGGTCGGCTCCCTCCTCTCTCTCATCGTCCTCGTCCTCGAGCACGAGCACGTCTTCCCCCGTGGCGATCGCCACCTGGCCCCCGGCCGCGGCGACGTCCCGGGCGTCGCAGCGTTCACACAGCGCGAACTCGCCGACGGTGTCGCCCGCGATCCGGACCTGGACGACCCCCATCGCGCTCGAGACGTACGCCTCCGTCACCGTCCTGCGCTCGTCGTAGACGCGTTTTTCCTCGATAGAGAGCATTCTTCGCGTACACCGTCGGTGTGGTCCGCCGAAAGCGTTCCCCTCGCTCCGAGCCCGCGGGAGTTCGGCCGGCGGCGACTCCCGCTCGCCTTCGGAATCCCTATGGGGAGTCCGACCGGAGTAACGCCCGATGGAAGTGTTCGGATCCAGCGGGACGCGGGGCGTCGCCAACGACGAGCTGACGCCCGCGTTCGTCCTGCGCGTCGCGAAAGCGGCGGGGACGGCCTGGGGGGTCGACCGGGTTGCCATCGCGCGAGACACGCGCTACACCGGGCGCATGCTCGCCGACGCGGCCGCGAGCGGCCTGGCCAGTACGGGTACCGACGTCGATCGCCTCGGGGTCGTCCCCACGCCGGGGGCACAGTTCTACGCGGAACGCGAGGGCGTGCCGGTCATCGTCGTCACGGCCTCGCACAACCCGCCACAGTACAACGGCATCAAACTCGTCGGCAGCGACGGCGTCGAACTCGCCGTCTCCGACCTCGAGCGCATCGAGGAGGCGCTGCTCGCGGAAAGCTACACCGACGCGCCGTGGGACGAGACCGGCCGCGTCCGCGAGGTCGAGGGCGTCACCACCGACTACGTCGACGCCCTGCTCGCGGCCGTCGACCGGGAGGCGATCGCCGACGCCGACCTGACGGTCGCGCTCGACCCCGGCCACGGCGCCGGCTCGCTCACGAGTCCGGAGTTCTTCCGCGAACTCGGCTGTCGCGTCGTCACGGTCAACGGCCAGCCCGACGGCCACTTCCCCGGACGCGACCCCGAACCCGTCCCCGAGAACCTCGAGGACCTGGGACGGCTGGTCCGGGCGACCGACGCGGACGTCGGCATCGCTCACGACGGCGACGCCGACCGCGCGATCTTCTTCGACGAGAACGGCGAGTACGTCGAGGGCGACGCCACCCTCGCCGCCCTCGCGGCCGCGGAACTCGAGGAAGGAGACACGACCGTCTCGGCGGTCAACGTCTCCCAACGGCTCGTCGACGTCGTCGACGACGTCGGTGCCGACCTCGAGTTGACGCCGATCGGCTCGACGAACATCATCACGCGGATCGAGGAACTCGAGGCCAACGGCCGGCGGGTCCCGATCGCGGGCGAGGGCAACGGCGGGATCTTCTTCCCCGGGTACCGGCTCTCGCGGGACGGGGCGTTCACCGCCGCCCGGTTCCTCGAACTCGTCGCGGAACGCCCGGTCAGCGAGATCGCCGCGCCGTACGACGACTACGCCAACGTCCGGCGCAACATCGAGTACGAGTCGACGGCCGAACGCGACGCGATGCTCGACGCCGCGGCCAACCACGCCCATTCGGCCGACGCCGACCTCAACACGCGCGACGGCTACCGCCTGGACTACGGCGACGCGTGGGTGCTTGCCCGTCCCTCCGGTACCGAACCGCTCGTCCGGATCTACGCCGAGGCTCGCGACGTCGACCGCGCGAACGGGCTGGCCGAGGAGATGTACGAGACGCTGCTCGACGCGAGAGACGAGGCCTGAGTTTCGACTCCGTTCTTTTTCCGACGGCGAGCGGCATCGGTTCAGGACCGGAGCCGCTCGCCGTACCGTGCCCCCAACCGCTCGGTCGCCAGCAACAGCCGGTGTGCAGCGAGCAGCACCGCCACGGCGAGGACGATCAACGCACCCTCGAGGACCGTCGAGAGCAGTCCCAGCGAGACGATCAGCGTCGTCGCGCAGGCCGGCGGGTGGCGGGTGTCGGTCGCGAGCATCCCGCCGGCGGTCAGCGTCGTCGCCACCACGCCGCTGGCCGCGAGTCGGAGCCCCGCGAGCGAGCCGGGAGCGGTCGTCGCCGTCATCGCGAGTCCCGGTGCGAGCAGGTGGTAGGCGGCGAGTCCGGCGACGACGCCGATCGCGTGGCCGCCGAGCACCCGCCGGGGCGAGGTCGCGTCGCTGTCCTGGAACATGGCGAGTACGAACGCGGACGGGCCGAGGCTGGGGAAGAGCGTCGGGAGCCCCGACAGCCACGCCACGACGGCCGTCGTCGAGAGCAGGAGGCCGGTGTGTAGCGTCGTCCCCGTCCGGTCGTCCATGCCCGTCCGTTGCCCGCTCGAGCCCAAAACCCCGGCGCTTCGTCCTCCTGTGGCGCCGGAACTTCACTCGAGGCGACGAGCATCACGGAACGATCGTCACGGGAATCGACGCCCGGCGGGTCACCGCCTCCGCGACGCTGCCGAGCAACACGCGCGAGACGCCCGACCGACCCTCGCTGCCCATGACGATCGCGTCGGCGTCTCCCTCCCGGGCGTGCTCGAGGACGGCGTCGGCTGGGGTTCCCTCGACGACCGCCGTCTCCACGTCCCCGCCGTGGCCGCGAGCGGCGGCGAGGTCGCGGACGTCGGCGAAGAAGTCGGGTTCGTCCTCGCGGCCGCCCGCGTCGGGGATCGCCGGCCCGCCGCCGTAGGCCGCCTCGAGGTCGTCGACCGCGTGGACGACCGTGATCTCGGCGTCGGGAAAGACCTCGAGCGCGTGCTCGAGGGCGCGCCGGGCGGTCTCAGAGTCGTCCATCGGGACGAGCAGGTGTCTGGACATGGCGGGTCGTTCGCGGGCCGAATAAAAATGATCGGGGGACTCGAGACGGGCGGGACCGCGACTCAGATCGGGTCCTCGACCTCGAGAGCGGCCGCCAGCCGCCGGCGCTCCTCCCGCAGGGCCTCGAGTTCGTCCGCGACGCGGCTGTCGGCGACCCGCTCGCGTTCCCCGGGCGAGAGCTGAGCGACCGCCTCGGCCGCGGTCTGGAGCCGGTCGTAGTCCTCGTCCGTCGTCAGCCGACGGACTTCCCGCAGGCGGGCGACGGTCTCCTCGTCGGCGACGCGGTCGACGAACGGCCGGTACTCACGCGCCCGACGCCGGAGTTCGCCGGCGGGGCCGGGCGGCCACTCGATCGTCAGTGGGTCGGCGTCGATCCCGTCGAGGAAGGTCCGCTGGGTGGCGACCCGTCGTTTGAGTACGTCCGCGTCCGCGACGTAGTGGTCCAGTTTCGACCGCGAGTACTCGGCGTACTCGAGCAGTTCCGGGATCGTGTGCTTCCCGTCGGGGCTGTCCGCGACGTACTCCCGGAGGTCCGCGGGCGGCAGTTCGTAGCCGACGAAGGGGTACCACCGGCTGCGATCGAGGAGTTCGAAGACCTCGCGGGCCGACGCCTCGAGGCGGTAGGACCCGAACCGGTCGCGGATCGCCTCGTTGTACGCCTCGATCGGCTCCCGCAACCGCTCGACGGGCGCGTCCAGGTCCGCGTCTGCGAGTTCGAGCAGCCGCTCGCGGTCGGCGATCTCGTCGCCGAGTTCCCGGCGTCGACGCGCTGCGGCCGTGCGGGCGTCGGCGATCCGTTCGCGGGCCTCCTCCCGGTCCCGCAGGAGTTCGTCGTACCGGGCCGCCGGCTCCAGGGCTGCGTGGGCGTTCTCGAAGTCGGACTCGCTGAGCCGGCGCTTGTCGATGGCGTCCAGGGCGTCCTCGAAGGCGGTCCGATCGCGGAGGTCGTCGGGCAGGTTCTCGACGAGCGTCGCGAACTGCCCCTCGAGTTCGACGTAGGCCTTGAAGTTCTCCCGCCCGGTTCCCGTCGCCCGGTCGACGTAGGACTCGAGGAGGTCGGTCGCCGAGCGGTAGGCGTCGGCGACCTGCTCGACGGTTTCCTCGCTCTCGTCGTCGATCCGGCCCTGGATCCGCTCGTACCGGTCGCGGGCGGCCTCGAGGGCCTCGAGCGGGGTGGTGCCGTCGACGGCAGAACCGGACCCCGAACCGCCGCGGCTACGGGCGCGTTCGCTCATTCGTTGTCGTCGTCGTACACCGCGTCGGGATCGAACACCTGCTCGCCGACGGTTTCCCCCTCGATCGTCCGGTAGAAACACGACCGGTGGCCGGTGTGACACGCGCCGCCCTCCTGGTCGACGAGATAGAGGAGGGTGTCGGCGTCGCAGTCGACGCGGATCTCTTCGACCGCCTGGACGTGGCCGCTGGTCGCGCCCTTCTCCCACAGCTCGTCCCGGCTCCGGGAGTAGTAGTGAGCGCGGCCGGTCTCGCGGGTTCGCTCGAGGGCCTCGGGGGAGACGTAGGCGAGCATGAGCACCTCGCCCGTCTCGGCGTCCTGTGCGACGGCGGGGACGAGTCCGTCCTCGCCGAAGTCGACCGCAATGCCGTCGTCCATACCGAAGCGGTCGGTCGTCGGGGCGATAGGTCTTTTGCCGCCGGCAGGTCGTCGCCGTCGATTCGCGGGCCACCGAGCGCCCACTTCACTTTCGATCCCAAAGTCTGTGCGCCCGATATCTTTCGATACACAGCCGCAAAAGGGGAAAAGCGGTCCGGCGTAGCTAGTCGTATGACCGACTCGGATCCGCTGCTCCGAACGATCGTCGTCGTCCTCCTGGCGGTCCTCGCGATCCCGCTCGTGATGATGCTCGTCGCGATGCCGTTCGCCGGGGCGATGCACGCCGGCAGCGGCACCGGCATGTGGTCCGGCGGGATGGGAACGACCGGCTGGCTGTGGATGAGTGCGGTCCCGTTGCTCTTGCTCCTCCTGCTTGGCTACGGGGCGATCCGGCTGCTCGGCGGCGACGGCGGCGACGACGGCGACGCCGCTCTCGAGGAACTCCGCCGGGCGTACGCCCGCGGCGACCTCACCGACGAGGAGTACGAGAAACGGCGACAGCGCCTCGAGGCGGAGTCCGACGAGCCCTGATTGCCGGCTCTCTCGTCGAATCGGCCTCGAGAGTCGCCCGGGACCGCTCCGAGAGACTGGGTGCTGGACCGGGGGATGCTGATCCATATGGGCGGCAATTAAGGGGCGTGCTCGCTACCGGCCGAGTATGGAGGAGTATCTCACCTTTTACCTGAGCGCGCTGGTCTGTGGTGTTCTCGCCGTGGCAACCGTCGAGACGATCGTCGGCCCGGTCATCTTCGGTAGCATCGCGCTCTGGTGTTTGGTCAGGGGGACGGAACTCAGGCGCGGTGAACTCCCCTGGTGGGGCAAGCGTATCCGCGGGCTGTTCGGTGGCGGAAAGGACTCGTAGAATTCCGATCGGGCGCCGACGTTCTCACTCAGCGGACAGTCACGAGACGTTATTACTCCGCTCGTGGTGGCGGCTCGTATGGACCACACCGTGACGCGCCGCGGCGTCGTCGCGCTCGCGGCGGCCGGGCTGGCCGGCTGTCTCGGCAGCGACGACGAGCAGTCCGACGACCCCGAAGATACCGACGATTCCGCCGACGGCGATACCGATCCGGAATCGAACGGCGACGACGCGGGCTCGCTCGAGCCACCGGAACGCGACATCGAGCCCGACTGGGACGAGGCCGCCGAGTTCCGGACCTGGCTGCTCGCGGACACCGTCCTCGACGGCAATCGCCGGTTCGACTACACGTCCGTCTTCCCCGAGGGGACCGAACTCGGGGCGGGGTTCCCCGACGCCGTGGGGCTGTCGACCGACACCGTCGACGGCCACCTGATCCAGTCGTACACGCAGGTCTTCTTCGGGACGTTCGACCCCGAAGCCGTCCGCGAGGCGGTCAGCGAGGACGCCGAGACCGCAGACGACCTCGAGGTCGTCGACGACTACGAAGGGTACGCGGTTCTCGAGCAGTCCGTCGGCGGCGATACCCGTCGGCTCGCGGTCGGCCCGGACGCCGTCGTCGTCGGCCGGGATTACGAACGCCGGATCGACGCCCACCGGGGGGAGTACGAACGGCTCGAGGAGGCCGACCCCGAGTTCACGCACCTGTTCCGGGAACTGCCCCACGACGAGACGATCACCGGCCATTACGGTGCGCCAGCGGCCGAGGGCGTCGACGTCGACGGCATCTACCTCTGGGGCGTCTCGAGCGAGTCGCCGACGGCCGACGAGTTGACGTGGAAGTTCGTCTTCGCCCGGGAGGCGGACCTGACGGAGGAGGCCCTCGCGTCGCTCGAAGAAATATCGGCGGACGTCCGCGAGTCGGGAATCGACGGGCGGACGGCGACGGTGGTCGGCGCGCCGCCCTCGTTCTCCTAGGGCGGTCAGGCCTGGCCGTTCAGCGTGATGTAGTTGACGCCGATGATCCGGTCGTCCTCGTTCAACTCCGCTTTGGCCTCGTCGGGGACTTCCGTGTCGACGTTGTAGACGGTCAGTGCCTCGCCGCCGTGAGCCTCGCGGGCGTTGAACATCCCCGCGATGTTGACGTCGTGTTCGCCCATGACGCTGCCGATGAGGCCGATGACGCCGGGTTCGTCGGTGTTTCGGGTGACGACCATCTTCCCGTGGGGGATGGCGTCGACGCGGTAGCCGTCGATCCGGACGATGCGCGGGTCGTCGCCGGCGAACAGCGTGCCGTCGACCGCGAGTTCCTCCTCGCCGTCGCTGACCGCCACCGAGATCAGGCTCTGGAAGTCCTCGGCCTGTCGGGTCTTGGACTCGGTGACGTCGACCCCGCGATCCTCCGCGATCTGGGGCGCGTTGACGGCGTTGACCTGCCACTCGAGCGGTTCGAAGACGCCCTTCAGGGCGGAGGCGGTGACGAACTCGACGTCCTCGTCGGCGATGTCGCCTTCGTAGGTGATCTCGACTTCCTCGATGCGGCCGTCGAGCAACTGGGCGGCGACCTTGCCGGCGGTCTCGGCGATCTCGATGTACGGCTCGAGGCGGGGGAACGCGCTCTCGTCGATCGAGGGGGCGTTCAGCGCGTTCGCGACCGGCTCACCCTCGAATGCGGCGACCACCTGATCGGCGGTCGAGGTCGCGACGTTCTCCTGGGCAGCCTCCGTCGAGGCCCCGAGGTGGGGCGTAACGATGACGTCGTCGTGTTCGAGCAACGGCGAGTCTTCGGGCAGGGGTTCCTCGGCGAAGACGTCCAGTGCCGCACCGGAGAGGGTGCCGTCCTCGACTTTCGCCGCGAGGGCGTCCTCCTGGACGATCCCGCCGCGGCCGACGTTGACGAGGTAGCCGTCCTCGAGCATGTCGAGTTCGTCCTCGGCGATCATCCCCTCGGTCTCGGGGGTCAGGGGCGTGTGGATCGTGAGGAAGTCGGCGCGGGAGAGACAGTCCTCGAAGTCGACGAGTTCGGCTCCGAGACGGGCGGCGCGCTCCTCGGAGATGTACGGGTCGAAGGCGACGATGTCCATCCCGAGCGAGTCGAGTTTCTTCGCCACTTCCTGGCCGACCCGGCCGAGACCGACGACGCCCAGCGTCTTCCCGTCGAGTTCGGCCCCGAGGTAGTCGCTTTTCGCCCATTCGCCGGTCTTGAGCCGGACGTGGGCCTGTGGGATCGAGCGTGCGACGGCGAAGGTCATCGCGACGGTGTGTTCGGCCGCCGCGCGGACGTTCCCCTGTGGCGCGTTGGCGACGATGACCCCCTTGTCGGTGGCGGCATCGATGTCGATGTTGTCGACGCCGATCCCCGCGCGACCGACGATGACCAGTTCCTCGGCGGCCTCGAGTACTTCCTCGGTGACCTCGGTCCCCGAGCGGACGATCAGTCCGTGGGCGTCGGATACTGCCTCGAGGAGGTCTTCCCCCTCGAGTTCGTACCCCGTTTCGACCTCGTGGCCGGCGTCTCTCAGTACGTCCAGACCCGCGTCGGCGATCGGGTCCGTGACGAGTACCTTCATGCGCGAGACAATCGAGCGCAGCGGGTAAACCCTTCCGTTGTCGCAGTGACTGGCAAAAACTACCACAACCGTAGCCGTCGTGAAGCACGCAAGCGGGGATGGCCGCGTTCGTGACGGTCACGCGTCACTGGCCTCGTCGGGAACGGCGAGTTCCCACAAAAGCAGGGGGACGACGAGCAGGAACGGCAGCGCCATCACCGCGTTGAACCGGGTCTCGGTCGAGAGCCCCGGCACGACCTGAAGCCCGAGGATGGCGATGACGATGCCGACACCGAGTCCGACGGCCGCGGCCGCGATCGGTCGATGCAGCGGCTCCAGGTCGGTCGTCGACAGCCCCAGTTCGAAGGCCTCGACGGCGCGGTCGGGTTCCGCGAGCGGCCCGAGGGTGCGGTCCGTTTCCGTCGACCCCCAGCCGGTCGTCACGCGGAGGGTACGCGTCCCGAGGAGGCGATCCGTCAGGTGGTCGTTCGCCACCCGGGGGTTCCGGAGCGCGTCGATCCGGGCGACCCACTGGGGCTCCGCCAGCAGGCGATCGTACGCGACGAGGCGATCCTCGCGGCGCTGGTACTCGAGCGTACCCCGGGCGAGGTAGTGTCGCACTGTCTGGACGCCGACGATCACGACCAGCAGGAGCAGGTACCCGACGACGCCGAGCCAGAAGACGACGGGCGAGTCCACCCGCGCCACGACGACGAACAGGGCGACGAACCAGGCGACCGTCAGGAAGGGGAGGTAGAAGACGGTCCGCCGGAGCGCCCGGAGGAGTCCGTCGGCGGCGACCACCGTCGGCACCGGCCGAAACCGCGCGTCCGGCGCCGTCCCGGGGACGTGAACGGCTTCCTCGCGGTCGTCGACCGCTGCGTCTTCCGTCGGGCCGGCGAACCAGGACGCGATACGGTCGACGAACCGATTCGTCCCTTCGTCGGCCCGGGCGGCGCGAACCGTCGACCACTCGAGGAACAGCTTCAGACTGGCGACGACGACGAACACGAGCCGTTCGAACGATTCGAGTGGAGCCCCGAGGAAGCCGAGCGCCATCAGTACCACGAACAACTGGCGGGCGGGCACCTCGACGACGCCGTAGGGGGAGACGCGCTCGTACCGCCGGCGGCCGAAGTACTCCCGCCGGGTTTCGAACAGCTGGCCGATCGCGAGGGCGACGACGCTTCCGAGCACGGCCGGGCGCGTCGGTCCGGGGTCGCCGTCGAAGATCGCGACCACGACGACGCCGAAGAAGACCAGATACATCGCGACTGCACCGACCACAGCGAGCACGAAAGGGACGTTCCGCGGGTAGACCGGCGGCAGCCAGTCGAACGGACGGACGCTGCCCCGTTTGTCCACGAGCGCCGCGTCGGAGACGGTCAGAACGCCCTCCCGGTCGGCCGGCGGCGGTTGCTGGGCGAACAGCGCCTTGCCGCCGGCAAGCAGCAGCGTCACGAAGAGTTCGAGTCCGTAGACGCACACGAGGGTGGCGGGATCCCACTCGAGGACGACGACCCCGGCAAGCGGGAGCAGGTTCGCGAGGAGGATCGGGAGGAAGCCGTCTCGACCCGTGGGTGTGGAGGAACGCATCGGTCTGACCATCTCCGTTCGGTCTACGGAACTGTTCGGGCTAATGACGATAAATCGACCGCTTCGCTGTTCGGAGCGGTTCGACGCCGTCGGTTCGGTCAGAGGGTAATCAGCGCCGCACCGACCACGACCAGCACCGCGCCGACGACGACGCCCCTCGTCACCCGCTCGAGGTCGCGCAACAGCACCGCGGCGAACACGAGCGTAAACAGCGGCGCGGTCGCGACCAGCGGATCGACCATCGCGATCCGGCCCTCCTCGAGGCCGAGCGCGGCCATCAGCGAGAGCATCGCCACGGTCGTCAGCAGGCCGCTCCCCAGGAAGTAACGGTAGGAGGCGCGGGGCTTCTCGAGGACGTCCCGGCCCCCGACGGCGGCCACGTAGGCGACGAGCGCGATCAGTCCCGCGGTCTCGTTGATCGTCACGGCCTCGAGCGCCGACAGCGGCGTCTCGAGCATCCCGTACCTGCGGGCGACGTTCGCGACGGCGAAGGTGACCGCGGCGGCGATCGGCCACAGCAACTCGCGGGGCTGCCACCCCGAGAGGTCGCCGCCCTGCGAGGCGGTCAGCGAGGCGAGGCCGGCGACGAGGATCACGACGCCGACGCCGGTGACCGGGCCGAGCGGTTCGTTCAGGAAGACCAGCGCGATCAGGGTCGCGAACAGCGGGCGCGTGCTCAGGATCGTGCTGTTGAGGCTCGCGCCGACCTTGTCGACGCCGACGAAGATGGTGATTCGGCCCAGCGCGGTGCCGATCACGCCCGCGAACGCGAAGACGGCAGCCGTCTCGAGAGTCAGGCCCGTAAACGCCGACCGGCCATAGAGGAGCGCGATGACGAGCCAGTAGATCGACGAGTCGACGACCACGACGACCAGCGACGCCTGGACCGACCCGCCGCCGGCGGCCATCCCGCGCTTGTCGAAGATCGGGGCCAGCCCCCACAGGATCGCCGGGAGCAGGGCGAGCGCGAGAACCTCGAGGGTCGCGCTCGACTCGACCCCGAGGGCGAGTGGGCCGGTCATCGCGGCGGACCACCCGTCGTTCCCCTCCGTCCGGTGGCTTCGCCGAGCGATCTCCGCAGGCGATGTGGGTGCCAGCTGACCCTCGGTCGGGGCCGCCGGCTAGACGGCCTCGAGGGCGTCGTCGGATCGCGTCGTCGCGACTCGTCCATCGATCGTCCGAGTCTGGGTACGGAACCGGGGAGAGCGTTGCGGTTGCGGCGAGTACGCTCGAGTCCACCCTCGAGTTATCATTGGATTGGAACGACGGCTACCGTTATTTACGCCGGGAGCGTACCCTCTCGTATGTACGACCGTATCCTGCTCCCGACGGACGCCGAAAAGGGGACCGAACAGGCGATCGAACACGCCATCGCCGTCGCGGACCACGCCGATGCGGAACTGCACCTGCTGTACGTCGTCGACAGCGACGTCTACGGCTCCTACACCGGCGACGAGTACGTCCACGAGTTCGAGGGCCTCGAGTCCGCCCTCGAGCAGGAGGGCGAGGACGCGCTCGAGGCGGCCGCGGAATCGGCCCGTGAGGCCGGCCTCGAGTCGAAGACGGTCGTACGCCACGGCTCGCCCCACGAGGAGATCATCGACTACGCCGAGGAGGGCGACGTCGACCTGATCGTCATGGGGTCGAAGGAGCGCTCGGGCGAGTACCGTCGGCTGCTCGGCAGCGTCACCGACCGCGTCGCGCGACTGGCCTCGCGTCCGGTAACGATCGTCAAGACGCCGGTCGAGGAGTAACGTACGCTTCGACTGCGAGGTTTTCCGGCCGATCGGGCTTTCGGCTATTCGGGCTTTCGGGTTTTCGGGCTACTCTGGCTACTCGAGCCCCGCAACCGCCCGCACGGGTGCGCCATCGCCCTCTCGCAGCGGCAGCGGAAACGCGTAGAGGGTAAACCGGTCGGGGAGCCCCGCGAGGTTCGTCAGGTTCTCGAGGATCGGCAGGTCCGCCCCCAGGAGTTCCCGGTGGGCGGGGAAGCCGTCGGGTTCGTCCGCCGGTTCGACGTCGGTCGACGTGGGCGACGGCGTCGGATCCGGGCTCAGCGTATCAGTCGCCACGCCACAGCCGGCTTCCCTGAGCAGGCTCGCCGCCTCCGGCGCGAGGTACGGATGATCGCGGTACGCGTCGGTATTCCAGTAGGCGTCGTGGCCGGTTCGGATCACCAGCAGGTCCACCGAGTCGTCGACCTCGAGGGCGTCCACTATCGCTTCGGCTCCGATCCGCTCGCGTGGCTCGCAGGGCGAGACGTCGACGAACCGGGCGTCGAAGACGTACTCGCCGACGTCGCGGGCCTCGAGCGTGTCGCCGTCGGGTTCGGTGTGTGCCGGCGCGTCGATGTGGGTCCCGGTGTGGCTCCCACAGTGAAGTTCCCGGACCGCGACGCCGTCCTCCGGGATCGTCGCGGCCCGCGAGACGTCGACTGCGGGGTCGCCGGGAAACGTCTGCATCCCGGATTCGATCGGCTGGGAGAGGTCGCGGTACATACACCCCGGTTCGGCGCCGGACTCGAAGTAGCTGTGGTCGGCGGGGCGGCAAAACGCGGTGGAACCTGAACTGGTTTATCCCGTCGCTCACAACCTCCGACGATGACAGTCGTCGCCTTCGACTTCGACGGGACGCTTTCCGACTCGGAGATGACCGTCCTGCTCGGCGACCGCCGGGGCGTCGCCGACGACATGGCCGCGATCACTGAACGTGCAATGAACGACGAGATCGGCTACGCCGAGAGCCTGCGGGAACGCGCGGCCCTGCTGGAGGGGCTGCCGGCAGAGGACGCCCACGCCGCCTTCGACGAGGTCGAACTCCGCGAGGGCGCGGCCGACCTCGTCGCCGACCTGAACGACGCGGGCGTCACCACGGCGATCCTCACCGGCGGGTTCGAACGCGGCGTCGCGGCCGCCCTCGAGCGCGAGGGCGCGTCGGTCGACCACATCGTCTCGAACCGCCTTCCAATGAGCGAGGCCGGGACCGAACTGACCGGCGAGGTCGAGGGGCCGCTGATCGAGGGCACCAAGGACGACGCCCTCGAGGAACTGGCTGCCGACGTCGGCGTCGACCTCGCCGATACCGTCGCGGTCGGCGACGGGGCCAACGACCTGCCGATGCTCGAGGTTGCGGGCCTCTCGATCGGGTTCGAACCGAAGCCGGCCGTCGAACCCGCCTGCGACGTCGTCGTGAACTCCATGGACGAAGCCCGTGAGACGCTCGTCGAGGAGGGCGTCCTCGTGGACGACTGACAGGTCGCTGGAACGACGGCACGACCGCTCTTCTAATGACCAATTATCGGAGCACCTCGATCGGAAACAGCCTCGAGCCGGCCGTCTTCCCGGTTCTCTCCGCGCCCACGTCACCCGTCCGAACGGTCTTCTCGAGGGAACTGTCCGGTCTAACTGCCGATTTCGCGACCGAGCGAGTTATTAACTCAAGACCGAGTAAGTAGTTTTGATGATGTGGCAAGACCTCGTGTTCCTGATCGGCAGCAGTCTCTCGGTGGTATTTTTGGCACCGACGCTTCGTGACTCGGACGCCTGCGTTCCGCTCGGAACGAGCGTCCCGTCGATGACGATCGGGTACGTCTACTCCCTGACGTTCGCGACGCTCGGTATGACCTTCTCGGCGACGGGTTCGTTCACCGCCGGATCGATGTGGGCGCTGATCGCACTGTTCCGATCCCCCGGCGCACAGTCCTGGATGCTCACCCGGCGCGAGGAGATGGCCCTCTTCGTTCTGGATACCGCCCGCTGGGCGAAGCGACGTGCGACCGGTTCGGACCCGCTCGAGCAGTACGAGATCGATCGCCCGGCCTACGATCAGGCGGCCGACTGATCCGATTTCGGGTTCTCCGCTCTCTCGCTTTTCCCGCGCGAATGGGTTCCCTGACCGCTTTTCTCCCCCTCGTATTGGGCGTATGAAAATATCATCGGCGAATAGATTTATTGTTACCTGTTCACCAGTACCGCTGTATGTCACGGTTGGCTACGGTCGGAAAGGTACTCATTATCGGGGGATTGCTCGCACTGGCTTTCGGCACCACCGCAGGGGGTGTCGGCGGCCCTGAAGCCGCTTCGTTGCTCGTCTTCGGGGCGTTGCTGGTCGGACTGAGTCGATTCGACGTTTCGTTGCCCGGCGTGAAGAGCCAACTCGCGCTCGACCGTCAGGACGTCGTCGCGTCGACGGACTGGTCGCGGATCGGGAAGTACACGCTCCGGAGCTCGTTCGGGAGCGCACTCGCCGTGTCCGGCGGCGTGCTGTTCGTCCTCTCGCTCGCTTTACAGGAGTTCTCACAGGCGGGCCTGTGGGCGGCCGTCGCGGCGGCCGGGGTCGTCGTCCAGGCCGTTTCCTGGCGGTTCGCCCACGAGATCGAGGCCGATCGAACGCACACGATCTCGGTTCGGTCGCCGGACGTGTTCTCTCTGCACTCGTTTCACATCGCGGTCCGACAGCGAGCCGAGGATCTGGGGTATCGGATCGTCACGAACGCGTCGCCGGCCGAAAGCGGGTCGCAGTCGCCGATCGACGACGACGTACTCCACGCCAAGGGCGGATTCAAGGCCCGAAAGCGTCCGATCGAGGACGCGAAGCCGCTCGCGTCGGAACTCAACGATCCCTACGCCGAACGGCTCCTGACGGTGACGACGCTCGGCGTCTTCGCGCTCTCGCTCGGAATCCTCGTGTTCTCCGTCGGCGACGAACTGGCCGAGAGCCTGCCGATCCTCGGAATTCCGCTCGCCCTGTTCGGGGTCGCGGTAATCGCCTACGACTACGTCACCCGTACTCGAGAGTGGGGCGAACTCTACTGCGTCGAGGAAGGGACGGCCTACGCCACGCGGACGAACGAGTACGCCGACGACGTCCTCGAGGGCGTCGAGTACAGCGTCGATCCGTCGATCTCCTCGCCGGCGACCGGCGCGGTCCTCTCGGTGACCGTCGGCGCGAAGTGCACCTCCCTCTACGACGAGGACCGACTCGAGTCGGACTTCGAGAAACTGGCCGAGGCGGTCGAAACCGCGGCCGCTGAGTTCCAGTCGAACGCGCTCGGCGAGAGCGCGGACGAGGGTCCGACGGTGCTCACGCACACGGAACCGGGGACCGGCGGCCGGAGCGGGGAGACCGAGTCCGACTCCGACTCCGCAGCCGTCGGCCGGGAGTGAGGTCACACGAACGGGAGCAGTAGAGTCGTAGAGGCGTTTTCTCGTCTTGCGTCGGTTCCGTCCGTCTCAGGCGGAAAAGAGGCTCGCGTGTACCGGCGCGAAGTCGTCTTCGTCGGGGTCGTCCGTGTCGACGATCGCTCGGGCCGACAGCCCCTCCTCGAGCAGGCCCGACAGCGGCGGGCCGACCTTCTCGGGTTCGACCAGGAAGGCGTCGTGGCCGTGGTCGGAGTCGACGACGTGGTGGGCGACGTCGACGCTCGCCTCGCGGGCGGCCCCGGCCAGTGACTCGGACTGTTCGACGGTGAAGTGCCAGTCGCCGGTAAAGGAGAGCATCAGGAGTTCCCCCTCGAAGGCTGCGAGCGCGTCCGCATCGCTCTCGTAGCCCGCAGAGAGGTCGAAGTCGTCCATCGCGCGGGTCAGGTAGAGGTAGCTGTTAGCGTCGAACCGGTCGACGAACTTCTCGGCCTGGTAGTCGAGGTAGGACTCGACCTCCCGATACGGAAAGAACGCGGCCGCGGGATCCGGCGGCTCCTCGCGGACGGTCTCTCGACCCGCCGATCGGCGGCCGAACTTCCGGGCCATCGAGGCCTTCGAGAGGTACATGATGTGGCCGATCTGGCGGGCGCGGGCGAGGCCGTCCTCCGGCTCCGGGCCGCCGTAGTAGTGGCCGCCCGCCCAGTTCGGATCGCTGGTAATGGCTCGCCGGGCGACGGTATCGAGCGCGAGACACTGCGCGTCGAGCCTGGCGGCGGCGGCCACGACGGCGGCGCGCTCGAGGTCGTCGGGGTAGCGCCGGAGCCAGTCCAGGACGTTCATCCCGCCGACGCTGCCGCCGACGACGGCGTGTAGGCGGCCGACGCCGAGTTCGTCGAGCAGTTCGCGCTGGGCGCGGGTCCAGTCGCCGACCGTAACCGGTGGGAAGTCGGTGCCGTAGGGTTCGCCGGTCTCGGGGTTCTCGCTTGCGGGTCCGGTCGTCCCGTAACAGGAGCCCGGCACGTTCGCGCAGACGACGTAGTACTCGGTGGTGTCGATCGCTTTCCCGGGGCCGACGACGTCGCCCCACCACGCGCGGGCCTGTCCCGCGGTGTCGTCGTCGGCGTCCGGCCGGCGGGCGACGTGGGAACTTCCGGTCAGGGCGTGACAGATCAGCACGGCATTGTCGCCCGTGAAGTCGCCGTACGTCTCGTAGGCCACCTCGAGCGACGGGATCGATTCGCCCGAGCGGAACTCGAACTCGCCGAGGTCGACCGTGTCTCTGGCGGTCACGTTACTCCCCCTCCTCGCTCGGGCGTGTTGACGGTTCTGAATCGCCGCTCGCTCGCGTCGCCTGCGTCGCCCGATCGATCGCCTGCTCGAGGTCGGCCAGAATGTCTTCGGGGTCCTCGATTCCCACCGACAGCCGGACGAGGTCGGGCGTGACGCCCGCCTCCTTCTGCTCTTCCGGCGATAGCTGGCCGTGGGTCGTGCTCGCGGGGTGGGTGACCAGCGTCTTCGCGTCGCCGATGTTCGCGAGGAACGAGGCCAGTTCCACGCTCTCGCAGAACGTCTTCCCCGCCTCGTAGCCGCCGCGGGCGGACGTCTCCCCGTCCCCGCCGCCGGTTTCGAGCCCGAACGCGATCATCCCGCCGAAGTCCTCGAGGTATCGGGCGGCGTTGTCGTGAGTCGGGTGGCTCTCGAGGCCGGGGTAGGTGACCCACGCGACGTCGTCGTGATCCGCGAGGTAGTCGGCGACGATGGCGGCGTTCTCGCAGTGTTTCTCGACGCGCAGCGGCAGCGACTCGAGTCCCTGCAGCGTCTGCCAGGCGTCGAACGGGGACTGCTGGTTGCCGAGCGTCCGCAGCGACCGGTATCGCGCCGCGGCCGCGAACGGGGCCTCCGGGAAGTCCCGCGAGAAGTCGACGTCGGGGTAGGCGTGGTTCTGTCCAGCGAGTTCGTCGTAGCCGTGTTCGCCCCAGGGGAACGACCCGCCGTCGACGAGGACGCCGCCGATCGTCGTCCCGGAGCCGTGGAGCCACTTGGTCGTCGACTCCCAGACGACGTCGGCCCCGTGCTCGAGCGGGCGACAGAGCGCCGGCGTCGCGAAGGTGTTGTCGACCACGAGCGGGACGCCGTGATCGTGGGCGAGGTCGGCGAGGCGTTCGAAGTCGGGGGTGACCAGCGACGGGTTGCCGACCGTCTCGACGTGGACGAACGCGGTGTCCTCGTCGATCGCTGCCTCGTAGGCGTCGTACTCGAGGGTGGGGACGAACCGCGGCTCGATGTCCCGCCGGGTCGCGGTCGTCGAGAGGTAGGTGGTCGTCCCGCCGTAGGTGTCGGTCGAACAGACGACGTTGTCGCCGGCCGTCGCGAGGAGCAACGTTGCCGCGTCCAGCGCCGCCATCCCGCTGCCCGTCGCGACCGCGCCTGCCCCGCCCTCGAGTGTCGCGAGGCGCTTCTCGAGGGCCCGAACCGTCGGGTTCGCGATCCGGGAGTAGATGTAGCCGTCGTCCTCGAGGGCATATCGCGCGGCGGCCGTGTCGGCGTCCTCGAAGACGTAGGAGGTGGTCTGGTGGATCGGCGTCGCCCGCGCGCCGGTCGCCGGATCCGGTCCCTGACCGGCGTGTACGCTCCGTGTCCCGAACCCTCGGCTGGCCGGGTCGGCGTCGTCCCCGTCGCTCGCGTCGTCGCTCATGTTTAGTACGCATACTCCTGCACGTGTATATGCGTCGTAGTAACGGCAAAATCCGCTGACCGTGGGTTCGACTGGCAAGGGGCCGGTTCCGATCGCTACACTGAAACGCCGTCCGCGTAACCCTCATGCGTGTCGCGACCCCCCGAACCGTCCGACGCCGCGGACGCTTCAGATGCCGACGTCGAGCGGGAGTCCGACCGCTCGAGGCCGACAGCGGGGGCTCGAGCCGTCCTCGCGAGTGGCATCCTGCTCGGTGTCGTCATGCTCGCCGTCCTCCTGACCGACCGCCGGCACATGCTCGCGGCCAACTTCGAGGTCTACCGGGTCGCCGCCGAGGCGGCCCTCGCCGGCGGCGACTTCTACGACGTCGCGCCCGAACGATTCCCCGAGTTCTACTACCTGTACCCCCCGATCACGATCGTCCCGTTCCTCCCGTTCGCCGCGGTCGGCCGGTGGTCCGGCTTCCTCGTTCACACTGCCCTCGAGATCGCGCTCGCGCTCGTCCTGGCGGCGCTGATCGTCCGCTGGATCGAGCGCCACCGCCCGCTCGCCGCGCTCGACCGCGCGCTGATCGCGGGGTTCGTCGTCGCGTCGATCCACTCCGTGCCGTCGCTCGTGTACGGGCAAGTCAACCTCCGGATGGCGCTTTCGGTGGGCGTCGGCCTGTTCCTGCTCGAGCGGGCTGTCGCAGCCGACGACTCTCGACTCGAGGGGCTCGCCGGCGTCGCGCTCGGAGCCGCGGCGCTGCTGAAGGTCTTCCCGGCCGCCGTCGGCGTCTGGCTCCTCCGCCTGCGGGCGTGGCTGGCCGTGGGAGCCGCGACCGCGACCGGCCTGGGCGGCCTCGCGCTGGGGGCCGCCGTTTTCGGTCTCGACCGCACTCGGACGTTCTTCTTCGAGGCCTTGCTCCCCCGGAGCGACGGCGAGGCGTTCGTCGGCGGCCTCGACCCGGCCGCGCCCTACGTGACGGTGCGGCGTCCGCTGTCCGTCTTCGTCGACCTCGAGCCGACGGCGCTGTCGGCGGTCGCCGCCATCGTTTTGCTCGTCCCGCTCGCGTTCGTCTACGCTGGTCCGCTCGAGACGCCGATCGATCGGCTCGTGGCCGCGCACGCGACCGTGCTCGCGGTTTTCGTCTTCTTCCCGTCGTTCCCTCTGTACTACGTAATCGCGTTCGCGACGCTGCTCCCGCTGCTGTACTTGCTCGAGGACCCCGCCGTACGGGGCCTGTTCCTCGGCGGCGCGGGGCTGGCGAACCTGGCGATCACGGCCGGGACGCTCGAGGACGTCGCGGCCGCAACACCGCCTGCGGTGGGGGAACCGCTGCTGGCGATCGGGACGCCGCTGCTGACGCTCGCGACGCCGATGCTCGTCGGCTGTCTGCTGATGCTCGCGGGGTGTATGCTGTATCGGTGCCGCCGGAACGGTCGACCGCTCGAGTGACTGCCCTCGCTCGAGACCGGAGCCGCTTACGATCGCCAGAACGCGGGCGTCAGCAGGACGAGCACGGGGATGATCTCGATGCGACCGATCCACATCATGACGATCATGATCGAGCGGGTCGTCGCCGGGAACCCGTGGTAGTTGTCCATCGGTCCGGCCATCCCGAACGCCGGGCCGATGTTGAGGAAGATCGAGGCCGCCGCGCTCAGTGCCTCGAACTCGGTGACCGCGGTCCCCGCACGGGCCGCGTCGACGACGATGACGACCGTCAGCAGGAAGAAGATGACGATGGCCAGCAGCACGTAGTTGAAAATGTCGTTGACCGTCTCCTCGTCGACGACCTCGCCGCCCAGCCGCAGCGGGCGTACCGCGTCGGGATGAACCGACGTGAAGAGATTCCGGCGAAACGTCTTCAGGACGACCAGCCAGCGCAGCGACTTGATCGAACAGGTCGTGCTCCCGGCCATCCCGCCGAGGAACATACACAGGAACAGCGCGTGTTTCGCGCCCGGGGTCCAGACGTTGAAATCGGTCGAGGCGTACCCGGTCGTCGTGATCATCGAAACCACGTTGAACAGCCCGTGGCGAACCGTCTCCTCGAGGCCCCTCGCGACGTCGGGATCGAACCAGAGGATCCCGACGACTACCGCGCCGAAGAACGCGATCGTTCCCAGGTAGAACCGGAGCTCTTCCGACTCGAGCGGGCGCTTGAACTCCCCCTGGGTGAGATAGTACAGCAACACGAAGTTCGTCGAGCCGACGACCATGAACGGGATGATCGCCCACTGGACGATCGGGGTGAAGGCCCCGACGCTCTCGCCTTGTGGCGAGAATCCGGCGGTAGCGACGCTCGTCAACGCGTGCGAGACGGCGTTGAAGAGGTCCATCTGGGGTGCCAAACCGAGCAGATGGAGCCCGTAGAGGACGGCGATCGCAAGCAGCGTGAGACCGACGTACAGCCCCCAGATCAGCCGTGCCGTCTCGGAGATCTGGGGGCGGAGTTTCCGGACGTTCTGTGTCTGGGTCTCGGTCTCCATCAGCTGGGCACCGCCGACCATCAGGTGCGAAAGCAGGCCGATGGCGACGATCAGGATCCCCAGCCCCCCGAGCCACTGGAGGAGCTGTCGCCACAGCAGTATCGACCGGTCGTGGATCGTAAAGTCCTCGAGGACGGTCGCGCCGGTGGTCGTCAGCCCGCTCATGCTCTCGAAGAGCGCGTCAACCGGATGGGCGATCGTTCCCGTGCCCGCGACGAAAAACGGAACGGCCCCGACGACGGCGACGCCGAGCCAGGTGAGCGCGACCATCAGGAACGACTCGCGCTGGCCGAGGTCACGGTCCGCTTTCAGCTGCTCGAGGGCGGCCCCGACGACGACCGTGATGGCGATGGCGACGAGGAACGGACGTGGATCGTCGCCGTCGAGCAACGCGAGGCCAAGCGGGGCTGCGAGCGGCACGGCCAGCCACCGCAGCATGGTACCCGTGAGGCTACAACTCGAGCGCCAGTCGACGCGAATCCTCATCGACTGTCCTGACCTGTGAGGGGGAGGCCCATAACAGATACGGTAACGACGCCGGTTACGGACGCAAACTGCCAGCTACCGGGCGTCGGGTGTCGGGTGTCGGCCACGGGAAGAAGCGCGCCGAGGAGCGAGGCGGACCGGTGGAGGGCTCGTCCGGGCGATGGTCCGATCCGGCCGTCTCCGGGCTCGTGACGTTACGACTGGTTGTAGCCGTGTCCGAGATACAGCGCGAGGACGTTCAGACCGAGCAACAGCAGGAAGGTCAGCGTCACGCTCGGGTCGCCCAGTCCCTGGGCGAGCAGGGGGACGTGGACGAACGGGAGGGCGATAGCGACCCAGAACGAGAGGAACTGTGCGGGGCCTTTCAGCGAGTGGACGATACGGCGGCGTCGGTCGTGCTGGCGGTCCGTTTCAGGGCCGGACGGACCGATCGATTCGTTCGAAAGCGGGGAGGGGTTCGACATCGGGATCACCTCTTCTCGATCACGACATTCATCCTGGAGAGGATATAAGGGGGTGAATATTGACTCGGTTTCGGTCCGTTTCACGTCATTAGCCGCCGGCCAACGTCGTTTCGCGGGGGTTTTAGAACGGCGTTAAAATTTTATAGAGCGATCTGCGGGCGTTTTCCGGTTTCGTCCTCGCTGTCGGGTCAGAACGGGCGAAGTCGGGAGCGGTACCCGCCGCCGGGGCGAGCGCAACCGCCTTGTACCGCGGGTCCGATCGGTTCGACATGAGCGACCACGATCGCACCGCGACCGTCACCCGCGAGACCGCCGAGACGGCGATCGACTGTACCGTGACGATCGACGGCTCCGGCGACGCCGACGTCGAGACCGGGATCGGTTTCTTCGATCACATGCTCGAGTCGTTCGCCAAACACGGCCTGTTCGACCTCGAGGTCGACTGCGACGGCGACCTCGAGATCGACGACCACCATACGGTCGAGGACGTGGCGATCGTCCTCGGGGAGGCGTTCGACGAGGCGCTGGGCGACCGTACGGGGATCGTCCGGTACGCCGACCGGCGGGTTCCCCTCGACGAGGCCGTCGCGGGTGCAGTGGTGGACGTCAGCGGGCGGCCCCGGTTCTACTTCGACGGGACGTTCTCACAGGAGTCGATCGGCGGGTTCACGAGCGACATGGCGCGTCACTTCGCCGAGTCGCTTGCGATGAACGCCGGCCTGACGCTGCACCTCGAGGTGACGGGTGAGAACGCTCACCACGAGGTGGAGGCGCTGTTCAAGACGCTGGCCCGGACGCTGGACGATGCGACGCGACTCGACGAGCGCCGAGGGGACACGCCGAGTACGAAGGGAGCGCTCTAGTCGAGCGGGCGGGCTCTATCCCCTTCCTGCTCCTGTTTCTGTTTCTGTTCATGTTCCTGTTCCTCGACCTCGTCCTCTCTCTCCACCTCCACCTCCACCTCCACTTTCCCCCCGGTTTCGCTCGCCTGCGGGCCCTCCCCGACGAGCGACTCGGTTCCATCGTGTGCCCGGATGTCGCCCCGCTCGAGGGCCGGATTGACCGTTTCGACCGTCTCGGGCGGTATCTTCTCGGTCACCTGAAATTCGGAGACGGGCGAGACGATGCCCCAGGCCGCGCCGGCCGCGTGGAGCACGACGGCCAGCGGCGTCGCGAGGAGAAACGCCGGCCATAGGTACGGCTCGAGTCGGTAGGCCCGGATTCCGAACCACATGAACACGACGAGCACGACCGCAAGCGCCGCCGAAATCCCGCCGAACGCTCGAGTGGGCAGCCCCGCCGTTCCCGTGTCGACGACGACGCCGAGAATCCAGATCAGGACGAGCGGCGAACAGGCCCACACGACCACCCGCGTCCCGTACAGCGGCCGGTACGAGAGCGGGAGGATACCGCCGTCCTGGAGCGAACCGGAGATCCAGCGCCGGCGCTGGCGGATCATTGCCGATATCGTGGGCGGGGCCTGGTTCCGGAACCGGGCGTCGACCACTCGAAACGAGAATCCCTTCTCGCGGGCCGCCCGCCAGACGAAGTTCGTATCCTCGGTGACGGTCCCGACGTCCCACCCGATCCGTTCCTCGAGGTCGCGTCGAATCGCGATGCCGCCGCCCCAGGCGTAGAGTGGGTATCGTAGCCGCGGAAACCCGAACTGCTCGAACTGGTAGCCGACGCGAAACACCTCACAGCAGTAGGTGAACCACGATCCGGTGTAGATCGGCAACTCCGTGAACTGGACGACGTCCGCGTCCGGAACGCCCGTGAAGTCGGTGACGATGGTGTCCTCGTCGAGGTAGAGGACGTACTCCTTCTCACACTGGAGCGTCCGGCTGGCCCACTCGAGCGCCCGGCCCTTGTTCGTCGCCTCGCAGTCGAACTCCTCGGGGACGACGTGGACGGTCGCCCCGCTGACGTCCATCGGCGCTTCGGCGATCACGTGGACGTCGTCGATAGCCGAGGGAACTGCGTCGACGGTTCCCTGAACCACCCGTTTGCCGTCGACCGTGAGGATGCGGACCTGGACGTCCTCGAGTCCCCATTCGAACGCCTCGGCGTCCCGGTCCCGGTCCCGATCCCGATTCCGCGAGAGCACGAATACCTCGTACAGCCACCACAGGGCCGAGAGGGCGTACAGCACGAACAACGTGCCGAGTAGAACGAGGAGAGTGATCGAGAGGGGTGACGAGAGGGTCGCGGTGTTCACTCCGCTTCCTAGGACCGTTCGGAAGTAGTGTCTTTTACCTAACGAGGATTGTCATGGCAGCAATCAAATCCTTCCTAAGAGCGGTTCTGCCGGGCCGAACCCGTTACGGTCGGCGGAGTTTCCCCCGGTGTTCCTCGAACTCCCCCTGTTCGATCGCGTGATCGACGATCGCCTCGACTTCGTCGCTCTCGAGGTCGTACGCGCCGGCGGCCAGCGCCTCGGCTTCGGACCGTTTCACGGGGAAATCGCGGTTGCGCAGCAGGCGGACGACCTTCGCGTAGGCCCTCGAGGGGCGGGTCGGGGTCGATTCCTCGTCGCTCGTGCCCGATGTCTCCGATGTCGCCGATGTCTCCGATGTCGATGCCGATTCCGATGCTGATGCCGATGCCTTCGTCTCTCCGGACTCGGACCCGTCACTCCCGCGCGCCCGGGTTTTCTCGCCGGCATCGGCTTCGACGCCCGTCTCGGCGTCAGTTCCCGTCGCGGATCGCTCCGGAATTCCGTCGTCACCGAACGTGATCTCCTCCTTGGCACTCGAGTCGGCCGTCGCGTCTGGGGTCGGGTCCTCGCTCGAGTCCGCTGTCCCGTCGTCGGCCGACCTCGTCTCGGTGCGGGTCGTCTCGGTCTCGACGGGACGAGCGGCCTCGAGTTCGGGAGGCGAGTCCGACCCGGAGCGGGAGCCGGCGCGCTCCGAGCGAGCGGGGTCGTCGGTGCCGCTCGAATCGCGGTCGGTCCGTGCTCGTTCCGTTTTCGCGTCGGTCGCGCCCGTGGTCGCGGTCGCGGAGCCTTCCTCCCCGCCCCCGCCCGCGGCACGGGCCAGCAGCGGCTCGAGCAGCACCTCGAGGCGGTCCTTGCACTCGGCACAGAGGACGACGCGGCGCTGTTCGTCCTCGGTCGGGGTCGGTTCGAGATCCCGCGGCAGCACCTCGAAAGTACCGGCGGCGTCGGCGTCACAGAAGTCACAGTTCCGGAGTGGTCGCATATCCTCCGGTGATGGCCGTCAAACTAATAAACGTCCGTCAGACGCGCCGTCTCCGTCCCCGCCCCCGCCCCCGCCCCCGCCGACCCGGGTCGAAACTCGAGGAACGGGCGCCGTCGGCATCAACCACCGACCATTATACCGTTGCACACGTACACTCGGCAACGAATGTTCGACGAGATCATGGAGAAGTTCGAGGGCTCCCCGAGCCAGCAGGCGGTCATCCGGCTACTGCTCGAGCGGGGCTTCTCCGTCAACGACGACGGGCGGGTCGTCTCCGGCGGCATCGAGATCCCGAACACCGGAATCGCCCGCGAGATCGACGTCGATCGCCGCGTCGTCGACTCCACGACCGACGTCATCCTCGAGGATCCCGAACTGCGGCGCATCTTCCAGAACATCTCGCAGGTGCCCAGCCTGATGGACCTTGCGCCGGTGCTCGACCTGACGGTGCTGTCGATCGCGGTCGACGACCCCGAACGGGAGGGGATCGTCGCCGGTATCACGGGGACGCTCGCCGACAACGGCATCTCGATCCGCCAGACGATCAGCGAGGACCCGGAGTTTACCGACGAACCGCGGCTCTACCTGATCACCGACGAGGACCTGCCCGGCGACGTGATCACCGAACTTCGCGACCTCGATTTCGTTCGGAAAATCGAGATCCAGTGAGCGCTACTCGTCCGAATTCCAGTTCTGGCCGGAGTTCGGACTCGAGGCCGGGTTCGCCGTCCCTGCGCTCGAGCCCGCGTCTTCGAGCACCGTCGTGAGCGTGCTGGCCAGTTCCTCGAACCGCTCGATCGACATGGAATCGGTCGTCACCCAGACGCCGTGGTCGCCGCGGATGACCCGCGTCAGGTAGCCGTTCTCGAACATCCTGATCGTCGCCTCGTAGTCGCCGAGTTGGGTGTTCCGGTATGCCGACTGGGCCCGGAAGCCGACGCGTTCGTGATCGGCGAACCCGACCAGGTCGGCGGTACGCTCGAGATCCGATCGCAGATACACCTGTTCGACCTCGTCTTCGGTGAAATACGTGATGCTCCGGAGTTCGTCGCCGACGGCGGTCCGACAGGCGGACAGCAGTTCGTCCATGAGTTCGTCGTCGACCGCGGACATATTCGTTCGAATATACTGGCGCGAGCGGCAATAGCGTATGGGGTGGTTCCACACCGCCGGGCGACCGACGGGCTCTTTTCCCGTTCCGGTCAACTACCGATATGTTCGTTCCCGGACTCGAGGCCGGATCGCGGTCCGTGTCGGCAGGTGAGCGGCCGTGACCGATGGCGACGCCGACGGCGACGGCGACGCGTACCGGACCGTCGCCGACCCCGCGACCGCCGAGTTCGTCGTCCAGGGCTCCGAGTTCCTCGGCCACGTCCGCCCCGTCGACTCCGTCGAGGCCGCCGAGTCGTTCGTCGACGCCGTTCGGGCGGAGTACGACGACGCCACGCACAACGTTCCCGCCTACCGCGTCCGGGCCGACCCCGCGGGCGAACTCCTGCGGGAGTACTCGAGCGACGACGGCGAACCCTCCGGCTCGGCGGGCAAGCCGGCACTGAACGTCCTCGCACAGCGCGACCTCGAGAACTGCGCGGTCGTCGTGACGCGCTACTACGGCGGGACGAACCTCGGGGTCGGGGGACTCGTCCGGGCCTACTCGAAGGCGGTGAAAGACGCGGTCGATGCGGCCGGCGTCGTCGAGGAGCGACCGCACGAGACGGTCACCGTCACGGTCGAGTACGACGATTCCGGCACCGTCCGGGGGGTCCTCGAGAGCGAGGGCTACGAGTTCGAGGCCGACTACGAGGCGGACGTCACCTTCCACGTGCGGGTGCCGATCGCCGAGGCGGAGGCACTTCGGGATCGGCTGCGCAGCGCGACCAGCGGGCGCGTGGACCTCGCCTAGGGATAGACGGCCCGAGAGACGGGAGACGGGAGACGGGAGACGAGAGACGGGAGACGATGGGCCCGCTCTCGCAGTTACCCGATCCGGTCCACGAACCGCTCGCTCGCGGCGAGGACCGCGTCGGGATCCTCGAGGTCGTCGCGGTCGAACCGAACGTCGAAGAGCCCGCGCTCGAGGACGAGTTCCCCCTCGCGCAGACGGGCGTGATCGACGTCGTCCCAGCGGACGAGGGTTGCCGTGTACGGCCGTCGCTCGACCAGCCCGACGTCGTGGACGCGGAGTTCGGGCTCGACGCCAGTCCCGGGCGAGCGGAGCCGGCCCTCGACGAGACCGCTGACGACCCAGAGGACTCCGAGACCAGCCCAGACGACCGCCCAGAGGCCGTCCCCGCCGAGCGCGTTGATTCCGGCCAATAGCACCCAGAGAACGAGGAGCACGGCGTCGAGCACCGGTCGACGCGGCGGCGTCCACCGACAGGTCGCGTGGGGCTCGCCGACGACGGTGTCGACGTATCGCGTCGTCGCGGCCGCGGTCAGGACGAGGGTGACGACGGTGATCGCGACCCCCGAGAGGAGGGCGACGACGCCGGTGACCTCGGGAAGACGACCGAGACCTGCGGCGAGGCCGACGGCTGCGAACGGGACCGCCGGCAGGAAGGCCCCGATTCGACGGCGACGACTACGCCCCAGTCGCTTCGAGAGCGGCGACACGCGCCGCGAGAGAAAAAGTCCCGAGACGGTGCCGACGCCGAGCGCGACCACAGCGAGCGCGAGGACGCGAAACGCGTTCGATCCGTCGGCTGCCGTCGCGATCGTGGCGGCGGTACTCGAGAGGACCACGCCGGCGTAGACGGCGGCGAGTCGGGCGACGACTCCGTCACGGGCTGGGTCGTCGCCCGCATCGGACGGGGAGGCCGCGGACATCAACGGCGAGTTCGGGGGCGACGTGGAAATAGCTTGTCACGTCGGGCCGGTCGGGCCGGCGGTATGCGCTCAGACGTCGCCGGCTGCCGGCGTCGACACGTCCGCGTCGGCGCTCGTGGGGCTCTCGCGGGACCGGTTCCGGTAGGTGAGTCCGACCAGCATAGCCAGCCCGACCCCCCGAAGCGAGGCCGTGATCGTGAAGATCGTCAGCGCCGAGGGGATGCCAAGCAAGCCGAGCAGCCCTTCGACGATCAGTAGGGGTATCTCCGGCACCATCAGCAGGATCGAGGAAAGCGAGTAGAGCCCGCGCTCGAGGGAGTCGACGTCGGCGTACTGGTAGCCGATGATCGTCACGCCGAGCGCGTAGACGCCGAGGAACATCCCGACGACCGGGACCAGAACCTCGCTGGTGAAGAACCCGACGTCGGCGACGTCGCTCCAGCCGATGACCTCGCCGTCGCGAACGAGCAGGATGCCCGGCGAGAAGACGAACGCGAACGGGACGAGGATCTTGTTCAGCGAGAGCAGGAACGCGGTCGTCGCCGTCTTGAGCTCCTCGGCCTTCGCGACGCCGGCTGCGGCGAAGGCGGCGACAGCGACCGGCGGGGTGACGTCCGCCATCAGGCCGAAGTAGAGGACGAACAGGTGTGCCGCGAGGACGCCGATGCCGGCGTCGACCAGCGGCGTCTCGAGCATCGCGACCAGGATGATGTACATCGCGGTCGTCGGCATCCCCATTCCGAAGAGGATCGCCGCGATCCCGGTCAGCGTGAGCAAGGCGAGCATCGATCCGCCGCTGATCGCGCCGATGAGCGCGGCGAGGTTCGGCCCGAGCCCAGTGACGCTGATGACTCCCGGCACGATCCCTGCCGCGGCGACGGCGACGACGACGGTCGTCGCGGTCCGTGCGCCCGAGTCCATCGACTTCAGGATGAAGGTGCCAAAGCGGTACGCGGTGTGACTCGACAGCGACGGCCGGTCGACGGCCGACGCCCCCGCTCGAGCCGCCTCGTCGACGTCGTCGTCGAGCTCGAGCAGCGGCGAGTTCGAACTCCGGGTGGCGAGCAGGAACGCGAGGCTGACGAGGATGATGATGGTTCCGAGGTCGGAGGCCGTCGCCACGGCGGCCTCGCCGATCGAGTACGGTTCGGCAGCGACGCTGCTTGCGCCGACGGCCGCCCGCACGGCGTCGACGACGCCGGCCCCGGTCGTGAGGTACGCGGCGGCCTGGAAGAGCGAGAGGACGGTAATCGTTCCCACGAGTGGGGCTCGCGTGCGCTCGTTGTAGGCGGCGACGACCGCAATGAGCGCGACGATCGAGACGATCGTGTACCAGCCGGCCCGGTTGACCGAGAACCGAGCGATCACCAGGAAGTACAGCAGGAGAACGATCGGTACGAGGTAGAACCAGCCCGTTCGGAGGCTCTCGAGGGCGTCGGGGAGTTCCTCCCGTGAGAGGCCGCCGATCCCGCCACGGGCCGCCTCGAAGTGGACCATAACCCACATCCCGAAGAAGAAGGCGATCGCCGGCAGGGTCGCGGCGATGATCACTTCAGCGAAGGGCGTTCCGGTGAGTTCCATGATGAGGAACGCCGCCGCACCCATCACCGGCGGGAGGATCTGTCCACCCGAGGAGGCGGAGGATTCGACGGCCCCGGCGAATTCGGGGGTGTAGCCCGACCGCTTCATCAGCGGGATCGTGAACGCGCCCGTGGTGACGGTGTTGGCGATCGACGACCCCGAGAGCATCCCCATGAAGCCGCTCGAGACGACGCTGGCCTTCGCGGGGCCGCCTTTCTTGGTCCCGGTCAGCGAGTACGCGAGGTCGATGAACCACTTGCCCGCGCCGCTCATCTCGAGGAAGGCCCCGAAGAGGATGAAGATGTAGATGAAGCGGACGCTGACGGAGACGGGAGTACTCATCACGCCGGCTTCGGTGGTGAACCAGAGGTTGTAGACGATGTTCCCCCAGGATTCGGGCTGGATCGAGAGAACGCCGAGAGCGGAGTCCCGCGGGACCAGGTACCCCCAGCGGGCGTAGACGATGAACCCGGCGACGAGGCCCATCAGCAGGCCGCCCAGCGCACGGCGGGTCGCCTCGAGGACCAGCAGGATGCCGAGCACGCCGACCACGAACGCGTAGGAGGTCTCGTGGAACGGACTCCCGACGGCCGCAAGCCCCGTGACGAGCGTCTCGAGTCCCGGCAGCCACGGGTAGACCTCCTGGACCGGCGGCGTCGAGTGGATGCCGAAGACGGCGGCGTTCCGGATCTGGTCGAAGTTGCCCACGACGTACACCGCCGGGAGCAGGGACAGCACCAGCAGGAGGACGTCCAGCGGCGTGATCCGGTTCAGCGACGGGTCGACCGCGAGCCAGCGCACGACGTCGCCGAGTCGCTCGGTCGCTCGCGTGACCGGGCTGTCGGCCCCGAACAGGTCTCGAGCGGCGGGTTCGATCGCGCCGAGCCGGCGGGAAAGGGGGCCGTCGCCCCGGGTCGGCGGGTACAGCAGAAAGGCGAGCACCAGCGCGAACGTGACGTGGATCGTAAAGACTTGCAGCGGCTGTAACGAGACGAGACTGACCTCGCCGGCGACCGGGAGGGTAAATTCGAACTGGTAGCCGCGTGCGGCGATCCACATCTGGAACGCCGAGAAGGTAACACCGACCAGGGCGACGAAGATCGCCGTCAGCCCTCGATGGGTGCGGTTACGTTCGACTTCCTGGAGAACGTCCTCGGTTTCTTCCTCGGGGAGTCCGTCGTCCGAGAGCGAGTCCGTATCGCGAGTATCCGTGCTCATGGTACGATATAGTGTAGTGGATCAGGGTTCGACTGCGAGGCTGGATCGAGAGTAGGTGCGAGTATCGACAGCGGTTCCGCGAGTGATATCGTGGCCCGAGCGCCGGCAGTTTCGAGAACGCCGCCGTCGCTGCCGGTGTCCGTCGCGACGGTCGCCTCCCCCGGAACGTTCGCGGAACTGCCGGACCACGGGACCGGGACCGGGACCGCGTCGGCGAGCGACCGGTCGGCAACGGAGAGTACGACCGGCCCGTCGGTCCGTTCGACCAGGTCGTAGCGTTCGTCTCCGACGATCAGTTCGTGGCCGGCGATCTCCCCCGGCACGACGTTGAGCCGTTCGTAGGTGCCGTCCGGATAGACGACGAACCCGTCGTCGGTTTCCTCGATGTCGGCGTCCGACGGGAGCCCCGCCCCGTGGGAGACGAATACCATCCGGTCCATCCGGAGCGCGCCGTCCTCGACGACGTAGATATCCTCGACCGGCGTCTTCTCCACGCTATGCATGTACGAAATCGTCACCTCGGTCCCTTCGTCGACTGGAACCTCGAGGACGCGGTCGCCGCCGTCGGCGTGTTCGACCACGAGGGTCGCGTCGGCGGTCAGTGCCGTCCCGACGCCGACGACGACGCCGGCGAGGAGAGCCGTCGCTCCCAGTAACGCAAGGAAAACGACTGCAGTTCGTCGGTGAATCGCTCGAGTCACGGTCGAGATCGGGCGTGAGCGTGAAATCGAAACTGTGCCGGCACGATCGAGCGCTCGACTGCTCGCGTCGCCGGCCCGGTCGTTCGGTGCTCGGTCCGAAACGAGTGGAGTCGGGTCGCGGTCCGGAACCGATCGTTACCCGAAGTACGCTTCGGCGCCGGAGTGGAGATCGATCGGCATGCCGTCCTGTGCGGAGTCGGCGTCGATGAACTCCTCTTTCTGGGTGATCTGGTCGGTGTTCTCGAAGATCGCCGTCGTCACTTCTTCGACGACGCCTTCGTCGACCCCTTCGTGGGTGGCGATCATCGCCTGGACCGACACCGTCTCGATGTCGTCGTCGATGCCGTCGTACGTGCCGCCGGGAATCGTGTCCTCGGCGAACCACTCGGCGTCGCCCATGACGGCCTCGCGGACGTCGCCCGAGATCTCGACGATCGAGATGTCCTCGGTCGTCGCGAGTTCCTCGACGGAGCCGACGGGCCACCCGCCGACGACGAACGCGGCGTCGACGTCGCCGTCGCGGATCTGGTCCGCGGCGGTGTCGAAGTCGCCGTTCTGCTCGTTGAAATCACCCTCTTCGATGCCCGCGCTCTCGAGGATCTGCAGGGCGTTGACCTGGGTCCCGCTCCCCAGGTCGCCGGTGTTGACCGTCGTGCCCTCGAGGTCCTCGATGGTCTCGATGCCGGAGTCGCCCTGCGTGAGGACGTGGATCGTCTCGGGGTACAGCGTCGCGACGCCGCGGAGGTTCTCGACGGGCTCGCCCTCGAACTGGTCGAGGCCGGTGCCGTTGAACGCGAAGTAGCCGATGTCGTTCTGGATCAGCGCGAACTCGGCCTCTTCGCGGGCGAGACTGCCGACGTTCTCGACGCTCGCGCCGGTCGACTGGACCTGCAGTTCGTGGGGCGTCTCGGCGTCGACGATGCTCTTGAAGTCGCCCGAAAGCGGGTAGTACGTCCCGCCGGTACCGCCGGCGTGCCAGGAGAGCACCTGTCCTTCTCCGTCGGCGCCGTCGTCTCCGTCGTCTCCGTCGGCGCCGTCGTCTCCGTCGTCCCCGTCGGGGTCTTCTTCGTCCTCGACCGCGTCTTCGCCGATACAGCCGGCCAGTCCGGTCAGTCCGGCAATCCCGGTCGCTGCGACGAATTTACGCCTGTTAATGTGTTTCACCATATCTCTATACTATTAGACAATAAGGTATTAATAGCTTCGATTCGACACCGTTCGAAACCATATACTGGTGATATATTAGCAGGTAGTCTCCGAAAGACTTGTTCGAATTGTGGTAACTATTTTTACAGCAGTTCCGGAACGCCGTTGGGGGGACCGAAACCTATAGTCGGCCCCGCCGTCGTTCTCCGCTATGGACAGGATCGATGCTAGCGATTATCACGACATCGTTCATGCCGAGGAACCGCGGGTCTCGCCGGACGACGAGCGGGTCGCCTTCGTGCGCCGCGAACCGGACGACGAGGAATCCTACGGCGCGACGATCCACGTGGTCCCCGTCGGCGGCGACGAGCCGACGCAGTTCACCGTCAGCGAAGGCGTCGACGGTCAGCCCCGCTGGAGCCCCGACGGCGACCGACTCGCGTTCGCCAGCACGCGCGGCGAGAGCGACCGCCAGCAGCTGTGGATTCTCCCCACGACCGGCGGGGAGGCCCGCCGCGTCACCGGCGTCGTCGGCGGGATCGCCGACCTCGAGTGGAGTCCGGACGGCTCCCGGCTGCTCTTCACCCAGCAGGTAGCCGCCGAGGACCGCGAGACGCGCCGCGACTACGCCGTCGACCCCGACTTCGATCCCGAAGAGCCCGATCCGCGGGTCGTCGACCGGATGGTCTACCGCGCCGCGACGGAGTACTTCGACGGCCGCCGAAGCCACGTCTACGTCCTCGACGTGGAGGCTGCCCTTGAGGCCGACGACGAGGTATTACACGGCGAGGTCGGCGATCTGGACGAGGAAAACGACGAGAACGATGCGAACGACGAAAACGACGAGAGCGACCCCGTCGACCCCGACGACCATCCCATCACCCGGCTAACCGACGGCGACGAGGATTACATCGCGCCCACGTGGGGCGACGACGGGACGGTCTACTACGCCTCGAAAACCGCGGAAGAGGACGAGCACCCGGACGACTCGCTCACGTACGAACTGTACGAGCACGACCTCGAGAGCGGCGAGGCGACGGCGTTCACGGAGACCACGGGGTGGGTCGACTCGCTCGAGGCGACGGCCGACGGCCGGGTCGCGTTCCCGTACACGCCGGAGGAGAACGCATCGATGCGCCAGACCGAGATCACGGTCCACGACCGCGAGGACGGAACGGAGGTCACGCCGACGGAGCCGCTGGATCGAACCGTCGGCCACAACTGTGCGTTCCGCCTCGATCCCGCGGGCGAGTCGCTGTACTTCACCACGCCCGACGAGGGCTCGCGGGTCCTCTGGACGGTCCCGATCGACGGGAGCGACGACCCCGCGCGGATCTACGGCGAGGGCGTCACGATCGAGGACTTCTCCGTCGGCGAGAACGCGATCGCCTACGTCCAGAGCGAGTGGGACCACCCCGGCGACGTCTTCCTCTCGACCCGCGGCGGCAACGAGGTCACCCGGTTGACCCGGGTCAACGACGACTACCTCTCGGATCGGGCCGTCCGCCAGCCCGAGGAGATCCGGTTCGAGAGCGACGGAACCGAGATCCAGGGCTGGGTCCTGACGCCGCCGGAGTTCGACGCCGACGCGACCGACGAGGAGTACCCGCTGGTCGTCGAGATCCACGGCGGCCCCCACGCCCAGTGGACGACCGCGGGGACGATGTGGCACGAGTTCCAGACGCTCGCGGCCGAGGGGTACGTCGTCTTCTGGTGTAACCCGCGGGGCTCGACGGGTTACGGCGAGGACCACGCGACGGCCATCGAACGTGACTGGGGCGAGGTCACCCTCACGGACGTTCTGGCAGGCGTCGAGGCGGTTTGCGAACGGGACTACGTCGACGAGGACGAGCAGTACGTCACGGGCGGCAGCTTCGGCGGGTTCATGACCGCCTGGACGGTCGCGCACACGGATCGGTTCGAGGCCGCCGTCTCCCAGCGGGGCGTCTACGACCTCACGAGTTTCTACGGCTCGACGGACGCGTTCAAACTCGTCGAGGGGGACTTCGACACTACCCCCTGGGAGGAACCCGAGTTCCTCTGGGAGCAGTCGCCCGTCGCCCACGTCGACGAGGTCGACACCCCGACGCTCGTGCTCCACTCCGACCGGGACTACCGGACGCCGGCCAACACCGCCGAACTGTTCTACATCGGCCTGCAGAAACACGGCGTCGACACCCGGCTCGTCCGCTACCCGCGCGAGGGCCACGAGCTCTCCCGCTCGGGCGAACCCGGGCACGTCGTCGACCGACTCGAGCGGATCGTCCGCTGGTTCGACGGCTACTCCGACTACACCGAGGCGCCGCCGGCGCTCGAGCGCGACCGGAACGCGGGCCTCTCGAGCGCGCAAGAGGACGACGGCGGGGAAGAGTAGACTCCGACGACCGACTCGACGATCCCCGTCGGGATCCGCCTACTCGAGGCGGCGTCGATCCCGTCAGGGATCAGTACTACGTGCGTGCCGGTCGTTCGCTCGTACATGGAGAGAAACGTCGGCGGTCTCGACCGTACGCTCCGGTTCGTCCTCGGCGCAGCGCTGCTGCTCGTCGGCTACCGAAACCGGGACCGGACCGCTGGAACCCTCGCGTTCGTTGCCGGGAGCGATATCTTCGCGACCGCGGTCATCCAGCGCTGTCCGGTCAACGCCTTGCTTGGTATCGACACTTGCGACTGACCGGGATCACGATTCGTCCGGGTCGTACGGAACCGCGTCGCCGTCGACTGACGGCGCGCCGATCGCGAGCACCTCGACCGGCGCGGTCGCGTCCTCGGGGTTGTACGCCCGATGGGGCGCTTCCGGCTCCGCGGTGAACACCGCTCCCTCCGGCACCCGGAACTCCCCGTCGGGGGTCTCGACGGCCAACTCGCCCGACAGGACCGCGAACGCCTCCTCCTGGCGCTCGTGGTAGTGGTAGGTCAACGGGAGCTGTTCGCCCGGCTCCGCGAGAAAACGGTTGATCGCGACGCCCTCGAGTCCGACCGCCTCGCTTATCCGGCGGAGATCACAGGGTCGGTCCTCGACCGACTCGAGGTCGGTCGGGTCGACGACGGCGTACGCCCCGCGTTCGTTCCGGTTTTCTTCCTTCCAGTCGCCGTCGTCCTCATCCTCGTCCTCGTCCTCGTCCTCGTCCTCGTTCCCGTTCCCGTTCCCGCTCTCGTCCGAGACCATATCGACTGGTCTCCGGGAACGGTCAAAAGCCCGGCGACGGCGGCGGCGATTCCGACGATGGTCGCGACCTCAGGTCGTCCGGAACGCTCGGTCGCCGGCGTCGCCCAGGCCGGGAACGATGAAGCCGTTCTCGTCGAGTTTCTCGTCGATCGACACCGTCAGCAGGTCCGCCTCGGGGAACTCGTCGTCGATCCGGAGCAGCCCCTCGGGGGCCGAGACGGCCGAGAGGACGATCAGGTTCTCCGGATCGGGCCCGCTCTCCGTGACGTGCTCGAGGACGGTACACATCGTCGAACCGGTCGCGAGCATCGGGTCGGCGATGATGACGGTGTCGTCTTCCGTGATCTCGGGAAGCTTGACGTAGTCGACCGTGATCGGGAAGGCACCGTCCTCGTCGCGGCCGGCCTCCTCGTCGCGGCTCGCGCTGATGACGCCCTGTCGGGCCCGCGGGAACGCCTTCAGCAGCCCCTCGACGAACGGCGTCGCCGCGCGCAAGACGTTGATGATGACGACGTCGTCGAGGCCACGGACCTGCTCGCCCATCGTCGCCTCGAGTGGCGTCTCGATCTCGACGTACTCGGTTTCCATGCGGCCGTCGATGATCTCGTAGCCGCAGATGCGGCCCAGTTTGACCAGCCCCTTTCGGAAGCTGACCTGCTCGGTTTCGATGTCCCGAATCTGTGAGAGCGTGTGTTTCGCCAGTGCGTGGGTGACGAGGTACGCGTCGTCCCGGTCTTCGATCGGCATACTCGTACTGGCTCGCGCCGGGTAGTTGATGGTATCGATGACGCGCCGGTGCGAGTCGCGGTCGCACTCGAGTGCGCCCGCGACCGCCACCGCGACCGCGAACGCCCGAGGGGAACACATGGGCTCGCGAGCGTCGGCGGAGAAGTTTATACCGATCCGCCCCATACTACCGCGCCAGTCGAATGGAAGAGAGCATCTCGGGGTTCAAAGTTCGCGGTGACTGGGGCGACGTCGTCGAGCACGGCGAACGGATCTCCCGCGCGCTGCGGGACGCCGGCATCGGCGCGGACGATCCCGATCGACCGGTCCCTGACGGCAGCGTCGACGGTGACGGCTCCGAGGCCGATGACGAGGCCGACGACGAGGCCGCCGAGGACGACCATCCGGACCGAGAAGGCCGAAAGGACCGTGAGGACCAGTTCGTCGAGGCCTTCCGCGAGTGGGAGGAGTGGCGCCCGAAAGCCCACGAGACCCTCGAGAGCGACGTCAGCGAGAAGACGGCCGATCAGGCAAGCGTCGAGGAGGGCAAGGGCGAAAAGGCCGGGAAGGAACCCGACGAGGACATCAAGACCGCCGGCGAGAAGCTCTCGGAGTCGTACGAACAGCTCGAGGAGGACGATCCCGAGGCGGCGGTCGACAACTGGCGGGAGTCGATCGATTACGTCGCGCGGGCGGCCGACTCGGCGAGCCGCAAGGCTCTGCGCCGCGTCGAGGACACGGTCTACCAGAACGTGATGACCCAGCTCGCGCCCTACTACTTCGACAACGACCTGGTCAGCGCGAACATCCAGCAGTCCGCACGCGGAAACGACGACGCCGAGCGGTTCGTCTTCGAGGTCAACATCAACGACGACGACCTGAAGGCCGCGGTCTCGGATCGGCTCGCCGAACTCGAGGACGAGGTCGACCGCTGGCACGTCCAGGTCGAGAAGGACACCGACGCCGCGGAGGCGATCGAGGGGGCCGAGCCGCCGCCGGAGCCGGAAGACGACGAACCGAAGTCGACGACGAACTGAGCCGTCGGCTCGTCGCTCGGCGGAGTGCCCGGCGCCAGCATCCGACGGAGTGGTCCGTCGGCCGCGGGCACCGCCCGACGATCGCAGGTCGGCACACACTTGTAGGGTCCGCCAGTAGCCCCCTCGTAGATGGTCGAGATCGCGACGGTCGCGACGTTCATGATAGCCGCCCTCGCGAGCCTCTTTATGGCCTGGGCGATCGGCGCCGGCTCGAGCGGATCGACGCCCTTTGCACCCGCGGTCGGAGCGAACGCGATTTCGGTGATGCGAGCGGGCTTTTTCGTTGGTATCCTCGGATTCGCGGGCGCAGTGTTGCAGGGCGCGAACGTCTCAGAGGCGGTCGGCACGGAACTGATCGGCGGAGTCGTCCTCGACCCGATGGCCGCGACGATCGCACTGGTCATCGCCGCGGGGCTGGTCGCGACCGGCGTCTTCGCGGGATATCCGATCGCGACTGCCTTTACCGTCACCGGCGCGGTCATCGGCGTCGGGCTGGCGATGGGCGGTGATCCGGCGTGGGCGAAGTACGGCGAGATCGCGACGCTGTGGCTCCTGACGCCGTTCGTCGGCGGTGGCCTCGCCTACGCGATCGCGCGTCTGCTCCGCCGGGAACCCATCGCCGAAGAGTACCTGATCGCCCTGCTTGCCGCGTTCGTCGGGGTCATCGTGGCCAACATCGAGTTCGCGGTTCTTGGTCCCGCCGAGGCCGGCGGCGCGTCGATCGCCGAGGCCTCGAGCGCCTGGATCCCGGGACCGGACCTCCTCGGGGTCGCCGCGATGACGCTCGTCATGGCGCTGTTCTGGACCGCGGCTATCGGGATCGATCTCCGGAACGGCACCGAACGCGGGGAACGGCACTTCCTGCTGGTGCTGGGTGGTCTGGTCGCGTTCTCGGCCGGCGGGAGCCAGGTCGGGCTGGCGATCGGGCCGTTGATCCCGCTGTCGGGCGACGTCGGGTTGCCGCTGATCGCGCTGCTGGTCGGCGGCGGGTTCGGCCTGCTGCTCGGTTCCTGGACCGGCGCGCCGCGGATGATCAAGGCGATTTCGCAGGATTACTCCTCGCTGGGCCCGCGGCGCTCGATCGCCGCCCTGATCCCCTCGTTCATCATCGCCCAGACGGCCGTCCTGTACGGCATCCCGGTCTCGTTCAACGAGATCATCGTCAGCGCCATCATCGGCAGCGGCTACGCCGCGGCCTCGGGTAGCGGTGGCGGCGTCAGCGCTCGAAAGATGGGATACACCGTCCTGGCGTGGATCGGATCGCTCGTCGGCTCGATCCTCATCTCCTACGCCGGATTCACCGCGTTTTCGTTGATTCTCTGACGTCGGTTGAGTGAAACCGGAGCCCCTCGAGCGCGCCGTCGGCACTGACCGCCCGCGAGTCGTCGCTGTCGGCCTCGACCGTCGAACCCGGGAAGGTCAAACATCGAACGGTCTTTACCCCGCGAGCGGCGAGTTCGACCATGGACGAGGACGCGACTGCGAGCGGGAACGCCGACGCGAACGCGAATTCCGAGGCAGGTTCCCCTGCCGACGCCGTCGATCCGGTCGATCCGGTCGATCCCGTCGATCCTGACGACCCCGGGACCGTCCAGTGGCGCCGCGACGCGTCGACCTCCTGGACCGTTCGCCTGCTCTGGTCGCTCGGCGTCGGCACGTTCTTCGCCGCCATCTCCAACGTGGTGTTCTGGCGACTGTACGACTTCACCGAGCAAGCCGGCGGCGCGACCATGGAGATCGTCCAGACGGTCCTCCTCGCGACGATCGCGGCCGTCGCCGTAACGGTTCTCGCACTCGCCGTCTCCGGAAACTCCGTCCAGCGCCTCGAGCGCCTCCTCGAGGCGCTCCCCGTCCCGTCGGGATCGCCGTCCCGACGCGGCCTGTCGCAGGCGCTCGACGCCGCGGTCGGGACCGTCGTGATGGGCGGGCTCATCGGCGGACTGGTCGTGGTCGGTCGATCGGTCGCGGCGTCCGGCAACGGAGTCGGCGGCGTACTCGGCCCGGCAGCGTTTACCGGCCTGGCCGCCATCTCGATCCCGCTCGCGCTCGTCGCCCTCGTGCTCGCATCCTTCCTGCGGTCGGTCGGCGCGGTCGATCGCACCGAGCGAACGATCTACCTCTACGATCCCGACCGAGCGATCGATCTCGAGGTGATCCGAGACGTCTCAGTTCGGCGAATCGGCGACATCGCCGTGTTGAGCCTCGATTACGCCCAGCCTGGCGGGCAGTACGTCGCCGGACCGAGACGGATCGTCGTCCCGCCGTCGGTCGCCGAAGAGATCACTGGACTGGTGGACTCGAGTCCCTGATCCCGATCCTGATCCCGATCCTGATCCCGATCCTGATCCCGATCCTGATCCCGATCCTGATCCCGATCCTGATCCCGATCCTGACCCCGATCCTGATCCCGATCCTGATCCCGATCCCGATCCAGATTCCGATCCTCGCTGTCGGTCCTCAACCGTCGAAAAACGAGAACCGTGACCCGGAACCGGGAACCGTGACCCGGAACTGGGAACCGGAACCGGTCCGCTACTCCGGCGCGCTGTCGGCGATGTCGCTCGTGTCGGGTTCCGTCTCGAGCGGCTGTTCCTCGCTGTCGCCGTTTGTATCGTCGGCTGCGTCACCGTCGACCTCCTCCGTTTCCATCGCAAGTTTTCGCAGCCGCGCTTTCATTATCCGCGTGTTCTCGACGCTCTCGACCGTGATTCGGACTCCGTCGTAGGTGATCTCCTCGCCTTCCTCGACGAGTCGGCCCGCGCGGTTGAAGATGAAACCGGCGATCGTCTCGAACTCCTCGCCCTCGGGGAGATCGATCTCGAGGGCTTCGTTGACGTCCTCGATGTTGACCTCGCCCCGGACCATCACGGTTCGGTCGTCCAGTTCCTCGATGGGCATGTCCTCGCCGCCCTCGAGGATCTCGCCGATGATCTCCTCGACCATGTCCTCCATCGTCACCAGCCCCTCGGTGGTACCGAACTCGTCGATGACGATCGCCATGTGCATCCGATTTTCGCGCATTTCGGTGAGGAGTTCGTCGACGTTTTTCGACTCGGGGACGTGTAGCGTCGGCTGGATGAGATCGGCCAGCTCGAGTTCGTCGGTCTCGGTCTCGCCGTAGTTCAGATCGCGGACCAGATCGCGGATGTGGACGATCCCCTGGACGTTGTCGAGGCTCCCCTCGTAGACCGGCACGCGGGCGTGGCCGCTCTGGATACAGGTCTCGATGGCCTCGTCGATGTCGGCGTCCTTCGGGACCGCGGTCATGTCCAGCCGCGGGGTCATGACCTCCTTGACGATCGTGTTGTTGAACCGGAAGATGCGCTGGAGCATCTCGTGTTCTTCCTCCTCCAAGACGCCCTCGCGCTCGCCGGATTCGATCATCTCCTGCAGTTCGTCGCGGGTGACGTACGGCGACTCGATCGCTCCCGTCGATCCGATGAGTTTGTTCACCTGCCTGGTCAGGTAATCAAAGAGAACGATCAGCGGATAGAGGACGTACTCGGTGGCTTTCAGCGGTTTGGCGATGCGGCGCGCCCAGGTATCGGTGTTTTCGACCGCGTAGGACTTGGGCACGCTCTCACCGAACAGGAGGACGAGCGCGGTGATGCCGAACGTCGCCAGCAGGACGCCGATCAGCCCACCGAAGTAGATCGACAGCACTGCGGTCGCGATCGAGGACATCGCGATGTTGACGATGTTGTTTCCAACCAGGATCGTCACGAGCAGCCTGTGTGGGTCGTCCTTCAACGCCTTCGTGAGTTCCGCACCCTCGAGACCGTCTTCGACCATTCCGTCGAGGCGGTGTTTCGGCAGGTTGAACATCGCGATCTCGGAGGAGGAGAAAAAGCCGGACAGCAGGATGAGAACGACGATCGCGAGCGTGCCGAGAATCGTCACCGTCGACTGGGCGACGTCGAGGCCCACGACCGGCACCTCGGCGGCGAACAGGACATTCGAGATCTCGAGCGGGAGCGAAAACGCCATCGATGTGGGGTCTTGTCGCCCGACCGGTTAACCGTTTACTGTTTTCCGCCCAGGTAACCGGCGACGACACGTTTACCCGGCCGTTTCCCGAACGGGTGGGTATGACCGAGCGCGCAACCGACGCCGATCCGCCGATCACGTTCTACCGACTACAGGGATGTCCCTACTGCGAACGGGTGACGCGCCTGCTCGAGGGGTACGACCTGGCCTACCGATCGCGGTTCGTCGAGCCGATGCACTCCGACCGAAACGTCGTCAAGCGGGTCGCCGGCGTCCGGACGGTGCCGGTGATCGTCGACGAGAATACGGGCGTGACGATGGCCGAGAGCGCGAACATCGTCGATTACCTCGAGTCGACGTACGGCTCCGGAACCGAGGCCGAGAGCCCGGGGACGGGCGCAACCGCCGGGGGTGACGCCTGATGCCCGACTTCGAGGTCGTCTCGCTCGAGTCGACCGAGCACGTCGAACCGGGCGACACCGCCCCCGAGTTTACCCGGCCGCTGGTCAACGACGAGTACTGGGAGGATCGGTCGCTGTCCGACCTCGTCGCCGAAGGGGGAAGCGACGGCACCGGGGCGATCCTCGTTTTCACGCCTATGACAGGCTCGTTCCTCGCGAAGTACGTCTGGGACGAACTCGCCGACCGCGGCTGGGACGATGCCGCCCCCCGCGTCGTCGGGGTCACCGTCGCGAACCCCTACGGTGTCAAGCGGTTCATCGAGGACAACGACTACCCGTTCGATCTCTTTGCCGACCCGGCCAACGAAGTCGCCGAGGAGTACGGCCTGGCCCACGACCTGGACGGAATGGCCGGCGTGAGCGAACCACGACCCGCCTTCGTGGCGCTCGACGACGACCTGACCGTCGAGGCGGTCTGGGTCGCCGAGGAGTGGCCCGAGTTCCCCGACTACGACGACCTCGAGGCGGAACTCGGCCTCGCGTAGCCGGCGTGCCGGAACCGGACGACAGTTTTTTGCCCGGGATCCGCCGAGTATCACCCGAATGAGCGAGATCGACCGTGCGGCGGACGCGATCGAATCCGGGGAGCTGGTCGTCTACCCCACCGAAACCGTCTACGGGCTCGCGGCGGACGCGCTCGAGGCCGACGCCGTCGAACGCGTGTTCGAGGCGAAAGACCGGGATCGGTCGAAACCGATCTCCTTCGCCGTCCCCTCGGTGCCCGCGGCGCTGCAACACGTCCGCGCGACCGAGCGCGAGCGACGGTTCATGGCGACGTTCCTGCCCGGTCCCGTCACCGTCCTCTGTCGCCGCGGCGAGGAGGTCCCCGACGTCCTCACTGCCGGTGCGGACCGGGTCGGCGTCCGCGTGCCGGACCACGACCTCGCGCTCGCGCTCTGTGAACGCGCCGGGACGCCGATCACGGCCACGAGCGCGAACGTCAGCGGCCGGGAGAGCGTCCGGACCGCGGGGGACCTCGGCTCCGAGATCCGGGAGGCGGCCGCGGTCGTCCTCGACGGCGGCCGGACCGAGGGCACCGAAAGTACCGTCGTCGACGTCTCGAGCGAGACGATCCACCGCCGCGGCGCGATGGCCGACGAGATCGAGGCCTGGCTCGCGGACTAGAGCCCGAGCAGCGACCGCAACGACCGGGTTCGGACGCCACACTCGTCCGCGAACTCGCAGGTACGACACTTCGCCTCGTCGTCGATCCGCGGCGGCGGGCCGTCGAGTTCCCGGACCGTCCGGAGCGTCCGCCGGTACCGTGCTTTTCGGCGCGTGGTCAACTCGAGCGAGCGGATCTCGCCGTAGGCAGGGTACTCGATCCAGGCCCGATCGACCACCGTTTTCCGCTCCCAGGCGAGCGCCTTCGCCGCCGCGACGGCGTGGACCGACTGGGGGTGCCAGATGCCCCGTTCCGGGGGCCGCCCCGCGGAGACCAGGACGGGCTCGAGCGGGTCCGCGAGGACCTTGTGGACGATTCCGCGACAGTCCCGGCCCGTCACGAACGCGTCCCGTACATCGGGATCGCGAAGCCGCTCCCAGTGGCCAGCCGAGGCGAGTCGGTCGCGGGTCGCCGCCAGTCGGTCCCGGTACGCGGCGGATGATGGTTCGATCGGCTCGCGCTCGAGCACGTCGTCGTCGGCAGCGAGCAGTTGCTCGTACCGGGGTTCGAGTCCACGGACGGCGGTGACTTCCGGCGGCGGTGTCGGATCGTCCTCGCCGTCGTTCCGCCGGGTTCGGCGGTAGTAACACTGTCGCGGACAGAACGCCGCGGTTCGCAGGTCGGTAAACGAGACGTACTCGACGGTCACGCCCCGGTTGGCCGCCCGATCGTACAAAAACCCGCGTTCGACGGTACGGTAACCCGAACGCTCGAGTCGATAGAACGAGACAGCGAAGGCGAAGCCGAACCCGTCGAAAGACTAGAAGTCGACGTCCGTTTCCATCCCTTCGGTCGCATCCTTGAGGCCGTCCTCCCGGACGTCGCTGGTAATCTGCTGGGAGAGTTCCGCGTCGGCGAGGATGCTGTCGAACTCGTCCCGGTAGCGGTCGTTCGCCGTTCGGGACTCGTCTTCGGCCTTCGCGACCCGCCGGTAGCGCCGGATCGCCTCCTCGTCGACGCCGTACTCTTCGGCCAGCGTCGCGTCGTCCTCGTCGCGGTCGCGGATCGCGGCCAGGTCGACCTCGTCGGCGTCTTCGTCGCTGATCAGGTGCAACGACATGCGCGCCTCGAAGATTTCCTCCGGATCGGTGTCGAGATCCTCGGCGAGTTCGGCGTCGGTTTTCTCGTCGTAGAACCCTCTGGCGATCGTGATGAGTTCTTCGTTCGAGAGGTCGACCTCGAACTCGTAGCGTTCACGCATCTGCGTGACGACGCTTTCCAGCCGTTCCTCGTCGGTTCGCTCGTCCCGATCGAGGGAGCCCCGGGTGTCCTGCTGGGACTCGGTGACGGTTTCCTCCCCGTCGGTGACGTCAGTGAAGATATCGCGCAATTCCTCCGTTTTTTCGTTCATGGGTGGACACTCGCGACGGGCGGCTATTTAAGCCTGTTGCCAGATAGCGTGGGCGAAGAACGACCACAAACAACAGTTATAAACGAGCAATAGACGGAAAATTTCCGCAAGACGGCGGCAGGGTGCAACGTGGTGCGGTGTGACAAGAATTAAGTCATGCCCACCCCCGTGATTGAACATGAACGTCCTAGCCCAGTCGGACGTCGCACGCGAGACCTACTGGGGGATCACGAACACCGAGTACGCGGTGTTCTACCTCCTGGCGGCGATCGCTATCGCGACGTTCGTCTACGGGGTCTACCAGCGGTTCAGCCGGTACACGGACGGCGACGACGACCCGTTCGCCCGGCTGAACGATCTACCGAGCCGAATCGTCAACGGGGCCAAGATCGTCCTCTCGAACGAGAAGCAGTTCAACAGGGACCTCTACGGCGGCCTGATGCACTCGTTTATCCTCTGGGGGTTCCTGACGCTGTTCATCGCGACGCTGATCCTGATGGTCGACGAGTACGCCTTCCAGAAGGTCCTGCACACGAGTTTCTGGGAAGGAACCTTCTATCTCTCCTACCAGTTCATCGTCGACGCGATGGGACTGCTGTTCGTCGTCGGCATCGGGATGGCCATGTATCGCCGCTACTGGGTCCGCAACGAACGCCTCTGGGATCGCCATACCTCGAGCGAGGACGACGTCTTCATCTGGACGCTGTTCCTGCTGGGCGTCGGCGGCTTCCTCCTCGAGGGGCTGCGCATCTACAGCGCCGGCATCCCAGACCACGAAATCGTCAGCTTCGTCGGTTACGGGCTCGCGCTGGCTTTCGACGCGGCGGGGCTGTCCGTTCTGGGCGCGGAGCAGGCCGGGGTCAACGGCGCCGGGCTGAACGCCGAGAACCTCCACTGGCTGGCCTGGTGGTCCCACTCGCTGATCGCGTTCTTCTTCATCGCGTGGATCCCCTACGCCAAGCCGTTCCACATGCTCTCCTCGTTCGCGAACGTCGTCGTCCGCGACGAGAAGGCCGGCAAGCGCCTGCCGAACGTCCCGTCGGACCTGGACGCGACCAACGCCGAATCCATCGACGATTTCACCTGGAAGGAGATCCTCGACCAGGACGCCTGTACCAAGTGTGGCCGCTGTTCGTCGGTCTGTCCCGCCAAGGCGTCCGATCGTCCGCTCGACCCGCGCAACGTCATCCTCGACCTGAAACAGTACCGCGAGGAACTCGAGGCCGGCGGGGAGCAACAGCCGATCGTCGCCGACGGCGGCACCTCCGTCATCAACGCGGAGACGATGGAGTCCTGCATGGCCTGTATGGCCTGCATGGACGCCTGCCCGGTCGAAATCGAACACCTCCAGTCCTTCACCCGACTCAACCGACAGCTCACCGACCAGGGTGACGTCGACTCCAACATGCAGGACGTCTTCCAGAACGTCATGCAGAACGGCAACACCTTCGGCGACTCGCCGCGCAACCGGGGCGACTGGGCCGACGACCTCGAGTTCGACGTCCCCGACGCCCGCGAGCAGGAAGTCGACTACCTCTGGTACGTCGGTGACTTCCCGAGCTACGACGAGCGCAACAAGCAGGTCGCCCGCTCGCTGGCGACGATCCTGAAGGAGGCGGACGTCAGCTTCGGCATCCTCTTCGACGACGAGAAGTACGACGGCAACGACATCCGCCGGGTCGGCGAAGAACTGCTGTACGTCGAACTCGCCGGCCACCACGTCGAGACCTGGGAGGATTGTGAGTTCGACACGATCGTCTGTACGGACCCCCACTCGTACAACACGTTCAAAAACGAGTACCCCGAGCTCAACTTCGACGAGTTCGCGGACGACCCGATGATGCCGTTCGAGTACGACGAGCAGTGGAACGAAGACGGCGAGATCGACGTCTACCACTGGACCCAGGCCGTCGAGGAACTCGTCCGGGAGGGCAAACTCGACCTGAACGGCGACGAACTCGACTACACCGTCACCTACCACGACCCCTGTCACCTGGGTCGGTACAACGACGAGTACGAGGCCCCGCGCGAACTCATCCGTGCCACGGGCTGTGAACTCGACGAGATGCCCCGCAACCGCGACAACTCCTTCTGCTGTGGCGGCGGCGGTGGCGGCCTCTGGATGGACTTCGAGGAGGAGCCCAAACCGAGCGAAGAACGGATTCGGGAGGCGCTCGAGGACACCGACGCCGGCGCGGGCGTCGAGAAGTTCGTCGTCGCCTGCCCGATGTGCATGACGATGTACGAGGACGGCCGCAAGACCGGCGGCTACGAGGACGAGATCGAGGTCGTCGACGTCGCCGAACTGATCGTCGAGGCGATCGGTCGGGAGGAGACGGCCGATCTAGAAATTGCGGCTGACTGAACCGGTCGCGACTCTTCTTCGGAGCTTCGATTTGAACGGTGTTGCGTTCCCTTCGCCCCTTCGGGTCGACGAACACGAGCGACGCGACGGAGTCGTCACGGGGCTCTACAGGACCGGCGCGGTGGCGCGGTGCTGACAGCGCCGGCACTCGTCACGATTCGGCGGCGGACGATCGCCGTCGAAACGGGAGAAAGAACCCGGGCGGGATCGAACGGACTACCGACCGCCGAGGCCCGTCAGTCCTCGATCTCGATCGCCGGTCGACCCGGTTCGGCGTTTTTCAGCACGCTCTCGTCGACTTCCTCCGCGTAGACGACTCGCACGTCGGCGTCGAACTCGCGCTCTAACAGCCAGGCGGCCGACTCCAGGGCCGCGTACTCCTCGTCGGGGCCGAGCGTTCGCTCCAGGGCCTCGCGCTCGGCCTGCAGGTCCTGACCGTAGTCGGCCGCGGCGTCGCCCTGCTGGCGGATGTGGTCGTGGCCCATGAGTTCGCCGATCAGGTTGTCGGCGTCGCTCTCGATCGCGATCTCGAGGGCGTCGTACTTCCACTCGGGAGCGACGACGACGTCGATCCGTTCGGGATCCTCGATGCCGGCGACCTCGACGATGTCCCGGACGTCCTCGCGGGTGTTCTCGACCAGGCGGCGGCGCTTCTCGACGTAGTCGCGATCGACCTCCGCGGTCGGCCACGGTGCGTCGACGACGAAGCCGTCGTTGCCCAGTTCGTCGTACAGTTCCTCGGCGAGGTGCGGCGCGACGGGGGCCAGCAGTCGGACGACCGCGGACAGCCCGCGCTCGTAGGTTTCGGCGTGGGGCTCGGTGTACTCGGCGTACTGTCGTAGCGTCCGCGTCAGATCCTGGGTCTCACGCAGCGCCTTGTTGAAGGTGAGGTCGTCGTACTCCGCGTCGGCGATTGCGATCGTCGCGTCGATCTCGGCGTCGACGTAGCTCGCGACGGCGTCTTTCCCGCCGTCGTACCCGTTCGCTCGCGGCTCCTCGCCGCTCGCGTCTTCCGCGGCGCGTGGCGCCGCGTACTCCTCGACCATCTCCTTCAGTCGGGCCAGGAAGGCGTTCGTCGAGCGGACGCCCTCTTCGCTCCAGTCGAAGTCGCGCTCGGGCTGGGCGGCCTGCATCATGAACAGCCGCGCCGTGTCCGCGCCGTACTCCTCGACGATCCGCTGGGGGGAGACGACGTTGCCCTTCGACTTGGACATCTTCTCGCCCTCGAGCTGGACCATCCCCTGGGCCAGCAGGTTCGTGAAGGGCTCGCGGTGCTCGAGGCCCTCGTGGTCCGCCAGTACCTTCGTGAAGAACCGCGAGTACAGCAGGTGCATCACGGCGTGTTCGATGCCGCCCACGTACTGGTCGACCGGCATCCAGTCGTTGGCCCGCTCCAGGTCGAACGGCGCGTCCTCGAGGCCCGGGGAGACGTACCGCAGGAAGTACCACGAGGAGTCGACGAAGGTGTCCATCGTGTCCGTCTCCCGTTCGGCCGGCCCACCGCAGTCGGGACAGGTCGTCTCCTTCCAGTCCTCGGCGGCGTCCAGCGGGTTCCCGGTGGTGTTGATGAACTCCGGTAGTTCGACGGGCAGGTCCTCGTCGGGGACCAGGACGGGGCCACAGTCGTCGCAGTGGACGACCGGGATCGGCGTCCCCCAGTAGCGCTGGCGCGAGATCCCCCAGTCCCGGAGCTGGTACTGTGTCGCGTGCTCGGCGCTCTCCAGGTCCTCGGTCAGGCGTTCGCGGGCGGTCTCGCTGTCCAGTCCGGAGTAGTCGCCGGAGTTGACCAGGACGCCGTCCTCGGTGAACGCCGCGTCGTCGACGTCGGGCGCTTCGGGGTCCTCGCCGTCCTCGGGTTCGGGCGCGACGACAGGAACGATCTCCTCGCCCATCTTCTCGGCGAAGGCGTGGTCGCGCTCGTCGTGGCCGGGGACGGCCATCAGCGCACCGGTCCCGACGTCCGAGAGGACGAAGTCCGCGACGTAGACCGGGATCTCCTCGCCGGTCGCGGGGTTCGTGGCGGTCAGGTCGGTCTCGACGCCGTTCGGCTCGTCGCCGTCGGGGTCGGCCTCGTGCTCGATGAAGTGACGAACCTCCTCGTCCTCCTCGGCGAGTTCCTCGCTGATCGGGTGGTCCGGCGCGAGCGCGAAGAAGGTCGCGCCGTAGATGGTGTCGATACGAGTGGTGAAGGCGGTGACTGGTCCGTGTCCTTCGATCTCGAAGTCGACCTCGCTACCGTACTGCCGGCCGATCCAGTTGCGCTGCATCTGGCGCACCGAGTTGGGCCACCCCTCGAGGTCGTCGATGTCCTCGAGCAGTTCGTCCGCGTACTCGGTGATCTTCAGGAACCACTGCTCGAGTTCGCGCGTCTCCACGGGCGTGTCACAGCGCCAGCAGAGTTCGGCTTCGCCCTCGACCTGTTCGTCGGCCAGGACGGTCTCGCAGTGGGGACACCAGTTGACCTCGGCGTCGCGGCGCTCGACGAGGTCTTCCTCGTGGAACCGCCGGAAGAGCCACTGATTCCACTGGTAGTACTCCGGCGTACAGGTGGTGACCTCCCGGTCCCAGTCGTAGCCAAAGCCCATCGCCGTCATCTGGTCGCGCATCGTCTCGATGCAGTCGAACGTCCAGTCCCGCGGGTTGGTGTCGCGTTCCTTTGCCGCGTTCTCGGCCGGGAGGCCGAACGCGTCCCACCCCATCGGGTGGAGGACGTCGTCGCCCTGCATTCGTCGGTACCGGGCGTAGGCGTCCGTGATCGTGTAGTTGCGGACGTGGCCCATGTGGAGCTTGCCGGACGGATACGGATACATCCCGAGGACGTACGTCGGGTCCTCGACGTCGTCGGGCGTCCGATACGCGTCCGCGTCGTCCCACGCCTCTTGCCAGCGGCGTTCGACCGCTGCGTGGTCGTATCCCGCGTCACTCATTGCTGTGTAGACGTGGGACCTGACACCTTATAATGGATTCGAGCCACGGAGACCGATTTCCCGGCGGCCGTGGTCCAGGTCCCTCGTCGGCCGGATTCGCGTTCGGGGTCACCGTCGGGTCGTTGCCCGCCCCTCGTCCGATGCGGCTCGAGCTGCCGAAACGTCGGTATTTCGGCGGTTTTAGCGCCGAAACCCTTGATATCTCGAGGCGCGTATACTCCGCGATGACACACCACACGTTCGAAACCGGCATCTCGGGAGGATCGGCCGACGAAATCGTACGCATCGCTCGAACCGGGCTCGGGGACGAGCTCCGCAGCGCCATCTACTTCACGCCGAGCGCGTTCGACGTCCTCTACGTCCGCCAGGACCTGTACGAATCCACCGACGAGGCCCGCGAGGCGAAGTCGGAACTGATCGACATGGAGACCGTCGGCTTCGCAGAAGTGCCCATCCGCAACGGCCTCGAGGCCGTAGAGCACGCCAACGGGATCGGCGAGTACTCCTTTACCATTCGGGTCCACGGGGACGGGTTCGTGGTCAGAAAGATCGTCGACGACGTCGGCGTCGTCCTGACGACCGACAGCATGGACGTCGCCGCGTTCCGTGACGCGGCGACCGCGATCGAACGGCTGCTCTCGGAGTGACGACTCGCTACTCGATGTCGATCGACTTCGAGCCCGTGCCGCCGCCGACCTTCGGCAGTCGCACGGTGAGCACGCCGTTCTCGTACCCCGCCGTCACCTCGTCTTCCTCGACTGGCTCCGGCAGGCGAACCCGGCGACTCGCCGTCTTGCGGGTCCGCTCGCGTCGCAGGTACTCGCCCTCGGCGAACTCGAGGTCGTCCTCGCGCGTCGCGTCGAGGCGGAGGGTGCCGTCCGAGAGGGTCAGTTCGATGTCGTCGGTCTCGTAGCCGGGGAGGTCGGCGGTGACGACGTACTCCTCGTCGGTGTCGGCGACGTCGACCGGCACCGAGCCCGGGACCTGGAGGCCGCCGCCGGTCATCCCCTCTTCGACCTGTCGGCTGACGCGGTCGAGCATTTCCTCGATTTCGTCGAACGGGTTCCGTCGCATGTCCAGTGGTATGGCTTCCAGCGAGATAAATTCTGCCCGCACCGCGAGGACAGAACGACTGCTCGATGCCGCTTCCCTCCGGCGATTCTCGCGATCCTCGGTCCTTCGACGATCACTCCGGCAGCGTCGCGATCCCTTCCTCGAGGGCGTCCTGCAGCACCTCGCGGGCGTGGCCGTCCGGATCGACGCCCTCGTAGACCGCTTTCACCTCGCCGTCGGCGAGCACGAAGGTCGTCCGTGCGGTCGCGCCGCTTCGGACGTCGACGTCGAAGGCGTCGGCGACCTCCCCGTCGGGGTCCGCGAGCAGGTCGAACTCGAGGCCTTCCGACTCGCGGAACTCCCGGTGGGAGTCGACGTCGTCGGTCGAGACGCCGTAGACCGCGACCCCGGCGTCGCGGTAGGTCTCGAGTTCCCGCTGGAACTGATTCGCCTCGACGGTACAGCCCGGGGTATCGTCCCGCGGGTAGAAGTAGAGGACGGTCGGTTCCTCGAACGCGGGGGAGACCTCCTCGCCGTTCTGGTTGGGTGCGGTGACGTCGGGTGCGTCCGCGCCGGTCTCGAGCGTCATGGGTGCCCGTACTGCGAACGGGCGGAAACGGCTTTCGGTAACCTCGGCCGCCGTCACTCCACGACGTGTTCCGTATCGTACGATCCCAGTCGTCGCACCCACCCGTTCTCCGCGAGTTCCTCGATCTCCTCTAAGGCCTCTTTCGTCCGGGACTCGTAGAGGCCGGCCTCGATGTCGACGTGGAAGACGTAGTCGCCGAGTCGTCGGCCGCTGGGCCGGGACTCGACGCGGGTCAGGTTGATCGACCGGTCGGCAAACGGCTCGAGCAACTCGAGCAACAGGCCCGGGTAGTTGGCGTTCGGGTAGACGACCAGCGAGGTTTTGCCGCCCCCTTTCGAGCGCTCGTCGGCCGGCGCGACGGCGAAGAACCGCGTCGCGTTCGAGTCCTGATCCTGGATGTCCTCCGCGAGCACCTCGAGGTCGGTGCCGTTGCTGGCGTTTGCGGGATGGCCGATCCCGGCCATCGAGGGATCGTCGCGGGCGAACTCGACTCCCTGGGCGGTGCTCGCGACCGCCTCGAGGGTGGCGTCGGGGTGTTCCCGCTCGAGGTAGGAGCGACACTGTGCGAGCGCCTGCGAGTGGCTGGCGATCGTGTCGAACTCCGGTCCCTGGGCGAGCAGGGCGTGCCTGATCGGGGTGACGATCTCGCGGACGACGGCGACCTCGTACTCGGCGAGGGCGTCTAAACTCTCCGTCACGGAGCCCTCGATGCTGTTCTCGATGGGGATGACGCCCCGGTCGTGTTCGCCGGCGGCGACGGCGTCGACGATCGCGGTCACCGACTGGCGGAAGTCGATCTCGTCCTCGTCGGCGACGGCGGTCGTCGCCCGGTGTGAGTAGGTTCCTTCGGGACCGAGCGTAACTGCGGTCATTGCCAGCCTATTGCAGGGACGCCCGCAAAAACGCGTCGGGTCGACGACGACAGTGCTTCATTCTCTGCCACAAATTATTTCGGCTAACTGACGAACTCTTACGGAAGGACTGGCTCACGATGGAGGTGCACACCAGTGGCCGTAGGGAGCGAGCGTAGATCCTTTCACGTCCGGTACGCCGGGGTAAATGGATCGGTCCGCGACCGGGCGGTCGACGCGCTCGAGTCGACCTATCGAGTGACGACGGTCGCCGGGGTCGATTCGACGGCCGACCTGCTCGCGGACGACGTCGACTGTCTCGTGCTCGCAGCGGGGGCGACCGCGGAGTCGCAGTCGGTCGTCGACTGCCTCGAGTCGGTCGCCGCGGCCCGTCCCGACGTTCCGATCGTTCCCTTCGTGTCGCGGTCGGAGCTGACGGGCAACAGCCCGGAGTGGGTGCGGGCGCTGCTCCGGGCGAGCGTCGACGACGTCGTGTACCGGGACGCCGGGTCGGAGCCGGGAACGGACGCTCCCCGACGGCTCCGGGACCGGATCGACGCCGTCTACGAGGCGTCGATCTCCGACGCCGGCGAGACCGTCCTCGAGGTCGCGCGCTCGCTGATGGGAGCGGCCCACGACGAGGTCGACATCGAGATCGAGTGGGGACTCGAGTCGGTCGGGCGACGGCTCGATGCCGACCGGTCGCTCGTCTTCGAGTACGACGGGGACGACGAACGGCTCGTCCCGACTCACTCCTGGTTCGCCCGGCCCGAGTCGACCGACTCGGAGCCGGAACCGCTCCCGGCCGCGTCGTTCCCCGGGTTCGAGGAGGCGATTCGTGCGTTCGACGTTCACGCAGTGCCGGCCGGGACCGATGCGGAGACGGCGACCGGTACGGTCGGGGAGTCGGCGATCGACCTGGGGGCCGAGGAGGGCCTCGAGATCCCCGAGGGGTTCATCGGCGATCTGGGGGCGGCCGCGGGCATCCGCGGCGGCACGGATCGTGGCTCCCCTGACTGCTCGCGGGACCCGCATCCGTACCTCGAAGAACGCGACCTCGATGCGCTGCTCGCGGTTCCGATCGTCGTCGACTGGGAACTGACCGGCGTCCTCGCCGTCGCGGGGCGGCAGTGCCGTCCCTGGCCGGAACAGCTCCGGCGACAGCTCCGGACGCTCGGTGAACTCGTCGGCTACCGGCTCGAGCGCCGCCAGCGGCGACGGGAACTCGTCAGCCAGAACGAGCGCCTCGAGCAGTTCGCCTCCGTCGTTAGCCACGACCTTCGGAACCCGTTGAACGTCATCTCGGGGTCGGCGGAACTCGTCTCCGAAACCGGCGACGACGCCTATCTCGATGACGTGATCGACGCGGCCGACCGGATGGAGGCGATGATCGACGACCTCCTGACGCTCGCCCGCGACGGGGTCCGCGTCGGCGACACCGAACCCGTCGCCCTCGAGTCGGTCGTCAGGGACGCCTGGGACGACGTCGCCACCGACGGCGCAACCCTCGAACTCGAGCCCGACGATCTCCCCACGCTGGAGGCGGACCGGGGCCGGCTCCGGCAGGCGCTCGAGAACCTGATCCGCAACGCCGTCGAACACAACGGCGACGCGGTATCGATCCGGGTCGAGGAGATAGAAGAGGGGTTCGCGCTCGAGGACGACGGCGTCGGCATCCCCGAAGATCGCCGCGAGCAGATCTTCGAGGAGGGGTACACCGGTGACGGTGGAACGGGACTCGGCCTGTCGATCGTCGACCGGATCGTCTCGGCCCACGGCTGGTCGGTGTCGGTCACGGACGGCGACGAGGGGGGTGCCCGGTTCGAGATCACGACGGAGTAGGCACTCTCGAATCCCGAGTCTCGGATCTCGAGTTCACGGCGCGTTCGGCGGCTGTGCCGTCGCCACACTCGCGGGGACCGAGCTCTCGTCCGCGTTACTGCTCGTTGTCACAGCCGCTCGAGCGGGTGTGAGCGTGAAAAAGGCCGGACTCTCACTCGTCGAGGTGTTCGATTCCCTTCTTGGAGACGTTGGCCTCCGTGATCTCCTCGGGCATCCAGTCGGGCTTGTCGTCCGGTGCGGTCTCTTCCCAGGCCCAGCCGTCGTAGATGTGGACCTTGTCGGTTCCCTTCTCGCGGAGTCGGAGTTCGACGCGCTCGGCCTCGTCTTCGCTCGAGCCGGGCTCGAGTCGCCGGGCTGCCTTGAGCGCCGCCTGTCGGGGAGTGTTCCCCGAGAAGACGCTCGACTCTTCGCCGTCCGATTCTCGCAGCGCAAAGTTTCGTTTCCCGTCTTCGCGTACCATGGTTTTCGCCTCCGTGTCAACCCAGCGCACGGGATAGTATAAAGATATCCCCGAAAATCGACCGACTGCGTCGGTATCTTTAAGTGGTTACGGACGTCACTTCCCCGCAGTATCCGGTCTCCGGCGGCCGAGGCTTTTGTCCGGAGAACGGTTTCGTGTCCAGTGACCGGTCGTTGGCGGGTAGAAAACACTTAAGTATATCCTACGGCGAAGTTCGTCATAGAATCCCGCGATGGTTCGGAAAAAGAAGCTGAGTCCAAGCGGTGCGAAAGACGAAGACGGCAACTACCACAACGTCCATCTGAATCTCCACGAGGACGAACTCGCAGTCGCGGGCATGGATATCGGCGACGAGGTCTTCGTCCGGGTACGGGACGGTAAAATTATCATCCAGAAAGCGGACGAGGAAGAAGTCGAACACGAGTTCTAATACGGCCGTTCTTTCGCGAACCGAGTACACTCTGGAGCGATAGGTCCGCCTGCATCGACTGCGGTCCGGTCCGGTTCTTCGCACCACCAGCGGGGACCGACAGTTCAAAGCATGGCCCGTCGCCAGTCGTTTAGGTTCACCTAAACTATTTATGGCAGCCAGCATTTAGGTTGACCTAAAATGGTTGGAACGACGCTCGAGGATATTCGTCAGTACGTCACGTCGCTCTCGAGCGATGCGGGCCGGTACTACCTCGTCTGCGGCCGGACCGGCGAGCAACCGGTCCCGGCGGCGGGACTGTCTTTCCGGAATCGGCCGGTTGCCAGGGCCGCGGCGCGAGCGACCGAACAGTACAGGGCAGCACTTCGACGCTACGATCCGAGTCTCCCGACCTACGACGTCATCGTCTGTGAGCGGAACCGAGAACCGGCGGGGGACTCCCCCAACTCGTCGTCGGAGAGCACACGGGAGCGGGCCGAGCAGAGTACGGCTCCGGAGCGTCCGGCGTCGACCGAATCCTTCGGCGACGGTTCGTTGATCGACTTCTGTCACGCCGTCGCCGGGGCGGTGTTCGAGGCGATCGCCGTTTCTGCCCACGACGACCTCGAGAACGCGATCATGGACACCTACTTCGATGTCGCCGAGCGTATCGAGCACACCGACGAACTCTGTCTGTGCCTGCTCGAGAGCATGGCCGCGGAGATGGCGGTCCTCGACCCGACCGAGCAACGAGACCTTCTCCTCGGAGCCGCCCGGCGGCTTCCCGCTTCCCCGCCGGCGGAGGACCCGCTCGAATCGACGCTGGCACAGTTGCAGGGGTCGGCGCTCCTCGGAGCATACACGATCCGGTCCCGAACGGTCGAACCGGGGACTGGCGCGCGCTCGTGGACGGTTACTATCGACGACTACGCACTCGACGAACCCGTCCCGAACGCTGGCAACGGCGGCATCGTGACGCTGCCGATCTCGCTCGAACTCCTCCGCCGATCCCCGAGCCGTAATCTGGCTATCGCCGGCGCTGAGACCGGCGCTGAGACCGGCGCTGAGACCGGCGCTGAGGCTGACGCTGAGACCGGCGTCGAGTGTGGCTCCGATCCGTCGACCTATCGGGCGACAGTTACGACCGATCCGATGGATCGCTCCCGAGGACTGGTCCTCGCGTCCGGGGTGACCCGCTGATGACCGACGCCGTTCCTGCGTTACTCGAGAACGCAACGGCGCGGGTCACGGACGAACGGGAAGCGGTGTCGGAAAAACTGTCGGCGGTCGACCGGTTCGCCAAAGGCGTCGATGCCCTTCCGGCGGTGGCGGCGATGTCTTCGTCGCCCGCTCGCGCGACCGCCCGCATCGCGGATGGCGGCCGGGCCGTGCCCGCTTCGACTGTTGCCACCGTTCGCTCCGCACCGATAGCCGATAGCGAGACAGCCAACGCCGACCGCCGAGCGGACGTTCGCGATCTGTTCGCGGAGACGATCCGCCCGTACAGCGTGGCGGACGTCGACGACGCCGAGCCGTTGTCGGCGACTATCGCGGAGGAACTCGGCGACGACGTCGCGGTCGCACTCGCCCCCTCGACCGACCGCCGGTTCACGTCCGACCTGAAGCAGGTCGTCCTCTCGGCGACTCGTCGACGCCGCGCCGAACTCGAGGCGATGGAACGCGCCCTCGACACCGAGGCCGAATCGCTCCGCTCGAGCGCCGACGCGGTCGCCGAGATCTGCGCGTGGCTCCTCGAGGCCGACGAGACCCCGCTTTCGGACCTGGGGTTCGAGGCACTGTGCCGACGTCACGACCGGCTCGCGGAGCACCGGGCGACGTGCCGACGTCTCCTCGAGCGTCGGCAGTCGGTCCTTGGAGAAACGGCGGCATCCGGCGCTACGGCGGGCCTGGTCCATCGCTCGCTGGTGACCTATCTCTATCGCGAACTCCCGTCGGCGTACCCGGTCCTGTCGACGGTGGTTCGACTGCTCGAGCGGTGCCGGGAGTGTCAGCGGGTCGTCCGGGATCACCTCACCCGCCGGGTTTGAGTCGGCGATCCGTCGATCCGTGGTTGCCTACCTACCGCCCCGCTACCGGAGCGCCGCGAGGTCGAACTCGAAGCCGGCCACCGGCACCTCGAGGTCGTGCTCGACGAGCACCTTCGGATGTACCTCGCCGATGACGCCGACCTCCTCGCCGTCGATGACGACGCTCGCCGTTCGACCCGAAATGAAGGTCGGGTGGTCCGTCGGCGGCGTCTCCAGATCGACGTCGAACTTCCGGCAAAGCGCCTGCAGTCGCGCCTTGGCGTCCTCGTAGCCGGCCTCGTGGCTCGCGAGGACGGCCCCGACGCGGCGCCGTTCGGCGACGCCCGTATTTTCGCTCTCGTCGACCTCCGCGGTGAAGCCGATCTCCGCTAAGTCCTGCGGGTACGCGCGGTGAGTGTTGCGCTCCAAGACCATCAGCAGCGAGGGCGTGACCCACGTCCGCAGCATGGTGAAGTCCTCGCTGTATGGACCCTTGATCGTCGCCGGCTCCCCGGCGCCGTAGACGTCCTCGCCCGGCTCAACGTCGAGGCGCTCGTAGTTCTCTTCCTCGCTGATCATGTGGAAGTTCAGCAGGTCCTCGAAGCCCAGCCCGACGAGTTGCTCGCGGACCGATCGCTCGAGGCGGGAGCGCTCGTGGCGGCCGCCGACGGTCCCGACGTCGGGGTACTTCGGCTCGAGGTCGTTGAAGCCGTAGGCCCGGCCGAGGTCGTCGATGACGTCCAGCGGGTGGAGGACGTCGACGCGGTACGGCGGGATCGTGACCTCGTAGACCAGATTGCCGTCGTCCTCGTCCTTCCCGGCCTCGAGTCCCGACCGCTCGGCGAGGTCGATCACTTCTTCGGGGTCGAGGTCGATCCCGAGGATGGTCTCGATCCGGTCGTGAGCGACCGTCTTGGTCTTCGTCGAGAGGTCGGGGCGGACGACCTCGTGATCCGGGTACTCGACTCGCACCTCCTCGAGGGTGGCTCCCCGGGCGGCCAGCGCGTAGCAGACGATGTTGAGCATCTTGTCGATCGTCCACTGGTCCGTGCCGGTCATCTCGACGAACAGGTCCCGCGAGTCGGTCGAGACTTCGGTGCGCCGGCCGTTGATCACCGGCGGGAACGAGAACAGCCCGAGGTCGTCGTAGATCGCCGGATACCGCTCGTACTCGCTGACCAGATCGGCGTACGTCTCGCCGGTCGGGTGGTCCTCGAGGACGTCCGCGGGCGTCATCTCGCGGTCCGAATCGAGGGGGACGAACGTGTCCTCGTCGGGTTCGAGGCCGACGTACTCGATCGTCGGGGTCCCCTCCGTGGCGGGGCTGCCTTTTAACATCGTCAGATCGTGGATCCCGATCGCGCCCTTCGCGCGCTTGCGACCCATCGTCGCGTGGAGCTTCTCCTGAAGCTGGATCAGCGAGTCGAGGCCGTCCTCGTCCAGGTCGACGTCGCGGATCACCGCGCCCGTAACGTAGGGCCGTTCCTCGGGCACCGACTCGTCGACCTCGATGGTCCACTCCGCGGAGTTGGTCGAGGGGACGTGCACCCCGCGGGCGTCGCCGTACTGGTAGCGCAGCGAGCGGGCGACCCCCTCGACCGAGAGCCGGTCGAGGCGGTCCGGGGCGAACTCGAGTTCGAACTCGCCGTCCTCGGTGCGGCCCTCGAACTCGAGGCCGAGGCCGAACAGGTCCTCCTTGAGTTCCTCGTCGGCTTTCTCCTCCTTGCCGGTCAGGTCGCGCAGTTCGTCGGGGTCGATGTCGACCGTGGGCATCAGTAGGTCACCTCCGTGTTCCGCAGCAGTTCGAGGTCACACAGCGTCCCGTGGATGTCGCGGATGTCTTCGAAGCCGTACATCAGCATCAGCAGTCGCTCGAGGGCCAGCCCCCAGGCCATCACGTCGCACTCCACCCCGAGGGGCGCTAACATCTCCTCGCGGAAGATGCCCGAGTTGCCGATCTCGACGAGTTCGCCGGTCGTCGGGTGGGTGCCGAACAGTTCGAACGACGGCTCCGTGTAGGGGTTGTAGTGGGGTTTGAACCGGATGTCCTCGATGCCGAACTGGGCGTAGAACTCCTCGAAGGTGCCCATCAGGTCCCGCACGGAGAGGTCCTCGGCCATCACCCACCCCTCGATCTGGAAGAACTCGAGCAGGTGGGTCGGGTCCAGCGTGTCGTTGCGGTAGACCTTCTCGACGCTGAAGAACCGCGCGGGCGGTTCGATCTCGCCGATCTCCTCCCCCGACAGGTACCGCGTCGACAGCGAGGTCGTGTGCCCGCGCAGGGCGAGCGCCCGCGCGAAGTCCTCGTCCCACGGCGAGTGGTACCCCTCGCCGTCCTCGCCGACGCCCTCCCGGTGGGCGCGCTCGACGTCCTCGACGAGTTGCTCTGGGAGGTCGTCGATGTGGGTCGGCTCCTCGAGGGCGAACCGATCCCAGTGGGTGCGGGCGGGGTGGTCCTGGGGCATGAACAGGCAGTCGTTGATCCAGAAGTCCGCGTCGACGTGGGGCCCCTGCATCTCCTGGAAGCCCATGCCGACGAGGACGTCCTTGACGCGTTCGGCGGTCTGGCGCAGGATGTGGACGTTGCCGCCGTCGACGCGCTCGGCGTCGGCCTCGACGTTGTAGTCGGCGAACTCGACGTCTTCCCACTCGCCGCTCGTGAGCAGTTCGGGGGTGACCTGTCCGACCGTCTCGGCGGTCTCGACGCCGGCCATCAGTTCGGTGACGCCGTCGTCGGTCAGCGTCACCTCGCGGGCGGTCGTCTCGACGACCTCGACGAGGCCGCGCCGCTCGAGGGACTCGAGGGTGTTCTCGTCGACGTCGGTGTCGGCGTCCTCGGCGGCGAGTCCCTCGAGCGCCGTCGCCTCCGCGTCGGCCGCGGGTTCGGCGTCGGGGTCGGCGGTGATCTCGCCGCTGTCGATGACGCCGTACCCCTTCCGGGCGTAGTTCGAGAGCGCGATGTCGACCGCGTTGCCCTCGAGGCCCGATCGGCCGATGACCTGGCCCATCGAGACCGAATCCTCGTCGGCACCGGCCTCGAGGGCGGCCTCGTAGAGACGTACTTCCGGCAGTTCGTCGGCAGCGTACTCCTGGCCCTCCTCGGTGAGTTCGATCGATTCGTCGACGCGCTCCTCGACCGTGACGAGTCCTTCCGCCTCGAGTTCGAAGGCCGCCCCGGTGACGGTCTCCGGCGGGAGGTCTGTCGCCTCGGCGAGGGCGTCGACGGACGTTGCCTCGTCCGCGCTCGCGGCCTCCAAGACCGCGACCTGTGATTCTGGGAGTTGCATTCGCTTGGTTAGATGGCTGCGTGGCGGTCAGTTAGCGGTTCCGACTCGCGTCGGGGACGAGTTCTGGCGGCGAGTCAGGCGGTCGCGCCCGATCGTGCGGCCCCGATCCGCGACGGACGGTTTCGCCGCGGCGACCCGGTAGGGACGCCGCGGGTCCACCGTCTCGAGTCCGTCAGAAGAAGCCGAAACCGAATCCCGACTGCGTGCGCTGTGGCTGGCTGGCGGTGGCGACACCGGCACGAGCGAGGGATTCGGGTGCCATACACGTTCGATTCGGGACCGAGGGCAAAAACGTTGCGGGACGGTGGCACGGTCCGTAGCCCCGGCGTCGGACCCGCACTATCCGTTCGACAGCCGCGTCGTCTCGAGCGAGCCCGAATCGACCCAGACGAAACCGGACTGTTCGGCGGCGGCTTCGGCCCGGCGAACCGCACCGGGGTCGAACTCCTCGGCGAACTCGATGCGGGTCTCGTCCGGTTCGGCGGCCGGGAGTTCCGGGAGGAAGTCGTCGTCCTCGAGCAGCCCCCGCACGGAGACGTCGCCGCCGGCGCCCAGCGCGGCCCCGAGCGCCCGATAACGGTCGTTCTCCGTCTCCCACTCGACGTCGCTGCCGAAGGCGTCGTTCGAGACCCGCGCGGTATCGACGGTTCCGGAGAGCGAGCCGAATTCGGGGTTCCCTTCGCTCGAGTCGGCTTCACCTTCCTCGCTATCCCGGGCGGCCTCCGATTCCCGATCCGCCCCCTCGACTCCGCCCTCGCACCGGGCCTCGTCGTCGCTTCCGTCGTCCCCGCTCACGCGCGAGACGGAGGGCGACCCGCGCAGTTCGAACCCGTCGGTCCCCCTCGAGGTCGCGTCCGAGTCCTCCGTGCTCCGGTTCTGGGTCCGGGTCGACCCGGCTTCGGCCTCCTCGATCAACGACGTCCCGTCCTCGGTCGGTGGCGTGCTCGCGTTCCGTTCGCGGTCGGCGGCCCAGCCGGGCCAGGGGCCGTCACCGTTCGCGTTCACGCTCGCGCCCTCCGCCGATTCGTCCCCGGCGTCGGGAACGTAGGCCTCGAGTCGAAGACCGTCCTCCGGGAGCAACGGCCGGTCGAACGGTTCGATCCGCGGGCCGTACCGCTCCCGGAGGGACTCGAGTTCGCGGCCGTCGACCAGCGCGGCCCGCCAGCGGTCGACGCCGTCGGAGAGCAGGACGAACCGTGCGTCGGTGCCGGCCAGCAGCGATTCCTCGATCGCCCACAGGACGGCGGGCAGGTTGTCCGTCCCCAGGGGCGTGTCCGGGTACTCGAAGGAGGCCTCTCGCCGGCGGCCGTCGAGGTCGGCCGCCCGCAGTTCCAGGCGCACCCGCGGGCCGGCCGTGATCGCCCGCTCTAAGTCGAACGACCAGCCGATCGATTCGAAGACGCGGGTCAACTCGGCCGCGAGCGTCTCGCGGGGGTACCGCGCCGAGCAGTTGATTCCGCGGGCGCTGCGTGCGATAACCTCCCGCAGGACGGCCGTGCGGTCACGGCCGTCCGAGAGGACGTCGGCGAGGGCGGCCTCGAGGGAGTCGGCCGTTCCGGGTTCGCCGGTTCCGTTGCCTGCACGACGCTCGACGTCGGCGGGCCTGACGCCGAACGCGCCGAGCACGTCGGCCGCGAGGAGGTCGTCGGCGGTGGCGTCGCCGTCGTCGTCGGAAGGAGGGCCAGCCATCACCCTGGACAACCACGACCCGTCCAATATAAGTTCGTCAGACGCTGGGTCGCGAATCCGACCGTAGCTTTATGACGTCTCCGGAGCCGATTCGGAACGCCCATGACGCGGTGCCTGCCCCGTGCCGAGGTTCGCCCCACCCAGCTGTATCTCTCGAGCGAGAAACTCGCCGGCGTGCTCGAGTGGTTCGAGTTCGACGAGCCGGAGTACGAGCCGCTCCCGGCCTTCGAACACGGTGGCGAGTGGTATCTCGCGGACGGACACACCCGAGCGTTCGCGGCTTCGCTCGCGGGCGCGGACGCGATCCGGGTCGAACGCGACCCGTCGGTCCGCGAGACGTACGACTTCGAGGTGTACCGGCGGTGTATCGAGTGGTGTCGCGATGCAGGAGTCGAGACGGTCGACGACCTCCACGGCCGGGTCGTCGGTCCCCGGGCGTATCGAGAACTATGGGTCGAGCGGTGTCAGCGAGTCGGTGACGACGGCTGATACGGATCCCTGTCCCGATGTACCGGCGCGACCGCAGGACGGGACGGGTCACGGCCGCGTCGGAACTGACGTACAGCAGTCCGTATGAACCGGTCAGCGACGCCGGGGCGACTCGAGTTCGATGTCGGTTTCCTCGAGCAGTTCCTCGACCTCCTCGCGTTTCTCCTGGTGTTCCTCGAGGAATTCCTTCATCAGCTGTGCCGCCTGCTCCTTGCAGTCGCCACAGAGTCGCTCGCCGCCGACGCACTCGTCGTAGACGCGCTTGGCGAACTCGTCGTCGTCGCCGGACAGCAGGTAGGCGTACAGCTCGTAGACTGGACACTCGTCCGCGCGGCCGCCCTTCTCGCGCTGTTTCTCGGCGGTCTCGCGGCCGCCCGTGGTCGCGGCCTTCACCTTGCTGTAGCCGTCTTCGGGGTCGTCGAGCAGGGAGATGTGTGAGGCGGGGACGGAGGAGGACATCTTGCCGCCGGTCAGCCCCGTCATGAACCGGTGATAGATCGAGGACGGCGGCCGGAAGCCGTAGCCGCCGTTCTCGACCTCGACCTCGCGGGCCAGTTCCTCGGCCTCGTCACGGTCGATCTCGAAGGCGTCGACGTGGTTCTCGTAGACCCGCTTCTCGCCGTCGATCGCGTCGATCAGCGCCTCGAAGGCCTCCTCGGTCGCGCGCCGGTCGAAAAAGCGAGTGCGCGGCCGAAGCGGCTCCATCCCACCCTCCTCGAGTTTCGTCAGCACCGAGTCGAGGGTGGCCGCGTCGACGGCGAGGTCCTCGAGGGGCGTCTCTTCGAGGGCCTCGGCGACGTGCGTACATCGCAGGGTGTCGTCGTCGAAGTCCGCGGGATCGAGCCGCTCGTGGAAGTCGGCGACGAGGTCCCGTTCCTCGGGCTCGAGTTCGAAGCTGGCGTAGGCCTCCGAGACCTTGAAAAAGCGCATCCGCTCGGCGAGGTCCCGGGCGAGCCGGACGTGGGGGTCCTGATCGGGCCCGACCGGGATCACCGTCGGCTTGGGCTCCTCGAGTTGCGGGTAGAGGATGTCGGCCATCTGGGTGACGACCGACTGCATGTGCGAGACGTCGGTCTCGCCGTCGAAGCCGTAGATCGACTGGAACTCAGAGAAGTTCGCCTCCGCGCCGAGGTCGAAGGCCAGGTCCTGCAGTTCGCGGTTCGCGGACTGCCGGTAGAGGGTTCCCTCCTCGGGGTCGAAGCCGAGCGCCAGCAGCGAGAGGAGGTAGTCACGGGCGTGTTCGTCGATCTCTTCCCAGGTCATCCCGCGGGCCGCGTTGGCCTCGAGGTCCGCGATCAGCGCGTAGGCGTCGGCCCCCTGCTGCTGGTGCCAGATGATCTCGTCGAAGACGAGTTTGTGGCCGATGTGCGGGTCGCCGGTCGGCATGAACCCGGAGAGGACGGCCGCAGGTTCGTCGTTTTGCATCGCCTCGGCCACGGGCCGGTAGTCGCGGTGGCCGAAGATGACTCCCCGTCGCATCAGGTAGTGGGGGTTGGGTACCTCCTCTAAGATCTCGTCGAACTCCTCGATGCCGAACTCCTCGAACAGTTTGCGGTAGTCGGAGACGGTCGAGGAACCCCACGGGTCGAGCGCGACGTCGTCGGCTCCAGCAGCGCCGCCGTCCGGCAACGGTTCACCCGATTCGCTTCCAGTGATCCCGGCGGTTTCCGGGGCCTCCTCGCGTGGATCGTCTCCGCTCATTATCCTCGGTTTGGCGCTCCGGCGCGCAAAAGCCTTCGCCTTCGGGCCGGCTTCCCGTCCACCGCGCGCCCGACCTGCCGAATCGGCGGCTGCTCGAGCACGAAAGGGAAGAATACCGTCCCGAAACCCGTGCCGTTACCGGGCCGTCTCCCGGATCGCCTCGAGGCGCTCGACCGGTTCGACGCCGGCAAACAGGATCGTCGCGAACACGCGGTCACCGTTCGGCCGCGGTGCGTCGCCGCCGAGCAACTCCCGCGACCCGGTCCTCGACTGCACCGTTCGTCGGCCGTCGGAGATCGCCGTCCGGTTGAGCCAGGCTGGCGGCCCGCCGACGATCACCATCGTGGCGTCGGCGTTCTCGCGGTCGCACTCGAGGGTAAGCTTCCCGTTGAGCGCCTTGCTGATCGTCGTTTCCACGGCGCTGACCGCCGATGCGGTGTCGACGTTCGACTCCGTCGAGAACAGGCCGAGCCCGAACCGGGAGCCGCCGTCGTCGGACTCGACCTCCTGTTCGCCGTACCCAAGCGTCGCGACGAGGGTGTCCTCGCCCCCGTCGAGGACCCGTGCCACGTCGCTTGCGTCGATCACGGTTTCGGCGACCTCGCCGTCGCTCTCGCTCGCGGCTCCGGCGGAGAAAAACGCCGCGACCCGGGTCGCGAGGTCGCGGTTGAGCCGGTCGCGCCCCTCCGCAAGACGCTCGCCGGTGCGGAGCCAGGCCTCGTTGTCGAAACACAGCACCGCGCTCGCGAGGCCGTCGAGCCGTTCGAGCGTTCGGGCGGCGTTTTCTTCCGCGAGCGGGCGGGTGTGGTCGTCCGTGTCCTCGGGCTCGTCCGCATCTTCGGTCCCCGCCTCGGACTCCGGTACGACCCCCTCGACCAGGGGATCCTCCGGCGGCTCGAGTTCGCGCTCGGCCGGTACCGTCGCGAGGACGTAGACCGGCTTGTCGTACACCGCCCGGAGCGTCGCGACGAGTTCCGGCGCCGTTCCCCCGCCGGTCGCGCCTCCGAGTCCCAGGACCACGAGGAAGGCGTCCGCGATCGAGGGCCGTCCGTCGTCTAAGTGCCGACTGAGTTCGTCGACCGACGCGTCACCCACTTCGAACCCGCGCTGGAGGTTCCCGTTGAGCCCGTTCCGGATCGTCTCGCCGTACCGGTGCCGGTTCGACTCGGGAATCGCCTCGAGCGCCGCCAGCCCGTCCGTATCGGTGTCGAACGCGAACGCGTCGCCCACGAACCGGTGATCCGCCGGCTCGGCCGCCAGAATCGCGTCGGCGATCCGACACCCCGCGCCGCCGACGCCGATCACCTCGAGTTGCATATCCGGACCTATCACATGGGGAGGGTTTCACAGTTCCGTTCGCGGCCGCCGACGGTGTCGACCTCGAGACCGTCGGTCGCGTTACGGTGTTAATCGCTCGAGGGACCACCACTCGACGTCGGCGTCGTCGGCGTCGTCGGCGTCGTCGCCCTCGTCGTCGACCAGCGCGAACACCATCGTCTTGCGAACCCCGTGGGCGAGTCGGACGTCGAGCGCCAGGTCACGGGGCTCGAAGACGTAGTCGGCGGGATGAACCCGGATCAGCAACTCGGAGTGACCCAGGTCGTCGACCGACTCCACGTCCGCGTAGGTTCGGAAGTCCGCGCCGAACTTGTAGCCGGTCTTCGGGACGACGCCTCGCTCCCGCAGGGCCGTGTAGACCGCCAGCCGGCGGTCGAACCGCTCGCCCTCGACCTCACGTCCCCGCCCGCGGACCGTCGACGGCTCGAGGTCGATCGCCCCCCGCTCGGCGAGGGCGGCCGCCTCGAGCAGCGAGCACTGCAGGGTCGGCTCGTCGTACTCCCGGCCCTCGAGTGGCTGGCCGTAGAACGCCCGCTCGTAGAGGTCGACCGGGGGGTCCCAGACGACGACTCGGTCCTCGAGCAGGTCGGCCTCGCAGGGACTGTCGGGGAGGACGTCCGCCGAGTCGGAACCCCCGGTCGGGTCCCGGCGATCGACGTCGAAGTACGTGATCTCGCTCTCCTCGTCGACGACCGCGAGGACGCCCGGCGCGAGGTCGCCCGCGGGCACGTCGGTCCGCTCGCCGATCACCCGCAGCGCGTAGGCGATCTCGCCGTCGCCGGGGCCCTTGCCGCGGGGGAAGACCGCGAAGTCGACCGGGCCGGCGGGCGGGTCGTCGATCCACGGCTCCGCGGCGGGCGAGAGGTAAAACCCTCGTTCGCGGAGGTCGGCGTAGACCAGGAAGCGCACGCCGAAGTCGTCGCCCGGTTCGCGGGCGACGAACGCCTGGAAGTCGAGCCGTTCGCCCGTCTCCTCGTGGACGACGGCCGCGAGGTCGCCCCGATAGAGGAGGTGTGCCGCCTCGACCGGCGAGAGGGCGATCTCGTTGCTTCCGTTCCCGTCGGGGAGTGGATACCCGTACCCCCGCGAGTCGTGATACCGTTGGCGTGCGTCGCTCCCCACGGTGACGACGCCCGCGGCCTCGTCGAACCGCCCCTCGAGTTCCATGTCCGGGCGTTGGCCGTCGGACACTAAGTGGCTGTGGATCGCTCGCTCGCGGCCGCCGCCGGTCAATCGTCCCCGGTCGCCTGCTCGGGCGACCGCTCCCCGATCGGATCGCAGGTGGCGTCGAGACACCGCGTCCCGCTGCCCGTATCGAAGGTCGGCAGGCCACAGCGACACTGTCCGTCGATCACGCCCGCGGGCATCGCGAACCCGGTGTCGCAGTCGGGGTAGTGCTCGCAGCCGGCGATGAGTCCGCCGCGTCGGAGGATCCGGAGGTCACCGTCACAGTCGGGCTCGGGGCAGTTCCACTCGCGGTCGAACGCTTCGGAGACCGCCTCGTCCAGCGACTCGCAGTCCCGGTCGAGACAGACGTCGAACGCGAGCCCCCGTTCGACGCGCATCCGCGGGAGCCCGCAGTCGCAGTTGCTCGCGTCCCCCCGGATCGTCGCGTCCGTGGGCACGCCGTAGTGATCGCCGCAGTCGACGCAGTGGACGCCGTTCGAGCGGACGAGTGCGCCCCCGCAGTCGGGGCAGGTGCCTACGACCGGGCCCGCAACCGAGGCGGGATAGTGGGCGAATCCGTCCTGATCGTGGGCCGCGATCCGGAGCGTCTGCGTGTCCTTCTTCGCGACGAGGGTGAAGCCGTCCGCGCGGTCGCTCGAGACGCTGTCGGCGCGGGTCAGCCACGCGACGGGCTGGTAGCCGTCGATGTCGTGGACCAGCACGGTGTTGTCGGGCTTGACGACCGTCGTCATGCGGCCGCGGTACTCCTGGCGGTCGGTGCCTTCCGTGATGACGGTACAGTCGCCCGCGAGGACGCGGATCGCGTCGTCGATCATAGGATCGGTGGCCGCGGGTTCGTATTTAAACTCGCGGTCGGACGCGGGCGACATCGCGTCGCGGTCGGCTTTCGCTGATTCCATCGCCCGTCCGGACTCCGTCCGACTCCGACGAACTCGGCGACGGACTGCTAGTCGGCTGATCGGTACGGAACCGGAAAATCGGAGATAGTCGGATCGGTCGTGGCGACCGACTACTTCGACGGCGACTCGACGAGGGGCTGGGGGATGCCGGTGATGAGCTCCCAGAGTCCCATCGGGTCCTCGTCGGTTCATTCCGTAGACCTGTGTACTGCTCTATATAGTTGAATGGGAACACTTTTCAACTATCTCTCGTATTCACAAACGAATTCCTCATGGCGGGACGACGCAAATTCCTCACGCTCGCAGGTGCGACAAGTATCGCAGGCCTCGCCGGCTGCACCGGCGGCGGCGACGAAGACGGTGACGAGACGACGGAGTCCGACGGGGACGATATGACGGATTCCGGCGACCAGACCACCGATTCCGCCGACGAACTGGCGTTCGGCGGCGACGGAACCATAGACGTCGGTATCTCGCCGTCCGTCCCTCAGGAAGACCTCGAAGTCCAGTACGCTCCCCTGCTCGACCATATCGGCACCTACGCCACGGAGAACTACGAGACCTCCGACGGTCTCGAGGTCTCCGGGAACATCGGCAGCAACTACAGCGCCGTCATCCAGTCCCTCGGCCAGGGGACGACGGACGTTGCCGAGACCGGGCCGTTCGCGGCCGGCCTCGGCGTCATGACCGGCAACGCCGAAATCATCCTCCAGCGGTACGGCTACGGAAGCTGGGAGTACAGCAGCATCATCGCCGTGTCCAACGACAGCGACATCACGGAACTCTCGGACCTCTCCGGGAAGACAGTCGCGTTCTCCGACCAGCTGTCCACCAGTGGCGCGCTCTACCCGCTGTACAGCATGTCCGCGGATGGCGGCCTCGACATCGGCGAACTCCCCGACGGCAACGGATCGCAGGCGGAGTTCGACGCGCGCTTCGCCGGCGGGCACGTCAGTTCGTACACGCTCCTCGAACAGGGCCAGGTCGACGCCGCCGCGATGGGCGGGTTCGTGCGTGACACGAGCACCGGCCCGTCCCCCGATGAGTTCCAGGAGGTCGCGACGACGCTTCACGAGGACACTGGCCTGCCGCGCGCGCCTATCGTGGTCTCCCCTGAGCTCAGCGAGGAGGAGAAGACCGCGATCCAGAACGCGTTCCTCGAGGGCCCGGACAGCATCTACCACGGCCAGGACGGCGAGGAAGGCACCGACGACGACCTCTGGTTCTCTGACGTCCGCGAAGCCGGCCAGGAAGAGTACCAGTCCGTCATCGACGTCGCTGACGAACTCGGCGTCGGGACTGACATCTTCGAGTGAGGCGGTCACGACGCCTGTGACGACAGTTCGGGCCGCTTTTCCGGCGGCTGAATCCCTATCTATCCAAGGACCCAACTCATGCCAAAGATCGAGTTCGAAAACGTCAGCAAGATATACGACGAGGACACGGTCGCACTCGACGACGTGTCGTTTACGATTCCGGAAGGGGAGTTCGTCATCCTACTGGGGCCGTCGGGTGCCGGCAAGTCCACGATGCTGCGCGTGCTGAACGGGCTCACGCAGCCGAGTGAGGGAACGGTCACTATCGGCGGCGACGAGATCAAGGGCAACCGGAGCGACGTCGGCATGGTGTTCCAGGAGCATTACCTCCTGGAGAGCAAGACCGCGTTCGGGAACGCCCTCTCCGGCGCGCTCTCCCGGAACGGCCTGCTGCGGAGCGCGCTCGGCCTCCACTCCGAGTACGACAAGAAAAACGCGCTGGAAGCCCTCCAGACCGTCGGCCTCCTGGAAGAGGCCGGGCAGCGCGCCGAGTCCATGAGCGGCGGCCAGAAGCAGCGCGTCGGCATCGCTCGCGCGCTCGTCCAGGAACCCGGGATTCTGCTCGCGGACGAACCCGTCGCCAGCCTCGACCCGAAGGCCGCCCGCGACGTAATGCGCTACCTGAAGAAGGCCGCCGACAAACAGGACCTCACCACGGTCACGAGCCTCCACCAGGTAAACATCGCCCGCGAGTTCGGCGACCGATTCCTCGGCATCCGCGACGGCGAAGTCATCTTCGACGGCGACGCCGACGACCTCACGATGGAGCGGATGGACGAAATCTACTACGGCGAGGACGCCACCGGCGACAACCTCTCGACGGACCCGACCGGTACGGACACCGTACAGTCCGGGGCCGCTGACGCGAGCGCAGCGGCGGGCGGAGGTGACGGCGCGTGACTCAGGAGTCGACCGGCCCCGAGGTTCGCGAGAAACTCCAAGAACTGCGGCGCGTCCGCCACCTGAAGTACGTGCTCTGGGTGACGCTCGTCGCCGCCGTCCTCGGTGTCACCTACTGGGGGCTGGGCTTCATCGGGTTCCAGGCGGAAGTCGTCGCGCGGCGGTTCCCCAAGATGTACGATTTCATCCGGGAGGGGTTCTTCCCACCGGACTTCCAGAACTTCACCGTTTACACGAAGGACAACGAAATCACGGGCCTGCGAGCGATTCCGGCGAGCTTCCGCGACTTCGGGCAGCCGATCATCGACAGCCTCGGTTCGTCCCGGCAGTCGCTCGTGAAGGCCAGCCTCGTGACGCTGCTACTCGGCTTCATGGGGACCGTGATGGCGTTCCCGTTCGCGCTCGTTCTCGGCGTGCTCGGCAGCGAGCGCGTCATGCCGTTCCCGTTCAATTTCATCTTCCGCGGCACCCTAAGCGCCATCCGCGCGATCCCCGCGATCGTCTGGATCTTCCTGTACATCCCCATCGGCCCGCCCGGTCAGGTCACCGCGGTGCTGGCGATCGCAACCGACAGCATCGGAAACCTCGGCCGCCTGTTCACCGACGACCTCGAGGAGATCGAGGAAGGCCCGATCGAGGCGATCCGGTCGACCGGCGCCTCGGGCACGCAGACGGTCAGCTTCGGGATGCTCAGTCAGGTCTCGCGGTCGTTCATCGCGTGGACGCTGTACATCCTCGAGATCAATACCAGGATCGCCATCTCCCTGGGCGTCGTTGGCGCCGGCGGCCTCGGATATATGATCCGGAACAGTCAGGACCTCTTCCAGTTCCGGCAGACCGCGGCCGGCCTCATTATGGTCTTCATCGTCGTGCTCGGCATCGAACTCGTGTCGTCGCGGATTCGCGCCCGGCTCCGCCCCGGCGAGCACTCCGGGAAGAGCTTCACGGAGGCCGTCCGCGACCTCTTCGACCCGAACAAGTGGCTCGGTCTGACGACGAAGAAACGGGACTAGCCTACAACTCGCCCCTCGATCGATCGCGTTTAGGGAAGACTGAAAAGTGAGGCGGGAGGAACTTCGGCCGGTTCATGCCGAAACCGGCCGCTTCAGTGACTGTATCGGCAGTATTGGGTCGAGTTTTGTGGAGCGCGAACGGACACCGAGGGAGCTGATGGGCCTCGGTATTCGACTGCATCTTGCTGAACTATTCCTTTCGAACACTGCTAATGAAATTGGGAAGTTTGTGTTATGTAGCCGTATTCTTCCGATTGTTACATTAGGTGACGAACGTATTCTCTATGTCTCCTCTATCCGAGACCGACGACATCCCCGAACGCGTCCGATCGGCGGACGACCGAAACCGATCCGTGTTCGCTCCCCCGTCGCGTCGTCGTTACAGACTCGTCCGCCGGGCTTCGTCTCTCGAGAATTCGATTGGAACGGAGCCGATACCGGGCGTCGGAATCCGTTCGGATTTAGTACCAGTACCGTCGATAGGACCCTGTGTCCCGTCCATCGCTGATCGTCTACTGCGGGCTGCCGGGCGTGGGTAAATCGGCTGCCTCGGCCTACACCGCCGAGCGGCTCCCGGCCAACCGCTACCGGAGCGACGAGGTCCGAAAGGAACTGTTCCCGGAACCGAGTTACTCCTCCGAGGAGACGGACGCCACCTATGCCGAACTCCTCGAGCGTGCCCGTTCGGACCTCGAGTCGGGCCGCAACGTCGTCCTCGATGCGACGTTCCAGTCGAGGCCGTACCGCGACCGCGCGGCCGAGATCGCGCGGACGGTCGAGGCCGCTCGGGCCTTCGTCCGGGTGACGTGCGATCTCGAGGTCGTCCGGGAACGGCTCGAGGACCGCACGAACGCCGTCAGTGACGCCCAGTTCGAGCAACACCTCCAGTTGCGCGAGACGTTCGATCCGCTCGAGCGCGACCACGTCGAGATCGACAACTCGGGGTCGCTCGAGGAGACGTATCGCCAGATCGATCGGGCGGTACTGTAGCGGCGCGTCGATCCCACCTCGCTCCGTTCCGGCCCCGACGGGACCGATCGGGAACCACCGCGTCTATACGACCTCCGCGACGAGTGTGCCGCAATGACCGTCATCAAGGACAGCGTCCACGACTACATCGAACTCGAGCCAGCCGCGGAGGCGCTGCTCGATACCGCGCCGATGCAGCGGCTCCGGTACGTCCGCCAGTTGAGTACGGTCCAGCTCGTCTATCCCTCCGCGAACCACACCCGGTTCGAGCACAGTCTCGGCGTCTATCACCTCGCCTCGGAGGCCGTCGAGCGGCTGCCGATCGAGGACGACATCGACCGCCGGCTCCGGATCGCCGCGCTCGTCCACGACGTCGGCCACGGCCCGTTCGGTCACCAGACCGAGGCCGCCATCGAGCGCCATCTCGGCCGTCACCACGACGAGATCGAGTGGCTGCTCGAGTCGACGGACCTCGGGCGCGTCCTCGAGGACCACGGGCTCGAGCCCGGGGCCGTCGCCGCGACGGTCGACGGCCGCGGCCCGCTGGGGGAACTCGTCGCCGGCACGCTGGACGTCGATCGGATGGACTACCTGGTGCGGGACGCCCACCACACGGGCGTTCCCTACGGGACGATCGATCACGCGCGGCTGCTGTACGCCCTCGAGGTCGTCGACGGCGAACTGGCCCTCGAGGAGGGCAACGTCGCGACGGCCGAGAGCGCGCTGATCGCCCGGACGCTGATGAACGCGACGGTCTACCGGCACCACGTCTCCCGGATCGCTGGGGCGATGCTCGACCGGGCGAGCGAGCGACTCCTCGCCGACGGCGTCGTCGATCCCGAGTCGTTCGCGCGCCTGACCGACGCCGACCTGCTGGCGACGCTCGCGGAGTACGACGGGACGGCCGCGTTCGCCGACCGCATCCGCGACCGCGACCTCTACAAGCGGGCGATCTGGGCGCGCCGCGACGCGGTGCCCGCCGGGTTCCGGGGGCTCGACTACGACCGCACGCGCGCCCTCGAGCGGGAGATCGCCGAGATCGCGGGCGTCGATCCCGAGGCGGTCGTCCTGGACAGCCCCGGCGAGCCGAGTTCGCCGGAATCGCGGGCACGGATCGTCGTCGACGGCGATCTCCGCCGGCTCGAGGAACGTTCGTCGCTCGTGGCGGGACTGGACGCCTGCGCGCGGGAGATCTGGCGGCTCGGCGTCTACGCGCCGGAATCGGTCCTCGAGCCGGTCGGCGAGGCGGCGGCGACGGTGCTCGATCTCGAGGACGGCGCGAACGTCCGTCCCTGACGCTCCTCCTCGCTACTCTCCGGAGCCCGGCGACTCCTCGGCGCCGGTCGCCATCCGCGCCTCGTACTTCTCGAGCGCTTCCGCGAGCGCCGCCTCGGCGTCGATCTCGAGGGCGTCGGCGAGCGCCAGCAGGGCGAACAGCGCGTCGCCGACCTCGTCGGCGGCGAGGTCGAGATCGGCGGGAGCGTCGCCGTAATCGGTCGACGTGTTGGCGTCCTTGGCGAGTTCGCCCATCTCGGAGACGAGATCGAGCAGTCGGAACTCGGGGGGCGTCTCGAGGTCGTGCTCCTGGACGAACTCCGCTACCTGTCGTTGGGCGTCGTCGACGTCCATACGTCGCTCGAGACGGGGAACGTGTATGAACGGTGGGGGTTTGCGCTCCGAGCATCCCGGACCGTGGGCGGCGGCCGACGGGCGAACCGTGCCGTCCTCGAGACGGCTCGAGGCCTCGCGCTCTGGCACCGGGCGGACCATGGGGAGCGACGACCGAACGTCGGCCGGCCGCCGTCTGCCGTAGGCGCAAGGCGTTTCCCGGCCGCCGGCGATCGGTTCACCATGAGCGAGACGACCGCCGAGATCGTACTGTTCGACGGGTTCGACGAACTCGACGCGATCGGCCCCTACGAGGTCTTCGAGAACGCTGCCGACCTCGGGGCCGATCTCGAGACCCGACTCGTGACGCTCGAGGGGGACGACGACATCGTGGCCGCGAGCCACGGGTTGGGCGTCGAATCACAGGGAACGCTCGGCGAACCGGACCTCCTCGTCGTCCCCGGCGGCGGCTGGACCGGCGAGGGCGGGGTCCGGGCGGTCGTCGAGGACGGCTCGCTCCCGGACGCGGTCGACGAACGGTACACCGCTGGCGCGACGGTCGCGTCGGTCTGTACCGGCGCGATGATCCTCTCCGAGGCTGGGCTGCTCGAGGGGCGACCGGCCGCCACCCACCCGGTTGCGGTCGACGACCTCGCGGCGACCGACGCCACCGTGCTCGACGAGCGGGTCGTCGACGACGGCGACGTGCTCTCGGCGGGCGGGGTCACCTCGGGGATCGACCTCGCGCTGTGGATCGTCGAACGGGAGTTCGGCGAAGACGTCGCCGAGGCCGTCGGCGAACGGATGGCCCACGAGCGCCGCGGGGAGGTGTTCGGGTAGATGCGGGCGGTACTGTTCGACATGGACGGCGTCCTCGTCGACAGCGAGGACTACTGGGTTCGCTTCGAGCGCGAGGAGATCCTCCCCGCCGCCGTTCCCCACGCCGACGTCGACCTCGCCGAGATCAGCGGGATGAACTACCGCGAGATCTACGACTACCTCGAGGACGAGTACGGGACCGAGATCACCCGCGAGGAGTTCGTCGACCGGTTCGCCGCGACGGCCGAGGAGATCTACGGCGAGCGGGTCACGCTGCTGGACGGCCTCGGCGACCTGCTCGGGGAACTGGACGACCGCGACGCGTCGACGGCGCTGGTCTCCTCCTCCCCTCACGACTGGATCGGCGTCGTCCTCGAGCGGTTCGACCTCGAGGGCGAGTTCGACCGCGTGATCAGCGCCGACGACATCGACGCGGCGAGCAAGCCCGCGCCGGACGTCTTCGAGTTCGCGGCCGACGAACTCGGGGTCGCCGCGGAGGACTGCGTCGTCGTGGAGGACTCCGAGAACGGGATCGCAGCGGGTGCGCGAGCGGGCGCGTCCGTCGTCGCCTACCGGATCGACGCCCACGGCGACATCGACCGGTCGCCGGCCGACACCGTCGTCGACTCGCCGGCCGCACTTCGGGAGGGCGTCCTCGAGCGAATCGAGTGACCGGAGACTCGGGCGAACGGCAGCGACGGATCCACGACGCGACCAAAGACTACGGGCGAACGGCAACGACCGATCCCCGACGCGACCGAAGCGCGGAATGAACTATTTCTGATAGATGACTCGAGGCCAGTAACTCTCCGACCAGCGGTTGAAATAGGGTCTGAGAACCGAGAAACGAATATCGCGGGCGCAAGGTTTAGTATGCGAGAATGTAACTCACTCTACAATGACACTCTTACCGGTCGATACCGACGTCCTGGAAGACGTCTGTCGTGACATCGCCCAGGACAACTACGGATTTATCTACGTCTCCGACCAGAAAGGGGAGATCAAGTCCGCCTACGAGAGCGCGGACGTGGGGCTGGTGAACGCGCGCTCGCTGTCCTCGAGCGACATGCGCAAGGCGCTGACCGAGATGGCCGCCGACGAGTTCGTCGATCTCGAACAGCTCAGGGACGGCGTCTTTTACGTCGACCCGTTCGGCGTGAAGGGGAACATGAACATCACCCGAGAGCTGACCAACCTGTTCGGTCAACGCCTCGTCGTGACGGGCGAGACGCTGCGCTCCCGGTTCTCGCTGGCGATCGACGACATGGAATTCTTCGCCGACGAACTCGCGGACCGGAACTACCTCCGCCGGATCACCGCTGGGAAACGCGACTACTACACCATCGGCCCGCAACTCAAGGAACACGCCGACGACGTAGGCCTCGACTCCCGGCTCGAGCGGGAGGCCTCGAACGGCAAGATCGCACACAGCGACCTCGAGAGCGTCATCGACGTCGACGCGACCTCGGACGTGATCCGTTACCTCGACCGCGAGGGGTACATCGTCGACCTCGACGGGGAGTACCTGGTCGAGGAGGCCATCGACGAGTACGGTCGCTACCTCGCCGAGGAGATCGAGGAGGCAGTCGAGAACGAGTTCGAGGAGTCGAGCTACGTCCTCCGGGTCGGCGAGTTCGACCAGGTCGTCGAAAACGAAATCGAGAGCCGGTTCGACGTCCTCTCGCAGGCCCGCAGCGTCCGCGGCGAGATCCTCGAGGAGACACGGGCCACGCTCGTCGACCGGCTCGGCCTCGAGGAGGGGCGCGAGATGGTCGAGGCAACCGACCCCTTCGAGGACGTCGCCGAGGATCACGCCAGGCGGATTCTCACCGACCTGAAGGCCGAACAGGATCAGCTTCCCGGCACACTCCCCGAGTGGATCGAACTCGCCGAGGAACACTTCACGGAACTACAGGTGAGTTCGACGACGGCTGTCAACGAGCACGTCCGGGACGCCGTCCGGGAGCGGTATCGGGCACTGGTCAACGAAGAAGAGTTCGGCGGGATGGCGGCGTGACACTGACACGACCAACTGCGAATCGGATCTGACACACCTCATCGACTACCACTATGCCACAAAAGTACGAATTCGAACGGATCGAAAGCGACGGACAGGAGTACGTGATCGCCGACCCGGTAAACCAGACTGACGACCCCGTGCGTCTCGACGCCCGCTGGATCGAGGGCGACGACGTCGAGGGTGAGTGGGAGCGGGCCGTCCGGGCGATCATCAAGACCGACCTGCTCGGTTCGATGGAGCTCAAGGAGGGCAACGGCCGGATCGACCGCCGCCGTGCCATCGAGACGCTCGCGTCGGCCAGCGACGAGGAAGGTGACATCGTCACCAGCGAACAGCAGGCCGAAGCGCTCCTCGAGTTCTTCGCAGACGAGGACATCCTCGAGCTCCAGGGCGGCCAGGTCGTCATGCTCCGCAATCCGAGCGACAACCCGGACGAGATCAACGGTCGGATGATCCTCAACTGGGCCGCGGCGATCGACGCCTGCGTCGAGAAGATCACCGAGACGATCGACCGGGTCGACAGCGCAAAGCAGAAACTCGAGAACCGGATGGACGACATCGACCAGGACTCGGGCAAGATCGACGAACACCTCGAGGAGACCGCACAGGAGCTCCGGAGCCTCGGCGACGGGGCGGGCGTTCCGGAGGATCCGTCGACGCTGCCGGCCGAAGAGCGGGAACGCTTCCAGCAGCTCAAGCGGAAGCTGATCTACCACAAGAAGATGAAGGAGGCCGACCAGGAGAACCTGGCCGAGAAAGTCGAGAGCGGCACGGCTCGGCTGGCCGACAACATCGAGATGCTCGAGTCCGCGAAGAGCACGCTCGCGAACAAGCGCGAACAGGTCCGCACGCAGGCGCTGAAGAAGCAGACGTTCCCCGACGAGGCGATGAACATCGTCGACAACATGGGCGAACTGACGACCCAGTTGGCCGGCGTCGGCGGCATCGAGGAAGCGATCGAGGAGACCCCGGACCACGAGGTCGGCAGCGTCGTCGACGACGTGCTCGGCAACATCGAGAGCGTCGGCGAGACCGCCCAGCAGACGGCCGGCGAGGAGGTCACCGAAGCCGACGGGGCCGCGGAGACGGAAACGAGCGAACTCGAGATGTCGTAGGATGCACGCCGATTCGTTGCTTCGAGGGGTCGGCCGGGTCGCCGAACAGGGAGAGCACCTGCTCTCCTTGCGGACGCTGTCGGGGCCCGACCCGTCGCGACGGGTCGACGTCGCGATGGGCGCGCTCGTCGATCTCGCGGAACTGCTGCGCGCCGGTGCGCCGTTTCCCCCACGACCCGAGGTTGCCGGCCGCGGCAACGACTCGAGGGTTCCCCGCCCGGACGGCGGCTCCCGGGAGTCGTCTCCCGACGACACCGGAACCGAGGACGCGCTCGTTCGGCGCGTCCTCGAGGTCGGCGACGAGCACGACGAGGTGACACTCGAGGCCTTCGAACCCTCCGTCGCCGACCGCATCGCGGACGCGAGCCGGTTCGAGACGGTCGGTTCCCGCGTGGTCGTGCCGCTCTCGTCGGTCGTCCCGTACGCCCGTAACTGGCGGCCGGTCATCGAGGCCCTGATCGAACGCGTCGAGGACGCTCTCGAGGACTTCAGGCGGATCGTACGCCGGGTGCGGGCAGCGGGTGGGAACGGGACGCTCGTGACCGGCTGCGAGGCGGTCGTCGAGATGCTCGAGACGCTCGCGCTGGTCGTACGACGGGCCGACGCGGATGCACGGTACGTCCGTGAGCGGACCGACCACCGCCAGGGCGAACTGCTTGCGACGGTCGAACGAGCCGCGACGCAACTGCGACCACAGCAACGGACTCGGTCCCGTACACGGAGTGACGACAATGCTTAACCTGACACCAATACTGAAACGAGACCAGCCGACGTCACGCATCAAGATCGGAGCCAAGAAGGTCGGACCGAACACGGACATCGTCGAGATTCGCCACAACGACAGGCGGGCGTTCTTCTACGTCGACCCCGTCGACGACTCGATCGTCGACGGGATCGGTAACAAGGTCCGGATGCACCAGAACGTCAAGACGGTGTTCGGGGGGATCGACCGGGGGAAGGACTTCCTCGTCGACCCCGACGCGGCGAAACGCGACGTCGTCGAGTGTTCGTCCGCGAAGATCCACACCAGCGAGGTGCCGCCCGAGGAGCTCGAGCCGTTCCTCCGGGAGAACGACTACCTGCTGCACCCCATGGAGGAGGTCGTCCCCAAGGCCAACAGCGACGAACTTGCGACCTTCGAGGTCGCCGCGATGGAGCCGACGGGGTACAACACGCTCCGTGTGACCCACAACACCGACCTCGAGTTCATCGACGCCGGCGAACTGCGGGAACTGCGAGCGACGCGAAACGCGGCGAGCCACGGCCCCGGCGCGCCGGGACCCGGCGGCCCGGAGGAGGCGGCCGGGGACGAGGAGGAGGTTCAGGTGTCGCTCGAGCCGAAGAAACCGACCGTCAGTTTCGAGGAGGACGTCGCCGGGCTCCCGGAGGTCAAGCGGACGGCGGAGAACCTGCTCGCGCTGTTCGATCCGGACGTTCGAGACGAGGTCGTCGAGCGGTACGGTGACGAGTTCGCCTCCCGCGGGAACAGCATGCTGCTGTACGGGCCGCCGGGCTGTGGGAAGACCCTCATCTCGGAGGCGATCGCCTACGAGGCGAAGTACAACTCGAACATCGAGGACAGCTACGGTGAGGTGAAGTTCCTCGAGATCAAGGGCAGTGACGTCCTCTCGAAGTACTCCGGCGAGTCCGAGAAACGCGTCGAGGCGATCTTCGAGAAGGCCCACGGGATCGCCCAGGAGGGGTTCGCGGTCCTCTTCTTCGACGAGGTCGACACCCTCATTCCGGATCGGGGTGACGACTCCCTGCAACGCCACGAGCGGTCGCTGACCAACGCCTTCCTCCAGGAGATGAACGAGATCGAGGACAACCTGCTCGTGATCGGGGCGACCAACATGCCCTTCACCATCGATCCGGCCGCCACTCGCCGGTTCCCGATCCAGCAGTTCATTCCCCAGCCCAACGAGGAGGTGATGGCCGAGGTGTGGCGCAAACACCTCTCCGCGATGTCCGGCACCGAGGGGATCGATTACGACCGCCTCGGCGAAGCCTCGAAGGGGTACACGCCGGCAGAGATCGCCGACCGCGTCCTCGGCAGCGAACTGCAGCGGGAGTTCGTCGAGAGCGTCTACCAGCCGGACAGGGAGCCGATCGAGCCGAATACTGACTACTTCCTCGAGCGTCTCGAGGGGACCGACCCGAAGACGATCCGCCAATACGTCGCCAGCGTCCGGACCCAGATCGACGACCTCGAGGGGTATCCGGAACTGCGCCGGTACGTCGAGGAGCAGGCCGAGCGTCTGGGAATGAGACTGGGACCGGGATCGGGATCGGGATCGGGGCCGTCCTCGCTCGAGACGTTGCTCGAGGCGGGGGTGAACGCTTCGGGGTCGAACGCGGGTGGTGATGGTGATGGTGATGGTGACGGCGGCGACGGTGACGGGGGTGATAGTGACGGCGGTGATAGTGACGGCGGTGACAGTGACGAAAGCCGGGACGGAGACTCGAGTTCGGCCGTCGGCGCCGACGGCGGCACCGACGAGTCGGGCACTGCGGACGACGGGGTGTTCGAGTTCGGCGCCGACGGCGATACCGGCGACGACGGAGGTGGCTCCGATGGCCGATAGCTACCGTCAGGTCGGCTCCTTCGAGAGCGGTCGGGTCGACGCAGTCGGGGTCGGTCGCGGAGCGATCGCCGTCGGGATCGGCACTCGCGTCGAGGTCGTCGAGGGGAGCCGGTCGACCGCGATCGACCACGGCGACCGGATCGACGACGTCGCCGTCGCCGATCGGGTGGTCGTCCTCTCGTCCGGGGACCTGACGACCTACTCCCGGGACGGCGACCGGCTCTGGAGCCAGGGAGTCGGCGACGCACACGCGATCGCCGCCGTTCCCGACGCCGGGATCTGCGGGGTGCTCGGACCGAATCGCCTCCGCGCCATCGAGATCGCGACCGGACGGGAGCAGTTCGACGCCGACCGAACCCGCCCCGGCGGCCGCGACGACGAATTGCTCGCAGTGCCGACCGGCTTCCTGATCGCCACCTGGTCGTTCCTCACGCACGTCGACCTCGAGGGCGAGGTCGACTTCGACCGCGACCTCTCGGCGGTGATCCGCAGCGTCGGCCGCTGTGACGACGTCATCGTCGCCGCCTTGCAAAGCGACCAGCTCGTGGGACTCCAGGCCGGAACCGGGGAACTCCGCTGGCGGACGGAACTCGAGGCGACCCACGTCGCCCCGGTCGGCGAGGGATCCGTGCTCGTCGGAACGGCCGCGGGCACGCGCGCAGTCGGTGCTGACGGGGCGACCGAACCCGTCGGTGACCTCCCGAACGGCGCGCCGTACGCGACGCCGGACGGGGGAATCGTCTGCTCCGTACGCGAGGGGACGGTCTCGACGCACGTCCACGCGGGCGATCAGCTAGCGCTTGCCGTCGCGACCGACTCGGTCGGCGTCGGCGGAACGATCGCCGTCGAGGTGACGAACCAAACCGATCGGGAGCGAACCGCCTCGATCGCCGTCGACGTTACGGGCTGTTCGCTCTCACCGAGCGACCGAACCGTCACCGTCGACCCCGGAGGAACCGAAATCGTCGACTTTCCGGTGTCGTCGGTCCGCGCGGAGGGGGAGGCGGACCTGGCGATCGCGGTCGATGGCTCCGTCGCTCACGAGGCGTCGATCACCGTCGAGGACGCCGCCAGCGGCGGCATCGCCGTCGAAACGGCCCTCGAGACGCGAACGATCGAGGACGGCGTCGCCGAACTCGAGGTCGCAGTCGAGAACGTCGGCGGGGTTTCGCTCGATAGCGTTACGTTGCTCGAGACGGAGGCCGGAACGGGCGAACTCCCGGCCGGCGAGACCTGGACGGGGTCCGTGACTCGCCCCTACGAGCCCGAGCGCCGCGTCTCGGTCGGGCTCGAGGTCGCTCGGGGGGATCGACGGCGGGAGTACGCGCCGACGTGTACGCTGCCGTCCGCTCCGACGATCGATCTGGAATCGGGTCGGGACGCACTCCGGGCGACCGTCGGACTCGAGGGGGACGTGACCCTATCCGATCGCCTGGTCATCGAGATGCCCGGAGCCGGACGCGTCCGATCGCCGGTGACGATCGACGGCGACGAACTGCTGCTGGTCGTCCCCCAGTACGAGGAGGGGACGGCCCGCATCGGCTTCGACGCGCTCGGGATCGACGAGCGGATCCGGCTGTCGGATTCGGGACCGTTCTCGACGCCGTCGCGCTCGAGTAGCCGGTCGGTGTCGGGAGCGGGGTCCCAGTCGCGTTCAAGTTCGGAGTCCCAATCCCGATCTCGATCTCGATCCCGATCCCGATCCGGCACCGACAGTGGAACCCAGTCCCGATCCGATTCCCGGCCCCGCAGCGAGACGACCGACGACTCCGCTCGCACGGAACCGTCAGAAACGGGATCACGAACGCGGGACGAGCACACGGGTTCCCCGGCCGACGACGGATCGATTCCGGCGGCCGACGACGACGACCGCTCGGCTTCCGACACGACCGGATCACCGACTCTCGCGGCGACGCGTCGCGTACCCGATGCCGAGCCAGCGATCGGCCACGCGGTCCGCGATCGGATCGTCCTGCGAAACGACGGCGACGGTCCAGCCGAAGACGTCGTCGTTGCAGTCGGTGACGATCGACGCCGGGTCGGTACCGTCCCCGCCGGCGAGACGGTCCCCCTCGAGCGGGCGGTGGGCGTCGTTTCGCCGGACGGCGTCGTGCTGCCGTCGGTGGAGATCGAGGTGGGGGACGTGGTCGTCGACCGTCTCCCCGACCGCCGTCTCGAGGCGTCCGTGGGAGGTATCGCCGTCAAGGCCGCGGTGGACCCGGACGACGGGACGGTGGCTGCCGACCTGGTGAACCGCGACGACCGGGACTGTCGGGTGCTGGGGCTCGAACTCGCCGACGCAGCCCGCCCGGAATCGCTTGGCGAGCGACTCGAGGCCGGCGAGACGACCACTGTGACGGCCTCCGTCTCCCCCGACGGGCAGTTAGCAGCGTTGGGAGAGGGCGGGGCCGCCCCTCTCTCGATCGCCGTCCGGTACGCCGACGGGGAAGAAGAGACGATCGACGCGCTGGCGACGGTTGCCTCGCTCGAGGGCGCTGCTGGCGGCGCGGCCGCCGGTGGCGAGAGCGGGGACGATCTCCCCGACGAACGGCCGCTCGCCGTCGAAATCGGCCCGGAGACCCAGGCTGCGGGCGAGTACGGCTCGGTCGTCCTCGTCTTCGAGAACGAGAGCGATCGCGCGCTGTCGGACGTCTCCGTCTCGGCCGGGGGCGATCCGATCAACGAGATGTTCTACTCGGAAGCCCGCCGCGAGCGACTCGCTGCCGGCGACTGGATCGAACACTTCGTCGATCTCGAGGCCGGCATCGAGGAACCCACCTTCGAGGCTGTGGTGAGCTACGCCGTCGACGGTGCCGAACGGGAGTACACGGTCCGGGCGTCGGGTCCGGCCGTCGCCGACGAGGACGCCTGGACCGACGACCACCTCGAGGCGTGGTCGGTCGAACGACTCGAGAACACGGAGTCGTCGACTCCCGATTCGGGGGGGACGCCGTCGGTCCCCGAACTCCCGTCGTCGCTGTCGACACCGCTTCGCCGCGATACCTGACCCGAGACCGACTCCCGATACGGTCCCGCGGTGTGACTCTCTCCCTCTTGTCGCCCGGTTCGTCGACCTCGAGCGCGCCAACGACATCGACGCGGACGTGGACGTGGACGTGGACGTGGACGTGGACGTTGACGCGGACGTGGACGTGGCAACCCCTTCTCTACAGGAGTAACGGAAGCTAAACGAGCAACGGGTAGAACGTTCGAGAATCGAAGGGTCGGGACGCCGGTGCTACACGAGGAAATCGCCGGTCACCGACTCGCGGGCGTCCTGGAGGTACCAGTACATCCGTCGAGCGGTTCGCGTGACGATCGCCGCCGCGACCAGCCCGTAGACCCCGATCGCGAGGAACAGCGAGAGTCGGGCCGTCTCGAGCGCGCTGGCACGGGTCTCGTGTTCGGTGGCCACCGCTTCGGCACGACTCGACTCGCCCGCGTCCTCGAACGCGGCGACCGACTCGTCGTACGACTCGTGCAGCGCCGCGGTCCTGTCCGTGACGGTGTCGTACTCGGCCGGATTCAGGAGCAGCGGTTGCCCGAGGACGGTAACGAACTGCTCGGACTCCATCGACTCCCAGACCTCGTCGGCCTCCTGGGCGGCGCTCTCGCCCGTGGCGACTGCCTCGGAGTAGTCTTCGAACGCGGCCTCGGCGTCGCTCTCGAGTTCGGCCGCCCGCTCTTCGTCGCCCTGTAGCAGGACGACTCGCGCGAGGTTCCGCTGGATCGTCGCTTCCTCGAGCAGGGAGAGATCGCCCGACTCGAGTTGTTGCTCGTAGTAGGCCTCCTGTTCGTCGATCAACCCTGCCAGGTCGTTCTCCGCGGTCGCGAGGACCTCGTCGCTGTCGGCCCGGAGTTCGTCACCTTCGAGACGCTCCGCGTACAGCGTCATCGTGTTGTACGCGGCCGAGGCCTGTACGATCTCGGCCTGGGCCTCGTCGTACTGGCCGTCATCGAGCAGGTCCGTCGCTTCCTCGGATGCATCGAGGTACAGCGTCGACGCGCTGCCGAAGGTCAGGATCGTCGAGACGTCGTCGCCGTCGGCTTCCCCGGCTCGCATCTGGGAATCCATCGTCTCGACCATCTCGAGCGTCCCGTCGGCGACGGGGCCGTCGTGTCCGGAGAGATCGTCCCGGATCGGATCGAGGTCGAGCGGGACGGGGGCGGCGACGATAGTCATACGTTCGCTCTCGGCGTCCTCGCTGTCGAATTCGTAGGTCCACTCGTAGTTCGTCCCGAGTTCCGCGTCGGTGTCGAACTCGAGTGCGAACCTGACCGTATCCGACTCGCCCGCGAGGAGACCGCCCGGCGCGCTCTGGACGGTGAGCCAGTCGTCCGGGCCCTCCTCGAGCGTCATCTCGAGGTCGTAGATGTCGTTGTAGCCGAGTTCCTCTTCGACGGTGGCGGTGACTCGCTCACCCTCGCCGATCGGTACGTCGCCGAGCGAGACGCTTTCGACCGCAATCCGCGTGTCGTGGACGATCTCGAGGTCCCCGTCGTAGCTCCCGCTTTCGACCGAGTAATCGGACGCGCTCGCGGTCGCCGAGAAGTCGTAGTCGCCCTCGGAGAGGCCGGTACTCGCCGTGACGACGACGTCGACCGTCTCGGTCGACCGGGCGTCGATCTCGTCCGGAACGCTCTGGGTGTCGACCGAGATGTCCCAGCTCGAGGCCGAAGCGGAGACGCTGCTGACGTCGAGCGGCTGGTCGCCGTCGTTTGGCACCTCGAGTTCGATCGTCTCGGTGATCTCGTCGGTTTCGTCCCGTGGCTCGTCGAACACCATCGGATCGTCGAACTCGAGTTCGCCGAAGTAGCCGGGGTAGATGACTCGAGCCTCGACGTCGACTTCGCGGGTCTCGTCGTACTCGTATCGTGCATCCTCGAGTTCGACGGTCCAGGACAGCGACTCGTGTTGATCGACGTCCTCGTCGACCGTGATCTGCCACTCGGCGGTATCCTCGCCGCCCGGACCGGTCTGGACGCTGCCTTCGCCCCAGCCACTGCCGTCCATGTCGTTCAACTCGAGCGTGGCGTCCGGATCGTCGTCCACGATCCGCCACTCGACGCCCTCGAGGCCGGTGTCGCCGCCGACTTCCTCGATGACGAGTTCTCCGCTCGCGGTTTCGCCGACGAGCAGGTCGCCGGCGTCCAGGGGATCGTCCTCGAAATCCGGAGTCGGTGGCTGGGCTTCGACGGTGACGGTGAAGTCGAACGATACACCGTTTGCATCACCGTAGACTGTGTACGTGCCGGGGTCGGCGTCGTCGTCGACGTCGACGTCGAGATCGACGCTCTCGGAATCGCCCGGCGGGATCGTCACTGTCGTCTCCTCGACGTCGAACGGCTGTCCGCCGTCGTCGACCGAGATCGTCGCGTCGACGTCCTGTTCCTCTTCGGTCCCACTCGTCCAGACCGTGACCGTGGTCTCGCCCGTTTCTCCGGCCATCACCTCCACGTCGTCGGCGCTCGCGCTGCTGACGGATGCCGCCTGCGCGGCCGGCACCATCGTCAACCCGACCACTACCGCGAGCACAAGCAGTGCCACACTGCGCCTAGACATCGCCATCACCCACCGTCACGACGGACCCGACCTGCGCTCGTTCGTAGGTCCGCTGCCAGGCGAAGATCCGCCCCAGCAGGACCGTCCCGAACAGTCCGACGATCACGCCATACCCCACGAGCACCGACGCCGAAGCAATCGCCAGCGACAGGCGAGCGTCACTCGTTTCGTCGTCGAGCGTCGCGAGCGCCTCCTCGCGGTCCTCGAGTCCGTGGAACGTCGCCTCCGCTCGAGCGTCGGCCACCGCGTCGTCGACCGTTCGCACCTCCTGGTACTGCTCGAACGTCCCGAGGACGTTCGGCGCGCCGGCGACAGCGCTGCCGACGTCGTTGCAGTCCTCGCAGTCGTCGAAGAACGCCTCGGCGTCGGCTTCGGCGTCGTCCATCTCCGCGAGCGCGGCCTCGTAGGCCGCAGTCTCTTGCTGGACCTGGAGGTTGAACTCCGCGGCCTCGTCCGGCATGTTCGCCCGTTCGTAGGCCGTCGCGGTCAGCGAGAGCAACTCCAGCCGGTCGGGGGTCCGCTCGGCCGCCTCGGCCTCGTCGTAGAGACCGTCGGCAAGCCCCTCGTAGAACCGCGTTACCGCGAGGTCGGCGAGCGTCGCCTGGGTCTGTTCGTACTCCTCGAGTTCGGCGATGTGTGCGTCGGTCTCCTCCGCGTACTCCAGACTCTCCTCGTAGTCGCCGTTCTCGGCGTGGCGGTACGCCTGATCGAACGCTACCATCGCGGCGCGCGCGGCCTCGAGTTGCGCGCGCTCGTCGTCGTCGAGGGTGCCGGTCTCCTGTACCTGGGTCACGGCGAAGGTCCGGATCGTCTCGAACTCGTCGTACTCCTCGTAGGCCTCGGTACCCTCCATCGCCCGGAACTCCTCGAAGTAGTCGTCGGCCGTTTCGGGCTCGTCCGCCGCGGCGGTCCCCGCGAAAAGCGGCGCGGCCGCGACCGCCGAAACGGCGACGATCGCGACGAGGATCACCGCTCGAGCGTCGGCGCCCGGTGTTGTCGTCGTCAGTGTCGGTCTCGATCTCATCTCTAGAACACCGTCCGTGACAGTCGTTCGCGGAGGGAGTCGTGCTCTAGCAACTGTTCGACCGCATCGAGCACGAGCAGGGACGCGTAGGCGGTGACGATCGCCTGATCTCCCCGATCGGCGTCGCCGACCAGGTCCCAGGCGCGGTTGTGCATCTCTCGGGCCGGCGCGATCTCGGAGACGTCCCGCCGGGCGTCCTCGATCTGCCCGGCGACGTCCTCGTAGCGCTGTTTGAGTTGGTTCCGCTGGCTCGTCGGATCGTCACTGAGGCGATCGAGCAACTCGGCGAGGTCGTACTCGCCGCGCCACCGGACGCCGGCGTCCGGCATATCAGCGCAGGCGGCGAAGAGGTCGACGTTGCGCTTGGTCGTCATCGCGTCGTTGATCGCCTCGGTCGTCTCCGCCGCGGCCTCGAGGATCGCGTCCGCGACCGCGTCGGGATCGTGGTCGCCGCCGACGAACAGGTGACCGGCCTCGGGCATCGACTCGACGCTCTCGAGCATCGACTCGACGACCGACGCGTAGTACTCGGGGATCGACGTATCCCGGCCCGACTGGGTCGCGAGCGACTCGAGGTCGCGCCGGACGTCGGCGATCCGGTCGCGCTGGCCCTGGGAGAGCGACCAGGTGAAGCGGGCGTCGACCTCGGCCGTTGCCGTTCCGTTCTCGCGGACGACGAGGTCGGCTTCGCCGCCGGCAAAGAGGTCCGAACGGTTGCCGGGCGAGGGGATCTCGACGCGGTACCGACCGACCATCACGTCGTCGCGGGTCGCGGTTCCGTCGCGCCCGGTCGTCGTCCGGAAGCCCTTCGAGCGTTGCTGGAGGAACCGCTCGCCGTCTTCGGGCGTAACCCGAAGCGCCATCGACTCGGTCGCGACGCCGTCGATCCGAGAGACGATCTTCACCCGGCCGGTTCGAGGCTCGAGTTCGACCGTGCGGTCGTCGTTGCGACCGAACCGGACGGTCTTCGTCCGACTCTCGTACTTGTCCGCCTCGTGGCCGATCTCGACTTCGACCCCGGAACTCGAGCCGTCGTTTGGCGGCTCGATCGTCACCGTGCCCCGCTTGCCGGTCGTCTTCGACGCGCCGTCGGCCGTGCGGACTGTCGCCCCGGGAACTGGGTCGCGATCCGAAGCATCGACGACGGTGAGCGTCGTCTCGGAGGTGACGGTCAGCACCGCACTCGAATTACGTCGGCTGACCGTTTCGACGTCCGACGTGTCGGAACCGTACTTGGCGACCAGTTCCCACGTGCCCCGATCGGGCAGGGAGAGGGTGCCGCTGCCGCCGACGATGGTCGAGGAGCCGTTCCGGTCGCCGTCGCCCGCCTCGCGGTAGTGGACGGTCGCCTGTCCGGAGAGTTTCCCGCTGCCGTCACTGATCGTCACATCGGCCGTGAAGCCGGGAGTCACGTCGGCTCCGCTCGAGCGGTTGCCAAGCAGAGCATACGAAAGCGGCGCGACGGCGGTTCCGAGGAGGACGCCGCCTGCCCCGACGCCGTGGATGACCGGATCGATCGGAAAGACGTTCCCGGTGACGTAGAGCACGCCGATGGTCCCCGCGAGCGCCAGACAGAACGTGGTCAGCGCCGAGAGGGCGACCTTCGCCGTCGTCGGTTGCCCGCCGATGCGGACCCCTGCTATGCCGATTCCGAGTCCGAGGACGAGCGATAGCACCACCGGCGACCCGATCGTTCCGACGACGATCGCCTGCGTGACCATCCCTGCCTCGTCGGTGTCCGCGGTGTCCGGTTCGACGAGTTCGACCGTCGCCGTTCCGGCGACGGTCTGAACGAGCACGGTGTCGTCCTCGCCGATGGAGTCGATCCCAGCGGACTCGAGGTCGAGTTCGAGCGTCCCTTCCTCGTCCATGCCGTCGACCCCGACCGTGTGGGCCGTGCTGTCGTTCGGTTCGAGGACGGCACCGGTAACCTCGAGGTCGGCCGCCGCTTCGTCGAACGAGAGCGTCGAACCGTCCGCCACCGCCGTAAGGCCGAACGGCCCGTCGTACTCGAGTGACTCGTCGATCTCGAGGTCACCGGCGTCGTTCGCGGCGACGACCTCGACGTCGATACTCCCCTGCGGTGACAGCGAGGAGAGTCCGAGGACGCCGGGTCGGTTCGGTTCCACGGTAGCGACGTACCGTCCGTCGCTCCCTTCCGCGACCACGTCGTACTCCTGATCCGTCTCGAGCCCGGGATACCACAGCGAGAGACGGTCGTCGATCGACCGGAGTTCCGGCTCGAGGACGATCGGCTCGTCGGGAGCTTCGAAAACAGCCGGCCCGTCGGACTCGGCCAGCACCGCGAGTTCGATCGGCTCGCCGGCACCCAGCGCGGCGACGCCTTCGCGCTCGAGTTCGAGTTGGCTGCCGTTTCCGCGGATCGTTCCCTGGAACGAGTCGCTCTCGGATCCGCTCTCTCCGCTGACGGCGACCGTGTCGCCGGCGGCGACGCCGGTCGTCGCCGAGGCGTTCAGCGGCACGCGGAGTTTGTCGCTCTCGCTTTCGTTTTCGTCTTCGTCTTCGTCTTCGTCGTCGGTCGCGTCGGTCCACACGGGTAGATCGTCCGAGACGGTCACGGCGTGAAGCGGGACTCCTTCGTGGTCGGCCGACGCCGTCTCGCCGTCACCGGTGACCGAGACGGTGACGTTCGCGTTCGTCAACGAGACCCCGGCGGCGTCCCCCTCGTCGGGATCGGTGACGTCGAACGCGAACTCGGTTCGACTTTCGTTTTCGCCGACCTCTTCCGCGTACGCGACGTCGGCGTCCTCTACGTCGATGCGGACCTCTTCGAGGGAGTCGACCCCGGACTCGGACAGGGTCACGATGAGGTCGTGACCCTCACGCTCGAGGTCGACCTCGAGGGCGGCCTCGCCGTCCTCGTTTTCGTTCTCGTTCCCGTCTTCGTCGGCCGCCGCGACGTCCGCGACGACCGCACCGCCGAGCGCGAGTGCCGCGACGAGCGCGAGTGCGACGAGGACCCGTCTCACGGTCGTGGCGCGACCGTCGGGCGGGGAGTCCCGGCGTCGATTGCGTTCGTATCCTACCATGTCTGCATCACTCCGCGTTCCGCTCCACGTACGACTCGAGGTTGTCGACGATGCGATCCAGTTCCGCCCGCGAGAGGTCGCCCTCGCCGCGACCCTGGCCGGCGAGGCTGTCCCCCAGCATCTCGAACTCGTCCCAGGAGTGCTCGAGCAGCGGGTTCAGGTCGAACCCGCCGAGCAACAACAGGACGTCGATGTCGCTTCCCCGGCCTCGCTTGGGGGTGAGACTGGCCTGGCCGGCGACGTTGATGTCGTGTTTCCCCGTCCAGTCGCGGAACGCGCCGTAGACGTCCGGCTCGGTGATCTCGCCGTTGTCGATCATACTCTCGGGCGCACGGACGATCGCGTAGGCCGCCTGGGTCGTGCCGACGTCCATCGGGACGTAGGTGTTCTCGGCAGCCTGATCGAGCATGTACTCGAGTTCGTAGACGTTCCCGTTGAGTTCGGTCGCGACGGCCGGCGTGAAGTGGTAGGCGTCCATCTGGGACGGGATCGTGACGTAGTCTTTCACGTCGATGACGCTGCGTGTCTCCCGGCCCGCGCCGATCATCAGGTCGATCGCAGTGATGATCGCGTCGTTGATGGAGTCGTAGTGGCGGCCGTTGCCGTTCTCCTCCTCGTCCAGGTGGGAGTTCGCCGCCAGCAGGACCATGTCGCCGTTCTGCTCGCCCTCGCCGGTTCGAAGCAGCCGGGAAAGACCACAGACGGCGTTGAAGTGCCGCTGGGGCTGCTCGTAGTAGTAGGGCCAGACGCCGAAGGCCGTGTGGATCACGCTGTCCATCCACCGCTCCGAGGCCCCGTTATCGTTCAGATCCTCGAGGCCGTTCTTGAACTGATCGACGACGTAGGGAATCGATCCGTTCCCGGTGCCGCCGCCGAGCGTGGCGACGTGCATGAACGCGTCGGTCGTGCCGAACTCCTTGATGTTCTCGACGATCCGATCGAGGTCCTCGCGGGCGCAGGCCTCCCCGTTCGGGAAGAAGTTCCCCGCACCCTGCTGGGAGCCGAACTCCAGCGCGTGGGATTCCATCATCTCGTCTTCGTCCCGGTCGGTCCCCATCCCGCCTTGCATCCGGTCGATCGTGTTCCGGAGGTCGGCGCGGTTGGTGTTCATGACCAGGATCCGGTCGTCGATCCCCGGATTCTCGCTTCGATCGAAAAACTGCGACGCGATTCGTCCGCCACCCTCTCCCGAGGCGATGACGCTCCATCTCGTAAACGTGTCCGTTCGTGCCATTTATCGTACCTCGATCGCTGTTTCGGTGGTCGTCACGCTGTACTCCACGTCCGCGTCGGCGTCGACGGCCACGACCGCATCCCGGACGACCGAATCGGGAACTGGCGCCGACAGGAAGTTCCGCTCGAGTTCGTCGAAGGTCAGCCGGTCGCCCGGCTCGACGTTGTACCGGACGACGTTGGTCAGTTCCCGCTCGAGTTGCTCGCGGTCGTAGACGACGACGTCGTCGCCGTCCCGACAGACGTCGTAGGCCGTCTCCTCGGCCCACGCTGCCAGGAGACACGGTGCGTGGCTGTCCCGAACGGGCAAGTCCATCGCCGTCGAAACGTATCCCTCGTCGGCGAACAGGTCCTCGAGACGGGGTCGCATCTCCGGCAGGACCTCCTCCATGTCGGCATCGACGCCCTCACAGAGTTGCTCTCGAAGGCCGCGCTCGGCGAACTCGACGTCGATCGTCGTGTCGCCGTCGACCCGGATTTCCCGCTCGACGGGGGCGAAATCCTCGTCGCCCGGATCGGCCGCGAGAGTGTGTGTCCCCTCCGGCACGTCCGGGAACGTCGCGGTGCCGGCGATCCGCGTCTCGACGGTCTCGGTCGCTGCGTAGCCGTCGGTCAACTCGAGCGTGGCGGTCCGGACGTCGCCACCGCGCTCGTAGGTCACCTCGACCGCGAGTTCGGAAGTCTCGACGTCGCCGCGCCTGAGCACGGGAACGTCGGGGTCGAACTCGACGCCGTCGTTGCGCCGGAAGTACAGGCCGAGGAACTGGTCGGCGTGACGCATCGGCAGGTCGTCGCCGGTGACTTCGCCCTCGCGCTCGAGGGTCGTCTCGATCGTGTCGGCGACGTCGTCGTAGGCGTCGACGACTGCCGCCTTCGTATTCGCCGTCTCGAGGGCGTCCCGGAGCTGGGTCGCGACCTCGCTCCAGCGGTCTGCCAACGCGTCGAGGTCGTCGATCTCCTCGAGTTCGTCGACGAACCGTTCGCCGACCACGTCCGGCTCCGCGTAGTACCCCGGCGGGAGGTCCGCTTCCCGCAGCGTTCGGACGTCGTCCTCGAGGTCGCGTTCCATCGTCGCGATCATGTCGATACAGGTCCGGCGCAGGTCGGCCCGCGGCCGGCTCAGTTCTGCGAGGTCGAGCGCGGAGTCGAGCGACTCCACCTCGGACTCGATGCGATCGACGTCGTCGACGTACTCGGCGTCGACGTAGGCGTCGACGTCCGCCCGGTCGACGGCGTCGATCAGGTCCAGCAGCGACTCCCGCTCGCTCTCGAAGGAGCCCGAGAACTGGTCGCGAAGTCGGTCGCGGGCCTCGAGAACCCGGTCGACGGCAGTATCGAACTCGTACCGCTCGAGCGCGCTCTCGGCGTCCTCGAGGTCGCGTTCGACGGCGTCCGCGTCGTCCGGCCGGACGTCGCCCCGGCCCATCTCGCGGACCGTCCCGATCGCGGCTTCGATCTCGTCGGTCGCGTCCGCCCGCAGGCCGTCGATCGCGTCTCGACACTCCGGCACGGTCGCTCCCTTCTCGGGATCGAGTTCGGGAGACGAGCCGCGATCGGCGCTTGCGAGGTCGACCTCCGCGAGCCGCTCGAGGCCGTCGTCGACGCGTTCCTGCTCGGCCGCGCCGAACTCGCGGAACGACGATTCGATCTCCGCGTCGACGCTCTCGATCTCCGTCGAGAGCTGTTCGAACGTCTGGAGGTCGGCGCTTTTGACGCCCTTCCCGAGGTCGAACGCGCCGGACTCGAGGTCGAAGGTGACTCCCTCGGTTCGGAAGTCGCCCTCGATCGACTCGAGGCGGGCGTCCACGCCGGGGCTCCAGTTCGGATAGGCGGCCTCGAGGTCGTTTACCCGTCGTACGCACTCCTGGAACTCCTCGGCGACCGACCGGGCACGGGTGCGTACGAACTGCTGTTCGCTGGTGCCGCTTCGGGCGACGACGCCGCGAACGTACAGCGTGATACCCACCACGACGATCAGGGGGATACCCACGAGAACGAACCAGGTCGCGGCCTGGGAGCCGGACCAGACGAAGATGCCGGCCCCGATCGCCGCTGCGAGCACGACCAGCAAGCCGATTCCCGCGGCGGTCTTGACGTTCCCGTTCATCCGATCACCTCCAGAACTCGCGTGCCGCCGTCGGCCACGACGAGGAAGACGGCGATACCGGCGATCGCCAGCAGGAGACCGACCAGCACCGGCAACAGCGCCGCCTTGCGGTCGTAGCTGACGTCCCGGCTCAGTTTCATCTTCTCTTCGACGCGTCTCGCGGCGATCAGCGGTACTGCCGCCCCGGCGACCGTCCCGACGACCAATCCGCCGGCGAGCGAACCGAACAGAAAGAGCCTGACCGTCGACCGTGGTTCGGCCCGTTCCGCCTCGACGGCGGTTCGGTAGTTCTCGGTCGCGGCCTCGAGGGCGGCTTCCCGATCCGCCCGTTCGGTTTCGATCGCCTCGATGGCGGCGAACGTTCCCGTTGCGTTCCCGTCCGTCGTCTCGTTTCTCAGGTGGTCGATCAGCTTCGTCTCGTTATCGATCATATACCCGTGTCGCTTCTGGAGTTCGTGCAGCGTCTCGTTCGCCTCCTCGAGGTCGTCGCGATCGAACTCGTCGTCGTCCTCGATCGCGGCGATCGTCTCGTTCAACTCGTCGATGGCGGCCGTGAGGTTCTCGCTTGCCGTGACGTAGTTCCGCTCGTGGAGGCTGTACTGCCCGTCGGCTCCTGCGATCCAGTCGACCCCCTCGAGCGTTCCGTTGGTCGCGTACTCGCTCGTGGCGACCCCGACCTCGACGCCGTCGGGGCGGTCCTCGAATTCGTCGGTCTCGACGTAGTCGGGGAACGCAACCCGATCGGTCTCCGTGCCGTCGGTGGCAGTAACGGTGATCCCGTAGCTTCCGTCGACCGTCCCCGCGTCGCGGTCGGCCTCGAAACCGGTCGTGTCGCTCGTGTTGAGCCACTCGCCGGTCGCCGGTTCGTCACCCTCGCAGTAGACGAGGTCGAACGTCGATCCGGCGTGGAGCGTGACTTCCTCGGCTTCGGGCTCGTCGTCACCGTCGACGACGGCGACGACCGTCCGCTCGTCGGCCTCGTACCCCTCACAGGGGTCCTCGATTGCCGCGGCGCTGCCGCCAAAGGCGACGATGCCGACCGTCACCACTGCCAAAACGATCAGGATCGAGGCTCGCGTTCGTCCGCTCGTCATCGTAGCTTCCCCCCGATCTGTCTGTTCTTGTACCAGTAAGTGAGGCCGCTCGCGACGACGATGCCGAAGCCGAGTCCGATCAGCAGTCCACCGCCGACGACCACGAGGGCCTGTTCCTCGAGTTCGACCGTGGTGATCGCCTTGCCAGTCACGTCAGCCGCCGCTTCGACCGGCGATTCATCGGTTCCACTGGCGGTCGCGACCGCGATACCGATCCCGAGACAGAGGGCGGCGGCCGCGCTCGCAGCCCGCGTGACCGTTCGGGACCAGCGCTGCATCATGCGAGCAACTCCTCCGTTTCCCGTTCGTAGGCGTCCGCCGCGGCTTCGATCTCCTCGAGTCGGTCGAGATCCTCGCGCCGGTAGGTCAGAAGGGTCGTCACCGACGCGAGGTTCCGGTCGCTGAGCGCGACGCCCAGGTTCACTTCGTTCAGCCCGCAACTGCGCTCGAGGAACTCCTTGACCGTCCCCGTCTCGACGCTGTACGAGCCCGCCCCGAGGTTCGAACTCGGTGCCCTGATCAGCGAGATCGCTTTCTGTGCGTCCTCGACGTCGGCGTTCGCGACCGTCTGCTTGGAGGCTGACAGCCGCGACAGCGCCGCGCTGTCTACGTCCCGTTTGCCGACGAACGGCAACAGGTAGCCCGAGAGCGATCGGGTCATCGTCACCGATCGTCCGATCGCGCCGTAACCCGGCCGCGACTCGTCAGTACCGACGCCGAACGACAGCGACGTCACGATGTCCTGAACGTCGATGTCCGGGGTATCGACCCCGTCGACCTCGCTGGCGTCGACGCTGCTCAGCATCGGGCCGGCGACCATGTCGTGGATCGCCGTCGCCACGTACTCGTTGTACTCGCCGAACTCGCCGCCGGCGGAGTTGAGGTAGGAGATCCGCTGGTTGTCCACGAGGATGATCCCGTCGACCTCGTCCTCGAGCCGGTCGAGCCCGTAGCGGGCGTTCCAGGCCTGCCGCCCGGCGTTGGTCTCGTCGTCGGCGTTACTCCGTGTGTTCGGGAGAACGGCGACCGCGACGACCTTGGTTCGACCGTCGGTGAACTCCTTGATCTCTCGAGCCAGGTGGGGACCGATCCCGCAGCCGGTCCCGCCGCCGAGTCCGAGAAAGAGGAAGGCGAACTGGATCGTGTCCGATCGGCCGGGATCGACGGCGGGTTCCTCCTCGTCGCCCTCGTCATCGGCGTAGGCCGTCTCGTAGCCGCCGTCGAACTTCTCCCCGAAGATCGTCTGTAGCTCCGAGGCGTGATCGCTCATCACCTCGTCGGCCGCGGCCGGGTTGCGCCCGAAGCCGCCGGTGACCATCTCCTCGAACCCGGGTTCGGTTCCCTGCACCAGGCCGTGCTGTTCTGCGACGCCGTACTGATCCTCGACAGGCACGTTGGACAGGTTCTGGAGGTCCCGCATCGTCGAGTTGAAGACCAGCGGCCGACCGAGCGTCGAGATGTCGGTCGACTCGAACAGCCCGAGCATCGAGTCGTCGGTGTGATCGAAGATCGCGTCGACGATTGCTCCCCCTGCCTGTCCCGCCCCTACGAACAGGTACGTCATGTGAATATCAGCCCGTTGTTTATTTCATACGGAAAAATAGTCGCTAAACGGTACATTTTCCGACGGTAGTTAGTACTCGAGTACCGCGTAATAAAGATACTGGCCCTCGCCGATATCCTGTTTTATTCGCCCATCTACTCGTTATTTGTGGCCGAATTAGTGAATATATAGAATCCTGGATGTCGAATACTACCACACCGCTCTCGATTTCCATAAGACGAGTCGATATGACGCCGTCCAGGTAGTGTCAGATATAAGTACATTGTCGGCCTGGTCGGCCCGGTTGCAGTTCTCGACGGCCGGCGTGGACTGCCGTCGACTCCCGATGTCCGGCGACGAACGGATTCCGCCGGGGATCAGCCCCGGAGACGCCGGAGCATGACGCTGTACTCGTTTCGCTCGTACAACTGTTCGACGTGCCCGAGCAGTTCGTCGGTCGCCGACAGGATCCCGGCGGCCCGCTCCGGATTCCGCTCCTCGAGGGTCGCCGCCTCGCGGCGGAGGTCACGGGCCAGCGACAGGAAGTGGTTCGGGATGGTGTGGTTGTGGTCGGCTCGAACGCTGACGTACTCGTCTTCGATGGTCGCGACCCGGGACTCGACGTCGGATGCGAGTCGCTGGACGTCGGCCGATCCCTGGTCGGACCGGGACCGGGCGAGCCGTGGCAGGAGCGTTCGATCGTAGAACGTACACTCCTGGTAGATCGCGTACAACTGAACGTCGTCGACCCCGTCGCGGTCGACCATCGCCTCGAGTTCCCGGACGCGGTCGGCGAGGTGACGGTAGATCGCGCCCTCCTCGCGTTGCAGTTCGTCGTCCAGCGAATCGAGCCGCCGTCGAACGTCGTTCGTTCCGATGTCGGCGACCGCGGCCCGCAACTCGGCGTGTTCGTCGACGGTCTCGACCGTCGATTCGAGCACCGCCGACACGTCCGACTCTTCCCATCCCGAGTCGCCGAGTATCTCGAGCAGTTCCCGGGACTGTGCCGTCTGCGGTCGGACCGTTCGCTCGACCTCGTCGACGATCGGTGCCAGGTCCGTCCCCGGGGTATCGAAGACGAGTTCGCCGTCCTCGAGGGCGTCGGCGAGTTCGACCGTCCGATCGTCGACCTCGTCGGTCCGGAAGGTGAGGCCCCCGTTCCGGGCGGCCTCCCGGCAGACGGTTCCGGCGGCGTCCTCGATCCGGTCGTAGGTTCGCCGGTACCGGTCCAGTTCGGCCTCGAGTTCGGCGATTTCCTCCCGTCGGTTCTCGTCGGGCCGGGCGTCGGACGCGGACGTGGATGCGGAGGCCGGCTCCGACCTCGCCTCAGCGACCTCGGTTTCGAGTTCCAGTACCCGCTCGAACACCGGTTCGACGCCGTCGGCGATCGGTCCCTCCTGGGCGGCAAGCGACCGTTTCGCCGCTTCGACCCGTCGTTCGTCGGTCGCATCGTCGACGTCGGCGACGGCGTCGGCTACCGTGCCAGCACGCTCGAGACGGTCGACCACGTCCTCGAGAACGTCCTCGACGCGCCCCTCGTCGGGCGAAGAAGCGGACAGGACGCGACACAGTTCGCCGGCAAGCGGGTCGCTCGGCCGGGTTCGGGACGCGACGTCGTCGGCGACCGTCGTCACCGGGTGCGGAGTCGATTCGGACGCGCCGCTCTCGCTGGGTTGGCTGTCGCCGCTGACATCGCGACTGGGATCCGGATCGGGATCGGCCGATTCAGCGGACGATCCCACCTGCTGGTTTGCTTCGGCCCCGCGTCCGCGGCCCTCTCGTCGGCTCCGCCGACTGCTCCCGGGATTCTTGATCTCCCGGACGCGCTGGCGCACCTGGGAGACGACTTCGTCGACGGTATCCGTCGCGCTCGAACTGATTCGGGTCGATCCCCCGCCCGAGGTCTTGATCTCGAGTTCGGTGAACGCGCCGTCCTGGTGGGACTGGACGCCGGTCACCTGATCGTAGTAAATCTCTTTGTTGGTCCCGCCGCCGACGCCCGACCGGGACTTCATGTCGTACTCGGCCCCCTTGTTGAGATTGATCGAGGTTTCGGTGACGACGATAGTCGTGTTGTAGTAGGTATCGGACGGTTCGACCAGCAGCGGCGAACTCCCGGAGTTGTACGTGAGGTTGTAGAGGTTCGCGTCCTCCACGTCGATCCCCCGTTTCGCGTTGCGCTCGGACTCCCCGATGAACTTCTTGACGAACGGTCGATACTTGTCGTTGATCTCCCTGACTCCCCAGTACCACGTGATAACTCCGGCCAGTATTCCGAGGACGAAGAAGGCCCCGACCTCTTCGACCCCCGCACCGACCAGCGTGAAGACGACCGTGATGCCGATGATGACGCTCCACGGCGACCAGCCGATCTTCCACCGGATGTTGTTGACGTCCCCTGCCATTGCAGAGGCCATGCACTCAGGCCGTGATTAACCTTCTGCCGTGATATGTCCGTTTCAGACGATATTTTTCTGTACTAACTCGAACGGGCGAGAATATTTCGAATCCGCGAGAGAGGGTGCCGTCGATCGGATGCCGGTTCCGGTCGGCCGGAGTTCGCACGTCGACGGGAACGGAACGGAACGGAACGTGGCCGTCGGACCGACTTCGAACTACGGTCAGGCCATGTTCTCCCGCCCGAGACAGGAGAACAGCGCCTCGACGTGTTCCCACGCGTCCCGAACGTTCTCGGCCTGCTGGCTGTTGCCCTCCTGTTTGAGTCGCTGGGCGTGGTCGTACATCTCCTCGAGCGACGGCAGTTCGGGGTTCCACAGCGTCCCCCAGAGGAAGACGTCGTCCAGATAGGGTGTGACGAGTTGCTTGACGTGGATATCGACCGACTCGATGCCGCTTACGTTCCCCGCATCGAGGAACTGCTCGTCGCCGATGATGTTCGCGAGCGTGCCGTCGGAGACGAACTTCGTGACCTCCTCCATCTTCTCTTCGGGGCCGTAAACGAGGAAGGTGCCGCCCCACGCGGTCGTCGGGTCGAACTCGGCGAGTTTGTTCTGGAACAGGGCGTTCCGGACCAGAATCTCGAGTTTCGATCGGTCGAACGAACTCGCCCGCGAGCGGCCGAGGACGGGCGCGAGGATCACCGCCGGCGTGAACTCGCTGTCGGGGTCGCGCTCGTACTTGTCCTGGACCGGCCGGAAGCTGTCGGCGGGATCGAAGACGTCGCCCATGATCGACATGGTGGCGTCCCGGTCGAGGAACTGTGGTACCGACGACATGGTAAACGCCTCGAGGAACGCCACGAGCGGCTTGTTGATCTCCCGATACTGGGGCGGGTTGTACTCCTCGAGGCGCTCGATCCGGGGCCTGATGTCGGCCTGGACGTTCTCGAGCCGGTTGTTGTCGAAGGGAATGATCGCGTCGACGGTCCGCGAGGCGCGGGCGAGGCCGACGACGCCGTTGACCTTCGCACGGCCGCCGAACTCCGAGTACTCGGTTCCTTTCGAGGGGATGACGATGCTGCTGAACAGCGGCTTCGGGACGACGAGGTCGTCCTCGAGGACCTCCTCGCGGATCTTCTCGGCCAGCACCGGCGTCGAACCACAGCCGGTCCCCTTCGTGACGCTGTGGACGAACATGACCGCCTGGGAGTCCTGGATCCGGTCTTTCCGCAGGTCCCACCGTTCACGGAAGGGGTCGCCGTCGTCCGCGAAGTCGGCTTCGACGAGTTTCTTCCCGATGTCCCAGCGGTAGCCGGCCCCCGCGTAGTCGTGTTTCCCGAAACCGATGATACAGTTCGGAAGGAGGTCGTTCCGGCTGTACTCCTTCTCTTCCTGGGCGTAGTAGGTCTGCTCGAGTTCGCTGACGTTCGTGTTCAGCGGCCCGTAGCCGGCGAGTCCGCCGTTCCAGATGCGGGCGCGGCGCTCGTTGTTCGCCTCGAGGGTGTCCCGGCGAAGCAGGATCGCATCGAGGATGTTGTTCCCCGCGCCGCCGACCCCCACGAGGTACCACTTCTTCCCGTAGGGGTCGTCCATCAGGTCGTCACTCGGGGTCTCGGTTGGTCCGCGACTCCCGCCCGAACCGACCGACCCGGGCCCCGCGCCGGATTCCAGTCCGTCCTCGGCTTCCGGTTCGTCGGGTTCGGGCTCCGCGAAGACCTCCTCCTCGAGGTCCGGATACACCTGTTCGACCGACGCCGGTTCGTCTCCGTGTGCGTTGCGAACGTGCTCGACGAGCGAGTTGCCGTCCCACTCGTCCGCCCGTTTCATACAGATTTTACAGATAGTGCTCATGTTCGGATGTCGTACTCGTTCGTCGGATCGTGCTTTAGGTTTCGGGTCGTCTCGCCGGCGGTCGTACGCCGGGGGTCGATTCCGGTCGCCGGCGCCCCCGTCGGCCGGATCATCCGCCGTACCTGTCCGCGAACCGTTCCCGGAGCGTCTCGAGACCGGCGTCGACGCCCGTGTGCTCGTCGAATCGGATCTCGAGGAAGCCCGGCGGTGCGCCCTCCTGTAGCTCGACGTCGACGACGACGTCGGTCTGGCGCCGGCAGAACCGCGCCAGTTCCTCGAGGACGGCCGGTTCGGCGACCGGGTCCGGCAGCCGCTCGGTCTGGCACTCGACGCTCGCGGCGTCGCCGACCCCGTCCAGTTCCCGCAGGACGTACAGGACCTCGTCGGCGACCGATTCGGGGGTGACCGCCTCGCGTGCTCGTTCTCGATCGGTTTCCCGGCTGTCTCCCGACTTCGGATCGCTCGAGGAAGCGGGAGGAGGATCGGAGTCGGGACCGGAGCCGGGATCGATCCCCTTCCGGCCGGTTTCGCCCTGGCGATCGCGGTCCCTCTCGCTCTCCTTCTCGACCCTCTCGAGGACGATTTCCCGCGCCTCCCGATCGAGGTCGACCGCCACGTCGTACCGGCGCGTGACGAGCGGGACGACGTCGGCGACGAGCGCCAGCGGTACCTCCTCCGGGACGTCGATCGTCCCCCGGCCGTGATCGACCGTTCCGACCACGCCGCCGAGGAAGTCCACCGTCACCAGCAATTCGTCGCTGCTCGCCCGGGCCTGGTCCAGCGTCCGCATCGCCTCGTCGAACGTACAGCGGTGCAGCGCCCGGGTCGCGTCCGAGAGCAGGCGTTCGATCTCGACGACGCCGTCGATCGATTCGTGTCGGCCCTCGACGACGAACTCGCCGATGCGGTCCCCGAGGTCGTCCTCGAGCCGGTCGGCCAGGTCCCGGACGTCCGCGAGCGTCCCCTCGACGGCTTCGCGGCGGTCCGTAAACGCCTCCTCCTGGCGGCGGACGTAGGTCTCGATCTCGCGGCAGTGGTCGGACAGGGTCCCGATCGTCCGTGCTGCGTTGCGGACGTGTCGTTCCTCCTCGAGGACGTCCGCGGCGACGGATTCGACGTCGGCGACGTGGATCGTCCCGTCCGACGGCGGGAGCGTGACCTCGCGGTACTGGCTCGGCAGGTTCACGATCTCGTAGGGTTCGCCGAACGTGGAGGTGACGCCCGGATCGAGGCGACCGTCGGCGATCGCGTCCTCGAGCGCGGTGCGCAACTCGCGTTCCAGTCGGTCGATCTCCCGTTTCGGGTCCGTAGCCGAATCCGGGTCGAACGCCCGGGCCCGGTCGACCGCCGCGGGCGCGATCGGCTCGAGGCGCTCGAGCGTCCCGTCCCCGATTCGTTCCTCGAACACGACTCGCGGGTCCTCGTCTCCGTCCGGTGCGGACGACGGTCTATCGTCCGTTCCGGAATCGCCGTCGATGCCGGAGTCAGTCGACGTCCCCTTTTCGTTTCTCCCTTCGTTCGCGGCTGTTGCGGTCGATCCCGACCGGGCGCGAACTACGGCAGCGAGTCCGCCCCCGAGGACGAGTAACCCGCCGACCGCGAGCGCGAGGCCGACCCCGGTGCCGAGATCTCCCGCGACGCCCGCCGCCGGCTCGAGGGCGGCGACTCCCCGCGCGAGCGACGCGACGGCCGGATCGATCAGCTCCGGGAACGACGTTCCGGCTCCCCGGTCGGTGGCGACCGCCGGCGGATCGCCGAACGGCCACCGTCCTCCCCCCAAACGGTCGATCTGCATGTAGCACAACTGGCGAGTAGAGGGGTAAAGAAGTATCGGCCTCGCGACCAGTACGGGCGGCGACCGGTCAGCGGACGGAAACGGTTCGGTGCCGCTCGACCGGCAACAGGGGTTCCTCCGGGAACGCGACGCTGACGGTGAACTCGAGTTCCTCCGTGTCGGCCCCGAAGACACCGACCGGGACGGTCTCGGACCCTCGCAGGAAGGTGTTCGTGCTCGTCATCTCGGTCCCGTTTACGGTCACCTCGATCCCGGCGCGGGCGGGTTCGCCGACGTTCCGGACGGTCACCTCGTGGACCTCGTTCTCGCCCGTGGCGATCGTCTCGGGGAACGCGCCCCAGTCCATCTCGATCGAGGGCAGTGACTGGGCGCCTTCGTAGACCTGCTCGGCGACCCCCTCCGAGAGGCCGGCGTCGATCAGCCCCTCGATCTCGGCCTCGAGCACGTCGCCCGGCGTCGACAATCCCTCCTTCGCGAGTTTGCTCGCGCGGCCGGGGCCGACGCCGTCGATGGCGGTCAGCCCGACCGCGTCCTCGGCGACGCCGTTCTCGATCCGGGCCTCGACCCGCCGAGCGAGGTTCGCCGCGTGCGGGCCGACGAACCGGTCGAGGAACGCCCCGAGCGCCGACAGCAGGCGGGTGGCGTTCCGCCGGATGACCCAGGCGTCGCTTTGCAGTTCCGCGGGGGTGGTGCCGCTGGCCGCCGACCGGAGGATCGCCAGCACCTTCCGCTGGCCGGCCTCGAGGTCCTCGGTTTCCTGACCGACGAGGACGGCGTTGACGGCCTCGCGCTCGTCCTGGCGGGCCGAGACCGATTCGAACTCCGCGGCTCCGGCCACGGCGGCGAGGACGTCCTCGGTCTCGAGGTCGTCGTCCTCCCCGTCGGCGTCCGCGACCCGGTCACAGAGCGCGGCGAACGACGCGGCCGTCTCCAGGCGCAGGTAGTACTTCGAGGCGAGCACCCCCCGCGGGGTCGCCTCGATCGAGAGGTCGCCCGACTCGCCGGTCTCGACGAAGCCGCGCTCGACCAGTTCCTCGAGGCAGTCCCGCACCCGCTTTCGGAGGTTCGGGAAGTCGTACGCCTCGGGTTTCGACTGGCCCCGCACGTAGTAGAAGGTCGTCTCGAGCCAGTCCATCACGTCCTCGAGGTCCGTGATGGTCCCCATCGCGATCTCGGCGTTCAGGTGGGTCTCTAAGCTGTCGGCCAGTCTGGACTCGATCTCCTTGCCCTCGTTCAGCAGGCGCCGGTACTTGTCGGCGTCGGCGCCGTCGCAGACGACCCAGCCGTAGCCGACGTCGTCGTACCCTGGCCGTCCCGCGCGGCCGAGCATCTGGAGCACGTCGAGCGGGCTCATGTCGACCTCGCCCTCGAGGGGGTCGTGCAGTTTCGTGTCCCGGATCACGACACAGCGGGCGGGCAGGTTGACGCCCCAGGCCAGCGTCGACGTCGAGAACAGCAACTCGATGTGGCCCTGCTTGAACCACTCCTCGACGAGGTCGCGGTCGTTCTTCGAGAGGCCGGCGTGGTGGAAGGCCACGCCGTCTAACACGGAGTTGCGGAGGGTATCGTTTTCCAGTTCCTTCGATTCGGTGTGGAAGTCGTAGTCGCCGCGGGCACCCATCGGAACGTCGCGCTCGGCGATCTCGTCGCGGGCGGCCTCCGCGGCACGGACCGTGTCCTGGCGCGAGGAGACGAACACGAGCGCCTGGCCGTCCTCCCGAAGGTGTGGCTCCGCGAGGTCCAGCGCCCGGTAGAGCCGGCGGTACTTGTCCGCGAAGGAGTTCTCGCCGTGGGTGTAGGTCTTCACCCCCGCGTTCAGGTCGACCGGCCGGTACTCCTCGCCGAACTCGAAGGTCGTCTCCTCGGGGGCGTCGAGCCAGGCGGCCACGTCGTCGACGTTGGGCATCGTCGCCGACAGCGCGACGATGCGCGGATCACAGAGCCGACGGAGCCGCGAGATAGTGACCTCGAGCACCGACCCGCGCCGGTCGGCGTCTAGCAGGTGGACCTCGTCGATGACACAGACGTCGACGTCGGTGACGAAGTCGTACCGCCGGGAGTCGTGTTTCCGCGTCGCCGAGTCGAGTTTCTCGGGGGTCATCACGAGGATGTCCGCGTGGCGCGCACGACGCGGGTTCAGGTCCCGCTCGCCGGTGACGACGTACACCGAGTAGTCGAGATCCTCGAAGCGGTTCCAGTCGTCTTCCTTCTCGTTGGTCAGCGCCCGCAACGGGGCGATAAACAGCGCGGTGCCGCCGTCGGCGAGCGCCTTGCAGATCGCCAGCTCCGCCAGGGCGGTCTTGCCCGAGGCCGTCGGCGCGCTCGCGACGACGTTCGCCTCGGACTCGAGTAAGGCGGGCAGAGCCTCGCGTTGCATTCGGTTGAACTCCTCGAACGCGAAGGCGTCGGCGAATTCGGGCAGAACCTCGGCGACCTCCATCAGACGGATACGGGGTGCGGGCGATGAAAGGCGTTTCCTTCCCCGGTCAGGGCCGTCGCGGGTCGTCGGGTTACCTCGACTGATTTCGGTCCCGATCGACGAGTTCGCCCAACTGTTCGTTCAACGCGCCGTTCGCACGCTCGGGCTCGGGCGTCCGTTCGAAGGTCAGTTCGGGGTCGCCCGAGCCAGCGGTGTAGATCGTCAGGTCGCCGTACCCCAGCAGTCGGCCGAGCACGTCCTGCTCGAGGGCGGTGTTCTGGACGCGGTCGATCCGGAACTGGGTGACGTTCCGGGAGACGATGCCGCGTTTCTTGTACAGTTCCTCGGAGGTGATCACGTATCGGGTGTTCGTCCAGACGACGTACTGGACGAGCACGAGCGCGATGCCGAGGACGACGAGCGCGACTCCCACCAGGGAGAGGCCCCCGACGCCCCCGTCGGTGACGCCCCAGGCGGCCACGGCAAACCCCGCGAGGACGAGTGCCAGCCCGATCGGCACCCTGACGCCCATCGTGACCGGGTGCGGCCGACTCTCCCAGACGACGTTCTCCTCGCCGGAGAGATGCAGCCAGTCCGGGTGGGTCGATGGCGTCGGACGGCTCACGGAGGGGCGTATTCCGCTCGTTCCCGTAAAGCTATCGTGGGTAGGGAGTGGTTTCTGCCGCTCGCTCTCGAGGCGTCGTACTCAGTCGGCCGCGTCGGCCTCTCCGGAGGCGACGTCGACCGCGCGGACGTTCATCCCGTTGCTCGTCTCGTACCAGTAGTAGCAGCCCAGACCGACCGCGACGGCGACGTTCGAGGCGGTGACCGACCAGAAGACGCCGACGACGCCCCAGCCCAGCAGGAGGGCCGCCCCCGCGGCGATCGGTAGCCGGACGATCCAGTACTGCAGGAGGGTCGCGACGAGACTCGTGCGGGTGCGTCGCGCCCCGTTGAACCCCGCCTGCAGGAGGTAGGTCGCGCCGATCGCCCAGTAGCCGTACGCGAGAATCTCGAGGTACCGCGCCGCGACCTCGACCTCGGCGGCCGTCGCGTCGGGGACGAAAAGCACCGACAGCGTCTCGGGGATGGCCCACTGGATCGCGCCGACGACCGAGAGCGCGCCGGCCGCGATGGCGACGCCGACCCACGTCGTCCGCCGGGCGCGCTCGGGCAGTTCCGCGCCCAGACTCTGGCCGATCATGCTCTGGGCGGCCTGCTGGAGCCCCATCGCCGGGACGAAGGCGATGGTCGCGACCCGCGCGCCGACCGTAAACGCCGCGAGCCCTGCCGCGCCGCCGACGGCGGCGACGAGCCAGATCATCCCCACCCGTGCCGACTGGCTCGAGACGTGCTGGCCCGCCGTCGGCCAGCCGATGTCGAGGATCTCGCGCCAGTCACCGACGTCGAACGCACAGACCTCGCGGGTGAGGGCGAACCCGTCGCGTCCAACGAGCGCGAGCGTGATCCCGAACAGCAGGGCAACGCCGTAGGCGGCGGCCGTCGCGTACGCGGCACCGGCGATCCCGAGTTCGGGTGCCGGTCCCCAGCCGAAGATCAGGAACGGATCGAGGACGACGTTGACCGCGACCGCGACGACGTTGATGTACAGCGCAGCGCGCGTATCGCCCCAGCCGATAAAGCCCGACTCGAGCGACTCGCTCGCGCTCATCAGGGGAAAGGCGACCGCGTACGCCGCCAGGTACAGCGCCGCGAGTTCGGTGACGCTCGCTTCGGCCCCGAGGACGCCGACGATGTCACGGGCGAAGACGAACACCAGCGCCGCGACCACCACGCCGGCGACGAACCCGAGGAGAACCCCGTTGAACGCGGCCCGGCGGCCGCCCCGGAGTTCGTCCGCGCCGGTCCGCTGGGAGACCAGCACCTGCGTGCCGACGCTGGTCCCGATGGAGACGGCAGCAAGCAGGCCCAGAAGCGGGAAGTTCAACCCGACGGCTGCGACCGCCTCGAGGCTGAGACGGCCGAGCCAGAGGGTATCGATCACTTGCTGGGCGACCTGCACGAGGTTCTGGACCAGCAGCGGTGCCGCCAGGATCGCGAGCGTCGTCGGGATGGGTCCGCTTGTGATTTCCTCACGACCGATGTCGAACATCTACCACCACTGGTTATTAGTAAATAAAATAAAAGTTTCGCTCGCCGACCGGCCGGCGGACGCCGCCGGGATCGTTCGGGCCGTTCGACGCTTCGACTCGTCCGGTCCGTTTGATTCGTTCCGGCCCGTTCGACTCGTTCGACGACCGCAACCACTTTTCCCTCGGGGCCCGAGGACTCGGGTATGAGCAGCGCTCGAAAGCCCGACTGGCTCAAGATGCGGCCGCCGTCGGGCCGGGAGTTCACCGACATCCGGGAATCCCTCCGCGACCGGAACCTACACACCGTCTGCGAGGAGGCGAACTGTCCGAACCTCGGGGAGTGCTGGTCCGGCGGCGAGGGCAGCGACGAGGGCGGCACCGCGACGTTCATGCTGATGGGCGACCGCTGCTCGCGGGCCTGTAACTTCTGTGACGTCCAGACGGGCGGGATGGAACCGCTCGACCCCGACGAGCCGGAGAACGTCGCCGACGCCGTCGCCGAGATCGGGCTGGACTACGTCGTCCTCACGTCGGTCGACCGGGACGACCTGCCCGACCAGGGCGCGGGCCACTTCGCCGAAACGATCCGGGAGATCAAGGACCGACACCCGGGTATCCTCGTCGAGGTGCTCATCCCCGACTTCCAGGGCGAGGAACACCTCGTGCGGAAGATCATCGACGCCGATCCGGACGTGATCGCCCACAACGTCGAGACCGTCGAGCGCCTGCAGTTCCCCGTCCGGGACCGCCGCGCCGGGTACGAACAGTCGCTTTCGGTCCTCGAGCAGGTCGACCGCGAATCGGACATCTACACGAAAACCTCGATCATGCTCGGCCACGGCGAGTACGACCACGAGGTCTACCAGACGCTGGCGGATCTGCGTGAGCGGGGCGTCGACGTCGTCACCCTCGGGCAGTATCTGCGGCCCTCGCGGGACCACCTCGAGGTCAAGCGCTACGACCACCCGCACAAGTACGAGACCTGGCGACGGGTCGCCGAGGAGGAGTTAGGATTCCTCTACTGTGCCAGTGGCCCGATGGTCCGCTCGTCGTACAAGGCAGGCGAGTTGTTCGTCGACGCCGTGCTCCGGGACGGCAAAAGCGTCGAGGAGGCGCGACGCGACGCGCACTCGAGCGACTCGCCCGTTTCGACTGCGGAGTAACTGGATTTCCCGTTCTTTCTCGCGTTCGTTTTCCGTTCGACCTCGAGAGCCGGTAGGCCGGTCCTACCCGATCGATCGTGGGGGATGACGCGCTCTCGAAGGGATGTGGACGATTGATCGGTCCGCCCGGGATTCCCCGGACGCCTCCCGTCCGCGCGGGCAAGAATCTCACTGATAGTAAACTATTTACGAAAATCCTTTAACGTGAGCGATAGATCGTTGCAACATGCGCAGGTGGGTTTACCCGTGAGTACGCTACAGCGCGATCCCCGAGAGCGAGTACAGGTTCTCGACGAGGAGGGCCAGGTGCTCGACGACGCCGAGGTACCTGACCTCTCGGAAGAGGAGTTGCTCGAGATGTACGAACAGATGCGGCTGGCCCGGCACTTCGACGAACGGGCCGTCAGCCTCCAGCGACAGGGGCGGATGGGAACGTACCCGCCGCTGTCCGGGCAGGAGGGGGCCCAGATCGGGAGCGCCCACGCCCTGGACGACGAGGACTGGGTGTTCCCCAGCTACCGCGAACACGGCACCGGGCTGGTTCGGGGGCTGTCGCTCAAGCGGACGCTGCTGTACTGGATGGGTCACGAGGAGGGGAATCAGATCCCCGAGGACGCCAACATCTTCACGGTCGCGGTGCCGATCGCGACCCAGATCCCGCACGCGACGGGTGCCGCCTGGGCCTCACAGCTCAAAGGCGAGAACAAAGCCTTCCTCTGTTACTTCGGCGACGGCGCAACTTCGGAGGGCGACTTCCACGAGGGGCTGAACTTCGCCGGCGTCTTCGACACGCCGAACGTCTTCTTCTGTAACAACAATCAGTGGGCGATCTCGGTCCCCCGGGAGCGCCAGACCGCGAGTGAAACGCTGGCCCAGAAAGCGACGGCCTACGGCTTCGAGGGCGTCCAGGTCGACGGGATGGACCCCCTGGCGGTGTACAAGGTCACCCGCGACGCCGTCGAGAAAGCGAAAAACCCCGATGAGGACGAACTCCGGCCGACGCTGATCGAGGCCGTCCAGTACCGTTTCGGTGCCCACACCACCGCGGACGACCCGTCGGTCTACCGTGACGACGAGGAGGTCGAACGCTGGAAGCAGAAAGATCCCATCCCGCGGATGGAGACGTTCCTGCGGAACAACGGGATGCTCGACGACGAGCGGGTCGACGCGATCGAGACCCGTATCGAGGAGTCGGTTGCCGACGCCATCGACGCGGCCGAATCCGTCGAGCGCCCCGATCCGGAGGAGATCTTCGCCCACGTCTACGAGGGCATGCCGAAGCGACTCCAGCGCCAGCTCGAGTACTTCGAATCGATCCGCGAGGAACACGGCGACGACGCACTGCTGGAGGGATAACACATGGCTACGCACGCAGACTCCGACACCGATGCGGACGTACAGGCCGAACCGGACGTGGACGCGGTCGAATCGGAGAACCTGACGCTCGTCCAGGCGGTTCGAGACGGCCTCTACACCGAGATGCAACGCGACGACGACGTCGTCGTCATGGGCGAAGACGTCGGCGAGAACGGCGGCGTCTTCCGCGCCACCGAGGGGCTGTACGACGAGTTCGGCGACCAGCGGGTCATCGACACGCCGCTGGCCGAGTCGGGCATCCTCGGCACCGCGGTCGGGATGGCTGCCTACGGGATGCGCCCTGTCCCCGAGATCCAATTCCTCGGGTTCATCTACCCCGGTTTCGACCAGGTCGTCTCCCACGCCGCGCGCCTGCGGACGCGCTCGCGCGGTCGATACACGTGCCCGATGGTCATTCGAGCCCCCTACGGCGGCGGTATCCGGGCCCCCGAACACCACTCCGAGTCCTCGGAGGCGATGTTCGCTCACCAGCCCGGGCTCAAAGTCGTCATCCCGTCGACCCCCTACGACACCAAGGGGCTGTTGACGAGCGCGATCCGCTCGCCCGACCCCGTGCTCTTCCTCGAGCCGAAACTCATCTACCGGGCCTTCCGCGAGGAGGTACCCACCGAATCCTACGAGGTCCCCCTCGGCGAGGCCGCCGTGCGCCGCGAGGGCTCGGACATCTCCGTGTTCACCTGGGGCGCGATGACCCGGCCGACCCTCGAGGCCGCCGAGAACCTCGAGGGCGAGATCGACGTCGAGGTCGTCGACCTGCGGACGCTGTCGCCGCTCGACGAGGACGCCATCGTCGAATCCTTCGAGAAGACCGGCCGCGCGGCGGTCGTCCACGAGGCCCCCAAGACGGGCGGGCTCGGCGCCGAGATCGCCGCGACGATCCAGGAGCAGTCGCTGCTGTATCAGGAGGCACCGGTCGAGCGCATCACCGGCTTCGACACGCCGTTCCCGCTGTACGCGCTCGAGGACTACTACCTGCCCGAAGCGGCTCGCGTCGAGACGGGCATTCGGGAGGCGATGGAGTTCTAACATGGTACGCGAGTTCCAACTGCCGGACGTCGGCGAGGGCGTCGCCGAGGGCGAACTGGTCTCGTGGCTGGTCGAGGAAGGCGACACGGTCAGCGAGGACCAGCCGGTTGCCGAGGTCGAGACCGACAAGGCCCTCGTGGACGTGCCCGCGCCGGTCGACGGGACCGTTGTCGAACGCCACTTCGAGGAAGGCGACGTGATTCCGGTCGGTGACGTCTTCATCACGTTCGAGGTGGAGGGCGAGGCCGAGGCCGAAGCCAAGGCTGCGGAAGCCGATGCCGAAGCGGAGTCCGAACCCGAACCCGAACCTGAGCCCGAAACCGCCGGCAGCCCCGGCGCGACCGGCGGCGACACCGACGAGGTCGCCACCCCAACCGACCGCGTCTTCGCCCCGCCGCGGGTCCGCCGACTCGCCCGCGAGGAGGGCGTCGACCTCGCCGCCCTCGAGGGCTCCGGTCCGGGTGGTCGGATCACCGCGGCCGACGTCGAGGCCGCGGCCGGCACCGCACCCGAGCCTACGGGCGACGCCGAGGCCGAGGCCACAGCCGCGACCGACGAGACGGCGAGCGAAGCCGCCGGTGCCGGTGCGACTGCGGACGCGACCTCGAGCGTCGGTGGTTCGTCGACCGGAACGTCACAGGCGCAAGCGCAGCCCCCCGCGTCCGTCGAATCCGCCGACCGCGACCGGACCCTCGCCGCGCCCGCGACCCGCCGCATCGCCGAGGAGGAAGGCGTCGACCTCGACGCCGTCCCCGCAAGCGAGCAGCGCGACGGCGAGGCGTTCGTCACCCCGGAGGACGTCCGCGAGTACGCCCAGGCCCAGCGACGGGCCCAGGAGGCCGACCGCGAGGCCGTCGCGGCCGGCGAACCCGTCGGCGACGAGGGGACGTTCGCGCCCGGCGAACGCGAGCGCCGCGAGGACTTCGGCGGCGTCCGCAAGCGCATCGCCGACGCGATGGTCGAGTCGAAGTACACCGCGCCACACGTCACCCACCACGACGAGGTCGACGTGACGGAACTCGTCGAGGTCCGCGAACGGCTCAAGCCCCGCGCCGAGGAGAAGGGGATTCGGCTGACCTACATGCCCTTCATCGTGAAGGCCGTCGTCGCGGCGCTGAAAGAGTACCCCGAGATGAACGCGGTGATCGACGAGGACAACGAGGAGATCGTCTACCGGGACTACCACAACATCGGGATCGCCACCGCGACCGACGTCGGGCTGATGGTGCCCGTCCTCGAGGACGCCGACGGCAAGGGCATCCTGCAGCTCTCCTCGGAGATGAACGAACTCGTCGAGCGCGCCCGCGAGCGCTCGATCAGCCCCGACGAACTGCAGGGGTCGACGTTCACCGTCACCAACATCGGCGGTATCGGCGGCGAGTACGCCACGCCGATCCTGAACTACCCCGAGTCGGGAATCCTGGCGGTCGGCGAGATCAAGCGCAAGCCCCGCGTCGTCGAGGAAGACGGCGAAGAACGGATCGAACCGCGCTCGGTCATGACGCTGTCGCTGTCCTTCGACCACCGGCTGATCGACGGCGCGGTCGGCGCCGAGTTCACGAACACCGTCATGGAGTACCTCGAGGACCCGAACCTACTACTGCTCGAGTAACGATGAGTACGACAATGGAACCGAACACCACAGTGGCATCGAACGCGACGGAGGGATCGTAAATGGTCGTCGGAGACGTCACCACCGGCACGGACGTGCTGGTCATCGGGGCCGGACCGGCCGGCTACGTCGCCGCGATCCGGGCCGGACAACTCGACCTCGACGTGACGCTCGTCGAGAAGGACGCCTACGGCGGCACCTGCCTGAACTACGGCTGTATCCCCTCGAAGGCGCTAATCACGGCGACCGACGTCGCCCACGAGGCCCGCCACGCCGAGGAGATGGGGATCCACGCCGATCCCGCGGTCGACATGGCGGGCATGGTGAGCTGGAAGGACGACGTCGTCGACCAGCTCACCGGCGGCGTCGAAAAGCTGTGCAAAGCAAACGGCGTCAACCTGCTCGAGGGCACCGCCAAGTTCGACGGCGAGAACACCGCCCGGATCTCCCACAGCGGCGACGGTCAGGGCTCGGAAACGCTCGAGTTCGAACACGCGATCGTCGCGACCGGCTCCCGTCCGATCGAGATCCCGAACTTCTCCTACGGGGACGACCCCGTTTTGAGTTCGAAGCAGGCGCTCGACCTCGACTCCGTCCCGGACTCGCTGGTCGTCGTCGGCGCGGGCTACATCGGGATGGAACTGGCAAGCGTCTTCGCCAAGCTGGGCACCGACGTCACGGTCATCGAGATGCTCGACTCGATCCTGCCGGGCTACGACGACGACCTCAAGCGGCCGGTCAAGCAACGCGCGAACGAACTCGGCATCGACTTCGAGTTCGGCTACACCGCCTCCGAGTGGCAGGAAACCGGCGACGGCATCCGCGTCGTCGCCGACCCCGCCGAGGACGTCGCCGCCGACGGCGGTGCCGAAGCCGTCGAGACGGAGTCGCTCGAACTCGATGCGGAGAAGGTCCTCGTCGCCGTGGGCCGCGAACCCGTCTCGGACACGCTCGACCTCGAGGAAGTGGGCGTCGAGACCGACGACCGCGGCTTCATCGAGACCGACGACCGCGCGCGGACGAACGTCGACCACGTCTTCGCGGTCGGCGACGTTGCCGGGGAACCGATGCTCGCCCACAAGGGCAGCGCCGAGGGCGAGGTCGCCGCCGAGGTGATCGCCGGCGAACCCGCCGCGATCGACCACCAGGCGATGCCCGCAGTCGTCTTCACCGACCCCGAGATCGCGACGGTCGGGATGACCGAAGCCGAGGCCGAGGAGGCCGGCTTCGAGACGGTCACCGGCGAGTTCCCGTTCCACGCGAGCGGTCGGGCGCTGACGACCGGCCACGCCGACGGCTCCGTCAAGATCGTCGCCGAGGCCGAGGAGGGGTACGTCCTCGGCGCGGGCATCGTCGGCCCCGAGGCCTCCGAACTGATCGCCGAACTCGGACTCGCGATCGAACTCGGCGCGACCCTCGAGGACGTCGCCTCGACGGTCCACGCCCACCCCACGCTGTCCGAGTCGGTCATGGAGGCCGCGGAGAACGCGCTGGGCCACGCGATCCACACGCTGAACCGCTGACTTTCGCTTCTGCCCTCCCCGCCCGTCTGTCTTCTCTCGCTGTGCCTCGAGGCCCATTCGGCTTCAGGTAGCCGATAGCCCGACCGCGTCCTATCCGTCGCCAGTCACGAGGACAGCGACGGCGAAACCGAACGGCGACCGAAAACAGAGGAGAAGAGGTTCGACACACCCGGCGTCGAAGCCGGGACGACCACACCACACTTACTGCACGTACAGCGAATACGCGATCACGAGAAAGCCCGCGAGAACGAGCAGACTCTCGAGCAGAATCCCCGCCGCGAGCGGAACCTCGAGTACCTCATAGAGCATCCCGGCCAGCACCAATCCGAAGGTGACGAGCCCGAACCCGAACGCGAGCAGCCCCAGGGCCCGCTGTCTCGTCCGCTGATAGGCCTTGAAGGCGAAGTACGTGATGATACCCCCCGTCACGAGCATCAGCGTCTTGACGGCCGCGAGAGCGAGTGCGATTTCCATCCCACTGGTGGCGTGTGGGCTCATGTTTCCTTCCGAACCTCCGACCACAGTTCCGCGAGTCGCTCGTCCGCGCTCCTGGCCGGGCGTTCGATCTCGACAGCCAGTTCGCGGTTTTCGTCCAGAGAGAGCGTGATATCCTCGAAAGCAACGGCGTACTTGCTGGCGTGGTGTCCGTCGCGGCGGATCTCCGTCGTCTCCTCGAGCAGCGTCGACTCGGTTAGCAACTCGAGCTTTCGATACAGCGTCGACTGCGGGATCTCACAGCGGTTCGTGAGTTCAGAGGCCGTCATAGGTTCGTCGAGATTCCGGATGATTTCTCGGCAGTCGGGGTCGTCGAGCGCAGCGCAGATCTCTTCCGCTGACGGCGTCGACTCCGAAGCGATCGGGTCCCGGACCATTCGTACCCCAGTTACGACCCACGGGGTTTATTGGCATCGATGCGTTCTGCCCGTCGCCGGTTGATTCGGCCGCTCTCCGAACGTGTTCGCCCGACTGCGGCACCGCTCGAACGTCTCCGACCCTCTCGAATTGTGACCTGTCTCGAGCACGCTCATACCCGAATCCGATAACGGGACGGTACCGTTACCCGGTACCGGTACCGTGTTCCTTATTACACGCGCGCACTCGTGTGCGAACACGCGGGTCTCATCCGGTCCGACCGAGTCTGCCAGGGCGGGATGACTGGCCGGCCTCCGCCCGCGTGACATTTTGACCGAGCCTGCGCTGAACTGTCGTGACCCCCTTTCGTGTCCCGCCTCGAGCCGCTGGGCCGTTTATTAGTGTGACTCGAGCACAACGAAAGTGAATAATCGTCCCATGGTAGTGGGTTTCGGTGCGGAACTGGTTCGACGGCCTTATATATGCACCCGGCATTTGGTGATAATGCGAACGACGTGGCGCAGGTCGCCACGTTCCCTCCGGCCTTTGGCACGGAGGTAG
>NZ_FOKW01000007.1 GCF_900112205.1 Natronobacterium haloterrestre | reverse complement strand
CGAGGATATCGATTTCCATAGACAGAATCGAATTCCTCGGCTTCATCCTTCTAAGCTAGTGATATCGGCGGATTAGATCGCTATTCAACAGAGCACAAGATGCTACTTTCATGCTTGACGAGGTCGGGACATGGTACTTCTCGACAGCATATTCAGTCCTCCTCTCAGACGATTATCGGGACCTTACGGAGGAGATGGTTTGCCAACTCAACTCCAAGGCTCTCGACTTCTACTTCAAGCACATCACGACGGTCAAGATGGGAGGCTACTACGAGTATCGCTCCCAGTACGTCGAGAAGCTCCCTTGTGTGACCGAAGACAACGCAGATGTCTTCGGAACGATGCGTGAGACTGCTGGAGAAATCGTTGACACCATCGACCTCGACAGCAAGACCGACCGCTTCCCCGAGGCGTACCTCGGCGACTACGACGGTGAACTCGATTACATCACCTACGAGTGGCAGACGCGACGGTATCCGGTCAACGCCGATGTACAAGCTGACGTGGACGACAACTTCACGGTCCAGGCCGGCCGGTCGGACACCATCAACGACCCGGCGATGTACTCCGATGACCGGGAGGCACGGAAGCGTCGTGCCGAGTACGTCCACGCAGCCGTCGATGGGCGGAACGTCAAGAGTGGAGAGGAGATGACTATCCCGATTCCGCGAAGCGATGCCGGCGTCGAGGAACTGCTCGACCGGCTCGAAGCAGACCGTAACGAGGTCCAGCAGACCGACATCGAAGAACTTGAGGCCGAGATTGACGACGCAGTGTACGACCTGTTCGACCTGACTGCGGACGAGCGCGAGGTCGTGGAAGACTACCTCGAAGTGTTCTGACGACCACCGGCCTCATCGGAGAATTTCCCTTCGTATTCGTCGCCACAGCAGCCGTCCGCAACCTTTTGCCACGAGAGCGCCAATAGACCGGTATGCCGTTCAACACGAGCTGGCACACGCTTCTCGATAATCTTGAGGACCTGTCCTCGGACGCGACGCTCGTGACGCCACTCTCTCGGAAGCCGTTCCAGGTCACGGACGTGCAGGAACACCGCGTCCTCATCGAGTATCGAGACGACGATGGAACGATTCCACTGCAACGCGACCAGTTCGAGACGCTGTTTCAGCGCGTGCAGGACGCCCACGGGGAGTTCGACCTCGACCGGCTGCCTCCCGAGGCCGAACCCTACGCGACGGTTCTCAGCCTCCACCCACGGTTCGAGGTTGACGACCGCGAAGGGACGCTAACCGAAAACGAAACGCCGACCGGCTCCCCACTGGTCGATGCGTCCCTTGGCTTCGACGCCGATGAGGATAGCCGCGAAGAACCGGACATTGCGGTCTACGCCGATGCACTGCTCCTGATTGATGCTCTGGAGCGTCACGACCCGACCGACCTCGACGGGATGGAAACGGCGGCACTCGTGAACCTCTACACGCTCCTGTCGGACGTGCAGCGCAACGCCAACGACCTTCGCCAGGACGTGAGCAGCGTTCTCCTCGACCGTCTGCACCACGACCAACCCGTCAGCGGACAGTACGGCTCGGTGCAGCGGACGGCCCGGCGGAACCGGTCGCTCAAAGACGACGACGAGGTGCTGACTATGTTGGAGGAGGCGGGCATCGACCGTGAACGCGTGACCAGCGTCGATTCCAGCAAAGTAGATGAGGCGCTCGAAGTCACGGAACTCGCCGAGTCCGACGTGTATGAAGTTGAACAGAGAGAGTACATTCGAAAGGCAGAGGTGGACGAGGACGTGAAGGAGTCGCGGCTCCAGGGACTGAAAGACCAACTCGCCGCGACGGACGAAGATACCGAGGACCTGCAACAGGAAGTCGAGGAATTAGAGGCGCGGATTGACGACCTCACGAGCTTCGACTCCGGGACATCCCTTCGTACTCCTTCGGGAAGTGAATCGTAGCTATCGAGGTTCTTCGCACTGTGCGATTATCCACCGTTCTGTTGAAACAGGTGTTACGGCTCCTGGGTATCCGAACTCGAAGCGTCTTTGACCTGCCCACCTCATCGGCGCGAAAGGCATCTAATAGATTCTGTGGGGTAATTGAACAGAAATACCTATTAATATCTCTTGTCTCCGAAAACGTATGAGCGGTAACCTCGGTATCTCTGCTAACGAAGATACCATCGAGAGTGTCCTTTCCCGGAACTATCGGTACACCGTTCCGGACTACCAGCGTCAATACTCGTGGGGCGAAGAACAGTGGCGAGCGTTGTGGGAAGACCTACAGTCGTTGGAAGACGGACAAACCCACTTTCTCGGCTCGATAGTGGTGATTGAGCGTTCAGCGGGACTCAACGAGTTAGACCGTCTGGAGGTGGTTGACGGACAACAGCGCTTAGCGACTATCCTGACGATGCTATCCGTGATGCGTCAGAAGTACCTCGATGAGGGAGAAAGCGCCCAAGCGGATGCAATCCGCGATGAGTATCTCTTTGAGCAAGACCTCGACCAGCGGGAATATCAGAACCTCTCTCTGAGCAAGTACGACAACGACTCGTTCTCCTCTATCTTGGACTGCGATTTCGGACAGGTCGATAAGGAAAACCTGACCGAAGCCCTCGAATTCTACGGCTCGCGGATTCACAGTCTCAGCGTAGATGAAACAGACACGCTCAGGAAGAAACTGTTGAGTTCCGTCACGCTCGTCACTATCGAGTGTACCGAGGAGCAGTCGGCGTTCCGACTTTTCGAGACGCTAAACGAACGCGGACTGGAACTATCTTCGGTTGACTTGATGAAAAACCACGTCTTCAGCATTGCTGCCCAAGATGACGAAGTGGATTATGAGGCAGTACGGCAGTCATGGCAGACGACTATTGACAACACGGTTCCGAACCTAAACAAACCGAGCCGCTTCTTCCGACACTACATTATGTCCGCTCCCGAGCCGGACTTCTCCGATGCCGTTTCCGATTACAAGCTCTACGACATCTTCCAAGATATCATCGAGGAGGTGCGCTCCTCACCCGACATCACTCTGGAATCCTATCTGACGGATGTCACAGAACAGTCCGAACTGTACATGCGGATAGTGAACGCAGACATCAACCGGTTTGACCGCAGTGGCAATGAAGCAATCAACGAGAAACTGACGCACCTTCACTACGTCAAGTCCGTTCAGGCCCGTACGCTACTGCTGCGCATCTTCCGCGAGTTTGACAACCCGAACAAAGTGATGGAAGCGCTCGGCGTCCTCGAACGCTTCCTGGTTCGCTGGAAAGTCGCCAACTATGCCACTGGTAGCCAGTTGGACCGCATCTATTCCGAACTTTGCTCCACTGTTTTCGACGGAAGCGAACCGGTGGAACAGATGGCAGACTACCTACGAGAAAAGTACCCGAGCGACGCCGAGTTCAAAGCGGGTATTGAGAACAAGCGCGTCAAGTTGAACAACCGGACGAAGTATATGCTAAAGCGCATTGAGGAAGTCCACTACAACGGGAACATTGACCGAATGGACGACTACGAGTTAGAACACATCGCTCCTCGGTCCGCTTACACCGCGACAAAACACAGTGCTTGGGTCACCACGCTGGATACTACTCAGGCAACGTTTGAACAGCACCGTGACAGGCTCGGGAATCTAACCCTCCTCGAAACGGACAAGAACATCCGAGCGAGCAATAACCCGTTTGAGACGAAAAAGAGTGAGTACGCCACCTCAGATGTCGTTATGACTCAGCGGCTCGCTGACGACTACAACGACTGGAACCTCGACTCTATCCAGGAGCGTACGTCTGAACTCGCAGATATTGCCGCGAACACTTGGTCGCTGTAGGTTCGTGAGATAGTAACACCTTCCCCGCGTCATCGGTGCGAGAACGAAGGTAGCGGCTGGCGCTGTAACTCAGGTACTTTTATAATTCTTGCCCCCATTTTGCACCCTGTCGGAAGCAGAAACGGGCGAAATTCGGGGTCTTAGCCGGTCTGTGAACCGCGACGCTTAGGACGCTGTCCCGTAGGGGTCCGCCGGTTCGAATCCGGTCCCGCGCATGAGCGAACGAAGTGAGCGAAGAGCAGGACCGGTTCGAACGAGAGAAGACGCGCACAACGGAGTGAGCACGTCTTCGCGTTGTTCGAATCCGGTCCGCGCCTTTTCCAGTCGAAGGGGTTCCCTCGAGCGTGCCGGCACCCTCACCACCCTCACCACCCTCACCACCCGGGACACCATCCGTCTCGTCTACTCGAGTCCGAACCAGCGGGATCACGTTGTCAACAACGTATCACGACCGGCACGAGATCAATAAACGCAGCCTACGGGAGAGAAAAGCGACAGACGAACGTCAGACGTCCCAAAACGCTTATTCGCGCGGAACCAACTTGTAAAAGCAATGGACGGGTTAGACGACGTGTTCGGGGATCTCTTCTCGAGTGTCGACGGCGTGTTGTTGTTCTCGCCGAGCGGATCCTACTACGAGCGGTTCGCGACGATCGACGACGTCGACGTCATCGTCGTCGGCACCGACAACGACGTCGGTGCGGATACATTCGTCGAACTTCCGCTCGCGTTCGACGACGTCTCCGACCGGATCAAGTTCGGCCTCGAGGGTGCGTTCGAAGAGGGGGTGATCGAGGACGGCGACGAACTCGCCTGCGCGACGCGGCTTTTCGACAACGAGATCGATACCGTCTCCCGCGTGCGGGCGAGCGCCGACGACCACACGGGGATCTACGATCTCTTCGCCAAGTCGCGGGCCGAACCCGACGTCATCAAGGCCGTCCTCGAGTTGGCGATCGAACTCGGCAAGAAGGGCCAGAAGGGCAAACCCGTCGGCGCGCTGTTCGTCGTCGGCGACGCGGGCAAGGTGATGAACAAGTCCCGACCGCTGTCGTACAACCCCTTCGAGAAGTCCCACGTCCACGTCGGTGATCCGATCGTCAACGTAATGTTGAAGGAGTTCTCCCGGCTCGACGGCGCGTTCGTCATCTCCGACGCGGGCAAGATCGTCTCGGCGTATCGCTACCTCGAGCCGTCGGCGGAGGGGGTCGACATTCCGAAGGGGCTGGGTGCGCGCCACATGGCCGGCGGCGCGATCACCAGGGACACGAACGCGATCGCGATCGTACTCTCGGAGAGCGACGGGCTCGTCCGGGCGTTCAAGGGCGGCGAGATGATCCTGGAGGTCGACCCGGAGGCCTACTGACATGGACTGGCAGACGTTCATCGAGGAGCCGGCGGTCATCGCCGCCGCAGTCCTCGCGCTCGGCCTCGTCGTCGGCTACCTCGTCGGGCGGCTCAACAAGGAGTTGCTCACGGCGGCGGGAGTGCCCGACGCGGTCGAGGGGACGCCGTTCGAGCGGACGGCCCAGTCGCTCGGTACGTCCACCGTCGAGATCGTCGCTCGACTGAGTTCGTGGTTCATCTACGGGATCGCGATCCTGACGGCGATCCACATCGCCCAGTTGCTGAACACCGACGCGTTCTGGTTCCGGGTGACGGAGTTCATCCCGCAGGTCTTCGTCGCCGTCCTGGTGCTCATCCTCGGGTTCATCATCGCGGACAAGTCCGAACTCGCGGTCAGCGAGTATCTACGGGGGGTCAAGCTCCCCGAAATTTCACTGCTTCCGCGACTGATCAAGTACTCCGTTCTCTACGTCACGTTCATCATCGCACTGGGACAGATCGGCGTCCACGTTCTCGCGCTGTTGATCCTACTGACGGTGTACGCCGTCGGCGTCGTAATCGTCTTCACGGTCGCGTTCAAGGACTTCCTCGTCTCGAGTGCTGCAGGGATCTACCTCCTGTTGAACCAGCCCTACGGGATCGGCGACGAGGTCCGGATCGGCGACCAGTCGGGGATCGTCCAGGAGGTCGATCTGTTCGTCACGAAGATCGAGAACGACTCCGAGGAGTACATCGTGCCGAACCGGAAGGTCCTGGACGAAGGCGTCGTTCGAAATCGAGAGTAGGGACGGCGTCGTTCTCGGGCCGCCCGCTCGACGTGTTTCACGTAGTGGCGGCCGCGGGGCCGCTTCCTTCCCGGCGTCGGGGTCGATTTCGACCGTCCGGTTCAGACGTCCTCGAGATCCAGCGAGAGTCCCGCGTGCCAGCGGTCGACGCCGGCCTCGCGCTTGGCCTCGTCCATCTTCGCCAGCAGGTGCGTCGCGAGCGTCGCCGTCTCGGCGGCCCGGGACTCGCCTTTGGTGCGGAACTCGCCGCCGTCGCGGTCGGCGTAGACCGTACAGACCGCGCCGCCGCGCAGCCCGTAGAGGTTCGCGAGCGTGAGGATGGCGCTTGCCTCCATCTCGATGTTCTTGACGTTTGCCTCCACGAGCTGGTCGACGAGGTCTTCGGAGCTGGCTGCCTCGAAGCCGTCGTAGCCGGACCGGCCCTGGCCCGCGTAGAAGGAGTCGGCGCTCATGGTGACGCCGGTGTGGTAGTCGTAGCCCAGTCGCTCGGCTGCGGCGACGAGCGCGCTGACGACCTCGTGGTCGGCGACGGCCGGGTAGTCCTCACGGACGTACTCGTCGCTGGTGCCCTCCTGGCGGACCCCGCCGGTCGTGATGACGAGGTCGCCGACCTCCATCTCGGGCTGGAGCGCGCCACAGGACCCGACCCGGATGAACGTGTCCGTGCCCACGCGGGCCAGTTCCTCGACCGCGATGGCGGCCGAGGGGCTGCCGATCCCCGTCGAGGTGACCGAGATCGGCGTCCCTTCGTAGCTGCCCGTCGCGGTCCGGTACTCGCGGTGGTGGGCGCGGATCTCGTGGTCGTCCCAGTGGGCGACGATCTTCTCGAGGCGCTCCGGGTTCCCGGGCAGGAGGACGGTGTCCGCGACGTCCTCGGGGGCGACCTCGAGGTGGTACTGTACGTCCGCGTTCGGATCTTCGCTGTCGGCTGGCATTCGACGCGGGGGTTCGGGCCGGCACCGTATATAAATGCGGGGCACGCGTACCGCCGGTATGGCACGCGGTACCGAATCCGGATCGCTCGCTGACACCTACGTCGCCGCCCTCCAGCACGACCGGGCCGACCTGCCGCCGGAGACGACGCTCGTCGGGGTCGTCCGAACGCCCGCGCCGTGGTTTCACGCCGCGGTCGACGAGAACCGCCCCGCGCTGGGGCCGCCCGCCGACCTCCTCGAGGCCGCCAAGGCGGCCGAGGAGGAGTTCAAGATGCAAGGACTGTGCGAGGAAGGAGCCCACGACGCGGCCTGGGATCGGGTCGACTTCGCCGACGCGTACCGCGATCACATCGAGACGGACCCGAAGGCACGGGCGGCCCTGGCGGACCTCGAGGCACGCATCGAGTCCGGCGAGTCGCTCGCGCTGGTCTGTTACGAGAACACCGACAAGAAGCGGTGTCACCGGACGATCCTCCGGGAACGGCTCGAGGAACGGATCGAGGCGGAATAGGGCCGAAACGCGCTACTCGAGCGTCTCCTCGCTGATCGTGTTCGGGAGGAGCTCTCCCAGCGCGTACTCCGTCGGTTCCACTCCCTCGCCCTCGCCCTCGCCCTCGTCACAGATGACCCGCAGGTCGTCGTCGCAGAACTCCGCGAGCGTCTGGCGACACATCCCGCAGGGGGTGACGCCGTCCCGGCGGTCCGAACTGACCGCGAGCCGCGTGAACTCGCCGTGGCCGTTCTTGACCGCCTCGGCGATCGCCACCTCCTCGGCGTGGAGGCTGTTGCTGAAGTTCGCGTTCTCGAGGTTGCAGCCGACGAACACCTCGCCGTCTACGGTCTCGATCGCCGCGCCGACCGCGTACTCGGAGTAGGGAACGTGAGCCTGCGACTGGATCTCGCGGGCGCGCTCGATGAGGGCCCGGTCGTCGCGGTCGCCGGCGTCGTTCGATTTTTCGCCACTCATGGTGACCTGTACTGCCTCGAGGAGGGGCAAGAAGGCATCGACCGGCGATCGCCTCGCCGGAAGGCAGTCAGTCCTCGCCGGACTCGTAGTTCTCGCCGGCCGCCTCGGGCAGTCTGGTCTTGCCGACGAAGACCAGGACGATGATCACCGTCACGTACGGGATCGTCCGGATCAGCTCCGTCGGCACGGCGTAGCCGGCCGCCTGGAGCCGGACCTGGATCGCGTCGAGGCCGGCAAAGAGGAACGAGCCCGCAAGCGCGCCGATCGGGTGGTAGTTCGCGAACAGGTAGGTCGCGATGGCGATGAACCCTCGCCCGCCGATGTCGGTCTCGCCGCCGCCGGCGAACGTGCCCAGCTGGCCGAGCGCGAAGCCGGCCCCGCCGAGCCCGGCGAACACGCCCGAGAGGAGGACCGCCGCGTAGCGGACCTTCCGGACGTCGACGCCGGCGGTGTCCAGCGCCTTCGGGTTCTCGCCGCTCGCGACGACCCACCGGCCGAAGCTCGTCCGCGAGAGCAGGTACCAGCCGAGGACGGCCGAGATCAGCATGATCCAGACCTGCGGCGGGGTGTCGAACAGCAGGTAGCCCACGAGCGGGAGCTCGGAGAGCACCGGTACCGTCACGTTGTCGAACGTCCCGACGGTGGCCGTGTTGGGGCTCTCGAAGACGATCCGCGAGACGAACGGCGCGAGCCCGAGCGCGATCAGCCAGACCGCCAGGCCGGCGATGATCTGGTCGGCCTTGAACTCGATGCAGACGACCGCGAACACGAGCGCGAACAGCGTGCTCACGAGCACGCCCGCGAGCAGCCCCCACCAGTGGTGAGAGATCAGCAGCGTGGATTCGCCGGAGCCGAGCCGGAACGTGACCACGACGCCGGTAAACGCCGAGACGATCAGCAGCCCCTCGATACCGATGTTGATGACCCCGCTTTTCTCGGCGAAGATGCCGCCGATGGCCGCCAGCGCGATCGGGACCGCCAGCCGCAGCGTCGCCGTGTGCGTGCTCGGACTGGCGAGCGCGAGGAAGAGGACGGTCGCGACCAGCCCGCCGCCGACGACTGCCTGCATGTAGCCCGATTCGGGGATCGGCAGTCGATCACGCATCGGCATCACCTCCGTCGTCGCTTCCGGCTTCCCCGCCGTCCGCTCGAGCGGGCCGCTCCCGCTCGACGCCGACGTACCGCGAGCCGATCATCCGGAAGAACTCCGGCATCGCCACGAAGAGGATGATGAGCCCGCTGAGCACGCCGACCAGTTCCGGCGGCACGTCCGTCGCGGTACCGATCGACCGGCTCCCGCTCTGGAGGATGCCAAACAGGAACGCCGCGGCGCCGACCCCGAGCGGGTTGTTCCCCGCCAGGATCGAGACGGCGATCCCGTCGAACCCGAGTTCCGGTACGTTCTCGAGCCAGCGCCCGTGGACCATCAGCACCCAGAAGGCGCCGCCGATCCCGCCGAGCGCGCCCGAGAGCGTCATGCTCGAGACGACCATGCGCTTGTCGTCGACGCCGCCGTAGGCGGCGGCCTCGGGCTGGACGCCGCTTGTCCGGAGTTCGTACCCGAACGAGGTGCGGGCGAGCAGCCAGGCGACGCCGACCATGAGCGCGACCGCGAAGGCAAACGCTAGCAGCGAGAAGTCCATCCGGCCCCCGAAGCCGACGTACGGGATGGTCGGAATCTCGGCGTACTCCGGCACGGGCTGAGTCTGGGGATTGCTGCTGTTGGGGTCCTGGAACTGCCAGGACAGCAGCGTCGAGGTGACCCCGACCGCGACGAAGTTGAGCATGATCGTCGTGATCACCTCGTTCGCGTCGGCGTAAGCTTTCAGCGCGCCGGGAATCGCCCCGAACAGGCCGCCGAAGATCGCGCCGACGAGGACGCCAATCGGAATGAGGACGATCGTCCCGACGAGCCCGCCGGGGACGATCGCCGCCGCGTAGACGACGCTGACGGCCGTCGCGAGCCCACCGACGACTAACTGTCCCTGCGTCCCGATGTTGAACAGTCCCGCGCGGAAGGCCACGGCGACCGACAGCCCCGTGAAGATCAGCAGCGTCGTCTGCTGGAGCGTCGTCGCCAGGCTGTAGTTCATCGGCGACCAGCCGCCCTGAAGCGGGTGGCCCATCGCGCCGAGGAACAGCTCGTAGTAGACCTGGACCGGGTTGTAACAGAACGTCCAGCCGGCCAGTTCGAGCCCCGTTCGGCACGAGGCGAACCCGCCGGAGACGAACACGAGGACGGCGCCGACGAGGATCGAGGCGAACAGCGCGGCGACGCTGACCGCGATCCGTTCGACGGCCGAGGCGCGAACGAGTCGCTCGAGCAGCCGTTCGACCCGGTCCCTCATGCCGAATCACCCGTAGGTTCGTCGCGTCCGTCGCCCCCACGGCCTCCGGAAGCGCCGGACCCGTCGCCGCGGAAGCTCGCATCCGCGTCGGCGTTCTCCGACGGGCGCTGGCCCGCCATCAGCAGTCCCAGTTCCTCCTCGGTGAGATCGTCGGGATCGGTCACGTCCATGAACTCGCCCTCGTAGATAACTCCCAGTCGGTCCGAGAGGCTCCGCACCTCGTCGAGTTTGGAGGAGACGAGCAGGATGGCGACCCCCTCCTGGCGGAGTTCGAGCAGTCGGTCGTGGATGAACTCCGTCGAACCGATGTCGACCCCTCGAGTGGGGTGAGTCGCGACCACGAGGTCGGGATCGCGTTCGAACTCGCGGCCGACGATGAACTTCTGCTGGTTGCCGCCCGACAGCGACACCGCGTCGGCATCCGGGTTGGGCGGCCGCACGTCGTAGGTTTCGATGATCTCTTCGGAGTGATCGCGGACGGCGTTCCAGTCGATCCGCCCGGAGTTGGCGAACTCCTCGGAGCGCTGACTGCCGAGCACGCCGTTCTCGACGAGATCGAACGGCATGACCAGTCCCTGTTTGTGGCGATCCTCGGGAACGTACGCCATCCCGGCGTCGATCCGCTCGCGGCGGGACCAGTCAGTCACGTCCTCGCCGTCGAAGGTGATCGTCCCCTCGTCGGGGGTCCGGAGTCCGGTGATGGCTTCGATCAGTTCCCCCTGGCCGTTGCCGTCGACGCCCGCGATGCCGAAGATCTCGCCGCTCCGGATCTCGAGATCGATCCCGGAGACGACCTCGACGTCGCGTTCGTCTTCGACGACGACGTCGTCCGCCGACAGGACCACGTCGCCCGTCTCGCAGGGGTCGGCCTCGGCTTCCAGCAGCACCTCGCGGCCGACCATGTACTCGGCGAGTTCGTCCTGGGTCGTCCCCTCGGGGTCGACCGTGCCGACGGATTTCCCGTCCCGGAGGACCGTGATCTCGTCGGCCGCGTGGGTCGCCTCGCCGAGTTTGTGCGTGATGAAGATGATCGTCTTCCCCTGGGCCGTAAGCTCCTCGAGGACGTCGTACAGCCCCTCGACCTCCTGGGGCGTGAGGACGGCCGTCGGCTCGTCGAGGATGAGCACGTCCGCCCCGCGGTACAGCGCCTTGAGGATCTCGACGCGTTGCTGTGCGCCGACGCTGAGGTCGGCGACCGTCGCTCCCGGATCGACGTCGAACCCGTACCGGTCGCAGAGGTCACGGATCTCGCGGTTGATCCGTTTGCGGTCGACCGCGAGTCCGAACCACTTCCGGGGTTCGTTGCCGAGCGCGATGTTCTCCGCGACGGTCATCGTGTCGACCAGCATGAAGTGCTGGTGGATCATCCCGATCCCCGCGTCGATGGCGTCCCGCGGGGAGTCGAAGGAGCGTTCCTCGCCGTCGACGACGACCCGCCCCCCTTCGGGCTGATAGAGCCCGTAGAGGACGTTCATCAGCGTCGTCTTCCCTGCCCCGTTCTCCCCGAGTAACGCGTGGACGGACCCCCGTTCGACGCGGAGGTCGACGTCGTCGTTGGCAACGACGCCCGGGAACCGCTTCGTGATCCCGTCGAGGTGGACGGCCAGATCGGCCGTCCGCCTCGAGCCGGGATCGGTGCCCCCTCGAGCGGCTTCCCCTTCCTCGGTAGTGGTGCCTGTGCCGGAGTCGGTCATGCGATTACAGTTCCTGTGGGACGTCGATCTCGCCGTCGATGATCGCCTGCCTGGACTCGTCGAGTGCGCCCTTGACGTCGTCGGGGATCTCGTCCCCGATCGTGTCACCGTAGACTGCCCTGACGCCCTCTTCCTCGAGGCCGAGGCGTTCGGTTTCCCCGCCCTCGAACTCGTCGTTGACGACGGATTCGACCGCGGAGTAGACCGCGGTGTCGACCTGCTTGACCATGCTCGCGAGGATGACGTCAGCGTAGTCGGGTTCGGTCAGCGACTGGTCGGCGTCGACGCCGATCGCGAACCGACCCTCGGACTGTGCGGCCTGGAGCACGCCGACGCCGGTTCGGCCCGCCGCGTGGAAGACGATGTCGGCGTCCTGGTCCTGGTACATCGACAGCGCGGCCTCCTGACCGCCGGCGGTGTCGTTGAAGTCGCCGACGTAGGAGGTGACGACCTCCGCGTCCTCGTTCGCGTACTCGACGCCGGCTTTGAATCCGGCCTCGAACGACTCGATCAGCGGCGATTCGACGCCGCCGACGAACCCGACCGTGTTCGCGTCGGGGTTCGTCTCGCTTTCGGCCGCGGCGAACTCCATGTCCGTCAGCAGTCCAGCGAGGTGACCGACCTGGAACGACCCCTCCGGCTCGCCGAAGATGTAGCTTCGGACGTTGTCCACTTCGAGGACCTCGTCGATGATGATGAAGTCCTGTTCGGGGTAGGCATCCGCGTTCTCCTCGAGCGCATCGAGCTGTGCGAAGCCGATACAGGAGACGAGGTCGTAGTCGCCGGACTCGGCGAAGTCCCGCTGTGCACCGGTGAACTCGCCTTCCGTCTCCGGCTCACGTTCGTCGAACGCGATGTCGAAGTCGTCCTCGGCGTCCAACAGCCCCTGCTGGGCCATGTCGTTGAACGAGTTGTCGCCGAGGCCGCCGGTTGCGTACACCATGCCGATCCGTGCTTCGGAATCGCCGCCGTCGTCGCCGAATCCACCGACGCAGCCAGCCAGCCCCGCGAGCCCAGCGGCACCAGCACCTGTCAAGAACGTCCGCCTGTTTCGTGGCATTAGACACGGCTAGTGAGGAGACAGGGTTTATAGCCGTCGGAATCGACGGACGTCCTCACGCGAACCGGCGCGTGGGCTCTCGGAACACCGATTTACTACGAGCGAAGGAACGGATCGTCGCTCGAGCGGTTAGCTCCGGTCGGCGACGGTCGCCTCGACGACCTCACGAGCGTCCCCGATCAGGGTATCGACGTCGTCGCTCTCGGCGTAGATGCGTACGTACGGCTCCGTCCCGCTGGGCCGGACGAGCACCCAGAACGCGTCCTCGAACGTGAGGCGGACCCCGTAGTCGGTGTCGACGGCGGCTTCGGGGAACGCGGCCGGCAGTTCGGACTCGAGGCCGGCCATGACGTCGGCTTTGGCGTCGTCGGGGCAGTCGACGCTGACCTTCCGGTAGGGGCGTTCGGTGACGGGTTCGCGCAGCCGATCGGTGTCGCCGGCCTCGGCGACGAGTGCGGAGACGGCCGCGGCGCTGGCGACGCCGTCGATCCAGCCGCCGAAGGCGGTGTGGATGTGCTTCCAGGGTTCGGCCGCGAAGACGACTTCGGTGTCCGCGTCGCCGGCGCGGCGTTCGCGGGCGATTCCCTCGTGGAGCGCGCCCAGTCGGACGCGTTCGACGCGACCGCCGGCCTCCCGGACCTGCTCGTCGATCCGTGCGGAGGCGTTCGGCGTCGTGACCACGACCGGATCGTCGGCGTCGCTCTCGGCCGCGTAGTGTGCCGCCACGACCGCGAGGACGGTATCCTCGTGGATCACGTCGCCGTCTGGGCCGAGGACCACGAGGCGGTCGGCGTCGCCGTCGTGGGCGAGTCCCAGGTCGAACGCGGAGCCGTCCTCGCGCGCGGCCGAAAGAAAGGTCGAGAAGTCCGAGAGCGTCTCCGGCGTCGGCTTGCTCTCGCGGGCCGGGAAGTGGCCGTCGACGCTTGCGTTGACCGCGACGACCTCCGCGCCCAGTCGCTCGAGCACCTGCGGCGTCGCCACCGAGGCCATGCCGTTGCCACAGTCGACGGCAACGGAGAGTCCTTCGAGAGGTGCTCCATCGGCGTCGCCGAACCGCGCGGCGACGTAGTCGGCGACCGCGTCGCGGTAGTCGTCGAGGACCTCGACCCGTTCGGAATCGCCCCACTGCTCCCAGGAAGCGAGAGGGGCACCCTCGGCGACCCCGTCTTCGATCCCGCGTTCGGCCTCTCGGTCGTACTCGACGCCGTCGGCGAACAGTTTGATCCCGTTGTCCGTCGGCGGGTTGTGACTCGCGGTAATCATCGCGCCGCGGCGGCCCTGCGAGGCGAACGCCAGCGCGGGCGTCGGCACCTGGCCGAGGCGGTAGACGTCGGCTCCGGCGCTCTCGAGGCCGGCCTCCATCGCGGCGGCCAGCGCCGCACCGGTTTCGCGGCCGTCACGGCCGACGACGAACGTTTCTCCCGGCCGGCCCGCGGCCTGGCCGACCTCGAGCGCGAGCGCGGGCGTGATCTCTTCGACCGGGCCGCGGATCCCGGCTGTCCCGAACAGTGACATGGCCGTCCCTTTCCGGAGGACGCACTTATACTATCTGAGACGGACTCGCGGGTCGTCCTCGGCGGGGTCGACGAGAAAGAGAGACAGGACTGGGATCGGGATCGGAACCGCAGGCCGTGAACGGACACTGCGTTTCGAACCGGGCGGACGACGGAACGGGCGTTACGACCCGTCGGGCATTTCGTCGATCAGGACGACCGCTTCGCCGTCAATGACGGTCGCATCGTCGTCCTCGTCGCGGATGACCGTCTCGAGGCGGTACTGGTCGTTGCCAAGCGCTTCGACGATTTCGACGCGCGCGGAGACGCGGTCGCCGATCCCGACCGGACCGCTGAACTCGAGGTCCTGGGAAAGGTAGATCGTCAGCCCCGGAAGGCGCGCGAGCGCGGCGCTGATGAGCCCGGAGACGAGCGTCCCGTGAACGATTCGCTCGCCGAACCGGGTGCCGGCGGCGAACTCGTCGTCGAGGTGGAGTCGGTTGGTGTCGCCGCTGATCGTCGCGAACGCGCGAACGTCCTCGTCGGTCAGGGACTTCTCGAACGTGACGGTATCCCCGACGGAGATCTCGTCGCGGTCGTCGACCGTGCGGTCGAACTCCCAGTCGAGGTCGGAGTGATCGACCGATGGGATCGACGCGGGGACGGTTTCGTCACCCGAGCGGCCGCTCGAGGGCGACGCGGACGCCGACGAACGCTGGTCGTCGGTCGTGGGCATCATCGCCGATACTGCCGCCCGGTTTGCAGCGGTCGCACTCTGGAAGAAGCTCTGCGTCATCGTCGTCCAGGCGTCCGTCACGGCGGCGAAATCGGGTGTCCCGGAGTTCTGGTGAGACATCTACGACCGAACTAGGGTGGGGGAGGTTATCACTTCTTTGGCTCATCCAATCGGTTTTTACTATCCCTCGGATGCCGTAAGATCTGGTTACACCCCGTTTCGATGTGTGGGAATCGGAAGCATGAGGGAATCGAGAGCGTCGGTCACCGTCGGTATCGTCCCGACCGACCCATCTGATGCCATCAAATGGTATCTAGTGGAAACGCTTATTAGCGACGCCGTCGTTGGTACGGGTGATGACGGACGACTCCGACCGCTCGCCGTGGTTTCCGCCCGCGATGTTCACCCAGGGAATGCAGGAAGCCGGCGAGCAGGTTGCTCAGTCCCAGCAGGAGATGATGAAGCAGTTGCTGGAGGCGACCTCCGCGTCGTCGAACCCCTTCGAGGAACTGTCGGCGTTCGGGCCGATGAACATGGGGACGGCGACGTTCAAGGCTCGCGTCCAGAGCGGCGGTCGGATCAGCATTCCCGGCCCCGAACGGGAAGCCCTCGACATCGAAGAGGGCGATATCGTCCAGACGATCGTCGTGCCGGTCAAACGCGACCGGGACGATGACGACGAGTAACGTCGCGATCCCGTTACCCACCCGACACACGGCAGACCCCGAATCCGATCACACCCGACACACCACGACACCACACCAACCATGACCCAGAACCCACTCACCGCCGTCTTCGACGCACAGCGCACCGCCCTCGAACAATCCCAGCGTTTCGCCCACGACGCCCTCGAGGCCCAGAAGACCTCGATGAGCGCGATGGCCGACGCCCTCGAGACCTCCGAATCGCTGGCCGAGTCCAACGCCGAGTTTACTCGCAGCGCGCTCCACGCGTACTTCGACGCGCTCGAGTCCACGATGCCCGAGGAGGCCGCCGAGTTCGACGACATGCGCGACCTCGTCGACGAGGGCGTCGACTCCGCGACGGAAGCCCAGATGCAGTCGATGGAGGCCATGATCGAGGCGGTCCACGAGTCCGAGGACGCCTACGACGAGTTCGCCGACAACTACGCCGAGATGATCGACACGTCCTTCGACACCGCGCTCGAGGCCCACGAGCAGATGGAACGCAACGTCTCGGCCGTCGCCGAGAACGTCGAGGAGACCGCCGACGAGTTCGACGTGTCGGCCTGACGCCGGGGCCAGACTTTTTACACTACTTACACAATTTTCGCCAATGTCGGACTCACAACCTCCCCAGGCGGGGAACTGGAACGCGTTCGTCGAACAGTGGAACGAACAGTTCCTCGAGGCGCTCGAGGACAACATGGAGGCCCAGGCCCAGTTCGTCGAGAGCTGGTCGGACGCGGTCGGCGAGATGAGCGAGGAAGAGGAGATCTCGGACGGCGTCGAGGGGTACGCGCGGGCCTACGAGTCCTGGATGGGGGCCTCCGAGCAGATGGTCGAGCGGATGAACGACGTGCTCGAGGGCGAGGACGTCGACGTCGAGGAGTTCCGCGACATCTGGCTCAACACGGCCAACGAGGCGTTCAAGGAGGTCATGTCGACGACCGCCTTCGCGAAGATGACCGGCGAGACCGTCGGCGACGTCCTCGAACTCCAGCAGCAGGCCGACGAGGCCTCCCAGGAGACGCTGCGGTCGCTCGGTTTCGCGACCGAGGAGGACGTCGTCGAGGTCGGCGACCGACTCGTCGAACTCGAGCGCCGCCAGCACGACGTCGAGCGGAAACTCGACCGCGTACTCGAGCACCTCGAGCACCTCGAGCACCTCGAGGGAAGCGAGACGGAGGGCGATAGCGAGCAATGAACAACCCGTACGCAACCGCACTGGACTTCCAGCGGAAAGCCTGGGAAGCGACGGCCGACCTGGCCGAGAAGAGCCAGGTCGCGCCCGAGCGGACCGAGACCCTCGAGAACGTCGACGTCGGGAAGACGCCCAGCGAGGTCGTCTACGAGGAGAACAAGCTCGAACTGCTCCACTACGAGTCCCGGACCGACGAGCAGTACGACGTCCCGATCCTCATCGTCTACGCGCTGATCAACAAGCCGTACATCCTCGACCTGCAGCCGGACCGCTCGGTCGTCCAGACGCTGCTCGAGGCCGGGTTCGACGTCTACCTGATCGACTGGGGCGAGCCCTCGAAGCTCGATCGCTCCCTCGGACTCGAGGACTACGTCGACCGGTACATCGACAACTGCGTCGACGTCGTCCGCGACCGCTCCGGCCAGGACGCGATCAACGTCCTCGGCTACTGTATGGGCGGGACGATGTCCGCGATGTACACCGCCCTCCACCCCGAGAAGGTCCGTAACCTCGGGCTGATGGCCGCCGGGCTCTGTTTCGCCGGCGACGGCGGCGTCCTCGAACTGTGGGGTGCCGAGGACTACTACGACCCCGAGAAGGTCACGGAGACGTTCGACAACGTCCCCGCGGAGTTCCTGGACGTCGGGTTCGCGCTGATGGACCCCGTCGCGAACAACGTGACGAAGTACGTCCGGTTCTACGACAACGTCGAGGACGAGGACTTCGTCGAGAACTTCGCCCGGATGGAACGGTGGCTCTCGGAGGGGATCGACGTCGCGGGCCGGGCCTACGAGCAGTTCATCGAGGACATCTACCAGGAGAACAAGCTGATCGACAACGAACTCCACCTGGACGGGAAACACGTCGACATCGAGAACATCGACGTGCCGGTCCTCCAGATCGTCGCGGAGTACGACCACCTCATCCCGCCGGGGGCCTCGAAGCCGTTCAACGAGGCCATCCCGGCCGAGGACACCGAGATCATGGAGTTCGCGACGGGCCACATCGGCATGTCGGTCTCCTCGCGGAGCCACGACGAACTCTGGCCGGACGTCTGCGAGTGGTTCGAGGAGCGATCCCGGGTCGACGAAGACCTCGAGGCGGAAGCCGAGACCGTCACCCGATCGGACGAGGAGATCGAGGCCCGCGGCGAAGACGACGTTCAGGAAACGCCCGCGGAGCCGGGCGAAATGACGGTCGACGAGGAGGTCGTCGACGAGGTCACCGAGGGCGACGGCGGGGAAACCGCCCTCGAGGCCGAACCCGACGATCTCACGGAACTGAACGGCGTTGGACAGGCTTACGCCGAGGACCTCTCGGCGGCCGGCATCGAGACGTTCGACGACCTCGCGGACGCGGACGCCGCGGAACTCGCCGCCGAGACGGGAATCTCGCCGAGCCGAATCGAGAACTGGATCGACCAGGCTGCCGAACGGTAAGGCTCGCCCGCCCCCCGACGCTCGTCTTGTTAGTTCATTCCACATGTCGTTATTTATCAGTGGCCGTAGAACATGTCACCGAACATGTCTATGGAGGGACGAACCTGCGTCATAACGGGCTCAGCGCGCGGTATCGGTCGGGGGATCGCGGAACGTCTCGGCAGCGAGGGTGCGAGCGTGGTCATCAACTACCGGTCCTCAGAGGAAGCGGCCCGGGAGGCGGTCGACGCCGTCGAGACTGCCGGCGGGTCGGCGGTCGCCGCCCAGGCCGACGTCTCGGACCGCGAGGACGTCGAGCGGCTGCGCGAGATCTGTCACGAGGCGTTCGGCCCGGCGGACGTGCTGGTGAACAACGCGGGCATCACGGCCGACAAGCAGTTTACCGAGATGAGCCGCGAGGAGTGGGATCGCGTCATGGACGTCAACCTCGGCGGGATGTTCAACTGCACTCAGGAGTTCTACGACGACATCTGGAACGCCGAGGAGGGCCGGCTGATCAACATCTCGAGCGTCGTCGGCAAACAGGGGAACTTCGGGCAGGCGAACTACGCCACCGCAAAGAGCGGCATGTTCGGGTTCACGCGAACGATCGCGCTCGAGTTCGCCCAGGGCGGGTCGACGGCCAACTGCGTCGCACCCGGGTTCACGCGGACGGACATGGTCGAGAGCGTCCCCGACGAAGTCCTCGACCGGATCGTCTCGGGGATTCCGCTCGAGCGGCTGGCGGAGGTCGAGGACATCGCCTCTGTCGTCCGGTTCCTCGCGAGCGAGGAGTCGTCGTACGTGACGGGCGAAGTGATCGACGTCAACGGCGGGATGGACCTCTAAGGTCGCTCGTTGCGGGTCCGATTCACAGCAGCGCCGAGCCGGGTTCGTACGCACCCGCAGCTAAAATATATTTTAGCTAACAGTTAATCCGGCGGGGCCGCTCGTACGGTGTATGCGACGAACAACCGACGATCGGTTCCGTCCCGGACGCGAGCCGGAATCGATCAGTCCTGCGACTGACGGGTTTCAGGCCCCTCTCGGGGAAGGAACGGCGGACGACTCGAGTAGAATCGTCGAAACTGGCACGACGACAGTCGGCGTCGTCGGACCGAACGGTGTCGTTCTCGCCGCCGACAGGCGAGCGAGCCTGGGTGGTCGCTTCGTAACCAGCAAACGGGCTCGAAAGATCGAGCCTGTCGCCGACCGGACGGCCCTCACGTTCTCGGGCAGCGTCGGCGAGGCCCAGACGTTCGTCCGACAGCTTCGGTCCGAGCGACGACTGTACGAACTGCGCGGCGAGCGGGCCGCGTCGGTCGAGACGATAGCGACGGTCGCCGGCGACCTGATTCAGCAGGGGCCATACCGCGCGCTCGAGCTCGTGCTCGCGGGCGTCGACGACGAGCCGTCGCTGTACCAGATCGGTCGCGGTGGCGGGGTCATGCGTGCGGACTACGCGGCGAGCGGAAGCGGGATGCAACTGGCCTATGGCAACCTCGAGGACGCCTACGAGCCCGACCTCCCGCTGTCGGCGCTCCGGGAAGCTGCGGCCGTTGCGGTCCACAGCGCGACCGAGCGGGACACTGCGAGCGGCGACGGCGCGACCCTCGCGACGATCACGGACGACGGCATCGACCTCGAGACGTTCGACACCCCGAACGCAGCGGTCGCCGCGACGACCGAGGAGGTGGCCTGAGATGGACTCGACCGCCCACCAGGGAGCCTACGACCGCGGGAGCACGATTTTCTCGCCGGACGGCCGGCTCTACCAGGTCGAGTACGCACGGGAGGCCGTCGACCGGGGTGCGCCGAGCGTCGGCGTCGTCGCCGACGACTGCACTGTCCTCGCGGCACGAAAACGCGTCCGGTCGCCGCTGCTCGAGCCGACATCGGTCGAGAAAGTCCACGCCGTCGACGACCAGCTCGCAATCGCGTCCGCGGGACACGCGGCCGACGCCAGACAGCTCGTCGACGTCGCCCGTCGGGCGAGCCAGCACCACCGGCTGCGATACGACGAACAGATCGGCGTCGAAACGCTGGCGAAGCGGCTGGCCGATCACGTCCAGGAACGCACACAGAACGGCGGGTCACGGCCGTACGGGGCTGCGCTGCTGGTCGGCGGGGCCGATCCCATTGGTGGGGCAACTCGACCGCGGCTGTTCGAGGTCGACCCGAGCGGAACGCCGTACGGCTGGAACGCGACTGCGGTCGGCGACGGGGCAAACGACGTCAGGCGGTTCTTCGAAGCGCAGTTCGCCGATGGGGACGAGGACCGAGACCGAGACCGGGACCGGGACGGGAGCGGACGCCGGTGGGCGATCGAGACCGCACTCGAGGGACTCGAGGCGACGACCGGTGACGACCTCGAACCCGAAACGCTGGAAGTCCGAACGATCGACTCCCGCGACGGCGTCGAGGCGCTTTCCTCGGCCCGCATCGGGGACGCCCTCGCCGAAATCGGCTCGTAGCGACCGTCACTCGTCGGCCGACGAACGCTGTACGTCGACGACCGATGCGTGCTCGTCGACGTAGAGCGCGAGCACGTCCCCCTCGAGTTCGGCGACGACGCGAACGGCGAGTGGCTCCTCCGAGAGGATCGTCTCGGCCCACTCGTGGCCGACGTTCCAGATCGGCCGCTCCGAGACGTCTTCACCGTGTTCGTGATAGAAGGAGACGATGGCTGGATGATCGAGAACGGCGAGCGTCACGGGACACCGCAACTCGATGCCGCAACTGTGACACGAGAACTCCACCTGGACGTGCTCGGCGTACTCCGTGGGGAGTTCGTCGGCGACGGCGGCCCTCGGGGTTACGAGCCGTCCGGAGACGTCGCCGCTACAGTCGGGACAGACCCCGTCGGCGGCGAGTCCGAGTCGGTGGCGATGATATCGGTCGAACGCGGCGGGGAACTCGTCGCCGTGGGCCTCGGCGCCTGCAGGCGGGACGCCGAGTCGCAACAGCGATCGGCCACAGTCGCCACAGGTAATCGTCACGACGTTGTCGGCCGACCGGGCCTCGAGGTCCCGCCGATCACAGAACGGGCAGGGGCCCTCGAGTTCGACCGGCGGTTGATCGACGCGGTGGGTGTACGTTCCCGTCGCGATGGTCCTTGCAATCCGTTCGCCGGCGTAGGTTAGCTCGTAGCCGTCGTCGTGTCGGTGGAGGTAGAGGCCGACGAGTTGCTCGAGGTGGTAGGCGAACCCGGCGGAGGTATCGACGTCCGATGCCTCGAACAGCGTCGAGAACGAGACCCGGGACGGGCCGTCGCCGTCGGTCCGCTCGAGCATCGTATCCAGGATACTCATCCGGATCTCGTTGCCGAGGGCCTGGAACGCGTCGCTCGGGTCGGACACGCGTTCCGCCCCCGCCGGTTCCGCGGCCGGCGGAGCGATCGAGGGACTCGAGTCCGTCCCGCCGTCCCGGGATCCGATCGACGGCTCGTCGACCTCGTCCATAGAGACGCTTTGTCACGGACGGAGAAGTAAGTTCTCAAACTGACGATCGTAATCCGCGGTCGTCGTGGGCCGAGGCCGGCGGCTACGGCGTCCGTTTCTCCTTCTCGAGCACCCGGACGTTCTCGATGCCCGTCTCGGGGTACTGTCCGTCCTCGTCCTTCTCGACTGCCTTGACCATGTCCCAGACGACGTTCAGCCCGGTCGTGACGCCCTCGAGAGCTTCCATCTCGCAGCCGGTCTTGCCGGTCGTCTCGACGGCGATCTCGCACTCGACGCGGTCCTCGCCCAGTGAAAAGTCGGTGTCGACGTTCGTGATCGGGATCTGGTGGCACATGGGGATCGTCTCCCAGGTGTGCTTGACGGCCTGGACGGCGCCGATCCGGGCGGTCGCGAGCACGTCGCCCTTGCCGATCTCGTCCTCGCGGATGGCTTCGACCGTCGAGGGCTGCAGGCGGATCTCGCCCGCCGCGACGGCACGGCGCTCGCTGTCGGGTTTGTCCCCGACGTCGACCATCTGGACGTCGCCGTCGTCGGTCGTGTGGGTGAGGTCCCCCGTCTCCGCGTTGTCGTCGGCGTCGGCGTCGGTCTCCTCAGACATTCGCACCACCCCACAGGACCGCGGGAATCTCCCCGAGCAGTTCGGAGGCGAGGAACCCGCGTCCGTCGGCGTCGGCGAGCCGTTCCCCGGCGAGGCCGTTGACGTGGGCTCCCGCCGCGGCGGCCTCGAGCGGGTCCGCCTCCTCGAGCAGCGCGGCGACGATTCCGGCGAGCGTGTCGCCGGTGCCGCCGACCTTCATGCCGACCGTCCCCGAGCGGCTGATCCGGGTCCGCTCGCCGTCCGTGATCACGTCGTCTGCCCCTTTCGCGAGGAGGACGTGGCCGAGGTCCGCGGCGAACGACTCGATCTCGTCGGCGACCGCCCGGAGGTCGTCGGCGTCCGGTCCGCCCATCCGCGCGAGCTCGGCCCGGTTGGGCGTACAGACCAGCGTGGCGTCGGTCTCGACGTCGGGAACGACCTCGAGCGCGTCGGCGTCGACGACCACACGGCCGTCGTAGGACTCGAGGAAACGCGCGGCGGCCTCGAGGGTCTCGTCGGCGGTGCCGAGCCCGGGGCCGAGCACGACGGGGTTGTCGTACCGTCGGGCCGTCTCGAGGAGGTCCTCGGCCCGCTCGGGCGTGAGCACGTCCTCCTCGTAGGGCTGGACGATGAGGTCCTCGGCGTAGCCCTGGATCTCGCCGGCGACCGACTCGGGTGCGGCGACGAAGGAGAGTTCGGCGCCGGCCCGCAGGGCTGCCTGGGCGGCGAGCGCGGGTGCGCCCGTGTACGGCCCCCCGCCGATGACGTAGGGGCGACCGTCGCGGCCGTCCGGCCGAGCCAGCGAGAGGTCGCCGGGGCCGACGAACCGCTCCGCCGCGGCGGGGATGCCGATGTCCGCGACCGTCACCTCGGCGGCGAGGTCCTCGAGGCCGGGTTTGGCGTCGTGGAAGGTGACCACGCGGTCCGCCTCGACGCGGTTCCCGGCGTGGTCGCCCCCGTCGGCGTCGAACCCGGTGGGGACGTCGACGGCCACGACGGTCGCGTCGGCGTCGTTGATCGCCTCGGCGGCGGTGGCGACCGGTTCCCGGAGGTCGCCGCTGATCCCCGTTCCGAGCATCGCGTCGACGATCACGTCGGCCTCGGGCAGGTCGAACCCGCTCGAGTCCCGGACCTCCCGGACGTCGTAGTCGGCCCGCTCGAGGGCCGCCCAGTTCTCCCGGGCGATCCCGGTCCCGATGTTGTCGGCGCGGCCGAGCAACAGCGTCGTGACGTCGTACCCACGCCCGAGACGCGATGCGTCTCGGCCTGCTTCCGGACGTAGACCGGCACCGTCCAAGAAGCGGGCGGCGACGAACGCGTCCCCGCCGTTGTTCCCGCGTCCGGCGACGATCGCCACGCTCGCGCCCGGCTCGGCGACGTCCCGGACCGCGCGAGCGACCGCGTTCCCGCTCGACTCCATGAGCTGCTTGCGCGCCACGCCAAGCGCCGCGGCGTTCTCGTCGACGGCGGCCATCCGCCTGCCTGTGATCATGTAGGGGGGTTCGACCGGCCGGCCGTTCAAGATTGCGGACGATACGCTCATGGCCCGGGAGCGGCTAGAGCCGGCGTGAACGTCTTCTGGCTCGACGAGGAACCCCGGCTCGCCGCGCGGTACCACTGCGACCAGCACGTCAACAAGATGCTGCTCGAGGCAGCCCAGGTCCTCTGTACCGCGGCCCGCGAGCACGGGTACGACCCGGAGTTCCTCTACGGGTCGACCCACGTCGGCCACCCGGTGACGCGCTGGGCCGCCGAGTCGCGGGCCAACTGGCTCCGGCTTCGCGAGCACGCCGCGGCGCTCAACGCGGAGTTCGTCGAGCGATACGGGAAGGACGACGACCACGCGAGCTGGCGGGTGATCGAGCGGATCGAGCCCGACGAGATCGAATTCCCTGCCGAGGAGCCGACGCCACGGCCGCAGGCGATGCCCGACGAGTACAAACGGCCCGGCGATCCGGTGGCGGCCTACCGGGCCTACTACGCCGGCGAAAAGGCCGAGTGGGCCGAGTGGAACTACACCGAGGAGCCGCCGTGGCTCGAGGAGTATCGGGAGTCGGTCGCCGACGCGAGCAGCCAGGGTTAGTACCGGATCTCGAACCCGTCCTCGCCCTGTGGCTCCTCGTACTCGACCTCGACGTCCTCGACCTCCGCGGCGGGGCTGCCCGTGTGACACCACTGGACCATCCCCTCGACGGCCTCCTCTGGCCCCTCGAAGACCGCCTCCACGCGGCCGTCGGCGAGGTTCTTCACCCAGCCGTCGACGCCCTTCTCGCGGGCGGTGTCGCGAGTGTTCGCGCGGTAGTAGACGCCCTGTACGGTCCCCGAAACGAAGACGTGCGCGCGGGTGCGTTCGGACATCGTGTATCGTGTTCGGGGAATCGACCGCGAGTGTCAAAAATCCCGCCCGTTACGGATCGGAACCGGGCGACAACGCAAGGTGCCTCGAGTCCGTACCGCCAGCAGTGACCGGAACCGGAACTGGGACCGTCCGCCGCCGGGACGGCATCCACTTCGACCGCGGGGAGCGGGGTCGCGTCGTCGCCGACGCCAGAAGCGCCGTCGGCGCGGTCAACGTCGTCAGCCACGCCCACGCCGACCACACCTTTCGATCGGCACCCGAGGCCGTCGTCTGCTCGGCCGAAACGGCGGCGATCGCGGAGGCGCGCACGGGGACCGGCTTCGAGTTCGTCGAGACCGCGCCGGGGGTCGAACTCGTCCCGGCGGGCCACGTCGTCGGCTCGAGAGCGGCGCTCCTCGATGTCGATCTCGGCCGCGAGTCAGCGAACGGACCGCGGCGGTACTGCTACACGGGCGACTTCTCGATCCGCGACCGGTGCTACCTCGAGGGGTTCGATCCCGACGCCGTCGACGCCGACGCGCTCGTGATGGAGACGACCTACGGACGGCCGACGTACCGGTTCCCGCCACAGGACGCCCTCGAGGCCGAGATCCTGGACTGGCTCGCGGACAACGACGACCGCCCGCTCTTTCTCTTCGGCTACTCGCTGGGTCGCGCCCAGAAGCTCCAGTGGCTCGCCCGCGAGGCGCTCGAGGGACGGGGCGGCGACCGTGAGATCCTCGTCTCGGCGTCGATCCGCGAGGTCAACCGCGCTATCGAGTTCGCGACCGACCTCTCCTTTCCCGGCCGGCCGTACGACTCCCTGCGGGACCTGACCGACGAGATCGTCGTCCTCCCCTCGAACCAGGCGCGAGCGGACTGGGTCGAGACCGCGGCCGACCGCGAGGACGCCCTGGAGGCCGGCTTCTCCGGCTGGGCTGTCGACGACTCCTTCCGGTACCGGGGCGGCTACGACGCGACCTTCCCGCTGACCGACCACTGCGACTACGACGAACTGCTCGAGACGGTGCAGGCGATCGACCCCGAGGTCGTCTACACCCACCACGGATTCGCCGAGGAGTTCGCGGACACAGTCGCCACCGAGTACGGCTACCGGGCGCGGCCGCTGAAACGCGACCAGCGAACGCTGGGGGAGTTCCGCTGATGGGTGTTCTCGACCGACTCGAGGACGAGTTCGTCGACCTCTCGACGAGCCGCGCGACCGTCCGCGAGCTGTTCGAACTCGCGTTCGGATCGGTCCTGTTCGTCCTCTTCGCCGGCGGGCTCGCGTACTACCTCCTCGGGCGCACCGCCGCGCTGGCTGTCGTCGCGGTCCTCGCGGTGGTTTTCGCGGTTACGATCGTCTCGCAGGCCTACTGGGCACTGACGGGTCGTACCGACTACGAGGACTGATCCTCAGGCGCTCACTCCCCGGTTCGCAGGTGATGGAAGACGTACGTCTGGGCGTATCCCGCGTACTCGCCGCCGAACCGTTCGCGGATCGCCCGCGACGTGGCGGCGTAGGACCCCCGATCGCACTCCGGGTAGTAGTCCTCGATCGCCGACCTGATCCAGGTGTCGAGCGGCACGGCCTCGTCGAACCCGAGCGAGAACAGAAGCACGCAGTCGGCCACCTTGTCGCCGACGCCGACGAACCGGCCGAGGTAGTCCCGCGCCGCCTCGTACTCGAGGTCGCGCGCGTCCTCCGGGTGGGCCTCGCCCTCGGCGACCATCTCCGCCGTACGGACGACGTACGGCGCGCGGTAGCCGAGGCCTAACTCGCGGAGTTCGTCCTCGGTCGCGGCCGCGAGCCGTTCGGGCGTCGGGAACGCGTGATAGGTCCGGCCGTCGAACTCGACCGGATCGCCGTACTCCCGGGCCAGCGCCGACACCATCGAGTGGATGCGGCTCACGCGCATCTGGGCCGAGCAAATAAACGAGATCAGACAGCCGAAGGCCGAATCGGCGACCAGCCGCAACCCGCGGTGGGCCTCGTAGGCGTCGGTCAGCAGCGGATCGTCGGGTGCGGCGGCGACGATCGACTCGAGGTCGTCGTCGAGCCGCAGGAGTCGGCGGACGGTCGCCTCGGCGTCGTCGGCCGTCGACTCCCACTCGAGGCGACCGTCACGGGTTCGGACGCGGATCACGTCCGGCTCCGACCCGCTCGAGGCGTCGTCGACGACGGTGTAGTACCAGGCGTCGCCGGGCCGCTCCCCGGCGTACATTCCGCCGTCTTCGCGCCGCCAGAGGTAGCTCTGTCCGCTCTCGAGCGTCAGGTAGAGATCGAGGCCGCCGGAGAGGTCCGCAAGCGGGATCGTTCCGGTTTCCATTCGTGGGGTGCTTCGAGGGCGGCGGCTTGGACCTTTCGAAGCCGAGCGAAAGCGGGTCGAGCGCGGTTTCGCCCGCTCACAGTGGGGTCGAAAATGGGAGACGGGGATGGGAAGTCGGAGACACGCTCGAGGCTGATGCCCGCCTCGCCCACGAAAATGGGGGGTCGAGGCGAACCTTGATACTGTAGGCGACACAATGTCTAGGTATGAACTGCAGGGTTGTCGTCGAAGCTGCCGTGCCGGTATTCGACGTTGAGACGGAAGACGAGGCGATTCGCATCGCCATCTCGAAGACGGGAGAGATGTTGAACCCTGACTTGAACTACGTCGAGATCAACATGGGCGAACGGACCTCCCCATCCGGGGAGGAACTGCCGCCCGCGTTCATCGCGGCCGACGAGGCACTGGTCGCACTCGAGCTCGAGATGACCGTCTTCAACGTCGAGCGCGAGGAACACGCCTCGCGCATCGCACGCAAGGAGATCGGCCAACGGCTCGAGAACATTCCACTCGAGGTCACGGAAGTCGAGGTACTGGAAGAGGAAGAAATCGAAGACGAAACGGAAACTGAAACTGAAACCGAAGCGGAACCGGAGTCCGAAACCGAGGACGAGGAGTCGGAGTCCGGGGGATCCGACGAGGCCGACGACGCCGGTAATGCGGACGAGGAAGACGACGAAGTCCTCCCGGAGTTCGAAGACCTGGTCGAATAACCGGCCGTCTCCGGGACTCGAGCATCGACTCGTCGACACGAGAGCGACGACCGATACCCGCGACCTTCGGACCGCCTTCTCCTGCAGCGGACTCCCCGTCTCGCCGAAGGATTCGCGTCGGGTGATTTCCCTGTTGACAGTGCAGTGGTGCCCCCACCATCGAGACCCGACGAAATAACAACTGGTTACCGGGTGCACTATCGGACGTTTCGTTTTCAACCAGTAGTAGAGAGCGAAACAGCGGTGACAGTCTCGCCAGTTATGGGTTTGTTAGGACCGCAGGATACGTCGGGATACTCAGTCGGCAGTAGCGGCGACGGCTTCCTGTTCGTCCTCGCGCATGTTGGTCGTGATTCCGCTGGCGAGGGCGAAAACAGCAGCTTTGTGGTCAGTCTTCGATTTGTGAATCGATGTCGGTCGAATACCGAGGGATTCGTACTCGTCGAGGTCGATCTCACAGTCCTCCCACTCTGCACACTGGTTGGATACTTCGGCGAGAAGACCGTGAAGGTGGATGAGTTCCTGCTTCTTCATAACCATGCTCTCCTATCCACTGCAGGGTTATATTATTATCTTGAGTCGCGTTACCATACGACCCGTATGAGCGGTCGAGACTATCGTTTTCGCTAACCCTTCGAAGAGGGTCTCTAACGAATCGAAACTCGTGGAAGAAACGGCTATACTCGACCAACGGTAGGGTAAGGATCGATTTATCGTTCCCTTCCGGTCGGAAGTCCAGTGTTTCCCCGGGCTCGGACGAGCGAAGCCGGGCCACCCCTCGAGGCATTCGAATCGAAGCGGTTACTTTGCCGGCGCCCGTAGGCCGCGCCCTTCGGTCGGCGTTCGAGTATGCTCGACCCCGGTTTCAGGCGTCAAAATCGCACTGGAAAAGAAGTCAACCGAGTTGCTTCAGCGTCTGGAGGTCACGATCGGTCCGCATGAACTCGGCCATCCGCCGAGATGCGTGACAGTTCGGGCAGTGAAACATCGCCGTGGACTCCGGAAGTTCGCCGGGCGCGGTCTGCCAATCTTTCGCACATTCCGGACACAACAGTTGCACTGTCGTTTCATCCATGTTATGGAGTTACACACCAGGCGTGAAAAACTTTGTCGCACTCGTACGCAGGGAAAATCGCATCCTACAACTCCGACGTCACCGCATCGACCCGACTACAACGGCACCGAACCGACGTCTCCCCCTTAGGCCGGGGCGGCCGTGTCCGAGGCCTCGAGAAGCTCCTTGTATCGGTTGCGGATGGTCACTTCCGAGATGCTGGCGACTTCGCTGACCTCGTTCTGGGTGACCTTCTCGTTGGTCAGCAGGGCGGCAGCGTAGACGCCGGCGGCCGCGAGGCCGACGGGCGACTTGCCGCTGTGGACGCCCTCCTTGCGGGCCGAGTCGAGGAGTTCGCGGGCCATGCGCTCGGTCTCGTCCGAGAGGTCGAGATCGCTGACGAACCGCGGTACGTAGCTCTCGGGGTCGGCCGGCTGAACCTCGAGGCCGAGTTCCCGGATGACGTAGCGGTACGTCCGGGTCAGTTCCATCTTGTCGACGCGGCTGACCGCCGAGATCTCGTCGAGGCTGCGCGGGGTGCCGGCCTGGCGGGCGGCGGCGTACAGCGACGCCGTCGCGACGCCCTCGATCGAACGGCCCGGCAGGAGGTCCTCCTCGAGGGCGCGGCGGTAGATCACCGACGCGGTCTCGCGGACGTTCTCCGGGAGGCCGAGCGCCGAGGCCATGCGGTCGATCTCGCCGAGTGCCTGCTTGAGGTTGCGCTCCTTCGAGTCGCGGGTTCGGAACCGCTCGTTCCAGGTGCGCAGGCGCTGCATCTTCTGGCGCTGGCGGCTCGAGAGGGCCTTCCCGTAGGCGTCTTTGTCCTGCCAGCCGATGTTCGTCGACAGGCCCTGGTCGTGCATCATGTTCGTCGTCGGGGCGCCGACGCGGCTCTTCTCGTCCTTCTCGGCGGCGTCGAACGCGCGCCATTCGGGGCCACGGTCGATCTCGTCCTCTTCGACGACGAGCCCACAGTCCGCACAGACCGTTTCGGCGTGCTCGGCGTCCGATACGAGGCGGCCGCCACACTCGGGGCAGTGCTCTTGCTCCTCGGCTCGCTCCTGCCGTTCCGTTTCCTCACTCTCCTTCTCTCGTTCGTTGGTATAGGTTCGGATGTTCGTCATGATGTATTGGGTCGGTTACTCGGGGCTCCCGGGTGGGGTAACCAGAAGAAACCCGGTCGCCTCGGCTAACATAGGGTAAGGCCGTAACGCATATAAAGCTTTCGCCTTCTTTATAAAACAACCGGGATTGCTATTATATATGTTCCGGTTATATGTCTATTAATCATTGACGATCCCTGGGCCGCGAGTCCGGTCGCAGCGAAGCCAACGCTTTTCGGAACCTCGGTAGAACCGACCTCCATGAGCGTTCGCTTCGGCGCAGTAACAGTCGACTGGTTCGGCCACGCGGCCGTCCGTCTCGAGGGACGGACCGGCGCTGTCATCTACATCGATCCAGGTCCGGAACGGTACGGCGTGCTCGAGGGACAAGAGCCCCGGGACGGCGACCTGATCCTGGTCTCGCACGGGCACCACTACGATCCCGACTCGATCCGTCGAGTCGCACACGAGGACGCGATCGTCGTCGTCCACGAGTCCGTCGACGCGGCGGCGATCGACGGGGTCGAGACCCAACCCGAACGCCTCCCGTACGACGTCGAACGCGTCCGCGCGGACGAATCGTTCGTCCTGGGCCCGCTCGACCTGTACACGACGCCGGCGTACAACGATCCGGCGGGCCCCCACACCGACGACGAGGGGACGCCGTACCACCCGGAGGGTGAAGGATGTGGCTTCGGCGTCACGGTCGACGGCGTCACGGCGTTCTGGCCAGGCGACACCGACGTTCTGCCGTTCCACGATGAGGTGGCCGCCGACCTCCTGCTCCCGCCGATCGGCGGCACGGTCACAATGGATCGCCACGAAGCGGCGGACTTCGCCGAGCGCGTCGAACCGGACCTCGTGGTACCGGTCCACTACGACACCGACGCCGAGACCGAGGCCGACGAGGAGGCGTTCGTCCTCGACCTCGCGAAGCGCGGCGTCCCGGTCGTTCTCGACACCCCCTGAGCAGGGAGTGATGAACACACCTGTACACTCGAGGGCAAATCCGCGGATATAAGTAACGTGTCACAAATTACCGCATAGAACCCATGCGGTATTCCAACATTCGTACAAAGCGTAACGCGTTGTCACAGAGCGCAGGGCAGGCGTCGGCTATCGGAACGTCCACCACGGACACGAGCGCCGAGACGGGTGAGCGGCGTGTCCACTGAGACGACCGACGAACCGGATCTCACCTACCCGTCCTCGGAGTGGGCCGGTTTCTTCAAGAACCACTTCGGGCCGTCGATGCTCTGGGCGCTGATCGGCATCGGCGGGAGTCACATCGTCCTCGCACCGACGCTCGGAGGGACGTTCGGCCTCTTCGCGATCTGGGTGTTCGCCATCATCTACCTCGCGAAGTACGGCGGCTGGGAACTCGGGATCCGCTACAACTACGGGGTCGGCGGGAACCCCGTCGAGGCGTACGGCGACATCCCTGGCCCCAAAAACTGGATGCAGTGGTTCACCGTCGCAGTCTTTACGGTCGCTTACACCGGGATCACGGCCGCCGTCGGGATGAGCACCGCGGCCTTCGTCGAGGCCCTGACCCCGCTTTCGTTCCCGCAGGCGTTCGTCGCCTGCGTCGGCCTCGCGGGTGCGCTCGTACTATTCGCACGGTACAGCCTCCTCGAGAAACTTTTAATGGGGTTTACGATCGCGCTCGGTGTGCTCGTCCTGGTGGGCGTCCTGGTCGGCCCACCCTCGGGCGAGGTCGTCGTCGAGACGACGTTTACCGCCCCGGACCTCACCGGGCCGCTGTTCGTCGGCCTCTTCGCCGCCGCAGCCGGGTTCGCCCCGACCGGATTCAGCACGAGCGTCCTCATCGGTAGCTGGAGCATGGCCAAGGGGGAAGGGGCGGGCGAACTCCGGGAACGGGGCCTCGATCCGGACGACGAGCGGCATCACGATTACATCCGTGCCTGGATTCGAACCGGACGGCGTGACTTCAACATCGGCTACGTATTCAGTTTCGTACTCATCGTCGCGATGGTGCTCCTGGCGTCGAACGTCCTCTACCCCAACCCACCCGAAGACGCGAACCTCGCGGTCGCGATCGGTGACATTCTAAGCGAGTCCTTCGGCGAGTGGTCCTACTACGCGATGGTCCTCGGTGCGTTCGCCGCGCTCTACTCGACGGTCATCACGCTGCTCGACGGCGCGTCGCGTGCGACTGCCGACGTCCTCCCGATGGCGCTCGAGCGCGAGGACCTGGACAGCGAACCGATCCGGAAGTTGGTCGTCGTCGGTATCGTCGCGGTCAGTTGCGGCGTCGTCCTCACCGTCGGGACCGTACCGGTGACGTTCCTGATCTGGATCTCCGCACTGCTTGCGGTCACCGAAATCCTGTTCTACCCCGCGAACTGGTACGTCGTCAGGGAGCATCTGCCCGAACCGTTCCAGCCCTCCCGCAAGTGGATCGCCTACTACAGCGTCGGCCTGGCCCTGGTGCTTTTGTTCGGCCTCATGGGCGCAGCCCACGAGTTCGGCTACCTGTAGCGGATCCGAAACCCGATTCTCCGCTTTCGATCCCGTCGAAAACCGGTGACGTCCCGTTCCCGTCTACAGACGGAACAGGCCGAGTGCCTCGGAGTCGTACGGAAGACTTCGTCTTCCGTGATGACGAGAGAGGAAGTCTCTCGAACCACTTGACCCCGAGGCGGTTCACAGGACGCCCATCTCGTCGAGTCGCTCCGGCAGGTACGTCTCCGTCACGAAGTCCAGGCCGTGGGACGCCAGCGACTGCTGTTCGGACTTCTTCTCGATCTCGAGTTGGAGTTCGATCTGTTCCTCCCAGTAGTCGGTCTGGAAGCGTGGGTCCTCGAGTTCGCTCTCTAAGGCGTTGACGTCCGAGTCCGAGAGCGGGTCGGTCGGCAGTTCGTACTCGACGATGTCGGCCGGCTGGATACCGATGAACTGGGCCTCGGGCGTCGCCAGGTACTCTGAGAGGTGGGCCGACTTGATCGACCCGTAGGCGACGGAGCCGTAGATCCGGTACGACCACGGGTCACCGTCCGTAAAGACCGTCACGGGGAGATCGAGTTCGTCGTGGAGTCGCTTGGTGATGCGGCGGGTCGCCCGTGCGGGCTGGCCCTTGAGGTGGACGATCAGGGCGTTGTACTCGTCGTCGAACCCGTTCTCGACGAGCCGGTCGCGCATCCCACCGGTCTCGACGGCGAGGATGAAGTCGGCGTCACAGTCGAGGAACTCGATCGTATCCGGGTTGTTCGGGATCTGGTAGCCGCCCTCGCCGACGTCCTTCTGGCAGTGGATCTCGCGTTCCCCCCGGCGAGTCTGCTCGCGCAGGTGCAGCGGACCCATGATCGTCGCACCCGACTCCTCGGGGCGCATGTGGAAGTCCTCGCGGGTCGCGCCCGACACGATCTCTAAGTCCTCGACGAGCTGGTTCGACTCGTCCTGATCCGAGAACTGGGCCTCCTCGTTGTCCCAGCTCTCCGAGAGGTAGTAGAGTTCACGCAGGGTCGACGACCGGCCTTCGTCGAGCTGGTCGGCGAGGAACTCGATCGTGTACACGGCCTTCAACAGCTTCCGTGCGCCGCGGACGGAGTTCGCCGAACGGGTCGACTCCCGGTCGCCGTAGACCCAGACGTCCTTCTCCTCGTCGTACTCGATGTTGTTCTTCGTCCGCGTCGGCACGGACATGTGAGGGATCTCGCCCAGTTCGAACTGGTCGTAGAACTGCGCCGCGAGATCGATCAACTGTTCTCTGGCTTCTTGCTCGTTGTCCGCGCTCATTGTTCGTTCACCGTGAGTTTCTCGCTTTCGACACCCTTCACGTCGAGATCACAGCTCGCGCCGTCGGGCACCTCGTACTCCAGGGTCGCCTCGTCGTCGCTCGAGACCTCGGGCTCCCACTTGACGAACCACTCGCCGTCCATCTCGACGACCGTCGCGCCGTCCGAGAGGTCGGTCGGTTCGGCCGAGACGATGTCCGTGATCTCGAGGCTCTCGTTCGTTCCGGAGTTGTTCTCGACGACGACGGAGACGGCCTTCGAGTCGCCGTTCTCCTCGACCTGGCGCTCGACGAGCACGTTGTTCATGATACGCGCGATGGCGTCGTCGATGTCGGGTTCCTCGCGGCCGGTCACTTCGGCGACCTTCTCGGCCATCTCGGGCAGGATCTTGCCGAGGACGTTCTGTTTCTTCCGGCGTTTCTGCATCGACCGTCGCTTGTTGAGGTAGCTCTTGAGTTCGCGGGCCGCCTCGCGGATCGCGAGTTCGATCTCGTCCTCGATCTCGGGAACGTTCGCGACGGCGTCCTTCGATTCGCTGGTGAAGGGGACGTTCGTCGAGGCGACGTGGACCATGATGACGGCCGGCCCCTTCGGCAGGCCGGAGCCGCCGGGCTGGTCGAGCCCGTAGTTGCGCCAGCCGATCGACTTGACCACGTCCGTGGTCGCACACGCGCCGCGCTGGTAGACAAGCGGGACGCGGTTCGCGAACCGCATCACGTCCGCGCCGCCCTCCGACTCGAGTTCGCCGCCGTAGGCGATGCCGGCCTCGACGATGAACGGGTCGCCGCCCGAAACCTCGGCGTCGCGGGTCGCGGAGGCGTAGAAGTCGGCGTCGAACTCCTTCTCGAGGCCGGCCTCGATCAGATCGGCGGAGATGGGCGAGAGACACCGCGTCGGCGGCGCCATGATGTCGGTCGCGCGCATCCCGTCGACGAGGTCGCTGGTCGCGTCGCGGTCGCCGTTGAGTTCGCGCACGAGCGGCGGGTCGTCGGGCACGGTCGCCATCACGTCCCAGATCGCCTCGACGACGTTCTCGCGGGCCGTGTCGCCGAAGGCGACGTCGTCGTACTCCTCGGTGAGGTCCGCGGCGCGGTCGACGTACGCCACGAGGTCGTCTCGAGTGAGCCGGTGGCGAACGTCGTCCTCGGTGGCGTCGTCGAACTTGCCGGCGAGCCGTTCGGCGAACGCGCGGACGACCTCGTCGTCTTTGCGCGTGCTCGTCGCCTCGTCGGCGAGGTCGTAGAGGTCGGCGACGAGTCGGGATTCCCCGGGTTCGTCCGCCCCTGCGTCGCCGTCGCCGTCGGCGGCTTCATCCTCCGACGTTGCATCGACGAGGTCGCGCCAGACCGCGGCGACCGCGTTCTCGCGGACCGTGTCGCCGAAGGTGGTGCCGTGATCGTCCTCGACCGCTTCGGCCGCCTCGTCGACGACCTCGAGGAGTTCGTGGTGGGCGATCCGGTCGTAGCCGTCGACCTCCTCGGCGATGGCCTCGGCGAAGGCGGCGGTCGCGTCCGCGCCCTTGTTCGCCGTCGCGTCCTCGACGGCGGCGTGGAGGTCGACGTCCTCGTGGACCGCGGGCGGGCGCCAGCGCATCTCCCGGCCGTAGTGGCGGTCCCGGAAGGCGTCGATGATCGAGTCGGCGGTCTTTTTCCCGACGCGGGTGAACTCCTCCTGGAGGAACCCCGAGACCGTCTGGGAGTCTGTCGCCGTCAGCATCTTCATCACGGTCCCGAGTTCGACCCCGTGGGGGTGGGGTCGGATCTCCTCGGTCTCCTCGGGGAGCTGGTCGGTCGCGCGCTCGAATTTGAAGTGGGCCTGTGGCTCGCGCAGCTCGAGGCGCGCGTGGGGGTTGACGACCGCCGTGTGCTTGATGTAGTCGTGAAGCTGCTGGCGGGCGCGCATGTTCGCCTCCATCTCGAGTTCGATGCGCGTGCCGTGCGGGCGGTCCCACGTGGTCGTCTCCTCGACGCTGATCTCGGGCTCGTTGTCGTCGGTGTCGACGATCAGTTCGAAGTACTGTGCCTCGCTCGAGCCCTCGGTGCGGCTGGTGATCTTCGCGGGTTTGCCGCTGGTCAGCTGTGAGTAGAGGACGGCGGCGGAGATCCCGATCCCCTGCTGACCGCGGGACTGTTCGCGCGCGTGGAAACGAGAACCGTAGAGCAGTTTCCCGAAGACCTTGGGCAGCGATTCCTTCGTCAGCCCGGGGCCGTTGTCCTCGACGATCAGCCGGTAGTAGTCACCCTCCTCCTGGATTTCGACGTAGATATCGGGGAGAATACCGGCTTCCTCGGCGGCGTCCAGGGCGTTGTCGACGGCCTCCTTGACGGCCGTGACGAGGCCTCGAGCGCCGCTGTCGAAGCCGAGCATGTGCTTGTTCTTCTCGAAGAACTCGGCGATAGAGATCGCCTGCTGGCTCTCCGCCAGCTCCTCGGCGATCCCCGGTTCCTCACCGAGTGTCGACTGGAACGACGTCATCACTCTCCCTGTACTAACGGGGAGGCTAAAAGGTGTGTGCAACCGGAGTGAAAGTAGACGCCGATCGAACGACGGCGAATCCCTCGTAGACGCCTCACAAAGGTTTAACCTCGCGCGAAACTTCGTCCTATACGAGAGGACACATGAATCCGGACGACACCGACGAGCGCCGGGTGGACGACGACGAGGGTGAGAGCGAAAGCGAGGGCGACGTCGATCCGACCGACGACTCGAACCGCGACCCGCTCGAGGACGGCGACGGGTTCGACGACGAGTTCGATGACGGGTTCGACGGCGAGTTCGACGAGGAGGACCTCGAAGACGGAATCCGTACTACGGCGGACGAGGTCGACCAGCGGATCGTCGACCTGCTCTCGTGGATCCTCGACACCGAGACGCGGGCGAAGATCTACGTCTTCCTGCTCGCGAACCCGGGCAGCACCTCCGAGGAGGTCGCGAAAGGCACCGGCCTCTACCCGAGCACCGTCCGCGAGGCGCTCGCCGAACTCCACGACGAGGAACGCGTCACACGCGAGAAACGCGAGAGCCAGGGGGCCGGCAACAACCCCTACGAGTACACGGCGATCCAGCCCAGCGAACTGGTCGGCGGCGTCGTCGACCAGGTCCAGCAGGAACTGAACGCGATCTTCACGCTGGACAGAGTCCTCGACCGCGAGCGCGATGGCGCGGGCGCGGACACGGGTGAACCCGCCTTCGCGGACGACGTCGAACCCGTCACGATCACCGTCGAAGAGACCGATCCGCTGGCGGGCGAGGACGACGGCGACGGCGACGGCGACCGCGACGGCAACGGTGACGACGCCGACACGGGAGACGGAACGGAAGCAGACGACGACACCGCCGGCGACCGGTAGCTCAGTCCCCGAGGTCCAGAATCCCTGGCCGTTCGATTTCGAGAGCGAGTCTACCCTCACCGTCGTCGCCGGCGTCGATCCCGCCCACGCGCTCGAGTTCGACCGCCTCGACGGTCGTCGTCGGCCAGTCGCCGGTCGCGGTCAGCGCCTCGACGTGCTCGTCGGTCACGAGCACAGTATCTTCGCTTTTTGCGCCCTGTACCGTCGGATTCCAGGCGTACGCCATCGGCGCCGTAACGGGCGCCTCGTGGTCGGGCGTGGCGACCCACTCGCGGCCGTCGAAGCCGGCGGCCCCGCCCTGGTGGTGGTGTTCCCACTCGCCGTCGTGGCCGACGGCGTCGTAGGCGGCCTGGATCGCCGCGAATACGTCGCCGGCGGTGCCCGCGCTGGCGCTGGCGCCGGTGCCGGCGTCGACGTCGACGTCCGTGTCGGTGCCGGCCTCGCTCCCGCCGGAAGTCGCGGCCATCTGCGTCGCCGCCAGCGCCGTCGCCTCGACCCTGGCGGCGGCCTCGTGGCGCTCCTCGAGCCACGCCGGCGGGTCGAAGGCCACGGTTCGGGTACAACTCGCGTGGAGACCGGCCCGCTCGGCCGTCACCGAGACGAGCGCGTAGTCGCCGAGTTCCGCCTCCGTCGGCGTGTAGTGGCGGTACCGACGGGCGCGTTCCCCGCCGCCGACCAGTACGACCGGCGCCTCGATCCCGCGGGCCGAAAGCGCCACCCGCAGCGCCGACGCGACCTCGTGTTCGGTGTCGCCGGACTGGAGCTCCCGACAGACCGATTCGACGGCTCTCGCGGTCTCCCGTCCGAGCGCTCGATACCGCTCGAGGTCGGCCTCGGTCAGCGGCTGTCGAAGCCGACTCGCGTCGACGGTCACGGTCTCGCGGCCGGGCAACTCGACGTCCGTGGCGACGCTTTCGTCCTCGTCGACGCGGGCGGCGATCTGCTCGGGTAGCGACGATTCGTACCAGGGATCGCGCTCGACGACGACCTCGTCGGGCTCCAAGTCCGGCAGCTCCTCGGCGACGAGCCGGTCGGCTTCGACGTTGTTGGTCACGAGCCGCAGCGTCGACCCGTCCCGTTCGTATCCGATCGCCGCGATGCCGGTGTCGCCCTCGCGGTCGACCACGTTCGAGCCGCCGGTCAGCCAGGCAAAACTGTTCGGCCGGGCGAACCAGACGGCGTCGAGCCCCTCCGCCTCGAGGTAGGCCTCGAGTCGCTCGCGTTTCTCCATGGCGGGTGCTGGGGCAGGGGTTATCTTGAATGCGGCGAACGCCGTTCCGGCACGTTCTCGCCCACGCCGGCTCCGTCGCCGTCGCCGGTCGAAATGATCCACTGGCCGGTCGGTGGGACGGTCGCGAGTTTCCGAACCGGAACCCTCTGGCGGGGACGACTCCCACCGACCGAACATGACACGGGAAACCTAAATATGCCCGCTCCTAACCCCCGGCTGAACGACCGTGCCGTCCAACAGTCACTTCCGGCGTCGGACCTCTCGCTCGCTGATCGATCGGTTCGGGTACCCCCACCTGCTCGCGGGAACGCTGGCGCTCGTCACCGCGACGATCCTGCTCGGCGTCGCCGCGAAGGCGACCGGTTCGGGCCTGGCCTGCCAGGCCAACTGGCCCCAGTGTGACGCGGGACCGTTCAACCTGCTGCCCGCGAACCTGCCGAGTTTCTACGAGTGGTTCCACCGCTTCGTCGCCATGTTCGCCGGCTTCGCGATCATCGGCTCCGCGCTTGCGGCCTGGCGGTCCTCGAGCGTCGACAAGCGCGTTACCGCCCTCGTCGTCCTCGGGATGCTCCTGACTCCGATTCAGGTCACGCTCGGCCGCGAGACCGTCACCCAGTACACGATGGACATCCTGTCGCTGCACTTCTGGACGGCCGTCCTCATCTTCAGTCTGTTCGTCGTCGCGACGGTACTCGTCTGGCAGTCGACGCTGACCGCGAGCCACGTCACCGGCGCCCTCGCCCTCGGATTCGTCGCGTTGCCGCTGCACGTCGCACTCAGCCCGACCGACCTCGGGGTCGTGACGGAGTACACCCCGACGATTCAGTTGCTCCAGTACGGCGTGACCCTCGCCCTGCTCGCGTCCCCCATCGTCGCCACGATGGTCGGTCGCTGGCGACTCGAGGACCGGAGAGTCGTCCCGCTTTTCTCCGTCTCGGTCGTCCTGGCGTTCGCCGTCGCCTACCTCGGGCGGCAGGCGGTGATGAACTTCAGTTCGACCCTCGACGTGGTCTACCTCGCGGCCGTGGCCCTTCTTGCAATCGCGTTCGCCGCGGGACTGGGCCTGACCCGCTCCGCCTCGAGCGCCTGACGACCCGCGTCGCGATCGTTCGTGTCAGGCGACCAGAAATACGACCCCGCAAGCCACAGCCGTCGCCGCGACGCCGACTCCAAGCAGCGCGTAGTTCGCGACCGGATTCGCGGCACGGGTCGCCTCGAGCGAGTAGTGACGCCCCGAGAACGGCCAGAAGGGGCGAACTCCCATCGGCGTCAGCGCGTCGGCGAGCAGGTGCGAGCCGATCGAGACCGTGCCGACGACGAAGGCGAACCCGACGAACCCGACGTCGACGAGCGGGGACGACGACTCGACGAGGATCGCCGCGGCGGCGGCGAGGGCCGCCCCGACGAGAAAGGCGAAGGCGACGGTGTGGGTCGGGCCACGGTGATCGACCAGTGGGAGTCGGTGATCGACGTCGGGCAGCGTCGACAGCCCCACACAGAGGAGTCCGCCGACGAGCGCGCCGCCGGGGTAGCCAGCCAGCGCGACGACGATCCCGAGCGGGGCGTACGCGAGGAGGGCAGCGCCGTAGTGACCAGCCTGGTACATCGCTCTCGGTACGAGTGACCCCGTTCCGACCCATAAATCCACCGCGACGGAGCCGTTCGACCGCCGAACCTTTTTCGCCCGCGAGCGAACGGGAGGGTATGCGGACGAGTCTCAATGTTCCCGAAGAGATGCTGGCCGAGTTCGACCGGACCTGGAAAGCGGAGGGACTGGACTCCCGGTCCCGGGCGCTCCGGGAGGCCATCCAGGAGTACGTCGAATCCCACCACACCCTAGAGCGGGCGCGGGGCACCGTCGCCGCGACGGTCGTCTTCGACTACGTCCACGACGAGATCATCGAGGACCTCCACGAGATCCAACACGAGTTCCAGGCGGCGATCGACACGACCTGTCACGTCCATCACGGCGAGTGGTGTCTCGAGGCGGTGTTCTGTCACGGCGCGGCCGAGGGGATCAGGTCGCTGGTCTACCGCCTGAAGGACTTCGATGCCGTCGGACGGGTCTCGGTGACGATGTTGCGCTCCGAGGAGTACTGACGCTCCCGGAGGCCACTTAAATACCTTCGACATCTAACCGGTCGCTTCTTACAGATTCCACCGATATCTTACTGGACAGGTTCGACATGTATCGGCGCGAGCGCGGACGGCGACGATCCGTATCGTCTCGAGAACGAACGATCACAAAGGATATTGTCGGTAGCCACGCGACCGATATCGAGAGTAGCAAATGAGCGTCATCGCAACAGTCGCGATTCCCGCGTCGGAGTTTCCGCTGGGATCGTTGCTCGAACCCGTACCTGACGCGACGGTAACCGTCGAGACGACGGTCCCCACGAGCGACGGCGTCGTCCCCTACCTCTGGGTCCCCGACGAGGCCGCCGACGAGATACTCGCGGCCCTCGAGGCCTCGACCGACGTCGACGACGCGACACCGATCGACGAGGTCGACGACAGCGTGCTCGTAAAGATCGAGTGGGACCAGCGGGTCAACGGCGTGCTCGCGGCCATCCGGGAGAGCGACGCGATCGTCACCAGCGCGGTCGGGACCGCCTCCCGGTGGACGCTCCGACTCCGGTTTCCGGCCTACGAGGACCTTTCGCAGTTCTACACGGACTGCGTCGACGGCGACGTCTCCCTCGAGTTGGTCCAGCTCCACGAGGCGGTCGATCCCGACAGCGAGTTCCGGTTCGGTCTCACCCGCGCCCAGCGCGAACTCGTGATCGCCGCCTACGAGGCAGGGTACTTCGAGGTTCCACGGAAGACGACGCTCGTCGAACTCGCGGAGCAACTCGAGATCTCCGACTCGGCGGTCTCCCAGCGGCTCCGTCGCGGGCTCGCCGCCCTGATCAACGCGACGTTGCTCGTCGATTCCCAGCGAGCCGACGGAACCGGCCGAACGGCCGTCGGGACCGATGCCCAGCCGCGCTCCGATCGCGACGGCTGACGCGGGCTGGCGTCCCTGTCGGCGTCAACCGCGCCCGTTATTTGTCGGGGCCTCCTCCCGATACCCGTGAAAAACGTCACCGACAGGACGAGCAATCCGTTCGGTCTCCGCCCGCCCTGCGACCGCGCTCCCGAGGAGGGACGCGACGCCGTCTTCGGGTACGGTGACGCCAACGGCGACTTCCACGTCATCGGCGACCACCCGGGCGTCCACGGCGGGAAGCGTACCGGCGTCCCGTTCACCGGGACCGACGCCGGACGGGCCGTTCAGGACGTCTTCCGCGAGGCCGAGTTCGTGACCGGCCCGGCGGACGATCCCGACTGTGAGAACCTCTACTGCAGTTACCTCCACATGTGCTGTCTCCCCAACGGCCACGAGCCGACCGAGCGGGAGTACGACGACCTCGAGCGGTACTTCGACGCCGAGTTGCGCGCGATCAACGCGCACATCCTGCTTCCCGTCGGCGAGACGGCGACCGATCACGTCCTCCGGGCGTACACGACACAGCGCCGGCGATTCGACCACGATCTGGACATGGCCGACCTCCACGCCCGCGAACTCCGCGGGCGCGGCTTCATGGTCGTCCCGATCCGGAACCCCGACGAGTGGACGGCCGGCGACCGGGAGACGATCGTCTCGACGCTCGAGTCGATCCTCGAGAGCGATTATCGGCAGACGAAAGGCGTGGCGACGCGGGTCGGCTAACCGGACGACGCGGTGGTCAGCGATCGAAGTGTTTCCTGATCGTCGCGCGCAGCGGCAGGCCGAGCGCCCCAGCGAGCGGCAACACGACGTACGCGAGCAGGTCGACGACCAGCGTGACCTCGCCGACGACGCCCGCGGCGCCGACGGCGACGCCGGTCGCCGGCGCGAGCACCGGCAGGACGTAGAGGTACGACGGCTTCCAGCCCGGCCCCAGCCTGGTCCGGTGGACGATCACGGTAAACAGGAACGGCATGAGGACCGCGCCGGCGAGGACGGGCCCGCCGGCCAGCGTCGCCGCCGCCCCGAGCGCGAGCGCGAGCAGGATCGTCTCGTCGATCGAGATCGTTCCCCAGGTGTCCTCCCGCCTGACGACGCGGTCGACCAGGGCGATCACGACGGCGACGCCGACGAGTCCGGCGAGCGCCGCGTACCACCCTGGCGGCTCGAGCGGCGGCGAAACGGGTTCGAAGCCGACGACGAACCCGGACATCGTCTCGACGCCGTGTCGGCTGGTCGTGAGGTACGCCCAGAGGGCCCCCGGGTCCGCGCCGACGGCGGTCGCGTCGGCGACGACGGCCTCGAGAGCGTCCTGGTTCGCGAGTCCGAACTGGACGATCCCGGTCAGGTAGACCAGCAGGGAGGCCCAGATCAGGGGAAGCGAGAAGTTCCGCCGTCGCCACCACGAGAGGACGGCGTTGCCGGAGTCCGTGTCGGTGCCGATGCCGGTACCGGTCGTGGTTTTTGAAGTCCCAGAACGGTTCGTCGCTGTACCGGCGCTCGTCGTCCCGGCGGCGCCCGCGTCGGCGGCGTTCGCCGTCGTTCCGCCGTCGCTGGTGGCGGTCGCGTTTCCGGTCCCGGTCCCGGCCCCGGTCCCGGCTCCAGCCGCACTCGCGGTTTCCGTTCCGGCCGTCCCGGTCGCGCCACCGTCACCCGCCGACGTATTCCGCGAGTCGGTTCCGGACCCCGAAGACGTAGACGTCGACGAGGTCCCCGCTCCCGTGGCTCCCGTCGAGCCAGTTCCGGAGGGCGACCCCGTCCGCGACTGCGTTCTCGTTCGGCCGCCCGACGAACTCGAGGTGGCGGTTCTCGAGGCCTCTGCCGTCGATCCGGAACTGGACGTCGAGGTCGTCGAACTCGAGGTCCCGTCCGATCCGCTATCGCTGCTCCAGACGTCGGGCGACGGGATGCCGCTGGTTCGTTTGGCGACGTAATTTTCGTGGCCCAGCCGGTCGTAGGCCTGGCGCTCGACCGGATCGCCGAGGATGTCGTAGGCTTTCTTGACCGCCGTGAACTGCGCTCGAGCGCGGTCGTCGTCGTTCACGTCGGGGTGATAAACCCGGACCTTCTCGCGGTAGGCCTCCTTGATCTCGTCCTGGGAGGCGTCGGAGGGAATCTCGAGAAGGTCGTAGAAGTCGTCTGTCATGTGAAAGTCCGGGGACGGATCCGTCTGGCGAATCGTTACCAACGGAGGGTTATAATTTCAATGTTCCGGCCCATCGATCCGGAACGAGACGAAAACCGTCCCGTTGCCGTCGCTGTGTCCTGCGATCGACGGATCCGCGTCACCGCGAACGCGACGTGAAATCGGCCAGCGAGGTCTGGCCCGGCGGGAGGTCGTCCCGACCTGTCGGGCGACCGACGCTCCCCTCGTCGTTCTTCTCCTCCTCGGCGTCCTGGCTCTCGGACTCGAGGTCCTCGCCGCCGTCGGACCCGGTTCCCATCGCGTCGGTCGACGACTCGCCGTCACTGCCCCACCCCTCGAGGCTCGCCTGATCGGCCGACGCGAACTCGAGGTTCGCCACGCGGACGCCGACCTTCCGGACGGGGTCGTCCTCGAACTCCCCGAACAGGTCGCGGGCGATCCGGTCGACGAGGTCGGGGTCGTCGACAGGCCCCGGCAGCGAGCGCTCGCGCGTGTTGACGTCGTACGGCGGCGTGACGGCCTTGACGCCGACGGTCCGGTAGAGCGCGCCCTCCCGGCGGGCCCGGTCGGCGACCGCGGCCGCGAGCGTCTCGATCTGTTCGTACTTCGGCTCGGGCTCCGCGACGGGTTCGGCGAAGGCCGACTCACGCGAGAAGCTCTTTGGATCGCCCTTCGGCTCGACGCGGCGGTCGTCCTCGCCGCGCGCACGGTCGTACAGTTCCCGGCCGCGCTCGCCGAACCGTTCGACCAGCGGCCCGGGATCGGCGGCGGCGACGTCGCCCGCCGTCTCGAGGCCCATCTCGCGGAGCTCCCGGGCCGTCACGGGGCCGACGCCGTGGAGCAGGTCCACCTCGAGCGGCGCGAGGAACTCCCGGAGTTCGTCGGGGCGGACGACTGTCAGCCCGTCGGGTTTGTCGTAGTCGCTGGCGATCTTGGCAGCGCTCATCGTGGGCGCGACGCCGACGCTGACGACGACGCCGACCTCGCGACGGATTCGGTCCTTGACGTGGCGGGCGAACCCGTCGGCGACTTCCCAGGCGGTGCGGTCGGTGACGTCGAGGTAGGCCTCGTCGATGCTGACCTCCCGGACGACGTCGGCGCAGTCGTGGAGGATCGACTGTACGTCCTCGGCGATCGACTCGTAGTAGTCCATGTCGACGGGCCGGTAGTGACCGGTCTCCTCGCGGGTCAGGTCGGGGTCGTGATCCGGCGCACCCGGGTCGAGGGCCGCACGGCGGGGGAGTCGTTCCAGGGCCGTGGAGATCGCTTGCGCGCTCTCGACGCCGAACTCGCGGGCCTCGTAGCTGGCGGTGGCGACCGCACCGACGGTGTCGCCGGGTTCGTACCCCATGCCGACGACGACCGGTTCGCCCTCGAGTTCGGGCTCGCGCAGCCGCTCACAGGAGGCGTAGAAGCAATCCGCGTCGACGTGGAGGACGATCCGGTCCTCGTCGTCCTCGCGTTCGACGCCGGGAAGGCGCGGCCCGTCGGACATACCTGTGCCTACGGATCGATTCGCGCGGACGGTTGTGAACGTTGCGTCCGGTCCCCGCCGTCAGAAACGGTGGGGCAAACGCCCCGTGGTGGTTGGAGACGGTCCAGAACGGTCCGACGGGTCCGGAGCGCGGCGACTCCCCGACGCGATGGCGTCGGACCGTAGCGGTCTCGGTGGCTGTAAGAGGTGAATACCGCATCCTCGAGTTCGGTCGGGGGAGGGATAACCGTCGTCGTTCGTTACTCGAAAAGTGGAAGACTCGAAGGGGATAAACCGCTCGAGACACGAATCGGGCGGCGTCAGTTGTAGCCGCGCCAGCGGTGACCGCACTCGGTACACTTGAAAAAGCGCGTCGGCGGCTCGTCGGCCGAGGCAGTCTGTTTGAGCGTGTACCACGCCTCCTGGTTGCCACACTCGTCACAGATCACGTCGGTGGCCTTCGGTTTGCCCTCGAAGTTCGCGTCCTCGCTGGACTCGATGACGTCGTCTTCGGACTGGGACTCCGTCGTAACGAACTCGTCTTCCAGGTCGCTGTCCCGCTCGCTCGAGGCACCGCAGTCCTCGTTCGTACAGACCATGCGGTCGCCGTCGGCTTTCATCATCGAACCGCATTCGTCGCAAAACTGCATGTCGGGCGGTACGGGATCGAGCGCAAAAACACCCAGGTCCTCGGTTCCCGTCTAGTAGCGGCGCTCGAGTTCCTCGTCCTCGAGAACCACGGGGCAGTCGGCGACCCGGAACTGGTCGAGCCTGGGCATGTCGAGGACGTCGGTTCCCTCGAGGGTGCAACCGACGTTCGGCGGCGTCGCGAAGTGCTCGCACTGGTGGCAGTACTCCCGCTTGTCGACCGTGCGGATTTCCCGTTCCTCCTCGAAGAGGTCCGCCGGCGGCGCGTCGTCCTCGAGTCGCTCCCAGAGTCGATCGGGATCGAGTTCGGCGACGTCCTCGCGGTCGAACAGGTCGTCGAACTCGTCGCTCGAGGCGCCGGTTGCGGGATCCGCGGCCTCGGTTCGGCGCCGTTCGACGGTCGCGGCGAGATCACCGAGCGGGCCGGTAGCGCTGCTGCCTTCCGGACGCGAGTCGGAGACTGCGTCGGGGTCGGTCCACGCGCTCCCGTCGCGGTCCGCCGGCGATCGGCCCGGTTCCGTCCCGGAATCGTCCCGCAGGGTCGGGCGGACGGTTCTCGAGTTGGCGTTCTCGTTCCCGTCTCCATCCTCGCTTTCGTCGCTCGGGGAACGCTCGATCCCGTCGTCCGCGTCGCGGTCGGTCATGCGTTCTCGCTCGCCACCTTGGTCTCTCTCACCCTCGGTGTTTCGGTCGCTCACTGGTTCCCACCACCGAGTCCGAGCCCGCGACGGTCGTCGTCCCGGTCGTCTTCGCCCGTTCCGTCCGCGTCGGCCTCGACGGCCTCGAACACGCCCTCCGGCGTCGTCTCGACTTCGCTCCCTCGCCCCTCGAGCGCGGGCGGGTTACCGGTCTCGAGCGTGTGAGAGCCGAAGAAAGACGTCCGCTCCCGGACGTCGGCGAAGGGACTGGCACAGTGGGGACACTCCGGCGCGGTCAACAGGGCGAGATCGACCGACGCGTCACACTCCTCGCAGGCCGCGGACCGGATCCCGAGCCGGTTCGCGGCCAGTTTGAGGTCTTCGACCTGGGCTCGCTGTCGTTCGCGCTCGACGAGATCGTCCCACCGATCCCGCAGATCGACGACGGCCGTCGCGAGGACCGTCGACCGCTCCTCGAGGCGATCCGTCCGTTCGAGGAGGTAATCGAGCACCTCCTCGAAGTTGTCGAAGCCGCCGTCGACGGTCTCTTCGAGGGCCTCGAGGTCCGCCTGGAGGCGCTCGAGGGTCTCGGCCTCGGCGTACTCCGGGTGCCCGTGGTCCGCCGGTGCCTTCGCGTCGGTCTCGCGTTTGACCTGGACGACCCGCGAGCGGACGTCCTCCAGCAGTTCCCGAAATTCCTCGCGGCTGGCCTCGAGTTCGCCCTGCAGGGCCTCGAGGTCGTCGCGGACGACGGGGTCGAACGCGTACTCGCCTTCGCCCCCCTCTCCGTCCCCGTCTTCGCTCTCGGCCTCGACGTCGGCCTCGAGCACTCCGTTCTCGGCAGCCGCGACGGCGCGGGCAGCGGTAAGCAGGCGGCGACAGAACTCGTCGCGCGACTCGTCGCGCCGCTCGGCGGCGTCGGCGATCCAGTCGTCGACGTCGGCCGGTAACGCGAACGAAACCCCCCCGTTCTCGTTTTCCTCACCCGCCATCTACCACACATAGCGGCGAGCGCCGCATAAGGATTATTGCCCATTTTCCGGGCATCGGAGCGATCCCGGGACCGATATCGGTGGGACGCCTGTCAGCGAATCTTCCGAACGTTGCTGATATCGAAGCCGGCGTCGCCGATCTCGGTTTCGAAGCGGACGACGTCCTCGTCCTCGAGTCGGGAGAGGACCCCGCGGAACTGTTCGACGACGAGCGTCCGGGCGCGCTCGGAGCCGCCGCTCTCCCACTCGAAGAGCAAGGTACCGTCGGTCGACTCTTTCAGCCGGCCGAGCTCGGTCGACGTGAGCGGCTCGGAGTTGACGAGCAGGAGGATCACGCCGCCCCAGCGGTGGGAGGCGCGGGCAAGCCCCTTCAGCAGGACCGTCAGGTCCGCCCAGTCGAGCCGGTCGTCGGCCGCCGCGGCCAGGTCGGTGATCGAGTCGACGACGACGAGGTTCCCCGCGGCGTGTTCGGTCAGGTAGTCGCCGAACGCCTCGAGGACGTCTCCCCGATCGGTCTTGTTGCCGAGGTTCGTGATGTCGGTGGTCCGCTCCGCGTACCAGTCGGTCGGCACGGGGGTCAGCTGGAAGTACTCCTCGGCCAACTCGACGAACTCGATGGTCTCCATTCCGTCCTCGACGAGTTGCTCCTCGACGACGAACGACATCTCGTTCTCGACGGCGTCGCGCTCGTCGGTGAACGAAACGTAGTGGATCTCTTCGGGGAGCCTCGTCCCCTCCTCGAGCGCGCCGTAGTGGAGGTCGAACCGGTCGGAGCCGACCCTGGCGAGGCCGTTCATCAGCGCGCTGGTGTAGCAAAACTCCCGCGCCCCGGCACCCGACTCCCCCGCGAGTAACACGACGCTGCCGGCAGGCGCGCCGCCGCCGATGATGCGATCGAGTCGCGAGATTCCGAGCGGCAGCCGTTCCATGGCTGATCGTTGGAGTCGACCGGTTTACCTGTTGTGGCGCGGGCGTCGTCGTCGAGTCCGGTGCTACGTATCGTCCTCGAGGGTGACGCGAGCGCCGCCGGTCGTTCGTGGTTCCGGATTCGGGTCCGGGTCCGGGTCCGGGTCCGGGTCCGGGTCATGATCCGAATTTGCGCTCCCGTTTGCGTTCGCGTTCGTACCGCCCCCCGCCGGCGCGGAGAGCAACACCCGGCCGTCGCAGCCCAGGTCTGCGAGCGCGTCCTCCGCGGCCGCTTTCGCCTCGCTGGCGTGGCTCCGATCCGTGACCCCGTAGACGACCGGCCCCCACGAGGACTGCCCGATCCCCGTCAGCACCGGACACTCCTCGAGCGATTCGACGAGCGCGCCGGCCGGCGGCCGGAAGACACCGCCCTGGGCGTCCGCGTACCAGGAGCCGTTCTTCCGGCCGATCTCGGCGACCGCGTCGCCGAATGCCTCGAGTCGCCCCTCCGCGGCCGCCGGCAACAGCTTCCGGGTGACGACGCCGGCGATCTCGTCGGAAACGGTCGGATCGGCCCGTTCGACGACTTCGCGCATGCTCGCGTCCTCGTCGTCCCCGTTGCGGCCGGGTTCCGCTTCGGGGACGGCGACGAGGAACCGCCAGCGGTCGGGGAGGTCGTGCCGGGCGACGACCGGCGGCACCGTCCAGTCGCCCTCGGCGGGCGGTTCCGTCGTGAACCGGTTCGTCGGGTGGCCGGCGTCGACGACGAACCCGCCGGCCTCGAAGGTGGCGACGCCGACGCCGCTGCGGCCGCCACGGCCCAGCGCCGGCGCGCGCTCGCGGACCCGCGGCTCGAGGCCGTAGGCGTGGGCGGTCGCGGCGAGAACCGACAGCGCGAGTTGCGTCCCGCTGCCGAGGCCGACGTGACGGGGGAGGGCCGTCTCGAGGTCGACCGCGACACCGGGAACGTCGAGAACCGCGACGGCGCGGCGCGCGTACTCCTCCACCAGCGGGTCGTCGGCCTCGAGACCGTCGGCGGGTTCGGCGGTGACGGTCACCCGCGGCTGCTCGAGACCGACGCCGATCCCGCCGTAGAGCCGTTCGCGGGCCAGCGAGAGGTTCTGGAACCCGACGTGGAGGCGGGCACCCGCGCTGACGGTCGCTCTGGTCGTCGGCTGTCCTCCCGACATTCCGTTCTGCCGGGGGTAGGAAACCCCTCCGGAAGGGGGTTTCGACGGTGGCAACGACTGACGCCGTCGGGGGGAGAAGAAACGAGTCCCGGGCGCAGTCGTCGCGCCTACCGGCCGGGAACGCCGTAGTCGACGTGGACGTTCGGCGTACTGGCGGATTCGGGTGCCGGGACGCCGTTCCAGTCGACGACGCGGACGTTCGCCATCTCGCCGGAGAAGCGGAACCGCTGGACGCCGACGTCGATCGAACCCTCGGCCACTTTCTCGGTGACGACCGTCGCTTCCCGTTCTGGGTCGCCCCCGACCATCTCGATCTCGCCGTCGACGGCGATCTCGAACCGGGAGGGGACGCCCCGACCGACGATCGTCACGAGGTTAGGGAGGGCATCGGTGTCGGCTTCGTTTCCGTTCGTGTTCGCGTTCTTGATCGATGCTGTCTGGCTGGGTACCGGATCGTCGCGTGCCATGCTTCGATGAGTCGAACGGTGAGGTATAAGCTTTTTTCCTCAGGGAACGGTCGGATCGGACGAATTAGCCCAGTTAGCGTATAAAATTCCGTGATCGTTCGACCCTGCTCGAGGGGTCGATCGGACCGCCGTCGGGGGGCGAACCGGGGCGGAGTCGGTGCCGGATCGACGGGGTCCGGTCGATTGCCGCCACGTGGGATGGTCCAACAGGTATAATCCCGGCTCGTGCGTACCGACGACCGTGCCGACGAACCAAACGCTTGCAGGGGTCGTCATCGCGGGCGGCTACTCGACCCGGTTCGGGGACGCGGACAAGGCCGTCGCCGACCTCGCTGGAACGCCGATGATCCGGCGCGTCGTCGACCGGCTCGCGACGGTGACCGACGAGATCGTGGTCAACTGCCGCGAGGACCAGCTCGAGGCGATCGACGCGGCCCTCGAGGGCTGTGACGCCTCGGTCCGGTTCGCGACCGATCCCGTCGAGGATCGGGGCCCGCTGGCCGGCATCCGCGTCGGCCTCGAGACCGCCACCCGCGAGTACGCCGCGGTGGTCGCCTGCGACATGCCGTTCGTCGACCCGGCGCTGCTCGAACTCCTGCTCGAGCGCGCACAGGGGAGCGACGGTGCCGTCGTCCGCCTCGAGGACGGCTGGTACCAGACGACGCAGGCGGTGTACCGGACCGACGCGATGGCAGAGGCGTGCGCGGCCGCGCTCGAGGGTGACGACGGGCGAATCCTCGCGGCGATCGATCGGATCGACTGCGTTACCGTCGCCGAGTCCGAACTCGAGGCCGCTGGCGTCGACGACGCGACTTTTGAAAGCGTCGACACGCAGGCGGAACTCGAGGACGCGGCCGACCGACTGGGGTAACCGAAGCGGTTCGGCCGATCCGGCCAGTGTCGCACGATACGCCGGGAAAGGGTGACTTATGGCGACGCGTCCCAAGATCCGTGCATGAGCAGCGACGAGTTCGATTTCGGTAAAGACGAGCGGCTCCGGAGCCGCGACGTGACAGAGGGCGCGGAGAAAGCCCCACACCGGGCGATGTTCCGCGCGATGGGATTCGACGACGAGGACTTCTCCTCCCCGATGATCGGCGTGCCCAACCCCGCGGCCGACATCACGCCGTGTAACGTTCACTTAGACGAGGTCGCCGAGTCGGCGCTCGAGGGCGCGGACGAGGCCGGCGGGATGCCCATCGAGTTCGGCACGATCACCATCTCCGACGCCATCTCGATGGGGACCGAGGGGATGAAGGCCTCGCTGATCTCGCGGGAGGTCATCGCGGACAGCGTCGAACTCGTCTCCTTCGGGGAACGGATGGACGGGCTGGTCACCGTCGCGGGCTGTGACAAGAACCTGCCCGGGATGATGATGGCCGCGATCCGCACGGATCTCCCCTCGGTCTTCCTCTACGGCGGCTCGATCATGCCCGGCGAGCACGAGGGTCGCGACGTGACGATCGTCCAGGTGTTCGAGGGCGTCGGGACCTACGGCACCGGCGACATGGACGCCGACGAACTCGACGACCTCGAGCGCAACGCCTGTCCGGGCGCGGGCTCCTGTGGCGGGATGTTCACCGCGAACACGATGGCCTCCATTTCGGAGGCGCTCGGGATGGCCCCCCTGGGCAGCGCCTCGCCGCCGGCCGAACACCACGAGCGGTACGCCGTCGCCCGTCGGGCCGGCGAACTCGCCGTCGAGGTCGTCGAGGAGGACCGCCGGCCGTCGGATATCCTCTCGCGAAAGTCCTTCGAGAACGCCATCGCGCTCCAGACCGCGATCGGCGGCTCGACCAACGGGGTGCTCCACCTGCTCGCGCTCGCCCGCGAGGCGGACGTCGATCTCGAGATCGAGGACTTCGACGAGATCTCGAAGCGAACGCCCAAGATCGCCGACATGCAGCCCGGCGGCGACAGCGTGATGAACGACCTCCACGAACTCGGCGGCGTCCCGGTCGTCATCCGGCGACTGCTCGAGGCCGACCTGTTCCACGGCGACGCGATGACCGTGACGGGGCGGACGATCGCGGAGGAACTCGCGTTCCTCGAGGAGGAACACGGACTGCCGAGCGACGACGAGATCGAGGCCGACTTCCTTTACCCCGTCGACGACCCCAAGGAGGATGAAGGCGCGATCAAGATCCTCACCGGTAACCTCGCGCCCGACGGCGCGGTGCTGAAGGTGACCGGCGACGACGAGTTCTACCACCAGGGGCCGGCCCGGATCTTCGAGAACGAGGAGGACGCGATGGCCTACGTCCAGGAGGGACACATCGAGTCCGGCGACGTGATCGTCATCCGCAACGAGGGGCCGAAAGGTGGGCCCGGCATGCGCGAGATGCTGGGCGTGACCGCGGCGGTCGTCGGCGCCGGCCACGAGGACGACGTCGCCCTGATCACCGACGGGCGGTTCTCCGGCGGCACGCGCGGCCCGATGATCGGCCACGTCGCCCCCGAGGCGTTCGTCGGCGGCCCCATCGGCCTGCTCGAGGACGGGGACGAGATCACGGTCGACATCCCGGACCGCACCCTCGAGGTCGACGTCGACGAGGACGAACTCGAGACTCGTCGCGAGGAGTGGGACCGGCCGGAGCCAGCCTACGAGGGCGGCGTGCTCGCGAAGTTCGGCCGCGACTTCGGTTCCGCGGCCGACGGCGCGGTGACGAATCCGGGCGTCAAACGGGAGTGAACGAAGGGCGAACTCTCACGATCGGAGTCGATCGTCTCGCCCCGCTGTCCCGCTGTCCCGCTGTCCCGCGGACCCGGCCGGCGCGGCGAGAGCTACGTTCGTGCCCGAGTTCGTAACGCAAGCGGGTGAATTCCGCACGTGTCAAATCGAGACGAGAACCGACACGGGTCGCGGGCGACTCTCGACCGCTGCGCTCCCTTCTATTTCTTGCACGGTTCTTTCCCCCGCTTACCACGGAAGTCGGTACGAATGTATAAATACTGTCTCGACTGCGATTGGCACGCCGGCACCGACGAGGGGTTAACGGAACGGGAGGTCTCCAAGGCGGCCATCGAACACTTCGTCGAAACCGGCCACACCGTCGATTCACTGCGGTTGCCGCCGCCGATCGTGATCGAGAACTGAGGGTGGGGCTCCGACGGCCTCAGCCCCGGCGCTCGAGAATGCGCTCGACGATCAGCCGGGTCGAGAGGAGTTCCTCGTCGCGTTTCGGCTCTCGGGCGCTGGCCCGTTCGACGGCACAGTCGATCCCTCGACGCTCGAGTTCGGCCGCGATGGCGTCGTCGTCGTGGTGCTGGTCGTGGCCGAGCGCGATCACGTCCGGGTCGATCTCCTCGATGGGGACGAAGATGTCCTCCTCGTGGCCGAGGATCGCCTCGTCGACGGCCTCGAGGGCGTCGACCACGTCCCGGCGCTGGGTGGCGGGACAGATCGGTTTCGCCTTGTGGTCGACGTTCGCCTTCCGGGCGACGATCACGTACAGTTCGTCGCCCATCGCGGCCGCCTCCTCGAGGTAGTGGACGTGTCCCGGATGGAGGATGTCGAACGTTCCCTGTGCGATGACGGTTCGGGTCGAACTCATGCGTCGCTTGCCTCTGTCGGTTGTATCGGTGGTTTCGTCGGTCTCATCCTCGTCCTCGTCCTCGTCCTCGTCCTCGTCCTCGTCTCCCTCGTCATCGTCGGTCTCATCCTCGCAAATCCTCGTCGATATCCGCCTGCGTGAAATCGAAGAACTCCTCCGTCTCGGGAAGGTCGACGTCGAGCACGTTCAGGTTCGTCGGCTTCCCCTGGGAGTCGAACGCCTGCCAGTCGGTCCGGCGGTAGGGCGCGCCGATGATGATGTGCACGCTTCCCCGGCCGAACGTATCCAGGTCCGCGTTGCTCGGCTGGATGACCCCGTTCGGGTGCGAGTGGACGCTGCCCAACGCCTTCACGTCGTTCGGGATCTGGTTCGTCTTGACCGTGGCGCTGACGCTGTTCGTCTCGGTCCCCGGCACCACCAGGACGTCGGTGATGACGAGGCCGTCCTGCTCGAGTCCGAGCCGATCGGCCTCGGTGCCGCGAAGGAACCCCATGTACTCGCGGGGGTGGGCCGCCTCCGAGGATTCGATCGCGAACTCGAGGGTCTCCTCGGCGATGCCGAGGATCTCGTTCGAGCGAAACAAGGCGTCGAGCAGCCCCATGTCCGTACCTGTGGGCTTGCGGTTGCTAAACGTTCCGAAAGGGGCCCCGGTCATGATTTGGACCCGATCCGGACCCGGACCCCGATCCCGATCCCGACCTCGAGATCAACGACGGCCCGGGCCCCGGCCCGTCCTCGACGGCCCGCACGATCGTACCCCCTTTGTGACGGTTCCAATCCACGAAATACTGTTTATATGGGCAGAGAGCGTATATACTAGCGATTCTACACGGTAGAGTCGGTGAGTCAGATGTTTGGATACAACGGACAGTCACTCGTATCGTCCTCGAGCAGGTGGACCCCGCGCCGGATCGGAATGGCGGGGCTCGCGGCCATCGCCGGGGCCCTCGTCCTGCTGGTCCACGTTACCTACGGGACCGCCCTCCAGCTACAGGGGGTCGTTCCCGGATACGAGACGATCGGCAGTTCCGCCTACTACCTGAGCGAAGGGGTGCTCTTCCTCGCGTGGGCGGGAATGTTCCTTGGATTCGCGGCCCTACGGGCCCGGATGGTCGGCCTCGAGAGCCGGCTCTGGGACGTCGGGAGCGCGCTGGCCGCCATCGGCGCGGCGCTGGCGACGATCGGCTTCTTCGTCGTGACCGTCGTCCCGGCGATCGGAGCGATGGGAATCGTCGACCCCGGAAACATGGTCATCGGGCTGGGGCTCATGGTCGCCATCACGATCGGAACCTTCCTCATGGGCGTCTCGCTGCTCCGAACGGGCGCGATGGCGCGGTCGGTCGCCGCCCTGTTCCTCTTGGTACTGCCGACGACCCTGGTCGCCGGACCCGTCGGCGAGGCCCTCGGCGTCGGTCCCGTAATCGGCCTGATCACGTTCCTCCCGTTCATCGCAGCGGTGATCGCCGTCGGCCGCTGGCTGCGGCGCGAACCGCGCGCGACGATACCCGACGCCGACCCCTCGGCGTAAACTCCACTTTTCGTAAGGCCGCCTCGAGAGCGGTGCGGCGGCGAATCACGGGCTCGGACCCCTACCCGTCGCTTCTTGATAAGGGTTATACGCGGCCACCCCCAAACGATGAATCAAGATGACACGAGCCTCTGCCGGGGAACCCGGCGCGGATGACGGGGATTCCGTCGTCTACGATCTCGACTCCGACTGTACCGCAGAAGACGTCGAAAAAGGACAGCCATATCTCGCCGAAATCAACGGCATCGTCGACTACGGCGTCTTCGTCGATCTCTCCGAATCGGTCTCCGGTCTCGTTCACGAATCCGTCCTCGAGGGCACCTTCGCCGTCGGCGACGAACTCGTCGTCGAACTCGAGAGCGTCCGCGACAACGGAGATATGGCCTTCGAGCCGGTCGACACCGAGGTCGACGTCGACGACCTCACCCTCCGGAACGTCTCCCACGACTACGCGCTGACCGGCACCGACCGCCTCGAGGCCAACGTCGGCGACCAGATCCACCTCGAGGGCGAGGTCGTCCAGGTCAAACAGACCGCCGGCCCGACGATCTTCCACATCGCCGACGAGTACGGCGTCGTCCCCTGTGCAGCGTTCGAGGAGGCCGGCGTCCGTGCCTATCCGAGCGTCGAGGTCGGCGACGTCGTCCGCGTCACCGGTACCCCCGAACACCGCGAGGGAACCGTCCAGATCGAAGTCGACGGTCTCTCGAAACTCGATGGCGACGACGCCGAGGCCGCCCGCGAGCGGATCGAAACCGCCCTCGAGTCCCGCTCCGAGCCCCACGACGTCGAGCCGCTGATCGACTGGCCCGCCTTCGAGAAACTCCGACCGAACCTCCGGGACGTCGCGAAGCGACTCCGCCGTGCGGTGCTCGAGGGGCGTCCCGTCCGCGTGCGTCACCACGCCGACGGCGACGGGATGTGCGCCGCGGTCCCGGTCCAGGTCGCCCTCGAGAAGTTCATCGCCGACGTCCACGAGGACGACGACGCGCCGCGACACCTCATCAAGCGCCTGCCCGCGAAGGCCCCGTTCTACGAGATGGAGGACGCGACGCGTGACCTGAACTTCGCACTCGAGGACCGGGAGAAACACGGCCAGCAGCTCCCCCTGCTGCTCATGCTCGACAACGGCTCGACGGCCGAGGACGTCCCGGCCTACGAGACGCTTGCCCACTACGACATCCCGATCATCGCCGTCGACCACCACCACCCCGACCCCGACGCGGTCGGGGACCTGCTGGACGCCCACGTCAACCCCTACCTCCACGACGAGGACTACCGCATCACGACGGGGATGCTCTGTGTCGAACTCGCGCGGATGATCTACCCCGACCTCACCGACGAACTGCGACACGTCCCCGCCGTCGCCGGCCTTTCGGACCGCTCGAAGGCCGACGCGATGGACGACTACCTCCAGCTGGCCGCCGAGGAGGGGTACGACGAGGACCGTCTGCAGGACGTCAGCGAGGCGCTCGACTACGCCGCCTTCTGGCTGCGCTACGATTCGGGCGACCAGCTCATTCAGGACCTGCTTCAGGTCGACGGCGACGAACAGCGCCACGGCGAACTCGTGGACTTCTTCGCGGAGCGGGCACGCGAGGAGGTCGACGAGCAACTCGAGGCCGCGACCCCCCACCTCGAACACGAGGAACTGGACAACGGCGCGCACCTCTACCGGATCGACGTCGAGAACTACGCTCATCGCTTTACCTACCCCGCCCCGGGCAAGACGACCGGCGAGATCCACGACCGCAAAATCGAGGAGACCGGCGATCCCGTCATTACCGTGGGCTATGGCCCGGACTTCGCCGTTCTGCGCTCCGACGGCGTCCGACTCGACATCCCGCAGATGGTCTCCGAACTCGAGGCGGAGGTGCCGGGCGGCGGCGTCTCCGGCGGAGGCCACCTCGTCGTCGGCTCGATCAAGTTCGTCAAGGGCAAACGCGAGGAAGTGATCGAGGCCCTGGTCGACAAGATGGAGGACGCCGAGATCGACGAGGAACTCTCGAGTGCGGCGCCGATCGACGACGACTGACGATCGATTACCGATTCCTCACGCGGTACGTCGTTCGATCGGGCGAAGAAAGGTACAACCGGCCACCGAATAGCGTTTTACTGTCGATTCTCCATGCCTCCGGCTCAGTCCGCGCCGTGTCGCGGCGTGTAGCCGCAGTCGTCACACTCGAGGGACTGGTGTCGAACGAGAAGCGTTCCGTCACAGTCCGGACAGCGATACTCGACGTCGGTCGGGGATTGACTGATTGCCATACTCGAGGCGGAGCGTCGGAGACTAATAAGCTCACCTATTATACAACTCGAAGAGTTGGTTGGTCCTTATACACATACTCACCCAATGTGAACGATCCGGCTCACCGATACTAGTGTGTGAGACGGAAGCTCGAGAGGTTAGAACTGGTACCGCCGCTCGTCGTCCATCGAGGGGTACTGATCCGCCCCCGTCATCTCGTCGAAGGTCATTCCAGATAGATACTCGTCGTAGGTGACGTCGAACCCGGACCGGAGGTGGAAGTCGAGTTTCCCGGTGTCGACGCTGGTCTGGAAGAGCATGTGGATCGCCCGCCGGACGAGTTCGTCGGTCTCGTCGGGCTCGAGTGCCGTCTCGAGCAGGGCGAGTTCGTTTCGGGTCTCGCGGTCGAGCGAGATCGAGAGTTCGTCGCCGAACGCGGAGTACGATTCCTGGACGTCCTCGTTGAGATCCTCGAGGCTCATGCGAGAGAGCAAGCGAGCCGGCTGGATAGGCTTTTCGTGGTCGCCTCGTCCGGGGATCGGAACCGAGACGTACCCGCACGGAAGTTATACCGCTCGAGGTCGCTACCGCCCGGTCCGTTCGTGACGCCAGTAAGGTCCGAAAGGGTCGTTGCCAGTCGAACGGAGTCGGGGGTCAATCGCCCCGGGCGACGCCCGGGAAGGGAAGCGGGTCCGGCGAATCGGGCACGAGCCACCCGGGGACGACCCGGGTGAGAACGACCATCCCCGTCAGTTCGACGAGCGTCTGGGTCACGACGACCGCCGGCGCGAGGGCGTATTCCGGCGGCAGTGCGAGCGCCAGCGGAAGGACGACGAGCGAGTTCCGGGTCACGGACGTGAACACGAGCGCGCGACTCTCGCCGACGTCCATCCGGAACAGTCCCGCCGCGAGCCGCCCGAGCAGCGGCATGACGATCAAGAACGTGACGTACACCGGGACCACAGCAGCGATCTGCTCGATCGAATCCCGGACGCGAGGGAGCTGTGAAGCGATCACCACGAACAGGGTGGCCCCCATCATCGGAACCGGCAGCCACCCCATCGCACCCTGCCACCGGGAACCCGTCGTGGACCGCTCAGCCCGGAGTTCCGTGAGCCACGCGAGCGCCAGCGGGAGCGCGATGATGACGACGAACGCCTCGACGAACGGCCCGGCCTCGATGAACTCGGCGACCTGCGGCCCCATGAACAGCCAGAGGTAGATCGGCAACAACAGCAACTGGACGATCATCAGCGCCGGTGTCGCCGCAGTGATCTGTTCGGCGTCCCCGTCCGCGAGTTCCGTGAACGTGATGACGTAGTCGATACAGGGGGTCAACAATACCATGAACGCCCCCACGAGGATGACCGGCTCCCGGGGCAGGAATCGGCTGAGACCGAAGACGACGACGGGAACGACCAGGAAGTTCATCCCCAGTGCGGCCAGCATGAACCGCCCGTTCCGGAACGCTCGCCGGATCCGGACGAACGGGATCTCGAGGAAGGTGACGTACAGAAGGACCGCGAGCACGGGATTGATGAACCGTTCGACGGTCGAACCCGCGTCCGGTCGGCCCAGTCCCACTCCGATCGCGAGGAGAACGGCGACAGCGTAGATACCGACTTGGTTGTGCTGGATCCACCGTTTCGAAATCCGAGTCATAGTGAGGGATCGAGTACTGGGGAGTTCAGCGCCGACGAGACCGGTTCGAGTTTCCGTCCGCCCCTAGACGTGCCACGTGTAAGTCCATGTCGGAGTATCGAGCCACACCGAAGCCCGGCGACGGCGTACCTGAATAGCCCCTCGCGGAACGCGATCGGGGCGGGGAGTCCCGAACCCCGACCCGGACGACGACGCTGACCTGCGATACAGTCCCGATCCGTTACGGCGTTCCGACCGCGAGCCGCCGCCGAACCGCGTCGTGGACCCGCTCGAGCACGACCGGGTTGTCGCTCGGCCGGCCGACGCTGACGGCGTCGGCCCCGTACTCGACGTACTCCCGGACCGACGCGTCGTCGCGGACCCCATTGTTGGCGATCACGAACAGGTCCGCGGCGTCGGCGACGTCGGCGACGACCGACTCGGAGTCCATCGCGTCGACGTGGACGAACGACGCGCCGGCGTCGTCGATCGCTCGCGCGACCGCTGGCAGGTCGACGCCCGGCACCTCCGTCCGGACCTTCACGCCGACGGTCGCGCCGGCGTCGGCGGCCGTCCGGACGTAGTCGGCGAGCCGATCGGCGTCCTGCAGCAACGTTTCCCCGCAGCCGACCGCACACAGTTCCGCCTGCCGACAGTGGGCGTTGATCTCGAGGAAGGCGTCGCGCTCCCGACAGATCCGCGCGGCGTCGGCGACCGGGTCGACGGTCGCGCTGCGGACGTTGAACGCCGGCTGGAGGGGAACGTCCTCGAGGGCGGCGAGTTCCCGGTCGACGAACGCGAGGGGGTCCTCGGGCAGGAACTCCTCGCGGTCGCGCTCGACCAGTTTCCGGGCGGCCGCCCGCGACTCCGGATCGATCGCGATCCCGCCGAGGAAGGCCGCGCCGGCGTAGTCGGCCCCGTTCCGGGCCCAGTCGGCGTCCGCGGCCCCGCTCAGGCTCGCGAGCGCCAGGCGTGGTTCGAACATGGTCGATGATCACTCCCGGTCGACGCGGCCGATCGCGTCGTCGATCGTCCGGGCTACCCGCCTGGCGTCCTCCGGGCCGTCGATCCGGATGTCGGTCCGCACCGTCGGCTGGTCGAAGGTCGCGTCGTCGCCCTCGTCGATCACGAACGCGTCGGCGAAGGGGTAGGCCGTCGTCAGCCCCTCCGTACTCGGTTCGGCGTTGACCGCCGCCATCAGGTCCTCGGCCGGCCCGGAGAACGCCTCGTCCCCGAGGAACGGCGAGACGGCGACGACGGTCGTCTTCGCCAGGGCGTCCGCGACGCCGGGCAAAGCGAGCATCGGCCCGATGCTGGTGACGGGGTTCGAGGGGCCGATGACCACGGTGTCCTCGAGCGCCTCGAGGACGCCCGGCGCGGGTTCGGCCCTCGAGGACCCGCGGAACTCGACGGTCTCGACGGAGGGCTCGCCGCGGTGGCCGACCCAGTACTCCTGGAAGTGCATCATCCCGTCCTCGGTGTGGACGAGGCTGGCGACGGGGTCGTCGCTCATCGGCAGGAGGTCGACGGAGAGGCCGAAGGCGTCGGCCAGCGTCTCGGTCGCCTCGCTCAGCGTGTACCCCCGATCCAGCAGGCTCGTCCGCGTGATGTGAACGGCCCGGTCGCGGTCGCCGATGGTCATGAACTCGGCGATTCCAGAAAAGCGCCGCCAGTTCGCGAGCCGTCGGCCCTCGGTCTGTTTCTCCTCGGGGAGGTACTGCGGGCCCTCGGGGAGGTCCGCGGCGTCCGCGAGGTCCATCAGCGCCGCGTTGGTCCGGTGCGTGTCGCCGTCGATCCCCCACCACGTGTCCCGATCGAGAACTCCGCCGCCCTGAAAGAGTAGCGTGTCGACGTCCGGCGAGACGAAGAGACCGCCGAGTTCGATGTCGTCGCCCGTATTGGCGACGATCGTCGTCTCCTCCGGCGAAAACACCGCGCCGGCACCGTCCAGAAGCTTCGGGGTTCCGGTGCCTCCGGAGAGGAAAGTAACCATACGCAACACTCTCGCCCGTGGCCACTTAATCGCTTGTGGCCGGCGCCTGCGGCCGCCGGGGCAGTTACCGGTTCCAGGCCGCCCGATCCGGGTCGACCAGCCGTTCGCCGTCCTCGAGGCCGGCGATCCGCCGGCGTTCGTCGTCGGACAACTCGAGGTCGAGCGCCGCGTAGTTCTCCCGGACGTGGTCGCCGGTGCCTTTCGGGATCGGGACGACGCCGTCCCGTCCGTAATGCCAGGCCAGCGCGACCTGTACCGGCGTCGCGTCGTGTGCGTCGGCGATCTCCTGAAGAGCGTCGATGTCGGCCACGTCGCCCTGGGCGATCGGACAGTACGCGACCGTCTCGATGTCGTGTTCGCGGGCGACCGAGACGAGGTCGTCCTGCTGGAGCCGCGGGTGGAGTTCGATCTGGTGGGCCGCGATCGGCGACTCGAGGACGTCGACGGCCTCCTCGAGCAGGTCGACCGTGAAGTTGCTCACGCCGACGTGGCGTGTCCAGCCGCGGTCGCGGACCTCGTCGAACGCCGGCAGGGTCTCCTCGGGGTCGTAGGCGTCGACGGGCCAGTGGACGTACAGCAGGTCGACGGCGTCGACGCCGAGTCGCTCGAGGCTCTCCTCGGTCGTCTCGATCACGTCGTCGTACGCGAGGTTCGAGGGGTGAACCTTCGTCGCGAGGAAGACGTCCTCGCGAGCGACGTCGGCGTGCTCGAGCGCGCGACCCACCGCGCGCTCGTTGTCGTACATCTGTGCAGTGTCGACGTGTCGGTAGCCGGTCTCGAGCGCGGTCCGGACCGCGTTCGTGCAGGACTCGCCCTCGTGACCGGAGGTACCGAAACCGGGTTGCGGGAGTCGTGTCATGCCCGCGGGTTCGAAGGGCGGGTACTCGTGAGTGAGGGAAGCGGCAAGCCGGCCGCCGTTACTCCCGATCCCACTCGCGGTCGTTCTCGACGATCCAGTCCGCGAAACTCCCGTCGAGCAGCGTCTCGCTCTGTCGTTCGACGTACCGGCGCTGCATCCGCCCGACCGCGTCGGGGAGGTCCGCGCCGTCCTCGAGCGCCGACCGCACCTGGGCGCGTTTCCACCTGGCCGGCGTCATCCGCTGTCGCACGCGTCGGCGCAGCGGGTAGAGGTACTTCGCGGCCTGTTCCTCCGAGAGGCCGCGGTTCGTCAGCCCGTCCTCCGCGTGGGCGAGCAGGTCCTCGTAGAGGTCGAGCGGATCGGTCGTTTCCTTCCCGTCGTTGGTGATCCAGGTGAGGTCGGCCTCGAGCCCCTCCCGCATCGCGGCGTAGAAGTTCTCGCGGGCGACCTGCCAGTCGAGTTCGTGGACCGGGTGCTCGAGTCGGACCAGGCTCTCGAGCAGGCCGGCGAAGGCCGCGAGGAAGGAGACGGAGTCCCGCACCGTCGGCTGGGCGGGGATCGGGCGGAACTCGATGCGGGCGTTGGCGGCCGACCGGGTCGGGCCGCCGAAGACCGGGCGCACCCACCGCCAGTAGGTGCCGTGCTTGCGCCGGAAGTGAGGGAACTCGTCGTCGAACCGCTCGCCGGCCTCGACCGGCATCGGCACCATCGTGTCGTCGGTCGCGACCCGGTCGATGGCCTCGTCGACGCTCCCCAGGTCCCGCGGGAACCGGACTTTCCCCTCGCCGGTGGAGGGGTCGTTGAGGACGGTCTCGAAGACGCTGATCCGGTGTTCCATCCAGCCGTCCTCGAGGATAGCCTCGGGAGTCGCGTCATCGTCGTAGAGGTCGGCCGGGAAGAACGGGGAGTTGACCCCCAGCGCGAGCAGCGGGCCGGCGACTCGCAGCGCGTAGTTGAAGTAGGTGGGCAGGTCGATGGCGTGGGCGACCTGGTAGTGGGGCTGGATCGAAGTGATGAGGCTCTCGGGCATGACCGTATCGCCCTGCAACGAGACGTTCGGAGCCTCGATGCACATCCCCGCGGCGCTGGCCTGGTCGGTGTTGGCCATCGCGTGGTAGCGGGCGGAATCGCTCATGTTGGTCGCGATCCGGATCGTCCGCTCGGTGTCGCCGACCGTGCGCTCGACGCTGTCGGTCAGGTACGTCCCCGCGTCCTCGCCTTCCGGCGGCAGCGTCCAGAGCGCGTCGCTGACCAGCCGCATGCGCTCGGACTGGGTCACGTCCAGGGCAGTCCGCAGCCGGGCCTTGACCTCCGACTCCTGGGCGAGGATCCCGTCGGCGTTCAGCGGCTGGGGGCTGGTCGTCATCTCGGCGTTGTGCAGCCCCAGTTCCTTCTCGAATCCGATGAGTTCGAGCAGCCGGCGCGGAACCCGCCGGAGCGCGCAGTCGTCGTCCTTGACGGCGTAGAACTCGTACTCGAGGCCGACGATCGCCTGCGGGTTGTCGAACACGCCGTCCTCGACGGCGTCTTTGATCACCTCGGCGTCCTCCTCGGCCCGCCGCCGGAATTCGTCGGCGTCGACGGACAGGACGTCCGCGACCCGCGTTGCGAGTTCCGCTTCTGGCATACCTCCGAGTGTGCGCCCGACGGACTTGAAAGCACGTCTCCTGGAGATGTCAGGGAAACGATCCCGGGGAGTGGCGCGGGTCCGCCGAGGACCCTATCGAAGCTCCGCGATCGACTCCCGCTCCTTCAGGTCGACCCCCTCCGCCGTGATCTCCGCGACGTACACGCCGAACCCCGTCCCCGTGTCGCGTTCGGCGCCGCTCTCGAGGGCTCGTGCGACAATCTCTCTCGCCTCGGTCATCGCGAGCGAATCCGTCGTCTCGGCCTCGAGAACGCCCGCGGCGACCTCGCGGCCGCTTCCGATCGCAACGTGGTCCTCCTCGAAGACGCCCCCGTCGGGGTGCAGGTGGAAGACCTGCGGCCCGTCGTCGTCGACGCCACCGAGGACGAACGCTCCGGCGTCCGACTCGGACCGGATCTCCGCGGCCGCGGCGTTCCCGAGCGCCGGCATCGTCATCGGGCGGCCTCGCTCGCTCTCGTAGCGGTCGGCGGCGGAACGGACCGCCCGGACGATCGATCGCACGCTCCCGAGGCCGTCCGCCGATCCCATCGCGGCGGTCGGGTGAACCTTCTCGAGCTTTCGGGCGCGCTCGCCGGTGACGACGGTGCCGTCGCTCACACGCGTGTCGGCCGCCATGAGGACGCCGTCCCGGGAGGCGAGGGCGACGAGCGTACCGCCTCCCTCGTCCCCGGAGCCGGCACCGTCGGTCGCCAGCCGCTTTTCGGCCGATCGGTCGGATTCGGGTCTCGATCGGAATTCGGTCGGGTCCATCTTCGGACCGTTCCACGTCCAGGATCAAAACGGCGGGCCCTGCCGCGGGAAGCCGACTCGGATCGGATACGGGCCCAACGTTAGTGATGGTTCGCGTCCTATCGTCGAGTATGCCCACGACGGCTCCGTTCGAGGAACACGCCGAGCGCTACGAGGGCTGGTTCGAGGAACACGAGGACGCCTATCGGTCCGAACTCGAGGCGCTCGACCGACTCGTGCCGTCGACCGGTCGGGGGCTCGAGATCGGCGTCGGCAGCGCGCGGTTCGCCGCGCCCCTCGGGATCGAGGTCGGCGTCGATCCGGCCGAGGCGATGCTCGAGCGCGCCCGCGATCGGGACGTGGACGCGGTTCGCGGTGTCGCCGAATCCCTCCCGTTCCGGGACGGAAGTTTCGACACCGCGTTGATCGTGACGTCCATCTGTTTCGTCGACGATATCCCGACGACGCTGGCCGAGGCCGATCGCGTCCTCCGGCCGTCGGGGAGCCTCGTGATCGGGTACATCGACAGGGAGAGCCCCGTCGGCCGCAAATACCAGGAGACGAAGGAGCACAACCCGTTCTACCGGGACGCGACGTTCGTCTCGACGGACGAACTCGTCGAGCAACTCGAGGCGGCCGGCTTCACCGACTTCGAGTTCGTCCAGACGATCTACCACTGGCTCGACGAGATCGACGGCCCGGAACCGGTCGAGGAGGGGTACGGCGAGGGCTCGTTCGTCGGGATCAGGGCGACCCGATAGGGGAAAGCGTCGCCTCGAGCGGACCGTACGAGGGTCGTGCATCTCAGAACCGTTTTACTTCCCCCGGCGATAGACACCGCCGATGGAGTTCGCCACGTTCGCCGACCGAGCCGCCGCGATCGAAGCCGAGCCCGCGGATTTAGAGATCGTCGCTCACGTGCGGGACCTCCTCGAGGACGCTGGGGATCCAGAGAGTACCGATAACGGAGCCGACGACCGAATCGCGACCGTCGAGATCGTCGCCCGCTTCGTCCAGGGACGGGTGTTCCCCGCGTGGGACTCGACCACCCTCGATATCGGACCCAGCGCCTGCTACGAGGCGATCGCCCGCGCCGCCGGGCAGAACGTCGACGCCGACGACGTCGAGGAGCGCCTCGCCGACGTGGGCGAGATCGGCGACGTGGCCGCGAGCTACGACTTCGGCGGCCAGCGCGGGCTGAGCGCCTTCGCCGCCGGCCAGGGGGTCGGCGACAACGATCTCACCGTGCGCGAGGTCCACGACGAACTCGTCGACCTCGCCGCCGCCGAGGGCGAGGGCAGCGAGGACCGCAAGGTCGACATCCTCTTCGGCCTCTTCAACCGCTGCTCGAGCGACGAGGCCCGATATCTCGCCCGCCTCGTCCTCTCGGAGATGCGGATCGGCGTCGGCGAGGGCACCGTCCGCGACGCCGTCGCCGCGGCTTTCGACGTCCCCGAGGAGCGCGTCGAGCGAGCCCTGCAGGTCTCGAACGACTACGGCGAGGTCGCCCGCGTCGCCCGCGACGAAGGGCTCGAGGGGCTGGACGCGATGGAACTGGCGGTCGGCCGTCCCGTCCAGGCGATGCTCGCACAGGCCGGGACCGTGACCGACGCCCTGGAGGAGTGGGAGCAGGCCGCAGTCGAGTGGAAGTACGACGGCGCACGGATCCAGTTGCACTACGACCCGGACGGCCTCGAGTCGGCCGCCGGCGAGGCGTCCGACGCGACGACCCGCGTCTTCTCCCGGAACATGGAGGACGTCACCGGGGCGCTCCCCGAAGTCGTCGAGTTCGCCGAGGGGACGCTGGAGGGGCCGGCCATCCTGGACGGCGAGGTCGTCGCTGTCGACGAGGACGGCGACCCGCTCCCGTTCCAGGAGGTCCTCAAGCGGTTCCGCCGGAAACACGACGTCGCGAAGGCCCGCGAGGACGTTTCCGTCCGGCCGGTCTTCTTCGACTGTCTGCACGCCGACGGCGACGACCTGCTCGAGGAGCCCCTGACCGCGAGACACGACCGACTCGAGGGCGTGCTGGCCGACGGTCCACAACAGGACCCCGACGACGTCGACGGCCTCTCCCTGCTGTGGCTCGCCGACGACCCCGACGAGATCGAGTCGATCGACGCCGCGGCGCTCGAGGCGGGCCACGAGGGGATCATGCTCAAGAACCCCGACTCGGCGTACTCGCCCGGCCGACGCGGGAAGCACTGGCGCAAGCGCAAACCCGACGTGGAGACGCTGGACTGCGTGGTGACGGGTGCGGAGTGGGGCGAGGGCCGACGGGCGACCTTCCTCGGTACCTTCGAACTCTCCGTGCGCGACGAGGCGACCGGCGACCTGGAAACCGTCGGCAAGGTCGCGACCGGGATTACCGACGAGAAACTGGCCGACCTGACGGAGCGGCTCGAGCCCCACATCGCCGCGGAGGAGGGCCAGGAGGTCGATCTCGAGCCCGCCGTCGTCTTCGAGGTCGGCTACGAGGAGATCCAGACCTCGCCGACGTACTCGTCGGGGTACGCGCTGCGATTCCCGCGGTTCATCGCGGTCCGGGACGACAAGGAACCCGGGGACGCGGACACGCTCGAGCGCGTCGAGCGGTTGCGGTCGTAGCGCCGTCGACGACGGGAGCGGGATCGGTGTCGGATCGTCGCTACGCGTCGTCGGGATCGACCGTGACGTTGCGGCTGAAGACGTTCTCCGGATCGTACTCGGCTTTCACTTCGGCGAGGCGCGCGTAGCTATCGCCGTAGACCTGGTTCGTCCAGTCCTCCCAGTTGCGCTCTTCGACGCCGGTGAAACCGGCGTAAGCCCCTTCGGCTCCTTCGCGGCGGAGGCGGCGTTCGGTCTCGGCAGCCCAGTCGAGGGTCGGCCGGTTCTCGAACGCCTCCCAGTTGCCCTCGATCGTAATCATGTACTCCTTGTCGTCCCACGCGTAGGCCGCGTCGGGACCGTGGCCGACGTTGCCGCCGAGCCGCCAGATCGCGATCGCGGACATCGGGGTCGGCGCCGCCTCGGTCCGCTCGAGGACGAGGTCGTGAACGTCGTCGGTGAGGTCGTCGACGAAGACGGAGCGGTGGGTGTACTTGCGACCCCACGGGTACATCTGCGTCCCGAGGTCGTGGAGCGTCTCGTAGGGCATCACGTCGCTCATGTCGATCAGCGGCTCGGTCACGTTCCGCAGCGGCTCGATGACCTCCGCGCCTTCCTCGGGATCGCCGGCGTAACAGCCGAGGATGCCGACGGCGCTCTCGCCGGCGAGTTCGTCCGGCATCGGCGGCAGTCCGGGGACGTGACCGCTGAGGAGGATCGTCGTCAACTCCTCGGGCGCGTCGCTCATGACCTGCCGGTGGGTCTCGAGAACCGCCTCGGCCGCGTCGTACGGGTAGAAGACCCCCAGCCCCTGGACCATCGGCCCGACCTCGTAGAGGTCGAACTCGAAGCCGGTGACGACGCCGAAGTTGCCGCCGCCTCCGCGGACCGCCCAGAACAGGTCCTCGTTGCGGTCGGGCGTGGCCGTCACGAGCGTCCCGTCGGCGGTGACGACGTCGACGCTCCGGAGCGCGTCGATCCCGAGACCGTGCTTGCGCCGGATCCAGCCGATGCCGCCGCCCAGCGTCGAGCCGGGGATCCCGACGTCGCCCGCGCTGCCGGTCGGACACGCCAGTCCGTACTGCTGCGTCTCGGCGAGCACGTCTTCGACACGCGTCCCGGGTTCGACGCGGGCGACCTGGTCCCCGGGGTCGACCTGCACCGAGTCCAGCTCCGCGAGGTCGACGACGAGGCCGCCCTCGACGATCGCGCTGCCGGTCTGGTTGTGGGCACCACCGCGGACGGCGATCTCGAGGTCGTTGTCCCGCGCGAACGAGACGGCCTTGGCGACGTCCGCCGCCCCCTCGACGCGGGCGACGATCGCCGGATACTCGTTGATCAGCCCGTTCCATACGTTGCGAGCGTCCTCGTACGCCTCGCTATCCGGAAGTACGAGGTCGCCCCGCAGATCGTCGTCGAACGCCGCGATATCGTCGTCGTCGAGCCGTGCGATTACCCCTAGCGGATGCGTGTTCTCCCCCATGGTAGCAGACGTTCACATGTTCAGTACACTATTTATATTTGACGGACATGTAATGGATCGGGGCTTTCTGGGTCGCCCATTATCGGACCACTGTACTCCCGAACCCACGATTTCCCGAATACAGCCTAGCTTATTTTATCTTTCCGAATGCTGAATACACGGGCGTACGGGAGTGAAGAACGCGCTACCGATTCCGCACGGCCGACCCGCCTCTCGGCGAGGACGGCACTCCGGACGCTCGACTCCGGACCCTCGTGGAGTCGAGTACCGGCCACGTCGGTCGAACCGATTCGAGGCCGTCGCTCGCTATCGTAGGTTACAAAAAACGGAATCGCGTCGGAAATGCCGTTAAACGGCAGTTCGAAACGAGATTAGTTGCGGACGAGGTTCGTCGCGCGGGGGCCCTTGGGGGCCTGTTCGATGTCGAATTCGACGTCCTGTCCTTCCTCGAGGTCCGGGCCGCCAACGTCTTCCATGTGGAAGAATACGTCGTCGTCCGCGTCGTCCGTCGAGATGAAACCGTAGCCGCCAGTGTCGTTGAAGAAATCAACGTTACCGTTTGCCATTACAAACAAACGTATGGTCGATACCCGGATAAGTCTTCCGAGGGTAACGGTACCACGATCGATAGTATTCGAACGTCGATCCCGTCTACCGGAGCGGCTTACGCGTCGTCTCCCGGCTCGAGCCCCGGAACGAACGACTGGTCGCGGGCCACGACCGTCCCCGGCTCGAAGCGAACGAACCGCCAGCGGTCGGGATCGAGGCCCCTGAACCGGGGATCCCACTCGTTCTCCTCGGGGCCGAGATACCGTCCCAGGAGTCGCTCGGCGCGGTCCTCGTCGAACGGGACGACGTCGGCGCGGCCGCGCATCCCGACGTGATGGACGCGCCCGGTGGCGACGTCGAAGTCGACGACGGCGAGCGCGGTCCGTGGGTCCGCGGCGACGCGGTCGACGTAGGACTTCCCGGTGTCGGCGATGATCCAGATCCGCTCGTCCTCCCAGAGGTACCACAGCGGGGAGATTCTGGGTGCTGCGTCCGACGAGACGGTCCCGAAGAAACAGAACAGCGGCCGCTCGAGGACGTCCTCGAGCGGGCACTCGAGGGTGTTTTCGACGATGTCCATACGCGTCCTGCTCGCGGCCCCTACTTAGCGATTGGTGACCGGGCCGGGATCGGTCCGATCGCCCACGGCCCTCGAGAGAGGTGAGCACCCTTAAGAGCCATCGGCAACAGGGTTCCCGTATGCAACCGCGAGACCTCTCCGACCACGTCGCGTACGAAGCGGGTCGGGGGATCGAGGAAGTCGCCCGGGAACTCGACCGGGACCCCTCCGAGTTCGTCAAACTCGCCTCGAACGAGAACCCCCACGGCCCCTCCCCCGCGGCTGCCGTCGCGATCCGCGAGACCGCTTCCAGCGTCAGTTCCTACCCGAAAGCCGCCCACGCCGATCTCACCGCCGCCATCGCCGAGCAGTGGGACGTCGACGACGAGCAGGTGTGGCTTGCAAACGGCGGCGACGGCGCGATCGACTACCTCTCGCGGGCCGTCCTCGAACCCGGCGACGACGCCCTCGTTCCTGCGCCCGGCTTCGCCTACTACGGGATGAGCGCCCGCTTCCACCACGGCGACGTCCGGGAGTACGAACTCTCGAAGGGGAACGACTTCGCACAGGACGCCGAGACCGTCCTCGAGTCCTACGACGGCGACCGGATGGTGTATCTCACCAGCCCCCACAACCCGACGGGGTCGACGATCCCGCTCGAGGACGTCGCCGAGATCGCCGAGCGCACGGACGAAAGGACCCTGGTCGTCGTCGACGAGGCCTACGGCGAGTTCGCGGACCGGGACAGCGCAGTCGCGCTGATCGAGGGCCGGGACGGGTTCGACGCCCGCGACGACGTCGCCGTCCTCCGGACCTTCTCGAAGGCCTACGGGCTGGCCGGGATTCGGCTGGGGTACGCCATCGTTCCGGAAGAGTGGGGCGACGCCTACGCCCGCGTGAACACGCCGTTCGCCGCCAGCGAACTGGCTTGCCGGGCCGGGCTGGCCGCCATCGACGACGACGAACACGTCGAGCGGACGGTCGAGACGGCCCGCGAGTCCCGCACGTACATGCGGGAACACCTCGAGGCCCGCGTCTGGGAGAGCGAGGGGAACTTCGTCCTCGTCGACGTCGGCGACGCCGAGCGGGTCGCCGAGGAAGCACAGCGACGGGGCGTCATCGTCCGCGACTGCACGAGTTTCGGGCTGCCGGAGTGTATCCGGATCACCTGCGGTACCGAGGAGGAGACCGAACGCGCGGTCGAGACGGTCAACGCGGTGCTCGCGGAGGTCGACTCGGGAGCCGAATCCGAATCCGACCCCGAATCCGACCCCGATAGCCGGGAGGTGACCGACGCGTGAGAGTCGCCGTCACCGGCACCCCCGGTACCGGGAAGACAACCGCGACCGACCTCCTCGAGGAGCGCCTCGCCGAGGACGACTCCCTGCCGGACCTCGAGGTGATCCACCTCAACCGCGTCCTCGAGCGCGAGGGGCTGTACACCGAGGTCGACGCCGAGCGCGAGAGCAAGGTCGCCGACCTCGACGCCCTGGCGGAGTGGCTCGAGGGTCGGGAGGGGGTCGTCGAATCCCACCTCGCCCACCACTTCGAGGCGGACCGCGTGGCGGTCCTCCGGTGTGAACCCGAGCGACTCGAGGAGCGACTGCTCGAACGTGGCGAAACCGAGGCGAAAGCCGCGGAGAACGCCGAGAGCGAAGCCTTAGACGTCGTCCTCTCGGAAGCGGTCGAGGAGCACGGCCTCGAGTTGGTCTACGAGATCGACACGACCGACCGCGATCCCGACGGGGTCGCCGACGCGCTCGAGGCGGTCGTCACCGGGGATCGGGAACCGAGTGCCGGCGAGGTCGACTTCATGGGGTATCTCACATGACGCTGGATCAGCTTCGCCCGTACATCTCGCCGTTTCTCGACCCGTTCGTCGCGGGGTTCGACCGCGTCGGGTTGACGCCGAACGGGGTGAGCGTCCTCGCGTTCGGGACGGCGATCCTGGCCGGGGCCGCCTTCTTGCTCGGCGGCCGCGCCGATCCGATCTGGTACGTCGCCGGGGCGGTGCTGGTCTTTCTCAACGGCTGGCTCGACATCATCGACGGCGCGCTCGCCCGCGAGCAGGACGTCGCGTCGGCGGCCGGCGATCTGCTCGATCACGTCCTGGATCGCTACGCCGACATCGTCGTCATCGGCGGCCTCGCGGCCGGTATCGCCGACTACTTCCTCGGCTTCCTGGCCGTGACCGGCGTCGTGATGACCTCCTATCTCGGCACGCAGGCCCAGGCGGTCGGCCTCGAGCGGGTCTACGGCGGGGCCGTCGGCCGCGCGGATCGGCTCGCGATCATCGGGTTCGTCGGCTTCCTGGCGTACCCCTTTACGGGCACCTACGGCGGCTGGGGACTGATCGGCTGGCTGCTGGTCTTCCTCGCAGCCGTGGGCCACCTGACCGCCCTCCAGCGGTTCGCCTACTCCTGGTCGGCCCTGGACTGACCCGGAACCTCTCAATTCCGGGGACCGCGCCGCATCCTTTATGACTCGCCGCGATATAGCTTCGGGCATGGTTCAGTGCGAGATGTGTGGCGCCGAGACGTCGTCTCCGAAGACCATCAAAGTCGAGGGTGCGAAGTTAGACGTATGTTCGAACTGCACCGATTTCGGCACCGAGGTCACCCAGACCTCTAGCTCCGGCTCCTCGACGAAGTACTCGACCGGCTCGAGCAGTTCCTCGTCGGGTTCGGGCGGCTCGAGCTCGGGTGGCTCGACGGGCGGAAGCTCCTCGAGCCGATCCGGCGGCTCCGGTGGCTCCGGCGGTCGCTCCCGGTCGGACATGTTCGACGACATGGACGAACTCGCCACCGACTACGACGAGCGCGTCCGGAAGGCCCGCGAGCAGAAGGGGCTCAGCCAGTCCGATCTCGCCAACGAGTTGAACGAGAAGGCGAGTCTCATCCGGAAGATCGAGCGCGGGGACACCCTGCCCAGCGACGAGGTCCAGTCGAAACTCGAGCGGTTCCTCGAGATCGAACTCAGCGCCCAGAGCGGCTCCGGCGACGATTCGGAGTGGTCCGGCGGCTCCTCGTCGGGCAGCTACACGCTGGGCGACGTCGTCAAGCGCAAGGACTGAGTCGGCCCGGACCAGCCGGTTCGTCCGCGAGTTTTCCCGCGGTCTGTCGCTCTTCTCGGCCCACGTCCATCCTCGTCGATGACTCGCAAGCTATTTCTTTCGTGCGGGCCCTCTCACGCCCATGTTCGTCCTCGTCAACCTGAAGACGTATCCGTGTGATCCGGTCGACGTCGCGACGGCGGTACGCGACGTCGACGAAGCGACTGACGCCCGGCTGGCGGTCGCCCCGCAGGCGGCCCACCTCGAGCGCGTGGCCGAAACCGGCGTCGAAACCTGGGCCCAGCACGTCGACCCGATCGACTACGGGAGCAACACCGGTCACGCGCTCGCCGAGTCGCTCGCCGACGCGGGGGCGGACGGGACGCTGATCAACCACTCCGAACGACGGCTGAAACTCGCGGACATCGACGGCGCCGTCGAGGCTGCCGAGCGCGCAGGCCTCGAGACCGTCGTCTGCGCGAACAACCCCGAACAGATCGGTGCCGCGGCGGCGCTCGGCCCGGACGCCGTCGCCGTCGAACCGCCGGAACTCATCGGGACGGGGACCCCGGTCAGCCAGGCCGACCCCGAGGTCGTCGAGGATGCCGTCGAGGCCGCCCGGAACGTCGACCCGGACGTCTCCGTGCTCTGTGGCGCGGGGATCAGTACCGGTGACGACGTCGTCGCGGCCGGCGACCTCGGCGCCGAGGGCGTGTTGCTCGCCAGCGGGGTCGCCAAGGCCGACGATCCGCGGGCCGCGCTCGAGGATCTGGTCGATCCGCTCTGATCTTCGGCGCTGTCGTCCCGTCGTCCGACCACAATCACTTTTCTCGGTACTCGTCCAACGACCACCCATGACCGACGAGCGACCGGTGGCCGTCGCGCTCGAGAACCGACTCATGAGCCACGGGATCTACGTGCTGTCGTGCGAGCGACTGGACGAGGACGGCGAAGGGGAGGATGGCGAAGAGGAGGACGGCGAGATCGAGGCGAGCGGGGGCACACGTCCCGCGTTCGCCCTCGAATACGAGGCCGTCGCGGAACCCCCGGTCGTCACGAGCGACGAGGTCGGCGCGGTCGTCCGAACCCTGCTCTCGATCGCCGACGAGCGGGAGTGGACCCCCGGCCGACTCGAGGCGACCTCGCTGACGACGGACGGCGACCTGCGCGGGCGCTGGCACGTCGAGGCCGACTGGTTCGATCGGCTCGGGATCGGCCTCTCCGACGTCGAGTTCTCCGAGCGCGTCCTCGAGACCGTAACTACGGGTGAGGATCACGTAAATTAATGGTGGAGGGGTAACGTACCTCAGTCAATGCCGGGGGAACAGCTCTACGTCTCGCACGCGCCGGGCGACGTCGAACTCGTCCAGGAGCTGTTCGCTACGGTCAAGAACTTCCCAATCGGAGTCCACGTCGCCCTCGAGGAGGTCGAGTCGGGCCGCTCGCGGAAGCGACTCGAGGGCCGGATCGCCAACAGCGACGTCGTCGTCGCAGTATTGACCGACCGCTCGGAGCACAACCAGTGGATCCATCAGGAGATCGGCTACGCCCGAGCGAAGGGGATCCCGATCGTTCCGATGTACGACAGCGAAAAGCGACGCGCCGGCTTCGTCGACGACGCCGAGGGCGTCGCGATCGATCGGGAGAATCCCTCGGTGACGGTGTTCAACCTGCTCAGTCGGCTCCGCAGCGAACTCGCGCCCCTCGGCGCGCTGTCGGTGCCCAACTGGTACGTGCAGTTTCCCTGTACGGTTCCGAACTGTGATCAGCCGGTCGTCCTCGAGATCGACCGGGATCAGACGAAGCTCTGGAAACTCCACCGCAACGGCCACCGGCTGTCGGCCGACTGTGACGGCTGTGGCTCGCGGTACTATTTCGACCCGGGGACGATCGGCTACCTCGGTCGCGAGGAACCGAACGGCCGCCGGCAGTAACCCGCGCTCTGTCGCCAGTTACAGCGGTAGCGAGGCGAAAGCCCACTCGGTCACGGGTGGGATGAAGCCGACAACTGGGTAGCAAACCAGGGGAGTCGGCCAGCCTGATATTCACGCGTCGTCCTCGGCTTCTCGCAACCGCTCGTAGGCGTCGGTGACCAGCTGAAACGCCGAGCGGCTACCGCTCCGTCGATCGGGGTGCGCTCGCTTGACCTGCACCCGGTAGGCCTCGTGGATCTCCTCGAGCGTCGCGTCGTCCCCCACGCCGAGGACCTCGCGGGCCCGCGTCGTACGCATGGCCACCGACTCGAGGATGCCGTCTTCCTCGGCCTCGGCCTTGCAGGCGGGACAGAGCCACTCGGTTCGGCCGTCGATCGTCGTGACGCGGTAGCGTTCGACGGCGACGGCGTCGCGACACTGCGTGCACCGGTTTCGGTCCCGGTCGTAGTCGCGGTCGTCGGTCGGCAGGGAGCCGCCGCCATCGATACCGTCGTCGTCACTCGAGTCGGAGCGGGAACTCGAGCCGCCCGCCGTGTCCGTCGTCGTCCCCGTCTCGGTCCGGGTGCTCGAGTCGGGCCCGGATCCGCTATCGCGGTCCACGCCGCCCGGCCGGAACACGTCGTCCCGTTTCGCAGCCTCGATCGCACACGACCGACAACAGGAGAGCGTCGTCCCGTCGGTCACCATGAGCGTCTCGAGGTCCGTCTCGGGAACCGACTGGGCACACCCGTCGCAGGTGGCTCGCTGGTGATCGATCGAGGAGTTGCCGGTCGACTCCGTGACCCGGGTAGAACTCCCGGAGCGGGCGCTCGAGGAGCCGGTCCGCCCGGCGTTCGAGGAGTCGCCGGCCTGTGGTTCGGAGCCGCCGGAACCGGGGGAGGTAGCGGTCGACCGAGTACGGGAACCGGAACGGGTGCGGGCCGAATCGGACGACGCCGAGCGGTCGCCGGCCCGGTCCCTCACCGCCCGCGCGTGTTCGGCACACTCGGGACAGCAGGTCACCCGCTCCCCGCCGGGCATCGTCACCGTCGTCGCCTCCGCTTCGGGGACCGTCCGATCACAGCCGTCACACGCGGTTCGCGTTCGTCGTTGCCCCGACACGGTCGCAGTGGTTCGCAGCCATCCCTTATGAGTCCTGTGTGGTAATTACGGAACGCGAAAACGCCCGCCTGGACGTCCACGAGCGAAGCGTAAGACCGGTCTACGGCCCCTCGAGGGAGGCGAGTTCTTCGGACCGATCACCGATACGAATACCGAAGCGTCCCGAGAGGGACGCCCCGCCTGCACGGGGTCGGTTCGTCGGTCGCCCGTTCCGTCGAACGACGTCGTTCGGACAGCGGTCGTCCGGCAGGCGTTCGCTCCCCATCGTCCGGCCGCGAAAGGGCCGCGGGGGAAGCGTCGCGAACCGGGACACCGATAGTGCCGGGGCACCCATCGGTCGATATGGACACGGCAACTCGAGCCGGCACCGGACGCGGTCTCTTCGATCGAGACGCGCTAGCGCTCGGTGTCGCCGATCTCGCGGTCCTCGTCGCCTTGATCCTCGTCGGACAGCGTTCCCACGACGTCAATATCGTTACCGAGCCGCTGGCATCGCTGGAGACCATCGTTCCGTTCGCGATCGGCTGGATCGCGGCATCGATTCTGGTCGGGCTGTACGCCCGCGGCGTCGCGACGACTCCGTCTCGAGTCGCCCGCCTGACGGCTGTGAGCTGGATCGCGGCGGCGAACGTGGGGTTCATCCTGCGTGGGTCGCCAGTGTTCGCGGGCGACGCGCCGTGGACGTTTACGGTCGTCATGACCGGGACCGGACTCGTCGCGCTAGTCGGCTGGCGAGTCGCGTACGCCGTATACGCGACCCGATCGGCGTAACCCTCGGCCGGTCCGGTCCCGCCGGAGATGCCCGACCCTCGAGAGATGTATCACGAACAGAATACGAAAAATCCTCCGATGAAACAAACTACATTATAAAGCATTATATTTGTCCAGCCGTGGCAAGTCATTCGACGCTATCCGGCTCGCTCCCTTCTTGCGGTTAACAAATTACCATTGTCAGTTCCTACATGTTCCTTGCCACTAACCCGGCCCGGTACGCGAAATCTTTCGTGAGTATTCGTTACCTAATAACCAGCCTATAACTTATGAGAATTATATGCTGTGAATATGGATTAGAAACTGGTCAAGTACTGGCCGATTATGGGAAACACTTATATACGCATTTCTCATACTATTAGTTAGATTATGACTGGATATTACGACATCGTTCTCGGCCTCATCCCAGTCGCACTGCTCGGGATCACCGCAGCCCTCCTCGTCGTTGGCATGTCCTTTACCACGGCAGTCCCGATCGGCGCGTTCGTCGCGATGGGAATCATCGGCCATGCGATGTTCGTGAACACGCCTGCGGACGCCTCCGACGAGGCCCAGTCGGCCCGACCGCCGCTCAACGCGGACTAATCCAGTCATCCTTCGTCTCGGCATCCCTCGTCTCGTTTTCCTTCCGTTTCCGCTCGTTCGACAACCGTCCTCGGTCGCGCTCGTGTAGGGACGGGAAGCGTCTCTCCGCTACACCTGCCGTCGGTTCCCACCCAGTTGGAACGTGACCGATCATATATTCGCTCGAGTGCGGTGGATACGAACATGGCCACCGACGCTTCCACAGCGACGAGTCCGGAGTCGAGGGGCACTCCGCTCGAGGCGACGCTACTCGTCGACCCGCCGGATTGTCCGCTCGCCCGGAAGGCCCCGGACGCGGCGGAGGTCTCCCAGACACTGTCGTGTGCCGGTGACTGTCGCACCTGTCACAGCGAAGTGACGGTCGCGTCGCGAAACGGGACCGGGAACGGGGCCGGGGTCGGGACCGGGACCACGGGAAAGGGCAGCGGTGGCGAGCGGATCCACACCTCGGCAGACATCGGATCGGACTGTGTCTGCCCGGCGATCTCGGCCTTCGACTGCGTCTTCTCGCTCGAGTCCATCAGGGACGGATCGCTCGTCTTCACGATCGTCGTTCGCGACCGGGAGTTGATTACCGACATCGTCGCCGCGATCCGCGAAACCGGCGGCTCGGTGCGACTCGAGCGAATCACTACCGACGAAGCCGAAGCCGGAGCCGGAGCCGAGCGGGACGAGCCGTCGGTCGACGCAGCCGACATCACGGCCAAGCAGCGGGAGGCGATCGAACTGGCGGTGGAATTGGGCTACTACGACCGGCCCCGGCGGACGGACCTTCAGGAGCTTGCGGATAGACTGGAAATTTCGCGATCGGCCGTCTCACAGCGACTCAACGCGGCGGAGTCGAAGTTGCTCAGATCGTTTCTCTCGTCGTGAGTCGGCGGTCGGAGAGCACTATCGTCGGAGGATGAATGCACGGAGAGGACGACTCGTAGGGATTGCTGTCCCGATGTACCGGCGCGACCGCCGTCGGGTCGCGATTGTGCCGGAACTGACAACGAGTACGACGGGCTCCGTCTTCCAGCAAACCGTATCAGCCGTTCGACGCCGACATCGCTCCCTCGAGGACGCTCTCGACGACCGTAGCCTCGGCCGAGCGGAGCCGCTGGGAGACCGCCGATTTCGAGATATCGAGCTCCTCGGAGAGCGCCTGGAGGTCGACCGATCGGGGCTGGTCGTAGTATCCTCGCTTGAACGCCAACTCGAGGGCTTCCCACTGTTTCGGCGTCAGGTCGCGGAGATCGACCCGGACGCTCGAGGGACGGTTCTGTGGCGGGACGAGGTCGTCGGCCCCACCGTCGGGGACGACGCGGGCGTCGACGACGTCGTCGACGCGATCGACGAGGTCCAGAATCGTTTCCTCGTCAGTCACGGTGACGGTGATCCGGAACCGGTCGTCGATCGACTCGTCGCTCATCGGCGGTCACCCCCGTTCGCGGGACCGGCGGCTTCGAGAGGGCGAAAACCCGTTTCCGGAAGCCAGTCTCCGGCCTGGGTGGCGCATCCGGGGCGGGACCGCCGAGCGGTGGCCTCGAGCGCGACCCTCCGCCCGTTCTTGGGGCCCGAATGCCTGGTCGGCCCGTCCCGGATCGGATAATGGCTCATGCGTGTGAGAACGTACCCCGAACCGATTTAGCCACCTCTTTATATTACAGTTATTTATAAGCTCCTCGCGAGTCCTGCCGGTTTTCGGCGTCTCAGGTACGGTATCCGTCGAACATATTCGTCACCACGTCTATCGGCCGAGTGGTCCAACGGTCGGTCAGGGGATGACCACCTGTTCACTCTGTGAGTTGCCGACGCCGGAGCAGCCGGTGACCGAGGAGGGCGTCGACGGCACCTTCTGCTGTCGTGGCTGTCTCGAGGTCAGCCGAACGCTTTCGGCGAGCGACGACCTCGACGTCGACCGCGAGGCTGTCAGGGAACGCGCCCACGACTCCGACGGCGACGAGCACCGCGACGTCCCCGACGACGCCGAGGTGGCGTTTCTCTCGATCGACGGTATGCACTGCTCGACCTGCGAGGGGTTCGTTGGCCTGCTCGGTGAGCGAAGCGAGGGCATCCGCCGCGTCGAGGCCAGTTACGCCACCGACACCGCCCGCGTCGTCTACGATCCCGACGACCTCGAGCGGGCGGATCTCCCCGACACGCTGTCGGCACACGGCTACGACGCGCGGTTCCCCGACGAGGAGGTCGACGGGCGCACCCGGAACGACGACCTCGTCCAGCGACTGCTCGTCGGCGGATTCATGGCGATGTTGATCATGCCGTGGTACCTCTTCTACCTCTACCCCAGTTACGTCGGCCTCGAGACGGGAATTCTCACCGTCGACGCGACGACCTCGGTCGGGTTCTACCTGCCCATGGCCTTTATCGGTCTGATGACGGCCGTGGTCCTGTGCTACACCGGCTATCCCGTCCTCAGAGGCGCCTACGTCAGCCTCCGCGTCGGTCGGCCGAACATGGATCTGCTGATCGCGATCGCGGCGGTCGCAGCCTACGCCTACAGCACGGTCGCCCTCGCGATGGGCAGTATGCACCTCTACTACGACGTAACCGTCGCGGTGATCATGGTCGTCAGCCTCGGTACCTACTACGAGCGACGGATCAAAGGGCGGGCGACCGACCTCCTCTCGGATCTGACCGCCGCCCGGACGCGCGAGGCGACCCGTCGCACCGCGGGCGGCACGGAGACCGTCTCCGTCGACGACGTAGAGCCCGGCGACGAGGTCGTCGTCCGGCCGGGCGAACGGGTCCCGATCGACGGGCAGGTGCTCGAGGGCACCGCGGACGTCGACGAGTCGGTGCTGACGGGCGAGTCATTACCCGTAACCAAGACCGTCGGCGACGCGGTCGTCGGGGGCGCGGTCGTCACCGACAGCGCGCTCGTGATCGAGGTCGACGAGGACGCCGAGAGCACGCTCGACCGGATCGCCACGCTGCTGTGGGAGATCCAGAGCGAGTCGCCCGGCGTCCAGCGGTTCGCGGACAAGCTGGCGACGATCTTCGTTCCGTTCGTCCTCGTGCTCGCGACGGTCGTCACCGCCTACCGGCTCGCGACCGGGACGGCTCCAGCCGACGCCCTGCTGACCGGACTGACCGTGCTGGTCGTCTCCTGTCCCTGTGCGATGGGGCTTGCGACGCCGCTGGCGGTCGCGTCCGGGCTGCGCGATGCCCTCGAGCGCGGCGTCGTCGTCACGAATTCGGCACTGTTCGAGTCCGCGACCGCCGCGGACACGCTCGTCTTCGACAAGACCGGAACGCTGACCGAGGGCGAGATGGAGGTGCTCGCGGTCGACGGCGATCGGGATGCCGTCCGGAAGGCCGCGGCGGTCGAACGGCTCTCCGAGCACCCGGTCGCGGCCGCGATCACGGCGTACGCGGACGGACTCGAGGACGAAGATGCGGTGGCGACACCGGAGGCCGTCCGGGCCGACGGTGGCGTCGCCGACCCAGCCGTGGCGACGGAGCCGACCCCGCCAGGTGACTCGACCTCGAGCCCCCTGGGCCCCGTCGAGGAGTTCGAACGCCACCCCGGCGAGGGTGTCAGCGGCCGCGTCGACGGCGACCGCGTCGTCGTGGGTACGGTCGACCTCGTCGAACGGCTCGTCGGCTCCGTCCCCGACGACCTCGAGGCGACCGCGACGAAAGCGCGGGAGCGCGGCCGTCTACCCGTCGTCATTGGCTACGACGGCCGGGCACGGGCCGTCGCCGTCGTCGGGGACCGCGCCCGCGACGAGTGGCGCGACGTCCTCGAGGCGGTCGATGACCGCGAGGTCGTCGTCCTCACCGGCGACGACGAGTCGGCGGCCGAGGAGTTCCGCGACCACCCCGCTGTCGACCGGGTCTTCGCCGGCGTCCCGCCGGACGGCAAGGTCGAGACGGTCCGACGGCTCTCGAGGGGTGGCGTCACAGCTATGATCGGCGACGGGACCAACGATGCCCCGGCGCTGGCCGCGGCCGACCTCGGGATCGCGCTCGGCAACGGCACCGCGCGGGCGGCCGACGCCGCGGACGCGATCGTCACCGACAGCGACCTGCGGGACGTCCACACCGTGTTCGATCTGGCGGCGGGGACCCGACGGCGCATCCGCGAGAACATCGGCTGGGCCTTGCTGTACAACGCGGTCGCGATCCCGCTTGCCGCACTCGGGGCCATCAACCCGCTGTTCGCGGCGGTCGCGATGGCGACCAGCAGCCTGCTGGTGGTCAAGAACTCCTCGCGGCCCGTAATCGGCGGCGAGCCGTGACTCGAGGTCGAGCACCCCGTCTTCGCCCTTAGCCGTCCGACAGTTCGAACTCGAGTCGCTCGACGTCCGCTCCTTTCGACGTCGTGTCCGTGATCGTGATCCCGCCGAGTTCGCCGAGGCTGGAGGCGTGCGTGCCGCCACAGGGGCACATGTCGAAATCCTCGATCTCGACGACCCGCAGCGGATCGACGGAGTCGGGAATCATGTCAAGCAGCGCGCGCCCGTCGTCGACCTCTTCCTCGACGGCCGGTCGCGGTCGGTTCTCCTTGACCACCGGGAGGTCGCGCTCGATCGCCTCGTTGCTGCGGCGCTCGATGAGCGCGAGGTCGTCCTCGTCGAACGAGGCGGGCTCGAAGTCGATCCGCGACCGATCGGGATACACCTGGTTGCCGGCGGTGCTCGCGCCGAACTCGTCGAGCACTACCCGGGACACGACGTGCTGGGCAGTGTGCATCCGACTCAATCGTCGGCGACGCTCCTCGTCGATGCGACCCTCGACCGTCGTCCCTTCCGTCGGGGGCTCGCCGGATCGAAGTTCGATGTCGTGGCGCACGTCGCCGTGATCTTTCTCGACGTCGACGACGTCTGCGACCCCGCCGTCCCACTCGAGGACGCCCCGGTCGGACGGCTGTCCGCCGCCCTCGGGGTAGAAGTAGGTGCCGTCCAGGAACACGCTGTCCCGGCTCGCTTCGGTGACGGTGGCCGTGAACGTCGTCACGTCGTCCGCGTCGGGAAGGTATCGAAGCTCGGTCACGGGTCGGGGTTGGACCTCGAGAAGCAAAGACGCTACCGGTCCGCTCGAGTCGATGGGCGAACCGACCGTCCCGGACCGTCATCGACTCCTCACCGGCGTGGGGTCCTGGTCGTCGAGGGACAGCAGTCGGAACGGGACCGATAAAAGAAAGCGGAGAGGAGCGACGGAGAAGGCAGAAGACGTCCCCTCGAGCGACGGCTGCGATTTATAGCCCGTACTACCCGGACTCGGATTCGGACGGAATCGACCCGATCCGTTTGACGCGCCGGTCGACCATCTCGCCGTCCTCGTCGACGAGTTCGACGACGAACTGGTCGTGTCCCGCGGCATCGATCTCGAACTCGTAGGGCGGTTCGTCGACGGTCGTGATCTCGCCGTCGGCGTCGGAGACGACCACGCGGTCGTACCCCTCCTCGTGGGAGATCGAACACGTGACGAGTTCGTCGGTCTTCGAACACTCGAGCTCGGGGGGTGCGACGCTCTGCGTGCCGTCGGTCGACGACGGCTGGAAGTCGAGCACCATCGGGCCGAACGGCAAGCTCCCTAGCAGAATCACTAGGGCGAGGAACACGGCCAGGTTGATCTTGGAGCCGTGACGGGCGATCGTCCCGGTGACGCCAGTCGCCCCGGATCGACGGAGGCGGATGACCAGCGGCACGACGACGAAGTGGGTCAGCGGCCCCCACAGGATCAACACGAACCCGTAGGCCATCGTGTAGTACATGACCGTCAGGTCCGGCCGGTACGACAGCAGGAGGTTCGAGAAGGCCCAGAGCATGAGCCCGAACCACACCAGCGCGCCGCTTTTGAGGTAGCGCCAGACCGTCGTGTTGGTGTAGTAAACGTTCAACAGGTTGCGCCAGGCCTGTCTCGCTGTGCGTCGGACGATTCCGGGTCGTGAGGGAACGTGCTGCGAATCGGGCATGGATCGTCTGGTGATGTGTTGAGTGGATCGTATCGTGGCGAACGTCGCTCGAGTCGAGTCGGACGAGTTAGATCGGGTCAGTTCACGGTTCACGGTTCACGGTTCACGTACCGGCTCGCCACAACGACGGGTCGGTACGGCGTGTGACGGTCGGGAACGGGACGACCGAGCCGCCGTCAGCGAACGACGGCGGGAGGGGCGAACGGTGGGACCGGGACGGGTGTCGGGACCGGGTCCCGGTCGGAATCGGAATCCGATTCCGATCCCGGTTCCGAACCCGGATCCAAGGTCGGACCCACAGACGAGCTTACGCCCCGATCGACCACAGCTGCGTGAGCAGGAACCAGTTCAGCGCGTACGCGACGACGAACACCCCCAGGAAGAACAGACAGAGCACGAAGGTGCCACGCATCTCGTAGGCGTGAACCGGGTCCTCCGGATCGGTCGCCATCTCGAGGCCGCCGTCGGCCACGAGGTCGCCGTTTCCACCGGGCTCGATCCGGTCGCCGAACAGCAGCGAGCCGACGGCAAGCAGGACGAACAGCGCGCCGCCGGTGATCGCCAGCAGCGCGAAGACGCCGAAGACGTTGAACAGCGGCGCGGCCTCGATGAGGCTGAAGTCGGTCCGCGGGATGTTCCGGACGACTTCCGCGGTCCGGCGGGGGATCCCGTAGAGGATGCCGAGGTACATCATCATCAGCGCGGTGACCGCCATCGCGCTGCAGTAGAGGTACGGCTGGAACGAGGCCAGCTTCGAGGAGACGAACTCCCGCATGAACATCGTCCTGATGACGAAGTAGACGACGCCCATGAACGTGACCGTCGTCCCGAGCACGACCGTACTGTGGAAGTGGCCGACCGTCGCGAACGTGTTGTGCCAGCTCATGTTGAGCTGGAGCTGGCCCATCATCACGCCGGTGATGCCCCCGAGGAACCCGAAGAGGATGATCGCGAAGATCGAGGTCGAGAACATCGGGTTCTTCCAGGGTGCGGACGTGAGCCAGCCGAAGAGGCCGCCGCCCTTACCGCGCTTGCGGCGACCCGCCTCGAGGCCGGCCGGGATCGTGAAGGCGTGGACGAGGCTGGCGAAGGTCGCCCCGTAGAACGCGTAGGAGGTGTTCCAGACGCGCCAGCCGACCGAGAGCCCGGGGTCGACCATCAGGTGGTGGGCCGCGCCCAGGTTGATGAAGAACAGGTAGAGGATGAACGCGGTCCGGGAGACCTTCTCGCTGACGACTTCGGCACCGGCGAGGACGTGGGTGAAGAGGTACCAGACGACGATCATCGCCACGAGGTTGATCTGCTGGGTGCCGTGGCCGATGATCCAGAACCACTGTCGGTAGACGCCGGCGTCGAACCACTCCGCGAGACCGAAGTTGTAGGCCAGCGCGCCCGCGAAGGCGACGAGGCCGCCGACCAGCGCCTCGACGGCGATGATCCCGGTGACGAACGCGCCGAACGTGACCAGCGGCAGCGTGCCGCCGTTCTCGCGTTTCTCGTACCAGATCGTCAGGAAGAACGGCAGCGCCGCGACGACGATCCCGACGATGTAGACGATCGCACCGGCGTAGAACAGCGGGTTGACCTCGAGGGGGACGTACGCGGTCAGCAGCGGTGCGTTGTCGGCGACCGGGTTCCCGGAGGCCGTCCAGATGGCGTAGTAGATCGTCAGGACGCCGGCGATCATGACGACGTACCCGACCTTCGCCAGCGACGGCAGCGGCAGTTTGCGGCCGAGTACCATCGGGCCGCCGACGTAGAGGATCGCGACCTCCATGAACACGATCCAGAACAGGAGCATGCTCCAGGCGTGCATGCTCAGGTGCTTGTAGTAGTCGCCCGGCTCGAGGAGGCCGATGAGCTCCCACCGCGTGGTGGCGACGGTGGTCGCGAAGAGCCCCCCGATCAGCAGGAAGACGACCGCAGTCACCCCGAACAGTTTGACGTGGTTCTCGACGGTCCGGTGGACGTCGAAGCCGGTCACCGAACACGTGCGGAACCCGTCGTCGTCGTACTCGTTGTCGAACCAGCCGAAGACGTCGAGCGCGTGTGTCATTGTGACCCCTCCTCGACGATGATCGTTCCGTGCATGCCGCGGTGGCCCTCGCCACAGAACTCGTTACAGAGCACGTGGTAGGTCCCGGGTTCGTCGAACTCCATGGGGACGACCCACTCTTCGCCGGGCATCACGTGCAGGTTGATCTGCTGGCTCAGGGCGTGTTCCGGGCGGATCGAGAAGCCGTGCTGGACGTCGTACGAACTCAGGTGGAAGTCGTACTCCCTACCGGTCTCGAGGACGACCGGGAGCCCGTCCCAGTCGAAGCGCTGGCCGACGACGAAGACGTCGTCGCCGTCGGGGACGTACGCGCCGTCCTCGCGCTCCTCGGCGGCGTCTTTGAAGGCGTCGACTTTCTCCCGGAGTTCGTCCTCGGTGACGCGGTAGGTCTCGCCGATCGGGTTCTGGTCGCCGATCCGGGTGAACGCGCTCATCCACCCGAACAGTACCAGCGCCCAGCCGACGCCGAGCCCCAGCCAGATCGATTCACGTCTGTTGACGGGTTGGTCCCACCAGTTTCCTTTCGGCGGTTTGATCGGTGACGTCATACTGAATCACCCCGATGGAATCGTCAGTAGATCCAGCATCCCCCAACCGGAGTACGACAGCGCAAAAAACAGCAGCGCTGCCGCTGCGAGAAGCCAGATTCGGTTATACAACCGTTGCATGAACGGTATCTCCTCTCCGCTATCTGTGGTCGTCATAGCTCGCTCCAGGCGGAACTCGGTACCCCACCCCCCTATTCATTCTCCCGTACATATTCGATAGATCAGATAGCAGTAGTTATTGGATCAGCTACTATCTTTATTGAATTGATATAATTCGGTGAAGAATCACGGCGACGACGAGGCGACGTGTGGGTGTCCGGCGTCCGTCAGGATCGAAACGATCCTGCCGCCATCGACGAACCGATCGTCGGTCCCGAGCGGCTGATCCTCGCCCACGCCCGTGCCCTCGAGCACGGGAGCGGTGGGGTCTCGACTCTCTTCACCCCATCTCACCTCACCACTCCTCGAGCAGCGTTCGGACGTCGTCGACGACGTCCGCCGGTGTGGGCACGTCACCGGTGTAGGCGCGTTCGACGTGGCCGCCCTCGTTGACGACCAGCACCAGGTTGGTGTGCATGAACGCCATCCCGTCCGCGTCGTCCGTTTCCGCGAACGTGACCCCGAACGTGTCGTCGACGACGTCCGTGGCCGCTGCCGGCGTCTCCGGGCGCAGCGTGTACCAGTTTCCAGCGTCGTCGTCGACGCCGTGGTCCTCCTCGTACGCCGCCAGCACTTCCGGCGTGTCGTGTTCCGGGTCGAACGTGACCGGACACAGGGTTACGTCGTCCGCGTACCCCTCCTCGAGCGAGTCCGCCTGGACGTGCACGAGGTTCGCCATCAGGCCGGGACAGGCCGACGAGCACCGCGTGAACAGGAACGTGTACAGCGAGTGGCGCTCCCCGACGAAGTCGGTCGTGGTGACCTCCCGGTCGGCCAGCGGCGCGGGGATCGTCACCTCGGGCACCTCGTCGCCGTAGGTCGGGTGGGGAAGTTCCGCGGCGACGTCCTCGTCGTAGCCCTCCGGCGGCGACAGGACGACGTCGTCCCGGTCGGCAGCCCGGAGATCGGTACAGCCGGCGGTCGCCGCGACTGCGAGGGTTCCTCCGGTCCCGGTCGCTTTGAGGAACGACCGCCTGTCGAGGGCCGGCGTCGAAGGGACGTCGTCGGAGGCCATGGTCTCGAGCGAGAGTCGAGTCTTCGGTCGCTAATAGCCACCCTCGAGTTCCCGCTGGACAGGAAGGGACCGGAACGCGTTCGGGTCGGTATTGACGTGTTCGACTCGAGCCGTGACCGTGATCGGTGCTCGAGCGGGCCGGTAACGCCGGCGGGCACACGCGAAGACAACTACTGGGGCAAGCGCATGCCACCGCTGCTCTTGCGCGCGCGTGGCTCTTGCGGGGGTTATGAACCTCGAGGCGAACCGCTTCGCCACCCATCCCAGTGAGTGAGTATGGACGCGAATTGTTCCGCATCGGTTCTCAGCGGGTGGGGGTCGTGTTCCGATACCAAGTATTCGCTACGGTGATCGTCGTCTGTAGCGACCCGTACGACCGATCCGCGTTCGGAACCGACAGCCATGTCAGAGAGCGAACATCCATCAGACGACGCGAAGACGACGGCGGAACGAATCGAGCGAATCAAGAAAGCCTACGCGATGCGGGTAGACGACGCCGAGGAGATGGGGATCGACGAGCAGTTGGATTTCCCGGACTGGATCGACCTGGACCTTCCGGAGCGGCGTCGCTTCCTGGCCGGAACCGCTGCGGCCGGGACGGCGGCCGTCGCCGGCTGTATGGGGGACGAGGAGCCGACCGACGGGACCGAGACCGGCGACGGCGAGGACTCCGAAGGTGGGTCCGGGGGTGACGAAGACGCCGAGCTCTACGAGTTCGAGATGCGGGCCTACCAGTGGGGCTTCGAACCCCAGGAGATCCAGGTTCCCGAAGGAGCGAAGGTCAAGATCGACTTCGTCGAATCGACGTTCGAGGAGAACCCCGATTTCAACCTCCACGACTGGCACCTCCTCGAGCCCTACGACGAACACGTCGTTCTGGAGGAGGACACCGATCCGGATTCGGTCAGCCAGTCGGTCGAGTTCATCGCCGACGAACCCGGTCGTCACCTCTACGAGTGTACGCTGTACTGCGGTTCGGGCCACGCCCAGATGGAGGGGGAACTCTTCGTCGGCGACGAGGCCGCGGAGTTCGACTACCGAAAGATCGAGGACGTCCAGACGACCCACGAGATCCTCAAGGAGGAGAGCGAACTGCCCCAGGAGCCGCAGTTGGTCGACGACCTGACGGACATGTTCGCGGTCGTCGAGCGGGGGAACGCCTCCGTGTCCTACGTCGACATGGAGAACCACGAGAAACTCGGTCGGATCGAGGACGTCGGCCACGCGATCCACGTGACCGAGTTCCACCGCGACATCCCCGAGAACGAACGCGAGGGCGCGTACATGTACACGATGGCCCGCGACGGCTATCTGTACAAGCTCGACCTCTTCGGGCTCAACCGCGTCGCACGCGTCCGGGTCGGTACCGACGCCCGTGACCTCTCGCTCAACCGTACCAACGACTACCTGATCGCGGGGCTGTACAACCCCGGACAGCTGTTCGTCGTCGACGCGGACACGATGGAGCCGCTCAAGCAGATTACCACCAAGGGGATCGACCTCGACGGCCAGTTCGTCGAGAGTCGGGTCTGTGCGCTGTACGACGCGCCCCACTACGGGGTCTGGGTCGCCGCGCTCAAGGAACTCGGCCAGGTGTGGCTGATCGACTACACTCAGGACGACTTCCCCGTCGTCGAACAGATCGACTGCGCCCGGACCCTCCACGACGGCTTCTTCACCAAGGACGGCCGCTACTTCATGCTGGCCTCCCAGACCGACAACGTCATGTCGATCATCGACCTCGAGGAGCGGGAACTGGTGAAGAACCTCGAGGTCGGGGCGGTTCCCCATCCGGGACCGGGTGCGCTCGACGCCGAGCGCCACCGCGCGTTCACGACCCACATCGGCGACGACGTCGTCGCCGCCTGGGACACGGACACCTGGGAACTCGAGAAGCTGATCGACGTCCCCGGCGGCGGGCTGTTCCTGCGGGACCACCCGGACTGCGACTACATCTGGTGTGACGTCGCGCTCCGGGACGACCCCGAACTCGACCAGCTAGTGTACGCGATCGACCGCGAGACCCTCGAGGTCGCGTTCGAGGTAGAGACCGGCAGCGACCACGCCATCCACCCGATCTTCTCCAACGACGGCCAGGAGGTGTTCGTCAGCCACTGGGCCGAGGGGGAGATCCACGTCTACGACAGCCACACCGGCGAACACATCGAGGAGGTCGAGGGTGACTTCACCGACTGTACCGGGAAGTTCCCGATGCGACGCGCCGAGAAGTTCGCCATGGACTGGGACGCCTGACACAGAGAGCTGAACGATCGACTCGCACTGCACCACTCCCCCACCTACCCTCCATCTCAGCCACCGTCTTCCCATGACCCGATCCGAATCCGGACCCACCGCGACCGCCGAACCCGACTCGAGCGTACCGCCCGACGACCTGGCGTTCGTCAAACTGATGCGCGACACGGGCGTCGCCGCGATCGACGTCCGCAGCGGCGACCACGTCGCGACCGTCGGCGACGGACGCCACCCGCACGGACTGGCGGTCGCGCCGGGCGGCGGACGAGCCTACGTCGCGTTCGCGGGCTCGAGCACGGTCGAGGCCGTCGACCTCGGCTCGCTGTCGACGGTCGAGCGGACCGACGCCGTCGGGACCGCGCCGATCGGGATCGAAGCCTCCCGCGACGGGCGCTACCTGTTCGTCACCGGCTACGGCGAACTGCCCGACGGCGACGAGCCGGGGCTGACGGTCCTCCGGACGATCGAGTCGGCCGACGGGGAAGCTACCGCACTCGAGCCCGTCGCCACCCGCGCGATCGGGAAGTGCGCCGGCGCCGTCGTCGATCGATCGGGGGACCTCTGGGTGGCGCTGAAAGCCGACGACGCGGTGGTCCGGATGGACGCCGAACCCCCGTTCGAGGTCCGGGACCGGTTTTCCGTACCGGGGGATCCGCAGGACCTGGCGTACGCGCCGGCGGTGGGGCTGCTGGGGGTGAACAACGTCGAGGACGGGAGCGTCTCGTTCCTCGACCTCGAGCGGCGGGAACTCGTCGGGACCGTCGACGCGCCGAACCCGCGAGGGGGCGTCGTCTCCGCCGCGCACGATCGCTGGTTCGTCGGCGACACCGAGGGCGACGGCGTGACGGTGATCGACGTTGCCGGCGAGCCGACGCCGCTCGAGCGGGTATCGCTGGGCACGCCGACCGCGTTTCCCGACGTGACGCCCGACGGCGGCTACGCCGTCGTCGACGCCTACGAGGACGACCGCGTGACGTTCCTCGACGTCGAGACGCTCGAGCCCGTGGCGCGGGTACGGACGGGTCCGGAACCCCGCCATCCGCGATTCGGCGCGGACGGCCGTCGCTGCTACGTCCCGAACGTGAGCGGGGATTCTTTTTCAGTGCTAGACACGAGACCACTCGTTCGGACGACAGAACGATCGCCGACCGTCGAGACGACGATCGAACTTCCCGAGGACAGCGCCCCCTCGAGTTGTTTCCTGACCGAGGGCGCGACCGGTTTCGATTTCGGTGATTCGTCATGACACGATCCACGCAAACCACAACCGAGACGACCCGGGCGGACGCGCCGGACACGGAGACCGCGGACGAAGATCGGGACAGAGACGGCCTCGCCATCGTCAAAAACGCGGGTAGCAGCCACTTCAGCGCCGTCGACCTCACCGCCCGCGAGGTGGTTACCCAGGTCGGCGACGGCAGCTACCCCCACACGGCCGTCTTCCACCCGGACGGGAGACACGCGATCCTGCTTTACATCTCGAGTTCGCACCTCGAGGCGGTCGACCTCGAACGGATGGAGACGGTCCAGCGGGTCGACGACCTCGGGGTCGCGACCGTGGGGAGCGCGCTGACCGACGACGGGAAGCGGCTGTTCGTCGGGACGGCGGCGGAGTTGCCCGACGACGTCGACCCCGGAGTAGTGGCCTTCCGTGTCCACGGCGCGGACGCCGACGACGCGCTCCGACTCGAGCGGATCGGCACGACGACGGTCGGTCGCTGCGCCGGGATGTGTACCGGCCCGAACGGGCTCGTCTACGTCGCCGAGAAGAACGCCGGCGAACTGATCGCGCTGTCGCCGACGGCCGAGTTGACCGAACTCGAGCGCTACCAGGTCGGGGACGACCCCCACGACATCTACCCGGTGCCGGGGACCGACCTGATCGCGGTCAACAACGCGGGCGAGTCGTTCGCGACGTTCGTCGACGCCGCCCGGGGCGAGGTTCGCACGACGGCCCCGACGGGCGAGAACCCTCACGGCATCGCGTTCGCCGACGGACCCGGCGGGCGGCGGGCCTACGTCCCCGCCCGCGAGGACGACCGGCTCGCGGCGATCGACCTCGAGGCGGTCGCGGCCGGCGACGACGAGCCGACCGCGTTCGTCGACGTCGGCACGGCGACCGGCTTCGCCGCGACCGCGGCGGACGATCGGTACGTCCTGGTCGACTCCTACGACGAGGAGCACGTGACGATCGTCGACGCCGAGACGCTGTCGGTCGCCGGCCGGGTCGAGGTCGGCGGCGAACCACTGCACGTGGTCGTCTCGCCCGACGGCCGCGAGTGTTACGTCGGCAACATGGATCGCTCCTCGGTGGCCGTCCTCGACGTCGAACCGCTGCGGGCCGACCGCCCGGCGGACGTGACGGTCGTCGATCGAATCGACGGACTCGGCGAGATGCCGAGCGGAATCTTCCAGCCATGATCGACCTCACCAGATTCGTCAACGGCATCGACAACCGCCCCGAGGGGATGAAGTACGAGCGGACGTTCGGGGGAAGGGAGGGTGGCGAGCGGGGCGACCGCTCCGACGACGGGGGCGACGAGGACTCGCCGCTCGTCCCGCTGGTCGTCTGGAACACCACGCCCGCCTGCAACCTCCGGTGTCAGCACTGCTACTTCGGCGCGGTCGACAGCCGTTCGGACGAGGAGCTCTCGACCGCCGAGGCGAAGGCGTTCATCGACGACCTCGCCGACGCGAACGTCCCCGTGCTGGTCTTCAGCGGCGGTGAACCGTTCGTCCGCGAGGACATCGCCGAACTCGCAGCCTACGCCGACCGGCAGGGGATGCGGACCATCGCCTCGAGCAACGGCACCTATCTCACCCCCGAGCGCGCGGAGGCCGTCGCCGACGCGGGGATGGCCTACGTCGGCGTCTCGCTGGACGGCGTCGGCGACACCCACGACGAGTTCCGCGGCAAGGAGGGCTCGTTCGAGGCGGCCCTCGAGGGGATCGAGAACGCCCAGGACGCCGGGATGAGCACCGGGATCCGTTCGACGATGACCCGCGAGACGATCGAGGACCTCCCCGACCTCGTCGACCTGGCCGTCGACCTCGAGGTCGACCGGCTCAACGTCTTCCACCTGATCTACACGGGCCGGGGCGGGACGATCACCGACACCGATCTCCCGTTCGAGCGCACCCGAGAGATGGTCGACTACCTCTTCGAGCGCACGCTCGAGCTGGCCGAGACCGACCCCGGCATGCAGCTGCTCTCGGCGGGCAACTACGCCGACGCGGTCTACCTCTACCGGAAGATCCAGCGCGAGTTGCCCGAACGGGCCGACCGCGCCCGCGAGTTGCTGTTCGAGGACGGCCCCGGCCGCGTCGTCAAGAAGGGCGACGGCGGCCCGAAGGTGGTCAACGTCGACTACCGCGGCGACGTCCACCCGAGCATGTTCCTGCCGACGATCACGATGGGCAACATTCGCGAGCGGCCGCTCGAGGCGGTCCTCGAGGACAGCGACGTCTGGTCGAAACTCGCCGAACCGAGCCGCCACCTCGAGGGCCGGTGCGGCGAGTGTCCGTTCAAGGAGGTCTGCGGGGGCAACTCCCGGGCCCGCGCGGTCGCCGAGAACGGCGACCTCTGGGCCGAGGACCCGCGGTGTTACCTGACCGACGAGGAACTCGGCCTCGGCGAGAGAGGGGGAGAGAGCGGGACCGTCCGGGAGCCGACCGACGTCCCGACCGACACGCTTCGAACCTGAGAACCATGTCAGATCCGATCCAATCCCCGCGTTCGGGGCCGCACTCGAGATCGAGTTCACATTCACGGTCGCGTTCGCGGCCGCATCCACGAACGCAATCGCGCTCGAGTTCGAGCGAGAACGGGACGGCCGCTGCGTCGTCCACGTCAGCCTCGGCTTCGCCGACGAACGCGAACGAAGGGACAGCGAGCGACGCGGAGCCTCGATCGATCGAACGGCTCGCCTGCCTGACCGTCGCGGGCGACGACGGCTCGCTCGAACGGATCGGCGACCTCGCGCCCGAGGACCCGGTCGCGGCCGCGGAATCGGTCGTCGCGACGGATCGGATCACCGAGTGTTTCGTGCTCGCGACCTGCAACCGCGTCGAGGTCTACGTCGGCGGACGGTCGCCGTCGGATCTGCCGGCCGCCCTCGAGGCGGCCCGGCGGACGCTGTCGCTGCCCGCGGACGCCGAGAGCGGACGGATCTACACCGGCCTCGACGCCGTCGAACACCTGTCGCGGCTCGCGGCCGGACTCGAGAGCCCGATCCTCGGAGAGGACGAGATCATCGGGCAACTTCGCCGCGCCCTGGAGGCCGCCGACGAGGAAGGGCTGGTCGACGGCGTCGTCGGCCGGGCGGCGGAGTGCGGGCTGCGAGCCGGGCGGACCTGCCGGGCCGAGACCGGCATCGCCGACGGCCGCCTCGACTACGGAACGGCGGCTCGCGACCTGCTCGCCGGGAGCGTCGACGCGCCCGAACGGATCGCCGTCGTCGGCGCCGGCGAGGTGATCCGGGCGGCCGTCGAGGCGATCCGCGATCGCTGGCCGGCGGTCCGGATCGACGCCGCGAACCGCACCGTCGAGCGGGCGCGCGAACTCGCGACCGAGGCCGGCGTCGCCGTCGGCCTCGAGCGGGTCGACGAAATCGTCGTCCCGGCGGACGCGGTCGTCACGGCGACGGGGGCCGACGAGCCGGTCGTCGGGACCGACGCGCTCGCGACCGACGGCGAGGCGACGCCGACGGCCGTCGTCGACCTCGGTAACCCGGCGGACGTCGACCGGGCGCTCGCCGAACGGACGGCGATCGAGTACTGGTCGCTCGAGGACGTCCAGCGGCTCGCAAGCGACCGGACGAGCCGTCGACGGGCGGTGCCGGACGCCGAGGCCCTGATCGACGAGCATCTGGTCCGGTTCGTTCGGCGGGAACGCGAGAACCGCGCCGAGGAGACGCTGCGCGCGCTGCACGAACACGCCGCGGCGGTTCGCGAGGCCGAACTCGAGCGGGCCCGGAACCGACTCCGGGACGGCGAGGCCGACCCGGAGCAGGTCCTCGAGGAGTTCGCCACCTCCTTCGCCGGCCGGCTGTTCGGGCCGCCGACGGATCGGCTCCGCGAGGCGGCCCGGGAGGACGATCCCGAGTTGCTGCGGGCGGCACGCGAACTGTTCGAGCTATCGATCGCCGACGAAAGCGATGCGGACGACTGAAGATCGCAGCCATGCCAACGATACGCTTCGACGGCGAACGGATCGAGTGCGAGGACGGCCGCAACCTCCTGCGGGCGCTCCCCAGGGGTGCCCTCTCGAGTGCGACCCCCGTCTCGCTGTGCGGCAACGGCGTCTGCGGCATGTGTGCCGTCACCGTGGCGGGCGAGACCAACGAGTTGACGGAGGCGGAGCGGAATCGGCTGTCGGAGCCGTGCGAGGACAGTCCCTGCGAGGGAGAAGGAGGAGGCGGAGACGGAGACGGAGACGAAACCGACGCCGACCAATCTCGGCGTCGGTTGGCCTGTCAGACCGAAGTCCACGGCGATCTCGAGGTCACGACGGACGAGTAGCGCGGGTTGGTCGCGGGCCCGTCCGTCGGGTCCGCAGCGGCGATCGTGAACGGTAACGGTAACGTGAACGTGAACGTGATCGTGATCGTGATCGCGGTCCTGCGTCGCTCAGATGTCCGGGTTGCAGAACACGTTCTTGCCACCCTTGCGACAGTCGATACGGAGTTCGCCGTCGCTGGTCACGGAAACGCGGTCGATCCGCCGCACGTATCGGGCCGGCTGGTCGACGTTCGGCCCCTGATCTAGCTCGCGAATCAGGCCGGCCTCCTCGAGCTTCGAGAGCTTCCGGTAGGTCGTCGAATCCGGCAGATCGAGTTCCGCGGCTAGCTCTCGAGCGGTAGTCGGGAGCTCGATCGCCTCGTAGATGCGTCTGGCGGTCGGATCGGCGATCGTGTCGACGATCAGCGACGGGTCACAGCCCTGTTCCCACGCTCGCTCGGCACCGTTGCAGGGTTTCGCCGGATCGGTTGACTTGCTCATACGAGAGTATAGAACGTGAACGTGGTTTACGACCGTGTCCGGTTCCCAGTCTTCGGGATTCGACACGAATGGGTTCGTCCGCTAAAACGGGGGTGCGAGGCGGAATTCGGGATCGTCGGACGGGCCGTGAGGGTGTGTCCTCACGCGACGACGATCGTCTCGAGAACGATCGTGACGAGGATCGCCCCGAGGTAGTAGTTGGAAACGTAGAACGACCTGAGCGCCGCGTCGTCGGTGGACTCGCGGTACTGGCGGACGACCGATCGGAGGAAGACGGCCCCGAGCCCGACCGACGTCACCGTGTAGAGCCAGCCCAGGCCGGCGAGCCAGCCCAGCAGGCTCGCCGAGAGCAACGTCGCCCCGAGGAAGAGCAGGACGTGTCGCCGGGCTGTCAGCACGCCCTCGACGACGGGGAACATCGGGAAGCCGCCCCTGGCGTAATCCTCCCGGTAGGCGATCGCGAGGCTGTAGAAGTGGGCGGGGGTCCACCAGAAGATGACCGCGGCGAGCACCACGGCGGGGAGACCGACGCTGCCGGTGACCGCCGCCCAGCCGATCAGCGCCGGCAGGGCTCCCGCACCGCCGCCGAGTACCGTGTTCCAGGCCGTGTTCGGCTTCAGGACGGCGGTATAGAGGACCGAGTAGTACGCGATTGCAGCGAGGGTCAACCCCGCAGCCAGCGCGTTCACCCAGGTCAGCATGACGGCCATCGAGGCGGCGACGAGGCAGACGGCGAAGGCGACGGCATTGCGGACGGGAACGAGGTCGTGGACGAGCGGCCGATCGTTCGTCCGATCCATCTTTCGGTCGCGGTCGCGCTCGAGGACGTGGTTGAACGTCCCCGAGGCGCCGATCGCCAGCACGCCGCCGAGCAGCGTCGCGGCGACCGTGCTCACGGCGACCGACTCGCCGGTGACCGTCGCCAGCCCGACGCCCGCCAGCGCGACCAGACAGAGCAGCCACATGAGTTTGGGCTTGGTCAGCGTCAGGTACGCGCCGGCCGTTCGCCGGAGCCGTTCGACCGTTCCCAGGTCCTCGATCCGAACCTCGGTCGAGGCCCCCGATGCGGGTTCATCGGGGGAATCTCCGGCCCGGTCCGGGGCCAGCGTGGGGTCCGACGCGAGCGGTTCCGTGAGGTCGGTCTCCCCCTGCTCGCGCTCGAGCGCGCGGTTCTCCAGTGTCACCGCCAGCGCGCCCAGCAGGCCGCCGAAGATGGCCATCGCGAAGACGAGGTGCGCGACGCCGACGAGCGTCGAGGCACCGAGTACGAGCGCGGCCCCGAGCGCGACCTGGACCGGGAAGAGGACGACGGCGACCGCGATGCCGGCCTTCGCGCGGCGGTCGACGTCGAGTCGCCACGCGGCGAGGGCGGTTGCGACGACGAGGAGGCCGGCCGCGAGCGCGGCAGCGCGGTGGCCCCAGAACAGCAGGGCGTCGCCGGTCATCGGTCCGATCGTCCAGTCGCTCGAGCAACTGGGCCAGGTCGTACAGGAGGAACCGCTCCCGGTCGTTGACACGGCAGTTCCGAGGGCGATCAGCAGATAGGCGGCGATGGCAGTCGCCCCGAGCAAATCTCCGAACCGTCGACGATCGATTGGTGGCATCATAGTGTCCGTCCCTCGAGTCGCGGGTGTTCGAGCGTGCAAACGTCGCGTGTCGGTTTCCGTCGGCTGATCGGGCATCGATTCGCGTCGCTTTCGCTATCGCGCCGTCCTGCGAGTGCAGTCCCCCCATTGCCGACGGCGGTCGATCGGCCGGACCGCCGAAACCGACGGCACGGCGTCCGTATTCGAAGGGACGAACGGGGCTCCCCTATGTCTCCTCCCGAACCGGTTCGGGAGACGACACGGGCACCTGACGGCCGGGCACGGGAGAACTCCGGCGGCCGGTCGAGCGCTCGCCGGTCGACCCGAGCGGGCCGATCAGGAAAGCGTCGTCCGCATCAGCACGGCGGGAACGTCGACCCCCGCACCGGCGGGACCAGCGATGTCTATCTCCCGCACGCGCTCGAATCCGGCCACTTCGTAGAACCCGACGGCGTTGAGTGAGGCGTGGACCGTCACCGTCTCGTAGCCCTCCTCGCGGGCGACGGACAGCAGGTGATCGACGATTTCCCGCCCGACCCCGGACCTCGCATGTTCGGGGTCGACGAACGTCGCCGCGATGACGGCCGAACGGTCCTCGAGGTGGAGGCTGCCCCAGCCGACGACCGAGCCGTCGCGTTCGGCGACGACCGGCCGGGTTGCGTCGCCGTCGAACTCCTCGTCGGGGATCCCGTCGTCCGGAAGCAGGAGCCTCAGTTGCTCCCCGGTGTACCGGTCGGCCGCGCGCCGTCGGAGGGCGTCGGCCTCTATTCGTGCCATCTCGAGTGCGTCGTCGCGGATCGCGGTTCGGATCGAGACCACGGGTGTCCCCTCGTCGTCCGGCAGTATAGTGATTTCGTTGACACGTTCGCCGGTGCCGGCGAGCAGGGAATTCGCCACTTCCCGACTCACGCCGACGCTGGGTTGAAACCGCTGCTTCCCGTAGGTTCGAACATGAGCCGCGCGGCAGACCTCGCCGCGGTCCTCGAGTCGACCGAGTCGCTCGCGATCGTCTGTCACGACGATCCGGATCCCGACTGTCTCGCGAGCGCCCTCGCGCTCGAAGCGATCGCCCTCGATACCGGGGTCGACGGGGTGACGATCGGGTACGGCGGCGAGATATCTCACCAGCAAAACCGCGCGTTCGTCAACATGCTCGAGATAGACCTCGGGCACGTCTCCACGGTCGCGCTCGAGGACCACGAACGGGTCGCGTTCGTCGACCACACCCGAGCCGGCGGGAACACGGAAGTCTCCGAGGTCGAACCCGACATCGTCGTCGACCACCATCCGGATCCGAACGCGGACGGCTCGGACGAGGTCGCGTTCGCGGACGTCCGGACCGAGTCCGGCGCGACGGCGACCATCTTCGTCGAGTATCTCACCGATCTCGAGGTCGAGTTGACGACGCGGCTAGCTTCGGCCCTGCTGTTTGCCCTCCATCGGGAACGGCTCGACTTCGTCCGGGATCCGACGCGCCGGGAGTACGAGGCCGCGCTGGCGGTCTACCCCGAGGCGGACCTCGAGACCCTCGAGCAACTGTACGGCAGCGCGTTCTCACCGGCGACGCTCGACGCCATCGGCCGGGCGATCGCGACCCGGGACCGACGCGGCTCCTCGATGGTCGCGAGCGCGGGCAAGACGGCCGAGAGCGACGCGCTCCCACAGGCCGCGGACTACCTGCTCAACCTCGAGGGGGTCGACACCGTCCTCGTCTACGGCATCGTCGGCGACGCGATCAGAATAAGCGGCCGCTCGATCGACCCCCGCGTCCACATGGGCGAGACCCTCGTCGAGGCGTACGGAAAACTCGGAGAGGTCGGGGGGCACCACGACATGGCCGGCGGCCGGATCGAACTGGGGCTGTTCGCCGACGACGCCGACGACGCTGACGCGCTGCTCGAGTTCGCCGGCGATCGGCTCACCCGACGCTTCTTCGAGGCGCTGAACCTCGAACGCGAGGAGTGACGCGGGAACTTGACATCCTCCCACCCCTGGAGGGGTGGGCTCTCGCCCGCTACGTGTCAGTCGATATCGATTTCCGTCGGTTCCATCGTGGACGCGTACTTCGGGAGCCGGACGGTCAACACGCCGTCGTCCAGCGACGCCGTCGCGTCGTCGGCCGCGACCGGCTCCGGGAGGCGAACGCGGCGGGCGAACGACCGGGCGGTCCGCTCCCGTCGGAGGTAGGCGGGCGGTGTGCGGTCGCGGACCGATTCGGCTCCCGGTTCCCCACGGGAGCGATCTCCACTGATCGTCAGCGTCTCCCCCTCGAGCCGAACCGTCAGATCGTCGCGCTCGTATCCCGGGACGTCGGCCACGACGACCAGTTCGTCGCCCGCGTCGACGAGATCGAGCCGGATTCCCGTCCATCCCGCCGCGAGGTCGAGTCGGCTCCGCTCGTCGCCGGTCCGGGTGTACGTCCGCACGGCGTCCTCGAGTCGCTCACCGACCTCGGTCAGCAACGTTTCGACCGCCGCTTCACCCCGGTCTTCGAGATCGTCCGACGGCGCGGAACGCGGTAGCATGGGTATGGATTGCTACGTGCTGCCGGGTGAAAAGGGCGGGTGCGGTGGCCTCGCAGAGTCGCGCCGGGGACGATCGACCGTGGCTCGAGCGGGTTAGCTCCTCCGGAGGCGGCAGAGGCGAGGGCAGGGCTGGACGTTTTTACCGTGCTCGGCGTACCGATGGGTATGACATCGGCACTGTTCGTCGTCAGCGAGGAAGGCTACTGGGGAGAGGAGTGCGTCGAGCCCCTCGAGACGCTGTCGGATGCGGGGGTCGAGATCACGGTCGCGACGCCGTCCGGATCGCCGCCGGTAGTCGACGAGCGCTCGATCGATCCCGACGAGGTCGGCGAGGAGACCGCCGAACACGTCCGCGAGGTTCACGAGAACGACGAGCGGCTGAACGATCCGATCCCGACGGCTCGAGCCGACGCCGAGGCCTACGACGCCGTCGTCTTCCCCGGCGGCCACGGCACCGAGTGGGACGTCAACCAGGACAGCGACGCACGCCGTCTCCTGCGACACGCCGTCGAGGGCGACGACGGGAAGGCGCTGGTCGTCTGTCACGCAGTTGGTATCCTGGCGTTCGCCCGCGACAGCCACGGCGCGTTCATCGTCAACGGTCGCCACGTGACCGGCTTCCCCAACGAGTGGGAGGAGGGCATCGTCGACGAGAACGACTGTATGCCGAGCGGTCGCAAACTCCCCTACTGGGTCGAGGACGAGGTCAAAGCGGCCGGCGGCAACTGGGACGCCGAACTCGACAGCGACACGAGCGTCACGGTCGACGGCGACCTGATCACCGCTCGGGGGCCCGGTTCCTCGTCGGCGGCGGCGGAGACGCTGCTCGAGGAACTCGGCGTGTAAGGCGCGACACGGGCTGAGACGGCGGGATCGACCTATCGAACCGAAACCTGTCACTGGAGAGATGCGTCGATCCCGGAACGAGGACGTTATCCCCCTCGCGCTCCGAGGACGGTCGTGGCCCCTCCAAACCCGAACGCAGACGCCGCGGATCCGAACGCCGCCACCCCGACGTCCCTCGAGAGCCGAAGTTATCGTATCACCGTCGACGACGGCCGAGAATCGTTCTTCGCGCTCAGCATCGAGGACACCGCCAGGGACGACGCGTGGCTCATGTCGGACACTGTCGTCGCGCTCGAGAGCATGCGGTGACCGACTGGAGTTTCCCAGCGACCGGTGGATGCCGTCGAGAACCGAACTCGAGGGCTTGGCGTGAATCAGTCCCTTTTTACGAGACGCCAGGGAAATATCGGCTATGAGCTTCGAGGAAGACGACCACGTCGTCCTGCACGACGAGCACAGCGAATTCGACGGAGAGACCGGCACGATCACCCAGACGATGGAGTCCATGTTCGGCGACGTCACCTACACCGTCAGCTTCGAAGACGGGCAGGAAGCCGGCGTTCCCGAGGACGCCCTCGAGGCGGCGGACGAGGCCCCGGACGCCGACGCCGACGCCGACGAGTAACCGACGGGTCGTCGCCTCGCGCACCGCGTCGCGGTCCGCCGAAGACCGACTCCGGCGACCGAGCCTCGAGTTTCAGTACACTACCGAACCGCAGATGCCACAGATTCCGCTTCACTACGTCGACTTACGGACGTTCTGTTACGCCACGGAGGACGAAAAGCGCGTCGAGGAGGCGCTCCGGACGTTCCTTCCGGGCGATGACGACGAGAGCGATGGGGACGAGCAGGACGAGGAACCGTTCCCGATCGAACGCACCGAAAGCGAAGGCCACTACGGCGACCGGATCCTCGTCCTCTCGGCTCGCGTCGAGAACGCCGACGACGTCCGGTACGTCCTCTCGCGACTCGCCGACCTCGAGGAGTTCGACCGGCTGATCGACGAACTCGACGATCGGGTTACCGAAAACACCGAACTCTTCCTGCGACTGGACAAACAGGCCGCGTTCGGCGGGGACGTCCGACTCGGCGAGGGACTCACCTTCCGCGGGAAGGTCGAGGCCTACCCAGCGAAAAAAGAGCGAGCCGTCGAGAACGCAGAGGAAGTTCTCACGCGACTCCGCGACCAGGAGTGACTACCGGTCTTTGCCCTTCTCCCTTCTCCGCCCTCTTCCTCGCGGTTCCGACCGAGAGACTACGTCACCTCGAGCGGAGTGGTGATCGTCCTTTCAGGAACACCACCTCGCCGCGAAACGATCGAGCGACCCCTGGGCCCGGGCGACCCCCGACACTAACGTGGTCCCGGACCGATTGATTCGACCGGACCTGATGCCGCTGCCGGTCCGTGGTGCTGCCCCCGACCGAGAACCGACGACGAAACCACAGCCGTCGGCCCGTCAACAATAGGTGAGAAATGGTAGAAACAGTCTCGATCGACATCCTGAGTCTCCTGCTCGTACTGACCGTCGCGTGGATCTTCGGCGCGATCGCCGAGCGGTTCGGCTATCCGACGATGATGGGCGAACTGTTTGCCGGCATCGCCTTCGGGCCCGCCTTGCTCGGAATCTTACAGCCCTCGGAACTGCTCTCCGTCCTGGCCGAGTTCGGCGTGTTCATCCTGATGGTCTACGTCGGGATGGAGGTCGACCTGCGTGAACTGTTTCGCCTCGGCACCCAGTCGCTGCTGATCGCGTTCGGAGCCTTCGTCATCCCCTTCGGGATGGGGTTCGCAGCGGGCGTCTGGCTGGATCTGTCGATCGGCGCGGCGCTGTTTCTCGGGCTCGCGATGGCTGCGACGTCGCTCGCGACGAAGTCCCGCATCCTCGCGGACCTCGAGTTGCTCGACACGCGGATCGCGAACGTGTTGCTCGGCGGCGCGCTGGCCTCGGACGTCGGGGTGCTCGTCGCGTTCGCGGGCGTCGACAGCTACGTGACCGCGGGCGCGTTCGATCCGACCGAACTCGGGATCATCCTCGCCCAGGCGATCGGCTTTTTCGCGGTGACGCTCGTGCTCGGCTACCGCTTCCTGCCGGTCGCCTGGCGCACGATCGAACGTCAGCGCGAGCGATACGGCTTCGTCGACCGGACCACCGCGTTTACCTTCGCGTTGCTCGTCTCCCTGCTGTTCGCCCAGTTGGCGACGCTCGCCGACCTCCACATGATCATCGGCGGCTTCATGGCCGGCATGTTCCTCCGGCAGTCCGACGTCGAACCCGGGCTGTACGAGCACATGCACACCGTCATCTACGACCTCGCGATGGGGCTGTTCGCGCCGGTCTTCTTCGTCACCGTCGGCTTCCAGATCACCTTCGGGGTGTTCTCCGATTCGTTCGTCGTCCTCACGGGTCTGGTCACCGTCGCCTTCCTCGGGAAGATCATCGGCTCGTGGCTGTTCGCCGTGCCGACGTCGCTGACCTCGCGTGAGGGACTGGTCGTCGGCTTCGGCATGAACGGCCGCGGGACGGTCGAGATCATCATCGCACAGGTCGCCTTCGAGGCCGGCGTCATCGGTCAGTCGCTGTTCTCGATCCTGGTCTTCATCGCGATCTTCACGACCGCACTCGTCCCGGTCACGGTCACGTGGGGCGTGCGCCTGCTCGAGTCGGCGGACGAACTGGTCTACGTCGACGCCGCCCCACAGTCGTCCGGATCGGAGTGACGGTGACGGCGAACCCAGCCCGTCGACGCGAGCGCCGATACTGAGCCGTCGTTAGGGGCCAAGTGTTATTCGGCTCGGCTCCCTAGCTTGCTTGATGGACATCCTCACACACACCCTCGTCGGGGGGCCGATGCAGGTCGGACTCGAGGATCCGCTGGTACTCGTCGGAGCGCTCGTGTTCGTGGTCGTCCTCGCGACCGTCTGGTCGATGGTCGAGATCGTCGACGCCTACAACAGGGGTGCGCTGACGGTCCTCGGGGAGTATCGCAAACTGCTCGAACCGGGACTGAACATCGTCCCGCCGTTCGTCTCGCGGGTCTACACGTTCGACATGCGGACCCAGACGATCGACGTCCCGAGCCAGGAGGCGATCACCCGCGACAACTCGCCCGTGACCGCCGACGCAGTCGTCTACATTCGCGTGATGAACGCCAAACGTGCGTTCCTCGAGGTGGACGACTACGAGCGTGCGGTTTCGAACCTCGCACAGACGACCCTTCGCGCGGTGATCGGCGACATGGAACTCGACGATACGCTCAGCCGTCGCGAGATGATCAACGAGCGGATCCGCACCGAACTCGACGAACCCACGGACGAGTGGGGGATCCGCGTCGAGAGCGTCGAGGTCAGGGAAGTGACGCCCTCGCGGGACGTCAAGGGCGCGATGGAGCAACAGACCTCCGCCGAGCGCAAACGCCGCGCGATGATCCTCGAGGCCCAGGGGGAACGACGCAGCGCGATCGAGAAGGCGGAAGGCGACAAGCAGTCGAACATCATCCGCGCCCAGGGTGAAAAACAGAGCCAGATCCTCGAGGCCCAGGGTGACGCTATCTCGACGGTCCTGCGCGCTCGCTCCGCGGAATCGATGGGCGAACGCGCGGTCATCGACAGGGGCATGGAGACGCTCGAGCGGATCGGCCAGAGCGAGTCGACGACCTTCGTCATGCCCCAGGAACTCACGTCGATGGTCGGCCGCTACGGCAAACACCTCTCGGGCAGCGACGTCGCCGAGGAGAACGGCAAACTCGAGAGCCTCGAGTTCGACGATGAGACCCGCGAACTGATCGGCCTCGACGACATCGCCGAGATCATCGGCGAGATCGAGGAGACCGAGATGGACGTCGAGGCGATGGAGAAGGAGGCCCAGGCGATCAAGGAGGGCCAGGACATGCCGTCGGAGGGCGGAGACGTCGTCGACGTTCCGGAGACGCGCCAGGACGGCGGATCGGACGCCGACGGCTCCTGACGACCGGAGCCGTGACTACCGGTACGCGCCGGCCGGAAAACCGCGGGAAGGGGGCCGGGAACGAGCGCGGCTCTTTTGCCCCCTCCCCGTGACCGTTCGGGTATGCAAGTCCACGTCGTCGGCGACGACCCGGTCTATTCGGCCGTCGTCGCCGCGCTCGGTGACGTCGACGTCACCGTTGAAGACGCGACCCCGGACGAGCTCGCGGACGCGCGCTTCGCAGTCGTCGGGGACGTCGCCGGGGCAGCGACTTTCGAACGGGCGAACGAGTCGGCCCTGGCCGGGGACACCCCCTGGATCGCCGTCGAGATCGGCGGCGTCGGCGGCCAGCCGCTGTCGACCGTCGACGCCGCGGTGTCGGGGTTCGCCCCCGGAGCGGGAACGGGCTGTTTCGATTGCCTCCGGGCACGCGTCGCCTCCCACGTCGGCGACGCGGACGAGAGCCCGCAGGCGGACCGCAGCGCGGCCCGACTCGCCGGCGCGATCGCCGGCCGCGAGTGCGTCCGCGTGTTCTCGGGTGACGAACGATCGATCGTCGGCAGCGTCGTCGAACTCCCGCACCAGCGCCGACGGTTCCTCCCGGTTCCCGGCTGTGCCTGTGCGGACGGTGACGAGCGGGACCGCACCCTCGGCCGCGACGACGACGCGCTCGCCCTCGAGGCGGCCGTCGAGCGCGTCGAGGCGGCGATCGACGACCGGGTAGGTATCGTCGAGAGCATCGGCGAGGTCGAGTCGTTCCCCGCTCCCTACTACCTGGCGACGAACGCCGACACCTCGGTCTACAGTGACGCTGGCGCGCCGACACAGGCCGCCGGGGTCGCGACCGACTGGAACGCGGCCCTGATGAAAGCCGTCGGCGAGGGCCTCGAGCGGTACTGTGCCGGCGTCTACCGCGAGTCGGCGTTCGTCCACGCGAGCGAGGACGACCTCGAGGCCGGCGGCGAAACGGCGGTGTCGCCGACGGCCCTTGTTCGGCCCGAGAACGCGCCGGCCTACGACTCGAGCGAGGAGTACCGGTGGGTCCCCGGGGAGAACCTCGCGACCGGCGACGAGGCCCACCTGCCGGCCGCGGCCGTCCAGTTCCCACAGCCCGGCCCGCGGCTCGTCCCAGCGATCACGACCGGACTCGGCCTCGGCTCCTCGACGGTCGACGCCCTGCTGTCCGGGCTGACCGAGGTCGTCGAGCGCGACGCGACGATGCTCGCGTGGTACTCGACGTTCGACCCGCTCGGGCTGGCGGTCGACGACGAGGCGTTCGACGCCCTCGAGCGGCGCGCACGCAGCGAGGGGCTGTCGGTGACGCCGTTGCTCGTCACCCAGGACGTCGACGTGCCGGTTGTCGCCGTCGCTGTCCACCGCGATCCGGCCGCCGCGCCCGTCGACGAGGAGGGCGACGACTGGCCCGCATTCGCCGTCGGCTCGGCGGCCGGTCTCGACGCCACCGCGGCCGCGGTCGCCGCGCTCGAGGAAGGGCTCCAGAACTGGATGGAACTACGGAACCTCGGTCCCGACGACGCCGACGAGGCCTCGGGCGCGATCGGCGAGTACGCCGCGTTCCCCGATCGAGCGCAGTCGTTCGTCGACGTCGACCGGACGATCCCCGCGGCGAGCGTCGGGCCGGACCCCGTGCCGACCGGCGCGGCCCGACTCGAGGCGGTCGTCGACAGGGTCACGAATGCCGATCTCACGCCGTACGCGGCCCGGGTGACGACCCGGGACGTCGAGTCGATCGGGTTCGAGGCCGTTCGCGTCGTCGTCCCCGGTGCCCAGCCGCTGTTTACCGGAGAGCCGTACTTCGGCGAGCGCGCACGGGGGGTGCCCGAAGATCTGGGGTTCGAGCCGCGACTCGAGCGGGCGTTCCACCCCTATCCGTAGGGCGGCGGACGGCGGCCGGAAAATCAGTCGCCGGACTCGCCGCCGGTCGGCTCTTCGCTTGGACCGTCGTCGACGGTCGTGTTCCCCTCGTCGTCGCCGCGGTGGACGTCGATGACCAGGTCGTCGTCCCGGACGTAGACGTTCACGTGTCGAGTCTCCGGCGTGATCGAGACCTCCCTGATCTCTTCTTGCTCGTTGCCGTCGAACTTGATGACCCTGAACCGCTGGTCGGTCCGCTCGAGATGCTGGGGCATCGCCCGCTCGCCGGGCGTCACGGTGAAACTCTCGTCGTAGGTCTGTCGGTTGGTCTCGGACTCGTGGGCCTCGAGGCGCAGGTTGTAGGAGTCGTCGGCTTCGTTGACGATCTCGAGGGTGACGACGCCCTGAACGCTGAAGTGTTCCCGAACGCCCTCGAGACAGCCGGCGAGACCGGCCATCGTCGCGACGCCCGCGGTCCGGAGTACCGTGCGACGGTTCACGGCGAATCGTCGGGGCTGGACGAAGGTAGGCGTTACTCTTCGCCGGAGAGCGATTTGACCTCCCCCCGGCCCCGGGATTTTTGTCAATCCATACGGACGACGTGGCATGGAGAAAGTCACGATCGACGACGTCGAGACCCAGCCGAACCCGATGGGCGTCCACTCGATCAGGCGGCCCCTCTCGGCGGCGCTTGGCTGTACCGACTTCGCGATGAACTACTTCGAACTCGAGCCCGGCGAGTCCTTCTCGGGCGGCTACCACACCCACCACGACCAGGAGGAGGTCTTCTACGTTCAGTCGGGAACCGCGACGTTCGACACGGAAGACGGGGAGGTCGCCGTCGACGCGGGCGAGGTGATCCGGTTCGCCCCCGGCGAGTTCCAACAGGGCTACAACGCCGAGGACGCGACGGAGCCGGTCGTCGGGTTCGCGTTCGGCGCGCCCGGGGCGAGACACGACTGGGACGAGATCGAGTCGATCGTCCACTGTCGAGAGTGCGACGCGGAACGGGGACACGGGCTCGAACTCACCGACGACGGTGCGTTCCGGATGGAGTGTACAGAGTGTGGCACCGCGTTCGCGATCGATTAACGAGGCGAGCGGCGCTCGGCGGGATCGTCAGTTACCGTCGGGCGAGTAGTTCGGCGCCTCGTCGGTGATGACGACGTCGTGGGCGTGGCTCTCGGCCTGGCCGGCCGAGGAGACGCGGACGAACTCGCTGCGTTCCTTGAATTCGGGGATCGTTTCGGCGCCGACGTAGCCCATCCCGGACTGCATCCCGCCGGCGAGCTGGTGGAGTTCCGACTTGAGGGTGCCCTTGTACGGCGTCGCGGCCTCGACGCCCTCGGGGACGTAGTCCTCCTCCTCGTCGGGCTCTTCTTTCAGGTAGCGGTCGCTGTCGCCGGATTTCATCGCGCCGACCGAGCCCATGCCGCGGTACTGCTTGTACTTCTTGCCGTTCATCGTGACCACCCGGCCCGGCGCTTCGTCGGTCCCGGCGAAGTACGACCCGAGCATGACCGCGTCCGCGCCCGCGGCGATGGCCTTGATCGCGTCGCCGGAGTAGCGAATGCCCCCGTCCGCGATGACGGGCACGTCCTCCCCGCTGGCGACGTCCGCGACCTGTGCGACCGCCGTGATCTGGGGCATCCCCGCCCCGGAGACGACGCGGGTCGTACAGATCGAGCCCGGCCCGATACCGACCTTGATGCCGTCCGCGAAGTCGACCAGTTCCGCCGCGGCCTCGCGCGTACCGACGTTGCCGACCACGACGTCGGCGTCGACCGACTCCTTGATCTCGCGTGCGCCCTCGATGACGTTCCGGTTGTGCGCGTGTGCGGTGTCGATAAAGAGGACGTCGGCGCCGGCCTCGTCGGCGGCCGCGGCGCGGTCCTCCTCGAAGGGGCTGACCGCGACGCCCAGGCGGAGTCGACCGTCCTCGTCGCGGACGGCCTCGCCGTACTCCCGGCGCTGGAGGATTCCCTGCATCGTGACGAGTCCGACCAGAAGGTTCTCGTCGTCGACGACCGGGACGCGCTCGATCTTGTGCTCGTACATCAGGTCGAACGCGTCGCGGGGATCGACGCCCTCGTCGACGGTGATGACCTCGTCGGTCATCGCCTCCGTGACGGGGTCGTCCTCGTTGACCTCGAGGTGGGGCCGGATGTCCGTACTCGAGATGATGCCCAGCACCTCGCCGCGGGTGTTGACGACGGGCGCGCCGCCGACGCCCTCGCGGGCCATCAGGTTGTCGACCTCGCGGACGGACATCTCGGGGTCCGCGGTGACGACGGCGTCGTGGGGGATCACGAGTTCGTCGGCGCTTTTGACGCGTTCGATCTCTTCGACCATCTCGTCGATGTTCATGTTCCGGTGAAGGACGCCGAGACCGCCGTGTCGGGCCATCGCGATGGCCATCTCGCTCTCGGTGACGGTGTCCATCGCGGCCGAGAGGATGGGAACCGACACCTCGACGTTCGCCGAGACTCGCGACGTGAGGTCGGCGTCGTCGGGCTCGACTCGGCTCTCCTTCGGACGGAGGAGGACGTCGTCGAACGTCAGCGCTTCCGGTACCTGGAGTTTCGAAGAATAGGGCTCGTGCTCTGGAACGTCGTTCGCCATGTAAACCGTCCGAACCCGCGGGCAAAAAACGTTGCGAGATGTGCTACGTCCCCGGCCCACCGTCCGTTATCGGGGCACACGTTATGCGGTAGCAGCGCCCGCGAAACGGCAAATCCGTACATTACGACCCGAATATGGCTGTTAGTGTCGGAGACCAAATGTATCGTGAAACGCCGTCTCACACAACGTTTATGGACAATCCGGCCGTCGGTCTGGATATGCACGCTGTGAGTTCCAGCGAAGCCCGAATCGGTGGTCGGATGAGTGCGGTCTCCGCCTCCAGCTTTAAATTCGGGAATACACGAAAACTCACAGCACGAGGCCTTAATCGGACGAACTGGTGGCCGATTCTTCGGTCTTGCTGCCAGATTCACCCCCACGGTTATCGTCGGGATCGTCCGTCACATCACCCATCGGCCTCGGGTCATGGCCATCGACCCTGAGAAATGAGCGCCTCTGAACATCCGGTTGCACTCCGCCTCGAGTCATTAGTCGGTGGTAACGCCAAGTTGCTCGCCCTCGTGATGATGCTCCCGCTGATCGACGGGGTCTTCCCGGCCCTGATCCTGGCGGGAGCCCTGGACGAGCCGCTGGGAGCCATCCAGGTCGGACTGCTGATCTTCGGCGGGAGCGCAACGGTGGCGGTCATCCTCGCGGAGATGACCGGCTCGCCCCGCGAACAGGCCGGCGTCGTCCTGCTGGTCGGGATCCCGCTGATCCTGCTCTCGGCGGTGCAGGCCGCGCTCGCACCGGCGATCGAGAGCGTCATCGACATCCTGATCTTCGAGCGGTTCGCGGCCCTGGTGATCCTCGCGATCGCCGCGAAAACCGCAAGCGCGACGGTCGGCGAGTACCTGCCCAGCCCCGGCGTCATCATCGGGCTGGGGCTGGTCGCCAGCATCGACCCCAGCGGGATGAACCTGGTGCTGATGAACGACCCCGCGCTGGTAGCCAACTCCGTGCTGGCCGCAGCCATCGGCGTCGCCTTCGCACTGGCCGTCGCGCTGAGCGGCCCCTACCTGCGCGAGTACATGGATCTGGACCGATTCCGGTTCGGCAGCGCCGTCGCGCTCGGCCTGTTGCCGATGGCGCTGGTCGCAGACGCCTTCGGGCAGGCACCGCTAGCTGCGCTGATCGTCGCCGCAATCTTCGCGATCGACCCGCCACTCGAGCGCGCGGAGGACGAGGACGACGAGTTCACGGCCCCCGCGGTCGGGACGGGACCGCTGCCCGACGGCGGGAGCTGGGGATCGGGTTCGGACTCGGGTTCCAGTCCGAGTACGAGTCCGAATCCGTCCACCACCACCACGACCACGAGCGCAAGTGCAAGTGCAAGCGCGAGCGTCAACCCTCGCCATCCGACCGTCGAAAGCAGAGCGGACGGGGCCGGAGCCGACCTCGAGTCCGACGGCGGAACGGATGGGGAAGCCGAAAGCGAAGACGAGACGGAGAGCGAAGACGAAACCGAGGAGACCTACCCCGGGGACGACACCACGGACACGGCCGGTCGGGCCCCGTGGCTGTGACCGCGGCGTAACTCGAATCGAAACCACTTTAGGGAAAACCCCCCTACGAAATGGCGAGGGGTTGTGGCCAAGCCAGGTATGGCGACTGACTCCAGAGGCACGCGCCCGGGACGACACTCCAGACTGATATACTGATCGGACGCCTGATCAGCGTCCGTGTGATGACCCTCTGGAGTTCCGAGGCGCACCGGAGATATCAGTCGATCGGGGGTTCAAATCCCTCCGACCCCATACTTCTGTCGCGAGCAAACTCGCGAGCGACGGGTATGTGATTCGGTGGGATTTGAATCAGGGAGCAGCTTTTCTGCGACCGTGGTTCAAATCCCTCCGACCCCACTGGATTTTGCTGCGAACAAGCTCGTGAGCGGTAAATACGTGATGTTGGAGGAATTTGAGCCCAGAGGACGAGTGGAGCGACGTCCTCGTGGTTCAAATCCCTCCGCCCCCACGCTCGTTATCACGCTCACGCTTTCAGGGGCCAGTAGCGAACGTCCGTCGACGATCCGAGAGCGCGAACCCTTTCCAGACGGTTCCCAGCGATTAGTCCGATCGGGTCTCCGCCGCTCCTTTAAGCTGTTCTGGTCACGAGGTGTAGCTACGACGGGAAGCCGTTCTCCTAGTCCCAGGTCGTACCCCGGGAGTTACTTCGCCGGTCTTTCCTCGAGTCTTCCGACGACACAATTCCTCGAGCCTTCCGACGACACAAGTGGAATACCGTCTATTAGGGCGACGCTCCGGGAGCGAACTATTTATTTGCGCGACACGTAGGTAGCCTATGCCGGAGAAAGTCCTCTTCGAATCCGAGAGCAGCCAGGACCGCGCCGCCATCGCCGACTACCTTCGCCGGGTCGCGGACAATCTCGAGGCCGGCGAGGCCATCACGCTCTCGGCGGGCGACCAGTCGGTGACGATGGAGCCGCCGGCCCGCCCCACCTTCGAGGTGAAGGCCGAACGCGAGGGCCCGACCGACGGACCGGGCGAGTTGAGCGTCGAGTTCGAACTCGAGTGGGACGAGGGTGTCGACGGCGGCGACGGCAGCGGCGAGTTGCGAATCGAGTGACCCGCTCAGCGTCAGTGTCGGTGTCAGTGTAAGGTCCCGTCCCGCACCTTGTCGTCGTAGGCGAACAGCGCGTAGCCGACCTCGGCCGCGCTGTACCCCGTCTCTGCGGCGACCTCGCGGATCGGACCGATCATCGTCACGTAGTCGTCGGCGTCGAACGACTCCTTGCGCCCCTCGAGGTAGTCCAGCCGCTCGAGCGACGCCCAGACACGGGTATCGACGACGGCGTGGCGGTCCGGATCGTAGGCGGCGAGCACGCACGACGCCGCCGGCGCCTTGAACCCCGACAGGCCGGTCAGCAGGTGGATCTTCGAGAAATCGTCCTCGACGGAGAGGACGTTCTCCGTGACGGTGCGACACCGTTTTTCGGGGTTCGTCTCCACGTGGTAGGCGCTACGTGTCGAGGACTCGTAGGCGATTTCGTACAGTTGGTCGCGGGTGAGATACCCCTGGTCGCGGTAGGTCTCGCCGAACTCCTCGAGGCGACTCGGGAGTACGCCCTGGGTTTCGGCGTAGTACTCGAGGTTATCAGCGACGAACGACTCCATGGCGGGGTGTGTGAAGGGGGAGTACTCGGACGTTTCGTTTCGGGAGCCTGTCGACGCCGCCCGCATCCGTCGGCGCCGCCCGCGTGTCGGACCGATCATTTGATTCGAACGACCGGTCAACGTAGTCGACCGTCGGTTTCGACTGACTCTCACTGCGATTGGGTGGCGGGAAAGGCTACCGGAAGGGAAATCCGTCTATATGCGTTCGTGGTGGACTGTCGTGATGACCACGGTCGTCGAACTCGAGATTCCGGCTGATCGGCTCGGATTCGCACGAACGTTCGACCGCGTGTCGACGTTCGAGTTTCGGATCGGCGGACTGATCGGCGACTCGGCACCGCTGGTCCGAGTGGCCGGACCCGATCGGCACACCCTCGACGACGCGCTCGAGGCCGACCCGTCGGTCGAGGTGATCGCGAGCGTGGCGGACCGTGCAAACGTCGGCGGCCAGGACCCGGACGGAAACGTGGCCGCCAGCGACGCGGAATCGGATTCGGCGAAGTCGAACGCGAACGCGACGGTCGATGCCACTACGTCGGGGGCCAACGTCGGGACCGCCGCGGCGAGTCGGACTCCCGGGGAGCGTGGACAGGCCGCCCCGTCGAACGCGGAGTCGGGTTCCGATCGAGGGCAGTGGCTGTACCGCCTCGACTTCCGGGACGGTCTCAAACTGTTCCAGCAGATCGTCGCCGAGAACGACGGCGCAATCCTCGCTGCCCACGGCCGCGACGGACGGTGGTCGCTGCAGTTGCTCTATCACGATCGGGAGTCGGTCTCGGCCAGTCACGATCTGTTCGGGCAGTACGACTTCCGCGTCGAAGTGACCCGTATCAGCACCCCCGAGGACCTCGAGCGCGAGCGGACGGCGCTGACGGACACCCAGTACGAGACGATCGTGACGGCCCACGAACTGGGCTACTTCGATGTCCCCCGGAGGATCACCCTCGAGGAGTTGGCGGCCGAACTCGACGTCTCCCACCAGGCGCTCTCGGAGCGGCTTCGCCGGAGCCACGCCGCGCTCATCAGCGCGGAGCTCTCGGAGCGGCTGTCGCCGGCGGGGATCGACCCCTGAGCGGGGTGTCCGTTCGCCGTCGTTGTCGCTCGTTCGAGTACTATCCTTCCGTCCTTTTGCTGTCCCGTCGGAAACCCGTCCGATCACGCGTTTCGGCAGCGATCTCGCCCCACCACAGCCAGTTTTACCAAAACGCTTCCAGAAGTGCAGTTCTATGAATCGTTCGTCCAATTATATGCGCACAACAGGTGTAGTTGCGGCAACGAATAGATTTATTGTTGGACATAACATTGGTGGCCATGTCGGCGCGACGCCGACTCCCCGACGCATCGAACCCGAACAAACGCTGTGAGTGCCGGTGGAACACTCGTGCTCGAGCAGCGCCGTGGCTACCCGTGGCTGTGTGGCCGCCGCGCTGCCTTCTTTGACCGATTACGATCCCAGAGCGGTTCGACCGTCCCGACCAGAAGACGTCGAACGTACCAGCGACCGCTGTCGTCGCCGTCAGTCCGCGGGATTCGCGTCGTGATCGAGGTCCCCGCTCGAAACGTCACGTGGGGCGTCGGTCCCGGCGGCCGTCGCCTCGAGCGCGCCGACGTGGCGCAGGACGATACCGCCCAGACCCGCGAGCAGGACGACGTCGATGTAGGTCGCCGCGACCTGCCCGACGAACATATCGACCAGCGCCAGGTTCTGTTCGGAGACGATCGCGACCGTCACCAGCCCGGCCCAGCCGAGGACGGTCAGGTACTTGAGCTTCGAGAAGAGGAGGAACCGTTCGCCGGTCGTTTCCCCCGCTCGCCGCGTGAACGGGACGAAAAGCAGGTAGACGACGAGCGCGAGCGCAGCGAGCATGCTTACCGAAACGAGCAGTTCCGCGGTACCGCCGACGACCCAGGAGACGAGCGTCGCCCACTGGACCCACAGGATAGCCGCGAGCAGTATCGCCGCAGTCCGGCGTCCGGCTCCGGCGACGGCTGCGAGCAGGTAGGCAAACGCCGTCCACGTCCCGGTGTAACCGAGAAACCGTGCAGCGGATTGCTCTCGCCCCGTCGTCTGGACGGTGAGAACCCCTGCCGACATGAGGAAGTACGCGACGGCCATGCTCGCGGTCCCCACCACGACCGCCAACCCGTACCGTCGGACGGCCGACGGGAGCCGCGCCGTCCAGACGGCAAACAGGAGCGCAAGGGCGCCCAGCGCACTCCCCGAGAGGACGTAGACCGTCGATTCCGGAATCACGGCGTCCACCCTCCGTCGGTCGCCTCGCTCGAGCGCAGTGCGTCGATCGTTGCGGTTCCGGTCGCAGTCCCGGCCCGGATTTCGATCCCGGTCTTGCTCCGGGTTTCCCCACCCACCAGTATCGCGAGCGCCGAGGTGTTCGCGGCCATAGTGTCACGCGGACACATTACATTCACCAATATGAAATTTCGGGACGGTTGAAACGTATGCCGCTATCCAGTCGACCCGAGAAAGGCACCGGGAGCCGACGGACGGAGCCGGCGAGACGGGGTCGAAGAGCGGATCCACCTGCGAATTTCCCGGCGACCGTCAGTCAGCGCGGGAAGAGGATGCTACGGCGGTCCTCCGGTTCTCGAGGGCTCGATGAGCGTAGAAGGCGACGGAGAAGTCCTGCGGACTGGGAAGCGAACAGGCGAGCCAGCCGATCGCTGCCGCCGTCGCCAGCGGGGACGCGAGCCACCCGTCGCCGACGAACCCGGCCACGAACACCGGCGCGGAGAGCAGCGCCGGGGCGAGCGCGGCACAGCGCAGGAGCCAGGCAGGGTCTCGGTCCGTCGGATTCGGACGGACGACGGCCCAGGGACAACTCGCGAGCAACCCCAGAGGACCGGACTCGTGCCCGGGGAAGAACGACACGTCGTAGTCTATCCCCCCGAGTCGAAGCACCGCGGCGTGGGCCCACTCGTGGACGATCAGTCCCATCGCTACCGTTCCCAGGAGCACGCAACCCGCCACCAGAGGAACCGTTCCGATCATGTCTCGCGCGAGATCCGCCCGCCGGTTCGTCGATCGGGGGCAACTCCACGCAGTTGCTCTCTGAGCACGGCGTCCCGAAGTCTCACAGGCTTCATCGGTTCGAGTATTAAGTCGGGCCGGATCGCTCGTGGCGACCCACCGGGACGCTCGATCGGTGGTCTGTTTGCGGGAAGGACTGAACGCCGGTTAGTCGTCCGAGACGACGGGGTCGACATCGTCCTTCGACGCCTCGTCCGAATTCCCGTCCGTCTCGAAGCGGGAGACGAGCGTCCGTAACTCGTCTGCACGTCCCGACAGCGACTCCGAACCGGTCGCGATCCGTTCGACCGCGCTCGTCTGTTCCTCCGCGGCAGCCGAGACGTTCGCTGCCTCTTTCGCGGTCCGATCGCTGACCGACGTGACGTCGTCGACCATCGTCGTGACTTCCTGTGCGGACGCCGCCTGGTCGTCGGTCGCCTCGTTGATCGACTGAATACCCGCGTTGGCATCCGCGACCTGCTCGACCATCTCCTCGAGCGCCGAGACCGTCTCGTCGATCGTCTCGCGGCCGTGTTCGACCTCCGACTGCATCTCGAACATGTCTTCGGCCACCGACGACGTCGAGTCCTCGACCGCTTCGATCAGTCGCTCGACCTCGTCGGTCGCCTCGGCGGTCTCCTCGGCCAGCGACTTGACCTCGTCCGCGACGACGGCGAACCCGTCCCCGTCCCCGTCCCCGTCGTCGGTCGCCGCCGCGGCCTCGATCGAGGCGTTGATCGCGAGGAGGTTCGTCTGTTCGGCGATGTCGTCGATCAGCGCGACGACCTCCTCGATGCGCTCGACTTCCGCCTGGAGCGTCTCCATCTCCCCGACGGTATCCTCCGTCTTCGATTCGATCGCCGCCATCGACTCCCTCGCCTCGCGTGCGGTTCGCTGGCCCTCCCGTCCGACCGCCGCGGCCTGTTCCGATTGGTCGGCTACGTTCGCCGACGAGGACGCGATCTCCTCGACCGTCGCCGAGAGATCGCTCATCTCCGAGGCCGCCGTCGTCAACTTCTCGTTCTGGCGTTCGGCTCCGGCCGAGATTTCTTCGATGCTCTCGGCGACCTCCGCACTCGAGGCCCGGACCTCCTCCGTCGAGGCCGTTACCTCGGAACTCTTCTCGTCGACGCGCTGTGCGACTGTCTGGATCCGAACGACCATCCCCTCGAGGTCCTCGAGCATCCGGTTGAGCGACTCGCCGATCTCGGTCATGGCCCGGCTCTCGCTTTCGGTGTCGAGCCGTCGAGTCAGGTCGCCGTCCGCCGCCGCGTCGATCGTCTCGCTGTACGCCGTCGCCTTCTCCTCCAAGTGCTCGCTGAGCGCTTCCGCCTCGGCTTTGGCCCGCTGTGCGTCGGCCTGTGCCTCCTCCGCTGCGGCCTTGGCCTCCCGGGCGCGTTCGCGTTCGGCCTCGGCCTCCGCCGCCCGCTGTTCGACCTCGTCGAGTTGCTCCTTGAGCGTGTCCCGAATGCGGGCGAACAGGGCCGCCAACTGCCCGAACTCGTCGGTTCTGGAGCGGTCGATACTGACCTCGAGGTTCCCCTCCTCGATCTCTTCGGCGTACCCGGTCATCGTTCCGAGCGACTCGTTGATGTCGCGCGAGATGAGCACGCCGACGACTCCGAAGCCGACGATCGAGACCGCGATCAGGACCAGGATACTTCGCGAGACGTCGCCGACGGTCCCGAAGACTTCGCTCTCCGGCGCGACGACGGTGACCGCCCACGGTTTCTGCTGGATCGGGACCGTCGTGACGACGACCTGGTCGTCGTCGACGAGTTCGTGGTCGATCGTCGCGGCGTCCGTCCGTGATTCCCTGACGTTCTCCTGGAGGTGTGGGAGTTCCTCGAGGAGGAAGTAGTCCTCGAGGATCGCGTCGGAGTCGCCGGCGAGCGCGACCTCGCCGGTCCGCGTCGAGACGACGTCGATCTTGGCGCCGTCGACGGGCGGCGTCAGTAACCGGCCCTGTTTCGTCAGGTCGACCGTGACGACGACCGCGTGGTCCTCCTGGCCGACGACTGGACTGACGAACCCCATTCGCTTCTCGCCGTTCGTCTCGTACGGTTCGAAGGACCGCACGTCGCCCGGCCCGTCGAACGCGGACCCGTCGACCGCCCACGGACGGTCGCCGCGGACCTCCTGGCCGTCCTGTACGGGGTGGGAGCTAACGGTGATCGTCCCCGTCTCCATGTCGTAGTAGTGGATCGATCGAACGCTGTTGGGCAGGATATCGAGGTTCGTTTGCAACTCCCCTCTGATCCGTTCCCTGTCGCCCTCGACGAGCGCTTCGCTCTCGGAGATGCGGACGGCGTCGGCGTTCCGATCGACGATGAACTCCTCGATACCGTTCGCTTCGCGTTCGGCGGACGTCAACAGTGTCTCCGTCGAATCCGACTCGACGCTCGCTTGCACCGTGGTGAGCGTGACGTATCCCACGCCGAGGAGAACGATCGACAGAACGAGTATCGCGGCACCGATCTTGAAGAAATATCGGGACCGCAGACGATCGTACACCTCCCGAAACGGAGACGTACCCGACCCGTCGTCCTCTCTGTTTCTCATACTGCCCCATCAGATAGATGTCGATTAAACGTACTGGCCAAATGTGATCGAAACTGGGTTTGGACGGCACCTCTCGTATATCCGGTAACTTCCGGGCTCGCTACCGTCTTCTCCCGGCGGACCGGGTCGGACGACTGCTCCACACGGGACCGGCCGCTTTCGACAGCGAGGACGACGGTTCGGTTGCGTCGACCGTCCGCGAGGAGAAGGGGCGTCCGGGCCGCGTCCCGAGCGAAGGATTAAGTAATGTGGTCTGGTATAACATGCCATGGAAATCGGCGAATCGCTCGAATTCGGGCACGAGGACCGGAAACGCATCTACGAGTACGTCGAGCGACACGGGGCCGCCGACCCGGACGAGACCCGGGACCACCTGGGCATCGATCCGAGCGGATTCCGCCACCACATCGCGATCCTCAAACGGGACGGCCGACTCGAGGAGGAAGACGGCAAACTCCGGGTCACGATCGACGCCGGGGCCGAAGAGGAGTACGTCTCCGAGGACCTCGAGTTCCACATCCGGCCGGCGCGCCAGGAGGACCTCTCGGGGATCGTCGGCGCGATCCGTCAGGTCGCCGAGGAGCGGACCTACATCGTCGCCGAGAGCGTCGCCGACGAGATCGACCACGAGGAGGCGCTGCTGCGACAGAACGAACTCGAGTCCCGGATGTTCTTCGTGGCGACGGTCGAGGAGGAGGTAGTCGGCTGGGTCCACCTCTACGCGCCGGAACTGGACAAGTTGAGCCACACCGCGGAACTCACCGTCGGCGTCCTCGAAGGGTATCGCGGCCACGGAATCGGCTCGCACCTGCTCTCGCGGGGCCTCGAGTGGGCAGGCACCAACGGGTACGAGAAGGTCTACCAGAGCGTGCCCTCGACTAACGAGGAGGCGATCGCGTTCCTCGAGGCCCACGACTGGGAGACCGAGGCCGTGCGGGAGGACCACTACAAGCTCGACGGCCACTACGTCGACGAGGTGATGATGGCGGTCGAACTCCGGTAACGTCGTTCCGACCTCGACGGTCTCGAGCGGTTCCGGCCAGCCGCCGAGCCACGACGTTCGTCCTCGAGTCCCACCTTTTCCCGCACGACGGTCGACTTCTCCCGACTGCTACGTGACCGCGATCCACGACAGCGCGACCACGGTCACGAACGCGAGCGTCGCGACGCCGCGCGTGAGCCAGGGTTCCCACCGCTCGCGCCAGTCGTTGATGTGGACGGAGGGCGCGTTCTTGACCTGCTTGACGCCGTCCTCGGAGTGATAGGTGAACACGATCGGCAGCGAGTACTCGCCCGGCGGTGCGCCCGCTCGAGTGTTGAGTTCGAAGATGTACGCCGGGTTCGCGTCCGCGTTCCCGTCGAGGGTCTTCCCTTCGAGAGCGTAGTCGCTCCTTCCGTCTGAGCCCTCGCGGAAGACGACGGGATGGACGTAATCGCCCTGGGAGGGGGTCTCGGAATCGATTCGCGCTTCCGTGGGGCCGTCGCGTCCCTCTCGAGCATCGGACGCCGCCGTCGCGTTCCGGCGAACGACGCCGGGATCCTCCAGGTCGATTACCTCCTCGTGGCCGTGAAAGACGCTGAGTTCGTTCTCCTCGACGCGATCGATCCCCGAGACGAAGACCCCGATCTCGATCCGTTCGCCGGGGTCGATCCGCGTCTGCCTGAGAAACACGTCGAGTTCGCTCTCCTCGAGCGTCCCCTCCCCCGAGACGAAGATGCTGATCTCGATCCGGCCGTCCGTGTCGAACGACGAGCCCTCGAGAAACGGCTCGATCGAGAGATCGTCGGACCCGGGCCCGGCGTCGGCCCGGCCGACCGCACCAGCGGACTCTCCTCCCATAAACGTCCGTGTATCCCGGGCCTGGAAGTTCAGCGCTTCGGCCGATCGAGCGATTCGTCGCCGTTCCCCGGGCCCGGGTACCCGGATCGGTCGGGAACCGGCCGAGACCACCCCTTCCCGAATCGAAAGACAATTTGAGACGACGACGCTACCCCTTCCCATGCTTTCGATCGCGCTTGCCGGAAAGCCAAACGCCGGCAAGTCCACGTTCTACACCGCGGCGACGATGGCCGACGTGGACGTCGCCAACTACCCGTTCACGACCATCGACGCCAACCGGGGGGTGAGCTACGTCCGCACGGAGTGTCCCTGCCTCGAGCGCGACGAGCGCTGTAACGCCGACGACTGCGAGGACGGCAAGCGCTACGTCCCGATCGAGTTGCTCGACGTCGCGGGGCTGGTGCCGGGGGCTCACGAGGGGAAGGGCCTCGGCAACCAGTTCCTCGACGAACTGACGAACGCCGACGTGATCGTCAACGTCGTCGACGCCTCCGGCGGCACGAACGAGAAGGGCGAACCCGTCGATATCGGCGACCACGACCCGCTCGAGGACATCGACTTCATCGAGGAGGAGATGGACCTCTGGCTGGCGGGCATCGTCGATCGCAACTGGGAATCGGTCGAGCGCAAGTCCCGCTCGCCCGACTTCGACATCGACGACGCCCTGGCGGACATGCTCTCGGGCTTCGGTGCCTCGCCGAAGGGGATCGCGACCGTTCTGCGGGAACTCGACTATCCCGAGGACCCGATCCAGTGGGAGGACGAGCACCGGGAGGAACTCGCGCGACTGGTCCGGGAGCGAACCAAGCCGATCGTCGTCGCGGCCAACAAGATCGACGTCGCCCCCGAGGAGAACGTCGAACGACTGCTCGAACTCGACAAACCCGTGATCCCGACCACCGCGGAGGGCGAACTCGCCTTGCGCCGTGCGGCCGACAACGACCTGGTCGACTACGACCCCGGCGACGAGACCCTCGAGATCGGCGATGGCGTCAGCGACGCCCAGCGCGAGGCGCTCGAGGATCTCGCGGACACGATGGCCGAGTGGGACGGGACCGGCGTCCAGTCGGCGCTTGACTACGCCGTCTACGACCTGCTCGATCACATCACGGCCTACCCCGTCGAGGACGCCTCGAAGTGGTCCGACGGGAGCGGGAATATTCTCCCCGACGCCCACCTGCTTCCGGCGGGGTCGACGCCCGTCGACCTGGCCTACGCCGTCCACTCCGACATCGGCGACGGCTACCTCCACGCGGTCGACGCCAAGTCGAACCGAGAGGTAGGCGAGGACTACGAACTCGAGGAGGGCGACGTGATCAAGATCGTAAGCACCAACTGATTTATTATATTTATATAATATTTCCGGGCGCAACAAGGACTGTGTTGAGCGATTAAGATTCGTGCCCGAGTTCCTTCACGCTGTTAGCGATGTCGTAGAGAAGATAGACCGCAGCAAGTCCAATTCCGATCCAAATCCACGTTGCTACAGTTCCAAGGCTGTCTGTCACTTCGATAAAGCCCCATACTCCAATGAACGTTGAACCGAGAATAGCTGCAGTCACGACTAAGGCATTTTTTATAGCCGGATTAGAACGGGGACCGTCCTGTCGTTTGTCCATACCGTTGGCTCTCTACTGAGGAGTTATTTTTCTTACTGGATTATTTTGAGGCCCGCTTATACGTTGTGTACACTGTGTGGACTCAGTATCAGTAATCAAGATCGTGAGCACGAACTGACGGGTTCACACGGACCGGTTCTCATCACCGCATCTGACGTTCCTGTTTCGGGGAAATTCTTGTCGTAGAGACGTTCAGAATCCTGTTTAGGCGTTAGGAAGACGATTTATTCCGAAAATCGTTGAGGCCACGCCCATGGTGGAAACCGTCTCCGCCGAACAGGTCAGTCCCGAGGAGGTCGCCGAAAAACTGCGCACCATCGCCGACGAACTCGAGGACGGCGACGAGGCGACGGTGCGTGCTGGAAACAAGACGGTCGATCTCCGGCCGTCTGACTCGATCGCGTACGAGGTAAGCGTCCGCGAGCGATCCTCGATCCTGCGAGGGCAGCGCGAAGCGGTAACGCTGAAGCTAGGGTGGCGACCGCCGGGGGCGACGGAAGAGGCCGCCCCGGACGCGGGAGCGGAGGTTGAAGGAGAGTAGGAAGCCTACCCTACCCCGGACCCCTACCCGGTTCACGCGGTACCGACCAGCGGCTCGAACCACACCGCCGCAACCAGGATCGCCAGGAAGACGTACGCCCCCCGGATCAGCAGCATCGTCGCGAGGTCCGGTTCGGCGCGCCTGGCAACGGCGGCCACCGCGGCGAACGCCAGCGCGGCCAGGGCCGACGACGGGGGGAAGACACGGGCGACGGCAAACGCGACGACGGCGAGCAAGGCGGTCGCCATCAGCCCGTAGGCGACGTCGTAGGCCCGCGTCGGCCCGACGGTCACGGCGACCGTGCGCTTCTCGATCGACCGATCGTAGTCGTAGTCCTGGGCGTCGTCGATCACCTTGACCCCGGACAGGAGCACGAGGAAGACGACCGCGAACCCGATCGGGACCGCGGCGAACGCCTCGGCCTGGACGTAGAACCCCCCGAGCAGGGAAAGCGAGATGCCGAGTGGATATCCCGTGGTGGCCGTCAGCGGGTTCGTGTCCAGTTGTGGCGCGTGGTGGTAGGCGATCAGCCACGTCGGCACGGTCAGCGCGACCGCGACGAGGTCGACCGCGACGCCCAGGAAGACGACACACGCCGCGAACACCGTCGTGGAGAGTGCGAGGCCGACCCGACAGCCGCGTTCCGTCAGTGGGTGGTCGTCGTCCTCGCCGCGAACGTGGAAGTCGACGTAGCCGTCCTTGACGTGGGCCGTATACACCGCCGCGAACATCGCAACGACGTGGACCGCGGCGAGGGAGGGCACGACGTCTCGAGCGAGGATCGCACCGAACAGGGACGCGGCGAGCGGCGGCAACATGAAGACGGGATGGACCTGCGACCAGAACGCGTGGGTCGTCGTCCGGACGCCGGTCCCACGTCGCGAGAGCGCCATGCCTCGAGGGACAACGAACTGACGTATAATTCCGTGGGTGGATAGACAGGTGCTCGCCGGTCGAGCAGCCGTCGACTCCCCTTACCGCTCGAGGTAGGCGATCCCGTCCGGGTGGAGTTCCGTCCCGTAGCGCTCGGTCTCGGTCCAGGTCTCGCAGTCGATCACCGACACGTCGTTGGTCTTGTTGTTCGCGACGAACGCGCACTCGCCGTCCGGATCGAAGACGGTCCCGCCGGGCCAGATACCGACCGGGATCCGGGCGATCTCCCACGGCTGTCGCTCACCGTCGCGGCGATGTCGGGTGTCGATCAGCGAGACGTCGTTCGATTCCCGGTTCGGGACGAGGACGTGTCGCCCGTCCGGCGAACTCACGACGCGGATCGGGGTCTCGCCGAGCAGCGCGCGGCCGGTTTTCTCGAACGTGTCGGGGTCGAGCACGGAGAGCATCCCGTCTTCCTGGTTGGCGACGAGCAGTCCAGCCTCCGGGTGGACCTCGATCCCTTCGGGTTCCTCGCCGACCTCGGGGTCCGCGAGGATCCGCCGCTCCTCGCAGTCGATGGCGGTTACGTTCCCGCTGCCGATGTTGGCGACGAACGCCCGCCCCTCGTCGGGGGTCAGCGCCACCATGTGGGACTTGGCCTGGTGGGTCGGGAAGTCCGTCAGGATCTCGTCGGTTTCGACGTCGATCACGTAGACGCGGCTGCTGCCGGTCGAGGCGAGCCACAACTCGCCGGCCCGCTCCCGGATCGCCAGCCCGTGGGGGAAGTCGAACCCCTCGTGAGTCAGTTCGGCGGTGCGCTCCCAGGTCTCCGTGTCGAACGCGAGCAGCGTCTCGCCGAGCGAGCAGGTGACGTAGGCCTTCGTCCCGTTCGGCGTCACGGCGATCTCGTGAGGGTTGAACTCGGTCTCGACGACGGTCTCGGTGTCGCCGGTCTCGGCGTCGATCACCGACATCGTGTCCGAGTCCTTGTTGAGGACGAGCAATCGGTCGTGCATGCGTGACTCGTCGCGACGGACCCACGTAATGACTGGAAAAGCGGAAAGGAAGACGACCCCGCTGGAACACACAGATTGATGTGTTATCGAAGGACACGATAGAGCATGACGGGCAGCTACACCGGTGCGGATCTCGTCAGCGACGCGCTCGAGTCCTACGGCGTCGACTACGTCTTCGGGAATCCGGGGACGACGGAACTGCCGGTCGTGGACGCGATCAGCCGCGGCGACCTCGAGTACGTCCTGGGACTGCACGAGGACGTGGCGGTCGGGATGGCCGCGGGGTACGCCCAGACGCGGCGATACCACTCCCGCGACGACGGATCGATCACGTCGGTCGGCGTCGCCAACCTCCACATCGCGCCGGGCGTCGCCCACGGGCTCGGTAACCTCTACGCCGCGAAGATGGCGGGCGCGCCGCTGGTCGTCACGGCGGGCAACCACAGCACCGACTTCCGCCACGAGGAGCCGATCCTCTCGGGCGACCTGCGCGAGTTGACGGACCAGTTCTGCAAGTGGTCCGACGAGGTGCTGGACGTGGCGGCGCTGCCGACGATGCTCCGGCGGGCGTTCCGGGTCGCGCTGACGCCGCCGACCGGCCCGGTCTTCCTCGGACTCCCGCTGGACGTCATGCTCGCCGAGACCGACGCCGAACCGGAGCGGCTCGGGCCGATCCCCTCGGCCGGCCGGGGCGATCCCGCGGCCCTCGAGCGCGCGGCGGAGTTGCTCGTCGAGGCCGACGACCCCGTGCTGGTCGTCGGCGATCACGTCGCTCGCTCGAGCGAGGACGGCGTCGACGCGGCGGTCGCCCTCGCGGAAGCCTCGGGGGCGCGGGTACACGCCGAAATTCTGGCGAGCGAGGTCGACTTCCCGACGGCCCACGAGCAGTGGGTCTCGCATCTCCCGCCCGACGAGGACCTCGCGTCGACGCTGCTGGACGCCGACACGATCGTCTTCGCCGGCTGTTCGACGAATACGACGCTGACCCGGCACGAGGACCCGCTGGTCGACCCGGGAACGACCTGCATCCACGTCGGGGACGACGGCTGGCAACTCGGCAAGAACGAGCCGGCCGACGCGGCCGTCCTCGGTGACCCCGGGCTCGCCCTGCGGGAGCTCGCGGACCGCGTTCGCGAGCGGATCGACGACGCGACCGTCGCCGAACGCCTCGAGCACGTCGCCGCCGTCAAGGAGATGGTCGAGGCCCAGATGGCAGCGCTGGGCGAGGACGAGGCCCCCGACGATCCGCGGGCCTCGAAGGCGCAACTGGCCGACGCGATGGAACGGGTCGCCGGCGACGCCTTCGTCGTCGACGAGGCCGTCACCTCGAAGTACGCCCTGTTGACCCGATGGGAGTTCGAATCCGAGCAGTACGTCTCGAACAAGGGCGGCGGGCTGGGGTACGGGCTACCGGCTGCCGTCGGCGCGGCGCTGGCCGAGTCCCAGCGGGACGAACCCCGGGACGTGCTCGGGTTCATCGGGGACGGCTCGTACCTCTACTACCCCCACGCGATCTACAGCGCGGCGCGGTACGACCTCGATCTGACTGTCGTCGTCTCGGACAACCGCAACTACCGCATCCTGAAGGACAACACGCTAGATCTGCTGGGCGGCGAGGAAGACGACTACGAGTTCGTCGGGATGGACTTCGAGCCGGCGGTCGACATCGCCCGGAACGCGGAGAGCCACGGCGCGACCGCTCGGCGCGTGGAGACGCCCGACGAGATCGAGGGCGCGCTCGAGGCGGCGCTGGCCCGCGACGGACCGGACGTGCTCGACGTGCTGGTCCACGATTAGGCCGCAAGCGCCGTGCTTGCATAGGTTGGCCGGAACGATATCCCCGAACCCGCCGAACGTCCGGTGATGAGTCCCAGTACCGACTCCTCGCGGATCGTCAGTTGTCGGCGATGTCGGACCGAAAACGAGGTATTCTACACCTACTGTCGGAACTGCCTCGAGACGCTGCCCAACGAGGCGTACACGAGCAGGGATCGGAGTCCACGCCGGCGCGGGAAACGACAGGATCGGTAGTAGGTCGCCCGAACCCCGTTTCGACCGTTATTCCTCGGGGTCGAACTCGAGCGTTCCGGACGCCGTTCCGTCCTCGCGAACCCGTTCGCCGTCCGCGGTTTCGGGGAATATCTTCCCCGGGTTGAGCGTATCCGTCGGATCGAGCGCGCGCTTGACTGCCCGCATCGTCTCCACCGCGCCCGCGCCGTGCTCGGCTTCGAGGAACTCCCGTTTCCCCTGGCCGATACCGTGTTCGCCGGTGACGGTGCCGCCCAGTTCGAGGGCGCGTTCGATGATCGTCTCGTAGACGCGTTTCCCGCGTTCGACCGCCGCGGGATCGTCGGGATCGACGAGGATGCTGTAGTGGAGGTTGCCGTCCCCCGCGTGGCCGAAACAGGGGATCCGAACGTCGTGTTCCGCCGCGAGTTCCTTCGCCTCGCGGACGATCGTCGGATACGCGCTGATCGGAACCGTCACGTCGCCGGGATGCTGGGGCTCGAGGTCCGGGTCGTAACTCGGGATGGCGTAGGAGAGTTCCCGCCGCGCCCGCCAGAGTTCGTCCATCTCGGCGTCGTCGTCGCTCATCTCGAACCGGACGACGTCGTGGTCCTCGAAGATAGTCTCACAGAGGTCGATCTCCTCGTCGACACCGTGGTTGGCGTGGAACTCGAGGAAGACCATCGGCGCGTCGGGCAGGTCGGTGCCCAGGTAGTCGTTGGCCGCGCGGGCACAGAGGGCGTCGACGAGTTCGATCCGGGCGACGTCGACGTCGGTCCGCACGGCGTCGAAAACCGCCTCGGTCGCGTCCTCGAGGGTGTCGAAGATGGCCCGGCCGCCGCGGATCTGTCGGGGGCGGCCGGCCAGTTCGAGCGTCGCCTCGGTGACGACTGCAAGCGTCCCCTCGCTGCCGATCAGCAGGTCGGTCAGGTTGTAGCCGCTCGAGGTCTTGACCGCCCGCGAACCCGTCTGTACGACGGTCCCGTCCGCGAGGACGGCCTCCAGGCCGAGCACCCAGTCGGCGACCTCCCCGTACTTGACCGTCTTCATCCCGCTGGCGTCGGTCGCGATCATGCCGCCGACCGTCGAGATGTCGCCCGAGGACGGCAGCGGCGGGAAGAAGAGCCCGTCGGGACCGACGTAGTCGTCGACGTCCGACCCGAGCATCCCCGGCCCGACGTCGATCTGGAAGTCGTCCGGCCGGTAGTCGACCACCTCGTTCATCCGCGTGAGATCGAGACTGATCCCGCCGTAGGCCGGCACGGCGTGGCCCTCGAGTGCGGTCCCCGCCGCGTACGGCGTGACGGGGACGCCCCGGTCGGTCGCGGCGGCCAGGACGGTCGCGACGTCGTCGGTCGACTCCGGCCAGACGACCGCGTCGGGGACGACGCCCTCGCCTTTCCGGTCGGCCCCCCAGTCCGCGGCGTGGCCCTCCCGTGCCGACTCGCCGAAGGAGAACTGATCGTCCGCGAGGGACAGGTCCTCGAGGAACGAGCAGTCGTGTGTCATAGTACCGCATTATCCGGGGCGGATATGAAGGTTTTCACCCGCTCGCGGGCGAACGACGGGGCGGATCAGCGGGAGGAAGGAGCGAAACCGTCACGTCCGCTCCCCGCGTAGCAGCGAGCGTGACCGACTCGAACGCGGAGGATCCGGTCGCCGACCTGGCCCGGCACCTCGAGGCGACCGGCGAACTGCCGCTCGAGCGATCCGCGAGCCGCGTGCTCGGCGAGGCCGAAGCGGTGGCCAGCGACGCGGCGGCGGGGGATCTCGACGCGGAGACGGTCCGCGAGCGGGTCCGGACCGTCCGGGACCTGCTCGGGGAACTCGACGAGATCGAACACGACGAGGCCCGGGCCCACGTCGATGCGGCGCTCGAGCGGTGTGCGGACGTCCTCGAGGAGAACGGATCGGCGGCGTGAGCGGCCGGAAAATCGACCGTAGACCGATAGCCTATCCACCCAGCGTCGCGAACGCGAACAGCAGCACGAAGTAGCCCCCGACGACGAACAGCGCGGCCACGGCGACCGGATCGAACACGCTGTAGTCGCCGTTCCCGTCCACCGAGCGACGGTCCGGTTCGCGGTCCGGGGCCCCGTTCTCGAGTTCCTCCCGGGTGGGCATCACTTCGGGCAGGTTCTTCCGCCGGGCGTCGAACTTGTTGAGCGCGACGACCAGCGCGGCCGTGAGGACGAACGCCAGCGGCAGGGCGATGTAGGGCTGTCGGAGGCCGACGGCGTACAGCAGCAGGACGACGGCGGTCACGCCCGCCGCGGTCATCGCCAGCGGGATCTGCGTGTTCACGTGGTCGATGTGGTCGGCCCCCGCGAAGATCGAGGACATGACCGTCGTATCGCTGATCGGCGAACAGTGGTCGCCCCAGATCGCGCCGCCCAGCAGGACGCCGATCAACACCGGCAGGATCCCGACGCCGGCGAGTTCGTAACCCAGCGGGATGGCGATCGGGGTCAGGATCCCCATCGTCCCCCAGGACGTCCCGGTCGTGAACGCGATGAACATCGCCGCGACGAAGATGATAAGCGGCAGCAGGGAGCCGGGGACGCCGCCCCCGACCATCAGGTCGACGATGTAGTCGGCGGTGCCGACCTGCTCCGCAGCGTGGCCGATCGACCACGCCAGGATGATGATCGCCGCGGCGATCATCATCGTCTTGAAGCCGTTGATGATGGTCTCGCTCGCCTCCTCGAGGTCCATCGTCCCGTACGCGAGCGAGCCGGCCATTCCGGTGACCATGAACGCGAAGGCGGCGTACAGCAGCCCGAGCGCGACGTCGGTCTCCTGGAACGCCGTCGCGACGTCGACGTCGGCCCTGTACCCTTCGCCGAGCCACCACAGCGAGACCAGCCCGACGACGAGCAGGGCGACGATCGGGAGGAAGAAGTTCATCAGCTTGGGGTTCTCCCGGCTCGGTTCGCCGACGTCGGTCGTGATGTCGGAAAGCGGCGTCGCGTCCTCGCGCATCGTCTTCCCCTCGGTCCGGGCGCGCCACTCGGCGTCGAGCATCGGCCCGTAGAACCGCTGGGTGATCGCGATGAACCCGACCATGAAAAACGCCAGGAAGCAGTAGATGTTCCACGGAATGCTCTGGAGGAACAGCCCGAACGCCGTCACGTCGAGGCTCTCCATCGTCACGTCCAGCGACTCGAAGCCGACGATGATCATCGACACCTGGAACCCGATCCAGTTCGACACCGGCCCGAACGTCGTCACGGGCGAGGTCGTCGAGTCGAGGACGTAGGAGTGCATCTCGCGGGAGGTGTCGTTCGCCTCGGAGAGTTCCCGCGTCGCGTTGCCCGTGACGATCGTACTCGTGTAGGAGTCGAAGAAGATGAAGATCCCGATCAGCCACGTCAACAGTTGGGAGTCCCGCGCCGTCCGGATCCGGTGGCCGATCCAGTTCTCGAGCGCGATGATCCCGCCGGACTTGTAGATGAACGCCGCGCCGGCCCCCATGAACATGATCAAGACGAGAAACCGGGCGTTAAACGGCGTCATGATCATCTCGACGATCCACTCGGTCGAGAGCGCCGTCGCTTCGATGGGGTTCCAGCCCGCCACCATCAGCGCGCCGATCCATACGCCTGCGAACAACGACACCACCGTCTGTCTCGTGTACATGGCGAACGCGATGGCCACGAGCGGCGGTGCGAGTGCCAGTGCCCCGAATTCGGACATACCGCCACCGTGAATAGCGACTAGTGTAAAGTTTGGGGTGACGGTTCGATTTACACAAATTATCGAAGTCGATATCGGGATAGAGAGGATACTTTTCAGGTATTCGGACCGGTCCGAGACCGGCCGGTCGCGACCTGCGACGCCCCATTTTATGTGAATGGCTCACGCGCTCGAGGGTGATGGCACGACCAGGACGAGCGGACCGCCGCTCGAGGCTGCGGCGGGTAAGACCAGGGAGGGATCGACCGTGACCGCGACCACGACGTTCGAACTCGACCTGCTGGTGGCACTGAACGACTACGAACGCCCCCAGGACGTCGCCGAACGCGCGGTCGAGGCCGAAGAACTCGGTTTCGACCGGATCACGACCGGCGAGACGACGGGCTGGAACGTCGTCCCGCCCCTGACGCTGGCGGCGGACCGGACCGAGCGGCTGGGGATTTCGAACGACGTCGTCTCGCCGTACGGGCGCTCGCCGGCGATGCTCGCCCAGACGGCGCTGACGCTACAGGACGCCGCCGACGGCCGCTTCCGGCTCGGCATCGGTCCGAGTTCGCCCGCCATCACGGAACGCTGGCACGGCCGGGAGTTCGACCGCCCGCTCCGGCGGACCCGGGAGACGATCGAAGTGATCCGGGCCGTCTACGAGGAGGGAACCCCGGCCTACGACGGCGAGATCTTCCAGATTTCGGGGCTGGACTACGAGCGCGGCGTTCCGGAGTCGCCCCCGCCGATCGATCTCGCCACGCTCGGCCCGAAGGCCACCGAGATGGCCGGCCGGTTCGGCGACGGCTGGGCACCACAGCTGTTCACGAAAGGGGGCCTCGAGGAGCGACTCGAGGATCTCCGTCGGGGTGCCGACCTCGCCGGGAAGGACCTCGCGGACCTGCGCGTTGCGCCGATCGTCCGCGGGATCGCCAGCGAGGACCGGGAGGCAGCACGCCGGAAGGCGCGCAAGACGATCGCGTTCATGATCGGGGCCTACGGCCCCTACTACGGCAACTCGGTGGCCGAACAGGGGTATCCGGACGTCGTGGAGGAGGTCCGCGCGGCCTGGAAGGACCGCGACACCGACGCGATGGCCGCGGCGCTCCCCGACGACGTGCTCGACGAGTTAGCGCCCGCAGGCACCCCCGAGGAGGTCCGCGAGTGGGTCGCGGAGTACGGCGCGATCGAGGGGGTGGACGCGGTCCGAATCGGGTTCGTCGACGGGACGACCGAGGAGGAGAAGCGAACGACGATGGAGGCGGTCGTAGCGTAGAGTAGCGTAGAGTAGCGTAGAGTAGCGTAGAGTAGCGTAGAACTCGAGCGACGACGGCGCCCCGATCAGCAACGTTGATACCCCGCCGGTCGGAACCGCGCCGACATGGACATCTACTTCGGCGGCTCGATCCGCGGCGGGCGGTCCGACGTCGATCTGTACGCGGCCATCATCGACGTGCTCGAGGACCACGGCACGGTCCTGACAGAACACGTCGGCACGGAAAACGTCGAGGAGAAGGAAGCCGAGGTGGGGCTCACGGACGCCGACATCTACGAACAGGACCTCACCTGGCTCCGGCGAGCCGACGTCGTGGTCGCGGAGGTAACCACCCCCAGCCTCGGCGTCGGCTACGAACTCGGCCGCGCGGTCGCCTGGGAGAAGCCGGTCTGCTGTCTGTACCGCCCCGACGGGGACCACGACCTCTCCGCGATGGTCCGTGGCAACGGCGACGTCGAGGTCATCGAGTACGAGACGGTCGCCGACGTCGAGGCCGACCTCGAGGAGTTCCTGCGCGGTCGGTAGGCTGCACGCGCAAGTCCAACCCTTGCCCGTTCGTCGCTCCTCCGTGGCGTAATGAGCGACACCGATGCTGTACTCGAGGGCGTAACGGTCGGGATCTTCCTCGCCGAGGAAGGGACCGAAGAGATCGAGTTCACGGAACCGAAGGAGACGGTCTCTGAGGCGGGTGCAACGGTCGACGTACTCGGCTCGGAGGCGGGAGACGGGCGGACGGTCAACGGCGACCTCGAGTGGAGCGGGAGCTACGGGATCGAGAAACCGTTCGCGGACGTCTCCGCGGACGACTACGACGCCCTGATCATTCCCGGCGGAACCGTCGGCGCGGACACGCTCCGGACCGACGATGACGCGGTCGACCTCCTCCGGGCACACCTCGAGGGCGGCGATCCAGCGGCGGTGATCTGTCACGGCCCCTGGACGCTGATCGAAGCCGGCGTCGTCGACGGGCGGACGCTGACAGCCTACCACAGCCTGCGAACCGACGTCCGCAACGCGGGCGGGGAGTGGGTCGACGAGGCGGTCGTCGTCGACGACGGCCTCGTCACCAGCCGGAACCCGGACGACCTCGAGGCGTTCTGTGAGACGCTCCTCGAGGAGTTCGCGCCAGCGTAACCGTTACTCGCGACGGGTCGTCACCGCGGTCCCCGAGAGGTTGACCCACAGCATGCCCTCGGCCATCTCCTCGTAGTCGAACGACGCGCCGACGACGGCGTCGGCTCCGAGGTCGGCCGCCTCCGCGCGGATGTCGGAGATCGCTTCCTCGCGGCCGACGGCGATTTTCTTCTCGTAGGAGCCGCTTCGGCCGCCGACGATGTCGCGAATGCCGGCGGCGATATCGCTGACCACGTTCGCGCCGATGATCGCCTCGCCGGAGACGACGCCGCGGTACTCGACGATCTCCCGTCCTTCGAGGCTATCGGTCGTCGTGATGGTGATGTCGCTCATGCAGGTCGCAGTAGGACGGGTAGGAACATAAACGTGTTACTCGAATTACTGTTCCAGATGGGAACGAAGGGGGACCGTCACCGGACCGCTCGGGTCGCGTCGTCGATGATCTCGAGTGCTTCCTTCAGTTCCTCCATTCCGGTCGCATAGGAGAGTCGCGCGTACCCTTCGCCGTTCGCGCCGAAGGCGTCACCCGGCACGACGACCACGTCCCGCTCGAGCACCGCGTCGCACCAGCCCTCGGGGACCTTCGGCATGACGTAGAAGGCACCCTCCGGCGTCGGCACCTCGAGGCCGGCGTCCTCGAGGCCGTCGAGTACGACGTCCCGGCGCTCCTCGAAGGCGTCGACCATCTCCTCGACGGGCTCCTGCGGTCCCGTGAGCGCGGCTTCGGCGGCGAACTGGGCTGGCGCGGACGCACAGGCCTGGCCGTACTGGTGAACCCGCAGCATCCGTTCGATGCGGCGATTCGAGGCAGTGACCCACCCGAGCCGCCAGCCGGTCATCGAGTACGTCTTCGAGCAGGCGCTGACGACGACCACGTTGTCCGTCTCGGCGAACTCCATCGGCGAGCGGTGTTCGCCCTCGAAGACGATGCGTTCGTAGACCTCGTCGGAGAGACAGAGGACGTCGTGTTCGTCGGCGATGCGGGCGAACTCGCGCATGTCCGCCTCGCTCTGGACGGCACCGGTCGGGTTCGCAGGGCTGTTGACCACGAAGGCGGCCGTCTCGTCGGTGATCGCCTCCTCGACCGTCGCGGGATCGAGGGTGAGATCGTCCCGCAGCGCCACGGGTTTCGGCGTGCCGCCAGCGATCTTCGTCAGCGCGTCGTAGGAGACGAACCCCGGGTCGGGGAAGATGACTTCCTGGCCCGGGTCGACGTGGGCCTCGAGCGCGAGGTGCAGCGCCTCGCTGCCGCCGGAGGTGGCGATGACGTGGTCGGGGTCGACCTCGAGCCCGTAATCCCGATCGTACTTGGTCGCGATGGCCTCCCGGAGCTCCCGGGTCCCCTTGTTGGAGGTGTAGGCGTCGGCCTCCCCGGCCTCGATGGCCTCGACCGCCGCCTGGCGGGCGTGTTCGGGTGTTGGAAAGTCCGGCTGGCCGATCCCGAGGTTGATCGCGTCCTCGCTTGCGGCCTCGAACACTTCGCGAATCCCGCTGATCGACACCTGCTCGACCCGGTCGGAGAATGTGGTCATGCCTAAACAGGTGCGGGCAACCCCGATAACTTTTGATGCTCCCCGAACGCGAGCCGGAACTCCTGTCGTTGTGCTATCAGAAGGCCTGATACTCTTGTCTCCGAGATCACAGGAGCCGTAAGGAATATGCACCCGCTGGCGTACAACTGAGGTGATGACTACCTCTCGTCGATCACTACTGGCGGCGGGCGCGACCGGGACCCTCGCGCTGACCGCCGGCTGTCTGGATTTCGCACTCGGCAACGCTCCCCTCGAGTTCACGGCCGAACGCGCCGCCCCGAGTGCGGCCGCGCTCGAGGAGACCGGCTACACGGAGGACGACGTCGACGAACAGTCCTTCGAGGAGACCGTCGAGGTCGGCGGCCTCGAACGCGAGGTGCAGGCCTCGATCTGGGCGTCGGTCTACACGAAAGACCGCGAGTTCGACGGGCAGTCCCACGAGGCGAGCGTCTTCGCTGCCGTCTCGATCCCCGCCATGGAACGGTTCGGCTACTCGTTCAACCCCCTCGACGGCCTCTCGAACGGAGAACTGCTCGACGAGTTCCTCTCGCAACTCGAGACCGACGGCAACCAGCTCGAGGACCTCTCCCACGAGGAGACGTTCCAGTTGCCGATCCTCGGCGAGGGGCGGGACGTCGACGTGTTCGTCGGCGAAACGGAGTTCCAGGGTCGGACGGTCGACGTCGACGTCGTGATTACCTCGTTCGCCCACGAGGGCGACCTGCTCGTGTTGCTCGGGAGCTACCCCGAGCCGTTCTCCGACGAGTCGGCGAACGTCGAAGTGCTGATGGAGTCGATGGACCACCCGGTCTGAACCGTTCTCATTCGGGCGTTTCGACGATACGCGTTTTTCCGGTTCGCGGGTCGATGTGGACCCGCCAGGAACTGTCCTCGCTGGTCGCCGGCACGATCCACGTAGAGCGGGTCCGACGGGGCATCGACGTCACGACGGCATCACAGCCGGCGTCGCTGAGCGCGTCGTAGGCCGTGACCGCGGCGTCTTCTTTGGTCGCGATAGCGGGTGTGTCGTCGGCGGAAAGTCGGTCGGTCATGGAGATCACCCTCTATACGTACGCTTGTGTTTCTCACTCAAGAAACGTCCTTGCCGTTCCCGAGGATTGGGAACCGTCTGGACGAGTTCAGCCGTCGGAGGCGGCCGTCAGCCGTGTTTGTACGTCATCCCGGCGCCGCGCTCGGGGTAGGTCCACACCACGTTGTCGTAGGTGCAGGCGAACCGACAGCTCGAGCACTCGAGGCAGTTCTCGTAGGCGATGTGGGGGACACCGTCGTCGCCTTCGCGCCAGACGTTCGCCGGGCAGACGCGGACGCAGTCGTTGGTCTCACACTCCGCACAGACGTCCGTGACTTTCACGTCGAGGTGCGAGTCGCCGGGGTCGTCGTACTTGACAGTGTAGAGGCGATCCTCCATCGAGTCGTTGTCGAGGTCGGGGGTCTGGGGTTGGACGCTCATCTTATGTCACCACCTTTCGGTACCGCAGGGCGAGTTTCGCCGCGCCGGTCCAGCCGCCGACGGCATCCAGGACGGCGCGTTTCGCGTTCTTGGCGTGCGATTCCTTCGGCGTGCGATCGATCCGGAAGTACTCCGTGCCGGCGTCGGCGAACGCACGCGGCAGGTCCTCGAACAGCAGGTCGCGGTCCTCCTCGACCGCGTCCATCATCCACTTGTAGTGTTCCAGGTTCTGGACGACGAACGACTCCTCGAGGGCCTCGGGGTAGACCTGCAGGGCCTCGGCCCCGACGCGCCCGTTCTCGGCCGCGCGTGCGATGGCGTTGCCGGCGTGATAGCCGCTCTCGACGGCCATGTTGGTCCCCTCGAGGTGGACGCCGTTGTTGAGCACCAGACCGGCGGCGTCGCCGACGATCGCTGCACCGTCGTGGACGAGGTCGGGGATGCTGTCGGCACCGCCTTCGGGGATGGTCTTGGCGCTGTACTCGACGGTCCGTGCGTTCCGTACCAGCGGCGCGACTGCCGGATGGGATTTGAACGCGTTCAGCGTCTCCTCCGGCGACTGGTCGTGGGTCGCGGCGTCCTCGATCCGGTAGGCGACGCCGACGCTTACCGTGTCGTCGTTGGTGTAGATGAACCCGCCGCCGAAGGCGTCGCCGACGGCCCCTTCCCCGAAGTAATGGTAGGAGACGCCGGCGTCGTCGGTCAGCCGGAACCGGTCCTCGATGACGCCGTCGCGTTCGGGGAACTCGAGGACCTCCTTGACCCCGACGGCGACGTTCTCGCGGGTCTCGGTAGCCTTAAGGTTCGCCCCCTCGCTGACCAGGGAGTTGCCCCCCTCCGCGAGCACGACGTAGGGCGCGCGGATGGTGCCGTCGGGACGGTCGGTCTCGACGCCGGCGATGCGGCCGTCCTCGCGGAGCAGCCCCGTCACCGTCGTCGAGGTCAGCAGGGTCGCCCCCTCCTCGACGGCCTGCTCGGCGAACCACTCGTCGAACTCACCCCGCAGGACGGTGTAGGAGTCGTTGTGCGGTTCCTCGTGCCACTCGCCGGGGCGCAGCGAAAACGCCGTCTCGTCGTTCTCGGTCAGCATGCTGAACCGGCGCTCGGCGACGTACCGTTCGACCGGCGCGTTCTCGAAGTCCGTCAACTCGCGGATCGTCGGCGTGTAGAGGACGCCCCCGAAGACGTTCTTGGCTCCCGGCGAGGAGCCGCGTTCGATCATCAGTACCTCGAGTCCGCGGTTCGCCATCGTCAGGGCGGCGGCGCTCCCGGCGAGGCCCGCCCCGACGACGATGGCGTCGAACTCGTCGTCGTAGTTCGGATCGGCTACGGTGTCGCTTTCCAGTTCTGGACTCATTGTACCACCTCCTGTGGCTCGGTCACGCCCTCGAGTTCCTCGGCGAGATCCGGACAGGCGTCGAAGAGGTCGGCCACGATGCCGTAGTCGGCGTGCTCGAAGATCGGCGCGTTCGGGTCGTTGTTGATCGCCACGACCGTCTCGCTCTTGTTCATCCCCTCGAGGTGCTGGACCGCGCCGCTGATCCCGACCGCGACGTACAGTTCGGGGCGGACCGTCTTGCCGGTCTGGCCGACCTGTCGCGCGCCGTCGACCCAGCCCTCGTCGACCGCGGCGCGACTCGCCGCGATCTCGGCGTCCAGCGCGTCGGCCAGCTGACGGGCCGGCTCGAGGTCGCCGTCGATACCGTGCCCGACGGCGACGATCCGGTCGGCTTCCGTGATGTCGGCCGTGTCGCCGACCTCCCGTTCGAGCACCTCGCTGACGCAGTCGTCGTCCTCGACGACGACGTCGACCTCGACGATCTCGCCGTCGGCCTCCCCGTCCGGATCGGCGGCCTCGAAGACGCCGGGCCGGATCGTCGCCATCTGCGGCCGGTGTTCCTCACAGAGGATCGTCGCGAGGACGTTCCCGCCGAATGCGGGTCGACGCGCCTCGAGCAGGCCGTCCTCGTCGACGCCGAGTTCGGTGACGTCGGCGGTCAGGCCCGCGTGGGCCGGCACCGCGACACGGCCGGCGAAGTCCCGGCCGGTGTGGGTGCCGCCGATGAGGACGATCGACGGCTTGCGCTCCTCGACTATCGCGCGGAACTGGTCGCCGTACGGGTCGGCCCGGTAGGGTTCGAACACCGGGTCGTCGGCGACGAGCACGCGGTCCGCGCCGCGCTCGAGGGCCTGCTCGGCGACGTCGTCTAACCCCTCGCCGATCGCCAGCGCGACCAGGTCGTCGCCGAGTTCGTCGGCCAGGGTCCGCGCCTCCGCGAGCAGTTCCCAGGAGACGGACATGACCTCGCCGTCGTGTTCCTCGATGAACACCCAGACGTCGTCGTACTCGTCGACGTCGACGACGCCGTTCTCGTGTTCTTCGCTCTCGCCTTCGCCTTCGCCTTCGTCGCTCATGCTACCACCTCCTCGATCGACTCGGCGAGGTCGTCGACGTCGTCGACCACCTCGCTCTTGCGCTCGACCGGATCGACGGTCTCCATGCCGCCGACGGAGGTCGGCGAGACCTCGAGGCCGACCTCGTCTTTGATCTCGAGATCCTCGGCGTCCCAGACCGTCGGCTCGAAGTCGTTTTCGCCGTAGATCTTGCGGTGCAGCGGCGCGGGCCGGGGCTCGAACTCGCCGTACGCGGCCGCGACGACTACCGGGAGATCCGCGGCGACGACCTCGTGGCCGCCCTCGACGTCCCGGCGGGCGACGAGCCGGTTCTCGTCGGGACGGGCGTCGACGGCCTCCGCGTAGGTGAGTTGTGCCCAGTCGTTGTGGGCCGCGATCCCCGGCGGCACCTGCCCCGTCGAGGAGTCGGTCGTCTCCTCGCCACAGACGACGACGTCCGCGTCGAGGGCCTCGGCGGTCCGGGCCAGCGTGAGGCTCGTCGGCCAGGTGTCGCTGCCACCGAACGCCCGATCGGAGACCAACACGGCGTCGTCACAGCCCATCGCGACGGCCTCCTCGAGGACGCTCGTGGCGTTCGGCGGCCCCATGCTCATCGCGATCACCTCGCCGCCGGCCTGATCGCGGATCCTGAAGGCGGCCTCGAGCGCCTCACGGTCCGGCCCGTTCATGACGGCGGGCGCACTCGCCCGGTCGAGCCGGCCCGTATCGGGGTCGATACCGACCTCGTCGGCGTCGGGAACCTGTTTGACCCCGACGGCTATCGTCCATGACATGGTATCACTACACCCGAGCCTTTGCGGGAGAAGGAGATACTTTATAATGGCATTTCCAATCGTCCGGGAACTACCTTCACCGTTCCACATCTTTATATCGTTCTCGTCGCCGGGACGGTCCGGCCGAGAACGCCGGTCGATCACGCCGTCTGGCGGCTCGCGGCGTGGCGGCGGTTGATCCGACCGACGAGATCCGCCACGGCGGTCGCCACCGCTCGAGCGGACCGGTTCTCGGACTCGTCCGCCAGGGGACGCTCCGCCGACGGGGGCAGTCGATCGTCCGACGTCGATCCCTCGCGGTCCCCGTCGTCTTCCGGAGCGGCCCCGGGCGTGAGCGTGCCGAGGTACGGACAGCCGAGATCTTCCTCGACGTCGGCGATGGTGTGGAACCGGTCACGGTCCCGGCCGCAGTCCGGTCCGTACGCCGGGGTGGGACCGGCACCGACCTGTCTCCGTTCCTCGAGGGCACGCGGAGGACCGCCGTCGTCGGCAGTCCCGATCGTGCCGATCACCGGGGTCGCCGAGTCGAGTTCCCGGGCGGCCGTCCGAACCGGCCCGAGACCCTCGTCGACGGGCCCGACGGCGATCGTTCCCTCGATCGGCGTCTCGTTCACTGCGACCTCGGGTAGGGCATCGATCGACGACGGCAGCACGACGAGCAGATAATCGATCGGCCCCCACTCGGCGCGCTCGAGCACGTGCGGGACGAGAAACTCCAGGACAGCGTCGGTCGCGGGCACCGCGCCCGGGTCGGGGACCAGCGATCCGAGTCTCACCACCGGCACCCCGCGGGCCTCGGGCGGGACGAACGGGTCGTCGGAGACGTCGGGGGGTTCGACGCCGTCGAGCCAGCTCTCGACGGTCGGTTCGGGACGCAGGTCGAAGACGCCGACGCTGGCCCCGAGCCGTTCCAGTTCCATTGTCAGCGTCCCGACCGCCGGCCCTGGAGCGGCCCCGGGGACCGTCGTGCCGACCGCGACCGCGTTCCGGACCCCGGGGAGGGCATCGCTCCGATCGGTGTCGGCGTACAGCCGGGGTGTAAGTCCCATCCCTCGGCACAGCGCTCGGATCTCGTCGCACATCTCCCACTCGGCGGGCGACAGCGGCGCGTTGAAGGCAAGCGAGACGAGCGCGTCGTCGCCCTCGACGGTCAGGTCTGTGACGAGGCCCAGCGAGACGATGTCGTCGTCGAGGATGGGGTCCTCGACCGCCCGCAGGCGCTCGCGTAACTGCTCTCGAGTTCGTGGATCCGCTGGAGGTCGTGTCATGGTGTCCCGGACGGAGGTTGCCCGTGCGTTATTTTCCGGGACGGGCGATCCAAAACGGCCGTCGCGATTCCCGGCCGATGAAATAGCGCATGGACACGTTCAGGTCGTCCCTCACGGATCAAGAACGATCCGCCTCTTATACTCGGTCGTCTCACGGATTCACGAGTATGACCGTGGAATCCGCTCGTTCCGCTGCGAGGCGGTCCGACACTGACGCCGACTCCGGTGCCAGGCCGCTGTGCGCGATGCTCGAGGTGACGCCGGGAGAGACGACCTGTCCCGTCGCTTCGGCGGCCCCCAACGCGACCGCCGTCAAACGGAGCATTTCCGCGGACAACGTCTGTCACAGCGCGGTGACAGTCGAATCCGAGAGCGAGGGGGAAGCCGAGCGCCGGTACGTCTCCGAGCGGATCGAAGGGGGCTGTTTCTGTGCGACCCTGTCTCGCTTCGACTGTGTTTTCGACGTCGAGGGCGTCAGCGACGGCTCGTTACTCGTCTCCGTGATCGTCGAAGACCGCGAGACGATCGGCCGAATCGTCGATGCGCTCGAGCGCGACGCGACGGCGGTCCGGCTGCGCCGGCTCACCCGATTGCCGAACGAAGCGGAGACGAGCCTCGAGGTCGATACCACGAAGATCACCGAAAAGCAACGCGAGGCCGTCGAGCTCGCCGTGGAACTTGGCTACTACGGCCGCCCGCGGGAGGCGACGCTCGAGGATCTCGCCGACGAACTCGGCATCTCGAAGTCGGCGGTGTCACAGCGGCTCAACGCCGTCGAGACGACGCTCGTACGTTCGTTCACCGACTCGTGACGCCTCCCGCCGTTCGGAGCGACTGCATTCCCATCGATTGGGGATTCTCCGTCGGCCTTTATTAACAGCCCTCGAATGAACGGACGTAATGGCGCTGCAGGAATCCGCTCGTGAGTCCGAGTCGGCTTCCGCCCCGGATCCCTCGAGCTACGTTCGCGCCCAGTTCCGGATCGAGCCACATTCGGAGGCATACTGTTCCGTTCTGGACGCCGGCGACCGCGACGCTGCGATCGATCAGGACCTCCTCTGTCGAGACGGTGACTGTAGCGACGGCTGCGAGTGCCGATCCGAGGTGACCGACCCGAGCGACGGCGGATCGCAATATATCCGGACGGACGTCACCGATCGCTGTATCTGTCCCGTCTTCCAGCGTCACGACTGTATCACGTCGATCGAGGGCGTCGATCGCGACTCGCTTCGGGTCTCGCTGACGACGCCGAACCGAACCGAACTCGAGCGGATCGTCAACGATCTCCGGGAGACAGGGGCGACGGTCCAACTCGAGCGGATCACGAGTTCCGGGCCGGACGCCGACGGCCGGACCACCCCCGATCCCGACGCCGACGGGCTAACGGAAAAACAGCGCGAGGCGGTCGTCGCCGCCGTCGAGTCGGGGTATTACGAGACGCCCCGTCGGGCGGACCTCGGCGACCTCGCGGACGAACTGGGCGTCTCTCGGTCCGCGGTCTCCCAGCGGCTCAACACGGTCGAGTCGAAACTAGTCAACTCGCTCGTTCGGGGCTGAACCGGCGACACGCGCCGGATCGACGGGGTGGACCAGTTCCGCCACGGACCGGCTCTCGGAGTGGAACCGGTAGTGGAGGGGTTATAAACCCGTGTAGTATAGAGACGTACTACCTTCGTTGTCGGTATCGTTAGTACTCGTATGTCCCTCGAGCGAGACCCCTCCTGGAGCGAACCCGCCGTTCTCGGGGAGTGTGCCGACCGAACCGACACGCGGTCGTGCCTGTGTGAAATCCAGTACGAGATCGACCACGGACTCGTCGACCACCGTCCCGAACACGAAGGCTGGCTGTTCGACTGGTGTCTCGAGTGCCTCGAGGTCGAGGGTGTCAGGGACGTTACCGTCGACCGTCGCGAGCGCGACCGCCGGACGACCGTCACTTTGCGGATCGAGATCGAGAGTGAGATCGAGGGAGGATGCTGGTCGACCTTCGGCGACGAGGAATTTCTCCCCCTTCTGGAACGACTCGAGGGGTGGGTCGGCGAGTTTCGGGTTCGCTGTACTACTGCCGGACGAGCGTGATGGGTCGGTCGGGCGAGCGCGTCCTCCTGACCGCGACTGTGGTCGGTCTCCCGACACGGTTCGGTTCTCCTTATAAAAAACTGTAGTATTCAGTATCAAACCTACCGCACGGGACGGACTACTACCAGGTGTGACGACCCGTGTCGGGCGACACCGGAATCGACTACGAACGAAACGGACTTCGACCGCACCGCGAAACAGGGTGGATTCAACATGACATACGACACACAACCTGTCCGGACCGAACTGTTCGGACGCTCGGTAGCGTTCGAACTCGACAAGCCGTGGACGAGTTACTGGCTGGTGTTCCTGCGGCTCATCGTCGGCTGGTGGTTCCTGGGAGCAGGACTGTCCAAAATCGTCGAACACGGGGTGTTCTACGACGCCCACGGGTGGATGATGTACGCCGCGGAGGGGACGCTCATCTACCCGATTACGTCGTGGTTCGCCGCCAACGCGGTATGGTTGCCGAACCTGATGATCCCTTGGGGTGAGCTTGCGATCGGACTCGGCCTGATAGTGGGCTGTCTGACCAGGCTCGCCGCGGCGAACGGGGCGATCCTGATGTTCTTCTTCTACTTCGGGAACGCCGACTGGAGCCACGGCTTCGTCAACGGCGACCTGATGGGACTACTGTTGTTCCTGACGCTGATCGTGTTCGGTGCCGGCCGCGTCTTCGGAATCGACGCGTACCTCGAGGGGACCGACTACGTACAGAATCGCAAATGGCTGCGGTACCTCATGGGGTGATCACGATGACGACAACAACCGACGTAGTCGACCGGATCGCTATGGGTCTCGGCGGCGGTCTCATGCTGCTTGGGATCGTCGTCATGGGCCTGATCAACGACCTCGCGGGAGCGCCGCACGTCCCCGTCGAGGAAGAGGGAGCGATCGTCGCGACGCCGGTAGTGTCGCCGGACCTGCGAGCGTACATCATCGCGCTCGGGCTGTTGGTCTGGTTCGTCTACGGTGTGTACAAGCTGACGAGTGCACCGCCGACGGCCGAGATCGACTCCCCCGCGGCACCGGCCGACGACTAACGGCATCGTTCCTTTCCGGTTCGGTCGTCCGGACCGATCGTCACATCGTTTTCCACCGCTGGATAGTCACAGAACTGACTGAACCTCTCGAATATATCAGATAAGAATGTATATCCATATTTAGTTATGTTTCGCAGAGTGAAACCGCGACAACGGAATCGTTATGTCGCTGAGTTAGCAACGTCCGACAATGGATACGGCAGTGCCCACCGGAATCGACGATCGAACACGGCGAAGCGGAACGGGGCGATGAGATGACCGTCGGCGTCGTCGGAGCCGGTATCAGCGGGCTCACGCTCGTCCGATCGCTCGAGGAACGCGGCGCGGACGTCGCAGCCTTCGAGGCGCGCGACGAACCTGGCGGCGTCATGCGGAGCCGTCGGGTCGACGGCCGGGTCCTCGAACTCGGTCCGCAGCGACTGCGGCTCACGCCCGGTATCGAGTCGCTGGTCGACGACCTCGAACTTCGCGACCAGCTCCGGATCGGGGACGACGATCAACCGCTCTACGTCTACCACGACGGCTCCCTCGAGGTCGTCCCCCTGTCGGTGCGGGAGGCGATCACGACGGACCTGCTCAGTCCCCGGGGAAAACTCCGCATCCTGAAAGAACCCTTCACCGATCCACAGCGCCCCGGCGAGACGGTCGACGAGTTCCTCGTACGGAAGTTCGGTCGACAGGCCGCCCGGAGGTACTTCGGTCCGCTGTACAGCGGTCTTTACGGGACCGACCCAAGGGACATGCTGATGGAGTACTCGCTCGGTCGAGCCCTCGACGGAGCCGGGATCGACGGGAGCATCCTGACGTGGGTAGCCCGGAAAGTCGTCTCGGGTCGGGACGCACCGCCGATATGTTCGTTCGACGATGGTCTCGGAAAACTATCTGAACGATTATACGAAGAACATGCCGATTCGATCGCCCTCGAGACGCCCGTCGAACGGATCGAGGAAACGGGAGAAGGATACGAGATCGTCACTCCCGACGGAACCGAGCGGGTCGACGACGTCGTCCTGACGACACCGGCTCCGACGAGCGCCGCGTTGCTCGAGTCGGTCGACGACGGACTCGCGACGACGCTCCGGGAGTTCAACTACAACCCCATCGGGATGGTCTTCGTGGAGTCGGACCTAGAGCGCGACGGGATCGGCGCGCTCGTTCCATCGGGATCGGACGTCGGCATCAGCGGCAGCACCTGGAACGCGAGTTTCCTCGACCGCGACCGGCTGTTCACCTGCTACGTCGACCCGGCGAGCGATCCGGAGATGCCCGACCGCTCGGACGAGGAACTCGGGGCGGTCGCCGCGGCGGAGTTCGAACGGCTCACCGGTGCCTCGGCGACGCCGATCCACGTCCACCGGTGGGATCCGGGGATGCCCGCCTACGACCGCTCGTGGACGGCGATGGACGACCTCCAGCCACCCGAGGGGATTCACTTCTGTGCGAACTACGTCGGCCGTCCCGGAATTCCCGGACGGATCCGGAACGCGAAACGACTTGCCGGCAAACTCGCCGAGGACGAGGGGGACCGGAGCCGGTCGGCCGCCGTCGCCGAATCGAACTGAGCGCAGGCTGTCCGGTCTTCCGTCTCCGAAGTACCTATACCGGACCTCTCCTAACAGCCGATCATGGAGACCGCTATCGTCCTGCTGAACTTCGGAGAGCCGTCCGAACCGGACCGCGACGTCGTGCTCGAGTACCTCACACGAATTTTCTACGACAACGCCTCGCTCGAGGACGCCGAATCCGAGGAAGCGGCCTGGGAACGATCCCGCGAACTGGCCAAGCGCCGGCTGCCGGGGCTGATGGAGGAGTACGAGGAGATCGGCGGCTCGCCGCTGCAGCCACAGGCGACCGCACAGGCGGAAGCCCTCGACGAGACGCTCGAGGAACGGGGTCACGACGTTACCATCTACCACGCGATGCAGTTCATGGAGCCGCTGATCCCCGACGTCGCCGAGGAATTGGCGGAGGAAGGCTTCGAGTCCGTGCTCGCGGTGCCGATCTACCCGCTCTGTGGGCCGTCGACGACCGTCTCCGCTATCGACTCGCTCGAGGAGTCGATCGACGAAGTCGACGGCTACGAACCCGACTTCTCCTCGATCACCGGCTGGCACCGCGCGCCGGTCTACAACCGGATCCGCGCCGAGGGGATCCGCGAGTTCGCCGAGGAGGAGGGGCTCGACCTCTCGGACCCCGACACCGCGTTCGTCTTCTCGGCCCACGGCACGCCGACGAAGTACCTCGAGGAGGGCAGCCGGTACGACCAGTACGTCGAGGAACACGCCGCAGCGATCGCCAGCATGATCGGCCTCGAGGAGTACGAGATCGGCTACCAGAACCACCAGAACCGCGGTATCGACTGGACCGAGCCCGAGACCGAGGAGGTCGTCGAGGACCTGGGCGACGAGGCCGAACGCGTCGTCGTCGAGCCGATGAGCTTCATGCACGAGCAGTCCGAGACGCTGGTCGAACTCGACGTCGACCTCGCGGAGGACGCCGCCGAAGTCGGCCTCGACCTCCACCGGGTCCCGGTGCCCCACGACGACCCGCGGTTCCCCGGGCTGCTCGCTGACGTCGTGGAGCCGTTCCTGTCCGGTTTCGAGCCGTCGTACTATCAGCTCCGGCAGTGTCAGTGCCGCGACGAGCCGGGGACGTACTGTTTCAACGCGGGACTGCCGCCGGAAAACTAGAACTAGATCCGTTCTACTCGACGGTTTTCGCCGTCTCGAAGAACGCCTCGACGTTCTCGACCGGCGTGTTCCGGTCGACGCCGTGGCCCAGATTGAGGATGTGGCCGGCGTCGCCCGCCGCGTCGATGACGTCGCGTGTGCGCTCGCGAACCGTCTCGGGATCGCCGTACAGCAGGGCGGGATCGAGGTTGCCCTGGATCGCGACGTCCTCGTCCGCGAGTTGCTCGTGTGCCGACTCGAGGTCGACCGTCCAGTCGAGGCCGACCACGTCGGCCCCGCTGTCGGCCAGCAGATCGAGGTTGCCGCTCACGTTGCGCGCGAACACGATCGTCGGGGCGTCGACGGCCTCGAGGACCCTCCGGTGTAACGGGAGCAGGAACTCCCGGTAGTCGGCCGGCGAGAGCAACCCGGCGTAGGTGTCGAACAGCTGGACGGCGTCGGCACCCGACTCGACCTGGAACTCGACGTACTCGACCAGCACGTCGGTAAAGGCCTCGAGCAGTCGCTCGAACGCCTCGGGGTGTTCCGCCCGGAGCCGACGGACCGCCATGAACGACCGCGAGGGCGTCCCCTCACAGACGTAGGCGGCAAGCGTGAACGGACCGCCGGCAAAGCCAAGCGTCGCGGCCTGGTCCCCGAGTTCGTCCGTGAGTCGCTCGAGCAGGTCGCCGACGTACCACAGCTGTTCGCGGACGTCGCCGCGTTCGCGGCGGGTGTCTGCAGGCGCTTCGACCGGGTTCTCGACGACCGGGCCGACGCCGGACTCGAGGTGATAGGAGAACCCCAGGGGCTCGAGCACGGTCAGAATGTCCGAATACATGACGACGGCGTCGGGACGGAACCGCTCCCAGGGCTGGAGCGTGATCTCGGCCGCGACTTCCGGCGTGGAGATGGCCTCGAGGAACGAGTAGTCCTCCCGGAGTTCCCGGTATTCCGGCAGGTACCGGCCGGCCTGGCGCATCATCCACACCGGGGGGCGCTCGGTGGGTTCGCCCCGGGCTGCCTTGCGGAACAGGTCTTTCATGGCCACCCGTAAGCGAGGGGCTGGCCTAATAGTTGTGAAACCCGTCGCAGCGAGGATGGACAACGTGAACTATCCTGTCAGTCGATGACAATGGTGCATAAGTAGCCCCTACTTATTAGTAACTGGTTACGCCGGTACGTCTGTAAAATACAGTCCTCTTATATAGGTTGAACCTGACACGTTCGCCGACGGAGGTCGGCGGTCACCCATCCGACGCCGAGAACTCTCCGAACGGTGGGAACGGGACGGATGTTTTTTGAGAGTGGCAGCGAACCCGGGAGTATGGGCTCGTACGAAAAACGGACGATCGGACTACTACGGCGGATACTCCGTAGTTCCGTGCACGGGTATCTCACGCTACTGTTCGGCCTCGCATCGCTCGGGCTAGTGTTTGGCTATGCGTCGGACTCGATGTACGGCGTCAGCCACGGGGTCAACCTCATTGCGTACTGGCACGTCCCGCTCGCACTGGTCGGTGGTCTGGCGCTGACGGTTACCTTCCTCGGGTGCGTCTGCTATCTCGTCACCGGCACTCGGTTCTGGGAACAACTCGCCCACGGCTCTGCCGAACTGGGGTTCGTATTCGCGACGCTGACGCTGGTCACGGGCAGCGCGTGGGGACGCGTCATCTGGAACACCTGGTGGAACTGGTCCGATATCCGGCTGGTTACCTTCCTGTTCGTCTGGTTCATCTACGCGGGCTATCTGATCATCTACTCGAGTGGCGGCGGAGCGGGCCGAGTCTCCCGTCTCGCCTCCGTCTACGGCGTCATCGGGTTCATTACCGTTCCCATTTCCTACGCGTCGACGCGGCTGTGGACCGCCCGGCTGCACGCGCCGTCGGTCGGCAACCCCGACGCGGAAGCCGCCATTACGGCCTCGGTGCTGTTCGTGTCGCTCGTCGCCGTCCTGTTTCTCTACCTGTCCCTGCTTGCGGCCAGGGTTCGTCTGCACGAACTCACGACCCGTGTCGACTCGCTGAAGAAGCGCTCGCGGACGGAAACCTACAAACCGACGGAGGAGTACTGATCAGCCATGGACTACCTGTTGCTGTTCGCCTACGGTGCCGTATTCGGAGCGCTCGTCGTTTACGTGTTCTACCTTCGGAATCGACTGTCGGAACTCGAGCAGCGTCTCGAGGACGTAACGGCAGAGCGCGAATCGAGTGGACAGGATTGACGCCGCCGGGACGATCGACCGGCACTGACGTCCGAGGCCTCGAGCGAGGCCGGTGAATTTTTTCGATCTGACGGCTGGAGAGGGGAGTTAGCCCCGACGAACGGACCTGTGGGCCCATCCGGTGGCCCCGTCCGGGAACGGGTCCGATCGGGCTTCCGGCTGGACGGTCCCCTCACCGTCGATCGTTCGCGCGTAGACGTCGTAGCTGTCCGGATCACCCTCGTCAGGATCGATTTCGTACAACCACTGGCGCGTCGTGTCCGAATCCGGAAGCGGATCGCTCAGCGTCGCCGACTCCCAGCTGTCGCCGCCGTCGATCGACACCTCGACCGTCTCGACGTCGCGGGCACCCGCGTAGGCGTGTCCGACCAGCTGAATACCGCCGTCCTCGAGCCGATTGATCCGGTCGACCTTCGTGACCGCGTTGACCGGCCCCATTCCGTGCCAGCCGCGTTCCTCCCAGTAACCGCCTTCCCCGTCGTCGATGATCTCGACATCCGTGAGCCACTTGACGTGGAGTTTCCCCCAGCGGTCGGGAACCAGCAGTCGAACGGGGTAGCCGTGACCGGCGGGAAGCTCCATCCCGTTCATCCCGAACGCGAGCATGGACTCCTCGAGGTCCTCGAGCGGGACCGAGTAGTAGTAATCGTCGGCGCCGGACAGCAACGCGTACTCCCCCTCGTCTTCGATCCCGGCCTCCTCGAGGATGTCTGCCATCCGAACACCGATCCAGACGGCGGTATCCAGCTGTTCACCGTCGATGTCGTCGCTCAGACAACGGATCGCCTTGTACCGGTTGCGGGTTTCGTACCCACGGACGTCGTCGTAGTCGAGTTCGAGTTCCTCCTCGACGAGCCCCGTTACGGAGAGGCGCCAGCCGTCGGGATCGATCGAGGGTGGACTCGGATTGATATCGACCTTGTAGAATTCGCCGATTTCGGAGATCAACGGCTTGATTCCGTCGGCTTCCAGTCCGGCGTCGTCGGCCTCGGAGACCAGGTGTTCGGCCTCGAGTCGCGTCGCGCGTTCCTGCAGTTCGCGTTCGGTTCGCTGGGTCTGGCTCCGGCGAAGGAAGCCGAGTCCGTGAGCGACGACGTTGTACCCAGCGACGACTGTGACCGCCTGGACGACCGAACGCCGGTCGGGGCTCACATCGGCACTCGCGTCTCCCGCGGTCGAGAGGTGATCGAATCCCGCGACGACGGCGCCGCCGACGACCGCCGGAAGGATGGCCGCGCGGGCGACGCCGACCACGAGATACGCTGCCAGGAAGACGAACACGACCGAGAGTACGGCCCCGACCAGTTCCCGGGAAGCGGGCAACGCGCTCGCACCCAGCCGGTATCCGGCCAGGGCCAGGGAACCGACGATCACGGACAGCAGGACGCCCGAAAAGAGCAGACTCAACTCGAGTGCGAGATCCCCGAACCGCTGGATGACCGCGGAGACGAACCAGCCCGGGAGTACTTCGAGGACGAGTCGATTGAACGACGAGACGAGGAACCGCTCGGAGGTCGCGTAGATTCCGAACGACGTTGCGACTGCCGAGATACCCGCGGCGAGCAACGTCACGACAGTGACGAGCCGTCGCTCGGTCATCGATGGATCACCCGGTCCGGCCGTCCCGCTCGGGCCACCCGCTCGGGTGGAGCGGTTCCGACGTCGAAGGTGGGTCCCTGATCGATCGACGTTCCGTCGATCCCCTGTATCATGGGGGGTACTCGGGGAGCCGTCTAATTAAAAACCGCCCTCGTTATCCGCATTCAGGAATCGACAGTGAGAAATCGGGAACAAAAAGTACGCTATCGGAAACTTCGATTGTGGATACGAAAACAGCGGTCGGCGTCGAAAGCGGACGACTCGAGCTAGCTATCGGTCCCGTCGTGTTCACCGCCTTCGTCGCTTTCGTTCCCGTCAGTCGTGGCGTGGTCCTCGAGGTGCTCGGACGTTTCGTTCGTCTCGGTTGCGGGGTGATCCTCGGGATGTTCGCCCTCGTGAGCCCTGACCGTCAGGTCGTCGGCTTCGAGTTCCTCGCCGTCGAAGTACCCCTCGGCGACGACGACCCGGCCGTCGGACATGGTCTCGGGCATCTCGCCGTCGTAGGTCACCGGCTTGGTGTAGTTCTCGTCCGCGACTTCGAAGGTGATCGGATCGCCATCGTCGACGTTGACGGCCTGCCCCTCGAGTTTGACGACGGTATCGTCGTGGTCGTCCGTTTCCGCGAGATCGGTCGGGGTGACGAACTGGGCGGCCGATCCCATCGTCGTGGTCGCCAGGATCGCCAGGAGAACGGCGATACCGACGCCACCGACCACTACCTTTACTTTCCGATCCATTACGTCTCCCTTCCGGGCGTCGTCACATCAAACCTTCGCCAGTCGCGACACAGTAGGAATGTCTGTCGTCACGTTCTCCCCGGACCTTCGGACCGACCGATGGGGATAGCACACTCTCGCTCGAGTCGTCGGGACAGTGCCCGCTCGTCCGAACCGGGTGATCTGTGTATGGCGGAACCTCGACGGCGGTTCTGGGCGGCCAGGACGAGGCGGATACTGACGTCGGTCGACTCCAGCACGGTCTCGGCGCGACCAGGGCGGAATTACACCTCCAGACGCCGCATTCCGTTTCGGCGCGATATCAGCTAGCAGTCTCGGTCCTCAGTACAGCGCCGAAAGGAAAACCCGGTCGGCCTCGAACAGCAGGGCGACGCCGGTCACGAGCAGGACGACGCCGACCGCCCGCCGAACCACGTCCCGCCGGCCGAGTACCCCGAGGTAGTCCGCGATCGACCGGCCCGCTATCTTGCCGCCGTAGGCGACGCCCAAAAGCGGGATCGCGAACCCGACGCCGTAGACGAACAGGAACGCACCGCTCTCGAGTGCTGCCCCGGTCGTCGCGGCGTACGCGAGGACGGCACCCAGTACGGGGCCGACACAGGGCAGCCAGATCACCCCGAGCAGGAGACCGAGCGAGAACGCCGACGCGAGCGGGTGTCGTTGCTCGTCGAGCGCAGCGACGCGTTCGGTGGCGGTACTCGAGAGTCGCGAGGCGTATCGCGAGTAGATCCCGTGCAGGTCGTCGTCGACCATCACCGCGCCGAATGCGACGATCGCCAGAAACGCCGGCGCACGAAGCGTCTCCGGCGAAAACGAACCCAGAGTACCGACGAGAACGCCGAGCAGGATAAACGAAAGCAGGCTGCCCGAGACGATCGCCACGGGGCGGAGACGGTGACCGACGCTGCCCGATAGCAGCGGTGGCAACAGGGGGAGACAACACGGCGTCAGAATCGTGGCCGCACCAGCCAGGAGAACGACTGACAGCGTCGGTAGCTCCATCGAGCGACAGTACGGAATTACAATGCTTAAGTCATGCGTCCGCCAAGCGTCGGGCAATGGCTTTCGTCTCCGTCTCCGGCGTGACAAAGCGGTTTGGCACGCACGTCGGCGTCGACGACGTCTCTTTCACTCTCGATGCCGGTGAGACGGTCGTCCTCTTCGGTGCCAACGGCGCCGGAAAGACGACGCTCATCCGGATGCTCGCGTCGCTGTCCCGCCCGACGGAGGGCGAGATCGAGATCGAAGGCGAGCCGCTGGTCGGCGGCAACGCGGCGGTTCGCTCTCGGCTCGGCGTCGTCGCCCACGAGACGATGCTCTACGAGGAACTCACGGCACGGGAAAACCTCCGGTTGCACGCCCGACTACACGACGTCGACGCGACGGTCTGTGACGGGCTGCTCGAGACGGTCGGCCTCGCCGACCGCGGGGGCGAACGGGTCAGCGGCTTCTCCCACGGCATGAGCAAGCGCGTCTCGCTCGCCCGGGCACTCGTCCACGACCCCGATCTCCTGTTGTTCGACGAACCCTACACCGGGCTCGACCAGACCTCGCTGAAACGCGTCGCGGCAGTCCTCGAGGATCTCGAGGATCGGACCGTCCTCGCGGCAACACACGATCTCGAGCGGGGCTACCGGCTGGCGGATCGCGCGCTGTTCATGAACGACGGCCGCCTCGTAGGCGACCTCGAGACGACGGCGTTCGAGGGTGCGAGTGACGTGCTCGAGGAGTACGAACGACGCTGTACGGGCGGCGAACCGCGGGCGGTAACGAGCGCGACGGCGGTTCCGACGCGGTCGACGGCTGTGGGGACGGGAACCGAAAGCTCAGGCGGACCCGGCGACGACGGAGGGCCAAACGACGGATGATCGGGGACTACCTCCGGGTCGTCTACACCATCGCCCGCAAGGACCTGCTGGTCGAATCCCGCAGCAAGCAGACGACGAACGCCGCTTTCGTGTTCGCCTTGCTCATCATCGTCGTCTTCTCGTTCGTCTTCGGCGAGGAGGTCGGCTCTCGCGACGTGCTCGCCCGCGGCGCCCTGTGGCTGGCCGTCGTCTTCGGCGGTGCGGTCGGCATGTCCCACGCCGTCGCGCTCGAGGGGAAAAACGAGGCCATCGCCGGCCTGCTGCTTGCGCCGGTCGACCGGTCGGCGATCTACCTGGGGAAAGTCGCGAGTTCGACGGTCTTTATTACCGGAATCGGGCTCCTGAGCCTGGGATTCGTCGTCGTCTTCCTCGATTACGCGTTCGACATGGCGACGCTCACGACGGTGTTGCTGGTCGTCCCACTTGCCGCGCTCGGGTTCAGCGCTGTCGGCGTGTTGCTGTCGATCCTTATGCTCCATTCCCAGTTACAGGAATCGCTACTGCCGGTCCTGCTCGTCCCGCTTGTTATCCCGACCATCCTCTCGGGGACGGCATTGACTGCCCCCGGACTTTCGGAGGGGATGACCTCGGCGTGGTTCCGGATCCTGGTGACCTACGACCTGCTCGTCCTGCTTGCGGGCTGGATGACGTTCGAGTACATCGTCGAAGAATAGCGAAGACGGGGCTCGTTACTGGTCGCGTCGACTGTCAGCCAGCGTCACCGCTGTCATCCCGACGATCATAAGTACGACACCGAACCAGATCTGGTTCGCCAGCGGGTAAGTGTCGATAGTAATGGACGCGCTGCGTTCGTCGATCGACCCAACGACGTACGTGTCGCCGGCGATCCCGCGTTCGATCACGGCATCGTTGGTGTTCATCTGTGAGTGCAGGTACTCCTGCTCGGCGAGCGTCCCTTCGGCGACGCGCTCGCCACCCTCGTAGACCGTCACGTCGAGTTCGTGCGAGGTCACTCGCGGCGTGTGGACGTCACGAGGTGGATCCGACACCGGGCCCATGTTGTCAGCGTCCGTGTAGACGAACGCCTGGGCGTCCGTTGCCGCCGTCTCCCCCTCGAAAACGGTCCCACGGGCGATGACTTCGTCCCCTTCTTCGAAAAGCGAGTCGTCGGCACCCGCGAGCCAGACGCTCGAGTCCTCGAGCCGGGCGATCGCGGTCCCGTCGATCGAATCGATGGCGGTTATCTCCCCCCGAACCAGCGAGGCGTCCTCGTCGACGGCCAGTACCTCCTCGGGACTCCGTGCCGCCTCCTCTATCGTCGGTTCTTCGACGGTCTCGTAGTTCCTCACGTGGACTTCGTATTCGCCGTCGGGCGACTCCTCGACGATCGGTTCCGGGTCGGTCCCGGCATCGTCGATTCCGACGACTGCGACCGATGCCGACGTCGAGAACAGGTAGATGAAAGAGACAGCGACGATCAACATCGCAGCGCCGACGTGAGTGAGAACGATCCCCGTCTCGCGGATCTTGAACGTTCTCGACGGGACGCCCCGGATTCGGTCGACGTACCGCCAGATCCACGAACCCGCGAAATACGCCGCTGGCGGGACGATCGAAAGGACGCTGACCGAACCGACGATCCGATAGACGAGTGGATCGTGGGCAGCGGGATCGCTCAGGTACCAATTCGCCGAGGGGGCGATAAACGCCGCGATGAGGGTCGAAACCGCGACGGCCGCCGTCGCGCCGATCGCCAGCTTTCGCCGTCGGAGATCGAGCAGCGCGTACATCCCGCCCGCCAGCAGACCCACCACGACGACGGGATAACTCCAGAGGTTGTAGTGGTCCTGACCGACGCTGACCTCGACACCGGTCGCAGCGTTGCGGATCACGGGGAAAGACAGCCCCCAGATCGAAACAAAGGCGAGGACGCCGAAGGCAAGCACGGCTCCGTGATAGACGGTACGGCGGCTCAGCCAGGGCTCGTCGGCATCTCGGCTCCCCTCCTCTGCCTCGAGGAACCAGTAGGTGAACGGAAGAGCGATCGCCGTCGTTCCAGTGACGCCGAGCAGGAACAGGATGCCGGTTCCGATCCCGCCCGCTGCAAAGGAGTGAACGCTCCGGAAGACCCCGCTGCGAACGACCGTCGTCGCGAAGGTTACGATCGGGAAAACGAGCGTCGCCGACGCTGGCGCGAAGATCGGATACTCGCCGGTCTTGCCGTAGCGGTTGATCGCGTGCAGGGAGCCGGTCAGTGCGAGCCAGGGGATCAACACGGCGGTTTCGACGGGGTCCCACGACCAGAAGCCGCCCCACCCGAGGACGCCGTAGGCCCAGATGCCGCCGAAGACGATCGCCGCGGTCAACAGCAGCCAGGAGACTCGCAGCCACTGGCGCATGCTCCCGAGCCATTCGTCGAAGACGCTGTCTTCACCCCGGAACAGGGAGACGAAGTGCGTAACTCCGAGCGCGAACGGAACGATCAACAGCGCGTAGGCGCTGAACGTGATCGGTGGATGGATCGCCATCCAGGGATCGACCAGCAGCGGGTTCAGGCCGTCACCGTCCGGCGGGACGAATCCCGCTGGCGTGTCCGGAAACGCGACTTCGATCGGGGTAAAGGGACTCTGGGCGACGAGCATGGTCGCGAAGGCAGCGACGATACCTAGCGAGATCGACTGTGCGAGGTTCGCTCCCCGGCCCTCGAACCGACTCGAGTACACCGTCCACGTGGCGACGACCGCAGTTAAGGTCGCCCAGAGGAGGATCGATCCCTCGTGATTCGCGTACGGACCTGTCAGGCGGTAAAGCAGCGCGAGGTAGTCTGCAGAGTTCTGCCAGACGTACGCATTGGTGTAATCGCCGACGACGAACTGGTAGGTGAGGTACGTGTGGGCGACGACCAGCGAGAGGGTCGACGTGCTGGCGGCCACGAGTGTCACGGGTCGGAGTTCGTCGGTTCGGTAGACGTAGCCGTACAACAGGAGAATCGCCGCGAGACTACTCGCGAACGCTGCGATCGCGATCAACAGCGTTCCGGGTGTGAGTGTGTTCGGTATCATTGACTCTGGCTATCACTTTGGCGTTAACTATGCCGAATCGGCCCCGCTCCGGAGCTCCTCCAGAAATCGGTCCTCCTCGACGTAGCCGCCGAGTCGGGACACTTCTTCGCCGTCGGCGGTCATGATGACGTGCTGTGGCGGGTAGGCCGCCTCGTGTTCGGAAGCGAGGGATGCACCGGGCCCGGGCTCGTCGAGGTTGATCGCGAGGAGCACGTACTCGTCGAGTTCGCCGCGTATCTCCTCGTTCTGGTAATGGTTGTCGGAGTACTCCTGGCAGTACGTACACCAGGTCGTCCAGTAGTAGACGAGGACGGGTTTGTCCTGCTCCTCGGCGACGGCGATCGCCTCGTCGGGATCCTCGTGCCACTCGATCCCGCCCTGGTAGGTGTAGTCGTGATCGCTGAGGACCGGGGCTGCGTTCATCGAGTAGTAGCCAAACCCCAGCACGGCGATGAGAACGACTATCGTGAGGAGCTTCCGGGGAGTCATTCGTCGGACGTCTCGTGGTTTGGATCGGCTGCTGAAAGAGTTATCGTTCGTTCCCAAAAAAGGGAGGACGGTCGCCTATTCGTCGAGGCGTCGGGTGTAGCCGACCAGTGCTGTAGCAGTCGCGATCGCCAGTGCGATGACCGCCGTGGCGATGGTCATTCCGGGAATCCCGTCGCCACCATCGGCCTCGACCTGGTCTGTGTCCTCTTCAGGTTCTTCCTCGATATCCTCGAACTCGGCGTCAGCGTCCGCCGGGATCATCGATTCGCCGCTCGGTGCCGGAAGCCGCGTCATCTCCTGTTCGGGGTACTCGCCCGTCAGGCTCGTGAGGAAGGCGGTAATGTCTTCGACCTCCTCGTCGGACGGCTCCTCGTCGAGCTGGCAGGTTGCCATCACGCGGACGGCCTCTTCGAGGGTCGGTACTTCGCCCGTGTGCATGTACGGTGCGGTGTGTTCGACGTTTCGCAACGTCGGCACCTTGTACATGTACTCGTCGGCCTCGTCGTCAGTGACGCCCGCACGACCCGGATTCTCCATCAGGTCGTACTCCTCGACGTACTCCTCACATTGCGGGTTGTCCTCGAAGGTCGGGTGGCGCTGGTAGACGCCCTCACCGGACTCGGGGTCGTCCCACTGACCGCTGAACATTGGCCCGGAGTGACAGCTCTGACAGCCGAGTTCCTGGAACGACTCCATGCCGTCGAGTTGTTGTTCGGTCAGCGCGTCCGCGTCACCCTCGACGTACTGGTCGTAGGAACTGTTCGGCGTCACGAGCGTTCGCTCGTAGGCCGCGATCGCGTCGACGGTGTGCTCGAGCGTGACGAGATCCTCGGGATCGTCGCTCTCGACTTCGTCACCGTACACTTCCTCGTACTGTTCGACGTACCCGTCGACGGCACGAACGCGGTCGAGTGCGGCCTCGTGGTCGGGCATGCCCATCTCGACGTCGGCGACGATCGGACCTTCGGCCTGGTCGGCCAGGGTGTCGGCGCGACCGTCCCAGAACTGGGTGTGGTGGAACCCGGAGTTCCAGACCGTCGGCGAGTTCACCGGACCGGTCTGTCCGTGAACTCCCATCGCCGTCGGCCGACTGTCGTCCCCGCCTTCCATCACATTGTGGCAGGTGTTACACGAGATCGTCCCCGTTTCGGAGATCCGCGGATCGAAGTACAACTGTTCGCCGAGCTCGATCTTCGCTTCGGTGTCACCCTCCTGCTGGATGTATTCGTAGCCCGGGTGTGATTCTTCCGTCGGAGGCTCTACCGGCAACTCCTCCGTTTCATCGTCTTCTTCGTCGTCGTCTTCCTGAACCTGTGGGGCGACATCGCCCTCGACCACCGGTTCAGCGCTATGCGCCTCAGTAGCGTCCGCCCCAGCCACAGCTCCCGCACCAGCGACGGTCAGGAGACTGATGGCTACGAGCAGTAGCAGCTGTCGACTATACCCCATGCGGGTTCGAGTTTCGCCGGGCATCGTATAAATATTCGGGGGGTTCCCACCGGCGTAGAACCCCGTCTCGTTGAGTTTTGAAGCTCATTTCGACGGTTTCGGACATATGGCGGGTTTTTAAATGAGAGTGTGGGTCGTCGGTGAACGAGTCGAGGCCACAAGCGGAAGGGCTGTCGGACCGTCCGGACTGCAGGGGCGACTCGCCAGAGCCCGGGGAAAGAAAGGTTTAGGAATCGGTCACCCGAATCGTGGGCCACTGTGGCGTCAGCGATTCGTCCCATCGGAGCGGTGCTCGTCGTCTGTAGTCTCCTCCTCGTCGCCGGCTGTACGGGGAGCATCGGCTTTCTCGAGGACGACCCTCAGGAGAGCGATGTCGACGTCGACGCCGGCGCGCTCGAGACCAACGTCGAGGCTACCGAGAGCTATCACGTCGAAGTAGAGCGGACGCTCCGGGCGGCGATGGTCAACGAGACGACGACTATCGACGGGGCCATCGACGTGACTAGCCGACGGGCCCACCTGACGATGACGACCGAAACACACGTCGGGACCGATCCACGGACGACCGAAACCGAACAATACGTCCTCGAAGACACCCGGTACACGAACGACGACGGCGAGTGGGTGCGAACGGAGAACGGTAACTGGACGGAGACCCATCGGCTCGAGTCGGCGACCGGGAGTTTCGAGAACGCGACGTTCGAACCGATCCGGACCGAGACCGTCGACGGCGTCGAGACGACGATGTACGAACTCAACGTCTCCGAGGAACGCGAGACGGAACTCGCGGGGATCGACGGTTCGGGCCACGTTACAACCAGTCTCGAGGAGTTCGCCTACTACGTCCTGATCGATACGGAGACGGACACCCTCTACGGAACCGACATGCGAATGCAGGTGAGCCAGGGCGGCGAGCCCGCGATCGTCACCGTCGAGACGACGTTTACCGACCACGACGAGGTCGACGTTACGGTTCCCGATGAGATACCGGCTGAAGCCACCGCCGGTGAGACCGACGACGAAGAAAGCGCGGACTGACTCGAGAGAGACGGGGGATACTCGGTTGCGGCAGTACGACGCTATCCTTCGTCTTCGTCTCCGTGTTTCTTCTCGGCCTCCGTCGTCGCCTTCCTCACCGTTCTAGTCGTCGCTACTCTGGGATTCGGATTCGGACACCGACTCGTTCGTCGCTGGGTCGTCCGGCTCGATCCCGTCGGTCGGACGTTCACCAGCCTCTTCCCGACGCTGTGCCCGTTCGAACCGGCTTTCCGACAGGATCGCAGAGATCGACGGCGTCTCCAGCAAATCGACCATCGCGAGCGGTTCACCCTCGACGAGCAGCGTGCCCTCGCGCTCGACCGTATCGAGTACCGTCGCACCGACTTCGTCGATGCGGCTACTCGCGTCCTCGATCGCCGCTTCGATCAGCTCCTGTTCCCGCTGTGCGAGTTCTCGTTCCGCCTCCTCTCGATCCAGTTCGCCGTCCTCGAGAGCGCTCGAGATCTCTCGCTGAGCTTCCCAGAGCCCGTCGGGATCCGGTTGCACGATTATCGTCACGGTTCGGGTTTCGCCGCTCGAGGTGGCCGCTTGCGGATCGCCATCCAGCGAGTCGGGACCCGCGCCGTCGTCGGTCTCGCCGCCGAGGTCCATACAGCCTGCAAGTCCCGAAGCGCCGAGGCTGCTCAACGCGAGAAAGCGACGGCGGTTCGGGGTCGCACCGGAGCCGCCAGTCGACGCTCCGTCGAAGTCGCTATCCGAGGTCATCGGCTCGCAGTTCGGGCGTCACGGAAAAAACGTTCGTGGTTCTTCTACCGCCGCGGTAATCCCGTCCGACGCACATCCCTGTCACTCGTTCCGCTGCGACTCGACGGTCGTCACGGCCGCCGCTGCGCGGTCACAACCGTGCAGAATCGCGCCCGCGACGCCCCCGATCCCAGCCCCGGCTGCAGTCCCTCCTCCGACGACCCGTCCGACAGCGACCGAACCCGGATCGATCGATCCCGGCCCCGGCGCGACGAACCCGACGATGAACACGACGGTCAAATACACCAGTGCGATGCCGGCCCCTGTACCAGCGGTCCAGCCGACGGCCCGCAACGGGCCGCGAGACGAGCCATCGGCCGGCTCGTGCCGCGTAATCTCGAGATCAGCGGCCGCCACCAGCGTCAACAGCCACAGGTAGCCGAACAGGATGCCCGCCGTCGGAGTGTCGATCTCGAGCAAGACGTCCGTCAGTCCGCCATTGACGTGACCGGCGAGGACAGCAGAGACGACGACCATCGCGAGCGCCGCCGTGGCGGTCGCGACGACCTCGAGTGCGCGCCACCTAGAGACCACGCGCGAGCACCCCCGCGAGGACGATGATCGCAGCGAGGCCCCAGCCGGTGGCGGCGTATAGCTGCCGGAGCCAGTCGTCGTCCTCGTTGACGGCCTGGACGTCCGCACGACCGTAGCGAGCGACGGCGAACGTCCGGACGAGCGAGCCGACGACGAGAGCGAATATCACGCCGAGTTTGATCGACAGGGCCGCCCCTCGAGTGGTTCCCGGGCCCGGAACGCCGAACGCGACGAGATTCCCCAATCCGGTGAACACGATCAGCCCCGCCCCAGCCCAGAAGAATCCTTCGAACCACGTCAGGAGCGCTACTGCGACGTCGTCGACGCGAAATGCGAGCCACAGGAGGGCTGTGCCACCGGTCAACAGGGACGCGGTGAGAACGTGAAGCGTCCGCACCAGGAGATACTCCGAGACGGCCATTCGACCGTGACGTTCGTGGTCCGGCGACAAGTACGTGCGGTTCCCGGATTCCCGCTCCAGAGCACACTCGAGAACGACACGAAGTGCCGCCCTCGAGTGACGGCTGACGCGGGCCGACCGTGCCGGCGGGAATCGTAAAACGATTCGGCTGGTTACACACCTGATGACCGATCGTGTACTCCTATATGGGTTCAAGCGACCCCAAGAACATGATATCCGTTCCGTTATAAAGTCAAAATACATTTGTCTGTAACCCATCCAAATAAATTGCTGTTTTATATTCGCATTGCAAACTGTATCGGACTACGTTCGACAAATACTACATCATCCAACTAGAAGAGGGATAAGAGACCGAGTATCGAATTACAGGGTAATCGGCTCTCGGGTCGTCAGGACGTGTGCTGGTCGAACGAGAAGACGAGATGAGGCGAGGCGAGACGAGACGAGACGAAATCGACTCGAGAGTGCTGAAGACCTCAGTAAAATTCGCGGACGAGGTCCATCGCGTCTTCGGGTGCGCCGTCCGGAATCTCGGACATGTCCTCGGTGACGCCGTGTTTCTCGTGGTACGGGACGGAGTTCTCGTCCTGGTACATCACGCCCTGATATTCCTTGTCGCTGTCGAGGATGACTTCCTTGGCGGCCTCGTAGTCGGTCGGGTCGTGGCCCTCTTCCTCGAGGTCGACGAGGTTGTCCCGGAAGTAGTCGTAGGTGTCGACGTCGTTGAACGTGACACAGGGGCTGAAGACGTTGACGAAGCCGAAGCCGTCGTGCTCGATCGCTTTCTGGACGATCTCCTGGTGGCGCAGGGCGTCGGAGGCGAACGACTGGGCGATGAAGGAGGCACCCGAAGCGAGCGCCAGCGCGAGCGGGTTGACCGGCGGCTGTTTCGGTCCTTCGGGGGTCGTCGAGGTCTCGAAGTCCGACCGCGAGGTCGGCGAGGCCTGGCCCTTCGTCAGCCCGTAGATGCGGTTGTCCATGACGACGTAGGACATGTCGACGTTGCGTCGGACGGCGTGGACGAAGTGACCGGCACCGATCGAGTAGCCGTCACCGTCGCCGCCGGCGACCATGACCTCGATGTCGGGGCGGGCCATCTTGACGCCGGTCCCGACCGGCAGGGCGCGACCGTGGACCCCGTGCAGCGCGTAGCTGTGCATGTAGGTCCCGATCTTGCCCGAACAGCCGATCCCGGCCACCACGAAGGTGTTGTCGGGATCGTTGCCGGTTTCGGCGAGGGCTTTCATCATGCCGTTCATCGTCCCGAAGTCGCCGCATCCGGGACACCAGGTCGGCTGCTTGTCGGATTTGAAGTCTGTGAATCGGACGTCGGAGCTCATTATGCTGGCACCTCCGCGGAGAGTTGTTCGGAAATCTCTTCGGCGAGTTCGTCCGCCTTGAAGCGGACGCCGGTGTACTTGTTAATGCGTTTCACACGTGTAAGTGCGTCGTGTTCGAGGAGGTCGGCGAACTGCCCGGTCGCGTTCGCCTCGACGACGATCACCTCGTCGGCGGCCTCTATCTCCTCGGTCAGGTCCGGCCGCGGGAAGATGTACGGCACGGAGATGACGTGAACGTCCTCCTCGAGGTAGTCGAGCGCCTCGGCGAGCGCGCCCTCGTTGGAGCCCCACGAGATGACGAGGTTGTCGGCGTCTTCGTCGCCGAACTCGCGGTAGTCCCAGTCCTCCCGTTCCTGGGCGGTCTCGACTTTCCGGTAGCGCTTGTCGACCTGCTGGACGCGTTCGTCCTGGTCCTCGGTCCGACGGCCGAGTTCGTCGTGCTCGAGGCCGGTGCTCATGTGAGCGCCCTCCTCGGTGCCGGGGATGGAACGCGGGCTGATGCCGTCCTCGGTGACGGCGTGGGCGCGGAACCGGCCCTGGGCGTCGAGCCACTCGTCGACCTCGTCGTCGTCGACGAGTTTGCCCCGATCGATCTCGACTTCGTCCATATCGAAGGCCTCCGGCGGGAACGTCTGTTCGGTGACCGACATCGCGAGATCCGAGACGAGGAACACCGGCGTCTGGTACTTCTCGGCGAGGTTGAACGCCTCGACCGTCTTCCAGAAGCACTCGGTGATCGAGGTCGGCGCGACGACGAACCGCGGGATCTCACCGTGACCGCCGTACAGCGCCATGTTGAGGTCTCCCTGTTCCTGTTTCGTCGGCATCCCGGTCGAGGGACCGGAGCGCTGGACGTCGGCGATGACCAGCGGCGTCTCGCTCTGGGCGACGAGCCCGAACGTCTCGGTCATGAGGTCGATCCCGGCACCCGATGTCGCGGTCATCGATCGGGCACCGCCACGGGCGGCACCCAGCGCCATGTTGATCGCGGAGAGTTCGTCCTCGGCCTGGACGACGTGGCCGCCGTAGTCCTCGATACGCCCGGTCAGGTACTCCATGATCGACGTCGCGGGCGTGATCGGGTAGCCGGCGTAGAACCGACAGCCGGCGGCGAGCGCGCCCATCCCGATCGCTTCGTTGCCGTTCAGGAGGACGTAGTCGTTGTCCGTCGTCTCGAGGTCGTAGCCGAGGTCGACGTCGTAGTTCTCGCGGACGTACTCCTGGCCCTTGCGGGCGGCTTCCTTGTTGTTCTCGACGATCTTGGAGCCTTTGCCGCCGAAGCGCTTCTCGAGGGCTTCGTCGAGGTACTCGACGTCGAAGCCGGTGATCTCGCAGGCTGCACCGAGCGCGACGGTGTTGCGCATGATCGCGCCGCCGGCCTCCTCCGCGATGGATTTCAGCGGAACGTCGACGCCGGTGACTTCCTCGGGAATCTCGGCCTCCCAGGAGCGTTCGCCGTCGTAGATGACGGCGCTGCCCTCGTGTAGTTCGTCGACGTTTTCGTCGATCGTGCGCTGGGTGAGCGCGACGAGAATGTCGAGGCGGTCAACGACGCTTTGAACCTGATCGACCGACGTCCGAATCTTGTAGGCCGTGTACCCGCCACGGATTCGAGACGCGAAGTCTTTCGAGGTGAACACGTGCCGTCCAGCGCGGGAAAGCGCCTGGGCGAAGATCTTGCCAGTGGAGTCGATACCGTCCCCGGCCTCGCCTCCGATCGCCCAGTTGAGGTCCTCAACCATGTTATCGAGAGGCTTGCCTCCAGCCGCTAAAAAGGCTTCTGAAAGCCTATCCCCCCAGTACCGGGTACTCGTGGCCGAGTCAAACTTCACGTCCCGAAGCGGATTCAACGCAGAACGGAACGCCTTTTCAGTTCCCCGGCCAACCGATCGACATGGAGATAGCCGGAACGCCAGTTGCCGTCGAATCCGTACGCGAGGTCGGATCGGATACCGTCGCCCTCGAACTCGAGACGCCCGACGAGTTCGACGCCCTCCCCGGACAGTTCGTGCTGCTGCGGGCCGCCCCCGAGGGTGACGACGAAGACGACGTCCTGGAGCGCCACTACACGCTCTCGTCGCCGTCGGTCGGGGAGACGTTCGAACTCACCGTCGGCGTCGACCCCGAGGGCGACCTCTCGCCCTGGCTCGCCGACCTCGAGGGCGGCGAGACGGTCCACGTCGACGGCCCCTACGGGACGATCACCTACGAGCGCGATCAGGACGTCGTCGCCGTCGCCGGCGGTCCGGGCGTCGGTCCCGCGGTCTCCATCGCGGAGGCGGCCCACGAGGCGGGCCACGATGCGGTCGTCATCTACCAGGACGACGAACCCGCCCACCGGGAGCGACTCGAGGCCCTCGAGGCGGACGGCGCAACGGTCCGCGTCGTCGACGGGGACGCGGACGACGAACTGGCCGAGGCGATCGAACGCCACCACGAGGCCGGACAGCTCTACGCCTTCGGCTTCGAGGGGTTCGTCACGTTCGTCGCGGACGCGATCGATGACGCGGGCGGCGATCCGGACGAGGCGCTGATCGAGAACTTCGGGTAGCTTACTCGCCGTCGAAGACGACGGCCTCCGCGCCGCAGTTCGGGCACGCCTCCCGTTCGTCGCGGAACTCGGCGTCGCACTCGAGACAGCGGTACTCCGAGTCGGAGTCGGCCTCCCTCATGCTCTCGCTCTCGCTCTCACCTTCGTCCCCACTCCCGGTCGCCTCGTCCCGCGCTGCCTCGGCTTCCTGTTTGAACCGTTCGACTTTCTCGCCGAGGCTCTCGAACAGACTCATACTGCCCCGTGGGCGCGAAGCGCCAAAGGGTTTGGTACCCGCTCCACCGGACTCGTCGGGGATGCGGCTCGAGCGAGGGAGCGGCCGACGCGTCGAGCCTCGTGTGCACTCGACTCACGGAACCCTTATCCGCGGGTGTCCCCTCCCTTTAGAAGCAATGGCGAAAGGTAACGTTGATTTCTTCAACGACACAGGCGGTTACGGTTTCATTTCGACGGACGACGCGGACGACGACGTATTCTTCCACATGGAAGACGTTGGCGGCCCGGACCTCGAAGAGGGAACGGACGTCGAGTTTAGCATCGAACAGGCCCCCAAGGGCCCCCGGGCGACCAACGTCACCCGACTGTAACTCGGACTCGAGTAGTTTCGGTTTCGAGCAGTTTTCTTGTGTGATACTGCGACGGGGAGCGAGGACTCCCGACGGCGACGAGTACACGTACCCCAGCAGTGACGACACTCACCGGGTCAGTGTTCGACCAGCTCCAGCAGGATTCCGCCCGTATCCTTCGGATGGAGGAAGGCCACCGTGTGCCCCCACGCGCCAGAACGCGGTTCCTCGTCGATGAGCGACACGTCGTGTTCCCGGGCCGTTTCGAGTCCCGCTTCGATGTCGTCGGTCGCGAGCGCGAGGTGGTGGATCCCCGGCCCGTTCTCCTCGAGGTACCGCGAGATCGTCCCTTCGGTGATCGGCTCGAGCAGTTCGAAGTAGCCGTCGCCACACTCGAGGAAGACGACGCGCATCCCGTCGAATACCTCCTCGTGGACCGTCTCGAGGCCGAACAGGTCGCCGTACAGCTCCGCGAGCGTGGCGGCGTCGTCGGTCGCGATGCCCGCGTGATCGAAGTGCATGGTCGATCATTCGAAGATGGGTCCTAAATACGATGGGGTCGTTCGCGACGCGACGGGTCACTCGAGGGTTCCGTGTGCGTACTCGCTCGCGCGCGTTCTCCAGCCGAGAAACCGCGCGGAACGTATATCGGTTTTCCTCCCGAAAAACCGGCCAATGTACATCACCAACACCGAAACCGTCCCCGATGGGGAAATCGTCGAAGTGCTCGGTATCGCTCGGGGGAATACGGTCGAGGCGAGAAACGTCGGCCGGGACATCACCCAGGGGCTGCGCAATGTCCTCGGGGGAGAACTCAAGGGATACTCCGAACTCCTCTCGAAGGCCCGCGACGAGGCGATCGTCCGCATGGAGGACGACGCCGAGCGGATGGACGCCGACGCCGTGGTCAACGTCCGCCTCGAGACCTCACAGATCACCGAGGGCGGTTCCGAAGTGATGGCCTACGGGACTGCGGTGCGGCTTCGGTAGCCGGTAGCCGATAGCCGGTAGCCGGTAGTCGATACCCGATAGCCGGTAGCCGGTAGCCGGTAGCGGCGGCCCCGTCGGGAGTCACCGCAGGCCGAGCGTCGCGGCCAGCCGCTCCCAGGCGTCGTCCTCGAGGTCGGCGACGGCCGCCATCTCGTCCGCGGTGAGTTCGAAGTCGAACACCTCGGCGTTGGCCTCGATGTGTGCGGGGCTTGCGGCCTTCGGAATCGCCGTGACTGGGGATTGCTGAATCAGCCAGCGCAACGCGACCTGGGCCGCGGACTTGTCGTACCGATCGCCGATCTCCGCGAGCCGATCGTCGCCCGGCACGGCACCCTCCGCGAGCGGGCTGTAAGCCGTCAGGCAGACGTCGTGCTCGGCGCAGTACTCGAGCAGGTCCGCTTGGCCGTGATAGGGGTGGTACTTCACCTGGTTGGTCACGATCGGCGTCTCCGAGAGCTCGCGGGCGCGGTCCAGGCCGCCGACGGTGAAGTTACTGACGCCGATGTGATCGACGACGCCCTCCGACTGGAGGTCGTTCATCGCGCCCAGGGTCTCCGTGAGCGGGACGCGGTCGCTCGGTGCGTGCAACAGGAGGAGATCGACGGTCGCCAGCCCGAGCCGATCGAGGCTCGCTCGAGTCGTGGCGAGGGCGTCCTCGCGGGCCGCGTTGTCCGGGTGGACCTTGGTGACGACGAAGACCTCCTCGCGATCGACGTCGCTGGCGGCGATGGCGTCGCCGACGGCCGCCTCGTTGTCGTACATCTGGGCGGTGTCGACGTGACGGTAGCCGACCTCGAGGGCGGTCTCGACGGCCCGACGACACTCCTCGCCCGTCATCCGCGCAGTGCCGAATCCCAGTGCCGGAACCTCGGCCCCGCCGGCCGAGACGGTCGCAGTCGAGAGGGGCATGTCCATACGCCTCGAGAGCACGGCTCGCGTATTCAAAGCTCGGCCGCGAGGGATCGAAAACCGAACCGGATCGACGGAACGGAACCCGCCGTTCAGAGCGCGCTGCCCGGCTGGTACTCGCCGAACTCGTCGCGCATGACGTTACAGATCTCGCCGACCGTCGCGTACGCCTTCACCGCGTCGATAATATAGGGCATCAGGTTGTCGTCGCCCCGCGCCGCGTCCCGCAGTGCCTCGAGGGTCGCGTCGACCGCTTCGGTGTCCCGCTCCGCGCGGACGGATTCGAGATGGTCGATCTGTCGCTGCTCGTCTTCCTCGGTGACCTCTTCGACGTCCATCTCGGGCTCTTCGTCTTCGATCTCGAACTCGTTGACACCGACGATAACCCGCTCTTTCTCCTCGATCTCCTTCTGGCGGTCGAAGGCGGTGTCCTGGATCTGGCGCTGGACCCACTGTTGCTCGACGGCCTCGAGCATGCCGCCGCGGTCCTCGACTTCGTCCAGGATCTCGTAGGCCTCCGCCTCGACCTCGTCGGTCAGCGACTCGACGTAGTAACTCCCCGCGAGCGGGTCGATGGTGTCTGCAGCGCCGGACTCGTGGGCGAGGATCTGCTGGGTCCGGAGAGCCGTTCGCACGGACTCCTCGGTCGGCAGCGAGAGGGCCTCGTCCTTGCCGTTGGTGTGCAGGCTCTGGGTGCCCCCGAGGACGGCCGCGAGCGCCTGGTAGGCGACGCGCACGACGTTGTTCTCGATCTGCTGGGCGGTCAGCATCGAGCCGGCGGTCTGGGTGTGGAACTTGAGTTGCTTGGACTTGGGATCGTCCGCGTCGAACCGCTCGTCCATGATGTCGTGCCACATCCGGCGTGCGGCGCGGAACTTGGCGACTTCCTCGAAGATGTTGTTGTGGCCGTTGAAGAAGAAAGACAGTTGTGGGGCGAACTCGTCGACGTCCAGTCCCGCCTCCAGGGCGGCTTCGACGTACTCGATGCCGTTGCCGAGCGTGAAGGCCAGTTCCTGGGCCGCTGTCGAGCCGGCTTCACGGATGTGATACCCCGAGATGGAGATGGTGTTGAACTTCGGCGTCTCCGCCGCGCAGAACTCGAAGATGTCCGTGATGATCCGCATCGAGGGTTCGGGCGGGTAGATGTAGGTGTTCCGGGCGATGTACTCCTTGAGGAGATCGTTCTGGATCGTCCCGCGCAGTTCCTCGCGGTCGACGCCCTGCTTGTCGCCCACGGCGATGTACATCGCCAGCAGGACGGAGGCGGGCGCGTTGATCGTCATCGACGTCGAGACCTCGTCCAGCGGGATGCCGTCGAAGACGGTCTCCATGTCGGAAAGCGAGTCGATCGCCACGCCGGCTTTCCCCACCTCGCCCGCGGCCATCTCGTCGTCGGAGTCGTACCCCATCTGGGTCGGCAGGTCGAAGGCCATCGAGAGCCCCGTCTGGCCCTGATCGAGGAGGTAGTGGTACCGCTCGTTGGTGTCCTCGGGCGTCGAGAAGCCGGCGTACTGGCGCATCGTCCACAGCCGACCGCGATACCCCGTCGAGTACACCCCGCGCGTGTACGGCGGCTCGCCCGGGTTCCCCAGGTCCTCCTCGTAGTCGAGGTCGGCGACGTCGTCGGGCGTGTACAGCCGATCGACCTCCTGCCCGCCCGTATCCGTCGTGAACGTTTCCTTGCGCTCCCCGAAGCGCTCGAGGACCGGCTCGACTTCCTCCTCGTGCCACTCCTCCTTGCTGGCACGGATCTCCTCGAGTTCGTCGGAATCGAACATTATGATTACCGAAGAGGCGAGGTGGCTTCAAGGTTGATGTACGTACCAGGTTTGCCCGGCCTCGAGCGCCCGCGGCCGCAAGTCCGTCGGATGCCGCAGTCTGCGAGCCGAGAGGCGGCCGCTGATCGGGGCGGACGAGCGAGGACACGGTAGCAAAGAGGAGAGATCGGATCCGATCCCATCCGACGCTACGGTTGCCGCCGGCGCGACTACCGACCCGTATCGTACTTGTAGGTCGCCGAATCGGCGTCGATTCCGAAGTCCTCGGCCGATTCCTCGTTCGAGACTTCGTCGCGGCCCTCGGGCGCGTGCTTGAACGCCTCCCGGAGTCGCTCGGGCATCCGGAACCGATCGACGTCGATCGCGTGTGGCACCGCGTCCGGATCCACGCCGTCGCGTTTGTCCGACAGTCGATCCTGCAGCGGGGCCGGCAGGGACGACTCCTCGATCCGGCGGAAGCCGAACTGCGCGAGGTATCCCCCCTCGCTCGTGAGCGCGTAGACGGTGTCGAACCCGTCGTCACCGGCGTACTCGATCAGCCGTTCGACGATGTGGGCGCCGACGCCCTGGCCGCGCCAGTTCTCGAGGACGCCGATGCTCGTGAGTTCGCAGACTTCGTCCCGGTCGTCATCGTCGTCCTCGACCTTGTGGATGCGGATCCGGCCGAAGCCGGCCTTCTCGCCGGACTCCTCGTCGATGGCGATGACGTAGTCCCGGGACCGGAACGCCGTCTCGTCGAGCCCCATCTCCTCGATGTGATCGAGCAGCCAGACTTCCTCCCTGTTTTTCGCGTCCCGGACGTACATGGTTCGACATAGGAGCCGTGCGGTCAAAAGGATTTGTGGGATCTCGGCGTCGTCGCGGGGTTTCCGGGCCCCGTTCTCGAGCGCGGGCGGGCAGTGGTCGGCCGCGGTCGCGGCGTGATCACCGGACGGCAGTACCGCCCTGGAACCCCGGTTTCGCCGCCGGATCGTCGTTCGCCGGTGCTCGAAACTTTACGTGCGTTCGGTGAGAGCCGACGGTATGGTCGATTCAGTCGACGATCCGCTCGAGGAACTCGCGAACCTCCCGACCGTCGCCCACCCGGTCGTCTCGCCGGACGGCGACGAGGTCGCCGTTTACTACGATATCACGGGACGCAACGAACTCCACGTCATCGACGCCGAGACCGGCGATCTCGAGCAGTGGTCGGACGGCGAGGTCCCTCGGAACGCCCGCTGGTATCTGAAGTGGGACCCGGACGGCGACCGCGTCTACTTCCACCGCGACGAGGGCGGCGACGAGCAGAACGACATCTTCGCCATATCGCGGGACGGCGACGTCGAAACCGTCCTCGAGATGGACGGACAGGTGACGCTCCACGACGTCAGCGAGGACGGCGAAGCACTGCTGGTCGGGTCGAACCGCGACGGCCAGATGAACGTCTACCGGCACGACCTCGCGGACGGCGAGACGACGAAGCTTACCGACTACGAGCGGGCAGTCTGGGGCTCGTCGTTCTCGCCGTCGGGGGACCGGATCGCGTACTCGACGAACGAGACCGACGACTTCGACAACCGGGACGTCTACGTCGCGAACGCCGACGGCTCCGATCCCGGAAACCTCGAGATCGGCGACGTCGGCGCCGAATCGATGCCGGTCGACTGGGGCCCCGACGGCGACCGGTTACTGGTCTCCGACAACACGCCGGATCTCGGCCGGGTCGGAGTGTACGACCTCGCCGACGACGAAGCCGTCTGGTTCGGCGGCGACGAGTACGAGGAGACGCCGATCACGTTCCTGCCCGACGGTGAGCGCGTCCTCGCGTTGCGCACCCGGGACGCCGTCACGGTCCCGGTCGTCTACGACCTCGAGAGCGGCGAGGGTCGCGAACTCGACGTTCCGGAGGGCGTGACGTCGTTCGGTCGCATCGGTCCGAACGACGTCTGTCTGGACGACGACCGACTGTTGCTCGTCCACACGACGCCGACGAAACGGCCCGAGTTGCTGGTCTACGATCTGGCTGACGACGGGTACGAGACGCTGCTCGAGGCGGAGTACGGCCCCTTCGACCGCGACGACTTCGCCGACGCCGAGTACTTCACCGTCGATTCGGACGGCGTTCCGGAGACGCCCGCGGAGGCGGTCGATCACGACCCCTCCGAGGAACTCGAGATCGGCTGTCTGCTGTACGATTCGGGCGAGCGGCCGTCGCCGCCGTCGGAGCGCAGTTCCGACGAGGATCGCGACCGGTCCGGTCGCTCACCGCTGGTGGTCATGCCCCACGGCGGACCCCGGGGCCGCGACGACAAATCGTTCAACCTCTACGTGCAGGTGCTGGCCGCGCAGGGCTTCTCGGTCCTGCAGGTCAACTATCGGGGCTCGACCGGCCGCGGCCGCGAGTTCGTCGAACGACTCATCGAGGACTGGGGGGGCGCCGAGCAGGGCGACGTCGCCACCGCGGTCGAACACGTCCTCGAGACACGCGACTGGGTCGACGAGGACCGCGTCGCCGTCTTCGGCGGCTCCTACGGCGGCTACTCCGCGTACTGGCAGCTCGTCCAGTATCCCGAACTCTACGACGCCGGCATCGCCTGGATCGGGCTGACGGACCTCGAGGAACAGTACGAGACGACGATGCCTCACTACCGCGTCGAACTGATGGAGAAGTACCTCGGGACGCCCGAGGAGAACCCCGACCTCTACGAGGAGCGCTCGCCCATCACCCACGCCGAGAACCTCTCGGCCCCGCTGCTTTTGGTCCACGGGGTCAACGACAGCCGCGTTCCCGTCTCCCAGGCGCGGCTGTTCCGCGACCGACTCGAGGAACTGGGCTACGAGGGCGGCGAGGACGGCGACTTCGAGTACGAGGAACTCGGCGAGGAGGGCCACGCCTCCACCGACCAGGAGCAGAAACTGCGCACCTTCCGGCTGCTCTCGGACTTCCTCGAGCGCAGGGTCGGCGGCGAGGTCGTCGCGGTGGACGCCGACGACGACTGATACGCTCGATCACCGACGCACTCGGGCTGGCCCGCGTTGCGTCGGAACCGACCGGCCGCTTCGCCGACAGCCGATGTATTAAGGGATCGTACGTCCCACCCACCCAGTATGCTTCACGCCGCTGGGCCACTGCTCACCGTCGACGTCGGTGAGCGGACCGCGACCGAGACCGAGATCGAGGACCTGCTCGAGAACTACGTGGGGGGCCGCGCGCTCGCGACCGCGCTCGCCCACGATCGCATCCCGTTCGACGCGGACCCGTTCGGCCCGGAGAACCGGGCGTACCTCTCGACGGGACCGCTCCAGCAGTCGGCGATGTCGTTTACCGGGCGGATGAACATGACCGGCCTCTCGCCGCTGACCGACGGGCTGGTCTCGACGAACGCCGGCGGCTACCTCTCGCGGAACTTCGTGGACGCGGGCATCAGCGTCCTCGAGGTCGTCGGCGAGAGCGACGAGTTGCTCGCGGTCCACGTCACGGACTCGGGCGTCGAGTTCGAGGAGGTGCCCGAACTCGAGGGGGCGACGGTACCGGAGACCTCGGACTACATGGAGGCCGAACACGACCTCGGACCCGAGCACTGCATCGCCATCGGCCCCGCGGGCGAGAACCTGGTCCGGTTCGCGTCCGTGATGACCTTCGACTCGCGGGCGTTCGGCCGCGGGGGTCTCGGCGCGGTGCTGGGCGCGAAGAACGTCAAGTGCGTCACCTTCGAGGGCGACGCCGCGCCCGAACTCGAGGTCGAGATCCCGGACCCGCCGGAGTCGGAGATCCACCGGGAAGCGGCGACCTCTGACGACCGGATGCGCCGCCAGGGGACGACAGGCGGCACGGAGTTCATCAACGACAACTTCTCGCTGCCGACGCGGTACTTCCGGGACTACGAGTTCGAGGACGTCGAGGGGATCGGCGGCAACGCCGTCGAGGAGAAGAAGTACAAGAAAGGCGCGTGCTCGGCCTGCGCCTACGCCTGTAAACTCCCGACCCGCGACGAGGAGACCGGCCTCGAGACCGAGGGGCCGGAGTTCGAGACCGTCTACTCCTTCGGCTCGCTGCAGGGGGTCGGCGACGTCGTCGACGTGATGAAGTCGAACGAACTCTGCGATCGGCTGGGGATGGACACCATCTCCGCGGGCGTCGCGGTCGCCGCGTACCTCGACAGCGAGGACGAGTTCGGCAACGCCGACCTCGCCCACGAGATCACCGAGAAGATCGCCTACCGCGAGGGGATCGGCGATCTGCTCGCGGAGGGGGTCGACCGCTGTCACGACGACCTCGGCGTCGACAACTACACCGTCAAGGGCATGGAGTTCGCCGCCCACGACGGCCGCGTGCTCCACGGGCAGGGACTGTCCTACGCCGTCGCGAACCGCGGCGCGGACCACATGTACGCGAGCATGCTCTCCCTCGAGTACAGCGGCGAACTCGATCCGGAGGGGACGCTCGGCAAGGCCGAGACGCTCGTCGAGCAGGAGAACTACGCCGCGTTCCGCGACTCGGGGGTCGTCTGTGCCTTCGGGAGCGACTACGTCACCGACGAGCGCCTCGAGACGCTGTTCGACGCCGACTACGACGAGTTGCTCGAGGTCGGCGCGAGGACGGTCACGCTCGAACGCCACTTCAACAACCAGCGCGGCTTCGACCGTGCGGACGACGATCTTCCTTACGAGATCCCGGACCTCGAGGAGGCCGTCGCGGAGTACTACGACGCCCGCGGCTGGACGGCCGACGGGACCGTCCCCGACTCGCGGGCCCCGGAGTCCGCTCCCGCAGACGACTGACCCTCGCCGTCAGCCGCCGTAGACCGACGGGATCATCCGGACGACCGACGACGGGTCCAGTTCGGTCTCGAGCCCATCGAGGTGGGTGACGTTGCGCTCGTCGACGGTGACGACGGTGTCGCCGGCGGTCGCGGTTCCGTCGTCCGCGAGCAGTTCCCCCTCGAGGTCGGGGTAGGTCGCCTCGAGGTCCGCGAGGAGGGTTCCGACGGTGACCCGATCGGCGTCCGGTTCGGCCTCACCCTCGACCTCGTGGTGAACCGTCTTCTCGCCGACGGCGTCGCGGAACGGCCCGAAGAAGACGCACTCGAGTTGCACGGCCCGCGATTCGACGCGGTCGGTCTTGTAGCCGACGGTTCCGAGTCGGGATCCGAAACCCGTCGGCGACTACCGGCCGCCGTCCGCCTCGAGTGCCGGATCTTCCCCCTCCCGAGCGGCCGGCGTCCCGTCGAGAAACGACCGAACACGGGAGTCGAACGCCGCCTTCCGCTCGTGGAAGGCCCCGTGTTTCGCGCCGGGCCGGAGCTCGAGGTCAGCCCGTGGGACGCGTTCGACCGTCTCGCGGAGGATTGCCGGCGTAAAATAGGGATCCCGCTCGCCGCCGAAGACCAGCGTCGGCTGCTCGAGATCGGAGAGGTCCCCGCGCGAGTCGAACCCGAGGACGAACTCGAGCGAGCGCCATACGTCCGCGGGCTCGGCGGGTCGCGGGAGGAGGAACCGCCCGATCGTCCGGATCGTCGGTGGATACGTTACGGCCCGCCCGTCGGAGTACATATCGGCCGCGAGCTTCGAGCGGATCGACGCCCAGTCGCCCTCGCGGGCGTCTCGTTCGAACTCGCGGGTTCTCCCGCGCGCGCTCTCCGCGAGTCGGCAGCCGCTGTTGGCGAGTACGAGCCGGTCGACCACTTCGGGGTGGCGGCGGGCGAGCGCCTGGCCGATCAGCCCGCCCATCGAGATGCCGACGACGTCGACGCGCTCGTGCGAGTCGGCGATCGCCTCGAGGGAGCGGGCGTGGGCCTCGGCCGCGTCGGCGGCGTCGTAGCCGGCCGGCAGCCCGCGCGGGCGGCTGACCTGATACGCTGTGTACTCGTCGAGGTAGCGGGCGAAGTAGGGGGCGAGCGCCCAGCCGGCGACGGGCGGGTAGACTCCCTGGAACATCGAGTCCTCGAAGCCGGGCAGGACGACCAGCGCCCGCGGCCCGTCGCCGACGCGGGCGTAGGGGTGGCCGCCCGGCAGGGTCCCGCTGTCGGTTCGGAGCACCCGTTCAGGACCCCGGCGTCAGCCGGTCCCACAGCGACTTCATGTCGGAGGCGGTCTTCATCGCGTCGAGTTCGCGGTAGGCGGATTTCTCCTCGTCGTAGTTCGACTCGAGGGGCGTGCGGACCTCGTCGCTGTAATCGAGTCGGCCCGCCATCGTCGACAACCCCTCGTAGGCCGTCATCTCGATGCGTTCGGTCATCATCCCCGCGTTCAGGTAGACCATGTTCAGCAGGTCGTCGTCCTCGATGGCGTCCTCGTACTCGCGGCGTTCCTCCTCGAGGGCGTCGAGGACCGGCATGGCGCGGCTCTCGGCGGGCCGGTCGAGCGCGGCGAAGACGTCCTCGAGCCGTTCGACCTGCGTTCGGGTCTCGTCACGGTGGTCGGCGAACCCGGCGCTAAGCTTGTCGTTGGTCGCGTTGATCGCCATCTCGTCGAGCGCCTCGACGAGTTCCTGTTCGGCGTAGTACTGCTGGGCGAGTTTGTGGACGAACAGCTCGTCCAGGCTGTCGACGTTCGCGTTCATGATTGAATTGCCGGCGGACGGACCGGTAACCCTGTGGCCCGAATACGCAGGCTCCGCGTTCGGCCTCGAGCGCCTTGCAGGCCCGCGTCTTTTGTCGCCGAGCGTGGAAGGGGGTAGCCGTCCTTCATGTCAGACGCCAGCACGCCAGACGACCGGCGACCCGAATCCCTCTGGCTCGCCACGACGCCGACGACCGACTACGACCCGTTCGACGGGGGCCTCGAGGTCGACGTCGCGGTCGTCGGCGGCGGCATCACGGGCCTCACCGCCGCGATCGAACTGAAAGAGGCCGGCCGCGACGTGGCCGTCCTCGAGTCGGACCGGATCGTCGAGAGCACGACCGGCCACACGACGGCGAAACTCACCTCCCAGCACGGCCTGATCTACGACACGCTCACCTCCCAGTTCGGCGACGAACGGGCGAAGGGGTACGCCGACGCCAACGAGGCCGCGATCGACGCGGTCGAACGCCGGATCGAGGAACACGGCATCGACTGCGACTTCCGGCGGACGGAGGCGTACACCTACGCGGCCTCGAGCGACGACCTCGAGGCGGTCCGCGACGAGGTGGCCGCGGCCCAGGGGGTCGGACTGCCGGCCTCGTACGTCGAGGAGACGCCGTTGCCCTACGAGGTCCCGGGCGCGGTCCGGTTCGACGACCAGGCGGAGTTTCACCCCCGGAAGTACCTGCTTGCGATCGCCGAGCGGGTCGACGGCGACGGCAGCCACGTCTTCGAGGAGACGCGCGCGCTGGACCTCGAGCCGGGCGCTCCTCCCCGCGTCGAGACGAACCGCGGGGAGGTCGTCGCGGACGACGTCGTCGTCGCCACGCACTTCCCGTTCTTCGATCGGGCCGGCTACTTCTCGCGGATGCATCCCAAGCGAGCCTACCTGCTGGCCGTCCGGATCGCGGGGACCCCGCCCGAGGGCATGTTCTACAGTACCTCGTCGCCGCCCGCGACGATACGGACCCAGCCGGTCGACGACGGGAACGGCGACGAGGAACTCCTCATCGTCGGCGGCCAGAGCCACAAACCGGGACTCGACGGCCCGCCGACCTCCGAGCGGTACCGCCGCTGCGAGGCGTTCGCCCGCGAGCACTTCGACGTCGAGTCCGTCGAGTACCGCTGGTCGACGATGGACTACTCGCCGGTCGACGAGGTGCCGTTTATCGGGCCCATCGACCCCGTCAGCGAGGGCGTCTACGTCGGCACCGGGTTCAACGGCTGGGGAATGACCGGCGGCACCGCCGCCGGGATGATCCTCTCTGACCTGATCGTCGACGGCACGAACCCGTGGGCCGACGTCTTCGACCCCCAGCGGCTCCCCACCTCGACCGCCGCGAAGAACTTCCTCGAGGAGAACGCGACAGTGGGCGGGAGCTTCGTCGGCGACCGGATCAAGTCGCTGCTGGCGTCGCTCGAGACGGACGTCGACGGGCTGTCGCCGGGCGAGGCGAGCGTCGTGCGACGTGCGGGCCGGCCGATGGGCGTCTACCGCGACGACGACGGGACGGTCCACGCCGTCTCGGCGATCTGTCCGCACATGGACTGTCTCGTCCGCTGGAACGACGCCGAACGAACCTGGGACTGTCCGTGTCACGGCTCGCGGTTCACCCACGAGGGCGACGTCCTGTCGGGGCCGGCCCTCGAGGGGTTGCTCTACCGGGAGCTGTAGCCCCGGCTCAGAAGGAGACGTCTTCTGGGGCGATACGGTCGGACTCGGGGACCGAGCCGGTGGAGACGGCGTACTCGCCGCGACCGTCCGTTCCGTCGTCGGCCGCGTCCGAATCGAGGACGATCACTCCCTCCGCGAGCAGCGGCGCGAGCACGCCGGCGGCCACGACGCGGAGATCGGCGAAGGGCTCGCGGACGACCACCCGGTCGCCGCGCTCGAGCCCGTACTCCTCGACGACGGCTCGGGCCGTCTCGAGGGCGGTCGCGTGCGTGACCGTGCGGTCGCCGTCGGTCAGCAGGTCGGTGGCCGGTTCGATCGACAGCGGCGGGAACGACGGGTTCTCGTTCCAGAGGCCGGCGTCGAAGTTGTGGACGTCGGGTTCCTCGGGCTTGTCGCCGTAGCCCACCCGCTGGGCACCCCGCGGCAGGTCGTACCGGCCGCTCTCGAGGTCGTCGACCGGTGCGACGAGCGCCTGAAAGCGGTCGTCGTCGGCGAGGTCCGTCGGCGGATCGAACCGGGTCCGGCCCTCGAGCAGCGTCGTTCCGAAGAACGCGAGCAGCGCCAGCGGGCCGTCGCCGACGACGCCGACGGTAACGCCCTCCCGGACGCCGGCGTGCCGGAGGAAGTTCCCCGCCTTCCAGGAGGAGGTACACAGCCAGTGGTAGTCGAACGGTTTCCCCGTGGCGTCGACCAGCGCGGTGCGGTCGTCGCGGAGGTCTCGCGTGAGGAGGTCGTCGACGGTCGCGGCGGTCATACCCGTAGCTCGGTACCGATCCGAAAAAAGGCCGCCGATCGGTCCGTCGCGGGGACCGTCAGCGCCCGTCGTATAGCGGGTTCGGCCGCTCTCCTACGGGTTACTGTCCGTGAGTTCCGGCACGACCGTGACCCGACGGCGGTTGCGCCGGGACATCGGGACAGCACCCCGTATCAGTCGTCGGCCGCGGCCGGCTCGGCGTGGTCGACGTCCGTCCCCATACAGTCGAGGAACTCGGCGAGCCACTCGGGGTGGTCCGGCCAGGCCTGCCCCGTCACGAGGTTGCCGTCGCGGGTCACGCTGTCCTCCCAGTCGGCCCCGGCGGTCTTCACCTCCGACTCGAGCGCCGGGTACGCGGTACAGGTCCGGCCCTCGAGCACGTCCGCGGCCGCGAGGATCTGGAGGCCGTGACACAGCGCCGCCACGGGTTTGTCCGCCTCGAAGAAGTGCTGGACGATCTCGAGGACCTCGTCGTAGGTCCGGAGGTATTCGGGCGCGCGCCCGCCGGGTACGACCAGCGCGTCGTACTCGCTCGGGTCGACGGCGTCGAAGTCGTGGTTCAGTTCGAAGTCGTGTCCTGGCTTCTCGGTGTAGGTCTGGTCGCCCTCGAAGTCGTGGACTGCGGTCGGGCAGGCGTCCCCGGCTTCCTTCTCGGGACAGACCGCGTGTACCTCGAAGCCGATCATCTGGAGCGCCTGGAACGGGACCATGACCTCGTAGTCCTCGACGAAGTCACCGGCCAGCAGCAGTACTGTCGTTTGTGTCATCGAATCACCACCTAGGGGTTCGACGGGAAGGGTCATGAACCTAGTTCTCGTGTACCAGACCGGTTCCCGGGCGGTCGACGGCCAGCGACGACCGTCCGGAGGCGTCAGTCCTCCAGAACGCGCTCCTCGGGCGACGGCGCACCCGGATGGACCCCGTAACTCGCCATCGCTGAGAGCGTCGTGATCGCTACCGCACAGAGGACCGCCGTCCCGGCGATCGCCTCGAGCGCGAGGAGGACCGCGGGGTCGGCGAGCGCTTCGCCGACTGCCGCGGCACCCTCGTTCGCGGGGGCCGTCGCGAGGCCGTAGGGGAGGAAAGAAACGAAGGCAACCGCCCACCACCGTCGCGCGGCGGCCCACAGCGCGTCGACCGGCCTGTCGCGGACGGCGCGGGTCGTCCCGAAGACGCCGACGGTGACGAGCGCCAGCGCCAGCAGGGTCCGGACCGACGGGGTAAATCCCTCGGTACTCGCGACCCCGGCGGCGACGAGCGGAACGGAGATGGCCGTGAGAAGCATCGAGCGGTCGGGTTCCGTGAGTCGCATGGGGCGTCCGTTTCGCCCCTCGGTACATAGGTCTCTTGACTCGGGACCCGTCGGACCCGGAGACAGTCCGGGTCACTGACGGGCGCGGCGCACAACAAAGGACGTATTACCCGCGCCGCGAAGTCGATCCTGAGCACGAATGGCGCAGCGACAGACCGACGCCGCCGACGGGAGCGCCGCCGATCGCCCCGGCGACCGGTCGTACCGGCCCGCGGCCGGGGGGAACCGATGAACTGGCTACGAACGATCTGGAGGCGTCGCGTGACGGGTCGACCGGATCAGTACCAGGCCTACGTCTCGTTCCCCGGGGGGACGGACGGGCCGTCCGTCGGCGCGGTCCACGACCGGATCGAGGACCTGGAGTACCTCTTCGAGGGGCGACTCGACGTCGTGCCACAACTGCGCGGGATCGCCGTCACCACCGACCGCGTTCCGGCAGCCGACTTCGACGCGGACGCCTTCGACGCGATCCTCGACCGAATCGAGGAGGCGTACGCCGACACCCACCGCCTCGCGCGACTCGAGAAGTGGCGATCGATCGACGGACGGGTCGTTCGCTCCTCCGTGGTCGTGCCGGTCCGTCCGCTGTTTCGGACGGGCGGGACGAAAGCCGAAACCGAGGCGTCGCCGGCGGAGTGAGCGGGCGAGCGGGTTCGCCCGTCACCCGACAGCGGCCGCGTCAGGTCGGATCGACTCATACGGATCCCGGTCCCGATGTCCCGGGGCAACCGCGACCCGGGCGGCGGTTGCGCCGGGAATGACTTACAGTGAACCGTATCAGTCCTCCTCGGTACCCGGCCCGGGACCGGGTTCGCGGTCGGGTCCGGGGGACTCGCTCGTACTCTGCCGTCCGCCGGTTCCGGTCCCGCCTTCGGCGGGTCCGGCCGAACTCGCGCGGCCCATCCAGCGGTCGATGTTCTCGGCGACGTAGTCCTTGCCGCCCCACCCGAAGGCGACGCCGGCACCGATCGCGACGGCGGCCGCCAGGCCCCAGGCCAGCGCCCGCGCGAAGACGTACAGGATGCCAACGTCGATCCCCATCGTGTCGAGGCCGATGACGATCGCCGTGAAGTAGAGGAACATCCGTGCGCCGTCCGCGAACCAACTGGTGTAGGCCGTCTCCGTCGCCGCCCGGGTCCGCTCGATCACGTCGCCGATGAAATCGGCCACGATGAACCCGAGGACGATGACGAGCAGGCCCGCGATGAGGGCGGGCAGGTAAGCGACGGCCGTCGAGATCCACTCGGAGAGCGTCGGGATCGCGAGGGCGTTCGCGGCCGCGAGGACGGCGAGGCCGTAGACCAGCCACTTTCCGAGCTTTCCGAACGCTCTCGAGACGGCCCCTTCCGTGCCGCCTAATATCCGCCCGAGCGGCGTCTCGAGGACCATCCGGTCGAGTTCGACGCCGTCGGCGATCCCGCGGACGACTCGCGCGACGAGTCGACCCACGATCCAGCCGACGAAGAGGATGACCAGCGCTCCGAGGATCCGGGGCAGGAACGTGAGCAGTTCCGCAACCGGCTCCTGCAACCATTCGGGCACCTGTACCTGTTGTGCGGGTTGAATTCGTACCATGCGACCGGTACTATCTCCAGGCCACGGTTCACTATTTTGCATGAGAAACAATGTGTGGAAAGAAACCGTCGAGCCCGACCGGCGACATAATCCGGAAATCACCTGTTACGGCGAATGTTCAGGCTAGCACACTCTGGAGAACGTAAACGGATACCGAATTTCAGGTTGCGAACCGGCAGTATTTATTCGACGACTGACCGGGTGACCGGGCGCGGGTAACACCGAATTGGGTCGGCCCGTTGCCGGTCGGCCGGTAGCCCACGCTCGAGGGGAGACAGCCCAGTGATCACCGATTCGACCCGAAATCCCACCCTGCGGATATTATCACCGAGAATAGACGTGAGGGCGGAAGGGAGCGAGAGGCCACCACCGGATCCCGGTATGAATGGACGGCCAGCGGCAGCAAGCGACCGTCTCGCGGTTGCTAAACGCCTCAGAACGCTCGCTTGATCTTCTCGAAGAACCCTTCGTTGACCTCGATCTCGTCCCCGCCGGCCTCGGCGAACGCCTCGAGCGCCTCGCGCTGTTCCTCGTTCAGGCTCTCGGGGGTGACGACCTGGACCTGCACGTAGAGGTCTCCCTGGCCGCGCCCGCGCAGGCGGGGCATCCCCTTGCCCTCGAGGCGGAACGTCTCGCCGCTCTGGGTGCCCGCGGGGATCTCGAACTCGGCCGCGCCGTCGAGCGTCGGGACCTCGACCGTGTCGCCGAACGTCGCCTGCGGGAACGAGATGGGGAGGCGGTAGCGCAGGTCGTCGCCCTCGCGTTCGAACTGCTCGTGTTCGCGGATCGAGACGTCGATCAGCAGGTCGCCTTTCGGACCGCCGTCGGGGCTGGGCGCGCCCTCGCGTTCCATCCGCAGCGTCTGGCCGTCCTGGATGCCGGCCGGGACCTCGACGGTCAGGGTCGTCTCGTTGCGGACGTACCCCTCGCCGCGACACTCGCTGCAGGTCTCGGAGTAGATCGTCCCCTCGCCCTCACAGCGGCGACAGGTGGTCGTCTGCTGGACCCGGCCGAGCGGCGTCTGCTGAACCTGCCGTTTCTGGCCGCGACCCTGACACTCCGGACAGGTTCGGGAGTCGGCGTCCGGCGGATGGCCCTCGCCGTTACACGCGTCACAGGCCTCGGGACGTTCGATCGTGAACTGCTTCTCGACGCCCTCGAAGGCCTCCTCCAGGTCGATCTCGAGTTCCGTTCGGAGGTCCTGGCCCTTGCGCTGGCGGCGTCGGCCGCGGCCCGCGCCGCCGCCGAAGACCTGTTCGAAGATGTCGCCGAGGCCGCCGCCCATGCCGCCACCGCCCATGCCGCCGAAGGGGTCGCCGCCCATGCCACCTGCGCCGCCTTCGCCGGCGTCGAAACCGTGTTTCTCGGCCTGTTCGTAGCGGTCGTGGCCCATCCGGTCGTAGGCCTTGCGCTTTTGCTCGTCGGTCAGGACCTTCTTGGCCTTCTGTATCTTCTTGAACTTCTCCTCGGCGTCGGGATCGTCGCTGACGTCCGGGTGGTATTCCGTGGCCTTCTCCCGGTAGGCCTTCTTGATCTCCTCGGTGGAGGCGTCGGGGCTCACACCGAGCACGTCGTAGAAATCCTCGCTCATTCGTTGTCCACCGATAGTCGGTTGAGCCACTTCAAACGAACGAAGGCTGTGAACGGGACGCGAGTGGCGAGCGACGGCACACTCGAGAGGGGGATCGGCGAATCCTCGAGTCCGATCCGACTACGGTGACGCGCTTCGCGTTCGTACAGTTAGCGACCACGACGGCACCCCGAACGGCGAACGGGGTCGCCGTCGCGGGCGTCGTTTACTCCTCGTCGTCCTCGTCGAAGTCGACGTCCTCGAAGTCGGCGTCGACGTACTCCTCGTCGTCCTCGGCACCGGCGGCGCCCGCACCGGCACCGGCGCCCGGACCGGGGTTCGGGCCGCCGCCCATACCGCCCATGCCGCCGGGGCCGGCACCCGCAGCGCCGCCCGCGGCACCGCCAGCAGCGCCGCCGGCGCCCGCTGCGCCCTCGGCCTGCTGCTGGTAGACCTGCTTGCCGATTTCCTGGAGTTCCTGGCTCAGTTCCTCGGTCGCCGTCTCGATCTCCTCGGCGTCGGCCTCGCCGTCGTCGATCGTCTCCTCGAGGTCCTCGATGGCCGCCTCGATCGTCTCTCGGAGGTCGTCGTCGACCTGCTCGTCGTTCTCCTCTAAGAGTTTCTCGGCGCGCTGGATCGTCGCCTCGGCCGTGTTGCGGGCCTCGATGCGCTCGCGGCGCTTCTGGTCCTCCTCGGCGTGCTCTTCGGCCTCCTGCTGCAGGCGCTCGATCTCGTCGTCCGAGAGGCCGGCGCCGCCCTCGATGGTGATCTCCTCGCTCTCGCCGGAGCCTTTGTCCTCGGCGGAGACGTTGACGATCCCGTTCTCGTCGATGGAGAACGTGACCTCGATCTGGGGCGTTCCGGCGGGTGCCGGCGGGATGCCGGTCAGGTGGAACTCGCCGAGCAGTTCGTTCTCCTCGGCGATCTCGCGTTCACCCTGGAAGACCCGGACCTGGACGGTGGTCTGGTTGTCCGCCGCCGTGGTGAAGATTTTGGATTCTTCGGTGGGAATCGTCGTGTTCTTCTCGATCAGGCGCTCGAAGAGCCCGCCCTTGACCTCGATACCGAGCGAGAGCGGGGTGACGTCCAGCAGGACGATGTCGTCGACCTCGCCGCCGAGGACGCCGCCCTGGATCGCCGCGCCCAGCGCGACGGCCTCGTCGGGATTGACGTTCTTCTGGGGCTCCTGTCCGGTGAGTTGCTCTACCTTCGCCTCGACCTGGGGCATCCGGGTCGAACCGCCGACGAGCAGCACTTCGTCGATGTCGCTTTTCTCGTAATCGGCGTCCTCGAGGGCCTGCTCGGTCGGTTCGACGGTCCGCTCGATGAGGTCCTCGGTCAGCGACTCGAACTTCGCGCGGGTGAGCGACTTCTCGAGGTGGATGGGTCCGTCGTCCGTCGCGGTAATGAACGGCAGGTTGATCTCGGTCTCTTTGCGCGAGGAGAGTTCGATCTTGGCCTCCTCGGCGGCGTCTTTCAGCCGCTGGAGGGCCTGGCGGTCCTCGCGGAGGTCGATGCCGTGTTCGTCCTCGAACTCCTCGGCGAGCCAGTCGATGATCGCCTGGTCCCAGTCGTCGCCGCCGAGGTCGTTGTCACCGTTGGTGGCGACGACCTCGTAGACGCCCCCGCCGAGATCGAGGATGGAGACGTCGAAGGTGCCACCACCGAGGTCGTAGACGAGCACGGTCTGGTCGGACTCGTCGTCGAGCCCGTAGGCCATCGACGCGGCGGTGGGCTCGTTGACGATGCGCTCGACCTCGAAGCCGGCGATCTCGCCGGCGTCCTTGGTCGCCTGGCGCTGGCGGTCCGAGAAGTACGCGGGGACCGTGATGACGGCCTTCTCGACCTCGTCGCCGAGGTACTCCTCGGCGTCGCGCTTGATCTTCTGGAGGATCATCGCCGAGATCTCTTCGGGCGTGTACTCCTCGTCGTCGTCGCCGGACTCCGTCCGGCTGCTCGAGGGATCTTCCGATCCCTCGCTGATCTCGACGGTGTAGTCGTCCTCGCCCATGTGGCGCTTGATCGACTGGATCGTGCGCTCGGGGTTCTGGACGGCCTGGTTCTTCGCCGGTTTCCCGACGAGTCGTTCGTCGTCCTCGGTGAAGGCGACGACGGAGGGCGTCGTTCGTTCGCCTTCCGCGTTGGCGATGATCTCCGGATCGCCGCCTTCCATCACCGCGAACGCGCTGTTCGTCGTCCCGAGGTCGATTCCGAGAATCTTGTTGCTCGCCATTATGGAGTGGATTGTGCGCACTTTGGTTTAAACGTTACTAGCTCGAGTCAGGTCGCGAATAAAAGCGCAGCGGGCGGTACGATCGGGGGCGACCGTGATCGGGACGAATCGAGTCGCCTCGAGATGGGTTGCTCGAGCGAAACCAAAACGCGATTCGGCCGGAGAAGGAAGCGTCTTACTCGTCGGCCTCGGCGTCTCCGGCGACCTCGCCGCCGAGTTCGATCGCTTCGTCGCCCTCGTTCTCGCCGTCGTTTTCGTCGCTGGCCTCGTCCGACTCCGCCTCTCTCTCACTGTCGTCGGAGTCGTCGGGGGTCCCGTCCGCGTCCTCGCCGCTGTCGGCTTCGTCGGCGGCAGACTGGGCCTCCGCGTCCTCGTCCGCGTCCTCGTCCGCGTCCTCGTCGGCTTCGGCCTCCGCATCGCCTTCGTCCTCGGCGAGTTCACCGTTCGAAACCGTCACCTGCGCGTGCTGGATGACCTTGTCGCCCATCTCGTAGCCCGGCGTGTAGACGTCGGCGACCGTCCCCTCGGGCCGGTCGCTGTCGACTTTCATCATCACTTCGTGACGCTGCGGGTCGACCTCGTCGCCCGGTTCGGGGTCGACCTCCGTGACGTTCTCGTCCTCGAGGATGCGGTCGAACTCCCGGAGGGTCATCTCGACGCCGTCGCGCAGGCTCTCGGCGTCGCCGCTTTCCTCCTCGAGGGCGCGCTTGAGGTTGTCCCGAACGTCGACGAGTCGTTCGACCAGGTCCTCTGTCGCGCGGTCCTTGATCTGCTGTTGACGCTTCTTGGCCCGCTTCTTGTAGTTCTGGAAGTCGGCCTGCTTGCGCTTGAGGCGGCTCTTCAGGTCCTCGATCTCCTCCTCGTACTCCTCGAGTTGCTCGTCGCGCTCCTCGATCGCCCGTTCGCGGGCCTCGAGTTCCTCCTGGAGCTGGCCGATCGTCTCGGCCTGGGACTCGACGCGCTCGGAGAGGTCCTCGAGTTCCTCGCGCTGGTGGGAAACGGTGCCCGAGAGGTCCCGCGCCTGGTCGACGATGGAGTTGACCTTGTGGGCGAGTTCGTCGTCGTACTCGGTGACGCGGTCGAGGATGCGCTGGACGTCGGCGCTGGTTTCCGGGACGTGGTCGTCTTCGGGTTCGGATTTGGAGTCCGACTCGGAGTTCGACTCGGGGTCGGACCCCACCTCCGCGTCGGCCGACGCCGCCGGGGTCGAATCGTCGCTTGCAGCCTCCGTTTCGTCGCCCGCGTCGTCGCCGCGCGCCGAGTCGCCGTCGGACGCGTCCGGTTCGGTTTCTGGTTCCGTTTCGGCTCCGGCAGCCGACCGTTCGTCGGCAGTCGTCTCGCCGTCGTCGGATTCCTCCTCTGACGGGACACCCTGGGCCGAATGGTTCGTGCCCTCGTCTTCGCTCATGTTCGGGTCAACGAACAGCGGTAATAAAAGGGTTGAGGTCACCGCTCACGCGGGGGCAAATCACCTCCCGTAGTATCCGAGCAGTATCGGTTCCCGGAACACGTCCGCCGGCCGGCAATGGGGAGACTGCGCTCGGAACCCCCTCATTCCCGACCGAAGTCGTGGCTCGAGTACTCGCGCCGGTCCAGAAACCAGAAACCGCGGCTACCGACCGGGTACTTCGACCACGACGTCGCCGCGAGCCGAGACCGTAACGGGACAGTCCATGTAGGAAAACGTCACCTCGAGGCTGGTCTCCCGGTTCCGGGGGGACGAACGCACGAGCGTTTCCAGGGCTTCGGTGTCGACGCTTTCGAACAGCGGCGGCAACTCGAGGGGGTCGCGGTCGACGACGGTCGCGACGGTTTCGACGACGGCGACGACGACCGAATCGTCGCTCGCGTCGAATCGGGCGTGGACGACTTCGGTGAGGTCGCTCTCGGCGGGCGTATGATCGGGGGACTGGGACGGACCGGAATCGGACCGGGTCAGGTGGTCGCTCATTGCACGTCCGTACGGGAACCCTCGACGTAAGCGCGGACGCTGACTAGTCAGCGTGCCCTCTCCCCCGACTTTTCGTACAGCTGTCGGAAGACGGTCCGCTGGGCCTTGCGGAGGTGCTGGTTGAACGTCTGTCTGGTCACGCCGAACCGCTCCGAGAGCTCGTCGCCGGTGCTGGTCCGGGGGGTATCGAAGTAGCCGCTGAAGTACGCCGCCTCGAGCGCAGCGAACTGCCGGTCGGTGAGTTCGTCGACGACGACGTCGTACAGCAGATGCGGCGAGTAGACGAGTTCCTCGGCCACCAGTTCGACCTCGGGGTGGAACGCCCGGATGCCCTCCGCGGCCAGCCGGTGATCGACGTCGCCCGGCAGGTCACCGAGAAAGCGGACCTCGTCGTGGGCGATGACGACGGCGATTGGGTGGCCGCCGAGTTCCTGGAACACCTCCGAGACCGTCGCGGACTCGGCGCGGGCCTCGACTCGGCTGTAGCCGTCGGCCGTACTGAGCAGGCGGACGTCGACGTAGTGGGGGACCTCCTCGACGGCGGTGACGAACGCGCCCGCGGTGAGGTCCGTCGTCCCCATGTACTGGACGGTCGCCCCGTCGGGCATCGAGACGACCGATTCGACCTCGATCCGCCACTCGCCGCGATCGACCCGGAGGGAGGGCGGCACCGCCGATCCGTCGGTTCGGAACTCGAGTCGGCGCATGTGGTCGCTCGTCAACCGCTCCTCGCGGCGTTTCAGGGCGGTCACGTCCTCGAAGGAGACGACGACGGACTCGACCGTGCCGTCCTCGTCTTTCACCGGCGCGGAGTTGGACGTCAGCCACCGTTCCGAGCCGTCCGGTCGCTCGATCCAGTGTTCGAATCCGAAGACGGACTCGCCGGTCTCGAGGACGGACGTCACCGGATGCTCCTCCCTGGGGATGCACGCGCCGTCGTCGTCGTGGATCTTCCAGTCCGCCGCTCCGTACCGTCGGCTGGTGATCTCCTCACGGGAGAGCCCGAGCGTTTCGGCGGCCCGAGCGTTCGCGAAGACGATACAGCCGTCCGAGTCGACGATCACCGTGCTGATGGGCCCGACGTCGAACGCGCGGCGCGCGAGGTCGGCGGGGAGGGTTCGATCGTCGTCGCAGTCGGATCCGGACTCGTCGGTCGCCGTCTCCGGTCCGGAGTCGGGCGTCGCTCCGTCGAATCCGTCCTCGTCAGTCATCGCCCCGTGTCGGGTCCGCGCCTCCGATCGGCCGGAACGCGAGCGCTCGGTGTCGATCCATGCCTCTCGTATGCGCCCGATCGACAAATGTGTTCCACCGACGCCGAACGGCCCGTCTTCGAATCGCCATCAGTCGGGAAAGACGCTCTCCGGGAGGTACGCGGAGACGGTCGAGGTCGGCTCGTTGACCAACTGGTTGATCTTCAGGTCGACGGCCGCCGAACAGAGGACGTACGACTGCTCCCGGGAGAGACCCCGCTCCGCGTGGAGGTGGTCTATCATCCCGCAGACGGCGTCTCTCGCCGCCTCGCGTACGCCGTCCCCGAGCCCGATCGTCCCGACCATCGGCTCGTCGCTGCCGGTCGGCGTGAACGGCCCGTCGGTCTCGAACCGCGGGCGATCGATCTCGAGGTCCGACCGGACGGTGAGCCGACAGGTGACCGACATCGGCGCTTCGATCCCCGAGACACAGACCTCCCCGTCGCCCTGGGCGGCGTGGCAGTCGCCGATGCTGAACAGCGCGCCCTCGACCTCGACCGGGAGGGACAGCGTCGATCCCGCCCCGAGGTGTTTGACGTCGAGGTTGCCGCCGACCGCCCGCGGCGGGTTCGTGTCGTGCTCGCCGTCCGCGGCGGGGGCGACGCCGACGATACCGGGGAACGGAGTCAGCGGTACCTCGATCCCGTCGACGAAGCGAGCGACGCCGTCCGCGAGGTCCCAGACGTGGATCGCCGGCTCCGGGAACTCCTCGGGGAGCAACCCCATCCCCGACTCTCCCGGGAGGACGAGGGTGTACCCCCAGCCGCGGTGCTCGAGGCCGAGCACCTCCACCTGGAGAACGTCCCCGGGTTCGGCCCCCTCGACGGCGATCGGCCCCGTCAGCGCGTGCACCTGGTCGACGTCCAGCGTAGCCAGGTCCGCGACCGTCGCGTCCGGACCGAGTTGCCCGTTGGTCGCGTCCCGGCACTCGATCTCGAGGACGTCGCCGGACGCGACGGTCAGGACGGGCTCGAGGCCGTTGTTCCAGGCGCCGTGAACGGCGTCGTCGGTTGCGTCTACCCGATGGTCGACGGCGGGGGCGTCGACCGCGGAATCGCTCGCCATCGACGTCCTACAGGGCTCGGACGAGCATAAAGGTCTCTGGGGGCGCAACGGCTCTCGAGCGTCGCCAGCCACGGATTCCGGGTCGGCTCCCGGTTCCGGCCCCGATCGATCCCGACAGTATTTGACCATCGATCCCCCAGTTCGAGCCGTGAGGCGGTCCGCCACGCCCGAGTCGCCGATCGAACTCCGCTACGAGGACGGGACGGTCCGCATCGACGGCCTCGAGGAGGCCACGGTCCGCCGATTGTGGGAACGGCAACCGGAACTCGAACTCGAACTCGAGGACGATCCCCGAACGGGCGGCCATCGCGTCCCCGCCCTGCGGTACGCTCCGCTCCGTCACGCGCTGGCGGCGGCGTTCGACCCCACGGCGATCGACGACCGGGTCCTCTCCCTGCCGTCCGTTCCCGACCTGGACTCGACGTACGAACTCCGCGAGTACCAGCACGAGGCGCTCGCGGACTGGCTCGAGACCGACCGCTGGACGGGGTCCGGAGGCGACTTCGCCTCCGACGCTCCGCAGCGCGCACCCGCCGGCGTCCTCGAACTCCCCACCGGCAGCGGAAAGACCGTCATCGCGCTGGCCGCGATCGAACGGCTCGGCGTCCCGACGCTCGTCGTCGTCCCGACGATCGACCTCCAGGAGCAGTGGCTCGACGAACTCGAGGCGGAGTTCGGGGCCTCGGCCTCGAACGTGGGCCTCGGGGGATCGGACGGCGTCGCGATCGGCCGTTTCGGCGGCGGCGAGCAACGCCGCGAACCGATCACCGTCTCCACCTACGACTCCGCCTACCGCAAGGCCGACGCCGTCGGCGACCGGTTCGGCCTCGTCGTCTTCGACGAGGTCCACCACCTCGGCGGCGAGGGCTACCGCGAGATCGCCCGCCTGCTGGCCGCACCCGCGCGACTCGGCCTGACCGCGACCTTCGAACGACCGGACGGGGCCCACGAGGTCGTCGAGCGGATCGTCGGGCCGCTGGTCCACCGGATCGACGCGGACGAACTCGCCGGCGACCACCTCGCTTCCTACGACGTCAAGCGCCTCGAGGTGTCGCTGACCCCCGAGGAGCGCGAGGAATACGAGCACAATCAGGAGACGTTCACCGACTACCTCGCGCGGTCGAACATTCAAATGCGAAGCGGCTCCGACTACCAGGAACTCGTCAAACGCTCCGGTTCCGATCCCGCCGCGCGGGAGGCCCTGCTCGCCCGCCAGCGCGCCCGCGAGATCGCCCGCGGCAGTGAGGCGAAACTCGACGCCCTCGAGTCGATCCTCGATCGACACCGCGACGCCCGCACGATCGTCTTCACGGCGCACAACGACCTCGCGTACGACGTCAGCGAGCGGTTCCTGATCCCGACGATCACCCACCGGACCGCCACCCCGGAACGGCGAGAGATCCTGGAGCGGTTCCGCGAGGGGACCTACAGCCGGATCGCGACCTCGAACGTCCTCGACGAGGGGGTCGACGTCCCCGACGCCTCGGTCGCGGTCGTGCTCTCGGGTAGCGGCAGCGAACGGGAGTTCACCCAGCGGCTCGGCCGGATCCTGCGCCCGAAAGCGGACGGACGGCGGGCGCTGCTGTACGAGGTCGTCACCGAAAACACGTCCGAAGAGCGTGTCTCACGCCGCCGACGGAGCGGTTCGTCGTAGAGACCGCACTCGAGGATCGCCCCGTCGTATCCAAACCGATTGGCGAACCGTCGCGATGGACTCCCCGGCGTGGGCGTGGACGGTCCGCTGTTCGACCCGATTAGGCTGGTCATCTGGGCGGGTTCACTACGTGCTTCTTCTCGGCCGACGCCCGTGGGAGAGCGAGAGTGACAACGCTACCGCGGGGATCGGCGTCGTCGAAATGGAGCACCCCGCCGGATTTCGCGACGATCTGGTCGACTAGCCACAGCCCCATGCCGCTGCTGTGGAGGAGCGCGCTGATGTCCGCGTCTTCCGAGATTACCCGCTGTTCCGCGGCGGGGATTCCCGGTCCGTCGTCTTCGACACGGACCTCGACCCGCCCGTCGACGGACCACACAGCGATCGTGACCGCCGGGTGCTCTCGATCGGAGTGGACGATCGCGTTCTCGACGACCTCCGTGAGGGCCTGCTCGATTTCGGGGAGTGTACGCACTTGCACGTCCTCGAACTCCTCGACGGCGATCGCTGCCTCGGGGTGTCGACGCTGCAACTCCTCGGAGACCGATTCGATCACCTCCGCCAGGGAAAGCGGCCGCCTGTTCGAGGGCTCGAGGAGGAGTTCGACGATTTCCCGTTGCTTCTCGGCGTGCTCGAGGACTCGGTTGCCCTCGTCGGCGATCACTGATGCCCGCTGGGCGACGTCGTCGGAGGCGTCCTCCGCGATCGTCTCCGCGTTCCCTATGATCACGCTCATCTCGTTGCGGATGTTGTGCCGGAGTACGCGACCCAGGACCTGCAACTGCGTGACGCTCCGTTGCAGGTCGCTCTCCAGTTCCGCTTCGTAGGCTTTCTGCTCAGTGATATCGTCGTTAACTGCAACGAAGTGCTGGATCTCCTCGTCGTCACCCACGATCGGCGCGGCCGTCTGAGAGATGACGAACCGCTCGCCGTTCTTGCGTTCGTTGATGATTTCGCCTTCCCAGACCTCGCCGTTCTGGATGGTCCCCCAGAACTCCTCGTAGAATCGATCGTCGTGTTCGCCAGAGCTGAGAATGTGGGGGTTGCGCCCGGTCGCCTCCGCCGCCGAGTAGCCCGTCATCTCTTCCCACGACTGGTTCACGTACTGGATCGTTCCCTCGGCGTCGGTGATCATAATCGCGTGGCCGGAGTAGTCGGCCGCCTTCTTGAACTTGCGAGTTTCCGCTTCTCGCCGAGCGATCTCCCGGTAGAGCGTCTTCTGGGGGTCCCGAATTCCTGTCTTCACTACGGCGAGGTAGACCAGGTAAAACGAGCCCATCTTGAAGAAGTGGCCGACGGCGTTCGAGATCCCGTACACGTCGACGTAGAACGTGAAGGCGAGTTCCGCCCCCATCGTCAGCACGATCGACGCGGCAAGCAGTTGGTACACCCGCGTCGCGAACCGTTCCCGGAAGCCGTACAGCAGGGCAAGAGTGATCGCGAGAAGTCCGACAATGCCGTACTCGCTGCTGATCTTGAACGAGGTGAGGCCGCTCCCTTCCACGTACGTCGTCGGAAAGACATCGAACACGAAGACGGTGCTCAGACCGATCCCGACGACGAGCGCGTAGGCCGCGGCGAGGAACGATAGCGTCCGCTCGTCCCACTGGACGTCCACGGAGGTTCGCCGGGCAGCCACAAACCCGAGGAGCGCCGCGCCCAGCAACGACCAGGCTTCGACGTACCGTCCGAATATCCAGAGCTGCGTCGGAAGATCCGCGCCCGCCTCCGGAAACACTCCCATGCCTTTGTACGCGAGCGTATGAAGAAGATCGACTCCACCGATAAACAGGTAACTGACGCCCATGACGGCGATGAATGGGCTCTCGATGTCCTCGATCGCATGCCAGGAGAGGATGAACACGGAGAAGGCGACGAGGATGCTGAAAACTTCCACGAGACCGTGAAAGAGCAGGTAGTTCCGGAATTGGACCACGTAGAGCGCGCTCACGCCACCGATCAAGACCAGGGCGGACGTCATCGATACCGTCGGACGATCTGGCCCGATCACCACGTTTTCACATCCGCTGTTATTATCGGATCGATGAAAAAATCTTCCGGCTCGAGCGGTGGGAAGTTCACCGATCCACAGGTGGGAAACGGTACTCACGGCCTCTCTCGGGACGAGAGGTTGCTAGATATACCGATGTAGACGCTCAAACGGTCGGCCGTTCTGCGACGGTTCGCACAGGGCGACGGCGGACGAGGACGGCCCTGTGACTGACAGGGACGAGACTCCCTCTCCGTACGCGACCGTCGAGAGCAACGCGTTCTCGGCCTGTCACGAGTCCAACCGCGTATGTTGGCAGACCACTGGGATGTCCGACTCGATCACGCTCGCGAACGGCTCGCCTTTCGGGACGGGCTCAGGGTCCTCGAACTCGTTGAACCGAAAGTGTCTGGTCCGGTTCGCGGGGACCTCCGTCTCGTAAGGCCCGATCGGGTCGCTGTCGGTGAAGTAGACCGTTATCTCGAGCGTCGCGTCCTCGTCCGTGGTGTTGAGGACACAGAGAGACTCGTGGCTAATTAGCTCCGGTTCGGGGCCGGTGCTTTCCCGTGGGATGTAGCCCTCCGGGATCGCCCACGTGTGCTTGCCAGTCATCGGAATCATCGTATCGTCCACGACCGCGTGGATAACCTGCTGGCTTGTACGCTCAGGTGGTCCCGCGGTCGCTTCCCGATACTGGGACCGACCCAAAGTGTTTTTGATAACCCGTGGTTATTGTACCGTATGGAACTCCCGACCCCGGCGGACCTCCGCCAACGGCGTACCGAACTCGGGCTGACCCAGAGCGAACTCGCCGATAAAGCCGAGGTCTCCCAGCCGCTGATCGCCCGGATCGAGGGCGGCGACGTCGACCCGCGCCTCTCGACGCTCCGGCGGATCGTCAACGCCCTCGAGAAAGCCGAAAGCGACGTCATCCGCGCGGAAGACCTGATGAACGAGGCGGTCGTCAGCGTCTCGCCGGACGACTCCGTGGGCGAGGCCGCCCGCAAGATGGAGGAGGAGGCCTACTCCCAGCTCGCGGTGATTCAGGACGGGATCCCCGTCGGCTCGATCAGCCAGAGCGACCTCGTTCACCTCGACTCGGAGGCACGCGACGAGCCCGTCGAAGAACACATGAGCGAGAGCTTCCCGACGGTCTCGAAGGACGCCACGCTCGACGAGATCAGCAACCTGCTCGAGCACTACAAGGCCGTGATGATCACCGAAGCCGGCGAGACGGTCGGGATCATTACCGAGGCCGACATCGCAGCGCGGCTGTCCTGATCGGACCATTCGGCCGCGCTCGAGTCCGTCGTCAGCCTTCGGAGCCCTCGGCGTGCTCGTCGACGAACGCCTCGATCCGCCCCAGCGCCTCACGTAAGTCGGCCAGCCCCGTCGCGTACGAGACGCGGAGGTGACCCTCCCCGCCGGTCCCGAAGACGTCACCCGGGACGACGGCGACGCCCTGTTCGCGGAGCAGTTCCTCGGCGAACTCCTCGCTCGTCCAGCCCTCGGGCACCTCGGGGAAACAGTAGAACGCCCCCCTGGCCTCGAAGACGTCCATACCGATCTCGCGGAACCGCGAGAGGACGAACTGCCGCCGTCGGTCGTACTGATCGACCATGTCCCGGACCTCGTCCCCGCAGGAGTCGAGCGCCTCGAGGGCGGCGTGCTGGGCCGTCGTCGGCGCCGACAGCATCGCGTACTGGTGGATCTTGTTCATCGCGCCCACCGCGTCCGCGGGGGCCAGCGCGTATCCCAGCCGGAGCCCGGTCATCGCGTGAGCCTTCGAGAAGCCGTTGAAGACGACCGTTCGCTCGCGCATCCCCTCGAGGGTTGCGATAGAGGTGTGCTCGCCGTCGCCGTCGTAGGTCAACTCCGCGTAGATCTCGTCGGAGAGGACCAGCAGATCGTGCTCGCGGGCGAACTCGGCGATGGGCTCGAGGTCCGTCTCGCGCATGATCGCCCCCGTCGGGTTGTTCGGGTAACAGAGCACGAGCAGGTCGGCCTCGTCCGCACCGGCCGCCTCGAGGGCGTCGACGGTGAGCCGGAAGTCGTCCTCGCGGTAGGTCGGGACGGGCAGCACCTCCCCGCCGGCGAAGATCACGCCGGGTTCGTAGGAGATGTACGACGGCTGGGCGACGGCGACGGTGTCGCCGGGATCGACGAACGCCCGGAAGGCGAGGTCGACGGCCTCGCTCGCGCCGGCGGTGACGATGATCTCCTCGCCCGGATCGTAGTCCAGGTCGAACCGGTCGTCGGCGTAGTCGGCGATGGCCTCCCGGAGTTCGCGCATCCCCCGGTTGGCCGTATAGGAGGTCTTGCCCTGCTCGAGGGAGGTGATCGCCGCGTCGCGGGCCGCCCAGGGGGCCGCGAAGTCGGGCTCGCCGACCCCGAGCGAGATGACCTCGTCGCGCTCCTCGGCGATTTCGAAGAACCGCCGGATGCCCGAGGGCGGCACCGCCTGCACGCGTTCCGAGGGCTCGAAGTCGAACTCGACCTCGGACTCGGACTCGGACTCGGACTCGAAACCGGCGTCGGACTCGCGGGTCATGGCGAGAACGAGAGACGATCGTCCTCCTCGCCGTCGCCGAGTTCGATCCCTTGCTCCTTGTAGGAAGTCATCACGTAGTGGGTGACCGTCTGGGTGATCTCGGGGACCGGCGCGACCTTCTCGCTGATGAACTGCGACACCTCCCGGATGGAATCGCCCTCGATCTCCATGTCGAAGTCGTAGTCGCCGCTGACCAGCCGGAGCGCCGTCACCTCGGGGAACCGTACGAGGCGCTGGGCGATGTCGTCGTATCCCGTCTCGCGGTCGAGTTCGACGTTGAGTTCGACCTCGGCGCGGACGGTCTCTTCCTCGAGGGCGTCCCAGTCGACGACCGCCCGATAGCCGCGGATTACGCCTGCGGCCTCGAGTTCTTCGATCGCTGCTTCGACCTCGCTCTCCTCGAGGTCGGTCATTCGCGCGATGTCTTCCGCGGAGTATCGCGCGTTCTCTCGAAGCAACTCGAGCACCTCGCGTTCGCTCATACCACCTCGAAGCGCGAGCGCGACCAAAAGTATTGTTCTCGGTCAAAGAATTGTCGGTTCCACACGGACGCGATCGAGCGGGCTGGGAGTCCCATCCATGGCCCGGGCGGGAATCAGCCGGTCGCGGACCTGGCCGCGTCGTACCACGCGGGTGGCTCGACGACGGTCTCGCCGACGTCCTGATACCGGAATTCGATCCGGACGTCCGCCCCGGTCGGGTAGTGGTGGTAGGTGACCTCGAGTTCGAGGACGACCCCGGTCTGTGCGACGAACGCGGTGGCCCGGTAGCCGTCGGTCGCGTTCGCGAGCGGGGCCGGCGGCTCCGTCGCGTTCACGCGGTACCCGACGATCCCGTCGACCAGCGCGGTCGAGACGTCGGCGTCCGGGTCGATCAGGTGCGTTTCGGCGAGGTCGGCCCCGATCCGTGCGCTGTGTCTCGCCGGGTTCGCGTCCGGTGCGAGCGGACGGCGTTCGTACGAGCGGCCACCGTCGCCTTCGACGACGACGTACTCGTAGTCGCCGTCGCCGTACCGTTCCGCGGCGGTCTCCCGGTCGTTACCCCCGAAGTCCGGTCCTGCCTCGAACCGGTAAGCGTCGTCCTCGATCCGGACGCGGAACTCCCCGGGCGGCGTCGCCGCGGGGGTCGCTTCTCGAGGCCCGGCGACCGTGACCTGCAGCGTCAGAGCGTCGATCCCCTCGAGCGCCTCGAGGTGCTCGGCGGCGACGCGGTCGGGATCGTCCACGCCGGTGAGGAAGATCTCCGGCGGCGGCCCCTGGGTACTGCCGGGGGTCCCCTCGAGTCCCGCTCCCTCCTCGGCCGTCAGTGCCGCCGAACCCGCGTTTTCGGCCGTCGACTCCGGGCCGTCCAATCGCGGGTCGGAATCCGGCTCCGCGTCGCCCCGGTCGTCCGGGTCCGTTGCCGCCGGTTCGGCCTCCGACCCCTGTTCGACGGTGGGACCGCCGAGCACGGCCGGGCCGAAGGACAGCGACGCAACGACGATCCCCAATACGGCGCAAACGAGCAGCAGCCTCGCGATCGGGGGTTTTCGGTCGCGGGTTTCGTTCCCCGGGTCGGTCACCAACTCGTCGTCATCGGTCCGAGTCGCGTCCTCGAGGGCCGTCCCGAAGTACTCGCGGAACAGCCGTTCCCCTTCCTCGCGGTCGATCGCGTAGAGCAATCGATCCCGCAGGCTCGCGGGGTCGACGGCGTCGTCGGTCGGAGGAACCTCGACTCTCAGCCGGCGAGTTCGGCCGTCGCGGACGGCGACGACGACGCCTCCCTCCACCGTCGTGTCCCAGCCGCAGGCGTCCCAGAGGGCGGCGACGAACGCCCGCCGTTCGTCCCGCTCGAGGGCCTCGTACAGCGCGGCGAATCGGTCCCTCGAGGGGACGGCCATGTGGCTCCGTTCGAACCGACGGTACAAAAAGCCGGATTTCGTCGGATTTGACGGTCTAAGTAGCTGATTTATCGGTCGAGGGGGAGAAAGAGACACGACGGCTACGGTCGGCGTCCTCGGGGGATCCCGGGACTCGAGCACTGCGGTTATCGGTAGTTCTTGAACAGCAGCGCCCGCACGTCGTCTTTCGTCTGGACCTCTTCGGTCGATCCGTCGGGGAGTTCGACGCTGTAGCGATAGTCCGAGGACGAGGATTCCTCCCACTTGTCGTCGTGGGTCTCGAGGAGGCTCATCATCTCGTCGAGCATGTCGTCGTCGTCGGCTTCGCCGTCTCCGTCACCGTTCGTCCCGGCACCGGCATCGTCGTCGGTCGCGTCCTCGGCGTCGGCATCGTCCGTCCCCTCACTCCCGTCCTCGAGTTCCTCCTCTGTGGCCCCGTCGTCTCCTTCCCCGGAAGCGTCGTCCGCACCGTCTTCGACCGGCTCCTCGTCGTAGGTGAGTTCGTTCGGGTCCGGCTGGCCGTCGATCGCTGCGTCGACGGAGTCCGCGACGTCGTCGGTCGCCGAGGCGTCGAACTCGGCGTCCAGTTCGACGTCTACCTCGTCGCCGAGGTTGTCGATCAGGAACTGGATCGCGTCCTGTTCGCGGACGAACCCGTACCTGCCGACGACGTCCTCGGAGATCTCCGCGCGGAGTCGCTGGATGAACGCGTACTGTTCGTCGGTGACCTCGAGCGTTTGCATACTCCATCGATGTTGCGGGGGGTACAAATATGTGGGCCGTCGGTTTCGGCCGACAGGCGAGGCCGCCGCGCGGACCGCGGTATTAAGACCCGAGCGGTGACACGTTCACGTATGGTCCAACGGGAGTCAGACACCGACCTCGAGGCCGGCGACCACGCCCCGGCGTTCGAACTCGAGGGCGTCGACGGCGAAACGTACCGGCTCGAGTCGTTCGCGGACGACGAGGCGCTGCTGGTGGTGTTCACCTGCAACCACTGTCCGTACGCGCAGGCGAAGTTCGACCTCCTGAACGAACTCGCTGCCGAGTACGACGACGTCTCGGTCGTCGGGATCAACCCCAACGACGCCGAGGAGTACCCGGAGGATTCCCTCGAGAAGATGCGCGAGTACGTCGCGGACGGACGGATCCGGTACGACGCTTACCTCCGGGACGAGAGCCAGGAAGTCGCCGAGGCCTACGGCGCGGAATGCACGCCCGATCCGTTCCTCTTCGAGCGGGCCGACGGCAAGTTCCGCCTCGTCTACCAGGGCCGACTCGACGACGCCCTGAATCCCGACGACGAGCCGACGCGGTATCACATCCGCGAGGCCATCGACGCGGTCCTTGCCGGCGAGGAGGTCGACCTCGAGTGGCAGCCGTCACGTGGCTGTTCGATCAAGTGGCGCGACGGGTAGGCCGCACCGTCGCCCCTCGCCCGCTCGCGTTCGACGGAAATCAGCCCGCCAGCGACTCCGGGCCGAGGTTGAAACTGCCGGGTCTGCATACAAACGGAGTGGACCGCTATCCATCCGTCCGGGATGGTCGGTCGTCATTTTCGCCTTCACGTCTTGCAGTCTTCGCTCCGTCCCGAGCCGGTCCCGCGCATCCAGGACGCGTATCTCGGCTCCCTCCAGAGCCAGTTGCTCGCGACGGTAGCCATCGTCGCCCTCGCGACCGGTGCGGTCCTCGGAATCTCGCGACTGCGGCCCACAGTCGAGCGGCGGTTCGGCTCACAGACGGGCGAGATCGCGTCGATCCTCGCGCTTGCGACGGTCGTCGGCGGAACCGTGTACGCGCTCAGCGTCGTCTGGCGCGTGACGTTCGTGCTCTGGATCACGTTTCGGACGATGACGTTCGGCCGGTGGGTCGCCGCCCAGCAACTCGTCACCGTCGCGCTTCTCGCAACGGCGTATCTCGCCATCAGGGCCGTCAACAGGTCGATCGACAAGGCGGCCGAGACGAAGGCGATCACGAAACACCAGAGCGAGGTCGCCCACCACGTCGCCGACGTGGCGATCGTCTCCTTCGTCGGCGTGGTGATCCTCACGCTGTGGGGGATCGACCTGACGAACGTCTTCATCGGCGCCGGCGCGCTCACGGCCCTCGTCGCGCTTACCGCCCGGGAGACCCTCGCCGCGATGCTGGCCGGGTTCATCCTGCTCTTCTCGAGGCCGTTCCGCGTCGGCGACTGGATCGAGGTCAACGAGACGGACGGGATCGTCACCGACGTCACCATCTTCACGACCAAGATTCAGACGTTCGACGACACCCACGTCCTCGTCCCGAACGACGAGGTGACCGACAGCCAACTCGTCAACTTCTCGCGCAACGACCAGCTCCGGATCGACCTCGAGGTCGGCGTCGACTACGATGCGGACCTCGGGCACGCGCGATCGGTGGCCGTCGACGCCGTTCGGGAGGTCGAGGAGATCAAGAATACGCCGGCCCCGAAGGCGGTGGCAAAGCGGTTCGGCGATTCCGCGATCGCCCTCGAAGTACAGATCTGGATCGCCGACCCGACGAAGCGTCGGGAACACGACGCCCGAACGGCGGCGATCGAGGCGATCCATTCGGCGTTCGACCGGGAGGGCATCGACATCCCGTACCCCCAGCGGACCCACGCGGTTCGGGACGATTCGCTCCGGGTTGCGACTTCCGGTAGCGAGAACGACCATCCGGCATCGACGCTGGGAGAGTAACTGCTGAAGGATGAAGGGTGATGATGGATGACACCGACGGTCGGGTGGTCGACCGCCGGCGGAGACAACGCGATTCGCGACGTTCGATTCCGTCGGGCGATTCCGGTCGGGCGCGCTACTCGACGACGATATCCCCGATCATCGTGGTCTCGTGGGGGTTGCAGACGTAACTGGCCATCTCGCTGCTGGCCGTGAACTCGAGCCACTGGTCTTCGGGTTCGGCGACCTGCTCCGTCGAGAGGTCGTCGACGACGTCGCCGCCATCGTCGCGGATCTCGATGTTGTGCTGGGATCCGTCGCCCTGGGTCCAGCCGATCTCGTAGTCTTCGCCCTCCTGCAGGATCAGCGTCGGGTTCTGCTCGCCTTCGATGTCGCCGGGGGCGAGTCCTTCCCAGCCGGCGGTCTGGCCGTCGAGTTCGATCTGTGTGCCGGGATCGATTTCGAACCCGTCGGAACCGCCATCGTCTTCGTTACCGTTCTCCGTCTCGTCCTCGCCGTCGCCGTCCCCGTCGTTACCCGAACAGCCGGCCACGAGCACGGTCGCACCCGCCGCGCCGGCCGCTTTCAGGAACGTTCGACGGCTCCCTTCGTCAACGGTCATGCGTCGTTCGAACGATAGCCCACCGTCTCATTGAAGCGTCCGACTGCTCCCATCGGCTGGGACGAGGGGAGAAGATGTTCGCCGAACCCTTTACTACTACCGGACCGCTCGCCGGTACTGGATCGGCCACTCCTCGGGAGCGTCCGTCTCGAGGTCCTCGGCTGCCCGGAGCCCGAAGTACGGATCCCGGAGGAACTCGCGACCGACCAGCACGAGGTCCGCGCGGTCGTTTCGCACGAGCGCGTCGGCCTGTTCGGGTTCGGTGATCCCGCCGACGGCCCCGACGGCCACGTCGGATCCCTGGCGAACCGCTTCGGCCAGCGGCACCTGGAAGTTCGGCCCGCCCGGCGCGTCCTGCTCGGGGTGGAGCCCGCCGGAACTGACGTCGACCAGGTCGACGCCCAGTTCGGCGAGGTCGTCCGCCAGCCGGACCGACTGGTCGACGTCCCAGGAGTCGCGGTCCTCGAGCCAGTCCGTTCCGGAGATGCGGACGAAAACGGGCTTTTCCTCGGGCCAGACGTCCCGGACGGCCCGGACGACCTCCCGGAGAAGTCGCGTCCGGTCCTCGAAGCTCCCCCCGTAGTCGTCCTCGCGGCGGTTCGTGACCGGCGAGAGGAATTCGTGGAGCAGGTAGCCGTGGGCGGCGTGAACCTCCGCAATCTCGAAGCCGGCCTCGAGCGAACGCTCGGCGGCGTCGCGGTACGCCTCGATCACGCCCTCGATGTCGTCCTGGGTCGCCTTCCGCATGGCGGGTCGATCGCCCGAGAACGGCGGGTACGCGTCGGGCGAGGTGGAGATGACTTCCCAGCCGTCCGCGCCGTCGGGATCGGTCTCGTCCGGGGCGATGGGAACGTTGCCGTCCCACGGACGGGTCTTGCTGGCCTTGTGGCCCGCGTGGGCGAGCTGGATCGCCGGTACGCTCCCCTGGTCGCGGACGAACTCGGTGATCGGCCGCAGGGCTTCGGCGTGCTCGTCGCTCCAGATCCCCAGGTCGTGGGGCGTGATCCGTCCCTCGGGCGAGACGGCGGTCGCCTCGGTCATCACGATCCCCGCGCCGCCGACGGCCCGGCTGCCGAGGTGGACGCGGTGCCACTCGGTCGGCAGCCCGTCGGGGTCACAGGAGTACTGACACATCGGCGAGACCGCGATCCGGTTGGGTATCTCACAGTCCCGCAGCGATAGCGGAGAGAAGAGGTCACTCATGTACGCGGGCGTAGCCACGCCGCGGGAAAAACGCACTCGGACGGGGACGGCTTTGCCGCCTTGCGGTTCGCTCCCGAACCCGTTCGGAGGCCGTGGCGGGGTCCGGCGCGGTCCAGCGAACGGTATTTCTCCCTCGAGGCGTCACGGTCTCACATGGCCACAGCATCGCAGCCGCCGTTCCTCGAGCGGTTCGACGCCGCTCGTCCGGTGATCGGCATGATACACCTGCCGCCGCTGCCCGGCGCACCCGGGTTCGACGGCGACCGTGGACTCGTCCGGGAGCGGGCGCTTGCCGACGCACGTCGACTCGTCGCCGGCGGCGTCGACGGGATCGTTCTCGAGAACTTCGGCGACGCGCCGTTCCACCCCGATTCCGTGCCGAAACACGTCGTCGCGGAGATGACCGCCGTCGCCGCTGCGGTTCGACGCGAGGTCGACGTCCCGCTCGGCGTCAACGTCCTCCGGAACGACGCCGAGGCGGCGCTGTCGATCGCGGCGGCGGTCGACGCCGCGTTCGTCCGGGTCAACGTCCACGTCGGGACGGCCGCGACCGACCAGGGCGTCCTCGAGGGGCAGGCACACGAAACGATGCGACTGCGGGAGCGACTCGAGGCCGACGTGGCCGTGCTCGCGGACGTCCACGTCAAGCACGCGACGCCGATCGGCGACGCTGGCGTCGAACGCGCCGCGCGCGAGACGGTCGGACGCGGGCGGGCCGACGGCGTCCTCGTCTCTGGGTCGGGAACCGGACGGGAAGCGGCGCTCGAGGACGTGCGCCGAGTCGCTGCGGCCGTGCCGGAGACGCCGGTACTGGTCGGCAGCGGCGTCACCGCAGAGACCGTCGGCGACTGTCTCGAGGCGGGCGCGGACGGGGTCGTCGTCGGGACGGCGCTGAAAGACGGCGGCGAGACGACGAACGCGGTCGACCCGGAGCGCGTGGGGAGGGTCATGACGGCGGCGCGGGAGGCGAGCGCGGCCGAATAGCCGGGTTTCGGTCTCGACGGCCCGGCGCCACGGCTCGAGACGACTCGAGTTACGCTCCGAACAGCAGCGGGCCGATCAACACCCCCATCAGGTGGACCCGCCGCGCTCGCAACCGTACGGGGACCATGCCCACGACGGCCGCGGCAGCGAAGACGGCAACCCCCATCGGGCCGGTAAACAGGAACGAGAGGAGGACCAGAAGCCCGAGGACGGCCGCCGAGACCTTCCAGTAGGGCAGCCGCCCCACCAACTCGAGGTAGGCGTCCCCGACGGCGATCACGAGGACGAAGCCGATCAGGCCGGCGAGCACCACGACCCCGACCAGGACGGGCAGCGCCAGCGGCGCGTTCGTCCGCTCGAAGGCGACCATCACGCCGGTCCGGGGACGGTCGATGGCGGCGAGCGCGAACAGCGCGAAGATCGCGTTGGCCGTGTCGACGCCGCTGGTCGCGACGATATAGCCCCGGTCGCCCGCACCGCCCGGCACGAGCGCGAGCACCGCGACGCCCGCGATCGCGGCCGACACCCCAGGGACGTAGCCCACGACGGCTCCCGCGAGCGCCCCGGCGACGGCCGTCGTCCCAACCAGCGGACGGGACATCGCGATCGCGTCGTCCCGCTGGGGCGGGATGCCGCTCCCGAACGCGGCGTCGATCAACACCGGCGCGCCGAACAGGCCCGCGAACAGCGGCGCGAGGGTGCCGCCGGCCTCGAGGGGCGCGTCGGGGGAGAGATCCAGGGTCAGCATACCCAGACCCGCCGCCAGCGCGAACGAGAGCAGGGCGACGGCACGGCTCCGCCACGTCCGTTCGGAGGCGAGCAGCGCGACGACGACCGCCGCAAGCACGAGCGGGAGGTTCGCCCGGAGGGTCGGGTAGACCGCCGTGACGGCTCGCGTAACGGGGACGGCGAGCGGCACGGCGGCAAGCACCGCGAGCACGCTCCCGAGCGCGGAGAGCCGGATCGCCTCGTATCCCCTGCCCTCGAGTACCATCCGGTGGCCCGGCAGGGCGGTGACGGCCATCTCGGCGTCGGGCACGCCCAGCGCCATCGCGGGCACGGCGTTGAGGAAGGTGTGGACGACGCCGGCCGCGAGCATCGCGGAGCCGACGAAAAGCGGCGGCCCCGGGACCGACGGCGCGACGCCGGCGAGCAGGAACGCGAAGTTGTTCGCGTGCAGGCCCGGAACGAGGCCGCTACAACACCCCAGCGCCGCGCCGGCGAGCGACCAGGCGAGCAGCCGGAACGACAGCGCGGGATCGGTGACTACCTCGACCGGACCGACAGCCATCGCCCCCTCTGGCCGCCCGCTCGTACTTAAACCCGCGCCTGCCCGCTCACGGTCACGGGGTCGACCACACCCGCTGCTCGAGATCAAGCAGCGAGACCACGACCACGTGGGGCAGGGTCAGCACGGCGATACAGACGAGATAGAGGGCGGCGACGTCGGGGACGGTCGCAGGCGTCCGGGGTACCAGCAGTCCAAGCCCGCCGAGCACCCCGAGGGCGGCGACCGTCAGCGGCGCGGCGTCGCGGGCGAACCGGCCCAGGGCCGCGAGGTCGTTCCCGTCGGCGAGGGCTGCGACCGCGGGGTCGTCGACGAGCAGCGTCCGGAGGACGTGTCGAACGGAGTGCCACAGCGCGAAGTAGAGCCCGATCGCCAGGATCGGGGGCACGAGGGCGAAGAAGGCGACGAGACCGAGGGTCTCGGCGACGTCGATCAGCCAGGGCTCGAGCGCGTCACCGGCGCTGCGACGGTAGCCGAGGACGAGCGAGGCGACGACGAGCGCGCCGAACCCGAGGCCGACCGCCGCCCGGACCGCAGGCTCGAAGACCGGCTCGAGCGCGGCCGCCGCCGCGGGATCGAACAGGCCGATCAGCGTTCCGGCGACGAACGCGTACTGCTCGGGGAACGCGACCAGCGGGACGAGCATCGGCAGCCCGCCGCGAACGACCAGCGAGAGCGCGCGAGCAGCACGGCTCTCGAGGTAGGTGCCGTCGCGGGTGAACGCGAGCAGCGCGTAGACGTCACCCTGTCCCCAGTGGAAAAGCGTCACGAGAACGAACAGGGCGAACGCGAGCGCCGGTGCGAGAAACCAGACGGCCGCGTAACTCGTCCCCACGACGAGATAGAGCACTCCCACGGCGGCCATCGATCGGGACGTGACCGGGTCGTTCCGCGCGCGCGGGAGCACGAGATGATCGACCGCGCCGTGGGGGAGGCCGAAGACGACGACGGTCGCCACGAGCGGGAGGTACTGGTAGACAAGCGGGAGCGAGTCGACGGCGGCGACGAGTGCCAACCCGGCAACGATCGTGGCAGCACCGAACCCGAGACTGAGCCGTCCCGCCCGCCGTCGCGCACCGCTCGCGTCCGAACGCCCGAGCGACCCCTCGGACCGGGACGGTGTGGCGGTCACGGGAGATCACTCGGGGTTCGAAGCCGCTCGAGTGCGGGGAGTTCGTGGACGCGGTCGACCAGCCAGACGTAGAGGACGATTCCCTGGACGACGAAGACGTTCGTCAGCAGGAAGAACAGTCCCTCCTCGATCGGGAGCCCCCCGATCGTGTAGCCGGTGGTGTGGCTCCCGGAGATGATCCAGATGCCCCACTCGATGGCGATCCGATCGACGACACAGAGATACAGCGTCGGCACGGCGATCGCGAGCGCGACCGGCCGACGGACCCGCCACAGGTACGTGAGCCCGAACGCCCACTGGATCGCCAGTACCGGGCCCGCCCACAGCAGCAACGAGCCGAGGTAGTACGTCGAGGTCGGACCCGCGAACAGCGTCCAGCCGACGACGGTGATCGCGAGCCCCCCGAGGGCACCGGCGAGCCTGTGACTGCGGGGGATCCGAAGCGGCAGGTCGGCCCTCGCGGGGAACTGGAACAGTACGAGCGCGGTCAGGATAGGCTGCAGGACGAAAAAGAGGTACTCCTCGAGCGGCGTGTACCAGATTCGACCCAGCACTGCACCGTCGCCGTACCACCAGACCCCCTCCGGGATCATGTGGTTGGTCCACGGGGTGGTGTACGCCACCGCGAGGAAGAGAACGATCACGAGACCGGTGACGGCACGTCGGTCCCGCCAGGCCGTCGGGCGTCGGACCGCGAGCCACCCGAGGACGAGGATCGGTGGCAGAACGAACGCCGCGTGAAATCCCAGGTAAGTAAGCGGCGGCGTCATCGACCCGTCCCTCGAGCGAGCGACGGCCGCGGTCGGCCCCCGGGGAGGACGGCAGCGGGGGAAGTATCCCACGTGAACTGGCGGAGGTTCATTCGTCATTCGAAAACTCACGGCCGCACACACGTAAAGAACACGGCAACACTGTTCGACTGGCGGGGAACGGCGGCCCGATTCCTCGAGACGCTCCCGAACACTCTCTTAAAATCCCGCCCGATGTCGGTCAGCGCCCAAGTGCGAGCCGTCCTAACCTCCAGTATGGCGACACACCACCGATTTCGGGGCTCGGGTTCTCCGCCGGCACTCGAGACGGTCGCTGTGCAGGGCTCTCGTGTCATGCTGCTGGGACTTGCCGTCGCGTTCGTCGCGGCGAAGGCGCTCGGACAGATGCCGTCGCTCGAGGCGCAACTGGTCGTCTACCTCGTCGGGATGATCGCGCTGAACCTCCCTCACGGCGGCTACGAACACTTCTCGAACCTCAGGCGGCGCGGGCTGCCGTTCGGAGCCCGGTACGTGGGGGCGTACGCCCTCTGTATCGCCGCGTTCGTCGCGCTGTTTTTCGTCGCGCCGATCCCGGCGCTGGGCCTCGCGTTCGCCGTCGCGGTCGCGAAGGCCGGCCACGGCGACCTCCACGTCATGGACGCACTGGTCGGGAGCGACCACCTCGAGACCCGACTCCAGCGAGCGCTCGCCGCGGTCGCCCGCGGCGGTGCGGTCATGATCGTCCCGCTCGTCGCCTGGCCCGACACGTTCAACGGGTTCTCGACGTACATGCTCCTCCTGTTCGATCCGGGGGCAGTCGGTGCGCTCGGGCCCGCCCTCGAGTCGGCGCGGACCGTTCTCGGCGTCGGCTACGCGCTCGCGGTCGTCGGCCACCTCACGCTCGGGTACGCGGTCGGGGGCGGCGCGTCCTGGCTCCGCGACGTCGCCGAGACGGGGCTGCTCGTGGGTTACTTCGCGGCCGTCCCCGTCGTCGTCGCCGTCGGGCTGTACTTCCCGCTGTGGTACTCGCTGCGACAGGCCGGCCGGGAGCGGTACGCGCGTCGGATCGAACCCGCGACCGGCCTCTCCGTCAAGCACACCTGCGGTGCGATGCTCGCCGGCGGCGCGGCGACGGCCGCGGTCGCCGGGGCGTTCTGGGTCGTCGTCCCCAACCCGCTCGGCGGACTCGGTCTCCTGACCGGGCTCGTGGCGTTTTACACGATCTTCGTCTGCGTCATCGCCCTGCCACACGTCGTGATCGGCGAGTGGCTCGACGCGGGTCGCGGAATCTGGTACGTCCCCTGACCCGGCCCGTTCGAGTCGCGGACGCCGCCCGACCGCGGCGAACCTAAATACCCCGAGAATAGCGGCTGACAGACTTCCGTGACCGATACGAAACGTGTACTATGAGCGACCTGACCGACGAATCGATCGCGGTCGCAGGCGCGGGCTTCGGCGGCCTCGCCGCGGCCGCCTACCTCGCGGCCGCGGGGGCGGACGTCACGGTGTACGAACGACGAACCGACGTCGGCGGCGTCGCGGGCCGGTTGACCGGCGAGGGGTTCCGGTTCGACACCGGCCCCTCCTGGTACCTCATGCCCGAACTGTTCGACCGCTTCTTCGCCGATTTCGACCGCGAACCCTCCGACTACTACGACCTCGAGCGGCTGGACCCGAACTACCGTGTCTTCTGGGAGGACGGCGATCGGGCGAACGTCCCCGCCGATCCCGCCGAGGCACAGGCCCTGTTCGAATCTTACAACTCCGGCGCGGGGGAGGCCCTCGAGCGGTACCTCGCGGACGCCCGCGAGGCCTACGAGATCGGGATGAACCGGTTCGTCCTGCCCAACCGGACGCGGTTCCGGGACTACCTCTCGACCGACGTGCTCCGGTCGGCCCGCGGGCTCTCCCTGCTGGGCACGATGGACGACCACGTCGCCGACTACTTCGACCATCCGAAACTGCGCCAACTCGTCCAGTACACGCTGGTCTTCCTGGGCGGCGCCCCCCACAACACGCCCGCGCTCTATATGCTCATGAGTCACGTCGACTACGGGCTGGGCGTCTACTACCCACAGGGCGGCATCCGCGAGGTGGTCGACGCCGTCGCTGCGGTCGCCCGTGAACAGGGTGCGACGATCGAAACCGGGACGCCGGTCGACGCCCTCGAGCCGACCCCCGACGGGTTCGCCGTCACGACTGACGCGGGGCGAACCCGCTACGACCGCGTCGTCTGCAACGCGCCGCCGGCCCACGTCGAGCGAGACCTCCTCCCCGCGGGCGTTCCGGACCGGTCCGACGACTACTGGGACGACCGAACCTACGCCCCGTCGGCGTTCATGCTGTACCTCGGGGTCGACGGCGAACTCCCCGAGTTCGAACATCACACGCTCGTCCTCCCGACCGACTGGACTCCACATTTCGAATCCATCTTCGACGACCCCGCGTGGCCCGACGATCCGGCCTACTACGTCAACGTTCCCTCCCGGACGGACCCGTCGGTCGCCCCCGACGGCTGCGAGACGGTCGTGATCCTCGTTCCGATCGCACCCGGACTCGAGGACGACGACGCGACGCGCGAACGGTTCCGGGACGCCGTGCTCGCGGACCTCGCGGAGACGACGGGGGTCGACCTTCGCGAGCGGATCCGCTTCGAGGAACGGGCCTGCGTCTCCGAGTTCGCCGGGGGGTTCAACAAACCCCAGGGCACGGCGCTCGGACTGGCCCACACGCTCCGCCAGACGGGCCCGCTCCGACCCCGGCACCGCGTGCCCGGCCTCGAGGGGCTGTACTACGTCGGCGGCGACACGAATCCGGGGATCGGCGTCCCGATGTGTCTGCTGAGCGGCGAACACGTCACGGAGGCGGTCCTGGCGGATGCCCGGGACGGCCCCGTGGACCGGGATCGGAGCGAAAACGGGCTTCGCCGGCTCATCCGACAGGGGCTGTATCGGGTCCAGTCCACCGTCTAACTGCGTTCTCGACCCCGCTCCGGTCGCTTTGCTGCTCGCTACGGGAGGCGTCGCCACTGGCCGACGTGACGCACGCAAAAAATGTCGATCGTTGAGACTGCGAACTCGTCGCGTCCGACTTAGCCGAAGAGCTCGCCGAGACCTTCGCCGTCGGCCTCGTCGTCTTCGTCCTCGTCTTCGTCCGTCGTGTCCGGGACGTCGCTGGTCTCTTCTTCCTCTTCGGCTTCCTCGTCACCTTCCTCGGCAGCGGCGGCACCGCCAGCGGCGCCGGCGGCCGCGGCAGGTGCGGCAGCAGCCTCGGAGACGGCCTCGTCGATGTCGACGTCCTCGAGCGCGGCGACGAGCGCCTTGACGCGGGACTCCTCGACGTCGACGCCGGCGGCGTCGAGCACGTCGGTGAGGTTGTCTTCGTTGATCTCTTCGCCCGATTCGTTCAGGATGAGTGCAGCGTAAACGTATTCCATTGTTGAATCCTCCGTTAGTCGTTATCCGAACATTTCGCCGAGGCCGGCCGCGCCGTCTTCGTCGTCATCGTCGTCTTCCTCGTCGGCGTCGGCCTCGTCTTCGGTCTGGTCGTCTACCGATTCGTCTTCGTCCTCGCTCTCGCCCTCGTCAGCCGCCGGCTGTGCAGGCGCGTCGACGTCCTGCAGTTCCTCCGGCAGCGCTTCCTCGTCGTCGATCTGGGCGGCGAGCGCGCGAAGCTGCGCGTCGGCCTTGGTGACGAGGTCGGGCATGAGCTCTTCGTCCTCGATGGCGGCCTGCAGGCCGAGGCTCTTTGCCTCTCCCGTGGCCTTGGCGACCAGCGTCGGGACCGTCGTCTCGGTCGGGTACTCCGCGTTGACCGCGAGGTTCCGCGCCCGAGCGGCGGCCGTCCCCACGTCGCTCTCGTAGGCCTCGACGTCGATGTCGAGGTCTTCGGGGTCGAAGAGGACGCCCTCGGCGACGACGGCACGAAGGTCGAGCCCGACTTCCTTGGGCTCGATACCGAGTTCGTTGAGGACGTTCGCCAGGTCCGCAGAGACCTCCTCGCCGGCCTCGAGGACCGTCGAGTCCTCCATGACCTGAATCGAACCGTCCTCGATGCGTGCGTTCGCGCCGATACCCTGAAGTTCGCCGACGAACGGCCCCGGATCGACGCCCGTGTCCCCTTCCGGGATCACGATGTCGTTCGGGGCAACCTCGCCCTCGTTGATCGGAGCCGGCGTCTTCGACGCCTCGAGCTCCTTGTAGAGCGCGAAGGGGTTGTCGTTCGTCGCGATCAGACCGACGTGGCCTTCGACGTGGTCGACCAGGTCGTCGTAGCCGGCTTCCTCGAGAGCGCGGATCTGCAGGGTGTTGCGGCTGACACGCAGCTCCGCGGTGCCGTACAGATCGCGGCGCATGTCCTGGAGCTGCTTCGAGGGGATGCCGGTGAGGCCGACGATGCCGACGCTCTCGTACTCGCCGAGCAGCTCGGAGAGCTCCTCGACTTCCTCTTGCTTCCACTGGGGAAGGTTCTCGGTTTTGCGTTCAGCCTGGGCGCTCATGTTAGGCCACCTCCACGGACGGGCCCATCGTCGTCTTCACGTAGACGGCGTCGATGTTCTGGGGCCCCTTCTCGAGGTCCGCGTGCAGGCGACGCAGGATGACGTCGATGTTGTCGGCGATGTTCTCGGCATCCATGTCTTCGGCGCCGACGAGCGTGTGGAAGGTTCGTCGGTCGCCGGAGCGAAGCTGCACGGTGTTTTTGAGCCGGTTGACGGTCTCGACGACGTCGTCGTCGGGACTGAGCGGGTCCGGCATCTTCCCCCGGGGACCGAGGATGGTACCCAGGTGCCGGGCGATGTCTTGCATCATCGCCTCTTCGGCGATGAAGAAGTCCGTCTCGTCGGCCATGTCTTTGGCCTCGTCGTCGTCGAGGTCTGCGACCTCGTCCTCCGAGAGAACCTCGTCCGCGACCTCTTCGGCGCGGACTGCAGTTTCGCCCTCGGCAATGACGACGATTCGCGTGTCCTGTCCGGTTCCGGACGGGAGCACGACGGACTCGTCAACTCGATTCGACGGTTCGTTCAGGTCAAGGTCGCGCAGATTGATCGCGAGGTCCACCGTCTCGGTAAAGTTCCGATCAGGTGACTCCTCGAGTGCGCGAGCCACTGCGGTTTCGATATCCGAATCTGCCATCGTTCACCTCCGTAGTACGCAGGAGTGCTCCTACGGGTCAGTGAAACAGGCGATGCCTGTCTCTGTTGAAGGGAGTAGCATGGAAAACTTAAACCCGTCGAACTGGACCGCTCGGGCGGTCGTTACGCCGCCCGTTTTCGGGTTTCGTGAACGGACGCCAAGGAGCCATCGATCGGGTTTCCGTCCGTGTGTACGAAATTGTTTTGTTCTGATTGTTTTCCAACCAAAAGTACTATTTGGAGAGACAGTGTATCGTTCTCCTATGTGGCCATCAGATTTATACACCAGTAGCCGCGCGCCGAGTCTCGTCACTGTCGGTGAGCCGGCACCCGGAGGGGCCGTCGACCTCGTCGACCTCTTTCACGCGGTCGACCCGCTGGTCCGTGTTGTGGGAGGGGCCGTCGGAACGCTCCTGGTCGCACTGGTCGTGCTCGGACTCCTCCAGGAGTACGGCCAGCAATCCGTCCGGAAAGCGCGTCACAGTCCCGTCATTTCGATCTGTATCGGACTCCCGGCGACGCTCGTGATCACCGCTCTGGCCTCGACCGGCGCCCTCATGGTCGGCTCGAGCCTCGGGACGTTCTTCGGCATACCGCTCGTGATCTTCGGCTCGTTCGTGCTCCCGGCACTGACGGCGTTTGGTTTCGTCGCGGTCGGGACCGCCATCGCCGCCCGCCTGGGCCGGGATCAGCTGTGTGCTGGGAGCGTCGCGGGGAGCTTGCTGGCCGGGTTCGGTGCGCTCTCGCTTCCTGTGGCAATCGTCCTGACAGGACTGGCAGCGTCGCTCGGCGTCGGGGCGGGCATCCGCGTGCTGATCGGTGCCGGCGGGGCGAGCCAGCCCGACGACCGAACGGTTCCGCCCGCGAACAAGATCTGAACGGCGTGCTCGAACGCCCACAAGGCGTTTTTCGATCGTCGTGGATCGTCCCCTATGGCCACGCCACATCGGACGCGACGCCGCGCCCGCCGTTGAGGGCCCTCCACCGGACGGCGATCGGTCTGGCCGTCGTCTCGGCACTCGTCCATCTGGTGCTCGGCGTCGGCTTTCTCCCCCACTGGATGGAGTTGCCTTCCTCGTCGCGACGACCGGCTTTTTGGCGGGGATCGGACTCGTGATCGTCGGCTACCGCCGTCCGCTGGTCTATCTCCTGGGGATTCCGTTTACCGCCGGACAGATCGTCCTCTGGTACGTCGTCAACGAACCGACGGCCGGCGGCGATCTCTCGAGCGCGGAGGTCGTCGACAAGGTGGCACAGATGCTGTTGATCGGCGCACTCGTCGTTCTCTACCGCCGTGAACGGTGAACTGTGAATCGTGGGTCGTAAGTCGTGAGCCTAGCTGAGCCGTCCCCCCGATATTCGGGGGCTCGAAACCTCCCCGGACGACCGATACGACTCGAGGGCCTACGCCGATGATCGATCGCTCCCGCTACCGTGCCGACGTCGCCACGCTCTCGCTGTGGAGACGGGGCACCGCAGGCCTGGAACTGCTGGTCGTCGTCGCGCTCGTCGGCCTCGAGGCGCTGTGGGTCGACGGCCCGCCCGTACCGTTCCTGATCGCGGTCGGCGCGACCGTCGGTCTGGTAGAATCGTGATACTCGGAACGGCCGCTCGAGCGCGTCAGGCAGCCGGAAAACGACGTCTTACACTCGCGACATGGGTGACCGTGACACGGGGTGCCGCACTGGCCGTGCTCGCGGGGTTCGTCCCCCTCGGCGCGTCGCCGGCGGGTGTCGACCTCGACGTCATCCCCTGGCACCCTCCAGTTCTGTTCGCGCTCGCTGCCGGCCTGGACGCGGTCGACGGTCCCATCGCGCGGGCGACCGACGCGGAGACGGAACTCGGGGCCCGGCTCGACCTCGAGATGGACGGGCTCGTCGTCCTCGTCGGGACGCTGGCCGCCATCGGGGCGAACCTCTGCCGGTCGCCTTCCTCGCGGCGGCTCTGGCGCGACACGCGTTCGTCGCGGGAACTGGATCCGGACCGGCCGGGGGCGGTCCGTGTTCGAACTTCCGCCCAACCGGTTCCGGCGGCCGCTGGGCGCGCTGGCGATGGTCGCGGTGTTGTTCGCGCTCGTTCCGGCCGTCGAGTCGGCCTCGTCCCGGCTCGTTGGAGCCGCCGTGCTGGTGCCGTTCCTGCTGACCTTCGGCTGGGACTGGCTCGCGGTCTCGGGCCGCATCGACCCCGATTCGGCCCGGTAGCCGCCGTCACTGCGTGCCGTCGCGGAAACCGATCGAGGTCTGTTTCCCCGACAGACGGTACCGTGACCGACTCCGACCGGAAACGGCGACTCGAGCGGTGACGAGCCACGACGAAAGGCAACGGGAGGCGACGGTCGCTGGAACCGACGCGTCGCTCGAGGGCCATTCGAAACGACGAAGCAGGAATAGAGTCGATCGGGATTCGACTCGGGGAGTCGCGGTCGTCGATTACGCTTCCACTTCGTCCGCGAGTACGTCGTCGTACTCGCCGGCGTCGACCTTCTCCTTGAACTCTCGAGCGTCGTCGCCCTCGATGGTGACGCCCATCGAGGCGCAGGTACCGACGATCTCCTTCGCGGCGTTTTTCGTGTCGTACGCGAGCAGGTCGGGGTGTTTCTGCTCGGCGATCTGCTTGACCTGATCGATCGAGAGGTCGGCGACGAAGTCCTCCTGGGGTTCGCCGCTGCCCGTCTCGAAGCCGGCCTCGTCTTTGATCAGTTCGGCCGTCGGCGGGACGCCGACCTCGATCTCGAACGAGCCGTCGTCCTCGTAGTCGACCGTGACGGGGACCTCGGTCCCGTCGAAGGCCTCGGTCTGATCGTTGATCTCCTGTACGACCGCCTGCACGTCGACGGGCGTCGGTCCGAGCTCGGGACCGAGCGGCGGGCCGGGGTCGGCCTGGCCTCCCGGAACGAGCACTTCGATGGTTCCAGCCATACCCGTGACAACCCGTGCGCGAGTTTTAAGGGTTGCTTTTTCGGGCAGTCGACGTCTGTGATACACTGACGCGGATCCCCGGCCGGTTCCTCCCGACCGACTACTCCACGCTCCCGTCGCGCCAGTCGGCGAACGACTCGAGGACGTGGGCCTCGTCGAACCGCTCGATACACGGGACGTCGTAGGGATGCAGTTCTTCGACCCGGTCGACGAGGTCGTCGTACGCGTCGGCGGAGGTCTTCGCGAGCAGCGCGACCTCCTCGTCGCGGTGGACCTCGCCGTCCCAGCGGTACGTCGACGTGATCGGGAACCGATTGACACAGGCGGCAAGTCGCTCCTCGACCAGTCGTTCGGCGATCGCGTCTGCGTCATCGGCGGGGGCCGTGATGTACGCGGTCGGCATCGCCGGGAGCTACGGTCGAGCGGACAAAAAGAGCCGCGGGTCGGCTTCGGGCAGGGCTCGGGCAGGGAAAGCCGCCTGTGCGACTGGACGCGAACGTCGGTCAGGGGTCCCGGCGCTCAGGAGTCGTTCTCGGCGACCGGATTGAACGTCCCGTTGATGTCCCACTCGTGGAGACAGTGGGGGTTGCCGATCAGTTTCTCGCCATCGTCCCGGTCGAGTTGCCAGGCCTCGAGGTCGTCGTCCCATCGTTCGGCTCGGCCGCACCGTTCGCAGACGCGAGCGGTCGGCGTTCGTACGCGTGGAGTCATTGCCGGACCTGGGAACTGGACGCATATAACGGTACGCACCCGCGGCAAAGTATGCGGACCATTCACAAAATCCGGGGGTGCGGGTTGCCCGTCTCGGGCCCCGTGGACGTTCAGTACACCGCGTCCGTGATCTCGTCCCGGAGATCCTCGAACGTCTCGAGGTACTCGCGGCGTTCCGCGCGCAGGTCGGCAAGGGCTTCGTCGTAGTCCTCGACGTGGTCGGGAACGTAGTAGTCCTCGATCTCGAGGCCGGGGATCGACTCGGGAATCGTCAGCCCGGTTCGGTCGTCCTCGGTCCACTCGATCCGGCCGCGGGCGGCTTCCGTGAGGATCGTGACCGACTCCTCGACGCCGACGTCTTTCGATTGCTCGCCCAGGTAGCCCGTGTTGATGACGTAACAGTCGACGTCCAGTGAGGCGACGAGGTCGCGGAAGGCGTTCCCCTCCTCTCCCTCGGAGCCGACGATGAACGGGTTGGTCCCGACGACGCGGATCGATTCGCCCGCTCGAGAGGGGTCGCCCGCGCTGGTCTCGATCGACTCGCCGAGCATGAACGCGACCGCCGCCTGCTCCTCGGTGAGTTTCGCGACCGGCGGCATCAGGGGGTTTCGCGTGATGAAAAAGACCTGGTCTATCCGCGCCAAGTCGATCTCCTCGTCGGCGCTCTCGAGTTCGTCGCGCTGAACGATCGCCCGCGAGTTGGCAGTGTGGCGGTCGTCGTCGAAGTCGACGGTCCCGTCCTCATCGACGGCGACGTTCTCCAGGATCGCCGACTCGTCGGTCGCCGCGGCGTAGAGTTCGGGCTGTTCGTCCTCGTCCAGCCCGATCGTCTTGATGAACAGCCCCTTCCCCTCGCTGCCGGCGACGGAGCCGTCCGGGAGGAGCCCGCAGACGTCGTCCTGCAACATCGCGGCATTCTCGGGGTCCTCGAGCCAGCAGCCGTGGGAAGTCAGCGTCGACTTGCCGGTCGCGGACAGGCCCATGAACACCTGGCCGACCGTCCGCAGGTCGCCGTCGGCGTCGCGGACCCGGACGCGCTTGCTCCCGGCGTGGAGCCCGAGTCCGCCGCGTTGCTTGATCCGGTACATGAACAGCCGGAGGAACGATTTCTTGGCTTCACCGGTGTAGTCGCTGCCTAGTACGGCGGTAAAGCCCTCGTCCGGAAGCACGCGGATCGCGGTCTCGTCGTAGTCCGGATCCTGAACGGTGTAGAGGTCGGGCTCGGCCTCGGGGTCCTCGACGGGTTCGAACAGGTTCGCCCAGGCGAGGGCGATTCGCGCGTGATCGACCGGCACGAACAGGCGACAGCGGAACGTCGCCTCCGGGTGGCGGCCCATCCGCCGGTCGACACAGAGCATCTCCCGTTCGTCCGCTCGGGTAACGGCGTCGTCGACTAGCTCGCGGTCGCGACCGTCGAACTCGTGATCGACGGCGTTTTTCGTCCGATCGGCGCTGCGAGAACGGAACTCGCTGACGTAGGACGGGGAGCCGAACTCGGTGGTCGTCTCCTCGTGGGCGGCGAGTTCACGCAGTTCCTCGAGCGAGGGGTTGTACCGAACGTTCGACGCGGCGAGTGGGTCGGGAAGCTCCCGTGTGAGCGGGCGGGGCTCCGTCCCGGTTTCGGACATATACCTAATCCACCATCATCCTGATGTATAAACGTGGAGGATTTTGATCGGAGTGTGTCACTACCTACCCAGACACTAACGAGTATGTCGGGTTCAAAAGCACTTCGAGGGTCCGAATAGTCGATTCCTTCTCTGACGAAGAATGGTCATAATTCGTAGCATTGTAGGAATGTACTCGTATAAGAAATAATTTTATTCCCGGGTATGGGAGCCGTGTACGTCGATCCGACGGGGAGCAATTTTCAGTTCTGGTATTCGGAACCAAAGCTCCAAGACCGGGGTCTCCCTCTTCGAGCGCATGGTACGCGGTCTCGACATCGGACCGGACGCGATCAGGTCGGCGACCGGTGAGACGGACGCCCCGACGATCGACTCGGAACCGGCCGTCGTCGTCCCGGTCGACGACGCAGCCCTCGAGTCGATCGACCACGACGTTCGGACGATCGACCGAGAAGACGAGAACGACGAGGTGTACGCGGTGGGCTCGAGCGCAGCGACCGTCGCCGACGCGCTCGGCGAGGACCTCGAGCGGCAATCGATCCTCTCGAATGGGGTTCTCGAGAAGTCGACCGACGCGGAAGCGGCGCTGACGGCGACGCTCGAGTCGGTCTTCGGGGACGAAACGGTCGACCGGGTCCGGTACGCGACTCCGGAACCGCGGCCGTCGGATCCTGCCGCGGTCGCGGACCACCGGGAGACCGTCGAGTCCGTCCTCGCCCAGCGGGGAATCGAGGCCGCGCCGATCGGCAAGGGATTCGCCGTCGTCTACGACCAGCTTCGATCGGACAACTACACCGGGATCGGGATCTGTCTCGGACGCGGGCACACCAGCTTCTCGCTCGCGTACTACGGCGTCCCGTCGCTTTCGGTGTCGATCCCGCGAGGCAGAGACTGGGTCTGCGAGCGCGCGGCGTCGGAAACCGACCGTTCGCCGTCGGCCGTTGGGGACGTCCTCGAGACGTTCGAACTCGATCCCGAGACGACGGGCGAGATCGAGAGCGCGATCGCCGGCGCGTACGACGACCTGATCGGCGACCTGATCGACGCGGTCGTCGTGAGGGCTGACGGCGGAGCCGTCCAGGATGGCGTCGCGGTCCCGATCGCGATCGCGGGCCCCGGCGCGGTCGATGGCCTCGAGTTCCTCGTGGGCGGGCGATTCGACGCCGGCGGACTGGGTGCCTCGATCCGCGGCGTTCGGCTGGCCGACGAGCCGACGGAAAGCGTCGTCAGGGGCGCGCTCGCGGCCGCGTGCGACGACGATTTCGCCGACGGGGACGAGGCCGGGATCCGGGATGCCGACGTCGACGTGGAATCCGACGAACGACGCGTCCCCGCGGCCGATGAGGACGACGGGGAGACCCGCCTCTCGTTCGACGCGATGGCCGACGACGGCGGGAACGAGGCCGGGGGATCGACCCGCGGCGATCCCGCGACGGACCTCCTCGAGACCCTCTCCGAACGGTTCCCGGACGACGACGAACTCCGCGCGGTCGAAGCCGAACTGGACGACGTTCGCGACGAACTCGAGGGGATCGAGGAACGGACCGCGACGCGGGAACGCGTCGTCGCCCTCGAGGATCGGGTCGACGCCCTCGCCGACGAGGTCGCCGATCTCGAGGAGCGGCGGGAGTCGGACGAGGACGACGCGCTCGCGGACGACCTGGCGGACGACCTGGCGGACGACCTCGCGGCGGCGTCGGCGGCGGTCGAAACCCTCGAGAAAGACGTCGATGAACTCTCCGCACGGATAGCGGCGGTCGACGGGCTTCCGTCGGCCGTCGAATCGCTCGAGGACGACGCCGACGAGCTAGCGGACGACCTGGCTGACCTCGCCGAGGAAACGGCCGACGAACGGGACCGTATCCGGGACGACCTCGATTCGGTCCGCGAGGACTGCAAGTCGGCGACGGCCGAACTCGACGCACTCGAGGATCGCCTCGAGACGCTGGCCGCCGACCTCGACGACGTCCGGGCGGAGCAGGACGACCACGCCCTCACGAGCGATCTCGACGCGCTCGAGGACCGACTCGATTCGGCCGCGAGCGACCACGAATCGCTCGCGACGGAGGTCGACCGACTGACCGACCGGACGGACGGAATAGACGCGCTCGAGGATCGACTGGACGATCTCACGGAGCGGGTCGACAGAGTAGACGATCTCACGGAGCGGGTCGACGGGCTCGGCGATCGAATCGAACGTGTCGACGACCTCGAACGGCGGATCGACGAACTGGAACCGCTGGAGGACCGGATCGACGAACTCGAGGCCGTGGAAACGGAACTCGCGGCGCTCGAGGACCGCCTCGACGAGCAGGGTGATGACGTCGACGCACTCGAGCGCCGCCTCGAGGATCTCGAACGCGTCGAAGAGCGCCTCGAGGAGATCGCGGAAGTACGGGATCGTCTGGAGGAACTCGAAGAGCAAACTGCTCGTACCGACGACCTCGCGGACGTCGAGGAGCGGTTGGCCGACGTGGCCGATCTGGCGTCGACCGCGGCGGACCGCGAGGCCGTCGAGGAACTCGCGGACGAGATCGACGCTATCCGCGCAGTCGAGCAGCGGATCGACGAACTCGAGGCTCTCGAACAGCGCGTCGATACCCTCGCCGATCTCGAGGATCGGACGGTCGACTCCGGAACCGTCGACGGACTCGAGGATCGGCTCCTCGCGCTCGAGGATCGCGACCCGACCGTCGACGACCTGGCTGATCGGCTCGAGACCCAGAACGCCCGCCTCGACGGCGTTTCGGGCCGCACCGAGGAGGTCGCCGAGCGCCTGGACGCTCTCGATCGCGACCTCGACCCCGGCCTCGAGTTCGACCCGGCGCGCTCCGAGGACGTGGACGGGCTGGCCGACCGCCTCGACGGCCTCGAGTCCTCCCTCGAGACCGTCGAGACGCGCCTCCGGGCGCTCGAACCGGACGACGAAAGCGAGGCCGACGGCTCCATCGTCGAATCCGAACTCGCAACCGCGACGCTCGCGGGCGGCGGGGGTGCCGGGCTCGTCGCCGGAGCCGTCGTCGCGCTCGCCGGCGACGGGACGGTCGGAGCGGGTGCGGCGGCGCTGGGCCTGGTTCTCCTGGGCGTCGCGGTCGTCGCGGGTCGCTGACCGACGACGGACCTATCGGTCCTCGAGGATCGCGTCGTCGGCGACGTTCGGCGCACCGACGACGAGCACTCGACTCTCCTCGATCGCCCGGATCTGTCGCCACGATTCGGGCGACACGACGAGGACGTCCCCGGAGGTGAGTTCGACCACGTCGCGGTCGTCTCCGTGTTCGATCGTCACGTCGACGGTCCCCTCGAGGACGACGTACAGTTCCTCCTGTTCGTCCTGTCGGTGGTAGGTGTTCTCCTCGCCGGCGTCGTACTCCCAGACGCTCGGCCGCATCCGCTCGGGCCGGAGTTCGGGTCCGATCGGGAGCAGCGTCGGTTCGATGTCGTCGAGTTCGTGGGGCTCGACGTTCTCGAGGTCGACCATCGAGTACATAGCAGGGGGTTCCACGATCGGCAGCAAAAAGCCGCGGCGCTCGTGTTCGTGGTCTTCCCGTCGTCAGCGTGGGCCGGCCATCGGCTCCCGCACCGGATGGACTGCGGAGACACGAGATACAGTAGCTGGGACCGAACGTGACGCGCCGAAAGGTGGCCCTACTCCCGGCCCAACTCGGGGTTTCGGTTCCGTCACCACGCGGCCGACGGGTGCTGTCGAGCGCGTCGTCGATCGGTTTCCGCCGACCGTAGTGGATCTCTCCGTACTCGAGCCGTTCGCGGGTGGCGTAGTCCCCGTTACTCCTCGGCCGCAATCGACCCGTCTCCAGTCAGCCGTCGTCCGTAACCAGCAGGAGGAGGGCGAGCAGGGCACCCAGCGCGATCGAGGCGGCGAGCAGCCGGAACGAGGTCCGAAATCCGGCGACGTCCGAGAGCGCGCCGACGATCGCCGGCGCGACGGCCCCGCCGCCCATCAACAGCGTGCGGACGACGCCGAGCCCGCCGCCGGCCACGTCGTCCGGGATCGCCGACATCAGGTACGCACTCCTGACGGGCCTGAACCCGTGCAGACCGAGGCCCGAAGCGACGAGCGCGCCACCGAGCGCGATTGGACCTGCGGAGCCGGTCAGTGAAACAAAGGCGACCAGCGCGGCCGCCGCGAGCCCGAGCGTGCCGACGACGATCGGAAGCCGGCCGATCCGGTCGCTGAGTTCCCCGGTGACGAGCTGGACCAGGCTCGCCAGAAAGAGCGCGCTGTAGAGCAGGCCGGCCGTCGCCTCCGAGACCCCCGCGGTCTCGGTCAGGTACAGTGGGGCGAACGCGACCAGCCCGTTGTAGGTGAACGAAAACAGCAGAGTCACGGCCACGAACGTCGTGAGCCGGCGATCACGAAACAGTCCAGCGTACCGGCGGACCTCGTCGGCGTCGATCCCGGTCGCCCCGGTGCCGTCGGCGTCGGCGGCCGCTTCCCCGGGCACTCGATCGGGGACTCGAGCCAGGAACGCGCCAGCGAGGGCGAGCCCCGCGACTCCCGCAAGGAGGAAGATCACGCGCCAGCTCTCGCCGAACGCGTAGGCGACCCCGCCCGCGGCGACGATGGCAGCCGGGGCGACGACCCCGCCGAACGCGCCGAAAGTATCGAGCACGCCCAGCGCCCGGCCCGTCCGTGCCGGGTACGCTCGAGAGAGCAACCTGACGGCGACGGTCTTGTGGGCGCCGGTGCCGGCACCCATGACGAGCATCGCCACGATCAGGATCGGGAACGGCGAGGCGACGACCAGCGAGAGGGCGGCAGCCGCGGCGACGACGGCACCGACGGCGATGACGGTGATCGATCCGATCCGATCGGCGAGGACGCCGGACGGAAACTGCACGGCGGCGTAGATCAGCATGAATCCGGTGAACGCCGACCCGAGAACGGCGTTCGAGACGCCGTAGCTCGCCTGGAACGGCCCGAAAAGCGGCGGAAAGGCATACCGGAGGAACTTGGCGAGAAACCAGATGCCGGCGGTCAGGAGCAACACGTCGAGTTCGGCGACGCGTCGTCTCGTTCCGGACGGGGACATTCTCGTTCGGGGGACTGGGTCGGCGCACCGAGAACCCTCCGATTACATCGTCGTAATCCTAGTATGCCATTTAATGCCACATGAGTGTATAGTTACTTAATCGAGAGAATTTATATTCGGGTTCGTCGCAGTACACGGTATGGCAGTGAACACGACCGCCGACTGGAGCGATCCGGCAACGTGCCCGTACTGCGGCGACGACCTCGAGTCAGCCGGGGCGGGCTTCGTCGACCACGTCGACGACAACGACCCCTGCAAACGCGAGTTCGACCACTGGCGGAACAACATCGCGGGCGACCTCGCCGGCGAGTGGGGCGGCTAACGCTCGTATCGAAGCACACGGCGAGGTAGTCGACGGTGGCCGTCCTCCGAACGAGTACGGAGATGCGGTCGCTCGGAGTTGGGACCCGTCGGTCACGGTCGGAAAAAAGCGAACGCAACGGTTCGTCTCGAGAGCGGACGGGACGCCCCAGAAACGGGAGCGAAACGTGGTCTTTCAGTCGAAATCCGGGAGGTCTTCCGGCGGTTCGTACTCGGCTTCCCAGTCGATGTACTCCTCTTTGAGCACCTCCGAGACGACCTGGCCGAACTCGGTCAGTTCGGCGTTGATCGACGAGACCGTCCCCCAGGTGTCGAGTTCGGGGTGGTACTCCCGTGCCTGCCAGTCTTCCGGAATGCCGGGTGCGTGATAGCCGACGCGGTCGGCGAAGTCGTCCCAGAAGAAGTCGAACTCCGAGAAGAGTTCGAGGTCCCGGGCGATCTCGTACTCCCGTTTCTCGAGGTCGGTGTCCTCGCGCCAGGCCTCGAACGATTCCTCCCAGGCTCCCTCCTCGAGGAACGTCTGGAGCTCCTCTCGGCGGTAGTCGACGTCGGTCCCGTCGGCGCTGATCGTCGCGTCCTCGTACTCGTTCGGATCGACGAACTCCAGTTCCGGCGGCGCGGGGGGTTCGACCTCGAGTGCCATGGGCATGGCTACGGCCGGTTCGGGGATAAGAATTCCCACCTCGGGTGCGCGCGAGGCCGAACGGCTACGGTCCGGCCCCGGGGCATCGTGACCCGCAGCGACACCGCGGGGTGGCCGATCTGCGTTCGTAGTCGCCGAGAAAATATCTACCCACTGACCATTAGGTGAGGCCAGACTGCGGAGCAAAGAGCGACTCTCTGGTTCGAACGTCGAACGCGTTCGACAAAAGTACCAAATAGCGTTTACAACGTCCCTGCGTCCATCCCCGTATGGAACAGCGCTTCCATCGGTACGGACGGCGTCGCGTACTCGGCGCGATCGGTGTCGGCACCGCGCTCGGACTGGCGGGGTGTCTCGGGGACGACTCGACCGACGACGACTCGAACGGCGGAGAGGAGTCGAACGAGGGGGCAGACGGAACCGACGAGACGTCCGACGGGGAGTCGGACTCGAGTGACTCAGGTGCCGACGACGATACCGACGACACCGCCTCGGTCGAAGAGGCCGTGGCGTTCCCGGAGGGACGGGACTGTACCGTCTGTAACATGGTCGCCGCCGACCATCCCGACTGGAACGCCCAGCTGGTACACGAGGACGGACATCGCGAGTTTTTCTGCTCGACAGGCTGTCTGGCCGCCTACTACGCGGTTCCGGAAACGTTCGACGGCCCGGAGACGGAGATCGCGGGCGTCTGGGTGACCGACTACGAGAGCGGCGACCTCGTCGACGCGTCCGAAGCGTCTTTCGTCCGGGTGTCCGATCCCGATCACGTCGACGACGTCATGACGCGCAACCCAACTCCGTTCGCCGATCGGGACGATGCCGAATCGTTCGTCGCCGAGTTCGACGCGTACGACGAGGACGACATCATCGAGCTCTCGGCGTTCGACCGGGACCTCGCGGAGTACTACCGTGGGAACATCCTCGAGGGGAACGACGGCGGCGATACCGAACACGGTCACTGACCGGACAGATCGATCTGCGGCGACCGTTACCCGGGTGTGTGACAGTGTTTCCCAACGTCGGCACACGCAACTCACCGCTCGATCCGCGGCAATCGGACGTGATAGCCGACGCGTCCGCGCTTCCGGTCGGTGACTGGCTGCCGCCGTCGATCGCGCCGCTGTTGCTCGCGATCGTCGCGGTCGCCGCGGTCGGGACCCTGACGCTTTTCGTCGTCGGCCTGATCGGGTACGCGCGGCGCTCGACGTTCCGCTATCGCGTGCTGACGATCGTCCTCGGGGCACTGGTCGTTCGTTCGATCGTCGGCGCGGGCACCGCGTTCGGACTCGTGCCGATGGTGGTCCATCACCTCGTCGGGCACGGGGCCGACCTCCTCGTCGCGTGGCTCTTGCTGTATCTGCTCTACTGCGAGCGGGGACCGGCCGTTAGAGAAACCGATATCGATGCGGCGACCGAACTCGAGACGAGCGAGACGAGTGAACCGTACAGTTATTCCGACGACGACCCTAAACCCGCTATGGGCAGCGACGGCGGCAGGGACTACAGCCCCACCGAGATCTTCGCGATCAAGTTCGTGCTGGCCGACGTCATCATCATCGCGGCGTTGGTGCTGGCCGGTCCGTGGGTCGCGGTCGCCATCACCGGCCTGTTCGTCCTCAGTTTCCTGCTCCTGTGGTATCTGATTCAGGCGGAGCCGTTCGCCGACGATGAGCCGACGGGAGAGCGGGAAGTCGCGAGCGAAGACGCCGGCGTCGACCCCGTCACGAAACTCCAGGAGCGATACGCCGCCGGCGAACTCTCCGACGCCGAGTTCGAGGCAAAACTCGAGCGCCTGATCGAGGCCAACGAACGGGCCGAGAGCGCGGGGATCGACACCGAGGAACTGGAACTTGAACTCGAGTTCGAGCGCTCAGGCCCCGAGTGAAGTTCTCGACCCGGGCCGTCGCCGCGAACCAAACACTCAATCGCCGTCCGGCCCTAATACCGCGTAATGACCGACTACGAGGGCGCGATCCTCGACGTGGACGGAACGATCGTCCGGGGCGACCAGTTGATTCCGGGGGCGAGCGATGGCCTCCGGGCACTCGAGGACGCGGGCGTCTCCCGGCTGCTGTTTTCGAACAATCCGACCCGGGGGAGCGACCATTACCGGGAGAAACTCGCGCCCCACGGCGTCGACATCGGACCCGACCGCGTGCTGACCTCCGCGACGGTGAGCGCGTCGTATCTCGCGCGGAACCACCCCGACGCGCGCGTCTACCTCGTCGGCGGAAGCCGGCTCAGGTCGATCCTCGAGGACGCGGCGGTCAGCGTGACCGACGATCCCGAGGCCGCGGACGTCGTGTTGGGGTCGTTCGACCGGGAGTTCTCCTACGGCACGCTCGGGGACGCGCTGCGGGCCTTCGAGAGCGAGCGGGTCGGCGAAAACGAGGGCCAGGCGGCGAGTTCGGAGCGTCGAGCGAACGGGGGTACCGACACCGACGCCGACGTCGACACCGACGCCGACGCCGACGCCGACACCGCTGACGGCCCCGTCCCCTTCTACGGCACCGATCCCGACGCGACGATACCCGTCGAGAACGGAACGATCCCGGGATCGGGGGCGATCCTCGCCGCGATAGAGGCCGTCGCGGGCCGCGAACCCGATGCCGTCCTCGGCAAGCCCTCCGACGTCGCCGCCGACGCCGCGCTGGATCGGCTCGGCGTCGCTCCCGAATCGGTCCTCGTCGTCGGCGACCGACTGGACACGGACATCGCGCTCGGCAACCGGGCCGGGATGACGACCGCGGTGGTCCTCTCGGGGGTGACCGACCGTACGACCCTCGAGGAATCGCCGATCCAGCCGGATTACGTCCTCGAGTCGCTCGGGGAGATCGAGCGGTTGCTCTGATACGGCTTGCTGTACCGATGTACCGGCGCAACCGTGATCCGGGCGGCGGTTGCGCCGGACCCGACGGACAGTAACCCGTATGAACCGGGCCGAATTCCGTCGTTTTCGGGAAAACGTATTTGCCGAACGGGTTGCTATGTTCACATATGAGGGACCGAATCACCAACGTGCTTCGACGGGCCCGCTACGCAGCGATCGGGGCAGCCGTCGGAGCCGCAATCGGGGCACTGTTCAGTCGAAACGCCGCGAGTACCGGGGGCGCGATCGGGGGCCTCGTCGGCGCCGTCGTCGCGGAGACGAGGGAAACGGCCGACGAACTGCTCGAGGAAGCCAAAGAACGAACCGGGAAGACGGACTGACGGGCCGACCGCCGCCGTTCCTTTTATTACACGGCCGGCCGACCGAGGGATGGATGAGCGACTTCGTTACCCCGCCGCCACTCGAGCGCGGCGATCGGATCGCGGTCGTGGCACCGGCGTCGAACCCCCGGTCGGAGTTCCCGCACGTCTACGACCTCGGTCTCGAGCGGCTCCGCGAGGTGTTCGACCTCGAGCCCATCGAGTACCCGACGGTCTCGATGACCGACGAGGAGCTATCGGGCGCGGAGGGTCCCGAAGCGCGTGCGAAAGACCTGATGGACGCCGTCGAGGATCCCCGCGTCGACGGCGTCATGGCGGTCATCGGCGGTAACGACCAGATCCGCGTCCTCGACCACCTCGATCCGGACGTCTTCCGGGAGAATCCGACCCGGTTCTACGGCTACAGCGACAACACGAACCTCGCGCTGTACCTCTGGAACCTCGGGATCGTCTCCTACCAGGGGCCGATGGTCTTCACCGAACTGGGGATGGACGGCTCGATGTTCGAGTACGGTATCGAGTACGCCGAACGCGCCTTCTTCGAGGAGTCGCTGGGCGAACTCCGGCCAGCCGACCGCTTCACCGACGAGCCCGGCGACTGGACCGATCCGAACGATATCGAGGAGCCCCGGAACACCGAATCAAACCCGGGCTGGCAGTGGGCCGGCGGCGACGACCCCGTTTCGGGGCGCGTCTGGGGCGGCTGCCTCGAGATACTCGACCAGGGGTTCCTCGCCGGTCGCTACCTCCCCGACGAGGACGACCTCGAGGGAACGATCCTCGCGCTCGAGACCTCGGAGGAACTCCCGGAACCGACCTGGGTTGCAGGGGCGCTCCGGGCGCTCGGCGAACGGGGACTGCTCGAGCGGTTCGACGGCGTCCTCGTCGGGCGGCCGCCGGCCCGCTCGCACCTCGAGGATCGGCCGCCCGAGCGCCGCGAGACCTACCGGGAGAACCAGCGAGCGGCGATCGCGGACGTGTTCGCGACGTACAACCCGTCGGCACCGATCGTCTTCGACGTCGACTTCGGCCACACGTACCCGACCGCGCCGATCCCGATCGGCGGGCGCGTCGAGATCGATCCCGGGACAGAACGGATCCGCTTCGAGTAACAGCGACGATCAGTTCCCGTTCTCGCCGTCGATCGCTTCCCGTCGCAGCCGTTCTTCCTCCTCCGTGGAGACCGTCAGTTCGGGCACCGTCGTCGGCTCGTTGTTCTCGTCGATCGCGACGTAGACGAAGTACGATTCGGTCGTCTTCTCTCGCTCCCGGGTCCGCAGGTCCTCGCGCTCGGCGATCAGCCGCACCTTCACGCTCGAGGTGCCCGCCTCGTAGACGTAGGCGGTGATGTAGGCGGTGTCGCCGACGGGAATCGGCCGCTCGAAGTTCATGCTGTTGACGCGTGCGGTGACGCAGGTCTCGCCGGAGAATCGCATCGCGGACATCGCCCCGACCTCGTCCATCCACTTCATCACGTTCCCCCCGTGGGCGACCTCGAGCATGTTGGCGTGGTTGGGCTGGACCATCTCCCGGTTCTCCACTACCGTCTCGATCAGATCGGTCATCGGTCTACGTTCCGCCAGGACGGTTTTGATTCTTTCACTCCGCGCCCGCGCACCGACCGGTTCGACACTGGTAAAAGTCGCGGCCGAGTTGAACCGCTAATGAGCGATGGAGGTGGCGTCGACGTGCCGGAGCCGCCCGACCGGCCGGAATCCGAACCGGGCGGGGACGGGAACGGGAACGGGAACGGGAACCGCGGTACCGGCTCCGTCGACGTCCTCGGGACTGCACACGTCTCGCAAGCGAGCGTCGACGAAGTTCACGAGACCGTCGATCGCGACCGGCCCGACGTCGTCGCCGTCGAACTCGACGAGGGTCGCTACCGCCAGATGCAGGGCGGCACGCCCGACGACCTCGAGGCCGAGGACCTGCTGTCGGGCAACACCGTCTTCCAGTTCCTGGCCTACTGGATGCTGTCGTACGTCCAGTCACGGCTCGGCGACCAGTTCGACGTCGAACCCGGCGCCGACATGCAGGCCGCGATCGAGGCCGCGGAGCGAAACGGCAGCGGCGTCGCCCTGGTCGATCGCGACATCCAGGTGACGATCCAGCGATTCTGGCGGCGGCTCTCGTTCACCGAGAAACTGAAGATGATCGGCGGGCTCGCGCTCGGGATCACCGACCCGCGCACGATCGGACTGGCCCTCGGCGCGGCCGCCGGCGTCCTCGCCGGGATCGCCCTCACCGTCTTCGTCGGGCCCTTCCTGGGGTACGGCGAGGCCCTGCTGCTCGGAATCGACGACCCGACGACCCTGCAGTACGTCGGCGCGGTCGGCGCCGGTGCCGTCGGCGGCGTCTTGCTCGGGCTCTTCTTCCTGCCCTCGCTGGAGACCGTCGCGGACGACGACGGTCGACTCGACGGGTTCACGGTACGCCTGCTGGGCGGTGCAGCGATCGGCGTCGCCGCCTGTCTGGGACTCGTCGCTACCGGCACGTTCGTCGGCCCGTTCTCGGCGGCGAACCTCGAGGGGGCCGGCGTCTACTCGATCCGGGGCGCGCTCGGGGCCGTCGCCGGCCTCGGGTTCGGCGTCGCCCTCGGCGGGATCCTCGGCCTCCTGCTCGACGCCCTCGGCGGGGACGTCGAGGAGGTCGAGGAGATCGACATCGAGGAGATGACCGACGGCGACGTGGTCGGGGCGATGATGGAGGAGTTCCGCCAGTTCAGCCCGCGGGGGGCCAACGCTCTCATCGACGAACGGGACGCCTACATCGCCCACAACCTCCACCAACTGCGACAGCAGGGGTACGACGTCCTCGCCGTCGTCGGCGCGGGCCACCGGGCCGGCATCGAACGCTATCTCGCAAACCCCGAGGAACTGCCGCCGATGGAGTCGCTGACGGGCACCGCGTCGGGACGGCGGTTCTCGCCCGTGAAGCTGTTCGGCTATCTGGTGATGCTGGCGTTCTTCGGCTTCTTCTTCCTGCTGATCATGGCCGGCGTCCGGAACACGTTCCTGCTCCAGCTGTTTGGCGCCTGGTTCCTGTTCAACGGCATCTTCGCGTTCACGCTGGCCCGCCTGGCCGGCGCCCGCTGGTCGAGCGCCGGCGTCGGCGGTCTGGTCGCCTGGCTGACGAGCATCAACCCGATGCTCGCGCCGGGCTGGTTCGCCGGCTACGTCGAACTCAAACACCGGCCGGTCAACGTCCGCGACATCCAGACGCTCAACGAGATCGTCGGCGACACCGAACGGCCGATCGGCGAGGCCGTCGAGGACATGTTCGACGTTCCGCTGTTCCGGCTGATCATGATCGTCGCGCTGACGAACATCGGGAGCCTGATCGCGACCGTACTGTTCCCGCTCGTCGTGTTGCCGTACCTGGCACCCGACATCGGCGGCGTCGATGCCCTGATGAACGAACTGCTGCGCGGAGCCGAGAACAGCCTCGAGTTGCTCCGGGAGGCGCTCCGATGAGCGTACGCGCCGACCGCCGGTCCCAGCCAGGGCCGGAACTGACCTTCAGCGACAAGGAACTGTTCGATCTGGCGGTCTCCTGGCTCGTCCTGAGCGTCGCGTTCGCGCTGTTGCTCAGGCCGATCCATCGGGTCGACGGGATCTCCCTCGGCTCGTTCGTGACGATGGTCGGGCTGAGTTTCGTGACGGTCGGGGTCGCCTTCCTGTTGCACGAACTCGCGCACAAGGTCGTCGCGATCGAGTACGGCCAGATCGCCGAGTTCCGCGCCGACTATCAGATGTTGTTCCTGGCGATCATGAGCGCGCTGATCGGCTTCCTGTTTGCCGCGCCGGGGGCCGTCTACCACCGCGGCCGGATCACCAAGCGGGAAAACGCCATGGTGGCGGTCGCCGGACCCGTGACAAACCACCTGCTCGCCGTGCTCTTCCTCCCGCTCATGGTGTTCGGGGGGTACCTCGGCGTCATCGGCCACATGGGCGTGCTCATCAACCTCTTCCTGGCAGCGTTCAACATGCTGCCGTTCGGCCCGCTGGACGGGAAGACCGTCCTCGAGTGGAACACGGTCGTCTTCGGAGCAGTCTTCGCTCTCAGCGTAGCGTTGCTCGCCGGGTTCGTCGTGCTGTTCGGGTTCTGGTGACGGAGCCGTCGGGGCCACGATAGTATTTCGACGCCCGCACCAGACCGTTGATGGCCGTTCCGCCCGACGATTTCAGTATGCACATCGGCGACGGTGACGGAGTACGGGCGTCGAACGGCGAGCACGAGGGAGTCATCGTCTGCGAGATCGACGAGCGCCACGACGTCGGGTGGCTCACCGACACGCTCCCGCGGTTGGTTCGGCTCCCCGGCGTGGAGTCGATCGATGTCGACCGTGACGCGTTCGCGGACGCCGAGTACCTCCAGCTCGTCGTCACCTTCTCGTCGGAACGCGCGTGGGCGCGGTTTGCGTCCGGCGACGGGTGTCGACTCGTCTCCGTGCTCGAGTCCCGGCTGGACCGACCGGAAACGTAACGATAGGGCGCGACCCCGAGACGGCTCCGGTCGCAAACCGCGAGGACCGGTGATCTTTTGCTCACCCCGGTCAGTCGTTCGAACATGACCGAGTCCGCGGACGACAGCGAACAGCAGGAGCGACTCACCTACGCCGACACCGGGGTCGACATCGAGGCAAGCGAGGACGCGACGGCGGCGCTGCTCGCGGCCTTCGGGAGCGACCTCACCACGGAGTACGCCGGCCTGCTCGACATCGGCGACCGCTACCTGGCGCTTGCGACCGACGGCGTCGGCACCAAACTGCTCGTCGCCGAGGCGATCGAGGACTACTCGACGGTCGGCATCGACTGCATCGCGATGAACGCCAACGATCTCGTCGCCGCGGGCGTCGAACCCGTCGCCTTCGTCGACTACCTCGCGATCGACGAACCGGACGAGGACGTGACGAATGGGATCGGCGAGGGCCTGGCCGTCGGTCTCGAGGAGGCCGATCTGACGATGCTCGGCGGCGAGACCGCGGTCATGCCCGACGTCGTTTCCGGGTTCGACCTCGCCGGGACCTGTGCGGGCCTGGCGGCGAAAGACGACGTGCTCGAGGGCGAGGCCGCGGTCGGCGACGCCCTCGTCGGCTTCCCCTCGAACGGGATTCACTCGAACGGGCTCACGCTGGCCCGCGAGGCCGTCACGCGCGACCACGAGTACACGGACCCGTTCCCGTACGGCGAGGGGACGATCGGCGAGGAACTCCTGCGACCGACCCGGATCTACACGGACCTGCTCGAGCCGATGGGCGAGCACGGCGTTCGGGCAGCGGCCCACGTGACGGGCGGCGGCTGGACGAACCTCCTGCGGATGGGCGAGCACGAATACGTCATCGACGATCCGTTGCCCGCGGGGCCGGTCTTCGAGTTCGTTCAGGAGGAAGGCAACGTGACCGACGAGGAGATGCACCGGACGTTCAACATGGGCACCGGGTTCGTCGTCGCGCTTCCCGAGGACCGGGCCGCGGACCTCGTCGCCGAGACCGACGGACAGGTCATCGGCCGGGTCGAGGACGGCGACTCGGTCGAGATTCGGGGGCTCTCGCTGTCCTAATCGGCTGCGCTCGAGTTCCAGCTCGGGCCGCCACCGATCACCGGCCGGCCGTCGCGTCTCCGCTCGTCCGCAAGGCGTCCAGTTCCGCGAGCAGGTCGTCGACGGCCGGGCGGTCGAACGTCGATCGTCCCTGGTGGACGTACGCGACTTCGGGATCTGCCCCGCGACGGTCGACGATGACGACTTCCGGCATTCGACCGAAAAAGTCGCTCACGCTCCCGAGAACGCCAAACCGGACGGGCTGGTCGTAGGCGTCGCCGACCGCGGCGTCCGGATCCGCGAGCAACGGATACGGGAGGTCGTACGTCTCCTGCCACTCCGCGACTCGTTCGCGCGGTTCCGGAAGGATCGAGGCGACCGCCGCGTTCCGTTCCCGAAAGTCGCCGATCCTGTCGGCCAGTTCCCGAACCTGGCTTCGGCAGTTCGTACAGTAGTAGTCGCGCTGGAAGAACAGGACGGCAAACGCCACCTCGTCCGGCAGGTCCGCGAGCGAGAACGGGTCGGGTCCCGGGCCGACGTTCGGCAGCGAGAAGTCGGTCGGCTCCGTCGGTTCGGTGGTCATACCCAGTTTTCGGCCTCGGCCGGAAAAGCTCCACCCCTCCTCGTCTGATCCTCGAGGATCAGCCGCCGTCGAACCGCCGTTCGATCTCGGCTTTCGTGTCCGCGATCACCTGCCGCTCGGCGCGTCGCATCGCCCGGATCGCCTCGTCGGTGTAGTCGATCGACGCGCTCGGGAGAGCGCCAGCGAACGGCCCGCCGAGTACGTCGCCCGGGTCGATCTCGGTCGCGAAGACGAACGCCTCCCGGTGTCGCTCGATCGGGCCGGTAAACGGGAAGACCTCCTCGGCGAGTTCGATCGCTTCCGGCGGGTCGAACGCCGCGCGGGCCGCCGGCCAGAATCGGTCCTCCGGTCGGTCGACGATCGGCGCGATCCCGTCGCCGAGACGCCGTAACCGCTCGAGGACGGCCTCCTCGATGGCCCGCCGTTTCGCCGCCGAGACCCGTGGATCGAGCGCCTGGACGTACCCGTCGCGTTCGAGCAACTCGTCCGCGAAGGCGTCGATCGGCTCGTCGCCGTCGACGTACTCGAGGACGATCCGGAACTGCTCGAGCGAGCCCCGTCGGTAGGCGTTCAGTTCCGGTTCGACGACGGCCCGCTCGAGCGCGTCGGCGTTTTTCCGGAGTCTGTCGACGACGACTCCGCCGGGGCCGAGTCCCGTCCCCTGAAGCGCGCGGGCGACGCTGAACTCCCGTCTGGTCGCCTCGATCGTGTCGTCGAGGAACCGCTCGAACCCGCTCCTCGCGGCCGCTCGCGTCATGTGGAAATTCTCAGGACGGAACCGTATTGAAGCTTCGCGGGGGGTATCGATCGATAGACATACCTTTCGACGCTCCAACCTCGCATCGACTCGTGTCCGTCGCGGAACTTCGCTCGGCGGCCGTCGACCGCGCGCCGCGACTCTGGTGTCTGTGGGCCGCGAGTCGACCGAGTCAGGTCGCGCTCGTCGTGCTCGTCTACCTCCTGGGGGTCGGTCTTTCGACTGCGGGGCCGCCGGTAGCCGCCGCGGAGAGCGCGACGGGCCCGGGCGAGGTGACCACCGAGGTTCTCGGACCGGTACTTGCCGGCGCGCTCGCGTTGCTCCCGGTCACGGTCGCGATCCACTACGCGAACGAGTACGCCGACGTCGAGACGGACGCGCTGACGGAGCGGACGCCGTTTTCGGGCGGGAGCGGCGCGCTCGAGGCGACCGGCCTCCCGCCCGCTTTCCTCCGGCGGGCGACGATCGTCGCGGTCGGTCTCTCGGCGGCCGCGATCGTCGCCGGTCTCGTCGCCGGGGCGTTGCCGCTCGAGGCCGTCGGACTGTTGGTCGCCATTTTGATTCCGGGGCTGGCTTACTCCCTGCCGCCGTTGGCGTTGATCCGCCGGGGTATCGGCGAGTTCGTCAACGTGGCGCTCGGCGGACTGCTGCTCCCGCTGTACGGCGTTGCGACCGCCTCGCGACCGACCGGAATCGCCGTGCTCGCGATCGTCCCCTTCGCGCTCGCGGTCGGCTGTAACCTGCTCGCGACCCACTGGCCGGACCGGGAGGCCGACGCCGCGGTCGGGAAACGGACCCTCGTCGTGCGGTGGTCGCCCGACCGGGTCCGGCGCGTCTACGCCGTGCTGGCCGGAGCGGCCGCGGCGGTCACCGTCGGGTTGTGGGGGGTCGACCTCCTGCCGACGGAGGTGGCGCTTGCCACCCTCGGGCCCCTGGCTCTGCTCGGTCGGGGCTGGTGGGTGTTGACCCGCCAGCGAAGCCCGTTTCCATCGGTGCTGGCGATGGTGGGCGTCGCCGCGGCGTCGACCGCCGCGTGGTGGTGGGTCGGGGTCTTTTCCTGACGGACGCGGTTCCGTACGGATCACATCCGACCGCGGACGGTTTTTACCTCGAGCGGCCGAAGGACCGACCGATGACAGACCCGCTCGACGGCCGCGACGACGGGGTCGGGAGGCGCTCGCGGGCCGGGGATCGACCGCCGTCGACCGATCCGACGACGCTGGCCCGGGAGCTCCTCGAACGCGTGGGGCGCGGGGAGCCGGCGGACGACCACCTGCGGACGCTGGCCGACCTCTCGAGGGCGGCCCTCGAGCCGCTCCGAAGCGACCGGCGGGCGGCGCTCGCGTTCTGGCTCAACGCCTACAACGCGGCCGCGCAGTTGCTGCTCGAGCGGAACCCGGAGCTATTCGACTCCCGCTGGCGGTTCTTCCGTGCGGAGGCGCTGACGGTCGCCGGCGTCGGACTGAGCCTGGACGACATCGAGCACGGCGTCCTCCGGAGCGGGCGGTCGAAGTACGGGCTGGGCTACCTCCCCCGGCTGTCGCGGTCCGGCCTCCCGAAAGCCCACCGGCTCGAGCCCGATCCCCGGATCCACTTCGCGCTCAACTGCGGGGCCGCGAGCTGTCCCCTGATTCGATCCTACGGGCCCGAAACGGTCGATGCGGCGCTCGACGAGGCGACCCGGACCCATCTCGAGGCGACGGTCGACTACGATCCCGACCGCGACCGAGTGCGGGTGCCGCGATACTGTCTGTGGTTCCTCGGCGACTTCGGCGGCCGCTCGGGACTGTACGCGTTCCTCCGGGAGTTCGACCAGCTTCCGGAGGGTGTAAAGCCCTCGCTGCGGTTTCGCAGTTACGACTGGACGAAGACGCCGCGGCTGTTCGCCTAACTCCGTTCTACCGATCGACCTCGGCGTCGGACCCCTCTACTTCCCCGTCGCCGACCGTATCGCGTCGTACTCCTCGTCGCTGTAGGCGATGAATCGGACGTCCTCGAGGGTCGCCGGGTCGTACTCCTCGATCTCTTCGCCGATTATCTCCGCCCCCTCGCGCAGGTCGAACCCGGCGACGCCACAGCCAAGCGCCGGGAGCACGAGCGACTCGCAGCCGAGTTCGTCCGCCGCCTCGAGCGCGTTTCGGGTGGCGTCCCGAATGCTGTCTTCGGTCGCCTGGCCGTCGCCGTAGTGGGGCATCGCGGCCGCGTGGATCACGTGATCGGCGTCCAGGTCGTAGGCGTCGGTGACGGCGACCTCGCCCAGTTCGACCGGCCCCTTCTCCATGGCCTCCTCGTTGATCCCTTCGCCTGCGCCACGTCGGAGCGCCCCGGCGACGCCCGACCCCATCCGGAGGCTGGTGCCGGCGGCGTTGACGAGCGCGTCGGCGGACTGTGCGGCGATGTCGCCCTGGACGACCTCGAACTCCATACGCGTGTGTACGACTGCGACCAGTTTGAAAGTGACCGCCCGCCGACCCGTCCGGCTTCGTCGGCTCGCCGACGGTCGGCGAGCACCGTGGCGCGTTCGTTTCGCTTCCCAGAGAGTTAGGTCGACCAAAACCCTTTTAGATTTAGGCCCACCTAACTCCTCGTGATGGACGTACCCGCCCGCAGGCAGGACACCGATGCCGACGAAGAACTCGAGGAGCCGGCAACGATCGTGACCAGCCACGAGACGCGCCCCGGCAAGATCGTGTTCACCGAGCGCGACAACGCCGACGGCTGGATCGCGACCGATCTCACCGTCGACCTCGAGCGGTAGCGGCGGTCCTCCCGTTCCCCGCTGACTCCCTCCACCAGCCCCCGCCCCATCCGTCTGCGCATCGTCGCCCCTCACTTTCCCCTCATCCGGTCTGTGCACCGCCGTCACCAACGCTCTGTTCTCCGTCTCCGACCAGTCGTGATAGTCGGGACCAGTCGGTCCTGTCGGGGGATACGATCGGCTCTGGACCTGAACTGAACGAGTATCGATGACGGGGCACTCTCCAGGTGCAACCGCGGCAAAAAGCGAGTCCGATCCCGTCCCGACCGATCGGGACGACACCGTTCGCCGGAAGGCGCCGAACGTCGTCGACGTTACCGGTCTTTCGTCGCTTCTTCGAGCACCAGCGTGTCGTCCTCGAGGTAGTGCTCGAAGTGATGGCCGTCCTCCTCGAGCGTGACGAGGATCTGGCGCAGGAGTTCGGCGGTGGCGTGGTCGCCGAGGTTCTCCGCGAGTTCGATGCTGTCGCGCATCGACTCGATCATGTCGCCGTACATCTCGAGGTCGTTGCGGAACATCGTGCGGACGTCGTAGACGTCCTCACCCTCGAACTCGACGGTTGCGCGGTCCTCGAGGTTCGTCGGGCCCGAAACGGGGACACCGCCCAGCGCCTGGGCGCGCTCGGCGATCTCGTCTGCGCCTTCCTCGACGTGTTCGTATGCTTCCTCGAGGAACTCGTGGAGCGGGAGGAACTCCGCACCCTCGACGACCCAGTGGTGTTTCTTGAGCTGGTGGTACAGTACGTACGCGTTGGCCAGTTCCGTGTTCAGTGCGTCGACGATCTGCTCGGCTTTTTCCTGGTCGAGGCGGAGTTCGTTCTCCTCGACGGTGTCGGCCGATTGACGGACGGTCTTCTGGGTGCTCATCGTATTCGAACAGTACACCCGCATCCAACTTAAGTGTTTCCCATCACAAAACAATTTTTCCTATTTGGAAAATTTCGAATAGTGATTCGGGCCATTTCTGTTCCGGAATGGGAAATAGTCCGGTGGGGACTATCCCTGGACGGGCCGATACTCTTCCGTTCGTACGACCACGTCGGCGACGACGCCATTACGGATTGTCCCTGCGCTCGCCGCGGGCGATGTCGTGGTGTTCGAGTCCGCGGGCGAGACCCCCGATGCCCGCGGGATACACCGGAAGAGCATTACTCCGTTAGCGTCGCCAGGGTCGTTTCTCCGTCTCTCTACCTGTTCCCTGCTCCACTTGAGGACCGCCTCCCACGATGTCGACCCGGGCGTTCCGTGCGAGCGGTAATCGCAAGCACACCACATAACATCGTCCGGTCCTCGGTTCTGCGTATGTCGACCGACGTCCGCGACGGACTCTCGTTCGCCAGGACCGTCGTCAACGGGATTCAGGACCGGAACGTCCCGTTCATGGCCGCGAGCATCGCGTACCAGGCGTTTATCTCGCTGTTGCCACTGCTCGTGCTCCTGTTTTTCCTCGTCACGCTGGTCGGGGACGAGACGTTCGCGACGCAGGTCACCGAGACGACCGAGGGCTTCCTCCCCGAGAGCGGCCAGTTGCTCGTCGAGGACGCGCTCGAGGACTCGCCCGCGACGGCAGGGTCGACGCTGATCGGCCTCGTCGTACTGCTGTGGGGGTCGCTGAAGATCTTCCGGGGACTCGACACCGCGTTTTCGGAGATCTACGGCACCTCGAGGTCGAACTCGTTCGTCAACCAGTTGCGGGACGCGGCGCTGGTCTTCGGCGCGATCGGCGGGGCATTGTTCGCGGCCGCCGCGATGGGGATCGTGTTCGCGTTCCTGCCGAACGTGCCGGGCTTTGGCCTGTTGCAGTCGCTGTTGCTGGTCGTCGTGCTCGTCCTCGCGTTCTACCCGATGTACTACTACTTCCCCGACGTCGACGTTTCCCGGCGGGAAGTGATCCCCGGGGTCGTCCTCGCCGCCGTGGGGTGGATGGCTCTGCAGTCGCTGTTTCGCGTGTACGTCTCCGTTGCCGCCGACTCCGAGGGCGCAGGGCCGCTCGGGGCGATCCTTCTATTGTTGACCTGGCTCTACTTCGGCGGCCTGGTGTTGCTCTCCGGCGCGGTCGTCAACGCGATCGGTACGGGCTACCTCGAGCCGGGGGTCGACGAGGAAGCCGAAACGGAGACCGACGAGGACGGGGCCACCGTACCGGCCGTCGGGGAGTCGATCGCCGACTCCGATCGCGACCCGTTCGTCGACGACCGCGCGCGCGAACGTGAACGACTCGCCGACCGCGCGGCGGCGCTCGAGCGCGAACGCGACCAGTTGCGCAACGACCTCGCGGCCCAGCGCCGACGGCGCTACCGGCTCGAGGACCGGGTCGACGACCTCGAGGAACGGACCCGCGAACTCGAGGCCGAGAACGGGCGATTGCGCCGGGAACTCGAAGCACAACGTGATCCCACCTGGCAGCAAGCCCTGCGGCAGGCCCTGGAACGCGTCGGCGACGTTCGGATCGGCGTCCTCGAGCGGAGATGAGGGGTGTTACGAGTTCGGAGGGGAGGATGAGGGAGTGACGAGCGACGACCGACGAGCGACGAGTGATGAGTGACGAGCGACGAGCGACGAATCACGGCCGGACGCATGCACCCGGAAGCGCGGGGTTGTAGTAGCTCGCGCGCGCATCGCCGGTCGTGTCGCACCCGATACGGGACGTGCGCCGCCGGCTGCTCGCGGACCACAGCTCCGTCGTCGCCGAGGTCGACCGCTGTGCCGACGCCGTGGCCGATCCCTGGGACACCGCCCGGACCGCGGACCGGGCGGCGCTCGTCGACGGCCTCCGTACGGCTCTCGAGAGCGAGGGCGTGCTCGAGCGGCTGCCGACCGTACTCGCCGACGCCGTCGATGCGACCGGCCACGACCTGGAGGCGAGACCGGTCCCCGGACCGCCCTACGTCGTCGTGACGAGCCGCGGCCCGTTACTCCGGGCGACGATCGACCCCGGACGGCTGGTGATCCGGTTCGACGTCTTCGAGGTGATCCGCAACGCCGAGCCGGGGCGGCGGGTCACGTACCGGCGTCGGGACGGCGTCGAACTGGCGATCGGTCTCGAGTGAACGTTTTGTCGGCGGCCGTGGAACCGCTCGATATGCACCCTCGAGCAGCCGCCTTCGCACGGCGGGCACGCGAGCGGTACGACTTCGACCCGGAGGTCCGTGAGTTTCCCGAAGGAACGAAGACCGCGGAAGCCGCCGCCGACGCGATCGGTTGCGAGGTGGCCCAGATCGCCAGTTCGCTCGCGTTCGACGCCGACGGATCGCTCGTCGTCGCGGTGACCAGCGGGGCGAACCGGGTTGACGAGGCCGCACTGGGCGATACGGTCGGCGTGCCGGAACGCGCGGTGTCGATGGCCGACGCCGAGCGCGTCAGGGACGACCTCGGCTGGTCGATCGGCGGCGTCCCCCCGTTCTGTCACGACCTGTCGGTTCCGGTCGTCCTCGACGAAACGCTGCGGTCGTTCGAGACGGTCTGGGCGGCCGCCGGGACGCCGAACGCAGTTTTTCCCGTCTCACCGGAGACGATCCTCGAGTACGCCGATGCGGACCCGGCGTCGATCGCGGAGTGAACGGTCGGCCGGGAATCGGGAGTCCCCTCGAGAGCGACACGGGCGAGTACTCCCAGCGTCACTTCCTCGCCGCGCCGCTTGGTGTTCGCTGCCCTCGCCCGGACACGTGTTGCTAACGACCCGGTCTCGAGTGCCACGAGTTATTAACTAGGTCCAATAACATAATAACACTTTTAACCGGGAGTGCGTATGCTCACACATGGAACTACCACGCCGTTCGCTGCTCCGTTCGGGGGCCGGTGCACTGGCCCTCGGAACCGTCGCTGGGTGTCTGAGCGAGCCGGGAGACGACGAAACCGCCGGTGAGCGGGAAGGATACGCCGCGTTCTTCGCGCTCTGGGACTGGGCGGACGAGGTCTCGGGCGACGCGATGGCGTTTACGAACCCGGTCGACGTCGGCGAGATGGGCCACGGGTGGGAACCGCCCGCGGACCTCCAGCGAAACATCGCCGGGGCGGACGCCTTCGTCTACCTGGATACGCCGGAGTTCTCCTGGGCACAGAGCATGGCCGACGACCTCGCGGCTGACAACACGGACGTCACAGTGATCGACGCGCTCGAGGGGGTCGAGGGGCAGTTGCTTCCGCCGGGCGGTAATCACGATCACGACCACGATCACGAGGACGAAGACGAACACGATCACGAGGACGAAGAGGACGAACACGACCACGAGGAGGAAGACGAGCACGACCACGAGGACGAAGAGGACGAGCACGATCACGAGGAGGAAGAGGACGAACACGACCACGAGGACGACGACACCGCACCCGAGTTCTACGACCCTCACGTCTGGACCGACCCCATCCTGGCCCAGGAAATGGTCGGAACCATCGCCGCCGAACTCGGCGAGATCGATCCCGACAACGCCGAGGTCTACGAGGACAACGCCGCGGCGTACGTCGAGCGGCTCGAGAACGTCCACGAGCAGTTCGAGAACCTCGTCGCCGACGCCGACCGCGACGTGGCGGTCTTCGCCGGTCACGACTCGTTCCGGTACCTCGAGGAGCGGTACGGGTTCGAACTCCACACGCCGGTCGGCGTCTCGCCGAACGCCGCGGAGACGCAGTCGGACATCTCCGAGTCGATCGCGGTCGTCGAGGAACACGACATCGACACGATCCTCTATGACCCCTTCGAAGCGCCGAGCGAGGACGACCTCCCGCAGATGGTCGATTTGCTGCTCGAGAACACGGGGGCCGACGACTACGAGCCGATCACCTCCACGGAGGGAACCACCGCGGAGTGGAACGACCGTGGCTGGGGCTGGGTAGAGCAGATGGAAGAAGTGACCATCCCCGGACTCCGGCAGGCGCTGGGGGCGGACTAACCGGGACCGACGAAATGGAAGAACTAAACCGCTCAGTAACGGAAGTGTGTCTATAGTGACGCCGGTCGTCGACGTTCGAAACGTATCGTTCGCCTACGGGGACTCGCTCGCGCTCGACGACGTGAGTCTGACCGTCGAGCAGGGCGATTTCCTCGGGCTGGTCGGCCCGAACGGCTCCGGGAAGACGACGCTGTTGCACGTCATGCTCGGCCTGCTGTCCCCGGACAGCGGCTCCGTCGAGCTGTTCGGACAGCCGGTCTCGGAATTCGAGGCGGGCGAACGGATCGGCTACGTTTCCCAGAAGGCGACCGACCGGGGCGGAACGATGCCCGTCACCGTCCGGGAGTGCGTGCGTATGGGTCGGTTCGCCCACGTCGGCCACGGACGGCTGACCGACGACGACCGCCGGATCGCCGACGAGGCACTCGAGACGGTCGGCATCGGCGACATCGCGGACCAGCAGATGAACCAGCTGTCGGGTGGCCAGCGCCAGCGTGCCTACATCGCGCGGGCGCTTGCGTCGGAGGCCGACCTGCTCGCGCTCGACGAGCCGACCGTCGGCGTCGACGCCGAGTCGCGCGACGAGTTCTATCGGCTGCTCGAGGCGCTGAACCAGTCGGGGATCACGATCATCCTGATCGAACACGACATCGGCGTCGTCACGGACCGGGCGAACCGCATCGCGTGTATCAACACGGAACTGTACCACCACGGAGACACCGAGTCGTTCGTCGAGAGCGAGGCCCTGAGCGAGGCCTACGGCAAGACGGGCGAGGTCGTTCACCACCACCACTGACGATGACGGGAACGGACACGGACACGGGCGCGACGGGGACGACGGCGGACGAGGCGCAGACGGCGACCGACGGCGGCACCGTCGAGGGCGACCCGGACGTTGAGGTCGGCGAGAACGTCGACGGGGCGCAGATAGAGTCGAACCCCGTCGATCGACGCCGGCGGATCGAACGGATCGGCGTGGCCCTCGTCGGACTACTGGCGGCCGGGATGGTCGTGTTCATCGCCCTCGACTGGCTCCGCCGGTACCCCTACGCCGACGCTTCGCCGCTGCTCGAGACGCTCTATACGGCGACGGGGATCGATCCGGCGGCCGGCGTGGCGTTCGACCAGTTCCTGATCGCCGGCGCGTGGCTCGATTACTTCCTGGGAACCGAGGTGTTCCGGTACGCGTTTATGTGGCGCTCGATCGCGACGGGCGTGCTCATCGGTGTCGTCGCGCCGCTGGTCGGCACCTACCTCGTCCACAGGCAGATGGCGCTGATCGGCGAGACGCTCGCGCACACGGCCTTCGCGGGCGTCGCGATCGGACTGCTGTTCAATGCCGCGACCGGGTGGGAGGGTTCGCTGCTGATCGTCGCGCTGCTCGTCAGTATCGTCGGCGCGCTCGCCGTCCAGTGGCTCACGGAGCGGACGCGAACCTTCGGCGACGTGCCGATCGCGATCATGCTGAGTGGGAGCTTCGCGGTCGCGACGCTGCTGATCAGCTGGGGGCGGGGTTCGATGTCGATCGCGGTGGACATCGAGGGCTTTCTCTTCGGGAGCCTTTCGGTCGTCACCGCCGGCGGCGCGCGACTGATGGCGCTTCTCAGCGTCGCGGTCGTCGCTATCGTCGCGCTCACCTACAAGCAGTTGCTGTTCATCACCTTCGACGAGCAGGCGGCCCGCGTCGCCCGCCTCAACGTCACGGCGTACAACACCCTGTTGATCGTGATGACCGCCGTGGTGGTCGTCGGCGCGATGCAGGTACTCGGCGTGATCCTCGTCGCCGGAATGCTCGTGATCCCCGTTGCGGCCGCCTCGCAGATCGCTCGCAGCTTCCGGGAAACGCTTTACCTCTCGGTCCTGTTCGGCCAGGCATCGATCCTCGGCGGGTTCACCTTCGCGATCAGCCAGAGCCTCCCCTCCGGCGGCTCGATCATCGTCGTCGCGATCGCGATCTACCTGATCGCGGTCGCACTCTCGGGCCGCTCCGGGACCGCGATTTCGGTTCATTGAGACCCAGCCGCTGGGAGCAGAGTAGCGGTTTTAACCCGTTCCGGAACGACCTCCCGAACGATGGGACGGCTAGCCGAACTATTCAGACCCGAGACCGTCGGCGTGATCGGTGCGACCGATCGCGAAGGCGCAGTCGGTCGGGCGATCGTCGAGAACCTGCGAGACGACTTCGCGGGCGAGATCGTCCCGGTCAATCCGAAACGCGACGAAGTACTCGGGCTCGAGTGTTACGAAGACGTGGAGAGCGCGCCGTCGATCGATCTGGCGGTGGTCGTCGTACCGCCGCCGATCGTTCTCGACTCGGTGCGAGAGTTGGGCAAAGCGGGAACGAAGAACGTGGTCGTCATCACCGCCGGCTTCTCGGAGACCGGCGGCGAGGGGGCCGAACGCGAGCGGAAGCTCCGGGAACTCGCCGAGGAGTACGACCTCAACGTCGTCGGCCCCAACAGCCTCGGGGTCATGTCGACGCCCGTCGGCATGAACGCCACGTTCGGCCCCGAGAACGCCGAGGAGGGCTCGATATCCTTTATGAGCCAGTCGGGTGCGTTCATCACCGCCGTCCTCGACTGGGCGAACGAACAGGGGATCGGCTTCCGTGACGTCGTCTCGCTCGGCAACAAGTCGGTGCTCGACGAGACCGACTTCGTCGACGAGTGGGGGGAAGACCCCGACACCGACGTCGTCATCGGCTACCTCGAGGACATCGACGACGGCCGCGAGTTCGTCGAGACGGCCCGCGAGGTGACCGAGGACACGCCGATCGTCCTCGTCAAGTCCGGGCGAACGGACGCTGGCGCGCAGGCCGCCTCCTCGCATACGGGGGCGATCGCCGGCAGCGAACGCGCCTACGAGGCCGGCCTCGAGCAGGCCGGCGTGATCCGTGCGGAGTCGGTCCAGGAGCTGTTCGACTCCGCGCGGGCCCTCTCGGGGCTGCCGGAACCCGAGTCCGACGGCGTCGCCATCGTCACGAACGCCGGCGGCCCCGGCGTGCTGACGACCGACGCCGTCGGCGATTCGACGCTGCAGATGGCCGACTTCACCGACGAGACGATCGAGCGACTGAACGAGGCGATGCCCGACGAGGCCAACGTCTACAACCCGATCGACGCGATCGGCGACGCGGACGTGGATCGGTTCGCGGAGGCCCTAGAGATCGCACTCGCCGATCCGAACGTCGGGAGCGCGGTGGTCGTCAGCGCGCCGACGGCGGTGTTGCCCTACGACGAACTCTCGGAGGTCGTCATCGAGAAAAGCGAGACCCACGACAAGCCGGTCGTTACCTGCCTGATGGGCGGTGATCGGGCTCGTGACGCCGAGGACGTCCTGCGGGAGTCCGGCATCCCGAACTACTTCGACCCCTCGCGGGCCGTCCAGGGGCTCGACGCGCTCGCGCGCTACCGCGACGTCCGCCAGCGGGCGGTCGACGAACCCACCGAGTTCGACGTCGACAGGGAGCGGGCCCGCGAGATCCTCGAACGGACGAAAGACCGCGACGACAACCGTCTCGGCGTCGAATCGATGGAACTGCTCGAGGCCTACGGCATCCCGACCCCGACGGGCGAGATCGTCGACGACCCCGATCGGGCGCGGGAGGTCGCCGAGTCGATCGAGGGCGACGTCGTCATGAAGATCGTCAGCCCCGAGATCTCCCACAAGTCCGACATCGGCGGGGTCAAGGTCGGCGTCTCGGACGACGAGGTCTACGACGCCTACGAGGAGATCGTCACCCGGGCGCGCAACTACCAGCCCGACGCGACGATCGTCGGCGTCCAGGTCCAGGAGATGGTCGACCTCGACGCCGGCACCGAGACGATCGTCGGGATGAACCGCGATCCCCAGTTCGGCCCGCTGCTTTTGTTCGGGCTGGGTGGCATCTTCGTCGAGATCCTCGAGGACACCTCCGTCCGGGTCGCCCCGATCGGCGAGGGCGAGGCCCGGGAGATGATCGACGAGATCCAGTCGGCGCCACTGTTGCGCGGGGCTCGCGGCCGCGAGCCGGCCGACATCGACGGGATCGTCGAGACGATCCAGCGGCTCTCACAGCTGGTGACTGACTTCCCGTCGATCCTCGAACTCGACGTGAACCCGCTCGTCGCGGGGCCGGACGGCGTACAGGCGATCGACCTGCGACTCACCGTGGACACGGAGGAACTATGAGCGACACCGATACCGAGACTGACACTGCCACTGACACCGAATCGGAACCCGAGACCGAACCGGAACCGGAACCCGAACCCGAACTCGACTCCCCCGAAAGCGACACCGACCGCCGGGCCAAACCGGACGGCGGGGCCGACACGGACACCATCCTCGTCGCTTCCCTCGAGGAGAGCACCGGCAAGACCGCCATCACGCTCGCACTGGGTCGGCTCGCCGCCGAGGAAGGCGACAGCGTCGGCTACATGAAACCCAAGGGGACCCGGCTCCAGAGCAACGTCGGCAAGACCTTAGACGAGGACCCGATGCTCGCCCGCGACCTGCTCGACCTCGACGCGGAGATGCACGACCTCGAGCCGGTCGTCTACTCGCCGACGTTCATCGAGCAGGCCATCCGCGGCCGCGAGGACCCCGACGACCTCCGCGAGCGGGTCCGTGAAGCCTACGACAGCCTCGCCGCGGATCACGACCGGATGTTCATCGAAGGTGGCGGCGAATACGACATCGGCGGCATCGTCGAACTCACCGACGCCGACCTCGCCGAACTGCTCGATGCCCGCGTCATCGTCGTCGCTCACTACGAACGGCCCGCCGACGTCGACGACCTGCTGACCGCAGCGCGGGCCTTCGGCGACCGGTTCGCCGGCGTCGTCTTCAACGACGTCCCCGACGCCGCTTACGACCAGCTCGAGACCGATGTCGTCCCCTTCCTCGAGGGCCGAGGCCTGCCCGTCCACGGCGTCGTCCCCAACGAGCGGGACCTCTCGGGCGTGACCGTCGCCGACCTCGCCGAGGAGGTCGGCGCGTCCGTCCTGGTCGAGGAAGGCACCGACGCCTACGTCGAGCGGTTCATGGTCGGGGCGATGGGTGCCGACAGCGCACTGCGACACTTCCGGCGGACCAAAGACGCCGCCGTGATCACCGGCGGCGACCGCGCGGAGATCCACACTGCGGCCCTCGAGGCACCGGGCGTCCGGTGTCTCATCCTGACCGGCGGCCACCGACCCTCGGGTGCGATCCTGGGTCAGGCCGCCGAGAAAGGTGTCCCGATCCTCTCGGTACAGACGGACACGCTGACGACCGTCGAACGCGCCGAGGACGTCGTCCGTACCGGGCGGACGCGTGACCTCGAGACGGTCGAACGGATGGGCGAGTTGCTGAACGACCACGCGGCCGTCGACGCGATCCTCGAGGGCCAGGGCGGCGACTGAGGCCCCCTCCCCCTCGTTTCTCGCTGGTCTCCTCACCGGCTCTTCTTCGATCGCTTCGATCACTTCGATCCTCACGTATCGCGATTCCGGACTGTCCCGTGACCAAGAGTTAAGAGCCAGCCACACATGGAGCCAGACATGGTAGAGCTGGACGACACTCCACAGGAGATCACGTCCCTCGTCGGCCGCGAGGTGTACTCGAACAGCGGCGTCTTCGTCGGGGAAGTCGAGGATCTACAGCTAAACGTCGACGGCGAAGCCGTCACCGGGCTCGCGCTCGGCAGCCTGAACGCCGAACTGTTCCAGGCGGAAGCCGAAACTGGGCAGGGCGTCATCGTGCCCTACCGGTGGGTTCGAGCCGTCGGTGACGTTATTCTCGTCAACGACGTCGTCGAGCGCGTCCGGGATCCGGACGAGCAGGAAAGCGAACTCGTCGCCTGAACGTTTAGTTCCCGTTCGAACCTTCCGTTCCTTCCACGCCCATCGCATCGAACAGCGTTCGCTTGACCGCCTCCTCGGTCAACTCGAGCAGCGTCTCCCGTGTGTCCTCCGAGATCTCGATGCCGGTGAAGATCCCCAGCGGAATCTCCGCGCTGGCCTGCGTCGAGTGGCCTGCGGTCTCGCCGATCTCGCCGTAGGCGTCGTCTAACACCTTGCCGATGTTGATACGGATGTCCTTCGAACGGCCGGCGAGGAAGATCGTCTCGTCGGCGATGCCGAAGACGGCCGTCGTCGTGACCCCCTCGAGGTTCAGCAGGTGGCTTGCCGCCTGAGCGAGAGCCTCGCGGTCGCGGACGAACCCTGCGTTCGAGACCAGGTGGCTTCCCTGGACGTCGCGGTTGGCGATCGCCTCCGCGAGGACGTCGAGCGTTTCGGGGGACATCGACGGCGACTCGACCTGCTCCAGGGTGTCGTGGTTCGCGAACGGGTAGAGGTAGGCTGCCGCGGTGAGGTCGGCGGGGGTAGTGTCGCGTTTGAAATCCAGGGTCTCCGCGCGGATGCCGTAGAGCAAAGCGGTGGCGACCTCCTCGGAGACGTTCATGTCGAACTCCTGGATGTACTTCGTCATGATCGTCGAAGACGAGGACATGTTCGGGCGGATGTCGACGAACTCGGGTTCGTACTCCTGTTCGGGTTCGTGGTGGTCGATGAGGATGTCGACCTCGAGGTCCAACTCCCCGGAGGTCGCGGAATCGACCAGCGTCACCGTGTCGTAGACCGAATAGTCCTCGATCTCGTCCCACTGGACGAGGTCGATCCCGAGCAGGTTGACGAACGCGCGGTTCTCCTGGTGGCCGACGTCTCCGAGGTAGATGATGTCGGAGTCGACGCCGAGGTGGTCGGCGACCGCCTGCATCGCCGCCGCGGACGCGATCGAGTCCGGATCCGGGCTGTCCTGAGTGATGATCGCGAGTCGCTCGTCGGTTTCCTCGATCAGGTCGGCGAGTTTGCTGGCGTTGTACTCGAGTTCGCCCGACTCGAGCGCCCGCAGGGCCGACTCGGCGATCACCGAGGACGGATTGATGACGACGTCCGCGCCGAGTTCCTCGAGTTCGTCGCCCGAGACCGGGTCGCTCGCTCGCGCGACGACGAACTGGCCGTCGTTTTGCTCGCGAATGTGTTCGACGGCCCGTTTGTTGGACTCGACGTCCGAGGCCAGGATGAGGACGACGTCGCGCTCGGCGACGAGGTCTGCGGCCTCGGGTTCGCGGATGTCGGCGGTTCGCGCGTCGAGGTCCTGGTCGCGCAGCGACTCGACGCGACTCTCGTCGCGGTCGATGATGAGGACGTCTTTCCCCTGTTCGACCAGTTCCTCGGCGACGGCGTAGCCGACGCTCCCACAGCCCAAGATAGCGTAGTCAGAGATCGACGAGATCGTAACCCCCGTACTCATTGAGCGTGTGGTCGGACCGACCGCACTTAACCCTCCCGAAGATTGGTACGTTTTGCAACTCGTGCCGGCCGAGCGCGGAAGTGCGGGTCTCCCGGGGGCCGTCTCGAGCCGCCGTCACGGGCCGACGGCGGGACCGGTCGCGTGTCCTTGACTGTCACGACGCCTTCCAAGGGAAACGTATTTTAACGCCCGACGAAAACTCGGAGGTGTAGGGCCGGTAGCTCAGTCCGGCAGAGCGTCTGACTCTTAATCAGACGGTCGCGTGTTCAAATCGCGCCCGGCCCGCTTTTGCCACGAACAAATCCGTGAGTGGCAAAACGGCCCTGCGATTTGAACGCAGGGAGGGCGTGCACAACGGAGTGAGCACGTCCGACCGTGTGTTCAAATCGCGCCCGGCCCGCTTTCTGACGGCGAACAAACTCGTGAGTCGTCAGTAACGGAACCGGCGGGATTTGAAGTAGACGAGTCACAGCCCGCGCAACGAAGTGAGCAGAACCGTCTCGGCGTAGTTCAACTCGCTCCCGGCCCGCTTTCCCCTCGAGAACGAACCCGCAAACGACAGGTAACGCGGCCCGCTTTTGCGACGACGATTCGGTAAGCGACGGCCCTCTCGAGTCGTTGCCCTCGAGAGTTCCTCTCCGACGATCGTGACAGCTCTCCTGACGTTTTATGTGACCGCCGCTGTTCATTCGACCCAATGGTCGAGAAAGACGTCGTCCGTCGAGGGTACGACGAGATCGCCGACATCTACGCGTCGGAGCGTACCGTCTCCGATCACGGGGTGGAGATGCTCGAGGAGTTCCTGGCGGAGTTGGATGACTCGGCGCGGGTCCTGGACGCCGGATGTGGCCAGGGAACGCCGGTTCTCCGACGGGCCGACGAAGCCGGTCTGAACGGACTCGGCGTCGACTTCTCCCGCGAACAGCTCGGCCTCGCCGGGGAGAACGCACCCGGGGCAAACCGCGTACAGGGGGACATGACGCGGTTACCGATAGCCGACGGGACCTGCGACGGCGTCGCGGCGTTTCACTCGCTGATCCACGTCCCGCTGGAGGACCACCAGACAGTTATCGACGAGTTCGCGCGCGTACTGCGCCCGGGCGGCCGACTGCTCGTCTCCGAGGGGGCAGAGGAGTGGAGCGGGACGAACCCGGACTGGCTCGAGACAGACGTCGAGATGCAGTGGCACATCGCGGGCGCGGAGCGGACCCGAGAGCAGTTGCGCAACGCGGGCTTCACCATCACCGACGAGCGCGGCATCGACATGCAGTTCGCGGACCACGAGGAACACTGGGGGTTCTTTTCAGCGCAACTGTAACGGGCGTCGAGGGAGTCGACCGATCGGCGTTTCGCAGCCGCGCCGGTCGAACGGATCTTGGTGTTCCGGACGAAAGACGACGGCTATGGGAGCCTCGTCGAATCCGACACCGAGCGGGATCCGCGTCGTCTGTCTCGCCGGACCGAGCGACTCGGGGAAGACCACCCTCGTCGAGCAACTGGTCCCGCGACTTGCCGATCGCGGCGACCGCGTCGCGACGATCAAATCGATCCACCACGATATCGAGATCGACACCCCGGGCGCGGACACCCACCGGCATCGAACCGCCGGCGCCGAGACCGTCGTCGGCATCACGCCCGAACTCACCTTCGATATCACCGCTCGAGGAAAGCGGGAGCCGCCGGAGCTACCCGCGGGGTCGAGCCCCGGCCCGCTCGAGGCGGGCGACAGCGACGACGGAGACGACCGCGACCGTCGCGAGCGCCTGGCCCTCGCCAGCACCCTCGCCCGCCTCGAGCGGCGTGGGTACGACGTCGTCCTGGTCGAGGGGTTTTCGGCCGCGCCGCTCCCGACGGTCCTCGTCGGCGACCGGGAGTCAGACGCCGTGACCGGCGATATCGTCGGCCACGGGGACGACGACCCGGCGGCACTCGTCGAGACGATCGGATCGCTCGAGCCGATTTCGTTTCGCACCGAGGGGGAGAGTTCCGACCACGATAGTCGGGACGACGTCGCAGGCCCGTCGACGAGCACCGACCGCCGGGAGTAACCCCCGCATTCCGAAAACGCAGTGACGTGCGGGTTTGGAAGGGGAAACCGTGCTTCTACTCCGATACCGTAACCGAGAGAAATCACAGGGGCCCAGCCCCAAGCGCTCCTATCCCCGCTGCTGTGGGTGACCGCGTCGAGAGTTCGTCTCGGCCGCCGGCGCGGTGTTGCTGCTTGTCCTCGGGCGATTCATCCCTCTGGGTCGGCTGCGCCCGCCGCCGGCAGCCGTTGACCGACAGCCCTCGGCGTCGTCCTCAGCCTGACGTTCGTCGCTGGGCCGTTTCTCGTCACCGCGAAGGTCGGCTTCGACGACGTCGACCCACGACTCGAGACGGTCGTTCCCATCGAGTCGCGCCGTACAGATACCTATTCGAATCCCGAAACGTATCCGATCGTTCCGATCATATTTCCCGTCATTTTACGGCGAACGAATATCCCAGATCGTGGACTATCAGGCCTATCGGTGCTAATCTCTTTGGAAGTGAGGTTAATGCGGTCCCCGTCGTATCGGTGAGTGAGACATATGACATCCATCGCAGACATCGAGCTTCCGGCCGAGGGGACCGGACTGGCGGAGCTGTTCGAGGCGGTACCGTCGCTAACCTGTGAGATGGAGCGCGTGATCGCCTCGAGCGGCCACGGACTCTGGCTCTCCGGTCCCTCCCGCGAGGAGGTCGAGGGCGCACTCGCCGAGGCGTCGGCGATCAGCGGTTACTCGCTCATCAACGGCGAGGACGACCGCTGGCTGTACGACATCGAGTTCGATCCGGACACCGTCGACCCGTTCGAGGCCGTCCTCGAGGAGAACGGGACGGTCCTCAGCGCGTCCGCGTCGAACGGCACCTGGCTGCTGAGCATCCGCGTCGTCGAGCGCGAGCACGTGAGTTCGCTGTACGACCGTTTCGTCGATCACGACGTTTCGCCGACGATCGTCCGTCTGTACGACCTGGAACAGGAGACCCACTCCCAGTGTGGGCTCACCACCCGCCAGTACGAGACGCTCGTTGCCGCGATCGACCACGGCTACTTCGAGATCCCGCGCGAGGTCTCGATGCAGGAACTCTCGGACGAGCTCGACATCTCGCACCAGGCGCTGTCCGAGCGACTCCGCCGTGCCTACCGGGCGCTCGTCACCTCGGAACTCAACGTCACCGAGGAGGAGGCAAATCCGCCGCCGATGGCCTCGACGAACTCGGACTGAGCGACCAGGCAGCCGTAACCGGGTTCTCGTCCCGGTCCAGCCGCAGTCCGGCGTCGACGGGGCTACCCGCCCTTCCTCTCCTCCGGCCTCGGCCGTTTGTCCGCGGACGCCGTTTTCGCCGATCGTCATCCGTGCGACACCTACAATTAAGAGTCGTCCACGCGACCCTCGAGGCATGCACGTCGACACGGACGACGGCGTACTCGAGATCACGTTCGATCGACCGGGGGTCCTCAACGCGATCACGCGCGAGACCGCCGTCACCCTCGCGGAGACGATCGAAGATGCCTCGCCCGAGGAGTATCACGCGATCGTCCTCTCGGGGGAAGGCGACGCGTTCAGCGCCGGCGGCGACGTCGAAGCGATGGCCGAAGAACCCGTCGCGCCCCGGGCGGAATACGAGGAGGTCGAGGAAACGTTCGGTCGCGTCGTCGAGGCGATGCTCGAGTGTCCGGTGCCGATCGTCGCGAAGGTAAACGGCGACGCCGTTGGAGCGGGACTGGCGATCGTCGCGCTGTCGGACATCGCCTACGCCGCCGCGGACGCGACCTTCTCCTGTGCGTTCGTCAAGGTCGGGTTGATCCCCGACACCGGCGGGACCTTCATGCTCCCCGAGATCGTCGGCCTGCGGACGGCGAAGAAACTCGCGTTCACCGGGGAGTTCTTCGACGCCGAGCGTGCGGCAGACCTCGACCTCGTCAACGAGGCCGTCCCGGCCGACGAACTCGAGACGCGGGTAACCGAGACGGTCGATCGACTCGGCCGCCGCCCCACGGACGTGATCGGCATGATGAAACAGGCGATGCACGAGAACCTGGGGCGACGCTGGGACGAGGCGCTCGATTACGAGAACATGCTGCAGGTCCAGGCGCGGGCGACGGAGTCCCACGAGGAGGGCGTGGCCGCGTTCCTCGAGGGGCGGGAACCGGCGTTCAACGAGTACGACGACTGAGAGCGGGCGCGAGTATCGGCCGCTCGGGACTCGAACCGGGGGGAGACGCTCGAACGGAGCCGATCGAACGGAGCCGATCGAACGGCGGTGGGACGGCGATGGTTCGCTTTGCCCGAAAGTCGGCCGAGCCCGAAACACGCCGCGGAACCGCCAGCCACAGCAAGCACCACCGTCTTTGGCGCGGTTGCCGTTAGTGGGAGCGCAATGTCACCACAGTTCACTGACGACGACATCGGCAAGACCGTCGTCAACGCGAACGGAGACGAGGTCGGTATCGTCGCGGACGTCGAGCACGGTACAGCACACGTCGAACCGGATCCGGGGATCACGGACACGATCAAGGCGAAACTCGGCTGGGGCGGGACCGACGAGCACGCCTACCCGCTCCAGGAGCAGGCGGTGTCACAGGTGACGTCGGACGCGATCCACCTCGAGAGCGACCTCTCGGGGACCGGAACGGGAACGAGCGGCCGGGAAACGACCGGAACCGGGACAGGGGCCGACACCCGAACCGAATCCGGGACCCCGGGGACCGGCTCGGGGCGAGACATGGGCACCGATCGAGGGAGCGACGTCGGCGACGACCAGGGCCTGATGGACGACGATGACGACGACCTCATCGGTGACGACGATAACGAAGGCATGATTCGCGACGATGACGACGACGACCTCATCGGCGACGACGATAACGAAGGCATGATTCGCGACGATGACGACGACGACCTCATCGGCGACGACGATGACGATGACGGGCTGATGAGCGATGACGACGACGACCTCATCGGCGACGACGATGACGACGACGGGCTGATGAGCGACGACGACCGGACGCGCGACGACGACACTATCTGAATCGTCAGTGGGTCACGTGTCGTCCTCGAGCCGCTCCGTTCGCCCGCGGACCCCCTACTCCTCGTCCCGATAGTCGCCGGTCGCGATTCCGGCCCGGCCCTGCACGGGAGCTCAATTTCTCCCTCGAGCGACTGCTTTAGGACGAAGTGGACGACGACTCGAGCGGACCAACGGAAAAACACGGTGACAGGAGCGGGCCGTTTCGACCCCGCCAGCCGGAGTAATACGCGATACTAACCGTCGGCGTCGGAGCCACCCGTTCGGAAAGACGCGATTACGGCCATACCGGGCGGCCAGTGTCCGAGGCGAGCCGTCACCGCTCACTCCGTCGATCCCGGTTCGCCGAACGACTCGCCCTCCCGCTGATCGGCCCGGCGTCGACGCAGCGCCGCCCGCGCGTTCGAAGCCTCGTACCCGAACAGGACGCTCTCCCCGTACTCCTCGGCGACCTCGAGGGCGTGAATCAGGTTGTCGACGTCGACGTTGACCGCGTAGAGTTCGATGCTGAACGGCGTCTCGAGGGCGCTGTCGAAGCCGCGCGCGATCGTCTCGAGCCAGTAGGTCGTCTCGTAGGCAGTATCGTACAGCGGGACGACGAACTCGTCGACGTACTCCGCCAGCGCCTCGAGGTCGAGGCCGGCCCGCTCGTAGAGGTGGCCCGGATACGGATCGGGGTACAGCGTCAGGTAGACCCGGCCGGGAATCCTGTCGGCGGCCGCTTCGACGAACTCCGTGATGACCTCGGCCCGCCAGTCGAAGCGGTCGTCGTGGTCGCTCTCCTCGAATCGCTGCTCGCAGACGCCACACCGGCAGTACTCCGCCCGCGGGAAGCCGACGTCGTCGAGGCGGACGTCCTCGTTCGCGTCGACGCAATCGTCGATGACGTCGAACAGCCCGTCCCGGTAGTCCTCCCGCGAGGGGCAGATGTAGTCCCAGTCGAAGTACGTTCGATCCCGTGTCGCGGGCCGGCCCATGTCGTCGACGGGGACCAGCGAAGGGTCCGCGTCGGAGGCCGCGTTGTCCCCGAAACAGGAGACCATGTTGACCCCGTCCTCGATTGGTTCGGCGGACCTGCCGGTCACGTCTTTGACTTCGTAGAAGCCGCGGTCGAACTCCGGCCACCGGACCTCCTCAGCGTTGCGGGTGACGACGCCGTACATAGCTCAGAGTACGGCGCGGTCGCCGTAAGCCGTTCGGAATCCCGAGTCCGGCCCCGGTAGTCCAAAGGAAGCGGGCCGGGGCTGGACGAGGGACCGATCAGGGCGGACGGACGGTTCGTGAACTATTCGGTCGGTTCGTACTCGATCTCCTCGACGTCGGCGTCCGAGCCGCTGAAGACGACTTTCCAGAGGACGACGACGGCGACCAGGGCGAGCAGGATTTTGATAGTACGTGACATGTACGTGTGGACGAACGGTCGAGACGCACTTAGCTATTCTGGATAGTTCTCAGGACGAGAACGTCCACGGTGTCGCCAGGGGCCCTCCCCCGCGTCAGGTCGCGTCGATCAGCGATGCAATCTCGTCACGAACGATGGTTCCGCAGTACACACAGCGCACGCCGTCCTCGAGCACCTCGATTCTTGAATCCCCTCGTTCTCCGTTTCCGAATCCCCGATCCGATCCACACTCGAGGGACCACAGCGACCGGTCGGGTGCGGTGATTTTCCGGCCGCGGTGACTGCGATAATTGGCGGCCGAACCGAAGGCAAAGAATTATGCAGACAGTCCAGCAAACACTCACAATCGCATGGTGGATCGGCTGGAAACCGGGATCGACGTGTTGGATCGGAAGCTCGACGGCGGGTTGCCTCCGGGGTATATCGTCGCGTACACTGCCGATCCGGCGAGCCAGTCGGAACTGCTCCTGTACGAACTGACGGCCGCCCGCGGGACCCTCTACCTGACCACCGAGCGTTCCGACGGCGTCGTCCGCCACACGCTCGAGTGCTCGCCGTCCGCCGTCGGGAGTCCGACGGTCAGACACGTCTCGAGCGACGCCCCGCTCGAGGAGGCGACGCGCCTCGTCGAGGCGCTTCCCGACGGGGCGAACCTCGTCGTCGACACGATGAACGTTCTCGAGCGAAGCGACCGCGAGGAGTACGTCACCTTCCTCAACGAACTCAAAGAGAAGATGACCGAGACGGGCAGCATCGCGATGTTACACTGCCTGCGGGAACGGGAGACGCCCGACAACCGGTCGCACACGTATCACGCCGCCGACGCCGTGTTCGATTTACAGACCGACGTGTCGGGGACCGAGATCGAGAACCACCTCACCATTCCGAAGTTCCGCCACGGCGGGCAACCCGTCGAGTCGATCAAACTCGAGTTGACCGAGGAAGTGGCCATCGACACGAGTCGGGACATCGCCTAGGCGCGACCGGCGCGGACCGAAGCGACGAACGGGAGAGAAAAATCAGCGGTTCCCGTTAGAAGTCAAACGAGAACAGGCCTCCCGAGCTATCGGCTCCACTGTCGCCGCTGTCCGCACTGCTTATCGTCGTCCCCTGCTGGACGTTCGTGTTCGACTGGTTGATGTCCGTCGACGTAGTGGCGTCACCGGACTCGAGGTCCTGGTCGCCGACCTCGACGTTGATGTCAACCAGGTCCTCATCTACCGGCTCTTCGGGCGGTTCAGGTTCTGGCGGTTCAGGTTCCGGCGGTTCAGGTTCTGGCGGTTCAGGTGCAGGAGTACAGTCGATCGAGACAATTTCGGTCTCAGTTCGAGTGGCGGCACCTGGTGGTTGTCTTGCCGAGAACGTAACAGTGGTATTTGTCTCATTTTGTAGTCCGGAAACTTCCACAATTTGACATGGGTTTCCAGTCGGTAGGTTGAAATTACTTGGATCTGCCGACCCAGATGGGGCAACTACTGTATCAACGCGAATATTATCCGAATCAGCTGCCTGACGGCAGACCTCAATTTGGGCAGTGCCTGCTTCGCAGTCGAATGCGACGAGGTTAGTACTAATTAGGTTTGTCTCCTGTTGTGCTGAAGCACTCGTTGCGAACGCTCCCCCTCCAACGACTGTCGCCGCACTTGCTTTCAATACGCTACGCCGTGATACCGTCGATGAATCCTTTGTCATAGTTATCACTCCTGTCGCAATCCGCTCTGAGAGGGGTCCTCTCCCCAGGGAACGGATACCCCTCGAGAACGACTACCACCGACGAGGGAAGTATAATCGAACTATCGTTGCAAACGCAACTCGGGTATTAACGTACGAAAAACGGACACTATCTCGAGCGAAATCGACTCAAGACCGCCGTACACCGAAACGGTCGGTCGAACGACGCGAAACAATCACGAGTTCGACCGCCGGACGGAAACCGTTTCAGCCGATAATCCGACGTTCTCGAGCACGACATGGCATGGTTGCCGGAGGGAAACGACCGGAACGTCGCAGGGACGCCTAGCAGGGCTGTGATTCCACTCGGGGGACGAAAGACGAAGAAAACGAGAAGACGACGGGAACCGAAACGAAACCAGACGGTCGGTGCGGTTATTCCTTACCGAACATCTGGCGCATGTTAGGATTGGTTCTATACTAAATCTATAAATCTTTATTAGACTGGTTCACCTGGACTACGGCATGCCTCGAAATGGCCGGGACCAGATCAACATCGCGGTGGACCCGGATCTCAAAGCCGACTGGGAACGGGCCATCGAAGAAACTGGCCGATACGATTCGATGACCCAGCTCATCAGACAATCCGTGGAAAACGAGCTGATCCGAATCGGGTTTCGAGAGGGAATCGACGTTGACATCCCAGACCAGAATTCACAGCCCGCGGATGTCGATCTCTCCGGCGTCGAAGCCGAACTTTCCGAAGTCAAGGAGGAGCTCCGAGGTGTCAGTCAACGGATCGAGCGAATCAGTCTCGCTACTGACGCGCAGCAGGATACCGAACTGATGGAGTTGGCGAGCCAGCTGCACGATGAACTACCGAGAGTGAGTGATCCGGAGACTCTCTCCGAACAGTCACCGACCGAATCCGGCGCATGGGAGGGACAACCGTGGAGACTGGCCAAGAGCGTCGATGAATCCGAGTACGACGTCACCCGAGCGTTGGCGTTACTCGAACAGCAGATGAGCCGAGTGAAGAGTACGACCGTCGTCGTCGATGGCTCCCCGCACAACGTATACTATGTCCAACAGTAAGGAGTCAGAAGCCGATTCAGAGGTCCTTACAGGAGTTCATAAAGAACTCCACGAGAAGTACTGCGCATTTCTCAAGCGGAGCGGGAAAGCCACGACGCTTCAAACCCGACGGTCGTGTCTCCGTCAGTGGATGATCCACTGCCAAGAACGGGGAGTCGATCCGACTACGGCGAAAGAAAGCGATGTCCGCGAATTTGTCGATCTGAACCTGCACAAGGCGGATACGATGGTGGCTTCCCTGCTGTCTACCGTCTCTGTGTTCTACATCTGGGCTTGCAATCGGGATTATTGCGAACGGAACCCGGCGGAGAACGTATCGCTGGACGATACGGACTACAATCACATTGACCCCCAAACCTCACAAAAGGTAAAGGTCCTCCAGCAACGCGGCGATACGGACGACGCCGTCGTCGCTATCCCTCCCGAAGACGTCCAGAAAATCTTCGAACATCCTGGATCGCCGGCGATACGGAACGAGTTGGTGATGCGGTTGCTGTATCAAACCGGCGTTCGATCGGTCGAACTGGCCAACGTGCGGATTTCAGATATCGACTTCGGAAAGCGGGAGATCCGTATCACGTCGGCGAAGGCGGATCCCGGTGACGAGAACTACATCCGGTACGTGTACTACCACGAAAATTTGGACTATCTGATGCGAGAGTGGGTACAGAAACAACGCCAATCGTACACGACGGCAGCCGATTCCGAATACCTCTTTCTCACTCAACAGAAGCCACAGATGAGACCGAGCTACATCAGTCGGATCGTGAAGGAACAAGCGAAAGAAGCGGGAGTCAACGAGCCGATCAGCGAGGACGCGAACGGAAACACGAGGTGGTTGGTGACAGCGCACACTCTTCGTCACTCGATGGCTTCGCACTCAGCCAACGGAACACATCCCGCCGATCCCGACGGAAGCGGAATTCCCGTCCACATGTTAGCCAAAGTTCTCGGACACCGAAAGCTCGATACGACGATGAAATACGTCTCGACGGACTGGGAACAGATCGGGAAGGTATTTCGGGAACGAGGGCCGCGGTAGATAACCTCGCTTGTGTTGTTCACAGTTCCGGCCGTGACCTTACAGTTCGTTTGAACCTAAAAAGTTCAGATCAGTTGTGCAGTCTACTCAGATTCGCTGGATGGATCGTAATTCTTCACCATTTCAATCAGCTCTGACGGTGGGATCCCGGTTTTCCCTGCCCAATTTTTGACTGCTTTATTTTCTGGATGAAGGTGTTCTTCGGGAATATCCTGAAGTACTTGAAGAGCCTGTTCAACTGTCGGATCGCGCCTTTCATCGTGTTCCTCGATGAGGCTCTGGATTTCATCTCGTTCCTCCTTGAGTTGTTCGAGTCGTTTCTCCTTCTGTTCGATCTCGTTATCGATTCGATCGAGACGCACAGTGAGTGCGGTCTTCATTTTGTTAGCCGTAACCCCACCAGAGAGATAGCTCTCGATAAGATCGTTCACCAATCCTGAGAAATTAATCTCGTCCCTACGATCGACCTCGTCTGCAAGATGTTCATCGATCGTAACCGACTTGCGTCTTTTACTCACGCTCGCCACCCCCAATTGAGTTGCTGCTGATTGGCCAGTGTTACCGTAATACTGATTCTGCACAGAACCGGGCTCAGAGGATGAGAGATCAGCGGGGAGAGTAGCTGTACGTACGTACTTACTATACTACTACAAATAATACAATAATAATATATCATACCGAGGGGGGTCCCCACTTTTGCGCTCATTCGTCATCCTCCAGTTGAGCGATCAAACAGCGAAGCTCCTCGATCTCAGCTTCGAATTCTCGCTGGCGAGTCTCCATCTCAGCTACCCGGCTCTCCAGATCGGGAATTACCCCTTGGTAGAGTCCGTTCACGTTCTCATCAACTCGATCGAGTTCTTCGTGAAGAGTGGATCCATCAATACTCATACCGACCACCCGTGACACAGACGAACGTCGAATTCACGCTCAACGAGGATCATGCACTGCGTTTGAGCGACTGGTCGTCGCTCAGTTTCGGAACGATTCTTCGGTGAGGTTCGTGTGATTTGTAACATCACACGCATTCGTAGCTCGGTTCAAGTCTCCGGCGCTGAGGCCACACCCCTTTTGAGGATAGATTTATATGTCTTCGATGATGGAGCCAGAAGATTGGAACGTCGATGATACTAAACTCGCGTCACAGTACGTATTGTCTGGAAGCGAACGGAGATACATTCTGACTGGAGACTGCGGAGGCCCTTCCGAAGCATACCTGAATCGGCAGATCAACGGAAAGGTGGATCTGTTGACCGAGCGAATTCAGGATTTCCTCGATGATATTTCCCTCTATCACCTTGGGGACTATTGGAACGAAAATGCCGTAGATCCCGATAGTCTCGTGTATCGTACGCAGTTAGTACGGGATCAAGAGATCAGTCGCACACCGCGTCAGAACGCGGGACCGGAAGCAGATCTCGCCTTCGAGATCGGGAGTCTGTTCGGAATGGCTCACTCTGATACCGATCCTACGAACCTCATCTGGGACTTTTTGCTGGGAGTAGTCGGTCGTCCGGGTGAAGAAATCGAGCAGGAGAGAGTTCACGTCCAAAGGATCATCGGTCAGATCGAAAAGCGATACGACCAACGCCTCTTCGAACTCGGCGCTAGCCTCGTTTTAGATGGTGAAGACGGGGTCGAAGAAATGTATGAGATCACCAGAGACGTCCTACGGGCTGAAGGAATTACCTCAACTGTGCCACTCATAACTTCGATCGTTCAGTATCAAATTGATCCTGAATTATCCAGTCTCGACCTCAACGAGTCAGCACACGAAGAGGTGATTGAGGATTTCCTATCATCAACCGGTGATCATCCAGAGAGACCGCAAGATTTCTCGAATGAGGATGATTGGGACGAAACGGGTATTCGATCCATCGTACATCGATTACTCGCAGAAACCCCCCTCCAGGAGTTAGAGGATTTGAAGTCTTCTCTCGAAGCGGATACACACCAGATCTACACGCGAAAGCAATTCGGAGCACAAGCCGAAGAAGTAATTCGGTGCCTTCCCATTGATGATACCAGTATCGGTCGAGATGCCATTCATTCCGAAATCCCCTCATCGAGAGCCATGGTGACCGCGGTTCTTTCGAGATTCTCTTCCCAGGAAGACACCCCACTGTGGGCCATGCAACCCGTCACCGAGGAAACGTCCGACGCGACGTGGAAACTCACTCCGTACGGTCGTCTGCTGTATAAAACGGTCTACGAGTACGAAGGATCGCCGACGTGGATATTTCGATTCGTGGCGAACCACGATACGCTAACCGATCAAGAGAGAACCATTATTTCTGATGTCTTAAGAGATCGTGATTGAGCCGTTATTGAAGGCTGTAGTCGGGTGATTTTGATTCGTAATTATAACGGCCAATGAGTTAAACTCGTGTCTATGAATATGGTGATATGGACATCGACGAGTCTACTAATCTTCCGCCGTTGAACGAAGAAACGCCACCACCTGATACACCCGTCGCCGTAGAATGGTGGCACGGTTTCACCGACGTTGGGGAACCAGAACTGGACACGCATCACGGATTCCACGACGCTGAACTCGTCTCCGACGGATCACCGCCGCCAGTACAAGATGGCGAGCTCGTGACCGCGTCTGGCGAACGAGTTTCTTCCGACAACGAACCCGACGATATGCGGGAATCACGGTACCTTTATCTCACGCACAGGGAGGCACTCTCGCGCGATATTTCACCGTGCGTCGAGTGCTTTCCGAGATACGCTACAGAGCGCCGACTCACTGAAGCACGAGAGGATGGGATTCTCACCGAATCGGGTGTAGAGGGAGCGGTGTTTCCGGTGTGGACACGATACGACCGCGATTCGGGATGGGATCTCGACTCCGTCCACGATTCGTACACGTCTCTCCTCTATCGGACTCGTGCGATCCGCGAGTACGCGGGATCAGCCGCCAGTAGACTTCGGTACTCGCTGGGACCGATTCGAAGGTGTGAGTATTCATCGTTCGAGGAAGCCGCTGCTGTCGATCCCACGATGGCACACGTCGAGGACCTCCGAACGATTCAACCGGACGAACTGCCTGACGCTCGGGATCAACTTGGTGATGAGATTCTCGGGATTCCCATCGAACACGAGCACAGACACACGGACACGGCAGACAAGCGTGCCTCGCTCGTACACCGCGCCGAGAATCCACCGTGCGGCTTCGAACGCGAGACGCGTCTCGGTCTCCTGGATGACGCCGACGAAGAGCTCCAAGACATTCTCGATTCGGAGCGACAGACGGTCGCCGACGTGATTGAGCGCGGAAACGTCGTCGAGTTCTGTGATGTTTGTTTCCCCGAACTCGCTGTCTGGGATTCGGAATCGGGCCGTTAGTCATCCTGGCGTCGGCAAGATACCAGTACTGCACCCTCAGAACAGTATTAGCTGCTGTCGTACTGTGGAGAGGTTCACCGATCAGAATTAAAAGCTGCCATCTGGCTGATTCCCGTGGACTGTGAGTGATACCGTAGGAGGAAGCCAATGGCTCGTCATTCACCGGAACTGATAACCTGTGCCAGTCTACAACACAGAGACATGAAACGGTTCCTTCGCTACTTCCTCTACCGCGAAGCGTATCGAGTCATTCGAAAGTCGATGCGTGACTCCGGATCGGATTCAACGTCCAACTCTCAGCCGATCGAACCCGGAAAGGCGATCGAAGAAGGACGATATCCAGTCGGAAATGCACCGAACTTTCCGGCTGATGGTGGTCGGATCGAATCACCGGAGCAGCTCAAATCCGTCCTCCAGCGGATGGATGCCTACGATTTCGAGCACTTCATCGGCGATCTCTGGGAACGGATGGGTTGGAAGACGGAGGTCTCGACGGCCGCTGCGGATAAGGGAGTAGACGTCGTCGCGCAGAAATCTACTCCGTACGAGCAGACGCTACTGATCCAAGCGAAGCGATACGGCCCGAACACGACCGTTGGGTCACCCGAGGTGCAACAGTACGCGAGTCTGCGACACCAGTACCACGGCGTCGATAAGGTGTTGCTCGTCACGACCAACGGCTACAGTCGTCAGGCGAAGGAACTCGCCGACCAGTTGAACGTCAAACTCATCAACGGCGACGAGCTCGTCCAACTCGTCCTGGAACACGACGCTCTCGACCTGGTCGTTGAGTATCTCGACTTTGTCGAAGCTATCCCCGAAGAGGACACCTCGCAGGCAGCGGGACAATCGGCCGATCGACCGGAAACCTCGTCCGAAGCAGGAGTATCGTCGTCGGAATCGGACGCATCGGCAACCCAACCGACTCAGATGGGCAGTCCGCCCTCGACGCGCTGGCACAAGGCGGTGATGGGGGCGACAATCGGCTGGGTCGTCGTCTTCTTCAGCGTGGTGGCGATCCCGGAGGCACTCTGGGGCCTACTGTTTCTGGTGACGTGGGTCGCGCTTCCGGCGGCGATGTTCCTCGATGCGCGTGAGATCGGCGACGTCACCGACTGGCCGAAGTACACGTGGGCCTACGTCCTCACGTCTTTGCTCTGGTTCGTCGCCGTCATTCCCGGCCTCGTCTATCTCTGGCGACGTCGATCTGTCCCGGTCAGGGAGTCACAGGAGGATTCGGAATCTGGCGAGCAAGCGTCGTCGTTCGATACGCCACGCACCAGTGAAGTCGAGGAGGACACGACTACGACAGGCGCGACGGACTCACGAGGCGACGGAGAGGAATCAGCGTCGGCATCCCGGTCATCACGCGAAGATTCCGACGATAGAGATTTCGCTCGCGTCATCGGCTACGAAGAGAAACGCTACACGTGTCAGGTGAATCGATCGGCGAACGGGGAGTGGCTCGTCGCGTACGGTCGTGGCACCGACCCCGACGACGCGCGTATGTTCATCTACGACGATACCGGGTTGCGAATTACGGAGACGATAGCTGAACCGGCGACCGCGTCGGTCGCCGATTCCGGACGAACCGTCGTTATCGATGCGCTCGATCCGGACGAACACTCGGCGAAACTCATTGTATTTGAACCGGACGGCACACAGCTCCTGACGCACTACTTCAACGCCGACGTCGCCGACTGCTGCGTGACGTCGGATGGTGAGTACGCGATCGTAACCACGTATCCGCCGGACGACAGCGCGTACGTATTCGACCTGGAGTCCGGTGACCGACGGACGAAGCACGAGTTACGCCACGAGAAAGCGAGACAGGTCACGCTTCGGACGGAAAATGGTGTGCGGGAGATCCAGTTCAGTACGGATACGGAGGCAGATCCGGCGTACGCTATCGATCTGGATGGCGAGGTCGTTTGGGAGGAAACTGATGATCGGGAGGAAACCGTGCAGGAGGATGTGGAGGAACGCGACGATCCACAGCACCTCCGCGAGATGATCGAGTCCCTCCGCGAGGCGTACGACGCTGCCGAGACCCAGCCGGAACGAAACGACGTCACGAAGTCGTTAGCAGACACCCATTGGTCGTTGGCGAACGCTCTCGAAGGTGACGATCCTGAAGCCATGCAGGATCACCTCGAACAAGCCAAGGAGCAGTACTTCGAACTGCTGCCCTGGTACGAGGGTAAGTCGGGAGCCGCGAAGGTGCTGCGGAAGCAGGGGACCTACTATATCGAACGCGGCGAGGGAGAACGAGCAGCGGAGTGTTTCCGACAGATCAAACAGCTCGAAGACGAGTACAGCGTCCAGTTGCTCACGGAAGAGGATGAGCGGCATTTAGAGTCGATCACATAGAGGACGTATGCGGCTACAGATAAGGCGCGTGAGTCTCAATCACTCCATCTCCTCCCACAAAAGCAGTTACGAGTTGGATTCTTACCAGTACGAAGACTTGGGCCCAGCCCAAACTTCGCTTGCTTTCTCTGCGAGCCACTTTCCCCTCTCAGCGATCGTATTTTCGTTCCACTCGTCCGACCAGTTCGTGACCAAGTAACGATTCACACGAAGGACGGTGTGTTCCTCGATCGCTTCGCGTTTAACGTCCCATGCTGCATTCGAAACGGAGGGGTTCAGTTTATCGGTGAGAATGGTCAGGTTGCCGATCTTGTTTTTCGCCTCGTCCCGCTCAATCCGCTCGACTTCTCGGGGCTTTTCTCCAGGCAGTTCCCAGTGATGGGACCACTCCTGAGGAAGAATGTGTTCGATCTCCAGATCCTGCGTGAATTCTAACGTCTCGCTGTAACCGGTATCCCGGAGTTCGCGTTCGATCGCCGAAAACACCATTTTCAACCGACGTTGGTTGACTCTCGCCCAATATTGGCGCTCCATCATCGTGTTCATCAAGTCATCGTCGGTGGGCCAGTAATCGCTCTCTCCTTCCTTGTCGTGAAGGAACTCTACGACCTTATCACCCACTCGATCGTCGTCACTGCGTTTTAATTCCTCTAATAGATCGATGAAGATCTTGTTGTAGTTCTTTGACGTCAGACGACAGAGCATACGCCGCATTAACCAACTTTCGATCGCCTCGATAGCTTTGACCCGCTGCGCTGGCGGGATATCCTGTTGGCCAAATATCCAGAGAAGAACCGGATAGGGTGTCGTAGTGTCGAGAACGTCCAGACGGTGGAAGAATACACCTTCACGCGTGTCCCGATCGGGCTCCGAGATGTCCTCGTAAATCGACGAATAGTAGTCGATATTTTGGAGGATCTCTTCCGTACTTAGATCGGTTCGATCGAGGAATTTCCTGAAGGCGGGGAAGAGCTTCTTCGCGCGGACCTGCTGCCCCATCTGCATCGTCAGCCAGTGCATGATGAAGACGTCTATCTTCGGCCGATCTAACCGGCCCTGCGACACTTCTTCGCGCCATTCGTCCTGGTCGAACTGCTTCCAGTATTCGTCGTGCAATTCACCCGGATCGTTCTGTTCGATCGTGGCTTCTCGGAACAAGTAATTCTTAATCAGGTCTGCCGCGAGAAGGGGCGTTCCTCGGGCGTTCAGCGTTTCGAAGATCACTTGCGCGTCGTCGTTCGATTCGAGGTCGATCACGACGATTCGGAGTAAGTGCCACAGTGTCGTAACCAACGCATCGAGGTGTTCTTCGGGCGGTTGGTCGTCTTCTTCTGCCCAGTCTCGAATTTGCTCTCGGAAGTATCTAAAACACTCATGGAGGTTCTCATCACCATCGAGCTCAGATACCTCTGACTCTGGGTCAGATAGCGCCATCACGTCGGTGAACGCGTCCTGATCTGCTTCGATAGGCCAGACCTTCAGACGGTCAGTTTCCGTGCTGGTCAGGTCCTTGTCGTTGTACATCAACTTCTCAAGCATGGACGCCGACTCCCCGTGGTCAAGATCAATGGACGCCTTATGAGCAGCTGAGAGGAGTACCTGTAACGTGATCAGACGCTGCTGACCGTCGATGATCTCACGAGTCTCCAGTTTCCGGGTCGGATTCGATTGCTGATCGAGAACGATCGCACCCAAGAAGTGGGGAGAGGTTTCGAGTTGTGCTTCGTCTCGTTCGAAGCGATCGGATGCTTCCGCTCGCCGTTCCATCAACTCGTCAACGACAAGTCGAAGATCCTCCCACAGGAGTTGCCAGTGTTCTTCCTCACTCCACACGTACGGCCGCTGGAACCTCGGAACGACGTACCGCGTATCCTTCCGAAAGATGTCTTTGAGATCGAGGGTGTCCGCCTTCATCGATGATCGGATGTTCTGCTGACATCGACATAAATGGTTCCCAGTTCTCGGAACGAAATATTAGCCAAGGAAGTCTGTATTGCTATTAAATTGATTTGCAGCTTGGATACTAATTTTCTGTGTACTCCTCGCTCCGCCTCGTTCTCCGAACCGTCAGAAATCTGCAGACAACAGGTCGCTGACTGCTAGTTCACCGAGATTGATTACCTAGACCAGCTTTTGAACCTTCGATTTGAGATGTTCGAATGCAGCATTAGCAGCCTCCCAATCGTTAGATCCGGTAACAACAATTTTTCCATTAGCGAATGTCAGAAGCACTGCATCCATACTTGAAGGACGGTAGATCAATCCGGGAAACTGTTCAGGCTCATACTCGACCGATTCTAATCCTAGACCAATCGACAACACGTTCAAATCGACGTCCTCACCGAGAGACGCAGTACAAACAATATTTTGCACCGCGAATTGCGTATCGGCCCCCTCATTAATCACTCCGAGTTCGGCTAACCTCCTCAAGAACATCTCATTCGTATCGTTTAGCTCGTCGTAGCTCGAACAGCCGCTAATGATGTACTTTCCACTCCGATACACGGTAATCAGGGGACCGTCCTTCTCAACACGAACGTACAGCCCGTGGTAATTGGATGGGTCATATTCGAGATATGGTGTGGACAGGTCTTCCTCAAGCGCCTCCAGATCTAACTCTGCGTGGAGGTCTCCCGATCCGACCACATTCGCAATTTCGACGTTCATCCGTTTTTAGGATGCGTATCCAGTACCAGTGAGGCCGTCACCAATTCGGGCTCTTCGGGTGTAACGTGCTTTTCTTCATCTAAACGAGCCAGTTCTTCGTCGCGTTCGCGTCGGAGCGACTCCAGCTGACGCTTCGCGTTCCCGATGGGTGCGGACATGTCTTTCCCTTGTTCGTCACGCTCCTTGTACGTCTCCAAGCGCTCCTCCCACTCGCTAATTTGCTCATCGAAGTGACGTTCCGCGTGCTGGCGCTTGATTTCCACCTCGCGTTCCCGTTCTTCCCTCGCTTCCCCTGCGAAGGATTCGACCTGGTCCCACGCTTCCATCTCCGCGATCTTGTGTAAGTCCGACGCCATCGACGTCAACCGGTCCAGTATCCCGTTGGAGACGACCTTTTCTGGCGGTAGCGTATCGATGATCTCGGGTTTGCTCGTCGAAACAGTCCTGTCTGGCGTGACGTATAACGGGACCAGTTTTTCGGTTACCGCCTCTCCCGCACCGGAGACGTACCCGAGCCGATAGTTGAAGAGAATCCCTGGGGCAGATTCGCCCTCCTCGGCGACTTTGACGGCGACATGTCCTCGAATGCGATCCGAATCTAAGCAGAACTCGATGAGCGATTGGACGAGCGGATGATCGAGGGCGATGAATTCGACGTCTTCGCGTTCCATCGCTACGCTCCGGGAGAAGGTTGCTGCCTCGTATCGAGATTTGACCTGGTCGCCCGAGAGTACGTCCGGTACGTCGAACTGGAAGACGTCGCCTTCAGCCCGGGCTGGTCCCGGCCGTATCCCGCGGATATCGCCCCCGAATTCGTCGAAGAAGACCCGGACGAGTACTTCGATGTCGTCCTCGCTAACGTCACCGTGCTGGCTCCGTTCGATGACCTCCAAGATCTCTTTGTCCTCGTCGGAGAGGTCGAACCGATCGCGGATAAGAAACTCATTTTCCACCGTCTGAAGCGCCTCCCGACGCTCTTCGATGGTTGCTTCGACGTCAGCCACAACCTCGTCCGTGGGTCGGTTCTCGGCGATTGCAGCCATGATCGTGTCGTCAAGGTCTACGTCCTCCAATATGCGGCCGAGAACGTCCGATCGCATTCCGAGATCGGATTCGATCTGATTCGTCTTCTCGATTAGCAGATTGAGGATCTCGCTTTCGCGGGTGTTCTTGAAGAAAAGATTTCGAATCTCGACGGTTCGCTCCTGTCCGTAGCGGTGAAGCCGCCCCATCCGCTGATCGATCCGAATCGGATTCCACGGAAGGTCGTAGTTCACCATGATGTGGGCGAATTGGAGGTTGAGCCCTTCCTGAGCCGCGTCAGTCGCAAGCATCAGGTTCGCTTCCTCCTCGAACTTCGCCATCTCCTGTCGGCGGCGGTCTTGGTCGAGATCGCCGTACACTTGCGCGACGTCGTGTTCCGGAAACACTTGATCGCGGAGGTATTCGAGCGTGTCAGTGTACTCGGTGAAGATGAGAATTTTCTCATCGGGATCGTTCGACAGAATCGTATCGACGAACTCCTTGAGGAGCTGTGCTTTCGAATCGGTCTCGATGTTCTTAGCCTGTTGCCAGAGCTGTTTGACTCGGTTCAGTTCCTCCTGGATCTGCGAGCGGTTCAGCGTAATCGTAACCGTCTCCAGTTCCTCCTCGACTCGCTGTCTCTCCGCGTCCGTCAACGTTTCTGGCTCGGTGCTGTACCGTGGGATGAGTTCTTGGACATCGTCGGAGATGTCCTCGGCAACGGCGTCGTTCTGGATGGCCCGCATCCGATTTTCGAGAGACATGCGGATGGCGTGGATGCTGGAGACCAGCCGCTTCTGGTAGATGACCATCGTGAAGCCAGCAGCCTTGTTCTCTTTGCTCTGTTGAATAGCGATCTAATCCGCCGATATCACTAGCTTAGAAGGATGAAGCCGAGGAATTCGATTCTGTCTATGGAAATCGATATCCTCG
>NZ_FOKW01000013.1 GCF_900112205.1 Natronobacterium haloterrestre | reverse complement strand
CGAGGATATCGATTTCCATAGACAGAATCGAATTCCTCGGCTTCATCCTTCTAAGCTAGTGATATCGGCGGATTAGATCGCTATTCAACAGAGCATAATCCGAAGCAACTGCGCGCAGTTGCGAGGAATGCGACACCTCTCAAAACCCGCGTCCTTGACGTGGTGCGACGGGTGTTGTCGGGTCGTGGTGGAGCGACCGACCCTCACGGACACAGCGAGTGTTCGGGTGTTAATTCCAGCCGACTTCGAGAGAAGAAGGTCGAGGGGAATTAAATTCGCCTGCGCCCATCCGTCCGTTTCTGGACGGCATGGGCAAAACGGTGAAGCCTCGGGGCTTGTCCCCGAGGTACTTCACGGAGGACGTTTCCGTTCGATCCCCTCGAGCGAGTGCTCGCCGATGCTCGACGAGGGGGAGATTACAGGTCCGCGTCCTGGAGTTCGATGTCCGCGACGAGTTCGTAGGGGTGGGCGTCCTTCCGGATGCCGTCCAGCAGGGTGAACGCCTCGTCGGGGTCGAGGAAGTGTTCCGTCACCACTCGTCCCAGCGGCGTCGGTTCGAAGCCGTCGATGAACTCGTACTGGAGCAGTTTCCCGATCGCGTGTTTCGTCGGAACCTCGCCGATCATTCGGTCGTTGAGCGCCTTCGCGGCCTTGCCGCCGACCGTGACGTTCGCGAGCGTCTCCTCGACGGCGGCCGACTCGTCGTACTCGGTCATCACCGGCTCCATCTCGCCTTTGAGGAGTTTGAAGGCGACCTCGTCCTCGGTCATCTCCATCGAGTTGTGGTACGCACAGTCGGGTTCGACCAGCACGTACACTTTCCCCTTGTCGTGATAGTCGGGGCGACCCGCGCGGCCGAGCATCTGGGAGAACTCCTGGACCGAGAGCCACTCGATGCCCATCGCCAGCGAGTCGAAGACGACCTGCGAGGCCGGGAAGTCGACACCCGCAGCCAGCGCGGCGGTCGTGACGACGGCCGCGAGGTCCTGATCGCCGAACTGGCGTTCGACCTTCTTGCGGCGCTTGTAATCGAGCCCGGCGTGGTACGGCGCGGAGGAGTACTCGAGTTTGCGGGAGATCTCGTGACACCGCCGGCGGGAGTTCGTGAAGATGATCGTCTGGCCGCGATACCCCTTGGAGGATTCGCTGTCGAACTCGCGTCTGACCAGTTTGTTCTCGATCCGGACCTTCTCCTGGCCGTCGGCGAAGGTGACGTGGCGCTCGATGGGCACCGGCCGTTCCTCGAACTCGATGAGTTTCGCCTCGAGTTTCCCGGCCAGCTGTTCGGGGTTACCGACGGTCGCCGAGAGGTAGACCCACTGGGCGCCCCCGTACTCGTCGCGGCGTTCGGCCCGCTGTTCGCAGGTGTACTTGAGCCGTGAGATCAGGCCGTCGAGCCGGTGGCCTCGCTCCTCTTCCTTGAGGGTGTGGACCTCGTCGATGACGACGGTGCCGATGTCGCCCATGTCCTTGCCCGTCCGCAGGGCGTGGTCGATCCCCTCGTAGGTGCCGACGATGACGTCGGCGTCGGGGTCGAACTGCTCGCCCTCGTCGGCGATCCGGCTCGCGCCGACGCGGATGGAGACGTCCACGAGGTGGCCGTACTCCTCTGTGAAGTCCTCGTACTTCTGGTTTGCAAGCGCCACCAGCGGGACGAGAAACAGCATCTTCCCCTTGCCGTTTAACACGCGGTTGATCCCGGCCATCTCGCCGACCAGCGTCTTCCCGGTCGCCGTCGCGGAGACGACCATCTGGTCGTCGCCGTCGAAGAGGCCGTTCTCGACCGAGAGGCTCTGGACCGGCAACAGGGTATCGAACCGGTCCTCGAGCAGGTCCTGCAGGCCCGGGTGCAGGTTCAGCGAGTCCGTCCGGACGGGATCGACCTCGTCCGTCGTCGCCGAGATGGTGTCGAACTTCGTCAGGTCGGGGTCGAGCTGTCCCTTCAGGAGGTTGACGATCCGTTCGAGGTCCTGTACCTCGAGCATGAGTTCCTCGAGGCGTTCCTTTGCGGCACCGGTGACGTCGCCGCCGCCGCTGTAAGTGAGCTGCCGCTCGAGTTCCTGGCGGGCGCAGTCCCGGCAGATCCAGTCGTTGTCGTCTTTGACGGCGGTGTCGGTCGTGATCGGGGAGTACCGACCCGAGGAGGCACAGTACCGGCAGGTCCGCACGGTCTTTGCCTTGTCCTCGAGTTGGTACCCCGCGAGCATCTCTTTGAGTTCCGCGCGGGCCTCGGGGGAGGTCTGTTCGGAGATACGGATGCGCTTCGCGCGGCGGGCGAGTTCGACGAACTCGTCGGGCTGGCGTGGCTCCTCGCTCGAGCCCTGCTTGAGCCGGAACTTGGCCGGGCGGGGGCCGGCCGAGGTTTCCGAGAGGACGAGCCGCGCCCGAAACAGTCGATCGCCGTCCCGTTTGACGACGACGAGGTAGTCGTCGCCCGTCTCGTGACAGAATATCGTTTCGACGTCCTGGACCTGCTGCGACACGATCACGGTTAGGACGGGGCGGTATTTCAGCGGTTCGGACTGGGACGGCGGTCGCAATCGCGGATCCGGACCCGTCCGGACGTCTCAATAGGGCTACGTCGAACTCTTATCAAGCTACATGAACGAACCGCCGAGTCTTCCGGTCGATGGGGTTGCATCCGCTGAATCTCGTGCCGGGCGTTCGTCGTCGATACGTGCTGCGGTTCGTCGCCGCCCTGGCGGTGGTCGTGCTCGTCGTCGGGGCGTTCGGCGGCGTCATCTACGCTCACACCGGGGACGAACTGCAGGAAGACGTCGAATCGCGGCTCGTTGCCGACACACAGAAGGACGCCGACCGCCTGGGGACGTGGTTCGACTCGACCGACCGGTACGTCGAGTCCCTGGCCGGATCGACGGCGTTTCGCAACGACGACCGGCTGGAGATCGCCGACTCGCTGCACCGGATGACCGAACGGCCGACGATCGAGGGCGCGTACTACGTGGACCGGGAGACCGGCGCGGTCGAGGTCGAGGCGGGGATCGACGCGGTCGTCGATGACGGCCGTGTGACCGATCCGGTCGGCGGCCGGATCGCTGCCGCGACCGAGGACTCCTCCCGCGTCGTCTTCTCGGAGCCGTTCGAGACCGACGACGGGCGCCCCGCGATGCTCGTCGTCGGCGAGATCGCCGATACCGACCGCGTCGTCGTCGGCCTCGTCGACCTCGAGGCGCTATCGGAGTACATGATCGGTGATGCGGCGGAGGGCCAGGGAGACAGCAATAACGTGGTCGTCGTCGATCGGTCCGGAACGGTCGTCCTGGCCGGGGACGCGTCGCGGCTCCTGACCGCCGACGATGGCGACGTGGAAGCGGCTATCGGCGGGACAGACGGGACCGACGCGGGCGTCGCCTCGATCGGTTCCGACGAGGACGAAACCGTCGTCGGCCACGCGCCGATCGGGGGTGTGGCTCCGGAATGGACGCTGACGACCCGCGTTCCCGCCGCGGAGGCCTACTCGCTGCAGTCGGACGTCTCGAACCAGATCCTCGGAATGATCGGCCTCCTCTTCGGCAGTCTTGTCGTCCTCGGCCTGACCGTCGGCCGGACGACTGCGGCCTCGTTGCGGGACCTCTCCGAGCGGGCCGCGGCGATCGAGAACGGGGACCTCGAGACGCCGGTCGAGTCGGACCGTCGCGACGAACTCGGGGAGCTCCACCGGTCGATCGACCGGATGCGTCGGTCGCTCCGGGATCGACTCGAGGAGGCCGAGCGAGCCCGCACGGAGGCCGAACGGGAACGCGAGCGGGCCGAGTCGGCCCGTGCGGAAGCCGAACGCGCCCGCGAGAAGGCCGAGCGAGCCACGGCCGAATCGGAGGCGTTCTCCCGACACCTCGAGCGGACGGCCGACGACTACGGCGAGGCGATGCGGGCGTGCGCCGACGGCGACCTCACGCGGCGGCTCGAGCCCGATCCAGAGAGCGAGGCGATGGCGACGGTCGCCCGCGAGTTCAACGCCATGATGGACGACATCGAGGAGACGGTCGCCGCGAGCCGGGCCTTCGCGGACGCGGTCGACGAGGCGGCCGAGTCGACGGTCGACGGGGTGGTCGAAGTTGAAACAGCGGCCGAACGGGTCGCGACGTCCGTCCAGGAGATCTCGGACGGCTCGGAACGTCAGAGCGAGCACCTCGCATCCGTCGGCAGCGAGATCGAGGACCTCTCGACGACGACTGAGGAGATCGCCGCGACCGCATCCGACGTCGCCACGCTCGCGGAACGAACGGCTTCGACCACCGCGTCCGCACGCGAATCGGCCCAGCGTGCGATCGAGGGGATGGATGCCATCGCGGCCGACGCCGACGACGCCGTCGCGGAGGTCGACCGACTCGAGGACGAGATCGCGGCGATCGACGACCTGCTCGCGTTCATCCGGGAGGTCGCCCAGCAGACGAACATGCTGGCGCTGAACGCGAACATCGAGGCCGCACGCTCGCAGTCATCGGGGTCGGCCGGCAGTTCCGTCTCCGGGTTCACGACCGTCGCCGAGGAGATCAAGGCACTCGCCGAGGACACCGAGGACGCGGCGGCGGACGTCGAGAGCCGCCTCGAGGCGGTTCGTTCCCAGAGCGACCGCGTCGTCGCGGTCGTCCGGGAGACCGACGAACGGATCGGAACGCACCGCGACGCCGTCGAGGAGTCGCTGTCGTCGCTCGAGGAGATCTCGACCCACGCCGAACGGACCAACGAGGGGATCCAGGAGATCTCGGCGGCGACCCAGCAGCAGGCTGGGGCGGCCCGCGAGGTCGCGACCAAGGTCGAGGAGGTAACGGGGATCAGCGAACGGACCAGCGCCGAGACGGAGACGGTCGCGGCAGCCGCGGAGGAGCAGACGGCGTCGCTGGGTTCGGTCTCCGATACCGCAGCGTCGCTGTCCGAGCGGGCGGACGACCTCTCGAGCACGCTGTCGTCGTTTACGGTCGACGAGGAGCGAGTCACGGCGGAGACGTCGCTCGAGGGGGATGGAACCCGGACCGAGGATGGAGACGAGACCGAGGCTGGGGACGGGACCGAGGTTGAAGACGAGACCGAGGCTGGGGACGGGACCGAGAACGGGGACGGAACCGAGGACAGAGACGGGGACGGGACCGCCCCTCTCGAGTCCGAACCGACCGAGGAAAACGAGAACGGGGACGACGAAACTTCGGGTCCGACCGAGGAAGCGCCGCCGACGTCGCCTCCTGTCTCGCGATAGCACGGCCAGTCGGGACGGAACCGGAGCGCGTACGAGTTCCGCCCGCTGCGCTCCGGCTACGGCCACATGTGCCGCGTTACAGGTCGCCTTCGACGATCTCGACCACGCGGTCGCGGTCGAACAGTTCCTCGTCGACGTCGTAGACTTGCTTCGCCGCCCGTTCCGTGAGCACGAGGTTCGTGATCGGGCCCTGGTACAGCGGGCCGCCGCGGTAGACGTCGCCGTTCTGGACCGCCTCGAGGTCGCTCGCCACGTTGTGGTCCTCCATGTACGCCCGGACCGTGTCGGCGAACTCGTCGGCCGTCTTCCCCTCGTGCCCGCGAAGGAGGATCACGTCGGGGTCGACCTCGAGCAGGGTTTCGTAGTCGACCTGAGACCGGCCGGCGTGGAAGTCCTCCACGTCGGTCTCCGCGAGCGCGTCCGTGACCTCGAGATCGCGCCATTGCTTGAAGCTCGTCCCCTCGTCGATGATGTACGGGGAGAACGAGTCGGGTTCGTCGCCGCCGGCCCACATGATCGCGACCGATGGACGTTCGTCCTCGGAGGGGACGACGTCCTCGAGGTTTGCCTGGAACTCCTCGTGGAGTGACTCGAAGGCCTCGTAGCGTTCGCGCTCCTGGAAGACCTCGGCCAGCTTCTCGAAGGCCTCGTACAGCGACAGGTACTCGTAGTCGTGCCACTCGTAGCCCCGGGAGAAGATGCTGTTGCCGAAGAAGGGCGTCCCGGTCGCCTCGATCTGGGTGATGTCGTCCTCGTCCCAGTGATCGGTTCGACCGATGGGGAAGTTCGGATCGATGACGAACACGTCGACCTCCCCGCTGAGTTCGAGGAATTGCTCGGGGTCGAGTTCGCCGCCCCAGAGGGAGATCATGTCGCTTTTGTCGACGTCCAGTCCGGGGATCTCGTCGTACAGCTGGGTGTGGTACCGCGAGGTGAGGTAGACGGCCTCGGGAGGTTGTTGGCCGAGTGCGATCCCCATGTCGGCCCAGCTTCCGTTGTTGGCGGCCCACGTTTCGGGGACCGAGTCGAACTCGACGGTGCCGACCGGTTCCATCGTCACGGCGTAACTGTCGCCGTCCTCGTCGCCGCCTCCGTCGCCGGCGTTGTTTCCACCGCCGGAGCCGCCGCCGGTCTCGGTCTCTTTTTCCTCCCCGTCGTCGGACGTACAGCCGGCGATGAGGCCCGTCCCGGCCAGCGCTGCGGTCGTTCGAAGTACGTGTCGTCTCCGCCACTGATCGTCGGTCATGGTTTTTAGGCTAGCCTAAAAGTTGAAAAGAGTTCCGAAACGCGCCGCGCTACCGCTCGTTCGCGTTCGAAAGGGATCGCTTGGGGAGAACCTGGAGTTCGGGTTCGTACTGGACCCGCGCCTCCACCTCGAAGACGTCGGCCAGCAGTTCCTCGGTGACGATCTCCTCGGGCGGCCCCCAGTCGTAGGGCTCGCCGTCGCACATCGCGATGAGGTAGTCGGCGAACCGCGCGGCCTGAGAGATGTCGTGGAGGACGACCGCGACGGTCACGTCCTCCCGCTCGTTCAACTCCCGGATCGTCTCGAGGACGCGGAACTGGTGGTGAAGATCGAGGAAGGTGGTCGGCTCGTCGAGCAGCAGGATGTCGGTGTCCTGGGCCAGCACCATCGCGATCCAGGCCAGTTGCTTCTGGCCGCCGCTGAGCTGCCCGAGTTCCGCGTCCCGGATGTCGTCGATCCCCGCCAGGGCGATGGCTCGTTCGACCGCCTCCTCGTCCTCGGCCGTGAGCCCGTCGAAGAAGCCCCGATGGGGGTACCGACCGTGGTAGACCAGGTCCTCGACGGTGATGTCGCCGACCGGGTCGTTCTCCTGGGAGAGGATGCCGAGTTCGCGCGCGAGTTCCTTCGGATCGAACGACTGGAGATCGGTCCCCCGGAGCCGCGCCGTTCCGGCCGCCGGCTCGAGTTGGCTCGAGAGGGCTTTCAGCAGGGTGCTCTTGCCGCTGCCGTTCGGGCCGACGAGGGCGGTGATCTCGCCTTCGGGGACGTCCAGTCGCGTGCAGTCGACGACCGGCTGCTCGCTGGTCGGGTACTCCAACTCGAGGTCGTCGGCGACGAGTGCGCTTTCGCGGGGCCGGTCGTCGGTTTCGGCGGCGGTAGCCCTCTCGCCATCCGCCTCGGGGTTCGCGTCCGTTCCGATACCATCGCGTCGCGTCGGAGGGTCGACGTCCGCGTCGGTCTCGCCTGTGTTCGTACTTGGTTGGGTCATCAGAGTTCACCCATCGATCGCTGTTTGCGCATCAGATAGAGGAAGTACGGGCCGCCGATCAGGCCGGTGACGACCCCGACCGGCAACTGCGTCCCGCCGAGTGCCAGCCGCGCGCCGACGTCGGCGGTCACCATCAGGGCGGGGCCGGCGAACAGACAGCCGACCATCAGCCGCCGGTAGTCGCCGCCGAGGGTGTTCCTGACGATGTGGGGCACGACGAGTCCGAAGAAGCTCACGACGCCGGCGACCGAGATGGCGACGCTCGCGGCCAGGATGGCGACCGCCGAGAGGAGAAAGCGAACCCGTTCGACGCGCATGCCCAGCGAGCGGGCCGTTCGCTCGCCTAACAGGAGGACGTTGAGCTGTCTCGAGCCGGCGAGCGCGAGGCCGATCGCCAGGACCGCGGGCAGGACGGCAACCCGGACCTCGTCCCAGCCGGTGCCCGTGAGCGAGCCGGTGAGCCACGCGATCGCCGTCTGGACGACGCCGAGGTCGTCCGCGAAGAAGAACAGCCCCTGCTGGAGCGACTGGAAGACCATGTTGACGATGACGCCCGCGAGGACGAGCCTGACGGGGCTGGTCCCGTCCTTCCAGGCGATCCCGTAGACGAGCAGGAAGGCGACCGTCCCGCCGACGGCTGCGACGAAAGGGAGAAACGGCGCGAGGCCGCTGAACACCACGAGCGTCGCGAGGACGGCGAACCCGGCCCCGGAACTCACGCCCAGCACGAAGGGGCTTGCCAGTTCGTTGCGCGTCACCGCCTGGAAGATCGCGCCCGAGACGGCAAGCGTCGCACCGGCGATGATCGCGACGAACACCCGCGGGAGCCGAATGTTCCAGACGACGATGCTGTTTCGGTCCATCTCCGGGAGTTCGCCGCCGAACAGGAACGCGTTCCAGGCGTCGGCGTTCAATACCACGTCGGGGTTCGCGACCGCCCGCCAGGCCTCGAGGATCGTCATCGAGTACTCGCCGAAACTGACCTGGACGAGGCCCGCGACGATCGTGACGACCGTGCTCGCGAGACAGAACAGTACGAGCGTCCCCGTGAGCCACCCCTCCTGTCGTCGGGCGGCGGCGTCCGTCCCGACGGAGTGCGATCCCGCCATTCACATTTAGGTCGCCCTAAAGAACGTTTAGTAGTTGCGATCCTCACCGTGGCCGGTCTCCGAAGGGATCGGTCGACGGACCGGGGACCGGGGACCGGGGACCGGGAACTGGGACCGGTCGCGTCGTTACTCGAGCAGTTCGATCTCGTCGTCGCCGTTCGGCACCGCACAGAGGAAGGCACCGGGCTCGTCGCCCTCGTTGCGGTACCAGTGGACCGTCCCCGCCGGAATCAAAAGCGAGTCGCCGGCTTCGACCTCGTGCTCGTACTCCTCGCCGTCGGCGGGGTCGTTCGCCCGGGACCCTTCCGACCCGTCGCCGATCCCGACCGTGTACTCGCCCTCGAGGACGTACTGCTCGTGTTCGACCTCGTTCGTGTGGGGCGGCACCTCGGCCCCGGGCTCGAGGACGAACCGGCGGATCGCGAACGTCGGCGCGCCGTCGGTCTCGTCGATCAGGACGCCTTTCCGGAGGCCGTCCGCGGCGTCGACCGACTCGTACTCGATCTCCTCGCTCGAGCGGATCAGGGGTTCGGGATCTCCCTCTGTGTCTGCCATGTCCGTCGGTCCGCGGCGAAGCCACTAAACGCTACGCGTTCTCGGGTCGATCACGTCCCAGGAGATGGCTGTCGCTGGTCGGTGTAAAATACTGCAATCAAGAGCCGATACCGCTGTGAATTCGCCTTACAGGCGCTCGACGTTCGTCGCGCGCGGGCCCTTGGGGGCCTGCTCGATGTCGAACTCGAGTTCCTGACCTTCTTCGAGGTCCGGGCCGCCGATGTCTTCCATGTGGAAGAAGACGTCCTCGTCCGCGTCCTCAGTTTCGATGAATCCGTAGCCGCCAGTGTCGTTGAAGAAATCAACGGTTCCTTGCGCCATTGCTTCTAAAGAGAACTGCCCGGAACGTATAAACCCTGCGACTCCGGAGCTGACTCGTCTCGGAAGGCCTCAATGAATTAGAGACGATATCGGGCCGTTAGAACCGGTCAGATGTCTTCCCCCTCCTCGAGCCGGCGGACCGCGATGGAGACGAAATACACCAGCATGAAAAGCAAGAACCCGACGACCAGGCCGCCGAGTTCCCGGGCCCCGACGCCGGGGCCGAACGCTGCGAGCGCGGCCAACCCGGCCGCGAAGATGCCGATCGTGAAGAGCCCGACGGCGTAGTAGAATCCCCTGTCGGACTCGAGCGGGTTCCGCATATCGGGTGCGTTTCGACCGGACCGGCAAAACGGTATCGACGGCGGGCGATCGCGTCCGGCCGCATCGCGTCCGGACGTCGCTCCGACCGGCGGTTCATACTGCTGGACGGAACTACGTGAAGCCGATCGTTCCCCTGGCGTCGTTACCGGTGGCGACGACGCCGAATTCCCGATCGGCTTTGCGGTGACTGCTGTCCGACAGTATCAGTCCAGTAGCCGCTCGACCGCGTCGGCGTACTCGTCCGGCACCAGCCCGGCGAGCGCGTCCGGATCGGTCTCGCCGTTGACGTTGGTCAGATACGCACGCCCGTACGCGTCGCCGTAGACTCCCTGGAAGTCGTAGACGAAACCGTAGACGTCTACCTCGTCCGGCACGTCGTCGGACGCACGGAGGAACCGGACCTGCCGGTCGACGTTGTACTCGACGAGCCGGTTGATCACCGTCCCGTCGTCGGCGTCGGTATCGATGGCGTCGCTCTCCAGTCCGTCCTCGACGATCGGGACGAGCCCCTCGACCCACTTGTCGACGCCGCGGGGGCCGGGGAGGTCGCCGCCCGTTGCGACCTCGTAGGCCGCGGTGACCGCCCCACAGCCGGTGTGACCGACGACCGCCGCGACCTCGGTTCCGGCGTGGTGGATCGGGTACAGCATCCCGCCGTCGACGATCGACTCGCCGTCGTCCTCGTCACGGACCTGATTGCCGATGTTGCTCGGGGTGAAGACAGTCCCCGGCTCGTCGACCCCCCACATCCGTTCCTGGGGTACTCTCGAGTCCGAACAGCAGACGGCGACGACGTCCGGCCGCTGCCCGTCCTGGACGTCCGCGAAGTAGTCGTCGGCCAATCCTTCGACGTGGGTCGCGTTCCCGGCGAGCAGTTCCCGCAGTACGTTGTGGTCGGCGTCGGCGTCGGTGTCCTGAGCCATACGCGAATACCTGCCTGAGATACTACAAAGTCGTTACGCCACCGAACACCGGCCTCGAGCGGTTCGAACGGTTCGAGCGACCCGCACCGAAAGCGGACGACGAACGGTACAGCCGGCCGGTCATACGGATCCCTGGACCGCTGTACCGGCGCAATCGCCGCCCGGGTCGCGGTTACGCCGGAACTGACGGACAGTAAACCGTCTCAGAGGAACCGCGGTGTCGCGGGATACTCCCAGACCTCGCCCTCGTTGGCTTTGACGGCGGCGATGGCACAGAGGGCGACGTTGATCAGCGGCAGGATCGCCAGCACGACCAGGCCGACCGCGACCAGGACCAGCACGCCACCGACGATCATGTAGATCGTGTACGCGATTTGCCAGTTCAGCGCCTCTCGAGCGTTTTCCTTCACGAACTCGTCGTCGGTCGCGACGAGCACGATCAGCGGGCCGATCACCCACGTTACGATCGCGAGCAGGTGCGTAACCGCGGCGAACGTTCGGTCGCCGTCGGGAACGCCCCTCGCGCCCCGCGAGGACCGTACGGTCCCCATGGGTTCGTAGTCGATGCCCGGTTCCGCCCGTTCGGCCGCCCCGTCGGTCCCGTCGATCCCGTCGATCCCGTCGTCCCGCCGCTCGGCGCCGCAGTTCGAACAGAAGTTCGCGTCGGGCTCGAGGGTGGCACCGCAGTTCCGACAGTCGTCGGGTTCCATGATCGGTCGGGACGCGGGCCGAGGAGTAAAGCGTGGTGGTGTCGCGGATCTAACCGCCGAGAGCTGCCGTCCGTTAATCCATCAGTCAGTCAGTCCGTACCCGATCTTGAACAGGTAGACGTCGAGAGCCACGACCACGACCGTCAGCAGCGTCAACACGCCGAGCGAGGCGTAGGGCGCGAACTCGGCGTAGGCCGCCGGCGCAACCAGTTGCATGTCCGAATGGCCGAGCAAGCCGTACCGGACGCTGTCGACCATGTAGACCATCGGGTTCACCAGCGAGAGCTGGATCTGCCAGGCCTGCTCGAACGTCTCGAGCGAATAGAAGACGGCTCCGAAGAACACCAGCGGCCGCAGGATGAACTGGTTCATGACTGTGAGGTCGTCGAAGTCCCGGGCGACGAGTCCGCCGATGATGCCCAGGCCGGCAAACAGCGCGGTGATGACGACCATCGTCGCGACGAGGAAAAGCCCGTGCTCGATGCTGATCGGGACGAACAGGCGCCCGACGGCGGCGATGATGACGCCGACGATCAGCCCGCGGACGGCACTGGCCGCGACGTACGCGCCGACCATCTCGGCGTACGACAGCGGCGAGGTCAGCGTCTCGTGGATGTACTCGTTCCACCGGCCGTGGAAGATCGAAAAGGAAGCGTTCTCGAAGGCGTTCGAGATCGCCCCGAGGACGATCAGCCCGGGGACGATAAAGAGGATGTAGGGGAAGCCCGCGATCTCGTCGATCCGCCCGCCGAGAATGAGCCCGAAGACGGCGAAGTAGAGGACGTTCGTGATCGCCGGCGGCATGAACGTGTTCTTCGGCCGCCGGACGAACCGCAACACCTCGCGCCGGAACAGCGCGCGGAAGCCGACCGAGAGCATCAGGCGATCCCCTCCGTTTCCGTCTCCGTTTCCGTCTCAGTCTCCCGCTCACGTTCCGGCCGTTCGCCGCCCTCGTCCACGTCCCCGTCGTCGTCCGACCCGCTCGAGGCGCTCGGCGCGGACGATCGGGTCACCGTCCGGTCCTCGCTGCGCGTGAGATCGACGAAGATTTCCTCGAGCGACGTCCGCGAGATCTCCAGATCCGCGATCTCGTAGCCCGCAGCCTCGAGGTCGTTGAGCAGGCGCGGCGCGGTCGAACCGCCGTCGTCGACGCGAACCTCCAGGCGGTCGTCCGCCGTCGCGGTCGACACGTCGTGGGCGTACGCCCCGAGTTCGCTTTCGATCTCGCCTACCTGTGGCCCGACCGACGACTCGAGGCGGACGGAGATGGTGTCGGTGCCGCGTTGCTTGAGTTCGTCCGGCGTCGCGACGGTTACCTTCCGGCCCTCGTTCATGATCGCGACCCGGTCACAGAGGCGTTCGGCCTCCTCGATGTAGTGGGTCGTCAGCAGGACGGTCGTCCCCTCCTCGTTGAGTTCGGTGACGAGCTCCCAGAGGTCGTGGCGCAGTTGGACGTCGACGCCGGCCGTCGGCTCGTCTAAGATGAGCAGATCGGGATCGGTGACGAGCGCCCGCGCGAGCAGGAGCCGGCGTTTCATCCCGCCGGAGAGCCAGTCGAAGCGCTCGTTGCGCTTGTCGTAGATGCCGACGCGTTTGAGGACCTCGTCGGCACGGTCGGCGGCCTCGTCCTCGGGCACGCCGTGGTAGCCGGCCTTGTGCATCAGCACCTCCTTGATCGGAAAGAACCGGTCGACGTTGAACTCCTGGGGCGCAAGCCCGATCGCGTCCCGGGCCTGCCGGTAGTCCTCCTCGACGTCGTACCCGAACACTCGCGCGTCGCCGCCGGTCTTGCGGACCAGCCCGACCAACGTGTTGATGAACGTCGTCTTGCCAGCCCCGTTCGGCCCCAGCAGGCCGAAGAACTCGCCTTCCTCGACGGTCAGCGACAACTCCTGGAGGGCGCGCAAGTCCCCGTACTCCTTCACGAGATCGACGGTCTCGATGGCCGGTGGCATCGGTATCGAGAAATCGTCGGCCCCGGCCGCGGTTAAGAATGTTGGTCTCGACCGCTAAACCCCTCGAGAACGGACGTCACGCGGTCGCGGTAGTGGTTCCTACGGCCGTCCCATGCTGCTCGCCGGCCGCGGTCGGTCGCCGAGACCGACCTCACCACCGCTTTGCTGGACGATGTCGAAGGCGGTCATCAGGTCCGTCCGCGAAATCAACCCGACGAGATCGTCGCCCTCTACGACGAGCAGGCGGCCGATGCCGTTCTGTTGCATGCGTTCGATGGCCGTCATCGCGTCGGTGTCGGGCTCGATCGTCTCGAGGTCGGTCGTCATCACGTCGTCGACCTCGTAGGCGTCGCGTTCGACGGGGTCGACCTCGCGGGCGTCGTCGAGCGTGACCAGGCCGATCAGCCGGTCGTCGCCCCAGCCGTCGCGCTCGACGACGGGGTAGCCGGTGTGACGTTCGGTGAACATCCGCTGGACGAGTTCCGAGATCGTGGTATCGGGGCTGACGGTGTGGAGGTCCTCCGCGGGCGTCATGATGTCCGCGACGGTGACGTCCTGGAAGGCCGCTTTCATCGTCACCTGCTGGGCCTCGCTCGAGGCGGCGATGTAGACGAAGAAGGCGACGCCGATGAGGACGATGTTGAACGCGAACAGCCCGAAAAGCCCCATGAAGATCGCGAACAGCTTTCCGATGCTGGCGGCCTGCTGGGTCGCCCGGGCGTAGGGCTGGCTGCGGGCGAGCAGCGCCCGCAGGATCCGGCCGCCGTCCATCGGGAACGCCGGGAGCATGTTGAAGACCGCGAGCGCGACGTTCAACACGGCGAGGTAGCCGAGCACGAAGCGAGCGCCGTCGAAGCTTTCGGGAGTGAACAGAAACAGCGCGTACGACCCCACGCCCACGAGAACGGAGACGATCGGGCCGGCGATGGCGATGGTGAACTCCTGTCGCCAGTCCTCGGGCATCTCCGAGAGTGCGGCGATGCCGCCGAACAGCCACAGGGTGATCGAATCGATCGGGAACCCGTACCGCTGGGCGGTCAGGGAGTGGCCCAGTTCGTGCAGGATGACGCCGACGAACAGCCCGATCGCGGCGGTCAGCCCGACCGCATAGGGGAGCCACCACTCGGTGGTGAGCGCAGCCACGTCGATCCCGGCATCCATGCTCGCGTTGAGGATCTCGATGACGGGGCCGATCTGGTTCCCGATGAGGTAGGCAAACACCGGCAGTATCAGCAAGAACGTGAGATCGAGTTTGATCGGAATCCCGAAGAGGGAGCCGATCCTGAAACTTCTCATCATACGTAACGGTAGCGGTGCAGGACCCTTAAAAACGCCGACGCCCCTCGGATTCGCCGGTTCGAGCCCGGTTCCCGGAAACGGTCACGAGGAGCGACTGTCGCCGGAGAGGAATATAATGGACCTTATATCGAAACAACAATATCCACTCTATGGGGCATAGAGTTATATATGGGTTCGTGGTCCGCTCAGGTAGCATGAACCAGAAGCAACTCACGTCCGATTCATCCCGTACGCTCCCGAGCGAACTCGAGTCCTCCCAGGCGAAACTCGTCTACCTCTACCTCGAGGCGACCGGCGGCGCGACGGCGGCCGACCTCTCGGGCGCGCTGTCGATGAAGAAACTCGCGATCCTGAGCGTCCTCAACTCGCTCTCGAGTGCGGACCTCGTCGAGAAGACCGGCACGGAGTACGTTCCCCGCGCTCGTTGATACCGCCGTTCGAGACTGTCGGTTTCAGCGCCTGTGGCCGTCGCTTTGCGGACGACTCCAGTAGACCGACTGCCGACGTTCCCGCCGCCGTCGTTCGAAACCGCGCTTCGAAGGCTTTATCCGGACGGTAGGCTTCCGTTTTCGTAAGTAACTACGATGTCCGAGAAACCCGCCTCAATGTACCGGGAGATCAGTAAGCCGGCCTACACGCGCCGCGAGTACATTACTGGGATCCCGGGCTCGAAGATCGCACAGCACAAGATGGGCGACATCGCCGCCGACCCCGAGGACTACCCGGTCCAGATCAGCCTCGTCACGGAGGAGGAGGTCCAGATCCGCCACGGCAGCCTCGAGGCCTCGCGCCTGTCGGCCAACCGCTACATGCTGAAAAACGCCGGCGAGAACAACTACAAGATGATCCTGCGCAAGTTCCCCCACCACGTCATCCGGGAGAACAAGCAGGCGACCGGTGCTGGTGCGGACCGTGTTTCCGACGGGATGCGCCAGGCGTTCGGGAAGATCGTCGGCACCGCGGCCCGCATCGACGCCGGCGAGCGTATCTTCACGGTCTGGTGTGACGTCGACGACGCCGAACACGCCAAGGAAGCGTTCCGCCGCGCCTACAACAAGATCACGCCGCCGTGTCGCATCGTGGTCGAGAAGGGCGAAGAGAAGCTGATCGCGTAAACCGAACTTTTGTGCTGTCGTTCGGAAGACGCGTAGCGTCTTCCGTGACTGAGCGAATCACAGATTCGCGATGTTCGCGAGACCGCCGGTCTCGCTTGATGACGAGACGCCGAAGGCGTCTCGAACCACGTGCGGTCGCGAAGCGACCGCACTCGGCAAAATCTCGAGAGAGTTTCGCTCTCTCGGACCTCGCGGAATCTCCGATTCCGCTTAGCTTCGATGACCAGCACTCCTCCTTCCGTTCCGAACGCGTAGCGTTCTCAGCGAACGGCGAGCCGTTCGCTTTGTCGCGGCGCGTAGCGCCGCGCTCTCCACATCAGTCGTCGGCCCGCTCGTTCGCTTCTCTCACTCGCTGCCGGTAACTGGGCAGTTGCCTGCCCTTCCCCGGGTCGTACGACTCTCGTCTGCTCGAGTCGCACTCCCGGCCAGCGATCCGGGAGTGGCCGGCTTCATTGCGACCGGCTTCGTTGCGAGCCACCTTTTTGCCCGCCCGGTCCCGACTCGAGCGTATGATCGATCTCGCGGTCGCCAACGACCAGGAGACGTTCCGGCGGATGCGCGACCCGCTGGCGGAACGCGGAATCGCGGTCCACCACGTGCCCGCGAGCGAGCGCGTCGTGGACCTGACCGACCCGCCGTGGGGGGGCGACGAGTACGACGTCGGCTTCGTCTACCCCGGTCGGCTCATGGAGGGCGGCGTCGCCGATGCGCTCCTCGAGGTCCCGTGGCTCAACGATCACGAAACCGTCCTCACCTCCCGGAACAAGGCCGAGGTGCTTGCCCGTCTCGAGCGTGCCGACCTCCCGGTGCCGGACTCGGTGTACGTCTCGAACGACGTCGACGAGGCGACGCTGACCGAGGTCTTCGAGCGGATCGAGCCGCCCGTCGTGGTCAAGCCGAACTCGACGACCAGGGGCGTCGGCGTCGCGAAGGCTTCCGACCTCGATTCGTTCCTGGGAATCTGTGACTACCTCTCGCTGGTCCACGACTACCGGGCGACCGGGGATCGGTCCTTCCTCGTCCAGGAGTACCTCCCCCAGGCGACCGACTACCGCGTGATGGTCCTCGAGGGCGAGTACGTCGGCGCGGTCGAACGCCGGCTCCCGGAGGAAGCCGTCACAGAGGGCCGGTGGAAACACAACGTCCACCGGGGTGCGGAGGCGACGGGCGTCGACCTCCCCGCCGAGCACCGGGCGCTGGCCGAATCGGTCGCCGCCGAACTCGGGATCCCGTTCGTCGGCGTGGATTTGCTCGAGGCCGACGGGCGGCTGGTGGTCAACGAGACGAACGCCCGGCCGACGATCGACGAGGCGACGAAGTACGAGGCCGACTTCTACGATCGGCTCGCGGGTGCGATCCGGGCGACGGCGGGGGACGGCGGAAGCCCGGACTGATACGGGTCCCTGTCCCGAGGGACCGCCGCAACCGCGACCCGGGCGGCGGTTGCGCCGGAACGGACTCCAGTAAACCGTCTGGGGGGCGAGTTAGTTCCGGAACCGGTCCGAGGAAAGCGTTGCGTCCGGGCGACTAGGGGTCGGTTCGCGACACGACCACGACCGCGACGTTCGCGTTACTCCAGGCTAATACCCGAGGACTTCTCGGCGGGCTCGAAGATGACCTCGAGAACGCCGTTGTTGTACGTAGCGGAGGCGGTGTGTTCGTTGACGCGGCGGGGCAAGGAGACACGTTCGTCGTACTCGCGGTGCTCGCTGCTGGCGGAGATAGTCAGGGTCTTGCCGTCGCACTCGAGTTCGATGTTGTCCTTTTCGACCCCCGGGAGGTCGGCGACGACGCGGATCTCGTCGTCGGTGTCGTGGATGTCCACGTGGGTGTCGGTGCCGAAGCCGTTGTCGCCGGGGCTCCCGGGGCCACCGGGGGAGTCGAAGTTGACGTTCGCATCGGCACCGTTCATCATTTCGTTCATCATTCGCTCGATTTCGCGAAAGAGGTCGTCGAAGGGTTCGTCACGGTCGTCTCGGCGCATGGGTGGTCATAAGAAAGGGAGGTGCAAAAGCTTTCCCCGGATCGAAGGGGTCAGCGAACGATGGGGTTCCGTCGGGTCGGGCAGACGGTCGGTTACTGTTCGTGAACCAGTTACACAACTCCGGGACGAGTCGAAACGCGAATCGGTCCGCCGTCGAGGGTGACGAACTGCGAGTCGCGCCGGTCGCGGACTGCCGTCGGGCCGTCCGCAGGCTGGGTCCGGACGCGGACTACCGGCCGAACGCTCCTACGGCTTCCTGTAGCCCGTTCCGGCGCAACCGCGACCCGGGCCGGCGGTTGCGCCGGTACATCGGTCCAGGGATGCGTATCAGTCGTCCGCCAGCGATTCGTCGGGCGTCCGTCGGTCGGCCGTGAGGTCGGTCCGGCCGTGGAGGTGTGTGAGATCGATCCCGAGCGTCTCGTTGGTGATCGCTCGGCTCTCCGCACTCGAGAGTTCGCCCTCGAGCGCGCGGAGCGCGTCGACGTTTTCGGGGACGACGTCGGCCTCCTGGTGGATCGCCTGCATGCAATACAGATCCTGGCCCTGGAGGGTCAGTGACTCCTCCCAGAGGCAGTTCTCCCAGATGTCGCCCCGCGGTCGACCGGCGTCCTGTGCGAGGTCTTTGAGCGTTCCAGCGCCGTCGATGCCGGCGTAGTCGGGGATCGTGAGGACCCGATCCTCGTTCCGGTACAGCTCCGTGACGTCCTCGACGTCGTCGGGCCGTTCCTCGAGGGTGACGTTGACCGAGTGAACGTGCATCATCGTCGTCGGTACCTTCAGCCCGACCGTATCGATGTCGAGTTCGGGGAAGACGGTCTGGACGTCCGGGCCGTGGTGGGACGGAATCGACACCGGGTCCGGAACCGCGTCGTTGATCGGGCCGCGGCCGGTCTGGTCCGGATCGCCGCCGCGGCGAACGAGGGTCACTCGAGCCTTTTCGACGCCGTAGTTCTCGTGGAGGGGAGCGAGGAACCGGGAGAGACCGGTCGTATTGCAGGAGACGACCCGAACGTAGTCGGCGTCCTCGGCTTCCTCGTAGTTCGCGCGAGCGTTGAAACTCACTTCGGCGACGGTCGCGTCCTCGCCGCCCTGGAAGAGTGCGGGGGTTTCGTGGCGTTCGTACAGCGGGCGGTTCTCGGCACCGACGCCGGACGGCGTCGCGTCGACGATTACGTCGCTTTCGGCGACCAGGTCGTCGACGGTACCGGCGAGGTCGATGCCGATCTCACGGAACCCGTCGGCGCGGCTTTCGTCCGCGGCGTAGACGGCGTAGTCCCGTTCGTCCGCGTTGACCGCGACGTAATCCGGGCTACGTTTCCCGACGCCCTGGACCTCCATGTCGGGCTGTTTGCGGACCGCATCCGCGACGCGTTTGCCGATGGTTCCGTACCCGTTGATTCCGACCCGTAGCATACGGGTCTATCTCCACCGCCAACGCTCATAACCTTTTTGCAGTAAATTGATAGATGTTAACTCGAAATTGAGTAATGGGGGAGAGAGTGCCATACGGTAGTATGCTAATCGATGAAATGAAACTTGTAGAACATATACGGCAGATGGTAGTCACTTGCAATCGCCGACACTTCCTGGATTAGTTACTACTCGTCCCCCGGTATATAACGGTTCTAAACTGGGCAACAAATATAACGCTGGCGATCCTACTACTCGGATATGAGTGAACTTTCGTACAACGGGGTCGAGGGAACGGTCCGCATCGGCCTCAACGGGTTCGGCCGAATCGGCCGAAACGTCCTCCGTGCGTCGCTGTCCGACGACGACGTCGAGATCGTCGCGATCAACGACGTGATGGACGACGACGACATGGAGTACCTGCTGGAGTACGATTCCGTCCACGGCCGACTCGAGGACGTCTCCCGCGACGGCGATACGCTCTTTGTCGGTGACCGCGAGATCCAACTCTATTCCGAGCGCGATCCCTCGGAACTGCCGTGGGACGAACACGACGTCGACGTCGCGTTCGAGGCGACCGGCCTGTTCCGGACCCACGACGAGGCGGCCCAGCACCTCGAGGCCGGTGCCGACAAGGTCGTCATCTCGGCTCCCCCAAAGGGTGAGAAGGAGGTCCCGATGTTCGTCTACGGGGTCAACCACGAGGAGTACGACGGGGAGGACGTCGTCTCGAACGCATCCTGTACGACCAACTCCATCGCGCCGGTCGTGAAGGTCCTCGACGAGGAGTTCGGCATCGAATCGGGCCTGCTGACGACCGTCCACGCCTACACCGGGTCACAGGAACTCATCGACGGTCCGAGCAGCAAGCGCCGACGCGGCCGCGCCGCCGCCGAGAACATCACGCCGACGAGCACCGGGGCCGCGATCGCCACCACCGAAGTCCTCCCCGAACTCGAGGGGAAACTCGACGGCATGGCGATGCGCGTTCCCGTCCCGAACGGCTCGATTACGGACCTCACCGTCGACCTCGAGGCCGACATCACGAAAGACGACCTCGAGGAGGCGATCCGCAACGCTGCCGACGACGAACTCGCCGGCGTCCTCGGCTACACCGACGAGGAGATCGTCTCCCGCGACATCGTCGGGCTTCCGTTCTCCTCGTACGTCGACCTCGAGGGGTCGATGGTCCTCGAGGACGGCCTCGTGAAGGTGCTTGCGTGGTACGACAACGAGTTCGGCTTCTCGAACCGGATGCTCGATCTCGCTGAACACGTCGTCGCGGACTCCGCGGACGTCGACGCCGAGGAAGCGGTCCCGCAGTAACGGCGGTTCCGTTCCCCCGTCTTATTTGACCGCGTTGGCCGACCTAGTAACCACGTACCCAGCAGTCATGACTACGACCACGCCCACACCGACGTCCACCTTTCGGACCATCGACGACCTCGAATCGGGACAGCAACTGCTCGTTCGCCTCGACCTCAACGCCCCCGTCGAAGACGGCGAAGTCCAGGACAACCGTCGGTTCGCCCGCCACGCCGAGACCGTCGCGGAACTGCTCGCGGACGACCACGCCGTCGCCCTGCTTGCCCACCAGGGACGGCCGGGCCGCGATACGTTCGTCTCGCTCGAGGGGCACGCGGACATCCTCGCGGACCACCTCGGCGGGGAGGTCGCGTTCGTCGACGACACGTTCGGCGAGGACGCCCTCGAAGCGATCGACGACCTCGAGTCCGGCGAGGTGTTGCTCCTCGAGAACACCCGGATGTGTGACGAGGAACTACCCGAGGAAGACCCGGACGTAAAGGCCGATACCGAGTTCGTCCGGACGCTGGCCCCCGAGTTCGACGCCTACGTCAACGACGCCTACTCGGCGGCCCACCGCTCCCACGCCTCGCTGGTCGGCTTCCCGCGGGTGATGGACGCCTACGCGGGCCGCGTAATGGAGGCGGAGTACACCGCGAACTCGGCGATCCAGGAGCGGGAGTTCGACGGGCCGGTGACGATGGTACTCGGCGGCACGAAGGCCGAGGACCTCATCCCGGTCATCGAGGAGGTCGACGACACCGTCGACCGGTTCTGCCTGGGCGGCATCGTCGGGGAACTCTTCCTCCGCGCCGACGGCTACGACGTCGGCTACGACGTCGAGGGCACCGAGTTCTTCGACCACCAGTGGGACGACCACCAGGAGACGATCGAGCGCGTCCTCGAGGAGTACGGCGATCGGCTCCACCTGGCGAGCGACCTCGCCTACGATGCGGACGGCGAGCGCGCCGAGCACGCCGTCCAGGACATCGAGAAGGAGACCTCGTATCTGGACGTCGGGAGCGAGACCGCAGACGAGTACGCCGACCTCGTCGCCGAGTCGGAGGCCGTCTTCGTCAAGGGCGCACTCGGCGTCTTCGAGGACGAGCGGTTCGCGGACGGGACGGTCGAGGTCCTCTCTGCGATAGCCGACACCGACTGCTTCTCGGTAATCGGCGGCGGCGACACCTCGCGAGCGATCCCGATGTACGACCTCGAGGAGACGGACTTCTCGCACGTCTCGGTCGCCGGCGGCGCGTACGTCCGCGCGCTCACGGGCGAGGGGCTCGTGGGGGTCGAGGTCCTCGAGGCCGCCGCCGACTCAGAGTAACCGACTCGCGATCGCCGCCGAGTTCGAGGCCCGCCCGGACGGGAGAAGGCAAAACCTATCGGCGCTACGGTCGGACGTAGGGACATGTCCGAACTCCGAACTGCCGCGGAGACTGCCGTTCATCAGTGCCTCGAACTCGAGGCCGAGGAATCCTGCGTCGTCGTCACCGACGACGAGCGAGAGCCTATCGGCGAGGCGCTCTACGAGGTCACGCGTGAGGTCACCGACGACGCGACGATCGTCCGTTACCCGCCGGGCGAGCAACACGGGGCCGAACCGCCGGCACCCGTCGCGGCCGCCATGCGCGGCGCCGATGCCTTCCTTGCGCCGACGACCAAGAGCCTGAGCCACACCCGCGCCCGGTCCGACGCGACCGACGATGGGGCCCGCGGCGCGACGCTGCCCGGAATCACCGAGGAGGTGTTCGTCACGGGACTCGACGCCGATTACGATCGCATCGCCGCGGAGTGTGAACGCACCCTCGAGCGCGTCGCCGACGCCGACGAGATCCGCGTCACGACCGATCTCGGCACCGACATCCGCTTCGCGGTCGGCGATCGCGAGTGGTACGACGACACCGGCGACGTGAGCGAGTCGGGCTCGTTCTCGAACCTCCCCGCCGGGGAGGTGTTCGTCAGCCCCGTATCGGCCGACGGCACCTTCGTCGTCGACGGGACGATGCGCCCACACGGGCTGCTCGAGGACGGCCATCGACTCGAGTTCGAGGTCGAGGACGGCCTCGTCACGGAGATCTCGGACGACGAGATCCGCTCGCAGGTCGAGGCGGCGTCCGAGGAGGTCGGCGACGCGGCGTACAACCTCGCCGAACTCGGCATCGGAACGAACGTCGGCGTCACTGACCTCGTCGGGTCGGTCCTGCTCGACGAGAAGGCGGCGGGCACGGTGCACATCGCCATCGGCGACAACGCAAGTATCGGCGGCGAGACCGAAGCCCCGATCCACCTCGACGGCATTCTCCGAGGGCCGACGGTGTACGCCGACGGCGAGGAGATCGAACTGCCCGAGGCGTAAGGTCGACCCCTTCGAGCGTCTACCGACGCTTGCCGGAACGCCGCGGTCGAGGGTGTCCCGGTACCCCCACCGTCTCGCAGTCAGGACCGTAACACGGACCGGAGGAGCTTCGACTCGGCTTTCTGGAGGTGTTCGGCGGCCGTACTGGGCGCACAGTCGAGCGCTCGAGCCACGTCCTCGTGATCCGCTTCGCGCGGTATCTCGTAGTAGCCGAGTTCGAACGCCGCCTCGATCGCCTCGCGTTGCCGGTCGCTCAGCGTGGAGTCGAGTTCCCCCGGTACGCCCGCGAGGCCGCCGATCTCCTCGACGACCACCTCGATCGAGTCGGGGATCCGGTCGATGATACCCGTTATCTCCGCGGAAGGGCCGAAAACGGAGTACGACACGGTCCCGTCGGCCCGATACTCGACCGGGGGGATCGCGACGACCGGGCTCCGCTCGAGCAGGTCGAGCAGTTCGCGAACCGGTTCGTTCGTCGTGTCCCGGATGTAGACGTAGAAGTCGTCCCCGCCGCCGACCGTGAGGTCGTAGTCGATGACCTCCGGAACGCGTTCGACGTCCGACCGGAACTCGGTCGCGTCGCCCTCGACGTAGTGCATGATCCCGAGTTCGTCCCCCGAGTAGTTCCAGTGCATCGCCGTCGCCCGTTCGACGTACGGGGCGTTTACGAGGAGATCGTACATCGGATGGATCTCCGCCTCCCGTCCCCCGGCGTCGAGCGTGAGGCGCACCCGCTTCATACGGACGACCCATTCGGGCCGCTGAGTTAAATGTCCGATACTGCTGCCGCAGTAACGACTCCCGTGTGGGGCGCGACTAGACGACCGAGATGCGCGTATTCGTTACCGGTGCGACCGGCGTCCTCGGGACCCGCCTCGTCGAGCGACTCGCCGACCGTGGTCACGACGTCTACGGCCTCGTCCGCGACGACGAGGGAGCCGATCGGGTCGAGTCGCGTGGCGGGATCCCGCGTCGTGGTGACGTCCTGGACCGCCGTTCGCTCGAACGGGCGGTCCCGAACGTCGAGGTGCTCGTTCACGCGGCTACGTCGATTCCGACGGCTACCAGGCCGAGCGAGGCCGACTGGGAACGCAACGATCGGGTCCGGGTCGACGGCATCCGAAACCTCGTCGGAGTCGCCGGGGAGGGCGTCGACCGCGTCCTCTTCCCGAGCGTCGTCTGGGTCGCTCGCCAACCGGACGGCTCGCCGTTCGACGAGTCGGCGAAGCGAAGCCCGGATCGGACGACTCGGTCGGCGGCGGCCGTCGAGGACTTCCTTCGGGAGCGTCGGTCGGCGTTCGGGTTCGAGGCCGCGATCCTGCGCTGTGGCTTCTTCTACGCACCCGACTCCGCCCACACGCGTCAGTTCGGGCGGTCGGTTCTCGCGGGACGGCTCCCGATCCTCGGTCGTGGGTTGCTCGGGCGGGAAGACGCGAGGCTGTCGTTCCTGCACGCCGAGGACGCGGCCCATGCCTTCGCTGAGGCGATCGAGACCGAAGTCGGCGGCCTCTACCACGTCGTCGACGATCGCCCGACGACGTTCGCCGAGTTCCTCACGGAACTCGCCGACGAACTCGGCGCGCCGCCGCCGCGCCGCCTCCCGGCCTGGCTGGCGCGTCCGGTTCTCGGCGGAGAAACGACCGCCTTGCTGACGGAGCCGATGCCGACGACGAACGACCGGTTCCGCGACGCCACCGGGTGGGAGCCGGCGTACCCCACGTACCGGGACGGGTTGCGACAGGTCGTCGAGCGCTGGGCCGAGGACGGCACGCTACGGGAAACGCCGGAGGGCTACAGGTGGAACGAGGGCCGAACGGCGGCGACCGCGTAGTCGGCCGGGGCCACGCGTCGTCGGCCGTGCGTCTCCTACCGGCTCCAGTCGTCCCCGCCGCCTGAGCGCCGACCGCCTGCCGGGCCAGGTCCAATCGCCTTTTAGGTACGTGGCCGCTACGAGGTGTTATGAGCGACTCATCGGAGCTGCCGGATCGGGTGCCGACGCCCTGTCCCTCCTGTTCGCCGGACCTCGAGACCGTTCACGAGGTCCTCACGGCAACCGAGGGTGGCGGGACCGTCACCGTCCGCTGCAGCGAGTGCGATCACGTCCACAAGGTACAGCCCGAACGACCGTCCGAAGTGACCCTCGACGTCGTCGTCTCCCAGGAAGGCGAGTCCTTTACGGCGAACGTCACGACGCCCGAAGAGGAGACCGTCGAGATCGGCGACGAGTTCATCCTCGAGACCGAGGAGGTCCTCTCGACGGTGCGGGTGACCAGCGTCGAACTCGAGGGCCACAAGCGCGTCGAGGAGGCTCCGGCCGAAGAGATCGAGACCGTCTGGACCCGCGAGGTCGACAACGTCGCGGTCAACGTGACGATCCACCCCCAGGACGGCTCGAGGGACGACAGCCGCTCGATCACGGTCCGCGTGCCGGGCGACTACGAGTTCGAGGTCGGCGAGGTCGAGAGCTTCGGCGACGACGAGTTCGAGATCGACGCGTTCGTCGTCCGCGGCGACGCCTCGGACTACGACCGGGACCGCTACGAGATCGAGGGCGATACGGTACTCGCGAAAGACGCCAAGCGCGTCTACGCCTACGACGAACAGACCAGCGCCTGGTCGGCCTGGTAACCGAACCGAGCCGAACCGAGCCGAACCGAGCGTCCGTTCTCCGTTCGATTCCGCCCCACTCGTTTTTCCCGCCGGTCGGCGTTCGTCAATACCTGCTCGAGTACGGGCTGCACGCAGTCGCGTCCCATAGCCTATTGCCCACCACCGCGTACGTTCGGCCATGTTCGATCGTTTCGGTTCCGACGACGGGGGCGTCGACGACGGCGATTACGAGGCCGCCCGCCAGCGGATGGTCCGGACCGTCGCCTCCCGGGTCGACGACGATCGAGTCCTCGAGGCCCTCGAGGCCGTCCCCCGCCACGAGTTCGTCCCGCCCGATCGCCGCGACGGTGCCTACCGGGACCGGCCGCTGCCGATCGGGGACGGCCAGACGATCAGCGCCCCGCACATGGTCGCGATCATGGCCGACGAACTCGACGTAGAGCCCGGCGAGGAGGTCCTCGAGATCGGCACCGGCTGTGGCTACCACGCGGCCGTCACCGCGGAACTCGTCGGCGCGGCGAACGTCTACAGCGTCGAGTACGGCGAGGAGTTGGCCGAACGGGCCCGCGAGCGACTCGAGCGCACCGGCTACGGCGAGGTCTCGGTCCGGACGGGCGACGGCCGGAACGGCTGGCCCGAACACGCCCCCTACGACGCCGCCTACTTCACCTGTGCGACGCCGGAACTGCCGGACCCGGTCGTCGACCAGGTCCGCACCGACGGTCGGCTGCTCGCGCCCGTCGGCACCGGTTTCCAGACGCTCGTGAAAGCGACCAAACGTCCGGACGGGAGCCTCGAGCGGACGGAACACGGCGGCGTCCGCTTCGTCCGGATGCGGGGGTGACCTACCCGAGCAAGCGCGCCATTGATTACGTCTCGACGGGTAGCCCGACTAGACATGGACCCCGCGGTACTGCGAGAGGACATGGTCGACGGCCTCGAGTCGCCGGCCAAGGGCGTCCTCGCGGACGAGGACGTCGCCGTCGCCATGCGCGACGTCCCGCGCCACGAGTTCGTCGACGACGAGCGGACGGCCTACGCCGACCGCGAACACGAGATCCTCGGGACGCGCGTCCTCCCGCCCAGCATCGTCGCTCGGCTCTTCGAAGCGCTCGCCCTCGAGGACGGCGACAGCGTCCTGATCGTCGGGGCCGGCGTCGGCTACACGGCCGCCGTCGCCGCCGAACTCGTCGACGAGACGGACGTCCACGCCGTCGACATCGCGCGCCCGCTGGTCGCCGAGGCCCGGACCAATCTCGAGCGCGCGAGCTACGGCGGCGTCCTCGTCGATCGCCGCGACGGCGCTGAGGGGCTCCCTGAGTACGCCCCGTTCGACCGAATCCTCCTCGAGGCGGCGGCCGTCGACGCGCCGCGGGCGTTGCTCGAGCAACTCGCCCCGGACGGCCGGCTCGTCTTTCCGCGGGGGTCCCGACGGCAGCGGCTCGTCTCGGTCTCGCCGGATGGAGAGGACCGGGAGTTCGGCGTCGTCTCCTTCGATCCGCTGCTCGTAGAGGGGGAACAGTCCGGCGCTGTCGAACGCAACCGGACGACCCGCGAGGACCGCGAACGCGCGCGCCGCCGCGCGGAGTCTCGCACCGGCTGGGAGCAGGAGTGGATCGAGTGGGACGATCGCGTCGAGTCGAACTGATACGGTCTGCTGGACCGATTTCCTCGCCGGACTGCAGGCGTTCGCGGTCCGGCCGGCAACGACGTCCGGGAAAGCGGATGCTGCCGGTCGGCGTTCGGGACCTGTTTTCACCGATACGCGACACTGGTAGGGTTCCGTCGCGGAACGAAAATGGGGGTGGGGATTGGGGGATTGGGGGTGGCGACAGCGTATCGCAGATCGCCACCTAAGCCTATGGAGCGACGGGGGTTAAATATGATTTCTAACTGTTTAGTAGTCCGTTCTGACTGGTACTAATTATTTAGAGTCGGTCGAACGCGAGCGCGGCGAGCTTCCGTTCCGCGGCCCGCAGGTGGTAGTGGTAGGTCGGCGCCGATACGTCCAGCGCCGCCGCGAGGTCTTCGCCCGTACTCTCCCGGGGCCACTCGAAGAACCCGCCGTAGTGGGCGGCCTGCAGGGCCTCGAGTTGCTTGGCGGTGAGCCGCTCCTCCAGATGGGTGTCGAGCTGGCGGGCCGAGGGAACGGCGTTGGTCTCCCGGCGGGCGCTCAGCTCCGTCGCCGGGTACTCGGCGCGGATCGCCTCGACCAGTTCGCGCGCGTCGACACGTTGTGGCACCTCGAGGACGACCGTCGACGTGCCGTCGTCGCCGGCCATCGTCCGCACACGGACGTCGTAGCTCCGGACGACGTCGAGAAACGGCGTCGGCTCGGTCGTTACCTCGAGCAGTCGTTCGTCGTCGCCGGCCGAGACGGTCGTGATCGACTCGACGGAGGCCGACTCCCTCTCGAAGGCGTCGACGTCGGCGTCTTCCGGGACGCTGACGAAACACACGGCCTCGTCCTCGCTGCGCTCGACGATCCCCTCGAGGGTCGCCCGGCCGACCCGCGCCGACAACCGGTTGAACAGCAGCCGCTCGTCGCGACATTCGAGTTCGAGTTCGAGGCGGCCGTCGTCGAGCATCGCCCGCGTTCGCTCGACCGAGCGGATCGCGTGGCCGATCGTCTCGCCCAGTTCGGACAGCACTGCCCGCTCGCGGTCGGCGATCGAGTCGACGCCGCCGACGTGGACGACCAGGGCCCCGTGGTGGCGTTCCTCCCCGACGAGGGGCACGGCGAGCACCGTCTGGAAGCCGTGGGTCAGCGCCTCTTTCCGCCGCCGGTCCCAGCCCTCGGCCTCGAGGACGTTCCCGACGACGCTGACGCGCTCGCGCTCGAGGGCATCGCGAACCAGCCCGCGTTCGGGGGCGCGCTCGCCGTCGTCCCGGAGCCGATCCACGTAGGTCGCGTCGACGCCCGCCCACGCGGTCGGCTCGGGCGGGTCGTCGGTCGTCGCGATCCAGGCGAAGCGATAGCGGTCGGTGTCGGCGAGTCGCTCACAGACCGTCGTCTCGATCTCCTCGCGGGTCGAGGCCCGGGCGATCCCGTGGTTGATCTCGCGGACGATCTCGTTGGTGTGGTTGAGCCGGGTCAGCTCCTCGTTCTGTCTGGTGAGCGTCCGGTCGCGCTCGCGGAGCAGTTCCTCGCGTTCGGCCCGGTCCAGGGCGGCCTCGGCGTTCGCCGACAGGACGTGCAACAGTTCGGTCATCGTCCCGTCGAACCCGTCCTCGCGGTCGGTACCGGCGACCAGGACGCCGTGGGTACCCAGCGGGACGATCAACTCGCCGCGGCCGGGGGCCGTCGGCGCGGGCGTCGCGTCCGCTTCCGTTCCGACGGTGATCGCGTCCGCGGGCTCTCTCCCCTCGAGGGTCGCGCTCTCCCCCTCGGAGAAGGCGTCCCAGATCGCCCCCTCGCCGCGTTCGAAGCGGTCGACGGGGCCGTCGGCCGTCGGCTCGAGCGTCGGGTCGGTGCCCCGTTCGGGCTCGCCGCGCGGGGGTTCCGCGTCCGCGCCCGAGTTCGCCGTCGACCCGGGTCCGTCTCCGGGTCCGGGTCCGGGTCCGGGGCCACGGCCCGGGTGAGATCCGGTACCGGCACCGCTACCGGCACCGCTACCGGCACCGCTACCGGCAGCGGCACCCGCAGGCGCCCCCGTTCCCGTACCGCCCGCCGGACACTCCCCGGTCGACGCCACCAACTCGAGCGCGCCGTCGGTCGGCTCGAAGGCGTACGCCGCGACGGTCGCGGCCTCGAGGACGTCGCGGGCGGTGTCGACGGCCGTCCGGTAAATCTCCGCCTTGCTCTCGGCCCGCATCAACTCCCGTGTCGTCTCGTGGAGCGTCGTTACCGTCCGCTGGTACCGCCGTTCGCTCGCCCGGAGTTCGTTCTCGGTCCGGTACTGTTCGACGGCGTTGACGACCTCGTTCGCCAGCACGGCGTACTGCTCGTTGCCCGTCTCTTTCCTGAGGTACTGGCTCACGCCCGCGTCGATCGCCTCGCTCGCGACCGCTTCCGATCCCTTGCCGGTAAAGAGGATGAACGGGAGATCGGGGTCGTCCTCCCGGACGCGCTCGAGCAACTCGAGGCCGGTCGTTCCGGGCATCTCGTAGTCGCTGACGATACAGTCGACCGGCGGGTCGCCGGGGGCGTCGAGTCGCTCGAGTGCTTCGTCCGGACTCGTGGCCGGTTCCGCGTCGAGGCGCTCGCGTTCGCGCTCGAGCATCTCGCAGGCCAGTTCCGCGAAGCCGGGTTCGTTGTCGACGACGAGGACGGTGATGCGGTCGGTCATGGGTCTGCGTGTTCCGACGGATCGCGGTCGTCGGCGTGGGGACCGACGGCGCCCGCAGTCATCGGCGGACCGCGATCCGGAATCAGCTATTGTGTGATATCCTTTCGATCGGAAATACGTTGTTATTAGGAACTGTCGGGGCAGTCGTCAGTTCGTGTGTCGACTCGAGGGGTTCGACTCCGCGTCCGACGGACTACTGTGAACCGTTATCAGTCGCTGACCGTCACGAGGTCGGTCGCCTCCCCGTCGACGTCGTCCTCCCCGTCGCTTGCGTCCGTTCCCGTGTGGGGATCGTCCGTTTCGGAGGTCTCGAACCGACCGACCAGCGTCTGGAGTTCGTTCGCGCGGCCGGACAGCGAGTCGGCGTTCTCGGCGATCCCCTGGATCGCGCTCGTCTGTTCCTCCGCCGCAGCGGAGACGTTCGTCGCCTCGTCGGCGGTCCGCTCGCTGACCGCCGTCACGTCGTCGACCATGGAGGCGACCTCCTGGGTCGACGCCGCCTGGTCGTCCGTCGCCTCGTTGATCGACTGCACGCTCGCGTTCGCGTCTTCGACGGCGTCGACGATCCGCTCGAGGGTGTCGACGGTCTCGTCGATCGTCGCTCGGCCGTCCTCGATTCCCCCCTGCATCTCGAAGACGTCGTCCGCGACCGACTCCGTCGATTCCTCGACCGTCTCGACGAGTCGTTCGACCTCCTGGGTCGCCTCGGCGGTCTCCTCGGCCAGCGACTTGACTTCGTCGGCGACGACGGCGAAGCCGTCGCCCTCGCCCCCCGCGGCGGCGGCCTCGATCGAGGCGTTCAGCGCGAGCAGGTTCGTCTCCGCGGCGATGTCGTCGATCAGGTCGACGATCTCGCCGATCCGTTCGACCTCGTCCCGGAGCGACTCGACCTTCTCGACCGTGTCCGTGGCCTTCTCCTCGATCGCGTCCATCGTCTCGACGGTCTCCCCGGCGGCTTCCTGGCCGTCCTGGCCCCACTCGGCGGCCTGTGCGACCTGGTCCGCGACGGCGTCCGACGAGGAGGCGATCTCCTCGACCGTCGCCGAGAGGTCGCTCATCTCGGTCGCCGCGGTAGCGAGTTGCTCGCTCTGTCGTTCCGCGCCGACCGAAATCTCCTCGATGCTCTCGGCGACTTCGGTGCTCGAGGCCTCGATCTCCTCGGTCGAGGCCGTCACCTCGTCGCTCTGTTCGTCGATCCGTGCGGCGACGCGCTGGATGCGGACGACCAGTTGTTCGACGTCGGTCAGCATGCCGTTCAGCGCCCGTCCGATGTCGGTCATCGCCCCGCTTCGACTCTCGGTGTCGAGCCGTCGGGTCAGGTCGCCGTCCGCCGCGGCCTCGATCGCCTCGCTGTACTCCTGGGCTTTCTCCTCTAAGTGTTCGCTGAGTTCCTCGGCCTCGGCCTTGGCCTGCTGGGCGTCGGCCTTGGCCCGTTCGGCCTCGGCTTTTGCCTCCTGTGCGCGCTCGCGCTCCTGTTCGGCCTCCCGGGCCTGCCGTTCGACGTCTTCCAGTTGCTCCCGCATGGTGTCCCGAATACGGGCGAACAGCGAGGCCAACTGTCCGAACTCGTCGGCTCGAGAGCTGTCGATCGCCACCTCGAGGTTGCCCTCCTCGATCTCCTCGGCGTAGCCGGTCATCTCCTCGAGGGAGTCGTTGACATCCCGGCTGATGACGGCTCCGACGACGACGAAGCCTCCGACGGAGAGTCCGATCAACAGCAGCAGGCTCCGGGTGACGTCACCGACGGTGTCGAAAACGGTTCCATAGGGGGCGACGACGGTTACGGCCCACGGCTTCTCGTCGACCGGGACGGTGGCGACGACCGCGCGGTCGTCAATGTCGTAGCCCGACGTCGTGTTACCGTTTCCATCCTCGAGACCGACCACATCGATCCGGGATTCGAGGTCCTCGCTCTCGACGTCCCCGCTCTCGAGGTGCTCGAGGTCGTCGAGCAACCGGTACTGCTCGAGGATCGCGTCGGCGTCCTCGCCGAGGGCCACCTGGCCCGTCTCCGTCGAGACGACTTCGATGAGACCGCCCTCGACGGGCGCCGTCAGCAAGTCACTGCGCTCCGTGAGGTCGACGGTGACGACGATCGCGTGGCTCGACTCGCCGGCGACGGGACTGGCGAACCCCATCCGAACCCCGTCGTCCGTCTCGTAGGGCTCGAACGAGCGGACCGCGTGGGTGCCGTCGAACGCGTCGGGATCGACCGCCCACGGCCGGTCGGACTCGGTCACCCGCTGGCCCTCCCGGTTGGCGTGGGTACTGACCGCGACCGCGTCCGCCTCGAGGTCGTAGTAGTGTATCGAGTGAACGTCGTCGGGGAGCATCTCGAGGTTCCCCAGTAACTCCTCGCGGATCGCGGCCTCGTTGTCGCCGTCCAACCGGTCGACCGTCCCCGAGATCCGGGCCGCGTCGTCGTTGCGGGCGCCGAGGAACTCGTCGATCCCCTCCGCCTCCCGATCGGCGGCGTTCAGCATCGTCTCTTCGGCGTCGCCCTCGACGCTCGCCTCGATCTCTGCGAACGTGACGTAACTGGCACCGAGCAGTACGATCGTCAATACGAGAATCGCCGCACCGATCTTGAAGAGGTATCGCCCCCGGAGCGCGTCGTACACGCCCCGGACCGACGTTCCGTCGCTCCCGTCGTCTCGACGTTCCATAAATCCGGAATATCAGATGAATTCATTAAGTCTGATGGCTCTCTTGACTGTGTCTCTGTAGCAATAATATTTCCTCTTACATTGTTGGATGATACGTGATGACACGGGGTTGTACCGGGGACGACCCGTCGGTGGTCACCTCGAGGTCATTCCCGTCCCGAGTCGACCGAACGGAGCGGTCGCTCTCGAGGAATCGTCGGGTATCGAAGGGGAGTCGTCGCTCTCGAGAACTGAGATCGGAAGAACGCCCGAGGCGGGATTTGAACCCGCGTCACAACCGTGACAGGGTTGTATGATGGGCCACTACACCACCCGGGCTCGCATCCCTCTCTTTCCCGGTGACAGTATTAAGGGTTTTGTTCTCGCCCCGTCGTGGGACGGAATCACGTCGCCCCCGTCGGGATCGGATTCTGTTCGAGGCTCCGCTTCGACGGTCGCCGGAATCCGAACTCCGTCGGTCGGTGACCTCCGTCTGGCTATCGAACTCCCGGGTCGATTCGCCCGCTGTCACTGCCGCGAACGGCCCAGGGCCCGTCGACTCTCCACCGGAAACTCCGTCGCTCGAGCAGCTACTGTGTTACTGTCTCGAATCTTCGAGAACCGCGACAGCACCGACTGTCGAAAAGTGAGATCGGAAGAACGCCCGAGGCGGGATTTGAACCCGCGTCACGACCGTGACAGGGTCGTATGATGGGCCACTACACCACCCGGGCTCGCATCCCAACGTATCCGGCTGATAGTATTAAGGCTTTTCAATCAAACGCCGTGTGGTACGGGGAATCGGGCCACGATACGGCCGAAAACTGACGGCTCCCGAACAGTTCGGTCGACGGCTATCGACGGGTCACTGGTCACACCACACGGCGAGTTCCGGTTCCGTCGCTGTCGGTCTCGTCGGGATGGACCGTCGACTGGTCGGTCGATCGTCCGAAGGAATGCGCCGGCCGGGAATTGAACCACGCCGAGACGTTCCTGCGCACTCCGTTGTGCGGGCTGGGACTCGTCTACCTCAATTCCGCCGGTGATTTCACTGCTCACTGTCGTTCGCAGGAAATGCGCCGGCCGGGAATTGAACCCGGGCTATGAGCTTGGGAAGCTCATGTCCTACCACTAGACCACCGGCGCACTGCACTCGCTTCGTTCGTTTGCGCGCCGTACTTCGACGGACGCCGTCCGTCTCATCACCGGCGCACTGTACCCGCTTCGCTCGAGCGAGCGTACCATCGACTTGCAGCCGATCCCACTTCAACGTAGCGCTCTCCCGGCCCGCTCGAAACTGGTCGTTCGTACAGGCTCTACGCTGTAGGGGGAGGATATTTGGCACCTCGAGCCGTAATACGAATCGAATGATCGACATTCGGTTCTCGGAGTCGGAGTTGAACCGTCGTCGCGACCACATCACTGCGTTCATCGCCGATCGAGTCGACGCAGCGGGCGCGGACGGGGCCGTTCTCGGGCTCTCTGGTGGGATCGACAGCACGCTCACCGCCTACCTCGCCGTCGAAGCCCTCGGGCCGGAGAACGTCCACGGGCTCGTCCTTCCCGCTCGCGTCAGCGGCGACGAGAACATGAGCGACGCCGAACGGGTCGCCACCGATCTCGAGATCAGCCACGACGTCATCGAGATCGAACCGATCGTCGACTCGCTGCTGTCGGCTTACCCCGACGCCGAGGGCGATCACGTCGCCGTCGGGAACTCCCGTGCCCGCGTCCGCGCGGTCCTCAACTATCTCGTCGCCAACCACGAGAATCGGCTCGTCCTGGGGACCGGGAACCGCAGCGAAGCCGCCGTCGGCTACTTCACGAAGTACGGCGACGGCGCGGTCGACTGCCACCCGATCGGCAACCTCTACAAGGCCCAGGTCCGCCAGCTCGCGCGCCACGTCGGCGTCCCCGAAGACCTCGCGGCCAAGACCCCGACCGCGGAGCTGTGGGCCGACCAGACCGACGAGGAGGAACTGGGGATCAGCTACGATACCCTCGACTCGATCCTCGTGACCCACGTCGACGGCCCGCTGTCGGTCGCCGCGACGGCCCGCGAACTCGAGGTCGATCGGGAGACGGTCGAGCAGGTCCGGGAGATGTACGAACGCAGCGAGCACAAACGATCGGTGCCGCCCGCGCCGGAGTCGTCGAACTAGCTCAGTCCCGCCACTCCTCCTCGAGCAATCCGTACCAGTACGTATCCTGGTACTCGCCGTCGATGAACTGGGACTCCCGGCTCGTCCCCTCGTGGACGAACCCGATCGACTCGAGGAGTCGCTGCGAGGCCTCGTTGAACTCGAACACGTGGGCCTCGATCCGGTGGAGGCCCAGTTGGTCGAAGGCGTACGCGACCATCAGTTCGGTCGCCTCGGTGCCGTACCCCTGCCCGTGGTCGTCCGGATCGATCCAGTAGCCGATCTCGCCGCAGCCGGCCTCCCAGTCGATCTCCCGGAGGCCGATCGTCCCGACCGGCGAGCCGTCGGCGGTGATCAGCAGGTGGACGCCGTCGTCGCCACAGACCACGTCGTCGAAGAACTCCTGTTCCTGTTCCCGGTTGATCGGACGGGAGCCGCCGATCGGCCGCCAGACCGCCGGATCGTTGATCGCATCGCGCAGGTAGTCCAGGTCGTCTTCCTCGATCGGCCGGAGGTCGACCGCGTCGCCGGGAAGGAACGTCGAATCGGGCATGCTCCCCGGTCTCGTCGCACCGGCAAAAGACCTTGGATTACTTACGAGTATCGTCACTCGAGAACGCTCTCGACGTCCTCGGCGTGGGCGTTCACGAGCCGCCCGAAGGCCTCGGCTTCCCGGCGCTCCTGGGTCGCGCGCTCGTTGTCGTCCCGTAGCCGGCGTTTCAGGACGCGCAACGCGTCGTCGGCGTTCCCCGCGATCTCCTCGGCGACCGTTCGCGGTTCGTCCTCGATCCGCGAGAGCAGTCCCACCCGAAGCGCCTCGTCGGCGTCGATCGTCCGGCCCGTCAATCCCAGCTCGAGGGCGGCCCCCTCGCCGACGATCCGGGGCAGCCGGACGGTGCCGCCCCAGGCCCCGAACAGGCCGAAGCTCACGCCCGGCTCGCCGTAACTCGAGTCGGGCGTTCCGACGCGCACGTCACAGGCCAGCGCGAGTTCCAGGCCGCCGCCGCGTGCGGGGCCGTCGATCCCGGCGACGACGATCGACGGCGAGTCGGCAATCGTTCGGGCGACCCGCTGGCCGAGGCGGGCGAAGGCGGCCGCCCGGTCGGGGTCGCCGTCGAGGTCCCCGACGGCCTCGAGGTCCGCGCCGGCACAGAATGCGGGACCGGCTCCGCGGAGGTAGATCACCGGCTCCTCGGCGTCGTCGACCGCGGTCTCGAGGGCCTCGAGGCCGTCGACGGTCAGGGCGTTACGTGCGTCCGGCCGATCGAGGGTGATCGTCCGGATCGGCGAAGCGGTGCCGTCGCGGGTCGCGTCGCCGTCGGACGCAGCGTCGCCCGCGGCGGCTACGGTGACGTCTATCACGCCGTCCAGTCGATCCGGCGTTTCCAAAGGTCTTTGCCTGCTCCCTCGTAAGGGTCCCCCAATGGAAACGGCCGACAACTGTCGGCGTGCCGCTTTCGAGGCCGTCGCGGACGTCGAACCGCCGCGGTTGCATACCCTGGTCGAGTCCGTCCTCGACGAGGCGTCGATGGTGCCGGGCGTGCTCGCCCTCGAGAGTGCCGCCGCGGTTACCACCGAGGCGAACGCGAACGCCGCCGCAAACGCAAACGCGAAGGCAAACGCGAAGACAAGCGCGAGCGCCGCCAGTACGAACGGACAACCCCCGCTCGAGCAATCGGACGCATCGACGGTCGGTGCGGACGATTTCGACGGCATCGTCACCCACGCGGCGGGCGTCCAGCTCATCTACGAAGGGTTACGCCTCACGCGGGCGCTGGCACACGACGAACCGTGGACCGATCCGATCGGTGGGCCGGAGACCGAGACGGACGCCGATACCGAAGCCGACCTCGAGATTCTGGCCGCCGACATCCTCGTCGCTCGCGGCTTCTACCTACTGTCTCGAACCGAAGCCGCCAACACTGCAGTGCGAACCGTCCAGTCGTTCGGTCGGGATCAGACCCGCCGGGAGGATCTCCTCGACGAGGCGGCCGACGATGGCGATGCGGACACGGACGTGGACACAGACGCGAACCCGAGCGCGAACCCGAACGCCGACGACCGCGTAGAACGGGCCGCCGAACTCGACGCCAACCTCGAGCGTGACGTCCTCGAACTCGCGGTTCGAACCGGAGCCGCCGCGGCCGGCGAAGCGCCGCCGCCCCGCCTGCTCTCGGTCGCCGACGATATCGCCACTCAGGTCGGGACGTCGTTCCCACCCGTCGAGGAGTGTTTCGAGGGCCCGGATACCCCGATTTCCGATTGTTCCCTCGAGGACCACACGACCGACCGGGCGACGTCCGCGACGGATCCCTGACACGACCTCGAGCGGGGCCAACCGCACTACGGCAGACCGACTCACAACCGGGAGGAATCGAAACCCATAAAGACGACTCGAGACAACAACGAGGTACGCGCCTGGGTAGCTTAGAGGTAAAGCGCGTCCTTGGTAAGGACGAGAGCCCGGGTTCAAATCCCGGCCTAGGCTCTTTCTCGCTTCACCGTCTCTTTCACAGACGAGCACTGGATCCGTGCGGTCGCCCGACCGATTCCGTCCGGAGCGAGTGGCGGAGTCATCCCGGTGCTCGGTTACGTTCAACGGCGACCTCTATAGTAGCCACTGCAAGTCAGTGCACATCTGATCGCCAGAGGGATCGGCGATCAGTGTGTAAATAGTTGCAGTCGTTATTATAGCAGAAGCGCCTTCGACCCGTCTCTCGAGCGTCGGCCGACGTCGGACTCGAGGAGGAAAGTCACTCTACCGGACGACAGTTCGGACGGTTCGTCACGGGGCCGCCTGGACGAGGGGCGATCAGGTCCGTGATCGAGACGGAAACCGTGACGAACCGAGAGGGGCGCGTGCTGCGGAGTGAGACTGGTCGGGTTCGGGTTTCGGACGCCGATTGCGATCGGGGAGCCGGAGCCGGGTCGGTGCTCCGGGTTCGGCGTCCGAGTTCGGACTTCGTCCGGATCGGGTGGGTGGGCGGGGTGCAACCACGGCAGCTGGATGGCCCCGACGATCATCGACGGGGCTCCAGGCCCCCGCAGTACGGACTTGCGGCGCTCGGCACGTGAATCAGTTGGTACGTTTCTAGAATACCGTACGTGGAACTGCCGGATCGGGCGACGCAGTCGAGCCGTCCCCTCAATTCCGGCGTGAGCAGTCGGGCCAGTAGCTACGACTCGAGGCACCGACCGCCGACGTTCACGAGGGGAGTCCCTCCTCTCGCAGTCTGGCCTCGAGGTCGGCCGCGAGGTCGTCGGCGTCTTCGTAGGGAAACTCGGCGTCGCCGTCGGCCAGGAGGACCAGGAGCTCTCGGGGGGTCAGTGAGAGCTCCACGTCCGGGTCCCCTCGCTCGGAGTCGAACGTCGTGTTCGCCCAGGACGGGAAGTTGGGTGCCAGATCGAGCGGGCCTTCGACGGGGTAGTTCAGATCTTCGAAGGCGGCGACGAGTTGCTCCTCGAGCGGTTGCGTTTCGTCGGCCATGGCCTGTCCCCTAGTGACGAGGGCGCTGTCATTAGTGTGTCGACGGTGATCGACGGAGCCGGCGGTCTCCGGCGTCGACTCCGATCACCGGTGAATCGACCGGGTCAACGTGAACACGAACAGTGCGATGAAGAACGCGCCGATAAAGGCCTGTACCTGCGAGAGGAGGCTGATGAGCGGATCGGGGACGTCGGTGACGCCGCCGATGATGAAACTGACGAACGAGCCGATGCTCAGGACGCCGAACTGGAGCGGATCGTCGTACAGCCCCGGCTCCAGCGCGTAAAACAGGACGCTGAAGACGCCGATCGTAACGGCCGACGTCGCGATGACTCGCGCCGGACTCTCGCCGTAGCCTGACGTCGTCCCGATGATCCAGTTCTCGACGTAGTCGATGAGGTGTCCGAGCCGCCGTCGATGGGAATCCGCCTCGCGGGCCAGGTCGAGATACTGCCGTCGCCGCTGGAGCATCTCCCGGACGAAAAACCGGGACGCCGACTCGTTGTCGTTGATGACGTTGGCTCCGTTTTTCGCCAGCAGGTACGTGTACTCGAGGTCGCGGGCGGGCTGATCGTGGTAGTTCGGCGTCGGCAGCGTCTCGGGATCGATCTCGAGCAGGGAGTTCCAGGCAGCGACCCTGTCTTCGGCGTAGGACTCGGTGTCCGGGTCGGGTACCTCCTCGAGCGTGAAGGCTGTGCCGGGAACCGTTACCCGGGCGTCTTCGGGACCCGACGTCCTGTCGCCCGTCGACGCCTCGCCCGTCGACGCCTCGCCCGTCGATGCTTCGCCCGTCGATGCTTCGCCCGTCGACGCTCCGTTCGAGCGAACCCGCCTCGAGGCGAGGTGGAGTCCGTACTGGAGCAATTGCCCGGCACGGTTCTCCGCGTCCCGTTCGGGGTCGTCACCGTCGCCCGCGCGGTACATCGAGTGGATGTCGTAGTTCGTTCGCTTCAGATCGATTCCATCGCTGTCCCTGAAATCGAAGTGCTCGAATCGGGTTCGCAGGAAGCGTACGTGTCGTATCAACTCGCCGTCGCGGTCCTCGCCGTCTTCCGCGTGCTCGAACGTGACGTGCCCGACCGTCGCGTCGGCGAGGTCGTAGAACACCCAGCCGCGGTCGGACTGTCCGAAGGTTCCCGTCGCGATCTCGCTCCCCGCGAGGTCGACGAGCGTCTCCGTCGGCGGAGCGGTCGGCGAAGGGCGGATCGTTACGTCGTCCGCGAACGTCGTCTCCTTGAGATTCAGGGCGCCCGCACAGTCGACCCCGGAGAAGTCGGCCGTCCGGAACGTCGCCCCGCGGAAGACGGCGTGCTCGAGCGTCGCGTTCTCGAAATCCGCCTTTTCGAAGGTCACGTTCTGGAAGTTCGCCAGCCCGAGGTAGGCGTTCTCGAACCCGGCCGAGGGGATGTCCGCCTTGAAAAAGGAGACCTGATCGAAACGGGCGTCCCGGAAGTGGCCGCTCGCGACGTCGGCTCCGATCCAGTTCGACACCCCGAAGACGGCCCCGTTGAAGTACGCGCCGTCGAACGCCGTTCCCTTGAAGACGGCGTCGTTGGCACGGACGCCCCGGAAGTCGCCCTCGCCGATGTCGGCGTAGTAGACGTTGATCCGGTCGAACGTCGCGCTGTCGAAATCGACCACGTCGAACGTCGCGTGGACCCCCCGAACGCGGTCCGCACGCAGGAGATCGAATCGGCCGCGATCGATCGTCGCACCGTCGCAGTCGATCGTGCCGGCAGTCGCGTTCCTGAGATCGACCGTGTCGACGTCTGCGCTCTCCAGTGCCAGCGCGTCGACGCTCGCGTCCCGCCAGTCGAGCAACTTGATCGACGCGTGTTCGAGGTCGCAGTCGCCGAGCGTCGCTGCGTGCGCACGCACTGTGTCGAACGTCCCCTCGAGTCGGAGTTCGTCGACCGTCGCCATGCCGAACTCGAGGCGGTCGGTCGCGTCGGTCGCGGCGCAGGCGAGGTGATCGACGTCGGCGTACCTGAAATCGAGCGGATACGTGTCGTTCGTCTCGACGCCGACGCCGCCCGTCAGGTCGAGGCCCTCGAACCGGCCGCCGACGAACTGTTTGCGTCGACGGCTCTCGGCCCCGCCGCCCGCGGTCGACTCGAGGCGCTCGCGGAGCCACGCCGTCTCGTCGGCGTCGTCGGGCCGTTCCGCGGGCTCGAGGTGGGCGAGACAGCGATCCCGTCCCTCGAGCGGTGGGTGGGGACACTCCCAGACGCCCGCGTCGGTGAGGTCGTCGTCGGGCAGGTCACTGTCGGGATGGTTGTGGTGAGACGCTCGTGATGGGTCCAGCGAGAACGTACACTCCCTCTCGGAGGGTCCACCCGACGAAGACATACCCCCAACACTGAATGTTCCGATGGTAAAGATTTCGTTCCTGGAGCGTTGGAACTGCCGTCTGTGGTTTGCCGGGCAGGTCAGGTGACGTACAACGAGTACGCGATCACCACGAAGCCGGCGAGCATCAGGAGGCTCTCGAGGAGGATACCGGTCATCAGCCCCACGTCCAGCAGTTCGTAGAGCATCCCGGCCAACACCAGGCCGAGCGTGACGAGGCCGAACCCGCCCGCGAGCAACCCGAGTGCTTGCTGGCGGGTGCGGCGGTAGGCCTTGAACGCGAAGAACGTGATCATGCCGCCGACGAGCAGGCTGAGCGTCTTGACGACGGTAAGCGCGATCGCGATCGTCGCCTCCGCGGCGTACGAACTCATGTCTCGGTAGCAGAAGATTACCGACGACGACCAAGTAGTTTGTCTTCCGCGGCCGTCGTTCGTCCCGTTTCCGCTCCACCGTTCCCCGTTCCCCGTTCCCCGTTCCCCGTTCCTTCTCGAGTCTGGGGACCGATCGTTCCCCCGGAGCGACGTGTCGCCACCGCTGTCCCGCTCTCACCGTTCGTCCCCGACGAGCGCCACAGCGGCCCCTCTCGGCAGTGAAACGGGCAGCGAAAGCGGGCGAACCGTTTTGTTCCCGGCGGGCCGACTGTCCGACGATGACGCGACTCGTCGAACTCGAGGCGACCGGTCCGCGAACGCTCGATCCGTCGGATATCGACGACGAGAAGGGAGACGTCGCGGTCTGTCAGTGCGGTCTCTCGGACTCGTTTCCGTTCTGTGACGGGAGTCATCGCCGGACGGAGGACGAGGACGACGGCGAGACCTTCGTCTACGAGGACGGCGAGCGGGCCGTCGTCGACCGGGTGGTGACGGAACGAGAAGCCGAGGACGAAAACGGCGGCGAGCGCGAGGACTAGTCGGAGATCGACCGCGCGGAGTTTATCACGACCAGCAGGCTGCTCGTCGCCATCGCCACCGCCGCGAACAGCGGGTTCAGGAGCCCGGTGATCGCGAGCGGAATCGCGACGGCGTTGTAGAAGAACGCCCAGCCGAGGTTCTGTCGGATACGGCGGTGAGTGCCCGCCGCGAGGTCGAACGTCTCCGGAACCGCCTCGAGGTCGTCGCCGACGATCACCGCGTCGGCGGCGTCGGTCGCCAGTTTCGTCCCGCTGCCCATCGCGATGCCGACGTCGGCGGCCGCCAGCGCGGGGGCGTCGTTGCTCCCGTCGCCGACCATCGCGACGGTGCCGCGGGCCCGCAGCCGGCGGACCGTCTCGGCTTTCCCCTCCGGCGGGACGCCGGCGAAGACCTCGCTTACCCCCTCGACGGCCCGGAAGCGGTCGGCCGCGGCGCCCTCGTCGCCGGTGAGGACGACGACCTCGCGCCCGCTCGAGAGCGTTTCGACCGCCCGTTCCAGTTCCTCGCGGGGGGAGTCGCCCACGACGATCACGCCGCGAGCGCGGCCGTCCCAGCCGACTGCGACGGGGACGTCGCCGGCGGTTCGGGCGTCCGCGATTCGCGACTCGAGGCTATCGGGGACCTCGAGCCCGGACTCGCGGAGGTAGTCGGGGTGGCCGACGACGACGCGGTCGCCGTCGACGACGCCGCTGACGCCGCGACGGTCGCGTTCGAAGTCGTCGGCGCTGACGCCGGCGGGGAGGGTGGGCTCCCCGCCCTCGTCGTCCGGGTGGTCGTCCCCGCCGTCACCGTCCTCGCTGCGGGTGCCGAAGGCGGCCTCCGTGATCGCGGCCGCGATCGGGTGCTCCGAGAGGGCTTCGACGGCGCCGGCGCGCTCGAGGAGCGTCGTCTCGTCGGGTCCGTCGCTACGCTCCGTTTCGTCCGCGTACACGTCGGTCACCGTCATCGTCCCCGTCGTGAGCGTTCCCGTCTTGTCCAGCACGACGACGTCCACTTCGGGTGCGTCCTCGAAAATCGCCTCCGCGGCGACGACGATTCCGCGCTTTGCCGCCGACTGGATCCCGGAGGCGATCGCCAGCGGCGTCGCCAGTCCCAGGGCACAGGGACAGGAGACGATCACGACCGTCAGCCCGACCAGCAGCGCCTCCGAGGGGCTCGAGCCCCGTGCGAGCAGGACGGCCGTCGCGGCGGCCGCGAGAGTCAACACGAGCGGGACGAAGATCGTCGCCAGCTTGTCGGCGAGTCGCTGAACGCCCGGCCGCGAACTCTGGATCGACCACAACAGGGAGACGAGCCGGTCGAGGGTACTCTCGGCGTCCTCGCCCACCTCGACGACGACGGGGGCGTCCGTGACGACGGTTCCCCCGCGGACCGGATCGCCGGGTGCTTTCTCGACGGGAAGGGACTCGCCGGTCACCAGCGACTCGTCCACTGCGGCCGTCCCTTCCACGAGGTCGCCGTCCAGCGGGATCCGTTCGCCGGGGCGAACGAGCAGTCGGTCGCCGGGTTCGACCCTCTCGAGCGGGACCGTCTCGCCGTCCTCGCGGCGGGCCTCGTCGACCTGCTGCTCGGTGAGGTCCGACAACAGGTTCGTCGCGCGGCGCTTGATCCGTTCCTCGTAGTAGGTGCCCCCGGTGACGACGAGTATGACGGCGACGCTGACGTCGAAATACAGGTCCGTCCGCCCGAGGACCATCGCGAGCGTGCTGTAGGCGTACGCGCCGACGGCCGCGGTCGCGACGAGGAGGTCCATGTTGGGCATCCCGGCCCGGAGGCTGACGTACGCGCCCCGGAGGATGGGGTACCCCGTGTAGAAGAGCACGAACGAGGTCATCAGCCAGATGTTGACGGCGACGTAGTAGCCGTCGTAGCCGCCGAAGTCGGCCACCGGCTCGTAGCCGAAGTAGGTCGGATAGAGGAAGACGGCGTACCACACCATCACCATCATCCCGAACAGCCCGCCGCCGACGAGGAACTTCACGAGTGCCTGTCCGTCGTCGGCCCCGCGGTCGCTCCCCCGTCCGCGCTCCCGCGCGGTGTAGCCGTAGCCGGAGACGACGTCGGCGAGGTCATCACCTTCGACCCGGTCGGGATCGTACGCCAGCCGAACCGTCTCCGTCGCGTAACTGGCCTCCGCAGCCAGGACGCCGTCGGCGGACTCGGCAGTCGTCTCGAGGAAAGCCTCGCAGGTCGAACAGTGCATCCCGTCGACCGAGAGGAACGCCTCCTCGCCCTCGCCGTCCTCGAGCGCGTCGTCGGGGTCGGCGGACTCCGAACCCGCGTCCCCGTCGGCCAGCCGGGATCGGAGCGCGCCGGGGTCGGGTTCCGCGCCGATCGAATCGGCGTTCGCGCTCGCATCCGAGTTCGACAGCGTCCGACTCACCTCGAGACAGCCCCGACAGCAGAACCGTCCGTCGACGTCCGGCGCGGTGATCGGCGGCTCCGGCGTGGGGAGGTCACAGAGGTCGCAGCCGGTCGATCCGTCGTCTCCCCCGCCGCCCTCTCCGAGTTCGTCGGCGGACGGGACGGCGGCGAGATCGGTGTCGTCGCTCGACCGGTTTCGGTCGGACGCGTCGTCGGGGCTCGAACCCGCCGGGGGTGTCGATCGGCTAGTGTCCCGAACCATGTGGATAGGAGGATCGGTCGTCGGCCCGCTCGAGCAACGAGCGAGGGTGAGATAGGTAATACTCGCGGATGAGCGGTGCCGATCGTCGGTCGGTCGAAGAACGCATGGATGCAGGCTCGTCGTCGAACAGTTCGGCCGGCGACGCATCGACCAGCGTCCGTGGCCGGCCGTCGCCTCGAGACCGCTTACGCACTCGTTCCGTTGTCGCCGGAGCCGTGTCCGTGGTCGTGTCCGTCGCCGTCGACTGGCGACATCGCGACGTACAGCGACGCGAAGATTATCGCGACGTTGAGCGTGGCAACGAAGCCGGCGAGTCCGGGACGACCGATGCCGTAGATCACCGTCGGCACGAATGCGAGCAGTCCGGCTGCGGCTGCGTGTCGGGGTTCGAGGTCCTCGAACGTCATTGTGTATTCCTGCGTATGATGGCTACTTAAAGGATGCACCCGTTCCCATCCTGCTGGAACGACAGGGAGGGGTAAGTCCTACCCGTTCACTACCCTCCCGTATGAGTTCGGCGACAGAGCAAAGTACGGAGCGGCCGGATACGGCCGCAGACGTCGACGGACCGATCAAGGAGATCGGTCACGACGAGTACGATCCGATCGGGACGTTGGTGCTCATCGGACTGTACTTCCTGATCCTGGTAGCACTGTGGTTCTTCATGTACTTCGTGGAATTCGTCGGGAACGACCCGACGGTCGTTAGCTCGATCCTGATGGGGGTGGGGCTCGTATGAACATCCACACGTACGAGAAAGCGTGGCTGATCGCCGCGATGCTGTTGATCGTTGGCTTCATTGCAACGATCACGTACGGGTCGATCGGCCTCGGCATCGCGATGGTCGACGACGAGGGTGGCTCGATAGACCCCAACGAGGTCTTCGACCACGAGGAGTTCAGCGACCCGGGGGTCCAGCAGGTCGGTGAGGACGAGTACGAGGTCTACGTCCGCGCACAGACGTTCACGTTCGTTCCCAGCCCCATCGAGGTACCCGCCGGCAGCGAAGTCACCTTCCACGTGACGAGTCCCGACGTGATCCACGGCTTCAGCGTCGTCGGCACGAACGTCAATACGATGGTCATTCCCGGCGAGATCTCCACGATGACCGTCGAGTTCGACGAACCCGGCGAGTACGGCCTCGTCTGCAACGAGTACTGCGGTCCACAACACCACGAGATGTCCGGCCAGCTGATCGTCACGCCCGAAGAGGAGTTCGACCTCACCGAACTCTCCGCCGAGGCGCCCGACGAAGTCGCGACCGGTGAGGAGATCGAGGTCACCGCTACGGTGACGAACGGCCAGCTAGAGGACCTCGATACCACCGTCACGGCAGAGATCGGTGACGTGACTCTCGAGGAAGACGTAACCGTCGCGGGCGACGGCTCCGAGGAGGTCACCTTCGTCGTCGATAGTTCGGACCTCGGCGAGGGAGACCACGACTGGACGGTCACCGTCGACGACTACGAGGAGAGCGGCCAGGTGACCGTCGGAACGGACGAAAGCGACGAAAACGACGACACGACCGATACGGAGGACGACAATGAGTAACGCGACGACCGCATACTTCGAGGACTTCCCGGAAGAATCTAAAGTCATCCACTCGGCGTTCTGGAGCTCGTTCATCGCGCTCACTATCGGCGGCCTGTTCGGGCTGATCCAGGCGCTTCACCGGACCGACGTGTTCCGGTTCATGGACTCGGCCGACTACTACACCGTTCTGACCGCACACGGCGTGTTGCTCGCGCTCACGTTCACGATCTTCTTCCTCGTGGGCCTGTTCACGTGGGCGACCACGACCAGCCTCGACCGCGGGATGGTCGATCTGCGCTTTACGTGGGGCTGGTACGGCCTGATGGTGCTTGGCACGATACTCGCGGCGGTCCCGATCCTCGCCGGCTTCACTGACTCCATCGACATGAGCGCGAGCGTGCTGTTCACGTTCTACGCGCCGCTCGAGGGCCACCCGCTGTTTTACGTCGGCCTCGTCCTGTTCGTCGTCGGAAGCTGGCTCGCCGGAGTCGACTGGTTCCGCACCTGGTGGGCCTGGAAGCAGGACAACCCCGATGAACGCATCCCGCTGCCGACGTTTATGGTGCTGACGACGACGCTGATGTGGTACCTCGCGACCCTCGGCGTCGCCATCGCCATCCTCGCCTTTATCCTACCGTGGACGCTCGGTCTCGTCGACGGCATCAACCCGCTGTTGACCCGGACGCTGTTCTGGTTCTTCGGCCACCCGGTCGTGTACTTCTGGCTGCTGCCGGCGTACATGATGTGGTACATCATGCTGCCGAAATTCGCCGGTGGAAAGCTGTTCAGCGATCCGCTCGCACGCGTCGTGTTCGTCCTCTTCCTGATCCTCTCGGTGCCGACCGGGATCCACCATCAGTACCTCGACCCCGGCATCGCTGAAGGGTTCAAGTTCATCGCGATGACGAACACGATGTTCCTCCTGTTGCCGAGCTTGCTGACCGCCTTCACCGTCGTCGCGAGCATGGAACACGGCGCCCGTCAGCGCGGCGGCACGGGCTATCTCGGCTGGCTGAAGGCCCTGCCCTGGCGCGACCCCGTCTTCACCGGGATGTCGCTTGCGGGACTGATGTTCGCCGCGGCCGGCTTCTCCGGGATGATCAACGCCGGCATGAACATCAACTATCTCGTCCACAACACCTTCTGGGTCGTCGGCCACTTCCACCTCACCGTCGGTACCGCAGTCGCGCTGACGTTCATGGCCGCCTCCTACTGGTTCATCCCGCAACTGACCGGCAAGCGCCTGTGGAACCGTTCGGTCGCGCTGATCCAGGTCCTGGTGTGGTTCATCGGGATGACGTTCATGTCGAACGCGATGCACCGCGGCGGTCTGTTCAGCATCCCCCGCCGGACGGCCGAACCCCAGTACGAGGAGTTCGCGTTCGAGGCCGGCGTCGGCTCCGTCGCCGAACTGAATCTCCAGGTCGCACTCGGGGGAACCCTGCTGTTCCTCTCGCTCGTCCTGTTCCTCGCGAACATGGTCGTGACCGTCATGGGAGACCGCGCCGATAGCGGTTCCATCCCGGCGAACACCTACGCCGGTACCCTCTCCGGATCCGAGGATGCGCCTCTGATCCTCGACAACCTGAAACTCTGGACGACCATCGCAGTCGTTCTGGTCGTGTTCGCGTACACGCTCCCGATACTGAGCGTGATCCAGGACGGCGGCCTGTTCGGCTACGAGATCAACGGCTTCCCGGTCAGCATTGCGCCGTTCCTTCCCGCCGAACTGCCCGCCTCGCTCGAGACTGTTACCGCTGCCCTCCCCGAGATCGAGGTGATCCCGTAGATGCGTGAGATGCGGGTCTCCCCTGAGGCGCTACTCGTTGCCGCGGCGTTCATCGTCCCGTTCGCGGTCGAGTTTCGGACCGTCCTCTCGTGGGTCGGAATCGAACTCACCGCCCTCGAGACAGCCCTGCTCGGCCTGGGAATGATCCTGGCGTTGCTCGCGTGGGCCTTCCGCCCGGCCGACGACGACAGCGAAGAGCGCCCGAAGCGGAAGGGTGACGGCGGACGCCCGAACCCGAACGAAAACAGAGGCTGACGCCGCCCTCGGGCCTTTCATCGACCGCTGATTCGACTCTCGAGGTTACTCGACGCTCGAATATACGGTTTCCGTCCGTCAAACCCGTTCGCGTCCGCGATTCTCCGCTCCGTTTCTCCGACGAGTCGGTCAACTACCACGTCTCGATCCGGCCCTCGTGAACGTCCTCGACGCACCCCTCGCAATCCGGGTGCCCTTCCTCGTAACAGGCCGGGCGGTACCGGTCGTCCAACATCGCCGCCCGTTTCTCGGCGTAGCGCCGACAGATGATCTTCGCACGCCCCGCCTCGTCCGACGGGAGCGCGCGGGCGTTTTTCGCCACCTCGTACGCCTCGCGGGCCTCCTCGAGTTGGCTGTCCGTCGACTCCCGTATCTGTTCGTACTGCTCGCCCGCTTCACGGAGTTTCGACCGCAGGAACCGCTCGAGTCGACGATCCGGCATTCACCCGTTCGTTCGGTCGCCGGTCACATAGTCCCGTCGCCGGCGCACTCGGTCCGGCGCCCAGGGTGTCGAAAACCGAGAGACGGAGAGTAAGCGTTAACTTCCGGCCACGTTTTCCTCCGAGTAGAGGGCCCTTAGCTCAGTCTGGTTAGAGCGCTCGGCTCATAACGGGATCGGACATCGGTGCGATCGCGTGAGACACCGAGTGGTCGATGGTTCGAATCCGTCAGGGCCCATCGAAAAACTACGCGGTTAGTGGCCGAAATAAATTCGGCCAAATACCGGGTCGTCGACAACCTGACGCACCGATTTTCGCCTTCGGCGATCCGGGGTTTCGAACCTGAACCGAACCAGCTACTGGTTTCGGGTCGCCGCCTGCACGCGAATTTCGTAGCCGAATCGGGGTGGTCCGCGTGACGGTCGCCCCGTGGCCGTCGACCGGCACCGACTCGAGGTGCCAGCACTGCGACAGTCACGTTACTGATCGGTTCGCACGGGTTTTCGGCGACGATCGCGACCGCGCCCACCGCTGTCCCGAGTGCGATAGCTACCGACGGTTGACCCGCGGGTCCGCAGCTGGGAAAGACGTCGACATTCCCGATCCAGAGACGTCCCCCGGCCGTCACGGGGGTGAGGCCGATGTGTGAGGAGTTCGTCCCCGCGAGTCGGCTCTATCACGTCGAAAGTCGGACGCCCATCGCCCATCCGGCCCATCAGGCAAGTGACGAGGACGTTCGGGAAGCGCTCGAAGATCGGGAGGTTCGGGCCGACGGCGGTCCGTCCTGGAGCGAGGAGGTCAGTTCGACAACGATCGAAGGGACTCGAGTCCCGGTTGTCCAGATCGACCGCATCGACGGGGACGTGGTCGTCTCCGTCGACGTAGCGACCGGGGTCGATGAAGGGTTCGAATTCACCGATATCTGGCAGTGCAAACGAGTGACGGTGTCGATCTCCGGGCGGGAGTTCGCTGCGACGATCACCGGTTGTAACATCGAACACGGTATCGCGGCGATCGGGCTGACCGATTGCGAACCGTTCGGCACTGCCGGTGATTCGCGATGAGCCGTGACGAGCGGCCCCGGATGGAATCGCCGTGGTACTGTCCGAAGTGCGAGATCTGGGTCGGCTGGAAGCACGACGTGTGTTCTGAGGGGCACCGTCGCCCGCGGCTTCCGTTGCGCTACGACGACGTCGAATTCGATCACTCCTGGCGGGTAACGCGCCGCCATCGACTTCGTGGAAAGCTCCGGTCGCTTCGTGATCGGATCAACGGAGGGATCGACCGATGACCCGCGTCGTCGACTCCGACGAGTGCGAGCGGTGTGAAGAGTCGATTCCGGCGACACGTCGACTCTGTCCCGACTGCGCTCGAGAGGTGCGGAAAGCGCGAGGTGGTCCGCTGTGAGCCGGACGTCGGAACTCGAGAGTCCGAAGGCGAGTGGGGACTTCCTCGAGGGCGAGATCGTCCAGCGGATCGACGCCCTGGAGTACGTCGACGATCGGACCGCCGACTGGCACGACGTGAAAACGACGACCGTCCTCGAGCCGGATCAGTCGCTGCCGTTCTACGGTGTCGTCGTCCTGGAGCCGGAGATCCCGGTCGAGATCAAGGGCTGTCAGTACCAGACGAGCAACGGCGAGTATTCCACGCACGGCCGGTATTACGTCAAACGCCGAGCGCACGACCGACTCCTCGAGGCGGGCGGGATGTACCTGTTCGTGGTGTACATTCCGCGACCGGGGTTGCCCCAGTTGGCCCGCGCGGTCGTTCCGGCGACGATCGTCGACGAACTGCTCGCGGGCCGGTGGTACGACGTCGGCGGGTCGCGGTCGGAGAACGAGGTCGCGAAGCTCTCGTGGTCGACGGTGATCGAGCCCGAGGGTGTCGATCCAGCGACGCGAGTCGGTGATGCGCGATGAGTACCGACGTCGACGATGGTCGCGATCGCGCAGCTGAACTCGCGAGTCCGGAAGCGGGTCAGTTCGGAGTGCCAGTCGACGCGATTTGCGTGGGCTGTGGGCGGATTCGCGTCAAGCGTGCCGATCCGGACGAGATCGGACAGGCGAGCGACGTCGATCCCACCGACCTCAAGGTGTCAGCGTGCACGTCGTTCAAGCATGTCTGTCACCGCTGCGGATCGGCGACGTGGTGGAACCCGGTCGCGATCCTCACCGGTCTCCTCGAGCGCGAGCAGGAGGGAGGTGAGTAGCCGTGTCCCAGGTCGAGACGACGCCTCACGAGATCGAGGGGCGCTGGAAGTGGCCCGACTGGGGACGCGGCCCGTACGATGCCCTGTCGTCGGTGATGCTCGGCCCGCCGTTCGAGGGATACCTGGAACTGGACGTCGAGGTCGACGGCGAGCTCTGGCACCTCGAGGTCAGTTACAGCAAGTCGGGGTTCGCGCCGCGACTCTCTGACGGTATCAACGCCGAGCGGCTCTACGAGTGGGACATTCGCGGCCGTGGGCGCGGCGAGCGAAAAGCGTCCTACAACATCTCCCCGCGATTCCCGAACATGCGCCACTGGGAGACCGGTGAGCCGGTGAATCTCCCGTGGGAGAATCAGGTCGGTGAGGTCGACGGAGTGGACGTCGAATTCCACACCAGCAACATCGAAGCCGAACGCGGCCTCGAGTTGCTGCCGGAGTTTTTCGCGGCGATCTTCGAGCACGCGGGCGAGCGGATTCACTCGGAGTACTTCCGAACGGAACCCCACTCGGCGAGTCGGATGTGGGCGTACGAACGGTACGTCCGTATCCGTCGTGAATGGGCAGAGAAGCTCGCGTCTGCAGGCGTTCTGCAGAAAGTCGTCCATCACCTGTCGGACCTCGAGGGAGTGAAGGCGGAACTCCACCTCGATAACCGGGAGGTCGTGAACCACCAGAACCGGCTGTTTCTCAACCCGCGGTCGGCGGAAGAACTCCTCCCCGGACACACCTACGGACGAAAGTTCGAGATCTACCAGCTGGCAGATCCAGACGCGGTCTCGAAGGATCACCCGTCCTATCACCCGAAGGTCGAGGTCCTGGTGAACAAGTCGATGAACGACAACGAGGCATGGGCGTGGGCCGACCGGCACGAAGTGACCGAGCAGATCGAAGAAACACTACTGAACGCGCTGCACTGGGAGGACATCCCGCTCGGTCCGAACGGGAACAACGTCTACGTCGCGGACGATCACTTCGATGCGGCCGCCCGCGACGAGCCGGTCGAACTCTACGACGATCCCACACCGCGCCTCGAGGCGAAGACGGACCACCTGTTGATGACGACGCTGCGGGACATGGGCGAGACCGCCCGCGAAGTGACGGAAACGGTCGCGACCGACGGCGGGGGGAACGTCGACGACCTCGCCGACCAGCTGGGCAAGCACCCGGCGACGATCTACCGGGCGATCGAGGACCTGGACGAGATCCTCGAGCTGGACCAGGGCGAGATTTCGTTCCGCGCTCGGAAGTACCAGGAGGAACTACGCGCGCTCGTCGAGTCGGCGGAGTACGCGATCGAGAGTTTCGCCGATCGCATCCAGCACGTGATGGGGTTAGCGGACCACATCGCCGAATCGTCGCCGTTCCAGCAGTGGCTCGCCGAGAACGGCGCTGAGATCGAGTACGACCAGGAGGGCGAGCCTAGACGCGTGCGGATCGACGCGATCCTTTCCGAACTGAAATCGACGAGTTTCGAGAACGTCCAGGCGATCGCCGCCGAGGCGATCGACAAGTGGCGCAAGTCCGGCAACGATCCGGCGGTCCTCCGGCGCACCGAGATGTCCTGGAAGACTCCCGGCGGCGGTACCAAGGTCGGGTTCGTCGGCGCAGTCGCCGATCGCTGAACCGATCTCGGTAGTGGCAACACTATTCGCGGACTTCTTTTCGGCAATTCAGATTGTAATAGATCGTTGACTGTTCAACTCTGGTTGTAGTCGCGCCCTCGAGGACGGGGTCGGCGGCTCGATCGCGCCGCGCGGCTGCGGGTCGGTTTCGCGCTTCGCGCGAAACACCCCTTGCCGGGTGTCGCCAAGGCGACAGCGCCAAAAAATTACAGCACCCCTCCCCCACCTTCGCGCGAAAATCTCCAATTGATGCATACGAAACGGGGGTAGGTACTCTTAGGAGAGATACAGGGGGATTATCATATTTCAGTATCATGTTGTCATATGGACGACCCTGATCAAATCCTTGATGAAGCAGAATACAATTTGAAGGCTGCTTATGCCGGGTTCAAGCAATACCAGTCTGCTGATGGGGAACAGAAATTGATCGGGTTGCGAAACGCTGTTTCGTTCGGTCGATCCGTGACCTTTGTATTACAGAGGCTTAGAGGGAAAACTAATAAGGATTTTGACAGCTGGTATACTGAACGACAAGAAGTTCTGAAAAGCGATGAAGTGGCTCAAAAGATGGATGATCTTCGTAACCGAATCCTAAAAGGATCAGATGGTCCCGATATTTCAAACTATACCAAAGTGAATCGGCTCAATACGGCTGAATTGAGCCGAATTATGCCTCCATGGGCAGATTCGGCTTTTATTGGAGATCAGTATGGTGGCTCAGGATTTAAAGTTGAACAGCCAGATGGGTCGGTAGAGAAATTCTATATCGAATTACCTGATGAAATCGATGTAGAAACAGGGCTCTACATCGATGATAATTCTGATGATGTCCATGAAGAAATCGTCGATGCTGAGGAGGAGTTACAGTACTACTTGAAGCTCCTTGGAGAAATAGTGAGGGATGCAAAGGCCGAGTTTGGAGAAGAGTAGTTTCTATTCGGCCTCAAATATCACCTTGTGATTTCCTCGGTCTCTCCCTCTGGGGTCGCACGTCGACGAAATCGGTTTCCCGAATATGCACACGAGCCGAGCAGCGCCGTGTGCATATTGCTCGCCGATCGTCGCGACGAACCCGGTGACTCCTCTAACAGAGTGACAGAACCACCCCCGTTTTGGGCTGAATGGGCCGGTTCAGTGAGTCGAAAAAACTAGGATTTCGGGGGTCGTGTGTACGAGTATGCGAATTCGAACCGACGGCGACTATGCTTACCGGGAGGACGCGATCGAGCGAGCAGCTGACTTCTACGACTGTAACAAGACGAAAGCCGTGGTGAGTGCTTGCGAAGACGTGCCCCGGCTGGTTGCAGCTGCACGCCAGGTCCTCGAGCGGGACGACCTCACTCACGAGCAGCGCCAGGAGATCGCCGAAACGCTCTCGACTCGAGTCACGAGTTTCGAGGTCGAGAGGTCCGTAACCGTCGAGCGAGAATAGCGACGTTGTTTTTCGCGCAAAGTGTTATCGATGCCCCGAAACCGATCGATTTGAACCGACGTTTAACGAACAGTTCCGAGATTACGAGCTGCGTCGGCCGAAATCACGATATGCCGATCGCCGACCGAGACCTCGCCGTCGGCTACGTCCGCGAGCAGATTTGCCAGCGCCACGAGGTAGTCCTGATTTCGTTCCTCCTGAATATGCAGCGTATCCTTGCCCTCGTGTTCGGTTGCCCGATTTTCGAGATAGGCGTACACGAACGTTTCGCGGACTTCTGCCGGCGCGTCCTCGAGATACGACGGCAACTCGAGGTGCTGCTCGGCTTTCGGGCCGACCGGCGCACCGAGGACCGCGAGGACGCGACCGAGTACGGTCCCATCGTCAGTCGGGCGAGCTTCGTCGGCCCGATCGGGGTCGCGTTCGACGACCTCGTACGGTGCGCCCGAAAGCTCGAGCGCGTCGATCACGTGACTGTCCGCCCCACGGTGGTTCAGCGCGAACGACGGTCGGTAATGGTGGTTGGCGATCGACCCGCCCGAAAACACGTTCGCGACGAGCGTGTTCAATGCCGTAAACTCCGGATCGTCGTATTCGACCTCGCACCAGCCGTAGTCGATCGCCGTATGCACGGCATGGACCGGGTCAGGTTTCCCGCCGTCGTCGATCCAGGTCCGCAAGCGGGACCGGGGGAGATCCAAGGCCGACGCGGTCGCGCTCGAGCCAGCGTCGTGCTTGCGTGCGTACTCAGTTGCGCGGTCGTACTGCTCGAGGATATCGGCGGCGTCCTCGTAGTAGCCGCTGTCGTAGGTTCGCGCGAGTTCCTTGGGCATCACGAACCGGTCGTCCTCAGTCATATCGATGGCATCAGCACGCGAGAATCATGGTCGTTCCGATACGGTTTCTGATTTGATAATCGCCAGCCAGCGTGGCTTCAAGCTGGTGCTGTAACGGTTCTACGCCCGCCTAATTATCAGAGTTGAAACCCTTGCAGACAGTCGTTTCTTCGAAGGTGTTGGAGGATGGGGTAAATATATGTACTCCCGGTCAACTGGTTGTTACCAGCACCAAAATCGGACGGCGGGAAGGGTGTGGCGGGGTCGGTCATGCTTGGATCCCCAATCCCCGCGCGGGTCGGTGTACCCTGTGTGGGGGCAAAGACCTTCCGGCCGGGCTGAAAGTGGTGCACAAAGATACACCATGTTTGACGGAAAACAGATTCGCGACAAACTGGTCGGATCGGACGAAGAACGCGCTGTGAGCCCTGTTATAGGCGTAATTTTGATGGTTGCGATTACTGTAATTTTGGCTGCTGTGATCGCTGCCTTCGTACTTGACATGGGCGATATGGGTGACCAACCGCCGTCCACGCAGTTCAGTTGGGATGAAGATGTGGGTTCGAGCGTGACGATTACTGTGACTGGTGGAGAAGATATTGACCCAGACAATCTCTATCTCGATTTCAGCGGTGATACCAGTCCGGAGTGGGATAATCCTGTTTCCCAATACAGTAGTAGTGCACCATCCGGAGTAGATAGCAGTAATGACTGGACTGATGCCGATGCCATTAGCGCCGGTGACGAAATTGAGATTGATGATAGCGTAGATACTTTCGAGGGAGAAACTGTCCAGATCATCTGGGAAGGAGATGGTGAAGGACAGGTCCTTGACGAATACGAAACTACCGACACTAGCTAATAACCAGGCATACTAACAAACAATGTTCAAAGCACTTGGCGCAATGTTGCTCGGAGATGAGGAAGAAAGAGCAGTTTCTCCCGTCATTGGGGTAATTTTGATGGTTGCGATTACTGTAATTTTGGCCGCCGTGATCGCTGCCTTCGTTCTCGACATGGGCGATATGGGCGACCAGCCACCGTCCACACAGTTTAATTATGACGAGAATGTCAGTGGGAAGTATGTTGAGATTAGTATCTCCGGTGGTGAAAGCATTGATACAGACAACCTGCTGATTGCTACCTCCGAGATGGATGATGAGCGAGTTTCCGGGCTAGCAGGCACCGGATACTTCATGGCAGGTGGTACGGAGGAGATACCAGTAGGTGACTGGGACGGTAGTGAAGTTGGTGCTGGCGACTCAATCACCCTATACGCAGATCTGGATGCTGCTGCAGACCACCATGGTGGAGACTCAACCGACTATAGCGAAAATATCCACTACAACCCAGGTGACACTATCCAACTCATCTGGGTCGGAGACGGCGAAGGACAGATCCTCGACGAATACGAAACGACCAGCTAACCACCGCTGACCAGTTTCGATTTCTTTTGAGCCACTGAACGCCACATTCCATTGTCCTGTCGCTACGACTCGAGTCACCGTTCAACGGTCAGTGCAGTGAAGTATGAGAAATCCAACTACACCAATATGAACAGTGACGGCCACCGCGTGAAGGTTCTTGCCTACCACTGTGTTCGATGGGCGTGGCGAATATATAACGCGGCCGTCATCGTGTCACTCCTGTATCTGGGCTACGTGATCGCCGAAGCCGCTGGCTACGTGCCCGACGGGTACGTCCGAACGATCTGGGCGAGCTTGGCGGTGCTGACGGTGCTGTTCGGACTTATTTTGCTACCATTGGCGAGTACCGAGCAATGAAAACCGCCTTGAAAGGCGGTGTGGTGCTGTGATTGGGGCCGCTTCGACGGCGGCCCGGCCATGTGGCCGTATTATCCGTCTCGAGTCGAACGACCACCACGCGAGGTGCCTACGCTCGAGCGGCGAGCGCGTGCACACGACTCGAGGTAGTAGGACACAGAGCCTCAGGACTATTGAACATTCGGGAGAGCGAATAGCTGAAAGGGAAGGTAAAATGGCTTGTAGCCCCTGAAACCGAGAGGAGAGTGTATTGCCTCGAGCATGATTGTTTGAGTCACCGTTAGCAATTGGCCTGATCGTGATAGGGATTGCTGTAATTCACCGAGATTCAGACTCGTCTAAAACCTCAGAATATGTCGCTAATGGAGATCTTTGCTTGATCGGTGCCGCGGTGATCGCCGCCGCCGTGCCACCGGAGAAGGGGAATATCACAGGCACGTACCATCTTATCCTTCAGGACTGTCAGCCCCGATCGCCCGTGTGGTCGGTAGACGACGAAACAGTACCAGCCCTCGGCCCGCCGTAGCTTGTCATGATACTCCCGGTAGACCTTGAAATTCCCTGGCTGGCCATCGCTATGCTCGAGCATGGTGCTCTTGATTTCGACGGGAGTTCCGTTCCCGAATCGAGCGTCGTGCCAGCTGGCCCGCTCGAGGTCGAACCGACGCTTTCGGGCCATCCGCTTTTCGCAGATCGTCCCGAAGTGGTTCGCGCGTTTCGATCGATTCACACCGACCACGCGCGTCGCGCGCCGCTATATATACTCCTCCGCTGGCTGTCGCTCGAGCGTCGCGATGGGCCGAGGCGTCGCGGCCCTGGCGGGCCGCGCCGCCCATACGTAAACGGGGGGCGCTTCCGCTTTACGGGTTGACACCCCGACGCCGTCATGCAATCACCTGCTCGACGGTGTTAACCCAGTCGGCCTTTTCGCCCCCTTCATCGATCTCTTTCCACCAGTTCGAGACAGTAGCGTGGCTGTAGGGAACGAATTCGGCGGTTTCGCGGGCCGACATTCCCTGGCGTCGACACTCTTCCATCGTCCAGGCGGCGACGCGTTTGACGTCCTCCTCGGCGATCGGATCGTCGTTCTTGTCGTCGCTGCTCGGCGCTTCCCAGCTCCAGTCGGCCTCGTCCTTCGTGTTGAAGTTCCAGTCCGTCGGTGGAATCCCTTCGAGCGGGCGGGGGTCGACGTCCTGGAGCTTTCCACCGGAAACACGGTCTGCAACGATCGCACGTTTCTTGGACTTCTTCTTGATGATCGTGCCGACGCGCCAGAGCATCGGGTGGATCGACGATTCACCGTGTGCGATGTAGATGAGTGCACCGCCGTACTTGCGGATCTTGTAGACGAGCGGCCCCATCTTCTGGCGGACCTTGTGACCGTCCGCACCCGTCCCGCTGGCGTTACTCGAGAACTCGTCGCCGATGAACAGTTTCGGCTGCTGGGGGTTGTCGACGGGATCTCCGTCTTGCTGGACCCACTCCTCGAGGAGCGGGTAGTTCGGAATCCAGCCGTCCTCGACGCTGCCGTCGTCGCGGACCCATCGATCGATCCGGTCTAAGGTGCGGATGTTGCTGCCGACGAGGAGATCGCCGTCGACCCACCGCTCGCGGAGTTGCCCACACAGCCCAGCGAAGTCGGTCTTCCCCGCGCCCATCTCGCCCAAGATGACGATCACCGGCGCGGGCCCGGCGACGATCTCCTGCAGGCGGGTGACCGCCTTGATCCCCGCGAGGTCGGCCTCCTGGGATGGGTCGCCGATGTAGTGTTTCAGCGTGAGCGTGTCCCCGTTCTCGAGGGCATTGCGGGCGGTTTCGTTGCCTTCGGCGCGAAGGATGTCGCGGTTCTTCCCGACGGCCATGTAGTCCTTGGCGGGTTTGCTCTCCCACCGATCGGGATCGTGGTGGACCGCACGCATTGCGAGCTGGCGATCGACCTGCTCGTCGCGGACGAACCCCGTGTGCCGGAGTGCCTCGTCCGGGTCCCGCTCGAGGTTGCCGTCCTGCCACTCGCGAAAGCCGCCGACGGTGTAGTTGTCCTGCTCGCGGCCGCCGTCGGTCATCAACCGCTTGCCGTTCTTCCGGTACTCGGTCCGCCTATCCATCGTTCTGCCCCCCGTCGGTCGTCGCCATCTCCATCGGATCGACGCCGTCGACGGTGTCGTACAACTGGTTCGGGCGCGGGCGGGCTGGAGGCGCGTGCTCGCCGTGCTCGCCGATGTACTCGCCCTCGTAGCCGTCGACGTCCTGAATGTCCTCCGTTGCCTTCTCCTCGGCGTCCTTCTCGGCACTTTCGAACCGGTCCTTGACGGTCGTCTTCGGGTTCATCAACCCGCGCTCGTCAGCCTCGGCCTCCTGGTTGACGACGTCGCGCTGGATCTCGAGCCCCATCTTGGAGATTCGCCCGCGCAGGCGGTTGTACGCGAGATAGACGTCGATGAGATCGCCGTGGACGTCCTCGAGCATGGCCTTCGTGGTGACGAGTTTCGAGTCGGCCATCTCGCTCATGTAGCAGCCGGTGACGATCAGGGTGCCGTCGTCGCCCTGATCCGGGTGCCAGTCGAACTCGCGCACCTCGAAAGCGCCGCCGTTGTTGACGGTGTACGGCGACGGGCCGACGATCTCCTTGTCGTCCCAGACGCCGGGCTCGACGTAGTATTTCTCGCGGACGTCTTCGACGCCGTTGATGTGGTGAACGGTCACCATGTTCCGGTTTCGGAGCTTCCGCGCGCCGGTGATGAACATCCCCGTCAACGGTGGGCCGAGCAGGAAGATCGCGGCGATCCACCCGTGCACGATGGGCGGGATCCCCGGCAGTTCCGGGCGGAACCAGATCAACGCGACGGCGATCGACATGAGCACGCCCGCGACGAGTAGCTGGGCTTCGGCGACGACGTAGGTGAGCCGATCGCTCCAGCCGCCGAAGGTGCCGCTGGTCTCGCTCATGCCTCGATCACCCCGCTGTCTTCGCTGCGAACGACGTAGGCGGCCGAGAGCCCCGCCAGCGCCGTCGTCAGGATCACACCGGAGAACAGCCCCGACTCACCGCCGAAGTGACGGAACGGGTTCCGTTCGACCTGCCCGACCGAGACGAACGCGCCGGTCCCCTGCTGGAGTGACCGCCGCGTCGCGATCGCGACGCCCGCGCCTTCGCGGTCGGTGACCGCGAACGTGATCGTGTTGGTGCCTTCGTCCAACTCTACCTCGTCGTAGTTGAACGAACCCGTGCCCTGCTCGAAGTCGCCCGCCTCGGTCATGCTGACTTTCGTCTCGGCGTCGGCCTCGAGCGTGATCGTGAACATCCCCGGCCGGTACTCCCAGTTCGTGATCCGGGTGTCGCTGTCGATCTCCTGCAAGTAGTCGTCCTGGGTTTCGGCGACCGTCTCGTTGAGCTCGTCGCTGGCCTCCTGGTCGGTCGCGTTCTCCTGTGCTGCGACCGGGCCCGCCGCCGCGCCCATGCCCATCGCCAGAACCGCCGTGACGACCGCCAGGAGTACGACTTTCCGTCTCATCGTCCACCCCCGACGAACGGGATGTAGTCCGTCGCAATGCCGATAATGACCATCAATATCCCGCCGATAATCGCGAGGCCCGCGAGGTCGCCTGACTCGAACGATCCGAACGACGGGAGGCCTAACCAGTCGTCGCCGTCGTCGGTACTGTCGTCGTCTTCGTCCTCGAGCGCGTTTTCGTACTCGGTGGACCACTTCTCGAGTTCCTGCTGATATTCCTCGATCTCGACCGTGTCGTGCTCGGGACGGTCCCAGTCAGCCTCGTAGTCGTCCTCGAGTTCGTTGCCGTCCTGATCAGTCAACGACTGAACCGTGACAGAGCCGTAGTTGAGCGAGATCGACTCGCCGGAGGGACCGTCGTAGGCGATCGCGTTGAAGACCATGCCATTGACAGCACGCGGGTCGGTCGTTGCCATGTCCTTCGCCCAATCACCGACGTCGTGCTCGCGGACGATAGTCCCATCAGCAGTGTCGATCTGCACGAGGAGACCATTCCGGTCGTTGAACCACAGATGCCCTCGGGCATCGAGGATCATCGACCCGGCATCACTGACGTTCGTCGACACACTCCAGTTCTCACTACCGGACCCGGCCTCGAGCGCGACCACGTCACCGGAAGAATAGCCAGCGTAAACCTCGTTACCGGCGTAGTCGGCAGCAAGAGCCGAATAGCCGTCGCTGGAGTAGCTGCTGCTCCAGAGTTCGGTGCCGTCCGCAAGGTCGTAGGCTTTGACGTCACCGTTCTTACCGACAGCGTAGACGACACCGTCAACGACGTCGACGCCGTTAGTCACGTCGAACGGGCCATTACTCCACCGTTTTGAGTAGTCCTCAGAGTCGACGTCATAACACGCGACATTGCCGAGGGAGTCTCCATGTGCCAAGACTGTACCCTCAGCGTCCAAAGCGAGGGTTTTGGTGTTGCTCTCCGGGTTGAAGTTCCAAAGCTCATCGCCAGTTTCCGGGTCGATACCGAACACACCAACACTGTCGTAGCCGGACGCAGCAACGAGCACGTCCCGAGCAGAGCCGATGGCAGCATGGCTCATATCGCCAGTGTCGCTGCTTTCCTCCCACAGGTGTTCACTGGTGCCATCAATGACGTCGAACTTATAGAGCGAAGTGCCGCTACAGGTCCACGCAGTATTCGACGGCCGGTGAAGCGCATATCCAGTCCCGCCGTCAGAGTTCGTCAAGCGTTCGCCGCCGACCGGGTCGTAGGCGGATCCGTTGAGGTACACGTTCGTACCAGACTGGTACGTCTCTCCGGCGGATAGCGTAGTGTTTTCTCGGAGATCAGCGAACAACTGGCCCTCGATCGGCTCGGCCTCGTGGAGAGTCGCATAGTCGAGATTCGAAACCTTACCAGCCGAATCGCGTTCGAGCGTGCGGTCGGTAACGCCCGTGTACTCGAGCGTCATCGACGCAACGCTCGAGAGGTCGGAGCGATCGAGGCCGAGTTGTGCGAGTAGTGCCATCTGAAATCGGCTATCCGTCGCGTCAGTTGACCCGCTCAGATGGCCAGCCATGCCCTCAACGCCGCGAATATCCGACGGAGAGATCGTGCCGTCGTCCATCGCCGCGTAGAGGTCGTCTACCAGTTGTTGATCGTAGTTCCCTTTCACGGCGGCCGCATTGGTCTCAATATCGTTGAGAACGCCAGCAGCGTCCGCGAGCACGCCGACTGTTTTGCTCTCGAGGTCGGCATCGGAAACGCTGTTGACGACACACGCAGCGCGGAACGTGACCATCTCGCCGTTGTCAGTCGGGACGTCAACGAATTCCTCGGCATCGGCATCGTAGTGACCGAGCAGGTCGTCGTCCAGCTTGACCGTCAGCGTGTCGCCGTTATCCCATTCAGCATGAAACTCAGGCACGTCAACGTCGTAGGTGTCGCCGTTCGGCAGCGTGATCGACGAGGCCGTGAGGTCCGGCGCGATGTAAGTGCCGCTTTGGACGATCGAACCGGAACCGCTGTAGTTGTCGTTCGCCGGTGCCCAACTCACGAACCGATCGTTCAGGCCGTCGGTCGATCGACAGACGTCCGAGATCGCCGACAGTTGCGAGAGGTTCGCGACTTTCGTCGCCACCGTATTCCGATACAGGACCGAATGCTGATCATCGATCCCGGCAAGGGCAGCATCGTAGGCCGCATTCGATCCCGCCCCGTCCTGATAGGCGTCAGCAATCTCGGCACGAGCGGCGATATTCGACACCATGCTCATGTCCTCGAGCCGGTTGTCGAGCAGGATCGTCGCAACGTCGTCCCACCACGCTCGCGCCGTGGTAGCTTGCCCGTGTAGGGCAACTTCGTCGGCCGAGGGATCGTCGTTGACTCCCGACATGGTGGCGTCGCCAGCGAAGAACCCGGCCGACGTCGTGTCCGGGTTCGTGCCGTCGTAGGCCTCACCGCAAACGCCGACGTTCGACGTGCAGGTTGGGACCGCCGCGACGGTCCCGCTCGAGGCCGCCGAGCCGCCGATCGCCGCCGCGCCGGTCAGAGCAGCCAGCCGCAGCGCCTCACGCCTCGAGAAATCTAAGTTACCCCCCTCGAGCGTGGGCTGTGGGCTGGAGCCGTCCGATCCGGCCGACATTACGATCGCCTCCGTGCGAGCACCCCGGCGGTTGCCAGCGCCGCGATCGCGACGCCGACGCCGAAGCCAGGCGAGCCGTCCGCGCCGTCGAAGAAGCCACCGCCGATCGTGGCGTCGTCGGGCGCGACGTAGCCGCTCGCGATGTTGTTCGCGTTCCCGACCTCGACGAGCGCGCGGTACTCGACACCGGATTCAAACCCGGTGTCGCTCAGTTGGTACTCGTTCGTCACCGTGTCGTTCGGCGTCCCGGTCACGGTGTCGGTGATGATCGTGTCCGCGGTGACCGAGATCGAGAGCACGGTGTCGTCGGAGGTGAGCGAGTCGCTGGTTTCCCCCGAGAGGTCAACCGTCCCGTCGTCGGCGAACGCGGTCCCGTCGACGGTGACGGTCGTCGCGCTCGAGTCCAGTTCGACGTCGTAGGTCGCGTGATCGTGGACGTCCTCGTTGACGGTGAGGGTCGTCCCGCTCAGGGTCTCGTCGTAGTCGGACAGCTCCGTGCCGTCGTCCTGGTAGGCCGCCTCGGTGTACGTCGTGAACTCGACGGTCTCCTCCGAGGTGTTCTCCATCGTTTCGGCGAACTCGATGTCCAACTCGACGTAGGACGTGTTCGACGTCGTCTCGATCGTCGTGTTCTCGATCTCCTCGAGGCCGCTGTCCTGGGCGCTCGCGATCCCGGCGATCCCGAAGCCAAGACAGAGGCTGATCGTAACCCATGCGATTAGGACCGTGTAGGCCGTCTCTGCCCGGAGTAGCGTCGTGAAAGAATTCCTCATTGTGGCCACCTCAGTAGTACGCGATCAGGTAGTAGCCCGCGCCGTTGATCGTGATCAGCAGGACGCCGGCGTACCAGTACGCGGCCATCGCAGCTGCGACGGCCGGGACGAGCGCCACCGCGAGATTCATCAGGACCATCCCGCCGACGACGGCCGCTTGTTCCTGGGAGAAGTCGTTGAAATCGCGGCTCTCGTTAGAGAACCAGGCGATCCCGACGATGATGATCGTGAAGATGAATCCCCACGTGATTTCGGTGCCTGCAGCCGCGTACAGGACGTCCGACAGGTAGAACGAAATCGGGTTGTCGATACCAATCGTGCCCAGCCCCGACATCGACAGCGTCGCCGCGACGAACAGGGGCGCGAGCACGGCGTCGATCAGGTCGACGCCCTCGTGATTTTTCATACCGCTGAACGGGTTTGCAGTTGCCATATGCAACGGCCAGCGGTCGAACCCGATCCGCCTAATATCTCAGCTATTTGGGTAGTCATTAGCTATAATAGGTAACGGGTTGCCGCCCGCTGTATGGCGATTCGAAAACTGCAGGAAGTCGGTGGCGGATCGACCGGTGTGACCATTCCAAAGGATGATCTCGTCCTCGAGGATATCCTTGACGAGGATGGAGCGCTCGACGGCGAGCATCACGCCCATGTCAACTACGAAGGGGACGGGGAATGGACGGTGAAACTACTCGAGATGGATAGTGGGCAGTAACTATCCTTCGTCTGTGAGTTCTTCAGCGTCGAGATCGCCTTCGAGATACGCCCACCCCTTCTCGGTGATCCGGTAGGGCGATCCCTTCCCATCTTCCGTTTTCTCTAATAGCCCGTGATCAGCTAAAACGTCCATTCGACGCGAAAACGTACTCAAACTTCGGTCGACCATGCCGAACTCTTCGACGAGATTGTAGTGAACCGCCCCGGGTTTGAGTGCCACCGGTTGCCCGTCAATCTCGAGCTCCTGAAGGAACTCGAGAACCGCATCGTCAACTTCGTTCATCCACGGCACCCGGGGACGCATACCCCCGTATTCCGTTGATCTTTTCTTAGTCGCACCGATGAGTTTCTGTCCTGCATGTTAATTACTACTTGTGCAAGTTCTATTGCATAGATTTAAGTTGTATCGCTCTAGTCGGAGTCCTAACGGAAGCCAGACGGACCCGCCGCTGTCCCGGTCGGGTCCTCGAGAGAAACGCGGACCCGGTGTGGGGGCACCGGCCCGCTGGCTTCCGTATCCAAGGTACGGAAGCATGCAAAGACGCAACCTGCGGGGAGAAAAAGGTCCCCGTTCGATCGGAGCGATCGGCCTACGGCCCACCGCCCACGGCCTCGAGTACCGTTTTCGGAAGCAATTTCGGAAATCGGAAAGACGGACTGTTAGCGTCGTTAGCGGTGAAATTCATCGCAAACGACTGATTTCGGAAATATCGGAAACGGCCCTCCAGAGACTAAGGGCGCATAGTCGAAACGAGTCAGTTAGCCGACGGACAGCAGCCGCGCGCGCCTCCAGCTCCTACACAGTGGCGCGCACGGTGAGTCCGCGGTCCCACGAGTGTGAGACCATGTCACGACTAGCACGCATCCACGGTAAGAGTACCGGATTCTGTAACCACAGCGATACGCGCGTTTCGGAGTCGAACCCTGTCGATTCAGTGGAGGGATCGGCATGACCGATGGGCTCGAGCCAATCTCTCCCGAGCGGGCCGTCGACATGTACATCGAGGGCCGCCGCGACGAGTTGAGCGAACAGACGATCCCGTCGCACATCTACCGCCTTGAGGCGTTCAAACAGTGGTGTGACGAGGAGGAAATCGAGAACCTAAACGACCTCACGGGGCGTGATCTGTACGGCTACCGCGTCTGGCGACGGGAGGGTAACGGTGAAGGGCGCGAGCCCGTCACGACGATCACCCTCCGGGGTCAACTTGCGACGCTGCGTGCATTCCTTCGGTTCTGTGCGGACATCGATGCTGTTCCGGAGGACCTGTTCACGAAGGTCCCGCTTCCGACGGTCTCCGGTGGCGAGGGAGTAAGCGATACGACGCTCGAGCCGGATCGAGTCGTCGACATCCTCGACTACCTGGAGCGATACAAGTACGCTTCACGGCGGCACGTCACGGTGCTACTGCTGTGGCACACCGGCGCACGTGCGGGCGGCCTTCGTTCGCTCGATCTTCGCGACTGTGACCTCGAGGAAAATCCGGGTCTGCAGTTCGTACACCGGCCAGAAACGGATACGCCGCTGAAAAACGGCAAGAAAGGCGAACGGTGGAACAGTATCAGCGGACTCGTTGCCGGTGTGTTACAGGATTACATCAATGGTCCGCGGAAGGACGTGACGGATGATCACGGCCGAGAGCCGCTCTTGACGACGAGTAACGGTCGTCCGGCTATCTCCACGATTCGGGATACTCTGTACGGAGTTACTCGGCCTTGTTGGCGTGGTGCGGAGTGTCCGCACGACCGTGATCCATCGAACTGTGAGGCGACCAACTACGCCGAGGCGAGCAAGTGTCCGTCGTCTCGCTCACCTCACGACGTCCGAAGCGGTCGGGTGACGGCCTACCGTCGCGAGGACGTACCGCGCCGAGTCGTCGGCGACCGTCTCGATGCAAGTGACGACATTCTCGATCGGCACTATGACCGCCGTAACGACCGTGAGAAAGCCGAACAGCGCCGAGACTACCTTCCCAGTCTGTAACCATGTTCCACGGAAATTCGCAATTAGCGCTATTGCAGGAGTCCAGTCCCGTCAGGGCCCATCCAGAAACTGGATGGTTCTGAGCCGATGTATTTGTATGATACTGGCTCGCTGTCCTTTACTATTCAATTCCAAGTGATAATTGACCGCTGAGACGTGGTGGGGTTCGCTTAGCTGAATATCACTAGCGATGGACCTGTGTCTTCATCCTGAATATGACAAATCGGGCACTGCAGATCTCGGTTCGTCCGATGCACCCGCTCAGGCGAACTCCCGTTCCGGTTCCACGAGCGGTGACGGGTCCTCGATCGTGATCTCCTCGCCGTTGGCGATGCGGACGGTGTATCCCTCGTACTCGAACTCGATCGTTGGCCGTCCGCGACCGGTATCAGCCGTTCGACAGATCGCATCGAGCGCGTCGGTATCGACCGCCGAGTGAAGCGGCGGGTGCAACTCCGTCGACGGCACACCTTCGCGTTCGGCGACCTTCTCTACGACTCGGTGGCTGATGGGTCGATCGGAATGCATGCTCCCCGCTGCCAGATTCTCGGTAATAAAAGCCCGTGACGTTGTAATGACGCTCGTCTGCCGCCCGTCAGACACCGTCCGGTTCGCTCGCGTCCGGGCCCGGGGCACCTTCCCCCGGTCTCTGGTGGAAACGACGCCACGTCGGCATCGATCGACCCGCACCTTCGTCAGTTCGGTCCCCCTCCATTCGCCCGAACAGGTGCCAGCCGCCGAGGAGAGCGAGGACGATGACCGATCCGATCCGCCCGGCAAGGCATGACTTTCCAACCCCGGCGGCTCTGCCCGCACGAATCCGCCCGTCCAACTCAAAGGGCCGCGAATCCGGTCGCGACGACGAGCATGAGCAGGGGTCTGTCGGTCGGTGGTTCATCGTCGGTCGTCCGGCACGCGTCGCAGGAAGCCCCGAGCCTGAATCGATCGATCCACGCGATCCGTGGCTCCCATACTCGAGAGGCTTCAGATAGCGGTCGACCACTCGGTCCCGCAGTTCGAGCACTCGAAGATGCCTCTCACGCCGCCCTCGAGCGATCTTTTCTCGAGTAACTCTCCCAGACCGTCACACTCCGGGCACCGAGCGTTCATCGACTCTCGATACTCGGTCCGAACGTATGAGTTGTGGTTCCAATCAGTTTGGTTTCGCCGTCCGAGAGTTTAAATCGGATCGAGCGGCCACCGTCCCCATGGCCGATTCGATCGATCTCGAGACGAACACTACCCCCCGCCACGGCGTCACGTTCGTCAGCGTGACTGTCACGAACGGCCGGGCGACGCCTCAGCGCGTGCGGCTCGAGACCCGGTTCGACGCGCCGGTCTGGACCCCGAGTGCCGGGCGCGGGGCTGCGGTCGAGTGGACCAACGGCGCGTGGCGAGGCGTCGTCGACCCGGGGCGAACCCGCGGACTCGGGTTCGCGACTCCCGCCGACCCCCGGCCGGAGCCGGTCCAGGTAACCGCCGCGACCCGTGTTTCCGGGCCAGACGGGCTGTCTTCGCCGGACGTTATCCTCGATTCTCTCGAGTCCGGCTCGCCGGCCGGCGTTCCGCCGTCGACGTCGATCGACGGATGATCGTGGCGGTCGGAGGTGGCAAAGGGGGCGTCGGCAAGACGACTGTCGCGTTGAATCTCGCCCGGGAGCTCGGGGCAGTCGTCGTCGACGGCGACCTCGCGACGGGCGATCTCCCCTCTTCCGAAGGTCCGTCGCTGCACGACGTGCTCGCCGGTCGAGCCGACCCCGGCGACGCGGTCGTCGAGCACGGTGCCGTCCCCGTGCTCTCGAGCGGTCGCTCGCTCGCCGGCGTCCGGGCGTCGCCTCTCTCCGAACTCCCGCGGGTCCTGCACCGACTGGAACGCGAGCGGGGACGTGTCGTCGTCGACTGCCCTGCAGGGCTCGCCCGCGACGTCGGCTATCCGCTACACGCGGCGACCGTGGCCGTACTCGTGACGGTCCCGGAACGGGCCGCTATCGTGGACGCGGTCCGTACACGAGCGCTCGCTCGCGACCTCGGAACGCCGGTCGGAACGATCGTCCTCAACCGGGCGTCCGACGACGGCATCGCGGGGATCGCAGACCGACTCGAGTCGAAACTCGGCACTGGAGTCGCAACCCTCGCGGAGCGGTCGACGATTGCCGTCGCCGCCGAACGCGACAGGCCGGTCCGGGACGCGTATCCGACCTGTCCGTCGGTCGACTCCTTCGTGTCGATCGCGAGCACGCTCGAGACTGCCACGGAGAAGTAAGCCCGTACCGCTACTCCGCTTTCCCTTGCCGGTCGTCCCGTTTCGCGGCGAACTCGAAGGCGGTCGGGTCGCCTTCCGAATCGAGATCATCCCGCTCGCCTTTCTCATGCCGGTCGAGTTCGACGATCGGCGATCGACGGCCGTCGGACCGAAATTTCGGTACCGCGATACGGTGCTCGACGCCCGTTCCGACGCCTGCGCTGATCGTCCGGACGTCGAACACCGCGTCGGCGAGGTGTAGCGTCGTCGTTCGTCGGTTCGGCTCCGCGCCCCGGAGACAGTGCAGTATGGCGATTCCACCCGTCTCGGCCATTCGATCGGCGACGGCGTTCAGCACGTCCGGGTACGCCTCGCCGGCCGTTCGCTCGAGCGGGGCCACCGAGTCGATCACGAGGTTCGCACCCTCCGGTAACTCCCCGATCAGTCGGCGTGCGTGTTCGACCGGCTCGTCCCGGTCGAGTCGCCGTACCGTCGGGTTGCCGGTCCGGACCGTCGTCGACTGAATCGCCCGCTCGACGTCGTTCCTCGAGCGATCGGTCGTCAGGTACAGCGTTCCCCTGGTCGCGGTCGCCTCGTAGAGGAGCCGTTCCGACTGACTGGCCGGATGAGCCGTCACGGCGACGACCGTTCCGGGCGGTACGCCGCCGAGTGTCCGATCGACGGCGCGGTTCCCGGTCGAGAGCAGGGACTTCGCCGACCCCTCACGATCGCTGCCGGGGGACGGGGTCGCGGTCGCCCGGCGGGCGACTGCAGCCGCGAGGTCGTCGAACGCCGTTCGCGCGGCGGCTTCCGTCAGCGGCGACTCGCAGTCCGGGACGGTGCCGAGAACAGGGATACCGAGACTCGACTCGAGGGTATCGGTCACTCCATCGGTCAGGGTGACGATTGCACCGGCGATGGGGGTATCGAGTCGGCGCGCGATTTCGACCGTCGTGGCGGCCGCGTCCAGACCGCGGTCGGTGGCGGTCGTCACTACGACGGCCGCGTCGGCGTACTCCAGTGGTTCGACCGCGTCGGGGCCGGCCCCGGACGGACAGTCGACCAGTACCTCGGCGCCGGTTCGCTCGAGGCGATCGATGGCGAGTTCGAAATCGACTTCGGCCCGCTCCGACGGCTCCGGTGCGGGGACGATCCCGACGCCGGCACCGACACCGTCGCCATCGGGTCCCTGCCGACCCTGGACGACCGCCTCGAGTTCCCCATCGGACGCGACGTCGACGAGCGTGGGGGTCCGATCCGCCCCTGCGACGACGTGCAGGTTGGGTAACTGTCGGTCGGCGTCGACGGCCACGGCGGGCGTGCCCGCTCGCGAGAACGCGTCCGCCAATCCGATCGTCACCGTCGTCTTTCCACAACCGCCTTTCGCGCCGGCGATAGCGAACATGCCGCGATTGGTCGCGCCTTCCCATTTGAACCTGCAGCCATCGCCCGGCATCGCTGCATCACTGTCCCCTCTCAGCGCGGAGGTCAGCGCGTGACGGCCGTGGTTTTCGACCGACGGCACCATTATTAGAATAGAACGTATATTGGTAACTATGGTCAATGACCTGCTCGAGGAGTCGAACACCGCGTCGATGAGTGAGCAACAGATGCGGACGCTCCTGGAGGAGGAAGGAATCGGCATCCTCGCGCTGCCGACCGAGGGCGTCCCGTACGTCGTCCCGATGTCGTTTGGGTACGACGGGGAGTCGATGCTGTACTTCGTCTATCTGCTGTTTGGAACCGAAAGCCGCAAAGAGAGTCTCTCGGACGACGTCGAGCGCGGGCGGTTTCTCGTCTACCGCGCCGAATCCGTCTACGACTGGCAGAGCGTGTCTCTGACCGGTCGGATCGCCGCCGTCCCGGACGACGAATGGGACACCCTGCGGGACGCGATGCAAAACGCCTGGCACCCCAATATATTCGCGTCCGCGAACCCGATGCGCGGCGTTCGGGGTTACCGGTTCCGGATCGAGTCGTGGACCGGGATCCAGCAACGGGACGGAGCCTAGATTTCGGTTCGGGACTCCCCTTCCGATGCCCGCTCGAACGAAGGCTGTGGGGTCGTCACCAGTGTCAGTAAGCCGTTAGACGGAACGCGCCCGACTCCCGGTCGTTCGAAATTTGACGTTCTGCGACCAGCGTAACGCCCTTCTCCGATCCAGCCGTAACGAAACGTATGCTCGAGGGTCTCCGGTCGCGCGTCCGTGCGATCGGGTCTCGGCTCCGTCGAATCGAACGGCGCGAACGACGCGAACTGCGGGCGTGGCTCGAGAACACGCGAAATCTGATCCGCCTCTCGGCGCTGCTTTTCGTCCCGGCGCTGCTCGGTTTCGTTACGGCCCTGTCGAACGCCGTTCCTGCCCTTCCGTTCTTGTTGTTTCCGCCGCTTGCGTCCGGAGCGTACACGCTCTTTTCCGAACCGGAGAGCGAGTACGCCTCCCCGCGGCGGTTCGTCGGGGGATTGACGCTGGGCGCAGTCTGTGGCTGGATCGCACTCGAGGTCGTCGGACGATATGGGTACGGCAGTTCTCCGGGAACGTTCGAGGCCCACGCCGGCGCCGCGGCCTTCGCTATCTTCCTCACCGGTTCGTTCACGTGGCTTCTCGATCTGGAGGAAGCACAATCGTTCTCGACTGCATTGCTCGTGCTCCTCACCGAACCGCTCGGCACGAATGCCGACGGTGCCGTCATCGGCGTGTTCCCCGGCCGAACGGGCGCCGCGATTGCTTACGTGTTCAGCGTCTTCGTCGCGACGTCGCTGGTCGCTGCCGCGTTCGTCGGATGGCGGCGGTGGTTCTTCCAGCGACGCGCTCATCTCCTCTACGCAAGCACGACGGCCGACGACGCAGTGCTCGTCCCGATTAGAGGTAACCATCCCGACGCGACTGCGATGCTCGGTGCCCGCCTCGCGGCCGCACACGACGCCGGCAAGGTGGTGCTCCTCGAGGTAGTCGATCGAGAGTCGGTCGACGACGTCTCGGACAGCCAGTCATCGAACGGGCCGGACGATACCGGCAGTGAGGAGGAAGCCGATGATCGTGAAAAGCAGTCCGCGGGAGGCCACCGAACTCACAGTTCGGCGCGATCGAATCCGGATGCAGACCAAGGGGGGGCCACACCGGATGGGGGTGACGGTCGAGCACGCGTCGAAACCCGAGTCGGAACCGAAACCGCCGAACTGCTCGAGGAATACGCCCGCGAGATCGAAGCGGAGACGAACGTACCCTGTCAAGTCGCCGTCGTCGCGGGCAACGAGGACGATCCGACGACCGTACTCGCGGCCGCCCGGAAAACGGAGTGCGATCTGATCGTCGCTCCCTACGAGTCACGTGAGGGCCACGACCGGGAGGGGCCGTCGGGGTTCGTTCGTGACCTCCTGCACGGTGGCCTCGACGTTCTGGTTCACCGCTCGAGGAAGGGCCGGGACGACTGGCAGCGAGCACTGGTCCCGGTTCGCCGCGAGAGCGATATCTCGCATGCGATGGTCGACTTTGCGACGCGGCTGGTGGGTGATGGAACCGTCAGTGTCTGTCACTGTCTCACTCGAGACCGGAACCGTCGGCGGGCCGAGCGAATGCTCACACGACTTCTCGAACCGTTCGACGGGAACGCCGACAGCGTGGACTGCGATTTCGAAAGCCGTGTCGTCGATGACACACCGGAGGCGTTCGTCGCCGACCGCGCGACGCAGTACGATATCGTTCTCGTTGGCGCAAGTACCGATCGTTCCACGGTGTCACGCATCGTCTCTGCACCTACCGCCGAGCGCATCACTGAACTCGACTCCGACCTCGCAATCGTTGCGACTGCTCGAGAATGATCGACTCCACCCGGTCTCTGGTGGCTGCTTGTCCACTCGAGTGGTGGCATTTGGTTCGTTGCAATGAGCTCGAACCCAATGTTGGTACCCAGATTATTCGTCTCGCAGCAGTTAAAACTAGGTAAGTGAGAGATATATCAGTGGTTCAAAAGTAATAAATGTATTACGAACGGTTGTCTCCACACAGTGACGACTGTATGCAACGGAGCAACAGAACTCGCCGTCAATGGTTGCGGACGTGTGCTACGACGGCGTCGGTCCCCGCGCTCGCAGGATGTGCAAGTTACCTGAACGAGAACGAAGATGGTGCCCCGTCCGACTCGCTCCTCCGCGACCGCCCGGCCAGTGCCGAGTGGCGCATGTACGGCGTCGACCTGGCGAACACCGGTCACCAACCCGATGCTCGAGGCCCCGATGGGTCGGGGGACGACGGCGTCGACGTCGACTGGGAGTTCGAAACCGACGACTCGCTCGCCGCTACGCCGCTTCTCATCGACGGAACGCTGTACGTCGGTTCGCACGACGAACGGTTCTACGCGATCGACCCTGAAACCGGCGACGAGGAGTGGTCGGTCGACCTGGAAACCTCGTTGCGCCCAACGCCCGCGTACGCCGATGGCAACTTCTACCTCTCCGGCAACCGCGAACTGCTGTCGATCGACGCCGAGTCAGGTGACGTGCGATGGCGCGAAGACGGGACGAACTCCAACCCGTACTATCCGCTCGTCCTCGACGACTCGACGGGAGTCGTCACCGACAACGAGCACCTCTGGCGGTTCGATCTCGAGACTGGCACCCTCGAGGAGCCGATCGATCTCCTCCCCGACCCGTACGAGATGGGTGTTTCCGAAGCGCCGGCGATCAGCGACGGGACCGCGTACGTCGCCTACGAGGACCGCCTCGGTGCGATCGACCTCGGGACCGGTGAACGCGAGTGGGTGTTCGAAAACGAAGCAGGCGAGATTCTCCACCACATTAGCCCCGCCGTCGCGGACGGATTGGTCTACATCGGCGATGTCGAGGGGAACTTCTACGCTGTCGATGCCGATTCGGGCGACCTCGAATGGGAGTACGAAGCGACGACGGAAATCGCCTCGAGTCCGTCGGTTGCGAACGGCACTGTTTTCTTTGGGGATAGAAACCGGGTCATCGCCCTCGAAACCGAGGCCGGTGACAAAAAGTGGGATGCTGAAGTTCCGTTCCCTCAAAATATCCCATCCTTGATTGCTAATGGAATAGTTTATACCTCATCACACACGTATATATGTGCAATAAGATCCAGAACGGGAGAAAAAATTTGGTCTCACGAGTTCGGATCTGAGATCGATGATATCCGTGAAGCTTCTAACTATGCGATACGGATGACTCCTATCGCTTTCGATGGACGTATTTATCTAACGAACTCCAATAATCGAGTCCTTTCGATTAGTTAGATTTAGTATTTAGCTGGTAACCTCTCTTTTTGTACTGGGACCAGTCTCGTTCCAGTTTTCGGACACGTGTCCGGTACTATTCAGATTTCCAACACCTGGTGACCCTCGAGGCAAGAGCTGTGGGCTCGGAACGAACGTAACGACTGGAACGGAGTTTTCGAACGCTATTGGTTCCACCGAACCCGCTTTGACTTCGCCGTCCGCATTTGTTGCATCGATATAGACGGCTTTGTCCTCCCTGACGTAGGTCGTCGAGTCAGTTCGCGGCCCGTCGCCGCTCGTTGCTCTCACTTCGAATCGGGCATATTCTCCCCTGACGTCTACTTGCCAGGCATCCAGTTGCAGGAAGAAAAACTGCGGCCATGGAATGACCGGGGCTCCGGGAAATCCCACCTCGTTTTCGTATTTTGCTCCCAGCGGTGCATGCGCAGCTGGTGCCGGGTTCAACGGCCCGTTACCGTCCGGCCGTACTGCCGGTACTTCTTCCCGTTCGACCGTTTCGAGCGGAAGATAGGTCGGCGAGCCGTCGACAACGAGTCGAACGTCTTCGTGTAACGGCGAGCCGCCGGCCAGAGCCCATTCATCGTGGGGGTCGTCGCCGAGTACGTCTTCCGGATTGGCCAACAGTCCCTGGAAGAAACCGACGCTATCCTCGAGCATGTCGTTTGCTCCACCCAGTAGTTCGCCGATCATCTCGTCGGCTGCGTCGTTCGAATCATCGTGAATCTGGCCCATCGTTTCGATCCACGCGTAGATGTTCTCGAAGTATCGTTGGCGAACCTCTGCCCGGGCCATATCCGGTGCGTTCTCGTACGAACCGTCGGTCCCGTTGTAGACGACCTCATCCTCGAGTTCGGCGACCTTCGATTCGAGCTCGTAGATCGGACTCTCGCCGGTCACCATCTCGAACAGATCGACCTCCAGCGGTTCGATCTCCGTAACGACGGTTAGATGCGTTTCCGATAGCTCGTTCTGGAGCCAGGTATCGATATCGTCCGCTTGTAGGTCGAGTTCACCTTCCGTATCGTAGTCGATCGCCGATTCGAAATCGTCTCTACTGAGGATAGTACTCGACTGCGACTCGATACGACTCTCAAGCGTATCCTCGCTTCGCGTTCCGAATAGTTCCTCGAGAGATTTCATCGCCGCACCGTCGAAATTGTCTACTCCGATCGGTCCGACTGCCCCTCCTCGTTCGAGTGCGGTTTCCATCCCTCTCGATCTATCGACGGTCGCATCCGGCGCAAATTCTCCCGCGATGGTGAATTCCGCAGTGTATGTGATATCTTTTCTATCTGAATCGATCGTAACGTTTGACGTGTTACCGTGTCCTTCCCAAACCGCTCGTTCTTGGACCGTGTTTTCGAATTCGATATTGACATCAACGAGATCTCTCTTTAGATCGGTCGTATTCTCCTTTCGCCCGGAAAACGTTACGTTAGCACCATCTCCTGGGAAAACAAGGTATTCCGTTCCTTGATAGGTGTGGTTCTCGCTCCCGATAGGCCCCTCTCTGAGGGCGGCGTCCGGCAGTGGGTTCTCTCGTGAAAGTCGTTCTTTCGTCTCAATATTTAGGTTGTATACGTCTGATACAGATTTATGTATTTCATTATGATTATCAATTCTGCCCATCAATTTCTCCAAATCATCGGCTATATTTTTAATTTCTTTTTCTTTATCAGCGTTATCTATATTGCTTTGATAATATGAATCCAGATATTTTTCGCTAAACTTGTTCTTCTCTACGAGCGTCTCATTGAATTCCTCTTCCAAATCACTCATCCCAAAAGCTGTCGTCTCGGCAAACGCAGCCTCCGCGAACGGATGAATCTCTAACTCCACCTCCATCTCGCCGCGTACATAGTCCTCGAGAACGAGCGTCAACAGCTCCTGAATCGTCGGTGGGTCCTCGAGTTCGCCCTCGACGTCGCCGAACACGTAATCGCTCTCACAGAGCGTTTCCATGTCCTCGAAATCGGCGTCAACGACCTCTTCCCCGAGGTCGACCGCGAGACATGCCGCCGCACCTCGCATCACGCGATCCTCGTACGGATCGATGGCCCCGTTGCCGAACGCGTCTTTCTGGAGTGCAAAGATCGCGTCGTTCGCCAGCACCTCGGTGTGTTCGTTCGGCGTCACGTTTTCGAACGCACGATCGCTCGGGTCGTTGTCGAGGCGGTCGTAATAGGCTTTGCCCCAGACGAGCGGATACAGCCGGGCCGCGAGCTTGCGGCTGAATCCTTCGTAGCCGTCCGCTTCCCGGAACCCGTCGTTGAGGCCCCGTTCGAACCGTTCCGTTCGCTCGTGGAGTTCGAACAGCATCGTCCCGACAGTGACCGTTATCGCCCGTCGGTCGCGGACCCGGGTATTCCCGTCGTCGCTCTCGAGGCGGATCGAGACGTCTTCGATCGTCGTTCTGAGGAGTCCAGTCGCTGGGCCGTTGCCGTTACCGTCCTCGTCCCCGTCCCCGTTCCCGTTCCAGTACTCGAGTTCGACGCGATCGATCGCCGCTTCGACGCTCGCTCGATCGTTCCAGTCGACGGGCTCGAGGTCGACGGTCGTCTCGGCCGACCCGCGCAGTTCCTGTCCGGCCGCCGGCAGCGTTCGCTCGGCTTCGGCGTAGATCAGCAGCTTCAGATAGCGTTCGAACTCGTCGCCATCGGGATCCGCTATCGCGTTACCGACCGGCGTGTCGGCGGTCGTTCCGAGCGGCGCCCGGGCCGCGTCGTCGGTCGCGCGCAGGGCTGCCCTCCGCAGTTCAGACTGGACGAGCGGTTCGGTTCGATCGAGCGCAAGCATCGGATCCGCGTCGACTTCGGCTTCGTCTCGCGATTCCAGAATGCCGACGACGGTAACACTACTCACCAATAGCAGGACGCCGATAATCGCGAACGGCACCCGCGCTCGGTCGTCGAGCGAAACTCTAATCGTGTGCGGTTGCTGGCGTGCCATCGTTACGGTTCCCAGGTCTGGACGGTGATCGTCGCCTCCTCGAGGGCGATCGACTCGACGAGCAGGTCTTCGACGCGTTCGTCGGCCGCCTCGTCGTCGTACTCCCGGTCGATCTCCTCGAGTTCGGGCGCGAGGGCGTCGTTCCGAAGGTCGTCGGCGATCACGGCCGCGAGTCCGTTCGGCTCGTCCTCGTCGCCGAACCATTCCTGTAGATCGTCGAGCATCGTCTCAGGCCCTCGCTCGCCGTAGACGAGCCGCTCGTTTGCGGCCGTCGCGTTAGCGGTGCTTCGGGAGAGTGGTCCCCCTTCGTCGTCCGGGTCGTCAAACTCGACGCCGACGGCGGCCGCCGTCTCCCGGTAGTGGTAGACCTTCAGCGACCGGTCCAGTCCCTGACTCTCGAGGGCGTGCTGGGACTGTTCGGGCGGAAAATACCCCTCGACGAGGCGCTCGGCGAGCAGTTCGGCGACCAGCGTGATCCCCTCTTCCCGATCGTCGCCGCGGTCGTAGGCGTCCCTGATCGCCGCCTCCTCGAGTGGCGGGAGGCCGCTCGAGACAGTGATCGTCGCGCTGCCGACGTCCTCGTCGACGGGCGGTCGTTCGCCGGCCGTCGCCCTCCCGCGGATCGAGGCGTTCTCGTAGGGTTCCCAGACAGCGACGGCGTAGACCCGGTGGCGGTGGTGATCCTGATTGCGATCGCGGTCCGCACCGACGAGCGTGCTCCCGATCGATCCGTCGACTGCGTCCTCGTACTCGTCGCCGTATGCCAGCAGCTCGTGGTCGCCGATCCCCGCGTTCGTGACCGCCGCATCGGCGAGCAACCCCGTCGCCGGACCGTACTCGGCGCGTTCGTACGCGCCCGAGGGCGTCAGCCCCGGCGGGACGTAGCTGTCGCTCGATTCGACGCCGCCGATGTCGTACTGGATCGAGAGCGTCGTCGCGGCGAGCGTCTCGGCGGTCCGTTCCGCACTGGTCCCGTCGAACCGTTCGGCCCCGGTTCCGTCCTCGAGGTAGAGACCCAGAACCAGTACGCTCGCGCTGATCAGCAACAAGGCGAGTGAGACGTCGAGGACGGTGCTGACGGCACGCTCGTCCGTGCCGTTTCGCATCGACCGGTTCGGGCCGTCGTCCCTCGCTCCGTTGCTCGAGTGTCTCCCCCTCATTGGGACCACACCTCCACCCGAAGCGTCCCGCCGCGGACGTCCCCTGGCTCGAGTTCGACCGGAACCGGCCGAGTCGCGACGCCGGTGTCCGCCGGCGGGTCCCCGACACGAGCGGGATCGCGGACGGTTCCGTCGGCGTGGAACCGGGCGTGGTCGATCACGCGTTTTTCACCGTCGTCGACGGTCGTGATGGCGACGTGGACCGTCTTCCCTTCCGGGAGGGAGTCGATCCGAACCCGGTTCCTGATCGCGCCGTCGTTCCCGTCGATTGCGGTGAAGACGCCGTTTTCGGAGACGTCGTCCCAGACGCGGTCGATCGCGACCGACTCTGGCGTTCGATCGGTCGTCTCCCCGAGGACACCGGTGAGGTAACCGCCGTACAACCCGACGGCGAGACCGATCGTCGCGACGGCGACCAGCGCCGCCAGCGGCTCCGTCTGACCCCGATCCCTACGTGCTGACGAGCGTGACATGGTAGGCCTCCGGAATGGACGACGTTCGGTCGACGTAGCCGAGGTCTTCTACAGGGACGTCGGTCCCGAGCGTTCCCTCGCCGCGGTCACAGACGTCGACTCGTTCTCCTGCCTGCGGAATCTCGACTGTCGCATCGCAGAGAGTGTCGCCGCTCGTCCCGACCCGAACGGTAAGGGGGAACTGGAGCGTGTTCCGGTCGCCGATATCGGTGAGATCGAGCACCACGCTCCCGGAACGGGACTCGAGGATTTCGTATGTCTCGACGTCGCCGCCGAGCGATCCCTCCGCCTCGAGTCGAAGCGGGACCTCCCGGTTGGTCTCGTAACTGAACTCGAGTTCGTCGGTCTGCTGGCCCGGCAGATCAGTGGTTTCGACGGTGACCGAGACATCGGGTGCGGACATCGTCCGGACCGCCCTCGTTCGCAACTCACCGTCGGCGCGTCGCCACTCGCCCGCGTTGTCCTCGTGGGCCGCCCTGACGTCGGTTAGGAATGCGTCGACGCCGTTCTCGCCCGGTGCAGCGATCTCCGTCGCGTATTCCTCCGTGACCGGGGTGCCGGACGTGACGTTCTCGAGTCGCTCGTGTCCGGTCACCGGGACGACCTGTCCGTAGGCGATGCTCGCGTGGGCGGTTCCGTGGTCGTTTCGCATGGCGATCGTCTTCCCGTCGATCCTGACGGCGTCGGCGTCGTGCTCGTAGGTCGTTGTCACGTATCCGCTCGTATCCGCCGTTCCAGCCGCCCGTTCGATGGCGTTTGCCGCTGCCGTTGCATCCGGCGGCGGCCCCGTCGGCAGTCCGAGCGCGATGCCGGCCGTCGCGAGGGTGACGAGGCTGACTGCGAGCCAGACGTACCACGCGTCGGCGGGCGTCTCCAGATCCATGCCGGCCGTGGCCGCGTGTTCCTATTTAAACCCCAGCAGCTACAGCAGGAGGTCGATCGCGACGATCGCGACGACGTATACGACCGTCGCCGACAGGAGTGCTCGCCCGGTATGGTAGCCGAACAGCGCCCCGTCGAGTCCGTACCGCAGGGCGTAGGACAGCGGTATCAGCACGAAACACAGCGTGAGGACGAACGCCCCGATCGAGAGCGCGAGCGGGTCTGTCGGGAACGCGGTCGACCCCGTCGTGCCCTGCACGTCGATGCCGGCCATCATATCCGCGAGTCCGACCGTCGCACCCGCTACGAGCGGGCCGAAGAAGGCAGCCGTATTGTCCAGCGTTCCCGTCACCTGCTCGAGGTTGCGTTTGGTCTTTCGCTCGAGTTCCTCGAGGTCTTCCAGGTGGTCGGCCATCGAGACGATCGCCCGGCCCGCCGGCCGCCCTTCGTCGGCGGCGATCGCTAGCAGGGCCGCGGTGCCGCGGGCCCGTGGGCTCGGCACGGTCCGGAGGGCCCCGTACTCACCGAGGAAGGCAGCTTCGACGTCGACGTGCAGGCGACGCTGGAGGGCCGCCGCGGTCCGGAACACCTCGCCGGTTTCGGCCGGGACCCGATCGCCGGCGAGTGCGACCGCGGACTCGACGGATTCGCCCTCCGCGACCTGCCGGCCGACGAGATAGAGTGCGTCGGTGAGGTGGGCTTCGACGTCCTTGACCGAGTGGCGAACCGAGAGTATCGGGTCGTAGATGGCGAGCAGTCCCGTTCCGAGGCCGAGTCCGACGCCCGCGATCGGCGCGAGGTGCGGGTATCCGATCCGGCCGATCGCCGCGTGGGCGACGACGCCGACCGCGACGCCTGCGAGGGATCGCCTCCACAGCCCGTCGGGGAGGTCAGGGTGATCGCGATCGACCGACGGCGGCGGGAACGCGACGGGTCGGCGGACGAGCAACCAGAGACTCGCGGCGACGAGCACCGCCGGGAGAGCGACGTTGTAAAGCAGCACGACCATCCAGATATTGACCGGCAGCCCGACCATCGGGACGGCGGGGACGAGCGCGACGAGCGCGAGCGGGAGCATCACCCCGAACGCGAACAGCGCACTCGTCGGGGCACGGATCGCCGCAGTGAACTCGGCCATCCGCTCGCGGGTCCCGTCGAGTATCGCCTCGAGCGCACGGTCGAGCGTCCGGGCCCGCTCAGCCTCCGGGGCCTCCTGTGCCGTCGCGAGCAGGTGCGCCGATCGTCGCAGTGCCGGGAACCGATCGGCCCACTCGTCGGCGAACGAGAGAAGCCCGGTCTCCGGCGTCCCCAGCGAGCGATCGACGTGGGCCGCGAGACTCGCTGCCAGCGGCCCACGTCCGGTCTCGGCCGCGAACCGGATCGCGCTCTCGAGAGAGGGCTGGACCTGCATCCTGAGTACCGTTCGGCCGACGAGATTGGGCGCGTCCCCCAGTGCCTCGGTGCGCTCGAACGCGGCGATCAATCCCGGCAACGAGTGTACCGCATGAATCGTCGCCAGGGGAACGAACACCAGGAGCGGAAGCACCGACACGAACGGAGCCGGCGTCACGGCGAGGAACGCGACCGGGAGGGCCGATACCATCCCGGCACCGTATCCCGAACGGACGACGGTTTTCGGCGGTAGATCGCACTCGAGACCGAGAAACGACAGGGCCTCGGCGAGTTCGTCGCCCGGATCCACCGGCCACGGATACAGCGCGGCGAACGCTCGAGCGAGGGTGACGAGGGGGTGAGTCACTTCCGACGTCGCCATGGGGATCACCCGTCACCCCTTCGGCGGCCGCGATCGGCGTACGCTTCGGCGACGTCGCCCGGGCTCGTGCGTCCGTCCGCGGCGAGTCCGGCGAGGGTTTCCCGGCGCGCCGCGAGCGTCGCCCGGACGTCCGCGTACGTCTCCCCCGGACCGGCGAGGTGGTCGACCAGGCGGCTCTCGCCACGGTCGATCCGGCCGGTCGGACGAGCGTCCTGCCCTTCGATGGCGTAGAGCGGTTCGAAGCGGACGTCGACCTGCCGTCCTTCTTTGTCGGCGTCCACCAGCACTTCCTCGATGCGGGCAAGTCGACGCGTTCGACCCGTCGGGGTCCGGTAGGTCTGGACGGTAACCACGAGGTCGGTCACGCCGAACGACGAGGGTTCGACGCCCAGGTCCGAGACGACTCGTTCGTAGACGTCGTCGGCACCGTCGCCGTGGATCGTACCGAGGACGGCGTTGGCGTTCGCTCCGACCCGCATCGCCTCGTAGAGGACGCCCGCTTCTTCGCCGCGAATCTCTCCCACGACGAGTGCGCCATCACCGAGTCGGAGCGCAGTCCTGAGTGCCTCGGCCGGCGAGAGTTCGGGTCCGTCGCCGGCGCCGGTACGCAGCGCCTGTACGTCGCGGCCGACCGACTGGAGGGGGTCGACGGGGAGCTCGGGGGTGTCCTCGATGATGACGGTCCGTGTCTCCGGTACCAATTCGTACAGCAGCGTTCCCAGCAGCGTCGTCTTCCCGGCTCCACGCGTGCCCGCGATGAGAACCGCCGCGTTGCGTTCGATCGCGACGGAGAGCAGGGCTGCGGCCGCCGCGGGAACCGTTCCGTTCGCGACCAGCGCGGGCAGGGTGAACGCGTCGTCGGCCTGCTCGCGGAACGCGAACGCCGTCCCGTCTGCGACCGGATCGGTGACGCCCGCGATCCGAATTTCCGTTCCGTTCTCGAGGGCGGCCGTCGCGTCGACGGTCGGCGTCGCCCGGGAGAACGCCCGTCCACTGGTTCGCCGGACCCGGGAGCCGAGCGCACGTGCGCCCGCCGCGGTCAGGTAGACGTTCGTCACCATCGATTCCCCGTCGGCGACCACCCGCAGCGGGTTCCGCGAGACGGGCGAGGTCGCGTAGACGTCGGTCACCGCCGGGTCGGCGAACAGGTCCTCGAGCACGCCGTAGCCGGCGGTGTGTTTCGCGAGGATCGAGCTCACGAGCGGATCCACCCGCTCCCCGTCGCTCACTCGCTCGATCGCCCGCGAGGCGACGCGTTCCCCCTCGACGGCGCCGGTCGCGATCGCTTCGTAGCCGTCGATCAATCGCGTCCGGTTCTCGGCCGACAGCGAGAGGTCGACGACGTCCAGGGCGTACAGCGGCACCCCGTCGGATCGATCGTAGATCCGTGCCTCGCTGCCGGTCTCGAGCGACCGAACGTCCCGGAGTCGTCCCTCGAACGAACGATCGAGGACGTAGTGGCCGATCTCGACCCCGACGGAGGGGGCGAGGTCGGCGTAGCCTTCGACGGCGCCTGCGGCTTCGATCAGACCGGCTTCGGCCCCGAGATCGGCGACGCGGTCGACCCGCGTCCGCAACTCCTCGCCGGCCGCGAGGGGGTCCGTCGCCGCCGCCTCGGCCAGTCGTTCGTGATCGTCCCCGATCAACTCGAGGAACTGTCCAGCGGCGACGAACAGGAGGACGGCCCGGTCGTCGTACCGGTACTCGAGCCCCTCCGAGCGGACGATCACCTCTCGGACGCTTCGCTCGACGAGCGCCTCGACGAAGGTCCGGCGGCACGTCGGGGCTTCGAGCAGGTCGCCGTCGTCGGGACAGTCGTCGGCGTCGACGATCAGTCGACCCTCGTCGAACGCGGTCGCACACGAACACCGGCCCGGGGTATCGTCGTCGCGAGATGTGACCCACCGCTCGAATCCGATCCGCTCGAGCGCCGGGCCGATAGCCCGTCGGGTAGCGTCGCCGAACATCGTCCTCAGTCGGTGGCGACGACGACCGGGTCGCCGTCGCCGTCCCGCTGGAGCGTGAGCGCGAGCGTACGCCGTTCCCCGACGCCGCCGAGTTCGACTGTTTCGTTCGCGGTCGGATCGGCGTGGACGATCGGCGCGTCGATCGGGTGCTGGCGTTCGGCCCGGCCGTCCGTGGCGTAGGACGCGAGGCTTCCGGTCTCGCCGATCCGTTCGATCCGGAGGTACGCGATCGGAGCCCTCGTCAGCGAGTCGGCCGGGAACGGGACCGTCACGGTTCGACGCGGTGCGGGGACGCCGTCCGGTGTGGGTTCTTCGCTCTCGAGTAGCGACACTGCGGCGTCGTCGATCGCTGCGACGTCTCCGGCGAATCCTCGTTCGCTCGCGACGCCCGCGGCGCTCTGGATCGCCGGGAGCGACAGGGCGATCACGGCGACGGTGAGCAACGCGGCGAGGACGTACCTGATCATAGCTTCGTTCGAAGCGCCGCGAGCAGTCCGGTTGCGTCGTCGTCACTCGCGTCGGAATCGCCCGTCTCTGGTTCGCTTCTTGCCGTTGTACTCGCGTCTTGATTCCTCGAATCTCTCGGTTCCGGCACGTCGCCCGGATTCGGCGAGGGGTCGTCCTCGAGTCGTCGGTCGACCGACCGCTGGTCCGCCGGAACGACGGTCGACTCGTCGGCGTCGGCGGACGCTCCAGTCGACGTTCGCCCGGCCGATTCGGGAAACGACGGCGTTCCGGCGTCGTCCCGGTCCCGTCGCGGCTCGCCGTCGTCCTCGTCCGTCGCATCCGCTCCCTCGACGACCGCTGTCGCCGTTCGTTCCGGCGCATTCGGCTCGGTGCTCGTCGAGCGGCCCGTTCCGGCCGCTGTGCTCGTCTCCGGGGTCTCGCCTGCGGTCGTCGCCGATCGTTTCCGGTTGGACTCGTCGTCCGGATCGGACTCGGTTCGATCCGGATGTCCGGTGCTCGCGTCAGGGTATCTGTCTTCGTCTCCGGATGCCGGAAGCCGTCGCTCGAGGCGATCTACGGCCGCGACCGCCGCCGCAGCCTGTCGCTCCACCTCCTCGTTGACCGCCTGGAGCTCGCCCGTGAACCCTTCCAGCGATCCGGTCCGACCCTCGAGGTCGGCGAGCCGACGCTCGTGTTCTTCGAGGCGCTCCTCGAGATCGGAAATCGCCGCGAGGGCCGACTCGAGATCCGCAAGCTCGTCGACCCTCGCGTCGCCGTCGACGACCGCGCGTTCGACCGCTGCGAGCCGTCGCTCGAGTCGCTCGGTGTCGGTCATGGGCGGTTTCGCCGACCGATCGTACTTAAACCTCGGCACCGCCTCCCCGGTCGGAACGATCCTCGTAGCCGGCGATATCGCTTGCTCGCGGGCTGTCCCCGCCGTGGGGGGTGTCCCGCCACCGGATTCGGGCCGCGTGTACCGTCTCGGTCGCGTCGTCGATCACGACGACCTCGCCGGGCCGTTCGGGCATCCGGTTGGCCAGCGATCCCTCGAAGTACGTCGGCTGTGCCGCCTCGAGCGCGTCCACGTCCGCGCCGGCGGTGAGCCGGTGGGTGACGAGAACGTCGGACTGGGAGATGCCGACCGGGGGAACGGCGCTCGGCCGCTGGGTCGCCGCGACCAGCGTGACGCCGGGTGCACGCCCCCGCGTGAGGATCGTCCGGAGGGCTGGTTCGGCGACCCCGTCGAAGAAGGCGTGAGCCTCGTCGAGCAACAGCCACGGGAGGCGGTCGATCGTCTCGTCGACGCGGGCCCGATAGAGCCCCTCCGCGACGCCGCGACAGACGGCGTTCATCGGCGCGGCGTCGCGTCCGGAGACGTCGACGACCGTCACTCCGGAGGTCGCGAGCTCCGCTGCGGAGAGTCCATCCGCGTCGAAGACGTCCCACGAATCGGCCAGCGACAGGTGGTTGATCGCCGCGCGACGATCGGCGGCCGGCGCGTCGGCGGAATCGACGCGCTCGCGCATGTCTTCGAGCGTCGCCGCCGAAAGGGCGGCCTGCCAGACCAGTCCGCCGGCCCCGCTTTCGGGCGAAAGCCCGAGTAGTTCACACCAGGAACGGGGATCGAGCGCGCCGGGGGCGACGGCCGGCGACTCGAGGACCGTCGCCGGAACCGGGTCGCCGTCCGCCGGTTCCGAGAGCGTACGGAACGCGCCCATCGGGTCGATGATCACGGGGGCAACCCCCGGTGTCCGCGCGAGCGCCTCCGCGACTACGCCGAGCGTGTAGGACTTTCCGTAGCCGCGCTTTCCGACCACGAGCACCGCGTGGGGCCGATCGAGATCCAGATAGAGGGCTGCCCCGTCGCTGCCGTCGAGCGCCCGGTACCTGCCCAGGCGACCGACCGGCCCGCTCTCGAGGTCGTCTTCGCGACCGAGTACGAACTCCATCGCCGGTCGTTGCCTGGGCATCCCTCTTCAATCCTCGTCCCGGGGTTTAAACCGGAAGCCTGGGCCAACCGGGGTATGCGATCGAAAGCAGTCGCCGGGAACCAGCGCCGGCACTCGGCCGCAGGCGACTCGTTCGCCGACGACGACCGCGCTATCGAGGGATTGCCGATCCGGCTCGTGATCGCGCTCACGGTCGGTGTCGCGGCACTGGCGCTCATGCTCAATATGCTCGGAGGGATCGGTGACGTCGGTGACACCGAGGTCACGGTCGAAGTGGCCAACGACGACCAGGTCGTCGAGGCCGACGCCGACGCCGACGTCTCGGTTTTCGTCATCGACGAGAACGGAAACAACGTCCAGGACGCGACGGTCCTCGTCTCGGCGGGCTCGGCCCAACTCAACGGCGTCGAGGAGGCTCACACCGGGGCGGACGAAAACGAGGCCATCGTCGAACTCGAGGAACCCAGCCTTCGGGCCGACCAGGACATGGGGACGCTCGAGATCGACATCGTCCCGCCTTCGGACAGCAACTACATCGACGAACAGCCGAACCCGGAGATCATCGTCACGGAGGCCTGACGCGACGGGCGATGTTCGAACTCACGACCGCGATACTGATCGCCGTCGCGTTCGGCGTGCTCCTCGGAACCGGACCAGCGGTCGCCGTCTTCGGTCTGACGGTCGGGCTCGAGGCCATCGATCGGACCGTCCCGCGGGCGGCCGCCGTCCTCGTCGCCCTTGCACTCGCCGCCGGTAACGGGTACGCGGTCGGCCTGCCGATCTCCGGCGAGCAGGTTGCCGGCGTCGGCGGGACGACCTTGCTGCTCCCAGTCGCAGTCGGAACGTTCGTCATCGCCGCGCTCGGCCTCTACGCCCACAGTCAGGCCGAAAGGGTCGCTGCCGACCTCCCGCTCGAGGCCGTCCGGCCAGCGCGTCGCGGACGCGGCCTCTCGGCGGCCGCTCTCGAGTCGGTCGACGCGGCCGGTCGAGTGGCGGTCGCCGCGACCGGCGCTGTTCGCGATCTCGAGGGCCACCCGTCGCTCGATCCCGCTCTCCGACAAAGACTCGAGACCGATTCGTGGCGACTTCCGGCGGACCTGCCGCTGTCGGCGCTCGAATCGCGGCTCGAAGCGAACCTTCGAACGAGCTACGACCTGGCCGCCGTCTCGGCGTCGATCGACGAACGAGGCCGCGCGACGGTCGCCGCGGCCCCGCCGGCGAACGGCGTCTCGAGTCGCGTTCCCGAAGGGTGGCGTGCAGTCACGATTCGGGCACTCGTTCCGACCGGGCTGGCGGCGACCGATACGGTCGTCGTCCGAACCGGGTCGGAGGCCGTCCGCGGGCGAGTCCTGAGCGTTGGACAGATCCCTGACGAGGGACACTCGGAGACGTCGGCTTCAGAACCCGAAAACCGGGCCCTCGAGCGAGTAACCGTCGCTGTCCCGACCGCCGACGCCGACCCCCTGCTGGAGGCCGACCGCGCTCGGATCGTCGTCGTTCCGGGACCGAACGGCGGCGGAGCCGACGCCGATACCGCGGCGTGTGCCCTCCTCGAGCGGGCGGATCAGTCGATCCGTTCTGTCCCCTTCGGTCGTCTTCGCTCGCGACTCGCTTCGGGCGACGTCGACGCGACGCTCGAGGACGACGTCGCCGTGCTCGCGGCGCGAGTCGGGACGAGGGATCGGGAGCACGACGACCGAACCGCGACCGTCGAGGACGTCGATCGTTCGTGGGTCGTCGATCCGGACCTCGGGTCCGTTCCGCTCGAGTGGAGCGACGCGGTGATCGTCGCCGGGACGCGGACGACGATGAAACGCCTTCTCGATCCGACGGGCGACTGCGCGTCTTCGCAGCACTCGTCGACCCGGGCAAAAGCAGCGGAAGAGCCCGCGTCGTGTACCGTGGAGGGGAGTTGAATGGCCGTCGTCCTGGCGACCCTCGTCACCGAGTGGACCGAAACAGCCCTCGTCAACGTCCTGGGTTTCGCCCTCCTCGCGACGATTGCCGCGACGGGGATCGCGTTCGCGTACCGCTGGTACGGGACGAGACGTCTGCCGATCGGCGTCAGTACTCTCGCCGGACTCGTCGCCGTCGGACTTCCATTGAACGTCGCTGCTGCCCGGGGAACCGCGGTGATCGCCGGAGCCGATCCGTTTCACCACGCGACCGCCGTCTACGTCCTCGGGGCTGCGCTCGCCGGCACGGTCGCCGCCGAGGGCGGACGGCGCATCGGTGACCACCTCGCCTGCGAGGTCTACGGGATCGAACCGATTCCGGATATCGGCGAGGCCGCTGCGATCCTCGGATCGGCGCGATTATCCGGTCCGATCCATCTCCCGGAGACCATCGCGGACGCCGACGGCTATCCCGTCGTCGACCGAGAAACCAAGCGCACGCTCGAGGGACGGACGATGCTGTTTCCGCACGCGCTGTCCATCGACGATCTCGAGTCGCGGCTGGTCGATCGACTCGAGCGGGACTACGACATCGGACACGCCTCGGTGGACCTCGCCCGGGACGGGGTCGTCGAACGGTTGGCGATCGGCGGTCGTCGTCGAGGGAGCAGCCGGACCCTCCCGCCCGATACCGCTGCCGTCGCGGTGCGTGCGGATCCACCGGCGGACGCGACCGCCGGAGATCCGGTCGAACTCTGGACCGATCGCCGCGACGAAGCCGATTCGCGGCGGCTGGCTGCGACGGGAACGCTTCGAGCGACCGACGAAACGACCGCGACGATCGCTATCGACCTGGCGGACGCATCGGCGTTCGATCCCGCCGGGAACGGCAGTATCGCTTCAGGTCCGGAGTATCGACTCGTTACTCGCCCGGAGATGCCGACGGCCGTTCCCGATTTCCTTGCCGCGCTCGAGGCGGCCCCCGAGACGGTCGTCCGCGCGAGGGTCGAGCCGGGGTCGGACCTCGAGAACGAGTTCGTCGACTGGGTTCCGGGTCGTGTGCTCCTGGTCGAGCGAGGACACGAGGATGGCGGTTCCGGGACTGAACTCGTCCCGTTTCCGGCTACAGATCACACGCTGTCTGCGGGCGATGCGCTCTACGCGCTCGGAACGCCGGCAGAGTTAGAACCGCTGTTCGCGACCGGAGCGGGATCTGTCGACGATTCGGCGGCGGAGTAACGGCCTCACCGTCGGCGAGCGAACGGACGACCGGATTCCAGCCGGCGGTGACGAGGTCGTTCGGTCGTCGTTCGAACGCGCCGCCGTTCGTGGCCTCCCCGTGGCCCGCTTCTTTCAGTGGCGGCGGAGTCGTCTCTCTCGCAGCCTCGAGGCGCGGTCGCTCTCCTCGGCGAGTCAGTCAGACGTCGACGTACTGGCGTTCCCACTCCCGGCGTTTCTCGATCGCCCGACGACCGTCGTCGGTGATCGCGTAGTAGTTGGTCCGTCTGTCGAGTTGTCCCTTCTCGACGAGTTCCTTGTTGACGAGCGTATCGAGGTTGGGATAGAGCCGCCCGTGGTTGATCTCGGAACTGTAGTACGTCTCGATCTCGTCTTTGACGTCCTGTCCGGACGGCTGGTCTGCGCCCGCGATGACGTACAGGAGGTCGCGCTGGAATCCGGTCAAATCGTCCATGTTTCACCCGTCTAATCAAACCACACGACTGACTATTTGTTATCGGCGGCGTATTACGACTGTTGGACGCGTTTTAGACGACTTACTGTGACTTGTGTCGCCTTGAGTTGGGTTTTACCCTGTATAATGGCTGATTGGTGACAGGTTTGTGCCGTGTCGGAGCCGCCGACCGATACTGAACGGATCTCGAACCGTTTAGGTAGCGTCGATGGATACGCGACGGCTATGACTCGCTCTCAACCTCGTTCGGGGCGTTCCGCTGTACCGACGGTGCCGCAGGTGGCCCTGATCGGGCTCTTCGTAACGGCACTGGTGACCGCGCAACTGACCGCCTCGAAGGTGCTTGCGTTCTCGCTGCCGTTCTCGCTGCCCATCACGGGCGACGCTCTCGTTCTGCCGGGTGCCGCGCTGGCCTATGCCCTGACCTTCCTCGCGAGCGACTGTTACACCGAACTCTACGGGCGACGCGCGGCCCAGATCGTCGTCAACGTCGGGTTCGCGCTGAACTTCGTCGTGCTCGCGCTGGTCTGGTCGACGGTCGCCGCTCCGGCCGCCCCGAACAGCATCGATCCCGCCATGTTCGCCGACGTGCTCGGCGCCTCGACCAACATCGTCCTGGGGAGCCTGCTCGCGTACCTCGTCAGTCAGAACTGGGACGTGATCGCGTTCCATCGGATCCGGGGCTACACCGGCGGAGACAAGCTCTGGCTGCGTAACATCGGCTCGACGGCGACCAGCCAGGCGATCGACACGGTCATCTTCGTCGCCGTCGCCTTCGCGGTCGCTCCGGCGCTGCTCGGGGTCGGAATCGTGCTCCCAATCGGGGACCTCGCCGCGCTGATGATCGGTCAGTACCTGCTGAAACTCGCCATCGCGGTGCTCGACACGCCGATCGTCTACGCGATCGTCGGACTCGTCCGATCCCGGACCGACGGCGACGTCGCCGAAGTGCCTTCCTAAACGCGCAATCGCTCGAGGTGCCCGTCGGTCGTCGGTCGTCGGCCGTCGGCCGTCGGCCGTTGGCCGTCGGTCGCCGATCCACTCCGAAAGGTTGGGATTTTGTGTGCCCGTCGCCATCCCCGGGTATGGACGAACGCGTTCGCGAACACGCCGAGGTACTGGTCGACTGGAGCGCCCGCGTCGAGGCGGGCGACGACGTCGTGGTGTCGGTCGGGCCGGACGCACACGAACTCGCCGTCGCCGTCGCCGAGGAACTCGGCGAGCGCGGGGCCAACCTCCTCGCGACCTACAGTTCCGACGAGATCACGCGTGCGTACCTCCGCGCACACGACGGGGAGTTCGACGAGGCGGCCCACGAGAAGGCGCTGCTCGAGGAGGCCGACGTCTACCTCTCGCTGGGCGGCGGCCGGAACACGAGCGCCACGGCTGACGTCTCGAGCGAGACGCGCCGGAAACACCGTGAGGCCCGCCGGGAGATCCGCGAACGGCGGTACGACACCCGCTGGGTTTCGACGTACCATCCCACCCGGTCGCTCGCCCAGCAGGCCGAGATGGCCTACGAGGAGTACCAGGAGTTCGCCTACGACGCGATTCTGCGCGACTGGGAGTCGTTCGCCGAGGAGATGGCCCGGATGAAAGACCTCCTCGACGAGGGGTCGGAGGTCCGACTCGTCTCCGAGGGGACCGACCTCACCATGCGGATCGACGACCGGACCGCGGTCAACAGTGCCGCCTCGGTCGCCTACGACTCGCACAACCTGCCAAGCGGCGAGGTCTTCACCGCACCCTACGCCACCGAGGGCGAGGTCACCTTCGACGTCCCGATGACGCTCCGGGGCGAGACCGTCCGGAACGTCCGCCTCGAGTTCGAGGACGGCGAAGTCGTCGATTACGAGGCCGAACAGGGCGAGTCCGTCGTCGGCGACATCCTCGAGACCGACGAGGGGGCCAGTCGCCTGGGCGAACTCGGGATCGGGATGAACCGCGCCATCGACCGCTACACGGACAACATCATGTTCGACGAGAAGATGGGCGACACCGTCCACCTCGCGGTCGGCCGGGCCTACGACGCCTGCCTGCCGGACGGAGAGTCGGGCAACGATTCCGCGGTTCACGTCGACATGATCACCGACGTCAGCGAGGATTCCCGGCTCGAGATCGACGGCGAAGTCGTCCAGCGCGATGGCGAGTTCCGCTGGGAGTGAGGACGTTCGGAGTGGTCAGTAGTCGGTAGTTAGTGGTCGATAGTCAGTAGTCAGTAGTCGGTAATTACGCCCCAGCAGGCGGTCACAACTCTCGTAATCCGTCCCATACTAATGTGGTGGACTGTCGTCACCTCGAGTACCGCCTCGCCGGTGGCGGCCAGTAACCGGTCGGGAACGCCGCGTCCCGCTCCCCGTTTTCGACAGTTGTCTGCCCGCCCTGCCGGAGGCGGAAGATATCCGGCGTCACCGTTCCGCGTTCCACGTTCCACGTTCCGCGTCCTCGCTCCGAGCGGACAGTGCGGTCGACAGCCACAGGACCGTCCGGCACCAACGCTTCCACATGCGCGATCACCTCCGAGCGGGAATCGCCGTCTACAACGACGGCTACTACCACGCCGCACACGACGCCTGGGAGGACCACTGGCTCGAACTCGAGTCCGGCACCGACGACGAGCGACTGCTACACGGGCTGATCCAGACGAGTGGGGCGGTCTACCACGCCCGAAACCGCAACTGGGAGGGAGCCGTCGGGCTGGCAGAAAGCGCCGGCGATTACCTCGCAACCCTTCCGTCGACGTACCGCGGTCTCGAGGTCGGGCCGATCCGTCGCTTCCTCGCGTCGCTTTCGGCTGATCCCGAAATCGCTGAACGCCGACCCCCGGTTCGACTCGAGCACGAGCGCGAGGTACCGACGCTCGACTCGCTCGGGGTCACGGAAACGGGTATCGCCGCGGTCGTCCTCGCCGAGGAACTGGGCTTCGATGAAGACCCAGTCGAGCGGGCCCGAACGTACGCCCGGCGGGACCTCGAGGCCGGCGCGGACGACAGTCTGTTCATCGCCCTGCTTTTCGACTTCGTCCGCGAGGACGAGCACCGCGGGCTCGTCTACCGGCGACTGTCGGAGCACGTCAGCAAGCGTCGGTCCCGCGAAGAGGACGTGAAGGGACTGTTTTCGGAGTGACGGCTGGCTCGAGCGTTCCAGTACGTTTTCCTGCTCGAGGTCCAACCATCGGTTGCTATGCCGGAGTTCGTTTCCATCACGTGCGAGGAGTGTGGCGACGAATTCAGGGCCTATCCCGACGCGAACGCGGCGGAACGCGGGTTCTGCAGCCCCGCGTGCTCGCTCGCGAACGCGGACTGAGACGCTGAGTCTGTTCCGGAAGCCCCTTCGAGTCCGGATATCGGCACCGACGGGGAGTCGCCTGTCCCGGACGCAACCGAGAACTGGTAACGGAAGGAGTTCGACGGCAGTCGTCTTCCGGTTATCGCCGTCGTTTCGTCTCTGAGGTCGTCTACAGCCCCGGGTCCACCTCGAGCAGGCCGAGTTCCGAATTCCGGAACGACGCGCTCGTATCGAACGTTCCCGAATCGCCCTCGCTGACGTCGGTTTCCTCTTCGTCCGCGAGGAGGTGACCGAGTTCGCTCGCCGACCCGCCGACGTCGATTTCGATGGCGTACACCTCCCAATCGTCGCTGTCGTCGAACTCGTCCTCGAACGCTTCCAAAATATTGTCCCTCGCACCCGATTCGTACTGGGCGACGACGTCGAAGTTCACGTCCGGATAGTAGTCTTCTGCAGTGATGACGACGTCTTCGTCGTCCTGTGCGGCCGCCGTGCTCGCCGCGGCACCAGTCCCGACCGCAAGGGCCGTGGCAGCGAGTGCACCGTCTTTCAGCCGGGAGCGTTGCGAATCCGTTGTCGGATTTTGATCGTTTTTGCTCATGGAAATCTCACACCCCGCTGGGGGTCTCCGGTCGTTGAACGAAGCCGTGAATAAACTCTATCGTTCGTTTCCCGGCATTTAATTTGGTAACTCGAGACTGTGTGGAATTGACACGCAGACAGAGGGGTGGTTCACACGTCGTTTTCGGGTCGATCGACCGGTAGCGAAACTGTATCGACAACTGTGGTTTTAATTCGGAAACGATTTTCATCGCCGAGTTACCCGGCGCTGCAGTCGCCTCTCGCCGGTACGTGTCGGAACCGAGCGTCAGCCGTGATCGGCAGAATTGTCGCGAGGCTCGTACCCCAGCACTTCTCGAGCACGCTCTATCGAATAGTACTTGCGGTCGTTGTCGGAGATGCCGTAGACGACCTCGTAGTCGTACTCCGCCCGGATACAGCGATCGAAGAGGTGTGCACAGTCACGGTGGGAGAGCCACATCGCCTGCCCGCGTTCGTAGTCGATCGGCGGGTGATCTTTGGTGAGGTTGCCGATCCGGACACAGACCACGGAGAGGCCGTATTCGTCGTGGTAGTACCGACCCAGGATTTCGCCGGTCGCCTTCGAGACGCCGTAGAGGTTGCCGGGGCGGGGGAGTTCGGTCCCGTCGAGTTGGAACTCGTCGTCCTCGCGGTACATATCCGGTGTCCGCTCGTCGGTCTCGTAGGCCCCGACGGCGTGGTTCGAGGAGGCGAAGGCGACCTTGTCGACGCCGGCGTCGACCGCGGCCTCGTAGACCGTCTGGGTGCCGTCGATGTTGTTCGGCAGGACGCTCTCCCACGGTGCGGTCTTACGCGGGTCGCCCGCGAGGTGGAGAACGGCGTCGATTCCCTCCATCGCCTCACGGACCGCCTCCTCGTCGGTGATGTCCGCCACGACGAACTCCCCCGGGTAGTCACGATCCCCCGTCGGTGGATCCCGGTCCAGCAACCGCCACTCGTACTCCCGTTCGTCCGCGAGGCCCTCGAGGATCGCCTGCCCGACACGCCCCGAAGCTCCCGTGAGCAGGACCGACTGTGCCATTCGTTCGGTGTGAGGGAAAGCGTCGGTAAGTAACGTGCGATTCCGGATTGGCGACCGGACCCGGCCCGGGACCGCAACCCCCTTCCCGACCGCCCGCGAGGGCTCGAGTATGACCGACACCGCGCCGACCGACGCCGAAGCCGCCTGTTTCGAGGCCGGCATCAAGTTCGGCTCGTTGTATCACCAGTTCGCCGGCACGCCGGTCTCGCCCGACAGCGCCGACAGCGTCGCGACCGCGATGGAGGAGGCGATCGAGAACCAGCCCCACTGCCGTGCCGTCGAGGTCGACGTTCGCGAGGACGAACTCGCGGCCGCCATCGCCGACGGGGGAGCCGACTACACCGAACTCACGGGGCGGTTCCTCGAGGTCGAAATCGTGATCGACTACGAGGGTTGCGAGGTCGTCGCCCGCATGGAGATGGAGGACGGCTATCCGCTGATGCGACTCGAGTCGGTCGAGGGCCGGTCGTCGTAGGACCGAGACGGAAACGAAGCTACGGCCCCGTTGGGCAGTGTCTTCTTACGCTCACTGTCCCAAGCTTCGACATGGTCGTGTCCCTCTCGATGGGGTGGCGACGGCTCCTGTTTGCCAACTGGCCGGTCGAGCCAGACCGGGTACGTCCACACCTCCCGCAGCGCCTGTCGGTCGATACTCACGACGGGAAGGCGTGGCTCTCGGTCGTCCCCTTCACGAACGTCGACGTCCGGCCGCGGGCGCTGCCGTCCGGAACCGGGGTACCGCTGCCCGAACTCAACTTGCGGACGTACGTCTCCTACGAGGGCCGTCCGGGGGTGTACTTCTTCAGCCTCGACGCCGACGGGCTCGCCGCGGTCCTCGGCGCGCGACTGTTCCACCACCTCCCGTACTACTACGCGGACATCGATCTCTCCGCCGACGACGGCAGTGTCGGGTTCACGAGTCGGCGTCGCCACCGCGGCGCGCGCCCGGTTCGCTTCGACGCGACGTACGGGCCGACCGGGAGCCGATACTACGCCGACCGCGGGAGCCTCGAGCACTTCCTGACCGAACGCTACCGCTACTACACCGAAGCGCCGGACGGATCGATCCGGTACGCAGACGTCTCCCACGAGCCCTGGCCGCTGTACGACGCCGAGGTCTCGTTCCGCGAGAACACCCTCTTCGCCGCCAACGGGTTCGACCGGCCGGAGACGGAGCCGGTCCACCTGTACAGCCCCGGCGTCGACACGATCGCCTCCGGCAGCAAGCCAGCACGGGAGTTGCGGACCCGGTAGGATTCCCGACCCGGCGCAGTATACACCTTTTCGAAATCCGCTCGCTATTTCATCTCGAGCCGCCCGCTCGAGCCCGTTTTCACTTTCACTTTCGGGCGACCTTTTAACCTCGGTCCCCGTGAAGGTGGTGACATGAGCCAAGCGACGTTCGGCGACGACGAGGAACTGTTCGGCGAAGCGGCCAACGAGATGCGCGAAGACGTCGAATCCTCGCTCGAGGAGGCCTGGGCGGCCCTCCCGGCGGCCGACGACGTCTGGGAGACCGACGCCGACAACGTGTTGGGCGTGCTCAACGGGCTCAACTCGGCGCTGGATCCCGGCGACGCCGAGGATCACCTCCGCGACGCCAAGAAGTGGTTCACGATGGGCCAGCGCGCGGACGCCTTCGACGACGCCGACGACCTCGAGGCCGAGATCGCGGACCTCGAGGGAGCGATCGAGGACGTCGCCGAGGCCGGCGAGCAGGTCGGCGACCTCACCTCGACGATCCCGGCGCTTCGCGGGACGCTCGAGGAGGCGGTGCCCGACGAAGACGAGGAAGGGGATGCGGACGAGGATGAAGAGGCGGACGCCGGCGACGGGGACGAAGGGACCGAGGAAGCCGAGGCGGAGTAACGAACCGAGAACCGACTCCCGCCGCTATCGGCGTTCCGGCCGCGAAACGTCCCGCTCCGCGATCGCTTCGAGCAGCCGCGCCAGCGCCGCGGCCGCCAGTTCGAGCAGTTCCTCGCCGCGCTCTGCCGACCCCTCGCGGGGGTCGCCGACGACGCCGTTGTCGCTGAACTCCGCGCTGTCGTAGGCCAGGTTCGCGTAGCTCACCCACTCCCCCCAGCCGTCGGCGGCGTCCGCGCTCGCCTCGTCGACCCGGTCTTCGCGGACGAGCTCCGGTGCGACCTCCCTGAGCAGCGCCGTCTCCAGGGGGCCGCCGTGACCCATGTCGCTCGAGTGGTCGCCGACGGCCTCGAACCAGGTGAAGGGAACGGCGTAGGTCCCCTCGTCGCCGTCCCGCGTGAGTCGCGCGCCGACCTCCCGGAGCGCGTCGACGTTCCCGCCGTGGCCGTTGACGAGGACGACGCGCTCGAACCCGTGGTAGAACAGGCTCTCGACGGATTCGCGGACGTAGCTCCGGAAGGTGTCCGGCGAGACCCACATCGTGCCGGGGAACTGGCGGTGTTCCTCGGCCACTCCGACGGGGATCGCCGGCGCGCGGACGACCTCGCGGTCGACGCGCTCGCAGCCCGCGTCGGCGACTGCCTCGGCGGTTACGACGTCGGTGCCGAGCGGCGCGTGGGGGCCGTGCTGTTCCGTGCTGCCGACGGGGACGACCGCGAGCTCGGCCTCGCAGTCCCGGACGTCGGTCCACGTCGCGTCGCTCAAGTCCATGGGAGAGTAGATCGCCCGTTCGGACATGAAACCACCGACCATCGACGGCCGTCAACGCAGTTACCCACCGTGGCGAGCGCAGGCTCAACCCGTTTCACCCTGGTCCCGCACGTCTCACCTATGACCGACGACAGCCGCGAACTGGGAGTCGAACTGGGGGACCTCCGCGACGACCTCGAGGCCGTCGAGTATCCGATCAGCCAGGACGACCTGCTGGACGAACACGGCGACCGCGAGGTCGACTTCGGCGAGGAGACGATGACCCTCGAGGAGTTGATCGGGCCGATGAACGAGGACGAGTACCGGGACTACGGTTCGGTCGAGCAGGCGATCATGAACATGGTCGGCGACGAGGCGATCGGACGCAAGAACTACAGCGACCGGACGCCGCCCGCGGCGGGCGAGGACCGACAGGACGAGGGCGCGCCCGAGCAGGAGGGACAGCGCGAGCAGGAGTCGTTCTGAGTCGGTCGCCCGTCGCGGACGCCGTATCGACGTCGACGTTTTCAGTCGTCGTTCCCGACTTCCGTCCGCGCCTGCCGGCGCTGGGCGCGCTCGATGAACTCCTGCGGTAGCTCGTCGATCTCGCCCGCCTGGACGCCCCAGAGGTGCGAATAGAGCCCGCCGTTCTCGAGCAGTTCCTCGTGTTGGCCGCGCTCGACGATCCGGCCGTCCTCGAGGACGAGGATCTGGTCGGCGTCCTTGATCGTCGAGAGCCGGTGGGCGATGGCGAACGTGGTACGATCGGCGGCGAGTTCGTCGATCGAGCGCTGGATGAGCATCTCCGTCTCGGTGTCGACGTCGCTTGTCGCCTCGTCGAGCACGAGGATGTCGGGGTCCTTGAGGATCGCTCGCGCGATGGAGATCCGCTGGCGCTGGCCGCCCGAGAGCTTCACCCCGCGCTCGCCGACCTCCGTGTCGTACCCCTCGGGCAGGTTCTGGATGAACTCGTGGGCCTCGGCCATCTTCGCTGCCTCGATCACGTCCTCGCGGTCGGCGTCGAAGCTCCCGTACTTGATGTTCTCCTCGACGGTCCCGTAGAAGAGGAAGGTGTCCTGGCTGACGTAGCCGATCGATTCGCGCAGGCTCTCGAGGGTCACCTTGCGGATGTCCTGGCCGTCGATCCTGATCGCGCCCTGATCGACGTCGTACATCCGCAGGAGAAGCTTGAGGACGGTCGACTTGCCCGCGCCGGTGGGGCCGACCAGCGCCAGCGTCTCGCCGCCGCTGACGGTGAAATCGATGTCCTCGACGATGACCTCGTCGTCCGCTCCGTCGGCTTCGCGGTCGGATCGATCACTTCCCTCGCGGCCGCCGTAGCCGAACGTCACGTGATCGTACTCGACGCGACCCTCGCGGACCTCGAGATCCGTCGCGTCCGGCGTCTCCGCGACACGGCTCGGCTCGTCCATCAGCCCGAACATCCGGGCCGAGGACGCGCGGGCGCGCTGGTACATGTTGATGATCTGCCCGAACTGGGCCATCGGCCAGATGAACCGCTGCGTATAGAGGATGAACACGACGAACTCGCCCTCGCTCAGAGTGCCGGTGAACGGCCCGGGCGGCCCCTGGAAGACCCACAGGCCGCCGACGAGGAACGTGACGACGAACCCGATCCCCGCGATCACTCGCAGTCCGGGGAAGAACTTGATGCGCGTCTCGATGGCGTCCCAGTTCGCGTCGAAGTAGTCCCGCGAGACGTCGTCGACGCGCTCGGACTCGTACTCTTCCGTCGTGCTCGATTTGATCACCTGGATCCCGCCGAGGTTGTTCTCGAGTCGGGAGTTGACTTTGCCGACGGCCGAGCGGACGGCGGCGTACTTGGGCTGGATGATCTTGACGAAGAAGTAGGTGAACACGGCGATCAGCGGCACCGGGAGCAACGCGACGAGCGCGAGCTGCCAGTTGTACGCAAAGAGGATGACGCCGATCCCGAGGACCATCACCGCCATACGGAACAGGGAGTTCATCCCGTCGTTCAGGAACCGCTCGAGGCGGTTGACGTCGTTCGAGAGGATGGACATCATCTCCCCGGTCTGCTTGTCCGCGAAGAAGTCCATGTTCAGCCGCTGCATCTTGTCGTAGGTGTCGGTCCGGATGTCGTGCTGGATGTTCTGGGCGAAGGCGTTGAACCCCCAGTTGCGGAGCCAGTGAAACGCCGCCCCGAAGAAGAACGCGCCGGCGATGACGCCGACGGTCAGGTAGAACTGTTCCACCTGCGAGGCGGGGACGTACGGCGACACGAGGTCGCCGCCGAACGGGAGCGCCTCGGAGTAGCTGGTGCTGCTGGCCTCTTCGCGGAACACCGCGTCGAGCGCCACCGCCAGCATCACCGGCGGCAGCAGATCCAGCACGCGGGCGAAGACGCTCGCGACGATGCCGACGACCGCGTGAAACGAGTAGTCGCGGCCGTACTCGAGGAACAGCCGCTTCATCGGGTTCTCGATCTCCTCGCGTTGCTCCTCGAACGGGTCGTCGTCGTCCCAGTCGACGCCGCTTCCGCTCATCGTATCCGCTTCGGGGACCGGTACCAATAAGCGTTTGCTACGAATCGAAATACGCCGGTTGTCCGCCGTCCGCGCCGTTCCCGTCGTCGGCCCGCTCGCCCTCGGGTTCGATATCGATCTCGACCGTGTCGCCGACCGCCATGCCGGTCTCGTTGGCGTACCCGCGGGGCACCTCGAGGACCCACTTCGCCTCGCCGCTGTACTGGAGATCCTCGCCGTCCTCGCCAGGTTCGGGCGCGCGTGCGTGTTCGATCGCTGTGATCTCGCGGTCCGCGCCGATGAAGACGATGTCGATGTCGAAGTCCATCTCCCGCATTACGTAGGTCCGTTCGGCCTCGTCGTCGTGGACGAACAGCATGCCCTCGCCGTCCTCGAGCGAGTCGTGATTACTCAAGCCCGTGTAGCGCTCGTTCCAGGTGTCGGCGACCTCGACGTGGACGGTCGCTTTCGGCTCCTCGGATCCGGGTGTGGCGTCGCCGTCGGCGTCGGCGTGGTCGTCGCCGTCGAAGACCCGCACCTCGGCCCGGTCGTCACCCCACGGAGCCGAGACGAGCCCGGCCTGTGCGAGGAGGACGGCGCCCAGCACGACGACCGCGAGCACCAGGACGGCCTTCGACGTGCGCTCGAGTGCCATGGTTGTCGTGCGACTCGAGAAAGTAAATGTTATTCGGGCGGGTGGCTTTGGTCAGGGTGCGGGCTCGTGGTCTAGCTGGTCATGACGCGGCCCTTACAAGGCCGAGGTCGGTGGTTCGAACCCGCCCGAGCCCATTTCTGGGACGAACGACAGTGGGTCACAGAAATGTCCTTGAGGGCGGGTTCTAATCAGGGGGCAGCTTCGCTGCGACCGTGGTTCGAACCCGCCCGAGCCCACTTCCTGCTGCGAGCAAGTTCGCGAGCAGCGGGTTCGTGGAACGAGGGCGGTCCGAACGACGGAACGAGCGAGCGGCCGCGAGCGAAGTTCAGGTGGTTCGAACCCGCCCGAGCCCACTATCCTGACCTCGTGCGTTTATCCGTAAGGAGCAACCCGCTCGAGCCAGGGGGCTTCGAGTTCCGCGTCCAGAAAGTCCATCCTGTTCGTCACAAACCGGAAGCCATCACTGTCTGATCGACGGTGAACCATCGACGGCGCCGCCAAAACCGACGCCGACGCCGACGCCGAATCCGAAACGAGCCAAACCGGAGAGGACCTCGAGCCGTCGTCCGTAATCCGCCACTATCTCGGTTTCGTCGGTGCTTCCCGGCAGTAGTCAGTGCTTGAGGCGTGCGACGTTCTCCCGGATCTGACTGAAGAACCCGTCACCCGACTCCGCCTGCAGCGCCGAGTGCAACGTCGAGTTTTCGGGTTCGTCCTTGATCACGACCCGGAGGTACGGCTCGAGTTGGTCGAAGTTGTCCGAGAGGACGACCGTGTGGTTGTCCTCGTCGTGGTCGACGACGCCCGCGTCGGCCAGTTTCGGGACGTGGCACTGGACCGACGAGACGTAGACGCTCTTGTACTCGTTTTTCTCGACCTCGTCCGGCGGCACGTCGTGTTCCCAGCCGGCCACCTGTTCGGCGAGCGTCGAGAGCTCGATCGGATCTTCCCGCCCCCGCAGTGCGTACAGGAGGTATCGTCGCCGCCGATTGGCGAGCAGTTCCAGGATGGTGTCGGCGGAGAGTTCTTGCTCCTCCTGACTCGAGGTAAGTGCCTCCATAACACAGGGTTACCCGCCAGACCGGAAAAGGGTGCTCTGTTGAATAGCGATCTAATCCGCCGATATCACTAGCTTAGAAGGATGAAGCCGAGGAATTCGATTCTGTCTATGGAAATCGATATCCTCG
>NZ_FOKW01000009.1 GCF_900112205.1 Natronobacterium haloterrestre | reverse complement strand
CAGTTCCGTGAAATTGTCCTCATGTTCGCCATCATCAACATAGAAAAGCTCTGTGAGCCTCTCTAACTACCATTCAGAAGCTATTCAACAAAGCAAAACAATCGACGATGCCAAGGATCGGCTGGATATCGATCCCGAGACAGCAGGTGCGACCGTGAACAAGGAGAACCGGACGGACGGAGAACGCAATGGCCGAACGCAGGACAAGCCGTCCGGTCAGACCCCTCAAAATGGCCGACACAGATGCCCCCGTTCCGGAAAACCCCACCATGGAACCCACCCACGTAGACGACGCTAATCTCGAGGCTCGCCCCTGGGACAGTTTACGGAAAATGCGAGGCGAAAGCCTCGCGCTTTAGCGCGGGGATGAAGCCGACCAACAGTATTCAACCGCCGACGATGGCACAGACGGGGTTCCAACGCAATCTTTAACCCTTGTACTGTGATAGTATGCATAGATGGTGAAGAGTACCCGTCACGCGAAATACGAACTCTACTACCACATAGTGTTCGTACCAAAATACCTACGTTCGCACCTGACGGGGAAGACGAAGGAACGTCTCGAAACCATCTTCGCGGAAATCTGTGAGGACAAAGACCTCGAACTGGCCGAGGCCGAGGTCATGTCCGACCAGGTACACCTGTTCATCGGGAGTCCACCCAAGAACGCCCCGTCACTCATCGTCAACTGGATCAAGGGCATCTCGGCGCGGAAGTACAACCAGCGGTACGATGACCGCGTGAAGTGGACTCGTTCGTACTACGTCGGAACAGCGGGAAGCGCTTCGAAGGGCGCTGTCGAACAGTACATCGCTGAACAGGAAGGTGGTGACGCATGAAACGCGTCAACACCTTCGAGGTGGTTCCACAGACTGAGAACGACAAAGAATGCCTCCTACGGCTACTCGACGCTTCCGCCTCCCTGTGGAACGAACTGACCTACGAACGGCGTCAGAACTACTTCGGTGACGGCGACGTGTGGGACACCTCCGAGTACCGAGGACGCTACAACGGCGTCGTCGGAAGCGCGACCGTCCAACAGGTCACGCGCAAGAACAGCGAAGCGTGGCGGTCGTTCTTCGCCCTCAAAGAGAAAGGCGAGTACGCCAACCCACCGTCGTACTGGGGCAACGAGGAGGACGGACGAGAACTCCGTACCTACATCCGATGCAACCAGTACACGATTGAGTGGGGGAAGCGAAGCCGTCTGGAAATCCCTGTCGGGCAAGAACTGAAAGACAAATACGGACTCGGCTACCACGAACGACTCCGCCTCGAAGTCCGAGGCAATCCGAAATGGGACGGCAAACAGGGTCGTCTGGAACTTGAGTACGACGAGGTGAGCGACACGTTCAGGGCTTTCCAACCAGTCACCGTCCCTGATTCTCGACTGGATTCACCACTGGCTTCTCACGAAGCCGCCCTCGGCGTTGGCGCGAACAACCTCGTCGCGTGTTCCACGACTGCTGGTTCCCAATACCTCTACGACGGTCGGGAGTTGTTCGGACGGTTCCGCGAGACGACCGACGAAATCGCCCGCCTACAGTCGAAACTCCGAGAGGGCCGCTACAGTTCCAAACGGATTCGACGGCTGTACCGACAGCGGACGAAGCGCCGTGACCACGCACAAAACGCGCTGGTGCGCGACCTCGTTGAACGGCTACACGACGAGGGCGTGGCAACGGTGTACGTGGGCGACTTGACCGACGTGTTGGAAACGCACTGGTCGGTCAGAGTGAACGAGAAGACGCACAACTTTTGGGCGTTCAAGAAGTTCATCCACCGTCTCGCGTGCGTCTGTGAGGAATACGGCATCTCTCTCGAAGCCGAGTCGGAAGCATGGACGAGTCAGACGTGTCCCGAGTGTGGCGATCACGAGAAGACGGTTCGCCACGGGGATACGCTGACGTGTCCGTGTGGATTCGAGGGGCACGCCGACCTCACGGCGTCAGAAACGTTCCTTCGAGAAAACAGCGATTGCGAAATCAGGCCGATGGCACGGCCCGTGCGATTCGAGTGGGACGGCCACGATTGGTCGGGGAAACCACACCCTCACGAAAGTCCCAAAGAAGTGCGCACGAACCCGCAAGTTGCCTCCGTGGATCGATAGCCGAACCCCCAACGGAGGAATCCTCGCGCTTTAGCGCGGGGAGGATGTCAATTGTTCTGGGTCCGTTTTACTGTTCGTAGCCATCACGGTTGTAACCTCCTCGTGACGGTCGTCCCTGTTTCCCACGATATATATTGTAGGAGAACGGTTCCGAGGATACTATCGCTGACCACTATTCTGCAAGCACAGTATTAAACGGATGGGGGTAGTTTTGTAGTGTATGGACTATACCATACAAACACGCGTATCAGGTGACTTCCACGAGGTCGTCGATACCACGATCGCTTCGCTCGAGGACGAAGGATTCGGTGTCCTCTGTGACATCGACGTCCAAGCGACGCTCGAGGAGAAACTCGGAGAAGAATTCCAGCAATACAGAATTCTCGGTGCGTGCAACCCGTCGCTCGCACACGAGGGAGTAATCGAGGAGATCGAACTCGGGGCGCTCCTCCCGTGTAACGTCGTCGTCTACGAAACCGACGACGGAGACATCGTAGTGAGTGCCGTCGACCCCCACCAACTCCTTGGGATCGCCGACAACGAGGCACTCGATGGTATCGCAACCGAAGTTCAGGATCGGATCGAGCGCACGCTCTCGGCCGTCACAGACGACTTCGAACCCGCCTCGGAAGCCTGAAACCGATGTCATCTTCAACTCAACTCGACACGACGACGCTCATTCTTCTACTCCTGGGAGCAATTATCGTACTGCCGATGCTCACGATGGGGTTCGGATTCGGAGGAATGATGGGCAGGAACGGGACTTCCGGCGGATGGTGGCCGTTCACCGGGATACTCGTCCCGATCGTCTTCCTTCTCGCCCTACTCGGCGGAGGATATCTCGTCGTTCGAAGCACAACGGAAAATCGACCGTCGCAACCCTCAGAGATGGAGGAACTACGGCGGTCATATGCCCGTGGCGAGCTCACCGACGAAGAGTTCGAGACTCGCCGGAAAAGGCTCGAACGGTCAGAATGACTTAAATTTCTGCCACTAGCATCGGGTCTCCGATATTCAGTCAGATTTTTCGTCGTCTATGTGTGGTAGCATGACACAGTCAGCCGGTATCTTTGCAAGTTGCATGATTATCCTTCCAACCACCGACTATCGGCTTGCAACCGTCTATGACCAACGAAAAATCGCTACCTTCCCAAGAGGAGATTGAGCGTCGAATTCAACAGGTCGGAAATTACGCTCGTGCGGTTCGTGTGGGATACCTCCTCATTCTGTGTGCGTTCCTCTTGGCAGTTGTGGGAGTCTTACCGGCGAATCTAGATAGCGTGCCACAGGCAATTGATTCGATACTCCTCCCGCTTATTTTCGCGGGCTTGGGGCTCATCCTGTACGGAATCGGGATGCATCTCCATCTCATGCATCTGAACTTGATCCACCAACTGCAGCCAAACACAGATGAGAGAATGCACGCCCCAGAGGAGGAATTGGAATAGTTCGACTCACAAAGATTCGAAAACTAGGTCACGGGTATCCACCATTGAACATAGCGTGTAGGAGTGTTTCCTTGCTGGTAGGGATTACACTGGATCATCCGGATCGTGCTTCTCTGCCATTCGCGTAGCTTCAGCAGCGTACCGTTCCTGCACTCCAGCCTCATCGATGGGTCCGAGATTCTTAGGAGAGACATCTTTTGCGGCGGTCACCGTCTCTAGAGCCTGCGACGCAACTTCTTTTCGGAACATTCGCTCTCCGTCGGGTGTTGCGTACTTGAGAACGATGAGATCACGGTTATTGTATCCACGCTCAACGAGCCACACGCGAATCTCGTCTGCCTCCGGTGACATGGAACACCAAATGAGAGACGTGAGTTTACCACTTGGCCCAGGATACGTCAAAAACCGAGCAATTGTCACTGTAGGTCATGTAAACGTACTTCCCCATGTGACGGGGTCGTGTTTATCGGTGGTGATCGTGGTTGAGGGACTCCCCACTGGCGGTCATAATCGGAGGTTTGGCGGCGGATTTTGAGTTCTCTTCGAAAGTTTGTCCGCACTTTTGCCGGAAAGTAGCATAGGCTATAAATACGGATTCTGACACTTGAATATGTAGGGAGGGTTGGAAATCTGTGTCGCTGAGACGTGGTCAGGTCCCAGGCCCGTGAGTGCCTCGACGGTGGCCCCGTGTTCTCCGCTACATCGACGAGCGTGTTGTACCCCTCTGGCGTGTGCCAGGAGATCCGGTACTGGACGATCCCTTCTGTGTCCCAGACAGGGCACGTCTCGGTACCTCTATCGACAGTGGCTCCGCACCGCCGGCAGTCGTCGACGGCCCCTTCCTGGGTTCTCCGGCCCCGTAGCCGGTTCACACCTTCGAATAGCAGGAGTGGTCACTGCGGGTTCGCGACGTCTCAGCATACAGGGCACTCGGCGATAGTGCCGGTCTCGTCTCTCGAGCGAGGGACACCGACACACTCCATCGCCGCTCCAGATGAGGCAGTACGTGACTACCGCTCGAGCCGACAGGACGGGTTCGAGACCGACGCAATCCTCTAAGGGCATCGGCGTCGTCGGGAGACGCGTATGTCGGCAGACCTGCCAACGCGGGACGAACTCGTCCAGGGGATGACCGTCGAGATCGAACAGGAGAACGGCGACCGGATCATTGGCGAGGTCGGCGCCGTTCTCACCGACGAGCGCACCCATCCCGAGGGGATCCTCGTCAAACTCAAGTCCGGTGCACGGGGACGGGTCAAGCGTATCGGTCCGGAGACCGGACGGTCGCCCTGACGCCGAACAGGGGGTCGTACTCGACGGAAACGGTGCCACGGTGCCAACGTCGGCTCGATTCCCGGGATCGGACGACGTCGATACCCTCCCGGACCCCCTCCTCGTCCCTGGCGCAGTCCGACTGATCCCCGTCGCGCCAGTTCAGGGATGTCCGCGATCAGCTCGATCACCGTCCGGCTTGGGTCCTCGAGTTCGCTGTTGCTCGTCGTCGTTTCGTCGTCGACTGGGTCGCCCACGTCGCCGTTCGCGTCGTCTGAAAGCCGTGGTTCGTCGAACCCGAGTCGTTCGTCGGCCAACTCTCAGCGGCTCGACGGTCCCGCGGATCGGGAACAGGGACGCCTGGGGCCATCGACAACTTCCCTGGTCGATTTCGCGCGGTGGCGTTCGTTCGGCGGTGTCGCCGTTATCGCTGGAATGGATGACGTGAACTGCGGAGTTCCACCCACTGAGAAAAATAATGGTAGGGCAGGCCAGCCCAACGGGAGGCCCCTTTAACTCTGTGGACGGCGACCGTACACCCATGAGGTTTCTCGTGGCCGTCGACGGCTCCGAAGAATCAGAGAATGCCCTCGCCTACGCCGCCGACGTCGCGGACGCGATGGACGGCTCGATCACGGTCGTCCACGCGGCCGATCCCACCGTCCGCGACGAGGGCGGGGACGAACCGAACGTCTCGCTGTGGGATGCGGACCGCCGGCTGACCCTCGAGAGCGTCGCCGACGTCGAACAGCGAGGACTCGACCTGCTCGAGGACGCGGCCGACTTCGCCGCCGAACTCGACCAGGACGTCGACGTCGAACTCCTCTACGGCGATCCGGTCACGGAGATCTCCGACTACGCCGACGAGAAGGGGTTCGACGCGATCTTCGTCGGCCACCGCGGTCGCTCGGAGCGGACCGACGCAATGGTCGGCAGCGTCGCGAAGTCGATCGTCGAGCGGGCGACGATCCCGGTAACGGTCGTCCGGTAGCTCTCGGTCGAGTAGCCCGCCGGACCGGTTCTCACAGAACTCCTCGCCGGGCAGTTTCTTCCTCCGGCCGTAGACCATCTCGTCGCGGGTCGTCACTGCTCTATCTCGTCGCGGGTCGTCACTGCTCTAGGTAGTCCATCGCTTCTTCGTCCGAGACCTGCGCGAAATCCCTGTAGAACTGGCCGACGCCCCGGAAGCCCGTCGGCGTCTCGAGACTGACGACCTGGTCGGCCTGCTCTTCGAGGGCTGCGATCGTGTCCGGCGGGCCGACCGGGACTGCGAGGACGACCCGATCGGCGTCGGACGTCTCGAGGCGCGAGAGACAGGCTCTGGCTGTCGAACCCGTCGCGACGCCGTCGTCGACGACGACCACTGTCTTGCCATCGAAGTCGGGAGGTGATCGCCCGCTGCGGTAGCGGTCGGCCTTCGCCCGGGCGGCTTCGGCCTCGATCTCGCGTTGTTCCTCGAAGTACTCCTCGTCGACGGTGACGCCGCGAAACGCCTGTTCGTTTCGCCAGACGCTGCCGTCGCTTGCGACGGCCCCGATCGCGTACTCGGGATTTCCGGGAGCCCCGATCTTCTTCGCGACGACGACGTCAAGCGGCGCGTCGAGCGCGTCGGCGACCGCGCGCCCGAGCGGTAGTCCGCCGCGGGGAATCGCGAGAACGATATCCGCGTCGATGCCTCTCTCGCGGAGTTCCTCGCCGAGCCGTTCGCCAGCATCCGTTCGGTCATCGAACGTAACAGTGCTATCCATCGGTTCGGAGTCGTCCACACGACGAGAGGGCATATAACAGGTGGGCCGCACCATCTCCCCGGCAGCCAGGTGGCTCGCATGGTCGGACGCAGCATGCCCCAGGACCCGGACAGCCTCGTCCCGATCCCCGTCGATGCCGTGGACTCTCGCGGGGGCGTGTCGACATACCCTCGCCCGTACTCACCGACGCCGACGTTCCGGCGCCGACGCTGTTTATCGACGGCGGCACCGACACGCAGTGCTCGAACTCGACCGCGGGGCCCGCAAGGGGACCACCTGCGAGAACGACTTCGTGTCCTCGAGGTCGCGGGCCACCTCTTCGAAGGAGAGGGCGGACTCGAGGAGGTCGATCCCGTCGAATCGGGCCAGCGTTTCGTCGAAGGCGGGAGTCGAAGACGAGAGGCGTCGTGGCTCCTCGTTCGTCGTCCACGCCGGTAGCTCACTCTCGTAGCGACACGTGACCGTTCGGTTACGACGACCGTCACCCTCGGCTGACGAATCACGGTTGTTACCGGTCCCACGTGGCTTGACGTAGCTACTCGGCGACGAAGGGACTGCGATGGACTTCGACGAGTTCACGGGCGAAATACAGCACCGCCTCGAACTACCGGACACCGGCCGGACGGTCCGGACGATCAGGGTGACACTCATGACGCTGGGTGAGCGAATCCCGGAGGGGGCAGCCGAGGATCTGGCCGCGTCGCTCCCGATGGAGATCAAGTGGTACCTGACGGGTGCCGTCAAGGAGCACGGCCAGCGGTTCGACTGGCAGGAGTTCCTCGACCGGGTCACCGAGCGCGAAGGGGCCCGCACCGATCCCGCGGAGGCCGCCTACCACGCGCGGATCGTCGTCGACCTCGTCGAATCCGAGGTCCCGGGCTCGGACTTCCAGCAGCTTCGCGACCAGCTTCCCGAAAGCGAGTCCGAGGAGAACTGGCGCAAGCTGTTCGAGGTCGTCGACAGCGGCGGCTGGGGCGACGCGCAAGAGGCACAGACCGGCGGCGGCCCACAGCCGGAGGCCGAGGGCGACGGCGATCCCGAACCGGTCGGCGACGAACCGGTCGACGAGACCGAAGACTGACTCTCCAGCGCCGTCACGTGAGGACGAAGACGAGGACCCCGAGGACGCCGATCACCGCCATCGGGGCCGCGGCTCGCCGTCGCATCCGGTCCGTGAGCAACTCGACCAGGACGATCTTCGCGGTCAGGCTCGCGGCGATTCCCAGGACGACCATCCCAGCGGCCTGCTCGCTGCCGACGCCGCCGTCGTTGAAGACCGTCGCTGCGCTGACGGCCACGGCGGCAGAGGAGACGAGCCCACCCGCGAACGCGGTCGCGTAGAGGCCGAGGTCGCCGATCCACGCCTGTGAGCCGACCGAGACGAGGAGGATCGCGGCGTACGCCGCGGCGAACTCGAGGGCCGAGCGCAGCGAGAGGGGTGACTCGAGTTCGAGATCGAGATCCGAGTCGACGTCACCCCGACGCCACAGCACGGCGGCCACGGCGACGGCGAGGGTGGCCATCGCGACGATGGGCTGCCAGAGCGACCAGAACAGGGCCGTCGCGAGGACGACGGCGATCCCCGCGTTCCGGACGATCATCGAGACGGTGGCGAGTAACAACGCGGCCGACGTCGGGTCCATCGCCTCCCGGGACTGGGACGCGAATCGGGCGAGGACGCCCGCCGTCGCAAAGGAGTTCGCCCCGCCGGCGAGCGCGCCGGTCACCGCGAGCCCCCTCGAGCCGCCGAGGTTACGCATCGAGACGTACGCGGTGAACTCGATCAGCAACACGAAGATCGCGAACAGGAGCACCTCCCGCGGCGACAAGACGCCGTAGGGGTCGACCGGCTCTCCCGGGACGATCGGATAGAGGATGAACACCAGCGCGCCCAGTGTGAGCGAGTCCCGTAGCTCCTCGTCGGTGACCCCCTCCACGTAGCCGTGGAGGCGTTCTTTCTCGGCCAGGAGCACGGCCAGAACGATCGCGATCGACGTCGACTCGAAGTATCGTCCGTAGCCGACGAGGACGCCGAGCAGGGCGACGAGGAAGACGGTCACGGACGTGGTGAACCCGAGTTCTTCCTCCTCGACGGAGTACCGGACTGTCGCGACTGCGATCGCGAGCGCCGCCGCCAGCGCGAGGTAGATGGCGACGACGGCTGTCTGTTCCTCTTGCCTGCCGACGAAGACGACGAGCGGACCGGCACCACACAGGAGTGCCAGGGTCCGCAGCCCCGCGAACTTCTTGGTCGGCCGTCGCTCGCGCTCGAGGCCGATCAGTCCGCCCGTCGCGATGGCTACGAGTACCCGGGCGAGCAACTCCGGGACGACGACTACCTCGAGCATCCGTTGTTCGCGTGTCGATCGTCGGTCGGTGACCCGTTCAGTCCCCCAAAAGAGGCGATCGGGAACGGCGTCGACCCCGTAAACGTGTTACTGCGCGTCGTTCTCGGTGCCATCCTCGTCGTCCGTAGGGCGCTGTTCCGCGTCCGGATCGACGGCGGCGTCGGTCGGTTCCATGTCCTCGTCGGGTTCGACGGCGAACTCGTCCGGCGTGACCGGACCCCCGTCGTCGGGGGACAGTTCGCTCGGATCCGCCTCGAGGCCGCGGTTCCGTTCGGCGTCGATCGCCTCGTCCTCGGCCGGCAAGTCGCCCGCGAGTCGGACGGCCTCCTCGGTGATCGCCCGGACGGAATCCGGGTCCAGCCGTCGTGGCCGATCGGCTGCGGCCGAGTCGCCGGCGTTGGCGTCGGCGGACGGCAGTACGTACGCAACGCCATCCGCTACCGAGACGACGACGCCGACGTCCTCCCCCTCCTCGTTCTCGACCGGCTTGCCGACGTCGTGGGCTGTAAACGGTGCGCACATGGTTGCGACTACGAGGGGAGGGGACAAGCCAATGGCGCTTCCCCTCAGCGGCGACCGAGATCGGGTTTGGGATTCGAACGAAGGATTAAGACGACGCACCCGATGCATGACACGTAGCGAGCGGAAACCCACCCTTGAAGGGGTGGGAGGATGTCAAGCGGTCGCCCGTGTTCCGGAGCGTCGTCGAGCGCCACCGTCGATTCATTGGGTCCGGCAATCATGTGCGAGTATGGGAGACGGAGAAGACGACTTCGAACCCGAAAGACGAGCCGAACGCGAGGTAGCCGGCGATCTGGCCGACGAGCGGACCGAATTCGTCGGCCTCATGCAGCACCTTTACCGCGGCGAACTCGGCCGTGTGACGGCGTGGCGAGCGCTCCTCGCTGACGACCTCCGGGAACCGACGCTCAAGGTGCCGCTCCTCGAAGCCCTCTCGCGGCGACTCAGGCGCGTGTACTTCGCGCTGATCACGGTCATCGTCGTCTCGTGGGTGTTTCGAATAACCGTCTTCTCGCCCGACCCGATCGACGTTCGGGAGGCCGCGACGATCGATCCGATTCCCGGGAACGTCGTGATCGTCGGCATCGCCGTCTTCTACCTCATCGTGCTCGGAGTAACGATATGGCCGATCGACCGGCTGGCGATGGGCGAGAAGCGGGAACCGCCGGAGCCACCCGAGGGGTGGCGAAAAAAGTGACCGCTGCCCGAGCGGACGCTCCGAAACTGGAGTCTCCGGTGTCGTCAGTGAACCGTCTCAGGTTCGAGTAGTTCGATGACTACTAACCAGTATCAGCCAGCGTATTCTACTATCCGATGGCCGATGGATCGGTTACTATGTCAGATTCGGGTTGATTTCCTGACGGAACGTGCTGCGATCTACAGATGACTGACCCTGCTCAATACCGATTTCGAAACGGCGATCTGGTCCTGGACGAACAGCCGACTGACCCGGTCGAGGACGAACCGGTCCACCCTGGCGAGGAAACGGGCTACCGTGTCGCAGCAAAACCCGGCGCAGTCGATGCCAATACAGAGCTTCGAGCTGTCGTCAAAGAACGCGACCGGACGCTCGAGTTCGGTTCCCGATCACGGGCGGAGCGATACGCGGCGCACCTGTCCGCCTCGGGTGGTGGGCTTCGAGTACAGGCGGCCGCTCCGAACGACTCCGCTGCCGTGGACCGTATTTCCTCGCTGCACACGACCCGAGCGTCGAAGAACCCGCGTCGATCGACGGGCGGACCTGGACGTTCGATATCGTGCGAACCTGTACGGCACTCTCGGCGAGGCGATCGTGACAGCAGCCCCGAAGCCGCATGCCCTGATCTATTTCGTCGAGCAGGATCTCGACAGTAGCGACGACGGACTGACAGATAGCGAGGGGAAGCCCACCCCTTCAGGGGTGGGTGGATGTCAATCGAGGATCGTTTGCCGCGCGGCCTCGGCATCTCGGAGCAACCGATCGACTTCCTGAATCCGCGGAATGAGTCCCTACGTTTGGCTCGACAGACTGTCGCCTCGACGGCCTCTCGACAGGGCGTCCAGAAGACGCTGTTCGCTCGATCCGGTCCGAGAAGGTCTTTCGCTTCTCTGTCGCACGTTCGCCGGTGGTCCGCTGGTAGGCCGATCGGAACATCGACCAGGATCGCGTCTGCGTCCCGATGCTCGAACCAGACGCTGTGTATCGACGGATGCATTCGGGCGGTCCATTCCTGGCCGTCCGTTCCCACGGCGAGCCAGCCCCGTGAGGCCCAGTCTATCCCGACGTGCGAGGTTATATTTCGTTCGTATACGTTCAGAGGAGGATAACTGTCTAGCGTCTACAAAACCAACAAACCGGCTCAGTACTGTTCTTGAACCTTGTCTATTTGACACTGGACACACAGATCCTCAGCAAAACACGAAACGCTATCGTAGGGACAGTCGTACTCGTCTACGTCGACGGACTGACGGCGTCTCTCCCGTCGCCAGACGCGTTCCCAGTCGTCGATATCCATCTCGGCGGACGTGAAGACGACGGTACCGTCCCGGTCCACGATCTTCGCTGCCGTCACACTGTACCGGTTCTCCTTGACGACGTCGATCGCCGCCTCGTACGAGTTACAACTGAGTTCTTCCCTCCCGGATTCGTCATCCAGGAGTCGAACGCGGATCGATCCGTCGTATTTCTCCGTCGGATCCAGTCCCGAAGTCATGGTGCATGGTCTCGGAATAGTGGCTAAAAGGTTGGGACGGCGAACACCGGACGATTATATCGACGGCGGCGATCCTCCTCCGGAGAGCGCGTACGACCACTACACCATCGAAGAGTATGCCGAACGACTCGAGGAGGTGCGTGAGGCGATCGGCACGAAGCAATTTCACCTGTACGGACAATCGTGGGGTGGGCGGCTGACACTGAAATACTGTCGTATCCCGACGACGTCGCGTCGGTGACGCTCGCCACCACCTCTGTGGACATCCAGCGACCAGCCGAGACGATGTGAAACGCCGCCCGGTCGTGTCTAGACGACGAGAATGTGGAGAATTCGAGGAGCTGGTGGCCGATCGTGACTTCGACGACGGCACTTTCGAGGAGTACGGGGAGAAAGTCATCGATGCGCAGTTCAGCGCGCTCTTCCGATCAGGAAGATCACATTCCGTCTTCGAGCGCCACACACTGAAACGCGAGAAAATCGGACGACGATACGCCCACTCCCCGACCGACAGCACGGTTCGCGATCGGTGCGTCGCCAGCGTGGATCGGTTCGCATCGGCGACGACCTCGGGACCGAACGCTTTGAGTCGCCACTCGACTGAAGTCGTGAGATCCCTCCGTTGGCAATCCGGCCAGCAACCGACCCACGACCCCCAGGCGAGTGACCTTTCCGCATCGGAGGTGTACCAAGCCCCATCCATGGATGAGTCGGGTCGTCCAGAGCCGACGCCAGCCGACGTGCAACGTGTTTTCGACGCTTTAGATAAATCCGGAGAACCCCTCACCACGGCCGAAGTTGCGGAGGCCCTGGGTTGCGAACGACAGGATACCTCTGAGAGGCTTCACGCGCTGGCAGAGCAGGATGCCCTCGAGCGAAAGCGGACTGAAAACGGGGAGTTGTGGTGGCGTTCCGCTGACCAACGCGGGACGATCGAAGCCGAACGTGGGGAAGAGTTTCAAGCCCTCGTTCAGGCGGTCACGGAATACGCCATCTTCATGATGGATCCGAACGGGATCGTTCAGAGCTGGAACACCGGCGCCGAGCAGTTGAAGGGGTACTCCGAAGAAGAAATCATCGGAGAGCATTTCTCCGTCTTCTATCCGGACGACGCTGTCGAGGCCAACGTTCCGGAGAACAATCTGGAAAAGGCGCGAGAGCGTGGCTACCTGGAGGACGAAGGCTGGCGGATCCACAAAAGCGGTGAGCGGTTCTGGGCGAACGTAACGATTACACCGATTTGGGGTGACGACGACGAGTTGCGCGGCTTCGCGAAAGTGACGCGGGATATGACCGAGCGCCACGAATACGAAGAACGACTCCGCCGGGAGAAAGAGCGGTTCCAGCGGATGGTCGAAGAGGTTCAGGACTACGCCATCTTCATGCTGGATCCGGAAGGCTATATTCAGACCTGGAACGAGGGCGCCGAACGGATCAAAGGCTACCGGGAAGGGGAGATCGTCGGCGAACACTTCTCGCTCTTTTACCCCGAGGACAGGGAGGATCGGTCACCCGAGGAAATGCTCGCACAGGCTGCCGGCCGGGGACGGGTCGAAGACGAAGGCTGGCGTCTCCGACAGGACGGCTCGCGGTTCTGGGCGAACGTCGTCATCACAGCCCTGTACGACGACGACGGGGAACTTCGTGGTTTCGTGAAAGTCACGCGCGACCTGACGGAGCGCAAACGCCGTGAGGATCGCCTCGCTGCGCTCGACGAGATGGGCCGCCAGTTGCTCGAGGCCGAGTCACCACGGGACGTCAGCGAAACGGTCACTGATGCGGCGGAGGCCGACCTGGATCTCCCGATTACGATGATCGCCCTGTACGACGACGAAAGCGGCACGCTCCGACCGCTCGGGCAAACGACCCGTGCCGAACAGCTACAGTCGGACGTCCCGTTTCTCAATCCGACGTCCGACGTTCCCTGGGACGCGTTCGGCAGCGACGAGCCCCTCGTCATCGACGATCTCACCAACCAGTTCGACCGGCTGCCGGCCGACCCGCCGATAGCGAGCGGCATCATTATTCCTCTCGGTAGGCACGGCGTCTTCATCACCGGCTTCGAAGAACCCGAAGGCCCGAGCGACGAGGCGCTCGATTTTGTGAAGATCGTTGCAGCGGATCTCGAAGCCGCCCTCGACCACGTGGACCGGCAACAACTCCTTCGCGAACGAGAAGCGGCCCTCGAGGATCAAAACGACTCGCTCGCCCGCCTCAATCGGATCAACGGCATCATCAGAACCATCGACCAGGCGCTCATCGGCGCATCGACGCGGGACGAAATCGAACAGGCAGTCTGTACCGAATTGGTGACTGCCGGGCCGTATCGGGTCGCCTGGATCGGGCGGCAAGATGCGGCTTCCGAGTCGATCACCCCAGTAGCAGCCGCTGGCGTCGAGACCGACTACGTGGCCGATCTCGACATCGACACTGACGACGGGCCGGCGGCGGAGCACCCGGCCGGGATCGCCGCCCGCTCGCGCGAACCGTATACGATCCAGGATATCCGGTCGGATCCCCCGTTCGAGCCCTGGCGGAAAGAAGCGCTCAAGCGGGGCTATCGGTCCATGATCAGCGTGCCGATCCTCTACGAGAATACGCTCTACGGCGTTCTCACTGTTCAGGCGGATCACCCCGAAACGTTCACCGGGATGGAAGCTCAGGTCATCGAAGAACTCGGGGAAACCGTCGCTCACGCGATCAACGCGCTCGAAAGCAAGCAAGCGCTCGTGAGCGACGAAATCATCGAACTGGCGTTCCGCGTCCGTGACAGCGACGTCCCGCTTCTCCGACTGGTCGATCGGGCGGACTGTACGTTCGAACTCGATAACGTCTTGTCGCACGAAGATGGGTCCCTCAGCGCCTTTTTCACCACCCACGGTGCAGAGCGGGCGGCGGTCGAAGACTTCGTCGAGCAGTCACTCGCGTTCTCGGACCTCCGACTCATCGTCGAAGACGACGAAGAGCAATGCACGTTCGAGGCGACCGTGGACGAAGGGAGTATCATCGCAACGCTACTGGATCACGGGGCAGTCCCACGGACGATCACGGCCGAAGGCGAGGAAGCACGCGTGGTCGTCGGCCTCTCTACCCAGGCCGACGTCCGGGAATTCATCGAAATGCTGCAATCGAGGTACCACGAGTTGGAACTGACGGCACGGCGAACCCGTGATCGGGAAGTACGGACGCCCGAGGGTTTCAAAGCCGCGTTCGAAGAACGGATTACTGACCGACAGCGCGAAGTCCTCCGGACCGCGTACTTCAGTGGGTTTTTCGACGCGCCGCGCAAGAGTACCGGCGAAGAGATCGGCGAGGCGTTGGGCGTATCCCAGCCGACGGTCAATCACCACCTCCGCGCCAGTCAGCGCGAACTACTCGGGATGCTATACGATGGGACGCCGCCGGTCTAGATAAATAACCGGCGACGAGAACGGCGGTTACGAATCAACAATAAATCCCCTTCCTCGAGCCGGGCGTACCGATAGTTGTGTCAGAGATCACCCTCTCCGCAAGTGCAGAGCCCTCCACCGAGTCAGTCAGCATCGATATCGTTACCGCCGTCGCGGATGCCAGAGGTGTCGATCCGACCGAACTCCCTCCGCTGTACTACGCGATCGACCCCGATGCTATCGACCAGCTCTTCCAATCACAGGTCCAAAACGAATCCCTGCGGGTCCAGTTTACGTTCGCTGGCTGTAACGTTACCATCAGCAGCGATGGGCAGGTGACGGTGACGCCGACTGACGCTGACTGCGAGAGTAGTCTCGAAGCGTGAGTTCACTGGAGAAATACTAGCCGATGCCAGACCCAGACGAAAAGCCGGATCAAACGCCTTCGGACGCCCCTCTAAACGAGGGACTCGAGCTGTGTGCCAACTGCGGGACAGCGCTCTCGAAGGACGAGTGGTGCCCAATACTCACGGATACCGATGCTGACGGGGATCTTGTCATTCGATCGTTCTGTGATGAAGGGTGTAAAGAGGCCTGGAGCGACGCAGACAGCTCGGGCAGTAGGAGTGCATGACGGGCCGTTCGACTATCGGTGTTCCGGTCGACTTCGGGTGGGTCAAGCGACCAGCGTCCTCGCGTGCCATCACTACACAATACACGTCGCGTAGCTGTCACCGTGGTATACCCGAGCGGTAGACAACCAAAACTCCTCCACCGTCCGGATACTAACGATCCGACCGTCTTCGAACGCGTCTCTCGTCAGGCGAACGTCATCCGGGTTATCTTCGGCCAGGAGAACGTCCGCCGAAGAACGGGCTCCCTGCTCAGTCACTGGAAGCCTTCCGAACAGCGGGCAGCGTGAACGAAAAGGTGGCACCCTCGCCCGGTTCCGAGTCGACCCAGATGTCGCCATCGTGGCGCTCGACGATTCGCTCACAGAGCGCTAACCCGATTCCCGTACCCGAATGATCGTCCGGTCCGTGCAGGCTCTGGAACACTTCGAAGATACGGTCGGTATCTTCCGGATCGATACCGATGCCCCGGTCGCTGACGGAAATCACCCACTCGTCGCCATCGCGTTCGGCCGTGATATCCACCTCCGGTGGCTCGTCGCCGCTGTACTCGATAGCGTTCTCCAGCAAATTCTGGAACACCTGTCGCAACTGCCCCTCGTCGCCGTTGACGCGGGGCAACGGGTCGGCGGATATCTCGGTATCGTTCTCCTCGATTTTCACCCGGAGGTCGTCTCGAACGTCGTCGAGAACGGCGTCGAGGTCGACCGGTTGCAACGGTTCGCCGCGCGATTCGACCCGCGAGTACTCGAGCAGGCCGTCGATCATCTCGCGCATCCGATCGGCCCCGTCCACCGCGAACTCGAGGAACTCCTCGCCGTCTTCGTCGAGTTCGTCGCCGTACCGATCCTCGATGAGCTGGAGATAGCTGGAAATCATCCGAAGCGGCTCCTGGAGGTCGTGCGAGGCCGCGTAGGCGAACTGCTCTAACCGCTCGTTGGATTCCCTGAGGTCGGAGATCACCTCCTCGAGTTCTCGCTGGTACCGATTCCGTTCGATCGCTTCGGCGAGAATGTTGGCGACGCTCTGAACGAACGTGACGTCCTCCTCGGTGAAGTCGCGCTTGGTGGTATCGTGCGTGCCGAGAATCCCCCACGGGTTGTCGATCGACCCGATGATGGTGCTGATCCCGCTTTGCACGTCGTGTGCGGTGAGCAGTTCCGGCCCACTGAACCGCGTTTCCGCGTCGAGATCGTCGACGACGACTGGTTCTTCGGAGAGCAAGGTATACCCGGCCTGCGAGTTGTCGTCGACGGCGGTGGTCGCGTTTCCAACCACTCCCTCATCCCAGCCGACGCCCTGGCGCAGCAGCAACTCTCGCTCGGAGGAATCGAGGTCGAGTACTTTACAGTAGTCGTTGTCGAGTACCTCGGCGACGTTCCGGGCCGCTTCGTGCATGAGTTCGTCCACGTCATCGGTTTCCAGGGCGAACTGCCCGAGGTCGGCCACGACCTGCTGTTGTTGTGCTCGGTGTTCGAGCGCTCGCTCCCGCTCTTTTCGCTCGGTAACGTCCTCGATGATCCCTTCGACGCTCGCGAGAGTTCCGTCGTCGAACACGGCACGGCCGTAGTCCTTGACCCACCGACGTTCGCCGTCTGCGGTTTCAATGCGGTACGTCTCGGAGAACATCGGCTCCTCTTCGGTCGTGCGCTGGACGGTTTCCCAGAGCGTGTCGCGCTCCTCCTCGACCATGATATCGCGGCCCCACTCGATGTCGCCACTCTCGAGGGAATCGGAGTCGTAGCCCGTCAATTCCAGGCAGGCATCGCTGACGAACTCCATGGGCCAGCCCCGCTCGTTGCGGCACCGGTAGACCATTCCGGGGACGTTGTCCATCAGCGTCGACAGTTGCCGTTCCCGCTCTTGGAGCGCTCGTTCACGTTCCTTCCGCTCCGTGACGTCCCGGAAGTACACCGAAATACCGGATTCGGAGGGGTAAAGATTCGCTTCGATCCAGAAGTCGAGTGGCTCGTAGTAGAGTTCGTAACTGGTCGCTCTCTGTGAGTTCATCGCCGTGTGGAACGCGTCCCACATTTCGTCGATCTCGGCGGCAGCGGGGAGGACGTCCCAGAGGCGTTCCTTGAGGAGTTCCTCCTCGGAGCGCTGGAGGAGTTCCTCGGCACGCTCGTTGACCAGCGTGAATCGGAAGTCTTCGTCGACGGCGAAGAACGCGTCGGAGATTCGACCGAGGATCCGCTGGAGTTCGGTTTCCAGTTCCTGTTCGCGCCGCCGCCGGTCGGTCATGTCGCGGGTGACCTTGAGATACCCACGATGCGTTCCATCGTCGTCCCACACGGCGGTGATCGTCACGTTCGCCCAGAACTGCGTGCCGTCCTTGCGGACCCGCCACCCTTCGTCTTCGGTCGAACCGTTTTCGAGTGCCCGCTGGAGGTTCCGTTCGGGAACACCCGCCGCTTGATCATCGGCCGTATAGAACCTCGAAAAGTGTTCGCCCAGGATGTCCGATGCCTCGTAGCCTTTGATCTCCTTGGCGCCTTCGTTCCAGCTGATGACGTTCCCCTCGGTATCCAGGCGGAAAATGGCGTACTCCTCGACGGCGTCGACCAGCGATTGGAAGCGCTCTTCCGTTTCGCGAAGGGCGTCTTCGGATCGTTTGCGCTCCGTGATATCGTAGTAGAGTTCGATGCGCCCGCCGGCGTATTGGCCGGATTCGATCGGCTCGCTGTAGTGCTCTAGCCAGCGCTCCTGTCGGTCGTCGCCCGGAGAAACGCGGAATTCGAACCGCTCGACGTAGTCGTTGTCATCGTACGTCGACAGGATTCGATCGACAAATCGTTCCGAGTCCACGATACCCCCCCGTGCGATTTCGGTGACGACCTGTCGTTTGTTCCGGCCGATGAGGTCGTCCCGATCGAGATCGAAGTACCCGCAAGCGGTTTCGTCGACCCAGGCGACGTCGAACCCGTCGTCGAGGATGAAGACGCCGACGTTCGCTTCGTCGAGCACGTTCGTAATCGCCTCGTAGGAGGCGTGTGCTGACGCCAACGAGTCCAGTCGGTGCTTCGTCTCGGAGATGTCGCGAGCGACGCCGATAGTCCCCTGGAACTCCCCGTCTTCGATCAAGGGACTGATCCGCAGTTCGCACGGGACCGCCCCTCCGTCGGCAGTTTGTACGGCGAGTTCGAAGGTGGCGATCCCGTCCCCGTCCGATTCGAGTTGGCTCGTGATTCCCCGTTCGATTCGTTCGATGTCGCCATCGGCGAGGACGAGCGAGACGTGTTCCCCGAGAAGTTCGTCACGTGAGTAGCCGGTCGTCTCCACGATCACGTCGTTGACGGCGACGAAGTGACCCTCCCGATCGAGCTGGTAGATCCCATCGTCGATGGTGTTGACGAGCGTCCGGTAGCGTTGCAGGGCTACGTTTGCATCGCCATCCCCCCAGAACGCCTCTTCGGACGAGCCCGATCGTGTACTCATATTCCCATGCTTGCGATAGAGGCTGTTAAAGTGCCCGCTACACACGGCCAGCAGACAGGGGAATAGCCTCTCGACTTCGCCTGGTGACAGTGAGACCGCTCCCGCGCAGTTTCTCGAGCCAGTAACCGACGACGGCTGGCGTTGAATCCAGCTATACCGGACTCCGCTCGAAACTCGGCGGCACGGACCTCGGAGGCACGTTCACTCGGTGTTCTCGTCCTCGTGCTCGGTCCGGTTAGGGAGTGCCGTCTTGAGAACGGAACTCGTTGTCACGGTATGAACGATCGTCCGGAGGAACTCGCAGGCGTGGCTCACGTGAACCGTAGCGGGCAAACCGCGCTGATCACGGGTTCGACGAACGGAATCGGGCGTGCTGCTGCCCTCGCGCTCGGCCGACTCGGCGCCGATGTGATCGTCCACGGACGAGATGTGGACGCTGGCGAGTCCGTCGTCGACGAACTGGAGACGATCGGTGCCGAGGCGACGTTCGTCCCGGCTGATTTCACGGATACCGATGCCGTTCGGGAACTCGCCAGGACGGTTCGGGAGGAAACCGATGGTCTCGATTACCTGTTCAACAACGCTGGCGGGTATTTCCGTACGGGTCGACTCACCGACCTGGGTGTCGAGTACACGTTTCACATCAATCACCTCGCACCGTATCAACTGACCGCGGACCTGATCGACCACCTCACCGACGATGCCTGTATCGTCACGACATCGTCGGCGGCACACCGCAGTGCGTCGCTCGACCTGGATCGTGTCGAAACGGTCGAGTCGTACTCCTCGATCCGGGCTTACAGCCGCTCGAAACTCGCGAATATCCTTTTTTCGCGGGAACTCGCCCGCCGGGTCGCTGCCCACGATCGATCGATCAGATCGAATAGCGTCCATCCAGGTGCGATTCCGGGAACCGACTTCGGCCGGTTCCTGCCACGACCGCTTCCGGCGCTCGTCTCCGCGCTCGACGTAGTTCCCGGTATCACGTCGGTCGCCGACGGCGCTGCTGAACTGCTGTACGCCGCTTTCTCGCCCGAAGCCGCGGCCGCCACTGGCCAGTATTTTGCGAAGCAGTCGACCAGAACACCTTCGCGTGCGGCCAGGAACGACGACGCTGCACGCCGTCTCTGGGAACGAAGCGCGACCCTCCTCGACATCGACGAACCGCTTGCGGAGGTCGGAGAGAGTGTCAACCCGCCATCGGAATGACCGACTCGAGGTAGTGTTGAGCTGTTGAGACGCTTCTCAGTCGGTTTCAATCCGGAGCGTATTCGTCGTGAATCCGATCCATACGCGCCGCCATTACGAAGTCGGTCTTGTGCAGTCCGTCGATTTTGTGCGTCCACATTTCGACTCGTACCTCGCCCCACTGAAGATGAATGTCCGGGTGATGCCACTCTTTTTCCGCGAGTTCCCCGATCTCGTACGTGAACTCGAGTGCATCGCGGAAATCTTCGAACGGATACACTCCTTCGAGATGATGGTCGTTGACCACTTCCCAGACATCGTCGTCGATTTCAGTCAGGTACCCGGCGTACTCTGCCTCTGTGAGCGGTTCGTCCTCTGATGTACAGGCCTCACATTCTTCGTCGGCAAGTGACGGTCCCATGTCCGTATGTTCGACGGGTTCGGTACTTGTGTGTTTGTCCGGCACAGAAGTCTCCCCGACGGAGTACACAGTTCTATCGATCAGCAGGTTCACGGTTTATGTAAACTCGACGGTCACCGACCGCTGTACTCAGGCCCTCTATTCAGCAGACGTCTCCAGGCGGAACCTGAGTAGAACGTTCAGTTTCTGCTGACTACGGGGCGCGAATGCGACATGGAATGAAAGTCAAGTTTCGAAAGGTAGTGATCGTTCAGTACAGGCCAAGAAGTGGTCGTGGAGGCTGTCCTCATCAGTCGTCTTGCATAACTGCTAACTGGAACTGATCGAACGACCGAATTATTTCAGCGAACTCGTCGGGATCGACCAGTTTTTGAGGACTGCATCGTCGTCCGTGTCGTGATCGAAATCACGGGATTCTCCCGTTCTCGTCCACTCCGGTCAGGACGATCACCGGGACGTGTTCCAGTTCGGGATGGTGTTCAATTCCGGTCGTCTTCACCGTCCACTTTCGGCGGTTCAGGTCGAGCAATACGATGTCCGGGCTGGGAACGTCCTCGTACTCGTTGCGTCGACAAATGAACTCGAGGGCCGCCTGACCATCAGTGACCGTGTGGAGTGTGTCTGGGATGTTGCCGTCCGAGAAGGGTTCTTTTATGAGTCGAGTGTCGCCGGGATCATCCCCTCCCAATAGTATTACCGCTTCTGATGATCCGTCACTCATTACCGTGGGGAGGGACCCCGGTAACCAATCGAACGACGCCGACCTGAAGCAGCCCGCTCGCTTGACGCGGCACATAGCCGGATCCCGACTCGAGACGTGAACGAAACTGCTACCGTGTCAGACGCTGCGTTTGTCCCTCGTCGAACACCTTCGTTCGACCGGGAGCAAAGACTGATGCAGTCTTCGCCACTACTCGGTGTGTGGAGCGGGACCAAATCCGCCGTGCGTGGGACGAGATTGCCCGGACCTACGCCGAGCGTCGAAACCCGGATGGCTCCGACGCAGCGCTCATCGAGGACTTGCTCGCCGACTGTCCGCCGGAGCCGATGGTCATCGATATCGGGTGCGGTGATGGAGCCAGAACCCTCGCCAATCTTCCGGCAGGGAGCGTCGGCGTTGATCTCTCCCGAGCAGGGCTTCAGCTAGCGGCTGACACCGTCCCGTCGGCGGCACTCGTGCAGGCGGATATGGCCAGCCTGCCGGTGGCGGAGAACACCGCCGATGCGATGACGGCCTACCACGCCGTCTTTCACGTGCCACGAAGCGACCATCCGACGGTGTACCGCGAGTTTGCTCGCGTGCTGAAACCCGGCGGCAGACTGCTGATGACGCTCCCGACCGGTCGCTTCGAAACCGTCCGTAATGGGTGGATGGGTGGGACAATGTTCTTTTCCACGCCCGGTCGAAAACGGACCCTCGAGCAGTTAGCCGAGGCCGGCTTCGAGATCGTGGATACGAGAACCGTCACTGACCCGCTGGGGACCGACAGCGAGTTCGTCTTTGCCGACAACACCGGCGGCTGAACCGTCACTGTCGTTCGCGGCGTTTCGCGACACGCAGTCCACCTGCGGTGTGTGGATCCCTGCGGTGTGTGGATCACGTCGTCTTTGAACCCTTCGAGGAACCCCTGCGAGGGGCAGGTCTTTCCGGAATCTCACCCCTGCGGATCCGCAGGTCCTCGAGACTCTCGCTACAGTAGTTTCGAATTAGGGTGGTATATTTCAGGCCGTCCTTGCTTTTGCCGCCTCGAAGTCGGCTTCGCGAACTCCGTGGAGGAATTCCAGCCCGATCACACGCACCCCGGTGTGATCGAAATGGAAGGAAGTCCGTGGTCGAGTGCACCCCAGAAGTTGAACAATAGCTGCTCCGTTCCGAGGTAAAAGGCGCGGACTCGAGGACCAGCAGAGCTACATCGTCCGATGAAATCCCGTTTCAGCTGCCGGATCGCTGTTTCGACCCGCCACCGGTACTGATAGGCGAGTCCTCGAAGATCGCGTTCGGCGACGTCCATGTCGGTGTTTCAGACTGACCACGTCCCATCGCCCTCGGTCTCGAGTTCGTCGCGGACGAGTCGGGACCTTCCGCTGAAGTCATTCGCCAGAGACATTCTCCACTGACGAGTTAGTCCATGTGACCGAATTATCGCGCTCGAATCGGAACTACTGCTAGCGATCCTCCGAAGCAAATAGAACGGAAATAGACAGATGTGGTTGAGGGAGGTGATGCTCGTGTCCGACTACTTGAGGATTCACCGTTCCTCTCCGTTTACAGCATGGAGGGGGCACATAGTTTGTATCCAACAGTTATTGTATCCAGGTCGACGAAGAATGGGTACAGATCGCACACTCTTTAACTACGATTTGAGGTGGGTTAGTAGCAGGTCAGTAATCCGGCCGGGATACTCGTGAGGGACCCAATGAGTGCCATCCGAGATCCGTTCGAGGGAGCCCGAATCACAATAATCGAGACTCTCCGGAGCCATCTCGGGAATCAGAGCCTGGTCGTTCTCCCCCCAGATGATCAGCGTCGGGGCTCGCACACGCTCGCGTGGTGGCTCCTCGCCATGTCGAAATAGCGCTCGATACCAATTGATCATCGCCTTCACCGCTCCATCTGCAGCCCACGCGGTCTGATACCGCTCGAAATCCGTCTCATCGAACGTCCCTGACTGGGCTTTTTCTCGCATCGTCGCCACCAAGAACTCGTAGTCGTTCCGGCCGAGGTACCACTCCGGGAGGCGGGGAAGCTGCAGGAAGAACATATACCAGCTGTTGCGTAACTGCGTCAGGTTCGATGTGAGAACTCGCTCGAACACCGTCGGATGAGGGACGTTGATGATGCCGAGTCGCTCGACAGCGTCCGGATGACGGAGGGCCAGATCCCACCCGATGGCAGCTCCGAAGTCGTGTCCGATGACGTGTGCGCTATCGCAATCCTCGGTGGCAATCAGGTCGACGATATCCTCTGAGAGTTCAGTTATCCGGTACGGACGGATGCCGGGGAGTTTTTCACTGCGATTGTACCCTCGCTGATCAGGAACGAGTACACGATACCCAGCATCAATGAGCGGTTCGATGTAGTCGTGCCACTCGTACCAGAACTCCGGAAATCCGTGGAGCAAGACGACGAGCGGATCATCGGGATCACCGGCAGCGACGACATGCAGGCAGACACCATTCACCTCGCGGAACGAAGATTCGATCGACGAAACGTTGGGGAGAGGGACGTGGCTGTCCGGTCGAGATGCCCCCGTGTGCTCGCTCGTTATACTATCCGCTTTTTTCACCATTGCACGGAAATACCCGTTCACGGCGTCTCACCTCGCGTGTGAGTGCTGTGATGACCGAGCGACGGACCAGCAGTACTGATTGGCGACAGGACCCGCCACGCGATACGTGGTCGCAGAAGCGAGGTTGGTGGTTTCTCCAATCGGGTGACGCGGTTGAATGCTTCACCGAGCACGGGATCATCGTGTGAACGACGGATTAGCCGCTCGATATACCAGTTTGCAATCGCCGTGCCGTCGGGTTTTGGGCCGACCGTCTGCGGGAATTGGAAGTCCCCTCCGACCACGAGCTTCCAGACGTTGTCGATAACGTTGCTCGCTCGCTCGAAGAAACGAGGTCCGAGGTTCGCGAAGTCGCCGTCTGCGAGTACGTGGTGTAGTGACAGCGCATCGAGCGCCGCGACGGACATGCCCTGCCCGTAGATGGGATTGAAACTGGCAATGGCATCACCGGTGACGACGAGACCGTCCGGGAACTCGTCGAGGGCCTCGTAGCGACGCCGAATACTGGCTGGGTAGGGATACTGTTCGACATCCTCGGACAGCCACGTCCGGGAGCGCAGGAGGTTTGCAATGTCCGGCACCGGCAGACTTTCGGCATATTCGACGAGTTCGTCACGGTTCGTCGGCGGGGTGTCGCCGTGCACTCCCTGGATGATTACTTCCCAGCGGTTACCCTCGACAGGAATCATACCGCCACCGCGGGTGCGCGGGGCATCAGGCGTCACCATCAGCATCCGTCGGTCGTCGGGTGGTCGTTCGAGTCGGACCGTGCTATAGGTCACGTCGATGGTCACCTCGTCGATTGGAGGTTTCTCGTAGCCGTGATCGGCCAGCCAGGTCGGTGTGTGACTCGTCCGACCGGTGGCGTCGACAACGACATCTGCCGACAGCGTCTGTTCGGCGCCAGCGGAGTCTCGGAACTGGACACCCGTCACCGCCGAGTCCCCATCGTCCGTCAGGTAACCGAGAAACTGGTGATCGCCGCGCAGATCCATGTCCTCCCGATTGCGGACTTGCTGCCGGACGACGGACTCGAACAGCGGGCGACTCGCGCAGTACGTCGGCATCCTGGCCTGGGAATCGGCGACGTAGCCGCCCTGGTTGTACTGTTGCATCTCGGTACTGCCATCGATCATGAGTCCGCCTTCCGCCAGCACCCGCTCGGAGAATCCGGGAAAGAAGTCCTCGAGCGTGGCGCGACCAGCCTCGAGCATTGCGTGTGGGTGGCTCGTCTGTGGCGCCCCATCGCGGGCAACAGGGTCGTCGGGAAGCGGATCGCGTTCGAGGATAACCACGTCCGTGAACGCGTCGGCTAACACTCGTGCTGCACAGAGACCTGCGATGCTTCCGCCGACGACGACTGCACAGTCACCACTGGTTGTTACGTTATCTGGGTCGTACCGGTCAACCGTTTCAAGCGCCATCGTGATTCACAGTCCTGAGTAGGGATCCATTCGCCCTCGAACTGTTGGGGCGGATACACGATGTTTTAAATAGGGCGATCCAATCGGGCGTATGCGATATCTCACTGTTGGAGTCCATACGGCCGAGACGGGCGCGTTGCATCCGATAGAGAAACGACTTGCCGAGGCACCAGCCGTACAGCAGGAAGCCATTCACCACGCCGAACTGTTGGGGGACGGGACCGTGGTGATGCTTGCGGAGGGCAGCGGTGACCGCGAGCGCTACGAGGAAATCATGCAGGAGTCGACTCACGTCGATACGTTCCTCGTCTCCGGTGAAGATCGGTGGATGGCGACGAGTCAGTTCGAGGCAGACGGTCCAGTCCGGCGGTTTCTCGAAGTACGCCGTGAATCGGACCTCGTCGTGGAGTGGCCGATCAAGTTTATTGATGCTGGCTCCGTCAAAATCACGTTTCTCGGCACGGAGTCGGCCTTCCGGGAGTTCTACAGCGACACCGGTCAGTCGGAAGCATTCACCGTCGAAGTGATCGAAACGGGTTCCTACGACCCCAACGCCGCTTCGTTCCTGCGGACGTTGACGACGCGACAACAGGAAGTTCTCCAGGTCGCCGTCGAGGAGGGATACTACAGCAACCCCAGGGAGGCAACTCATCAAGATGTCGCAGACGTGATCGGCATCGCACCGACGACTGTTGGTGACCATCTCCGGGAGGTTGAAACCCGTGTGTTCGAGACATTGATCGAATAAGGCCCCAGCAATTCTACGGAGACAACTGGAGATTGGTGAGTGTGTGATCGAATCAGCTTGGGACACGCTCACAGACGATACTTACTTCTGTCACGATTGAAAACATCAAACAATGGTAAATTCACAACCGTTTGAACTCTCTGCGATCGATCTCTCCGGAAGTCAGTATACTGTCGAGCAGACGGGTCGTGATACGAACTTCCGCCCCGAGTATGAAGCGAGGGACGCGGCGGGTGATACCCTCTTTCGCACTACGTACCGGATGTACGAGGGAAAAGACGAGTTCCCATTCGTCGACGCCGATGGTACTGAACTCTGTCGTGTGAAAGCTATCGATACGTGGGATATCGCCGGCGACTATCTCCTCACGGACAGCCATACCGAGGAAGAACTCGTTATCCTCGATAACGACTTTTCATTGTTGCAAGACACCTGGCGGCTCCGCGATGCCGACGATCAGTCGGTCCTTGCCGAGATTAACTCACGTGGCGCGCTCATCACCCTCGCACGGAAACTCCTGCCGATCGGCCAGGGGATCGGCCACAAATACGAGATAACCGATTCAGAAGGCGATCCAGTCGGCTCGATCGAGGGTGAATTCGCTTTGTTTGATTTTGATCAGTACGAGATTACGCTGACCGATACCAGTTCCGTCCCGAGGGAGCCGATCGTGATCGGAGCGATCGTCATCGATGCGATTCAGGGGAACTGAATCCCGGTTCGACTCCCAGTTTAGGACACGATTCCTTGGACGTAGATGTGTGCGTACGCGCTTGCCCACACGACCGAGAGCAGTTCACCGACGCTTGAGGAGATCACACCCAACACGGGATGCACCAGCGGCAATCCTGTTCCGGGCTGGGGAAGAACTGTTGGGAGATAGAGGCTGGCTGCACTTCCAATACCGATCACGATGATGAGCAAGAACTTTCCACGGTAGTTCGTTGTGATACGCCAGCTCACCCGTAGCGATTTGAGAGGGCTATACTGGCCGATGACACACGCCTCGGGTGCGAACCAGAACTTGAACAGGAGAAAAAGAAACGGCACGGCGAACACAATCCCGCCGACCGCTGCAACGACGGGGAAACTCACCATCTCCACCGGCGTGCTCGAGAATACGCCGACCAACAGGATCAGCGGCGTCGACACGAAGAACGGAATCGTCATCACCGAAACCAGGATGAGAAGAATAACGCCGACTAACGCCGGTGTCCGGGCGAGGCTTCGACGGAATCCCTCGCGTACCGTGACGGGCTCGCCGGTTAGTTCGCCGGCAACGATCGTTCCCACGTAGGCTCGAACTAGAATGATGAACGCGAACGCTGTAATGACCTCGAACACGCCGACAGCGGGCATTGGAAGTGCGTTGATACTGTCCGTCTCGAGAAGGCGGTTGGCGAGGATAATCACGCCGGCGAAGGCGAGGATCGACGGATAGGACCGGAACAGACGAACCGACCAGACGAGCGCGTCGAGGACGGTCCGATTGGTGGTGGTCGTCTCGATGTTTCGGCATTCGAGACACCCGCAGCCATCGACATCATCCCGGGCCTTGATCGTCGGAGCCTGGTTACACGTAGTTGTGCCGGGGCCGGTAGAAGTGGTTCGGATCGCTGAATCGGTGGGGTCGCTCATTCGGCAGTGACGAATTGAGAGATGGATTCGCCGGCGGCAAGCAGGATCGATGGGGGACCGAGCAGCGATGCGAAGGACTTGAACGCGCGTTTGAGACTCGGCCGGTCGTCCTCGGTGCCGAGCAAGAGCAGCGTCGGGTCTTCCGAAACGACGAACACGCTCATTTCACGACCTTTCTCCGAATAGCAGGTGTCCGTGACTTCGATTACCCCCGCTGCTTGAAGATTCTCCAGGTGGTAGTGGACGTTCTGTACGCTCTGGTCGAGTTGGTCAGCGATCCGCGACGGGGTCGCCGGAGTCTCGTTGAGCAGTTGGAAAATTTCGTAGGCGGTTTCAGAGGACAACGCTTCGATCACGTCTCGTGTCGCGTCGTCCTCGAGACTCAGTACGGTTGGGGTGTCGCTTCGTTCGACGGCGGCGTCCGTTTGTGTCGGGAAAAGTCGTGCCATGGGTGCGGTTAGCTTCTGTGGGTGACGATCACGGGGATCTGTTTCGGTCGGGGACTGTTCGAAACTGTCGTCCGTTATGTTGATAGGCCTTTATGTTGACTCCGGGACGGCGGATGAGAGAGCGATCAACCGCATATAGTAGGCCGTGTACACCGTATAGCAGTACGCAAATCCGACCGCTGAAACGGCGACCCCGAACGGGAGCAGGACAGCGATCGGAATTCCGAGGTCGATCGGTAATACGTCAGCCGGCCCAGCGTCCGTCAGTATCAACTGGAGCAGGTAATCCGGGATAAAGAAGACGTTCAGGAGGCCGAGCCACGCCAGCGAGAAGCCTGCGACGCTTTTCAGATTCGACCGGACGAGTTCAATGCTTCTCCGGAACGCGTCAGTAACGCTCTCGTTTTCGATTACGATCGCGGTGTCGTAAAACTGTACGAACATAATGACGAGGAGGATCGTCACTAGCCAGATAAGCAGCGAGACGACGCCCGCGGTGAACGCAGCCATCTCGTGAATCGCAGCAAGCGCCATTGTTCCGATACCGAGGACGAACCCGACGAGCCCGAGTCCGATAGCGGTCCCAAAGACGAGCAACACGAACGATACAGTTGCAAAGAGAAGTCGGAGATAATGTGTCCGGGCGGCTGTGAAAAAGCGAGTGAGCGACGGGTCCGTTCCGTCGATCGCAGTTTGGGCAGTGCCGATGAACCCGCCGAGAACGAACGGGAAGACGATCAGCCAGAGGAGCGACACGCCTGCCGAAATGAGTGGTGATTCGATCAGGTGATCGACGTATTGCAGTTGGCTGCCGCCGCCAACGAGGAGGCCGGCGACGAACAGGATTGGATTCGCGCGGAGGGCGGTAAATCCGTCTTCGAATGCGGAGACTGCGACCATCGTATCTCTTGATCACACCGATCACATATTAGATCGAACGTAATATCAAAACCAGATTTGAGCAAATACAAAGATTTTTCACGTCACCCCTCCAACAAGTTCGCCAGGTATGGCCGCCAGATTTGGAGGCAGGCCATCGCTTGTCACTGTACTCGGTCTTCTCGTTGCGATAGTCGCAGTCGTGGGCACACAGTTCTTCGGCTGGGAGTGGGGATCTGGACAACTGGGTCCGACACTCATTGGCGTTGTTGTTGCTGCGGTCGCTGTCTTCCTTGCTGTCAGACGCTTCCAGTCCTGATCTGGGGAACGCATCCCCACGACTTGGGCTATTCCTGGCTGATTGCTGGTCTGCGGATTGCGCGATTGCAATGTTGAGACTTGCTGGTCGCCCGATTCCGATGAAAATCCGGGTACCAGCAGTCAGGTGCTGGCTGGGGTCGCCGCGTTCCGCGTTGTCTTCTCGGTTAAAGACAACACGAGAAGTATCGGCGTTATCACATTACCTCTTTATCAGTCATCGCACGTACGATTTCCTTATTTAGTGTTGTCAAAAACCACTCGGAAACAGGTGATCCACGGGTCGCTTCACGTTCAGAAGTTGTGGTCCCATTCATATGTCAGTTTGGTTCGAACTCGCCATCGATGGAGCTACAAACGGATGCAATCGGAAAACAGTACGGACAGACGTGGGCCGTTCGCGACGTCACCCTCGAACTAAGTACGGGTATTCACGGACTGTTGGGACCGAACGGCGCCGGGAAGTCGACACTGATGCGGCTACTCACGAGAGTCGAGGACCCGACGACAGGCACGGTCTCCTGGAACGGCACTGACGCGGTCGAAGAGCCATCGGCGATTCGATCGATCCTCGGATACCTACCGCAGGATTTCGGTGTTTATCCCGACCTTACCGCTCGAGAGTTCCTCGAGTACATCGCCGCACTCCGCGGGGTCAACAGCGCAACGGCCGCCGACCGTATCGACGATCTGTTCGTCCTCACGAACCTCGAGCACGTCGAGGATCAGAAACTACACTCCTTTTCGGGAGGGATGCGACAGCGCGTCGGGATCGCACAGGCACTCGTAAGCGACCCAGACCTCCTCATCGTCGACGAGCCAACCGTCGGTCTCGACCCTGAAGAGCGTGTGCGGTTCCGGAACGTCCTCTCGTCGACCGCGAGCGACCGGATCGTTATTCTGTCTACTCACATCGTTCCCGATATCGAAGCGACTGCCAACACGGTCGTCCTCCTCGACGATGGCGAGCTGGTCACCCATACGACACCGGGCGAACTCCTCGATGCAACTACCGGGTCGGTCTACGAGGACGTCGTCACCCCGGACGAACTCGACGCGTTACGACAGGAGCACCAGGTCTCTAACACCGTACAGCGACCCGAGGGGATCGAAGTCAGGGTGGTCGCCGACGCGCCGCCGTCGCCCTCGGCCAAGCGCGTCACGCCGACGCTCGAGGACGCGTATCTGCATCGCATCGACCACTCCGGGGTGGTGTAGGATGGCCACTAACGCCTCGCGCTGGCTCGGTCGACTCCGCCGGAGCTACCATGTCGCCAGGGCCGATATCCTGCAGCGGTTCCGGACGCGACGATTGCTCGTCGTCCTCGCCGTGATGCTGTACGCTGGCTATCTTGTGAACGTCGGTTCTATCGAACTGTTTTATACGACCGGTGATGCAGCCGCGTCGACCTACGTCACAGGCGAACCGACCGCCCCATACGTCGGACTCACTGCTGGGTTGACCGGAGGGATGATCTTCCTTTTCGGCGGACATACAGTTCTCAGCGGCGGGGTCGGACGGGACCGCTCCTCGAACGTCGATCTGCTGATAGCTAGCTCTCCGACCGGCGACGTCGACTACCTCGTCGGCAAGTGGCTGAGCAATCTTGGGGTAGTCACAGTTTTGCTCGCCGGCCTGGGCGGTGCGGCCCTCGTCAACCACGCCATCCACGGGACCGGGGCTACGGATCCCGTCTGGATTCTCGGAATGGTGTTCCTGATCGGGTTTCCGACCGGAGCGCTCGCTGGCGCCGTTACCCTCCTGTTACAGAGCAGTTCTCGACTCAACGGCACACTGGGTACAGTGGTGTACTTTTTCGCTGCCATCGTGGGCCTCCTGCTGATTCTTCCGACGTTCGAAGGTGGACAGCCGACCGATCTCTCGTTCTCGCTCCGGGCTCTCGACGTCTCGGGGTTTCTCACCAGCCATACCTTGCTCTACGAGACGCTGGCCGAGACCCTCCCCGGATACGACGGGGGCCCGCCGAGCTTCGGCCAAGGGTACGCCGCCGGTGAAACGGGAACGTTCTCGTTTACCGGCGACGCGATCCCTCCGTGGGTGTATCTCAACCGGGCAGTGCTGATCGGTCTTGGAGGAGCGACCGTCCTCGCCGCCACGTTCCCATACGACCAGTTCGAACGGGCACAGGAGGGGCAGTCCATCGGACAGCGCCTCGTCTCGTCGATGACGGGTGTCCTTGACCGTGGTGCTGACGTTCCCAGTAACCCGACCTCCACCCCCGATGCGGACTCGCTGACGCCCGTTACGGATCGAGATGCAAGTGGTTTCCCTCGACTGCTCCGTCAGGAACTTCGGTTGCTCCTTCGCGGACAGCCGTTGTGGTGGTACGTCGGCGCGCTCGTCATCATTGTCGCCGGGGTGAGCGGCCAGCCCCCGCGACCGGGAATCGTCACGGTCGCGGCGATCTGGCCGCTGTTCGTGTGGTCGTCGATGGGAAGCCGTCCGATCAAGGGTCAACTGCTTCCACTGCTCGTCTCATCGCAGTCAGTTCGGATCCAGCCACTCGCCGAATGGCTCGCCGGCGTCCTCGTCGGCACCGTCTTTTTCGGCGCCGCCCTCCTACCCGCGGCGGGAACCGCCCCCGTCGGCGAGGTACTGGTCATCGCCGGTGCCGCCATCTTTGCTCCTTCTGTCGCGCAGGCGCTTGGCGCTTGGACCGGCTCGACCCGGCCCTTCGAGCTCGGGTACCTCGTCATCTGGTACGCTGGCCCGCTCAACGCTGTCACTGCAGTTGACTTCGCGGGCGCGACGGGCACTACTACAGGGACAGCAGTTCCGTTCGTCTTCGGTGCAATCGGGTTCGTCGCCCTCGCTGGCACACTCGCCCGCCGCCACACGCGTGTTTAGCTACCAGCGGCTTCACCCTGAATCGCTGTCGTTATCTACGCAGATTTCAGAGAGCATTGAAAACACCCCGGAGCGCCGTCTAAATACGGCCCGCCAGTTCTATCCTCTCCCGTCCCTCGACTTCGTATTGTTTCAGTGTCAGAAAACGCCCCGGTGTCGAGGTTCTGGCTCAGAAGCCGTGGTTTCCGTAGCAATATTCGAGCGTACGAACCGCTCGATGAAGACGACGCATTCGACCGCGAATACGTCGTCCACGCGACGGCGAATACCCGCTGACGAGGCGCACGTCAACACCTGCGAGAGCCACGCGTCGCGGGTGTGACGGTGATTCTCGCCCCCACCGAGCGTCTCCAGAGACAAGTTGACACAGTATCTCAGAGCGTTCCAGCTACGCCGAGAGTCGTTTCGGAAACCCGGCCGAGACGCTCTCAAACACGCCGTTCGAGCGATGCTGTGAATCCGCAACCCGTGACGGATTTGCGGACGATCGGTAAGTACAGAGGATTGGTGAATTAGTCCTCAATACTGGTCACCATGTGGTACTGCGTCGTCTCGAACCCGAGCTTTTCGTAGAAAGCGATGGCTCGGTCGTTGTCAACTTGAGGGTCGAGGCTGAACTCCTCACAGCCAGTCTCCCGGGCCCAAACTCGGAGACGGTCGAATAGTTCATTGGCTAATCCCGTACCACGATAGGGCTCGTGAACATAGATGTCACGGATGAACAGCCGGTCAGGGCGGTCGAAGACACTTGGCGCTTCGTCGAGTTCGGCCGCGATAAATCCAGCAAACTCTCCACCCATATCGGCGAGAGTAGCCGCGTCAGTAGACCCATCAACAGCAATCCATGCCCGGTACCCTTCCGAGCCAACGCGATCGAGTCGGAATGGGAGTTCCTCCATTACGAGATCGACATCGTCGGCGAGTGCGAACTGCTCGACGGTTGCTTCAAGTTCGCGGTTGTACGGCAGCCAGAGATCCTCAATAAAGCGACGGACGGCAGCCTCTTCAGCGGGGAGTTCCACGAGGTCCATAATTGTGTTGGATTCGCAACGAATACTTGTTTCTGTTGTTTCATATCGAACGAGAAATACGCAGACCCACCTACCGGTTGTTTCATCACAGCTCGTGTCTGATCGAGAGGGGTTCAACTGAGACGTATTTTCCGAAGAAGGATGAGAACCGTTCTGTGAATCCCTCGATATGTGAAACCCACCTGTCCTCCGTTAGTCCTGAGTCAGCGACCGAAGGACCAAGACGAGCCCTGCGAGTTCGGAGCCCCCCACGACGGCCAGGACCTCCGCATCAGACGCCGTCGAGAACGTACTAACCACGATAGCCCCGACGAAAGATCCGACAGTCAACAGGAGTAATCCGGCGGCGAGCAGCAACATCGGTCGACTGTCGTACCGTCGGTAGCCTCGATATGCCTGTGTCGCGACGAACCCACCAACAAGTGCTGCGAACGCGTTAACTCCGTCTTGGGCTGTCGTCGGATCCACAACCGTTCTCTCGACGGCGATGATCGGAGCCAAGAAGACGAAAACCCCTCCAAGCACGACCCCTCCCAAAATGCGGACATCCGCGTGCTCAGGGCGCCCGTAGACCGCGTAGAGAATAAATCCTAGTCCGACAATTTGAATCGCAACTGCAGCGGTATCCGTGAGCGGAGACGATGCACCAACCGTTGGAAACACGATTCTCGCGAACGTATGCACCGCAAACGCCAAGGCGATACCGACTGCCAGAAACAGTGTTGGCTGGTCATCCGATTGTCGATATCCCCTGTAGGTAACATAAGTGACCCAAATCCCAACGATGATCGTCGCCACTGCGAGACTCATTGCGAGTAGTCCTGCCGCAATCGATCCGCCTTCCACGGTGAAGTCTGGCCAGTTCATCGGAGTCCCTCGTATATTTTAGTGAAGCGTTCGACCGCGTCTTCCTCAGCACGATCGACCGATACCTGATAGCTCCCGTCAACCAGTTTGATCGTCACCTGCTCGAGTCGGGCAGAAAACTGGCGATAGTGATGTCCGTCGGGATCCAATTTCTGTTCAGACTTGAGTAGATTGAGTTCTTCGAGCCGTTCAACACGACGATAGACCGTCGGCGACGACGCGTCACACCGGTCTACCAACTCTGCAGCCGACCGTGGTTTCGTACTTGTTTCAGCAAGGATCGACCGGGCATACTCGTCTTCTAACAGCTCGCCGACTGTCTTGGCGGTTATGCCATTTCTATCCTCTCCCATTCCTCGACTTCGTGTTGGTTCGGTGTCGGAAAATACCTCGGTGTCGAGGTTCTGGCTCAGAAGCCGTGGCTTCTGTATCGATACAGCCTCGGGGACGGTGGCTCGAGGCTTTTTTAGGTTCTCAACCGTCTGGAACACTTTCTGCTCGACGCGTGAGTGGGACGAGGTTGGGCGGCTTACACGCCCCGACCCGGACGGACGCACCAACCGCACCTGCGGCTGTGTTTTGTAGTCCGGTCATTGGATTCGTGACCGACGAATTCCGCCATCTCGTGCCACGCGATATTCATCGACGTAGTGTGGAGATACAGGAACGGAAGCAGAACTCGTGGACAGAGCCACCGCGGCTCTTTGAACTCGCGTTTCTCCCAATGTGGCACGTCGGCCCGTTCAACGGCGTGGGAGTGATTGACGTCGTCGGAACACCCGACGATCCGCCGGCGCCGACTCTGCTCGCGTTCGTGATCGGTGGAGTCGCGAGGATTTCGACTGCTGCCAGCCACCGACAGGCACGCTGGAATTCCCGGGAGTAAAGTGACACCGAGTCCCACAGAGTTTCCAAGCGAGAAGCCGTCGGCCTGGTTATACTGACGTTCTCCCCCAAGGTGGGAGCACGATGCCAGCAATACGAACGGACGGTCTGACGAAGCGATACGATGGCGGCTTGCTCGGAACCGACGTAACTGCCGTCAACGACCTTGATCTCGTCGTTCGGGACGGAGAAGTGTACGGCTTCCTCGGCCCGAACGGCGCGGGGAAGTCGACGACAATAGACATGCTACTCGACTACGGGCGGCCGACGAGTGGCACCGCCGAACTGCTCGGCCACGACGTGCAGACGGAGTCGGAACGCATCAGTGACCGCGTCGGCGTGCTTCCCGAGGGATACAGCCTCTACGACCGGCTCTCGGGGCGTCGCAACCTCGAACTCGCCGCGGAATGGCAGGGCGTCGACGTCGACTACACCACCCTACTGGAGCGGGTTGGCCTCGCTACCGATGCTGCTGCCCGCCCGGTCGGAGACTACTCGAAGGGAATGACCCAGCGGCTCGCGCTCGCGATGGCGCTGGTCGGTGACCCAGACCTGCTGATCCTCGACGAGCCCTCGTCGGGGCTCGACCCGAACGGGATCCGCCGGCTCCGGGAGATCGTTCGTGCTGAGGCCGAGCGCGGGACGACGGTGTTCTTTTCGAGTCACGTTCTGGGACAGGTCGAAGCGGTTTGTGACCGGGTCGGGATCCTGGATGGCGGTGAACTCGTCGCAGTCGACACCGTCGACGGCCTGCGGGAGGCCGCCGGCGCCAGTTCGGTGCTGGAACTGACGCTCAAAGAGCCTCAGCAACCGGCTGTTGCCGACGACCCAGCGGTGTCGGACGTTGAAGTTCGGGGGAACCAGCTCCGGGTTACTTGCACCGACTCGCGGGCAAAGGCGCGCGTCGTAGCCGACCTTGTGGATCGCGGTCATGAACTGATCGATGTCGATTCCGAGTCGGCGTCGCTAAGCGACATTTTCGCCGTCTACACCGGCGAAGCTGACGTTGATGCCCCGACTGGCGGCGGGAAAGACGGGAATGATGGGGCGACCGACGATAACGAGCCGGCCGAGGGGGTGATCGCATGACGCTCACGCAAGTTGCCCAGAAGGACTTCGAGGACGCCGTCCGGTCGAGGATGGTCTGGGGCGTTATCAGTGTGTTCGTCGCTTTCATCGGCTTCGTGTTGCTCGTCGCCATTGGCACCTCCGACTCGGCGGACGCATCGGCCGACCTCGCGCTCGGCATGATCGCGCTGTTCAGTCAACTGTTCGTGCCGATGGTGGCAGTGATCGTGGGTTATATGTCGATCGTCGGCGAGCGCCGGTCGGGCAGCCTCAGAGTGTTACTGTCGTATCCCCACTCGCGGCGCGACGTGGTGTTCGGGAAACTCGTCGGTCGTGCCGGCGTCATCACTCTCGCGCTCGGCGTCGGCTCGGGGCTCAGTATGCTCATCGCGGGGCTGGTGATCGAACTTCCCGAGATAGGGTCCGTCATTGGCGTACTAACGTCGATCACGCTGTTCGGGGTCGGGTTCACCGGCCTCGCGGTCGGTATCTCCGCTGGGGTCCGCACCCGCGCAAAAGCGATGGCGGTAGCTATCGGCGCGCTGCTCGGCTTCCTGCTCGTCTGGGATGCCGCCGCGGCTGGCGTGTATCTCGTTGCGACCGGGTCCCTCCCCGGGCTTGAGGCCGAGGCGTGGTACTTCCTCTTGAAGCGGCTTAGTCCCGTGAATGCGTACCGCGCAGTCGCTCAGGGGTTCGTCGATGGTCGCCTCCAGTCGTTCTTCCAGCTGGGGATCGAGGACGTGCCAGCCGACACGACGCAGGATCAACTGGCGCTCTCGAACCGGGTCGACGGAGAACTGCCGTTTTACCTCTCGAACTGGTTCGCGGCTTTGACGCTCACGGTCTGGGCGGTTGTCCCCTCCGTCGTCGGTTACGTCCGCTTCGAGCGTTCGGATCTCTAATCGGTCACTCTGTCGAGAATTCGTCGCACGCGGCTGCGACCTTCCGAATCCGCTCGTGGAGCACACGCTGCTCGACGCATCGTATCGTCCCATCGTGTGAAGTGGCTCGTTCGTGTACTCGACGAAGTCGCTCAGCAACCCCCCGGCGAACGGCGTGTCGAGGATGCCGCTCGGGTCGAACGCCACCGTGAACACGAACGTAGTTCGGTATCGCCTGAGCACGCCGGTAGATAGCCACGATCCCGGTTACATCCTCGAGATCCCACCTGCTCACGACTCGACGGGAAAGGCGTCCTGCTTCGGCATTTCGACGCGATCGGATGTGCCTATATCAATTGCCGATCGGATTCAGCTACGGAGTCAAGCCTCGAGCTATCCCCCATGCCGCTGATAAAACGACATCTGTCCGTCGAGGAGTGCGCTGCCGATGAGTGCTTTGATCGCCCCAGTTGGCTGGATAACGTGTCCGGAGCGGAAAGGCGTCACATGCCTGTCGTCGTGTGCTTGGCCATCATGCCTGTGGGCGGCGTCTCGAGGAACAGACACCTTGCGAATACGCCGGTCAGTTGGAATGGAAAACGGTCGGCGAGCGTATCCACAACAACCCCTTCCGAGGGTCGTGTGAACCCGCTGATGACTGTTCGCCGTCGGGGTGGCTCGACGCGGACAGCCGCATGTAGTCGGCGGGATCCCATTCGACCGTGGATCGGATCACCTCAGGCGGGACGAAGGGGGCGTATCGGACACGAGACCCCTTCTCATTGTGCGAAGTCCGAAAGGCTCTCGCCGACGCGGAAGGCGATCGGTTCGTCGACCTCCTCGGACCCGAGCGGAACGGCAAGCATCTCTTCGTCGGGATCGTCGATCGTCACCGTCGCGGTCGCCTCCGATTCTCCATCGATTTCGGTGTCGTCCAGTTCGACGGTCGCTTCGTAGGCCCCCGACCCGTCCCACACGTCGTCATAGACTGCGGTCGATTGTTCGTCATCCCCGTCGTCTTCGTCGTCCTCGGAATCCGATGGAGCAATATCGAACGTCTCGTCGAGCACGGTGTCGCCGCCAGGACCTCTGATCACGATGGAACCACCGATTCGCTGGTCGGTTTCATTGAACACGTTAACCTGCTCGAGTAGTCGGTTTCCGATGAAATCTATCATAGCTGTACAACCGGCCGTCGACGCCAGTACTGCTGTTCCGCCCGCCGCGAGGACCGTTCGTCTGGAGAGGGAACTATCGTCGTATGGAGTTCGAGTGGTCATAGTCGAACTGCTTCAACAGTTGACCGGGGTAACAGTAAATGGGGCCGACGGTTTTCTCGGCGAGAAGCACCGCCACGGGAAGTCGGCACTCGGGGGCCACAGTGGAGCAATTCGCCGGCCTTGTTGAAACTCTCGCTGACAAATTAGCCTTCCATGTCGCTGGTACAAGTCCGAGTGCCCTCGAGGTATGGGCAACGGGGTTGAGTTCACTCGCGAAAGGATGACCGTTCAGGCCGCGAATCCACCGGAAGAATCGATCATCCGAGTGACGGTCGCTCCCGCTCCCGGTGTCGCGGTACTGGTCCCCGACTCGAACCGTTCTAAATATTGACCGCGGAGGCAGCAGTCACCCAGCGCTCGTTTCTTTGCCACCGGGTGAACGGACCAGCCACACGGACTGCAGGGAAATTGGAAACTGCGGCGATTCCGATCGGTGGTTCGTTGCTATCGGATCTGGCCGTAGGTCCGAATCTCCTCTCCGTTCCGGAACCGGCGCTGCTCGAAGCCGAGGGCGTTACACAGCAGTGTGTGACCCATGAACGATACGGAGTAATCCGCCATGCCGAAGGGATGTAACTCGGACTGCTGTGCTGGCGGCAGGACCGACCCGAGGACGTTGATTTCGGAGTCGCCGGCATAGAGGCGACCGGCGCCGACGCCCTCGTCATCGATCGTACCGGCGACCTCACCGCCCGCCGCTTCGAACGCGTCTTCATCGACCACCGTCGCCGGTTGGTCGACGCCGACGGTGTAGCCGAGCTGTGACCCCTTCCACATCTCCTGTTGTCGGGTGCGGATGCCGGCCAAGAGATCGTGGTCGAAGGCCCTATTTTCGAGGTTGGCGAACTGAACCGTGATGTCGTCGACGTGGTCGTCCCCAATGTCGGCGGCGTCACCGACCTCGAGTTCGCCCAGCAGGTTGACGCCGCTGTCGGTCAGAACGAGGTCGCCACCGGCCTCGACGAACTCTTCGATCGCCGCGACGTACTGTGGGTCGTCCAGTCCGTCGTCGTGGGAGACGACGAGTTTGTCGTAGTGTCGCTTGCCGGACCGTCCGCGGAGCAGGCGGCCGTTCCGGACGTCGTGAACCCGGAGCCCGTCGATGTCACCGTCCTCGACGAACGGCTCGAGATCCTCGAAGAACTGCATCGGATTGACGACATATTCGCGCTGTTCGTAGCCCAGCACCTCCTCTGGGTCGGGGTGTTCCTCTTCAGATTCGAGCAGTGTGGTCTGGACGCTGACTTCGGCGTCGGCGTCGACCTCGATAGTCCAGTCACCGGCTTCGGGCTGGGGGACGTACCATCCCTCGAAGTCGTGGCGTCGGGCTTCCGGCACGTTCGGGTCGTCTCGTGCAGTGAGGTCGATTTCGCGAACGACGTTCCCGCCCGGGTTCACGAGTTCGACCGTCCCTTTGCTCGCGGTGTCGAGGCCCTCGAAGTGGACCGAGAGGGAGTGGGCCGAATCGTCCGCCGGAGTATCGATGCTCGCACGGCCGCTCGGTCCGGGCTGGACCGCCTCGTGGCGCTGCTGGACGCGAGTCGCGCGGTCTTGGCCTCTGCCTCGGCCGCGGCCGGGGCTCTCGTCGGTATGCGAGAGGTCGGCCGACGAGCGGGTCAAGGTGTCCGAAGATACGTATGCGGTGTCCTGTCCGCCGGTCACGACGGTTGCATCCCGCTCAGCAGCGGTCATCTTCGCGTATTCCCGCATCGAGAGCCGGTAGGCCGTCTCGTAGTGTCGCACCCAGTAGGGCTTCCATTCCTTGATCGCACTCGTGAAGTTATTCGAAATGATGATCTCGGGGGCGACGGTCACGGCGCCAAGGCCGCCGAACTCTTCGGGCTGGCCGGCCCAACTCAGGAACGCACCCGTGACCTGGTAGGCCAGCGAGTCGTAAATCGTCCCCCAATCGAACAGGCCGTCGTAACTGTCGCCCTCCGGACTGTAGTCGTCCACCCAGAAGTATTCGGTATCGGCAGCCGAGGTAATATCCGATGCAAGTGGATCACTGTCGACACTGCCCCACTCCTCGTGCATCGCCTCACCGATCCGGATACTGACCTCGTCGAGATTGTGGGTTCCGACGTGGTCGAAGGGGGCGTTCGTCTCGAGGTTGAACACCATGTGGTCGGCGGTGTACATCCCGTGGTAATCGCAGAGGAACTCCACGTTGTCGTAGGTCCGGAAGTGCTCGACGATGGCGAGGGAATCGGAGACGAGGTCCTCGAACTCTTCTGGCGCACCATCAGGCTCCGCCGGCCGGAAGCCAGGGTCGGTCCACCCGATGGTCGGATACTGGCGGTTCGTATCGACGGGTCCGTCGAACCAGCTCGCGTTGCCGCGCTGGAAGTTCCGGTTGTGGCCTTCTACCCACGGAACGACTGTTTCGGGCTTTCGGGAAACCCATCCGTCGGGGTTGGTAAACAGGAAGATGATGGCGATATCGTCGAGCAACGCCTCGAATTCGGGCGCGTTGCCGGTGGCGATATCCTCGATGAGACGGCATCCGGCTTCGGTTCCTGCCCGCTCGTCGCCGTGGATGTTGAGCGAGTAGACCACTTTCTCCTTTTCTGCGAAGGCATCGCGGTCGTCGACATCGTTCGTCACCTCGGTGACGTAGATGTCGTTCGGGTCGGGATCCTGGCCGGTGAATTCGTTCGCCCAGCCCGGCGATTCGCCGATCGAGAAGAAATTGAGTCGATCGGGGTCGACCTCCGATTCGAGATACTCGATACCCTGAACGGACTCCTCGAAAGCGAGATAGTCGCGTGACTCCGCGACCGCCGGGAAGACCCCGTCGGCGTAGGGCTCCTCGAGCTTCCACCACGGGTTCGCCCCGGGGGAGAAATCGACCGACTCGATATGCTCACCGTATTCACTGAGCACATCCTCGAGGCCGGCAGCGTCGAGGCGGGCGTGTGCAGCGGGCGACGGATCCTCGCGAGTCACCGCAGTCGGTGGGGCCTCCTGGTCATTGATGTCCCAGTCAGGGTCTGTGTATTCGTTGAATCCTTCCGGGACGTCGGTGTCGAATTCGATGACTACCGATGCGACGTAGTCGTCGGGAGTGTGATTGACGACGAAGTCACAGCGGTCGGTCAGCGCCTCGTGAGTGACGTCATCTTCGCTCGCTGCTGCCGCGCCCGGCAAACTGAGCGCCGCCCCGGTCGCAGCCGACAGTTGGAGGAACGTCCGCCGGTCGACGGGGCCGTCCTCGAAGACGTCTTTCTGTGATTCTTCGTGTCGATGGTCCGCCTGATCGGTCATGGGAGGGGCTTCTTCGGGGGTCTCGCTCATGTGACATACTGGCACGATAGCGTGCCACGATCCCGGTTCCACACGGTTACTTATATAAAAATTTGTACCGGAATAGTGGTTGGGTTAAAGAAAATAGTTATATGGGTAGAGAGCTATAGTATAAAATATTTATTGAGGCCGTCGCCAATACACGGGAAAGGATTCGACGAGTGGCTTCCATCAGTGCATGCTCCAAGCGTGCATTGCGAGGCGGGCCGAGAAACTGGGCCGACAGTCCGATCAGATGAAGCCCGTCCAGTAATCATAGTCACTGCGATCCGTTGCGCCAGCGTTACACCTCGTTCGGCGAGCCGGTTCTCGGTACCTGCTACATCTGGTGAACGGCCAAAACAGGGCAGGGAGTGAACACGATCGGGGTTACGCTATCGATCGAGAGGAAGCGGTGGTCGTGGCACCTCTTCAGCATTTGTCAGGGTCCTCGCTCCCCAGATTGCTGTAAGCAGAACTGCGAGCAGTACCCAGTGAGAGTAATAGATTACGTCCGCAACCTCGATCGTTTCGGAGACGAAATTAACCCACCCGTGCAACAGGATGATACCGAGGGTGCTACGCGATGTGTGGTTGTAGACCCACGTGAACGCCACCGAGAGCGCTACAGTCCCGATCATGAACAGCCAGAATCCCAGCGTTCCGAATCCAATCATCTCACGCTGAAATGTTCCTTCGATAAAGAACAGCGGGAGGTGCCAGACCGCCCACACCGCTCCCAAGATCACACTGGCATTCAACGCAGACCAGTTCAACTGAAGCCGGTCCAGTGCATAGCCTCGCCATCCTAACTCCTCGAGGATGGGCGGGAGCGACGCAAAGAATAGCGCTGGCAGGATTGCAAGTGGATTCCCGCCAAATTCCTGTACCCCTTCGCCCCACGTTGCGCCAGGACCACCCAATAGCAGATCTACCACTGCAGCCACGGTCGTCACGGCCAGTGGGAGCAGAAGAAGTATCAGAAACCACCGGCTGCCGATTCGGCGAACCTGCGTAATGCGACTCCAGAAATCCGATCGCCCTCGGTCGTCGTAGACGATGTACACGAACCCGATGCCCGCAATCCCAGGGCCAACGAGCCCCGTTAGTAGCAACACGAGCCCTGCAGCGCTGGAAAAGCTCACCCCAAGGACGATAGCCGACAGCCAGAAGCTCCACGTTATGAGGAATGTCACGCCAAAGAACAGCCACGGGTTTGCGACGGAGACGGTCGCCGAACCGATCGTGAGCCGTGATGTTTCGTTCATCGTGGGATAGTTCCGTTCGTGAAGGCAACCCCGTTACTGGGTACCGTCTTACTGACGCCTGTCTCACCCGCTTCCGGTTTAGTGATAACGTGCATTTTTGCGGTTCATCGTTCTCTTCTCACTCGCTTGGCAGTAGTAGATCATATTCGATAATAAACGAAGTGGGCGGTCCACGGGACCTTCTCTATCCCCAGTACCTACCGGACACAGTAGCGACTCCGATCCTTATCCTTACTTCCGACCGAGTACATACCCGAAAACGAAACACAGACCAGCCACTACCGCACGCTTCCGCGTGTCACCGAACGGTATGAATCGGGTCTTCTGATTCGTTATTTCCACGACACCGATCGGAGTAGCCCAGACACCGCCCCCCATCCCGCCTCCCTCGCCAGCGTCTCGGTTCTCGCCTGCAGTATCGACGTCCTCGCGGCCCTTCGATTCGTATCCTCCCCCGAATCCATACGCTACCTTTGGGCGGGAACGATCGTTTTCCCGTCGTGTGTGACGGGATCGCCGTACACCTGGGTGACGCCCGCATGGTCCAGAATTCGATCACCGGTTGCAGAGAGTCGTTCTCTATGGTTCATACACACGTACCGACGAGACTCACCGATATAGCTTCGTCACCCCGATACTACCGGTCCCGCCGAAATCGAGATTCGAGTCGATAGCATCAGTACGGGTATTCGACCGAAGCGGGACTCTGGAGACGCTCCCGCGATACGCTGCCGATTCAGGGTCGGTGCTTTATCTGATCCGAGCGTGTACCCGTAGTGGTGATTTGACGTGGGTTCGTTCCTCGTCTGCTATGGAACCGGAGAGGGGCAGACGGCAACAGTCGCTACTCGCATCGCTGAGACACTCACGGAACGGGGACACGATGTTACGTCGGAGAACGCCGATGAGATTCCATCGGATCTCCTCGTCGATGACTTCGATGCGGTTCTCGTTGGCGCGTCCGTTCATCGCGGCGCACACCAGCCGGCGATTCGTGAGTTCGTCAGGTCAAACCGCGACGTCCTCACGTCGAAACCGACCGCGTTTTTCCAGGTCTCGCTGTCCTCCGCGACCGAAACGGGCCGTGCGCAAGCGGCGGAATACGTCGACATGTTCCTCGAGGACACGGACTGGTATCCCGACCGGATCGGCCTCTTCGGCGGTGCGCTTCGGTACTCGAAGTACGGCTTTCTCAAGCGACTAATGATGAAACAGATTGCCAGGCGAACGATCTCCGAAATGTCCGAGGCGGATGCATCCGGAGACGTTGAATTCACAGACTGGGTCGAAGTGGAAGCGTTCGCTGCCGATGTCGCCGCATTCGTCGAGGGACGTCTCGGTGTAACGTCGCCGGCTGTCAGTGAATCGGAACTGAGCGAGTAACGTGGCGTCGGATGGCTCTTCCTTGCCCCTTGGATCGTACCGACGAGTCCGCTGATCCGACTGGTGGATCCCTGTTCGGCATGTAACCAAAATAGCGATGTCGACAATGTTCTCGCAAGTGGACACTCAGGCAGAGAGGAATGCAGTGGATTCCGCTGTGTCTATAACGATACTACAGCGAACCTCAAACATAGTTGAGTTACATTTCTGCCAACATGTATAATTGGAGACAATATTTATGCCCGATTGTGGAGTACAGCACCCCATGAAACTCTTCGAGTTCGTCCGCAAGCGCCAGTGGGTCCCCATCACTGGATATCTGATCTACGTTTCTGTGCTTACGGCCGGATACTACTACAATCTCACGTTCGTCCAACTGGGTCTGACCGATCTCGGAACGCAGGAGATCGGTATGCCTCCCGGGGACGTGTCGATAGTGATGGCCATACTCGCGCTGCTCACCCTCGTCGCAGCCGTCACTAGCGGTGTCCTGATGGATCGGCGTGGATGGAGCACTGACCTGTACGTGAAGTTCCGGTTACTCTTTCTGGTCGTTCTCGTTCAACTGTTTCTGACGGTCGCTGCCCCACACGTGAGTGCGATCGATCAGTTCGTGCTCTGGGTGATCGTCTGTTCGGTGGCGCTCGGCGTCGGAATCCCGGTGTCCTTCAGCTTCATGCTCGATTTCGTTCCCGTGAGGGATCGTGGATACGTCGCTGCCATCGTAGCTGGATTGTCGTTTTTCATGGCGGCCCTGTATCCGATCAAGTGGCAAATCGACGAGTTTAGTCTCGTTATGAGCGCGATGATGGTTCCGGCTATCCTCGTTCTCGCCGTTCTCTCGGTCAAGCGATTCCGATTCGTCGATCGCCTCGCCAGTCAACACGAACGCGACGCGTTCGGCACTGGCCGATTCTGCCGACCGATACCGGTTCGAACGGTCAGTTTCGCGTTCTGGGGACCGGTCCTGCTGATGTTCGGCGTCTTCTTCATCGATAGCCTGGGCTTTCTTCGGATCATCGAGACGCCGCTGTACATCTACACGTCCTGGCAATCTCCCGACCCGAGTGTCCGGTTGTTTATCGCTGTCTTGCACGTCGTCGGGGCGCTTGCTGCTGGCATTATTTACACGAATTTCGATCGAAACTGGCTGTTCCTCTGGGTGTTCGGCCTGTTCGCGTTCACGCACCTCCTGTACGTCTTCCACGTCCAGTTTGGAGCGGGTGATACCCCACCACTGGTACTGCCGATGTTCTACGTGCTCGCGGTCAGTTTCTACACGACGCTCAACTTCGCACTCTGGCCGGACCTCTCCACGCCCGAGACGATCGGCATGCACTCGGCTCTCGGCGTCGGGATCGCGGGATGGCTGGCGACCTTCTCGAGTACCTCGCTGGCACTGTACTCCGAAGCGATCGGACTCTCTCTGGCGAATCACCTGATGTACGTGAACGCGCTGGCACTGCTGTTCGTCGTCGCGTTGCCGGTACTGGTATACGTGCATCGGATGGCTGAACTGGCTCGAGGAGGGACGACGCCATGAATCTGGAACTCATCCCGCTCCTGATAATCGCGCTGCTCATGATCTCGGCGGGTGGGGCAGACGTCGAGACTACCGAGTTCGTCATCGAAGGCGACCACGAAATGACCGAGCACCGGGGCGCGTTGATCGTCGGGGACGCGACGGTCACGGTGCCGGCTAACGAAGCGGTCTCCGGTCCCGTCTACGTTATCGGTGGCGAATTCCGCGTTCAGGGAACAGTCGAAGGTGACGTGACCCAACTCTCCGGTTCGCTCGTCGTCGAAGACGGTGGAATAATCGGCGGAGAACTCCAGCACATCGGTGGGAGCGAGGTGCTGTCCGACGAGGCAGTCATTACGGAGCGGACGACTGTCACGCTCGAATCCAACGAACCCGGCCCGATCGCCGCGTACGCGCCGTTCGTTCTGACGACGCTGATGCTGGCACTCGCCGGGGCGGGACTCTCACGGAAACGCAACGCACTGCTTGACAATATCGGGGCAGCCACGCGAGAGCATCCACTGATCAGCCTCACCGTGGGAGCACTCCTTTCCGTAACGTTCCTCTCCATATTTGTATTCATGGCGTTCACTCTGATTCTCCTCCCGGTGAGCATACTCGGCCTTCTGACAGGATTGTTGATAATTGCTTACGGCATCATCGCGCTAGGATATCTCGCTGGACAACAACTAAACACCTCACGAGTTGGACTGGCGACCGGTCTCGGAGTCGTTGCTATCATGGTATTGTTACAGGTAATCGGAGTGATTCCGATTCTCGGGGACCTGATCGGGGGCGGACTTCTCCTGATGGGACTGGGGGCTGTCGTACTAACGTACTTCGGGTTACAAGAATTCGAACCGGTATCGCTTCCGGAGTGACGCTAAGAGTAATAGGCAAAAGTGGACAGCCCCTCTCCTTACCAGTGGTTGAAAAAGCGGTTTCTTTATTCAGAATCGTTCCTGAAACTGGCCCTACTGAATTGGTAAGTAGGTGTCCGAATATAACACTGGGATTCTTCTTTCCACGCTCATTACCGGCAGCTATGGACTGGACAACTCTGCTCGCTATCGGATTATTTGCTTCCGCTTGGTTTACGACAATTTTCCAATCGCAGAAAGATGACTGGACTACGAGCCGGACGGTTGCGATGTTTGTTTTCCTACTGGTGCTACCTGTGGTTTGTTTCTTGACGATTTTCTTTCCGCCGAGTCGTCACTCCTTCCGTGGATAGAATCAATTGCGGCTGTGATTATACTCGTCGGGCTATTCATAGCGTGGATTTGGAAACCTGAAGAAGACAACCCTTAGGCCAGACACGGTATATATATGGTCTGTACTGACTGCAAGTTTCACGCTTTCCTCTGAATAAAGAAATCGTATTACCAACTATTGCTATGCTATCACACCGATTGGGAATCATCAACGCTGACACAGTACTATTCCTGCTATCCCTCGTATAGATCGGTATGAGTGCTGAGAGCCGGGAAAAAGCTGAAGAAAAGGGTCAAAAAAGCGGAAAAGGCTCCAAGCTCGTTTCCAGAATGATTGACAAGGTAATCGGATACAACGACCAAAACTAACACTGAGTAGTTTCAAACGAAAGAACAGGTCATGTCGTAGACCGGCAAATATCTCACCCGTGGTACGGGAAGCCGCGCCCTTAAGGGCGCGGAAGATGTCACTTTGACTCGAAGTCAATAGAATACACAGGCGATACTCTCAACCGGATAGACCCGCGCTGAACAGTAACGTATCCGATCGAAAGTACGGCGATGAGAATGACTATACCGACGTTAACAAGTCCTGAGGCGTCGACGAAGCGTGTGGGGCCGGTGAATTCCGGACGGAGCAACGTGGCAGCGATCTCTGCAGTCTCTGGTCGGACATTACTCAATCCGTAGACGTTGTTGAACGCGAGATTCGTTGCAAAGTGAAGGCCAATCGGAAGTGCCAGTGAATCCGTTATGATGTACGTGCTGCCCAGAACCACTCCCATCAACGCCCAGAATCCAAGCGCAGGCAGTGACGTCGCCTGGTCAACGTGAACGACACCGAACAACAGCGAGGACGCAACAAGTCCAGCCAGCACTGCACCGCGTTCCGAGAGCCACCGCGAATGGAATCCTTCGGCGGCATTTTTGAGTACGAGTCCTCGAAATAGGAGTTCTTCCCAAATCCCGACGAGCAAGAACTGGCCCACGAACGCGATCAGGGCCAATGAAAAGGGAAGTGCGTTCTCAGCGATTCCGGGGGATAGGACAGCCGAGATGTGCGCCCACCCAGTGGAGAGATGCACTGCAAGTGCCAGTCCCCACGCGATGAACGCGATGATGACACCGATACCGGCATCACGAATCCATTCTGGGCCGATTTCCAGTCCGTACTCGGTAGGGTGCCGGTGATCGACGTACCGAGCCCAGACAACGACCACGAGAAACACGATAATAAGGGTGAAGGCGTTTTGAGTTATCCCTAGCACTGATGGCGGGAGATCGATACTACCGAACAGTACGGACGGGAGCACCTGTGATCCGATTGCGATCAATACGAACGCGCTGAGAATCCGCCAAAGTGCTCGGGGTCGGCGTTCAGTACGATTCCAGAACGGGACGAGGAGCGTCTGTTTGAACTGTCTCTGATGATCTGTTTCTCTTGGAGGGACAGTAGCCGGTTTGGAGGAGTCGTCTGCATCGCGGGGCGTATTCGACTTCGACATCGATACCGAGGCCTGCGTGTGACATATCAAAGAGCGTCATCGTCTGGTTTCAGCGGTTGAAGCCAGGCAGAATCGACACGAGGAACCAAACTGATATTGAGAACGAAATAAATGAGGTAGTTGTTATGTCGGACGGATCGGACGCGGCGACACTCGCTGACCTCCTCGCAGACGATTGTGCCCGACATATCCTTATCGAAACGAAAAATGATCCCTGTTCGGCATCTGAGCTCAGTACACGACTCGATACATCGGAACCGACGATATATCGTCGACTCGAACGGCTTCGAAAGCACGATCTTGTATCCGAGGAAATTCGACCGGTTACGGACGGGAAGAACTACAAAGTGTATCAGGCACAGATTCACAGGCTCACGCTGGAGCTCACCAATGAGGGATTCGAGAGTACTGTCTCTCGTCGTGAACAGATGGCTGACCGGTTCACTCGCTTCGTCGAAAACAGATGACCACGCTTGAACTACTCCTCCAGTCGATCGATCTCGATACGCTGAGCCGTCTTCGCACCGCCAGTGAACTGGTTTCCTTTGCCCTCGGCTTGGTGATCAGCTACCTTGCGTATCTCGGTTATCGCCGGAATCAAAGCCGACCGATGCTGTTTATCGCCCTCGGATTCGCGCTTATTCTCGGCGTTCCAGGTGTTGCACTCGTGATTTTAGGATTTGGCTTGGACATCCCGATTCCGATTGTCAATAGCGTCGGTCAAGTAAGTGAACTCGCGGGACTCCTGGCGATCCTCTATGGACTGTGGATGCCGCGCCGCCCATAGACACTTGGAATCATCGAATAGCATTTCTCTCGAAACTCCGGTATCCGGTCTGTGGTATATTGCGCGACTAGTCATGGCAGATACGTGCGAGGAAATTGCTGATTCGATCCAGTGTTTCGTTGATCGCTCTTGTGTAACACTTTGTTGATCTCACAATGTGGCTTTGATAGCATGTTTGAGCGCTTCTCTCTCCTGTTTCCGCAGTAGCTTTCAGCGGAGTTAGAACGCTCGGAGATACTGTGTGAGCTTATTTTTTGAGATGCTTCGATGAACACCGCGACTGTCTCGGGGCTTGACCTCGAGGAGGTTGACCGTCGGATTCTCTTGCAGGGTCGTTGGGCTCCTACCGCCTCAGCGTTCACCTGTTCTCTAGTATGAGAACTGTTCTATGACTCTCTCAACTGCTAGGTAAGATCTGCGGATCGAATTCTGATAATTCAAATGACAATAGGCACTACAGCCCAACCGACGAGAACTACGAAGCTGAATGGCTCTGTGAAAAATATCGAGGCCATCCTGCCCCCCTGTTCAGCGAGTGCCGTCCTAGTTCCATCCTCAAGAAGACCAAACGTTACCTGCAATGGGGAGACTGCACCTGCGAGCGTGTCATAGAAAGATTCGCACTCTTTCCCTATCCAACTCTTGTCAAAACTCGCGTGCAAGATGGAATGCGCATATGTTTCAGGAATGTTTTCACCCCAGATGTTTCTATTGCCGCCACTCCCCAGATCAGAGCCACGAACTCCCGCCGATCGGATTTCCTCTCCAATCGTGTTTGAACCCGCCGCAGTACGGGGATTCCCAGTTCGTGAGCCTGGATTGAACCCCATTTCACGGCCGCCAAACGGCGGTTCGTGGGGGTGAAATTCCCACTTCATTTTAATTCCCTCTGGTAACTATGCGGTGACACCGTGTCCCCGATTCCGTCCTGGATCGATAACCGGATCGACCGGAACCTCGACAACACGCTCACGCAAGAGCACGTCGTCGAGACGATGCTCGAGTCCGATCGTCCGTTCTTCTCGATCCGTCAGCTACACGCGCGCATCAAGCCCGACGTCACTCGGGCCACGGTTCGGAACCGGCTCCAGGAACTGCAGGAAATCGACGTCGTCGCGATCGAGACGTATCCCGACTCGATCACCCTGTATTACCTCAACCACCCGGAGTCGGACTGGCCCGTCTCTCCTGAGGGCAAACGCGCGCTGAACGCGAACACCCCGCTGGATCGGCTCTCCACCCGCGGATTCCTTACACTGTCGGACACGGCCGGGATCCGCACACTTGTGCTCGCTGGCTTCCAGTTGAGCCTCGTGTTGTTCGCGCTCGGCGGCGTGCTCACGATCACCGGCGCAGACGTGAGCGGTACCCAGAGCGATATCGTGCTCTGGGACACCGCCTTCGACCTGCTGTTCGTGAGCCTACTGTTGCTCGTTGCCGAGCGGACGGTTCGTTGGGTTCGCGACAGATACGGCCCGCTGAACCTCCTGCCGTCGACATGATCAGAACATCCAAATCACACTCATCAATCATTCATGACCTCCACACCATCAGCATCCGGCCCCGAACTGCTCGACGAACGCTCGCTCGGCGGTATCCTCGTCCATCTCCTCGGACTGATCACCGGTTTCCTCGGCCCCGTTATCGTCTATGCCGCCGCCAACAACGAGTACACGCGCGAGAACGCTCGTCACGCGCTGAACTGGCACGTCACCGTCTTCGTGTTGGCGGTCGTTGCCATGGTTACCTTCTTTTTGGGAGCCGACGAGTTCACCGTCGGCGGCGAGACGATCCAACTGTCTCTACTCCCTGCCCCGCTCGACACGGTATTCGCGGCCGCCGGAGTACTGCTCATACTCCTGGTGAGTATCGCGGGTTTTCTCACGTTCGTGTACGCCCTCGTCGCGACGATGAAGGCGATCTTCGGATCAGTATGGACGTATCCCGGCTCAGTCGACGTTGTCGAGAAATTCCGCTAACAAGTTCCATGATCTCCAAACACACCGAAGATCCGGTGACGACCAACGGCGGACCGAACCTCCTCGAAGAGCGGTCGATCGGGGGTATTCTCGTTCACTTCCTCGCGATCCCAACCGGCATCGCCGGCGCGGGGATCGTGTATCTCCTCACCACGAACGAGTTCACAAAGCGAAACGCTCGCAACGCCCTCGATTGGCATCTCACCGTGCTGGCACTGACTGTCGTTACGTTCGGATCACTGTTCACCTACAGCGAGCTTACGGGACAGGGAGCGACTGACGTCGCCGCGCTTCCATCACTCGTCTCTCTTCCGTCGGCCGCCTCGACAGTTGCCGGCCTTGTAGTTCCCGCGCTGCTCACGCTCTGGTTCGCCGTCACGTTTTGGACGTTCGTCGTCGGACTCGTCGCGATGGGGAAAGCGACGTTCGGAACGGCGTGACGCTATCCGCTGTCGCCGGCCCTCGTTGACCGGTACGGGTCTCGTGTCGATTTCCCCAGCAGATGGCCTCTCGTCATCCTCGCGTATGTCGTTCTGCTGCCGCTCGTCATCTGGGGCGTGTTCTTCGGCCCGACGGACAGTGCCACGTTCTTCGTGTCGGCATTCGGGCTGCTCGGCCTGATCATGCTATTGACCCCCCTGACGGCGGTCGCGATGTATCTCCACGGCGAACGAGATCGGCCACAGAACACGGACTGGCTCCCGCACGTGATCGCGTACATCGGTGTCCCTCGTTGCGGCTGCCGGGTTCGTAGTCTCACGAACGTTCACTGAGTCCGTGTATCCGCCCGGTGACGCGATGTACGTGTTTCTCGCCGCGTTCTGGCTATCCTCCATCATGTATGTGAGTCGGTGGTGGACAAGATCTCCGTGACGGTCGATCTAGCGTATAACTGACCCTGATCCTACTCGCGTTCAGCTACCCACTGGCCATCTGGTTCCCCGTGGCGAACGATCTTTGCCCGGGAAGTGAACTCCTGCTCTCCGTAAAACGGAGAGCTTGTGGTGAATGGGAGTGCAATGGTGCGCTCAGTAAGATCTGCAGGCACAACGAATGTTTGCGTACTTACGTGATCATACGCTTCGTCAATCAGAAGTTCTGCCCTCACCGTCACCTCTCCTCGTCTGCCTTCTTGTTTTTCAACGACTCCAACTACGAGAGCCATCCCCTCGTCTGCTATATATGACCGAATATTCCGAAGGGTAAACTGTGGGTTCTGCTGTCTCTCTGAAAAAAGGCAACCAGCAGTACCCATACAAGCTATCGCCCCCATTATGGATAGCGTAGAGCGACGGTTCATATTGCTTATTGGCCGCTTCTATGCCGTAAACGGCGTGGAATCCCACCGCTTTAGCGGTGGGTAGCTCAATGCTCCAGTACGTTCGCTATTCAGCAGTCGAACGAAAGGGGGGCACGTTCGGCGGCGGCCGCGACGTACGCGTTGTAACCGCCGAAGCCCGCCATCACGGTCCCTGTGACGACGTCGTTCCACAGCGCCGGCCCCTCGAGACCGGGGCCGAGAGCGAAGGGAGCGACGACGAGCCAGCAGCCGAGAATTGCGATGAGTCCCGCACCGGTTACGCTCGCGGGTCGCCGGCTGCGGACGCTGGCATAGTTATATCCGGCGACGATGGCGACCACGGTGCCGACTAGGACGTCGTTCCAGCGGGCGATTCCAGACGCGGCGAAGACGAACGCGGCCGTGATCAGCCAGCAGCCGAGCAGGTAGTTGCCGCTGGCGGCGAGTCTCGTCGTCGCATCCATTCGCCGTTCAGGCCGAGGCCATGTTCCGGCAGGTCTCCGCGCAGTCCCGGAGGACGTCCGCACAGACCTGACAGTGTTCGTCGTCGTGGCGTTCACACTCCTCGGCACATTCCTCACAGGCGCCGGCGCAGGCTTCGGCGAGCGCCGTGCTGTAGTTCGAGTTGCGGGCCATGAACCGCGCGTGCATCGTTGTCAAGTCGGCGACGTCGCGACAGAGACGGAGACACTTGGCCATCTCCTCGCCCTCGCCCGCACACTCGTCGGCACACCACTCACACGCTTGGGCGGCTTCGAAGCAGTTGTCGATACACTCCTGCATCTCCTCGTTCTCGCTAACGTGGTCGATTTGGGTCAGTGCCATTGCGTTCAAGTGGTCGACGACGACCGGTTTTGTTATCCGCAGGCCACGACGATCCGACCGAACGGTGAGGGGCGATACTCGTAGTGGGCACTGGGGGATGTCCAATCGGTGAGGCGCGGTTCACGGACGATTACCGCGGCCTCGCAACGGGTTCGCCGACAGATCACCATCATCACCACCGGCCGATATCGGTCCGCGTTCCGGACGGTCTCGATCCGATTGTCGCGCCGATGAAATACCATGCCGCACCTTAACGACACCTGGAACCGAACCCTCGCGCGTGACCCACTCCGTCGTCCATCTTCTCGGTGTCCCGTTCGCGATCATTGCCGGCACCGGCGCCGGGGTGTTCGCGCTCTTGTCCTGGGGAATCTTCCGCGACTCCCCCTTCGGCACAGCAATCGCTCTCCTCTCGGTCGGGATGGTCGCGCTGACGATCTACCACACGATGTTGCTCGTCCTCGAGCCGGAGTCGCTGGCCCTCCACGTCCTTCGAAGCGCCGCGAACACGATCCTCGCGATCTTTGTCGGCCTGCTGATACTCCGCCACCGACAACTCCGCAGCGGGAGATCCAGGGGTGAGGGCGCGTGGCCGGACTAGACCCCTTCGTCGTCTACAACCTCGCGATCGGGACCGTCGTCGCACTCGAGCTCCTGTATCTCCTCTCGCTCGAGGCGTCAGTGACGGCCTACCGCCGGTTCGTGCTCGTGACCGTCACCGGGCTAGTGCTGGCCGTGATCGGAGGGCCGATCGTCGAGCTAGTGGCACCACAATTCGTCCACTGGGTCCATGGCGCGGCCGCGTTGCTGGTCGTCTTCGGCCTTTACGACCCCGTGACGAACGACGTGCGAACGACCGAGTGGGCGCGCGTGCTGTTGAGCGAGCCGTCGCAAATCCGACGATCGGCCGAGTGGATGACCCCGATGGACGATGAGATCCTCGCCGCGCTCCACGGGACGGACCTCGTCCTAACGCCGGCGGTCGTCGCCTTCAACACCGGATTCAGCCGGAAAGAAGTGAATCGTCGCCTTATCGAACTGGCAGACCATGGATTCGTCGAAAAGATCGAACGAGGGAAGTACCGGCTGACTCGACGCGGCGAGCAGTACCTCCGGGGCCAACTCCAGACGCCCTCATCGACGGACACCGAAACCGGGGTTCGAAGTTGAGCCGCCCGGCAAAATCAGCGCTCCGATTACACGTGATGCTCTGCGAGCGACGCTCGCAGGCCGAATCCCTATTCCGTTTCACGGCAAATATTCCGTTGTACACGCCCGTTTCGGACGATTCAGGCCCAGGTTCAGCGTTCGGGCCGATACTATGCAAGAGCTCAACATTGCGCTCGTCACGATCGGTGGGCTGACGTTGGCGTTGAGTCTCATCGCGGGACTGATGCGAAACAAGGTGTACTTTCTCTCGGAGCCACTGGCGTCCGTGATCCTTGGGATCGTGATTGGTCCCCTCGGCCTAGGGCTGTTCCACCTCTCACACTGGGCCGATCCGTTCACGATTATGGAACAGTTCGCCCGGCTCACGGTCGGGCTAGCCGTCATGGCCGCCGCGCTCCGGCTCCCCCAACGGTACCTCCGGACACACGTACGCTCAATGGCGGCGGTCCTCGTCCCCGGAATGATTGCTATGTGGCTCGTCAGTGGTGGACTTGTCTATCTCGTCCTGGGCGTTCCGCTCTGGATCGCGCTGCTCATCGGGGCGATCGTCACACCCACGGATCCAGTCCTTGCCGGAACGATCGTCACGGGAACTACCGCAGAGCAGTATATTCCGGAGTCGATCCGAAACCTCCTTACCGCCGAGTCGGGTGCCAACGACGGACTCGCGTACCCGCTCGTCTTCCTTCCGATTCTGGTACTCCAGCATCCGCCCCAGCGGGCGATTACCGACTGGCTGGTCTCGACGCTCCTCTGGGAAGTCGGCGTCGCCGTGTTCGTCGGCACGGCGATCGGAGCGGCCGCCGGTTGGATCGAACGCGAGTCCCGCGAACACGAGTTCCTCGAGGAGACGTCGCTGTTGAGTGTCACCGTCGCGCTCACCTTCGCCGTACTGGGCGGGGTTAAGTTGCTAGGCAGCGACGGGATTCTGGCAGCGTTCGTGGCCGGACTCCTGTTCAATCAGTTCGCTGATGCCGCGGACGAAGCCGACGAGCAGAAGGTCCAGGAGACGGTGCTCCGCCTGTTCACGTTCCCGATCTTCGTGTTCTTTGGTATCGCGCTGCCGGTCGACCAGTGGGTTTCGCTCGGCTGGGCCGGTGTGGCCCTCGCGGCCGGTGTCTTGCTCCTGCGGCGCCTGCCGATGATAGTGATCTTCCGGCAGGTAGTTCGACCGATCGACGGGACTCGCGACTCGCTGTTCGCCGGCTGGTTCGGCCCGATCGGGATCGCGGCGCTGTTTTACGCGACGGTCGCCCACCGAATACTGGGCAATGAGATCATCTGGGGGGTGGCCAGTCTCGTCATCGCGAGTTCGGCCCTCGTCCACGGGATCACGGCCACGCCGTTCACAAAGCTGTACGGCCACGTAATCGATACCGTCCAGTCACAATCGTCGGACGGGAGCAATCAATCGTCGGCATTCTCGGAGGGGTGAGCGGCCGGAGTATGGCTACCCGATCCGTCTTTCTCTTCCTGTGAATGGCGGGAATAAATAACGCCCTCGAAGCGAACGACCATCCGCACTAATCGGTCCATCGGAATCCGATGAGCTGGTACAATCCGATTGGTCGAAATCTCGGGATGGTCCTGATCAAGTTCGCTGTCGTAGTTGCAAGTCTCGCGATCGTCTCGATCATCTGGAAGGAGTACTACGCGATTCCGGCCGAACTCCTGTCGGCCGCGATCGTCTATAGCGTTGGTCGCATACTGTGTACGTCGTGTCGGAGGCTGAGGAGATGTCGCCTGCACAGGCGTTTGCATCTGCGGTAGTCGTCTGGCTCGTCGTCGGACTGTTCAGTTACCTCCCGTTCGTATTCATCGTGGCGACCATCTCCCTCGAGCGGTTTACCGGTCGGCTGATCCAACTTGTTCCTGATCCAGCGGATCCTCGATGTCGCCCATTACTGCCTCGAATAGATCAGTTACAGTGACGAGACCGACGACCATGCCGTCTTCGATCACAAGCGCGAGTTCCTGATTTTCGGCCTGAAACTGGTCGATGGCGTCGCTGATATCGACGTCGGGCGAGAGCGTCATCGGCGGGGCCGCGATGTCGGCGAACCTGACCTCACTTTCGAGCAGGTCCTCGCGGTACTTGGTGAGGATCGGCACATAGACGATCCCGCGCAAGTCAGTCAGGTCGTCACCGACGAGCGGATAGCGCGTCTGCGGCCGGTCAACTATTCGTTCGAGATTCGTTTCCGGATCGACCGTCGTAGACAGCGCGACGATCTCGTCGGCCGGCACCATCGCGTCGCGGATCGGTTGCTCGCCGATCGCGAGTGCGTTTACCACTTCCTGGCGACGTTCATCGGTGACTTCGCCGCGGTCGAGTACTGATCCGAGTTCCTGGCGGAGGTTCGCCCGCGATTCGATCACGTCCGTCCCGGTTTCCTCGAGCCAGGCGCCGGTCATTTCGATCCCGAACAGTCTGAGCGTTCCTTTCGCCACCCAGTCGCCGAACTTGATGAACGGTGAAATGACGAACGCGAACCAATACAGCGGCCGCGCGCCGTACCGGCAGACCTGTTTCGAGCGCTCGACGCCGAGGTAGGTCGGCGTCTGCTCACCATGGGTGAGGTGGACCATGTTGATGAGGAAGAACGCGAATAGCGATCCGGCGCCAGCCGACGCGAGCGTTGGAAACGAGTTCTGGAAGACGGGTTCGAACACGGCTGCCAGTCCCGGCTCGGCGACGACACCTAACGCAATGCTGGTGCCGGAGATCCAGATCTGGCAACTCGTCAGATAGAACTCGAGGTCGTCGGTCATCCCCCAGGCACGGCGGAGCCCTGGCGTGTCGAATTCCGACTCAGAGTACTGACGGGCGCGGGTCAGTGCGAATTCGATAGCAACAAAGTAGGCGTTGATGAGGATGAGACCGACGCCCGCGAGGATTCGCGCTCCGATTTCGAGCGAGCTCATAACTATGGGACTCACTCTTAGATGTGTTGGCTCTCTGGAGAGGGAGTCCGAGACTGGTTCCGAATTGTACCTGTGAGTAATGCTGCCGCAACTGCATCACTCATGACCATAACAAGAAACATAATTATATCACCAGGGGATAAGAATCATTCCCCTATCCATACTTCTCCCGTACTACTCGCGTGTATATTCGCGAGTTCTCGACTGACCGGTTTTGCGAATTGCTGTTCATTGGATGCCAGGTAAACTTGTAGTCGAACACATAGCAGCGTTGGCTTTCAAATGAAGGTTCCTCCCCTGAAACAAGCCGTCAGTGTAACAGCTACTTCCTATACTTACAGTCACATTCACCCAAGCATAAATAAATAAATAAACATACTATCAACTACTGCTAATTGACGTGCTCGAAGAGAATGATCGTCTCGGCGAGGAGGAAATATCCGAGTTGCGGACTGACGTTCTCAGTCCGGTCGAACTGATCGATCCCCCCACGGAAGAATAGCTCGTTCAGGGCGTTACGATTCGTCCCTCTCCGAGTCGACGAGATTCGATAACCGATCCCGCCCGAACAGGAGGACGATCATCGCCCCGACTAGATCGAAGACGAGATCGCCTACGGCGTCGAGCCGTCCGTAGTGGACGAGCAAGGGGTCGAACCCGATCCGATCGCCGAGTGCGTGGACGATGTATTCGAATACCTCCCAGACGAAGCCGAGTCCGAAAGTAATTCCGGCGACGAACGCCGTCCTAGAGCGACTCGAAACGTGGCGTTCTCCGTCGACGTCGGATCGGTACACCACGTCCACAACACCGGCAAAGACGACCCCCGAGAGCGTGTGTGCGAGATGGTCCCACCACCAGACACGATCGTACGGGCCGAGCATGCCGAGCGTGTGGACCAATGCAGCCGTCGAGATCCACTCCCGCTGCCATGGCCGAAAGTGAACGTCGTATCGCCGTTCGAGGTATCGCGGCAACGAGCCGAACGTCAGTGAGAGGGCACCGTTGACAATCACGCTCGGGTCGCGACGCCGGATTCCCGCAACGAGCGCGGCGACAATTCCCGCGTGTAAGAGGCGATTCACGATCCGCCGAACGCCGGTTTCACCTGTTCGCCGGACGCGTGGTTTTGATGCCGTCACAGTGAATTCGAACCGTTCTAGACCATTACCGGGATCCCGATAATCGTTCACCGTGTCACTGCCACTTCGTCGACGATCATGTCCGGCGACGGGAGGGTGTCACTCCGTCGTCGGATCAAACGGTGTACCGATCCGGGTCGTAGTCGATGATGGTCATGTACGACCGCATTCTCGTTTCCATCGACGGGAGCGATTCGGCGACGGTAGCGCTGGATCACGCGCTCGAGATCGCCAGCGATCACGACGCGCCCGTCACTCACCTCTACGTCGCGGACACGAACGAGCCGAGTCAGACTCGCACCGAGACCGACGTCGTGGACGTCCTCGAGCGCGAGGGCGATTGTCTCACGAACGGTAGCCTCGAACTGCCTCGAAATGATGCTGAGAAAAAGCCCAGCAACGAGGCCGAACAGTAGCCATGGCGCTTGACTTCGAACAGCACTGCGGACATCAGTAGCTACGACGTCCGTAATCCGATTCCCGGTTTGTTGTACGCCGGCCCGGAGAAAAACCTCTTCGAGGTGCTCTCGATGCATCGTATCGATGATCGACCGAGAAGTTACTGCACCGATGAATCGGCCATCCCGGTCCACAACCGGGATTTCGTCTTTATCGCTCTTGATAGCGAGGAATACTGCCTGTTTCTGGTTAGTATTTGGATGCAGTTGCGTATCTATTGAGTCCATCAGTTGCGTAATGGGTGTGGATTGATCTGAGCCTCGAGGTCGTACGGAAATCGAAGATTTCCGTGATCAAGCCAACCCTTCGGGTTCGCTGACCTCGCGGGATCTTCGATCCCGCGTAGTGACGAGACGCGGAGCGTCTCGTACCACTTGACCCCGGGGCGGTTGACCCATGTCACCACCGTAGTTGGTGTATCATTTCGTCGCGTATCCGCCAGAATCTTGATGTAACGTCCACGTCAATGGAGACTGATGGCAGACGCAGACGAGGATGTCTCGGTCGCTGCGGCAAGTGACACCTGTGCCGAGGTGATTGATCGGATCAGCAATGCGGTGATCACGGATCGTGAATTTTTGGGAACGGTCTTGACGGCTGCGCTCGCCCGGGGTCATGTTTTGCTCGAGGACGTGCCCGGAACGGGGAAGACGCTGACAGCACTAACCTTTGCGCAGGCGCTGGGATTGGAGTTTTCGCGGATCCAGTTCACGCCGGACTTGCTGCCGAACGACATCACCGGTTCGCACGTGTTCAACGAACAGACGGGGGAGTTCGAATTCACCGAGGGACCGGTGTTCGCGAACGTGGTGCTGGCCGACGAGATCAATCGCGCTCCGCCGAAGACCCAGGCGGCGCTACTCGAGGCGATGGACGAAGGCCAGGTAACCGTCGATGGGACGACCCGCGAGTTGCCGGATCCGTTCCTCGTGATCGCGACCCAGAACCCCGTCGAGCAAGAAGGGACGTTCGAGCTTCCGGAAGCCCAACGCGACCGCTTCATCGTCAAGAGCTCGATCGGTTATCCTGGCAAAGAAGGCGAACTCGAGTTGATCGAACGGCGCAGCCAGCGCAACACCAAGATGCCGACGGTCGACCCGGTACTGGAGACGGACGGCGTGCGACGGTTACAGGAGGTCCCCGAGCGGATTACGATGGATCGATCAGTCCGGGAGTACCTCGTGACACTCGCCCGTGAAACCCGGCAGGACAGCCGTGTCGATATCGGTATCTCGCCGCGTGGCATCCAGCGGTACTTCGAGGCTGCGCGAGCCCGGGCCGTCATGGAGGGCAGAGACTACGTCGCGCCGGACGACGTCAAACGGATCGCCGAACCGGTCATGCAACACCGGCTCGTCTTGACGACCGACGCACAGATCGACGGTGTCGATGGGGCAAGCGTCGTTCGCGACGTCGTGAGGCAGGTCGAGACGCCGACGCCTAAATCGTAGCTCCGCGAGACGCCCGTTCAGTCGCAGTCTTAGGCCAGTATCAGTGACCCGGTATGGTTCATTCGTTACGGTCTTTTCCGTCGGCAACTGCCGCTATCACCGCAGCTACTGTCTCGTCGCTAACGCCAGTGACCGCCTCGAGTTCGCTCTGACTTGCCGCCTGTAGATCACCGATCGTTTCGAAGCCGGCGGCTCGAAGCATCCGTGCTTCATGGACATCCAGCAGGGGAACCGTATCGACGCTGACGGTCGCGTCCTTCGCCGTGGCCACGGAGTCGTCGCCCGCCGCGCTGACGGAGTGATCAGTGGCGGCCGTGGTCCGTGGGCTCGCGGTCGTCGATCGAGTCGTGATTGCTTTCGACGTCGCGCGGCGTTTCACCGCAATGAATGAAACGAGCAGGCCGACGATCAAGCTGATCGCGATCGTGACACCGGTCTGGACGGTAATCGCCTCGGCAAGTCTATTGAGACCAAGCGCGATTCCGATTCCGACGACCCCCACGAGGACCGCGCCGAGCGTGTGCGAAAGCGTCGGTCGGCCGACGTCAGTGTCGCGGCCGAGTTCTTCGGTGACCGACACGCCGTAGACGGCGGCGTCCCAGGAAACGATCGCGCAGGCGACGCCCCCGGTGACGACGAGCGTTGACGCGCCGGCGGTCGCCGCGATGATCGTTCCGCCCACCAACGCCGCAGCGCCGATCGTGCCCGGTGCGCCACGGTCCGGCAAGAGCTGAAACGAGCCGAGGAGCCAGAGGAGCAGAAACACGCCAAGGACGGCACCGACGATTCCGGTGATTCCGAGGCCGGCAATTGCGATCCCGTTCGGCGGCGACAGGATCGGCAGCAACTCCTGGAGCTGTAGTTCCTCCTCGAGGATCGGCAAGAAGACGGTCTCTTGCTCGGCGATGGACTGTTCGACTTCGGGGCGTACCCAGTGTTCGAACACGCGCGGATAGCCCACCGTGACGAGTGCCGTGACGAACACGCCGCCTATAAACACTGGAACCCATCTGAGGGTGGTACTGTATCGGAGGCGGTGGAGGCCTGGCAGGCGAGAGAGAAGATAGGCTGTCGTGAGCACTCCGATTCCTGCGAGGAGGACAATTCGAAGCTCTGTCGCCATCGTGACCGGTTCGAGATACGTTTCGAACAGCGATACGGGGACGACGTCCTCGACGTACTGGAGATCCTCGTTCTGTGCGGGAACGGTGAATATGCCCACTACGATACTACCGATCAGCAGGAACGTACCGCTCCAGATCGACCGTGATGCGACCCAGTCGATCCGGCGGCGGGTTTCGGAACGTCGGTCCCGCGGAACGAGTTCCGGGATCGGCAGTCGTGGCAAAATGTAGGCTGTGAGCCACAGCGATCCGACGAGAAGTACGACGAAAGTTACGGCACTCCCTGTCAGATTCTCGGGGGAGAGAATACGTTCGAGCCCGATTCCGCTTGGATTCGCTTCCTCGAGCGGACCGACGACTGACTCGTGGACTCGGTCGCGAACGGGGTCGATATGCAGTGCTGCCACGACGGCGATCGGAAGCGCGGTAAGCAGTGCGACGGGGAGCGCGGACCGGACTGCGTTGTTTCCGATCGCACCCGTGACAGTTGCCGTCGCGCCGAAGGTCGCAAGCACGATCGCGAGGACGACGCCGACGCGAGAGAGGAGTTGTTCGAGTGACGGCCCGCCGGTTGCAGCGAGTCCGACGGACGCGCTGATTCCGACTGCGGTGACGACGACGAGGAGACTGCCGGCGGCCCGCGCTCCGGGTGTTCGGCGTTTGGTCGCCGTGACAGTCGCGGTGAGCAAGCCACCGGCGATGGTGGCGACGACTCCCGGAACGAGAACGTCGACGCCGAGTGCAAGGACGAGTGCGCCGGTGAGCGTCCCGAGGATTGTCGCGATCGCTGTCGTAGATGCGCTGACGGTCTCCGTGCTGGCACGTTCGGGACTGTGAGCCCGGGTTCGGCTCTCGCTTCGAGTGCTACTGGTCGACGCCTGCGGTCCAGATCCGCGGTTCTGGCTCGTGGATCCGTTGCTCCGGCGGGAGTCCCGCGAACCGCTTCCCGGTGTTTCCCCCATTAGCGAATCACCTCTCCGAAGCCGTGACTGAGAGCAGAGACGAGCGACGTTTCGGGATCCCAGTCCGCGACCGGAACGTCGAGTCGGCGGAGTCGCTCGAGTCGGGACTGGCGGCGAATCCTGGCCAATCGCGCGCCGACATCGTCACGACCCGTAACGTTCGGCGACACGACCGACAGCGGGTAGCCGCGACGTCGAAGTTGAACCGCGAAATCGATGATCTCGTCGTCGACAGCAGGTGTACAAACAACGAGTTGCGCGCTGGCTGGGAACAGGGCATCGAGGCGAGAGACGGATGCCATGGTCGACTGAGTACTGGCCCCGCCGCCGTCCGCTCGAACCGTTCGATTGCCGTCGGCCGGCGATCGAGCGCCGTCATCGGGCGCGTCCCCTTCGGGAGCGCCACGGGCGGACGACGAAAGCTCCGCGCCGCTGCCACGCGCGGCGATCGCATCACAGACACGGGCGATTCTGGCCCCGACGTTGACTCCGCTGCCGGGTTCGACGTAGGCTGGTGGCCCTTCGTACACACCTGGTGTCTCGCCGCGGATTCCAAGCCCGACGACGCCGACGTTGTGTCCGACGTCGATTACGGCACTGCTCGCCACGAGTCCCGCGTATGCCGCAAGCGTCAGCCCGTCCGGACGGCCGGGTGCTGGTGCGACGCCGGCGTCCGTGCGACCGTCGACGATCACGATGACGTTCGTCGTTTCCTGCTCCCGGTAGAGCACCGTTCCGAGGTCGCCGGTACGGGCGTACCGTCGCCAGTCGATCCGACTCAACGGATCGCCCTGCTGGTACTCTCGGGTCGAGTGGAACTCATAACCTGCCCCACCCCGGTCACTCCCGACCGAGCCGGTGACTGGAATCGTGTCGCGATGGATCGGGAGGCCGTCGAGGGGAACCGTACACTCGATTTTACTGTCGCCGTCAGCAGCAACCGACCCCGTCGCAACAGCGGTTGCGCTCAGACTTCGGAGGCGAATCCATGTGTCGTCGAAGACGTACGTTCCTCGTCGGGGCTGCAGCGTGTACGTGAGTTTGGTCTCTTCGCCCGAGCGAAGCGTGACTGCATCTTTTGCCGCCCCGTCGATCACCTCCAGATTTTCCGGGCCGCGATCGATGATCCTGACGTCGGGCAACGTTCGGGCAGACTCGTTACGAATCGTCAGCGTGACTTCGACCTGTTCGCCTGGCAGCGGTTTCTGGGGGGTACAGTCGCGGTCAACCGTCACCGCTGTCGCCGGGTCGGGTACCGAAGACAGCGCAGCATAGCCCAAGTACGTGAGGGGGACGATCGCAGCAAGCAACAGCGGTGTCGAGCCGAACAAGGTCCCTGTAGCTATGAGGACGACCGACGCGACGACTCCCGAATGCCACCGCGTGACGCGTCCGCTATTCATCCTCAGCCTCCGTTCCGTCGGTGTCCTGTGTCATATCGCTCGTCGAATCCGTCGCGTATCGTTCCAATTCCGCGAGCGTCCGCTCGAGTCGCTGTTCGAAGGTTTGCCCCGGGAACAACCACATCCGCAGACGGTGCCAGATCGACAACCGGCCCGCAGATGCGTCGCCGAGAAACGCCGCTGCGATGCGATCGTCGGTCCAGTCACCGGCTCGAATGCGCTCGGCAGCAACCTCGTCCGATCGCCCTTTGGCAGTCTCGACGGTCCGCAACGTTTCGCGCAGGTCGTCGACGACTGCCTCCGTTTCCCGGTCGGTTCGGCTCCCGCGTTTCAGTGATTCGATCGTTCGTTCGACGCGCTCGCTTGCCACCTCGCCGACCACGTTCGTGTCGCTTGCAGCGGCTTGCGATCCCGCGTTTCGGTCGACCCCTCCGTCTTGCAGGTCGGTCGCTCCCGAGAAGTACGTACGCCACAGTGCGAAAAGTCCGACGAGCCCAGCGATACGGATGAGGACATCGTCGGGTTCGACTGTCTCCTCCACCATGACGATCGCATCCAGGAGGTCGGGTGGCAGTACCGAGGGTCGGATCGAGAGAACGCCAGCCACTCCGAGCGCGACTACCGCGATAAGAGCGAGCAGTCCGTTCGCGACCGTTCGCATCCGACTCACGCGTCGTCACCTCCGGGGCCAGCATTCGTCTCGGTGTCTGTCTTCGCGTTCGGAACTGTCGTCGGCTCGTCTTCGGTTGAATCGAGCCCTTCTGGCCGGTCACTGTCCTCGATATCGGTGTCAGTAGTGTTGCCTGCATCGGGTCCGTACACGTCTCGACTATCGTGAATGAGTTCGACGTCCGCTGTAGCGGTAGCGTCAGCTGCTTCGGTGTCCGCATCGGACTCGGCTGAGATGGCTTCTCGCCTGTTCTCGTCAGCAATGACGCGATCGGCCTCGACATCGACCTGATCCGGGTCGTCCGCGACCGAAAGTATCGCCGATCGGACGCGCTCGAGGCGGCCTGGCGACGGTCGCTCGTTCCCGTATTCGGTATCTCGGAAGGCGTCAACGACGGTTCGAATCGGCGGCTCCGGGAAGCCCTCGTCAACGGCGTATCGGCCGACCTCACCGGGCGTTTTCGTCCGAACGCGTGGCGGTCGAACCAGCCGGACGAACTCCGACCACAGATCACGAAGCGTGAGGACGGTCTCGTCGGGCGTCGACTCCGTTCGCGTGTCGGTCGCGTCGTCGGTCCCGAGTCCCGTGGTCTCGGTCACCCGCTCCCGAGATGTACGGAACAGCGAACGGAGAGCCCCGACGATTGCCCGATAGATTCGGATCGGGTGTATCACGGCGAGAGCCGCCACTCCCCTGTCGAGGAGTTCGCCTGGGAGCGCGACGAGCCAGCGGCAGGCGCGTCGGAGTGCGCTAACAGTCACACGCCCGCAGCCGAGCAGCCAGTGGCCGAACCGCTCGAGTGCGTGTGCAGCGCTGACGACTGCGTCGACGACTCGCCGGCCGAACGCCGCCAGAACTTCGGCGCTGTGTCGAACGAGGGCCACGAGCAGCGAGGGTAACGCACGGACGGTCGACGTCGTTACGCCGAACCGACGGACGAGTATGTGTCCGGTAAGAACCAGCGCGCCGACCCCGAGGAGGCCGAGAACGGCGGCGTTCCGGTAGAGGCCATCGACTGTTGTCTCCGCAGTTGCGCCGTCAGCATGAGCGGTCAGTATTGCTTCGTTCGCCATCGGCAGTCCGACCGTGGCGCTCCCGTTGGTGTCGGTCGTACCCGCTTCGTCGCCGTCGACGAACACCGTCGTCTCCCCGACCGGGTCGTCACCGTGGTGGAGTTCGACGTCGACTGAACGTCCTGGGAACGGGATCGTATCGGTAACCTCGAACGAGAGTTCCTGCACCTCGATCGTCTCTTCGGCCCTGATATCGCCGCGTTCAACCGCAATGGTCGTGTTTCCGGGTTCCGGTGGGAGGACGATCGTCGCGTTTCCGTCTTCGTCGGTGGTGGTGCGCTTCTCACCGTCGATCAGCACGTCCCCCTGTGGAATCGGGGTTTCGTTGACGGTTGCCGACAGTGTGACGTCCGTCTCCGGAATCGCCGGCCCGTCGATCTCGAGTGCCGTGTCGGCGTCCATCTCGACGGTCGTTTCCGTCCCGTTGTTTGTCGACGCCGTCGTTGAACTACTGCTCGCAAGTCCCGTGCCGGCGCCGTGAGCGAATACGCCTTGGATATTCGCCTGCGACCCCTCGGTTTCGGACACATCACCGTCTGGCGGGTCAGCCACCACGGTCAGCGTTTCCGTGAACGGCACGTCACCGACGACCGTTCCATCTGTACCGGTTGTTCCGATCTGGTCCCCATTGAAGTAGACTGGGGCACCCGCAACTGGCTCACCGTCTGCTGTGAGAGTCACCTCGACCGTTGCACCGGGTGTCGGCTCTTCGTCGAATGTAATCCGATAGTCAGTTGGTTCCTCATCGGTCTCATCTTCGTCGTCTACAGGCTCATCCTCTTCTTCTTCTGCCTCGTCGTCTGGAGTTTCGTCTTGTGTGTCGTCGCCGTCGGTTTCGTCGTCTGTTTCGGTGTCGTTACTGCCACTGTGTTCATCGCCGGCTTCGTCGCGTTGGTCGGCATCCGTATCGGCCTCATCAAGCTCGTCTCCGACTTCCTCGTCGCCTGTGTCGGAAACTTCTCCCGAATCCGTGTCGTCACCGGTGGCATCGGTTTCTGAGTCTTCGTCGGCCGCCGCGTCGTCACCCTTCTCTCCATCTGGCTCCGAATCGACCTCCTCTGGATTCTGGCCTTCGTCAGATTTGGGCTCGTGCTGCTCAGTCCCACCAGTTTCGTCATCCTCATCACCTTCTTCACTCTCATCGTTGGCATCGTTTTGCTCCTCGCCAGTTGCGTCTTCAACATGTTCGGCAAGTTGAGCAGGACCGTCCGGGTCCTCTCCTCCCTGTGCCGACTCACCAACGCTCACGCCGCCGAGCGCCGGAACGGCAACGGCTGCAAGCGATAGTAAAAGAACGGCTATAACGACGAGGACGAATTGCCCCCAGTCCGGTCCGGATGCGGTCGTCGGTGTTCTCCCTTCCGTATCACTCATCAGTAGCTTCCCGTCCAGCTATTCTGGCACTGGTCTTATCGTTTCAAATACAATTAAAACAAATACATTTGACGGCCGTCTGGCGATAAGAGTCTGGTGCCCGGACCGGAATTGAGATGAACGATATGCGCTGTGCCGGTTGTTGAGAGTCCAACTTACCTTATTTCGAATGTATAACAAATTTAAATACATTTACTGCCGTTAAGGAAACATACTGCAAGAGGCTTCTGACTGCCGCTGGGAGGAGGAGGACACCGGCAACGAGGAGTGCGTTCACCAGAACGGTACCGAACAGGGAGATCGTCACAATAGTTGACTCGAGCGTTCCCAAGACAACCAGGTAACCGGAACCGATCACCGAAAGGAGCAACGCTTCAGTGGCCGACTGACGCTCCGGCATTGATTCGACTCGAGTTACGGCGAGCGTTCCACCGATACCGCCACCGAGAGCCAGCAAAGCGTAGGGGGACCCATTGCTGACAACAATCGCTGGCACAGCGATTACAGCTCCTGTTGCGTATGCACGCTGTGGATTCCCCCTGGCGAACCGATGTAGTAAGCCAAGGAACGCCACACCCATACCAGCCCCAGCAACGACATCCCCCAAGTAGTGTAATCCGAGCACAACTCGAGATAGTGAAATGCTGGTGACGAGGAGAACGGTCCCCAGAAGAGGCAGTGGATCACGATACCGGTCTAAGACGACCAGAAGTCCACCATACACAACTGTTGCCATGAACGCGTGTCCGCTCGGAAACCCATAGGGGTCGTCGGTCAACGGGACTAGATGAACGGATTCCGGCGGACGCGGAAGTGCAACTATGCTTTTGATGAACAATATGAATCCGATGCTAGCAACAGCATAGCCGGCAACGAGTGCACTCTCACGTCGCCAGGTGAGCCAGTACATGACCGCGAGGATAACTATGAGGCCAGTCGAACCACCGAGTTCTGTAACGAATGCGGCGATATCAGTATATGCCTCTGGATAGACATTTCGGATCAATTCACTCTCGGTAACGAGTCTCATACTGGCTTCGACGACCTCGTTGATGCCAATGCCGTATGCTAGGAAGTATTGATATATAATTGATGGTCAATTAGTACTCAGGCCTACGCCACCCTGGAGAACGTCTCTCTGCCGAACAATTCCGTAATTGGTTTTCTCAGCGACTGTGATCTAATCGGTATGAGTACAGCAACCGTCTTCTCGGAGGTATTTGCACCGGAACTGTTCGTCCTCCTGGTCACGACTATCGTGGCGGGATACGAGCTCTGGGGAAGCGATATCTGCGCGAGTGCCTTGGCTGCTCGAACAACTACGGTCCTATTCGCTTGGATCGTAGCGTTTGCCGTTTACGAGGGGGGATCGAGTATATTCTCTGTATCAGTACCCGGTAGTGAGGATTTCTTCGCGAGCATCGGTCTGATCACGGGATTCGTGATAATCTGGTTCGTTTGGGTTCGAAAAGGCTGGGGACCACTACTTCAACTGTTTAGTTTGTTGCTGATTGGCACTTCTATCGTCCATATGGCAGTAGTCCCCTTTTGGGATGTGTCAAGCCACGTCATTTATTCCGCGATTTCCACGTGCTTTCTCTGCTCTTTGAATCGCAGATTCGCTGTGTTTCTGTTCGTTCCGATTGGACTGGTTTGGAGTCGGATCGCAATCGAGGCTCATACCGTCGTTGAGGCAGTTGGCGGCTTGGTTTTCGCCGGCGTCATTATCGCTGTCGCCCTACGTGTTGGAGCGGTCCCGCGAACCCGAACGGACTCTTTCGGCCGTTAGAACGAGATAGAAGGGGTTAATTGCTGACAATTCGACGGCGCGTATGGGGATGAACGGAGGGAATCGTGGTCACCCAGACGACACCGGGATGACCCGTTGGCAACAGCTCGTTTATATATTCGGGCCGGTGCTCGAGGGGATGCTGATAGCTGTCGTGTGTCCACTTATTGCGGCTGCATTGGCGCTAGCGATCGGGGCCGGACCCTTCTTCTACACCGTCAGCGCACTCGGTCTCGTAGCAGTGTATTTCTGGTATCGACTGTGACGGGGCCTTCGAATGTGAAGTGCTTTGGATCAGGCTTCGAGGCGGCTTGCTCCACCTGTGACACCGCTCAGCTGTTGCTCACAGCCGTCCCCGTACTTCGTCTCCGACCCGATTATCCGACCGTGACTGTAATTCGTCGACGCCTCGATCAATGACATCACCTGCCCGTTCACTCTCAGTGCGACGGAGACGGGTTGAAAAGTCGGTGACTAGGTCTGCACTTGACTCGAGACGATCGCACCGATCGATCCAGATCTAACGAGCACACACTCGGGACCCAAACACCGATGACCTGGGGCCGAGACGCACAACACATGCCTCGCACGGCCATTAACCTCTACAGCGTTCGCAACCTGGATGCGGACCTCGAGTCGGTCCTTCGCCGGGTCGCTGACGCCGGCTACGATGGCGTCCAGTTCGCGGGCGACTACTCCCCCCTGCACGCGGAACCGGCTACCGTCGCGGCGACACTCCGGCAACTCGATCTCGCGGTCGCGCCGCCCCACGTTGATCTCGAGACGCTCCGAACCGACAGGGAGGCTATCCGCGAGGCGTTTGCCCCGCTCGAGGTCGACGCGATCGTCCTTCCCTGGCTCGACGAGGCACACTTCGCGTCGGCCGAAGCGGTAGACGCCATCGCCGACGACCTCGCCGCTCTCGAATCGGCTCTCGAGGCCGACGGGTTGGACCTGCTGTACCACAATCACGACCACGAGTACACCGCACTCGAGGAGGGGGCCGCCTACGACCGCTTCCTCAGGCAAACGACCGTCGGGATCGAACTCGACGTCGGCTGGGCGCTTGTCGGCGGCGACGACCCTGCACGGCGCATCCGGAACCTCGGCGATCGTGTCGGACAGCTCCACATGAAAGACATGACAACCGGATCCGAGCCCACATTCACCGAACTCGGTGAGGGTGACGTGGATATCGCGGCTTGCGTCGATGCCGCTCGCGAGGTCGACGTCGACTGGTTGATCTACGAGCACGACGACCCTGACGACCCGGCCGCGTCGCTCGAACGCGGCGCAACGGCACTCGAGGGACGTGGCTAGTCCCAGACCGTTCTGGGTGACGAATAGTCGATTCCACTCGTCAGATACCGACTCCGGCGCGCATGAGAGGTGGTAATGCTGGCCTCACCGGCAGTGGTCGCCGGTAGAATACTCAGTAAGCGACGCCGTCATCCTCCTCAACGGAACAGACTACCTCAGCCCGCAATCAGAACACCAACCACCCGATTAGATCAACCCGGATACAATATTGACATCGGGGCCCCAACTCCTGTAGTGATAACCAACACCCAAAGTATATTTATCTAATAGATGACCTGAGTGTAATGTATCTGTATTCGCCGGACGGGATCGATCGGGAGCGAGCGAATCACCAGGCAGTGATTCAGGGTGCGGACGATATCGATGTGAAACGAATTGGGAACCTTGGTGAGCTGGCGTTCGAGCAGTTCTGCCGGGAGTACCTTCCAGTCGAGATGTGGGAATGGCAGAACGAAGCAGCGATCCGGCGGTGCAATCCCGAGAGTTTCTCCGGGCACGATTTCGAGGTGTTCGGCTACGAAGTGGACGTGAAGACATCGAGAGACGTCTCTGCGTTTCGCCCGGCGAACCTGCTGGAGAACGACCCCGACGACGATATCATCGTGATGGTCTGGCATCGAGATAACGAGGACGCGCTGATCCTGTTAGGGTGGGAGCGTACTGAGACGCTCAAATCGAAGGTGGAAACGCAAGCGGCGTACTCGGGTGACGAACCGGAAAAACTAGCGCACCTCACAGCGCGGCCCATGAACGAGTTACAGGAGTTAGGGCCGAACACGGCGTACATGAACCAGAAACCGGAGAACCCGTTCAAGCCTGGTGACCGCGTCATCAAGGCTGGTGACGAGGACGCGTCCGTCGGCGTCGTCATTGAGGTGATGCCCCCGGAGAAGAACACTGGTGCCTTCGGACAGGAACTCGACGGTGAAGCCGTTCGCGTAGCGTTCCCGAGTGCACTCGACAAAGGACCCGCAGACTGGCGTGAGTACCACCCCGGAATCCTCGCATCGTACTGCGTCGACACCGAGATCAAACTCTGGACATACAAACACGAAAACCTCGAGTTCGCCGACAACCCGTACGTTCCGGGAGACCGCGTCATCAGGACCAGTCATACCGATCCGAACACGGCTGTCGTCGTCGAACGGGGTGAAGACTCGGTTACCGTTGCGTACCTCGGGGACTTCGACGACGAAGGAGTGTGGCCATCAAAGCTAGCAGAGCACTGCGACGAGAACGGAATCAAGTGCTACACGTACTCGCCTGACGAATTGGCGTTCGAGAAGACGAGCTGACGGGGAGGCGGAGAATCTACGAGTTCGAAAACAAGCAGGTTCTGGAACCGTGAAAACGCTGCCGCACACCACGTCGTCCTATCGAATCGTCGTCGCGTACGTCCCAGCACTCATTTCGTCGTCGGTTGTTGCGGGCGTCCAATCCGAATCACTCCACTCTGCAACAGCGTTCTCGACGAACGACCGGCCCCGTCCGTCAATGCGTACGCGTCACCTCGCTCCTCGACGAGTTCCATGCTCCGCAACTAATCCACTCGCTGTCGCGACATGTCCGTCTCCCCACGACTCCCCGACTCCGGATGCATATCCCGCTGCTGTTCACACACCTCCCTGAGCGTCACTATACCACCATCAAAAGTACAAATCACCCAATGTTGATTGGTGTAATAGGTACCTACCTCAACTATTGAAACGATCATCCATGGGGGTAGAACGATACCTCGCAACAACCAGTAAACAGGATTTATAGTAAGTTACTGTGACGTGTTATAGAAGAATGGCAGACGATCGTCGGATGTCCACCGCGCGATTCTACGGTGATCTTGAAGATCGAGCCGATATCTTGGCTGATTTACTTTCCTTCCTCGAGTCGGGTGGCGAGGACTCGGATGGCGTCCCTCGAGACAACGTCGTAGACTGGATCGCCGCCAGGACGAACGCCGAAGACCCTGACGCGATCGAGCGACGACTGCAGTTCCTCGAGCAACTAGACCTGCTCGAGCGCAGGGGTGACACATACAGCTGTACCCGAATCGGCCGATGCTACCTCGAGGAACAGGACCCAGCGGTCCTCTACAACGCCCTTCGAACCACGGTCAAAGGCTTCGACACGATCCTCGCTGCACTCACTGCCGAACCCAAAACCGATGAAGATCTCATGGAGTTGCTCGTGGACGCCTTCGAGGAGTGTCGAATGGAAACGCCCGGCGTTGCGAGCCGCCACCGTGAATGGCTACAGACGATTGGCTACGTCGAACGAACCGACGATCGAATCCATCTCACAGACGCCGGTGAAGCAGTCGCCGAACAACTACGCGGTGTTTCGACTGTCGACCTCGAGCCCGACACTGTCTACGAACGCCGTGAGCTGCACTCAGAATATGGCGGCAGCATCCAAGGTGGAATCGCACCCTCGAGAGACGAACCAGTCGTCTTTCTCTTTAGCGGGAGCACCGGCGGAGAACATGGGTATCAGGACGAACTCCGCTCGGATGGCACGGTAGTCTACACTGGCGAGGGCCAGGTCGGGGATATGGAGATGGTCCGGGGCAACCGAGCCATTCGAGACCATCTCGAGGACGGTCGCGAGTTGCACTTTTTCGAGATGGAAGACGACGGTGTCCGCTATATCGGGCAGTACCTCTACGCAGGTCACTTCTACGAGGAACTCCCAGACTCGGAGGGGAACACACGAACTGCAATTCGCTTCCTACTTGCTCCAATTCAGGACGAAGAACTCCCAGCTGAACGCGGGGTTCGAGAGAGAACCGATTCTAGCTCCACTCAGACGGGAGCGAACTCGAACCTGCAGCAGTTTGCCGACCCCTCGGTGTACCAGGTCCCGATCAAGACGGGCGATGGCCCCATCCGGACGAATTTTGAGCGGACCATTCTCGAGGACGTTCCTCGCGACCAACTCACCGGTATCTACGAGCCGCCGGTCGACGGGGACTCCGTTCGAGTCTGGGGGAACCAGGAAGACGAGCCGGCCGACCAGGGCGATTACCTCCTCTTCGCCGATCGAGAGGGACGCCGTGGCGGGTCGTATACCCTCCTTGCTCGGATCGCCCACGCCACAGTGTTAGACGACGATGTAGCAGCTCGGTTTACGAACGCAGTCGGCTGGGGCGATGTGACCGATCAGGTCTTCCCGCATGTGATGTTCCTCGAGCCGATCTACGAAGCCGAGCTCGATCGAGCGCAGTTCTGGGATCTGCTCGGATTCAAGGGCTGGCCCAACGATACGTTCAGTGCGATCAATTTCGATCGCAGCGGCTCAGGATTCTACGAGGAGTACGATTCTGTCTCCCAGTTCATCGAGGTGATTCGGGGCGAACAGCTCTATCCTGACGAGGTTGCTGGGGAATACGAATCGTTAGACACAGCCCTCGAGGATATTCAAACACGGCTCTCTGCAGAAGACAGATCATGGTTCCAGACTCGGATTGATGACTCCTTCATCGAAGAGTGGTCCGGGGCACTCGAGGGATTCAGGCCGTCCGATACTGTCGACCGGTCGACCGCAACGAAACTCGACCAGCTTCGGATCGTCTACCGGACTCTCGAAGCGGATTTAGCCGAGAAAGCGACCGATTTCGGTAGCGGAACACTTGATCGGTTTTCGCCCGCTCAGACCCTCTTCTTGGGCTGGGTGCGACTTCGCCAGGAGGAACTGGATCTCGGGGGCGGTCTCAACCAACCTCGACTCAACAGTGTGCTCAAAGACTCGTACGAGGTCGGTGATCCATCCCAGGTCCACTCATCGGTTGAAATCGACCATCCACTAACGACGCACCTGCGAGAGCAGGAACCGACCGTCTACAAATTCACCGCGCCGCCGGAGTACTGGCTCACGGCCATCGAACACGGATCGCTCTCGTTCGAGCCAGAACATCGCAACCGCTGGGAACAGCTCGAGAAGGGTGACGTCGGGATTCTCCATTCACGAGCCGAACCCGGCAAGGAGGAGTTCGCCTCGCAACCGAACGGTGTCATCGGTGCGGTCGTCTTCGGCGACACTACTGAAAAATCCGACCCATGGTGGTGGGAGGAACACGAGGCCGGCGCGGACTTCTCGATGATCGCCGGCTTCGATCGACTCTTCCTTACCGGGGACGTCGACGCCATCGACTTCACAGAAGGGATCACTGCCAAAGAGACGGCACAGGTCAACGGCGAACTGGCTGCACTGACGGCCGATTGTTTGTCGATCGAGGAGGCCAATCGCCTCTGTGAGAACATCTCCGGAAAGGAGTTCCCCGCACAATCGATGTATGGGACTTTCCGGACAGAGGACGATGAGATCGATTACGAGCGTCCCGCTGCGTTGATCGAGGCGATGGCTGAGGACCTACAGGAGGTCTCGCCGATCAATCCTCACCAGTCCCTCGAGTGTACGCTCCCGGCGGACATCCTCGAGGGGCTCCACTTCGAAGACGAACGAGGTGAGCGAATTCTCGAGCAGATCGCGACAGCACTGCAGTCCGGCAAACACGTGCTGCTTACCGGCCCGCCGGGAACGGGAAAAACGGAGATCGCCGAACGAGTCTGTGAGTATCTCGTCGAACATCGTCCGTCTCTCTACACGGATTTCGAGATGACGACAGCCACTGCCGACTGGTCGACGTTCGACACCGTTGGCGGGTACATGCCGAACGAATCCGGTGAGAACGGTGACGACCTCTCCTTTACGCCCGGGATCGTCCTCAACCGGCTCAAAGACCTCGAGAGTGGGACACAGTCGAACGAACTCCTCGTGATCGACGAACTCAACCGAGCGGATATCGACAAAGCGTTCGGGCAACTGTTCACGTTGCTGTCCGGCCAATCGGTGCAACTGCCGTACACGGTCGATGGGCGAGAAGTGGAACTCACGACGTCTGCGGACCTCACAGGGCGTCCTGCTGCCAACCAGTACGTCGTTCCCAACTCGTGGCGGATCTTCGCTACGATGAACGCCTACGACAAGACGTCGCTGTACGAGATGAGTTACGCGTTCATGCGGCGATTCGCGTTCGTTCGCGTCCCTGTACCCGAGCTTCCGGAGGGAACGGAGCAAACAGACGGTGGGCGAACGGTCGAAGACGTAGTACTCGAGTATGCCGATGCGTGGGGGATCGAAGCGTCCCGTCCCCAGGCGTGGGCAGTCGGCCGTGTCTGGCAAGCGACCAACCAGGCGATAGACGAACGAGCGATCGGGCCCGCAATCGTCGAAGACGTCCTCCGATACATCGCTCACCATCCCGAAGCCGAGCTCGACCACCATCTGACGCAGGCGGTCATCAGCTACATCTTCCCGCAGTTGGAGGGCGTACCGAGACGCGAGAAGATCGTTCGGAAGCTCGCGGCCGTCGACGAGATCGAGGCCGATTTGGTCGAAGCCGCAGCTCAAGAGATGCTCCAGGTGACCCTCGCCACGAATGAATAGGGACGACCTCCTCGAGCAACTCACCGAGGACATCCTCGCGTACGCGATGCACGGCTCCTTCCCGGAGCAAGAGTTGGCCCGGTCGATCAAGCCCGAGCAGTTAGACGAGCGGTTCGAGGAATACGAGTTGCTCCTGGATCTACATTTTATCCTCCAGGACGACGTCGTCGAGTTCTTCAGGGAACTGCCGGCGCATCTTCGCAGTATCCGTACCGAGACGCAGACGACGTCTCGAACACGGCGTGGAACCGTCGATGGGCGTATCAACTGGGGGAAGACGATCAAGAAGCGGTATGCAGAGCATCCACGCGATAGATCGCTTTACGTCTGCGAAAATCGGTCTGAGGACTACGACATCCCCGAGAATATCGTCTTAAAGCGGTTGATCTCCGTCGTCCACGAGACGATTCGAGAAGCGGCGGAGTACCTCCGGGGCGATTACGAGTGGGTCACGGAGACCTGGAAGGGGAGCGACGAACTGATTGACGAGCTCCAGCGTATCGTCGAGCGGAACGTACACGTCCGTCGGATCCGCGAGCCCGATACCTACGAGCCAACGGAGCGGATGCTGACGACGGCTGCCAATTCGCGCCACGAGGTGTACCGGGATGCGGCCTCGTTGCTTCGTTCTCGAGAGCGGCTATTCCGCGGGGAGCCCGACGCGATCCGCCAGTTGCTCGAAGAGACCGCTATCGCTCCGGATGATCAGGACACGTTGTTCGAGCTGTTCGTCCTCTTCCGGTTCGTGGCGACGCTCGAGGAGATGCGGGAGACCCAGCCCGAGTTCAAGACGATCGCCACGGATCGACAGGAACTGGCGCGGTTCGAGGGCGAGAAAGAGATCGTCCTCTACCACGATAACTCGGCCCGGGATCGTGAACTGTCGTTTGTGGCGGTCCCTGATGAGGACAAAGCGGAGTTATCCCGGACGGACAAGGTGCAGGTTGCCGCACAGGAGATCGCTGGCAACTACTTCAGGAAGGACTACCGGAATCACACGGGTCGGCCTGACGTGATCGTCCTCGAGGTCATCTCGGAGGACGAAAACGAGCACGAGTACCTGATCGTCGAGGTGAAAAACAGTACGCGAGAGGCGACGATTCGCCAGGGGATCAAGGAGACGCTCGAGTATCTCGCGTTTTTACGGGTGAACGACGAGTTCGTGTTTGGCCAGGAAGATGGCGAGTACTTCGGATCTGGATGGAACGGGATGTTGGTCGTGCAGGATCTTGATCAGGATACCGCATCTGTAGAGGGGCAAAAAGAGCAGGAAATTGCTATCCTGCAGGCGTCTGAGTTAGAAGAAGAGTTGGAGTCAGTTTTGCGAGATGTGGTATAATTTGGATGGGGAGACTATAACGAGGCGCTTAATCCTGGGCCGGGACCTTTACCCCGGTTATGGCACGTATTAACAAAGATTATAAACCAACCTAATGGACAAGCAGGATCGTCGCACCACTCCAAATTGGTGGCTATCGTCGGTCAATCCGTTGATTGCCCACGAATTTCGCCGATCGCCGGACGGCGCCGGAATTTCCCCGTGAAGTTTCGATGCCCTTTCTTTCACGCGAATCGCATGAGAGCGACGGGTTCGGGACACCTGGTTGAATCGAATTGCCCAACGTCATGGTCGTGTTCCTTACTCGTTCACGACCGAAAGCCGCAGGAAGGAATCGGGGTAGGATGCTCCGACGGGGATTCGAACCCCGGTCATTGCCTCGAGAGGGCAATATGATTGGCCGGACTACACTATCGGAGCGTTCCGCGAGTGCATCTTATCGTTACGCAGTACGATGTTTAAGCATTCCGTTTCGAACCGGACTTGGTTCGAGATAGCACAGGACTAAACGGGAGACGGGAGTCGACTCTCGCCGGGCAACGAACAGCGATACGGACTCGAGTAGCTATCGATAGTCCAGACGCGTATGGAAAAACGGTGGGAACCGTGGGCCCGAACCGGCGTTATTCCTCGAACGGCGATTTCGTCGCTTCCGGTTCGAAGCCCTCGAGGCTGATAATGTTCTCGCGGCCGACGCGGAGTTTGCTAATGGTATCTTCCTCCTCCATGTCGGAGAGAAGCATGCTGACCTTGGATTTGGACCAGCCGGTTTCTTCGACGATGTTGACCTGTTTCATCCGGCCACCGTTCTCCCGGATGAGTTTGACGACACGGTCCTCGTCGGTAAGGAGTTCGTCGTCGGGTAGGGGCTCTGTCGTCGCGTCGTCGCTCCCGCTCGAGGCTGATGTGGAACCGGCCGATTCCGTCGCAGTCGCCTGCGGCGGAGCATCGCCCGCTTCCGCCGTCCCCGTGGGGTCGGGTCCGCTGGTGGTCGAATTGGCACTCGACGGCGCGTCCGGAGTGTTCCCGTCGGAGCGACGTCGATACCAGACGATGGCGCCCGCCGCGCCGAACACCACGGCGACCGCGATTCCTGCGGTGAGTAGCCAGGAGCCGTTGTCGCCGCCGACGGACGACATGGGTGGTGAGTCGGGCGTCGTGCTGGCCCCGGCACTACCCCCGTCGCCGGCCGACTCGAGGACGACGCGCGGACGCCCGTCGATGAATTCCCGCTCGCCGGTCCAGCTTACGGAGTCCGCGTTCTCGAGGCTCTGTCCGACGTACCGCCCTTCGGGTTCGACGGTTCGGAACTCGAGGTCGTCCCCGGGCTGGACGACGATCGACTGATCTTCGGCGATGTAGATGCCCTGGAAGACGTCGCCGACGACGATCCGGTCGCCGTCGGTGTCCTCGCTGTCGACGGTCTCGGCGAACCCGATCCAGGTGAACGACATCTCGACGACGCCCACCGGGTTGAGGCCCTCCTCGACGTATGCAGCACGATCGAAATCGGTCGCCTCCATCTTTCGGTCGGTGGCCTCGGCACCGGTGTCGGTCATCGCTTCGGCCTGGTTGACGAACCGTTCGTAGAGCGGGGGAACCTCGCCATCGCTTCCGTCCTCGCCGTCCCCATCCGAATCGGCGTCCGGGTCGGCGTCGGAATCGGGGTCGAACTGCGCCGCGAACTCCTCGAAGTTCGTCCGCTGTTCGGCGGCGTCGTCGCCGCTGAACCGCTGTTCGTACCTGAAGGTCCACCTCGCGCTCCCGTTTTCGTAGACGGTGATTTCGAACGACGTCGTATCGAAGTTCCGGGAGTCGATGTTCGTTTGCCCGCCGAAGTCGGCCGCTGACGCTGCTGGCTCGGCCTCTGTGGACTCGAGGGCGGCCGTCGTGGGTTGCGGTCGGTCGAACGAGTGAGCCTGCGCGTCGGCGACAGGTTCGGACGGCGCGTCCGACGCGATGTCCCCGCCGGCACCACCGGTCGCCATCGCCGGGCCGCCGAGACCGGCGATCACCAGGAGAATCGCGAACGCGAGCAGTCCGACGAAGGCCGGCCGGTTCATTCGTTTTTCACTACGTGCCGTAGCTAAAAATGCTTGTGAATACGCGGATCGTCATTTGGATCGTTCACCTCCTCGAGTTCTCGGAATACGATGGTTCTCTCTCCCTCTCCCTCTCTCCCTCTCCCTCTCCCTCTCTCCCGACTCGAACGACTCCGGTCCCACGTCACGTTCCGGGGTCGATACGCACAAACCGGTCGACGCCGTACTCGAGCGCATGATCGACAACCTCGCGCAGGGCGTGCAGGCGTTTACGAGCAACGTCTTTCTGGTCGACGGCGATCGGCCGGTCCTGATCGACGCGGGGGCGAACTTCGACGTCGTCGACGCGGTCCGCTCTCGAGTCGACGGTCTGGACGCCCTCCTTCTGACACACACCCACCGGGATCACGTGGGCAACCTCGAGGACGTGAAGTCGGCCTTCGACGTCGACGCCTGGGGCTACGATCCCTCGATCGAGGGGGTCGACCGCGAAATCGCCGACGAGGACCGCGTCGCGATCGGGAACCACGAGTACCTCGCGCTCCACACGCCCGGCCACAAGGACGATCATCTCTGTTTCTACTCGGCCGAGGCGGGGGTGCTGTTCGCCGGCGACCTGGTCTTCCAGAACGGTAGTTTCGGCCGGACGGACCTCCCGGAGGGGGACCGCAGGACGCTGATCGAGAGTCTCGACCGCGTCCTCGAGATCGTCGACGAGGACCTGTCGGAGTTACACACCGGACACGGACCGAGCGTGACGACGGAGCCGTACGATCACGTCGAACTCGCGGCGCGGATGGCGCGCCAGGTCTGAAAGGTGCCAGGCCTGAAAGGCGCCAAAGGGGAACGGAGTTATCGCTCGCGCGCGGCGGCCAACAGCGCGTCGTAGGCCTCCCCGTAGGCGTCGGCGATCCGGCCGGGATCGGCTCGCGCGTCGCTGCCGAGCGGCGGCAACCGGACGCGGTCGAACGGCTCCAGGTAGTCGACGACGTCGCCGACCCGTTTCTCGAGCGCGCCGTCGACGGGGCTCGAACTGGCGATCTCGCAGGCCCGACAGTACCGATCCCCGCGATAGAGGGTCGCCCGGCCGGGTTCGACGACGGCCACCGCGGCCACGGCCGCCGGATCGAGCGACGCGAGCGGGAGGGCGATGTCGCCGTAGGATTCGACGACCGCGAGGTCCCGCGCTTCGACCTCGGCGGCGAGGTCCTCGAACGCCGGGACGTACCGCTCGGCCGAGACCTCGTTGAGCTCCTCGACGGTTTCGACGGTGATCGCGTCCTCGAGCGGCAGGGAGTCGGCGACTGGGTCGGGAACCTCCGCGGTGGCGTTCCGGACGTAGGTGACGTCGTCGCCGTCCGGACGACCGACGCGGTCGACCAGGAACTCCCGGTCCGCCCGGCCCAGCAGGCCGGACCCGCCACCCGGGGCCGGCCGCCAGAGCCGGTGCACGGGGTTTAGGTCCTCCGGCCCCCGACCCCGCCCCTCGGCGTCGGCGAGTCGCTTGGCGTCTTTCCCGTAGAGACGGCCGTCCGCGATTGCGTGCCGGCAGTCGTCGTGGTCGAACCAGTAGTCGTTGCCCGCCCGCGGCTTGTAGCCGGTCCCGCCGGTCCGTGCGAGCAAGCCCACGGAGAAGGTGGTTTTGCCGGCGTCGACGCGGTCGGCTCCGACGACGAGCAGCAGCATCCTATTCGTCGGATTTCAGCCCGTAGTAGCCCGGTTCGTCGTCGTTGCGCGGCTCGGCGACGACGAGTTCGTCCGCGTTGATCATGATCCAGGGGATCGCCCAGTCTAACAGGACGTCCTCGGTCTCGCGTTCGATCTCGGCGTCGGGTTCGAGGCCCTGCAGGAGGCGGGCGATCTCGTAGACGGTGTACATCTGCTCCGGCTCGAGGAGTTCCTCCGGCGTGTAGAAATCACACGGCGGGAGACTGTCGAACTCGGATTTGGGAACTGGCATAGCGGGTAGTACCGGATCGGCCCACAAGACCGCACCGATACGCAACGAGCTCCGGCGATCAATGGGAACTGCCCCGCCGTTATCGGCTCCGCGAGTCACGCCGCATCGAGCGCGCGGGCGAGCGCCTCGACTGGATGCTCCGGCCGCGACCGCCCCTCGAAGTCGCCGATCTGCGTTCGACAGGAGACGCCGGGTGCGACGACATCGGCACCGTCGCTCGCCTCGAGTTTCCTCCGGAGGAGGTCACCGATCGACCGGGAGAGGTCGTAGTGTTCGGCCTCGTAGCCGAACGAGCCGGCCATGCCACAACAGGTCGAGTCGACGGGTTCGACGCGATAGCCGGCTCTCCGGAGGACCCCGACCGCGTGGTGGTCCGCGCCGCGGGCCTTCTGGTGGCAGTGTCCGTGGTAGGTCAGTCGTTCCCGGCGATCCGGGTCGAAGGCCAGATCGTCGTCGAGTCCCCGCCGATCGAGGTACTCGAAGACGCCGTAGCTGTTGTCCGCGAGCCGATCGACCCGACTCTGGGTGTCGTCGACCGCGTCGCCCCACCCCCGCTCGCCGCCGTCGGCGGCCGTGCCGGAGTCGGCGAGCAGCGACCGGTACTCGTCGACGACCATGGACGCGTCCGACGGCTCGAGGAAGACGACCGACCACCCCCGGTCGAGGTACGGCTCGAGATCCGCGAGCAGTTCCCGGCCGCGCTCCCTGGCCTCCTCGAGCAACCCCTGGGAGTAGGCCGCCCGTCCCGTCGACCCGAGGTCGGGGATCGCGACGCGGACGTCCGCGGCCTCGAGCACCTCGACCGCCGCCTTCCCGACCTCGGGGCTCGAGTGATTCGTGTAGGTGTCCGGGAAGAGCACGACCCCGTCGACGGCCCGGTCGGGATCGACCCGGGGACCGCGCGCGGCGAACCAGTCGACCAGCGTCTCCCGTCGGAACGTCGGCAGCGACCGGTCGGCGGCGATCCCGACCGTCCGCTCGAGGAGCCGCCGCGCGCCGGGGAGGGCCGTCGCCCGGTTGGCGACCGGCGCGAGCCGGCTCCCGACCGCGGCGAGCCGGTCGATATTCGCGAACAGCCGGTTGCGAAGCGTCGCCCCCTCTCGCTTGCGGTACTGGCCTTTCACCTCTGCCTTGAGCTTCGCGAGGTCGACGCCGGTCGGGCAGTCGCTCTGACAGCCCTTGCAGCCGATACAGAGGTCGAGCACCTCCGACTGGAACCGCTCGTCGTACAGCTCCTCGGGGTCGATCTCGCCGCTGATCGCCGCCCGGAGCAGGTTCGCCCGGCCGCGGGTCGTCGCGATCTCTTCTCCGGTGGCCCGGTAGGTCGGACACATGACGTCGCTGCCCGTCTGGCGGCAGGTACCACAGCCGTTACAGAGTTCGACGAGGTGCGAGAAGCCGCCCTCCTCGTCGAAGTCGAGTTCCGTCCGGGGCTCGAGCGATGCGTAGTCGGGGCCGTACCGGAGGTGCTTGCGGCTGTCAGTGGGGTCACCGTCACGGGGATCCCGTGACGAGCCTTCGCTCGGGTCGGTCGCGTCGCTCGCGGAGACGTCCTCGCGGTAGACGACCTTGCCCGGGTTCATGCGCCAGTCGGGGTCGAACGCCGATTTCAACTCCTTGAACGCCGCCCACAGCTCCGGACCGTACAGCTTCGGGTTGAACTCCGTGCGAGCCAGTCCGTCCCCGTGTTCGCCCGAGAAGGCCCCGCCGTGCTCGAGGGCCAGGTCCGTGACGTCCGCGGCGATCGAACGCATCGTCTCGACGCCATCCTCGGTCTTGAGGTTCAGCACGGGCCGGATGTGCAGCGTCCCGGCGCCGGCGTGGGCGAAGTATGCTGCGGTCGTATCGTGGTCCTGGAGGACGTCCTCGAACCGCGTAACGTACTCCGCGAGTTCGTCCGGCGGGACCGAGGCGTCCTCGACGAACGGGTACGGTTTCGGATCGCCCTCCATGCTCATCAACAGCGGAATCGCCGCCTTCCGGAGCTTCCAGAGCCGCTTCTGGTCGGCGGGATCGAGGGCCTCGAGAGACTCGACGGCCGCCCCGTTCGCGACGAGGCGGTCCCGCGCGTCGTCGACCGCGGCCGGGAGGTCGTCGAACAGTTCCGAGTCGAACTCGAGCATCAGCGCCGCGGCGGTATCGTCGGGGATCGGCGCGGCGTACTCGGCGTACTCCGTCGAATCGGCGGCCAGCCGGAACACCTCGTCGTCCATCAACTCGACCGCGCTGGCCTCTAGTTCGAGGGCCGCGGGAACGGCCGACAGCGCCTCGAGCAGGTCGTCGTAGCAGGCGACCAGCAACGCGGTCTCCTCGGGGCGGGTAACGAGCGACAGCGTCGCCTCGACGACGACGCCGAGGGTCCCCTCGGCCCCGACCAGCAGTTTCGAGAGGTTGATGATCCGCTCGCCGTCCTCGCGGGCTTCGCCCGCTCGGTCCTCCGAGGCGGCGGTCGCCGCCTCGTTCCCTCCGGGTTCCCGGATCACCTTCTGGAGGTTGTAGCCGCTGACACAGCGTTTCAGGTCCGGGTACCGCTCCTCGATCTCCGCCGCGTTGTCCTCGACGACGGCCCTGACCGTCCGGTAGATCTCCGCTTCGCGGTCGTCCTTCGAGACGATCCGATCCCATTCCTCGCTGTCGAGGACGACGTCGCGGGTCTCGATGATCGAACCGTCCGCGAGGACCGCCGTACACTCCTCGACGTATGCGTCGGTGATCCCGTACCGGACCGAGTGCGCTCCCGTCGAGTTGTTCCCGATCCCACCGCCGATCGTCGCCCGGTTCGACGACGCCGGGTCCGGGGCGAACTTCAGCCCGTGGGGCTCGAGCGCGGCGTCCAGATCGTCCTGGACGACCCCGGGCTGGACGACGGCCCGCCGTTCGTCGGGATCGATCTCGAGGATGTCGTCCATGTGTCGCGAGAGATCGAGTACGACGCAGCCGGGACCGACGGTCTGGCCGGCCAGCGAAGAGCCCGCACCCCGCGGGAGGATCGGCACGCCGTGGTCGCTCGCGACCCGGACCGCTGCCCGGACGTCGTCGACGCCCCGGGGCAGGACGACGCCGGCGGGCTGTGCCCCGTATATGCTCCCGTCGGTCGCGTACAGCACTCGCGTATACTCGTCGAATCGGACGTCCCCGCGGCAGGCGTCCCGGAGGTCGGCGGCTAACTCCGCTTGCGCTTGTGCTTGCCCGCTCGCTCCCCCTCGTGGCTCCCCCTGGTCGGACCTCGAGCCCGTCTCCCCGTGTCGATTCGAGCCCGTTCGCTGTTCGGGATCGCCGACGGCGTCGGTGTTATCGACGGCCATACCGGCCTCTCAACAGCCGTTGACATAAACCATGGCAGTCGATCACAGTGAACGAAGGCAACACACGCGGCGAGGCGATGGAACCGTCTCGAGAGGGATCAGTACTCGAAACACTGAGTGGGAAACGCGAGACCCATCGCTCCCGTCGACCGCTCGAAAGAAAATCGGGGTTGACTTACTCGTCGCTTACTCGAAGTGGTCGAGGCACTTCTGGTACTCCTCTGCGGCCTTGTCCCAGTCGACGACGTCGAAGAAGGCGTCGATGAAGCTGCCGCGGTCCGGACCGTAGTCGTAGTAGTAGGAGTGCTCCCAGACGTCCAGCGCGAGGATCGGATGGGAGCCCCAGAGCGCACCCTGGTCGTGTTTGTCGACCGCGACGTTGCGCAGTTGCTTCGCGACCGGATCGTACACCAGCAGTGCCCAGCCACCGGCGGCACCGGCTGCGGCCTCGAACTCGCCTTTCCAGCCCTCGTAGGAGCCGAAGTCCTCCTCGATGCGGTCGGCGAGGTCTCCCTCGGGTTCGCCGCCGCCATCGGGGGACATGTTCTCCCAGAACAGCGTGTGGAGATAGTGTCCACAGCCGTTGTGGGTGACGTCCGAGAGCGCGCCGGGCGTCGAATCGAAGTCGCCCGACTCGCGGTTCTCCGCGAGGGTCTCCTCGGCGGAGTTGAGGCCGTTTACGTACCCCTGGTGATGGGTGTCGTGATGCCAGGTGACGACCTGTTCGGAGATCGCCGGTTCGAGTGCGTCGTAATCGTATGGGAGCGGTGGTAGTTCGTGGTCAGTCATAAGTACACACCTGTGACGTTTCTAACGGTATCACTCCTGTTAAACGTTGAGGAGTGAAACGGTATCATGTCTCACGAGATCGGTGCTCGAGTGGTTCAAACTCCATCTCGATCCACCACGAACTCGGTCTTAAACCTTTCAGCGCGCTCGAGCGGCCGGGCTTCGAGTGCCGTCGCTCGGTGTCGCTGCCCAGGCTACAGTTCCTTGTGTTCGGCGTGTTCGAGCCACTCCTCGAGGGAGGGCTGGGTCCAGTACCGGACGGTGTCGCTTCGCTGGTCGTGTTCGACGACACCGATCTCAGCGAGTTTCGGCAGGTGGACGTGTCGGAGTTCCGTTCGGATCCCCTCTTTGCGTTCCGACTCGGTTTCCGGCCTGCCCGTGCTCGCGCTCTCGCCGCCGGTCGAGTCCTCTCGGCTCTCGAGGGCCGCGATGTGATCCGTGAGTTCGCCGACGGTCGCCACCCCGTCGTCCCGGTCGTTGAGATAGTACAGTGCGTATCGGCGACGACGATCGGACAACAGGTCGAAAACCCGGTCGAGCGACGGCGTCACGTCGGCCGTGCGAACAGCCGACGCTCGTTCGGTTTCACGCATCCCCAAACCACCTACCGTGAGTTACCATTCGAAACCACCAGCAGCCTCTACTGCAGCCGACACATTAGATGTTACGTCTACCGAAATCCCGATCTGTATTAAATGATCTACTATCGACCGGGATTATAACCCGGTAAATCGCCGATCGACTGTCGTTCAACCGGCCGGTTCCGACGCGATACGGACTCTGTAACCGCCAGCGGGCACTCTTCGGGGAAGACGAGGGGTATCGCGGGCACTCTTCGGGAAGAGCGTGAGAGGGATCGACGGAGGAGTATCCGTCGAGTGTGAGAAGGCGACTGCGAGTGCGAGTGCCGGTGTGAGTGTGAGTGTAAGTACGAGTACGACTAGCTTACTCGTAGAGCCACTCGGCGTCGTGTTGCTCGTAATCGATGAGTTCGTCCTCGTCGAAGTGGATCGCGATCTCGCGTTCGTTGGCACCCTCGTCCTCGTGGTCGGCCGCGTGAACGACGTTCCGACCGAGGTCGAGCGCGTAGTCGCCACGGATGGTGCCTGGCTCGGCCTCGAGCGGGTCGGTCGCGCCGATCATCTGGCGGACCTGACGGGTCGCGTCCTGGCCCTCCCAGACCATCGGGACGACCGGGCCCGAAGTGATGAAGTCGACGAGGTCGTCGTAGAACGGCTTGTCCTCGTGTTCGGCGTAGTGCTCTTCCGCCCGTTCGCGGGGCATGTTGATGACCTTGATACCGACGAGCTTCAGCCCGCGGTCCTCGAGTCGGGAGATGACCTCGCCGACCAGGCCGCGCGCGAACGCGTCGGGCTTGACCATCACGAAGGTGCGTTCGTGCTCGCCCATCAGGCCTCACCCTCGGCTTCGGCGTCTTCGGTCTCGTCGACCGTCTCGTCCCCGGCGGGCACGTCTTCTTCTTCGTCTTCCTCGCCTTCGTCCTCGTCCTCGACGACCTCTGTCTCTTCCTCGAGGTCCTCGGATTCGGCGGCCTCCTCCTGGTCGGGCCCCGCAGGACCCTTGCCGGCGCGACCTTCCGCGGTCCACTCGAGGTCGCGGGGCTCGCGGCCGAGCTTGTAGTTCTTCTCGGCCTTGGAGTCGACGAAGTGGAGCACGGTGCCGTCGTTTTTGACGTACATGATGCCCGTGCCGGGCTCGATCTCTTCGCCCGTGTAGTCGCAGGTGCGTTTCTCGACCATTGGTTACTGACCTCCGATGGCGTCCGCCTCGCGGGCGGTCTCGCGAAGTTGGAGGACGTCCCCTTCGCGGACCGGCCCGAGGCAGTTCCGGGTGATGATGCGTCCCTGATTCTCGCCCTCCTTGATCCGGCACTTGACCTGCATGGCCTCGCCGTGCATGCCGGTCTTGCCGACGATCTCGATGACCTCGGCGGGCGTGGATCCGGTTTCTTCCTCTTCAGCACTCATCTCTGATCACCTCAGTCGAGGTCCTCGACCTTGTCGGCGATGTCTTCGACGTCGCCGGAGGCCTCTCCGGCGTCGACGATCGCCGCGGCGGCCGAGCCGACTTCGAGACCGGCAGCGTGGCCGACGTCGTCCTGGGTCTCGATGAAGACGACGGGGATGCCGTTCTCGTCGGCGAGGTCGGGGATGTGCATGACGATCTCTTCGGGCGAGACGTCTTCGGCGACGTAGACGAGCTCGGCGTTGCCGCGCTCGATCGCCTTCGTCGTTTCGTTGGTTCCTTTCTTTACTCGTCCGGTGTCTCGTGCGACCTCGAGCGCCTCGAGGGCGTCGTCGGCGAGGTCGGCTGGGATGTCGGTTGTGACGTAGACTGACATTGGTTGTTCACCTCTCCTACGCGTGGGCTCGCGCTCCCCTGCCGTCCGGGGCGCTGGTCACCCCTGGCCGAACTGAGTTCGGCGGAAGTCCTGTGTGGCTAGGAGCATCATCAACCCCGCGTAGGGTGTACTACGGAGTAGCGTTGCCCCCCTTAAAAGCGTGTTCAAACGCGCGAGGGGGTGAGAGCCGTCCGCACGGTTCCGGCACGCTCCCGTGATGACGATCCGGTCCGGTGGTCCGGTAATCGGTTACCCTCCGTTCCCACCACCGTCGTCGCCAGCGCTCTCGCCGGCCGGTCCCTCGAGCCGGATTCGGCCCGCGGCGACGTCAAAACGCAACTGGAGTTCGTCCCTCTCGAGCCGAACCGTACAGCGGAGCCGCGGCGGATCGCGGCTCACCACCGTCGACTCGACGGAACCCCCGTCAGCGAGCAGCGGGCTCCAGGGTGGCACCTCCCGGGCGTCGATCCCGTGCTCGTGGAGAAAGGCGACGACGGCCGGATGATCGAGGAGGAAGACGCCCGGTGCGCCGAACCCGGCGACTCCGCAGTGGCGACAGCGATACGTCACGTGGGGGCGCTCGGTCGGCCCCTCCTCGAGTGTGCCCTCCGTCGTGCCGTGACACAGCGGACACACTCCCCGTCGGACGAGCGACGTGTGGTAGTGGGCGACTGCCGTCGCCGCGGTCACCAGTTCGTCGGCCGAACGGCGCTCGAGTTGGCTGCGGGGCATCAGAACCTGGGCCACAGCGTGGTCGTTCGCACACGCGATGCGCAACAGGCCGTTCTCGTGGCGACACTCGAGGGGTTCGTCGCACCGTGGACAGGGCGCGACTTCTTCCATGACGGTCCGCAGGTCGTGTTCCTCGTAGAACCCCGCTGCGAGCACGCTCGCGAGGTACGCGCCGCGTTCCGTCAGCCGATAGGTTCCCCGATCGGTCCGCTCGACGAGCGTCCCCTCGAGCGGCTCGAGGTGGTAGGAGAAGTTCCCCGTTTCCCGGCCCTCGACGCGCCGCCTGAGTTCCGAGAAGGACAGGTCGCGACCGTCGCGGTCGTCCCCCAGCCGAGCCGCGAGTTCGGCGACGATCCCAACCCGCGTCTCGTTGGTGAGCAGATCGAAGACCCCCGTGCGGTCGGTCCACCGCGTTCGATCGTCGGCCATCCCTTGGACACATAACCTCGAGAACAATAATACGCTACGGCTCAGTTATACGGACCGAGCGCCCGGATTCGAGATTACATGCGAACTCCCATCCGTTACCGGGCCATTTCCGCCCGACTGGCCGACCGACCGGCCGGACGGCGATCAGCCGACTCCGTCCCGCCCTCGGCCCTTTCGCCGGTGGTAGACCGATGACCGAACCGAGCCGCCTGCGCCGTCTCGTCTCGAGGATCGTCCGTGGCCGGGACGACCCCCGCCCACGGGCTATCTGGCGGATCGCGGTTCCGCTCTTGACCGTCCTGGTGATCGGGGCCGGCGTCGTCCCCGGCGTCCTGTCGGCCGCGTTCGGCCTCGAGCCGGCGCCGCCGTGGGCCGGTCTCCTCTCGAACGGGTCGGCCGCCGCCGTCGCGGCCCTGGTTCTCGTCGGTTCGGCGCGGGCGCTGGATCGGCGACCGATCGCCGAGTACGGGTTCGACGCGTCCGGGGAATGGGGGCGGCAGTTCGGAATCGGCGTCCTCTTCGGGGGTGCGGTGCTCGGGTTCGCGTACGGGATCGGCTACGCGGTCGGCAGCGTCCGGATCGAGGGGGTCCTCTCCCCCGGTGCCGTCGACTCGCTTCCGATCGGTATCGCCGCGTTCGCCGTCGTCTGGCTCTGCGTCGGCTTCTGGGAGGAGGTCGTCTTCCGGGGGCTGTTCCTCACGAACGCGACCGAGGGATTGGCCTCGCGATCGCTGTCCCCGCGTGCGGCCACCGTCGGCGCCGTCGTCGTCTCCTCGGTCGTCTTCGGGTCCCTCCACGCGCCAGCGTCGGCAGTTCCCGGGAACGCCTCGCTCGCCGGGATGCTCGCCGTCTGGACGCTCACGGGTGGACTGCTCGCGGTCACGTACGTCCTCACCGGTCGACTCGCGGCCCCGATCGGCGTTCACTTCGCGATCAACTTCGCGGCGAACAACCTCCTCGCCGCACCCGTGCCGGGACAGCCGGCGACGCCGACGATCGTCCGGACCGCCGTCACCGGACCCGGCCTGTGGCACCCCATCGGCGGGCTGCCGATGGTGATCGCGGTCGCGGCTGGCTACGCCGTCCTCGCGGGCTGGTGGGCCCGACAGCCGGACGGCACGCCGACGGGCTGGTCGAACGCTCCCGGTCGGACCGACTCGTAGCGGTCCTCGCCTCTCGCCTCTCGCCTCTCGTCTCTCGCGGTTCCGATGCCTATTACTCTCGAGGCGCGAAGGCGAACGTATGGACGACGTCGCGGACCTCGCGGCGGCGCTCGCCGCGGAGGCACGAGACGCGAACGAGCGCCGGGCGCTGGTCCTCGCCGGTGATCGCGAACGCGGGTACGAGGCCCTCGAGGCTGCCCTCGATTCGCTCCCGGTGCCGATCACGAGCACCACGCTCGTCGGCCCCGAGGACCGACTGCGCTGCGAGCAGATCGAAGGAGTTCACGCGAGCGAACTGCTCGGGACGACCCGCGATATCGTCGCCATCGACGCCCACGACGGACTCCGCCCGAACGCCCTCGGGAAAGTCGTCGGCGCCGTCGACGGCGGCGGCCTGCTCGTGCTCCTGACCCCGCCGCTCGAGGAGTGGCCGGACCGTCGCGGGTCGTTCGACGAGTCGCTCGCGGTCCCGCCGTTCGCGCTCGAGGACGTCTCGGGCCGCTTCCGTCGACGACTCGTCGATACCCTTCGGGACCATCGGGGCGTCGCGATCGTCGACCTCGAGGCCGGCCGGATCGCGGACGACGGGCTGACGGATCCCGCACCGCGCTTTTCCGAGGTCGACGCCGATGCCGTCGACCCGCCGTCCGATCGTCGGTTCCCGGCCGCGGCCTACGAGGCCTGTCTCACGAGCGACCAGGCCGAGGCGGTCGAAGCCTTCGAATCGCTTCGCGCGGCCGAGGAGGGATCGCGCCGCGCCGTCGTGCTCGAGGCCGACCGCGGGCGCGGGAAATCCAGCGCCGCGGGGCTCGCGGCCGGCGCGTTCGCCGCCGACGGCACGGACGTCCTCGTGACGGCCCCCGACGCGCGCAACGCCAGCGAGGCGTTCGACCGGGCCGGCGAACTCTGCGAGACGCTGGGGGTCGCCTCGAGCGTCGGCCCCCGCCACGTCGAGACGACGACGGGTGGCCAGGTCCGCTTCCTCGAGCCCGCCGCGGCCGTCGACGCGGTCGGGGAGGCAGACGTCGTGATCGTCGACGAAGCCGCGGCGCTGCCCGTCTCGCGACTCGAGGCGTTCCTCGCGGCCGACGCCGTCGCGTTCGCGACGACGATCCACGGCTACGAGGGTGCCGGCCGCGGCTTCTCCGTTCGGTTCCGGGACCGACTGGCTGGAAGCGACCACGAGGTGACCGAGCGGACGCTGGTCGAGCCGATCCGCTACGCCGCGGGCGACCCCGTCGAGGTGTGGGCCTTCCGCGCGCTGTTGCTCGACGCCCGGCCCCCGGTCGAGCCGCTGGTCGAGGACGCTACCCCCGACAGCGTCGAGTACCGGCGACTCGAGCCCGCGGCCCTGTTCGCGGACAACCGCCTCCTGCGGGAGGCGTTCGGCCTGCTGGTGCTCGCCCACTACCGGACCGAGCCCAACGACCTCGCGCGCCTGCTCGACGCGCCGAACCTCGAGGCTCGCGCCCTCGTCCACGACGGCCACGTCGTCAGCGTCGCCCTCCTGGCCCGCGAGGGGAACCTCTCGGTGGAGACCCGTGCCGAGATGTACGAGGGCGGCCGCGTGCGCGGGAACATGCTCCCGGACGTGCTGACCAGCCAGCTCCGGGACGAGGAAGCGGGCGCGCCCGCCGGACTGCGGGTCGTCCGCATCGCGACCCACCACGCGGCGCGCTCTCGGGGGCTCGGCTCGGCGCTGCTCGAGCGCGTTCGCGAGGAGTTCGCGGGCGACGACGACTCGAGCGTCGACTGGCTCGGCACCGGGTTCGGCGCGACGCCGGGCCTGCTCGAGTTCTGGCGCGAAAACGGCTACCGGACCGTCCACGTCTCGACGACCCGCAACGACGCCAGCGGGGAGTACTCGGCGCTCATGCTCGCGCCGGTCTCCGAGGCCGGACAGCGGCTCCGCGACCGCCACGCCGCGTGGTTCGCCCGGCGGTTCCCCGCGCTGTGTACCGACTCGCTCGCCGACCTCGATCCCGACGTGGCCCGCGCGGTCCTCCGGAGCGTCGACACCGACACCGACGCCGACGCCGCGCCGCCGCTCGAGGTGAGCGACCACGAGTGGCGCGTGGTCGGGGGCGCGGCCTACGGCCCCGGGCTGTTCGACGTCGACCCCGGCCCGTTCCGCCGGCTGATCGTCCGGTACTTCCTCGAGGACCCGGGCGGGGTCGACCTCACGCCGCGGGAGGAGCGGCTGCTGGTCCTCCGCGGGCTCCAGGGGCGGCAGTGGCCCGCCGTCGCGGACCGACTCGAGTACCCCTCCGCGGGACAGTGTATGCGCGCGCTCGGCGACGCGGTCCGGCCGCTGGTCGACCGATACGGGGTCGAACGCGGAGTCGATGCGGCCCTCGAGGTCCGGGAACGGTTCGAGAAATAGCGCGTTTCAGGACAGCGCCCGCCGAAGAATCGCGTTCGGAACCAGCGACAGCACCCACGCCACGAGCCGCCACCGCCGCGTGACGTAGGCGTGGGTCTTCTCCTTCCGTATCGCCCGGACGATCTGCTTTGCTGCCGTTTCCGGGGAACACTGCCAGAACGAGCCGTAGGACATCTCGGTGTCGACGAAGCCCGGTTCGATCGTCGTGATCGTCACGTCCCCGCCGGAGCCGGCCTGTCGGGTTCGCAGTCCCTCGAGGTAGCGCGAGACGAACGCCTTCGAGGCGTTGTACGCCTGTGTGCCGCCGTTGCCGAACCGACCCGCGACCGAGGAGATGCCGACGAGGTGGCCGGCCGTCTCGCCGGCGCGGCCGGAACGTTCCTCGAAGTACGAGATCGCCGCCGTCGCGATCGCGGCGAACCCGCGGACGTTGACGTCGATCGTGCGCCGTTCGGACGCCCACTCGAGGTCGTAGTTGACGTCGGCGACGCCGGCGCTGACGACCACGAGGTCGACCGACGGCATCGCCTCCGCGAGCTGGAAGAAGCCCTCGCGGGCGTCCTCGGGGTCGGTGACGTCCATCGTCGCGACGTAGGACTTGGTCGCCAGTTCCGAACCGATCCGTCGCATCCGTTCCGTCCGCCGGGCCGCCAGCCCGACCACGTAGCCGTCCTCGGCGAGTTCGCGAGCCAGCGCTTCGCCGATGCCGGACGAACCGCCGACGATGATCGCGCCGTCTGCCATGGGTGGACGTTCAGCCGACGGAAGGTAATCGTATCGACTCGAGAGACGCTCCGCTCGTTCGGGAGGTGGACGAACTTCCCGGGAACTTTTCGGGTTCTCGGATCGCCGCTCGAGCGGTCGTGCGCTCGCCGAGTCCGCCGCAGGTCGAACCGATCCGAGTTCGCTGGAAGCGTCGGGGACTATTTGTCGATCGCTCTGGTACTGTCGCCACCCGGATGGCTACGCTGACGACCGGCGCGTTGTTCGTTTTTTTGCTCATCGCCGTCGCGCTCGTATTGTTCGTCACCGAACCGGTGCCGATCGACGTCACGGCGATCGGGATCATGGTCAGCCTGATGATCCTCGAGCCCTGGACGGGCGTCACGCCGAGCGACGGGATCGCCGGGTTCTCGAATCCCGCGACGATCACCATCCTCGCGATGATGGTCCTGAGCGAGGGGGTCCGGCGGACGGGGCTCATCCAGCGGCTTCAGGAGACGGTCGCCGAGTACACTGGCGGGGACGTCCACCGGCAACTCGGGGCGACGATCGGCATCGTCGGGCCGCTGTCCGCGCTGATCAACAACACGGCGGCGGTCGCCGTCCTGGTGCCGATGGTCAACGACCTCGCTCACGACAACGGCACCTCCCCGTCGAAGCTGCTGTTGCCGCTGTCGTACGCATCGATGCTGGGCGGAATGCTCACCCTCATCGGAACGTCCACGAACCTCATCGCGAGCAGCCTCTCGGCGGAGTACCTCGGCCACCCGTTCTCTATGTTCGAGTTTACCGCACTCGGGGCCGTCGTGTTCGTCGTCGGCTCGGCGTACCTGCTCACGGTCGGCTACTGGCTCGCTCCGTCCCACGTCACGCCCCGAAGCGAGCGATCGACGGCGACCGAAGAGGAGTACCTCACGGAACTCGTCGTCCGTCAGCACTCGCCCGCCGTCGGGCTATCGCTCCGGGACGCGCTCGAGGAGGTCGACTTCGAGGCGGAGGTGACCCAGCTCATCAGGGACGACCGGTACGTCACCGCGCCGCCGCTGTCGACGACCATCCGCAGCGGCGACGTCTACACGATCCGGCTGACCGAGGACGCGCTCCAGGCGCTGCTCGAGATCGAGGGGATCGACCTCGTGCCGAGCGTCACGACCGAGACGGAACTCGATTCGCTCGCGCCGGAACAGACGCTCGTCGGGATCGTCCTCACGGCGGGTTCGGATCTGATCGGCGAGACGGTCGAATCGGCGAACTTCACCGAGACCTACCAGGCTCGCGTGCTCGCAGTCCGACGCGGCGGCGAGATCACCCACGAGCGACTGACCGAGTTGACCCTCCGACCGGGGGACGTCCTGCTCATCGAGTCCGACCCGGAAACCGTTGATCGGTTCGCGAACGATCCCAACGTCATCGTGGCGGGCGACCTCGCGCTCCAGCAGTTCCGGCGGTCGAAACTACCGATCGCGGTCGGCACCGTCCTCGGCGTCGTCGGACTGGCCGCGGTCGGCGTGGTTCCGATCGTGGTGTCGGCACTGGCCGGCGTGGCCACGATGCTCGCGGCCGGCGTCGTCAAGCCGGCCGAGGCCTACGAGGCCGTCCAGTGGGACGTCATCTTCCTGCTCGCCGGCGTGATCCCGCTTGGGGATGCTCTGGCCGAGACCGGCGGTGCGGACGTCCTCGGCGCACTCGTGGTTTCGAGCGCGGACGTGTTGCCCGCGATCGGAGTCCTCGGCCTGTTCTACCTCCTGACCGCGCTGATGACGAACGTGGTCAGCAACCAGGCCAGCGTCGTGTTGCTCGTCCCGGTCGCCGTCGACGTGGCGTCCCGCCTGGGGGTAAACGCCTTCGCGTTCGTTCTGGCGGTCACCTTCGCCGCCAGTACGGCGTTCATGACCCCGGTCGGCTACCAGACCAACCTCTTCGTCTACGGACCCGGACAGTACGAGTTCCGCGACTTCGTCCGCGTGGGCGGCCCGCTCCAGCTCCTGCTCGCGGTCGTGACCACCGTCGGTATCGTCTTCTTCTGGGGGCTGTGAGGACGGTTGCCGCCGCCCTTTCGAATCGCCGCAGTACGACTTTGGCGTCGGCCCACGTTCGTCGGGGTATGGTCGATGCGATCACGGTCCTCGCGGTCGCCTTGCTCGTCGCCGCCGTCGCCGGAACCCTCGTGCCGCTGGTCCCCGGCGGGCTGCTCTCGCTGGCCGGCGTCTACCTCTACTGGTGGCACTCCGGCTTCGCGGAGCCCGGTGCACTCACGCTCGCCGTTCTGACGTTGCTCGGCGTGCTCACGCTGCTCGTCGAGTTCTTCGGCGGCTCGATCGCGGCGAAGGCCGGCGGCGCGTCGTGGGGAACGACCGCCGCCGCGGCCGCCGTCGGCATCGTCCTCATGGTCGTCACCGGCCCGCTCGGCCTGCTCGTGGGGCTTTTCGGGACGGTCTTCGCCCTCGAGTTCGTCCGCGACGGCAACGTCGACGAGAGCGCACAGTCGGCGCTGTACGCGACCGCGGGGATGCTCGCCTCGACGGCCGCTCAGGCGCTGCTGACGGCGACGGTCCTGTTCGGCTTCCTGATCGCCGTCTTCCTGCTGTGAGCGCGGGCGTGGACGGAACCGGGGAAAAGCTCAACTCGTGGGTCTCGTTCACACGACCATGGAGTGTTCCGAAGCGGACTGCCAGCGGCCCGCCGCCGTCGAGTTACACATCCCGTGGGCCGAGAACCGGTACGTCTGTGCCGCTCACGCACGCGTGCTCGGTCGGCAGGACGGCGTGGTCGCCGATCCGCTCCCGGAGCGGGCCGACGACCTCCTCGAGTAGGTGAGGGGAGGGGAAAGGACGAAAGGGAAAAGGGAGGGGGAGAAACCGCGGACACAGGCCCCCGACGAGCACCGCGTATCTCTACGACCGCGGACCCGAGAGAACCCTCGATGCGGTCGCGCTCGCCGACCTCGAGAACGAACGGGCGCTCCCGTTCGACGAAAACATCGGGTTCGAGACCGCCCGGCGAACGGGGGTGACCGACGTCGCCGACGGGGGAGCGTTGTGACTCGAGGCGATCCGTGGACGTGGAGCCGCGATCAGGGATGCGTGTAGTAGACGACCGTCTCGTCGTCCTCGTGGCGGTCGATCCGGGCGAAACCGACGCGCTCGAACTGGACCATCTCGTCGCTCTCGAGGTCGGCGACGCCGGGTTCGGCTCGACCCGATACGTCGCCGGTCATCGTCCGCATTCGGACGGGGACGCTCTCCTCCGCGGGCGCCCAGTGGACGACGTCGACGTCGCCCTCGCGGACGACCTCGATGTCCTCGCCGGTGTACTGCAGCGTATCGCGGGTGTACTGGAAGCAGCCCAGCCCTTTCAGCCAGACGCGGTCCTCGCGGTCCGGGACGTCCTCGGGCTCGAGCAGGACGGCGTCCCCGACGGGAATCTCGCGGACGCCGCGGTCCTCGTGGTCGGGGTGCAGCGGCGGGTTCGCCTCCTCGGGCGGGCTACCGCCGAGCGGTAGCTGGGTGCCGTCGCGGACGAGGAACCGGCGGTCGGTCTCGTCGTCGATCAGTTCGCGGTTGTTGGCGTAGATCGAACTCATCGCGAGGTCGACGTCGCTGGTCGAGGTACCGAGTTCGACCATGGCGTCGACGATGGCCTCGCCGCGAATGCCCCGGCGGCGGAGGCTCTTGAGCGTCGGCGCGCGCGGGTCGTCCCAGCCGTCGAGTTCGCCCTCTTCGATCAGTTCCGAGATGGTGGAGGTGCTCATCTTCACGTCGTAGGCGTCCAGTTGGACGTGGCCCCAGTGGACGACCTCGGGGTACTCCCAGCCGAAGTAGTCGTAGACGAACTGCTGGCGCTTGGCGGAGTCCTGCAGGTCGATTCCGCGAATGATGTGGGTGACGCCGGTCAGCTGGTCGTCGATCCCCGACTGGAAGTCGAGCATCGGCCAGCACCGGTAATCGCTCGCCTCCTCGCGCGGATGTGGCGTGTCGACCATTCGGAAGGCGACGAAGTCTCGCAACGCCGGGTTCTTGTGACTGATGTCGGTCTTCACCCGGAGGACCATCTCGCCGCTCTCGTACTCGCCGTCGACCATCGCCTCGAACTCCTGTGTGACGGTTTCCTCGTCCTTGTCGCGGTGCGGGCAGGGCTCGCCGGAGTTCTTCAGTTCCGAGAACTCCTCGCCCGAACAGGAGCAGGTGTAGGCGCCGCCGAGTTCGATCAGTTCGCGGGCGTGGTCGTAGTAGGTCTCGACGCGGTCGCTCGCCCGGTAGACCGCGTCGGGTTCGAACCCGAGGTACTCGAGGTCCTCGAGGATGGCGTCGTAGGCCTCGAGGTCCGGTCGCTTGGTCTCGGGGTCGGTGTCGTCGAACCGGACGCAGAACCAGCCGTCGTAACGATCGCGGTAGGTGCCGATGACGGCGGGCATCCGGGCGTGGCCGACGTGCCACGGGCCGTTCGGGTTCGGCGCACAGCGCATTCGGACCTCGTCGTACTCCTCCGCGTTGGGGAGGTCGGGCAGGGGATGGTCGTCCTCCTCCTCTTCGGCCTCGATCTCCTCGAGTTCCTCGGGGGCGAGTTCCTCGAGTCGCTCGCGTTTCTCGTCGTAGGAGAGGTCGTTAACCCGGCCGACGACGCCGCCGACGACGCCCGGAATCTCGTCGCCGTGCGGGCGGAAGTCGGGGTTGTCGCCCATCAGCGGCCCCATGATCGCGCCGACGTCGGCGTCGCTCTCGTGTTTGACTGCGTTCAACAGCGCGTGTTTCTCGGCCTCGCGCTCGACGCGCTCGCGCAAATCGTCGTTCATTATCGAGCGGTATTCGTGCCCGAACCAAAACCCCCGCGGTGTCGGCTCGCCGATTCCGGTGGCACGCAGTCACGAACCGTCGAGAGCGGGATCAGGAGCGGGTCAGAACCCGCCGCCGGTGAGCAGGTCCAGGAAGTCCTGCATCGACAGGGCGGCGAGCACGATAGCCAACAACACAAGCGACGCGTTGACGACGTTCAGCTTCAACGAGTTGCGGTACTCGCCCATCGTCTCGCGGTCGTTGACCGCCCAGAACAGCAGGACGGCCGCGACCGGCAGCCCGAAGATCCCGTTGTACATCGGGAACAGGATCACCATGTCGACGACCGAGAGGTCCAGGACGCGGCTGATAACCGGCGAGAGGACGCCCACGCCGGTCAGGCTCGCGAAGACGATTTTGAACAGCCGATCGCCCTTCTGGACGTCTACTCCGGCCGCCTGCGGGAGCATGTACGCGGGCGCCCACATGATCGGGATGATGCTGTTGAACGCGGCCGCGATGACGCCGCCGACGAACAGCACCATGGCCCACACGCCCAGCACCTCGACCAGCGCCTCGCCGGGCGTGATGAACGTCTCGAGTTGCGTAAAGCCCATCGGGCGCAGGAGCGCCGCGGCGGCGATCAGGATCGCGATCGTCGTCACGCCGCCGACGGCGTAGCCGATCGCCAGGTCCTCCCGCGCGTCGGGCAGGTCGCTCTGGTCCGTCCACCCCTTCTGGTGGACGAGGATCGACTCGAGGAAGAAGTTGGGCCACAGGGCGGTCGTCCCGAGCAGGCCGGCGGCCATCGCCAGCGCGCCGAACGTGTCCATCGTCGGGACGAACCCGACGGCGACGTCGCCGGGGTTCGCGCCGCTCGGAAGTGCGACGATCACGTAGATGACCATCAGCGACAGCATCATCCCGATCATCACGTTCTCGACGGTGTCGTAGTTCAGGACGCCGACGCCGATCGCCGCGAACGTCGTCACCACGGCGATCGGTTGCCAGCCGATCGCGCCGCCGAGCAGGAACGAGACGCCCGCGCCGACGGCGGCGACGAGGCCGAGGGTCCACGCGATACAGCCGATCGAGAGGAATATCGCGATCGCCGTGGCCCCCGGCCGGCCGAGTTTCTCCCGGACGAATATCATCAGCGGTTCGCCGTGGATCCCCAGCCGGGCGCTCATGTCCTGGGCCATGAACCCGAGCAAGGCGGCGCCGACGACGGCCCACAACAGGGTGTAGCCGTGCATCACGCCGGCCTGGCTCGCGATGAACACCGACCCGGAGCCGAAGTAGCTGGCGACCATCACGAACGCGAGTCCGTACTGCTGGACCTGCCCGGCGACGTACTCGACCGAAGAGATGTTGCGGATACTCATTCGTCGGCCCTCGCCGTTCGGCGGTCGATCCGTCGCAGGTGCCGGACGCTGACGGCCGGGTTCCGTCGGCGTTCGAGACGCTGGGTTCGTGTCCGCGTCCGTGTCCGTGTCCGTGCCCGTGTCTGTGCGTGTGCCTGTGCCTCGTCGGACTGTGGATGTGATCGTGTCATAGTCGCGTCGTACTGCCCGATCGCGAGAAGCGAACGAGTGTGGGGTGTCGCTGAACGAAGTACACCCACAGCAAATGCCCGTGGAGGGGAGTGTCCACGCCCGGAATGTTCAACCAGTCAGTTCGGAATCGCCGTACTGTGTCGGGGCGCCGGAGGTCGCTCGAGTCCCACCGGGAACGCGCCAAGCGAGAAGGAACCGGCCCCACAGCAGCAAGGAAAGCCGTTAACCGACCGAGTCTGCTACCCGCCCTCGAGACTCGTGGTCGTCACCCTCGAGGTGCTGGTCGCCCTGCTCGCGCTTGCCTTTCTCGGCGGCGTGATCGTCGCCACGATCGGTCCCGGCGGGATCCTCATCGTCACTGGACTCTACCTCCTGACGTCGCTCTCGAGCGACGAGGTGGCGGGTACCGCAAGCGCGGTCTTCACCGTCGGTGCGGTGTTCGGCAGCGCCGTCTACGCGCGGTCGGGCGAGATCGACTGGCCGATCGCGGGCGCGGTCAGCGCCGCCGCCGCCGTCGGCACGTGGCTCGGCGTCCGGGCCAACGCCTACCTCTCGCGGCGCGCGTACGGAATCGTGCTCGCCGCGTTGCTCGCGGTCGTCGGCGGGAACATCGTCTACCGGGAGCACCGCGACCTCGAGCCGCGGCTCGACCTCGGACGGGGCCGTCGAGACCTCGCGGCGTTTGCCGGTCTCGGGCTCGTAATCGGCGGCTTTGGCGGCCTCCTGGGGATCGGCGGCGCCGCGCTGTCGGCCCCCGCGCTCGTTCTGGTCGGCGTACCGATGCTCGTGACGATCGCGGTCACGCAGATCGTCGTCGTCTTCACCGCGCTGTTTACCTCGGTCAACTACCTGCTGCGGGACGCGGTCGTCGCGTCGCTGTTCGTGCCGCTCACGGCCGCGTACCTCGGGGGCGTCGGCCTCGGCTGGTGGCTCGCCCACCGGATCACCGCGGATCGGCTGAAGCTCGCACTCGGGGTCGTGCTGATCGGGCTGGCGGTCTCGCTTGTGGTCTGAGTCCGACGAAGGGACCATCGAGCGCAGCCGCTCGAGACTTCGAGAATCCTGGACTCCGGGACTCCGGGACCCGCTGTGGCCGAAAAGAACGACCGGGTGGCGTCGGCGTCAGTAACCGCGCTCGATCAGATAATCCGCAAGCTCCTCGAGCAGGTGTCGCGCCTCGTTGTCCGGCAGGACCTCGAGTCGCCGCTTGCCCTGGTCGACCAGGTCGCGGGCCTTCTCGTTGGCGTAGGAGATCGAGCCCGCTTCCTCGAGTTCGGCGACCGCGTCGTCGATCTCGGCCTCGGTGACGGAGTCGACGTCGTCGGTGTCGACGAGCGAATCGACGTCGACGCCCTGATCCCGGGCGTGGACGGTGATCAGCGTCTGCTTGTTCTCGACGAGGTCGCTGCCCCGCTGTTTGCCGAGCTGTTCGCTCGGGACCGTCAGGTCGAGCACGTCGTCCTGGATCTGGAACGCCCGACCGATGTCCAGCCCGTAGCCGTACAGCGCGTCGACGGTCTCGTCGTCCGCACCCAGCAGGATGGCCGGCAGACAGGCAGACGCCGCGTACAGCACGGCGGTCTTCTGTTCGACCATCTCGAGGTACTCCTCGGGGGTGACGTCCGTTCGTTGCTCGAAGGTGACGTCGAGCGACTGGCCTTCACAGATCTTCGTGCAGGTGGTCGCGAGGACCTCCAGCGCCTCGACGCTCCGGGACGGCTCCGCGCCGGTCCCGAGCATGATCTCGAAGGCCTTCGAGTAGAGCGTGTCGCCGGCGAGGATCGCCGTCTCGAGGTCGTACTCGCGGTGGACGGCGGGGACGCCCCGCCGGAGGTCGTCGTCGTCCATGATGTCGTCGTGGATCAGGGTGAACGACTGGATGACCTCGACGCTGACGGCGGCGTCCATCACGTCGATGGTGTCGGTATCGTTCGCGTCCGCGTCGTCGTAGAGCGTCGGAAACTCCCGGTAGTCGGTCGACAGCGGCTCGACGTCGGCAAGTGCCTCCGCGGTCGTCAACAGGACCGTCGGGCGCAGGCGCTTGCCGCCGGCGTCCAGCAGGTACCTGGAGGCCTCGTAGAGCCGTTCGGGTTTCTGGACCGGCAACTCCTCGGGGATCGCATCGTTGACTCGACGGCGACGTTTCCGGACCGCCTCGAGCACAGCCTCCTCGCGTGCCTCGGGGGTTGTCATATCGATGGATGTCAGTATCTGTTCAGTCCACGAGCTGGATCAGGTTGCCGTTGCGCGTCGCGTGGAGGTCCCGACCGAGCGCGTAGCCCTGGTTCTCGGCGAGGTCGATGTACCGGGCCAGGTGCTCGAGGTCGTTGTGGGCCGGGATGACGTTCTGGGGCTGGAGCGCGTCTAGCATCTCGTAGTGGCCCTCCTGGTTGAGATGGCCCGAGACGTGGATGTCGTCGTAGATGCGAGCGCCCTGCATACCCAGCAGCTTCTCGGCCTGATAGCGCTGGCCCTCGTTGGTCGGCTCGGGGATGACGCGGGCCGAGAAGACGACCTTGTCGCCGGCGTTCAGCTCGTAGGGCGTCTCGCCGCGGGCCATCCGGGTGAGCATCGCGCGGGGCTCGCCCTGGTGGCCGGTGACGATCGGCAGGAAGTTCTCCTTGCCCTCGTTCATGATCCGCTTGAACGTGCGGTCGACGGACTTGCGGTGGCCGAACATCCCGAGGTCGGTCGGGAAGTCGACGAAGTCCAGTCGCTCCGCGGTACCGGAGTACTTCTCCATCGATCGGCCGAGCAGGACGGGCTGGCGGCCGATGTCGTCCGCGAACTCGACGAGCGACTTGACGCGGGCGATGTGGGAAGAGAACGTCGTCGCGACGATGCCACCGTCGTAGTCCTCCATGCTGTAGAGGGTGTCACGGAGGTGCTCGCGGGCGACCTTCTCGCTCGGGGTCCGGCCCTTGCGGCCGGCGTTCGTACAGTCCTCGATGTAACAGAGCACGCCCTCGTCCTCGCGACCGATCTCGCGGAACCGCTCCATGTCGATCGGGTCGCCGATGACCGGCGTGTGGTCCATCCGCTTGTCCAGCCCGTAGACGATGGCGCCCTCCGGCGTATGGAGGACGGGGTTGATCGCGTCGATGATCGAGTGGGTGACGTTGACGAACTCGAGTTCGACCCCGTGGTCGCCGATCGTCATCGTCTCGCCGGCGTCCATCTTGACGAGGTCGTTCTCGACGCCGAACTTCTGTTCGCTCTCGATCTGCTGTTTGACCAACTCGATCGTAAACGGCGTCGCGACGATGGGCGCGTCGTACCGGTGGGCGAGCTTGCTGATCGCCCCGATGTGGTCTAAGTGACCGTGGGTGGGGACGATCGCCTGCACGTCGCCCTCTAAGTCGCTCATGATCCGATCGTCCGGGATCGCTCCCATGTCGATCAGATCGAGACTGTGCATCCGCTCGGTTTCGACGTTGTCGTGGATGAGAACCTGCGAGAGGTTCAGACCCATGTCGAAGATGACGACGTCGTTCCCGGCGCGGACGGCAGTCATCTGCCGTCCGACTTCTTCGTAGCCGCCGATGGTTGCGATTTCGATTTCCATGATTCGTTGTACTGAAAGCCGTGATCGACTCCAGCGTATCGAAACGGTCCGCGGACTCTCGATTACGGCCCCGGCGTCTTACAGCGCGTCGGCCATCCCGCTATGCGTTCGGAACCGCGTCGATCGTCCCGCGACAACCGTCGCGGAACCCGAACGCACTTGCCCGCGGGTTTCGGTATCCATCTCTACACGCCCGGGTGTTAAAAACGCAGTGGGTTGGTCGTCGGCTACGCCGCGTCGGTCCCGGCGTACTCGCGGAGCAGTTTCGCGCGCTCGGATCGCCCCAGTCGCTCGTAGGCATCCGCCTCGTACTCGAGCGAGAGCACGGGGACTCGCGTCCCGTCCGCCACGGCGAACGTTCGGTGGGCGGCGACGTCGACCGGGGGTTCCCACGTTCCGTCGGCGTCGCGTTTCTGTACCGCGCCCATGATCTCGACGCGGACGCCGCGGCGTTCGAGGGCGCCGAAGTGGGAGCGAATCCGATCGGCCTCCTCGAACGAGACCGGGTCGACGACCGACTCCGGGAACCGGTCCGCGATCCCGTATGCGCCGTCTTCGGTCGTCTGGACGTCGAGGTCGTTCGGCTCGACCGGAACGCCCTGGAGCGCGAAGGCGGTACTCCCGGTGAGCGCCCACTCGAGATCCTCCGGAAGCCGCTCGGTGAGCGTCCGAACCACCGCGAGATACCGCGACTCGAGCGCCATTTCACTCGATCGTCGTCCCCGGATTCTCGCCGGCGAGGAACGGCTCCAGCCCCTCGAGCCCGAAGATCGAGGCCTCGGCCTCGAGTTCGAGCAGGGCCCGTACCTTCGCGGCCATCCCGCCGGTGACATCGGTCGCGTCGCTTTCCCCCAGTACGGACTCGACGTCCTCGTAGGCGGTGATCCGCTCGATAACCGCGTCCGACTCGTCGAGGACGCCGGGGACCGTCGAACAGAGGCCGATCCGGTCGGCCCCCAGTTGGCGGGCGAGTTCGGCCACGAGTTCGTCGCCGCTGACGATCGTCGCACCCGCCCCGGCGTGGGCGATCACGTCGCCGTGGAGGACGGGCACGAACCCCTCCTCGAGCAGCGTCCGGACCTGGCTCGTCGGTAACTCCAGGTCGCCGTCCGCGTCGCGAGCGGCCGTCGAGAGCGGGTGGACGGACACCGCCTCGAGGTCCCGGTCGTGGAGTCGAGCGAGAACGAACCGGTTCAGCGTTCCCATCGCACCGTGGATATCCATCACGGCTCCGGCCTCGTGGGTCCCCTCCGTCGTGGTGACGCCGTGTTCGCTCGCGTTGTGGTGGCCGAAGCTCCCGCCGCCGTGGACGATCACGAGGTCCTCCTCGTCCGCAAGCGCCGTCGCGATCGCGTCGGCCGCCCGCTCGAGCGCGTCCCCGTCGAGCGTCTCCGGGCGGTCCTTCTCGGTGATGACGCTCCCGCCGAGCTTGAGGACGATCATTCGAGCCGCTTCACCCCCTCCTCGGCGAGTTCAGCGCGGAACGCCTCCTCGCAGCCGGGCGTAAACGACAGCGCGGTCTCTGTCTCCTCGGTGGGATCGAGGGCGACGATACAGCCGCCCCCGCCCGCGCCGGTCAGCTTCGCGCCGTAGGCGTCGGCGTCCCGGGCCGCCCAGACCATCGAGTCAAGCGACCGCGAGGAGACCCCCAGCGCCGACAGCAGGCCGTGGTTGAAGTCCATCAGTCGGCCGAGTTCCGCGACGTCGCCGTCGGCAAGCGCCTGCTCACCTTGTCGGACGATGTCCCCGATCGATTCGACCGTGTCGGCCGCGAACTCGTACTCCTCGCGCAGGTTGCGGACCCCGGCGACGAGTTCGCCGGTGTCGCCCGCGCCGCCGTCGAAGCCGATCACGATCGGCAGGTCGGGCGCTTCGATCGAGCGACAGTCGTCGCCCTCGACCCTGACCGCGCCGCCGGTCGCCGAGCAGAACGTGTCCGCCCGGGAGGCCTGGCCGTCCTGGACCTCGTACTCGGTGCGGTAGGCCCGCTCGGCGAGTTCCTCGGTCTCGAGCGTGACGCCGAGTTCGCGGGCCGCGGCGTCGATGGCGGCGACGACGACCGCTGCCGACGATCCCAGCCCGGCCCCCAGCGGGATGTCGCTCTCGATGGTCACGTCAAAGCCGACGTCGTCCTCCCCGGTCACGTCCCGTACCTGCTCGATTGCCTCGTCGACGTAGCCCATCGCCGCGCTGACCAGCGACTCCGACGCGTCGATATCGGGCCGTCCGTCGGCGGGGCCGCCGTACTCCACGGTGAACCCGTCCAGGCTCAGATCCTCCGCGTGGACCCGGAGTTTGCTGTCCGATCGCTGTTCGACGCCGACCCGTGCCCGTAACTCGATGGCACACGGGACGGCCGGCTCGCCGTAGACGACTGCGTGCTCCCCGAAGAGATAGACCTTGCCGGGGGCGCTCGAGACTGCCATAGGCGGGCGTTCGCACGACGACGATTAATAGCTATCCTCTCGTGTCGGGCCGCGGTCGGCTCCGATCGACGGGGAGCCAAAGCGAGTGTAGCCGAACTTAAGCCACCGCCGTCCGAAGCCCCGATGAACCAAACCATGTCGCTTGTCCTGCCGAGCGAGATCGTCGTCGACCGGTTCCTGCCGACGGTACGTGCGATGCTGGCGACCCGGCTGGCCGACCGCGGGCTGACCCAACAGGAGATCGCCGCCGAACTCGGCGTCACCCAGGCCGCCGTCAGCAAGTACGTCAGCGGCGAGGGCGGCGGCGACGACCGCTTCCGGGACCACCCCGAAACCGTCGCGACCGTCGACCGGATCGCCGACGGCCTCGCCAGTGGGGAGATGGACGGCTACGACGCGCTCGCCGAACTCCTCGCGCTCGTGCGCACCCTCGAGGACCGCGGTCCGGTCTGTGAGATCCACGAGGAGGAGATGCCCGAACTCCGGGGGCTGGGCTGTGACCTCTGCGTCCGCGGGCTCGACCCCGACGTCCGGGCCGAACGCGACGTCCTCGCGAACGTCCGGACCGCCGCGCGAACGCTCGCCTCGATCCCCCGGATGGCCGACTACGTCCCCAACGTGGGCACCAACGTGGGTATGGCCCTGCCCGATCCCGACGACGAAACCGACGTGGCCGCCGTCCCCGGCCGGATCTACGCGATGGGCGGCCGGATCGAGATCCCCGCGAACCCGGAGTTCGGCGCGTCGAAACACGTCGCCACGGCGGTACTCGCGGCCAATACCGTCGACCCCGAGGTCCGCGGCGCGATCAACGTCGCCACCGACGACGCCCTGCTCGACCGGGCCAGGGAGGCGGGGATCGACCCGCTCGAGTTCGACGCCGACTACGAGGATCGAGGTGATCACCTCCGGGAACGGTTCGCCGAGCGCGGGACCGTACCGCCCGTCGCATACCACCGCGGCGCGTTCGGGATCGAACCCGCGACCTACGTCTTCGGCGGGACGGCCGTCGAGGCCGCGGAACTGATCGAGTCGCTGGCGGCGGACGACTCGAGGTGAACGCGGGGTAATCGGGAGCGAAAAGGGAGAACGGTAGCGGAAAACGGCCCGTTCAGACCAGCCCGACGAACACTCGATACGGGATCCCGAGCGCGAAGATCCCGATCAGCGCCGCCGCGGCGAGCAGGACCACCGGCGGAATTTTCTCCTCTTCGAACTCGAAGACGTTGTCGATCATCGTATTTCCGACCTTTCTCGGGACCGCAGGTAACTCCTTCGCCTCGGGCGGGGTCCTGGCGTTCCGGTTCGGTTTCGTCTCGGCAGCCTCGAGCGTCCGCCACGACCGGCCGCTTACGGGCGATACCGACGGCTGGCGGTCAGCGATAGTCGGACCGAAAACGAACAGGCGAACGGATCGAAACAGGAACGATAAGCGGCGAACTGAACGGGTTAGACTCCGCTCTCGAAGTCCTCGAGCGAGTAGGACGGCTCCGCGCCGCGGCGGTCGAGGACCTCGTTCGCGAGCAGCCAGTAGACGACCGAGAGGGCCTTGCGACCCTTGTTGTTCGTGGGAACGACCAGGTCGACGTTGCTGACCTGGTTGTTCGAGTCACACATCGCGATGACCGGGATGCCGACCGTGATGGCCTCCTTGACGGCCTGGGCGTCGCCGATCGGGTCGGTGACGACGAGCACGTCGGGTTCGATGTAGCCGTCGTACTTGGGGTTCGTCAGCGTCCCCGGGATGAAGCGGCCGGTGCGGGCGCGAGCGCCCACGGCCTCGGCGAACTTCTCCGCCGGGAACCGACCGTACTGGCGACTCGAGGTGACCAGGATCTGTTCGGGCGAGTAGTTCGAGAGGAAATCCGCGGCCGTACGGATGCGCTGGTCGGTCTTCGAGACGTCCAGCACGTAGAGACCGTCGGTCCGGACGCGGTGGATGAACCGCTCCATGTCCTGGGTCTTCTGCTGGGTCCCGATGTGGACACCGGCGCCGAGGTAGTCCTCGACGGGGATGAGCAGGTCGGCCTCCTCGTCGGACATCACGTCGTCGTCGAGGGCTGGCCCCGCGTCTTCCTCGGTTTCTTCGGCGTCGGCCTCGGCGTCGGCGGCCTCGGCGTCGGCGGTCTGTTCCGCTGGCTCGACGTCGTCCTGATCGGCGGCGGGGCCAGCCCCTTCGGCCGGCTCCTCGTCGATCTCTTCTTCGGCGGCGTCGAGCCCTTCCTGGGTTGCGTCGTTGTCGTCTGTCATGTCGCGTCGTCTGCGATTCTGATGAGCTCGTTGAGCTTGGCGGTTCGCTCGCCGCCGACGGCACCGGTCTTGATGAACGGTGCGTCGGTCGCGACGGCGAGGTGTGCGATCGTCGCGTCCTCCGTCTCACCGGAGCGGTGGGAGACGACGGGATCGTAGCCGTTCTCGATCGCGAGTTCGATCGCGTCGAAGGCGTCGGAAAGCGTTCCGATCTGGTTCGGCTTGATCAGGATGCTGTTTGCCGCGTCGCGGTCGATCCCCTCCCGGAGGCGCTCGGTGTTGGTGACGAACAGGTCGTCGCCACAGATCAGCGTCTCGTCGCCGACCTCGTCAGTCAGCTCGGCGAAGGCGTCGTAGTCGTCCTCGTCGAGGGGATCCTCGACGTAGACCAGATCGTACTCGTCGACGAGTTCGGCGATGTACGCGATCTGTTCGTCGGTGTCGCGGCTCTCGTCGCTGTACTCGTACGTTTCCGAGTCGGAATCGTACAGCTCCGCGCCGGCGACGTCGAGCCCGAATCCGATCTCGAACCCGACCTCGTCCTCGACCAGCGAGACCGCCTCGTCGACGATCTCGAACGCCTCGGCGTCGTCGATCGACGGTGCCCACGCGCCCTCGTCGCCCTTGCCGCAGGCAACGCCGCGTTCCTCGAGCAGGTTCGCGACGGCTTCGTGGACGGCGGCGTTGGCGAAGACGGCGTCTTCGACGCTCGGTGCACCGACGGGCGCGGCGAGGAACTCCTGGATGTCCGTCGCGTCGGCGGCGTGTTCGCCGCCGCCGACGACGTTCCCGAGCGGGATCGGGAAGTTCCCTCCGCGGAAGGTGCCGCCCAGGTGCTGGAACAGCGGTGCGCCCAGCACGTCGGCGCCGGCCTTCGCGGCGGCCATCGAGATCGCGACCGCGCTGTTGGCACCGATCTCGGAGAAGTCGTCGGTTCCGTCGGCCGCACGCAGGATCGCGTCGACCTCGCGCTGGTTGCCGGCGTAGGCCTCGCCCACCAGCCGGGGAACGGCGTGTTCCCGGGCCGCGGCGATCGCCTCGCTCGGCGGGCGTTCGACAGCCTCGTACTCGCCGGTGCTCGCGCCGCTCGGTGCGGCCGCACGGCCGAAGCCGCCGCTTTCCGTGAGCACGTCGGCCTCGACGGTCGGATTCCCGCGCGAGTCCAGCGTCCTGCGAAGTCGAACGTCGGTGATCAGCGTCATAGTTACTCGTCTCCTCGCTTGACCGTAAAGGGTAACACGCCGGCGTCGTACTCCTCCGCCGCGATCAGGATCGGCTCGGCTCGATCCGTCTCGATCAGCACGGGTGCCCCGTAGGACACCTGCAGTGCTCGAGCGCCGAGGATGCGCGCCTTTTCGTATCGGTTGTGTTGTTCCTGTTGCATGTTACTGGTACGGGGAGACGACGTCGACGAGGTCGGTGTGACTCACGAGCATGCGCCGACAGCAGTAGCGGTCGACGCCGAGGTCGTCGAGCACTTCCTGGGGGTCCTCGTCGCCTTCGTTCGCTCGCTCGTCGAACTCCTCCCAGTGCTCGCCGACGACGTTGCCACAGGTGAAACACCGAACCGGTACCATCATATCTGGATCACCTTAGCGGTAGGACTTCTGGTAGCGCGCCCGAGCGCCCGGGCCGCCCCACTTCTTGGGTTCGGACTGTCGAACGTCGTTGACCAGCAGCGACCGGTCGAACTCCATGAACGCGTCGCGGAGTTCGGCGTCGTTGGTGTGCTGGACGATGCCGCGAGCGATGGCGGTGCGGACGGCGTCGGCCTGTCCGCTGATGCCACCACCCTCGACGTCGACGTCGACGTCCACTTCGTTACGGAGCTCCTCGCCCGCGATGCGGAACGGCTCGAGCATCTTGAGCCGCGACATCTCGGGCTCGACCAGCTCGACGGGCTGGGAGTTGATTCGCACGCGACCCTCGCCGTCGCGCACGGTTGCGCGAGCGACGGCGGTCTTTTTCTTGCCACTCGTGTTCGTTACCATGTGACGTTAGCACCGAGTTGTTCGGAGACTTCGCCCAGCTGGACGAAGCGAATGTTCGAAAGCCGGTCCAGCGACGTGTCCTCGAGTACTTCCGCGTCGCGCTCGTCGTCGCCCTCGTAGGGATTGCCGACGTAGACGCGGACGTTCTCGAACGCTTCGCGACCGCGGGGCTTCTTGTACGGAAGCATCCCACGGATCGAGCGCTTGAAGATCGTGTCCGGTCGCTTCGGGTAGTACGGTCCGCTGTCGGACCCCAGCTGGAGTCGCTTGCGGTAGGTGCCGAAGATGTCTTCCTTGTCGCCGGTGATGACGGCGTCTTCGGCGTTGACGACGGCGACGCGCTCGCCGTCGAGGGCCCGCTGTGCGACCTGGCTCGCGACGCGACCGAGAATACAGTCCCGGGCGTCGACGACGACGTCCGCGTCGAACTCTGCGACGTTTACACTCATCGAATCACCCGCACGTTGGATCCGTCTGGGTTCTCTTCGAGCACCTGCTCGAGCGGTACTGGTTCGCCGACCTGGTCGATCTTCGTCTCGGCCGACGAGGAGAAGTCGACGGCGGCGACGGTGACGTTCTTCTGTAGTGCGCCCGATCCCAGCACTTTGCCGGGAACGACGACGGTCTCTTCTTCGCGTGCGTATCGCTCGATCTGGCCCAGGTTCACCTCAGCGTGGGTGCGCCGGGGCTTCTCGAGACGATCCGCAACGTCTCGCCAGACGTCGGCGTCCTCCTCGCGGGACGTCGACTTCAGCTCGGCGATGAGATCGGTAAGCCTCGGATTAGTCTTGCTACTCATTGGTTACCTCCAAATCTGCAGTGAATGCCGACGGAGCGTCGGCGATCGTAATCGTAGTCGTAATCGTGGTCGTGGTCGTAATCGACCGTGGAATCGATTCGAGAGAAGTGATGCAGGGAGCAGGATTTGAACCGCCGGGAGACGGTCGGTCTCGCGATTGCTCGACCGCTGCGACTCCCGTGGCTCAAACCTGTACGTTCCATTTTTACGGCTCTTCCGTCGGTCGAGCCGGAAAAATGCAGGGAGCAGGATTTGAACCTGCGGACTCCTACGAGACAGCGCCCTGAACGCTGCGCCGTTGGCCTGACTTGGCTATCCCTGCTCGCACTTCCGTGTACCCGCCGCCCCTTCAAACCCCTTTCGATTCCAGTGGACGAAGCCGCCGGGGACGCGGTCGCGCCAGTCTCGTGGCTCACGGCGCTGGCGCTGCTGTGTGCGTCCTCGCGGTCGGCTTCGGCCGGTTCGGGTCGGGGGCGTCGGTTCATACTTGTGTTATAGCTGTACGGCTTCTTCGAGTTCGGTCGCGCGAGACTCGATCGAGTCGGCGGCTCGCGTAACCAACTCCTCGACGTCGAGCGAGCCGTCCGTCTCCACGTGGAAGACGAAGGCGTTCGGGACGTCCTCGACCTCGACCTCCTTGCCCGGATACCGGTTCGAGAGGTCGTGGTCGAATTCGCTGGTGGGAACGAGCTCGCCGTCGTCCTCGATGACGCCGCGGACGATCCGGCTCTCCTGCTCTTCGAACTCCGGCAGGTCGCCGACGACCTCCACGCGCTGGAGGTGTCGGTAGCCGATCGCGACCCCGCCCTGGTGTTTGGCGTGGTCTTTCCCGCGGTCGAGCACGGCGTCGGCTTCGGCCTCGAGCCGCTGGTCCTCTTTGAGCTCGATGATCGGGACGTTCTCGTCCGCAGGCTGGACGAGGTCGTCCTCGGAGACGAGGTCGCCCGAGTAGGCGGTGGCCGGCCCTTCGACGTCGATCGAGAGCGTGACGGTGTCGTCCTCGCCGAACTCCCCTTCAGGCGGGGTCGTCAGCGGGACGAGCCCGAGTCGCAGGGCGAGTTGCTCGTCGAACATGACCGACGAGTTCTCGATGAACCGGACGGTGTCGATCGCCATCGTCGGCACGTCGGCGACCATCGCGCGACGGATGCCGTTGGCGAACCCGGGCGAGATCCCGCGGACGAGGAAGCGTGCTTCGCGTTCCTCGCGTTCGACGAACTCGACGTCGTACTCTTCGCTCATGATCTAGTAGCCGCCCTTTCCTTTCGGTGCGCGCGATCCGTCGTGCGGGATCGGCGTGACGTCCTCGATGCGTCCGATCTCGATGCCGGAGCGGGCCAGGGCACGGATCGTCGCCTGGGCACCCGGTCCGGGGGACTTCTGGAGGTTTCCGCCGGGGCCGCGAACGCGGACGTGAAGTCCGGTGATGCCGGCAGCCTTGACCTCCTCGGCGACGGACTCGGCCATCTGCATGGCCGCGTACGGCGACGCCTCGTCGCGGTTCTGCTTGACCGCCGTCCCACCGGAGGACTTGGCGATCGTTTCCGCGCCCGTGAGGTCCGTCACGGTCATGATGGTGTTGTTGAACGATGCGTGCACGTGGGCGATGCCCCACTTTTCGTCGTCCTGGCTCATGGTTTACTGACCCTCCGCGCGTTCGGGGTGGAGTTCGTCCGCGAGCGGACTGTTCTCGTCGAACGCGACGAGGTCCTCCTCGTCGACGTCGACGACGTACGACGGGACCCGGTGGCGCTGGCCGTCGACCGTCACGTGCCCGTGCGTGATGAACTGCCGGGCCTGTTCGGTCGTGTTCGCGAGTCCCTTGCGGTAGACGACCGTCTGGAGACGGCGCTCGAGGATGTCCTCGATCTCGAGACCGAGGACGTCGCCGAGTTCGTCACCCTCGTCGAGGATACCGACGCGCTTGAGACGGCCGACGAACTCCTCGGAGCGTTCGATGACGGTTTCGTCTCCCTGGGCCTGGCCGAGCAGGTCTCGAGCCTCGCGCCGGTAGGAACGAAGCTCGGACTGGGCTCGCCAGAGTTCCTCCTTGTTCTTGAGGCCGTAGCGGTCGATGAGGGAGTGTTCGGTGGCGATGCGCTCACCCTGGTAGGGGTGATTCGGCGTCTCGTACTGTTTGGTGTCGGTTCCGAGTGGCATCGTTATTCACCCTCCTCCTCGCCGCCTTCGGCTTCTTCTTCGCGGATCTCTTCGACGTTGACCCCGATGGTGCCCTCCGTACGACCGGTGGACTTGGTCCGCTGACCGCGAACCTTCTGCCCGCGCTTGTGTCGAACTCCCCTGTAGGAGTCGATCATCTTCATCCGGTTGATGTCGTGCTGGCGGGTTAGCTCGAGATCGTTGCCGATCTCGTGGGTCGTTTCGCCGCTGTAGAAGTCCGACTGGCGGTTGTTGAGCCAGTCGGGAACTTCGTCCGCGTAGTTCTCTACGAGTTCGACGACCTCGTCGATGACGTCCTCGTCGAGTCGACCGAACGTGGCCGTTCGGTCGACGCCCGCTTTCTCGGCGATGAGTCGGGCGGTTCGGCGACCGATCCCGTTCATCTCCGACAGCGAGCGCTCGACCGACTTCGTCCCGTCGAGGTCGGTTTGACCGATACGGACGAAGTACTGAAGGTCTTCGTCCTCGTCTTGCTCTTGGGGTTCTTCCGCGCTCATGTATCGTGTATCTGTGTCTGGTCTGCAGGCGTTGCAAATGCGACTGGCAGAAAGCCAGTCCGGTAAATCCGACGTCGTGGCGGGGATTCGAACCCCGGAGGCTTGACGCCACATGGTTAGCAACCATGCGCCTTGGGCCGCTTGGCTACCACGACACCGTGTGCGTTCCTATCATCGCCCTCTCGGACTCGGGGATCGCTCCCCTACACGTATCGCACCAGAACGTACCCCCGTCTTGTACTTAAGCGCAACGATACTCCCGGGCGGTCGGCCGCCCGTCCCACGCCACCGACTCACGCCCGGCAACTGGTCACATTCCGGTTGCCTTTATTATCAAGGGGCTGCTACGAGCGCATGACTGGTGCCCCGAAATCGCCGCCCCCTCCTCGTTCGACTGGTCGCCGCGGTCGCCGGAATCGTCGCCATCGGGCTCGCAGCCGCGACGGTCGAATCCCCCGTCGAGATCGGCGGCTCCGGCGGGATCGGCTCCACGGAAGGGCAGAGTTCACCGGGGGGAATCGAACCGCCGCCACAGCAGGAGCCACCCGTCGAGCACGTCGAGGTTCCCGCGTTCCTCGAGTATCTCATCGCCGCGTTACTCGTACTGGCAGCGGTTATCGTCGTCTGGTACCTTCTGACCCATCGTCGTGATGCGCTTCGCGTGCTCGCGTTGTCCCTCGTCGTCATGCTGGCTGTCTATCTCTTCATCCGGTACGCCGATCCGATCTTCCCGTCCTCGATGGCCCCCGGCGGCGAACCCCTCGAGGGGAGCAGCGGTGACGGCTTCAGCGAGGACGGCGACGGAACGCCGGCGGTCGAACCGCTGCTCGCCGCCCTCGCGGTACTCACCGCCATCGTTCTCGGCGGATTGCTCCTCAGCCGGCGCGACGGCGAAACCGACGCCGCGGCGGCCGAGACTCCCGACGGCGAGGACGAACGACCTGGACAACACGTCGCAGCAGTCGGCAACGCGGCAGGACGGGCGGCCGACCGAATCGAGAGCACGACCGACGTCGACAACGAGATTTACCGTGCCTGGCGGGAGATGACCAGCCCTCTCGAGGTCGACCGGCCGGACGCGAGCACCCCCCGCGAGTTCGCGGCCGCGGCGGTCGACGCCGGCCTCGAGCGGAACCACGTCGAGGAACTGACGAAGCTGTTCGAGGACGTCCGCTACGGGAGCGCCGAGGCAACCCCCGAGCGCGAGCAACGGGCAAAGAGCGTGCTGCGGCGGATCGAAGCCGCGTACGCGGAAGGGGGTTCGGTTTCGGAGAGCGGCGATTCAGTTTCGGAAAGCGGGGACGGGACCGGCCCCGGCACGGACGGCCGCTGGGGGTCGGAACGATGAGCTTCGATCGCCGGACCGTCGGGCTCGTCGCCGGCACGGTCACGCTCGCCGCCGCTGTCGCAGTCAGCGCGGGCCTCGTCTCGCTGGACCTCTCGGAGGCCCTCGTCGTCCTCGTGGCGGTCCTCGCGGGTGCGATCGGCCTCCGGAGCCTCCTCCGACGACGGGGAGTCCGCTCGCAGTTCGACACGCCCGACCCCGAGCGTACCGCCGCGGTACCCGTCCCCGGAGAGAACCTCACCGACGCGGTCTCGTCGTTCCGGCGGCTCCGCGGCGGCCACGCGCCGGCGACCCGAGGTCGGCGGCTCCGGGCCGGCCTCCGCGAAGCGACGCTCGCGGTCCTCACCCGGTTCGGCGGGGAGTCGCCCGAAAGCGCCGAAAACCGCCTCGAGGACGGCGACTGGACGGACGATCCGATCGCGGCCGGCTTCCTCTCCGATCGCCTCGAGCGGCCGGACCGATCGCTTCGCTCGCGCGTCGGGCGCTTCCTCGAGCGCGGGTACGAGACGGAGTACCGGCGGGGCGTTCGCCACGCGGTCGCCGCCATCGACGCGGTGGGATACGAGAGCGGCGAGGGCAACGACAACGACGACGGCGGAACCCCGTCGCTGCCGGCGTACGACTACGGCCGGGCGGCCGCCAGTGAGGAGCAACGGCGGACGACGACCGACGACGTCGACGGGATCGAGAAGGGCCGCCGTGCCCCCACCGAGTACTGGTCGGGAATCGGCATCGTCGCGTTGCTCGCCGTCGGAGTCGGTGCCGCCGTCGAGTCGCCGGCAGTCCTCATCGCCGGGGTCGCCGGGGTCGGCTACGCCGGCTTCGCCCGCGCGTTCGAGCCCCCCGAACTCGCGCTTTCGGTCGAGCGGACGGTCAGCGACGACGAGCCCGAACCCGGCGACGAGATCGAGGTCGCCGTCGAGATCACGAACGAGAGCGGCCGGTTCGTCCCCGATCTGCGGTTCGTCGACGGGGTCCCGCCGGGCCTCGTGGTCACCGAGGGGACGAGTCGACTGGGCACCGCGCTTCGGCCCGGCGAGAGCGTCTCCCTCGAGTACACCGCCTCCGTCGGCCGGGGCAGCCACGAGTTCGACCCCGCGCTCGCGATCGCACGGGACGTCTCGCAGTCGACCGAAGGGGAGTTCCGGATCGAGAGCGAGACGACCGTCGTCTGCGAACCGGAGATGCGCCCGGTCGCCGCGCCGGTGCCGCTACGGGCGACCGCGACCGCGTTCGCCGGCCGGTTGACGACGACCGAGGGTGGGGCCGGAACGACGTTCCACTCCGTCCGGGAGTACCGCCCGAACGACCCGCTATCGCGCATCGACTGGAACCGACGGGCAAAGACCGGCGAACTCGCCACACTCGAGTTCCACGCCGAACGGTCGGCCCGCGCGGTCGTCCTCGTCGACGCGCGGAAGGCGGCCTACCTCGCCCCCGCGCCGGACGCGACCCACGCCGTCGACCGGTCGCTCGCCGCGGCGGGTCGGATCGGCGCGAGCCTGCTCGAGGCCGGCCACTCGGTCGGTCTCGCTGGGCTGGGCCCGGTCGATTCCGACGACGACCCGCTGCTGGGGACCGACCCCTGCTGGCTCGCGCCCGCCTCGGGCCGACACCACGAACTCGAGTTCCGGGAGTTGCTGGCGTCACACCCGCAGTTCGATGCGGTCGCGCCGGAGCGGGAGACCCCGTGGCTGACCCAGCTCCGGACGCTGCGCCGTCGGCTCTCGGCCGAGACCCAGATCGTCCTCCTGACGCCGCTGTGTGACGCCGGGTCGGCCGACATCGCCCGCCGGCTCGAGGCTCGCGGCCACCCGGTCACGGTCGTCAGCCCCGATCCGACGGTCGGCGCGACCGCCGGCCAGCGGCTGGCGCGAGTCGCCAGGCGAGTGCGCCGGTACGACCTGGAGCGGGCCGGCGTGCCGGTCGTCGACTGGCCGGTCGACGAGTCGATCGACGACGTTTTCGCGCGCCGGACCGGCGCTCGGAGGGGTACCGCGACGGGAGGTGGACTTCGATGAGCGACCCGGTCGAAACCCGTCCGGACGAGGAAAACGGCGACGCTGCGGGGGGCGGCACGAACCACGGTCGGCAGGAACCGGACGCCAGGTCGGAACGGGAACCGGGAGCCGAACCTCCCTCCCCATCCGACCGGGACGATCCGACCGAGGCGAGCCGCGGCGCAGGGGACCCCGACCTCGATCTCGACCTCGAGGAGGGAATCGAACTCACGCGCAAGCCGACGGTGGCCTCGAGCGCCGCCGCCCTCGTCGCGGCCCTCGTGGCGACGCTCGCGGCCGGGCTCGTCTCCGTCACCGCGGTCGCGATCGGTGTCGGGGGAGTCGTCCTCCTCGGGGCCGCGCTCGCGGTCGGACACCGCGGGACGGCCGACGCGGGAGCGGTTCTGGTGTTCGCCGGCGTCCTGGCCGCCGGCGTCGGCGGCGGCGCACCCGCGGTCGAGCCGACGCTCGTGGGGGCGGTCGCGACCGTCCTCGCCTGGGATCGCGCCCAGGCCGCGATCGACCTCGGCGAGCAACTCGGGCGCGAATCGCGGACCCTGCGATTGGAGGCCGTCGGGCTGGCCTCGAGTCTCGTCGTCGGGCTCGCGTCGGCGACCGTCGGCTACGGGATTTACGTCGTCGGCAGCGGCGGCCAACCCGTTTCCGCGCTGGTCCTGCTGTTGCTCGCGGCGGTGTTGCTGACGGTCGGGCTGGGCTCGAAGCGAAAACGGGGCGGCAAGTGGGGCTCGAGTCGGCGGGGGCCACGCAGGCGATAAGCGATAGTCGTAGCGGGGTGTTCGACCGACTAGTTCCTCGTAGCGGGGCACTCGACCGATGTCGATAGTCGTAGCGGGACGTTCGACCGATCGGCTCTAGGCTCGTACCGACTCCTCGAGGTACTTTTCGTTGATCTCCCACTCGCCGTCGCCGTTCCTGATCATATACTCGCCGTAGTAGGGGACGCGGTTTTCGACGGTCTCGCGGAACGCCTCGCGGATTTCGGGTTTGGTCATCTCCCCCATCGAGCGAAGGTCGTCGTTGCGGTTGAGACAGCCCTTGAGATAGCCCTCGTGGGTTACCCGAACGCGGTGACAGTTCGCACAGAAGGTGGGGTTTTCGACGGGATCGACGATCTCGACCATCCCGGTTCCGGCGTCGCCGTCCTCTCCGCTCACCCAGTAGCGTCGCCGATCGTGCATCTCCCGGTGCTCGATCTCGTCGGCCCGGTCGGCGAGCCAGTCGTGAACTCGCTGGATGTCGATGTTCCACTCCGGCCGACCGGTGAGCTCCGGCATGTACTCGATGAGCTGGAGCTGTAGCCCCTCGTTCTCGGCGACGTGGTCGACCATCTCCGGGACGTAGCCCGCGGTGTGCTCGAAGACGACCATATTGAGCTTCACGGGATCGAGCCCCGCCTCGAGGGCGGCCTCGACGCCCTCCAGGACCTTCTCGTACGCGCCGCTTTGCGTGACGGCGGCGAAGTCCTCGGGATCGAGTGCGTCCTGGGAGACGTTGACCCGCTCGAGGCCGGCGTCGACCAGGTCCTCGGCGCGGCCCGGGAGGAAGGTCCCGTTGGTCGTCAGCGAGACCTCCATCTCGTCCGGCGTTCGTGCGATGATCTCCTCGAGATCCTGACGGAGCATCGGCTCGCCGCCGGTGAACTTGACGGCGTCGACGTCGAACTCGGCCGCGACCTCGAGAAAGCGGACGACGTCGTCGGTGTCCATCTCGTCGTCCTGTGGGTCCATCGGCCCCCGCGTGTCGCCCAGCCCCTCGTTGTGGCAGTAGACACAGTCGAAGTTACACCGGTCGGTAAGAGAGACGCGAACCCCCGTTACTTCGCGTCCGAACTCGTCGGTGAGCATACGCTCGGGTTGCAGGCGAATCCGCTTAAACTCGACGGGTATTCTCGCCCCTCCGAAACCATTTTTGGTTTCGTTCGCGGTCGACGGCGTAACAGCTACCCCGTCGGATCCCGAACGCGCCCGCATGGACGACGAGATGCTCGCGGACCAGCGCCGGCTGGTCGAACTCATCGAAGCGGAGGGATGGGACGTAACGGACCTCGAGATCTCGGCCTACGACAGCCCATGGGCCGACGAGGACGATCCGGAGGCGACGGTGACGATCACGGCGCGACGGCCCTACGAAGGCGATGACGACGAGGACGACGCGGACGAGGACGACGGGAATCCGTTTCGGCTGAAGTGATACAGTGTGGATGGGACGGATCGGTCCTGGAACGAGCCAGTCGGCTTGCGAACTGCTAGCTCGCTCGCCCGTCGTGGTTTCGTTCCCCCTCGAGACGGTCCCCCTTACCAGGGACCTCCCTCACACTACATTCGAAATGAAATCTCTTTCAGCAGCATCTAGAAGATCGGTCTCCCACACCATATTCGAAATGAAATTCGAGTGGAGGAGCAGCATTTCGTCGAGTATAGCAGTATAGACGGGAGAAAATCAGGTTCCAGTACGAGTGGGGCGAGAATTCATTTCGAATACGGTGTCGAACCCCCGGTCGGCGTCTCTCGTTTTCCGTTTCAGACTCCGTTCAGCACTTCTCGTTCACCAGTTCACCCTCCGCATAACACGTCCCGTTCTCCGTTTCATTTCGATTACGGTGGGGGAGTGGTACGATCTTCCCCATCGATCGGTTTCAGTTGGATACGAGTCATTTCATTTCGATTACGGTGCATTCATTTCGACTCCGGTTCGCTCGAGGTTCATTTCGGACACGGGGCTTTCATTTCGATGACGGTCGTCCCGACGTTCAGTTCGACAACGGTGTCTTCGTTTCGGCGTCGGCGGTAGTTCCGCTTCATTTCGACCATGGACTGTTCATTTCGGTCATGGACTGTTCATTTCGACCGAGGTCCATTCATTTCGAAAAAGGTATTGAGGGCCGGTGAGCAGTGCCGCCAATGAAACAGGAGTCCTCGGATGGTCGAGGCGGCGAAGACGATGACGGGACGGCGGACTCCCCCGGCTCGTCTATCGTCGATAGTATTCTCGACGGCGAACGACGAACCGTCTTCGAGAACAAGCAACTCGTCGACTCCAACACGATCGTCGATCACAACCGGATCTACGGCCGTGACGAACAACTGGCCGCCGAAGCGCGCGCGTTTCGCGACACCCTCGACGGCGAACGCCCCCCGGATCTCCTCCTCTACGGACCGAGCGGCACCGGCAAGAGCCTCACGGTCAAAGCAGTCGCCGAGAAGGTCTCGGAACGTGCCACTCAGAACGACATCACCTTCGACTTCGTCGCAGTCAACTTCAAGACGATGGAGTCACACTCGCTGGATCGCGCCGTCTGGAAACTCGGCCATCAGACAGCCAACAAAGCCGGCGTCGAGTGGGGTATCCCGCGAAAGGGCGTTTCCACCGATGCGAAATACGTTCGGCTCTACGAGATCGTCGACCGTCACTTCGACGCGCTCGTGTTCATCCTCGACGAAATCGACGCGCTCACCGGCCGCGTCGGTGAAGACGAGCCCGCGTACTCCCGGTTGCTCTACAGCCTGAGCCGGGTGATGGCCGAACAACACGTCGACACGCTCGTCTCGACGGTCGTGATCACGAACCACCCCAAGTTCCGCGAAAACCTCGACAGCAGGACCGATAGTTCGTACAATCCGACCGGCATTCACTTCTCGGATTACGACGCCAACGAACTCATCGAGATCCTCAACCGTCGGCGTGACGCGTTCAAAGAGGGCGCGCTCGACGACGGCGTCATCGAACTGGTGGCTGCCTACGGGGCCAAAAACGAGGGCGACGCACGGCGAGCGATCGATCTGCTCCGCGACGCGGGCGAGATCGCAAACAGAAACGGAGAGACGGTCGTCACGGAACAACACGTCCACGCGGCCAACGATTCGGTCGTGAAGAACCGCGTGCTCGAGATGGTCGGCGGGATGACGCTCCAGAAGAAACTCTCGCTGTACGCTGCGGCAGTGGTCGCTGACGTAAACGACGGCGCTGCACCGAGTCCAGCGGTCTACGCGCTGTATCGAGAGATTTGCCAACGCACTGACCGGGACGTGTATACCCAAGAGACCGTCAACAGCCACATCAACAAGGCGGGCACGTATGGCGTCCTCGAGAGCGAGCGGACGAGCGGCGGGTTCAAAAGTGGCGTCCACCTGATGTTCACGTTCACCGAGCCGGTCGAGGCCGTCCTCGAGACGCTCGAGGAAGACGAGACGTTCGACGAACTCGACGCCTCGACGGCACGCACCATCGCACGGCAGGCGCTTCGTGACTCGTGAGCCGATCGTTCGGCGACGACTCACGTCACCGCCTCAGCCTTTGATGTTACAGACCGGGAACGTCCGTGCGACCTTGTCCCCGATGCCCAGCGCGTCCGAGACGCGGACGACCTCGTCGACGTCCTTGTAGACGCCCGGGGCCTCCTCGGCGACCGTCGCGCCCGACTGGGCCTTGACGTATATCTGCTCCTGTTGCTCGAGTTCGTCCTGGACGTCGCCGCCCCAGTACTCGTTTTTGGCCTGCGTGCGGCTCATCAGCCGGCCCGCGCCGTGGGCGGTCGAGCCGAACGTGAGATCCATCGAGTTCTCGCCGCCCCGCAGGACGTAGCTGCCCGCGCCCATGCTGCCGGGAATGATGACCGGCTGGCCGACGTCGCGGTACGCTTTCGGCACCTCGGGGTGACCCGCGGGGAACGCTCGAGTCGCGCCCTTGCGGTGGACGTAGAGCTCGCGTTCCTCGCGCTCGACGGCGTCGCCGTCTCGCACCGGTCGGCCCTCCGGCCCGACCCCGACGGCGTGGGTCTCTTTCTTCGCGATGTTGTGGGCCACGTCGTACAGGAGCTCCATCTCCATCTCCTCCCACGAGCGGTCGAAGACCCGCTCGAACACCTGCCGCGTACGGTGCATGATCAGCTGGCGGTTGACCCACGCGAAGTTGATCGCGGCGTTCATCGCCTTGTAGTAGTCCGCCGCGAGTTGCGAGCCCGCGGGTGCCGCGGCCAGTTCCTTGTCGGGCAGTTGGTTCAACAGCCCCTGGTGTTGCTGTTCGATCTTCCGCAGGTAGTCGTTACACGTCTGGTGACCCAGCCCGCGCGAGCCACAGTGGATGAGGACGACGATCCGGTCCTCCTCGAGCCCGTAGGCGTCGCCGACCGCGTCGTCGAAGACGTCGGTCACGCGCTGGACCTCGAGGAAGTGGTTGCCCGAGCCAAGCGAGCCGATCTGGTTCTTCCCGCGGTCTTTGGCCTTCTGGGAGATCTTCGAGGCGTCGGCCTCGGCGCGGACTCCCTCGTCCTCGCAGTGTAGCAGGTCCTCCTCGACCGCGTGGCCGTTCTCGAGGGCCCAGTCGACCCCGCGCTCCAGGATCTCGTCGACGGTGTCGACCCCGGCCTCGACGATGCCGCCGCCGCCAAGCCCCGATGGAACGTTGGCGAACAGCGAGTCGACGAGCTCCTCCTCACGTCCCTGGAGCTCGTCGTAGGTGAGGTTCGTCCGCATCATCCGGACGCCGCAGTTGATGTCGTAGCCGACCGCTCCCGGCGAGATGCAGCCGTTCTCGGCGTCGAGCGCGCCGACCCCGCCGACGGGGAAGCCATAGCCCTGATGGCCGTCGGGCATACAGATCGCGTGGTTCGTGATCCCCGGCAGGTGGGTCGTGTTCTTGATCTGCTCGAGTGTCTTGTCCTCCTTGATCTCCTCGAGGAGCGCTTCGCTCGCGAGCACCCGCGCGGGAGTGCGCATGTTCCCCTCCTGTGGGATCTCCCAGACGTACTCACGCACTTTCTCGAGCGTGATGCCGTCGGCGTCGAACGTGGTATCGGTCATACGTGAGACTCCGACCGCGACGATGAAAGATGTTCGTCTCTTCAGTCGGAGGAACGGAGACCGGGGAACGGGATCCGAAGACAGTGAAACCGGCGGTTGTGCTACCGGTAGACGTTAGAAAGGGCCTCGAGTATCGTCGGCCATGCACATGCACCCCAAAAAGCGCGTGAGCCGCAGACGTTTCCTCGCCGGCACCGCCGCGCTCGGAGCTGTCGGGACCGCGGGCTGTCTCTCCGGATCCGATCTTCCCGTCGTCGGCTCGAGCGTCGACACCGAGTTCGAGCGGACCGACGTGGAACTCGCTGCCCACGAACCGCCCGACGTGACCGTCGGCGGCGACACCGTCACCGTCACCGTCCGGGGTACGGTCGAATTCGGCTCGAGCGAGTGCGGGACCGTCGACCTGGCTCACGCCGAGTACGAGTACTCCCAGGAACGGCTGGACCTGCTCGTCGTCGCGGCCGACGATTCGGGGGTCCGGACTGGTTGTTCGGACGACCTCGTCGAGGCCGGGTACCGTCTCGAAGCGACCGTGGGCGAAGGGTTCCGCCGCATCGTGGCGACGGAACACCACGTCTTCGGCCAGACGTACTCGACGACGGTCGAGGGGGTGGACTGATCGCCCGGCGGGCCGGTCGGGCTCAGTCCGAGCCGATCTCTGCCGCCGCTTCGGACAGCCGTTCTTCGTCGGCGGTGACGCGCTCGAGTCGCCTATCGAGAGCGTACGGTCCGGCACCGGTGATCAGGAGCGTCGAGGCCATCCCGAATAGCCCGACGTGTGCGAGGACGGGATCGTCGGGGAGCGCGAACAGCGTAAGGGTGAACATCGCGATGGCGGTCGCGGCCGTCGCGCGGGTGAAGAACCCGGCAAGCAGCGCGAGGCCGAGCGCTATCTCGGCCAGCCCCGCGCCGAGCACCCACAGTTCCGGCGCCACGGGGAGGACGGCGGTGAGTTCGTAGCGGTCGACCACTCCCAGCGCGAGCCCCGGCCGGAGGATCTTCTGGGTGAACCCGAGGTAAATGAACGACACCCCCAGACCCGCTCGAACGACCGTCGGCAGGAACCGTTCGTAGTCCGCCACCCACTCCTGAAAGCGCCTGGAGACGTCGTGGACCGGGTCGAACCGGCGGTAGACGGTCCCCGGCGAGCCCGCGACCCGCTGGAGGACGTGGTCGGCGCTGGGGCGGCCGCTCCCGATCAGTGCGATGGCGGCGAGTCCGCCGGCGTACTCGAGTTGCAACAGTAACTCGGGCCGAACGGCGACGCCGACGAGGTAGGCGGCAAGCGCGACGAGCGCGACGACCCGCGTCGCGAGCCCGAAAAGCAGGAGAAAGCCGAGCGCGACCTGGAGGAGCCGCAACTCGACGTCTACGGCAGGGCTGACGAAGTAGCCGCTGAACCCGGCTCCGATAAATGGGATGCCAAAGGAGATCCGCAACAGCCAGGGGACGAATCCGTTGTACTCCCCCATCGCGTGCCGAAAGGCCGCGATGTCACGCTGGACGGGCTGGACGAGCAGGTATCCCGCGACCGCGCCCAGGGCGAGGACCGCACCGACGAGCAGCGGTCCGACGACGAACGGATCGGTGAACGCCTCGACCAGGAACTCGAGGACGCCGGTGTCGCGCTCCCCGTCGACGACGTACTCCTCGTGAGCGCGTACGCGGGGAACCGCGGTGATCGCGAGGACGACGAGCGCGACGGCGGTCGCCGCCGGGCGTCCGGCCGCGACCCGCCCGTCCCCGTCGGTGCTGGATTCAGGAGCCACCGTCGTGTGCGGGCTACGAGGACGGCCGGCAAATAAGCACGGCCGGCGTTACGCGGACACAGAGCGCAGGCCGCGTGCCCGACAGTCACGGCGCTTGGTGGGGGTCAGACGTCGAAAACGACGTATGCCTCCCACCCGTCGTCGGTTCGCTCGAGTCGCATCTCCGAGTAGGTCACGGCCTTCACCTCGCGGGCGTCGATTTCGGAGAGGGGGACGCCGCGAGTGGTAGCCTCGAGAGTCCAGGAGTCGTGCTCGCCGTCCCCGTGTCGGTGTCCGTCTTCCTTTCTTGCCTCTCTGTTTCCATCTTCATCTTCATCTCCGCCCCTCTCGATCGACTCGACCCGGTTGTCGACCGGCAGCGCCGCCCGAACGTCCCGGCGGTAAATCAACTCGTCCAGATAGTCGAACAGCAGCGCTTCGCGGCTCTCGGCCGTCACCGACACCTGAAACCGCTCGCCCGTCCCCTCGGGTACCTCGTCCGTCGACGCGGCCGCGAGGCCGTCGGCGACAGCGGCAAAAACTTCTTCCAGCGTCCCGCCGGTAGCCGCGACGGCGACGTCCGCCGTATGGTCTCGCAGTTCGAAGGCCATCCGTCGGCAGTACGTCGGCCCGGGTGGTATGCCCGTCGCTTTCGCGCAGTCGTCGGGTCACGGGGTCGGGACGGTCGCGGCCTCGAGCGAGGATCGTACGGATGGGATGCCGACCGCCGTCGGGGGCCGATGCCGACAGGCGACGATGGACGGAAATCGCTGGAAGCAGACGCTCCGGGACCGTCACCCCGCGCAACCGGTGCCGGAGGAATTATATTGGCGACGATGTAAGGGTGTGGTAGTGAGCGTCAACATCGACAGCCGCGTCGTCGCCCCGGGGAGCGACGACTACGTCGACGAGGCCTGGCGGCTCAAAGAGGAGATCAGCCGCCAGGAGGGCGTCCTCAAACAGCGCCACGATTTCTTTACCGACGCCTATCGCCGCTCGAAGGTCCACTGTTACGTCCGCGACGAGGAACTCATCGGATTCGCTGCCGTCCGCCGCGACGGCTACATTCTCTTTCTCGCGGTCGCCCCTGAGTGTCGAGGCGAAGGGATCGGCAAACGACTGGTCGCTCGCGTCGCCGAGGACCACGATTCGATCACCTGCCACGCCCGGACGAGCAACGAGAACGCCCTCCAGTTCTACGAACACCTCGGGTTCGAGATCAATCGACGGATCGACGACTACTACGAGGACGGCGGCGACGCCTACTACCTGAAACTCGGCAGCGACGTCGGGATCGCCGACAAGATTTCCGAACTGATGCGCCGATAGCGGTCGCCGCGTCCCGTCGCCGGATACCTGGCCCCCAGCGGGTAGCCCGACTCAGTCGAGGCCCTCGGAACCGCCCGACGCCTCGTTTCCGTCCCCGTTTCGTTCCCGAACGATTCCCTCGACGAACCCGCGCCGCAGGATCGTCAACAGCAGGTACGTCTCGTATTTCTGGCTCCGGCAGTGTTCACAGGGAGCCATCTCGTCGGCGATCGACTCGATCGTGTCCCGATGCTCGTCCTCGAGATTCGCGACGATCTCCGAGATGTCGGGCGCGATCTCGGCGGCCATCGCCGCGACGTCCTCGCGGCGGTCGTCGGGAACGGCATAGGAGAGTACGATCGTGTTCGCGCGGTAGTACTTCGTCGTGCCGCCGCCGCGTTCCTCGAGACGGGCGACCTCGACGAGCCCCGCATCCCGAAGTTCGTTGACGTGATGGCGGATCGTGTTTCGCGTTCGGTCGTAGCCCCGCTGCTCGAGCGCGGCCTCGAGGTCGGCGACGCTGCGTTCGGCGTCAGCGAGCATGTCGAGGATCATCGCCCGAACGGGTTCGTCGACGGCGTCCGAGACGTTCGTGTCCCGGACGACGACGTCCTCGACCGTTACGTCCGACGTGAATTCGGCCATTTGTCGACCGTTGGTCGTCGATCCGTATAAGTCGTTCAACCGAGTCGACCGCCTAGACGATTCGTTTCACCGGTCCCGAGGCTCGTCTCCGCACCGAAATAGGTCATTTGAGTGATACTTTTGTGGCCGGGGCGTCTACGCTTACTCGAGCATGACCGAAACCGTCGAATACCGAATCACCGATTTCGATTGCCCCACCTGTGCGAGCAACCTCGAGCGCGCGCTGAAACGCGCCGAAGGTGTCGAGGACGCGGAAGTCCACTACACGACCGGTCGCGTCGAACTGGAGTACGACGACGGGGTCGCCGATCCCGAGTCGTTCGAGCGAACGATCTCGAACCAGGGGTACACGGCCCGCCCGCGGTGATAGCAGTGAGCCTCGAGCGATACCTCCGGAAACACCGACAGCCGGCCGTCGTCGCGGCGAGCGGATCGCTGTTCGCCGTCGGTTGGGCCGTCGGCTACTTCCACGATCTCCCCCGGGCGAGCGCGGCGCTGATGATCCTCGCGGCCGCCGTCGGCGGCTACGACGTCGCGAAGAAGGCTTACTACACGCTGCGGTCGCGGACCGTCGGCATCAACACCCTCGTGACGCTGGCGGCGATCGGCGCGATCGTCATCGGGGAGTACTGGGAGGCCGCGGCCGTCGTCTTCCTGTTCGCGCTGGGCAACTACCTCGAGGCCCGGACGATGGGCAAGACCCGCTCGGCGCTGGAGGAGTTGCTCGAGATGACGCCGGACACGGCCGTCGTCCGGCGTGACGGCGAAACGGTCGAGGTCCCGGCTCGAGAGGTCGAGGAGGGCGAGACGGTCGTCGTCAAGCCCGGGACGAAGGTCCCCGTCGATGGCGAGGTCGTCGACGGCGAAAGTGCGATCGACCAGGCCCCCGTCACGGGGGAGAGCGCGCCCGTCCACAAGGCGACCGGCGACGAGGTCTACGCCGGGACGATCAACCAGGAGGGCGCGCTCGAGGTCGTCGCGACCGGCACCGGCCGGGACACCACCCTCGAGCGGATCATCCGCCGGGTCGAGGAGGCCCAGGAGGCCCAGGCCCCGACCGAGACGATCATCGAGCGGTTCGCGGCGTACTACACGCCCGCGATCGTCGTCCTGGCGGCCGGGGCCTACGCCGTCACCGGGGACGCCGTGATGGCGCTGACCCTGCTGGTCATCGGCTGTCCCGGCGCGCTGGTGATCGGGCCGCCGGTGAGCATCGTCAGCGCGATCGGCTCCGCGGCCCGCTCCGGCGTGCTCATGAAAGGCGGCGAACACCTCGAGACCGCGGGGAAGATCGACCTCGTCGCGTTCGACAAGACGGGGACGCTGACGAAAGGCGAGCCGACCGTCACCCACGTCGACGGTTTCGGCCTCGACGAGGCGTCGGTCCTCCGGTACGCGGCGATCGCCGAGAAGAAGAGCGAACACCACCTCGCGGACGCGATCCTCGAGGCGGCACGCGAGGGCCTGCCGGACGACGCCATCGCGACCGACGGCGGCACGGCCGTCGAGCACCCCGCGAGCGCGGACGCCCCGCGGACGATCCCGGACCCCGACGAGTTCGACGTCGTCCCAGGGAAAGGGGTCGTCGCCCGGCACGACGGCCGGCGGATCGTCGTCGGTAACCGCGCTCTCCTCGACGACCGCGGGATCGAGGTTCCGGACCCCGTCGGTGATCGGGTCCGGGACCTCGAGGAAGCCGGCGAGACGGCGGTCCACGTCGCCCTCGACGGCGAGGTCGTCGGCGTCGTCTCGCTCGGGGACGAACTCCGACCCGCCGCAGCCGAGGTCGTGGCGGCGCTGCAGGATGCGGGCGTCCGCACCGTGATGCTGACCGGCGACAACGACCGCACCGCGCGTTCGGTCGCCGAAAGCCTCGAGATCGACGACTACCGCGCCGAATTGCTCCCCGAGGAGAAGCAGGCGGCGATCCGGTCGTTCCGCGAGGACGGCCACGTCGTCGCGATGGTCGGCGACGGCATCAACGACGCACCGTCGCTGGCGACCGCCGACGTCGGCATCGCGATGGGGGCCGCCGGCACCGACACCGCGATCGAGACCGCCGACATGGCGCTGATGGCCGACGACCTCGAACGGATCCCCTACGCCGTGACACTCAGCAAGGCGACCCGGTGGAACATCGGCGAGAACGTCGCGATCGCCGTCGGGACGGTCGTCCTGCTGCTCTCGGGGGTCTTCGCCGGCTACGTCCACATGGCAAGCGGGATGCTCGTCCACATCGGGAGCGTCCTGCTGGTCATCCTGAACGGTATGCGACTGCTACGACGCTGAATATGAACTCCGAATCCACACGAGACGCCGACCCGACGAATCGAGACCGAACGAGGTGGAACGTCGACTACGACGTCGACCCGATCCGAGTGCGCGACCCCGCCGCCGAGGCGCTTGCCGTCCTCGAGCCAGGCGAGCCCTTCGTGATCTCCTACGAGGACGTCGTGAAGGCCGCGGGCCACTCCTGTCCCACGACCGCCGGCGCGTACCGCATCGCGAAGGCGGGACTCGAGGCGCTCTACCCGGACCCCGACTCGCTGCCGGTCCGGGGCGACGTCGAGGTGCTCGCCGGCGGCCCGCGGGACGACCCGGCCTACGGGGTGACCGCCCGGCTGGTCTCCTACGTGACCGGCGCGGCCGGCGAGGACGGCTTCGGCGGCCTGGCAGGCGGCCACGGCGACCGGCGAAACACGCTCGAGTACGGCGCGATCGATACCGACGGGATCAGCTTCGAGTTCACACGGACGGACGTCGCGAGCGACGGTGCGGACGGGGACCCGGGAGCGAACGACCCCCCCGAAACCGTGCGCGTCACCTACCACGTCGCGTCGATTCCCGAGGGCGGCCCCGCCATCGGAACCCTCCCGAAACTCATCGACGGCACCGCGAGCCCCGAGGAACGCGAGGCCTTCGCCGCCGACTGGCACGGCCGCGTCCGCGATATCCTCGAGGGCGAGCGCTACGTCTCGGTCGACCGGCGGTGACGACCGGTCAAAAAAGGTCCCCGGAACCCCAACCCCGACGCTACGCGTGGAAGTTCTCGTGGATCTCGAGCCCTTCCGGCGTTTTGACGAACTCCGATACGGGCCGTTCGTCGTCGCAGTGTTCACACGTGAACTCGTTGCCCGGTGCCGGCAGATCGGCCGGGTCGTCTTCCCACTGTTCGCGACAGGACGGACACTCGAGGTCGATCCAGGGAGTACTCATGGTTGTCGGGATGGAGATGGACGCCGCTCGGAGACGGGTAGCCGACCCACTCGGCCGCGACGTCGTCGGCCCCGACCTCGAGGCGGTCACGCTCCGCCACCACCGCCTCGATACGGTCGGTCGAACGGCCGATTCGCGAGGCCAGGCCCGACGGCGAGAGCCCAAGATTGGCCTGTTTCACCGCCAGGACGGCGTCCTCGACGAGGGTCGCGTCCGCTCGGGTCATCGGCGACCACCGGTCGGAGCTACGGCCGCACCGGTTGAGAAAGTTACGCCCCACCCCGATACCCTCGTGCGGTTTCGTCGCCGAAACCGGACGTAAACCGCCGTCGAATGGCGGGGCAATCTCGCAGAGACTCGAGTCGGCGTCGGTGGGGACGAGGGAATTGGCGGCCCGCCGGACAGTGCTACGCGTCCCCTCCGGGATGCCCCTCGGGGAGTCCGCTCCGCCCGAACATGTTCTCCCGGAGCGTCTCGCCCTCGTACGACTCGCGGATCAGCCCGCGTTCGCGCAGGACCGGAACGACGTACTCCACGAAGTCCTCCAGCGTCCCGGGGCGGGTGACCTCCTTGAGGTTGAAGCCGTCGACGCCGATCTCGTCGCGCCAGGACTCGAGTTCGTCGGCCACCGTTTCGGGGCCGCCGACGATCACCGGCGAGGTCGTTCCCAGCCCGGCGAACTGGGCGACCTCCTCGACGGTCCACTCGCGGTCGGGATCGTTCTTCGTGAACGCGTTGATCGTCCCTCGGATCGCGTCGGTCTCGATGTGTTCGACAACCTGGTCGGGCTCGAGTTCGGAGAGGTCCATGTCGATGAAACCGGACAGCAGCGAGAGGGTCCCCTCGACGCTGATGTGTTCCTTGTAGGTCTCGTGTTTCTCCCGGGCGATCTCGTCGGTTTCGCCCGTGATCACGACGATTCCCGGGAAGAACTTCAGCGAGTCGGGGTCGCGGCCGTGGGAGGCGACGCGCTCGCGCATGTCCTCGATGTAGTCACGGGTCGCCGCCTTCGTCGGCTGGGAGACGAACACGCCCTCGGCGTTCGTCGCCGCGAACTCGCGGCCGCGGTCCGACGAGCCCGCCTGGTAGATGACCGGCGTCCGCTGGGGCGAGGGCTCGCAGCCGTGCGGGCCGGGGATCGAGAAGTGGTCGCCCTCGTAGTCGATCGCGTGGACCTTCTCTGGGTCTGTGTAGGTTTCCGCCTCCGCGTCGCGGACGACCGCGTCGTCCTCCCAGGAGTCCTCCCAGAGGCGGTAGCAGACGTCCATGAACTCGTCGGCGCGGTCGTAGCGCTCGTCGTGGTCCATCCGGTCGCCCAGCCCCAGGTTCTCGGCCGCGCTCTCGAGGTAAGAGGTGACGACGTTGAACGCGATCCGGCCGTCGGTGACGTGGTCGAGCGTCGAGAGTTCGCGGGCGAGCTGGTAGGGGTGGACGTAGCTCGTCGAGCGCGTGATCGCGAACCCGATGTCGTCGGTCACCTCGGCCATCGCGGGGACCAGCGCCTGCGGGGCGTTCGAGGGCGTCTGGATCGCCCGCCGAATCGCGGGGTCGCGGTCGTCGTCGTAGACGTCGTAGATCCCCCGCACGTCGGCGAAGAAGATCGCGTCGAAGCCGGCCCGCTCGGCGGTTCGTGCGACGTCCGTCCAGTACTCGCGGTCGGTGTACCGGTGGGACCCATCCCCCGGGATCGTCCAGGTCCCCGGCGAGACGTGCTCGACGGAGTTCATCGTAAAGAGGTTGAAGCGCAAGGGGTCGCTCATCGTCTGAAGGTCCGTCGCTCGGGAAAAAAGGGATCCGACACCGGAGAAATTCGGGTGGGATCGACGACGCTCGGGTTCCCTCGAGTCCGCCCCGTTCGGCCGTCGTCAGCAGGAACAGTAGTAGTCCGGCCCGCCGAACTTCGTCTCGAGCACCTGCAGCGCCGGCCCCGGATCGGACGGCCGGTAGACGCCCGTCGTCAGTCCCCGGGTCGACTCGAACTCGCCCGACAGCAGGGCCGTCCACTGCTCGTTCGAGAGCACGTCGGGGAACGACGGCGACTCGGCGAGCAGCGAGAGGTAGTCGGGGAGGTAGATCCAGCGGGCGTCGGCAGGTTCGCCCGCCTCGTACCCGAACTCGAGGTCCGCGTCGACGGCGTCCGTGTAGGCGGCACACGGGAGGTTCGCGCCCGCCTCGACGGGCATCGAGATCCACTTCCAGGGACGGGTGTTCACGTCGAGCAGGACGTAGTCCTCGCGGTCACGGTCGTAGACGAACTCGGCCTCGCTGATCCCGTAGTAGCCGCTCTCCTCGAGCACCGAGCGGGCACGAGCCTCGAGTTCGGGGTCGTCGACCGCGTCGACGACACAGGAGGTGCCATAGCCCTGCGGGTAGCGGACCCGGGCGTTGCCGACGACGCTGGTGACGTCGCCGTCCGGCGAGACGTAGGAGGCGAAGGATCGGTCCTCGCCCGTCTCGACGGGGACCTTCTCCTGGGCCATGACGCGGACGCCGGCCTCGTCGGCCTCGGCGACGACGTCGTGGAACTCCTCGCGGTCCGCGACTTCGAGGACGTTCGTCCCGAGCAGTTCCTCGAACTCCCGCTTGCGCGCGGGCTTGACGACAAGCGGGAAGCCGAGCCGGTCCGCCGCCTCGTCGGGGTCGACCTCGGAGAGGCGGTACGTCTCGGGGTAGGGAACGTCGAGTTCCTCGGCGGTCGCGTACAGCGACTCCTTGTCGAGGACGTCGGCGATCACGTCCTGGTCGGCGAAGGGGAGCCGGACGCCCTCGGGTTCCGTCCCCGCGAACGCGTGGACCCACTCGTCCATGCAGGGGAAGGCGACGGGCTCGTGATCAAGGACCTCGGCGACCGACTCGACGTCCTCGCGGAAGCCCTCGGGGTCGTCCAGCGGGAACGTTACCTCGCCGGCCGCGACGATGGCGTCGGAGGACGGCGCGACGCCGTCCCCGACGCGGTCGAGCGCGATGACCGGAACGTCGTGGGCGGCCAGCGCCCGCGCGACGCTTGCCCCCGTGATGTGGGCGTTGGCGACGATCGCCGGCGGCCGGTCGAACGAGCGGTCCTCGAGCGTCTCGCGGAGCTGCGCGAGCGACGTGAACTGGCGGGTCATGGTCGATCCAGCCGTTCCGGTGAGCTAAAGCCTGCGATACCGGCTGCACTGACCGCCGTCACTGACGGTCCGACATCCGCGATCCGTTCTCACTCCCCACCCGGACCGCGACTTTCGGCAGGATTATACTCCCCCATCCACGACTACCCGAGGCGCATGGAGGAGCGAACGAGGGCCTATCTTCGCGGGCGGTTCCGGGATCACTACCGACGAACGGAGATCACGCCACCGCCGGCGGCCAACGAACGCGAGTGGGGGTTCATTCCCTGGACCGAGGGACCCGATACCACCATGGTTCGCCATCGTTCGCTCCTCGAGTTGGGGAACCTCTCCGAGTTCCTCGTCCGGAAGCGGCCACGCCACGTCTACTTCTCGGCCGGCCGCTTTCGCGACCCCGGCGCGGGGTCGATGAACGAGAAGGAGTGGCAGTCGGCCGACCTCGTCTTCGACTTAGACGCCGACCACCTCCCGACCGTCACGCTGGGCGAGGACTCCTACGCCGAGATGCTCTCGAAGTGTAAGGACGCCCTTCTCCGACTGCTCGACTTCCTCGAGGACGACTTCGCCTTCGAGGACACCGAGATCGTCTTCTCCGGCGGCCGGGGGTACCACGTCCACGTCCGCGACGAGAACGTCCGGGACCTGGAACGGGAACACCGCCGCGAGATCGTCGACTACGTGCGGGGGATCGGCCTCGAGTTCGAGGAACTGATCGAGACCGAGACCGTCGCCGGCCTCGGTCGGAAGACGCCGACCGAACGCCGAACGCTGCGGGTCGAGGGCGGCTGGGGCCGTCGCATCCACCGCCACTTCATGGACTTCGTCGACGAGTTGCTCGCGATGGAGGAGTCGGCCGCCCTCGAGCGCCTCCAGGAGTTCGACGGCATCGGCGAGGGGAAAGCGAAGGCGACGCTGAACGCCGCCCGAAATAACCGCGAGGGGCTCGAGGCGGGCAACGTCACGGTCCACACCGCCGTCGCCCAGCTGGCCGAGCGGTTCGCCGAGAAGGCCGTCAAGCGGGACAACGCGCCGATCGACGAACCCGTCACCACGGACACCAACCGGCTCATCCGGCTGCCCGGCAGCCTCCACGGCGGCAGCGGACTCGAGACGGTTCGCCTCGGGCGCGACGAACTCGAGGACTTCGATCCGCTCGTCGACGCCGTCCCCGACACGTTCCGCGGACAGGAAATCGCGGTCGACGTCACCGACGGGGGCGAGGTCGAACTCGGAGGGGATAGCTTTACAGTCCCGGACGGCGATCAGTCACTTCCGGAGTACGTTGCGGTCTTCCTGATGACTCGCGGCAGGGCAGAAAAGGAGAAAGAATGAATTTGGACGAACTGCGCTCGGTTCAGAGCAAGGAGCGCCAGAAGGACAGCCTCCAGAACCTGCGCCCCTCGTTCTACCAGGAGGTCGGCGAGTACATCGCCGACCTCGAGGAGGAGCGAGACCGCGCGGCCGAGCGCGCCGACGATCCGTTCTCCTCGCCCGAAGTCAGCCGCCTCACCGACGAGATCGAGACCGCGAAGGACGTCGTCGAGGCCATCTACGAGCGTCGAATGGGGAAACTCGTCAAGCAGGCCAGCCTCGCCGCGGCCGGGATGGCCGCCGACGACGAGGGCCTCACCGCGGAGGAGGCCGACCTCTTCGACGATCTGGTCGACCGCATCGAATCGAACAAATCGCGCGTGCTCGACGTGCTCGAGGGAGAAGCCGAAGCGGACCCAGAGCCGGATCCGGATCCGGATCCGGAGCCGTCGACCGGCGACCGATCTGACTCGAGCGCCGGTCCCGCCGGCGTCGAACCGGACACGGCCCCCGAACGGGACCTCGATTCCGACCCTCCGACCGAGGTTCCGCCCGACGCCGCGCCCGAACCCGGTCTCGAGTCCGACCCCGCGGACGGCACGCCGCCGGCACCCCCACAGGAACCGCCGGCCGAATCCGAATCCGAGGCTGGGACCGGTGCCGAGACCGAGACCGGGACAGGGGCCGGGGCCGACCGGCCGGACGAGCCCTCGAGTGGCGTCACGGCTGCGGACGTCATGGGCGGGGACGGGCCGCCGATCGACGACGGTCCCGATTCCACCGCCGCCCCGGAACCGCCGGAGGCCGACGGCCCGGAGGGGACGACCGATACCGATCCTGCCGGCCCTGACGGCGAGCACGGGCCCGAGACGACCGGATCCGCTACCGGCGGCCGTTCAGACGACGTCGAACGGGTCACCGTCAGGATCACGCAGGACGTCGGCTCGATCCTCGGCGTCGACGACCGCGAGTACACGCTCTCGACGGACGACGTCGTCACGCTCCCCGAGCAGAACGCGACGCCGCTGGTCGATCGGGAGGCCGCCGAACCGCTCGAGTGAGCACTGAGACGGAGGAGACGGGGACAGAGGAGCGGGGAGACCTGGTTTTGATCGCGAGCGTCGAACACCGGAAGGCGAACCGGGAGGCGAGGGTGAACGACGAACGGACGGGAACGAAACGCAACGCCTACAACGACCGTCGCGAACTCATCCCCATGCTCGACGTCGGCGATACCGCACCAGCGTTCGAACTCCAGAACCAGCACGGCGAGACGGTCCGGCGATCCGATTTCGACGGCCAGCGCCTCGTCCTCTACTTCTATCCGCGTGCGAACACCGACGGCTGTACGACGGAAGCCCGCGAGTTCGAGGACGCGCTCGAGGCCTTCGAAGAGCGCGATACCGCGGTCGTCGGGATCAGTGACGACCCCGTCTCGGACCTCGAGACGTTCGCCGACGACCACGACCTCACCTTCGACCTGCTCTCGGACGAAAACGGCGAGGTCGCGACGCTGTACGAGTCCTACGGCGAAAAGCGGATGTTCGGCAATACGTTCGACGGCGTCTTCCGCAACACCTACGTCGTCGGTCCCGACGGCCGAATCGAGGCGGTCTACGAGGGGGTCTCGCCCGACGGTCACGCCGAGGCCGTTCTGGACGACCTCCAGGAATTCGCCGCGCCCTGATCGTCGCCCGCGTAGACGACGTTTACGGCCGCGATTTTGGTATTTTCAGTGACAGTTCGTTATTTCTTCTTCGATGGTGTCGGTCCCTCATGGACGACGTCGAATACGTGTACACGACGGGTGTTCCCGAGAACGAACTCGAGGAGTTACTTGACGAGCAGGGTCACGGGACGCTGGCGCTTGCGGACGGGAACGATGCGTACGCGGTCCCGTTGAACTACCACTACGACGGCTCGCGGTTCGTCATTCGGATGAGTGACGAGCCGGGAAGTACGAAAGTCGAGTACGCCGAAACGACCGACACCGCGACGTTCGTCGTCTACGAGTTCGACGAGGAGACGACGTCCTCCTGGAGCGTCATGATTCGGGGACGGATCGATCGCCTCCCGCAGGAGGAACAGAACGAGTACACCGACACACGGCTCAACGAACTGTTCCCGCCGTTCCGACTCTTCGACGAGGCCGTTCCCGAGGTCGAGATGGTGCTGTACGAACTCGAGCCGATCGAAATCACGGGGCGGCGGACGATCGACTGAACGCGACAGACCGTCCGAGCGACGATCGACCGAGTCGAACGAGGGGGAAAATTCGAGACCGGACCGGGAACGAAAGCGGAGACGGTCGGACGTTACTGGAACGTCCGGCCGAGCTGGTCTTCCTCCTGAGCGGGTTCCGCCGAGTCGAACTCCTCTTCGATCTCCTCGTAGCGTTCGCGCGTCTCGGGAGTGACGCTCGGGTTGACCTCCTCGAGCGCGTGCTCGAAGTGTTCCTTGCTGATGAGGACGTTTCCGACGGTGTCGGCCATCTCCTCGGGATCGACCGAGTTGATGAACTCGCGGCTGGCGGCCATCGATGCCTCGCGACAGACCGCTTCGATGTCCGCGCCGACGTAGCCCTCGGTCTCCGCGGCCAGCCAGTCGAGGTCGACCGCATCCGCGAGCGGCTTGTCCCGGGTGTGGACCTCGAAGATCTTCTTCCGGCCCTCCTCGTCGGGGACGGGGACGTGGACGTGGCGATCCAGCCGGCCCGGACGCAGGAGCGCGCTGTCGATCAGGTCCGGCCGGTTCGTCGTCGCGATGACGACGACGTCCTCGAGTTCCTCGAGGCCGTCCAGCTCGGTCAGGAGTTGCGAGACGACCCGTTCACCGACGCCGGAGTCGGCCTGGCGCTGGCCGCGTTCGCCCGCGATGGAGTCGATCTCGTCGAAGAAGATCACGGTCGGGGCGTTCGAGCGGGCCTTCTCGAAGACCTCGCGGACGCCCTTCTCGGATTCCCCGACGTACTTGTTCAGCAGTTCGGGGCCTTTGATCGAGATGAAGTTAGACTCCGCCTCGTTGGCGACCGCCTTCGCGAGCAGGGTCTTCCCCGTCCCGGGGGGTCCGTACATGAGGACGCCCTTGGCGGCCTCCATGTCCATCTGCTCGAAGACCTCGGGGTAGTCGAGCGGCCACTGGATCGTCTCGCGGAGTCGCTCTTTGGTGTCCTCGAGGCCGCCGACGTCGTTCCAGGTGATGTCGGGAACCTCGACGAAGACTTCGCGCATCGCGGATGGCTGGATGCCCTTGAGCGCCTCCTTGAAGTCGTCCTCGGTGACCTGCAGGGACTCGAGGACGTCGGCGTCGATCTCCTCGCTCTCGAGGTCGAGGTCCGGACGAATGCGCCGGAGGGCGTTCATCGCCCCCTCGCGAGCGAGACTCTCGAGGTCGGCGCCGACGAACCCGTGGGTGTTCGCGGCGTAGTGTTCGAGGTCGACGTCGTCCTCTAAGGGCATCCCGCGGGTGTGGACCTGCAGGATCTCCTTGCGGCCTTCCTTGTCCGGGACGCCGATCTCGATCTCGCGGTCGAACCGACCGCCACGCCGGAGCGCGGGGTCGATGTCGTCGACGCGGTTCGTCGCGGCGATGACCGTCACGCGGCCGCGTTCCTCGAGGCCGTCCATCAGCGAGAGCAGTTGTGCGACAACACGACGCTCGACGTCGCCGCCGGCCTCCTCGCGCTTGGCGGCGATGGAGTCGAGTTCGTCGATGAAGATGATCGCGGGGGCGTTCTCCTCGGCCTCCTCGAACACCTCGCGCAGTTGCTCTTCGCTCTCGCCGTAGTACTTCGACATGATCTCCGGGCCGGAGATCGTCTCGAAGTGGGCGTCGATCTCGTTGGCGACGGCCTTGGCCATGAGCGTCTTCCCCGTGCCGGGCGGACCGTGCAGGAGGACGCCCTTCGGGGGCTCGATGCCGAGCTGCTGGAACAGCTCGGGGTGGCGCATCGGCAGTTCGATCATCTCGCGGACCTGGTCGAGTTCGTCGTCCAGGCCGCCGATGTCCTCGTAGGTGACTTCCGGGACGCCTTCCGGCGACGCGCCCGCGCCGCCCGCGCTGACCTGTTCGGCCGGCGTCTCGGAGATCTCGATGCTCGTCGAGTCCGTGATGACCACGGTGCCCGACGGCGAGGTGCTCGCGATCTTCAGCGGCACCGACTGGCCGGAGCTGGCCATCGGGCCGAAGGATAGCGAGAACGGGACCGTCTGGCCCTCCGTGACGGCCTGGCCCGAAAGCTTGTCACGGACGAGCGGGCCGATGTCCCCGCGGATGCGGAGGTTCTGGGGGAGCGCGACCGTGACCGACGTCGCGGGTTTGACGTCCGCCGGTTCGACCGTGACGCTGTCGTCGATGCCGACGTCGGCCTCCTGGCGGAGGCGGCCGTCGATGCGGACGATCCCGCGGCCCTCGTCTTCGGGATACCCCGGCCAGACGCGGGCGACGGCCTGGCCCTCGCCACCGCCGTCGATCACGACGTAGTCGCCGTTCTCGAGATCGAGCTCGCGCATCGAGACGCGATCGATCGCGGCCAGTCCGCGGCCTGCGTCCTTCTGTTTCAGTGGTTTAACGGTAAGTTTCATAGATCGCCCTCCAGTTCGACAGTGAGTACGCCGTTTTTGATAAACGTATGCGCGTCGCCTGCACCGTCGGGGAGCTCGAATTCGTACTGATCTTCGTCGACGACGACGATGACGGTGTCCTCGACGAGATCGACCGCCGCGTCCCCGAATTCGGGGCCGAAGTCGACGGCGAAGACCACGCCGTCGTCGTACTCGTACCGGCGGGCCGGTTGCCCGTCACTACCGGTGAATTGTTCGAGATTCATTTTGATACTAACTCAACGTAAGCACTTCTAATATATAAATCTTGTTCCGACAAACCCCGGTACGGCGAGGGGGTGTCGAAATAGTCCGCTGTTCGTAGTTCACATCGCCTGCTGGATTACCCGCCGTCCGTCGATTCCGGCGACCCGAACGCCGAACACGCTGCGGCACCTCGGCGCGTGGCGTCGACGGCGAAACGGTGGCTTTTCGGCTCGCCGCCTCCCACCGACGGACATGATCGACGAGACCCCGGTCCTGGACAACCACCTCCACCTCGATCCGGACAACCACCGCGGGATCGACGCCGTCGAGGACTTCGCCCGGCTCGGCGGGACCCACCTGCTCGTGGTCAACAAACCGTCCTGGCACCTGGGCGTCGAGGCCGACGCGGGCGAGGACTTCCGACCGGTCTTCGAGCGAACCATCGAGATCGTCGAGGAGGCCTCGGAGGTCCTCGAGGGACGGGCCTGGCCCGTCCTCGGCGTGCACCCGGGGCTGATCTCGCGGCTGGTCGACGACCGCGGGTACAGCCCCGACGAGGCCCGCGAGATCATGCAGGGAGGGATCGACGTCGCGGCGGAGTACGTCGCCGACGGCGAGGCGCTCGCGCTGAAGTCCGGCCGGCCTCACTACGACGTCGACGACGCCGTCTGGGAAGCGTCCAACGCCGTCATGCGCCACGCGTTCGAACACGGCGGCGACCTGGGCTGTGCGGTGCAACTGCATACGGAGGCCAGCGAGGATCTCACCGAGGTCGCCGAGTGGGCCGAGGAGGCCGGGATGGAGCGCCACCGGGTCGTCAAACACTACGCCGCGGGCCGACTCGAGGGACCGACTCCGAGCGTCATGAGCGACAAGGACCGACTCGAGCGCGCGGCCGAACGCGGCGATCCGTTCCTGATGGAGACCGACTACGTGGACGATCCCGACCGACCCGGGGCCGTCTTGGGGCCGAAGACCGTTCCTCGACGGGTCCGGTGGTTGCTCGAGGAGGGATACGACGCGGCCGTCCGGAACGCCCACGTCGAGACGCCCGCACGCGTGTACGGGATCGATACCGAGGCGACGCTCGAGTAGTCGCCGAGGACGTCTGCTGGGGAGTTCTCCGTTGCCGTCTCGCTCGGAACTGGCCTCGAGTCGCTCGCGAGTCGTTCGCGAGTCGTTCGCGAGTCGACTGCGAAGGGGAACTGACCGGCACCGAAGCGGCACCGAAGCCACGACGAATCGGGAATCGCACGACGGCGAATCCATTGTGAACCGTGATAGTCACCGCGAGCGCCCGATGTAGAGAAAGGCATTTCAAGCGGCCGGTGTAGGTGTCTGTATGAGCAATCCCCCGACCGAGTTCTACTCGGAGGAACGCTGGCAGAACTGGATCGACCGCATCAAAGACGAAGACATCGATCCGGAGGACGAAGACTCGGCCCGACTCCTGCTGAACCTGCAGGACGACACGGCGATCGCGATCGCGAAGATCGTCGCCGCGTACGACGACGGGGAACTCGATCAGGAGGAAGCGCTCGAGGAGATCGACGACGTCCGCGAGATCGTCCTCGACGAGATCGACATCGAGGACGAGGAGAAGCTCATTCTCGTCGACGGCGTCCAGACGAGTCTCGTCTGCGTCTTCTTCGCCGCCGAGGAGTACGTCGCGAACGGCCCCGCCGACGAGGGCACGGTCGGGGAATACCTGAGCGCCGCCGCCGACGCTGAGGCGGAAGAGGATCTCGACGCCGCACTCGGCTTCGCCGCACAGGCAGGGACGCTCATCATCGACGGCGAGGAGCTCGACATGGAGATGGCCGAGGACCTCGAGTACGGGCTGGTCACGGAGTGGATCAACGGGCTGGATTCGCTCCAGAGCGCGATGAGCGATCCCGAAGTGGTCGAAGAAGAGGACGAGTAATTCACGGTTTCTCGGGGCACGGCTTCGGTCGCGGTCGGACGATAATTTCGGGCCTCGAGTCACGACTCGAGCGACGACGGTCGGGGCCGGAGGCTTCGGCCCGACTCGAGCCGATAAGCGTTTACGTAGTTACGACTATCTTGCATTATGATCCGTCGGGGGGACGACCGGGCCGTCACGGTCCAGATCGGGGCGATTTTGCTCCTCGCGATCCTGTTCTCTGCGCTCGCGATCTATCAGGTCAACGGCGTCCCCGCGGAAAATCAGGTCATCGAGAACGAACATAACCGGCAGGTTCAGGGGGAGATGAGCGAGCTCCGGAACGCGATCAAGAACGTGGGAGCACCCGGCGAACCGGAAAGGGCATCCGCCTCCGTCACGCTTGGAACCAGCTACCCCACCCGGACCTTCTTGACGAATCCACCGGACCCCAGTGGCACGCTCGAGACGACTGATGCGGGGACCGTGCGCGTCGACAACGCGACGGTCGATGGGGCTTACTCCGGTGATGCTGATGCGCTCGTAGGAACTAGCTACGAGACGCGGACGGTGGTCTACGAACCGTCGTACAACGAATATCGGAACGCCCCGCGTACCCGGATCGAACACGGGTACATGTTCAACGAATTCGACGACGCCGTGATCGACCGGACCAAGCAACCGCTAATCGACGGCGATCAGATTACGATCGTCCTCGTGGAGGGGAATCTGTCGACGTCGGCGAGGGAGACAACCACCGTCGATGCAAAACTGCTGGACGGGCCAACCGATCCGGTCGACATCGAACCTGACGGCGGCAACATCACGGTTACGGTGCCGACGGCCTCGCCGGCAGCTTGGAACGAGACGATCGGGACCACGTTCGACGACGGCCAGAACAGGTCCCGGGTTACGGCGTACGCAGATGGGAGCCTGATGATCGAACTCGCGAACGATTCTGACGCGGACTATCGGCTCCGGATGGCCCGGGTCGGCGTCGGTGACGCCAGTTCCGACGGGACCGACGAATTCGATATCTCGGACGCCCGTTTCGACGAGACCGAATCCAGCGGTGCGTATGACGTTCAGTGGAACCGGACTCGAACAGACAACGACGACGACCGTGTCTCCTGCTCAGCCGACGGCTGTACGGTTACTGTGGCCGACAAATATGATAGGGTACCGACAGTCGTCGAGACCGTCCCGTCGATCGATGGAGCCACCATCGAATACGCCGTCAGCGACGACGGAACTGCAGCATTCCCTTCAGGGCCCGGAACGATACAGGACGGCGAACACACTGCCGAACTCGAGGCACGATCGAACGGGACCATTACGGCCTACGCCTCGAGTGGCGGAACGGGCGATCGACTCGACGTTACCGTCCGAATCGAGTCAGGCGGTTCCGGCCTCCCCGAAGGTCGGGTCGCGTACCACGATGAAAACGGGAACGGCGCATACGATGACGGCGAACCGACGTACTCGGAGAGCGATCTCGAAAGCCTCGATGTCGCCGGTTCCCTAATCGTCGCGAAGGACGCGTTCTCCGCAACCGGAATGGACGTCTCCGCAAGAACGCTTACTGTCGAGGATGGCGTGCAACTATCGGCGGAATCCAGTGGGATTCAGTTGACGACTACCAGCGGGGAACTGCGTGTCGGCGGAACGCTCAATACGACTGCCGGGTCTGGCGAGTCCGTGACGCTCGACGCTGCAGGTAGGACTACACTATCGGACGGGACCGTTCGATCCGGCGGCGATATTTCGGTCAGTTCCGTCGGCGTCATCGTCGCGGACGAGGCTGCGTTCGATGGGACCGCCGCCAGCGACGGTTCGATATCGATCTTCGGGGACGATGCCGTCTCGATGCGGCGGGCGACTGTGACGACTCAAGGGGAGATCACTACCGCTGCGGGAACGTCGCTCGACGCGTCGGCCGCTGGATTCGAGTCGACCGGGGACGGACGGACCGTCGCCCTCGAGTCGAGCGGCGACATGACCCTCGATCGAACCGCGATCGACGTGGGTACTGGCGGAACGATGTCCGGCGACCTCAATCAGGGGAGCAACACCCTCTATGTCGACGGAGCTGAGTTCCGGCAGAATGGGGATCCGGGCACGTTCGACTACTCGCCCAACGGCGTCGACGTGAACGGCGAGCCGGCCGTCGGGTCGACGAACTGACTATACTTTCCGCGCGGATCGATTCTTTCCCGCGACCGGGAACGTCGCTCGAGCAGAGCCAGTTCGAGACGCCACGTTCTTCGTCGATCGTCGAAGTGAGGAACGACAATACCTTGTATCATCACCGCTATATTGAAGGTATGACCGCAGTCGGTATCGACGCCATCGAGATCTGGACCGGGAATCTCAAACTCGACCTCCCCGGCACGTTCGCCCCGCAGAAGGGCGAAGACCCCGAAAAGTACACGAAAGGCCTCGGTCTCCACGCCAGTTCCTTCCCCGACAGCTACGAGGACATCGTCACGATGGGCGCGAACGCCGCTCACCGGCTGATGGAACGTAAGGGCCTCGAGCCCGACGATATCGGCCGTATCGACGTCGCGACCGAGAGCGCGTTCGACAACTCGAAGCCGGTTTCGACGTACGTCGCTGGCTGCCTCGAGCAGGTCTTCGAGGGTGACTTCCACCACGCGAACAAGGGCGAGCGGAAGTTCGCCTGTATCGCGGGGACCCAGAGCCTGGACGACGCGTACAACTGGATCAAGGCCGGGCGGAACCGGGGCCGCGGTGCCCTGGTGATCGCCACCGACACGGCCCTGTACGCCCGTGGCGACGCGGGCGAGGCGACCCAGGGTGCCGGAGCCGTCGCGATGTACATCGACGAGGATCCGGATCTGGTCGAACTCTCTGCCGAGCAGGGGTACGGCTCCGCCGACGAGACCGACTTCCTCAAGCCCAACCAGCAGTTCCCCTCGGTGGACGGCAAGCGTTCGGTGCAGGTGTACCTCGCACGCATGCGCGAGGCGCTCGAGGACTACGAGCAGGTTGCTGGCGACGTTCACCCCGATGACTTCGCGTACGCGCCGTTCCACACGCCGTTCCCCGGAATGGTCCGGAAGGCCGCGCTGCTCGCCTATCGACACGTCATCCGTGACACGAGCATCGAGGACGAACTCGCCGACGAGATCGGCCGCCAGCCCCGTCCCGAGGCGTTCGACGACGACGAGGCGTACCACGACGCACTGCGGGAGTACATGGACTCGCTCAAGGAAACCGATCGCTACCAGGAGTGGTACGACGCCACGATCGATCCGACGCTGTCGATCTCCCGGAACGTCGGGAACTGGTACACTGGCTCCGTCCACGTCGCCCGCATTAGCGCCCTCAAGCAGGCACTCGAGGACGGCCGGGACATGACCGGCGAGACGCTGCTGGTCGGCTCCTACGGGAGCGGCGCGCAGGCGGAGATCCACGCGGAAACGGTCCAGAGCGGCTGGGAAGACGAGATCGAGGGCCTGAACGTCGACGAACAACTCGAGGAGCGATACGACCTCGAGTGGGCGGATTACGAGGAGATCCACGACGCCCACAACCACGATGTCGACTCCGACGTCGAGGAGTTCACGACGCCCGAGTCCGAGTTCGTCTTCGACGGCTGGGGCCGGATGGGCGAACGGAAGTATCGCTACGTCGAGTAACGAAGCGATCGCGGTTCGGTCGTCCTGTTCGGGTGTCGTCCCGTTTTTCTCGCTCGATATCCGGTTCAGTTTCTCCTTCGGGCAGCCGTGTCCGGGGTCCGGAGCTCTCGAACCCCTGGGTCCGGACTCGAGTGATGCGAAACCCATTACCCGTTCCGGTGGATAGGGCAACTGATAGCGACCGGCACCGGGACCGGCACCGGGTACGACACGGACCGGAGACGGAACCGGTATCGAAATCGGAATCCGAACGGAGTCGGAGTCGGAGTCGGAGTCAGAGTCAGACCCTCTCGAGGTCGATCACGCATCACGCATGGATCCACTCACTTTCCTCGGCATCGACGTGGCGCTGTTTTTCGTCATCGGCCTACTGGCCGGTGCACACTGTATCGGCATGTGTGGCCCGCTCGTGACCGTGTATGCAAGCCACATGGACGGTGGGTCGGCGCGGGCCGACGGTGCCGGTCGAGGGACGGGGGCCGGGGCGGCCTCGAGCCGCGGCCGGGCCGGCCACCTCACGACCTACGAGGTCCGACAGCACGCCCTGTTCAACCTCGGCCGGACCGCGAGTTACACGCTGCTTGGCGCGCTCTTCGGAACGCTCGGGAGCCTCGTCTACCTGACGACGGCCGAACTCACCTCGATCGTCGACCTCGCGCGGGGCGCCATTGGCCTCGTCGTCGGTGCGTTCGTGATCGCGACCGGCGTCTACTATCTGCTGGGCCGGACGACCGGCGGCATCCAGGTCCCCGGCCTCGAGCGCGTGACGGCCTGGCTCACGGCTCGCGTCGAACGGCTCGCGAACGGGCCGGGGATCGTGGGCCTGGGCGCGATGCACGGACTGCTCCCCTGTCCGGTGCTGTACCCCGCGTTCCTCTATGCCTTCGCGACCGGCTCGACGGTCGGTGGCGCGCTCGCGTTAGCCGCGCTGGGGCTCGGGACGGTGCCGGCGGTGTTCGCCTACGGGACCGTCATCGACGCGGTCGACGTGGCTCACCGCCGGCGCGTCCACCGACTGCTGGGGGTGGCGTTCGTCGCCCTCGGCTACGTCCTGTTTGCCCACGGACTGATGGCGCTGGGGATACACGTTCCGCACCCGCAACTGCCGTTCTACGACGGAATCGAGGCGGCAGGGACCGGACTCGAGGGGGCAGGCGGCCACGACGGACACTGATCGAAACTCACCCGAACGATGACCGACGAAGCGACCGACGCGGCCGACGGCTGCACGCTCTGTGACCTTCCGGTAGAGGGAGGTGGCGTCGTCGCGGACGGCAACGCCTTCTGCTGTGTCGGCTGTCGCGACGTCTACGACGCGCTCGGCGACGTCGACGACGTCAGTGCCGCGGACGTTCGCCGGCGGCGTGATACGGAAACGGAGAACGAGACGGACGAACCCTCGAGCGAGGAGCCGGACGTCCCGGACGACCACGAGGCGACCTACCTCGAGGTAGACGGCATGTACTGTGCGACCTGCGAGGCGTTTATCGAGTCGGTCGCCGCCGAAACCGAGGGTGTCAGCAACGCGAACTCGAGTTACGTCACGGAGACGGTTCGGATCGACCACGACCCCGAAACCGTCTCGGTCGACGAGATTCGGGAGGTCATCAGCGGCCTGGGCTACAGCGCCTACGACCGCGAGGACGCGTTCAGCCGCCGCCGGGCCGACGACTGGGAGGCGGCCCGGATCGGGGTCGGCGTCCTGATGGGGATGATGGTGATGCTCCAGTATCTCGTCATCATCTATCCGACCTACTTCGGCGGCCTGTTCTACGACGAGCGGACGACGACGTTCTTCGAGGAGACGCTCGCGAGCGGCCTCGCGACGCCCTTCTACGTCGTCATCGCCGCGCTAACGACGGTCATCCTCCTGGTCACCGGCGGGCCGATCCTCCAGGGGGCGTACGTCGCCGTCCGGACGCGGACGCCGAACATGGACCTGCTGGTAGCGATCGCGGCCGTCAGCGCCTACCTCTACAGCACGCTCTCGATCGTCGTGGGCGGCCCCCACATCTACTACGACGTGACCGTCGCCATCGTCGTCATCGTCTCGGTCGGCGGCTACTACGAGTCGACGATCAAACGCGAGGCCACGGAACGGCTCTCGGACCTGACGACGGTCCAGGTCGACGAGGCCCGCCGGGTTCGCGACGACGGTGAGCACGAGTCCGTCGCCCTCGAGGCCCTCTCGGCCGGCGACCGGGTGCTCGTCCGGGCCGGCGAGCGGATCCCGGTCGACGGGGAGGTCGCCGACGGCGAAGCCGCGGTCGACGAGGCGGTCGTCACCGGGGAGTCGCTGCCCGTCACCAAGGCGACCGGCGACGAGGTCGTCGGCGGCTCGATGGTCTCCAACGGCGCGCTAACGATCCGCGTCGGGGAGAACGCCACGAGCACGCTCGACCGGATCACCGAACTCGTCTGGGACCTCCAGAGCGGTACCAGCGGCATCCAGAAGCTCGCGGACAAACTCGCGACGATCTTCGTCCCGGTCGTGCTCGCCCTCGCGGCCGTCGTCACCGCGCTCTACCTCGTCAGCGGGGCCGGAATCGCCGAGTCGTTGCTGATCGGACTCACCGTCCTGATCGTCTCCTGTCCGTGCGCGCTCGGACTCGCGACGCCGCTCGCCGTCGCGGCGGGCATCCGCGACGCCCTGCGAAACTCGATCGTCGTCTTCGACGACAGCGTCTTCGAACGGATCCGCGACGCCGACACCGTCGTCTTCGACAAGACCGGGACGCTGACGACCGGCGAGATGACCGTCGTCGACGCCGACTGCGACGACGACCTGCTCGAGCGGGCGGCCCTGCTCGAGGATCGATCCGCGCACCCGGTGGGGACGGCGATCGCGGCGGCGCGCCCGGTCGCGGACGGCGGTACGGTCGAGGCGGAAAGCGAAGGGGCGGCCGACGGTTTTGGCGATCCGGACCCGGACTCGGACCCTGACCCGGACTCGGACTCGGACTCGGACCGGGAACGGGACCGCGTCGACTCCTTCGAGAGCCACCGTAACGGCGTCTCGGGCGTCGTCGACGGCCAGGAGGTCGTCGTCGGCCACCCCGACCTGTTCCGCGACCGGGGCTGGGACGTGCCCGACGCCGTCGCGGATCGGATCGACGACGCACGCGAGACCGGGCGAGTGCCGGTCGCGGTCGGCCAGGATGGCCGCGCCGAGGGCGTGATCGTCGTCGGCGACGACCTTCGCGAGGAGTGGAGCGAGACGGTGTCGGCCATCTCCGACGACGGCGTCGAGGTCGTCGTTCTCACGGGCGACGACCCGCGGGCGGCCGACCGTTTCCGGGAGTACGACGCCGTCGACCGCGTCTTCGCGGGCGTCCCGCCGGAGGGAAAAGCCGAAACCGTCGAGCGGCTCAAGGGGCGGGGGCCGACGGTCATGGTCGGCGACGGCACCAACGACGCTCCCGCGCTCGCGGCCGCCGACCTGGGAATCGCGCTGGGCGGCGGTACCGCGATGGCCGCCGACGCCGCCGACGTCGCGCTGGTCGACGACGACCTCACTTCGGTCGAGACCGTCTTCGACCTCGCGCGGGCGACCGACCGCCGCGTGAAAGGCAACATCGCCTGGGCGTTCTGTTACAACGCCGTCGCGATCCCGCTTGCCGTGACCGGGCTTCTCAACCCGCTTTTCGCCGCGCTCGCGATGGGTGCAAGCAGCCTGCTGGTCGTCACGAACTCCTCGAGGACGCTGCTCGAGGACTGACTCGACGCGCGGGTGAGGGTGAGACGAGGGCGGCCACCGTACGCGGAGAATCACCGGGACTCATTGTACCCACTGTCGTACCCCAACCCATGGGAGAGAGTTCCGCGGGTCCCACGCGGGCGTCCGAGCGGCCCGCCCTCGCCGCCGTCGCCGCCGTCGCCGTCCTCCTCGCGGCGCTGGTCGTGTTGCCGTACGTCCAGTACGTCCTGCTGGGGATCGTGCTCGCGTACGTGCTCGCACCGGCCCAGCGGCAACTCGAGCGGTATCTCCGGCCGCTGTACGCCGCGGTCGTGCTCGTCGGCGTCGCGATCCTCACGATCCTGTTGCCGGTCGCGTACGTGCTTGCCATCGCCTTCCGCGAGGCGCTCGAGGTGGTGTCGGCCGTCCAGAACGGCAGTCTCGACGTCGAAGCGATCGAGGCGCGACTCGAGGCGACGGGGTACACGGTCGATCTCGTCGAGATGTGGGGCACCTACCAGGAGCCGATCGCGACCGGGCTCCAGGGGCTCGCCACGAGCGGCCTCGAGATCGTCGGCGGCCTGCCGAGCATCCTGATCGGGATCACGGTAACGCTGTTCGTCCTGTTCGCGCTGTTACGGGACGGGGGTCGGCTGATCGCGTGGCTGCGGGGAGTCCTGCCGATCGAGGACCGTCTTCAGCGGGAGTTGCTGGCGGAACTGGATCAGTTGATGTGGGCCTCGGTCGTCGGCAACGTGGCCGTGGCGGCGATCCAGGCGGTCGCCCTCGGGGCCGGACTGGCGGTGCTCGAGGTCCCCGCGGTGGTCTTCCTGACCGTCGCGACCTTCGTGCTGGCGCTGTTGCCGCTCGTGGGCGCGTTCGGCGTCTGGCTGCCGATCTCGGTGTACCTGGTAGCGACCGATCAGTTACTTGCGGCGGCCGGCCTCGTCGTCTACGGCTCGATCGTCAGCGCCTCGGACACCTATCTGCGACCGGCGCTGATCGGTCGAACGAGCGCGTTCAACTCGGCGATCGTGGTCGTCGGCATCTTCGGCGGGATCGTCGTCTTCGGGGCGGTGGGGCTGTTCGTCGGGCCCGTGGTCCTCGGCGGTGCGAAGATCGCGGTCGACGTCTACGCCCGGGAGCGGCGACGGGACTCCGAACCGGGAGCCGGCAGGCCGCCGATGCCCCCGGTCGGGGTCCGAGATTCCGGAACCGCCGAGAGTACGACCTCCGGAGCCGACGCGGAGTCGGAAGCCGCGACGGAGACCGATCAGGAGACCGAAACCCCCACCAACCCGAACGCCGACGCTCGAGGGAGCCGCGACTGACCCGTCGACTCCGGAAACGAACCCCGAAGCGTCGGCCGGAACGGGTGCGTTAATTACCCCCTAGCCGTTAGCAACGCATATCGTGTCTCGAATCGATACCCGCGTTTCGTGCGGGCGGGGACGGCCGGCGGTCGGTGACGACGTCGACCCGGTGGCCGACGTCGAACCGGAACGGACGACAGACCCCGCGCGAAAGCGAACGGCAACGGCTTCCGTTCGCGAGCGGGCGTTCGCGGACGTTTGTGGACGGCACGACCATCACTACGCTCACGCTCACGCTAACGCTCACCCATGACCGGATCACACTCACACGCAACGGGGAGCCCGTACGCTCCCCACACGGAGGAGGAACGGGCGGCGATGCTCGAGGCCGTCGGCGCCGAGGCCGTCGAGGAACTGTTCGACATCCCGGAGGCGGTCGAGTTCGACGGCGAGTTCGGCATCGATGCACGGACCGAACGCGAGACGAGGGAACTGGTTCGTTCGCTCCTCGAGCGAAACGACGACCTCACGGAGCTACTGGGCCGGGGCCACTACGGCTACTACGTCCCCTCGCTGGTCGACCACCTCGCGGACCGCTCGGAGTTTCTCACCTCCTACACGCAGTACCAGCCCGAGGTGTCCCAGGGGTTCCTGCAGGCGCTGTTCGAGTACCAGTCGCTTCTGGTCGAGTTGACCGGGCTCGAGATCGCCAACTGTTCGATGTACGACGCGGCGACCGCGCTCGGCGAAGCCGCGACGCTGGCCGACCGGGTCCGCTCGACGAGCGGCACGCGGGTACTCGTCCCCGACCTCCTGCGGGAGGGACGCCGTAGCACCCTCGAGAACTACGTCGCCGGCACGGATCTCGTCGTCGAGGAGTACCCGACCGAGGACGGCGGCGTCGACCTCGCCGCCCTCGAGGACGGCGTCGACGACGAGGTCGTCATGATCTACGCCGAGAACCCGACGATCCGGGGAACGATCGAGGAGCGCCTCGACGAGATCGGCGACCTCGCGGACGACGCCGGGGCGCTGTTTGCCCTCGGCTCGGACCCGATCGCGCTGTCGCTGCTCGAGCGGCCGGTCGACGTCGGCGCGGACGTCGTCGTCGGCGACGCGAGCGTGCTCGGCCTGCCGACGAGCTACGGGATGGGCCTCGGCCTCTTTGCCTGTCGCGAGGACTACCTCCGGCAGGTCCCCGGCCGGCTCGTCGGGGCCAGCGAGGACGCGACCGACCGTCGGGCCTACACGCTGACGCTGCAGACCCGCGAACAGCACATCCGACGCGAGCGGGCGACGAGTAACATCTGTACGAACCAGGCGTGGGTCGCCCTGCGGACCGCGATGCACGCCGCAACGCTCGGCCCGAGCGGCATGGTCGACCTCGCAAAACGCGGCGTTCGACGGGCCGAAGACCTCGCCGAGCGCGTCGACGACCTCGTCGGCGTCGAAGCACCCGTTCACGACCGCCACCACCTCCGGGAGTTCGTCGCCCGCGTCGATCAGCCGGCGCGGGCGATCGCGGCCGATCTCGAGGACCGGGGGTACGCGGTCCACGTCGTCGGTGACCACGAACTGCAGATCTGCGTCGCCGGCGCGACCGACGAGCAGATCGACGGCTTCGTCGAGGCGCTCTCCGAGGTGGTACGATGACTGATACTGACGACAACGTTCGATACGACCAGGCACGCTACGTCGAGAACGGCCAGTACGAACCCCTGCTCTCGGAGAAGGATCTGACGCGGGTCGAGATCGGCGAGGAGAACGGTGGGGACGATGGGGACGACTCCCCGCTCCCCGACGACCTCACCCGCGACTCCCTCGAGTTGCCCGAACTCTCCGAACCCGAACTGGTCCGCCACTACACGCGGCTCTCCCAGATGATCTACGGGATCGACAGCGGCCCCTACCCGCTGGGGTCGTGTACGATGAAGTACAACCCCAAGTTCACCGAGGACGTCGCGGCACTCCCCGACGGAGCGGTTCACCCCGATCGCTCGGAGGAGTCCGTCCAGGGCACCCTCGAGTTGCTGTACCGGCTCCAGGACTACCTGGGCCGGATCGGCGGGATGGACGCGGTCACGCTCCAGCCGCCCGCAGGCGCGGCCGGCGAGTTCGTCGGCATCCGCGTCGCGGCGGCCTACCACGAGCACAACGGCGAGGGCCACCGCGACGAGGTCATCGTTCCAGAGAGCGCCCACGGGACCAACTTCGCCAGCGCCGCGCTGGGCGGCTACGAGGTCGTCTCCCTGCCCAGCGACGACGAGGGCCGGGTCGACCTCGAGGCCCTCGAGGCGGCCCTCTCGGAGAACACGGCGGCCCTGATGCTGACGAACCCGAACACGCTCGGGCTGTTCGAGCGCGACATCGAGGAGATCGCGGAGATGGTCCACGACGTCGGGGGGCTGCTCTACTACGACGGGGCGAACCTCAATGCCCTGCTCGGGCGCGCCCGTCCCGGCGACATGGGCTTCGACGTGATGCACTACAACGTCCACAAGACGTTCGCGACGCCCCACGGGGGCGGTGGCCCCGGTGCCGGCCCGGTCGGCGTCGTCGACGAACTCGCGCCGTTCCTCCCCTCGCCGCGGGTCCGGACCGACGGCGACGCGAGCTACGAACTGTTCGAGCCCGAACACACCATCGGCAAGGTCCACGGCTTCCACGGCAACTGGCTCGTGCTCGTCAAGACCTTCGCCTACATCGCCCGCCTGGGCGACGAGGGGCTGACGGACGCCAGCGCCAAGGCCGTGCTCAACGCGAACTACCTCGCGAGTCGGATCGAGTACGACGTCCCCTACGAGCCGTTCCACCACGAGTTCGTCGCCAGCGCGGGCGACCAGGACGCGGCCGACGTCGCGAAACGCATGCTCGACTACGGCGTCCACCCGCCGACGACCAAGTGGCCCGAAATCGTCCCCGAGGCGCTGATGACCGAGCCGACCGAGGTCGAGAGCAAGGACACGCTCGACCGCCTCGCGGCGGCGTTCAACGCCGTCGCCGGGGAGGACGACGCGACCCTCGAGGACGCCCCGGAACGGACGACCGCGCGTCGGATCGACCAGACCAGCGCGGCCCGAAGTCCGCGGCTGTCCTGGCAGACGCTCTCGGAAGAAGAGGAGTGACGTAGAACGTCCCATCCCGAGTCCCGCTCGTTCTCGAAAGACGGCACTCGACGACGGCTCAGTCGCCGCCGTCGGCGTTCGTCTCCGCGCCCGTCCGTCCCGCCTCGAGGTGCTCGAGCAGCGACGGGTGGAGGGGCCCGTTCGAGCCCAGCAGCGCCGCGCGGCCGTCGTCCTCGAGCGTGAGTTCGAACCGCTCGCCGCGCTCGTCGGTGATCGTCGCACCCGCGGCGCGGGCGATCACCAGGCCCGCGGCGACGTCCCACGGGTGGGTGTCGTGTTCCCAGGTGGCGTCGGCGCTGCCGCTCGCGAGGTAACAGAGGTTGAGCGCCGCCGATCCCAGCCGGCGCACGCCCCGTGACTCCTGGTAGAAGTGCGAGAGGAAGGAGCCGTCCGGGTCGTACCCCGAGATGAGCATGCTCTCGTCGAGGCGGTCCCGGTCGGTCGTCTCGATCCGGTCGCCGTTGCGCCGGGCCTCGCGACCCGCGATCGCGCTGAACAGTTCGTCGGTTTCGGGGACGTAGACGACGCCGACGACTGGATCGCCGTCCTCGAGCAGCGCGATCGAGACCGAGTAGTTGGGGTTGCCGTGGGCGAAGTTGCCGGTCCCGTCGAGGGGGTCGACGACCCAGGTGTAGCCGGAGGGAGCGGCCGGCGTGGCGGCGTCGACGTCGGCGGGATTCCGGTCGCGATTCGGCGGCTCGGTGCCGTCCTGCTCCCAGGGAGGCCCCTCCTCCGAAAGGATCCGGTGATCCGGGAACTCGTTGCGGATCACGGCCGTGATGATCCGGTCGGCCTGGTGGTCGGCCTCGGTGACGACGTCCGATTTGTCGCTTTTGACGGTGACGGTCTCGACCTGGCCGTGCAGTTCGCGAAGCGGCTCACCGGCGGCCTCCGCCGCCTCGGTCGCGATCCGCAGCGCGCGCTCGTGGACGTCGGCTTCGTCCGTCTCCGCTGACCCGTCGTCCGGGCTCGTCGCGGTCCCGACCCCACGCCGCGAAGCGAGGGATTCGTCCGGTGCGGGCCCGGAGCCGGCGGCGACCTCGAGACGTCGGTCGAGGTCGGCGTCGACTGCGCCGCCGGTGCCCGGATCCGGGTCGGGATCGCGGATGTCCCAGCCGAGCTTCTTCGAAATCGCCGAGAAGAAGTGGTCGTCGTAGCTCGTCCGGACGACGTGGGCAAGCTGGTCGGCCCCCGTCACGAGCACCTCGCTGCCGGCCTCGAGGGTCGCGTGCGAGCGCCCGCCGTCGACCAGCAGGCTCGCCTCGCCGCGGGTGACCAGCCGCAGTTCCGTCGAGGGCGAGACGACGACCGGCCGAACCCCGAGCTGGTGGGTGTGCAACGGCACCAGCTGCAGGGTGTGGTTGTTCACCGGATAGTGGATGGGCCCGTTCGCCGACAGCGAGATGCCCGTCGACCCCGTCGGCGTCGAGACTGCCACGCCCGTCCCCTCGAACTCGCCGACGTACTCGTCGTCCGCGTAGACGTCGAGCGTGGTGATCTTGCGGTCGATGGGGTCCTCCGGCGGCACGTGCTCGAGCATGACGTCGTTGATCCCGGTCGCCTCGAGCCCGGGAGCCTCGACGGCCACCTGCTGGCGGCTGTCGACCTCGGCGCGGCCGCGGATGACCTCGTCGAGCGCCGCCTCGAGGTTCTCCGGTTCGACCCGCGAGAGGAACGCCAGGGTCCCGGTGTTGATCCCCAGTTGCGGGACGTTCCGCGGTGCGAAGGTCTTGATCCCCTCGAGGAAGGTGCCGTCCCCGCCGATCGTCACCCCCAGCGTCGCCCGGTTCTCGTCGTAGACGTCGCCGATGTCCTCGCCGACGTCGACCGTCGCGAGGTCGATCCCCCGGTCGGTCGTCCAGGCCTCGAGCCTGGCGAGGGCTGCCTCGCTGTCCTCGCCCGGGCTGACGATCGCGACGATCGCGTCCGTCGTCGCGAGTCTCCGTCCTTGCATCGGTTCTCGGGTCGCCGTAGGAACGCCCGAAACAAGGGTGTTGGTATTCACCACGCCGGTCCCGTCGGTCGTCGTCGGCGTCGGTTCGAGAGGAGAGAGCGGGTCGACGAGGGGTTGATGGGGGCCGTTGGTCGCTGGTCAGCTATCGGTTACCGCCTGTCGGTTGCCGCCTATCGCCGCCCGTCGATTCACGCACGGATCAGGCGTCGGCACTCGAGTCGACCGCCGTCCCGTTGTCGCCGATCCGGACGAAGCCGTACGAGCACTCGGGGCAATGCCACTTGATTTTCTCGCCCAGATGCAGGGTCGTACTCGCCGCGCGGTAGAACGTGCGATCCTCCCCGCACTCGGGACAGTAATGGTCGAGTTCCATGGACATACGGGCCCGTTTCGGGCCGAGCGATTTTACGTTTTCGTCATCGAGCGCCGGCCGTCGTCGCGACTCGAGTCCGACGCTCCGACGGTGCGTTCCCGACAGGGATTAAGTGAGTTCCCCCCGTCGCTCCGGACATGTCGATATATACGGGTCGCGGAGACGACGGGGAGACGGATCTACGGGACATGAGTCGCGTCTCGAAGACTGACCCCCGAATCGAAGCCTACGGCACGGTCGACGAACTCAACGCACTGCTCGGGACCGTTCGCCCGACCGAGTACGACGACGTCGACGAGCGGCTACGGACGGTCCAGAACCACCTCCACGTCGTCCAGGCCGAGTTCGCCGACCCCGATCCCGACGAAGACGCCCCGGAGATCGAGACCCACCACGTCGAAACCGTCGAGGAGTGGATCGACGACTGCGACGAGGAACTCGAGCCGCTGACAACCTTCATCCTGCCGACGGGGAGCGAACGCGGCGCGCGACTCCACCACGCGCGGGCGGTCTGTCGACGCGCAGAGCGCCGGGCGGTCGCCCTCGCCGAGAACGAGGAGATCAACGAACTCGCCGTCCAGTACCTCAACCGGCTCTCCGACGGGCTCTTTACGTTCGCTCGACTGGTCAACCAGCGCGACGGGGAGACGGAAGAGGAGCCGACGTACTGACTCCTGATGGGGTTCGGCTCGAGGGCTCGATGGCTCGATGGCTCGATGGCTCGAGGTCCCCACCTGCCGCGGTCGATGAAAGGAAGCCTTAAGTCGAACGCGCGGGTACGACGGACTGCGGGTTGGTGATCTAGTCCGGTTATGATACCTCCTTCACACGGAGGAAGTCGGCAGTTCAAATCTGCCCCAACCCATTTCTGACGGAACAACAACCGACGAGCGGAGCGTGGCGATACCGCCACGCAACGCGAGTCATCCGTTCCGTCAGAAATTGTTACGGTAGATTTGAACGAGACGAGTCACGCGCAGCGAAGCGAGCGTGTCTCGGCGTGGTTCAAATCTGCCCCAACCCACTACTTCTGTCGCGAGCAAACTCGAGAGCGACGGGATCGTGACGTTGGGCAGATTTGAACCGCCGAATCGCGGCTCGCGCAGTGACCGCTGGGTGCGAGCAAGTACGTCTCGGCGTGGTTCAATCTCCTTCACTACTCACACGATCTCCGCGTCCAGTATCGGTCCCTGCCGTAGACAGACGCCTCGAGTGGGAGGACCGGTCCCGACGTCAGGAGGACACCGCCGACCGAGTCGGATCACGCCGGACAGCCATATAAGTAATTGTTCCGAAATGAAACGGTCGATCACGGATCTCGAGATGCTCAAACGCGGTTTGCTGGGACCTGATTCGCCCTTCGCGGACATATGAAACGGACCCATCGTGTCAATATATCTCGACTACCTCCCAGCACCCACCCAACTGCGAGTGCGCTGAGCCACTGAGTAACAATTCTTATGCGCGCCGAGTTGGTTCGCTGAGACAGAATGGTACGTGAGAGTTGGGCGAGTCGTGCCGGATTTATCCTGGCCGCGGTCGGAAGCGCGATCGGGTTGGGAAACCTCTGGCGGTTCCCATGGATGACCGCGGAGAACGGCGGAAGTGCCTTTCTGCTGTTGTATCTGTTCACTGTCCTCGTCGTTGGGGTTCCGGGGTTGCTGGCCGCGTTCGTGATCGGTCGACGGTCGAATCGGAACCCGGTCGGAGCGTTCAAGTCCCTCTCCGGATCGCGTTTCTGGACGGCGTTGGGCGGGCTCTGTGTCGTCACGTCGATCATGCTACTGTCGTTCTACAGCGTCGTCGGCGGGTGGATTCTCCGCTACTTCCTCGAGAGTGCGACGGGTGCCTATTTCGCGGATCCTGAAGCCCATTTCGCGACGATCAGCTACGGTGCCGAAGCGTTCGGGTACCAACTCGCCGTCCTCGCGGCCACGTCTCTGATCGTCGGTGCAGGGATCAGGCGCGGCATCGAGGCGACGACGAAGGTGATGATGCCCGGCATCGTCGTGTTGCTCGTCGGACTCGCGATCTGGGCGGCCGGACAGCCCGACACCGCGCAGGGCTACGAGTTTTACCTCGGGTTCGACGGGGCCTACCTGGCCGAGAACTTCCTGTCGGTGCTGGGTTCGGCCGCCGGCCAGGCGCTTTTCACCCTCTCGATCGGTGGCGGAACGATGATAACCTACGCGTCCTACGTCGACGACGATCGCTCGCTACCCCTCGACGCCTCGGTTATCGCCGTATTCAATCTCGGCATCGGTATCCTGGCCGGACTGGTGGTCTTCCCGTTGTTGTTCTCGTTCGCGCCAGGACCGACCGAGGGCGGCCCCGGCGCCCTGTTCGTCGGTATCGCCAGCGCGTTCGCGAACCTGCCCGGCGGACGACTCCTCGGCGCGGTCTTCTTCCTGGTCGTTTTCCTCGCGGCCCTCACGAGCCTGATCAGCATTCTCGAGATCCCGGTCTCGTTCCTGGTCGACGAGTTCGACCTCGAGCGGTCGACTGCGACCCGTGGATTGTTCGCGCTGGTCGCGCTTACCGGCGGCGTGAACGCGTTCAGCCCCGCGGTGTTTACGCTGTTTGCGGATCACCTCGTCGATCTGTTGTTGGTGCTCGGGCTGACCGGGTTCATGGTGTATACGGCCTGGGTACTCGGCCCGGCCGCCATCGAGGAGTACCTCGAAGGGTCGGGTGCGATCTCGCGCCCCCTGGCGATCCCGTGGCGGTACGCGATCGGGACCGTCTTCCCGGCATTCCTCCTCTTTACGTTCTACGCCGACGTCACGGCCCTGGCCGGGCTCTCGGTGGGGCGAGGGCTGTTGTCGGTCGGGACGCTGCTGACGATGGTGGTGCTCGTATCGATTGCCCGCCGTACCGTCCCCGAAACCCGACCACGACCGGGGCAGCGCCGGGACTGACCGGACCGAGTCACCCGATTGGCTCGAATCGAGTGCATCGCCCGCAGCGTTGCTCGAGGTGATAGCTCTGCCGCCGGGAGCAGGCACGCGGCTCAGCGGTTTCGTCCGCGACCACCGCGTGCCCGTGCGACGATCGCCTGTCCGTACGAAACGCCGCCGTCTCCGGCGGGAGCGTCAACGGGGGTCGCAAACGAGAGGCCGGCTTCCGTTACGTGCCGTCTAATTGCTGCGGTTATCGCGTCGTTGTAGGCGATGCCACCAGTGAACCCGACCGTCTCGAGGTCACGCTCGTGTGCAGTCTCGACGGCGATCCTCCCCAGACCGCGTGCCAGTGCCTCCTGCGCGGTCGCAGCGACGTCCGCTTGCGGGTACTCCTCGGTCATGGCAGCGAGATCAGTGACGAGTGCCCGCACATCGAGAGTTCGTTGCCCGTTACGGCTCGTGAACTCGAGATCGATCGACCGTGGGCTTCCGTCGTGGGCAGCCGCCTCGAGTCGCATCGCTGGCTCGCCCTCGTAGCGACGACGGCCACAGACGTCGAGCAGAGCACTCACGGCATCGAGGTACCGACCTGCACTGGTCGTCGTCGGTGTGTTTACTCCGCGTTCGGCCTCCTGTCGGACGACAGCGGCCTCGGTGGGTGTCTCGGCCACGTCGGTCGCCAGAAGCCGCTCGTCGATCCGCTCTTCGTCCGCGAGCAGGCTCGCGAGGATCCGTGCCGGCTCGCGTATTGCCGCTCGACCGCCTGGCAACGAGAACTGCTCGAGACCACCGACACGCTCGAAGTCGGCAGGCGTGACGTCGAGCACTTCGCCGCCCCAGATCGTTCCATCCGGGCCGTACCCTGTGCCATCGGCAACGATCGCGACCGTTCGCTCGAGATCGTGTTCGGCACAGAGGGCTGCGGCGTGGGCATGATGATGCTGGACACGGAGCAGGTTCTCGTCCCCGTTCTCGGCGTATCGTCTCGCCCACTCGGTCGTCGTAAACTCCGGGTGTAGGTCGCAGGCGACGACGTCCGGTTCGATCCCGGTCAGCGCCGTCAGTCGATCGACGGCTTCCTCGAGAAAGGCGAGGCCGTCGGGTCCGTCGACGTCGCCGACGTGCTGTGACGGGACGACGCGGTCACCGTCGGCGACGGCGACAGTCACGTCCCGTTCCGGCCCGAGCGCGAGAACCGCCGGTCCCTCGTCCGCGTCATCGACGGCAGGCAGCGCCATCGGCGTCCATCCCCTCGAGCGACGGAGAAACCGCCGTTTGCCGTCGACGGTACGGACGACGCTGTCATCACAGCGATTGACGATCGTTCGGTCGTGAACGAGGGCACCATCGACGACATCACCCAACCGTTCCCACAGGTCAGTTGCGGACGTGACCATCGGCTCGCCGGGACGGTTCGCGCTCGTCATCACCAGGGGCTCCTCGACGTGGTCGAACAGCAGGTGGTGGACGCCAGCGTAGGGCAAGGCAACGCCGACGGTGTGTAATCCTGGTGCGATCTCGTCGAGCCAGGTCGTCTCGTCGTCGCCCTCGAGAAGGACGATCGGCCGGCGAACGTCCTCGAGGAGCTCCCGTTCGTTCCCGTCGACGAGCGCGAACGAGTTGACCGAAGCTACGTCCGGTGCCATCACCGCGAAGGGTTTCGTCGGCCGCCCAGTTCGCTCCCGGAGTCGGTCGACGACGTCTGGGTCGGTCGCGTCGCAGACGAAATGCGTGCCGCCGGTTCCTTTCAGCCCGACGATTTCCCCGTCGGCGAGAGCGGATGCGGCGCGTGCTATCGCGGCCGAGCCGTTCGCGACGCTCGCAGCGGGATCGGCTTCGTATCGCAACGTCGGCCCGCAGTTCGCACAGGCGACGGCCTGAGCGTGATACCGTCGATCCGCAGGCTCTTCGTAGCGATCCCTGCAGTCCTCACAGAGCGGGAATTCGTCCATCGACGTCCGGTCGCGGTCGTAGGGGACCCCCCGGACGACCGAAAATCGAGGCCCACAGTCGACGCAACTCGTGGCCCAGTAGCTATGGTACAGCGAGTCCGGGTCGCGTACGTCCGCGAGACACCGGTCGCAGATGCCAGTGTCGGGCGGGACGGGAGCCCCACCCCCGGACCCGGAATCAGTGGTGCCGTCCGTACTCGAGTCGCGAATCTCGAACCCGTCGGTCCCGACGGGATCGGTCCAGGTCACGTCGACTCGATCGACCCGCGAGAGCGGAGGGTTCTCCGCCCGGAGCGTCTCCAGAACGGACTCGACGCTCGAGCGGTCGCTCTCGAACGCAGCGTCGACGGTCCCTCCGGCGTTGCGAACGTAGCCGCTGACACCAGCGTCGAGTGCCGTTCGGTAGACGAAGGGTCGAAAGCCGACACCCTGGACGACGCCGTCGATCCGAACCGTCGCCCGAACCTGATCGGCCGCCATAGTTACTCGTATGCGTGAGCCGTCTCGTGGTCGTGTTCGTGTCCGTCGAGAAAGTCAGCAAGCGCGTCGACGCCGTCGTCGCCGCGGGCGTTCGTTTCGAAGACGTCCATGCCAGGAGCGACGTCCGTCACGTCGGCCCGCATTCGCTCGAGGTCAGCGCCGACGGCGTCGGCGAGGTCGGCCTTGTTCACGACCGTCGCGTCACAGGCCTGGAACAGGAGCGGATGCTTCCGCACCACGTCATCACCTTCGGTTACGCTCACGACCAGTACGCGCGTCTGTGCACCCAGCGGGAAGTCGGCCGGACAGACCATGTTGCCGACGTTCTCGAAGTAGAGTCGATCGAGTTGCTCGAGGTCGAACGAGTCGATCGCATCGTCGACCAGCGACGCGTCGAGGTGACACTCCTTCCCGGTGTTGACGGTGACGGTTTCGACGCCGTGTTCCTCGAGCCGGCGAGCATCGTCCTCACCGGCGACGTCGCCGACGACGACGCCGACACGTTCCTCGGCAGGGACACGCTCGGCGAGTCGCTCGAGCACCATCGTCTTGCCGCTGCCGGTCGCACCGAGGAACTCGATGCAAGTGACGTCGTTGTCGTGGACGACTCGTTCGTGGACGTCGGCGGCTTGCTCGCGGAAACGAGCGAGGACATCGTCCTCGTTGCCCCCGTGGTCGTGATCGTGCTCGTGGTCGTCGTGACCGAATCGGTGACAGCGAAGGGTCGACGGGATCTTCAAGGCGGTGGCGAGCACCGTGTTGAGTCGTGAGCTGTACGCCGTGGATCGGTCGATATCGATCCGTGTTCGGGTTGGATACATAGTATTAGTCACCGGTTTCGTCGATTCGCATCGGGTCGTCACCGTTCCCCGCGGACGAGTCCGCGTCGGGAACGGTGATACTCGAAAGTCGACACTCCTTGCCCCGGACCAGTTCGAGCCGTTCGCCACAGTCGGGACAGCGCAAGTTCGGCGCGACAGCTCCCGACACGTCGAGCGTCGGCGGCTCGCCGTCCCAACCACAGTCACAGCGGGCGTGTGGTTCGACAGGGTCGATCGTCACCGTGGCGTCGGCTGCTGGCGTTCCGTCGGCGATCGTTTCCAGGCAGAACGTGAGCTGGTCGGGGTTGACATGGGTCGCCGTCCCGAGTTCGATCGTCAGTTCCTCGATTATCGCAGTCCCGTGGTCGGCTGCGGTCTCGAGCGCTCGTTCGAGCACGGCATCGGCGACGCTAAACTCGTGCATACTAGCAGATCCGTGGAAGTTGAACGCCCTCCGGTTCCGAGAGGTAGCGCCGGCCGAAGCCGGTATCGAGGACGACCCGGCCCGCATGGTCGTCGGTAACCTCACCGACGACCGCGGCGTCCTCGCCCAGCGGATGGCTGCGGATCGCTTCGAGTACCGCCTCGGCGTCCTCGGGATCGACGCCGAGGAGGACTTTCCCCTCGTTTGCCACATCCAGCGGGTCGATCCCCAGCAGTTCGCCGGACGAGGCGACGGTGTCCCCGACCGGTATCGCAGTTTCGTCGACCGTCGCTCCGACGTCCGCCTTGCGGACCATCTCGTTGACCGCGGTGGCGAACCCTCCCCGCGTAGGATCTTTCATCGCCGTCACGGTTCCGGCCTCGAGCGCCGCCGCGACGAGGCCGTTGATCGGGGCGACGTCGCTCTCGAGGTCGCCCTCGAGATCGAACCCCTCCCGTTCGGCCAGTAGAGCGATGCCGTGGTCGCCGACGGGACCCGAGAGAATGAGCTTGTCCCCCGTCGAGAGGCCGGCGTCAGGGACGTGTTCCCCGTCCGGAATGATGGCGACCCCGGTCGTGTTGACCACGATGCCGTCGATCTCGCCGCTCCCCATCACCTTCGTGTCGCCGGTCGTGATCGCACACTCGGCCTCCTCGCAGGTCGCTGCCATCGATTCGAGAACCGACTCGACTTCCGACAGCGGGGTACCTTCCTCGACGACCAGTGAACAGGTCAGCGAGAGGGGGTCGGTCGCGCCCATGACCGCGAGGTCGTTGACCGTCCCCGCGACCGCGAGCCGACCGAGGTCGCCGCCGGGAAACGATCGCGGCGAGACGACGTGACTGTCGGTCGTGGTCACGATCGCGCGGTCGCCGACGTCGTGAACCGCTCCGTCGTCCAGGGCCTCGAGTCCGACCGACTCCTGCCCGTTGCTGGCCAGGTGCGGCAGGACCGTCTCTTCGATCAGTTCGGTCGTCCGTCCCGTCCCTGCACCATGCGCGAGAGTGATCGTCTCGTCGTCTACGTCATCAGTCATAGATCGGGTCGCCCTCCGTACTCGAGGTGAATCTTGCACGTCCCCTCGTCGGACACCATACAGGCCCCGACGGGATTGGACGGCGTACACTCGTCGCCGAAGAGGTCACACTCCTCCGGCGAGGTCGTCCCGGCCATAATGTCCCCGCAGAGACACTGCTCGGTTAGCGGGTCCACGTCTCCCTCGACGGGCTCGATATCGAACCGTTCGCGGGCGTCGTACTCGGCGTACGCGTCGCTCAAAACGAAATTGGCGTCCGGGATGTCGGCGATACCCCGCCACTCGCCGGCCGTCAGGTCGAAGACCTCACGGATGGCGTCCATCGCTGCTTCGTTACCCTCCCTGGTGACACAGCGTGGGTACGCGTTCGCGAGTCCGTCTTCGCCTTCGGCGAGGAACTCGAGCAGTTTCCGGAGGCCGTACAGGACGTCGATCGGCTCGAAGCCGCCGACGACGACCGGCAGGTCGTAGCCGTCGACGAATTCCTCGAAGAGACCGTATCCGGTGATCGTCGCCGCGTGTCCGGCAGCGAGGAACCCGTCGACGTCGGTGTCCGGCATTTCGGCGACGACTTCCATCGCCGGCGGGACGTACTTGTGTGCCGACAGCACCGAGAAGTTCTCGGGTGGGCCAGTCTGCAGGATCGCCGCGGTCGGTGCCGCGGTCGTCTCGAACCCCGTCGCGAAGAAGACGACTTCCTCGTCGCGTTCCGCCGCGAGATCGACCGCCTCGCTCGCGCTGTAGACGACCTCCACGCTCGCCCCCGCTGCCTTTGCGTCGGCGAGACTCTTTCTCGTACCGGGAACGCGGAACATGTCGCCGTACGTGGCAACGACTTTCCCGTCCTCGGCCAGCGCGACGGCCTCGTCGACTTCCGGCATGTCGGTCACACAGACCGGACACCCCGGCCCCATCGTGATCGACAATCCCTCGGGGAGCATGCTCCGCAACCCGAACTTCGCGATGACCTGTTCGTGGGAGCCACAGACGTGCATGATCTCGACGGGATCGTCGATCCGATCCATCAACTCCTCGAGGTCGGCCGCTAACTCCTCGGCTGCGTCCGGATCACGGAACTTCAGGTCCTCGCTCATTCGTCCCCACCGAGCTCGAGCTCAGCCGTCTCACTCCCCTGTGAACCGATTTCCTCGAGGGCCTCGTCGGGATCATCCGCGAACAGCGACTCGTAGATGGCCATCGTCTCTTCGACTTCGTGGTCCGGAATCTTCCGGATCGCGAACCCGGCGTGGTTGAGAACGTAGTCGCCGACCTCGACCGCGTCGCCGACGACGTCGAGCCTGACCCGGCGTTCGACGCCCCAGAAGTCGGCGACTGCCTCCTGGCCGTCGATCTCCCGGATCTCGCCGGGGACACCCAGACACATCAGACGCCACCCCCGTCGCCGTCGTTTACCTGCGAGCCGATCATCTCCGGGTCGCCGGCAAGCAGCCGATCGGGGCGGAAATGGCCCCTCACGTGGTGGCCGTTGCTCTCGTGCTCGTCGATCGCGTCTTTCGCTATCCGTTCACCGCAGTCAGTACAGTGCCAGTAGCCTTTCATTGGTTCAGTGATCCGTCTCGGTAACAAGCCGTCGTTCGATCCGCGACACCAGTTCCGGAAGTGCTGTTTCGACCGGTTCCGAGAGTTCGACTGCGGGCTCGAGCCGCTCCGGCACGACACCGATCAGGTACACTTCCTCGGGAACGTCGTATGCTGCGTCGCCCACCGCGAGGGCATCAGTGAAACTGTAGTCGTGCATCGTCACCTCGGGCGCGCTCGTGTCCGGCCGGTCGAGTCGATACTCCCGGATCGTTCCCGGCGATTCGTCGATCGCGAGGGCGTCGACGACGATCGCCAGGTCAGCCCCGCTCATCGCCTCGAGCGCCAGGAACGCTGTCGTCCCTGCGTGCGTGAGGGTCGTCCCCGCCGGAAGATCGCCGTCGTGCTCCTGCAGGGCCTCGATCGCGTGGTAGCCGACCCCGTCGTCCCCCAGTACCATGCTGCCGACGCCGACGACCGCCCGGCGGCGACTCTCTTCGGTCGCCGACGGCCTGGCGTCGTTACTCTTCGCTGTCATCGGTCTCCTCGAGGACGTATGCGTCCATCTTCCCGAACACCATCGACTTTAGCGCGCCGTGATTACTCGGCAGGATCGCGAAGTAGACGTGGCCGAGTATCATCGCGAACACGAGGAAAGCCAACAGCAAGTGGATCTGCAGCAAGAACTCGAACGGGAGCCACGGTGAGAGAAACCCGAGGAGTTCGATCCACCGGACTGGATCCGTCCGCATCTCGGCGTACATACCGAAGCCAGTCAGCGTGAGCAGACCGAAGAAGATCGACACCCACCAGAAGAACGTCTTCTGCATCGGGTGGTATGCGACCCAGTCGCCGTCCTCCTCGTCGTAGGTCTCGCGGGCATGGTGATACCCCGGAATGTAGGACTTCAGGCCGACGAACGCCTGTGCAACCCGAACGGTAACCCGAACGTCGTCCATCTCTGCCAGCTGTCGGTGTCCATCGACGTAGACGTGGTATAGCGGGAAGAGCACGAACAGAAACGCCATCAGCAGGATGCCGGCCCACATGTGCAGCCCGAACGCGATGTAGTAGCCGTCCCAGGGCGGGACGTTCATCGGCCCGTAGGTACCGGTCCTGATGGCATATCCCGTCCCCAGCAGGACGAACATGAGGAGTGCCTGGGTCCAGTGGGAGAGCCGCGCGCCGAGGCTATGGCGCTCGACCGTGACTCGGCCCTTCAGTGCCCGGATCCGGTCGTACCGGTCGTCGGCCTCTTCAGGTGGCGTCAGTACATCCGAGACGACCGAGCCGAGGCGTTCGCGGATCCCCCTCGATCCAGTTCCTGTGCCCGCACTCGAGCTGGAACTCGCGTCGGCACTACTGCTCACGGTTCGTCCACCTCCTGGCCGGCGAACGGCCGTTCACTCCCTGCAGCCGCGGTCCCCGGCGATGCGGGGGTGACCTCTTCGGTGTAGGTACCTGCGGGGCTCTCGACGTGGACCGAACAGGCCAGACAGGGGTCGAACGACCGGACCGTCCGCATGACGTTGATCGGATTCTCGTAGTCCGTGACCTCCATTCCCTCGACGGCCCCCTCGAAGATGCTCGGCGTTCCGTTCCCGTCACGGGGGCCGAGGTTCCACAGTGTCGGCGTGATGATCTGGTAGTTGGTGATCGTGCCGTCCTCGATCTTCACCCAGTGAGAGAGCGCGCCGCGGGAGGCCTCCCAGAGCCCGACACCCTCGCCGCTGAAGTCGTCGGTCCAGCCCCGGTTGACCGTTGCGTTCGGTTCGATCTCCTCGAGCAACTCGAGGATCCCGTCCCGGAGCAGGACAGCCTCCTGGGCCCGCGCGATCAACCGGTTCAACGTGGTGCTCTTGGTCGGATCGCCGCCCAGGTCCGCCCGCAGGTCGAACGGATCCCGGTCGGTGACGATCAGACGGGCGAGCGATCCGGTTTCCATGTTCATTCCGTCGTACCGCGGTGCCTTCCCCCACGAGTAGGCACCGTCCTTCTCGGGGTCGGGCTTGGGTGGGGACTCCTCCATCGGATGGCCGCCGGAATCGTCGGTGTACCAGGCCCGGGTGGTGTCCTCGGTGATCGCCGACGTGATCTCCTCCTTGCTCGGGTGAGAGAGTTCGCCGTCGACGTAGATGCCTGCCGGAACCTCTCGATCGCCCTCGCCGTCGGGGTAGACGCCGTTGCAGTAGTACCGGCCGGGGCCGACGCCGAAGTCGTCCGCACCGGCTTCCTTTGCGGCGAACAGGATCGAGACGATGTCGTGCAACCCCTCGCCGAGCGACGGGTCGAACTCGCCGTTACGGACGTTCCCGATCACCTCGGGGATCGCGTCGGTCGGGCCCAGCCAGTCGCTTACGTACTCGACCTGCCGCCGTATGGTCTGGAGTTTGCCCTCCGTCGGCGTCGCCGACATCCCGCCCGGGGCGTAGGTGAGCGGATGGGGAGCTTTACCGCCGAACTCGGCAAAGCCCTGCAGGAGCTGACGCTGGGCGTCCAGGGCCTTCTTGTATCCCTCGCCCTCCATCGGATCGAGCCGCTCGAGCCCCGTGTCGGCGACGGCGTCGCTGTAGTCCGGCCCGACCAGGGCGAACATGTGGACCGCGTGGTTCCACAGGGTCGCGATCTTCTCCAGGAGGTTGCGCATCTTCCGGGCGGTGTCGGGGACGCCGTCGAAGACGCCGGCTTCCCTGGCGGCGTTTTCGATGGCCAGGAGCGAACTCATCCGGTGGACCGTAAAGCAGACCCCACAGACCCGCTGGGTGAACACCGGGGCATCGGACGGGGGCCGATCGAGAACGACGGTCTCCATGCCGCGGAACATGTCCATGTGGCTCTTTGCCTCCGTGACGACGCCGTCCTCGACCTGTAGCGTCGTGCTATGGTGGCCCTCGATACGCGTCGTCGGGTCGATCTCGATCTCCGGCATTATCGGTCCTCCAGTGAGTCGGTCGGTTCGGTGTCAGTTCGACAGCCACAGTCGCCTCCGCAGCCACAGCCGTCGGCCTCGAGGCGTTCTTCGTCACCGTCCTGTCCATCGGCGGCCTCGTCGTCGCCGTACCCCATCGCCTTCCGGGCGGCGTGGGCCCCGAGACCGGCCACCGTCGCACCGACGGCGACCTTGCCGGCGGTCTCGACGTCGGTGAGTGCGAGCCCCTGTTTCTCCGCGGGCTCGTAGAACGGCGTCATCCGGTCCCAGAAGCCGGGTTCCATACAGCCGATACAGGGGGCACCGACGTTCCTGCAGACGCTGGTCCCGTCGTTCCACAGCCGGACCGAGTCGTCACAGTGACAGTACGGTCCCTTGCAGCCGACGTTGTAGAGACACTTCCCGGAACCGTCGCCGACGTGGTCCACGAACTCGCCGCGGTCGAAGTAGCCCCGCCGTGAGCACTCGTCGTGAACGAGCGGTCCGTAGAACGCTTTTGGCCGATTGAACTCGTCTAAATCGGGGTCGTGGCCGTTCAATAGCGTCGCCACCGTCAGCAGGACGTAGTCGGGGTGGGTCATACAGCCCGGGACATTGATAACCGGCAGACCCGATCCCGCGGTGAACTCGGGGCCGAGCACGCCGGCATCACCTTCCCGGTGGGTATACTGCAACCCCTTCGCACCGGTGACGTTCGGATCCATCCACGGCCCTTCTTCCTGGAAGTCGTAGACGTCAGGCGCCCCGTTCTCGGCCGACTGCCACCCGCCGTAGCAGGCACAGGTGCCGATCCCCATCACGTACTCGGCGTCCTCCGACAACTCGAGCACCCAGTCCAGTACCGGCTTGTGATGACCGTTTTCGTCCCGCCCGAACGTCGCAGCAGAGGGTATCTTCGTCGGAATCGCCCCCTCGACCAGCAGAATATCGGGCGAAGAACTCATCGCATCGATCGCCGCTTCACCGGTTTCGGCCATGAGTTCCGGATGGAACGTGACCTCGAGTTTGAACTGCGAGATCGCTTCCTCGAGGCTGGGTGCGGCCCCCTGAAGGGTCGACATCGTACATGCCGAACAGGTTTGTCCCTGGATCCAGACGGCTTCTTTATTGCCGTCAGTCGCCTGCTCGAGGGCTCTCGCGACCTCGGACCCGTATTGTGTGATAACGGATCCCGCAGACATCGACCCAACTAACTTCAGGAAGTTGCGTCGAGACGTCGCGGAGCTACGGACCGACGAGTCAGTTTCGCTCATCTGTTACTCATTCGAAGATTCAATCAATGTTAGTTATGTTTAGGAGAGAAATCCAGTCGAATGGGAACACCACTTCACATGTCCGAGTCGACAACGCCGAGTCGTGCCAGTACTCACCGTACCGATAGTTGCCCCTGCGAGTCGCTGCCACTGCACACCCGATCGCACGCGGTCGCGCGGTTCGAAACGAACGACCTGAATGCGAACCGCGGCTAGTGCGCCCAGGGTCTCCATCGCTGCAGTGGATCCATAAGTGCCCTCTCCCGGACCTTCGATTCACCCGTTCGTACGGATGGCTGCCAGTTGGGGACGGGTCCCCGGACCGTGGGTTCCCAGCCTGTGTGCCGGCTTCGACCGTCGCTCGAGACCCACCGACTCGGGCACGGAAGAGCGGTCTCGTAAGGGGTGGCCGGCTCCCCAAGATTTTTGACTGACCAGTCAGTAAGGACTGTACTTGATGGACGATACGGAACGAGCGGTCCTCGAGGCGACCTATCGTACGCTCTGCGAACGCGGTTACGCGGACCTGGCGATGCTGCGGATCGTGGACGAATCGGAACTGAGCAAAGCGGCCATTCACTACTACGCCAGCGAGGAACACCTCCTCGCGTCGTTTCTCGATTACCGCTACGAGCGATACCCGGAACGGCCGGACGGGGTATCGGGCGAAACCCAACCCGGTCGACTCGACGCGTTGCTCACCCTGCAGTTCGCCGAGGAGGAAGCTAACCCGGGAATCGACTTTCGGACCGCACTGCTCGAGCGACGCCCGCAGGCACCGTCGGACGACGTTCTCCGGGAGACACTGAGGGCGTTCGACGGGACGGTACTGTCCGGATCCGGACTCCACGAGACGATCGCTGCTGGTCACGAGACGGGCGCGTTCGAGGATCACGTCGATCCTGATCCGGCTGGTGACTCCCTGAGAACGGTGATCGAAGGAACACACACGCGACAGGTCGCCGTTTGGCACCCGGCCCGTCGCTCCGAGACTACACGTGCCTGCACCGATCCCTCTCTCGTCGGTGAGAACCCGTCGGCGGTGATCGCCTGATGGGAATCAGAGACTCCATCGACTCCCTGTTCAGAGGACCAGAAGCGTTGGATCTCACCTCGGGTGACATCGGCTGGCCGCTGTTTTCCCTCTCGTTGCCGATCATCGTCCAGAACCTCTTTCAGGTGCTGTACAACCTGGCCGACACCTTCTGGCTCGGGCGCCACAGCACCGAGGCGCTGTCCGCGATTACGTTCGCGTTCCCGATCGTCTTCCTGATGATCTCGCTCGCCCTGGGCATCTCGGTCGCAGGGAGCGTCCTCGTCGCTCAGCACACCGGGGCGGGCAACGATGAGCGTGCCGCGTACGCCGCTTCGCAGACCGTGGCCTACGCGGCGGTCATCTCCATCGTACTGGGTGTCCTGGGGTATGTCTTCGTCGACGATATCACCGCACTCCTCGGAGTGAACGAGACCGTGGCACCGCTGGTCGTCGAGTATATGCGCGTCTACGCCGTCGGCCTGTTCGCCGTCTTCGGCTTTGCGGTCTTTTTGGCGCTCATGCGCGGCTACGGCGACACCGTGACGCCGATGTACGTCATGGCTGGCTCGGTGATTCTCAATATCGTCCTCGATCCGATCCTCATCTTCGGGTTCGACGCGAATCCGCTGTTCGGCGTTCTCGGACTCGGTGGACTGGAAACCGCGGCACTCGAGGCAACCGGATTCACCGGCTGGGGAATCGGCGGCGCTGCGATCGCGACCGTGGGGACTCGGGCACTTGCCCTCGCCGTCGGGCTGGCGATCATGTTCCGCGGGAATCGCGGCGTCCGGATCCGCCTCTCCGAGATGGTTCCGGACCCCCTGTTCGGGCGGACGATCCTCAACATCGGACTACCGGCCTCCGTCGAAGGAGCCGCTCGATCGCTCTCTATCACCCTGCTTCTGGTCGTCGTAGCGACCTTCCCGAACGCGGTCAGCGGGGCGTACGGCATCGGAACTCGAGTCTTTTCGGTGATCTTCCTGCCGGCGCTCGCCGTCTCCCAGGGGATCGAGACGATGACCGGCCAGAACATCGGGGCCGGGAAAGTCGGCCGTGCCGCCGAGACGAATCACTTCGGCGCACGCACTATGCTCGTGGTCCTCACGGTGGGTGGTGGACTCATCGTGCTCGCTGCGAGACCGATCGCCGGCATCTTTTCCCCCGATCCGGCAGTGGTCGATCACGCCACGACCTTCCTCCGCGTGACCGGACTCACGTTCGGGTTCATCGGCGTCATGCGCGCCTACACCGGGGGCTTCCGGGGATCCGGTCACACGACGATCGCGGCCGCCATCTCCCTCGTGACGCTCGGGTTCGTTCGCCTTCCAGTCGCCTGGATCGCCTCGAGCACGTTCGACGTGATTGGACTCTGGATCGCCTTCCCGATCTCGAACGTCGTCGGGGGAATCGTCGCGTATCTCTGGTTCGAACGCGGCACCTGGCGTGATGGCACCCTGACCGCGGACGACCCGTCACTCGAGGGGGTCGGATCGAACGTCGTTTCGACTGACGACGATTGAGGACGACCGACCCGAGCGCCGAAACCCGGTTGCAGCGACATCCCGAACGGAATGCGCACCTTCTTGAGACGAGCGGTTCACCGTCCGTGCATGCACCAGGTCGGAATCGTCGGCTGTGGCGTTATCGGCTCGCGGCTCGCGGAGGCGTTCGACCAGCACGAACGGACGGCGATCCGGGCCGTCTGCGATCGAGTCCCCGAGAAGGCGGAGTCGATGGCAGCCACGTACGACTGCCAGTCAGTCACCGAGGTCGAGGACCTCGTCGGGATCGACGCGGTCGACATCGTCTACGTGGGCGTCCCCCCGAAACACCACGCGACCGTCGTCCGGGCCGCACTCGAGGCGGAAACGCACGTCATCTGCGAGAAGCCCATCGCGGAGAACGCGGCCGTCGGTCGCGAGTTGACCGACCGTGCTCGCGAGAGCGACTGTACGACCGCTATCAACTTCCCGTTTCGCTACACCCCGGGGTTCGTCGAGATGCGCGAGCGGATCGCGGCCGGCGAAATCGGCACGCCGAAACGGGTTACTCTCCGGTTTCGCTTCCCGCAGTGGCCCCGCGAGTGGCAGGACGTCGACTGGCTCACCGGCCGCGAACAGGGCGGCCCACTCCGGGAGGTCGGGAGCCACTTCGTGTTCGGGACTCAGGAACTGTTCGGCGACGTCGCCGACGTCACCGCGGACGTTCGGTACACGGCCCCGGAGACGTACGAGGAGTCCATCGTCGGAACCTTCCTCGCCGGCGGCGATCTCGAGCGTGCCGACGCGAACGGGGCGGGGCGAACGGCCGCCGAGGGCAGCGGCGCCGTCGACCTCGAGGAGAGCGTCCACGGGACGATCGACCTCCTCTGTGACTGTGCCGGCAGCGAGGAGAACAGCATCACGGTCGAAGGGACCGAGGGCTCGCTGTCGCTACGGGCGTGGCGTCGACTCGTCGCCGACCCCGGCGAGGAGGACGAACGCGTGATCACCGAGGAACCGGGGGAGACGACGCTGTCGCTGGTCGACGAGTTCGTGACCGACCTCGAGGGCGGGGACGGCGACCTCGTCTCCTTCGCGGCGGCGACGCGCGTCCAGGCCGTCGTCGATGCGATCCTCGGCGTCGAGCCTCCCTGAGCGGCCCGCGTTCTCTCCGTCTCAAAACAGGCCGAACGAGCCGCCACGCTTTAACATCGACCGGTCGAGATAGAGGTTCTCGAGGCCGACCTCGCGCGCGTGGTCGACGACCTCTCGATACTCGGTCTCGGTGATCGGGCGGTCGATCTCCGCGTAGAACTCCTCCTCCGCGGCCTTGTAGTAGGGCCGGTACTGGGCCATCACGTCGACGAACGTCTCCCTCGAGATTTCCTCGGCGAGGAACTCGAGCACCCGTTTGGCGCTCTCGACGTGGTTCGGCATGACCAGGTGACGGACGAGTAGTCCCTCGGTCGCGAGCCCGGTGTCGTCGACCGCGAGGTCGCCGACCTGGCGGTGCATCTCCCGCAGCGAATCGGTGACGTTCGACCAGTAGCCGGGGGCTTTCGAGTATTTGGCCGCGGCAGCGTCGTCGCCCCACTTCACGTCGGGCATGTAGATGTCGACGACCCCCTCCAGGCGTTCGAGGATCTCGACGCGCTCGTAGCCGCCGCAGTTCCAGACGATCGGCACCCCGAGGCCGCGATCCCGGGCGATCTTGACCGCCTCGACGAGGTGTGGCGAGTGGTGGGTCGGCGAGACGAAGTTGACGTTGTGACAGCCCCGCGCCTCGAGTTCCAGTGCCATTTCGGCGATCTCCTCGGCCGTCGCCGGGTCCCCTTCGGCCTCGTGACTGGTCTCGAAGTTCTGGCAGAAGACGCACTTCATGTTACAGTTCGCGAGGAAGATCGTCCCGCTCCCGTTGTGGCCCTTCAGGGGTTCCTCCTCGCCGAAGTGGGGGAAATACGTCGAGACGTACGCGGTGTCGTCGACCTGGCAGGTACCGTGCTCGCCCGCCGTTCGATCGACCCGACAGTCGTACGCACAGAGGTCGCAGTCCGCGTACCGGCCCCGGAGGTCCTCGATCCGCTCCCGGAACTCGTCGTCCTCGAGGTCGCGGTAGTTGGGCGTGGTCGCAGGCTTCCCGGTGCTCATGTCGAGGCCTATCGCGGTCGGCGGACAAACGTGTGTCGCGAATTGTCACACGTATCGACAGTCGTGGCTGCACACGGGTGCCGCGCCGCGTGTCGCATCGGCGTCCCGGGTACAGCAGCCGCCGCCGTTACTCGGCCGAGAGCCGGGCCTCGAGCACGGCGGTGTGGACGGTCCGGAGGTCCGTCTCCCGAATGATCGTCGCAGCTTCGAACCGCTCCCGGGCGGCCGCGACCGTCTCTGGTTCGGCCGCGAGATACGTCAACTCGAAGGCGTCGTGGGCGAGCGACTCGGCCGCTGCGAAGTCGGCTTCGTCGTACAGCGTCGTGAAGTCGGTAACGACCGAGGCGACGAGGTCGTGGGTCGCCTCGGCACCAGGATCGCCCGCCGGAATCGCCGACGCGGACGGTTCGAAGTAGCCCTCGAGGTCGACGACGCCGGCCGCCTCGTAGAGGTGGTCCTCGAGCGCGTCCCGGACCGGCCGCGAGATGTACAGTCCGTACGGTTTGAATCGGTCCTCCCCCGTGTCCATACGGGCACTTCTACGGGGGACCCCACAAAGGTACGGGCGGCCGCCGATCGACTCTCACCGGGTCGAATGGTTGGCGGTGCTAGAGTTTTGTACGTGCATAGAGAACACGGCTCACATGCGCGCTGCCGTACTCGAGGACCACGGCGAACCGCTCGCGATCCGCGAGGTCGACTACCCCGAGCCCGGACCGGACCAGGTCGTCGTCGAAACCGAAGCCTGTGGGGTCTGTCGCAGCGACTGGCACGCCTGGCAGGGCGACTGGAGCTGGATCGGTGCAGCGGTCCGGGAAGGACAGATCCTCGGTCACGAACCCGCCGGCGTCGTCGCCGAGGTCGGCGAGAACGTCGAGACGCTGCGGGCGGGCGACCGGGTCACGGTTCCGTTCCACCTCGGCGACGGGACCTGTCCCCACTGCCGCGAGGGTCGGGCGAACAACTGCGACGCGGTCGTCCCGCTCGGCCTTACCGGGAGCGCGCCCGGCGCGTTCGCCGAGGCGTTCCCGGTCCGGAAAGCCGAGTTCAATTGCGTGAAACTCCCCGACGACGTCGGGTTCGCGGAGATGGCAGGGCTGGGTTGTCGGTTCATGACTGCCTATCACGGGCTCGCCGACCGGGCCGACCTCCGGCCGGGCGACTGGGTCGCGGTTCACGGCTGTGGCGGCGTCGGGCTTTCGGCGATCCACGTGGCCGACGCCCTGGGCGCTCACCCGATCGCCGTCGACGTCCGCGAGGAGAAACTCGAGCGGGCCCGTGCCCTCGGCGCCGTCGAGACGGTCGACGCGTCGGCCGTCGAGAACCCTGCCAACGAGGTCAAGGCGATCGCCGACGGCGGCGCGGACGTCGCTATCGACGCCCTGGGGATCGCCGAGACCTGCCGGAACTCGATCGCCAGTCTCGGGACGTGCGGTCGCCACGTCCAGATCGGGCTCACGACCGGGGAGGAGGAAGGCGAGATCGAACTCCCCGTCGACGTCATGACCATGCAGGAGATCGACTTTCGCGGTTCCTTCGGGATGCCGCTTTCCCGCTACGGGGAACTGTTCGACCTGATCGAGCAGGGGACCCTCGAGCCCGACGCGATCGTCGGCGACCGGCTCTCGCTCGAGGACGTCCCGGAGACGCTCGCGGTGATGGACGACTACGGGACCGTCGGCATTCCGGTCGTGACGGACTTCTAGGAACCCGGACGGGGGCGGGAGCCCGCCCGGCATGAGAGACATGAGCGTACTCGAAGCGGGGGCGAGTCCACTTCCGAGCGATCCGGGCACGAACGCACGCAATCGGCTGGTCAGCGCGTCGTATCCGGGCCGAGCGCGTACCCGGCGGGGCATTCCATCCCCGCACGTGTCACCATGGGGGGATCACCCTTTGTTATGGATCGGGTTGGACGGTCGTAGTCTCCCCACACCGTCGACAGGATCCGAATAACCGGGCTATAGCCTGACGCTATGGCTGGTATCCGGGCTGCACGACCCGGCGGCACGGTCCGGCGACGACGAACATCCTCGATCGGAACTCGACCGGCGACCCCCCGACCGGGTCCGCTCGTCGGCAACCCCGTGGCGGTCCCCGGACTACCGTGACCTCGGTGCTCGATCGGACGACCGCAGCCGTTCCAGTCGCTCCGGACTCGAGGTGTGTCTCGGTGGGCCGGAGACCCGGCTCGAAAGCGGTCGATACCGAGTGGATTCCCGAGATTGAAATCGGTTTGGCCGTCACTTACCACGTCGCTCGAGCGACGGCGGTCCCGGTTACGTCGGGCGGTATACGCCGTTTACCGATGCCCGAGTCGATCCCGCCGTGTCCGGATTCATGCCACCCTATACCACACATTTTACGCCCGCGAGTATCGCAGTAAGACGGCCGTTGTACGTAGTCGGCCTTCCGTTACAAGCCGGATAACTACAGTGGGGCGAACCGACCGACCGGATATGATCACCTGCTCTAACTGCGAGACGCCGCAGTTCCTGCAGATAACCCAGAGCCGGGTCTACTTCGAGGACGGCGAAATGATCAACGAAATTTCGGAGTCCTACGAGTGCACGCTGTGTGGGTCGACCGGGCAGTACGTCTACGACGAGGACCACGACGAGGAACGCGTCAGCGGCGACGTCGAGTTGACCACGGAGCGGCCGAAGTACGCCTGACCGCTGGCCCCTGCGAAGGGGCGAAAGGAACCTCCGGCAGAGTCAGTATCGGGGCCGTACCCGGACTGAGACACCCGTCGATTACGGCTCGTCGCTGGTCTCGATCGGGACTCGAGACCGTCACTCGCTCTCCTCTCGTTCTCCTCTCGCTCTCGTCTCCCGTTACTCGCCGTCCCGTTCGTCGTTCTCGCGGTCGTTTCGATCGATTCGAGCGGTCGCGTCGTCCTGCCCGACCCCACCGTCTGCGGACTCGACCGCGCTCGGTGGCGTTCGGCCGTTCGATCCGACGGCCACGTCCGAGTGACGCCGCCGGTGCTCGACGTCCCACTCCTCGAAGAACCCGTACTCGGTCATCGTCTCCATGCCCGCGATCGCCGCGGTAAGTTTGATGCCGACGAGTGGGATCTCCGCGACGGAGACGATCACGTCGGCCCGAAGGACGGCCCCATCCCTGAGCAGAACGTCGATCACGTCGACCAGCGCCTCGTCGTCCTTGCGTGGTCTCATGGGCTGGGATCGGGGTTCGTCGATCGGTTGCCGCCGTTCCGATCCTCGCCACCGCCCAATTCCGGCGCGAACGTGTACGGCGGCCACGGTCCCGTGAACCGGACCTCGAGGCCGTCGGTCGCAGCCACGTCGTCGAGGACGGAGCCGATCTCGCCCTCGGCCTCCTCGTGGGCGAGCAGGGTGAGCCGACAGAGGGTGTTCCCGTCGCCGCTTCCGGCACCTCCGTCCCCGCTTCCGCCTGCCCCCGCCCTCGCATCGCCCTCGTCCACCACCGCGTCGTCGAGCGACGCCGTCGGCGAGCGCTCGAGGGCGTGGACTTCCCGTGCTCGCTCGGCCAGCCGATCCTGCAGGTCCGCGGTCAACGATTCCCGTCGTGCCGCCCGCAGTTCCGCGAGCCGCTGGTCGAGTTTCTTCTCCAGGAGAAAGGCCGTCCCTTCCTCCGAGTCGTCGATCCGGGCGTCGAGTTCCCGCAGCCGGTCGTCGTCCTCGATAAGCGCCTCGTCCGGGACGGGTTCGGTCTCGACGACCTCGACCCGGTACTCCCAGTGACCGGCCAGCTCAGACAGCGCGCGCTCGAGGGTCTCTGACTCTTCGCGGAGCCACTCGCGGACCCGCTCGTCGTCGCCTCTGAGGATCGTATCGAACTGGAACGGGATCGGCGTGCCAAACGCCTCTCCGGCCTCGTCGACGACGGTCTGGTGGCGAACGAGCCATCGCCTGACCTGTGCGAGGTCCGCGGTATCGTAGATCCCCTCACAGGGATGGACGACCGCGCCGATACCGTCCGCGACGACGACGGAGACGGGTTCGCCGTCGACGCCGGTCGTCTCGAGCGTCGACTCGCCGGTCTCGGCTTCGGTCCGAACGATGCAGTAGAGATATCGTCCCTCGTCGATCTCCGGTACCTCGTCGGCGACCGCCTCGGCTTGCTCCTCGAGGGCGGTCTCGAGTTCTTCGGTCGCGTCCGGTTCGTTCCCGGTCACTCCTCGTCACCTCCGAACACCGAATAGCCGGGGCCGTGGGGGCGGGCGTCGGAGTGCGTGGCGGACGAGCCGGGTCCGCGAAGTTGCTGGATCGCGTCGTCGACCAACCCGTCGAGGTCCGCACGGAGGTCCTCGACGCCGCCCTCGATCCCCTCGTCCCGTTTGAGCTGTTCGATTTCGGCTTCGATTCGCGCGAGCTGGCTCCCGAGCCGTTCGATCTCTTCGTCCGAGAGGTCGCCAGACTCCATGCGCCGGACGGCCTCGCGCTCGAGGGCCTCGATCAGGAGTTCGACGACGGTGACGACGAGCGTGACCAGCCCCTGGCGTGCGTCCTCACCGTCGCCGACGTCTATCGTTGGCACGTTAGCTCTCCTCCGTTTCGGGTTCGGTTTCGGGTTCGGTTTCCGCTTCCTGTTCCGTCTCCGCGGCGTCCGAGTCGCCAGTCTCACCGTCGTTCGGGCGGTCGCCCCCGTTTCCGGATCCGCTTTCCGATTCGTCGTCCCCGTCGCTGATCAGGTCGAACCCGCCGCTGGTCGGTCGCTCGGGGTCGGGACGGGCACCGAGCCTGTCGGTTCCCCGATCCGGGGGTGAGAAGGGGCTGTCGTCCCGGTCGCCGCTCGCGTCTTTCGCCTCGCCGGCCTCGTCCGCGTCGGCCTGCCGTTCCTCGTCGGCGTACCGCTCGTCGGCGGTCACGTTGACCCCGCGGGTCGGATCGATCGCCGGGTTCGGTCGCTCCATCTCGGCGAGCGAGGGATCGTCGACCGCGGCCGCGACCCGCCGCATATCCGTTCCCTCGGGGAACTCGAGGCCGTACTCCGCTGCGGTCTCGAACGAGGCGATCGCGGCCCGGAGCTGGACGCCCAGCAACTGGGTGTCGCCGATCGAGACGGCGATGTCGGCGTTGATCACGATCCCCTTGTCCAGCAGCATCTCCACGACCTCGGCGAGGTCGGTCTTCTGGCGACTCGGCTGGAAGTCGTCAACCATCGGTCTCACCCCTCTCTCCGGTCTCCGTCGCGTCGATCCCCTCGAGCGGTCGTCCGTTCCGCGTGTGTGGTGGGTCAGTCATCGTCGTCTCGCCTCCGTTTCCGGTTCCCGTTTCGATTCCGGTCTTCCGCCTCGCGTTCCCGTTTCCGGTTTCCGTTCCGGTTCCGGTCCCGGTTCCGATTCCGATCCTCCGCCTCGCGTTCCCGTTTCCGCTTCCGTTCGCGCTCGAATCGGTCGCCGTAGATGCGCTTCCGGCTGGGGGCCGTCGAGAGGTGCACGTCCTGCGGGACGGTCCCGTGTTTGACGCCGCTGCCGACGGCCGCGCGCTCGGTCGGCATCGTCGACGCCGCCGTCGGGTTCCGCGAACGTGCACTCGTATCGCGCCTGCGCATCCGCTCTCGGTTGTACTCGACCAGACGTTCGAACTTCTCGTGGGTCTCGAGCAGCGCCGCGCGAAAGGCGTCGATCCCCTGCATCGCGGCCTGCTGGATGGCGACCTGGTAGGCCTCGGGATCCTCCATCACGTTGACGTCCCCGAGGACGTCGCGAGGGTCCGCGTCGTCGGCCCAGTCCCCGTCGACGAAGCCGTCCTCGTCGTCGGCCATGTCCGTGGCCTTGTCGGCGGCCGTAGACGCGGCGCTTTCGATCATACCGACGTCCCCGCCCTCGTCGTCCGCGTCGGCCAGGTCGTCGACCGCCTCCTCGAGTTCGCGTTTCTCCCGCCAGAGGTCGGTCAGGTCCGTGGCGTCCCAGGCCTCGAGGAGATCGATCGCCTTGAATAGTTTGGCGACGTCGACCACGTCGCCCACTCCCGTTTCGTCCTCCGCGATCGCGTTCGGGATTTCGCCGGTCTCGATCGCCGCCAGCAGTTCGTCGCCGTCGACGGCCTCCGGCAACTCGCTCAGGTCGATCGTCTCGACCAGTTCCTGAATCTCGACCGCGACTGACGCGAGCGTCTCCACGTCGCTGAGGACCGCCTCGGGGGTGGCTTCCTCCAGTTCCTCGAGTTCGTCGAGACGCTCGGCGCTCCCGAGGTACTCGTCGAGGTTCTCGAGGGCCCCTTCGGCCTCCTCGAGCAAGGCGGTGAACTCGTCGTCGGTGCCGTCGTCGTTACTCATTTTCCTTCTCCTCCTCCCCCGTTTCCGGGCCGTCGTTCGTTTCGTCGGACTCTACGGCGGAGTCGGACTCTACGGCGGACCCGGACTCGGACTCGATCAACACCGTCAACACGCCGTTGTTGATCGTCGCTTCCGCCCGTCGGTCCGGCCAGGGGACCTCGAGACGCTCGATCTCCCGTCCCGACACGGCGACGACGAGCATCGAACCGTCGAAACCGACGGTGACGTCGTCGGGATCGACACCGACGACGTCCGCTGTCACGAGCAGTTCGCCCTCGCCGCGCCGGGTGGTGACGCGGTGGTCGTCCTCGGTGTCGGTCGAAGACGACGCCGAGGGCAAGGGCGAGGACGAGGGCGAGGACGAGGACGAGGACGACGACCGGTACCGCCGCGTTCGACGGCGATCACCGCCGTTCGGTCCCGTCCCGGATCCCGGCCCCGGACGCCGGCCGCGTGACCCGCCGTCCAGGTCCTCGAACGCGCTACGGTCGAACCCCGACTCGTCGAGCAGGTCCTTCCCGGAACGGATCGAGACGTCGTAATCGAGAACCGTTCGATCCGTCCGTTTGCGCCCGGATATCGACCCAGATTCCGACCCCTCGAGGCGCTCGAGCGCGGACAGCAGGCTCGAGAGCCAGCCGCTTTCGTCCCGTGTTCGGTCCCAGTCCGCGCTCTCGTCGCGCGGTTCGGAGTCGTCGGTTGGCTCGTTTCCGTCGTCGATGGGATCGTCCTTGGTCATTGTTGGGTGAGGGTGGTCGGGAGCGGGGAGTCGTCGAGGTTGCTCGTTGGTCGGTGGTCGTTGGTCGGTGATCGTTGAAATCGTCGCGTCCGCACCACGGGCGGTCACGCGAGCGCGTCAGGACTCAGGACTCAGGACTTCACCTCGACACGCCCGCTCGAGAGTCGTTCGTGGACTTCCTGTGCGATCTCGATCTCGGCCTCGAGTTCCTCCTTGCGCCGGCGGTACTCCTCCTCGGAGCGCTCGCCGATCTCGTACAGCAACTGGTTCTCCTTGAGTTCGTCTTCCAGCGCCTCGAGGTCGTACAGTTCGTTCAGCGCCATGGTGTGTAGCGTGTCCACGATGCCGACGATCGGCCGGAACAGGAGGTCGTCGAGGACGAACATGGGTAGCGTTACCTCTGGGCTCCGATCTCGACGTCCACGAAGCTGTACGGTGCGAACGGGCCGGTGTAGCGAAACGTCAGGTCCTCGTGATCGTGAGCCTCGTCGCCCTCGAGTCGCGCGACCGCCTCGTCGAAGGCCTCGCGGTCCTCGCGGTCCACGAGGTACGACCGGTTGAGCACGAGTCGATCGCTGAACAGGTCGTTCGGTACGGACTGGGCCGCTATCGGCTCGAGTTCGTCGTCGACGGCCGCTTCGATCGCCTCGTCGTCCACGTCGGCGTCCTCCTCCCGAACGATCTTGAGGCCGAGTTCGATCCGGCCCTCGATGTCGTTCATCGCGCGCCGGAACGCGGGCCGCGCCCCGCGAAGGACGTTCTTCAGCGTCCGATCGCTCTCGAAGGACATGCCGAACTGCATCGGCACGATCGCCCGCTCGCGCTCGTCCATGATCTCCCGGAGGACGTCGTCGTGGCGCTGGGCGTCCTCGTCGGTCTCCTCGGGGTCGGTCGTGTCGATGTCGGAGACGACGGCCCCGAGTCGGCGATGGGAGATCGTATAGACCTGGTCGGCACCGGCGACGGCGTCGGTCTCGAACTCGACCGGGTCGCCGTCGACGATCCCGTAGACGTAGCGGTTGCTCGTCATCGGCGAATCACGCTCCGTCGCCGGCATCGATTACGGGGTAGCGTGACCGTTCGGCAACCGCATCGCGTCCGTGGACGTGAACGTATCATGGGAGGTCGGATCACCTCGAGCGAGCGGATGCAACGACGCTGGCGGCGACCGACGGCGGAGTCCGCCGCCGGACACCCGTCGATACTCGAACTCGAGAGTCTCGTCACGCGACGTTCGGGACCTCGACGCGTTACCGTGGTGCTTGCAGTAGCAGCCCTGGCGGGGCCGTGATAGCCCCATCGAGCGCCTACGAAGGGCCAGTCCGCCGGAATCACGGGGCCCTCACCCGGCTTGCAGTCGCAGCGACAGCCGTGTTACGAGGGCGTCGTGAACGGCTTGTTGTCTATGGCACAACCACAACGACGACCCGACTCCTCGAGTCTCGCCGAAGTCCTCGACCGCATACTCGACAAGGGCGTCGTCATCGACGTCTGGGCGCGGGTATCCGTCGTCGGGATCGAACTGCTGACCATCGAGGCGCGCGTAGTCGTGGCCTCCGTCGACACCTTCCTGCACTACGCGGAGGAGATCGCAAAAATTGAGCAAGCCACCGCGGAGGGCGACCTCGAGGAACTCGAGGAGCTCGAGGTCGAGCCGCGGCCGGAATCGTCGCCTCAGTCGGCCACCGAGTAATCCACATGGCGGAGGACTCCTCGCGCAAGCGCAAGGTCCGGGGCCGCAAGATCAGGAGCGACCGCTCCGGGAAGGCGAGTCGGAAAGCGAAGAAAGAACTCGCGCGGAAGGCGTCGTCGACCGGGAAGCGAAACGGCGACTCGGGCGACTCACCCCTGGAAGATCCGCGGGAGGTCGTCCCCCAGCCGTTCGTCGAGACCGACGCCGTCGAGTCGCTTCGCGGTCGCATCACGGGCTGGCTCGAGGCCGATCAGCCGGTTCATCTGATCGGCCCCACCGGCTGCGGGAAGACCGCGCTTGCGCTGTCGGCCGCCGCCGAGCGCGGCCGGCCGGTCGTCTGGCTCAACGGCGACGAATCCGTCGACACGGCCGCGCTCGTCGGCGACCACGCGGGCGGCGAGCGCTACAAGGAGGACGACCGGTTCGTGGGCGGCGTCAGCAAGCAGACCGAGATCGTCCGCGAGCGATGGGTCGATAACCCCCTCTCCGTGGCGGTACGGGAAGGCGCGACGCTCGTCTACAACGAGTTCTCGCGCAGCGACCCCGCAGCCCACAACGTCCTGCTGTCGGTCTTCGAGGAGGGCGTCCTCGAGCGGCCGGGCAAGCGCGGCGAGGATCGTACGATCGACGTCCACCCCGAGTTCCGGGCGATCGTCACCTCGAACGACGTCGAATACGCGGGCGTCCACCGGCAACAGGACGCCCTGCTCGACCGGTTCGTCGGCGTCCGCGTCGACTACTACGACGCCGAAACCGAACGCGAGATCGTCCGGGCCCACGTCGACCTCCCCGACGAGGTCGTCGAGACCGTCGTCGAGACGACCCGCACGCTCCGGGACGACCTCGAGGTCGTCGTCGGTACGCGGGCCGCGATTACGGCGGCGAGGGGGCTTTCGGTCTTCGACGACAGGGAGACGGAAGACGGGACGACCCTCGACGACGACTTGCTGACGACGGTGTTCACCGACGTCCTCGCGCCGAAGGTGGCCGGCGAGCGCGACGGCGACGGCGACGAGGACGACGCGAGAGCCAGGGACGTCGAGGATCTGCGAACGAGCATCGCCGACGCGATCTCGTAACGAAACCGAGGCGAAACCGGGACGAACCCCACCGAACCGCAGCGAACACACACTGCGAAACTCGAGCACGAACCCACAGGAAACGAGCGGACACCGCACCCATGGCCGAAGCCGATCAACAGGAGCCGACCGACCGATGCAAGGCACTCACCGAGGACGGCGAGCGGTGCTCGCGGCCGGCCACCGAGGACGGCTTCTGCTTCCAACACGACGAGAGTGATCCAACCGTGAGCGACAGTCAAGCGATCGAGGAGGAGGAACAGGCACAACAGGAGCGAGAGGGAGACGGAGGAGCCGATGGCGGCGAATCCGAATCCCGGAGTCGCGAACTCGGCCCCGACATGACGGCCGAGGAGAAGACCGACCCCGAATCGGTAGAGGCCGACGTCGACACCGATCACGACGAGATCGAGGGCGTCCTCGCCGTTCGGCGCACCGTCCAGTCGACCGCCGGGGAACTCATCGGGCGGGAGTTCGACGCGGTCAGCGAGATCGCGCCGACCGACGACGGCTGGCGCGCGGTCGTCGAGGTCGTCGAGCGGCGGTCGGTCCCCGACACGCAGGACATCATCGGCCGCTACGAGATCGAACTCGACGAGAACGCCGTCGTACACGGGTATCGACGGCTCGATCGCTACCGGCGCGGCGACACGGCAGCGTTCGAGTGACAGGCGAGAGCCGCTCGCGGTCGCTCTCGTCCGTGTAGTCCCTCGTGTAAACTCCGTTCCAGCGATCGATCCGGACGGGTCAGGTCGGGGCCTTCTGCTTCCTGCCTAGCTATTTCGCTCCTGCGTCCCGTCGGTGGAAGCAGTCATGAGCGTCACTGTAGCGATCGACGAAAATCAGGGTGTCCGGATCGTCGAAGACCACATCGAACCGGTCCCGCCGGATCGTATCGGGTTTACGATCGAGGGAATGGTGTCGATGACCGAACAGCTACTCGGTCGGTTCGAGGGCCAGAGCCTCGAGCCGTCCCGGATTCGGCTATCAGTCGACGAGACGACGACGGTCGAAATCGATCTCACGGGGAAGGCGTCGCTTCGACTCTCGTCGACCGACGTGGGCATCGAACCGCCGGGCGTAGAGGACCTCTCTCGAGGCCTCGACGACTGCCAGTCGTCGATAGCGGATCCGACGGAGGCGACGGACCCGAGACCGGCGATACTCGCCTTCACCGTCGACGGCTCGGTCGTGGACGTGCCCGAAGAAACGCTCGAGGTCGTCTCGGTGACGGAGCCATCGGTCGAAGCACTCACCTTTTCGGTCGACGACGCGATGAAAAGCGACGGCGGGGTCCCCGACGACGTGGTTCTCGAACTGAACCTGCTCGGATACGGGATTTCCGTACACCGGGACGGCACGATCGTCGTCGGCGTCCTTGGCGGTTCGGCGGGAATCGGGCTCCGCTGATCGGGCGGACACTGACTCGACCGAACCCCAACTTCGAAGAACCGGCCGCTCGTCGCTTCGACCGACGACCGTGTCCGAACGCACTCCCGTCCGCGGCGTCGACGTCGATCCCGACACCCGGTGTGCCCACTACCACACCGACCGCGACGTCGTCGCGTTCAAGTTCGCCTGCTGCGAGACGTACTACCCCTGCTTTCGCTGTCACGAGGAGGTCGCCGACCACGAGGCGGTGCCGTGGCCTCGAGCGCGGTTCGACGAATCCTCGGTGCTCTGTGGCGTCTGCCGGAGCGAGTTCGGCGTCCCGGAGTACCTCGAGGGAGACTACCGCTGTCCGTCGTGTGACGCGGCGTTCAATCCCGGTTGCGAGGCCCACGCCGACCTGTACTTCGAGACCGACGACTGACTCGTTACCAGTGGGGAGTACGATTTCTTCGTTCAGCCCCACACCCGGAACTGAAACGGACGATTCGGTGACCACGTGTGCTCGTCGACCAGCGAGCGTTCTACCAGGTGAAATCGAAGTTCGTGTCGTGCTGAACGTAGCGCGCGTATCTTGCAGGTCCAACTGAACGGCGTCACCAGCACACCCCAGAGGTAGTTCGACGTTCTCAATCCGGAGAAACAGCTACCATCGGACCAGCGGTTACTGCTCTGCCAGCGCGGCCACGTATCCCGACCGCGTCCCGACGATCGCCCGCGTCCCGTCCACGGCAGGTCGCGTCAAATAGTCCGGATGCGAGAACGACCACCGCTCGGTGCCGTCCGGTGCATACGCACGGAGATGCTGCATTCCCTCTTCTTTCCCACCCCGGACGATGACTCCCTGTTGATTGCCAGCCACGATCCTGACTTGTCCGGGTACCGTTCGCCTCCACTCCCGATCCCCAGTCGTTGCATCGACTGCGTGGACTCCCCCATTCTTACTGGCCAAGTAGACCATATCGTCCACGACAACCGGCGGATCTCTCGTATCGCTGCCGACAGAGTACCGCCAACTTTCGCTTCCGTCGGCACGGTCGACCCCGAACAGCCAGCCACCGTACTCGGTGATGTACACCGTATCACCCGAGGCGACTGCGCCAGTCGGGACGAACGGTTCGTCAACGGGGACCGAAAACCGCCACCGCTCACTTCCGTCCCCTGCACTCACCGCAACGACCGGATAATTCCCGTTCTCGTTCTCCTGTTCGGATATCAGATACAAGGCGTCGTCGAATACTCGAACGTCGTCCGTCCCCGGGCGCATGTCCCGGTGCCAGCGCTCTTCCCCGTCACCGACGGCGAATGCTGTCGTTCGGCGACCGCCTGCCACGGAGTAGAGAGTGTCACCGTAGATGGTAGCATCCGTCGTGTCTCCGGTTTCGATAGACCAGTACTGATCACCGTCGCTCGCCCGGATAGCGAATAGTTCCTCTCCCTGGATTCCGTATTCATCGTCCGAGGTGCCGAGGTAAACAGCCCCGTCGCTACTATCCAGTAGATGGAGGTATCGGTCGTGTTCCTCCGTCGTCCACGTTTCCGACCCGTCATCGAGGCGGACGAGTTGCTGGTCGATACCGTGTGTTCCAGCGCTCCACCCGGTGACGACGAAGACTCCGTCTCGGACGATCGGAGACGACGCGACCCCCGCTGGTGCTTCATACTGCCACTGCTCGGTACCGGCATCCGCCGTGAGTGCATAGACGTTCTCGCTCCTCTCCGGCCGAACGTGTTCCTTGGTGCTTCTCGCTCTGTCGTTGGTCCCGCCACTGAGGTAGACGATACCGTCTTGAAGCGTTGGCTGGTTGCGTATCGAACCGCCCGTCTGGTATGTCCACTGGACAGCATTACCGGCAGGCGCCTCGCCGTCGTCTTCGGCAGCCGTTCCGTTATCGGGTGATTCGCCGAACGGACCAGCGTCTTCTCCGTTTAGACAGCCAGCGACCCCGGCCAGCGATACAGAAACGGTAGCCAGCAGTTCTCTGCGATTCATACGCAATACCGTCTTCATATAAACAAGAGCCTATCGTAGACTAAAAGAACCATTTGACTGACCTGCATTGTTACTCACCGGTTGCCTCGATCGTTCCATTCGGAAGAGAACACCACGTGTGCTGACTACAGCCCCGACATTCAGCGGGCGGATTTTGACATATTTCGAATATACCGGTAGCCGCTTCGGTAACTGCCTGCCCTCCACTGACCGCGAGTTTCGTGTCCCACACTGAACGAAGGGATTTGCCCCCGATGTTACAGCAGTTCGGCGGCCGCGTCGGTCACCTCGTCCATCGCGACCGCAGCGCGGTCGACGGCGTCGGTGAGGCTCAGGAACCCGTGGGCCAGCGACGGGTAGTGACAGTGGCGCGTCTCGACGCCGGCCGTTCGCAGCCGGTCGGCGTAGGCCACGCCCTCGGACCGAAGCACGTCGTGGCCCGCGGTCGCGATCACGGCCGGCGGCGCACCCTCGAGCGCCTCCGGATCGGCCCGCAACGGTGCCGCACGCGGATCCGCGGCGTCGGACGGGTCCGCGAGATACCGCTCCCAGAACCACTCCATGTCGGCCCGGGAGAGCAACTCGGCGTCGGCGTGCTCGCGGTACGACGGCCGCTCGAAATCGCGGTCAAGGATCGGGTAACAGAGCAGTTGTACGGCCGGCGAGACCTCGCGGTCCCGGGTCTCGAGCGCGACCGCAGCCGCGAGTCCGGCCCCGGCGCTGGACCCCGCGACCCCCAGGCGGTCGGGATCGATCCCGAGGGAGGCGGCCTCCTCGTCGGCCCACTCGAGGGCGGCCCGGACGTCCTCGGCTGCCGCGGGGAACGGATGCTCGGGTGCCAGGCGGTAGTCGACCGAGATGGCCGCGGCACCGACCCGCGTCGCGAACTCGCGACAGAGGTCGTCGGCGGAGTCGAGCGTGCCGAGCACCCAGCCGCCGCCGTGGGCGAAGACCAGCGCCGGCAGTCGGTCGTCCGCCCCTTCGGTCGACTCGTCTGGCCAATAGATCCGCACCGGGAGGTCACCGCCGGGACCGTCGATTCGTCGCTCCTCGACCGCCGCGACGGCCGGCCCGTCGCCCGCGGAGAAGACCTCGTCCTCGAGTCGCCGCGCCTCGCCGACGGACATGCTGTGCCACGCGGGGAGGTCGGCTACCCGGCCGTTCCGGAGGGTGTCGGCGAGTTGCGGGTCCAACTCGTCGGTCGCCTCGTCGGCGTCGTCCATACCCTCCGTCAGTGGCGACCGTCAGTTAGGGGTACCGGCTGGGCGGCGACGGACCCCGCTCGAGCGGCGGACCGACGACGGGGACTCGAGGGCGGGCCGCCGAAACGTTTCAGTGGCCGCCGGCAAACCGTGTCCCATGGACCCCGACTCCGGTTTCGACGGAGACCGAACGCACGGCGACGGCGTCGACTACGCCCGGGAGCGAGACGCCGCCGACCCCCTCGCGGCGTTCCGGGATCGGTTCGACGTCCCCGGCGAGGTCTACCTGGACGGCAACTCGCTCGGGCCGATCTCGGACGCCGCCGAGGCGTCGCTCGATCGAGCGGTCGAGGAGTGGCGGGAACTCGGCATCGAGGGGTGGACCGAGGCCGACCGTTCCTGGTTCTGGTACGGCGAGTCACTGGGCGAGGATCTCGCGCCGCTGGTCGGCGCCGATCCCGACGAGGTGGTCGTCGCGAACTCGACGACGGTCAACATTCACACGCTGGTGGGAACCTTTTTGGACGCGCTGGAGGATCGCCCGCCGGGGATCCTGGTCAACGACCTCGACTTCCCGACGGACCACTACGCGATCCGGGCGCAGTTGCGCCAGCGCGGCTACGACCCCGACGAGCACCTCCACCTCGTCGAGAGCCGGGACGGGCGAACGATCGACGAGGCCGACGTCGTCGACGCGCTCGAGGCACACGACATCGGCATCGTGTTCATGCCCTCGGTGCTCTACCGGAGCGGTCAGTTGCTCGACCTCGAGCGGGTCACCGAGGCGGCCCACGATCACGGCGCACTCGCGGGGTTCGACCTCGCCCACTCGGTCGGCGTCGTCCCCCACGACCTCTCGAGTCACGGCGTCGACTTCGCGGTCTGGTGTAGCTACAAGTACCTCAACGCCGGCCCCGGCGCGATCGCCGGCCTCTACGTCGACGAGCGCCACCACGGGACGACCCCGGCGCTTGCGGGCTGGTGGGGCCACGAGAAGGAGACCCAGTTCGAACTCCGCGAGACGTTCACCCCCGCGGACTCGGCCGGCGCGTGGCAGATCGGGACCGTACCGGTCCTCAGCGCCGCGCCGCTTGCCGGGGCGCTCGAGGTCGTCCACGAGGCCGGGATCGACGCGATCCGGGAGAAATCGCTCGCGCTGACGTCGTACCTGATCTCGCTTGTCGACGGGAACCTCGCGGACCTGGGGTGTTCGGTCGCTACGCCTCGAGAACCCGAGCGGCGCGGCGGCCACGTGGCGATCACCCACCCCGAGGCGGAGCGAGTCAGCGAAGCCCTGCGGGACCGCGGTCTCGTCGTCGACTTCCGCCCGCCGAACGTCATCCGGGTCTGTCCAGCACCGCTGTACACCGGCTTCGAGGACGTCTGGGAGTTCGCGGAGGGCCTGCGGGAGATCCTGGTCGAGCGCGAGTACGAGCACGTCGACGCCGACAGTACTGTCAGTTGAGACCCCGAGAGTACAGGGGGTAAACGGATCGCCGAACTGACCGATTCGGGTCGATCCAGCAAGCTATTTCCGCGTCCGAGGGCGGGGTTCGTGTATGGATCCGGCGCTTGGCCCTCCCGAGGAGATGGCCGAGAAACGCGACGAGCTGACGCCGATGATGCGTCAGTACCACGACCTCTGTGCGCGCTACGACGACGCGCTGGTACTGTTCCAGGTGGGGGACTTCTACGAGACGTTCTGCGGCGCGGCCGAACGCACCGCGCGCCTGCTCGAAGTGACCCTGACCAGCCGCGAGGACAGCACCGGCGAGTACCCGATGACCGGCATCCCGATCGACAACGCCGAGTCCTACATCGAGGACCTGCTCGAGGCGGGCTACCGGGTCGCGGTCGCCGACCAGGTCGAGGAGCCGGGCGAGTCCTCGGGCGTCGTCGAGCGGGCCGTCACCCGGGTCATCACGCCGGGCACGCTCACCGAGGACGAACTGCTCTCGAGCGACGACAACAACTTCGTTGCGGCGGTCGCCCGCGGGGCGGGCGGCGACGGCCCCACGGACCGCGACGCCGACCTCGCCCTCGCCCTGCTCGACGTCTCGACGGGCGACTTCCTCGCGACGAGTTCGGCCTCGAACGAGGCGATCGCCGACGAGATCAGCCGGTTCGATCCGGCCGAGGCGGTCGTCGGGCCGGACGTGCGAGCCGATCGCGGGGACCCCGACACGGACCTGTTCCCCGAGGACTGCATGGTGACCCCCTTCGACGAGGCGGTCTTCGACCGCGACCGGGCCGCCGAGACCGTCGCCGACTACTTCGGCAACCCCGACTCGCTGCTCGCGAGCGATCCCGAGATCCGGGCCTGCGGCGCGCTGCTCGAGTACGCCGAGTACGCCCGCGGCAGCGAAAGCGAGGCGGAGGCCGAAGCCAACGACCAGAACGAGGACGAGGACGAGGACGACCGCCTCGAGTACCTCACCCACCTCACACGGTACGATCCGCGGGAGTATCTGCTGCTGGACGCCGTCGCCCTCCGGAGCCTCGAGCTGTTCGAACCCCGCGCGGTTCGAGGCCGGGACGAGGCGACGCTCGTGGGAGTTCTCGACGAAACCGCGAGCGCGCTCGGCGGCCGCAAGCTCCGCGACTGGCTCCGGCGGCCCCTGCTCGAGCCCGACCGGATCGAGGCCCGGCTCGACGCCGTCGAGGAGCTAAAAAACGGGGTCCGGACCCGGGAGGAACTGCAGGAACTCCTGCGGGACGTCTACGACCTCGAGCGGCTGATCGGCCGGATCTCCCGCGAGCGGGCAAACGCCCGGGATCTGCGCTCGCTGCGGGACACGCTCGCTGTCGTACCGGACGTCCGGGCCGAACTCGAGGACGCGGACTGCGACCGACTCCGGCGGCTTCACGCGGCGCTCGATCCGCTGGCGGACGTCCGCGAACTGATCGAGGACGCGATCGTCGCGGACCCGCCGATCGAGATCACCGAGGGCGGGATCATCGCCGAGGGGTACGACGGGGACTTAGACGACCTGCGGCGAACCGCCCGGGACGGCAAACAGTGGATCGACGACCTGGAGGAGCAGGAACGTGAGCGCACCGGCATCGACTCGCTGAAAGTCGGCTACAACTCGGTGCACGGCTACTACATCGAGGTGACGAATCCGAACCTCGATTCGGTGCCCGAGGACTATCAGCGTCGACAGACGCTGAAGAACTCCGAGCGGTTCGTCACGCCGGAACTCAAGGAACGGGAAGACGAGATCGTCGGGGCCGAGGAACGGGCCGACGAACTCGAGTACGAACTGTTCCGCGAGGTCCGGAAGACGGTCGCCGACGAGGTCGAGCGGGTGCAGGACCTGGCCGACGCGCTCGCGACCCTCGACGCGCTCGTCTCGCTCGCGACGGTCGCCGCGCAGTACGACTACTGCCGGCCGGAGACCCTCGAGCGAGACGATCGAGGTCTCGAGATCGACATCGAGGGCGGCCGACACCCGGTCGTCGAGCGGACCCAGGAGTCGTTCGTGCCGAACGACGCGCACCTGACCGGGGACCGCCGGCTGGCGGTCATCACCGGCCCCAACATGTCGGGGAAGTCGACCTACATGCGCCAGGTCGCCCAGATCGTGCTGCTGGCCCAGGTCGGGAGCTTCGTCCCCGCGAAGTCGGCACGGCTGACGCCCGTCGATCGGATCTTTACCCGCGTCGGGGCCAGCGACGACATCGCGGGCGGGCGCTCGACGTTCATGGTCGAGATGGACGAACTCGCCACCATTCTGCGGGAGGCCGACGAACGCTCGCTGGTCCTGCTGGACGAGGTCGGCCGCGGCACGTCGACGGCCGACGGGATGGCCATCGCGCAGGCGATCACCGAACACCTCCACGACGCGGTCGGCGCGACGACGCTGTTCGCGACCCACCACCACCCCCTGACGGAGGTGGCCGACGACCTCGAGGACGCCTTTACGCTGCACTTCGAGGTCGATCAGGAAGACGGCGAGGTCGTCTTCCGCCACGAGGTCGCACCGGGCGGGGCGACGGGTTCGTACGGCGTCGAGGTCGCGACGGCGGCGGGCGTCCCGGAGTCGGTCGTAGAGCGGTCGCGGGAACTGGTCGCCGAGGCCGAGACCGAGCCCGTAGACCCCGCGAAGGACGGAGGGGAAGGGGAAGGGGAAAAAGAAGAGACTCGAGAGCTCGATCCGGAGGAGGTCGAGGAACCGGAAGCGAAACCGGAATCGGAACACGCCCCCGGAACCGAGACGACGCGGGCAACCGGAGCCGCGACCACGACCACGACCACGACCGCGACCACGACCACGACTGCGACCGCGGACGGTGGCGACGATCCGACCGACGTGGCCGCCGAACTCCGCGCGCTCGACCTCGGCCACATGACGCCCGTCGAGGCGCTGACGGAACTGGATCGGCTGAAACGGCTGCTCGAGGAGTAACGACCGTTCTAGACCGGCGCGGAAACGCATCGGGCATCGGGGCGGATCCGCCCTGCGAACCCGCTACAGCCCGCGGTCGTACCCACAGCTGGGGCAGTACATGACGTGTTTCGCCACGAGCAGGTAGGCGCGGTTGCACCGGCTACACTCACAGCCCACCGAAACGCCGCGCTCTCGAGCCAGGCCGGAGAGGGTGTTGCGCAGGAGCCGCTGGTTGTGTTCCACCGCCTCGACGCGCCGTCGGAGCGACCGGTTCGGTCGTGGCTGTCCGTCCGACTGCCGTTTTCCGGTGGGTCTGGACTGGTACATCGGGCCGTATAGGAGCCGGGCGAGTAAAACGATGTAGGTCGCCGAATCGACCCGATACGACGCAGGTGCCCCGGCCCCGCAAAACCGCCTCGACCGCTCAGTCCGCCGTCGGCTCGAGCGAGACGAACTCGAGGCCGTGCTCGACCAGGAGACGGTCGGCCCGGTCGGTCACCGACGGCGCGACGAGGACTCCCCGAACGTCGGCGTCGGCGTGGAGGTCCCGCTCGAGGGCGTCGACGTACCGCCGGAGCTGGCTCACTGCGTCGGGGCCGACGCGGCGACGCTTGAGTTCCACGACGACGGCTCGGCCGGCCGAGTCCTCGCCGTAGACGTCGACCGCGCCCGCGGGGGTGGAGCGTTCGGTTGCGAGCGGCGTGAACCCGGACTCGAGCAGCGACGGTTCCTCGAGGATGCGCTGCCGGAGGTCTTCCTCGGTCCCCGAGAGCGCGAGTTCGGTCTCGTCGGAGCCGGCGAACGCCGAGACCTGAAAGATGCGGCTAAACGAGACCCGAAGGCGTTCGTCGGGCGTCGACCGGTCGCTCTCGAGGACGAGCCGCGGGGTCGACGGGTCGTCGGTCGGCCCATCGTCGTCCCCCGCCTCCGCTCCCGACTCGACGTACCGGACCGAGTGCTCACAGCCCGGCGGCTGCCAGTTGACCGGCTGCTGACCCTCGTCGGTGTGGACCAGCGACGCACCGTCCGGCTTGAGCATGACGTGTCTGTCGCCGCTCTCGAGGTGGCTCGAGGCCCGCCCGTCGTAGTCGACGGTACACCGCCCGAAGACGGTCACGAGCGCCTCACGATCGATGCCATCGGCGATCGCGTCGCGGGCGTCCGCGAGGGCGGGGTGCTCGAGAGTGTCGACTCGAGCGGGGGTCGCACCTGAAGACGAGGACGAGGACGAAGGGGACGTCACTGGCGGACGTAGCCAGCGCGAGCATAAAAGCGTCGCGTCCGCCGAACGGGAGACAGCGTCGACCCCACCGACCGGGACGGGTGCGAGCTTTTATTCCTCCCCGACCCCGAGCCGAGAGCGTAATGGATACGCATCCGACCCGCCGTCGCCTCCTCCAACTGGGTGGTGCCGGCGCGACCGCGTCGCTCGCCGGCTGTACGCAGTTCGATCTCGGCCAGTCCGACGACTCCGGAACCGAGACCGACACCGAATCGGCGGCGGAACTCGAGGTCGACCGGGAACCCGACATGGACCCCGAAGACGGGATCACCGCGATCGTCCAACCCGATCAGGAGGAGTTCGAGGCCCTCGAGGCCGAGATCAGGGAGGAGATCGAGTCGGGCGACCTCGAACAGATGGAGGCCCAGGTGGAGTTCCAGCGCCGCCAGGCCGAACTGACCGCCGCCAGCGCGGCCGAGTTCGAGTCCGAGTTCGGTGACGACGACGACCTCTCGATCGAGGCGGGGATCGCCGAGGCGGGCGCGTTCCTGCTCGACGGCTCCGACGAGCGGCTGGTCGATACGCTCCGGAACGGCGAAGTGGACGGCCTGATCCCCGGCGAGGAGTACGCGCTCATGCTCGAACAGCAGGCGGAAGCCCCCGCTCCGGGAGATGGGTCGGACGCCGAAGATGTCGAGGACACCGATGACGCCGAAAGCGAAGACGACGGCGAAGACGACCCCTGATCGCCGCCCGCCGACCTACTCGAGCGCGAACGGACTCTCCCGCTCGGTCCAGTTCCAGCCGGGAATCCGTTCCTGGAACCCGGCCGCAAGCGCCGCCTCGAGGTCGTCGACGCCCGCGTTCTCTTCGGGGTCGCCGTGGACCTGCAGGTCGGCGTAGTGAAACGTCGCCTCGCCGAGCGTCCGCAGCGGCTGCGTGCCGGCGATCGTCCCCGCCAGTTCCCGCCCCAGCACCTCGTCGACGACGAACCCCGGGTAGTCCCCCTCGACGTCGAGGTCCCGGAGGATCGCCGTCATCGCGGCGACGTTGACCGCGAGGTCGCCGTCGGCGAAGACGGCGTCGACCTCCTCGTGGTACTGGGCCTCCGTGACGGGGTCGACGTCGGTGTCGAAGATCTCGCCCAGGTCGTCGCGAACGACGTTGATAACCGGCACGACGCGGTCGGCTCGAGCGGCGATCCAGTCGCGTTCGGCCGCGACACGGTCGGCTGTAAGCTTCATACCCTGCGTACGGGCTCGCGATCCCTGTCTTTTGCGAAGGCTTTTATAGCACGCAAAGAATAGGCTCGAGTAAGCGGGTTCTCCCTGGAATCTTCCCGCACGGACCAGGAACCAGGATAACCGACCTGGGAGCGTCTTCGTCACGGCATTAAAGCAATGATTCGGGAAACAAGACGTATTACGTCGCCCGTCGGCGGCATTCGAGGTTCTCGAGGCCGCCGACGCGCCCTCTCGCGGTTTCGATCTCGGGCGCACGATCGGGCGAGACTGACGTCCTTTCTCGCACGGTTCGGCCGGACGGCCGCTCCCCGTCGGCGAGTTCACGCAAGCCACATCCGGCGATTATGAGTACCGTAGAGCAGCAACTCGACGATTTGGAAGCAGAGATCACGAGCGAGTTACCGAGCGATATCTCGGTCTCCTCGGTGAAATACGAAGGGCCAGAACTGGTCGTCTACACGCGAGATCCCAAGAAGTTCGCCCAGAAAGGCGACCTGATCCGGAAGCTCGCGAGCAAGCTCCGCAAGCGGATCACGGTTCGACCCGACCCGAGCGTTCTCTCCCGTCCCGACGAAGCGCGCGAGGAGATCATGGAGGTCATCCCCGACGAGGCGGGTGTCACCGACCTGGACTTCCACGCCGACACCGGCGAGGTCGTCATCGAGGCCGAAAAGCCCGGCATGGTGATCGGTCGCCACGGGTCGACGCTCCGTGACATCACGAAGAACGTCGGCTGGACGCCCGAAGTCGTCCGCACGCCGCCGATCGAGTCCTCGACGGTCTCGAACGTCCGGAGCTTCCTCAAGCAGGAACGCGACGACCGCCGGGACATCCTAGAGAAGGTGGGCCGCCAGATCCACCGCGAGGAGATGTCCGACGACGAGTACGTCCGCATCACGACGCTGGGCTGCTGTCGCGAGGTCGGTCGGGCCTCTTTCATCCTCTCGACACCCGAGACGCGCATCCTCGTCGACTGCGGCGACAAGCCCGGCGCCGAGGGCGAGGTGCCCTACCTCCACGCCCCCGAGGCGTTCGGGGCCGGCCCCGAGACGATCGACGCGGTCGTCCTGACTCACGCCCACCTCGACCACTCCGCGTTTATTCCGCTCCTGTTCAAGTACGGCTACGACGGTCCGATTTACTGTACCGAACCCACGCGGGACCTGATGGGACTGCTGACGCTCGACTATCTCGACGTCGCCGCCAAGGAAGGGCGGACGCCGCCGTACGACTCCGAGCAGGTTCGCGAGGCGATCAAACACACGATCCCGCTCGAGTACGGCGACGTCACCGACATCGCGCCGGACGTCAAGCTGACGCTGCACAACGCCGGCCACATTCTGGGCTCCGCCGTCTCGCACTTCCACATCGGGGACGGCCTCTACAACGTCGCCTTCTCCGGCGACATCCACTACGAGGACACCCGGCTGTTCAACGGCGCGGTCAACGACTTCCCGCGCGTCGAGACGCTCGTGCTCGAGTCGACCTACGGCGGCCGCAACGACTACCAGACCGACCAGGAGGACTCCGAGGAGAAACTCAAACGAGTCATCAACGAGACCTACGAGCGGGACGGAAAGGTCCTCATTCCGGCGTTCGCGGTCGGTCGCTCCCAGGAGATCATGCTCGTCTTGGAGGAGGCGATGCGAAACGGTGACATCCCCTCGATGCCGGTCCACCTCGACGGCATGATCTGGGAGGCGACGGCGATCCACACCACCTACCCCGAGTACCTCCGTGACGAACTGCGCGACCGCATCTTCCACGAGGACGAGAACCCGTTCCTCGCCGACGAGTTCAACCACATCGACGGCGGCGAGGAGGAGCGCCAGGACGTCGCCGACGGCGAGCCCTGTATCATCCTCTCGACCTCGGGTATGGTCACCGGCGGTCCGATCATGTCCTGGCTCTCCCACATCGGCCCCGACCCGGACTCGACGCTGACCTTCGTCGGCTACCAGGCCCAGGGGACCCTCGGCCGACGCATCCAGAACGGCTGGGACGAGATCCCGACCAGCGAGGTCGGCGCGATGGGCAACGGCGGCGGCCGCGGCACCCTCCAGCTAAACGTCGACGTCGAGACCGTCGACGGCTTCTCCGGCCACGCCGACCGCGCCGGCCTCGAGAACTTCGTCAAGACGATGAACCCGCGCCCGGAGAAGGTGCTCTGTGTCCACGGGGACGAACGGTCGACCCAGGACCTCTCCTCGGCGCTGTACCACGACTACAACATGCGGACGTTCGCGCCGAAGAACCTCGAGACGTTCCGCTTCCTCTGAAAGCCCTCGCTCGGCCTTTTCGTTTCCGCCAGGAGGTGGTGACATCCTCCTCGCCGTAAACGGCGAGGCTTCCCACGCATGGGGAATACCAGTCAGTCGTCACTGGCAGAGGGTTTCGACTCTTGGAAGGCCGTGGGAGTCATCTGCTGTGGTGAGCTCGTCTCACGGTGAGTCGTGGCGGTGTCACAACCGCTCCCATCCCGAGGCGAGTCATTGCGCTCCGCCCTGTCAAGCGGGACGCTCTCTCCCCACGGGTCAACCAGTCGTGCGATATTCGCGGAAGCGTTGATATCAGCCTGAAACGTCGAAACGTAATTCCCTCCCCCGTGACTCGAGGCTGCGTCGCTCGGTCGCGGCACAGGCTCTCGTCGGCCACGTCGGACGGCGAGCGCTCCGACCGCTGTTCGGTCGTTCGAGACTCGCCGTTCGTGGCCGTCCCTGTCCGACGTCGTACAGTTCGAGGAAAATCGGAAGCGGCGATCCGACCGGATCAGGACAGCTGTCGCGAGACCCACTCGAGGTTCGTCACGAGCGCGGCGAGTGCGATCGCTGCGACGGAGATAACGATCAGGAACGTCGAAACGACGCTGACCATCGGATCGAGCGCCTGCCGGATCTCGGTCCAGGCAAGCACCGGGATCGTCTCCGTCGACGGCGTCGACAGGAACAGCGCCATCACGAACTCCTGGAGGCTGATGATAAAGGCGAGCAGGCCGCCCACGAAGATGCCGTGTTTCACGTTCGGCAGGACGACGTGGACGAACGACCGAACCGGACCCGCCCCGAGGTCGTGGGCCGCGTCGAGTTGCTGCCAGTCGAACCGGCTGAACACCGACCGCATCACGAAGTAGACGAGCGGCGTCGCCCACAGCGTATGCGCAAGGACGATGCTCGTGTACGAGCCCCGCAGGCCGACCTCGTTGAAGTACAGCAACAGCGTGATCCCGAGGATGACCGGCGGGACCAAAAGCGGGAGCAGGACGATCGGCACCAGGACCGCGCCCACGATCCCATCGCCGCCGGCGTCGGCCTCGAGTTCCTGGCCGAACGCACCGAGGACGCCCAGAAGCGTCGCCAGAAGCGCCGTGCCGACGCCGACGACGAGGCTGTTGACGAACGCGCCGATCCAGCGGGCGCTCTGGAGAAACTCGCCGTACCAGACGAGCGAGTAGCTCTCGGGCGGGAAGGCGATCCGTCCCGCCTTCGAGAACGAGGTGACGACGACCACCACCAGCGGCAACAGCAGGAACGCGAGCACCGCGGCGTACCCGGCGCGGAACGCGACGTCCTCGAGGCGCTCCCTATGCAAGGTCGAACTCACCTCCGAAGCGGTCGAGGACGGCGAAGATGATCCCGATGCCGGCGAGCATCAGCCCCATCGTGACGACCGAGAGCGCGGCCGCCGTGGGGTACCGCAGATCGCCCAGGATCAGTTGCTCGACGTAGATCGCGAACGTGAGGTCGTCCGAGAGCAGCCCCGGCGCGGCGTAGGCCCCGACGCTCCAGGCGAAGGAGATCACCGAGGCGACGATGATCCCCGGCATCGCCTGCGGGAGCACGACCTCGACGACAGCACGGGGACGGCTCGCCCCGAGGTCGCGGGCGGCCTCGACGACGTCCCAGTCCATCGTCGCCAGGACGCTGTAGATCGCCAGCACGGCGTACGGCAGGACGATGTAGACCTGCCCGACGACCGCGCCGACGGTGTTGGGGACGAACTGGATCGGCTCCGACAGCAGACCCGCCGAGAGCAGCAGTTCGTTGATCGTCCCGGTCGGCGACAGCAGCGGCGTGAACGCGTAGGTCCGGATCACGAGCGTCGTCAGCAGCGGCAGGACGACCGAGAACAGCAACAGCGACTTGACGAGGCCGCTCGAGCGCCGGATCGCGTAGGCGTAAAACAGCGCGATCACGACCGTCAGGACCGTCACGACGGTCCCGATCAGGAACGAGTAACCGACGATCCCCAGGAGGAGGTCGCCGGCGAGAAGGTCGCCGAACACCTCCGAGTAGGCCTCGAGCGACCACGTCCCCTCTGCGTAGACCGCCTCGCTGGAGGGCGCGGCGACGCTGATCCGCAACAGGGTCGCGAAGGGGATCACGAAGACCAGCAGTTCGAACGCGATCAGCGGCGCCATCAAAAGCAGCGCGCGCCGCGAAGCCGACTCCCCGACCAGTCGCTCCTGGAGCGACGCCAGGGCTGTGGGAAGGGTCTGTGAGTTCGCTCCGGTCATCGTTCTACGGCATCACCCGGTCGCCGTCGTCGCGGAACGCGAGGACGTCGTCGCCGTCCCACTCGAGTCGTACGTCGTCGCCGGCCGACAGTGCGCCCGTGCTCGCGTCGGTCCGTTCGGCGAACATCGAGGAGTTGCCGACCGAGACCGAGTAGCGGACCGTCGAGCCGCGGTAGACGACGTTCTCGACGGTGCCGGTGACGGCGTTTCGCGTCCCGCCGTCGGCGGCGACCCTGGCGTCCCGGACCCCGGCATCGTCGGCACGTTCCTCGTCGACCCCGTGGATCGAGAGGATCTCCGGGCGCAGCGAGAGCGTCAGATCGGTTCCGGTCTCGAGGTCGGGAGTTGTGCCGTCGGCGGCGGTCACGACCAGTTCCGCGTCCAGTTCGGTGTCGACGCGGACGCCGTCGGCCGTCGCCGCCGTCACGCTGGCGTCGACGAAGTTCGTGTCTCCGAGGAAGCCCTCGATGAAGCGGTTCTCGGGCCGCTCGTACACCTCGTCGGGGTCGCCGACCTGGATCAACTCCCCGTCGTTCATGATGCCGATCCGGTCGGCTAGCGTGAACGCCTCGTCCTGGTCGTGGGTGACGTGGACGAACGTCTTCTCGAGGTCCTCGTGGATCTCCCGGAGTTCGATCTGCATGTCCTCCCGGAGCCGCTTGTCGAGGTTCGACAGCGGTTCGTCGAGCAGCAAGACGTCGGGGTTGACCGCCAGCGAGCGGGCGAGCGCAACGCGTTGCTTCTGCCCGCCGCTCAGGGTGGTCGGGTCCTCGTCGGCGTGGGCGGCCATCTGGACCCGCTCGAGCATCTCGCGGGCGCGGTCGCGGCGCTCGTCTTTCGAGACGCCCCCCATCTTCAGCCCGAACGCGACGTTCTCGAGGACCGTCATGTGGGGGAACAGCGCCCAGTCCTGGAAGACGGTCGAGGTGGTGCGTTCGTAGGCCGGCAGGTCGGTGACGTCCTCGTCGCCGATCGCGATCGAGCCGTTCGTCGGCGTCTCGAGGCCGGCGATCATCCGCAGCGTCGTCGACTTCCCGCTGCCGCTGGGCCCGAGCAGGCAGAGCAGTTCGCCGTCTTCGATCTCGACGGAGACGTCTTCGACGGCGGTCGTCTCTCCGTACCGCTTCTCGAGGCCGTCAAGTGTTATTTCGGACATTACTATCAGGACCCCTGCTGGATGGCGGTGAACGCCTCGGAAAGGTCGTCGTCGTGGCTCCCGATCGTCTCCCAGTCGGGGAAGGCGATGGTCTCGGCTTCCTCGGTAGTCGTCGGCATGTCCGCCTCGAGTTCCGAGGGGTAGTCGACGTTCCGGTTGCTGAAGACGAGCGGGGCGTGCTCGGCCCACGCAGACTGGACGTCGGCGTCCAGCAGGAAGTCGATGAACCCTTCGGCCTCGTCGCGCTTGTCGGTGCCGCGGACGACGCTCCAGTTGTTGAGCCAGCCCGTCGTCTGCTCGGGCATCGTGTGGGTCAGCCCGTCGTAGTCGTCGATGTCGTAGGCGGTCTGGTCGTAGTACCACTGGGCGACGTCGATGACCTCGTTGTCGAACGCCTGCCAGATGTCCTCACCGGAGCTGGCCCAGCTCGAGACGTTAAAGCCCTCGAAGGTCTCGAGGACGTCGTCGTGCATCGCGGGGTCGTGCATCTCTTCGGCGCCGCGCTCGTCGTCCATCGCGATCGCGGTGGCGTACAGCGGGTACCACCAGAAGCCCGTGTCGACGCCGATACCGGCGCTGTTCTGGACGGCGTCGGCCGCGAGCGCGCTCCAGCTATCGAACTCGAGGTCCATGTCCTCGCGGTGGATGATCGTACACGGCGCGCCGTCGACCGGTAGCCCGTACTCCGTGTCCCGCATCTCCCGGTAGAAGTCGATGATCTCGCCGACGTTCTCGAGGTTCTCGGTCCGGATCGGTTCGAAGAGGTCGGCCTGTCGGCCGTAGTAGTAGAAGTTGCCCTCGGCGACCGTCACGTCGTACGGCGGGTCGTCGGCGGGCGCCGATCGGATGTCCGTCAGGATCTCGTTCCAGCCGCGGTGGATCTCGACGTCGACGTCGTGTTCCGCCTCGTACCGCGGGACGACGCTTTCCTCGAATCGGTCGGCGTAGTTGCCGCTCCAGATGCTCACGCGAAGCGGCGCTTCGCCGCCGATCGCACCGGTACACCCCGCAAGCGCCGCCACCGATCCGGCGGCTGCCGCGGACAGCAGTCGCCGCCTGGAGGGGCCGGATGTGCCGGCGTCCGAATCGGTATCGGTGTCGGCATCGGCATCGGCGTTACCGTCAGTATCAGGGGCAGGGTCGGTGAACTGCGCTCGCTTCGACTCCGTCGCAGCGGTCTCTGCATCCCGTGGTGGGCCTGCAGCCATCGTGCTCCGGTCCTACCCCGATACCGACATAAAACCGTTGTGAAGTACAGACGCGCGTCCGATTAGCGACCGTTCAACCACCTCTACGGCGGGTTCGGGAGTCCGGGAAACGTGGCTCGCGGCCGCATGGGTGACAGTATCGTGTGACGGGTCCGCGCGGTCGGCTTCGCGGACGACGGCCACGCCAGCGCCTCCCGTGCGTACTCCCTCTCGAACCGTGAGATACTCCGGTCTGTCCCGGCGACGCTCGCCTCGTCGGCGTCGACGTCGGTCACCCCGTCGCCGTTGTATCGGACGCCGACGATCACGGCGGCGGTCTCGTCCCTGATCGTCTCGTTGCCGGGGACGTCGTCCTCGAGGGCCGCGGCGCTGGTCCGGGTGAGCCGGATCCGCCCGTGGAGGGACCTCACCTCCCCGTCGAACGGGTCGAGCGGGATCATCAGCCCCGAGACTTTCGGCAGCGCGAGGACGTGGTCCGCGCCGGGATCAGTCGTCTGCCGGATCCACGACCTCGCCGGTCCCCGGGTAGACCCCGACCTGGTCGCAGAGGTCGCCCATCGGGCACGCGTCGGGGTCCTCGAGACAGGCCGGTTTGCGCGCCGTACAGTACTCCCGGCCGAACTGGATCGTCGCCGTGTGGCCGAAGCCACACTTCGCGGCGGGAACTTCCTCCTCGAGGACCGCCCGCACCTCCTCGTGGTCGGCGTCGGCCGGCGCGATCCCCAGGCGTCGGTAGATCCGGTGGACGTGCGTGTCGACGGGGAAGACGCCGGTACGGCCGCCGGCGAACAGCAACACGCAGTCGGCCGTCTTGGGGCCGACGCCGCGGACCTCGAGCAGCGTCTCCCGGACCGTCCCGGGGTCCTCGTCCTTGACGAACGCGTCGAACGCCGCGGCGGAGCCGAACTCCTCGAGCACCCACTCGGCGGTCTCGATGATGATCTCGGATTTCTGGTTGTACAGCCCCGCGGAACTGATCGTCTCCGCGAGGACGGACCGTTCGGCCGCTGCGAGCGATTCCGCGAGATCGACCTCCGGCGAGTCGTACCGCTCGATCAACGCGTCGTGGGCCGGCTGGCTCGCCTTGTCGCTCGTGTTCTGGCTCAGGATCGTCCGGACGAGGCAGGTAAACGCGTCCCGCCCGCCGTAGGTCTTCTGCCAGTACAACTCGCCGAGGCGGTCGACGACCCGCTCGGCGCGGGTGTCGGCGGTCGCCGGGTCGAACTCGGCGACGCTCCCGCCGCCGGTCTCCCCGCCGCTGATGTTGACCGACGGTTCCTGGTCCTCGCTCATATCCGGTGGGTTGGACTCGCGACCCATTGGTTTTCCTCTTCCGTTCCCGTCGCGAGGCTCACACCGTTCGCGAGGCTCGCACCCGTCGCCGACTTCGTCTGAAAACGCGTGCGAACTACCGGCGACGACGCGTCGGGTCCTCGATCTTGCAGGCGAACTTCTCCTCGCACTCGGAGCAGACCGCGGACCTGTCGAACCCGTCGTTTATCGACCCGATCTTCTCCCGCGTCCTGAGCACCTTCCGATCGATCTCGACGGAGACCTTCTCGGAACAGTGTGGACAGATCACTCTCTGTGACACACCCCAGTCTGTCTCCTATCATTCAATTACTGTTACGGCTATTGGTTAGAGTTCTGATGGGTGTGGCTCCTCGAGACCGCGCCCCGGACCGCTACTCGACGGTGAACGTGACCGTCGCCTCCGCGCCGTCGGCAAGCGCCGCGACGAGGTCGCGATCGAACCCCTCGGCGGCGAACTCGGCCTCGAGCATGATCGTCCGGTCGTCGACGTATTCGCTCGTGCGCCCCACCGCGCTGCGCTCGTTCGTAAACTCGAGGTCGGGGTCGCCCCTGCCGGTGACGGAGTCGACGTGGCCGTCGGCCTCGATCTCGACGGTGATCGTCGCATCGGCGTCCCGACAGGCGTCGACGAACTCGGGATCGAAGTCCGCCGGGGCGCGGTCCGCCTCGATGGCGAGGATACAGTCGCCGGCCGGCGTCAGGTAGTCGTCGGTCGTCACTTCGAAGGTGCTCGCGTGTTCGGCCCGGACGTTCTCGTGGCCGCGAGCGTGGACGATCTCTTTCATGCTCGTGAGGCGCTTCGTCGCCGGGCGGAAAACGGCCTCGAACTCGGATCGAATGCGAGTGCGAGTGTGAATCGAACTCGACCCCGACCTGGAGGTCGAGGTCAGACCAGGCTCGCGCCGTCGAAGTCACCGCGGCTGTACTCGACGTCCATCAGGTCGAGGATCGTCGGCGCGATGTCGAGCAGGTCGACGTCCCCGATGCTCGCGTCGGGATCGTCGATGAACAGGGCCGTATCGTCGAAGCTGTGCATGCCGTTCCGGGGGCCGTCGGTGAAGACGTCCGAATCGGCCTTGAAGCCCGACTTGAGGTCGAACCCTGGGTTCGGGATGGCCACCAGGTCCGGCGCGATGTCGTCGTGATCGCCGCGGAACGCCGCCTCCTTCTCGACGACGCGCTCGACGACCTGGTTCCCGTCCGGCCCCTCGAGGTCGAGGATCGCCTCCTTGAGTTCGTCCCGGACGTTGTCGTACTCCTCCTCCGGGACCGAGCCGCGTGGCTCGCGGCCCTCGAGGTTGATGTAGAACCGTCCCGGGATGAACGAGTACGCCTTCGTGTCGTCGGCGATGTCGCCCAGTTCCTCGGGGTCGTCGCTCTCGAAGGAGAGCCAGCCCTCCTCCCGGAGCCACTCGTTGAAGTGGACCTCGTAGTCGAGGCTGGTGAAGCCGTGGTCGGAGGCGACGATCATCGTGACGTCGTCGGGCAGCGCGTCCCGCAGGCGTCCGATGTAGTCGTCGACCTTCCGATAGAATTCGATGAACTCGTCTTTGTACTCGCCGTCGCGTTCGTAATCTTTGAACAGGAAGTGGTTCACGCGGTCGGTCGTCATGAAGACGCCGAAGAACAGGTCCCAGTCGTCCTGCTCGATGTAGTGTTCGAACGCCTCGAAGCGCGCGTCGACCGTCGCGTGGGCGTCCTCGATGAAGTCGGCCTTGTCCTCCTCGTGGCCGAGTTTCGGATCGACGTCGATCCGGTAATCGAGCCCCTCGAGGTGCTCCCGGAGCTCCTCGGGGTGGGCCGCCTTCTCGAGATCGGGCGAGAGGAAACCCGAGACCATCCGCTGGACGTTCCGCTGGGGCGGGAAGGTGACGGGGACGTTCATGACCGTCGCCTGTCGGCCGGCCTCCTGGACGCGGTCCCAGACGCGCGTGGCCTGGACCTCACGCCCCATCGGGACGTACGTGTCGTAGGTTCCGACTTCTCGATCCTGGAACCCGTAGACGCCGGTTTCGCCGGGGTTCATCCCGGTCGTCAGGGACGGCCAACAGGCGCTTGACTCCGGCGGCACGATACTCGAGATCTCGCCCGCCGTCCCGTCGTCGGCGAGCGCGGCGAAGTTGGGAAACAGCTCCTCGTTCTCGACGAGGAGACTGTACGGCACACCATCGACTCCGATAAACGCGACGCGGGGGGCACCGTCGCCCCGCAACCGATCGAACAGACCCATGGACGCCCGTAGTTCGACCGTACACAAGAAGGTTCGTCTCGGGATATCGTTTTGAGAAGTGGGAAGTCGAAGCAACCGGCGCTGGAAATGGTCGAGCCGACCGGCGGCCGCCACGGGACCTACTCGTCGCTCTCGAGGTCGTGTTCCTCGGGATCGAAGTTGGTCGGGACGACCGTCGGGTGTGCCATACCGGCGGCAGTGTCGGCCGGATCGTCGCCGGGCGCGTGGTCGGTCGGGGACGGGTTACTGGCAGCCATGACAGTAACTAGTACGGCGGTACGCCCAATAAAATTACCCATGCTCATAACGCATGCGACCCGACGGCACGGATAACTACGGCGTATCGGGTCGACGGGGGACGGCGTTTTCGGGCCGCGGCGAAAAAGCGAGGGGGCGCAGTTACTCGAAGTGCTCTTCGTAGAGGTCCTGGGCGTGCTCGATCGCGTCGTAGGCGGCCTCGCGGTCCTCCCAGCCCAGCGTCTCGACTTCCTTACCTTCCTCTAAGTTCTTGTAGGTCGCGAAGAACTCGTCGATCTCGTCGAGCGTCTGCTGGGGGATGTCCTCGAGGTCCTCGATGTGGTCGTAGCGGGGGTCCTCGGTGGGGACGGCGATGACCTTGTCGTCCTGCTCGCCGTCGTCGTCCATCTTCATCAGTGCGACGGGGCGGGCTTCGATGACACAGCCGGGGAACGTCTGGTCCTCGACGAGCACGAGCACGTCGAAGGGGTCCTCGTCGTCGTAGTACGACTGCGGGATGAACCCGTAATCGCTGGGGTAGTGGACGTTGCTGTGGAGCACGCGGTCGAGCACGACGCCGGGGACGTCCTTGTCGTACTCGTACTTGTTGCGCTCGCCTTTGAGACACTCGACGACGGCGTAGATCTCTTCAGGCGGGTTCGGTCCAGTCTCGAGGTCTTCCCAGAGATTGACCATGTACCTGAAACTCCACAGTCGATCAAAAAGTACTTTCGTAATCGAGTGTCAACGTCATTTGACGGCAACCAGACAGCCGCGGACGCCCCCGCGCAGAGACTGCTCGGGCCGTTACCGCCGGCTACATCCCGTCCACCGGCAGAGATACAAAATAGTTGGCAAGTCTTAAATAGTCTGGTGACATTTGCATAAGTATGTCAGAGGCACAATCAATCACCGGCGAACAGAGCATCGCACGCGAGCTTACAGCGTTTCAGAACAACATTCTCGTCATCCTCGCCAAGGAGCCGATGTACGGCCTGGCGATCAAACGGGAACTCGAGGACTACTACGGGACCGAGGTCAACCACGGCCGCCTCTACCCCAACCTCGACGAGCTCGTCGAACTCGGCCTGGTCGAGAAAAGCGAACTCGACAAGCGAACCAACCAGTACTCGCTGACCGACGACGGCTACGAGGCCGTCCTCGACGGCGTCCGCTGGACCCTCTCGAAGGTCGTGACCGACGAGGACCGCGCGGACGAGATCCGAGAGATCGTCGACGAAAGTTACTAACGGGACTCTCCGCTACGGAACGGGTTCACCGGCCGTTTCGTAGAGCAGTTCGATCGACTCCGCGATCACATCCCGCTGTTTTTCGGACGGCCACGCGTTACGGACGAAGTACTCCGACCGGAACTCCTCGAGTTCCGCCGCCGTCAGCGACTCGATCGGCTTCGCGTAGTGGTTGCCGACGAAATCGGCGAGGGCCGCGGCGTTGTCGCCGTGGACGTCGCCGTGTTGCGCCCTGACCTCGGCGACCAGTTCGCGGTTGTGGGCGTCGACTTCGTCCCAGTCGTCGGGATCGCCCGCCCCCTCGAGCGGGAGTTCGACCGCCCGCGAGGTATCCTCGACCCGATCGGTCCTGATGACGCCGTCCTCGAGCCACTCCGCGGGGTGGAGGACCAGGACGTCGTCGCCGTCGTCCTCGCGGACGCGAGCCGTAAAGTCGTGTTCGGCGAGCAGCTCGTCGCGCCGGTCGGCGTGGGCCCGGGCCTCGTTCTCGTCGGTAGCCGTTCGCTCGAGGCGCGTGAGTCGTTCGGCCTCGTCGACGACCTCGGCGGGGAGTTCGCCGGTGTCGTCCTCGCCGCCGTTCCCGGGCGCGCCGGTCGCGCCCGAGTGCCCGCCTGTGTCCGGCGACTCGTCGGTCGATCCGTTGGACTCGGGATCGGTCATCGGTACGCGTTCGTTCGTGCGCGAAGGTTTTGGGGTTGCTGATCCGCGGTCGTGACCGTCAGCCGTCCAGCGCCTCGTTGGCGAGTTCGTCCGCACGGTCGTTGACCTCCCGGGGGACGTGTTCGATCGACCACTCGCCGAACGCCGAGAGCAATTCGTGGACCGTGACGCGCTTCTCGCGCAGTTCGGGGTTGTTCGTATCGTACTCGCCGCGGATCTGCTTGACGATCAGTTCCGAGTCGCCGCGGATCCGCACGTCGTCGTAGCCGTAGTCCCGCGCGGCCTCGAGGGCCGCGATCAGTGCCTCGTATTCGGCCTGGTTGTTCGTCGCCCGGCCGATCTCCTCGCTCCCCTCCGCGACGATGCCGTCGCCGGTGACGATCACCCACCCGATCGCCGCGGGGCCGGGGTTGCCCCGGCTCGCACCGTCGAAGTAGACGTGTGCCCGACCGCCGCCCTCCCGGAGCAGCGCCTCGATCTCCCGTGGATCGCTCCCCTGGACGACGACCTTGTCGTCGTACGCGATCGCCGTCGCCGAGCCACGGCTCGCACGCCAGCGTTCGTGATCCGTGTTGCCCGGTTCGACGGTCACGCCCGCCTCCTCGAGACGGTCCCGTGCCTCGTCGACGTCGCACTCGATGACCGGCATTCGTGGCCGAGATCCGGCGGTTCCGGATAAAGTCTTTCCGGTTTCGAATCGTAAACTTCGCGCCTGAGCACTCCTAACGGCAGTTTTCGGCGATTACCCGTCAATAGGCGAAAACGCTCACCAAGGATTTATATATCCTGGTGCTACTACTATAAAAGTGCGATGACACGGTCCACCCGCCAGCGGGAGCGAACGCGTGAGACGGACGAGACCGAGGATCAAGAGGAGGTACGGGCCTGTCCGGAGTGCAACTCGGACAATCTCGTGAAAGACTCCGATCGGGGGGAGCTCATCTGTGAAGACTGTGGGCTCGTCGTCGAGGAGGAGAAGATCGATCCCGGCCCGGAGTGGCGAGCGTTCAACCACCAGGAACGTCAGGAGAAGTCCCGCGTCGGCGCGCCCACGACGCAGACGATGCACGACAAGGGGCTGACGACGACGATCGACTGGAAGGACAAAGACGCCTACGGCCGCTCTATTTCCTCGAAAAAGCGCAGTCAGATGCACCGGCTGCGCAAGTGGCAGGAACGCATCCGGACCAAAGACGCCGGCGAACGGAATCTCCAGTTCGCCTTGAGCGAGATCGACCGGATGGCCTCCGCACTCGGTGTCCCGCGATCGGTGCGCGAGGTAGCCTCGGTCATCTACCGGCGTGCACTCAAGGAGGACCTCATCCGTGGTCGCTCGATCGAGGGGGTCGCGACCTCGGCGCTGTACGCCGCCTGCCGCAAGGAAGGCATCCCGCGAAGCCTCGAAGAAATCTCGGAAGTCTCACGCGTCGAACGAAAGGAGATCGGTCGCACGTATCGCTACATCTCGCAGGAACTCGGCCTCGAGATGCGTCCCGTCGACCCGAAAAAGTACGTCCCACGCTTCTGTTCCGAACTCGAACTGTCCGAAGAGGTCCAGACCAAGGCCAACGAGATCATCGAGAAGACGGCCGAGGAGGGCCTGCTGTCGGGCAAGTCGCCGACCGGATACGCCGCCGCCGCGATCTACGCCGCCTCGCTGCTGTGTAACGAGAAGAAGACCCAGCGCGAAGTCGCAGACGTCGCGCAGGTAACCGAAGTGACGATCCGGAACCGGTACCAGGAACAGATCGAAGCGATGGGGATCCACGGCTAGCGCCGCCGCTCACCGCCTATTTTTTGACCCATAGCCGCCGGTCGTCGGGACCGGCGGGTATCGCTCCCGACGGATCCGAACAGTGGACCGTCGTCCGTCGGCGTTACTCGGTCTCGTTCCCGTCCTCCGTCTCGTTCTCGCTGGACTCGTCCTCCTCAAGGACCTCGATCGTGATCTCGTCGGTCAGATCGTACGCGTTGTGAATCCCATCGCTGGCCTGTAGACAGAGGTCGTGTTCGCCCGGTTCGAGGTCGAGTTCGGTCTCGCTCTCGCCGTCCCCGAGGTGGTGGTACCCTTCGTCCTGTGGGATGACGTACCCCGGGTTCATACACCCTTCATCGACGATCACGTGCAGGTGCCCGTTCCCGTCCTCGGGGTCTTCCTCCTCCGCGGGCTCGAGTTTCAGTCCCTCGACCTCGGCTTCGAACGCGACGGGGTTGGTCACCTCGGCCCCGTCCTCGGGCCGGACGAACTCGACCGATCCCTCCGGGTTCTCGTGGTCGATTTCGTCGACGGTTTCGGGATCGGAGTTCGCATCGTCGGGGTTCGATTCGTCTTCGTCCTCCATTCCGCCGCTGCCGGGGCCGCTGTCGGCACAGCCGGCGACTGCAGTCAGACCGAGCGATCCGCTGACAGCCAGGTATCGTCGTCGGGTAGTAGTTCGAGTCATGTCGGTGAAGCCACTGGCCTCCTCGAACCGAAAAGGCCGAACCCTGCCATCGCCGCGCGGTGACGCGGCGCTTGGCCCCTATAGTAGCCACTGCAAGTCAGTGCACATCTGATCGCCAGACGGATCGGCGATCAGTGTGTGAATAGTTGCAGTTGTTACTATAATTGACCCCACGACGCGAGAACGGAACGAAACGCGACACGGGTCGTCAGTCGTCTGGCGGCAGGGGTCAGGCGTCTATCGTCAGTCGTCCTTGCCGACGCTGATGACCTGGAGCAACGAGTAGACCGGCACGCCGTCGATCTCCTCGAGTCCCTGTTTGTCCGCGAGGACGACGCAGGCGAGCGGCTCGCCGCCTTCCGCACGGATCGCCTCGATGGTCTCGCGCATCGTCGTACCGCTGGTGATGGTGTCGTCGACGACGTAACACTCGCGGTCACGGATGCCGGCGAAGTTCCGGCTGAACGTGCCGCCGAGGTCTTCGATGTCACCTTCTTCCCACTGGTGTTTCGCGGGAGTGTAGGTCGCCAGATCGGTCTCGAGGTCGCGGGCAACGAGGGTCGCGATCGGGCCGCCGGCCTTCTCGATACCGATCGTCAGGTCGACGTCCTCCCCGTGTTTGGCGAGCAGGTCGGCCATCGCCGAGGCGACGTACTGCATCCGTTTGCTGTCCCGGCCGATGGCCGACCAGTCGACGTGGATGTCCTGTGGCCCGCCGCTTTCGGGGTCGGCCGACTGCTGTTGCTGGCGGCCGTTCGACCGCGTCGTCGCGCCGCTGCGTTCGACCAGCCAGCTCGCGGTCTCGCGCGAGACGTTCAGTTCGTCAGCGATTTCACCCTTCGAGAGGCCGCGATCGGCGAGCTCGGCGGCACTCTCGATGAGGTCGTCGACGTTTTTCATGTTCGAACGGTTCGGCCGCCGTTTATATAGTCGTGTCGTCGTGCGCAAATCGCACAACGGACGGTCACCCCGACGGGAAACACGGAATCCCGCCGCCACGGAAACGATTATTCACCCGCGCTCGACTGTAGATAACATGGAACGATACGATCTCGTCTATCGCCTCTACGACGAGTACGATACCGAGACGCTGCGGGAGTACCAGGAGTTCGTCGACGTCTTCCCCGCGGTCGACTCGCGGGTCGCCCTCGAGCACTGGCAGAGCGCGACGGAGGAACTCGAGGAGCGAAAGGACGAGATCAGAAGCGATTTCGCCGCGGGCGAGACGTTCGCGGAGGTGGCCTCGTGGGCCGACCGCGACCAGGCGTTTACCGCGCTCGACCTCGAGGCGAAGTACGGCCGCGCGGTGAACGTGCTCGTACTGGACGTCGACGAGACGCTGCGTTCGGCCGGCGGGACGGACAACGAGATTCCCCGCGAGACGCTGCACGTGCTGACGGAGTTCCACGAGGCCGGTGTCCCGATCGTCATCTGTACCGGCCAGACCCTGGAGAACGTCAAGGGGTTCGCGATCCAGGGGCTGGGCAGCGAGATCGTTCACTCCGGGGAGCTGTCGATCGTCTACGAGGCGGGAACGGGGGTGTTCACCCCGGGCCACGGCGCGGAGACGAAGCAACTGCTCTACGAGGACCTGGACGAGGAGATCCGGACCGTCTTCGGCGACGTTCGTTCCCGCGTGCTCCCCGAAGCGCCCGAGAGCCTTCGACGAGGATGTCACCTCCAGGGCAACGAGTTCAACGTCACGATGAAGCCCAACTACGAGACCGGTTCCTCGCAGGCCCGGGAGGTCATCGACGAGGCGCTGGTCTATCTGATCGATCTGCTCGCCGACGCCGTCGGCTCCGCGATCGATGCGCTCGAGGACGACGATGCCGACGGGGAGACGACGTCTATCCGCGACTGGACCCGCTCCTTCTACGCCGAACAGGACCCCGAGATCCGTGCCGTCCTCGAGGGTCAGGGCGCGTACCCGGACCTCACGGAGGACCCACCTTCGGAACTCGTCTCGGTCCTCGAGCGGATCGACGTCGCCTACTACGAGGCCGATGCGGCCGAGATCGGCAGCCTGGAGCTGAACAAAGTCGTCGGCGTCGAGCGCGCGCTCGAGGTGTTAGGCGTCGACGATCCGTTCGCGCTCGTGATGGGCGACTCCAAGAGCGATCTGCGGGTGATGAAGTGGGTCGCGGAGAACGACACCGGGATCGCGGCCGCGCCGGAACACGCCTCGAGGGATACCCTCGAACACGTCCTCGAGACGGACGAACTCGTCTTCGACCGGGGGAAAAGCGTCGACGTGTTGCGGACCGTCTACGCGCTCAACAGGCTCGCGCGCCTGGAGTGAGTCGATCGGGCTCGAACGTCGCCGTCCCGACTTAAACCGCTGGAACATCAAAGCCTGCTCACCAACGGTATCCGCGCTGTCCCTTCTATCGACGCGACCCGGTCGTGATACCGTACTGCACGCGTCGGTGGATCCGAACCGGTATCTCCGTAATAGGGCCACTTTCGCGGTCGCGCTCGTGATTCGGATAGCTCCGGATCGGTACTATGATGAGACGGTTCGACCCCCGGACCCACTACGACGGTATCGTTCGCGAACCGGAGAGCGCCGCGTCCCGCGGCGAGCGTCGGTACCGCTATCGAAGTCGCGACGCCGACCGCGGTGACCGCGATCCGGAGGTGATCCCGCGGTGACTACGATCGCCGAACTCACACTCCCGACCGACGGGTTCGCGCTCGCGGAGACGTTCCGCGAACTGCCGGATCTCGAGGTTCACGTCGAGAGCGTCGTCGCCGAGGGGCCCTGCCGGACGACCCCCCTGGTCTGGTTCTCCAACGTAGAGCCCGATGCCCTCGAGCCTGCCCTCGAGCGGGATCCGTCGGTCGATCAGTTCCGGCGGCTGCTCGACGATACGGCCGACGAGGAGTGGTTCTACCGGCTCCGGTACAGCGGAGACGTCGCCTCGATCTGCCAGGCCGTCTACGGCCACGGCGGGACGGTACTCGGTGCCAGCGTCGCCGACGACCAGTGGACGCTTCGGCTGCTGTTCCCGCTGCGCGAGGAGCTATCGGACGCCGTCTCCGACATCGAGGAACAGGGGACGCGGGTCGACGTCAGGCGGATGGTCGAAGCGGGGGCCGACGAAGACCTCGAGACGACGGCCGCGCTCACCGAGCCCCAGCAAGAGGCCATCGCCGAGGCCTACCGCCAGGGCTACTACGACGTTCCCCGGGAGATTTCGCTCGAGGAACTGGCGAACGAACTCGACATCTCCCACCAGGCGCTGTCGGAGCGTCTGCGCCGGGCCAACCGGGTACTCGCCAGCGAGCAACTCGAGGATCCGACAAACGAGATGATGACCGACTCGCGCTGACGGGCGGCGTAGCGTGGCAGGTTCCGGACCGTCGATGGACACGTCGTGTCGGCGTCGCGTTCCTTTCGGGGGTGGCCATCTACGGGCCTCGTGCATCGAGCCCCCGGTCCTCGAGCTTCGAGCCTCGTGCCTCGTGCCTCGTGCCTCGAGCCCCGAGTTTCCATCTCCCACCCCGACCCCGCGACCGAAGTCACTATTCTCCCGCCGACCGTACCGTCGACCGTGACAGAATACGAGGCTATCGTGTACGATCTGGACGGCACTCTCGTGGACCTCGCGGTCGACTGGGGCCGCGTCACCGCGGACGTCAGGGCGGTCTACGAGGACGCCGGCCTCGAGCGGCCCGGCGGCGACCTCTGGGAACTTCTCGGTGCCGCGGACGATGCGGGCCTCCGCTCCGCCGTCGAATCGACCATCGCGGCCCACGAGCGCGAGGGAGCGCGGTCGGCACCGCGACTTCCCCGGGCGGACGAACTCCGCAACCTCGAGGAGTCGGTCCCCGTCGGCGTCTGCTCGCTCAACTGCGAGCGGGCGTGTCGGATCGCGCTCGAGGAACACGGGCTGCTCGAGTCGGTCGATGCGGTCGTCGGCCGCGACAGCGTCGCGACCCGGAAACCCCACCCGGAGCCGCTGCTCGAGACGGTTCGGGGGATCGGCGCGTCGCCGGACGGGACGGTGTTCGTCGGGGATTCGGAACGCGACGAGGTAACGGCCCGGCGTGCGGGGACGGCCTTCGAGTACGTCGACCGGCAGTGAGGCCGACGGTCAGTCCCGGCGTCGCTTCGCGTAGGTGAAGACCGCGATCGAGACGACGAGCCAGACGACGGCGCCGACGCGGATCGCGAACTCGGCCCGCGTCTCCCAGGACGGGAGGTCGGCGGGGATCGACAGCACGGCGACCGTCGGCGCTCCGACGAGGATAGTGAGTACGAAGGTGACCTGCATCACCCAGCCGTAGTCGACGCCGTCCGGGTCGGTCGTTTCGACGGGTTCCGGCACGTTCGACACTCTCGACCGATTCCTCATAAGCATCGCGGGTTATGCGTTCGGCTGCCGGAGGTCGGCGGGGATAGAACGATGACATTTAATCGTCGGGTTCGAATGGCAGGGTATGGCTACCGTCCGGGACATCAAGAGGAAGGCCGGAAAGGAACCGATCACGATGTTGACGGCCTACGACGCGCCGACGGCCGGGATCGTCGACGACGCCGACGTCGACGTGATCCTCGTCGGTGACAGCGTCGGCAACGCGTCGCTTGGCTACGAGACGACCGTTCCGGTCACCGTCGACGACGTCGCGCGCCACGTCGGAGCCGTCACGCGTGCGACCGAGGACGCCCTGGTCGTCGCGGACATGCCCTTCCTCTCGTTCGGCGTCGACGAGAAAGACAGCATCGAGAACGCGGGCCGGATGCTCAAAGAGGAGGGCGCGGAGGCGGTCAAACTCGAGAGCGGCCCCCACACCGTCGATCTCACCGAGAAGATGGTTCAACTGGGCATCCCGGTGATGGCCCACCTCGGCCTGACGCCCCAGCACGTCAACCAGTACGGCGGTTACCCGCGCCAGGGGACCGACGCGGAGGCGGCCGAACGTATCCTCGAACTCGCCAAAGCACACGAGGACGCGGGCGCGTTCTCGCTCGTCCTCGAGCACGTCCCGGCGAACCTCGCGGCCGAGGTGACCGACGCGATCGACATCCCGACCATCGGGATCGGGGCCGGGCCGGACTGCGACGGGCAGGTGCTCGTCGTCGACGACGCCGTCGGCCTGAGCGAGTGGTCGCCCTCGTTCGCCGAGCGGTTCGGCGCGGTCCGCGAGGAGATGGAGTCGGCCGTCGAGAAGTACGTCGCCGCCGTCGAGTCGGGCGAGTTCCCGGCCGAGGAACACAGCCACGAGGAGAGCGATCTCGAGGACCTCTACTAGCCGTCGAGAAACGCCGCGACAGCCTCGTTGAACGGCTCGGGTCGCTCGAGCATCGTCGACTGGGCGGCGTCGCCGATGCCGACCAGTTCGGCGTCGGGGATCTCGTCGGCGAGGAACTCGTGGAACCACGGGGGCGTCAACTGGTCGTACTCGCCGTAGACGACGAGCGTCGGAACGTCGATCCCCGATAGCTGGTGACGGACGTCGAACCGGTGACAGGTCCGGAAATCGCGGTTCGTTACCGCCTGACCGGAGTCGTACATTACTTTCCGGGAGCGTTCCGCGGCCGCCGACTCGGGGTCGTGAAAGAGCCGGTTTCGACCGTGGAGAAACTCGACGGCACGCTCGAAGTCGGTCTCGAGCCACTCCAGCAGGTCCTCGAGGACGCCAAGCCGCGCGCCGGTCCCGTTCAGGACGATCGCTTCGGGGGTAAAGCCCCGCTCGAGGACCAGTTGCATGACGACCGCGCCGCCCATCGAGTTTCCAATCAGCACGTCGGCGTCGGTCGCTTCCGCGACCGCGAGAACGTCGTCGACGTGTGCCGACAGCGTCGTGTAGCCGGGGCTGGCGTCGACGTCGCTCGAGTCGCCGTGACCGCTGAGATCGAGCGCGACCACCGGTCGATCTGTCGCGTCGGCGAGCGGCCGTTGTTTCTCCCAGAGCCGTCGGTCGCCGCCGCTACCGTGGACACAACAGATCGCCGAGCGATCGCGGTCGCCGTTCCCCTCCCCCAGCCGTTCGTAGGCCGTCTCCCGGCCGTGGTGCGTGACCGTCTCCATACGCGTTCAACGACAGGAGCAGGTATAAAGACTCGACCGCGTCGCAGTCGGTGTAGTTCGGTCGGACTCGAGCGATCCGACCCGTGCAGTCAGTCTCCGTCGGTCCCCATCGTCACGGCCTGGTCGGCCGCGTTCCGGAGCGCGTCGGAGCGACCGTACTCGCCGGGTGCGATCGCGATCGTCTCGACGCCGACCGCACCGGCGTGCTCGAGGACGGGCTTGAAATCCGTATCGCGGGAGGCGATCGCGAGGCGGTCGATCGTGCCGTCGCCGGAAAGCGCGGTCGCGTCGACGGCGAGTTTGACGTCGACGTCGCCGCTGGTGACGATCACCTCGAAGCCGCGGGCCTCCGCGGCCTGGATCAGTCCCGGTGTCGCGTGTTCGTCGAGGTAGAGTCGGATCACCCCGACCCGGCCGAGGTCGCCGACTGCTTCGCGGAGGTCGTCCAGGTCGACGTCGAACTCGTCACGGAAGACGTTCGGGCCGTCGACGAACAACCCGACCGTCGGCTCGCGGGAGCGGGAGTGATCGGGCGCCAGACGGGCCCGAACGCGTTCGAACATGCCCGACCGTAGTCGGGACCGCGGGATAGGTGTAGCGAAACGCCTCGAGCCGTCGACCCCGACGCCCTCGGTCGAAAACGCGCTCGAAGTTCCCCGGACCGTATACGGGTACTAAACCGAGACCTTCACTCGTTCCTGCTTTATAAGATAATAGTGTTATGAATAACAAGTTAAATACGAAAATATGTGTGGATAAATTCCCCAGAGTTGACGAAGTTTTTAATAATTTCAGGGATACCTGACTGTCGTCAGATGCCACCGGACGATTCCCCCACTTCCGACCGACGATCCGTACTCAAAGCTGCCGGCGCGCTAGGGGCGTTTCTCGGCTCGAGCGGCGTCGCGGCCGCCGACGGCGACGAAGCCGACGCGGGAGCGACCGAACTGCTCGTCGGCGTCTCGCCGGACGTCTCCGACGTCGAGAGCGCGGTCGACTCCTCGCTCGTCGACGGGCGGGTGGTTCACACCAACGAGGCGATCCACTACGCGACGATCGAACTCCCGGAGAACACGCCCGAGGAGGCGAAAGCGGCGATCGAGGACGCCCTCGCGTCCGTCGACGAGATCGAGTACGTCGAGGAGAACGCGACCATCGAGTCGTTCGCCGCGCCGAACGACCCCTACTACGGGTCCCAGCACGCGCCCCAGCAGGTCAACTGCGAGGGTGCCTGGGCCGAGACACTCGGCGATTCGGACGTGACGATCTCGATCGTCGACACGGGAACGGCTTACGACCACGAGAACCTGGCCGAAAACGTCGACGACCGGATCGGCGAGGTATTCGTCGGCGGCGGCAGCGACCCCTATCCCAGAAGCGGGAGCGAGACCCACGGGACGATGGTCTCGGGGGCCGCAGTCGGCGCGACGGACAACGGGACCGGTCACGCAGGGATCTCGAACTGTTCGATGCTGAGCGCCCGCGCGCTCGATGCCAGCGGCACCGGCTCGCTTGCGGACATCGCCGACGCCGTCCAGTGGTCGGCCGACCAGGGCGTCGACGTCATCAACCTCTCGCTGGGGAGCTCGAGCGACTGGTACACGCTCCGGAACGCCTGCCAGTACGCCTACGACCAGGGTTGTCTGCTCGTCGCGGCTGCGGGTAACTCCGGCGGGAGCGTCGCGTATCCGGCGGTGTACGACTCCGTGATCGCCGTCTCCGCGCTCGATTCCTACGATCGGCTGGCGTCGTTCTCCAACCGCGGGTCCGAGATCGAACTCGCCGCACCCGGAACGAGCATCGTCACGACGACTCTCAACGACGGCTACACGCGCGCGTCGGGGACGTCGATCGCCTCGCCGATCGTGGCCGGCGTGGCCGGCCTCGTACTGTCCGAATATCCGGACCTGGACGTCGAGACGCTCCGGGATCACCTCCGGCAGACGGCGACCGACGTCGGCCTTTCCGCCGCCGCACAGGGGTACGGTCGCGTCGACGCCGACGCCGCAGTGAACACGGTGCCGGACGGCTACGAGCCCGAGAACCCCGATGACGGTGGCGACGATGACGAAGAAGACGACACCGAGAACCCCGGGATCGACGATGTCTGGAACGACGACGAGTCGAACCACGTCGAACTCGAGGGCGGGTCGCTCGACCGGGTCGCCGAGTACCGGATCGCAGGCCGCGGAACCGCCGAGCCCGGCGAGAACGCCAACACCGACTCCGACGACCCGTACCGCGACATCGTGACGACCGACGGCGAGGAGTTCGTAGTCGAGGGGTACCTCGGCGGCTATGTCGACGACTTCCACATCACCGGGGCCGTGACCGACGTCGAGACGAACGTGAACCTGACGGCGGTCGTCAACGGCCACGCGTTCGACCTGCGCGATCTCGAGGGGGTCGGCGACTGGGAGGACGACGACGGCGAGCCCCAGTGTGGCGACGAAACCGTCACCGCAAGCGCGGAAGGATCCCTCTCCGGTCGCTGGTGGGGCGGCACCGACAGCTACACCTACTCGCTGCGAACCGCCGATCCGTGCTCGGCGACGGTCGCGCTCGACGGCCCCGACGGGGCCGACTTCGACCTCTACGTCACGCTCGATGGGCGTTCGCCCTCGCGATGGGACTACGACGAGTCGAGCGATAGCTCCGAGAGCGACGAGTCGATTACCGTCGACCTCGAGGGCGACGAGGAACTGCGGTTGCAGGTTCACGCCAACAGTGGGTCCGGCGAGTACGAGCTAACCGTCGAGGAGCGAGGCCGATAACCGACTTCCCCGTGGAGTAGCGGTCCACCCCGACTCCGGTCCGCGGTTTTCCGATCGCCACCGTTTCGGCCGCCCCTTCGGCTGAGGGTCCGAAACAACGGTGGTCGAGTTCAATTCAGTTACTAGTGGTAACAACTTTCCACAATCTCCAGTGAAAATGGCTGAAAACTACTTTCCGGTGTTACTGATATGATCCTATCAATATCGTATTAAATTTCTTGCCGTTTCACAACGTTTTAATATACATTCATCGTTCGTGACATCACACCATGACAGGTGATGACAATCCAACGTTCGATCGACGATCAGTACTGAAAGCGACCGGCGCGCTGGGCGCGTTCCTCGGGTTCAGCGGCGTTACCGGCGCGACGCCGGGTCGTAAACCGGGCCCGAAGAAAAACGAAATCCTCGTCGGCCTCGACGATTCGGTCTCCGATCTCCGGGGGACGGTCGAGACGAAAATCCCCAGCAACGCCAAGATCGTCCACGAGAACGAAACGCTCGGCTACGTCGCGGTCGAGTTCCCCGAAAAGGCCGCCGACCGGGCGAAAAAGAAATTCAAGGAGAACGTCCTCGAGGACCGCGACGTCGAGTACGCCGAAGACAACGCGACGGTCAAGGCGTTCTACACGCCGAACGATCCCCTCTACGGCGACCAGTACGCCCCCCAGCAGGTCAACTGTGAAGGCGCGTGGGACACCACACTGGGTGACTCCGACGTGACGATTTCGATCGTCGACCAGGGGATCCAGTACGACCACCCCAACCTCGAGGGGAGCATGGATGGCAGCGTCTCGAACTACGGGTACGACTTCGCCGACAACGACGGCGACCCGTACCCGGTGACCCAGGACGAGAACCACGGGACGCACGTCGGCGGGATCGCCGGGGGCGGCACGGACAACGGAACCGGCCACGCAGGTATCTCGAACTGTTCGTTGCTGAGTGCGCGCGCGCTCGACGAGAGCGGCGGCGGGTCGCTGTCGGACATCGCGGACGCGATCCAGTGGTCGGCCGACCAGGGGGCCGAGGTCATCAACATGTCCCTGGGCGGTGGCGGCTACTCGAGCACGATGGACAACGCCTGCCAGTACGCCTACGACGAGGGGGCGCTGCTGGTGGCGGCGGCCGGCAACGACTACGGGGGCAGCGTCTCGTACCCCGCGGCGTACGACACCGTCGTCGCGGTCTCCTCGCTCGACGAGAACGAGAACCTCTCGAACTTCTCGAACGTCGGACCGGAGATCGAACTCGCCGCCCCGGGTAGCAACGTCCTCTCGACGGTCAACTGGGACGACTACGACGAGTTCTCCGGGACATCGATGGCGTCACCGGTCGCGGCGGGCGTCGCGGGGCTGACCCTGTCGGCCCACACGAACCTCACGAACGAGCAACTGCGCGACCACCTGCAGAACACCGCCGTCGACGTCGGCCTCTCGTCGGACGAACAGGGGTACGGTCGCGTGGACGCGAACAACGCGGTCAACACCGATCCGGGCGACGGCGACGATGGCGACGACGGTGATGGCGGCGACGACACCGCTACGAGCACCATCACGGACTCGCTCGCCGGCTACTGGGACAGCGACTGCTGGTCCTATAGCTGGGAGTTCGACGATCCGCGCCAGATCGTCATCGACCTGCAGGGGCCGAGCGACGCGACGTTCGACCTCTACGCCAACGAGCGCGACCAGTGCCCGACGACCTCCGACTACGACCACATCTCCTACACCTGGGGAAGCGACGAGGAGATCGTCATCGAGGACCCCGATACGTCGACGGACCTCCACGTTCTGGTCGACTCCTACAGCGGCAGCGGGGAGTACACCCTGACGTTCACGGAGTACAGTAGCTAAACGCCCCACGACATCGACTGCGCTCGAGCACCCTTCTTTCTTCGACCGCGGGAGACCTCACCCACCGGAGGCGGGCAATTCCGTCCCGCAGCACGACTGTCGGAGCGATTCGGCCGACGGAAAGACATTACTATCCCCGGAATGTCAGCCTCAAGTATGCCGCTTCAGACGCCGCCGTTACGTGGGATCCACGACGAGCGCGGAGCGAAGTTCACGGAGTTTGGCGGCTGGGACATGCCGGTCGAGTTCGATTCGATCCAGACGGAACACGAGGCCGTCCGCGGTGACGCCGGCATCTTCGACGTCTCTCACATGGGTCAGATTCACGTCAGCGGCCCTGACGCGACGACCCTGATGCAGCGGCTCACGACCAACGACGTGAGTCGACTCGACGTCGGCGACTCCCAGTACGCAGCCATCACCGACGAGGACGGGATCATCATCGACGACACCGTCGTCTATCGACTCCCGGACGAGGACGGGGAGCCGACCTACCTCTTCGTTCCCAACGCGGGCACCGACGAGGAGACCCACGAACGCTGGATCAGCTACCGGAACGACCTCGACCTCGAGGCGACCGTCGACAACCGGACCGACGAGTACGCGATGTTCGCGGTCCAGGGGCCGTCGGCCCCCGATCTGGTCGAGGCGGAGACCGACGAGTCGGTCACCGATCTCTCCCGGTTCGAAGCCCAGTACGCGACGATCGACGGCATCGACTGCTGGACGGCTCGCACCGGCTACACCGGCGAGGACGGGTTCGAACTGATCGTCCCCTGGACCGAGGCCGAACACATCTGGTCGCTGTTCGACTGCCAGCCCTGCGGGCTCGGCGCCCGGGATACGCTCCGGATCGAGGCGGGCCTCCTGCTTGCCGGACAGGACTTCGATCACGAGGACGACCCGCGCAACCCCTACGAGGCCGGCATCGGCTTCACCGTCGACCTCGAGACAGAGTTCGTCGGCCGCGACGCCCTCGCGGAGGTCAAAGAAGAGGGCGTCGAGGAGAAACTCGTCGGCTTCCAGTTGATCGACCGTGGCGTCCCCCGGCACGGCTACGACGTGACGAACACCGACAGCCGCGTGATCGGCACGGTCACGAGCGGCACGATGAGCCCGACGCTGGAGCAGGCGATCGGCTTCGCGTACGTTCCAGTCGAGTACTCGGATCCCGGAACGACCCTGCAGGTCGTCGTCCGCGGCCGGTCGAAAAAGGCAAGAGTTGAAACCACACCCTTCATCGATACTGCATAAGCACAATGAGCTTCGACGTACCCGACGACAGGCGGTACCTGGAATCGCACGAGTGGGCCGAAGAAACCGACGGCGTCGTCCGTGTCGGCATCTCCGACTTCGCACAGGACGAACTCGGCGACGTGGTCTTCGTCGAACTCCCCGACGAGGGCGACGACCTCGCCCAGGAGGAGGAGTTCGGCGTCATCGAATCGATCAAGGCGGTATCGGACCTCTACGCGCCGGTCAGCGGTGAGGTCGTCTCGATCAACGAGGACCTGTTCGACGCCCCCGAACTCGTCAACGAGGACCCGTTCGGCGACGGCTGGATGCTCGAGATCGAAGCCGACGACGCGGACGAACTCGAGGCCCTGTTGTCCGCCGACGAGTACGAGGACCAGATCGCCTGATCGGGCCGTCCGGCTCCCGTTTCCGCTTGCGATCCGTTTCGATGGTCGTTGCAGTTGCGTCGACGACGTCGTCGCTCAGGCCCGCAACAGCAACGGCGGCCGCCACCGACGCGATCACCGGCCTCGATCTCGCCGTGCTGGCGCTTTTGGCACACGTCTGGCTGCTCGTCGTCGGACTGGCCGTCTGGAACGACGACGCCCAGACGGGCCTCGACTGGCTCGACCGGCGGGTCGACCTCGACCCCCGCCTCTACGCGGTCGCGATGGGGGTCGCGACCCTGCTGACGTGGCTCCCCTTCGCTCTCGGGCGATACCCCGTCGGCCCCGGGAACCCGTTCGGACGGAGTCGAACCGCGCTGGGCGTCATCGTCGCCGGCGGGCTCCTCGTCGGGACCGGCTGTTACCTCCTCGCGGGTGCGGGGACCAACGTCCGGTCGTATCTCGCCGTCCGACGGAGCCGGCCTGTCGAGGCAGACGGCGTCGAGGCCGAGTCGGGCCCGGTCCGCGTCGAGGGGGAGGTCACCCCGATCGAGGGGACTCTCGAGGCCCCGGTGAGCGGGACCGAGGCGGTCCAGTACCGACTGGACGCGACTCGAGTCGTCGAGGACGAGCGGCTGCCGATGGAATCGCCGACGGGGGACGCCGACCAGGGAACGAAGACCGGCTTCGCGGACCTCGGATCGCTGCTCGTCGACCACACCGAGCGCGTCGACGAACGCCGGGTCCCCTTCGCCGTGCGCGACGAGACCGGGCGCATCGCGGTCGATCCCGAAGGAGCGACGGTCCGCCTCGAGCGGTCGGCGTCCGTCCCCGTCCCAGCCGACGCGACCCCGCCGGAGCCGCTCGCGACCCGGCTTCTCGGGACCGATGCCGACCCCGAGGCCGACGACGCGGCCATCTACCACGAGTCGGTACTCGAGCCAGGTGACGAGGTGACGGTGGTCGGCGTTGCACGCGACGGGGCCACGATAACGGACGCCCCGTCGATGCCGGAGTTCGTCGTCGCACCGGGGCGTGACCGCGCCGTCGACCGTCACTTCCGGCGGACGATCGCCGGCTGTGCCTTCGGAGCTACGGTGACGGGTGTGATTGGACTGTGGCTCCTGTTCGGGCTGGCTGGGCACGGGTGGTGGCTGTTCTGAGACGGGTTATCGGCGGTCGGGTTCGGAGGTCGACCGCGACCTCGATTCTGTCTCGGCTTCCGCTTCCGATTCCGCTTCCGATTCCGCTCCCGATCCGGGCCCCCCGTCTCCGACACCATCGTCGCTCGTTCCCGACTCCCCTCGAGCGGAATCCGCCCCGGATTCGTCCGCCGTGGACGATCGGTTGGAATGGACCAGTACCCCTCCCGCGAAGGCCACGGCGACGGCCGCCCAGAGCAACCAGAGCTTCGAGTCGTCGATCGCATAGACTACCGCCAGCGAGCCCATGTACGCAGTGGTCAAAAGAAGCGTGCGCCGCTCGCTCGTCCGCAGTTTCGGGGGGCTCATCGCCGATCACCCGCCATCGTTGACACCATCGCCGCTCTCATCGTTGGCGATCCCGTGTCCGTCCCATGCCAGTGTTTGTCCGGGACTGCCGCTACTCGAGCGTGACCAGTCGATCCAGCACGTCCTCGAGCGGCGCGTCGGTCACGGCAAGCGCGTAGCCGTCGATGCGCGCCAGGTCGACCGCGTGGTCCCACAGGTCGTCCTCGTCGATCCCGTGTAACACCACCGCGTTCGGGGTCGGATTGACGACTCGCAGGGCGACCAGCGGCGACTCCCCGCGGGTCACGCCCGTGAAGACGAGCACACGGTTCGTACTCTGTCCGTAGAGGCGGAAGAACTCCTCGCTGGAAAGTCGCGTGATCGCCTCGATGCTGTCGATGACGGTGTGACCGCTGACACGATCCGTGTTACCGGCCGTGACCTCCGTCGCCCCGATGTCCTCGTACAGCGACTCGAGGGGGATCGACGTCGCGTACTCCCGCAGGTCGTGAACGACGTCGCTGTCGAACCCCGCGGAAAGGACCCGCCCGTACTGTCGGATGCGGTCCCCGCCGCGGCGCTCGTCGATGGCGAGTAGTCCCTCGACGAGGCGACCGACGACGCCGATCCCCGGGCTCTCGCGCCGGCCGCTCTCGTAGTCGGAGATGACCGACGAGGAGACGTCCAGTTCCCCGGCCAGGTCCGTCTGGGAAACGTCGAAGTCGGTTCGCCACTTTCGCAAAGTCGCGCCGGGGTCGTCGCTCAGCGTGATCTCCCCGGCGATCTTCTCCGCGAGTTCTCGTTTCGGCCCGCGTCCGCCCATAGTCGTGTCGGTTGCGCGGTCGACTCAAGTAGCTACCGGAGACGCTTCGAGAACTCGGATCGAAAACACGCACGGACGGTCTCGGTATCGCTCCCGTCGTCCCGCCACTTCCCGCCCGGTCGTCGCCTCGCCGCGACCCTCTGATACGGATCCCTGTCCCGATGGACCGGCGCAACCCCCGCCCTGGTCGCGGTTGCGCCGGAACTGACGGACAGTAAACCGTCCGAGTGGATGGGGGTATACCGATCAGGCGTTGTTCATTCGCTGACTCTCCCTGTTGCCACACCGCTGGCACTCCCGGACGCGGTATGGTTCGCGAGAGTACTGTGCGTTGTCGCCGCTGCCACCTTCGGTTACGAGCTGGACCGAGACCTCGTGCAACGTGTCTGTGCCACACACTTCACACGGTTCGGTCATCCCATTTGATACGCCATCAGTCGTTGCCATATCTCGATATCACACCCTTGCATGATATATCGTGGTCAGCAGCTTCGGGACAGGAAAAGCGGTATATATAGGCTTTCTCACGAGCTGAAAACACCCGACTTGATTCTTCTCCGATAGTGTCATAGTATAAATACTATTACGGACTGACTGACATGTAAACGCCCTGGACGACTCGGAAAGTTTTTGCTGTGAATGTTTCTAATAACGAGACATGGATGATGAGTCCTCCATCGAAGAAATACTCGATACGATCGGGGACGAACACGCACGCACCGTTCTCGCGTCGATTAGCCGAGAACCCGGCTCGGCAAAAGAACTCGCGGAGCGGCTCGATCTCTCCCAGCCGACGATCTACCGTCGTCTCGACCTGCTCGAGGAGAACGACCTGATCAAGGATCGAACTCTCGTGGCCGACGACGGGAACCACTACAAGGAGTACACCTGTAACTTCAACAGCACGGTCATCTCCCTCGAAGACGACGAGTACGACGTCCGCATCTTCCGCGAGGAGAACCTGCCGGATCGGTTCAGCCGACTCTGGGACGACCTGGGCGTGCAATAACGATGGCGGGAAACGATTCCGCGTTCTCCCGACGGGTCCGCCGGGCCGGTGAGCGCCGATGGAGGTAGTCGCCGAAGCGCTCCTGATGATGATGCAGATGACGGTGTTCGCCCTGGCGCTCGGGCTGACCCTCATCAGCATCCGTCTTTAGCTAAGCCAAGAATCGCATGACTGCGGCGGCTTATCGGTGGTACTTTTCGGAAGGAATGAGGAGGCGACAGCTGTGTACACCG
>NZ_FOKW01000006.1 GCF_900112205.1 Natronobacterium haloterrestre | reverse complement strand
CAGTTCCGTGAAATTGTCCTCATGTTCGCCATCATCAACATAGAAAAGCTCTGTGAGCCTCTCTAACTACCATTCAGAAGCTATTCAACAAAGCATCGGATTACGGTCTTTAATCCACGTCGCAACTGTACTCGTTAATACGGTGGGATGCGTCATATAGCTTCCGCGATTCACCCTCGGGGTCAAGTGGTTCGAGACGCTTCGCGTCTCGTCATCACGGAAGACAAGTCTTCCGTACGACCCCGAGGCACTCTCGCTGTATCTCTGTAGAGCTGTCACTGCAATAACATTCATGTAACTGTGTGCCGAACCGCCGGGCGTGACCGCCACCGCGGTTTTCGCCGACCAGGGTGCCCTGGCCTTCCTGGCGGCGATCGGCGTCTGGATCGCGTCGGACCTGAGCATCGGGCTTCGGTACCGGAACCGAACCGAGAAAACGGGCGGCCAGGACCAGGACCGGGATCAGGATCAGGATCAGGATCGCGGCTCACGACACGCGATCGGTGGGGCCGTAAGCGGCGGCGTGATGATCGCTGTCGCGATTCCGTACTTCCTCCCGGGCCGGGCCCCCGCACTGCCCGCGCCTGCCGTCACGTTCTGGCTCGGGATCGGACTGGTCCTGCTCGGCGTCGCCGTACGCCAGTACGCCGTTCGGACACTCGGAGCGTATTTCTCGCTCGAGGTGACCGTCGACCGGACCGATCGCGTCGTCAGCACCGGGCCCTACCGGTGGGTTCGCCATCCCTCGTACACGGGCGGGCTGACGTCGCTGCTCGGTGCCGGCCTCGCCGTCGGGAACGGGGCGAGCCTCGCCGTCCTCCTCGTCGCAGGAGTGCTCGCCTACGGGTATCGGATCCGCGTGGAGGAACGGGCGCTTCGGGATCGACTCGGCGACGACTACACGGAGTACACCGACGAAACGCCGTATCGGCTGGTGCCGTTCCTCTGGTAGCTCGCGGAAAAGGAAATCGCCGATGGCTGTCCCCCGGTCAGGGCACGAACGCGAACCCGAACACCGACAGCAGGATGACGAGCAACGCGCCCGGGAACCCGCCGAGCGCGACGATCACCAGGGCGATCGGCGTGACGGCCACCGAGAGGCCGAAGACCGCCTGCGCGAGAAACAACACGATGAGGCCGACCACCGCGTTGACGATGAAGGGCCGGACGGTCTGGACGATCGTGGAGGCACCGAGGACCGCGGCGAGTACGAGGACCAACAGGAGGATCTCGAGTCCTGTAACCATGGCCGACTCTAGCCCTGCAACGAACAAAACCGTTCGGACCGGAACGAAACCCTTTATGACGTCGACCCGAAAGTGAGAGTACGGGATCGTGGGTTAGCCTGGTATACTTCGGGCCTTGGGTGCCCGTGACCCCGGTTCAAATCCGGGCGATCCCATGTTGCTGCCGCGAGCAAACTCGCGAGCGGCAGCCACTGGAAAAAGCCCGGATTTGAATTAGGTCGAGGTTCTGCGCTCCGCGCAGGTTCTCGGGCGTGGTTCAAATCCGGGCGATCCCATACTGCTGTCGCGAACGAATTCGTGAGCGGCAGCCATTGGAAACCCGGATTCCGGATTCGAGCTAGCCGAGGTTCTGCTCCGCGCAGGTTCTCGGACGTGGTTCAAAGCCGGGCGACACCACTACTTCTGTGCCGAACAGACTCGTGACGCACGGTGGCCGTATCGGTCGAGTTTTGAACCCTGGAAGTCACAGCGCTCGAGCCGTCGCTCCTGGCCTGTGGAGTGACATTCGAGGGCAGAAGTGGGGCCGCGAGTCGGTGTGTCGGCGACCCGCGGCGACACCAATGCAGCGGTTGGTTGGCAAGGTATGGGATCTGATCGGCGGGCGATGCTCCGACTGCACCGGATTGATTCGCTCGTTCGTAATAAGCACGCCGTACTAGGTGTCCATACGACCACCGAAATCCGATAGGATCCGGTACATCGTACAACGAGTATAAGGAATTAGTATGGAATGGGCACCGACGAACCGAACCGATCGATCACCAGCCAGGCCACCGTCGAACGCCCCTCCCGACCGGGGATCAATCGTCGTCCGCGTCTACTGGACCGGTCCCCTCCGACAGTTCCTCGAGCGTCGTGAACTCGGTACCACCACAGGACGCACAGCCGTCTCGAGTACCGATCGGTCGGATTCCGTCGGACCTGGAGAGGGCGGCGTACACTGATCCACAGTCGACACAGGCGGCCACGACTCGCGACTCGGAATCGTCGTCGGACATCGGTTCGACGTCGCCACGGTCGCTACCTAACGGCAGTGAGAGGAAGAACGGAGCAACAGCGGTGTTGTTACAGCAGTAACGACAGTCGGTCGAGACGAGAGTCCCCCTGTACCCCAGCGGGCGACGACTCGAGGGATCGCGAGCGGTGTAGTAGCTGTAAGCCGAACGTTCCGCCCGCGAACGAAATCTGCCGGCGCGTGTCGCCCGCGCGATGGGCAGAAACCGAAACGCGGTCCGAAACGGTGGCTCGTCGACGGGATCGCCACCTCGTGAGCCGGGACGAGGCCGAAGGGGACGAGCCCGAAAGGAACGAGCCCGCGAAGGCAGTACCAAAAGAGATTGGCCGTACATACATAATCCGGACTGTCCAACGAACCGACGTGGCCACGTGAAAGACAGACAGGGAAAGACACGGCGTGTGTCTTCGCCGGAACGAACGTTCGACGTGGCCCGAACGCTTCGTTCGCCTTTCTGCGGCCGTCTCAGGCGTCACCTCCACGTTCGACCGCACACAGCGGCGAAACAACCGGAAACGACGACCGACCGGGAACGGCGACACACGCTCGAGCGACGCGACCACGGTCACCGCCACCGGCGATCAGTTTCGCCCCGCTTTGCCCACATTTATACGCCGTGGCGACCGTAACACAGTGCAATGGCGCAAGCGGGAAATTCCGAACTCGTCGACTCCTTCGAGCAGTTCTTCCGCAACTACTACGACAACGAGATCAAACAGCTTGCGCAGCAGTACCCCAACGAGCAGCGCTCGCTGCACGTCGACTGGCAGGACCTCTACCGGTTCGATCCGGATCTCGCCGACGACTTCATCGCCCAGCCCGAACAGCTCCAGCGCTACGCCGAGGAGGCGCTGCGGCTGTACGACCTCCCGATCGACGTCAGCCTCGGGCGAGCCCACGTCCGGATCCGGAACCTCCCAGACACCGAGTCCCCCGAGATCCGGGAGATCCGCTCGCGGGACATGAACTCGCTGGTCGAGGTCCGGGGCATCGTCCGGAAAGCGACCGACGTCCGTCCCAAGATCGAGGAGGCCGCCTTCGAGTGTCAGCTCTGTGGGACGCTGACGCGCGTTCCACAGTCAAGCGGCGATTTCCAGGAACCCCACGAGTGCCAGGGGTGTGAACGCCAGGGGCCGTTCCAGGTCAACTTCGACCAGTCGGAGTTCGTCGACTCACAGAAGCTCCGGATCCAGGAGAGCCCCGAGGGCCTGCGCGGCGGCGAGACCCCGCAGTCGCTCGACGTCCACGTCGAGGACGACATCACCGGCGAGGTCACCCCCGGCGACCACGTCTCCGCGACTGGCGTCCTCCGCCTCGAGCAGCAGGGCGACGGCCAGGACAAGTCCCCCGTCTTCGATTTCTACATGGAGGGGATGTCGGTCGAGATCGAGGAGGAACAGTTCGAGGACATGAACATCACCGACGAGGACAAAAAGCGGATCTACGAGATCTCCAACCAGGAGGACGTCTACGAGCGGATGATCGGCTCGATCGCCCCCTCGATCTACGGCTACGAGCAGGAAAAGCTCGCCATGATCCTCCAGTTGTTCTCGGGGGTCACGAAGCAGTTGCCCGACGGCTCCCGGATTCGTGGCGACCTGCACATGCTTCTGATCGGGGATCCGGGTACCGGAAAGAGTCAGATGCTAGGATATATACAAAATATTGCACCTCGGTCCGTCTACACCTCCGGTAAGGGGTCGTCCTCGGCCGGTCTTACGGCTGCGGCCGTACGGGACGACTTCGGCGACGGCCAGCAGTGGACCCTCGAGGCAGGGGCTTTGGTTCTCGCGGACCAGGGTATCGCGGCGGTCGACGAACTCGACAAGATGCGATGTGTCACGGGAGATACATTGGTTCATACCGGTAACGAAATCAGACCGATTCGTGACCTCGCCTACGACGCAATACGAGACGGTGCAGTCGAGGAGCTCGAGAACGGACGAACGATTCGGGACGTCGATATGGACGTCTGGACGATGGCCGAAGACGGGGCCATCGTCAGGCGCGACGTCCAGGCGATTCACGAGTACGATGCACCCGACGAACTCCTCGAAGTCACGCTAGAGAGCGGAGAACGGGTAACGACGACGGCCGACCACCCGTTCTTCGTCTTGGAGAACGGAAATCGAGACGAACGCCAAGCACAGGAACTGAACCGAGGGGACTGGGTATTCGTTCCCAAGAATATCCCGTCGGAAGTGACGGATGGTGGCGTCAGCGTACTACCTTCGAACGGTACAGAAACGGGACCACGACAGTTGACCCCTTCACACGGCGCGATTCTGGGATACATCGCCGGCGACGGAAATATCTTCTACGAACGCGACGAGGGGTGCTACGGCTTCCGCTTTACGAACAAGGAAGAAGAACTGTTGACCGACTTCGAAGAGGCGTGTGTCGACGCGTTCGAGACACGACCGGTTCGCCATCCAAGCGAACAACGAGACGACGGCGTTGGGACGGTCCGTGTACACGGGAAAGAGTACGTGGACGAACTCCTCGAGTCGGGGGCAAACCTCGAGAACTACGACGGAAAACGGCTTCCGGAGGAAGTGACCGACGCATCCCGAGAAACGAAGGCGGCATTCGTTCGTGCCCTTGCGGATTCGGAAGGGACTGTCGGCGAGCGCGCGGTCAAAATCTCCTCCTCGAGTTACGAACTGCTGCTCGGAACGAAAATGCTGCTACTCGAGTTCGGTATCTCGAGTCAGATACAGACCCGAACGAGGGACGGAAACCGCGACCTGTTCGTGCTCGCGATCACGTCCGACGAATCACTCGCCGCGTTCGAGCGCCACATCGGATTTACTCTCGACCGGAAGCAGCGTTCGTTAGAACGCGCCTGTGAACGGACGACGGGAACGAGATCCATCATAGATGTACTGCCTGACTGTGGTGAATTGTTCGAACAGACCCGTGGTGCGCTCCGCCTACACCAATCCGAGTGCGGTCTCGAGAACGATGCAACGTACTGCAACTTCGAAAACGGGGACGCAAACGCGTCACTTCGGCTTTCCAGAACGATCCTCGAAACGTTCGAAGATCGGAAACGGAAGGCAGGAGAACATCACGACGAGCTTGCGACGGAGACGTCCTGGGGCCGGCTCTCCGAACTGCGCGAGCGATACCACATCTCGCAACGGGAACTGGCCGCGGAGATGGAGATTTCCCAGCAGCAACTCTCGGCTCGCTGGGGAGGCGATGCCGACCTTCGAGAACGGATTCGCAACCGACTTCGGGAACTCCTCGAGACGCCGGCATCGGTCGATCTCGGCCCACTTCGAGAGCTAATCGAGAGCGACGTGAAGTGGCGTCGGGTGGAAACCGTCCGCCGAATCGACTCGCGAGATTACACCGACACCAGAGTTCGGGTTCTCGAACAGCGTCTCGCCGATGAAATCGGTACGGGAACCGTCGATTCGGTTCGAGAACGGGCACGTTCCCTGCTCGACGACGACGAACCGCCCGAAACGTGGGACGAACTCCGGGAACGGCTCGAGGCGTACGGGATCTCGTTCAAGCAGGTTGCTTCGGAGATGGACGTCGCAGGATCGACCGTCTCGCGCTGGTTCTCCGGAACCGTCGACGGCGAAAACTTCGATACCGTTCGATCCGTCTGCGAGGAACTGCTCGACGAGAAACGACGTCGGATCTCCAACCTTCTCGAGGAGATCGAACGGCGGGATCGGCCTCGAGTGTACGACCTGACAGTCGAGGGAACACACAACTTCATCGCCAACGGCATGGTCGTCCACAACTCGGAGGACCGCAGCGCGATGCACGAAGCCCTCGAGCAGCAGAAGATCTCGGTCTCAAAAGCAGGGATCAACGCTACCCTCAAGTCCCGGTGCTCCCTTCTCGGCGCGGCAAACCCCAAGTACGGCCGCTTCGACCAGTACGAACCCATCAGCGAACAGATCGACCTCGAACCGGCGCTCGTCTCGCGGTTCGACCTGATCTTCACGGTCACGGACCAGCCCGACGAGGAGAAAGACCGCAACCTGGCGGAACACATCCTCACCACCAACTACGCGGGCGAGTTGACCACCCAGCGCGAGCAGATGACCAACCTGGACGTCGATCAGGGCGAGATCGAGGAGATGACCGACCAGGTCGACCCCGAGATCGAGTCCGAACTCCTCCGGAAGTACATCGCCTACGCGAAACAGAACTGCCACCCGCGGATGACCGAGGCGGCCCGCGAGGCGATCCGGGATTTCTACGTCGACCTGCGCTCGAAGGGGACCGACGAGGACGCGGCGGTGCCCGTGACGGCACGGAAACTCGAGGCCCTGGTCCGGCTCTCGGAGGCAAGCGCCCGCGTGCGGCTCTCGGATACCGTCGAGCGGTCCGACGCCGAGCGGGTGATCGACATCGTCCACTCGTGTCTCCAGGACATCGGCGTCGACCCCGAGACCGGCGAGTTCGACGCGGACATCGTCGAGGCCGGCACCTCGAAGTCCCAGCGCGACCGGATCAAGAACATCAAACAGCTCATCGGCGACATCGAGGAGGAATACGACGAGGGCGCGCCGGTCGACATCGTCTTAGAGCGGGCCGAGGAGATCGGCATGGACCAGTCCAAGGCCGAACACGAGATCGACAAGCTCAAACAGAAAGGCGAGGTCTACGAGCCGAGTACGGACAACCTGCGAACGACGTAACCCACCTCTTTCTCAGTCTGCCGGGAGTTCCCCGAGGCCGAGCTCCCGCAACACTTCTACCGTCGACCGGATCGTCACGGGTGCGACGTCGCCGGCGTCGGCGGCGTCGGCCTGGGTCACGGAGGGCCACTCCTCGCGGTCGCCGGCCGCTTTGTAGAGACAGGCCGCGGCGACGCCGCTCGGGTTGCGCCCGCCCACCCGCCCCGCCTCGAGCATGGCCGTCGCGTACTCGCGGGCGCGTTTCTCGACGTCGGTGTCGAGATCGAGTTTCGTCGCGTATCGCGGGAGGTACTCGGTGGGGTCGATTGGCCCCGTCGGTAGCCCCAGTTCGCGGTTCAACGCGTCGTAGGCCGCCCGGAGTTCGCTCCCGTCCGCGCGGGCGACGTCGACGATCTCGTCGACCGTTCTGGCGATCGATCGCGTTCGACACGTCGCGTAGATCGTCGCTGCAGCGAACCCCTCGAGAGACCGGCCCTGGAAGAGGTCGGCCGACTGGGCGGATTCGAACAGCGCACACGCCTGTTCGCGGATGCAGTCCGGAAGGGAGAGGAGGGCGTTGACCCGCCGAATCTCTGCGAACCCATACACCTGGTTGCGCTCGGCTTTCGAGGAGATGCGCGCCCGGTTGTGCTCCCGCCGCAAGCGGGCGATCTGTCTGCGCTTTCGGCCGGTGAGGCGGGCGTTGTAACTCGAGTTTGCGTTCGAACCGTAGCCGATCTCGGTCGAGAGACCGCGGTCGTGTCGGGACCGGGTCAGCGGCGCGCCGGTTCGTCGTCGGTCGATCTCCTCGTCGTCGAACGATCGCCACTCGGGACCGTGATCGATCGCGTCTTCGTCGACGACGAGACCGCACTGCTCGCAGACGATCTCGGTGTCGCGGGTCCGTAGTACACCGTTGCACTCTGGGCACGTTGGAGTCGAATCGGGGTCAGCCATTGGAAATCCCCAGTATCGTTCAAACGTGGTTCCGTCGTCCTATTTAATCTAATGGATTGAAATACATTAAAGAGAAAAAAGAAGAAATTATTTGTGCGAGGTAGACCGGGTCCGATGGCGACGGCTCGAGTAGCCACTGAAAGTCACTGCACACTCGATCGTACGACTGCTGTGCGATCGGTGTAGGAATCGTTTCAGTTGCGACGGTAGGACAATGACCATCGGAGCTGATACGCCACACGGTATTTTATGCGCGTTCCCGTGGTAGCCCGGGGGACGTGTCCCCCAGATGAACGACAGCGAGCCAGACGTTCCGGACGAACAGGGGAGCGCGAGCGGAAGTCGGTCGACGCCGCGAGCGCCCCACGTCGCAGCGATGACCTGGCGGGACGGGCTGTTCGCCCACTGGCCCGTCGATCCCGGCGACCTGCGCCCACACGTGCCGGATCAGGTGACCCTCGAGACCAGGGACGGACGGGCCTGGGTGAGCGTGTTGCCGTTCGTGCTCGCCGACGTCGGGTTCCGCGGATCGCCGTCGATCGTGCGGACCGCCTTCCCGGAACTCAACGTTCGGACCTACGTCCGGTACGGCGGCGACTCCGGCCTGTTCTTCTTCAGCATCGACGTGGGCGATTCGGTGATAGCGTCGCTGGTCCGACGGACGACGCGGTTACCGGTCAGGTACGCCCGGATGCGGGTCGGGGGCGACGGGAACGAGGTAGCGTTCTCGAGTCGGCGCTCGCGGTATCGGACCGCGTCGGGCGCGGGCGAGGCCCGGTTCGACGCGACCTACGGACCGACCGGGGAGACGTTCAGGGCCGACCACGGGACTCTCGAGTACTGGCTCACCGAGCGCCGGCGGTTCTACGCACCGGAACGGCGGGGCGTCCTGACGGGCGAGATCGCCCACGATCGGTGGCCGTTGCGGCCGGCGGAGGTGACGATCCACGAGAACACGCTGTTCGAGGCGAACGGGTTACCGGAGCCCGAGGGGGAACCGGTCTGTTACTTCTGTGGCGAACTCGAGATGACGGGGTCGGTTCCGAGACGGGTGCAGAGGTGACCGTTCAGGTTCAGACGTCGTCGGTATCGATCAGGCCGAACGACGTCCCGTTGTCGTTCTCGAGCGCCTGCTCGTAGACGACGTGGGCGGCGGCGACGTCCTGGATGGCGAGACCGGTGGAGTCGAAGACGGTGACGCCGGTGTCGTCGCCGCGGGCCTCCTTCGCGCCGACGACGAGTTCGCCGATCTCGGCGTAGATGTCCTCGTCGCCGAGGACGCCCTCGTGGTACGGGACGTTGATCTCGCCGGAGTGGGTACACTGCTCGTGGTCGTCGATGACGATGCGGGCGGCGAGCAGCAGGTCGTCGGCGAGTTCGTGTTTGCCCTCGGCGTCGGCACCCATCGCGTTGATGTGGGTGTGTTCCGCGACGTCGTCGGGGCCGACGATGGGGTCCTCGACCGGCGTCACCGTCGAGAGGACGTCGCAGTGGCCGGCCTCTGAAATCGACCCGGCGCGGACGTCGAAGCGGTCGTCGAAGGTGTCGATGAAGGCCCGGGTACGCTCCTCGTCCTTGTCGGCGACGACGACTTCCTCGATCGGGCGAATCTCGCTGATCGCCTCGAGTTGGGTGTAAGACTGGACGCCGGCCCCGACGACGCCCATGGAGGTGGCGTCCTCGACGGCGAGGTAGTCCGTGGCGACGGCAGCGGCGGCGCCGGTGCGTTTCATCGTCAGCGCCGTGCCGTCGATGATCGCGAGGGGGACGGCCGTTTCGGGATCGGAGTAGATCATCGTCCCGAGAACGGTCGGCAGATCGTGCTTTTCGGGGTTGTCCGGGTGGACGTTGACCCACTTCAGGCCTGCGGCGTCCCACTCGCCCGTATCGAGGTACGCGGGCATCGAGCGGAAGTCCCCGTTGTACTGGGGCAGATCGATGTAGGACTTGGCCGGCATCTGGGAGTCGCCGCGCTCGAACGCGCCGAAGGCCTCCTCCACCGCGTCGATTACGGCGGCCATTCGGGCATTCTCGTCGACGTCGTCGCTGTCCAGAAGGAGCGTGTTCATATCGGCGAGTATTGCGGGCGGGTACTTAAGTCGTACTGACCGTCGTCGAGGCGGACCTGTGACGGTGCCGATATCGCGGCCGGGAGGAATCGGGATTCGGGAGTCGACCGTCGAACCGAGAAGGCGTGCCGGCGCTGGGGCCGACGCCGTCCACGGAAAGGGGCCGTCGCAATCGATCGTCGGAGTCGACGCGAACGGTGCGTCGGTAGTCGAACGGGAAAGGGGATTCGGAGAGACGAAAGCAGTAGGGTAGTGGTACGGCGTAGCCGGACGGCTTACATCATGCCGCCCATGCCGCCGCCCATACCGCCCATGCCGCCCATGCCGCCGCCGGGGCCGCCGGGCATCTCCTCGTCGTCATCGTCGTCCTCGACGGCGAGGTCGCCGGCGGCGATGACGTCGTCGATGCGCAGCAGCATGACGGCGGCTTCGGTGGCGGACTCGATGGCCTGGGTCTTCACGCGCAGGGGCTCGTAGACGCCTTCCTCGGCCATGTCGATCGTGTCGCCGGTGTAGGCGTCCAGGCCGGCGGACTCGTTGCCGCCGTCGTGGTCGGCGCGAAGCTCGACCAGCGAGTCGATGGGGTCCAGCCCGGCGTTCTCGGCCAGCGTACGCGGGATGACCTCGAGCGCGTCCGCGAAGGCTTCGACGGCCAGCTGTTCGCGGCCGCCGACGGAGTCGGCGTAGTCACGCAGGGAAAGCGAGAGGTCGACCTCGGGGGCGCCGCCGCCCGCGAGGACCTTGCCGTCCTCGAGGGTCGTGCGGACGACGCCCAGCGAGTCCTCGATGGCGCGGTCGACCTCGTCGATGACGTGCTCGGTGCCGCCGCGCAGGATCAGGGTGACGGCCTTGGCGTCCTCGACGTCCTCGACGAAGATGCGCTGGTCGCCGGCGATCTCCTTCTGGGCGACGCTGCCCGCGAAGCCGAGGTCCTCCTCGGTGAGGTCAGCGGCGGTGGAGACGGGCGTCGCGCCGGTCGAGCGGGCCAGCTGGCTCTGGTCGCTGGACTTGACGCGACGGACCGCGATGATGCCCTCCTGGGCGAGGTAGTGCTGAGCCATGTCGTCGATGCCGCCGTCGACGAAGACGACGTCCGCGCCGGCGTCGGCGATGTCCTCGACCATCTCCTGGAGCTGCTGTTCCTCCTGTTCGAGGAACTGCTCGAGCTGGTCGGGGTCGGTGACGTTGACCTCGGCGTCGATCTCGGTCTCCTTGACCTCGAGGTCGCCGTCGATGATCGCCACGTTGGCGTCCTCGACGAAGTACGGCATGTTCTCGGAGACGCGCTCCTTGTCGACGATGACGCCCTCGACGAGTTCGGACTCGTCGATGGAGCCGCCGACGACCTTCTCGACGCTGATGTTGTCGGTGTCGACCTCACCGTCGTCGGCGACGGTGCTGACGGCCTCGACGACGAGGTTCGAGAGGAGGTCGCGAGCGCTCTCGGCGCCCTTGCCCGTCATCGCCGTGGCGGCGATCTGCTCGAGGATCTCCTCGTCGTCCTCGTCGACGTCGACCGCGATCTCTTCGAGGGCCTCGGTGGCCTCCTCGGCGGCCTGGCGGTACCCCTGGGCGAGGGTAGTCGCGTGGATGTCCTGCTCTAAGAGCTCCTCGGCCTGGCTGAGGAGTTCGCCCGCGATGACGACGGCGCTCGTGGTTCCGTCGCCGACCTCGTCTTCCTGGGTCTCGGCGACTTCGACGATCATGTCGGCCGCCGGGTGGTCGATGTCCATCTCCGAGAGGAGCGTGACGCCGTCGTTCGTGACGACGACGTTGCCCGTCGAGTCGACGAGCATCTTGTCCATCCCCTTCGGACCGAGCGTGGTCCGTACGGATTCGGCCACGGCTTTCCCGGCCTGAATGTTCATCGATTGCGCGTCCTTGCCGGAAGTCCGCTGGCTGTCCTCCGAGAGAACGATAAGGGGCTGGTTGCCCATCTGCTGTTGTGCCATAGTCGTCCGAAGGATTGATTGCTATTCTATATAAGCCTTTTGGAGATGCGAACGCCAAACCGCCGGACGGGGGCGGGAAAGTGTGTGACCGAGAAACATGCCAGGTCGTTTATTTCCGACCCGAAGCCTCGAATCACCGTCGAATCGCGGTCGGGTCACTCGAGGGGGAGCAACGGTCGCTCGGTCAGGAAAGAACGAAACGGCAAAGGAACGGACGGGACCGGATCGGCGCCGTCGCGGCTCGAGTCGGCGTCGGCCGCGTCGTCAGGACTGACCGCCGGGGAACCGGTGGTACTCCATCCCCTGGTGTTTCATCTCGTTGTGTCGCTCCTCGAGGAACGAGTAGACCGCGCCGTGAGGAGCGCCGTCGAGGAGCATCTCGGCGGCCGTTCGGACGGCGTCGACCTCCTCGGGCGCGCCGATGATGCCGAGCGTCGAGCCGTAGATGACGACCGACGCGCCGGTGAGTTCCTCCATCAGTTCGCGGGTGCGGCCACCTTCGCCGATGAGCCGGCCTTTGTGTCGCTGGAGGTCGTTTTTGTTGCGAGCGGCCGCGTCGATGTCGACGACGTCGAACATCATCATCTCGTCCTCGAGCAGGCGTAGCGCCTCCTCGGGGGCGAAGCCGCGACCGATCGCACGGACGATCTCGGGGCCTTTGAGGCCGAGAACCGGGTCGCCGACGGTTTCGACGGCGACGGAGCCGTTCTCCGAGTCGATGTCGAGACGAACTTCGGCCTCGGACTCGATTTCCCGCATCGTCTCGCCGCCTTCGCCGATGAGAACGCCGATTCGGTCCTGCGGAATCTTCACGTGCTGCATATATCCTCCGTAGTGGCTCGGCGAGGTTAAGCGCTTGGTCCCGCCCCCGGGCGTTCGAAACCGGGTGACTACTCGAGCACCGACCGGAACCGGATCGACTCCGAGAGGGTGTCGAGGATCGCGACGGTTCGATCGTCGTCCGCCGTCGTCGGGAAGTGTGCGCCGGGGTTGGCGACCGTCGTGCGGCCGTCCTCCCGCAGTTCGGCCACGTGGTGGTGGCCGTAGCAGACGACGTCGTACTCCTCCGCGGCGGCGACGGCCTCGACCTCGGCCATCGATTCGCCGTGCAGTGCCGCGATCGAGAGCCCGTCGAACTCGAGGTCGGCGAACCGGCCGTGGAGTTCGCTCTCGCCGCCTAGCGAGTCGAACGCGGCCCCCAGATTGCGCGCGTCGCCGTCGTTGTTCCCGAGGACGCCGTGGAGTTCGAACTCCTCGAAGTACGGCGGGATCAGCGGTGCGACGAAGTCCCCGCAGTGGACGACGATTTCGACGCCCTCCTCGGCGAAGATCTCGGTCGCTCGTTCGGTCGCCGCGACGTTGTCGTGTGTATCGGACACGATACCGATGTTCATACGCAAAGAGGTGCCGGCGAGCCACTAAGACGTTCGGGGCGCCGCCGTCGAACCAGCTACCCCTCGAGTACCGACGGGACGCCGGCGCGCTCGAGCGCCCGTCGCCGTTCGGCGTCGGTCAGCCGGTACGGCTCGAGTTCGGTCGCCAGTTCACCCAACTCCTCTCGGCGGCGCTGGTGGGCCGCGAGGAAGTCGGTGATCCGGTCGATCGCGATCTCCTTGAGTTCGCCGCTGAGCAGGTCGCCCGCACGATACCGCTCGGCGATCCGCTCGAGGTCGTCGTCGTCCGGTTCGAAGCAGTACCGGAGGTACTGGAAGGGGACGTCGACCGACGGGTCGCCGCCCTTCTCGCGGTGTTCCTCGAGGGTCGCCCGGCCGCCGGTGTAGGCGTGGTCCCGGATCGTCGCGGCGACGGTCTCGGGGTCGTCGGCGAGGCCGATCGACGGCGCGTTCCCGGAGGTACTCATCTTGCCCGGCCCCTCGAGGCTCGGGAGGAAGCGGCCGAGCAGCGCCCCGGGCTTCTCGACGGGCAGCGACTCCCTGGCTGCGACGTCGCGACAGACCCGGACGTGGGGGTCCTGGTCGATGGCGACGGGGACGAGCGTCGGCTGGCGGCCCGCGACGAGTTGCGGCAGGAGCAGATGGGCCGCCTGCACTGCGGGGTAGAACTGCAGTCCGACCGTCCCCTGCTGGCCGTAGACCGCATCGACGGTGGCCGGCGTGAGGTAGTCGGCGAGACGGACTGCGAGCGGGTAGATCAAGTCGGCGTCGACGGTGTCGACGACGATCCGCGTCCGCTCGGGATCGAAGCCGACGGCGAGGATGTCACGGAGGTTGTCGCGCGTGTGCTCGCCGATCGACTCTAACGACCCCTCCTTCGCGAGGAACTTCTCGTCGTCCGAGAGCGGAACGTAGACCGTCGCGCCCGTCTCCCGCTGGAGGTGTTTCGCGAGGTACAGCGGCAGGACGTGCCCGAGATGCATCGATCCCGACGGACCACGGCCGGTGACGATCGCGTGTGGGTCGCCGGATTCGGCGGCCTCGAGGTAGCGGTCGACGTCCCGGCCGGCGTAGAAGAACCCGCGGCGGATCGCGGGGCGGTCGGGGAACCGATCGACCTGATCCGTGGTCAGCGGTTCGGCCCCGAAGCGCTCGAGGAGTTTTTCGTAGTCGATCGACCCCTCGACGGCGTAGGGCGTGACGGTGAACGCCTGCTCGTCGGCAGGGGCCGGGGTCGGGTCGGTCGGCTGTTCGCGGGCGGTACGATCGGGTTCGGAGTCGTCGTGGTCGGTATCGTCGGACATTCGTCTGAAGCGTCGGTCGATAGTCTGGGGGCGATCCGGAGCCGGGAGAACACGGAGGGAGCGCCCGCCCGACGGCCGACGGGTTAGGCCGCGTCGTCCGCCGCGACGACACTGTCCGCTCTCGAGGGGTGCGGGCGCCACCAGTGCTCGAGAGCGGACGTCACGGGTTCCCGTTCGTTCCTCGGTCCGTTGAAACTTTCGCCGGGCGGCGCGTCGTCGGACGGGCGGTTCGGTGGGCAGTTGACCGGACGGATCGCCGTCGTACGCTTCACGAGGGCGAAGGGGTCGTCCCGTTAGACGGCGATCAGAGGTCGTCCGGTTCGGGTATTCCGTGTGCGTCTTCGATGAGTTCCCGCAGCCGTTGCGTGAACCTCGTCGCAACCGCACCGTCGACGACGTCGTGATCGAACGTCACTGTGAGATTCAGGATCTCCCGCGGCGAAACCTCTCCGTCGATGTACCGGGGCTTCGTGTCGATCCCGCCGACGGTCAACTGGACGGTGTAGTTCGTCGGCGTGACCGCCCAGCCGCTTCCCCCGCCGAACATGCCGATGGACGTCACGGCGACGGTGCCCGCCATCCCCTTCCAGCGGTTCGGGAACCACTGCGGGAGACGCCAGACCTGTCGTCGAACGATTCCGGGGAGTCGGAGCGCGAGCCGACCCCACCGCGGGAGTTCCGTCGGATCCGAGGATTCCTGGGCGGTTCGGATGTCGTCGTGAATCGATCGCAACGATCGTCGGTTCGTCGCTCTCACGACGTGGGGGACGCCTAACTGCTCGCCGTGGATCGTCGTCTCGACGAGGACGTTCACGTCTACGTCGTCGAAAACGTGAACCCGCCCTCGCCAGTCCCGATAGGCGTTGATCTCGGGATGATCTTCGATGGCGCGTCCCAGACAGAACACGACGAATCCGGTGAACGAGATCCCCTCGTCGGTTTGCTCCGCTACGGCCCGGATAGCTTCTCTGGCCCGGGTGACGTCTACTTCGACGAGACCATGCACGTTGCTCCGGGAACCCGCTATTCGCATGTAGTCGACCGTCCCGCGCCGACGCGTGGAAGACGGGCCGACTCGATCGCCCTCGTTGTGCATACCCATCGTTCGTCCCGACAACCCATACCACTTGACGCCGCAGGCTATATCGGCGCTGGCAGCAGTTTCCCGGGGTCGAATGCTGACGACTATCTCCAGTCGAAGGTTTCAGCTCGAGCACCGGTTCGAATCCCTGTCAGTCCGCCCGCCTGGAAAAATGATTGATCTACCGCTCGAGCGAAGACGGACGTGTCCGACACCAACCATGGTCGAACCCGGACGGATCGCCGTCGTACACTTCACGGGACGGATCGCCGAGGGAGACGACGAGGGGGAGGTCTTCGACACCACGAACGTCGACGTCGCCCTCGAGGAGGGCATCTACCACGACCACCGCGACTACAAGCCGCTCGAGTTCAGAGTCGGGGAAGGCAAGGTACTCGAGGGGATCGACCGCGTGGTCCAGGACCTGTCGGTCGGCGACCGGACCACGGTCGAACTCGAACCCGAGGAGGCGTTCGGCCCCCGACGGGAGGACGAGATCCTCGAGGTGCCGCTGGATCACCTCGAGCGGGACGAGGGAGCGAACGGTGAGGGGGACGGGGACGGTGACGAGACGATCGAACCCGGGACCCTCGTCGGCAGCGAAACCGGCGACACCGGGTGGGTCGTCTCGGTCGACGGGGAGACGGCGACGGTCGATTTCAACCACGAGCTCGCGGGGACACGGATCGAGTGCGAGATCCACGTGCTGGACGCTCGCGGGTCGCCGGGCGAAGGGACTGCGTGAGGCGGCCATCGGCGCGGAACGTGGCTGACCCGCTTCCGGGGGACGGCCCGACCGCGCGGTCGCCGCTTACTGGATCGTCACGTCGACTCCGTGCGGTTCGTAGGCGTTACACAGGTAGCCGCCCGCTTCCCACGGGAACTGGTCGTCCTGGATCGTCCGGAGTCCGTCATCGGGGTCCGAGATTTCTCGCGGCTGGGTGCGCCCGCGCTCGTCCGTCGCCCGCGAGACGACGAAGTACTCGCCCGGTTCGGCATCCCAGAGGTAGCGGAACTGTCGCCAGCCGAACGGGCCGAGGTCGGGGCCGAAGAACTCGGCTTCCTCCCAGTTGTCGCCGCCGTCAGTCGACACCTCGACCGCCTCGACCTGATCGTCGCCGGCCCACGCGACCCCGATCACTTCGACGTTGCCGTCGGACGACCGGGGCGTCACCGTCGCCTCCTGTCCGGGATAGCCGATGATCGACTTGACCGCCTGGTCGTAGATGTAGGGTTGCCAGTCGATCTCGCCCGCAGCCTCGGCGTCCATCGCCTCGAGGGTGTCGAAGATGTCGATCCGTTCGTTCTCCTCGGGCTCTTGCCCCTCGGCGAGGATGCGGTAGGAACTGTGTTGCCAGCGGGTGTATCGCTCCCACTCCTCGCCGATCATCATGCCGTCCATGACCTCCATCTCGGCGACCCACTTGACGTTGTTGTTGCCCATCCAGCCCGGCACGAGCATCCGCACCGGGAACCCGTGTTCGGCGCTCAGCGGCTGGCCGTTCATCTCGTAGGCCAGCAGGCAGTCCTCGACGACCTTCTGCATCGGAATCGACCGCGCGAACACGTCGGACTCCTCGTCCGGGACGTCCCCGCCAGCGACCATCAGCCACTTGCCGTCGCTCGTGTCCGCCCCGTAGGCCTCGAGGATTTCGGACATCGGCGTCCCGGTCCAGATCGTGTTCCCGACCGCGCCGAACGTCCACGGGTTGCCCGCGACTTCGGGTTCGAAGAACGAGCGGCCGTTGCCCGAACACTGCATCGTGTGGGCGACCGACTCCGTCGAGAAGTCGCGTCTGATCTCGTCCATCGTCAGCGACGTCGACCCCTCCTCGAGTCGGAGTTCGATCTCCCACTCGTCCTCGTCGATCTCCGGCGAGAGGTAGTGATTGCGGATGTAGTGTTCCTCCCGCGGCGTGATGTAGCTCGTGTACGTGTCACGGACCGCCGCCTCCGCGTTCTCCGGGTCCGGCGAATAGATCCGCAGCCCCGGATACCTCGACTCGAGGAACTCCGTACTGCCGCGCTCGGGTTCCGAATCGTCCTCTTCCATCTCCTGTGCGCCGACTCCCTGTCCGGTGATGCTCAGCCCGGCGAGCATGCCGGTCGCCGCCATGAACTTCCGCCGGTCGAGGAACTGCCGACGCTTCGTTTTCCCGCCCTCTCGCTCGTCGTTCGCGTATGTGGTCTCCCCCTGCATGGCACGGCAATGCACGGATCGGACCATAATAAAAATTCATTAAGGTATTGCTGTACGTCACGAAACGACCAACGGAGCGAACGGTCGATAATAAAACTGTCAGCGGAGATGGAACGGGTGACGCGGAACTCGTCGCGTGGCCGCCCCCGCTTCCGTCGACGCGGCGACCCACTCGAGTCGTCCTCGGGGCGTCACTCCGAGTCCGACTCCGCGTCGTCGATCGGACAGGGTTCGACGACGACCTCGCCGGCCATCGTCGGAAGGTGTGGAACACAGACGTACTCGTAGGTCCCCGGCACGACGAACCGGTGATCGAAGGTCGTCCCCTCCTCGACCACGGAGAAGTGATCGTCCCCCTCGTAGGTCGCGAACCAGTCGGCACCCTCGGGGTTCGACGTCTCGTCCGCCGCCTCGGGGTGAGAGGTCGCGTTGTGGCCGGGACTGGCGAACTCCCAGCGCACCACGTCGCCCGCCGTAATCCGAACCGTCTCGGGTTCGAACCGCCAGGCCCCGTCCGGACCCGCGATCACCTCCGCGTCCGGTTCGTCGCTGACCTCGACCGTCCCAACCATCTCCGGAACGTGGCGCGTACAGACGTACTCGTACTCGCCCGACACCGTGAACGTGTGTGTAAACGTCTCCCCCGCCTCGAGGACGGCGTCGTGATCCAGGTCGTCCGGGTCCGCACCGTACTCGTCGTAGGAGGCAAAGGGCTCCGCCCCGTCCGGGATCGAGACGGCGTCCGAGGCGACCTCGTACGTCGAGACGTTGTGCCCGTCGTCCTCGAACTCCCACTCGACGGTGTCCCCGAGTCCCACCTCGAGGGTCTCGGGATCGAACGTCAGGTCGCCGTCCGGTGCGACCGTCACCGTCTCGTCGACGCAGGGATGGACGGTGACGGTCCCGGCCATCTCCGGTTCGTGTTGCGTACAGACGTACGCGTACTCGCCCGGGACCGTGAACGTGTGCACGAAGGTCTCCCCTTCATCGAGGACGGCATCGTGATCCAGGTCCTCGGGCTCGAGGTCCGGATCGTCCGCGTCCTCGGCGTCGCCATTGGCGTAGGAGGCGAACGGCTCTGCGTCCGCCGGAACCGAGACGGCGTCCGAGGCGACTTCGTACGTCGAGACGTTGTGCCCGTCGTCCTCGAACTCCCACTCGACACGCCCGCCGAGGGGGAGTTCGACGGATTCCGGCTCGAACGTCAGGTCACCGTCCGGCGCGACGGTCACGGTTGCGACGAGTGAGTCCGTCCCCTCGGAATCCGCGTCGTCTCCGTCGTCCGACTGTCCGCTCCCGACCCCGACCCCCGCAGCACCGACTGCACTCGCCGCCGCGATCGATCGGAGAAATAGCCGTCGTGTGTTACCTTTCCGCATATGAAAACGAGGGAGTTCGCATCGATAACGATTGGGATGAGCGATCCGGACGGTCGGGCTCGAGAGACACTCAGGCGGCAGAACTGGTCGCCGGATCGGTGCTGCTTCGGGAGCCACATTTGGGTTCGTATCCGCCCCTCGCTCGGGATGCTCCCGTAGTCGCCCGCACGGTTACCGGACGCCCCGGAGTCGACGGCTCCACTACCTCACGAGTCGACGGCCGCACCGAGCACGACTCCGCGTGATCGTCGAAACGGTGCTCGGTCGCGCTGTCGTTACCGGCAGCGTCGGCGAGACATTGACATCCTCCCCGCGCTGAAGCGCGAGGATTCCAGCGCGGGACAGCGGGCCAGTCCCGTGTCCCCGCTGGCAACTTCTCGCCTGCCGAACGGGGTCCGGCGAGGGATACCGGGTTCGTGCGCGATACGTCGGCCCCGCGAGGGGTGTGGCGTGTTCGGCGTCCATTCGGACGCGGTATCCGCTTGCACCGTGCATCCCGTTCGTCTCGGAGAGACGGTGGGGATGCCCCCAGTCGCAGGTTTCCCTGCGTCCGGGCACGGGCCGTGCCATCGGCCTGCCTGCCCTTCGTGCCACGGTGGGCAGGCACAAGCGGGCGAGGGTCGCTTTTTGCCTGCCGTGTTGCCACGGCCTCGGAGACGCCCTCTCGGGAACGGTGTGGTGGCCTTCGTCGTCCGGGCGGACCCCAATCCAACCGCCAGTTTTTGCCCGTTGTGCTTACCCACAAAAACGCTGCCGAGAGGCTTAATTCCGGCGGTTGTGGCCGTGTTGTCGGATTCATCCCCGCCGTGAACGGCGAGGCTTTCTCCTTGACTTTCCGTAACCATCGGGCTGGCGACCAACGTGACGAAGACCGTGACCTCCTGTGGGTACGAACGGCTCTGAAATCGGATCGTGTGGGGCGTTTCGGTCCCGAGTCGGGCTAGCTACGGGTCCGGTTCCGGACTCGTCACGAACTCGAGCAACTCGTCGGGATCGGTCTCGAGCCCCTGCCGGGAGAAGAAGCTCGCGACGTTCTCGCAGTCCCGCTCTAAGAACTCGCGGCTGTTGGGGTGGTGGACGGTGACGGCCTGGCCGAGGTCGATGAGCACGAGCTGGCCCTCGTCGAAGACGACGTTGTACTCGCTCAGGTCGCCGTGGACGATACCGGCCGAGTAGAGCCGGCGCATGTACTCGCGCATGACCTCGTACGCGGTTTCGGGGTTCTCGATGTGGACCTCGCCCAGACGCTTGGCACGGCCGTCCTCGTCGCCGATGTATTCCATCACGAGGACGTTCCGTTCGGCGGCGATCGGCTCCGGCACGCGAACGCCGGCCGCTTTCGCCCGCCGGAGGTTCGCCAGTTCCTTCTTCGTCCAGGCGAGGACGACGTCTTTCTTCTTGCCGCCCAGGCCCTCGAAACGGGGGTCACCCTCGAGATAGTCGCGCATCTGCCGGAAGTTAGAGGCGTTGATCCGGTAGATCTTGACTGCGACCTCGCGGTCGTCGCCCAGCGCGTGGTAGACGTTGGCCTCCTTGCCCGTCGAGAGCGGCCCGCCGAAGGCCTCGACGTAGCCGTCCTGTACTAGCTTGTAGAGCGCCGCGAACGTCGCGTCGTCGAACACCGACTGCTCGACCTTGAACTGGTCGGCATCCTTGATCCGCTCCTCGAACTGTTCGAACTCCCGGTCGCGCTTGCGGGCGATCCGGTCCGCTTCGGTGTCGGAGACGTCGATCTCTTCCCACTCGTCGCCGGGAGTGTCGACCTCCTCGAGGTCGACGAGCCCGTACTCGGAATCCGGTCCCTGTCCCATCTATCGGACCGTAGGGTGCCGGGACGGGTAAAGTGCTGGGTCCGATCGCGCGGTCGAGGAATGAGAATTGCTACCGTATCATAAACCCCATTCCGAATGGCGATGTTATATATACCCGGTGTAGAAAGCATAAGCTAATCGGTAACATGGGCCTGGACTTCCGACCGAAAACGTACGACGAAATTCCCGAGGACAAACAGCCATCCTTGGGAGAAGCTCTCGTCCCGATCGTCGGGATGTTGCTGTTCCTGTCTGCCGGGATGATCTGGCTCGAGATGGACCCGCAGATTCCGCTGTTGTGGGGTATCGCCTTCGCCGGCCTGTTCGGCAGATACTACTTCGGATACACCTGGTCCGACCTGTACGACGGGATCAGTCGAAGCGTAGTGACCGGCCTACAGGCCATTCTCATCCTGTTCGTTATCTACATGCTCATCGCGTCCTGGATCGACTCCGGGACGATTCCGACGCTGATGTACTACGGGCTTGAGTTCCTCTCGCCGGAGATCTTCCTCCCGTTTACGGTCGTCCTCTCGGCGATCGTCGCCTTCGCGATCGGCTCCTCGTGGACGACGGCAGGGACGCTCGGCGTCGCGATGATCGGGATCGGCTCCGGCCTGGGAATCCCCGAGGCGATGACGGCCGGTGCCGTCCTCTCGGGAGCCTACACCGGCGACAAGAACTCGCCGCTCTCCGATACGACGAACCTCGCCGCCGCGGTGACGAACACCGAACTGATGGACCACATCCGGGCGATGCGTCCCGGCACCCTGATCGCGTTCGGGATCTCGCTCGTCCTGTTCATCTTCCTTGGTCTGGACGCCAGCGGTTCGGTTCCGGCCGATCGGATCGCCGAGATCCAGGGTGGACTCGCGGGTAGCTACGCGATCTCGCCGCTGACGTTCCTCCCGCTCGTCCTCACCTTCGCGCTCGCGTTCTACGGGTTCCCGGCCCTGCCGTCGCTGGGTGCCGGCATCTTCGCCGGCGTCGGGGTCGCCACAACGGTCCAGGGCGTCGGCTTCGCCGCCGCCTGGGAGACCGTCCACTACGGGACCAGCCCGGAGACCGGCGTCGAACTCACGAACGAACTGCTCGCCAGCGGCGGCCTCAGTGGCTCGATGTGGGTGGTCTCGATCGTCGTCGCCGCGCTGGCTCTCGGGGGAATCCTCCAGGAGACCGGTATACTGGCGGCGATCGCGTTCTACATCGGGCAGGCCGTCAGCAGCGTCGCGGGGCTGACCGCCGGAACGGCCGCGGGAACCATTGCGATGAACTTCCTCGCGGCGGAACAGTACATGGCGATCGTCGTCCCCGGCATGACGCTGCAGAACCTCTACGACGACTACAACCTCGAGAGCCGGAACCTCTCGCGAGCGGTCGAAGCCGCGGGGACGACGACGTCGGCGTTCGTTCCCTGGGGATCGGGCGGGGTCTTCATGGCCTCGGCGCTCGGCGTCCCGGTGATCGAGTACGCCCCGTACTACTTCTTCGGGATCATCTCGCCGCTGGTGTTGGTCCTGATGGGCGCGACCGGCTGGCGGATGTTCTACAAGGAAGGGCCGGAGCAGGAGGCCCCGGCGGAGGAGCCGGCGGCACCGTCCGTGGACTGACGTTTCGGTTACGCTGATTCTTTCGGGGGATTGTGACTCGTCGCTTCTCGCGACCCCTTCTCCTTCCCAGCGCAGGTTTTTCTCGTCGCGGGCCGTACCGTCCCCCGACCATGATCGAACCACGCGAACGCCCGGCGGGACCGACGGGGCGACGATGACGGAGTACGAGGTCACCCTCGAGTGGCCGGACGGCGGGACCGACACGGTCGCGGTCGACTCGCGGGACACGGTACTCGAGGCCGCCCAGCGGGAGGGAATTCGGTTGCCGGCCGACTGTCGGAAGGGGACCTGTACGACCTGCGTCGGTCGAGTGGTGGGCGTCGACGGGGACGGCGCGACCGGCGCGATCGGCCCGGTCGACGCCGCCGAGGCCTTCGACTACCGTCGCCAGCCCGCGGCCCTCACCGACGGCGAGCGCGCGGACGGCTACGTCCTGCTGTGTATCGCCCTGCCGCGGGCCGACTGCCGGGTCGCGGTCGGGCCGGCGATCCGGGCCGAAGTCGGCGACAGTCCGTGGGCGTAGCGTCCGGTTCGCTCCCGTCACGCCCCCGAATAGATTTATTTATGCGGTCGTGGTCGAGAAAATCATGAGTGATGCTAGCACAGGTGGCGAGGTCGAATCGGACCACGACCACGATCACCATCGACTCGAGGGGCCCGGCTACGCGACGCCCCAGGCCGCGATCGAGGAAGGCGGACGCGAAAAACTGGCCTACGTGATGAGTCTCTACGTCGGCACCGACGTCGACGCGCCGGACTTCGTTGCGGTCGTCGACCTCGATCCCGACTCGGAGACGTACTGCGAGATCGTCGACCGCGTCGAACTCCCGAACCGCGGGGACGAACTCCACCACTTCGGGTGGAACGCGTGTTCGTCGTCGTGTCACGTCGAGGGACTCGAGCGACGGCACCTGATCGTTCCCGGCCAGCGGTCCTCGCGGATCCACGTCATCGACGCCGCCGATCGCCGGAACCCCGAACTGGAGACGGTGATCGAACCCGAGGAAGTCTACGAGTACGATCTCTCGGCCCCACACACGGTCCACTGTATCCCGGAGGGGGAGATCCTGATCAGCATGCTGGGCGACGCCGACGGGGACCTTCCGGGCGGGTTCCTCGAGTTGAACGACGACTTCGAGATCGAAGGCCGGTGGGAGCCACCGGGCGAGATCGAGATGAACTACGACTACTGGTACCAGCCACGTCAGAACGTGATGGTCTCCAGCGAGTGGGCGGCGCCGAAGACGTACTACCCGGGCTTCGACCTCGACGACGTCGAGGCGGGAAACTACGGCCAGCGGCTCCACTTCTGGGACTGGGAGGACGGCACCGTCGAGCAGACGATCGACCTCGGCGAGGAGGGATTGATCCCGCTCGAGGTGCGCTTCCTCCACACGCCGGAATCGACCCACGGGTTCGTCGGGGCCGCGCTCTCGTCGAACGTCTTCCACTTCTGGCGGGACGAGGAATCCGGCGAGTACCGCGCGGAGAAGGTCATCGACTTCGAGAGCCGGGAGCACGACGACTGGGACATGCCCGTGCCAGCCCTGCCGACGGACATCCTCATCTCGATGGACGATCGGTACCTGTTCGGGTCGAACTGGCTCCACGGCGAGGTCTGGATGTACGACATCTCGGACCCGTCGAATCCGCGGCGGGCCGACTCGCTGTCGGTCGGCGGCACCTTCGGCGAGGTGCAGGAGGTCCAGGGCCGGGAACTGAACGCCGGCCCACAGATGATACAGCTCTCGCTGGACGGCGAGCGCCTCTACTGGACCACCTCGCTGTTCTCCTCGTGGGACGACCAGTTCTATCCCGAGGAGGGCGAGCAGGGGTCGGTGATGCTGAAGGCCGACGTCGATCCCCGAAACGGGACGATGACACTCGACGAGGACTTCCTCGTCGACTGGGGCGAGTGCCCCGCGGGGCCGGCCCGCGCCCACGAGATCCGGTGGCCCGACGGCGACTGCACGAGCGACGTCTGGCAGTGATCGCCCGCGGAACGACGGTCCGATCGATCACATGACGAGCCACGACGTAACCCTCGAGTGGCCCGACGGCCGGACGCGAACGATCGCGGTTCGCGAGGAGGAAACCGTCCTCGAGGGGGCCGAACGGGCCGACGTCGCACTCCCGTTTGGCTGTCGCACCGGCGCTTGTGGCACCTGCACGGGACGGCTGCTCGGAAGCGAGGGATCGGAACCGACGGCCACTGCGATCGAAACCGGCCGGCTCGACGTCGGGGACGCGTTTTCCTACCGTCGTCGGCCGCGGGCGCTGAAAGACCGCCATCGGGAAGTGGGATACGTGTTGCTGTGTGTCGCCATGCCGCGGACCGACTGCCGGCTCGCGGTCGGCTCGAGCGTCCACACGGAACTGGTCGACAACCCGTGGAAGTGACTCCCGGATCGGGACGGGACGGGACGGGACGGGACGGGACAGTGGATCACCGACGACCAGTCAGTAACGTTAACGGGGGCGAACGGCTATCTCCGCGAAATGCCAATCGTCGACGAGAACGCCGAGGATAACCCCTACCTCCGGGATCCGCCGACCGACTTCGAGCCGGTCGAGGAGCTCTCGCCGGAGGAGGCCCGCGAGCAGGTCGAGTTGCTCCGGGAGGCGATCCGCGAGCACGACCGCCGCTACTACGTCGAGAACGATCCCATCATCGCCGACCGAACCTACGACGCGCTCTTTTCCCGACTGCGGGAACTGGAGGACGCGTTCGACCTCGACCACCCCGACAGCCCGACCAGGAGCGTCGGCGGCGAACCCATCGAGGAGTTCGAGACGGTCGAACACGTCGCGCCGATGCTCTCGATCGAGGGGAGCGGCGACGAGGCGGACGTCCGGGAGTTCGACGAGCGGGTCCGCCGCGAGGTAGGAAGCGTCGACTACGTCTGCGAACCCAAGTTCGACGGCGTCTCGATGGAGTTCGTCTACGAGGACGGCGGCCTAGAGCGGGCCGTCACCCGCGGCGACGGCCGCGAGGGCGACGACGTCACCCGGAACGCCCGCACGATCGGTTCGGTCCCCCAGCGGCTCCACGGCGACTACCCCGACTTCCTCGCGGTCCGAGGCGAGGTCTACATGCCGAAAGACGCTTTCCAGGAGTACAACCGCGAGCGGATCGAACGCGGCGAGGACCCGTTCGCCAACCCCAGGAACGCGACCGCCGGGACGATCCGGCAACTCGATCCCGCCGTCGTCGCCGAGCGCCCACTCGAGGTCTTCTACTTCGACGTGCTCGAGGCCAGCGACCTCGAGGAGAGTCACCGCGCGGAACTCGAGCGGTTCCCCGAGTGGGGGCTGCGCGTAACGGACCGCGTCGAGGTCGTCGACGACGTCGACGGCGCGATCGACTACCGCGAGCGCATGCTCGAGGCCCGTGACGACCTCGACTTCGAGATCGACGGCGTCGTGATCAAGGTCGACGACCGCGACGCCCGCGAGGAACTGGGCCGTACCGCACGCCACGATCGCTACGCCTTCGCCTACAAGTTCCCCGCCCGCGCGGAGGTGACGCCGATCGTCGACGTCGCGGTCCAGATCGGCCGTACCGGCCGGGTCACCCCCGTTGCCCTGCTCGAGCCGGTCGACGTCGGGGGCGTGACGGTCTCGCGGGCGAGCCTGCACAACCCCGAGGAGATCGCCGAGAAGAACGTCAACGTCGGCGACACGGTCCGCGTCCAGCGGGCGGGCGACGTGATCCCCTACGTCGAGGAGGTCGTCGAGAAGGAAAGCGAGGGCCACTACGAACTGCCCGATCACTGTCCCGTCTGCGACAGCCCGATCGAACGCGACGGCCCGATGGCGTTCTGTACCGGCGGACTCGCCTGCGACGCACAACTGCGCCGATCGATCGAGTACTACGCGAGCGACGACGGCCTCGATCTCGAGGGCCTGGGCGAGAAGAGCGTCCGCCAACTGGTCGACGCCGGCCTGCTCGAGTCGGTCGCCGACCTGTACGAACTCGAGCGCGAGGACCTCGCCGAACTCGAGGGCTGGGGCGAGAAAAGCGCCGAGAACCTGCTCGCGGAGATCGATTCGGCCCGAGAACCCCCGCTCGCCGACTTCCTCTCGGCGCTTGGCATCCCCCACGTCGGCCCGACGACCGCCCGCGAACTCGCCCGCGAGTTCGGCACGTTCGAGGCGTTCCGCGAGGCCGCCGAGGACGACCCCGAACGGCTCGAGGGGGTCGACGACGTCGGCGAAACGGTCGCCGAGCGGATCCACGAGTTCTTCGCGAGCGAGGCGAACGCCGCGGCGGTCGACGACGTCCTCGAGCACGTCTCCCCCCAGGAATCAGCCCTCGCGTCCGGCGGCGACGAACTCGAGGGGCTGACCTTCGTCTTCACCGGTTCGCTCGAGGGCGTGACACGGGGCGAGGCCCAGGAGACCGTCGAGGCCCACGGCGCGAACGCCACGGGAAGTGTCTCGGGGAACACGGACTACCTGGTGGTCGGGGACAATCCCGGGCGGACGAAGCGGGACGACGCCGAGGAAAACGACGTACCGATCGTCGACGAGGACGAGTTCCGCGACCTGCTTGCCGAACGCGGGATCGACCTCGAGTGAAGGTGATCACTCCCGGTTCGCCCGCCACTCCTCGCGGGAGATGCTGTAGCGGATCGAGTCCCGCGGTTCGCCGTCGATGACGATGTCGTTGCGGATCCGACCCTCCCTGCGGCCGCCGAACCGCTCGACGTAGCGCTCGATGGCCCGCCGCGAGTTGTCGTTGTCGGGGTCGTGGGATACCGTGACGACCTCGAGGTCGAGCCGGTCGAAGGCGAGTTCGAGCATGCGGCCGGCGCGTTCCCCCGAGTATCCGCGGCCCCAGAACGGTTTCCGGAACCAGACGCCGAGCGTCGCGACCCGACGGTCCCAGTCGAGGGACAGCCCCGTCAGGCCGGCGAACTCGCCCGCTCGGTCGCCCTCCGTCGGTCGCATCACGTACGTCGCGGCGTCGCTGGCCTCGAACTCCTCGCCGCAGGTCTCGATCCACTCGAGGGCCTCCTGCGGGTGGTCGTACGGCTCCCAGGTGACGTGCTCGGTGATCTCGTCGATGTGGGGCGCGCCGGCGCGGACGTGCTCGTACAGGTCGAACGGGTCGACGTCGTCGGGGTGGAGTCGCTCGTACCGGAGCCGCTCGCTCTCCATTTCGGTCGGAAACAACGACATACCGGCCCCGCGTCGGGAATCGTAAAAATTGTTGGGAAAGCGACCGGAACGGCGGCGTTCACTCGGCTGGTAACCGCCGAGAGACCGTTCGCACCGCCTCGAGTCCCTGTACCTCCCCCTCGAGTTCCGGCACGGTGACGACCTCGAGGTCGGAGAACGTCTCGCGGATCTCGGCGACGCGCGCTGCGTGTCGCTCCCGGCGGTCCGCACACCGCGGGCACCCCTCCGGCGGGGCCTCGAACACCCGGTTCACGACCAGGCGCTCGACGGGTACCTCGGCCTCCCGGAGCCGATCGACCAGCCGTTCGGTCTCCGCGATCGCCATCCCCTCTGGGATCGTGACGACCCGGAACTCCGTCCTGTCGGGATCGACGAGCAGTTCGCGGGCCCGCTCGAGGCGGTCCCGGAACGCCTCGAGGTCGTCGCCGTCGTCGTCGCCGCGCATCCCCGCCATCGGGCCGAACATCGCCGTTCGGGCCGCAGAGCCGATCCGCCGGACCTGACCGCGCAGCGAGCGGGCCGTTTCGAGGGCTAGCCCCATCACCTCGGGCGTGTCGAACAGCCGCAGTGTGTGACCCGTCGGCGCGGTGTCGAAGACGACGACGTCCCAGTCCGGGTCGTCCGACTCGAGGTACTCGACGAACAGGTCCAGCGCGGCGATTTCGTCGCCGCCTGCGGGGGTTCCGGCGGCGAAGATCCGCTCGACCTCCTCGTCGGAGAGCCGGATGCCGGCGCTGCGCAGGTCAGCGGCCAGCGCAGTCGCCAGTTTCTCGTATCGCTGTGCCTGCGCGTCGGGGTCGATCTCGGCGGCCCAGAGGGTACCGGCGGCCACGTTTGTCGGGGATCCGCTCGCCGGTTCGGCGTCGTTCCCGCCGGACGGCTCGAGCGCGACGGGAGCGGGCTCCGGCCCGAGGTCGACCTCGAGCGAGTCCGACAGTGAGTGGGCCGGGTCGGTCGAGACGACCAGGGTCTCTCGCCCAGCGTCGGCGAGCGCGACGGCGGTCGCGGCCGCACAGGTCGTCTTGCCGACGCCGCCTTTGCCGCCGTAGAAGATGCAGTCGGTCATCTATCGCCCTCGGATACCAGAACCAGCTACCTAACTTTCATCGTCGCGGCGAACGCCCGCGTCGCCCCCTGGGCAAGGTCACGCGTCGGGAAAATACCGGCCGTGAAACCCGAACGGGACGGCGTGTGGCAGCGGCGCACGCGCCAACTCGACGAGCGTCTCCGCATCGAACACGAGCAACATCGAGCGCTCCCGCCCGGTATCCAGCGCCGTCGCGATCACGACGCCGTCGTCCTCGGCCGAGCCGTCCGGGCGTCGAACCATCCGCGGCTCCTCGACGTAGATGCCACGCTCCCACCACTCCGTCGCGGTGCCCCGTTCGACGTCGAGTTTGACCAGTCCGTTCGCACCTACCCTGTCGGTCGCCTGTGCGTACGCGTACCGATACGGTCGGCCCCGAACCGGTTCCGGAACGGTCGGAAGCTCCATCCCGCCGTCGTACCGTTCGGAGCGTCGAACGCGGTCCTCCTCGGAGTGGAGCCGATACCTGACGAACCGACCGTCGGGAGCCGTAGCGAAGGCCCCCTCCGAAAGGGCCTCGAACGTGAGCGCCCGAACGATCTCGTCGTCGTCGAACGCGACGAGATCGACGACCAGTTCGTCGCCGTCCTCGTAGGCGTTGACGTGGTGAAAGGTAAAGAACGGCGGCGACTCGAGCGTCGCGGCGAGCGTCTCGGCGTCCCGATCGACGACGAGGAACCTGCTCGGGGCCGACTCGTCGTACTCGAGCAGATCGAGCAATCCCTCGCTGCCGTTCCACGGGGCCAGCGCCTTCGTCACCGCAATCCGCAGCGGCGTCTCCACGATGACGACGTGTGACTCGGTAACCGAACAGTCGTGGACGTATCCGGGGCCGGCGGCCGGCACGGTAGCGACGTGCCGTCGGGCGGCGCGTCCGTGGGGGATCCGATAGACGTGATACGTGGGGGAGAGACCGAACGCCGTGCTGTAACCGATCGTCTCCTCGCGGTTCGGATCGACCGTGAGGTGGGCCGTCGCCAGATGCTCCGGGACGTCGTCTCGCCACCGAAACTCGCCGCGAGTCTCGAGCGTGACCGGATCGAAGGCGATTCGGCGCGGGGCCTCGGTGAGCGCGACGAAGTGTTCGCCGAGCCGGGCGACGTGAACGTTCGCATTGTCCGTCGGTTCGGGTGGTCCGAGCGATCGGAGCCACCGCAGAGTCCGACGAAGCGAACCGTCGCCGGTCGCGAACTCCGTCGCGCCGCGGCCGGAATCGGCGGCCGCGTACGCCTCGGTACGCAGAAACCGGTTCGTATACGAGATGGTGCCGTCGTCGAAGCCGTAGCGGCGGAGCATCGCCAGGCCGTCGAACCAGTGGGTCGCACGCTCCCCGCCGAACTCGAACCGTCCCGGCCCGTTCCGGATCAGGGCCCCGGAGAGCCACGAGGGGACGGCCCCCTCGACCGGGAGCCGTCGGTCGGCGTACTCGGTTTCGACGGTTCGGAACCCGAGTTCGTAGGCGCGATCGGTTGCGTTCGACATACCGTTCCATCGGGTGGACCGACGATCAATCCGCGGGAAGCGGAACCAGCCGCAGCAGGACGAGTGAAAGGATCATCGAACTGTTCATACGGAGTCTTCTCGAGTTGCAGAGCGCCAGATAACTGTTCGGTCGAACGTGGGCACCAGCTGTTAGTAACCCGACAGTCCCGATACTTGTTCGTCGCGGGGCGCTGAAGACAGAGCCCAAGTTACCGCCGAACCCCTCACGGATCGCAATGTCTCACGGATTCAACGTGAGCAGGCACCAAACTAGTACCGTTCCAACCGTCGACTGATGGGTCGAACCGGCCCACACGAGCGGATTCGACCCATCAGTTCAGGCTTGGACCGCCACTAGAGGGGTTGGGTGATCTGAACTGGGAGTGGACCGGTTACGCGCCTGCTTTGTCGACCTGATACCACTCACCGTCCCAACTGAGGAAGTATTCGAACGCACACCGGATAGTCAATAGACCGAAACCTGGATACACCAACGGCACCAGCATCAACGCCGGCGTCAACTCGGCGACGTGGCCCTGCCGGACGTCGTGAGTGAGAACGGGGACAATCGTCAAGCTGATCGCCACGAACGGCAATAGGAAGAATAATTCGAGATCAAGCACCAGCAACACGAGAACCTTCGCGGCGAGTGCGACCAGGAAGACACTGGCCGCGAGACTCGAGAATATCCGGAGCGTCGACATCTTCCCCCGGAGCCCGCCGCGGTCGTATCCGCCCGTAATGGCTTTGAAGAGAACTTCGATGTGGCCGAGTCGCCACCGCTTGCGTTGGCCCCATAGATCGCCAAGAGCGTGGGGTGCTTCCATCTCGTTTGTGATATTTCGTGATTGCCGAACGGATAAATCTGCCCGGAAGCACTTGTGCGCGAAGTCGATATCTTCGGTCAGCAACTCGTCGAGACCGTTGACGGTCTCGAAGGCCTCGCGAGTGAACGCGGAGGAAGAACTCCGACAGTAGGTGAACCCCAGGGGCTCGACGAGTTTGTAACCGGCGTGAAAAAGGAGCCGCTCACAGTAGGCTAACGCCTCTACTGGGCCGGTAACGCGAGGAACACGACGCGCCTGGAAGACGTCAACGCTCTCCTCGGTGAGGTGGTACATCGCGGAGGGAATGAAGTCAGGATCGATCCGTTCGTCGACGTCGAAGGCCGCAAAGTACTCGGCATCTAGCCGCTCGACGGCGTCGTTGATTGCACCGGCTTTGGAACCTGGATCACCATTGATTAGTACCTGCACGTTCGGATGTCTGGCGTATTCACGGGCAGCCGAAACCGTGGGTTCATCGTTGGGTTCGCCCACGATCGCGATCTCGAGATTCCGGTAGTTTGATGCCAACAGCGTCTCGACGCTCTCGCCGATCACGTTGGCGTCTTGATACGCGGGGACGATCGCGGCGACCCGGGGGCCGTCTAGTACGCGCTCATCGGGATCACGTTCACCATAGACCTCGTACGTGAGCATCACCCCACTCACAGTCACCAGTACCGAGAAAACGACCGTCGCCGCAACGGCGTCGATCGTAACGACCCGGACGATCAGCCAGTGGAGGTCGAGAGAAATGGCTTCCCGTTGGACTCCCTCATAGGCCCCGAATGCCAGGACTGCAATGACTGCCGACAGATAGCCGGCTCGTTCAACTGTGCTTCGGAGAGCCAGAGCCATATCAGCGATCAGCTACTGTTCTGTTGTCAATCTAACGGTTACCATTTCCGGACCCTTCCCACACCTGCTATGTTTTTTACATTTGATGGACTCCCGTACTACGTACTCAGATCCCCTGCCGGCGGATCCAATTGTTTTATTTCGGGTATTTATCTTATCGATATATTCTCAGAGTATTGGCCGCTTGTGATACTTAATATAGATTGAACGACGCACGCAAGAGACGGGGCGCATATTCAGGACTGAAGATGCAATCTCGGTTGGTCGAGGGACCGTTCATTAATCAGTTGGTTTGGCAGAAATCATAGAAAGATACAGCCGATCGGTGAGCAACCGCAGCGACAATCACCCATCGAAGCGGGTCTCAATCCGTGGAAGTACAACCTGCCAGTAGTAGAGGCCATACAGTACCGTGATAGCGAGGTATCCCCCGACTGTGGGGAGGAGTGACCACCCTGCAACGGCAACCAGATACACGACGAGGAATCCGGTGACGAGAATCCCTTCCAGCAAGACGATATCCAGGCCCGCCTTCGTTCGTACTTGTAAGTCACTTCCCGTGATGAGTCGCAACCCGATCATCCCAACAGTGAGTGTCGCCCACGTGAGCACGGGTAGCCCGAAGACCGTCAAAGGCGTGGCGTCCAACCACGCTACCGCTGAAATCACGAGTGGCCATCCGACAATTCCGAGGCTGATCCATGCGATGCCTCGCAACGATTCCTCCCGTATGATGCGTCGTAGTTGTGGGTTCATATCTACAGGTGAGGCAAGGATTTCTGCTGATAAAGCACCGGTGAGAGTTTTGCATCCGGATAGTAGCGTTTTGTAGCCGCAAAACCGACTTTGCGTCCGCAAAGTCCGGAACTGGAAAGCCACCAATAGCTGACCCGCTATATTTTCTCTGTAATATAGGAACGTCAACAGTCCGAAACCTCCATACTTCTTCGACGGTTCGTGAAGAATAGATGTCACTCCCTCCATGGATCTCTGCGGAATTGCCGGAAGACAGGAGGGTGAATACGAAACTCACGGAACGGCACGTCATCGAGACGATGCACCAGTCCGATCGACCGTTCTTTTCACTACAGCAGATCGAACAGCAGGTGAAACCGGACGTCTCGAAGGTCACCGTCCGCAACCGACTGGACGAACTGGAAAACCGTGGGATCGTTGCAACAGAAACTGTTGCCGACTCGACCCTGTATTACATCAATCATCCGGAGTCCGAGTGGCCACTCTCACCGGAAGGAAAACGAGCACTGAACAACGAATCGGCCGGAACAGAGAATCCGTTCCGTGAATTCCTGCGACATCCACGAGTCCGCCTGATCGTACGTGAGGAGTTGTTGCGGAGTATTGCGTGGGCCGCATTCAGTTTGTTCGGTTGGGCAATACTCATTAGCTCATCCGAGCGGTTGCAAGCAACCGTCTGGACGGTGGTTGGGCTCCCAGTCCTCACATGGACGTCCCTCACAGTCGGACTGATCGGACTTCGGCTGACGACTGGTAGCGACCTGCAGGTACAGTCTACGGAGGGACTACACGTCGTTTCACTGGGTGGTGTCGTGTTGGGTGGCTTCTGGGCTGCGTTTTTGATTTTTGTACTGGGCTGGCCACCCCTGCTCACCAGTGGACTGTATCTCTTCGTCACGGTCACTTATCTTGTCGTTTACAGACGAGTGATCCTACCCCGGTTTGCTTCGACCTCCTCCCGCCCCTGAAGGGATGGACTTTCGCCTCGCTGCCGCTGTAACGCGGGATCACTGCGGGAGCCACCGAACAGTTGAGGACGATAGGCCACCAAGCGACTGGTACTCGTGTCGACCACAGCCCGAACACACGATCTCGTCGTCTGGGGTGCAACCGGCGTCGCCGGCCGTCTCGTCGCTGAACACCTCACCGAACGGTACACGCCGGACGACCTCTCGCTCGCGCTCGGCGGTCGCGACGAGACGCGGCTTCGCGAACTGGAAGCGACGCTCGTACGCCAGCGATCCGAATGGGAGGAGATTCCGATCGTCGTCGGCGATGCGACGGATCGGGAGAGCCTGGACGCCATCGCCGAAGCGACCCGCGTCGTCTGTACGACCGTCGGGCCGTACACAACGTACGGCACGCCGCTCGTCGAGGCGTGCATCTCCGCCGGAACGGATTACTGCGACCTCACCGGCGAAATCAACTGGGTCCGCGAGATGATCGACCGGTACCACGACGATGCGGTCGATGCGGGCGCACGGATCGTTCACAGTTGCGGGTTCGATTCGATCCCCGCCGACCTCGGGACGAAGCTCGTCCAGTCGTTTGCCATCGACGAGTTCGGGACGCCCTGTGATCTGGCCCGGATCTACCTCGAGGACGCTCGCGGCGGGGTAAGCGGCGGAACGATGGCGAGCGCCGTCGAACTGTTCCGGGCCGCGTCCACCGATCCGGTCGCCCGGCAGACGCTTCGGAATCCGTATTCGCTGGCGCCACCGGGCGAGCGCGACGGCGTCGACCCCGGCGCACAGTCCCTCCCGAGGAACGACGCGCTGCGAGGGGAGTGGACGGCCCCGTCGCCGATGGCGGTCGTGAACGAGCGGGTGATCAGACGGAGCAACGCCTTACTCGGATATCCCTGGGGCCGCGAGTTCGAGTGCACGGAGGTCGTACCAATCGGACCGGGCCTCGTCGGCATGGCCGGTGCAAGCGCCGTGACAGCCGGCCTCGGGCTCGCGACCGCCGGGCTGGCCTTCGGCCCGACGCGGGAAGCCCTCCGTCGGTTCGTGTTCCCAGATCCGGGAGAGGGACCGACTCGAGAGGAGATCGAGAGCGGGTATTTCACCGTCCGCGTGCTCGGCCGCGGAACCGCACCCGACGGCCCGTTCGTCGTGGAGAGTCGGATCGGCGCCGACCGGGATCCCGGCTACGGCGCGACCGCGAATATGCTCGGCGAGGCCGCGATGTGTCTCGCCTGCGAAGAGATCGACTCGCCGCTCGAGGGCGGCGTGCTCACGCCGGCGTCGGGAATCGGCGATCCGCTCGCCGACAGGCTTCGACGGACTGGGTTGGTCGTGGAAGTGGGCGAGTGGGACCGGACGGCATAGCGACCGTCGACCCCGCGGACGACCGTCGGATCGGTCGGAGAGAAGCGAACGACCGGGACCGTCTCGACCCGTGTTCGGTTACAGGTCGACCCGCTGGAACCGATAGATCGCGACCGCGAGCGGGACGACGATCCAGAACAGCAGGACGACGACGGAGAACCAGTCCTGGAGGTAGAAGGGGACACTCCCGCCGAAGGCGTTCTCCATGGAGCGGACGACCTGGGGGTTCTGTTCGGCGATCGAGGTGACGAACGAGAGGACGTTCCGGTAGGCGACCCCAGGATCGAAACTGTGGAAGAGGAACGCCACGTCGTGGGGTCGCTCGAGTGCGATCGACTCCCCGCCGGGGCCGGTGACGGTGTATTCGACGCCCGGCAGGTAGTCGAGCTGGACCAGCGTGTCGACGGCGACGAGCATCGTCTCCCAGACGACGTAGAACAGGACGAAGACGCCGAACGCGAGCGCGCCGGCGACCGTCGTCGACCGGGCGAGCGACGACAGTGCGATGGCGATGCTGGTGTAGGCCAGCCCGTAGAGGACCGAGACGGCGAACAGGCCGACGTAGTCGGTCAGGTCGAAGCCGCCGAACGCCAGGGCGACGACGAACGCGGCGAAGAAGAACCCGACGAACAGCGACAGCGACAGTACCGCCGAGCGGCCGAGGAACTTCCCGACGAGGACGTCGGTCCGGGAGTGGGGCAGCGAGAGCATGACCTTGAGGCTCCCCGACTCGCGCTCGCCGGCGATGGCCTTCCAGCCGAGCACCAGCGCGATCACCGGGATGACGAGCCTGGTGACGTTGTGGACGGTACCGACCAGCCCCTGTGTCGTCGCCTCCGCGGTCGGGACGTCGCCGCCGAGGTACCACAGCAACACCGTCGGAAGCACGAGGATCGAGAGGAAGAAGGCGCTCAGGAAGAGGAACAGCCAGGAACGGATCGAATCCTGAAAGTCCTTTTTCGCGATGGCTCGAACGCTGTCCAGGCTGACGGAGCCGACGCCGGAAGCGGACCCCGGACCGGCGGACGCGGAATCGGTACTCATCGTGCCTCCACCTCCGATCCCGTCGTGTACGACTGGAAGACGTCCTCGAGCGAGGCCTCCTGCGTCGAGAAGTCACGGACCTCGATCCCACGGTCCTCGAGTTCGCCCAGGACCGCGGTCTTCGAGCCGTCGACGCTCACGACGAGCGTCGGTTCGGCTTCGTTCCGGTCGCCGGATTCGACGGCCGCGTTCGAGACGTCCTCGAGCGCCCGGACCGCGTTCAGGGCGTCGTCGTCGATCCGGTCGACCGTCACGCGAAGCGTCGTCCCGTCCTCGAGGGAGTCGCGCAGTCCGGCGACGGAGTCGACCGCGACCATCTCGCCGTCCCGGAGGATGCCGACGCGGTCGGCGACCGCCTCGACCTGTTCCATGCTGTGGCTCGAGAAGAAGACGGTCGCGCCGCGGTCGTTCTCCGCGCGGACGATCTCGCGCATCTCGCGGGCTCCGTTGGGGTCGAGTCCGGTAGAGGGCTCGTCGAGGATCAGCAGATCCGGTTCGCCCACGAGGGCCATCGCGAGCATGAGCCGCTGGGCCATCCCCTTCGAGTAGCCGCCGGCCTTCCGGTCGGCCGCGTCGGCGATGTCGACCCGCTCGAGCAGCCGGTCGGGGTCGTCGTCGACGCCTTTGGAGTCGATCGCGAACTCGAGGTGCTGGCGGCCGGTGAGCCGTTCGTACACCCGATATCCCTCGGGGAGGACGCCGGTGCGGGACCGGATCTCGCGGCTGTGGGCCTGGGCATCCATGCCGAGAACCGCGGCGCTGCCGGCCGTCGGGCGAACGAAGTCGAGGAGGACGTTGATCGTCGTCGACTTGCCGGCCCCGTTTGGGCCGAGGAAGCCGAACACCTCGCCCTCCCGGACCTCGAAGGAGAGATCCCGGAGTGCGAGCGTCCCACCGAACGACTTGGTCAGGCCGTCGACTGTGATGGCGGGCATACCCGTGTGGTAACGGCGTCCGCCGATAAGGTTTGTCACTCTCGATGGATAATATACGCTCTCCCGCGGCGGAAACAACGGACGAAAGCGGGTGCGAACGCGAGCGAGCGGTCAGATCGGGTCGTCGGGCTCGTACCCCTCGGCGGTGCGCTCGACCTCCATCGCGTATCGTTCGCGGGTGTCCTCGTCCTCGACCGGCTCGAGCTGGTCCGGTTCGACGTCCTTCGCGGCGGTCACCCTGGAGCGAGTCGCGGCCCCCGCTGCGAGCTCCCGGCGGTAGACGCGGTCGCCGTCGCTCGTCGCGTAAGCGAGGGTCACCAGCCCCTTGTCGTTGTAATCGCGTTCGACCAGCCAGCACCGGACCGTCTCGGTCGATTCGGTCATGTCCGTCCCTGGGAGGTCGAGCACCGAGAAAGTACCGCGTTTCGCCCGTCGGCGCGTGACTGACCGCGTCCCCGTGATGAGTCAGGCTGAAACCCCCCGCCACCCTAGGCCCGCCGATGAACGCCGAGGCGGTTCGCGAACGCGCCGGCTCCCTGCCCCGCGAGCCGGGCGTCTACCAGTTCCGGGCCGACGGAACGACCCTCTACGTCGGGAAGGCAGTCGACTTGCGGGACCGCGTGCGGTCCTACGCGGACCCGCGCAGCGCACGGATCCGGCGCATGGTCGACCGGGCCGACGAAATCGAGATCGCCGTCACCGACACCGAGACCCAGGCCCTGCTGCTCGAGGCGAACCTGATCAAGCGCCACCAGCCCCGCTACAACGTCCGGCTCAAGGACGACAAGTCGTACCCGATGGTCCAGTTGACGGACCACCCGGCCCCGCGGATCGAAATCACGCGGGACCCCGACGAGTCGGCGACCGTTTTCGGGCCCTACACCAACAAGACCCAGGTCGAGACCGTCGTGAAGGCTCTGCGGGAGACCTACGGCGTTCGCGGGTGTTCCGACCACAAGTACGAGAACCGCGACCGGCCGTGTCTCGACTACGAGATGGGGCTCTGTACCGCGCCCTGTACCCGCGAGATCGACCTCGAGAGCTACGGCGAGGACGCGACCGCGGTCGAACGCTTCCTCGAGGGCGAGACGGGGGTCCTCGCGGACCCGCTGCGCCGGGAGATGGAGGCTGCGGCCCAGGAGCAGCAGTTCGAACGCGCCGCCAACCTGCGGGATCGACTCGAGACGGTCGAGGCGTTCCACGGGGAGGGCGGCGAGGCCGTCCAGTCGGTCGGCGACGAACGGGCCGTCGACGTACTGGGGGTCGCCGTCGAGGGCGGGGACGCGACGGTCGCCCGTTTGCGGGCCGAGGACGGCAAACTCGTGAATCGGGAGCGACACACGCTCGAGGCCCCGAATGCGGACGCCAGTTCCGGTGGGGAGGACGGCGGCGTTCCGGCCGTCCTCGCGGCCTTCATCGTCCAGTACTACGCCGAGCGGGATCTGCCCGACGCACTCCTGCTCCCCGAGCGCCACGGCGACGAAGAAGTGACGGCCTGGCTCGAGGCCGAGGGCGTCTCGGTTCGCGTCCCGGGTGCCGGCCGGGAGGCCAAACTGGTCGACCTCGCGCTGAAGAACGCCCGGCGCAACGTCGGCAGCCGCGACGAGTGTGCGATGCTCGCCGACGCGCTGGACCTCGAGACCCGGCGCGTCGAGCGCATCGAGGGGTTCGACGTGAGCCACGCCCAGGGGAAGTCGGCGGTCGGCAGCGACGTCACTTTCGTCGACGGCAGCGCCGAGAAGGCCGACTACCGGCGGAAGAAACTCGCCGACGAGAACGACGACTACGCGAACATGAAGGCGTTGCTCGAGTGGCGCGCTCGCCGGGCCGTCGAGGGCCGGGACGATCGGCCGGACCCCGACCTGCTTTTGATCGACGGCGGCGAGGGGCAACTCGAGGCGGCCCGCGACGCGCTCGCCGAAGCCGGGTGGGACGTCCCCGCGGTCGCCCTGGCGAAGGCCGAGGAGCGCGTCGTCACCCCCCATCGCGAGTTTTCCTGGCCGGACGACGCGCCACACCTGCATCTCCTCCAGCGAGTGCGCGACGAGGCCCACCGCTTCGCGGTCCAGTACCACCAGACGATCCGTGACGACGTGACCACGGTACTCGACGACGTGCCGGGCGTCGGCCCCGAGACCCGGAAACGGCTGCTCGGCCGGTTCGGCAGCGTCGAGAACGTCCGGGAAGCGAGCCTCGAGGACCTCCGGAGCGTCCCCGGCGTCGGCGAGAAGACCGCCGAGACGATCAAGTCCCGGCTCTGATCGGCGGACGGCGACCCTGCTGCGTTTTCTCGGGCGTTGCGAGAGCAGGGACAGGGCTATCTCCGACCGCCCCCTACGTGAAACGATGGCAAACGAGGACGACGAACTCGAGGACCTGCTCGAGGAACTCGACAGTCAGGGGGATCTCGACGCGTCCCAGCAACTGCTCTCGATCCGCACCGAAAGTCGCCGCTACGACAAGCCGGTGACGATCGTCGAGGGGTTCGACCTCCCGAAATCGGAACTCGAATCGATCGCCTCGGACCTCAAGTCGTCGCTCGGCACCGGCGGCACCGTCGGCGAGGACCACATCGAACTGCAGGGCGACCACCGCGACCGCGTGCCGGACCTGCTCCGCGAGCACGGGTTCGACGTCCGAACGTAAACTCCACTTGGAGCGGTCCAACTCACGTTGCGCGTACAACTTTGGTGATCGCTACCGTACGTCAGTGTATGGAGATCCGACCGGCTACCGCCGACGACCGCGAAGCGATCCGGGAGGTCGCCCGCGACACTTGGCACGACACCTACGACGAACTCGACGCCGACACCATCGACGAGACGATCGACGACTGGTACGGCGAGGCGGAACTCGAGCGCGCCCTCTCGGAGGCGGGGACGGCGCTGCTCGTCGCCGAGGTCGACGGCGAGGTCGTGGGGTTCACCCACGGCGTCGTCCAGGGCGACGAGGGCGACGTGCTCCGGATGTTCGTCCACCCCGACCACCAGCGCGAGGGGGTCGGCACCGCGTTACACGAACGGCTCCGGGACGACCTCGAGGACTTCAACATGAAGCGCATGCGGGCGATCGACTTCGCCTCGAACGACGGCGGACGCGCCTTCTACGAGCGGCTGGGCTTCGAACGAACGGGCGAGGGCGAAGTCGAGATCGGCGGCGAGGAGCGGAAGGAAGTGGTCTACACGCTCGAGTTGTAGTCCGGACGGCGCAGTTCGGAGTGGAGTCGAGGCCGCCTCGGGTCGAACCCTGGCCGGCGACCGCCTCGAGTCGGCGTCCCCGAACCCGGAGATCGGTCGTGGTTTGGACGTCCCAGCCGGAGTTAGATTAGACTGGTCGAAACCTCTGCCATACGCCGGTTTCCACGGTAGATACTAGCTGATCGAATTCCACCGTAACACATTTATCCTATACTGCTAAACACATCTTTAGAGATGTCTAATCTTCGTACCGCGGACGGGACGGCCGGTGGGACGCGATGAACGACGGGTTCGTGATCCTCCTCGAGTCGCTCCGGGACGGCTACGTCCAGGTGAGCGCGTTCGTCGCCGTGACGGTGCTCGCGTTCGGACTGATCCAATATCGGACGAACGGGGCCGTACTCGCCGCCCTCGAGGAGAACGAGGGAGTACAGGTCCCGTTCGGGGGGCTGCTGGGGCTGACTCCGGGTTGTGGCGGCGCGATCGTCGTCATGCCGCTTTACGTCCGCGGGAGCGTCAGTTTCGGCACCGTCGTCGCGACGCTGGGGGCGACCGCGGGCGACTCCGCGTTCGTCATCCTCGCGCTCGCCCCCGAGGCCGCGGTGTACGCCTACGCCATCGCGTTCGCGGCCTCGGTCGTCACCGGCTACCTGGTCGATTCGGTCGGCCTCGGTGTCTCGCGGGTCGACGCCGCGGTCGCGAAACTCTCCCCTGCCACCCCGGACGGCGGGACCGTGGTCGACGGCGGCGTCCGGCCCAACCCCGCCCACGACTACGCCGGGCCCGCGCCGACCCACGCCCACGAGACCGGCCCCGACCGTCACTCTCGAGTGCTCACGCCCCTCTCGCACTTCGCACACGTCCTGTGGTGGCTGGCTGCCGTCGCCGGGCTGGTTCTCGGCACGCTGTACCTGCTGTGGGGCGGCCCCGAGGTGCCGATCACCGCGGGGGCGGACTTCGCCGGGCTGTTCACGGTCGTCGGCGTCGTCGGCGCGCTGCTGTCGCTGTACCTCTACCTGGTCGGCCGCCACTACGTCGGCGAGGGCGAAATCGCGCGGGCCAGGGACTCTTTCTCGTCGGTCTACGATACGCTGACCCACGCCGCGATGGAGACCAGTTTCGTCACCGTCTGGGTGCTCGTGGCCTTCCTCGTCTACGAGTACTTCGTCCTGCTTTCGGGGGCGAACGTCGCGACCCTCGCGGCGGCGGCGGGCGTACTGGCCCCGATCGGCGGCGCGGCCGTGGGGCTGATTCCCGGCTGTGGCCCGCAGATCCTGCTGGCCAGCGTCTACGCCGACGGCGGACTGCCCTTCTCCGCGCTCACGGCCAACGCTATCGCCCAGGACGGCGACGCGCTGTTCCCGCTGCTGGCCGTCGACGCGAAGGCAGCGGTGGTAGCGACGGTCTACAACTTCCTGCCAGCGGTCGTCGTCGGGGTCGCGCTCGACCTGCTTTGGGGACCCGTCTTCGGCATGCCGGAGTTCGGGTTCGGCGTGCTGGGGTGATCCCAGGAAGGCTCCGGGAAGGCTTCGGTAGCGATCCCCCGGATCGACATCAGTAGGCTACCGGCGCTCGCACAGCGAACCCACGTCACAGAAGCTGACTAACCGGTGCCGGTTCGAAAGCGCTCCTTTCCCACTCCGATCGGGATCAGCTACGAAACCGATCGGAGTCGTCCCGAGTTAGAACTCCTCGGTCGGCGGCGCGATCCCCTCGTCGTCCTCGCCTGCGAGGTCGAACTCCTCGCGGACCTCACGGATGCGATCCCGGATGTCGGCCGCCAACTCGAACTCGAGGTTGCTCGCCGCCTCCTGCATGCGGTCCTCGAGTTCGTCGATGTAGCGGGCGGCCTCCTCGGCGTCCTCGAGCGACCGACCCGAGACCTCGGTCGTGTCGGTCTTGCTGCCGGGCAGGTTCGCCTCGCTGACCTCCTTCTCGATCGTCGTCGGCTCGTACCCGTGTTCCTCGTTGTACTCCCGCTGGATGCGGCGGCGACGGCGGGTTTCCTCGATGGCCGACTCCATCGCCGACGAGGGGTCGTCGGCGTAGAGGACGACCTTCCCGTTGACGTTGCGCGCTGCCCGCCCCATCGTCTGGATCAGCGTCGTCTCCGAGCGCAGGAACCCCTCCTGGTCGGCATCGAGAATGCCCACGAGCGAGACCTCGGGGATGTCCAGCCCCTCCCGCAGGAGGTTGATCCCGACGAGCACGTCGATCTCTCCCAACCGAAGGGAGCGGATGATCTCGTGGCGCTCTAAGGTGTCGGTCTCGTCGTGCATGTACTCGACGTCGACGCCGGCCTCCTCCAGGTACTCGGTGAGGTCCTCGGCCATCCGCTTGGTGAGCGTGGTGACCAGCGTCCGTTCGTCGCGGTCGATCCGCTCGTCGATGCGGTCCATCAGGTCGTCGATCTGGCCGCTAGCCGGCGAGACCTCGACTTCGGGATCGACGAGGTGCGTGGGCCGAACGATCTGTTCGACGATCTGATCGCTGTGGTCGCGCTCGTAGTCGCCCGGCGTCGCCGAGACGTACAGCGTCTGGTTCGTCTTTTCCTCGAACTCGTCGAACGTGAGCGGTCGATTGTCGTAACTGGTCGGCAGGCGGAACCCGTTCTCGACCAGCGAGTCCTTCCGGGACTTGTCGCCCTCGTACTGGCCGCGGATCTGCGGGAGCGTCTGGTGGGACTCGTCGACCACCGTCAGGAAGTCCTCGGGGAAGTAGTCCAGCAGGGTGTAGGGCGCCTCGCCCGACTCCCGATCCGAGAGGTAGACCGAGTAGTTCTCGATCCCGGAACAGTAGCCGGTCTCCTGCATCATCTCGAGGTCGAACGTCGTTCGTTCCTCGATGCGCTGGGCGGCGATCATGTCCCCCTGGCGCTCGAAGTAGGAGATGCGCTTGTCCAGATCCTCGCGGATCTCCTCCATCGCCCGCTCGAGTTTCGTCTCGGGGATCGAGTAGTGCTCCGCCGGGTGGATCAGCACCGCCTGCTGGTCGCCCTGCGTCTTCCCCTCGAGGGGGTCGACCTTGACCATGCGGTCGATCTCGTCGCCCCATAGCTCCACACGAACCGCATAGCGGCCGTACATCGGGTAGATCTCGATCGTGTCGCCCCGCACGCGGAAGGTCCCCTGGGTGAAGTCGACGTCGTTGCGCTCGTAGTTCAGATCGACGAGCCGCGCCAGCAGCTCGTCCCGGCCGACCTCCTCGCCGACCTCGAGGCGCATCGACATGTCGACGTAGTTTCGCGGGTCACCCAGCCCGTAGATGGCGGAGACGGAGGCGACGACGATGACGTCCTCGCGGGTGAGCAGGGAACGGGTTGCGGAGTGGCGCAGCCGATCGATCTCGTCGTTGATCGAGGCGTCCTTGTCGATGTAGGTGTCGGTCTGCTCGACGTAGGCCTCGGGCTGGTAGTAGTCGTAGTAGGAGACGAAGTACTCGACGGCGTTTTCGGGAAAGAGGTTCCGGAACTCCTCGTACAACTGCGCCGCGAGCGTCTTGTTGTGGGCGATCACCAGCGTCGGTTTCTGGATCTCCTCGATCAGCCACGAGACGGTGTTGGTCTTCCCGGAGCCGGTCACGCCCAGCAGGGTCTGTTCGTCCATCCCCTGCCGGAAGCCGTCGGCCAGTTGTTCGATCGCCTCGGGCTGGTCACCCGCGGGATCGAACGGCGCGTCGACCTCGAACGGACGATCGACGTCGGGTCGGTCCGGCTGAAGGGGGCCTCGCGTATCGGTCACGGTTGTCCTCCGTACGGAGCGAACGCACTTGACCCGCACGCTTGAGGAACTGCCGAATACTCGAAATGATATAAAGATTATAGTAAGAGGAAATAGCCAAACTAGATATAGTATCCGGGTATCCGGCGCGATCGAGCGAGACCCGGTACAAACGTCGACGTCGTCGATTTGTGAGAAAGGACCCCAGGGCAGAACATCAGCAGTAAGCAACCCAAAGCACTGCGAGACACCGCTCGAGGCTCGAGTTCGAAACCGGTCGAGACGAACCCTTCCAACCATTTATATCATTCTGTTTTATATCTAGGTTTTATGTTACCTCTGCCGATCGGAGATTCACAATCCACCGGACAGAACGCGAACCCCTCTCCGGTCACTTCGCGCCACGCCGGTGACCAACTCGAGGAATCATCGCCAACCCGCCGTTTACAGCAGTACGGCCGTAAATACATACTGACCCCGAACCGTCGTCCCCTTCCGACCGAGCCCGTTCAGTATCGTCGAACAGGTCAGGAGTGCTCGAGGTTGAGTTCGATCACGTTCGCGATTCCGAGCACCGTCTCGGGGACCGCCGTCTCGAAGCGGTCGCCCCGCATGCGGTGGGTCGGCCCGGCGACGCTGATCGAGCCGATGACAGACCCCGAGCCGTCGAGGATGGGCGCTGCGACGCTTCGGAGCCCGTTGAGGCGTTCCTCGTCGTCGTAGGCGATGCGTTCTTCGCGGACCGACTCGAGTTCCTCGGCCAGGACCTCGCGATCCGTGATGGTGTTCGGGCTGACCGCCGACAGCCCGTGGCGGTCGATGATCTCGGTTCGGCGCCCCTCCGGCAGGAAGGCCAGGATCGCCTTGCCGAGTGCCGTACAGTGAATGGGGACTCGGTCGCCGACGCAGGTGTCGATGCGGGCGGCTTCGGACCCGCGGCTGCGGTAGAGGAAGACGCCGCGACCGTGCTCCTCCGTCATCAGCGCGGAAATCTCGCCCGTCTTCTCGGCCAACTGGTCGACCTCCGAACGGGCGACCCGGTAGAGTTCCTGCTGGGTCCGGGCCGTCTCGCTGAGCTGGAGGAACTTCAGGCTCGTCCGGTACTCGTCGCCGTCACGAACGACGTATTCGGCCCGCTCGAGCGTCTTCAGGTGATTGTGAACGGTACTCTTCGGGAGGTCCACGTGGTCGGCCAGTTCCGAGACGCCCGCCCCATCGAGATCGTTCAACGATTCCACGATGTCGAACGCTCGGTCGACCGCCTGTATTCCGTCCGAGCCGGGTGTTGCCATATCATACCAATAACGATCGACCAACATAAGCGTTCATCATCGCGGAACAATACATGATAACGATTGGCACTGGACTTAGCGGCGGACGACGTCGCTTCCGAAACACCGAGCGCCACGCGTTGCCAGACGAGGGACTCGAAGGATAAGCGGCGGAATACACGTGGAAAAGTGGACGATCGAGCATCCCCAGTCGAACCGAACGATCCCACATGGTGGAACAGCCGCCGAGGGACAACGAATATACTGCATGAGGGTAACACACTGCATATGATCGACAGCGAACCGACGGATCCGTGGGGCGTTCCCCGACTCGAGCTGTTCGAACGCCTCGAGCGGACCCTCGAGGGAGACGGGGGACGTGCGGTCGCCACGGTGGTCGGCGTCGACGGATCCGCCTACCGGCGGCCCGGCGCGAAGATGCTCCTCGGGAGGGACGGATCGACCTACGGCGGTATCACGGCCGGCTGTCTCGAGGGTCCACTCCGAGAGGTTGCAGGCGAGGTCCTCGCGGACGGCTCGCCGACCGTCGTCACGTTCGACCTGACCGACGACGATGACGGGTGGGGGCTTGGACTGGGCTGTGAAGGGATCGTCGACGTCCTCGTCGAACCCGTAGACGACTCCTGGAGCGAGCCCGTCGAGGCGTTCGGAGCCGGCGAACGCCGGGCGACGGTGACCGTGGTCGACGGCACCGATTCGCTCCCGGTCGGCGCACGGACGACCGTTCCCGCCGAGGGGGAGCCGATCGAACCCGACGACCGGCCGGCCGTCCCCGACGACGTCCTCGAGGCGGTCCTCGCGGACGCCCGCGAGCGAGCGGCCGACGGCCGCTGGGAGCGTCGGACCGTCGCGACCGACGGCGGGGACGTCGACCTCTTCGTCGACGGGATCGAGCCCGTAAAACGCCTGCTCGTCTTCGGCGGCCAGCCGGACGTCCGGCCGGTGACGCGGCTGGCCCGGGAGGTCGGCCTCGAGGTGACGGTCGCGACGGCCCGCGGGGCACAGGCCGACGAATCGTCGTTCCCGCGTGCCGACCGGGTCGTGGCGACCCATCCGAGCGACCTCGATGAGCTGGTCGACGACCGCACGTTCGTCGTCGTCATGTCCCACAACCTCCTCGACGACCGACTCGCGCTCGAGGCGCTCCTGTCGACGCCGGCGCCGTTCATCGGGCTGATGGGGCCGCGCGAGCGGTTCGAGCGGCTACGGGACGACCTGCAGGAGGAAGGCGTGACGCTGACGGACGAGGACCGTGACCGGATCGCCTCGCCCGTCGGACTGGACCTGGGCGGGGGCGAACCCGTCGAGATCGCGCTCAGCATCGTCTCGGAGGTACTCGCGGTGAGTAACGATCGAGAAGGAGGACGGCTACGCGACCGTGCGGGGCCGATTCACGAGCGGTCGCCGTCGGAGCCGTCCGAGCCGTCCGAGCCGTCGGAACCGTCGCCACCGTCGGACTGACGCATTCGTTCGAGGTCCGCGACGGTATCGACGTCGCGGTGAATTCCGGGATCCGTTACGGCGACGCGGCGGACGTCGACCGAATCGAACAGCGCCCGGCCGCCCGTATCGCCCGAAATCTCGGTCAGTTCGTCGAACAGCGACGAGTCGAACAACACCGGGTTCCCGCGCCGTCCGTCGCGGACCGGCACGACGACCGGGGCGTCGGTCGCCCGGTACTCGTCGACGAGCCGCGTTACCGTTCCGGGATCGACCCGAGGCATGTCGCCCGGCAGGAACACGGCGGCCTCGGCACCGTGTTCGCGGGCCGCTCGAGCGCCCGCGCGAACGGACGTACTCTGCCCGCGCTCGTACTCAGGGTTGTGAACCGTCCCGTCGACGCGGTCCGCGACGGCCTCGCCGACGGCGTCGGCGTCGTGGCCCACCACCGCGAGGACGCGGTCGACGCCCCCGACGTCGAGCGTGCGGGCCGCACGGGAGACGATCGGCTCGCCGTCCGTCCCGACCGTCGCGAGCAGTTTGTTGCCGTCCGCGAACCGGGTGCCCCGGCCCGCGGCCAGCACGACGCCGACGACCGTCATCGAACGTTCACTCTCGCTGTCACGCTCGCTCTCGCTCTCACTCTCACTCTCACTCTCACTCGAGTTCGACGCCTTCGGGACCGCGCGGGAGGTAGTTCCGGCCGCCCGGATCGGTCCGGAGTTCGCCGTCCTCGACGACGACCTCGCCGCCGACGATCGTGTGAGTCGGCAGCCCGGTCAGTTCCTCGCCGTGGAACGTCGAGTAGCGGGGCTCCATCGTGTGATAGAAGTCGTCGTCGACGACCGCGCTCTTGTCGAGGTCGACGATGACCATGTCGGCGTCGGAACCCTCGGCGATCGCACCCTTGCGCGGGTACAGCCCCCAGCGCTTGGCGTTGTTGGTCGAACAGACCTCGACGAGCCGTTCCATGCTGATGCGGTTCTTGTTGACCCCCTCGCTCATCATGACGGGGAGGAAGTACTCGATGCCGTTGTTGTCGCCGGGGATCGCATCCCAGATGTCGCCGTGTTTCCCTTCCTCCTTCTCCTTGAACTCGATCTTGTGGGGGCAGTGGTCGGTGCCCACGTAGTCGACGACGCCGTTGCGCAGCCCCTCCCAGAGGCGCTTCTTGCTCTCCTCGCCCCGCAGCGGCGGCGAGATCTTGCCCCAGACGCCGAGGTCCTCCTGCTCGTAGGTATGGGAGAGGAAGGCCGGCAGCGTCTCGGCGTGGAGGTTGACGCCCTGCTCCTGGAACCGCTTGCAGATGTCGACCCCCTCGGCCGTGCTCATGTGGACGATGTAGGCCCTCGAGTCGGTGTACTCGGTGAGGCGGCCGATCTGTTCGATCTGCATCGCCTCGCAGATGTTCGGTGCCGACTCGCTCCAGGCTTTCAGGTCGTTGCGGCCCTCTTCCTTGAGTTCCGCCCGGCGCTCGGTCGCGAGGTCCTCGTTCTCGGCGTGGAACATCACGACGCCGTTCGGGATCTCCGAGACCTTGTCGAGGACCTTGTAGACGCCGCCCGCGTTGGAGTGGTCGATGCCCAGTTCCGGGGAGGCGTTCTTGTACCAGTTGAAGAAGACCTTGTACGAGCGGATCCCCTCCTCGGCAAGCCCCTCGATCTCATCGACGTGGTGGTCCTGGTGGACGATCGCGTGGTAGGCGAAGTCGATGTAGGAGTTCTCCTCGCCCGCGCGCTTGAAGAAGTCCATGTCCGGCAGGTACGGTTCCTTCTGCAGGAGGAAGTTGACGACGGTCGTGACGCCGCCGTGGACTGCGCCGCGGGTCTCGGTCTCGAAGTCGTGCTCGAGCCCCTCGTGGTACTCGTACTCGTACCGCGAGAGTCCCCAGTGGACGTGGGGATCGATGAAGCCCGGGATCAGGTAGTTGCCGTCGGCGTCGATCTCCCGCTCCGCTTCGGGGAGGTTCGACTCGGTTCCGACGCCAACGATGGTACCGTCGGTCGCTGCTACGCCGCCGTTGATGGTGCCGTTCGGCGTGACGACTCGTGCATTCGTCACACGCAGGTCTGCGGTCTGTTCGACCATACGTGATAACTCACCTCATCCTACTTGAGTGTATCCCGCGGACCCCCAGGCTCGACCGGTGATCCGAGGCGGGCGTGACGTCCGCTACCCGACGCAGTCGCGGCTCCGGGCAACACAACGTTTATGTCCCGGTCGAAAGACATAGTACGTATTCCCATGAGTACCGATGCCACGGGTGATTATGACGAGCGGGTCACGGAAGAGATCACCGTGACCGTCAACGGCGAGGAGGTCACCGCCGAGGTCGAGCCACGGCTCAAACTCTCCGATTTCCTCCGTAACGAGTGTGGACTCAACGGCGTACGGGTCGGCTGCGAGCATGGCGTCTGCGGTGCCTGCACGGTCGAACAGGACGGCCGGACCGTCAAGAGCTGTCTCTCCTACGCGGTCCAGGCCGACGGCGCAGAGATCGAGACCGTCGAGGGGCTGACCGACGAGGCCGAGAGCGAGGACGGCTCGCTGCACCCGATCCAGGAGGCGTTCCACGAGACCCACGCCCTCCAGTGTGGGTTCTGCACGAGCGGGTTCGTGATGGCCACGAAGGAACTGCTCGAGGAGAACCCCGATCCGACCCGCGAGGAGATCGAGGAGGGGCTGGCCGACAACATCTGTCGCTGTACCGGCTACCAGAACATCTACGAGGCCGTCGAGCGGGCGGCCGAAGAGATGAGGGAGTAACCATGTCCAGTTCACAGCCGTCCGAAACCGACGACGTCGACGTCGAACCGGAGACCGAAACGGAATCGTTCACGGGAACCGGCCTCCCGCGCGTCGAGGACCGGCGGATCCTCACGGGGAAAGCCGAGTACATCCACGACGTCACGCCGGAGAACTGTCTGCACATGGCGCTGGTCCGGAGCATGCACGCCCACGCGGACGTCGTCTCGATCGACACGAGCGCGGCCGAGGACCACCCCGACTGCGAACTCGTCCTCACCGCGGCCGACGTCAAGGCGGAGTACGGCCCGATGCCCGTCGGCATCCCGGAGGTCGAGACCGACGACGGCGTCGCGACCCTGGAAGAGTGGTCGCTGGCCGACGAGAAGGTCCGGTTCGTCGGCGAGCCCGTGGCAGTGGTCGTCGCGAGCGACCGGTACGCCGCCGAGGACGTCGCCGACCTGGTCGACGTCGAGTACGATCCCCGGGACGCCGTCGCCGACGGGATGGAGGCCCGCGAGGACGAGGTCCTCGTCCACGACGACGTCGGGACGAACGTCGTCGACGGCGAACGGCTCGAGTTCGGCGACCTCGACGACGCCTTCGAGGAGGCCGATCACGTCGTCTCCGGCGAGTACTCGTGGGGCCGGATCTCGGGCGTCCCGCTCGAGACCGCGGGCGTCGTCGCCCAGTACGACGACGAGACCGACTCGTTCGACATCGACTGTAACATCCAGTTGCACACGCTCGTCGACGAGATGATCCACGAGCCGCTGGGGTACGACGCCGACGACGTCCGGGTCAACGTCCCCGCCGACGTCGGCGGCAGCTACGGGACGAAGATCGGCATCCACCGCTACTGTTGCCTGGCCGCGATGGCGAGCAAGGAACTCGAGCGGCCCGTGAAGTTCAACGAGGACCGCCTCGAGAACCTCCAGGGCGGGGACATGCACTCCTCGGACCGCGAATACGAGATGCGTCTGGCCGTCGACGACGACGGGACGATGCGGGGCCTCGACGTCTGGTTCGTCGACGACTTCGGCGCGTTCCCGCGGTACCCGGTCAACCAGGTACTGAAGCCGCTGTCGGTGCTCACCAACTCCTACGAGATCGACCACGTCGGCTACGAGTACGAACTCGTGCTGACGAACAAGACCTCCCAGACCGCCTACCGCGGGTTCGGCGTCGATCCCCACATCTACGCCCTCGAGATGATCGTCGACGAGGCGGCCCGCGAGATCGGAATCGACCCGACCGAGTTCCGGCGGCGGAACCTGATCACGCCCGATCAGCTGCCCTACACCCTCCCCTCCAAGAACATCTACGACTCGGGGGACTACCCGGCGACCCTGGACCGGATCGAGGAGATCATCGCCGACGAGCGCGACGGCGGACTGCTCGATCCCGAGGTCGTCGCGGAACGGCGCGAGGAGGGCAAGTATCGCGGGGTTCAGCCGAGCGTCATCATCGAACCCGGCGTCAGCGGCTCCGACTGGACCGACCGCCAGCGGACCGAGAACGACGAACTCGAGGAACGGTCCCGCGACGAGGTCGACGAACTGCCCGAGCACCTCCGGGCGACGGTCCGTGAGGACGGCACGGTCCAGGCGTACCTGGCGACGGACTCGTCCGGCCAGGGCCACCAGACCCTGGTCTCCCAACTGCTCGCCGACGAACTCGGCGTCCTGCCGAGCGACATCGAGGTCGACTACCTCGACAGCGTCGACGCGCCCACCGAATACGGGAGCGCGGCCTCCCGGATGGCCGTCATGCTCTCGGGGGCGACCGTCGGCCTCGCCGAACGCGTCGGCGAGGCGGCCGAGCGGGTCGCGGCCGACCACTGGGACGTTTCGACCGACGACGTCGCCTACCAGGACGGCGCTGTCGACCGGATCGGCGGCGACGAGTCGCTGTCGCTCGCCGAGCTAGCGGCCGTCGACGCCGAGCGCGACGTCGAGGACCGGGAACTGACGGGCGTCAGCTACAACTACGACCATCCCGCGACCGAACACGAGGAGTTCGACGAAGCGTTCACCCGGAAGTTCCCGGTGTACCCAACCGCGGCCTTCGGCGCGAACGCCCCGATCGTCGAGGTCGATTCCCGAACGGGCGAGGTGGACATCCTCAAGTTCTACACCGTCCGGGATTGCGGGACGATGCTCAACCCGATGATCGTCGAGGGACAGGCCCACGGCGGGATCGCCCAGGGCGTCGGCGCAGCCCTGCTCGAGGAGTTCGGCTACGAGGACGACGGCCAGCCTCAGGCGATCACGCTGTTCGACTACCTGCTGCCGTCCATCGAGAACGTCCCCGAGATCGAGATGGAACACACCGAGACGCCGTCGCCGTACACCGAGACGGGCGCGAAAGGCGTCGGCGAGGGCGGGATGATCGACGCACCGGCGAGCATCGCCACGTCGATCAACGCGGCCCTCGAGCCGATAGGGGCCGACGAGCCGGCAGATCGGATCCCGGTCGCGCCGGATCACCTGCTAGAGAAGGTTCGGGAGGCGGAGGACGAAAGCGAAGACGACGCCTGACGTAGCGCCCCGACCCCACCCTCCGACGCGACGACAGTTTTGGCCCGGCTTCTTTCGGCATCGGACTCGACCCGACCCCGACCCCGACCCGACTCGAACCGAATCCGCTTCTCGAGCCCGCTCGTCTCGCACCGACAGCGGCGTCGCTACGGACCTGGGACGAATACGACGAACGGCGAACGGCGAACGGCGAACGGCGAACGGCGAACGGCAGACGACTCGAATCAAAAACGCGGCGTCAGTCGCCCGACTCGAGGGTCACGTCCTCGGTCGGCGCCGCCTCGAGTTCGGACTCGGCGTCGACCCCGTCGGCGGCTTTTTCCTGCATGTTCGAGAAGAACTTCTTCACCAGGCGGTTGGTGACGCTCTTCAGCGCGCGGCCGCCCAGGCTGGCGATCGTCCCCGAGACGTCGGCCGAGGCCGACCAGACGACCGTCGTCCCGCCGTCGTCGTTCTCCTGCAACTCCATCTCCGCGGTGGTCTCGAACTCGTTGCGCGGGGCGTGGCCGACCGCCTTCATCTCGAGTGAGTTGGGGCGGTCAGCCTCGGTGACGACGACGTCCACGTCGAACTCGGGTTTGACGCTGCCGACGCCGACCGCGAGCACCGCCTCGATCTCGTGGGGCGACTTGAGCGTCATCTCCTTGCATCCGGGCGCACACTCCGCGAGGACGTCGGTGTCCGTGAAGTACGGCCAGAGTTCGTCCGTCGACTGTTCCATCTCGTTTTCGCCAGTGAATTCTAGCATGTTGTGTCTCCGTGCTGGGTCTCCCCATCGATCGCGCGTTCGTACGACGTTTCGAGCGAGCGTTTCGCGTACTCGCCGGCCACTTCCTCCTTGTAGTCTCGGTCCGCGTGCATCTCCCCCTCGGGCGTGACCGCATCGGTGACGATCTCGGCCGCCTCCGCGAGGCCCGCCTCCGAGAGGGGTTCGCCCTCGAGGACGTCCTCCGCGTCCGGAACGCGAAGCGGGATGTCTGCCGCGTTCGCCAGGGCGATCCGGACCTCCTCGAGGACCGGATCGTCGGCCGAGGGGTCGTCGACCCGTACGGCGGTCGCCGCGCTGACCGTCGGCCAGGTCTGGGCCGCCCGCTTGAGTTCGAGAAACGCCATCCCGGTGCGTTCGGGCGGGAACGGGTCGGTCGGCACCGTGACCGCCTCGATGAGTTCCTCCTCGCGGAGGTCCGTGAACATGTAGGCGATGAAGTAGTCGTCGGCGGTCACCTCGCGGCTCTCGTCGGCCGATCGCAGGTGGAGCACGCCGTCGAGCGCCACCAGGGCAGCCGGGTAGTTCCCCGCAGGGTCGGCCTCGCCGATGCTGCCCCCGAGCGTTCCCTGGTTGCGAACCGAGGGGCCAGCGATCTGTTCCGCGGCTTCGGGGAGCATCGGGACGAGCGCCGCGAGCCGATCCGAACGCTCGAGCGTCCGGTGGCGGGTCATCGCCCCGATCCGGACCCCGTCGTCGGTCTCCTCGACGTACTGGAGCTCCTCGAGGCCGTTCAGGTCGACGAGGTGATCCGGCGTCGCCAGCCGGTTCGCCATCACGATCCCCAGCGACTGGTTGCCCGCGAGCAACTCCACGTCCTCGAGGTCGGCCAGCAACTCGACGGTCTCCTCGACGGTCTCCGGTCGGTGGTGAGTGAACGGAGCCGGCTTCATGGATCCCCTCGCGACAGCGTGTCTACAGCGGTCCGCCGTCCGTTCCCGTGCGAACGCGGGCGCGAACGCGAGCGATACTGGTGGGTGGTATGGGAAATCATGTGTCGGTCACGCGGATATCACCTATTTTCCGTAACGTTACTAATAAGTGTTGTTGCATGTTGGCACGCTGAAGGGTAACGTACCGAGCGGACTCGGTTTCGCCCGTTCACGTAAGTTTAAGTGACGAGCGCGAAATGTGGATGGTATGCTCGACGGTTACGAGATGTACGACCTGACCCAGCCGTGGTCACAGGATACGCCGGCGTGGCCGACCTACGACAACCCGAAGGTGTGGTACGAGAAGAGCCTCGACACCGAGAAGGTAAACGGCCAGAAGATCGAGTTCATGAACCACACCGGGACCCACCTGGACGGCGAGAAACACTTCGTCGCTCACGGGCGGGACATCGAACAGGTGGGCCTCGACGAACTCGTCGGGGACGCCGTCGTCGCCGACATCTCCGACAAGGTCGGCGACTACGACGTCTACACGAGCGAAATGATCGAGGACGTCTGTGACGTCCGCGAGGGCGACATCCTGTTCATTCACACGGGCTACCAGGAGTACGCCTGGCACACGGAGAACGCCGACCCCCACCGGTACTTCTGCAAACATCCCGGTCCGAACGCGGAGTTCGCCGAGTGGTGCAAGGAGATGAACATCAACTACCTCATCCTCGACTGTGGCAGCGCGGACCACCCGATGAACACGGTCATCCGCGACATCCGCCCCGAACTCGCCGAGGAGGCGGCCGACCACCTCGGCGTCGACGACCTGGACGAGATCTTCCCGCCGGAGGGGTACCAGCTCATGCACACCGAGCTGTTCCCCGAGGGGACGATCCACGTCGAGAACGCACAGGTACCCGAGGAACTACTCAACGAGCGCGTCCAGATCGGCACCTTCCCGTGGCGGTTCCGCGGCGGGGAGTCCAGCGTCTGTCGGTGTGTCGCCTTCAAATAACTCGGAAAACGAGGGTCGTCCGACCGGTCACCGAACGACGAACACCGGCACCGGCGACCGACGCACGACTTTCTCCGCGACGCTGCCGAGCAGCACACGAGCGACGCCGTCCCGGCCGTGACTACCGATGACGATCGAGTCGTACTCTCCCTTCTCGGCTTCCTTGACGATCACGCGGTCCGGCCGACCGCGACCCAGCACCGTGTCGATCTCGCCGTCGTGATCCGCGGCCCGCTGGCGAACCGACTCGAACAACTCCTCGGCGCGTTCGCGCTCGGCCTCCTCGTCCGGCACCTCCCCGGTCATCCCGGAGAACGTGCCGATGTCGCCCTGCCCGATCTCGAGGGCGTGCAAAGCGGTAATGTCGGCCTCCGGGAACGTCTCCATTGCGTACTCGAGTGCGTCTTCGGACTGTGCTGAGCTGTCGACCGGAACCAAGACATGGTTCGACATACCACCCGTTTCGAACGCAACCAACATATAGCTTCGCCGAACGCTCCGGTCGCGGGAACGAGCGAAACCCGCCACGAGGGTGAACGCTAAGACCCTGGCCGATTACCGTGTGGTATGAGCACGATGGACGCGTGCGTCCTCGAGGAGTGGAACGGCTCGCTCTCGATCGACACAGTGGCCGAACCGGAACCGGGGCCCGGCGAGGTCCGGGTCGACGTGCGGGCCTGCGGTGTAACCCGAACGATCGAGAACGCGATCGGCGGTGGACTGTCGGACGACCCCGCGCTCACGCCGCGAATCCTGGGCCACGAGTTCGCGGGCGTCGTCGACGCGGTCGGCGACGGCGTCGACGGCTGCGAGCCGGGGGATCGCGTCCTCGCGTACTTCTATCTCACCTGTGGCGAGTGCGCCCCCTGTCGCCGCGGGGAGACCAACCGGTGTACGGCGTTCGACGGCTGGTACGGCGTCCACCGCGACGGGGCCTACGCCGAGAAAGCCGTCCTGCCGGCCGAAAACGCCCTCCCGCTGCCCGACGGGGCGACGTACGCCGAGGGCGCGATCGCGGCCGACGGGCTCGCGACGCCGCTGCACGTCTGCCGGCGGGCCGCCGTCGACGACACGGACACAGTGCTCGTGATCGGCGCCGCTGGCCGGGTCGGAGTCCATCTCTCGCAACTGGCCGCGCGCCGCGGGGCGCGGGTGCTGGCCGCGGACGTCGTCGACGACCGCCTCGAGCACGTCGACGCCGTCACGGACGGTGCGGTCCGGCCGGTCGACGTTCGGGGCGATCCCGACGACGTTGCACGACGCGTGCGGGAGGCTGCCGGCGGCGAGCGCAACGGGCCGAGCGTCGTCGTCGACACCGTCGGCGACGTGGAGACGCTGCGAGCGGGCTGGGACGCGCTCGGGATGGGCGGCCGGGTGGTCTCGCTGACGACCCACCACGAGCGCGCGTTCGGGCCGCTTCTGCGGGAGTTCGTCGAGAAGGAAGCGGCCGTTCTGGGCTCTCGGTACGCCACGAAAGACGAGGTCGTCCGGGCCGCCGAGTTGCTCGCCGACGGCCGGATCTCCCCCGTCGTCACGGAGCGGGTCGGCCTCGAGGACGTCCCGGACGTCCACGAGCGGATCCGATCGGGCGAGAGCCACGGGATGGTCGTGCTCGAGCCCTAATCGTCGGTCGGTTCGGGCTCCGGACCCGGCGCCGCCTCGCGGTCGGAGGCGGCCTCGTCCCGCGGGAGAACGGCGTTCAACACGAGTGCAGTGACGCCGCCGACGAGCAGGCCCGAGCCGAGCAGCACCTGTGCCTCGTCGGGGAACTGGGCGATCGCGTCGGGACGGACCTCGACGCCGACGCCGAGTACGACTGAGACGGCGACGATCGTCAGGTTGCGCCGGTTCAGGTCGACCCGGTTGGCGACGATCCGCAGGCCGATGGAGAAGATCATCCCGAACAGGACGATCGCCGCGCCGCCGAGGACGGGGTTGGGCATCGCCGCGACCACGGCGGCGACCTTCGGGACGAGGCCCAGCAGGACGAGGAACCCGCCACAGATCGCGACGACGAACTTGCTGGCGACCCCGGTGAACCCAATGAGCCCGACGTTCTGGGAGAACGACGTGTTCGGGAAGGCGTTGAACAGGCCGGCGAACATGCTCATCGCGCCGTCGGCGAACAGTCCGCCCCGCATCTCGTCCGAGGTCGCGCGGCGGCCGACGGTGCCGGTCGTCCCCTCGACGTCGCCGATCGTCTCGATCGCGGTCACGACGTAGGCGAACGCGACCACCAGGATCGCACTCGGGTGGAACTCGACGCCGTACTCGAGCGGGACGGGGACGGCGATCCAGCCGGCGTCGGCGACCCCCGAGAGGTCGAGCAACCCGAGGGGGACCGCCACGACGTAGCCGATCACGACGGCGATCAACACGCTGGCGATCGAGAGCAGGCCCTCGAAGTACTGGTTGAACCCGACCGCGACGACGAAGACGAGTCCGGCAAGCGCCAGGTTCTCGAGGTAGCCGTAGGTCTCCGCGCCCGGGCCGCCCGCCGCGTAGTCGATCGCCGTCGGGATCAGCGTCAGGCCGACGAGCATGACCACCGTGCCCGTGACCAGCGGCGGGAAGAACCGCTCGAGGTCGTCGTAGAAGTAGCCGATCGCGATCTCGACGGGCGCGGCGACGATGACGGCCCCGAAGATCGCCGCGAGCCCGAACGTCGACCCGATGTCGATCAGCGGCGCGACGAAGATCGCGCTCGTCCCCATGACGATCGGCAACTTCGCGCCGACGGGGCCGACGGAGTACACCTGTACGACGGTCGCGACGCCGGCGACGAGCAGCGCCATCTGGACGATGTAGGTCGTCTGCGCGCCGTCGAGGCCGATCGCCCCCGCGATGACGAGGGGCAACGCGACCGTCGAGAGGAACATCGCCAGCAGGTGCTGGAGCCCGAGCGGGACCGCTTCCGACAGCGGCGGTTCGTCGTCGATATCGTACGCGACCAGTTCGGTCTCCGATTCCGTCGCTTCGAGTTTGTCACCTGTAGCCATGATATAGTGTAGCATTCGACAAACAACATATAAATCTTGATGATGTTCGGCCCGACGCGACGGTCAGGCCCCGTAACGCATATTGCCGGCTAGCCGGATATCCGGACGATGAGCACGCTCCGTTCGAGAGCGACGAGCGAGCAACGGCCGCTGCCGTGGGCGGCGATCGCCGCCGTGGGAACGGGGTTGTTCGGGCTCGGGCTCGCCGTCGGCGGCTACGGGGCCTACGTGTCGCTGCTGATAGCTCGCGGCGTGTCGCCCGACGCGGCGGGGCTCGGCATGTCGCTGTTCCTGTTCGGGCAGTTCGCCGCCGTCGTCCCGGCGGACCTGTTGACCCGCCGGACGGCCGTCGAGCGCGTCGCCGCGGCCGGGTTCGTCCTGGCAGGGATCGGAATCGGCCTCGGGGCCGTCCTGACGCTCGAGGCCACCTACGCCTCCCGCCTCCTGCTGGGACTCGGCCAGGGGGCCGCGTTCGTCGCCGGAATGAAGTACGTCGGGTTGCGGACGACCGGCGCGGACACCGCGACCGCACAGGGGATGCTCGGCGCGCTGTTCACCCTCGGACTGGCCGTCGGCCTCGCCGCCGGCCCCGTCGTCGTGCCGTGGGCCGGCCCGGCGCTCCCGACCGTCGGCGCGGCAGGGGTCGCGCTCGCCGGCGGCGCGTTCACCGCCCGATTGGCGACGGTCGGCCCCGACGCGCGAACGGTCCTGGGGGCCTACCTCGAGCCGTTCACCTCCGCCGGCGGGCTGGCGCTCGGGTTCGGCAACGTGGCCACGTTCGGGTTCCTGATGGTGGCCTCGACCTGGTACGCCGAGGTGGTCGCCGGCGCGGCACTGCCCGGCACCGCGGTCCTCGTCGGATTCGCCCTTGCGACGGTGGTCGGCCGGGGCGTCGGGGGCTGGCTCTCGCGGACCTACGGCGAGCGGGCGACCGTCGGCGGGACGCTGCTGGGACTCGCCCTCGTGCTCCTCGGACTCGCGGCGGCGATCGACGTCGATTCGGCGGCGGGCATCGCCGCCGGCCTGGTGCTTACCGGGTTCGGGTTCGGCGTGCCGTTCGGACCGCTGTTCGGCCTCGCGTTCTCGGAACTCGCCGACGACGCCGGCGTCACGCTCTCGGGGATGATGCTCGTGGGCAACGGGGCCGCGCTGGCGTATCCCTGGCTCGTCGGGCGCTTGCTGGCCGCGACCGACGGCTACGCCGCGGGGTTCGCGGCGATGGGCGCGACGGTCGGCGCGATCTGGCTCTGCTGGCGGCGGACCGTCGGCGGCTGAGAGGGGAATTCCGATATTCGACTCCATCGGCCGCGAGCGGCGAGTAAGTTTAAGTGACATAGATTCACTGACATAGGTATGACCCCCTCGCTGACATCGCTGTTCGATCGGGCCGACGCGACCAGTTCCGACCACGACGCGGACACGGACTCGAGCGCGGACGGCGACCCCACAACTGACTCTCGCGGGACCGCGGCGAGCGACGGCCGCGACGACGCGATCGACCGCGACCAGTGGCGAACGGAAGGCGACGCCCTCCTCGACGCGGACGGCGACGTCGAACGTCCCCGTGAGGGGACGCCCTTCGGAAGCGCCACCGCCGAATCGATCATCGTCAGCTACCTGCAGGGCTCGAGCGACCCGATCTTCGTCGTCGACGCGGAGGGGAACTTCACCCACTCCAACGAGGAGTGTCGCGACCTGTTCGGCCGGGTACCGGGCGAACTGATCGGCGACAACCTCTTCGACTACGACGAGGCCGACAACACGGTGATGCGGGAGGTGCTCGACACCGGCGAGGCCATCCAGAACCTCGAGGGCGAGGTCGAGGTCGACGGCGAGACGGTCCACGTCAGCCGGACCTTCTTCCCGCTTTTCGACGCCGGGGGCGAACTCGCGGGCGCGATCGAGATCAACCGCGACGTCTCCGAGCGAGTCGAGGCCGTCAACCGCCAGGAGACCTTAGAGGAGTACCAGGCCTACCAGGACGAGGTGATCGAGGCGTTCAAGGGGTGGACCGACCGGCTCAGCCGCGGCGACTTCACCGTCGACCCCGAGGTGCCGGAACCCGACTCCGACCTCGAGGAGGTACAGCGGGCCCACGAGCGGTTCTCGGAGATGGCGGCGGACCTGGGCACGGCGATCGAGAGCATCCACGACGCGCTCGCCGACGCCCGCGATACCGCCGAGGAACTGGCCGAGATCAGCGACGAACTGGTCGCGGCGGGCGAGGAGACGACCTCGGCGACCGAGGAGATCGACGACGCGAGCGACGCGGTCGACGAGATGGCGAGCGAGCAGTCCGAACAGGCGACGATCGCCGCGAAGAACGTCTCGAACCTCGCGGGCGCGGTCGAAGAGATCTCCGAGAACGCGGCCCGAATCGAGGACCGTGCGGCGACGGCAAGCGAGCGAACCCAGGAGGGGGTCGACGACGCCGAACGCGCCCTCGAGCGGATCCGCGAGGCGATGGCGGCCTCCGAGGAGAACGTCGAACAGGTCCGGCGCATCGAGGACCGGATGGACGCGATCGGCGAGATGGCGGAGTTGATCGCGGACGTGGCAGACCAGACGAACCTGCTTGCCCTGAACGCGAACATCCAGGCGGCCCACGCCGACGACTCCGGCGACGGGTTCGGGGTGGTCGCCAACGAGATCAAGGGGCTTGCCGACGAGTCGAAGGCGACGGTCTCGGAGATCACCGACGATCTAGAGGAGTTGCGGGACGGAATCGACGAGATGACGGCGGCGATCGAGCGGAGCAACAGGACGGTCGAAGCCGGGGCCGACGCAGTCGAGGGGGTCGTCGACCACATCGAGGAGATCGAGGACGCCGTCCGCGAGACCGACCGCGAGATCGAGGCGATCGCCCGCGCCGCCGAGGAACAGGCCGAAGACACGGCGACCGTCGAGGACGTGGTCCGGGAACTCTCCGAGCGCAGCGACGAGATCGAACGCCGGATGGCCGACGTCTCGACGAGCATCGAACAGCAGACGGCGACCGTCGACCGGGTCGTCGACGTCTCGGAGGCCATCGACGGGATGGCCGCCGAGATGGAGGGGACGCTGACGGGCTTCGAACTCGAGTCGGAGGGCGCTTCCCGGTCCCGGTAGCGGGCCGGCGAAAAGGATCGGCCTCTCAGCGCGGCTGTACCGGCAGTTCGACGTGGGTCGCGTAGTCGGCGTCGTGGTGGACCGTGTTCGTCGCCACCTCGTACTCCCGGTCGTCGTACAGCGGGCCGCCCGTGTTGTGGTTGACGTCGTACCGTGGGTAGTTCGACGAGGAGATGTCGAGCCGGATGCGATGGCCCTCGCCGAAGACGTTGGCCGTCGGGTACGGCTCCATGTAGAACTCGTAGACCTCGCCGGGCTCGAGGAAGTCCGGTTCGTCGCGGTAGCCACGGTAGCGGCCCCGACAGATCGAGTCACAGAGGTTGACCGCGAACCCGTTGGGGAACTCCTCGCTGGGCGGATACTCGTCGATCAGTTTCGCCGTGAAGTCGGTGTCCGGGGCGTCGGTCGAGCCGTAGACCCGCACGCGGATCGGGCCCGCGATTTCGAGCGGTTCCTCGAGCGGTTCCGACCGGTAAACGAGGACGTCGTTGCGCTCCTCGAGCGGACCGTAGGGTGGTTCCGCGCCGAACGTGTCGGGACGGGTTCGCTGGTCGAAGCCGCCGCGGCCGGTGATGTCCTGGAGTTTGCGCTCGCTCAGCGGGTACTCGAGGATCGACTCCTCGCGGGGTTCGTAGGTGATATACGACGAGCAGTTGCCGCCGATCGTCGGCACGGGGTCGCGAGGGTCGAACTCGTAGCTGGTCGCGGAGTCGGAAACGGTCGGTTCCGCCGTCGAGAGCCGGCCGTCCTCGTGCACGTAGTAGGTCTCGAACTCGGTGTCGGGGAGGGGCCACTCCTCGCTTTCTGCCCACTCGCCGCCGTGGAACAGCCGGCCGTCGCGGGTCTGCGAGCCGTCGCCGGTCCCCATCCGGAAGTACTGGACCGTCGGCTGGTCCGACCAGGTGTCTTTCCCCTTGAGGTAGTGGTCGAAAAAGCGCAGGCGCGTCTCCTGGTAGTCCCGCAACGCCTGCTCGCCGAACTCGAGTTCCCCCGAGTAGGACTTGTTCCACGAGGGCAGCGGGTAGCTGTTCCAGCCGTGGGTCCACGGCCCCATCAGCAGGTAGTGGTCGCTGTCCTTCCGGTCGGCGAGTCCCTCGAAGTTGTCACAGGTCGCCTTCGTGTAGGAGTCGTACCACGCGCCCGCGTAGACGGTCGGCACGTCGGCCATCTCGTCGTAGTAGGCCTCGAAGTTGAGGCCGGGCTCTTCCCAGAGTTCGTCGCTTGCGGCCCCCTTCGTCATGATGTCGAACGTCCACTCCTCGTAGTCGGGAATGTGCCGGAGCGGCGACTGGCCGCGCTGGACGGGGCCGTTCGTGAGGACGTCGCGGACGTCGACGTTCGCCAGCCGTTGCTGAACGTCCTCGTCCTCGAGCGCTCGCTTCGCGAACCCGCCGCCGAGCGTGAGCGCCCAGCACAGCCACCGCAGCTCGAAGGTGCCGTTGTGACGAAAGGTGGCCTCCCGGCCGTTCGCTGCCCCCTGGTTGACGAACATCGCCTCGAGGTGGGGCGGGTCCTGGGTCGCGAGCGCGGTCTGGACCCAGGCACCGTAGGAGGTGCCGATCGTCCCGACCTGCCCGTCACAGTAGGGCTGGTCGGCGAGCCACTCGACGGTGTCGTACCCGTCTTCGGGTTCGTTGACGAAGATGTAGTAGTCGCCCTCGCTTTCGAAGCGACCGCGACAGTCCTGGATCGCGACGACGTAGCCGCGCTTGGCGAACCACTCGCCGTGTCGTTCCATCCGCCCGCGCTTGTTGTACGGCGTCCGGTCGAGCAACACGGGCTTCGGTTCGGCGATCGGCTCGCCCGTCTCCGGATCCGCCGGCCGGTAGATGTCGGTCGCGAGTTCGACCCCGTCCCGGGTTTCGATCGGCACGTCTAGCTCAGCGGCCACTGCGTACTCGGGATGAGATACCATCACACTAACCGATGTGGGCGGAGTGTAATAGTTTATTCCCCAGTGGGGAACGCGACGACCGACCCGAAGACGCCTCGAGACGAGGGCCGCTTTCCGACGGTAATAGCCACACACGGCCGACAGAACGGCGGTATCTTTATGGGCGTTCGCTTAGTTTGCTTGACTCAACCTGTCGAGTGTGGACACTCGACACGGTATCAATCCAGGAGATGGAGATATGACTGACCAAAGCGAGACTTCGAACGAGATCCGGACGGACGGCGGGGACGTATCCCGCGAGGAGGCGTCGTTCGTCGAGTACGGCATCGAGGACAAACCACCGCTCGGCGAATCGATACTGCTTGGCATCCAGCACTACCTGACGATGATCGGCGCGACGGTCGCGATTCCGCTCGTGCTCGCGGGCGCGATGGAGATGCCGGCCGGTGAAACGGCACGGCTTATCGGGACCTTCTTCGTCGTGTCGGGGATCGCCACGCTGTTACAGACGACGGTCGGGAACCGGTATCCGATCGTGCAGGGCGGGACCTTCGCCCTGCTTGCCCCCGCACTGGCGGTGATCGGCGCGCTCGCCGCGGAGGGCGTCGGCTGGCAAACGACCCTGCTCGAGTTACAGGGGGCGATCATCGCCGCCGCGACGGTCCAGGTCATCCTGGGCTACGTCGGGGCGCTTGGCAAACTCAAGTACTACCTTTCGCCGGTCGTGATCGCGCCGGTGATCGTGCTCATCGGGTTGTCGCTGGTCGGGGTCCAGGACGTGACCCGACCCGACCAGAACTGGTGGCTGCTGGGACTGACGCTGTTCCTGATCGTCCTGTTCTCACAGTACCTCGATCGGTACAGCCGATACGCGAAACTGTTCCCGGTGCTTCTCGGAATCGTCACCGCCTGGGTCGTCGCGGCGATACTGTCGGTAACCGGCGTGTACGGACCTGAAACGGTCGGCTACGTCGACACCGGCGCGATCGCCGAAGCATCGGCGATCCAGGTCATCACGCCGCTGCAGTGGGGGATGCCCCAGTTCACCCCGGCGTTCGCCGTCGGGATCTTCGCCGGCGTGCTCGCTTCGATGGTCGAGAGCCTCGGCGACTACTACGCCGTCGCCCGGATCGCGGGCGTGGGCGCACCAAGCGAGAAGCGAATCAACCACGGCATCGGCATGGAAGGTATCGGCAACATCATCGCCGGCATCATGGGAACCGGCAACGGGTCGACCTCCTACGGCGAGAACATCGGGGCGATCGGCATCACCGGCGTCGCCTCCCGGTACGTCGTCCAGATCGGCGCGATCGTCATGTTGATCGTCGGCTTCGTCGGCTACTTCGGGGCCCTGATCACCACGATTCCGAGCCCCATCGTCGGCGCGCTCTATATCGCCATGTTCGGACAGATCGCGGCGATCGGCCTCTCGAACCTCCGGTACGTCGATCTCGACGCCTCCCGGAACGTCTTCATCATCGGCATCGCGTTGTTCCTCGGGCTCTCGGTGCCCCAGTACATGGACAACGTCGGCGGCGCGGCCGAGTTCCAGCAGATCGCTGCGGACGCGGCGCTCGTCGGACCGGTCCTTGGCCAGCCGCTGATCGCCGACACCATCTTCGTGATCGGGTCGACCACGATGGCCGTCGGCGGCATCATCGCGTTCGTCCTCGACAACACCGTCCGCGGGACCCGCGATGAACGCGGCCTCACCCAGTGGGAGCAACTCGCCGAAGACGAAGAGGAATTCGTCACGTTCTTCGAGTCGATGCGCTCCTCGGACGAGCCCACTCCCGTCGACAGAGCCGACTAACCCATTCGCGACCCCTCCTCGCTGGGAAAATTTGATAACCAGTCCCCCACCAGTGCCCGTAATGCCGAACCGAAACGGTCTCGACCTCGAGACGGGCGAACGTCTCCATTACCGCGGCGCGCTCCGGGACGGCGACGAAATCGCGGTGACCGACCGTCGCGTCCTCCTCGTGCGGGCCGACGAGGTCACGAGCGTCCCCTACACCAACGTCAGCGAAGTCACCCACGAGTGGATCGACTGGTTGCTGGTCATCATGAGCCTCGCGCTCGCGGCGTTCGGCGTCTACTCGGTGTCGGAAAACGCCCTCGTCGGGCTCGGACTAACGGCGTTCGGTCTCTGGAGCGTCTACCGGACCTACCGCGACCGGGACCGGATCCGCATCCACACCCACAGCCAGGCGAAACCGATCGACGTCTATCCGGAGGACGTCGACCGGCTCTACGACGAACTCGAGCCGGCGATCGAGGCGGTCAGGGAGGAACCCGAGCCGGACGAGCACGGCGAGTCCGGCGAGCCGACGTCCTGAGACGCGCCACCCCGTCACCACGTCACGCCGCCACTCGGACACCACGTCACCACGTCACGCCGTCACAAACTCTTTCCCGGATCGGGTCGAACGTCCCCGTCATGTCCGACGACGAGAACGACGACCGCGACGACCACAGTCACGCGGATCTCCTGTCCCTCGAGGACGCGATCGACCGTTCGTTCGCCCGCCGCGAGGCCCTCCTCGAGGATCGCCCGGCGACGACCGTCCCGCTCGAGCGGATCGCCGGCCGGGTCCTCGCCGAAGACGTGGTCGCCGACGCCGATCGGCCGGCGACCGACCGGGCGACGATGGACGGCTACGCGTACGCGGCCGCGGACGCCGAGGGGGAAGAAGGACCGCTCGAGGTCGTCGACCCTGCGGTCTACCCCGAGAGCGAACCGCCGGCGCTCGAGGCCGGACAGGCGGTCGAGATCGCGACCGGCGCACCCCTTCCCGAGCGGGCCGACACGGTCGTCAAACGGGAGGACGCCGTTCTCGAGGACGGCCGCCTGGACGGACCCGACCTGGCTCCCGGTACCTACGTCTACGAGCGGGGTTCGAACCTCGAGGCGGGCGAGAGCCTCTACGCGGCCGGCGACCGACTCGACGCCGCCGACGCGATCCTGTTGCGGGACCTCGGCCGCGAATCGGTCGCGGTCGCGGACCCGCTTTCGATCGGCGTACTGGCCACCGGGACCGAGATCCACGAGGGGATACACACGGATCTGGACTCGCCGATGCTGTGCAACCTCCTCCGGGCGTGGGGCCACGACCCCGACTACGAGGGATCGGTACCGGACGAGGGCGACCGCGTCCGGGACCGGATCGACGACCTCGCAGACGACCACGACCTCGTCGTCACGACCGGCGGAACGAGCGTCGGCGAGAAAGACCACGTGATCGACGCGCTCGCGTCGCTCGGCGAAGTCGACTTCCACCGGGTTCGGCTGCGTCCCGGGAAACCGATCGCGATCGCGTCCCTCCCCGACCACGACGCCGTCGCCGTCGCGGTCCCCGGGAAGCCGATCGGCGCGTACGTCAGTACGGCGCTGGTCGCCCGGCCCCTTCTCACCGGCGAGCGCCGGCCGGCGACCCTCGAGCGGACGTTCGGCGCGGACGTCGGCCTCGGCCCTGCGGGGTTCACGTACGCGATCCCGGTCACCCTCGACCCCGATGGCAAGGAAGCGAACCCGCTCGGCCACGCCGACTCCCCGCTGTCGGTCTACGAGGAGACGTTCGATCCGAGCGTGCTCTCCTCGAGCACCCGCGCGGCGAGCGCGGACGGGTTCGTACTCACGACCGACCCGCTCGAGGCCGGCGAGCGGGTCGACGTGGTGCCGACGACCGCCCTCGAGTGACCAGGGGGTGACGATAGGAAAGTTTTTGACGTGACGACTGGATTGTCATGGCACCGCATGACAGACAGCGATCGGATTCTCGATGGCATTAGAGTCGTCGATCTCACGACGTTCGTCACCGGCGGGTTCTGTTCGCTGATGCTGGCGAACCAGGGTGCCGACGTCGTCAAGATCGAGCGACCCGGCGCGGGGGACGACAACCGACACTCCGGACCGCCCTTCATCGACGGCGAGTCGCCGTACTTCTGGACGGTCAACTACGGGAAGAAGAGCGTCGAACTGAACCTCAAGAGCGAGGCCGGCCGGGAGGCGCTGTACGACCTCGTGAGCGAGGCCGACGTCTTCCTGCAGAATTACCGTCCCGGAACCGCGGAACGGCTCGACGTCGACGAGGAGACGATCCGCGCGCACAACGAGGACATCGTCTACTGTGCGATTTCGGCGTTCGGCCAGACCGGTCCGTGGCGGGAGCGGCCCGGCTACGACCTGATGATCCAGGGGATGAGCGGCATCATGAGCGTCACCGGCGAGGAGGACGGCCGCCCCGTGAAGGTCGGACTCCCGATGACCGACCTCATCACCGCGATGTGGGCCGCGTTCGGGGTCTCGAACGCGCTCTACCGCCGCGAGTTGACCGGCGAGGGCGAGTACATCGACCTCGGGATGTTAGACGCCACGCTCCCGTGGCTGACAAAGCAGGCCGGAAAGGTGTTCGCCGGCGAGTCGCCCTCCCGGATGGGGACGAAAGACCCCGTCCTCGCGCCCTACCAGACGTTCGAGACCGCCGACGGCTACATCAACGTCGCCTGTCTCAACCAGAAGCTCTGGCGGACGTTCTGCGAGGCGATCGACCGGCCGGAACTCGCCGACGACGAGCGCTTCGAGACCAACGGCGACCGCGTCGAGCACATGGACGAACTCGAGGCGGAACTCGAGGAACGACTGCGCGAGTTGACGACCGACGAGTGGATGACGCTGCTCGTCGAGGACGCCGGGGTTCCAGCAGGCCCCGTCTACGAGGTCGAGGACGCCCTCTACAACGACCAGACCGAGGCCCGCGGGACCACGACGACGATCGAGGACCCCGAGCGCGGCGAGATTCCCGTCGTCGAACACCCGCTCAACTACGACCGGGCCGACAGCGGCTTCGAGTCGCCGCCGCCGCAACTGGGCGAGCACAACCGCAGCGTCTTCGCCGACCTCGGGTACGACGAGGACGAACTCGACGCCCTCGAGGAGCGGGGCGCGTTCGGCGATTCGGCATGACCGACGTCGGCGTCGCGGGAGCGGGGATGACGGCGTTCGAATCCGAGAGCGACGCCGGGGCGCTCGAACTCGCCGAACGGGCGGCCTGGCGCGCCCTCGACGACGCCGGGGACGTCGCGCCCGGGGACGTGACCTCGGTCCACGTCGGGAACATGGCCGCCGAGGCGTTCGACGAGCGAACCGGCCTCGAGAACGCGCTCTGTGGCGCGCTCGGCGTCGACGGCGCGACGGCGGACCGGATCGAGAATACGAGTGCGAGCGGGGCCAGCGCCGTCCTCCGGGCGGTCGACGCCGTCCGGGCCGGACGGTCGTCGGTCGCGCTGGTCGTCGGCGTCGAGACGATGTCGGCGGTCGACACCGACGATGCGACCGAACTCATCAGCCGGCTGGTCCACGACCGCGAGTACGAGCAAGGGCTGACGCTGCCCTCGTTCGCCGGGCTGGCGGCCGACCGCTACCTCGAGACGACCGGCGCGGACGAGGACGCGCTGGCGGCCGTCGCGGTCAAGAACCACCGCAACGGGGCCGCCAACCCCTACGCGCAGTTCCAGCGGGAGATCACGGCCGAGGAGGCACGCTCGTCGCCGGCGGTCGCGGACCCGCTGCGACTCTACGACTGCTGTCCGACCAGCGACGGGGCCGCGGCGATCGTTCTCCGGGCCGGCGGGGACGACGACGTGGAACTCGCCGGCGTCGCGGGCGCGACGGGCACCCACGCCGTCGCCGAGCGACCGGACCCGCTCGCCATCGAGAGCGTCTCGCGGGCCGGCGACCGCGCGTTCGCCGATACCGGCCTCGAGCGCGAGGCCGTCGACGTCGCCTGCATCCACGACGCGTTCACCGTCCTCGAGTTGCTCGAACTCGAGGAGCTGGGGTTCTACGACGGCGGACGGGCGTGGGAAGCGACCCTCGAGGGCGGGACGGCGCTCGACGGCGACTTACCGGTCAACCCCGGCGGTGGGCTCAAGGCCCGCGGCCACCCGCTCGGCGCGACGGGGGTCGCACAACTCGTCGAACTGACCTGGCAACTGCGTGGCGACGCCGACGCCCGGCAGGTTGCGGGCCCCGAAACCGGACTCGCGCTCAACGTCGGCGGGTTCGGCAACAACGCGATCTGTACGCTGCTCGAGGCGCGCTGACGGCCGAACGAAACCGCGGAGAGGCCACGAACGCGAGCGGAATCCAGCCACCGGACCACGAACGATGACCACGACGAATTCGAACTCACGATCGAAGACTGCGACAGGAACAGGGAACGAAACACAGCCCCCACGGGACGTCTCGACCGATCGCGCGTTCGCCTGTCCCGCCTGCGACCACCGCTGGTACTACACCCGCGACCGGTGCAGCGAGTGCGGGTCGGAGAGGATCGACACCTACCGCCTCGAGACGGGGGAGGTGCTCGCGACCACGACGGTCCACGCCACCCCGCCGAACGTCCGCTCACCGAACCGGCTCGGGCTCGTCCGATTCGACGGCGTTTCCCTCGTCGCCCAGCTCGAGGGGGACGTGTCGACCGGCGACGACGTTCGCTTCGGCGAGTGTACCGTCCTCCGGGGGAACGGGGACGGGATTCCGGGTCGCCGGCTCGAGCCGATGGAACCGGCCGACTCGGCGGAGTGAACCGAGAACGGCTGTCGGGACTCGAGGCGTCATACCGGGTTCGGATCGCTACTGATTCGTTACGTTTCCGAGCATATGACAGACAGAATAGCATCTATCGTTTCTTTTATTTGAGTTGAATCTATCGCTCCGTCGTCGACTCGGAGATTCCCCTATAGCGCCCTTGAGGCCCTCTATAGAGACATCAGGCCCCGAGAAAGGGAGAAATCCCCTATAGCACGCTTTTCGGCTCGATATCCCGGTAAGTCCCATACGGAATCCCTCAAAATCCCATTTCGATATCACCCATTCGAAATCCGTAGTACATACTTTATCCGAGTGTTCTCGAATTTCATTCGTATTCGATAAATATGCACGGCGGATAGTCTCAGGCGAAGAATCCAAAATCGGGACGACACGAGACCGAACCGACACCGGGACCTGCTGTTTCGGACGACCGGGCGACTCGAGAGACGATTCCACGGGCACCCACGAAAAAAGGAGCGGTCGGTTCGAGTTCGCACGACAGCACCGCGGACGCGGCTACTCGTCGGCCATCGCGCCGTCGACGGTCAGTTCCACGGTGAAGTCCCGGCCGGTGGCCCCCTCTGGCGGGTTGAGGTACCCGATCGCGTACCCGGAGTAGGCGGTTCCGGCCTCGAGACTCACGTCGAAGGAGGCGACGGCGTCTGGTTCGCCGGCCGGCCGGATCGACAGGGAGTAATCGCCGGCGGGCACCGCGAGGTACTCCGTCTCCTCGCCGAAGGCGAGGTTCTCGAACAGCGGGTCCTCCCCGGCGTAGATGTCGACCGCCGGCGCGTCCGGCGACGCGTGGACCGCCCGGACGAGTGCCGAACCGGCGTCGACCAACACCTTGGGACGGAAGGTTCCGGCCTCGAGTTCGCCGATCGCTGCGACGGTGTATATGGCCGAGCCGAACGTGACCTGGTCGTCGAACGCGACCGTGTCGGGGTCGCCGGCCGCGGTGATCGTGACCTGATACGTGCCGGGGGCGATCTCGAGGTACGGCGAGACGTCCCCGTAGGCGACGTCCGCGAGGACCCGATCTCCCTCGACGTAGACGTCCACGTTCGGCGCGTCCGGCGAGAAGTGCGCGACACGGACCGCGGCTTCCGGTGCCTCGTAGTCGTCGTCGGCCGGTTCCGTCGTCTCGTCTTTCGTTCGTTCGTCGTCCTTGTACTCCCCTTTGGCGAGTACGGTGCCGCTGGCGGCCGTGAGACCACCCGCGACGCCGATCGTTTTGAGCGCTGCACGTCGTGATACGGGCATGATGCGACCGAGTAGGAGGACCGTGATTTGAAAAAGCCAGTAGTCAGTATGGCTGGTTGTTCCCTCATTTCCCTGCGTTAGGGTCGGTAAACGCCGTTCGAGGGACAGCCAGCGGCGTCTCAATTGGGGACCGAACGGTTCGGGACGGTGACACCCGGAATCCCGGCCCGTAACTTGCAAGTAACGGCTTCAAGCAACCCATCGAGACGAGTAAGCTCGCCGTACACGTGGGTAAAACCGTCGCTTCCGGCGGCTCCGTCCCGTGCTGTCGCCCCCGCCGGCCCGTGCTCGGCAAACGGTTATGGGAGCGGTCGTGATACTCGCGTTCATGCCCGAACAGCTCAAGAGCGCACGCGACGATCTCGAGCAGGCGGAGAAGACGGCCGACGACGACGAGGTCCGGGAGGACATCCGCGAGACGGCGGACGCGTTCGCCGACTACGTCCACGGGGATCACGAACCCGATCACGCGATCATGGACCAGCACCTCAACGACCTCCGACAGCTCTCCGAGCGAATCGACGGCGACACCGAGGACCGACTCGAGAGCGCGCTCGAGTCGGCAGAGGAGTATCGCGAGGGGATCGACCAGGCCTGATTCCACCCTGGGCCGGCGGGAGCTACCGTTCGCGGAGCGACCGGTCGGTCACGTCGGCCGACGCGTCGGTCTCGCCCAGCAACTCCTCGAACCCGTAGCGTTCGAACTCGTCGACGACGGCGGTCCGTTCCTCCTCGTCGAGGGCCTCGAGAACCGTGGCGAGGACGGCCGTCGCGGCCCGCTCGCCGGTGAGGTCGACGGTGTCCATTCGCCGGTCCACTCGGGAGACGAACTCCTCCTCGGAGAAGCGCTGGCCGGACTCAGCCTCGGTGAGGTGAGCCGCGAGTTCGCCCGGGAGTTGTGCGGCCAGGTCCGACGCCCGGTCTGCGCTCAGTCGCTCCCCGAGCGTCGCCAGGACGGCCCGCGTCGCGTCCGTCGCGCCGTGCTCGTCCGCTGCGGTGCGGTCGCTGACCGTCTCGGTGATCGCAGTTCGAGTTCGATCCATGTGGAACCCACCGCGATGACGCGTCTTACGTTTCGGGCGGCAGCTGCCGGGGCCGCGGAGGGAGAAGCAGTGGTAGCCGCTAGCGGCCGGTATCGACACCGACTGGATCGGCGGCGACCTGCTCGAGGCTATCGGGAGTTCGGTCCGAGTCCGACCCCCACCGGCGGTTCGGGAACCGGAACGGAACGAACGCGAAACCGCCGTCACTCGAGCCGCTCGAGCACGGCGTCTTTCTCGTAGGCGAGCGACAGCGACCGCGAGCGCCCGCGGCCGTCGACGTCGGCGTACTCGGCCTCGATCAGGCCGAGCTGGTCGAGTTTGTTGACGATCTCGGAATAGCGGGTGTAGCCCAGGCCGGTCCGCTCGTGGAACTCGTCGTAGACGTCGCCGGCCTGGTCGCCGTCGTTGTGCGCGATGACCTCGAGCAGCGTCCGCTCGTTGTCGGTCAGCCCCGAGAGGCTGCGCGCGAGGTTAACGTACTTCGAGGTCTCGTAGGCGTCCTCGACGTCCTCCCGCTCGACGGTACGGCTGGCCCGCATCTCGGCGTTCAATCCGGCCCGGCGCAGCAGGTCGATCCCGACCCGGAGGTCGCCGCTCTCGGCGGTGAGTTCGGCGACGTACTCGAGGGTGTCCCGCGAGATGACGCCGTCGTGGAAGCCGCGTTCGACACGTTCCGCGAGGATGTCGACGATCTCGGGCTGGTCGTAGACGGGGAAGTAGACGTCCTCGGGCCGGAAGACGCTCTGGACCCGCGAGTCGAGTTCGTCGATCACGTCGAGGGCGGGGTCCGAGGAGACGACGATGACGCCGATCTTCGCGCCGGGGTACTCCTCGTGGGCGCGCAACAGCGAGTACAGCGCGTCGGAGGCCTCGTTCTCGTAGAAGAGGTAGTTGACGTCGTCCAGGGCGACGACCAGCACCTTGTCCTCCTCGACGAGTTTCTCGGCGATCTGGCCGAACAGCTTCTTGAACGAGATGCCCGAGGACGGTGGCTCGTACTCGAAGGTACCCTCGAACAGCCGGGAGAACACCGAGTACCGCGTCGAGTTGACCTGGCAGTTGACGCGGATGGTGCGGACGTCGCTCGTCTGTGCGCCCACCTCGTCGAACAGCTTCTGGATCGCCGTCGTTTTCCCCGTCCCGGGCGGCCCCCGGACCATCACGTTCAGGGGCCGCGAGCCGCGGACGGCCGGGCGGAGGGCGTAGGTGAGACTCTCCATCTGACCCTCGCGGTGTTTGAACGTCTCGGGGACGTAGTCGATTTCGAAGACGTGCTCGTCTCTAAACACGGATTCGTCCCACGACAACATCCCCTCCTCGGGGTCGTCTGCCATCACTTTCACCACGCTGTCGGAGCTACTTAGTTGTTCGCAGCGAACAGGTCAGGGACGTTCGATCCGCTCCGTCTCGCGCTCGAGGTCGGCCGAATCGATCCGACCGCCGTGGACCAGCCGCACGTGAGCCCGGACGAGTCGCTCGACCTCCTCGTCGCTGCTCGAGCGCAGCAGGAAGGCACAGCCGTCTTCCGAACACTCGAACTGGTATGCCACATCGCACCAAGGTGTCGGCCGCGGGAACGGCTACGCCTTGCGATCGACGGCCGCAGGGATCGGAGCCGTCCGATCGGCGGCCGTCGCTGGCCGAGCGTGTCGGTGATCGCGGGGCCATACCGACAGATCACCGGAAAGACGCGTAAACCCACCTCGAGACTACGCACGTCGGATAGAATTACGGACCCGCGGCCGTTCGATCCGCGTATGGGAACCATCGACGCGGACGACCTGCTTCCCGCCGAACGGCTCCGAACCGCGGCCCTCGAGGGCGAGATCAGCCAGATCCACCGCGGCGACCCGCACGCGGCCGAGGGCGACACCTTCGAGATCGCGGACACGACGTTCGAGGTCCGCGAGGTGACCGAGCGGCGACTCGGCGACCTCACCGACGAGGACGCCCGCGCGGAGGGGTCGCCGGACCTCGAGTCGTACAAACGGCGGATCGAACGTACCCACGATACGGAGTGGGACGACGAGGATACCGCCTACCTGCACCGGTTCGAGCCGGTTCCGTAGGCCGCCGAACGGGGCGTCAGCGCTGCTCGGGCGAGTCGGGCCGGGCGTCGCCGCTTCGATCGATCTCGGCCCCGGTGATCTCGAAGCGTGCGCCGCCGTCCTCGCTCGCCGTCAGGGAGACGGACCAGCCGTGACCCCGGACGATCCGCCGGACGATGTAGAGCCCGAACCCGGTGCCGTCGTCGCTCGTGGTGTACCCGCGACGGAACACCTCGTCGTCGGCGTCGTCGGGAAGGCCGGGCCCGTCGTCCGCGACGTAGAAGCCGTCGGGGAGCGTGCCGACGGTGACGGTGACGGGAACGGGGACGGGGACGCTCACCGGCTCCCCGGAATCGGTCTCGGCCCCGTGTTCCACGCTGTTCCGAAAGAGGTTCTCGAGTAGCTGGCGCAGCCGCTCCCGATCCGCCTCGAGAACGGTCCCCTCAGCGACGGAGACGACCAGACGTGCATCGTCCGTGGCGACCGTCTCCCAGGCGTCTTCGACCGTGTCTCGGAGCGCGACCGGCACCGCCTCCTCGACGAGTTCCCCCTGGCGGGCGAGTGCGAGCAGTTTCTCGACGAGCGAGTTCATCCGCTCGAGGGCCTCGTCTATTTCAGCGAGGTGTGGCTGTGCATCGTCGTTGGCCGCCGAGCGGGCCAGTTCCAGGCGCCCGCGGGCGACGGTCAACGGGTTCCGCAGGTCGTGGGAGACGACGCTAGCGAACTGCTCGAGTTCGCGCTCGTACTCGAGTCGGTCGAGCGCGGCGGCCGCGTGCGAGACGAGCAGTTCCGCCAGCTCGAGGTCCTCGGGTGAGAACGCCCCTGGCTCCTCCGAGGCGGCCTGGAAGACGCCGTGGTCGCCGATCGGAACGCTGAGCCCCGACTCGTACGCGGCCTCGGGTTCGGCTTCCTCGACGCTCGAGAGTTCGTCGAACCGGGAGGACTCGCGGGTCCGGTAGGTCAGTCCCGAGATACCCTCGTCGATGCTGCTCGTGGGCGTGACGCCGTCGTCCGGCAGACCCGACGACTTCGCCCGGACGCGAAGCGTCTCGCCCTCGGCGAGCGTGATGATGCAGGTATCGAACTCGAGAACGGTCTCGGCGGCGTCGACCGTCCGTCGGCAGACCTCGTCCGCGGAGTCGGCCGACTGGAGGTCAAACGCCACCTGATGGAGCACCTGGATCGGATGCTCCTCGTTCCCACCACCCCTGGTACGAGCCATCTCCCTGACGTTTCACAACCACGGCATTAACTGTTCGATTCGCGGTAAGTCACACCGGTTGTTTACTCGACATTAAGTTAACGGCCGAAGCGATGCCTCGAGAGCGGAGTCGTCGCCCGGTTCGGGAGTACAGGGGTCATCAGGACGTCGAGAGGTTCGGCCGGGTCAGTCGAACTTCTCGAGCAGCCGATCGTAGAACTGCGGCTCGTGGACCCCCTCCGTACCGCCGTTGGCGGCCGTCTCGTCGGCCTCGGTCGCCAGTTTCTCGACGATCAGTTCCGGCGTCGACCGCGCGAGGTGGTCCTTGACCGGCGAGCGGTTCACCTCGAGTTCGCCGTCGACGAGACCGACCGCCTCGATGCCGTCGACGGTCACGTCGTAGTCCGCCATCTCGCGGATCTCGTCCGCGAGGTGGGAGACGAAGACGGCCGTCGCGTCGTTCTCCTCCAGGGCCTCGAGGATGCCCGCGATGATCTTCGCCGAGGCGCCTGGTTCGGTGATGCTCTCGAGTTCGTCGACCAGGACGAGCGACCCCTCGCCACCGCGCGCGAGGTCGGCGAACTCCCGGACCGTCGACTCGAACGCGCCGGCGTCCAGCGTCCCCTGGGTCTTGGCGTGGTAGTGGAGGTCGTCGAACCGCCGCAGGCGGGCGTCGTCGGCGGGCACCGGCAGCCCCATGTGAGCGAGCACGACGACGCACGCGACCAGGTCAAGCGTCGACGTCTTCCCGCCGCTGTTGACGCCCGAAAGCAGGGCGACCCCCGAGACCTCGTAGTCGACCGGGTCGATCGCCTCGAGCGGTTCGTCGAGCAGGGGCGACTGGCCGCCGTCGATGGCGAAGCCGGTCTCGGCCGCGTCCGCCGACTCGTCCCAGACGAACTCGGGCATCGTGCACGCGAAATCGTCGGCGAACCTGGCGATCGCGAGTTCGACGTCCAACTCGAGGGCGTCCCTGACGAGTCGCCGGGCCGTCTCGCGCTGGTCGGCGAGGTCGGCCGCGAGTTCGCGCTTGAGCCGGCCGGCGCGGCGTTCCTTGGCGGCGGTGAGTTCCTCCCGCAGCCGACCGATCGCGTCCTCGTCGCGCTCGACCGGGAACGTCGGCTCGTCGCCGAACGCCCGGCGGGCGATCTCGGCCTCGCCCGGGTCGAGGTCCAGCGCGTCGATCAGGTTTTCGCGGGCGGTTTCGACGGCTTCGGCGTACTCGTCGGCCAGTTCCCGCGAGAGCAGCGAGTCGACGCCCGCGCCGCGCTCGACCAGCGAGAGCAGGTCCGAGCCCTCGATGGTGACGTCCTCCTCCCGGATCGCCTCCCGGAGCCTGTCGTTGGCGACGCTTTCGGCCGTGCTCGCCGCCGCGTCGAGGTCGTCGACCGCCGTCGTCAGCCGGTCGAGTTCGTCGTCGCCGGCGACGGTGCCGTCCTCGTCGAGCCGCGCGAGGCCGTCCTCGAGGGCCGTGAGGTCAGTCTCGTCGTACTCGCCGCCGGAGCGGTCGGTGGCGCGGTGAACGTCGATCGCGGCGCGGATGCGTTCCCGGTTGCGCGCGAAGAACGCAAGCGGTCGCTCGGGGACGATCTCCGCGGGGTTCTCGAGGGCGTCCGGCCGGACCTGGACGTCGCCCTCGATGGTGACCCCCGCGAACGACTCGTCGAGGGCGATCACCGTGGAGTACCCCCGGGCGAGTTCGGCCAGCCCCTGTGCGTCCTCGACGACCTCGACGGAGAGTTCCGGGATCGCCTCGCGGGCCTCGCTGTAGCGTTCGGCGTCGGTCGTCGCCAGACACCGCTCGCGAACCCGGACGTCGCCCGGGTCCTGGAGAGGTTCGACGCCCGCCAGCGCCTCGAGCGCGTCGGGATCGACCTCGCGCTCGAGGGCCTCGCCCGCGAACGACTGCACCTCCTCGATGCGCGAGCGGCGGGGGCTGGGGTAGAAGGTTTCGACCCGCTGGGCGGCGTAGTCGGTGACCGTCCGCGCTTTCAACAGCGAGAGGACCTCGCGGTAGATCTCCCGCGCGCGATCCGTGGCGAGGAACCCGCCGGGGTCGTCGTGTTCGGCGCGGATCGCCCCGCGTGCGATCCTGGCGGCCCGTCCCTGGCTGATCCCGGGCGCGGTCGCGATCGTCGCCACGTCGCCCGCCCGCAGCGCGCGCTCGGGATCGTCCAGTTCCGACAGGGCCCGGGCGGTCTTCTCGCCGACACCCGGGATCGACTCGAGGTCCATCGTTCTCGTCGGTCGTATCAAACCGGAGCGAGAAAAAGATCCCGCCCGTCCTTTTTGTCGGCCGCCGTGTTACCAGCCGCCATGCCAGTGGGCGCGCTCGAGTACCACGAACGGACGAAACACTCCCCACGGAGCGTCCGTGCCGCCGGTCCCGGACTGGATTTCGAGAACAAGCCCCGTCCGTACAAGGTCTACACGGACCGCCCGACGGAGCCGCTCGCCGAGCGGATTCGACCGCCCCAACAGCCCGCGCTCGCGGCGATCGCGGAGCCGACGCCGGACGGGTGGCGGGCGGTCGTCGACGACCCTGCTGACGACGCTCGAGTCGGCCCGGACCGCGAGACGGTCACGACCTGCTGTTACTACGCGGCCGGGATCACCAAGGAGATCGCGCTCCGCGACCGGACGAAACCCTTCCGCGCGGCGGCGACGACGGGCGCGCTGTATCACGTCGACCTGTACGTCGTCTGTGGCGACCTCGAGGGAACCGGGCGCGCGGGCGCGGTCCCGCGGGGCCTCCCGGCCGGCGTCTACCACTTCGACCCGCGGACGTGCTCGCTGGACGTCCTCCGCGAGGGCGACTATCGGGGCGCCCTCGCCGCGGCGAGCGGGGACGACGCCGTCGCCGACGCCCCGCTGTCGGTCGTCGCGACGTCGACCTGGTGGCGCAACGCCTGGAAGTACGAGGACCGGACCTTCCGCCACGCGTTCTGGGACTCGGGGACGACGCTCGCGAACCTGCTTGCCGTCGCCCACGCGCTGGACTACCGCGCCGAGGTCGTCACGGGCTTCGCCGACCGACCCGTCGCCGAGTTGCTCGGCGTCGATCCGGCCCGGGAGGCACCGCTCGAGATCGTGCCGATCGGAGCCGGCGGCCCCGCGCCCGACGCGCCCGACCTCGAGCCGATCGACCACGAGACGAAACCGCTCTCACCGAACGAGCGGGAGTTCCCGCTGATCCAGGAGGCCTGGCGGGCCGGAACGCTCGAGGACGGCGACGAGGCCCAGGCGTGGCGCAACACCCGGCCAGCGGGGCCGATCGGCACCCGCGACCCCGGCGACGGCGAGCGGGTCCCGCTCGAGCCCGTCGACCCCGAGACGGCCTCGAGCCGGCCCCTCCACCGGACGATCCGCCGGCGCGGCTCCTGTCGCGAGTACGAGCGCGAGCCGATCAGTTTCCGCAAGCTCTCGACGGTCCTCGATCGGGCCGTTCGCGGCGTGCCGATGGACGTGCGCCGCGAGTCCTCGACCCCCCGAGCGGGAACGGCGAGAGCCGAGCGGAGCGAGGATCCCGACGAAGCGAGCGGTGGCACCGCGAGCGGAGAGCGACACGCGCGCCGCGAGGACGAGCCGTCGCTGTCGTTCGTCGACGCCTACCTGGTCGTCAACGCCGTCGACGGCCTCGAGTCCGGCGCGTACCACTACCACCCCGAGGCGGGCGAACTCGAGTCCCTCCGGGCCGGCGAATTCCGCCGAGAGGCGGCCCACCTCGCGCTGGATCAGCCCCTCGGCGGCGACGCCGCGGTCTGTCTCGCCTTCCTGACCGATCTCGAGGCGGTCGTCGACGCCTTCGGGGACCGTGGCTACCGGGTGGCCCAACTCGAGGCCGCCCTGACCGCCGGACGGCTCTACCTCGCTACCTACGCGCATCGCAGCCTCGGCGGAACGGGCCTGACGTTCTACGACGACGTGGTCTCGGACTTCTTCGCGCCGCGGGCGGCGGGACAGACGCCGGCGTTCTTCTACACGATGGGGCGGCCGGCCTGAGCCCGACCGCCTGTCGGACAGTTTTCCCGGCGTTCGGACCGGTGAGGACTCGAGACCCGGCGCACCCGAGCCGCCTTGCGCGCTCCGGGCACGGCGTTATCATCCCGACCCGGCAAGGACGGGTATGCCACTCAAGAAACTCCTCGGTTCGAAAGCGACGCGCTCGCTGACGGTCGTCTCGGTGCTCAACGAGGCCAAACGCGCGTTCACCCGTGGCAATCGAACGCGGGGGATCCTGTTGCTCGGGGTCGCCGTACTCGCCTGGAAGTGGACGATACTCGGCCTGGCGGCCCAGGGGATCATCAAACTGCTCCGGGGCGGAGGCTCCTCGAGCGCGTCACCGGCGTCGTAACGGCGTCAGTCGCCGAACTCCCCGTGGTCGAAGTTTTCGCTGGTGAGGTCGTCGATGAGGTCCTCGACCTCGTCGGCGTCCCCATCGTCCAGACCCTCGAGCGCGCCCGCCGATCTTGACCGTGCGGAGCGTGTCCTGTTCGACCACCGGAAGCATCAGGTCCGTGAAGTTCTCAGTCGGGAACCCCGACGCCGACAGCAGGAAGGGGTCCGTGACTTCGCCCAGGAGGTCCGTGTCGAAGTCCTCGAGTCGTTGATCGTCCCACTCCTCGGTCGTAGTCCCCGAGAACTCGGGGTCGTGGAGTTCGTAGTCGGGCACGGGTGGAGCCAGTACGGCGCGGGAGATTTCGGTTTAGCCTGCGTTCGCAACGGACGATCCGCCAGCAGGTCAGTCCGCCACGGCCGCCTCGAGCGCGGCCGCCCCCTCGAGCACCGTCGCGTCGTCGAACCGCGACCCGACGAGCATGAGGCCGACGGGAAGCCCGTCGACCGTCCCGACCGGCACGCTGATCGCCGGGTGGCCGGACCGGTTGAACGGCGCAGTGTTGGCGACGACGAGGTCCTGGCGCATCCGATCGTACTGGTCGCGGTCCGGATCCAGTTCGGGAGCCGTCCGCAGCGTCGTCGGCATCGCGAGCAGGTCCCGCTCCTCGAGCAGAGCGTCGTACCGCTCGGTGAGTTCCACCGTGAGGTTCATCCCGGCCGCGTAGTACCGCGAGTGGTAGGCGTCGTTGGCGTAGGCACCCATCAGCAGGATGAGCTTCAACTGCGCCGGGAAGTCGTCGGCCTGCGCCCGGCGGAACTTCCCGAAGGCGTCGATCCAGGAGGTGTTGTACCAGCCCTTCCAGCCGTGGCCCAGCCCCTCGCCGATCATCGCGTCGAGCAGCCCCTCGCCCGTACAGACGGTGTGGATGTCGTCGGCGTCGAGGTGCATCGGTTCGGAGACGGTCTCGACGGCGGCCCCCTCGTCCTCGAGCGCGTCGATCCCGGCCCGGACCCGCTCGAGCACGCCCTCGTCGGCTCCGGGGCGGTCGAACCCCTCCTCGAGGACGCCGATCGAGAGGTCCGCGGCGTCGCCGGGAAGCCCCTCGTGGTACTCCTCGACGGGGACCGACGACGGCTCGCGGAGGTGGCTCTCGTTGCTGCCGGCGATGGCCGAGAGCACGCGCGCGACGGTCTCGACGTCCGATCCCATCGGTCCCGGGTGGTCGATCGCGTGCTCGAGGCCGATACACCCCGTGTAAGGGACGAGTTCGTAGGTCGGTTTGTGGCCGACGACGCCACAGAGTGCGGCCGGGATCCGGACGCTGCCGCCCTGGTCGGAGCCGATCGCGGCGTCGGCCTCGCCGGTCGCGACGACGACCGCGCTGCCGCCGCTGGAGCCGCCGGCGAGGTACTTGCCTTCGCCTTCGCCTTCGCCCTCGTCCGCATCCCCGTCGCCGTGCGGATTGGTGATCGGGCCGAAGGTGCTGTGCCCCGTCCGGGTCACGGCCATGTCGTCCATGTTCGTCTTCCCGACGATCGTCGCCCCGGCCTCGAGCAGTCGCGTGACGACGGTCGCGTCGACGTCGGGGACGTAGCCCTCGACGACGGCGGAGCCACAGGTCAGTTCGACGCCCGCGACGCAGACGTTGTCCTTGATCGCGACGTCCAGATCCGACAGCGGGCCGTCCGCGTCGCCGGCGACGTAACAGCGCGTCACCCAGGCGTTGTAGGGGTCCTCCCCGTCTGCCGGTCGCGTCCCCGTCGTCCGCTCGCGACGCTCCTGGCCGCCGAGACGGGGCTCCGGGTCGTACGAGCGTACCGTCTCGTAGGCCTCGACTCGCTTCTCGGTCATCTCCCGGAAAAATTCGAGTTCTTCGTCGGTCAACTCGAGGTGCATGGCGGCACCGAGTTCGCGAAGGTCGTCCGTCGTCGGCGGTCGGATCGGCATGTCGGAACCGTCACGACGTCACGGGAAGTCGTTATTCGACGGAATCGTGACGGTCTCTGCGGTTGATGGGTATTCGAAGACCGGCGTTCCGAACCGAAAGCGCCCGAGTCGGCCGGGATTCCTTATAAACGGTAGTCGACGGCAGGCTCCACCGCTTTGTCGCCCATCGAGGTAGGGTCGGCTGATGAGCCACATCGACGACGCCGAGGCCGACGCTGACGCCGACACCGACGAGATCAGATCCCTCGAGATGCGGGCAGTCACGGACCTCTTCGAGGAGATGGAGTTCCCGGTCGCAACCGAGGACGTGATCGCGGAGTTCGGCGACGTCGAGGTCAGCTATCCGCGTGAATCGGACTCGCTGCGGACGATCCTCGAGACGTCGGGGTTCGAGACCTACGCGACGCCCGACGACCTGCGGCTCGCGGTCCTCAACGGCGTCAGGCGGGACGCGGTCGGGCGACCCCGGTACAGCGACCGCGGCGACAGCCCCCACGACACGGACGAGTTCGTCCGGATGCAACAGTCGTTCTGAACCGAGAGAGACCCGCATGAGCATGAACACGAGCACGACGCCGCACGACGCGCTCGCGACACGCCTCGAACGGCTCTACTACGTCGAACGGACGCTCCGCTCGGAGCTCGAGACGCTGTCGACCGACGTCGCGATCGACTCGCTGGACGACCTGCGCGAGCTGGAGTGTCGCGAGCAACTCCAGTACGCGATCGACCAGCACCGCGAGGAGACCGAGCGCCACATCGATCGGATCGAGCGCGCGTTCGACGCCCTCGGGGTCGAGCCCGACACGCGGCCCGTTCCCGAACTGGACGGCCTGCTCGCGGACAAGGAGAAGTTCAACAACGTCGTCCTGAACGACGAAGTCCGGCCGCTGTACTACGTCGAGACGACGCTGAAACTCGAGGCGATCGAGTGTACCGCCTACGAGTCGGCGCTCGCGGCCGCAAACGCCATCGAGAGCGATGCGGACGGTGAGGGCGACGTCGACGTCGGGGCCATCGTCGACGCGCTCGGGGAGAACTACCGTGACGAGTGCGAGGTCCGCGCGGAGATCGAAGCGATCGCCGAGAGCGACGCCCACGAGGCGCTGCTCGAGGCGAGCGTGATCTCGGGCGGCGATCCGGCCTCGCTCGATCGTCCGCGGTGATCGACGTCGACGACAGCGACGACGACCGCACCACCGAGACCGACCACGTCACGCCACGCGATCCATCATGAACGTCGAGACCATCGAGGACCTGTTCGGATACCAGCTACAGCACGCCTACTACGCCGAGCGGACCCAGCTCGAACTGCTCGAGGAACTCGCCGCCGACTGCGACGGCGACCTCGAGTCGTCCCTCCGCGAGCACCGCGAGGAGACCCGCGACCACGTCGACCGCCTCGAGGGCGTCTTTGCGGCCCTTGGCCGCCAGCCCAGGGCGAGTCGGTCCCGGGCCGTCGACGGGTTCGCGGAGGCCCACCGGAACCGGGGCGACGGGCCGAACGAAGTAGGCGGGCATGGGGACGGATCCGCCCCGTCCGTCCTCGAGACCGCGCTGCTCGCCGAACGGTTCGAGGTCCGGACCTACGAGACGCTGGTGACGCTGGCCGGCCGACTCGCCTACGCGGACGACGTCGTCGAACCCCTCGAGGCGACCCTGGCCGAGGAACGGGAGACGCGACGGACGCTGGAAGAACGCGAGCGGGTACCGTCGGTCGCGGACCCGTCGAGCCCAGAGGAAGCCTGACCAGCGCCGCTGACGGCCCCCACACGCGACGACCGGAGCCGTGGACCGACGGGCGGCGAATCGCCGCCGCAGACGACCGACGAACGAGCCGACCGAACGGCGGTCGGACGCCACATCCCACCGATGAAAACGAGCCTCGAGGCCGAGTACTGGGTCGTCGACGCCGACGGGAACCTCGCGTCGGCCGACGGCCTCGTCGAGTCGCCACGGGAACTGGAACGGGAACGGGGACAGGAGCGGGAGCGCCGCCGATCAGCTGCCAGCGCCAGCGCCGGCGCCGCTGCCGGCGCTGGGGCGCCACGCATCACGGTGACGACGCCCCTCGAGTCGCCGTCGGACCTGGGCGCGACGTTCGCCGCCGAACTCGAGGCCGTCCGTTCGCGCGCCGCCGACCGCGAGCGCCGACTCGTCCCGCTGGGGACGACGATCAACGCCGCGGACGACGCCGTCGGGGAGTCGAGCGAGCGCGACCGGATACGGCGGGCCGTCGCCGGTCGGGACATCTGCGGGAATCGCTGTGCCGGCACACGGGTCCTGATCGACCCCGGGCGGGAACCGGGGCGGGCCGTCGACCGGCTCAACGCGCTCGTCGCCCTCGAGCCGGCGCTGGCGCTGGTCAACTCCGCGCCGTACGTGCGCGGCGAGCGCGTCGCAAGCGGCGCCCGTACCTCCTGTCAGCGGACCGCGTTCTACGACGCGTGGTCGCCGGACGATCCCGAGCGAGAACGGGATCGGAGACGACGGCGAGGACGCCCCTGGGGGTACGTCGACACCCTCGAGGAGTGGCGGGAGCGACTCGAGGGCTGGGGCGACTCCCTCGCGGCCGCGGCGACGGCGAACGGCGTCGACGAACGGACCCTCGGGGCGTACTCCCCGGCCGATCTCCTCCCGTCGCCGATCCGTCTGCGCGACGCTACGGGGCCGCTTGCGCTCCCGCTCTCGGTCCCGCTCCCGCTCCTCGAGTGGCGCGCCCCCGACACCGCGTTGCCGAGCCAGCTCCTCCGGCTGGTTCGCGACCTCGAGGAGGCGATGACACAGGTCGACCGGGCGGCCGTCCGAACCCGCGGCAACCGCGAGATCGCCGACGGTGACGGCCGCGGGTTTGCGGACGACGAGCGGATCGCGCTTCCAGGGCCCAGGACGCTCGCCGACCTCGCGGAGGCGGCGGTCCGGGACGGCCTCGCGAACCGAGGCGTCGCGGACTACCTCGAGTGGGCCGGCTTCTCGGTCGACGACTATCACCCGATCTCGCGTCGCATCGACGGCCGGCAGTACGTGACGGCGGGCGATGCACGGGATCTGCGTCTCGAGTACGCGGCCCGGCTCGAGGAGGATCTCGATAGTCTTCTCGAGTCTGGATCGGGGTCAGGGTCGGGATCGGAGTCGATCGATCCCTGACTCGAGTCGCTCAGACGAGGCCGGTGAGGAAGGCCAGGCCCATCCCGACGAGCGCGACGGCCGTGATCGCCGGCAGGTGCGGCGTGATCCGCTCGACACGCTCGCGGTGGCGTTCGTAGCCGGCGATCAACAGCAGGGTGGGAACGACGATCGCGACGATGACCGCGAGCGAGTAGAGTAGCATCAACTCGAGGCAAAACGGGGTGCCGACACAGATCGCCAGGATCTGGATCGGCTCCTCGTGAGCGAACCCGAGCAAGAGTGCGGTGGTGCCAAGTGCCGCGAGGCCGCGTTCGGCGTGTTCCTCGCTCAGGTGCTGGTGGCCGCCGCCTGGGAAGGGAGCGCGGAGGCGCTCGAGGACGCCGGAGCGGGAAGTGGAGTCGGCTGTGTCCATGGTTGGCGCGTCGCTTCCGCCGTCGGTGTGGTGATCGGTCTCGTGGTCGTGAGTGTGACGGTGGTAGTGCGTGTGATCGTCGCCGTGCGAGTGCTCTCCGTCGTGATCGCCGTGGTCGTGGTCCTCGTGCCCATAGTCCTCGTGGTCGTGGCCGTGCCCACCGTGCCCACCGTGGCGGTACTCGTGAATCCCCAGCAGGATCAGCAACACGCCGGCGACGTGTTCGAGCCACGGCCCCTCGGCAAACGCGGCGAACGAACTGAACCCGTAGTACGCCGCCACGAGGACGACGCTGCTGATCAGGTGGCCGACGCCGAGGACCAGTGCCGCGAGGAGGCCATACAGCAGCCGCCGGTTCCGGTTCAGCGCGTACATCGCCGCGATCGGCCACCCGTGGTCGGGCAACACGCCGTGGACGAAACCGATAGCGATCACGCCGATGACGACGCCGATCTCCATGTTCGTTCGGGAGGACGCCCGCGGTAAACAGGTTGTTATGAACGCACTCGAGCCACCGTATTACTGGTATAGTCCTTACTAGCTCCGGGGTGTGAATTCCTAGCTCCCGCACCGATCAGTTCCCGTCACCGTACTCGTATTCCGCCTCGGGATCGTCGACGCCCTCGGTTCGCGAGCCGACCCAGGCCCCGAGCGCGAGGCCGTAGACGAGATGCCCCGCGTGAAACAGCGCGAGTTCGTCGTTCTCGAGACGGATCTCGAGCAGTTCCCGCAGCATGACCTGCGATCCGAACGCCGACAGGGCCATCCCGTAGACCGACCCCCAGACGATCCCCCGCTGCTCGGGTTCGATCGATCGTTCGGCGTCCTGCAGGGCGAAGAGTCCGCCGAAGAGTGCGCCGGCCTGCATCCCGTAGGCGAAGTGGAGGACGAGCCCGATAACCGGGTGATCGTCGGGATCCTCGCCGGAGACGTACTGTGACCAGAAGTTCGCCGACGGCGGCAGCGACCGCAGGATTGGGAGTCGAAACGCGGTCATGATCAGCGTCGCGACGAACCCCGCCTGGAGGCCGCGCCCGGCAGCGTAGACGGCGTGCTCGAGTCGCGATCGGTCGTCGGTTTCCTCGGTCCGGCCGCTCGTCTCTTCGGCCGGACGGAACTGGCGTATTCGATCGGAGACGGACGACGAAAGGGAACTCGACATAGTGGTCTCGAGGCGGGCTACTATCGGCGGCGACTTAACGGACTGGCAGGAGGGTGACTGCAGTTCGTGACCGGCGCCTCGAGCGGGGCACCGACGTCGGCCACCTCGACGACAACGCGTTTTTGCCCGTCCGGTGCGAACGCGGGGCCATGACACTCGAGGCCGCGGTCGAAGCGAAACTCGAGGCCGCGCGGGACGACCTCGCGAGCCGCGACGGGGTCCTGATCGCCTTCTCGGGCGGCGTCGACTCGAGCGTGGTGGCCGCGATCGCCAACGACGCCGTAGGCGAGGACGCCGTCGCCTGCACCGCCCGCAGCGAAACGCTTCCCGAGGCCGAACTCGAGGAGGCCCGGCGAGTCGCCGACGAGATCGGGATCCGCCACGAGGTCGTCTCCTTCTCGGAACTCGAGAGCGAGGACTTCGTCGAGAACGACGACGACCGGTGCTACCACTGCCGGACGATGCGGCTGGGCGAGATGGAGGCGACGGCCCGGAAACTGGGGCTGGGCACGGTCTGTGACGGCACCAACGCCGACGATCCCGGTGCCGGCCACCGGCCGGGACTGCAGGCCGTGGAAGAACTCGACGTCCACTCCCCCCTGCTGGCACACGACATCGGGAAAGCGGAGGTGCGGGCGATCGCCGACCACTACGGTCTGTCGGTCGCCGACAAGCCCTCGATGGCCTGTCTCTCCTCCCGGATCCCGACCGGCCTCGAGGTCACCGAGGAACGGCTCACCCGGGTCGAGCGGGCCGAGGCCCTGCTGCGACAGTGGGGATTCGAACAGTTCCGCGTGCGCGACCACGACGGCCTCGCCCGGATCGAGGTCTCACCGGACGAACTCGAGCGCGCGCTCACCGTGGAGTTCGCCGAGACCGTCCGCGAGGAACTGTCCGAGATCGGATTCGACCACGTCACGCTCGACCTCCACGGCTACCGGACCGGCAGCGTCAGCCCGGACGGTGACGACCCGGTCGTCGAGGACGTCTTCGCGGCGGAGTCCGAAGGGGACGACTGACCTGCGGGCGGGACGATCCGAGGGTGCTCGCGTCGAATCGGAGGGAACGCGCAGAATAATCGAACGAACGTCTACTAACTCCGGAAGATTGGGCCGAGAAGAACGTAATAACGAGTGTTTTACGATTCCTGTCGGGTAATATTGCGCAATCCGATACGAACGTATCACTATCGCTGGTAGGAGATGTCGATGGACGCCACCGGCGATGCACCGGACGGCTGGACGGTGGAAACCCGACGAACCTACACGCCGGCCGAAACCGACCGCGAACTCACCTACCTGACCTATCGCCACGACTCCGGCGACCTCCGGGTGAAGGTCGCGCCCGCCGCGCTCGACGGCGACGACCACCCCGGCTACGCACTCCGCGCGACGCAGTACCCCGGCCTCGAGTTCGCCGAGACGATGCGCGTCCGGACCGTCCTCACGTTCGACCGCTGTGACCGGATCGCCAGCCAGTTCATGCAACTGTTCTCCGCGCGGTACGACGGCCCGGGAACGCTCGAAGACGCGCTCGAGTACGCGAGCGAACGGACGCGACCCCACCGCTGATCGCCCGGCAGTCGCCACAGTCGAGACAGTCGTCGAACACTGAGAGTCCGGATAACCGTCGGTTTCCAATACCAAGAGGTTTTTACTCGGGGCTGAGTTAAGATTATTCGATGATGTGGCAAGACCTCGTCTTTCTGGCAGGCAGCACGCTCTCGATCGTCTTTCTCGCGCCGACGATCCGCAACGCGACCGCTCGGGTCCCGCTGGGCTCGAGCGTTCCCTCGATGACGATCGGGGCGATCTACGCGGTTACCTACGCGACCATGGGAATGACCTTCTCGGCGGCCGGGTCGATCGGCGTCGCGGTCATGTGGTCACTAATCGCCAGTTACCGCGCCCCCGGCGAGGAGACCGGCCTTCGGAACATCGCGTACTTTTACGCCGGACAGCTCCGGCGAGGGAAGCGACTCGCGAGCGACGCGGTCGATTCGAACGACGCTCGCATCGACTACGAACAGTCGGCCGACTGATTTTCCTCGAGAGGCGACACGGTATCCCTCGAGCGGCAGGACGGTTGCCGTTAGTCCGGGTAACAATTCGTTTCTCGTTTCTCGTTCCCCGTTCCCCGTTCCCCGTTCCATCCCCGATGTCGGTTCTCCGACAGTACGGACCAGTCGAAATCGCCACCGGTTCACCCGCAGGACAGACCGTGACACCCGTCGGTCGGTACGGCAGACCGGATCACCCCTCGAGTTCGAGCCGCGCCTTTACGTTCTCGAGCATCGTTCGCAGTTCGCGTTCGTTGTACCGTCGAACGAACGGTTCGGCGACCTTCGAGAGGACGGCACCCGGAACGTCGTAGCGACCGGTGTAGGTCAACCGCGTCCCGTCCTCCGTCGATTCGAACTCGAGATCGATCTCGCCGTCGAGGGGACCGTGCATGTCGAAGGTCATGCGTTCGTTCCGCTCCGCGACGGTCTGGACCAGTTCGCCGTCGACGCCGACCCCCGCCATCTCGTAGGTGAACGCGAGCCGCTTGCCGCCGTTCTCGAGCGGTTCGACCTCCCGAACGTCCGAGAGGCTCGGCGTTACCTCGGCGTGGTTGTACGGGTCGTCGAGGTAGTCGTACACGCGTTCGACGTCGACTTCGATCTCGATCGAGTCACTCGCCGTGGTCATATGCGTCCGCTCGAGAGCCGGATAGTAAAGAACGAGTCCTACCTAGTTAGCCATCCGACTCGTCGACCGACGTTGGCCCACTCCGCTCCGTTCCGTTCCGTTCCGTTCCGTTCCGTTCCGTTCCGCGTTCGAACCCGTCGCGGTGTCGCCGACGACGACCGTCGTAGAGGACTGCGCGAATTCAGACAAATACTGGCTACGATGGGGTCAGTCGTACCCAACGGCACTCGGGACGGACACGATCCGGGCGAATCGAGGACCGTTCACTCCCGGCCGACCCACTTCAGGATCGCGAGCGTCCCCTCGAACAGCAGGATCATCGTGACGGCCACGAGCACCGGAGCCATCATCGTCGGGTCCACGGTGAACATGAACGAGAGCCCCGCGAACGCCGCCCAGAAGTAGAGACGTTTCTGGGCCAGCCATCGGCGTGTCGTCACGCCCATCATGATCCCGAGCATAATGAACAGGGGGATCTGGAAGACGATCGCGAGGAACCCGGTCAGCGTGATGATCAGGTTGAACGTGTCGCCGAGGGCGTACGCGATGTCCGCGCTCCCCTCGGCGTAGAACGTGAAGTACTCGAACAGGACCGGGAGGACCAGCACGTACGAGAACAACATCCCGACGGCCGCGAGGATGACGCTCGTCGGCACCGCCGCCAGGTAGTACTTGCGCTCGTGGGGGTACAGCCCCGGCTTCATGAACTTGTAGCACTCGTAGACGAAGGCCGGGAGCGCGACCATGATCCCGAGCAGCGCCGACACCTTGATCCGGGTCAGCCACAGCTCGAGCGGGTGGTAGACGTGCGGCGGCGGCACCTGCTCGATCTCGTAGGGGAAGATATTGAACCAGATGTGTTCGATGGCCTGGGAGGCCCACAGGAGCCCGACGGCGGTCCCGGCCGCGCCGAACAGGAGAACGATCGCCAGCCGCAGGATCATCTCCTCGATGTGATCGGCCAGCGGCATCTCCTCGTCGTCCGGCGGGGTCGAGATACCGCCGACGTCGTCGTCCGGGTAGTCCGGGTCGGGATAGGACGGTTCGTGGCGATCCCCGACGACGCCCTCGCCGTCGGTTTCGACCGGCTGCTCGTCGTCGTCCCGGTCGACGATCGGATCGAACTCGGCATCCGAGTCGGGATCGGTTTCGGAACGAGCCTCTGGCTCCGGACCCTCGGACCGGTGAGCGTCGTCGTCCGCCGGCTCCTCCGACATCTAGGGAGATATAGATAGGCCGCCAGTTATAGGCCTTTTTCTTACGTCCATCGAACGAAAGCGATCGAGGCCGAACGCGGGCCCGAACCGATAGCCCACTCGAAAGGTTGATAACTGGATGTAAGTTACCCACAGCCAGCAAATGAGTTCTGCCGTCGACGAGGACACCGCCCGGGCGATCAACTCCGGGCGCGAGACCCTCGGCGCGATGCTCTCGACCGCTCAGACGCACCTCCAGAAGGTGTTCATCGTCTTCGTCGTCGGCTTCATGGGCGCGTTCTACGCCCTCCGGGTCTACATCTGGGACTTCCTCGAGGAAACGGCCCAGGCCGAGATGAGCCCGTACGTCGCCCAGTCGACCGACGTCATTACGCGGACGCCGTTCGAGGTGATACTGTTACAGGCGAAGATCGGCATGTTCGTGGGGGCCATCGTCGCCCTTCCCGCGCTCCTGTACTTCGCGCGCGAACCGCTTCGGGAGCGGGGGTACGACAGCGTCGTCCCGATCTCGAAGGGGTACCTGGCCGGCTTCGGTCTCACCGCCTTCGTCCTGTTCTGGGGCGGCATCTTCTACGCCTACGGCATCTTCTTCCCGTACGCGTTCGACTTCCTCGCGAGCAACGCCGTCAGCGCCGGCGTCAAACCGAGCTTCGGGATCACCGAGTTCACGCAGTTCATGGCGCTGCTGACGCTTTCCTTCGGCCTCGCGGCCCAGCTCCCGCTCTTTATGGGAGTGCTCTCCTACACCGAGATCGTTCCCTACGAGACGTTCCGCGACAAGTGGCGCCACGCTATCGTCGGTGTCACCGTCTTCGGGGCCCTGTTCTCCCCGCCGGACCCGTTCACGCTGATCATGTGGGCGATGCCGATGGTCGGCCTCTACGTCTTCAGTCTCGGGCTCGCGAAGGTCGTCTCGAACGTCCGGCGGCGCGGGGCCGCCGAAGCGCCCGGATCCGGTCGTGGCACCGACCACATCAAGCGAGTCGTCCTCCGGTTCGTCGGCATGCTGGTCGCCCTTGCGATCGCGACGGCCGCCGCAGTGAACCAGGGCGGCTTCGACCTCCTTCGGACGAACGTCTACCCGACCCTGCCGGAGTACCTCCGGCCCGAGAACGGCCAGGTCGGCGCCCTCGAGTCGATCGCCGTCGAGTACGGACTTCTGGGCGACGTCGCGGTCGGACTGATCGTCGCGCTCGTCGTCGGCTTCCTCCTCCTCTTCGGCTACACGCTGAAAGTGCTGCAGGGCCCGGTCTATCCCCGCGAGGACGACCTCCGGAACGCAGACGATCCCGACGACGTCGACTTCGAGACGCTCGAGGCGGCGGACATCGAGGACGTCCCCCCGCAGGTGTTCCTCGCGATGTCCGAAGACGACGCCCTGGAGTACTCCCGACAGGCGATGTACGACGACGACCGGGAGAAGGCCGAGGCGATCCTGAACCGGTTCGACAACCTCGAGGGGGCAAGCGACGGAACGGCCGACGGTGACGCCGCCGAGAGCGGTTCGTCCGGGGCGGCCGGCGGTGCGGACGCCGGCGCGGGCGACGGACAGGAGGAAAGCGTCGTCGCAAGCACCGCCGCCGGCATGCTCGACCCGTTCACGGAAGACGAGACGACCGAGGACGACATCGGCGGCTACGCCTACGACATCGCCTTCGTCCTGAACAGCCTCACCTCGAAGATGTTCCGTATCGTGGCCGTGTTCATGCTCGTCATGGGCGGGACCTTCTTCTGGCTCTACCAGGGCGGCCTCGGCGGGGTGCTCGCGACGTTCCTCGACCGCGTGCCCGAAGAAGTCCTCCAGGAGGTGGCCGTCCGCAACGACGTCGATCCGAGCGGGATGCCCCTCGAGCAACTCATCACCCAGATGGACATCGTCATCGCGCTTCACCCCGTCGAAGTGCTGATCTTCGAAGTGAAAGTGAGCGTGCTGGCGGCGGCCGTCGCCGTGCTCCCGATGGTGCTGTACTACGCCTGGCCCGCCCTGAAAGAGCGCGGTCTGGTCTACGGCGACCGGCGCGTGTTCATCCTTTGGGGTGGCGGCCTGGCCGGCGGGTTCGCCCTCGGTACCTACCTCGGGTTCTTCTGGGTCGCGCCGGCTGTCATCTCGTACCTGGTCTCGGACGCCATCACCAACGGGATGGTCGTCTCCTACCGGATCAGCAGCTTCTTCTGGCTGGTGATCTTCACGACCCTCGGCATCGGCTTCCTGTTCAACATCGTCGTCACGATGGCGCTGTTCCACGTCGGCGGGATCGTCAGCTACCGGACGATGCTGCGGGGCTGGCGGCCGGTCGTCGTCGGCATCTTCGCCGTCGCCGCCATCGCGAGCCCGAAGGGGATCCTCACCATGTTGATGGTCGCGATCCCGATCGCGCTCACGTACATGCTCGGACTCGCCGTCCTCTATCTCCTGACCGGCGGCGGACGGCTGTTCGGCGGCGAAGGCGGCGGTCCAGACCTCGAGACGGGGCTTCTCGGCCGGTAACGTCCCTCGGCACTCGCACTCTCACCCGTACTCGTACTCGTACTTGTACCCGTACCCGTACTCGCACCCGCATCCGTCCCCCTCCGCTCGCTGTTCGTCTGACCGATAGCCAGCGGCGACCCACGAGAAACACCCAACGTATATTGGCCGGCTATTCGCTAGCGAGGATATGCCGAAGATCAGCGTCGAAATCCCGGAGGAACTGCTCGAGGACCTCGACGATCACGTCGGCGACGACGGGAAGTTCGTCAATCGCAGCGACGCGATCCGGGCGTCGATCCGCAAAACCCTCGACATCCTGGACGAGATCGACGAGCGACACGATCGACTCGAGACCGACGAATAGGTATCCGGATCGCCGAAACGGCTTCGGTCGATCGCGATCTCGCTGCGATCGACCGGACGACGACCTTCGGCGATCCGTATCACTCGCGCTCGAGCGGCTGAGCGAACCCGAAGTTCGGCTTGACGTCGTCGACTCGCACCGTCACGACGTCGCCCGGCTCCGTCGACGGGACGAACAGCCGGTAGCCGTCGACGGAGGCGATCCCGTCGCCCTCGCCCCCGACGTCCTCGATCTCGACCTCGAGTTCGTCGCCCGGCCGGACGGGGGCGGTGATCCGACCCTTCCCGATGAAGTAGATCTCCGAGGATTCGTCGCGGGAGGCCTTCGGACTCGTCGCGCGGACGTACTGGAACTCCTCTTCGACCTCCGCGCGGAAGTCGTCGACGTCGGGCCCCTCGAAGACCTTCACGACGAAGTCCCCGCCGGCGTCGAGCAGTTCGAGCGCCGTCTCGAACGCCTGCCGGGCGAGATGCAGCGAGCGGGCCTGGTCGAGCGAGTACTCGCCGGACATGTTGGGTGCCATGTCGGATACCACGGCGTCGACCTCGCCGCCTGCGGCGTCGATGACCCGCTCCCGCGTTCGGTCTTCGGTCATGTCGCCGCGGATCGTCTCGACGTTGTCGTGGTCCTCGAGGTCGTCGATCCGCTGGAGGTCGACGCCGATAACTTTCCCTTCGGGGCCGACCGTCTCGGCGGCGACCTGCAGCCAGCCGCCCGGCGCAGCGCCGAGGTCGACGACGGTGTCGCCCCGAGAGATGACGCCCTCGAGTTCGTCGAGCTGTTTGAGCTTGTACGCCGCGCGACTCCGGTAACCTTCCTGTTTCGCCTTGTTGTAGTAGTGATCGCGTCCTGTCATGGTCTTTTCACCGAGTTCTCCACAGTCTCCCGAACGGGGAACGCGGACAGGTCGTCATTCATACGGGGAGAAGGCGACCGACTCGGAAAGGGTCATCGGATAGGGCCGCTCGAAAGAGCGATTCCGCTCGGACGGTTGAGTGCGACAGGAGCCTATCGGGTCGGTCGTCGTGACGCCGGTCAGTCGAGCGATTTCGGGTGGGACATCGCCGAAAGCCGCTCGGAAAAGGGCATGAACTTCATAATTAAGAACAATATTTTCTCCGACTTTGAACGACGTATGACGTGTGAGACATAAGACAATCACCGTGCTGATGGCAGTGGTAATGGTGGCATCGGTACTCGTTCCGATCACTGCAGCTACGCCGGGCGCTGCAGCGGAATCCACAGGGGACGCCCCATCGGCAACGGAGCCAGCGGCGGAGGCCCCTCCACACGTCCACCCCGATCACGACGAGGATCGCGGGTGTACGATGATACTCGTCGGTAAAGACGCCAGTGCGAGCGATTCGGTATTCATGGCCAGAACCGAAGACTACGACGGCAACTGGGCGAAGCACCTACAGCACGTCCCCGCCCAAACGCACGAGGACGGAGAGACATACGAGGCGTTCAACGGTCTCGAGTGGCCGCTCCCTGAAGAGACGTACTCGTACAATTCCGCGAAGGACTGGAACACCGAGTACGGTCAGTTCGAACAGTTCGCCATTAATTCTCAGGGTGTCGGCGTAACCGCGACGACGACGCTCAGCCTGAACAAGGACGCCGAGGAAGCCGACCCGCTCGTCGACGCCGGCATTCACGAGGCGAGCGTAGCCACGCTCGTAGCCCAGCAGGCCGATACGCCTGAAGAGGGTGTCGAACTGGTCGGCGATATCATCGAAGAAGAGGGCGTCTCGCAGCCGTTCGGGATGGCGATCGGGAACGGAACGGAAGTCTGGCTCCTCGAAACCGCGAGCGGACACCACTGGGCCGCGCACAAGATTCCCGACGACGAGTACTTCGTCGGGGCCAACGCGATGCGGATCGGCGAAGTCGACCTCGACAGTCCGAACTACAAGGGATCCGATGGATTGATCGAGTTCGCGGCGGAGAACGACCTCTACGATCCGGAAACTGAAGAATTCCACCTCGCCAAGGCGTATGGGACGGCAGACGACTACGCCTCCTATAATTACAACCGCGTCTGGGGCGGCCTCAATTACTTCGGCGTCGCCGACGCGGCGTGGGACACCGACGACGTTCCCGGTCCGGACGGGCGGGATTACCCGCTGACGGCCGAGCCGGAGACAGAGATCGCCGTCGAAGACGTCATGGAGTTTACCCGGTACCGGTACCAGGGTACTGACCAGGATCCGATGGAGATGGACGAGCCGCCGCTGCCACGAACGGTCGGGACGACTGCGACGATCGAGTCCCATGTGCTCCAGCTGACCGACGACGGCCCAACGCCGATTTCCGACGTCGCGTGGGTCTCGATGGGGACGCCGCTTGCCAGTCCGTACGTGCCGTACTATCCCGCGCTCGAAGAGTTCCCCGAGCCGTATACGAAGGGGACGGACACGTACAGCGAGGACTCCGCGTTCTGGCAGTTCAAGTCCCTCAGTAACCTGCAGTTCCTCGCGTACGACCACGTCGCACCGATGATGTCCGAAGAGATCGAGTCGTTCGAAGACGCGGCGCTGGAACGCCAGGCCGAGAAAGAGCAGACGGCCGCCGAGCTGTGGGAAGAAAACGAAACGGAGGCCAGAGAGTACCTCGCTAACTACTCGGAAACGCAGGCTCTGGAGGCCCTGGAGCTCGCGTCCGATCTCGAGAAGGAGATCCACACGACCCTCGCAAACACCGAGGGCTGGGAACTTGCGAACCCCGCGGTCGATGCCGAGCCGGAAGGCTGGGAGCTGCCTGACGAGGGCGACGAGGCAACCGAAAGCGAGAACGAAGCCGAAAACGACGAAGGCGGCGAAACCGACGCCGAAAGCGCAGAAAGTGCCGAAACAGAAACGAACGCTGGAAGCGGCAGCGAAGAGGACGGCGACGCGACAGGCCCCGTGATCGGCGTCAGTAGTATCGTGACGCTCGCCGCGCTGGTCGCCCTCGCTGTCCTGGCAGTCCGCCGCCGAGACAACTAACCCGACGGTCCCTCGACGAACCTGGCCGCGAAGCGTTCGGTTCCACGACCGACGCCGCGGACCCTCCGTCACACCGCCGCCGACCGGGCGGCAGTTTCGTGCACACCCCTTACGGGCAGCGGCCCCCGACCCTCGAGTATGGAAACGCCACCCGAACTCGAGGACGCGGCCGGCGACCGCTCGGACGTTACGATCACCGACCGCGAGTACGACGAGGAGTACGTGATCGCCGTCGACTTCGGCCGTGACACCGGCGAGGTGTCGCTCGACGTCGTCGACGACACGGCGATCGTCGTCGCGGACGACGACCAGTTCGAGTTCGACGTGCCGGCCGACGCGAGCGAGGTGACGGTCAACGACGGTATCCTCACGATTCGCGAGGAACTGTAGCGGACGCGTTTCCCGTTTCGCCCGTTTTGCTACTCCTTCTCGATCCGTTCAGTCCCGGCATTCCCCATGAACCGAATCGCAGGCGACCTGGAGCACCACCGCGCCCGCACCGCCTCGACGGTTACCGGCCCTCGTCGAGGTCGTGATCCTCGCCGCCGGAATCGGTCGCCCCGGGCTCGTCGGTTTCCGTCCCGTCACCCTCCGTTTCGTCGACTTCTCCGGTTTCCTCGCCCGCCTCGCCGTCCCCGGGGCCGCGTTCGGACGCCGCCGGCATCTCGGCGTCGATGTTCCCCGCGTCCCCGGTCGTCGATCCCGAATGCTCGTCGGCTCCGTCGGTCCCCCCGGTCCCTCCGGTCCCGCCGTCCTCCGGCCGAGCGCCCCCCGCGTTCGCGTCTGCGTCTGTTCGATCGCCGACGTCTTCGCCCGCCCGAATGGTGGGTTCGGGATCTCCATCCGTCAGTTCGGTCGGGTCGACCTCGAGCTCGCGGCTCGCCGCCGTTTCGACCGCATCACGGTCGGCCTCGATCGGGGTTCGGTCGACCCTTTCTCGGTCGTCGGGTTCCTCCATCCGGTCCGACGGGTCCACCCGCGGCCCCTCGGCCGGGTCGTCGTAGAACCCGTCGTCTGCCCTCGTCGGCTCCGACGCGTCCGGATCGTCGATCCCGCCCCCCGCGTCCGTCGGCTCGAGGCTCCCTTCCGGGAACGATGCCTCGAGCCGGACCGCGTCTGCGGTGATCTCCGTGACGGCGGAGTCGGCAAGCGGGATCGGTTCGTGGCTGCCCTCCCAGTCGAGGGCGGCCTTCAGCGAGTCCGTTACGTCGGGGTCGGGTTCGACGTACGCGGTCTCGTCGTCGACCTCGACGATCGCCCCGAGCGGGTCGCCGCTCGCGCTCTCGACGGTCTTGCCGACGTCGTCGGTCGTGAAGGTCGTCATACGCCGCGGTAGCGTCGGCGTCGGGAAGCCCTCGGTGCCTGCACAACCCGGGGGCTTCTGACACGCGGCGGACTATGCCCGCTCGAGCGCCGCTTCCAGATCCGACTCGATCGCGTCGACCTTGCTCCGGTCGTACAGCGCCGCAGCGGGGTGGAAGACGGGGACGACGGTCCGCCCCTCGCGTTCGAACTCCCGGCCGTGGAGGTCGGTGATCGTCTCGTCCGTCTCGAGGAGTTGCGTCGTCGCGAAGCTCCCCATCGGGACGACGACGGCGGGGTCGACGCGCTCGAGTTCCGCCTCGAGCACCGGCCACCAGGCCTCGATCTCGGCGACGTGCGGGTCCCGGTTCTCGGGCGGCCGCACCTTGACGAGGTTGGTGATGTAGCAGTCCCGCCGGTCGTAGCCGATCGCCTCGAGGGCACGATCCAGCTGGCTCCCGGCCTGGCCGACGAACGGTTCGCCCTGCTGTACCTCCTGTGTGCCGGGTGCCTCGCCCACGAGGACGACGTCGGCCGAGAGCGGTCCGACGCCGGGGACGAACCGCTCCCTGTCGACGTGTTCGTCGGGGACCAACTCGAGGGCGTCGGCGAAGACGTCGGTGAACTCCCAGTCGGGATCCGACGACGGCGACGGGTCGGAGTCGCTCATGGGCATGGCTACGGGTGCGACGGAAAACGTCGTTGCCTTGCGTACGCACCGCCTCCACGGGGAGTGCGCCGAACGACTCGGGAGGTCACCGGCGGACTCGAGAGCCGACCGTGCGAAGAATACGCACAGGGCCGCCGGAGCCGGCTACGATCCGTGACCGATTCGCCTCCCGCCCGCGCGTAAAGGGTGGCTTTTTATGTCGACCGTTCGTACCTCGGCGTATATGTTCAAGGCCATCGTGAGCGCGGAAACGCTCACCAGCGCGCTCGACTCGGTGAGCGTGCTGGTCGACGAGTGTAAAATCCACCTCGAGGAAGACGGGCTCGAAATCCGGGCCGTCGACCCCGCCAACGTCGGGATGGTCGACCTCTCGCTCGACGCGGCCGCGTTCGAATCCTACGAGGCCGACGGCGGGCTGATCGGCGTCGACCTCTCCCGGCTCGAGGACATCGCGGGCATGGCCGAATCCGGCCAGCTCATCCAGCTCGAACTCGACGAGGAGACCCGGAAGCTGCAGATCCAGATCGACGGGCTCGAGTACACGCTCGCGCTGATCGACCCCGACTCGATCCGCCAGGAACCCGACATCCCGGACCTCGACCTGCCGGCGGAGGTCGTCCTCGAGGGGAAAGACGTCAACCGCTCGGTGACCGCCGCGGACATGGTCTCCGACCACATCGCGCTGGGCGTCGAGGAAGGCGACGAGTACTTTTACGTCGACGCGGAGGGTGACACCGACGACGTCCACCTCGAACTCACCGGGGAGGACCTGATCGACCTGCAGGTCGGCCCGGCCCACTCGCTGTTCTCGCTGGACTACCTCAAGGACATGAACAAGGCGATCCCGAAAGACACCGAGGTCACGCTGCACCTCGGCGAGGAGTTCCCCGTCAAGATCTACTTCGGGTTCGCCGAAGGCCAGGGACAGGTTACCTACATGCTCGCGCCGCGGATCCAGAGCGAGTAATCGACGCGAGCCAACCCGCGCTTTCCTCGCTTCTCGGTCCGCCGGACCGACGGTTACCGGATCTTCTCTTCCTCGAGTCCCCGCCGTCTACCGACGCCGCGACCGGCACCCGTTGCGGTCGACGATCCCGTCGAATACTTAAAACTGACATATGGGAAGGGGAGTGCCTACCCCCACGTCGCCTGTAGTGAGTGTATGCCCTCCAGCGACGAATCGACCGATCCCGCCGAGTCGGACGCCAGTTACGCGACGACGTTCGATCCCCACGCCGGCGACGGACCGAGCGAGCGGATTATCGACGCGGTCGCCGCGCTCACGAACGAGGACCCGCTCGAGTTGACCCCCCTGTACGAGGCCGTGGATCCGGACGCACTCGACGCACTGTTCGTCCACAGTCGCGGCCGGAGCGGGCTGTCCGCCGCCAGCGGGGACCCGGACGTCGACGGCGGCATCGACGAACTGTGGTTCACTTACGAAGGGTTCGACGTCGGCGTCCACAGCGACGGCGAGATTCTGATCCAGGAGGCCACGCAGGGATCGAGCGCGAGCGCCTGATACGGATTGCGGGCACAGCACAACCGTCGCCGGATCGCGGTTGTGCGGGAACTGACGGCCAGTAACCCGTGGAGTTCCGGCCCCTCCGCCCCGGCCACAGCGGCCGGTCAGCCCCGTTCCTCGAGGAATTCGAGCAACGCCCCGTTGACGCGTTCGGCCGCTTCGATGAAAAAGCAGTGTGACCCGCCCTCGACGAGTTCGAGTCGGGCGTCCGGAAGCCTCTCCGCCAGTAGTTCGCCGTTCGCGGCCGGGACGACCCGGTCGTCGGTGCCGTGCATGACCAGCGTCGGCACGCGGAGCCGTTCGAGGCGGTCGCTGACGTCGAACCCCAGGACGGCCGCGGCCTGGGCCTCGCGGGCCGGCTCGTCGGCGTCCTGCTCGAGTCGCCACTCGATGATCCGGTCCATCAGGTGCGGGTTCCGGTTGGTGAACCGTTCGGTGAAAGCGGGTCGCATCCGGTGGCGGATCGTCTCGCGCTCGTTCGCCCCGTCGGGAACGTCGAAGATGTGTTCCTGGGTTTCCTCCGGAACGGGGACCGCGTCCGGCCCGCCGTGACTCGTACAGCACAGGGTCAGCGTCTTCGTCCGGGAGTAGTCGAGTGCGTACTGCTGGGCGATCATCCCGCCCATGCTCGCCCCGACGAGGTGGACGTCGTAGAGGCCGGCGTCGTCGAGCACCGCCTCGAGGTCGGCGGCCAGCCCTTCGATCGAGTAGCCCGCCAGTTTGCTGAGGATCGGCGCGCGCAAGAGCCGAGGGAGTCGGGGAACGAGCGGCGGCAGGCCGGCGTCCGAGCGGCCGGTACCGCGGTTGTCGGGCGCGATCACCTGGTACTCGTCGGCGACTGCCTCGCGTTGCCAGCGCCACATCCAGCGACCGTACCCCAGTCCCTGGAGGAAGACGACCGGATCGCCGTTCTCCGCTCCGTCGCGCTCGTAGTAGATCGACACGCCGTCCCGCGTCGCCCGTGGCATACCCGAAATGACGTATCGGATCCCCTTTAAATCGATCCTCGACGTCGCCGTTCGAATCCGGGACGGGGCTCCGGGACCTGTCGAAGTAATCCAGTTTTACCCCGCCCAAAACGGGTTTACCGCCCCGGGCGACAATCAGGGCGTTTATCCCGACGCAGTAATATCCTTTTACCGATCACGATGCAGGCACTGCACGCCCGGTACCCGTTCCTCGAGGCCGCCCGCGAGACCGTCGCCACGGAGGCGGTCGACCTCGCTACCGTCGTCGAACGGGACCGGGCGGTCGTCGAGCGCGCTACCCAACGCGTGATTACCGCGCTCGAGGACGGCGAGGTCGGGGACTCCCACCGCGATACCCGCACCGAGTTGCTCTCCTACCCGGTCGCGCGGGTCCTGGTTTCGATGGTCGACGAGCGCGTCCTCGTCCGCAAATACGCCCGTGCGGAGGCCGCGACGGCCTACGAGCGGTTCACCGAGGACATGGCAGACACGACCGAACTGAAAAGCGTCGAGTCGACCGGCCTCGACCTCGAGGAGTTGCTCGACGAGTTCGATCTCGCAGCGGCGGTCCGGGAGACCGGCGCGGACGGACGCGGCGAGTACCGGATCGACGTCGGGACCTACCTCCCGCTGGCCGAGGACCTCTGGGACGACGAGTGGCGGCTGGTTAATCGGTCGTTGGCGAACAGGGAAGTCCCCCTCTCGGAGGAGGAACTGCTGACGCTCGTCCGGGAGGCGATCCGGAACCGCATCGACGAGGGGCTCCCGTTCGACGTCCCCGACGCGATCGCGACCGAACTCGAGGCCGAGGCCGACGAGATCAGGCGGGTGCTCGCCGATCTCGATCTCACACGCGAGATCGATACCGTCGTCCCCGAACTGTTCCCGCCGTGTATGAAGGCGCTGCTGGACGACGTCCAGAAGGGCGAACACCTGCCTCACCACTCCCGCTTTGCCATCACTTCCTTCCTGACGAGCATCGGGATGACGACCGACGAGATCGTCGACCTCTACCGGGTGAACTCCTCGTTCGGCGAGGAGATGACGCGCTACCAGACCGAACACATCCGCGGGGAAACGTCGCCGACGGAGTACTCGCCGCCCTCCTGTGCGACGATGCAGTCCTACGGGGACTGCGTGAACAAGGACGACCTCTGTGAGCGCATCCCCCACCCGATGGCCTACTACGAGGAGCGAATCGACGACGCCGACGACGAGGAACTGGAGGACTGGCGGGGACGGGAGGACGACTCGGAGGCCGAAGCCAGTAGCGAAGCGGCAAGCGCCGAGTAGCGGCCGAACCGCGGTCGCGGCGACCGACTCCCTTCTTACTCGAGGGGCCGTTCGGCCGTGCTCTCCTCGCGCCGACGCGTGACGGTCCGTAGCGTCGGCTCCCGGTCGCCTCGCCGGTCGAGGTCCGGGGCGGATTCGGGAGCGGACGCCGATTCGGACTCGAGGACGGGTTCGGGTTCGGATTCGGGTTCGGATTCAGATTCGGGTTCGGATTCGGAGCCGGAGCCAGGGGCTCGCTCGGGTAGGTGGTCGGCTCCGGACTCGCACTCGAAATCGGAGTTGGAGCCGAGGCTGGAGCCGGAGTCAGAGTCGGAGTCAGAGTCGGAGTCGGGTCCACGAAGCGACTCCCTCGTCACGAGTCCGACCGCGAGCGCCACGAGAACGGCGAGGGTCCCGGCGGCACCCGCCGGACTGAGCATCGCCGACGGCCGCAGGACCAGCGCCGACCCGAGCACCGCCAACGCAATGCCGACGACGAGCGGCCACAGCAACGGCGACGACAACGAGAGCGGTACCGGTCGCAGTGACCGACCGTGACCGTCGGCTGTCGACCCGTCATCGGACTCGTTCACACAACGTGTCACTCACACTATGTGTAAAAAGCTGCCGGCTGTGTGGGCTTCGGCAGCCGATCAGACCGCGCTCTGGGCGTCCGCATCGTCGAGACCGTCGTCGGGGTCGTTCAGGATGTACGCCAGGCCGATCCCGACCGCGGTCAGCAGAACGATGAAGCCGATGATCGCGCCGACGAGCAGTTCCGCGCCGTCCTGGGAGAGCACACCGCCGTCAGCGCCGTAGGTGTACCCGATACCGATCATGGTCCCCAGCATCAACAGGACCGCAGAGACGGCGAGGACGATTTCGATGATTCGCTCACGCTCGAGCATTATACGACCGATTTCTTCGGCCGGATCAAAAGCGCTTCGAAGGCCTCGGGCGTCGGAGAACCGAACGCCAATCGACGTTACGGCAAAGGACCGAGCAAGCGCCGTTCAGACGGTCATTTCCCGCTCGAGTTCGCGCAGTTGCTCGATGCGGCGTTCCGTCGGCGGATGCGTGCTGAACAGGCGGCCGACGACGCCGGACTTGATCGGGATGATGAAGAAGGCGTTCATCTCGGCCTCCTCGCGCAGGTCGTCTTTGGGCACCTTGTCCATCTCCCCCGAGATCTTCAGCAGGGCCGAGGCCAGCGCCGACGGGTTGCCGGTGATCGCGGCCGCGCCCCGGTCGGCGGCGTACTCGCGGTACCGAGAGAGCGCCCGGATCAGCAGGTAGCTGATGATCCAGACGATCAGCGAGACGAGGATGGCGACGACGACGCCACCGCCTCCCTGACGGCCACGGCCGTGACCGCCGCCGAAGAACGCTCCCCAGCGGACGATCATGAACGCGATCGTCGAGAGGAACGAGGCGATGGTCATCACCATCATGTCGCGGTTCTTGACGTGGGCGAGTTCGTGTGCGAGGACGCCGTCGACCTCCTCCTGATCGAGCGACCGCAGGAGGCCGGTCGTCACCGCGACGGCCGCGTTCTTCTGGTTTCGGCCGGTCGCGAAGGCGTTGGGGACGTCCGAGTCGATCACCGCGACCTTCGGTTTGGGGAGGTCGGCCTGCTGGGAGAGCCGCTCGATCGAGGCGTGAAGCTGTGGGTACTCGTCGGCCGATACCTTCCGCGCGCCCATGCTCCGGAGCGTGAGCGTGTCGCTGAAGTAGTACTGGACCAGGGACATCCCGCCGAACAGCATCCCGAAGACGAGCAGGTTCGCGCCGCCCGCGAGGTAGGCGGTGAGCACGCCCGCGAAGACGATATACAGCGCGAACAACAGGAACATCGTCAGGAACATTCGGAACCGAAGGCCCCAGTCCGCCTGCCAGTTCATACTCGAAAGTAGGGCTCGAGGCGAATAAGTGTCACCGACCGTACCTGGCCGTCGTCCCCGGGTGTCCCCGGCTGACCGAGGGCCGAGGGCAGAGGGCAGAGAGCCGAGAGCCGACGGGGAGTCGAGAACCCCTTCGTTTCGCATGGAACCCCCTCGTTTCGTGTGGAGTTTTCACATTCTGAAGACGGCGGGAAGCGGCCGGCATCGGCGCTCGGGGCCACGGCAACGCCGCGGGGGAGAGCGCGCCGCTTAACTTTCGCAGTCCCCAAGCGGGAACAATGAGTCAGTCGCGCGCGTTCTGTCCCCGGTGTGGGGATCCGGTACCCGAACGATCGACCGAGGAGGGGGACGGAGCCGCCGACCCCCTCCGGCCGGGCGCGGAGGTCGAACTCTGCGATTCGTGTTACTTCGACGAGTTCGACTTCGTCGACGCGCCCGATCGGATCGAGGTCCGGGTCTGTTCCCAGTGTGGCGCGGTCCATCGGGGCAACCGGTGGGTCGACGTCGACGCCAGGGACTACACCGACATCGCGATCGAGGAGGTCAGCGAGGCTCTGGCCGTCCACGTCGACGTCTCCGACGTCGCCTGGCAGGTCGAGCCCGAACAGGTCGACGAGAACACGATCCGGATGCACGCCTACTTCACGGGGGTCGTCCGGGGAACGCCGGTCGAGGAGACGGTCACGGTGCCGGTCAAGATCTCCCGCGAGACCTGTGACCGGTGTGGCCGGATCGCGGGCGACTACTACGCCAGCATCGTCCAGATCCGCGCGGAGGGACGGACGCCGACGGGCGAGGAGACCGACCGCGCCGAGGAGATCGCCCACGAGATCGTCGCCGACATGGAGGCGACGGGCGACCGGAACGCCTTCGTCACCGAGATCGGCGAGACCGACGACGGGTTGAACATCAAGGTCTCGACCAACAAGATCGGCAAAAAGATCGCCAACAAGACCGTCGAGGAGTTCGGCGGCACCGTCAACGACGCCGAGACGCTCGTGACCGAGGACGAGGACGGCAACGAGGTCTACCGGGTCACCTTCGCCGTCCGCCTGCCGCCGTACACGCCCGGCGACGTCATCGACCTCGAGGACGACGACGAGGGGCCGGTGCTGGTCCGCAGCGCCCACGGCAACCTCAAGGGCGTTCGGGTGACCACCGGCGAACGGTACGAGGCCAGCCACGAGGACGGTGCGTCCCCCGACGCGCGCAAACTGGGCGAACACGACGACGCCGAGCGGACGACCGTCGTCACGGTCGAGGACGAGAACGCCGTGCAGGTGCTCGATCCCGAGACCTACCAGGCGACGACCGTCGCCCGCCCGGACTACTTCGATCCCGACGCGGAGACGGTTCCCGTGCTGAAGAGTCGCGCTGGGGTGCACGTCCTCCCGGATCCCGACCCGGACGCCGACGAGGAGAACGACGAGGGGTACTACGACCCGTACGAACACGACCCCAATACCGATGTGTAACGGTGACGAGCCGACCGACCCCGGGACCGAACGGCACGAGGCGACTGTCGAGGACGAGGCCATCGCTCGAGCGGACACGCCCCTCGCCGCGGTCGTCGAGAAACCCCGCGCGGAGACCGCGATCGAGTCGCTGCGCGCAGAGGGAGTCTACGACGACTCCCGGCGCGTGCGCGAGGCCCGGGGGCGACACGACGCGAGGCCCGTAGACGGTACGGCCGAGTCGACGGCGGCGGCCGATGATCCCGGCCGAGTGGCGCTTCCCGTTACCGAACCGCCGACCGAAACCCGGGTCCTCGAAGTCGTCCGGCAGCTCGAGCCCGAGTTCAGGACCCGGGATCTCGCGGACCTGCTGGCGGAACGGGGCTGGAGCGACGACGACCTCGAGCGGGCCCCGGGCTCGTGGGCGGTCGTCGGCTCGGTCGTCCTCGTGTCGATCCCCGAGAACTGTCCAGACGAGACCGAAGTCGCCGAGGCGCTGCTGGAGTTACACGGCGAGGCCGACAGCGTGCTCGCGGACGAGGGGATCGAAAACGACGGCGCGGCCGGCACCTACCGCGAGCCCCGTACCCGGCTGCTCGCGGGCGAGTCGGACACGGAGACGATCCACACCGAGCACGGTACCCGATACGGACTCGATCCCGCGACGGTGATGTTCTCGCCGGGCAACCAGGCCGAGCGGGCGCGCATGGGCGAGATCTGTACCGAGGGCGAACGCGTATTCGACATGTTCGCCGGCATCGGCTACTTCACTCTGCCGATGGCCAGAAGCGGTGCGCAGGTGACCGCGACCGAGATCAACCCGACCGCGTTCCGCTACCTGCTCGAGAACGCCGTGCTCAACGACGTCTCGGATCGCGTCGACGCCTACATGACCGACTGTCGCGACCTCGCGGGCGAGGTCGAGGCCGATCGAGTCGTAATGGGCTACTACGGGAGCGACGATGATGACGGAGAGACGAGAGCCGACGAAGCCCACGAGTTCCTCGACGACGCCCTCGAGGCACTCGTCCCCGGCGGCGTCGTCCATTACCACGAGGCGACCCCCGAATCGCGGCTCTGGGAGCGCCCGGAGAAGCGACTCGAGCGGGCCGTCGCCGCCGCCGATCGCTCGCTCGAGATCCGCGACCGCCGCCGGGTAAAAAGCCACAGCGCAGGGGTCGAGCACGTCGTGCTAGACGTACAGGTGTACTGACGATCCCGACGGCCGCAGTTCCGACTCGGCCGGGGTACTGTGAGTCGGTTCCGGCACAACCGCGACCAGGGCGACGGTTGCGCCGGTACATCGGGACAGCGATCCGTACCACGCACCGACATCGAAAGTCGTGAGCGATTTCTGACGGAATCGATGACAGTACTCTCGAGCGTTCAGTACATCTAATTGTTAAATCTTGTGGCCGATTTCCAATGCGAATAACGCTCATAGTAACTAATCAAACTCACCGTGGGATCAAGTCCCAGGCGCGAAATTTGAACGATTCCGCGCCCTGAATAAGACATGAGCGACACACCACGGTTCCAATCGAAATCGACTATATCACGCAGCATAGCGATCGTATTCGCGCTCCTGATGGTGACATCGGCACCCGCGATGGCGTTTGCGGGAGCCACCGGGGGAACCCAGACGGGAGCCGCGATCAACGACGAACGGACGAACGTCTCGCCGGCGGTAGACGAGACGGTGCTGGACCGGGACGAACCGTTCGAGATGGTTCTCCGATTCGAATCCGCGGACGTCTCCGACTCGATGACGGAGGCCGAGGCGGTCAGCGCGTTGCAGGCCCACGCCGAGCGGACCCAGTCGGACGCGCTCTCCTGGATCGAACGCACCGACGGGGTCGAGTACCGGAACGACTTCTGGCTCGCGAACGCGGTCCTCGTCGAGGTCGAACCGTCGACGGTCGGCCCGAAGCGAATCGCCGAGGCGACCGGTGCGGAGAGCGTCCACGCCAATTTCGAGGTCGGCACGTTCGACGGCGAGAACGCGTCCGAAAGCGACGCGGAGGCAGACGGTACGGCCGACGGCGACGCCGAGGCGGACACGGCCGGATCGATCGACGCCGCCGAAAACGTCACCTACGGCCTCGAGATGATCAACGCGCCCGACGTCTGGGAGGAGCACGATACCAAGGGCGACGGCGCCGGCGTTGCCGTTCTCGACACGGGGCTCGACGCCGACCACCCCGACCACGAGATCGCACCGGAGAACTGGCAGCAGTTCGACGGCTCGGGGGATCCGATCGAGACCGAGCCGAACGACGGCAACGGCCACGGGACCCACGTGAGCGGAACCGTCGTCGGCCCCGCGGAACCGGCCGGTGACGTCCCCGCGTACGGCGTCGCCCCCGAAGCGGAGCTCTACCACGGGAAAGTTCTCGAGGACGACGGCAGCGGGACGTTCGCACAGATCGTCGCTGGCATGGAGTGGGCCGTCGACGACACCGACGCCGACGTCGTGACGATGAGTCTCGGCGTCGACGGCTACGAGAGCGAAATGGTCGAACCCTCCGAGAACGCGCGCGATGCCGGCGTCGTACTCGTCGCCTCGGCCGGTAACTCCGGACAGGGCGTAAGCGGCTCGCCCGGGAACGTGTACCCGAACTTCGCGAGCGGCGCGGTCGACGAGAACGGCGAAGTCGCTGGCTTCTCGAGCGGCGAACTGATCGAAACCGACGGGGCGTACCCGGACGCGCCAGAGTACTGGCCCGACGAGTACGTCGTGCCGAACGCGGCCGCGCCGGGCGTCGACGTCTTGAGTTCGGTCCCCGGCGGCGGGTACGACGGGACCTTCTCGGGAACGTCGATGTCCGCCCCGCACAAGGCAGGTACGTTCGCGCTGCTGGTGTCGGCCTCCGACGGCGAGGCCGACCGGGAACTGCTGTACGAGGCAGTCGAGACCACCGCCTGGCAGCCCGACGGCGTCGAGGAGGAACCAAACACCGAGTACGGACACGGTATCATCGACGCCGCGGCCGCGGCCGACCTGGTCGCGCTCGATAGCGGCGTCGAGGGGACCGTCACCGACGCCGACGGGGCCCCCATCGAGGGAGCCGTCGTCGAACTCGACGATAGAACCGCCGAAACCGACGACACCGGCACGTACAGCCACATCGCTGCGCCGGGAGAGTACACGGTGACCGCGGACGCGTTCGGCTACGAGAGCGCGAGCGCGGACGTGACCGTCGTGGAGAACGAAACGACGGAACAGGACTTCGAGTTAGGTGACGCGCTCGACGTCGAACTGGCGAGCGGCCAGCCCGACGGCGTCGAGGGCGGTCAGACCATCGAAGCGACCGTCACGGCTGCGAACGCGGAGTCGATCACCGTCGACCTCGCGGGCGACTACGACGAGGCGGACGCGACCCTCTTCGTCGACGGCGAGGAAGCCGCCTTCGGCGAGGAGGTCGACCTCGGCGGTCCCGTCTCGGGCGACCTGACCGTCGCCGTCGAGACGACCGAGGACACCGAAGGAGAGCTCTCGCTCGAGCACACGATCGCCGGTCTGAGCGACGAGATTACGGTGACGACCGGCCCGACGACGGTGTTCGAGGACTTCGTCCCAGTCGCCGTCGTCGACGACGCCGGTGCACACGGCAGCGATGTCGCGGACGTACTCGATGCGACGCTCTCGCCGATGTACAACCCCGAAGTGACCACGTCCGAGGAGGCCATGGATGGATACGACGTCGTCGTCGTCCAGAACATCGACCCAACCGCTGCGGAAGCGTTCGCCGAGGCGACCGGCGACCGCGACACCGGCGTCGTCTACCTCGACCAGTGGGGGGTAGACAGCAACGGCATCCCCGAACACTCCGAGGCGACCGGTGAACCGGACGCGACCTACCAGGACGATCTCGCCGCACCGCCGATCGGTTACGAACTGACCGCGGATCACGAGATCTTCGAGGGCATCGGTGAGGCGGGCGAAACGGTCGAACTGCACGACGCCCTCTTCGGCGACCACACCTGGTTCGAGGGAACCGAGTACGACGTACTCGCCGAGACGACCACCGGCGACGGCGTGACGGCCGGCAGCGGCTTCGCCGTCGACGACCGGAGCGCGACGGTGTTCGCCTCGAGCCTCGGCTACTCGACGTTCGTCGGCGGCGACGACTACACCGACGAGGCCGACGCGATCCTCGCAAACGCCGTCGAGTACGTCGTTCCGGAACCCGCACCGAACTTCCAGCTCGAGGTGCTCGAGACGAACGAACCGATCATCGAGGGCGAGAACCTGACCGTCGACGTCGCCGTCGAGAACGACGGCGTCGAACCCGGAACCCAGACCGTCACGCTCGCGAACTTCGACGGTGACGTCGTCGACGACGCGACGGTCGAGCTCGAGGACGGCGAGTCGACCGTCGTCTCGCTGACCTGGGAGACCGACGAGACCGACGTCGGTACCGGAAACGTGACCGTCGCGAGCGAGGACGACGCGATCGACTACGAACTGACGGTCCACGAGGAGCCCGACGGGCTGGTCACCTTCGGCGACGGCGACCACGTCGGGACCGTCGAAGGGACGGTCGACGTCGAGATCGCCACGACGGCTGACGCCGTTGCCGGCTACGAAACCCAGGTTCGCTTCGACCCGGACGTGCTGCAAGTCGAGCGCGTCGAGGGCGGTGATCTGGGCGAGCCGATGACGGGGGTCGACAACGAAAACGGGACGCTCTCGCTCGCACAGGCACAGGGCCAGGACACCAACGCGTCCACGCTCGCCGTCGTCGAATTCGCGATCGTCGACGACGCGCCCGAGGGCGGCACCGACCTGGTGTTCGACGAGGAGAACACCTACTTCAACGCCGAGGACGGCGACCTCGATATCCTGCCGGTCGACGGCACCGTCGAGACCGCCTGGCTCGGTGACGTCAACGCCGATGGCGAACTCAACACCTACGACGCGACGCTCACCCAGCAGTTCATCGCCGGCGAAGAGCCGACCGACACGTTCCACGCGGAACTCGCGGACATGAACGGGAACGAACAGGTCGATGCCGGCGACGTCACGATGATGCTCGAGGAGATCGTCGCCAGCCACGGCGCTGACGCGCTCGAGGCCTGACGACCGATAGCCGATAGCGGACTCGGCAGCGAATCGAAATCGCCCCGCGGCGATTTCTTCGTCCTCGAGTCGATGGCGACGATGACGGGACGGTGATACGAGCGTACCTGCACGCGACGGAGACGATATTTCGAACATTACGACAATGAGAGAGACACAGAGACAGAATCCGAATCGATTTGCAACCCGGACTCGATCGCTCGTCCTCGCCCTCGTCGTCCTCCTCGCGGTGGCGACGGCTGCCGCGGGCGCACAGGCGGCAGTCGCGTCCACGACGGCGACCGGCGACGGAACGATCTCGCTCGAGACGGTGACGGAGGACGACGGGACACTCACCGTCGCGATCACCTCCGAGGAGGCGGACGTCGCCGGCTTCGAGGCGAACGTGAGCTACCCGGCGGACGACGCCACGGTGGAAGACGTCGAGTTCGGCGACATAGACGGGATGAACAACGAGAATACCGATCCGGAGAACGGTTACGTGGCGGTCACGGAGTCGACCGTCGGCGAGAACAGCGTCGACGAACCGACGCTTGCGACCGTCACCTTCGCGACCGACGGCAGCGCGGACGACCTCGATGTCGACCTCGTCGAGGCGGACTCGTCGGTGACGGACGGTGATGGACAGCCGATCACCGGCGGTGATGCGGGCGACGGGGACGATGGGAACGACGGGAACGACGGGAACGACGGGAACGACGGCGGTTCGTCACCGGGCAGTGGCGATAGCGGTGACAACGGCGACGGAGGGGGGACCGGAACCGACGGGGATGACGATAGCGACGAAAAGAGCACCGACGGAAAGGAAAGCAACGGAGAGAGCGACGATCCGGACGAGGACGGAGAAAGCAACGACGGATCGGAGACGACCGACGACGGGTCCGACGGTGATGAATCGGCCTCGAGCGACGACTCTGCCAGCGGCGACGAAGAGGACGAAAGAGAGGGCGACGACGCTGACGGTGACCGTGACCGTGACGGCAACGGAGACGAAGCCAGTGACAGCGACGACATTCCCGGATTCACACCCGTTGGAACGGTCGTCGCAGTACTGATCGGCCTGCTCGGTATCGGTCTGTCGACCCGACGTCGATCCGACTGATACGGGTTACTGTCCGTCGGTTCCGGCGCAACCGCCGCTCGGGTCGCGATTGTGCCGATACATCGTGACAGCAAGCCGTATGAGACGGACTGCCCGCCATCGCCGGTAGGACCGGGACCGGGGCCGGGGCCGGGGTCGGGACCGTAGAGCGTACTACGGTTCCACCAGTGTACCGGTCCGGAAGGCCGTCCGAGACGCCTGTCGGCCGCCGAGCGGCCGACGCGGGCGATCCGGTCGGTCGTGACATTCATGACGCTCCCGACAGTACCGGGCGGTATGGACAGGAGTCAACTCTTCGCGGTGCTGTTTGCGGTTCTCATGGTGACCTCGATGATCGCGTGGGGAGCGCTCGCAGCACTGTAGTCGAGGAGGCTCGCTGATCGAGCCCGGCCGAACGAGGCTTTTCTAGCGCTCCGTATCCCAGACGTCGGCCAGGGGACTCGATTTCGACCCCGTGCCCGAACGCGACCCCGATCCAGAGCGCGACCTCGAGTGCGAACGGGAGGCCGATCCCGATCCCGATCCCGATCCCGATCCCGAGTTCGAGTTCGAGGACGCAGTCGTCGAATCGTCGTCCCGACGCGACGGACTCCCGGGAGACGACCGGGCGCCAGTACCCCGCCCGCGAGACACCCCGCTCGAGTCACCGACCGCGGCCCGGGGTTCGAACTCGGGCAGGTCCGGCCGGTCCATCCGATCGACCTGGGCCGCGAACCAGTCGGGCATGTCGGTCCTGGCACGTTCGAACAGATCCACCAGGCTCGAGTCCGCCAGATAGGTCGCCCCGTAGTCGTCGGGCGCGCGAACGACCCGACCACAGGCCTGGATGACCGTCCGCAGGGCGGTCCGGTAGTACCAGGCCCACTGACCCTCCTCGAGGCGGTGGGCGACCCGCGAGTCGCTCGTGTTGAGGAAGGGGGCCTTGCAGAGCACCTGAAACCGACAGAGGTCGCCTTTCAGGTCCAGCGCTTCCTCCATCTTCACGGAGATGAAAACGTCGGGGTCGTCGGTCGCCTTCCAGGCCTCGAGGTCGGCGTCGCGGTCATCGCGGTCGTGAGTCCGGATCCGGTCGCCGACGCCGAAGTCCCGCAGGAGGTCGGCGAGCCGTTCCTGGATGTCGTAGGAGTGGGCGTGGATCAGCCCCTTCTCGTCGGGGTGTTCCTGCATGATCCGAACGATGGTGCGGGCGATCTTCGGCGTCGTCTCCGACCGGTGCTCGTAGGTCATCTTCCCCTGCGTGACGTCGTACAGCGGCCGGTTCTCGACGGGGAACGTGTGGCCGACGTCGACGAGGGCGACGTTGTCGGGGTCGAGCCCGACCTGCCGGCAGAACGCCGCCTTGTTCAGAATGGTCGCCGACAGGAGCGCGAACTTGTTGCCCCGGTCCCAGACGGTGTGCTGGAGGTACTTCTCGGGGCTCATCGGTTTGATCGTGAGGGGGCCGCCATCCTCGTCGCCCCCGCCCCCGCCCCCGTCCCCGTCCACGCCCCCGTCTCCATCGCCGTCGCCTACACTCGAGCCCCCGGACGGCTCGGACTGATCGACTAACCACGTCGTCGGACTCCCCGGGTCGCGGTAGTCCGAGACGAACCAGTCGAGTTCGCCGATGAGTTCCTGCAGCCGATCGCGCTCGCGGACCTCCGCAGGGGAGAGCGTCTCCTGGGCCAGCAGATCGTCCTTCCGCCGGGTACACTTCTCGGCGAGGTTCTCGCAGTAGCGGACCGCGCGCTCGAGGTCGCCGTCGATGGCGGGGACCCGAAGGTCGTCCCAGAAGGGGACCGTCCGCGGACCCAATTGGATCGTCGCGTACATTTCGGCCCACTCGGCGAGTCCGTGGGCCTCGTCGACAACCACGACGTCCCGTTTGCGAAAGACCTCGCTCCCGGCGGTCTGCATGAAATAGGCGAGCGTCATCGCCGCAATCGACCGGTTCGAGGCGATCGCTCGGTCGGAGAAGTACGGACAGCGGTGTTTCACCGAACAGTCGTACCCGCGCTCACGAACGCAGGGGGCCTGATTTACGGGCGTGTTCCGCTCGTCTGGCAGGATACAGGTGTAGTTCGACTTCCCCCGGATCACGTTCAGGTCCGCGAGCAGGTCGTCGGCGGCGACGTCGTCGAGTTGCGAGACCTGCGGGGTGGTGTAGTACGCACCCGTGGCGTCGCTGGGATCGGCCTCGCCGGCGGGACGGGCACAGCCGGCGACCGAGCGCGCGAGCAGGGACTTGCCGCTCCCGGTCGGAGCGCGAACGAGAACGACGTCGTTGCCGGCCGCGAAGGCGTCGCGAATGTCGCGGAGGGCCTGCTTCTGGTTCCCGCGGTAACTGGGCGCGGGAAACTCCTCGAAGATCCGGTCGGGGTTCACCGTTCGACTCACGGACCGGACGTTCCCTAAAGGCTACGGACCGTCGCGCAGGCTGTAACTGACGCTCGAGCCTGGAGCGTGGGTCGAGGACGGGCGGTCGCCGTCGCCGACCGGGGCGGCCGACGGAGGGAACGCATTTGTATCGGCTACACGACGTGACGAACGAGCGATGGTTCACCGACGTACCGACCCGAAGACGCGCCGCCTCGAGACCCAGGGACGATGAGTTCCGCGAGCGAGACCGAGAAGACCGGTCCAACCGCCCCCTCGGACCGCATCGTCGGCCTCGACGCGCTCCGGGGGTTCGCGCTGCTTGGCATCCTCCTGATCAACGTCTGGGTCTTCTCGATGCCCGAGACGACCCTGTCGAACCCGACGATCTACGGCGATTTCAGCGGCGGCAACTACTGGGCCTGGTTCGTCGGGCACGTCTTCGCCCAGCAGAAGTTCATCACGATCTTCACGCTCCTGTTCGGCGGCGGCGTCGTCCTCTTTACCCGCAACGTCGAGCGCCGCGACGGGCCGGTGTTCGAGCTGTACGTCAGACGCTCCGGGTGGCTCGTCGCCTTCGGGCTCGCACACGCCTACCTGCTGTGGTACGGCGACATCCTCGTCGCCTACGGCGTCTGTGCGTTCGTCGTGGTCCTGTTTCGCGATCACGACCCGCGGACGCTCGCGATCGCCGGCGTCGCGTTGCTCTCGGTCCCGCCGCTCATCGAGGTGATCGCGGCAGCCACTGCGGAGCCGGCGACGGTCGCGAGTTCGTGGCAACCGGCGGAATCCGCCCTGCGTGCCGAGGTCGAGACCTACCGGAGCGGGTGGCTGACTCAGATGGAACACCGCGTGCCGGCCGCGTTGCGACGGCAGACGACCGGGCTCCTCGGCTACACCGGCTGGCGGGTGAGCGGGTCGATGCTGCTCGGAATGGCGCTTTTCAAGTGGGGCGTGCTGACGAACGAACGCTCCGCGCAGTTCTACCGTCGGCTGGTCGCGATCGGCGGCGCGATCGGGCTCGCCGCCGTCCTCGGGGGCGTCCGGTACATACAGGCCAACGACTGGAGCGTCGAGGCGGCGCTGTTCTGGCGACAGTTCAACTACTGGGGGAGCGTCCCGCTCGCGCTCGCGTACGTCGGGATCGTCATGCTGTACTGTAAGCGACGGCCCGACGGCGTCGTCACGCGATCGCTCGCGGCGGTCGGCCGAACGGCCTTCAGCAACTACATTCTGCAGACGGTACTCGCCACGTCGCTCTTCTACGGCCACGGGCTCGGGCTGTTCGGCCGGATGAACCGGCTCGAGCTGTACGGGCTCGTCGTCGCCATCTGGGCGGTACAGGTGCCGCTGTCGGTGCTCTGGCTCCGGTACTTCCGGTACGGCCCGCTGGAGTGGATCTGGCGAGTGCTCACGTACGAGTCGATGCAGCCGCTGCGGGCGGCCGGTGCCGACCGAACGGACGAGACCGACGAGTGACGCTGTAGACTGGACCTGTGGTGATGTATCGCAAGTGGGGCGAAATAGACGAACGAAAGTCGGCCGACGAAAACAGCCGGGTAGGCGGCAGCTACCCCGGGGTAACCGGTCGATTACAAATACGGAATCCGCCGTCGGATCGACGTGCGGAAGGGTCGCTCAGCGGTAGAGCACCGCGGTGCCCTTTGGCCCGCGGCGGCGTTAAGCCTCGTGGCGTTCAAATCCCACCCCTTCCGCTTGCGGTGCGGTTGCGGTACGGTTGCGGTGCGGTTGCGGTGCGACTGCTGTGCGACCGCTGTGCGGTCTCGGTGTGTCGCAGTACGGTTCGCTTCCAGCACGGTCGCAGCACGACCGACCGTCGGTGTGGTTGCCATACGGCTTCGATCGCATCCCCGCGCGGCCGTCACGCCGCGTGGGACTCCGGTCCCCGTCGACAGGGACGATCGCCCGACCCCGGGCAGCCGTGTCAGGGCGGCTCCGGCCCCTCTTCCGCGTCGGCGATCGTCCCCACGCTCACGCGCACTACCGCCATTTTTACGGCCCCGCGTGCCGGGACGTCGTCTCGTCGACCTCCTCGAGTCGATCGACGTCCGCCGCGGACGGGTTGTCCGGTAGAGCCTCGATACAGGGGTAACAGAGCAGGTGCTCGGTCCCGTCCTCGAACTCCAGAGTCATCGCGGTGCCCTTGCCGGCGTCCTCGCCGAACGTCCAGATGTTGGCGATACCGCCGGCCACGGTCACCGTTCGGCCACAGCCGTCACAGGAGTCCTTTGCCATACTCGAGGGTGGGAGCCGAACGGTGAAAGTGGTTCGCCTGGGTAGGGGGTCGACAGTCGATAGTCGACAGTACCGTTTTGCTCGCCGAGCGGGTACCGACGGGTATGGAGTTGAACTGCGAGGGCTGTGCGGCCTGTTGTATGGACTGGCGGCCGCTGCTCGAGGAGTTCGACGAAGGCGACGGGGTCGACCGCGAGCGACGCGACCGATCCGGACGCCGCCCGTTTCGTGACAGCGACGGCGACGGCGACGGTCGGGACCCACTCGACGACGACCCCAACTTCGTCCCGCTCACCCGCGACGAAGTCCGGGGCTTCCTCGATGACGGGATGGCCGGTGCCCTGACGCCGCGGTTCTGGCACGCCCGGGAGGGCGACGAGGGCGTGGAGATCGACGGCCACACCCTCGCCGCGGTCGCGGGCCGGCCGGCCTTCTTCGTCGGCCTGCGGAAGCCGCCCAAGCCCGTCGCGCCCTTCGGCCGGGAGCCGACCTGGCTGCCGGCCTGCGTCTTCCTCGATCCGGAGACCCTGCAGTGTCGGATCCACGACGACGACCGCTACCCCGCGGAGTGTCGTGCCTACCCGGCGCACAACTTCGCGCTCGAGCACGAAACCGAGTGCGAACGGGTCGAGGCGACCGTCGACCGCGGCACGGAGCGGCTGGTCTCGGACGAGGTCGACGTCGACACGGATTCCGGCGGCCTCCTCCTCGGGACCCAGGCCATCGGTGAGAAACTGTTCTGTCACCCCCGACCCGACGCGCTCGAGGGGACGATCCGCCGGATCGCCGCGGGCGAACCGACCGCCGCCGACCGGGCGGAGTGTCTCGCGGTCGCGGCCGCCTCGAGTCCGGGCACGCTCGCCACGTCGGACTACCACTACGAGGAGGCGAAAGAACGGGCGCTCGAGTCGGTGCCCGACGCCGACGGGAACGCGTCGTGGGTCGGCCCCGCGATCCGGGAGTGGCACCGGCGGGCGGACGACGTCGGGGAGCGAGAAACCGAGGAGGGGCGAGCGGATCTCGCCGCCGCGGTCGAACTGAGCCGTGACGCCCCGGAGACGCCGGGCTGGGACGCGCTCGAGTGACGGCGAAAACGTTCAGGGGCCAACGACTGTTAAGGTCGTCCCACCCGAAGAACGGGCATGCACGTTCTCGTCACGGGCGCGACCGGGTTCGTCGGGGGGCGACTCGTGGACGCCTTGCGTTCGACGACCGACCACGACGTAACCGTTCTCGTCAGGGACGCCGACGCGTACGATCCGCCCGACGGCGTCGCCGTGGTCGAAGGTGACGTCCTCGAACCGGGGAGTTTCGAGTCGGCGCTTGCAGACGTCGACGCCGCCTACTACCTGATCCACGCGATGGGGGCGGCCGGGAACTTCGTCGAACGGGACCGCCGCGCCGCGCGGAACTTCGAACGGGCCGCCAGCGACGCCGGCGTCGAGCGGGTGATCTACCTCAGCGGCCTCGGCAGCGAGTCGGAGACGCTCTCGAGTCACCTCGAGTCCCGCCGAGAGGTCGAGACGCTGCTCGCCGCCGGGACGCCGGACGTGACCGTCCTTCGAGCGGCGATCATCGTCGGCGACGGCAGCGCGAGTTTCCGTCTCGTCCGACAGCTCGCGACCCGACTCCCCGTGATGATCACGCCCCAGTGGGTCCAGACCGACTGCCAGCCAATCGCGATCGACGACGTCGTCGCGTACTGTCTCGCCGTCCTCGAGCGCCCGGAGACGGCCGGCGAGACCTACGAGATCGGCGGCCCCGACGTGGTGACCTACCGGGAGCTGCTGACGACGACCGCCGAACTCGCGACCGGCCGGCCGCCGCGTATCGTCGCCGTTCCGGTCCTGAGTCCGCGACTCTCGGCGTACTGGGTCGGGCTGGTCACCGACGTCCCGTCGGCGGTCGCCCGCCCGCTCATCGAGGGAGTCCGGAATCGCGTCGTCGTCACCGACGACCGCCTCCAGGAACTCGTCGGCCTCGAGCGAACGCCCCTCGAGGAGGCCGTCGCGCGGGCGCTCGAGGGGGACAGGGACGCGGTCGATCCGGGTCCCCAGCCGGACCACAACGCCGCTCGAGGGGGGACCGCGGCGTCCGGGACGTCGCCCGAACGGGGCGATCGATGACCGACGCCGCGGAGCCGTCCGACCTCGACTACGGGGAGACGTGGGTCTACGAGAGTCTGCTCGGAACCGTTCCGGGACTGAACGTCTCCGGCCGGACGGCGATCGGCCTCCAGTTCGTCGGCTTCGAAGTCGCAATTCTCCTCGTCGCCGCGGCCTACGACCTCCGGGCCGCGGTCGTGCCCGGCACGGTCGCCGTCCTCGTCGCGACGATCGGGAGCTGGCTCATGCTGCGGTTCAGCCACATGGTCCGCGATCTCCCGACGCCGCGGGAGTACCGGCGGCTCCTGTTCGGCTCGAGCATCGACGTCGTCCTCGGTGTCCTGGCGTTCGTCGCGCTCGTGACCTACCTGTTCGTGGTCGATCCGCGCGGCGCCGGGTTCGAGCGAACCTTGCTCGTCGACCTGTTCGGGACCGACCCGCCGCCGATCGCGGTCGCACTCGCGTTGCTGGTGCTGTGGGACGTCGTCTATCGGATCGGGACGTGCTGGTGGGCGAGCGTCGTCGGCCTGTGGCGATCGCTCGTCTACGAGTTCGAGCCGAGCGTGAGTCGTCGCTACCGGCGCGTCGACGCGATAAACGTCGCGTTCGCCGCGGTACAGTTGCTGCTGGTCCCGTTCGTCCTGGAACAGCCGGCGCTCCTCGTCGTTCTCGTCGGTCACGTCGTCGCGGTCGCGGTCGTTACACTGCTGGCGATCGGAGTCCAGCGGTGACACAGAAAAGGCGTGTCACCGCGTCAGTTCGACTTGATCTCCTCGAACTGGTCTAGAAGCTCCTCCGCAGACGAGCCCGCGTCGTACTCGACCTCGCCGTGATAGATCGTGCGCTCGTCGTCGAAGTCGGCGTCGACCCGCGAAGACTGCTGCTCGCGTCGCTCGTGTTCGTCCTCGTCATAGGCACCCATTGACATGGTAGGTATACACACATAGGTGGCTCGAACACATCAATGTAACGGTGGTTCGAGACACCCATCATCTCGTGTCCCGGCTCTCGTAACACGTAAGCGCGCTCGAGCCGAAATAAGGGTGTGGCACAGCCGCTTCGCTTTCGTTACTCGCCCCAGTCGTGGAGCGAGCAACGAGTCCGGCAGGATATTCTACAGCCGCTCCGCTCGAATATCGGTGCCCGGGCCGTCTCCCCGCGGTTCGACATCGGTGCCGACTGGAGTACTCACCGTTTCGAAATGCAAAACGGCGACCTCGCCCTGTTTGCGCGCAACGACTCCGAGGCCTACTGGATGGGCAACACGGAGACGCCGTCGTCGCTGTGGCGGACCGACAAGTTCGGCTGGGACGAGGTGCCCTATCACGTCGCTCGCTGGACCCAGCGGGAACTGCTCGCGACGCTCCACGAGGAGGATCCGTGGCTCGCCGACTACCCCTACATCTCCTGGTTTTTCCTCCCCGTGTTCATGTCCAAGGACGGCCGGGAGTCGACCCGCGCGTTCTTCCGGGAACACGCCGCCGGCTTCCCCGACGCCGGCCGCCGGGAGACCACGCGCTTCTTCGAGGAGTTCCTGAAGACCGGCGTGTTCGACGACTACCGACACGTGATGGCGGGCAAACTCGGTACCAGCAACCACGTCGACCGCGTCCGCATGAGCGCGACGATGGCCGAGTTCATCGCCGCGAAGATCCTCACCGACGCCGGCTACGAGGTCGTCCCCGAGATCGAGGTGACGACCGGCCACTCCCTCGACTTCCGCGCCGAGGACGGGGAGACGAACGCCCTGGTCGAGGTGACTCGCCCACAGCCGCCGACGAACCGCAGCGCCGCCGGCCCCGTCGCCGCGGTCCGTGACACCGCCGAGACGAAGACCAACGGACAGCTCGCCAAACACGGCGGCGGCGCGGTCCTGTTCGTCGACTGCTCGAGTTTCCGTGACGATAGCTGGGCCGCCGTCCGCGACGAACGACCGGACGTCCGCCACCGGCCCGCCGTCGTCTACCGCGCCCGGCCCGACGGCCACGTCGAAGGGTACCGCAAGGGGTCGGTGCCGCTCGACCTCGAGGCGAACGACGCGGTCGAGTTCGTCGACTGAGCGGCCGTCGACGGTCGATCGCCGAAAAATAAATTACGTGATTCGTTCAGGTACAGAACGTGTTACGAACAGCGATCGGGACCGAGGTGGGGACAGTGACGGGCGCGAGCCCGACCCTCGAGGGCTCGAACGCCGGGACGGGCGCGTCCGCGCGCCAGCGCCAGCCTGCGAGGAACTAACGATGGAGATCGACGTCCAATCGCTGAAGACCTACAACGAACTGGCCCGCGACGGCGGCGAGTCGGCAGCGGAGGCGCTTGCCGAACTGACCGGGATCGAGACACGCGTCGAAGTGACCGACGTCTCGTTGCTGTCGACCGCCGACCTCGAGTACGAGTTCGACGGCCGGGAATTCGCCGGGATCGACGTCTCGCTCGGTGACCCGCTGTCGGGAACGACCGTGCTCGCGTTCGACGCCGAGGGGCGCGAGACCATCGCGCGCGAACTGGTTCCGAACGCCGGCCGCGACGGTCCCGCCGATCCGGAACTGACCGAGAGCGCGATCGTCGAGGCCGGGAACATCATGGTCAACGGGTTCGTCGGTGGGTGGGCCGACCACCTCGAGACGAAAGTCGAGGTCTCGCCGCCGGAGTACGTCGAGGGGACGGGCGTCGCGGTGTTCCCGGAGGACCTGACCGACGACGAATACGTCGTCGTCTTCCGGAGCCGGGTCGACGCCGTCGGCGAGGACGTCTCCTTCCGAATGCTGCTGTTCCCGGAACTCGAGTCGCTCGAGCGGTTGCTGGACACCCGGGTCGACGACTCGGGCGCCGTCCCGACCGGTCGCGGGCGGATCCCCTTCGAGAAACTCGAAGTGTTCTCGGAGATGACCGAGCACGGGTCGACGAAGGCCGCGGACAACGTCAGCGATATGACACAGCTTTCGACGGCCGTCGAGGTCAATCGGCTACGGTTCGTCCCGCTTTCCGACGTCCCGACCCACGTCAGCGATCGGCGGCGTGTCGGCACCGTCGTCCAGTTCGACGGGACCCCCAGCGGCCACCTGGCGATCCTGTTCGACCCCGGCGCGGCCCGGACCGCCGTCGGCGCGTTGCCGTTCGTCGACCTGGAAAGCGACCGGGCGGATGGCGCGGAAATCGAGTGGGCCGGCCGAAGACGGGAGGCCCTCGAGGAGCTCGGGAACGTGATCGCCAGCGGCTTCATCGACGGCTGGGCGAACGTCCTCGAGACGTCGATCGAACACTCGCCGCCAGCGTTCGTCGACGACATGGGGTCGTCGATCGTGAGCCCGATCATCGCGGACGTCGGCCGCGAGGAGAACTACGCGTTCCTGCTCGATTCCGCGATCCGGATCGGCGACAGCGATGCCCTGCAGTGCCAGTTGTTCGCCGTCCCCCGACCCGCGGAACTCGAGTCCGCACTGGACGATCTGCTCGTCGAACGCGCCGACGAGACCGACGCCGACCCCGACGACCTCTTCTAGAGCCGCCGCGTCTTCCCGGCAGCAGTCTTGACGATCATCCCGCCGGAGGCCGGCTCGAACGTGACCTGTCGCCCCTCGCTGCCGCCGACGTCGGATCCCCGGATCGAGATGTTCCGGGACTCGAGACCGTCGCGTGCGGCCGCGACGTTCTGCTCACCGATCGGCGTGTCGAAGCTATCGAATTCGAACATCCGGGCACCGCCCGCGAGTTTCGCCCACGCCCGCCGCGTCCGCCCACCGTTGGACTCGAAGGCCGAGACCAGCACCTCGAGTCCGGTATCGGCGAACTTTTCGTCGGGATCCGCCGGCGACGGGGACTCGCGTTCGGGGAGCATGAAATGGAGCATCGCGCTGACCCCGGCGGTGTCGTCGTGGAGGATGACCACGCCGCAGGAGCCGACCCCATTCGTCACTAACGGACGGCCGTCAGTCGAGAGTCCGTGTTCGGAGATTCCGACGCGTATTGGGGCTGTTTCGGCCATTCGGTACTCGTTCCGTTTCGGTCCGTTTCGGTCCGTTTCGGTCCGTTTCGTCCCGGCCGCTCCGGGCTTACGTTCCCGGACGAAGGCAGGACGGGGCGACGACCGGACGCGCAACGACGCCAACTCGTGGCTTCTGGGTAGTAGTGTTTCCGGCCATCGAACCGACCGACGGACGGCCCGAGACCACGGGGCGTACCGCTGTTGGGGACTGACGATCGGAAAAGTACGATGGGATGGGACGAGACGGGACGGGACGGGATAGGACGAGCCGGATTCCGGGCCCGAAACGGCTAGAACGACACCGCGTCGGGGCTGTACGGGCTGCCGACCGGCGTCGGATCACGGTCGCTGTAGCCGACTCGACCGACCGCCTTCTCGCTCACGGCGGCGTAGATGGCGAAACGGGCGTCCTCCGGCGTCTCGAAGGTCTCGGACTCGAGGCGTGCGAGTACCTCCTCGACCCGTTCGGAGCCGTTCGGGAGTTCGAGGGTTCGGTCGCCGTGGGCATCGATCAGTTCCTCGGTGGTCGCGGGGTACTCGTAATCGTCGATGAGTTCGCCGGTGCCGTTGAGCAGCATTACGTCGTATTCTGAGTGAACGATGATTATAAACATTGTCCATAAACGATCTCTAGGCCGATACTACACCTTATACAGCTAGAGGGACCTTCATGGGCGGGCGGATCGACAGCTCCGGGACTGAAAACGACTTTAGGCCCGGCCGCGCTCGGGTGGAGTATGCCATACGCCGATCTGCACGTCCACACCACCCGCTCGGACGGCAGCCTCGAGCGGGAGGCGGTGCCGGCCGCGGCGAAGCGCCACGGCGTGGACGTCGTTGGACTCACCGACCACGACCGGCTCCAGCCCGTCGAGGAACCGGTCGTCGAGCGCGACGGCGTGACGGTCGTCAACGGAATCGAACTTCGCGTCGAAATCGATGGCATCGACGAGGTTCGGCCGCCGGGCGACCGGCCCGATCCCGGCCAGCGCGTCGACCTGCTGGGATACGCGGTCGAGCGAACGGCCGAACTCGAGACCCTGACCGAGCGAATCCAGCGGGACCGGATCGAACGCGGGCAGGCGATCGTCGACCGCGTGGAGGATCGGCTCGGCGTCGACCTCGGCGTCACCGTCACCGACGGCTTCGGCCGCCCCCACGTCGCCCGTGCGATCGACGACCACCCCGACGTCGACTACGACTACGAGGACGCGTTCGACGGGCTCATCGGCGGTGGTGACCCCTGTTTCGTACCGCGGAACGTCCCCTCGTTCGAGCGCGGCCGGGCGGTGCTCGCGGAAGCGTGTTCGGTCGTCGCGCTCGCCCACCCGCTTCGATATCGCGACCCCGAAAGCGCCCTCGAGCGGGCTGCGGCGTTAGACGCCGTCGAACTCCACTATCCGTACGGCCGCGACGTCGATCTGACGCCCGTCCGGCGAACGATCGATCGCCACGACCTGCTCGTGACGGGCGGGACCGACGCACATGGAGACGAACTCGGCGTCGCCGGCCTCTCGCGGGACGAGTACGAGCGACTGGGACTGCCAGCACCCGACGGGGACCGGTACGGTAGCGGTAGCGGGAACACCGGCCGATAGCGGAGGGTTCAATGTCTCGGGGGTCGTACCCGCGTTCATGAACTGCCACTACTGTGACCGCGAAGCCGCCTTCGCAGCGGAATCCGACGGGCTGAAAGTCGGCCTCTGTGAAGAACACTTCCGGGAGCGGTTACAGGAACTCGCCGAGGCAGACGGACTCGAGACGCTCAAGGAACAGGTCGACGTCGACCGCGCCGAGTAACGGGAAGGGACTCGCCGTTTTCGGGCTCTCCGTTCGCGACGATCGCCAGTCTCGGGAGCGGGAGCAGGGCGAACAAAATCGCGGAGGTCGTCAATCGGTAGCCGTTAGCCGACGGCAGTTACTCGAACCGCAGCAAGAGTGTCGGACCGTATCAGGCCGTCCGCCCCGCATCGACGTCGATGGCGTCTACCGGGCAGACGTCGACACAGAGCATGCAGTCGATACACTGGGCCTCGTTGGCCGGATCGGCTTTCTTCTCGCTTTCGGGATGGCCCGGCGTGTCGACCCACTCGAAGACGTCGACCGGGCAGTCCTCGAGACAGGCCCCGTCCGCGATACAGAGGTCGAAGTCGACCGCCACGTGGGTCCCGTGGATGCCCAGTTCCTCGGGTTCGTCCACCGGTCCCCAGACGGCGTGGCCCTCGTGTTCGTCCACCTTCTCGCGGTTTTCGTTGAACTGCGGATCTATGGCCATTGCTAACAGGTCAAACGTCGGACGATCACTTAAAAGTACGGACTCGAAGTCGGCCACACCGACGCCCGGCCGTATTCCGGGCCGGCGATTCGCCGGCGTCGCGGTTCGTCTCGAGGTCGCCTCTGTGTCAGCGATCGACGTCGCGGCGCTCGAGTCTGTCGTCGAGCAGTTCGCGCATCCAGGCGGCGAACCCGTGATCCCGGCCGTAGGTCCAGACCGCCGTCTCGTGGACGACGTCCGGGAGGTCGCTCTCCTTGAGCCCCGAGGCGACCACCGCCTCGCCGTCGACGAGCAACAGTTTCGCCGGCCGTTCCTCGTTGACGGCGGTCGTCGTCTGCAACTCCTCGGCGACGACCACCGTCGCCTCCGGCACCTCCTCGTGGAACGCCTCGCGGTCGTCCTCGGTCGGTACTTCGACGACGACCTCGGGCTCCCCTTCGGCGACGTCACACAGGTCGGCGTAGACCTCCCGGTCGATCGAATCCGGGGCGGCGGCGACCAGATGGATCGAGTCGTCGGCCTCCTCGAGAAACGTGACGATCCGGTCGGTGACGTACTCCGGGCGCGAGATGGCCCAGGTTCCCTCGTTCTCCCTGGAGTCGGGCCGCTCGAGTTGTTGCAGCGCGTTCTCGGCGGCGTTGATTCGGGAATCGTAGTCGTCGCGGATCCGCTCGATGGCCAGGTCGATCGAGATGGCCCGGTACTCCCGCGGGTCGGACTGCTGGACGGTGACCAGTCCCTTCCGGTCGAGGCGTTCGATCGTGTCGTACACGCGCGAGCGCGGAACCTCGGCGACGTCGCTGATCTCCTTGGCCGTTCCGGAGGAAATACGAGCGAGCGCGACGAAACACCGGGCCTCGTACTCCGTGAGCCCGAGTTCGGTCAGCGATCTGACGGCCTCCTCGCTGTTTGACACGGATCGGCTACGTTCTGGGGCGGCTAAAGGTCGGAGCTTTCGACTGACGTGTGCCGAGCTGCGGCCCGCTCGCGGTCGTCTCCGGGCGTCGGCGCGGGTCCGTCCCCGAGCAGCCGGAACTCGGTCCCGCCGCAGGGACAGCCGTCGGTACTCCCGATCGGGTGCAGAACGTCTGTCCCAGAGATCCGGACCGCCAGGGCCCGTCCACAGTCGACACACGTGGCCGCGCCTCGAGTCCTGTTCTTCGCGGTCATCGACGCTCGGTATTCGGCCGCCACGTATAACACGTCCGGGAGTTCGACGGGGGTACCAGCCCTCGTGTTCCGGACGTAACAACGAGGTCGTGGTCGCCCCGATAGACCGGTACAGCAATCCGTATCAGTACCCGAGCGAGAGCGCCCGGTTGACCACCAGCGCGACGAACACGAGCGCCAGCAGTCCGCCGAGTACGGCGAAGGAGACCCCCCAGCCGAAGAGATCGGCCAGGATCCCCGTACAGACCGAGCCGAGCGCGCCGACGAACCCGTAGACGGTCCGGACGAGGCCGAAGCCCGCACCTCGCTCCTCCTCGCCGAGGACGTCCATGAACCGCGGCAACAGCGCGGCCCCCCAGCCGAGCCCCGTTCCGATCAGGAGGACCGCCCCGCCGAGCGCGATCCGGCCCGGAACGGCCACCAGCAGGCCGAACCCGGTCGACGCGAGGACCATACAGCCGGCCGTCGCCAGGTCCCGGCCGTACCGGTCCGAGACCGCCCCGACGCCGACCTGCGTGATCGCCTGCACGACGAAGTAACTCGCGAACACCACCCCCGCGAACTCCGTCGACTGGCCGCGGTGCTCGACGAGGAAGGTCGGCAGGAACGAGGAGGTCGCCTGCCAGACGAACGCCGCGAGGATCGCGAGCACGACCGGGAACGCGATCTCCGGCCGCGAGAGCAACTCGAGGATGGGTTCTAGCTCGAGGCGGTCGCGGACGGGTTCGTCCGGCCGGCGCGGCTCGGTGGGGCGAACTCGCCACGCGAACAGCACGAAGACGGGGACGGCGGCCGCGGCGCCGATCGCGACGGCGGGCCGCCAGCCGTAGCGGACCCCGATCCAGGCGGCGATCGGCGGCGCGATCAGTCCCGCGAGGGGGCCGCCGCTGTTGTGGACGCCGATCGCGGTGCCGATCTCGTCGTAGGTCCGCGTGAGCAGCGTCGTCGCGACGCTGTAGTGGAGTCCGGCGACGGCCCCCAGGAGGAGCGTCCCGAGCAGGAAGATCCCGAACAGCGGCGCGACGGCGAGGAAGACGCTCGCGACGGCGGTTCCGCCGACGGCGACGAGGATGACAGGTCGTTCGCCGTGGCGATCGGCGAACAGGCCGCTGGGGAACTGCGAGAGGAAGTAGGTCATCCACATCCCCGTCAGCGCGATCCCGATCACCGAGTTCGAGACGCCGAAGTCCTCGGTGACCATCGGGACGACCGGACTGATCGCCAGCCGACCGACCATCGTCGCGAAGAACGCGAGCGTGCTCAACACGAGCACCGTCTCTCGGTAGCGCCACCTCATTCACATGGCCTCCGTCTCGTCGTCATCGATGCCGATCGTGTGACCGTCGCTTCCCTCCGCAAATGAGGGTGTTGATCTCGGCAACGGGGCGGCCTTTCGAAGGACGGAACCCGTGGGCTCGGGGCCCCAGGGGTGGCTCGGCCTCGAGTCGCCTGTTATGTGGCATTTGCGAGCAAGGCGTGGGCCTAATCCCCACCCCGTGAAACCGTATAGCATGTTTCACAGCGGCGATAACAGGGCGGCGAGTCGCGCCGACGTGGTACCGTGATCGACGGCGTGTCTAGCGATCCGGTAGTGGTGGCGATGGTGCTCTATTTCGCGGTGACGCTCGCCGTCGGCCTGTGGTACGGCCGCGGGGCTGGCGAGGGGTACGTCGAGTTCACGCTCGCCGGGCGAAACCTGAGCCTCCCGGTCTACCTGATGACCTACTTCGCGACGTTTACCGGGGGCGGGCTGACGATGGGGATCGCCCAGCAGGCGTTCGTCGAGGGGATCAGCGCGCAGTGGTACGCGATGACCCAGGGGCTGGCCTGGATGACGATGGCGCTGTTTATCGGGTTCATCTACTCGTTCGAGGTCGTGAGCGTCCCCGAACTGCTCGGGCGCGTCTACGGCGAGTACACCAAGTACTTCGCCGGGCTGTTTACCGTCGTCGGGCAGGTCGCACTCACGGCCGGACAGACGATCGGCATGGCGTCCGTTCTCTCGGTCGTCACGGGACTCGACCTCTCGACGGCGTTCTGGGTCAGCGTGGCGGTGTTCGTCGGCCTCACCGCGTACGGCGGGATGAACACGGTCGCGTACACCGACACGCTCCACGGCGTCGTCATAATCGTCGGGATGATCGTCGCGATCCCGCTGGCGCTCTCGAACGCCGGGGGCGTCGGCGCGGTCACCGCGGAGGTCTCCCAGGGTCACCAGAACTGGTTCGGCGTCGGCCTCGTCCAGATCGGCACCTGGTACCTGATGTACATCACCGTTGCCGGCGCACAACAGCAGATGCTCCAGCGCACGTGGTCCGCCCGGAGCCGAAAGGTCGCGATGTTCGGCACCTTCCTCGCCGGCACCATCATCACGGGCTACGGGATCCTCACCGCGACGGCGGGGATGATCGCCAACGCACAGGGGGCCGAGATCGAGTCGTCGATGGCGTTCGCCTGGACGATCACGAACACCCTCCCCGACGCCTTCGCGGGCCTGTTGCTCGCCGCCGCCGTCTCCTCGGTCATCACGGGGGCGGACTCGTTTCTGCTCGCCGGCGCGACGAGTTTCATCAACGACCTCTACATCCCGTTCCGCGGCGGGCGCGACGAACTCTCGGACGCCCACCTCGTCGTCGTCACCCGGCTGACGATCGTCGCGTTCGGGGTCGGGGCCGCGCTGATCGCCTTCAGCGGGATCGAAATCATCGTCATCAACACGCTCGGGATGGGCATCATGTCCGTGCTGTTCGCCGGCCTGGTGATGATGCTCTGGGACGGCACCGTCCGCGAGGCGGGCCTGCCCGGCTTCGTCGTCGGCGGACTCGTCTTCGTCGGCTGGGAGTTCGGACTGGGCTCTCCCGAACTCTTCGGCCAGGGCCAGGTCGAACCAGCGGTCCCCGCGACGGCCGCGGCGATCCTCACCATCTGGGCCATCAGCGTGGCCTACGACGGGGAGCGGTTCAACAACGAGACGATCCGGGAACACGCGAGCCGGGACATGAACCGGCTGAACGCCGGTGAAGTGACCGACGTCGCGGACGACGACTGAACGTCGATCGGTCGAGGGGCGCAGCGCAGCGCTCGTCGACCCTCGAGACCTACCGAGAGCGCGCCGTTTTTGACCCGGCCGTCTGTAGGATCCCGCATGGACCTCACCCATCGCCCCCGACGGCTCCGCCAGGACGGCGTCCGCGGGCTCGTCAGCGAGACGAGCCTCGAGCCCACCGACCTCATCGCCCCGGTGTTCGTCGACGCGACGACCGACGAGCGCCGGCCGATCGAGTCGATGCCGGGCCACGAACGCGTCCCGCTCGAGGCGGCCGTCGACCGCGTCGAGGAAGTCCTGGAGACGGGCGTCGAGGCTGTCATGCTGTTCGGCGTCCCCGAATCCAAAGACTCCGAGGGGACTCGCGCGTGGGCCGACGACGGCGTCGTCCAGGAGGCGACCCGCCGGATCACCGCCGAGACGGACGCTTACGTCGTCACCGACGTCTGCCTCTGTGAGTACACCGACCACGGCCACTGCGGGACCCTGGAGGGGAGGCTCCGGGACGGTTCGGACGACGGAACCGAGGGCAGCCTCCAGGACGGCTCGAGCGACGGAACCGGAGACGGTCACGTTCCCGGCGAGGGCCACTCGCTCCCCGAGGACCCGTCGATCACCGTCGACAACGACGCCACCCTCGAGTCGCTCCGGAAGATCGCGGTCTCACACGCCGACGCCGGCGCGGACATGGTCGCGCCGAGCGGGATGATGGACGGGATGGTCGGCGCGATCCGGGAGGCCTTAGACGCCGCCGACCACGAACACGTCCCGATCATGAGCTACGCCGCCAAGTACGAGAGCGCCTTCTATGGCCCCTTCCGGGACGCCGCCGACGGCGCGCCCGCCTTCGGCGACCGCCGCCACTACCAGATGGACCCCGCGAACGCCCGCGAGGCCGTCCGCGAGGTCGCACTGGACGTCGAACAGGGCGCGGACGTCCTGATGGTCAAACCCGCCCTCCCCTACCTCGACATCGTCGCCGACGTCCGCCGGGAGTTCGATCATCCCGTCGCCGCGTACAACGTCTCCGGCGAGTACGCGATGCTACACGCCGCCGCCGAGAAGGGCTGGCTGGATCTCGAGGCAGTCGCGCTCGAGTCGCTGCTGTCGATCAAGCGGGCGGGCGCGGACCTGATCCTGACCTACTTCACCGAGGACGTCGCATCGCGATTGACCGAGGACGACTGATACGGATTGCTGTAACTGTTTACCGGTGCAACCGCAGGGCGGTCGCGGTTGCGCCGGTAATGACTTACAGCAGTCCGTATGACCCCACAGCCCCCATCATTCTGACGAACGTCCATTCGGATCGACGGCCCCTCGAGTCCGTGGCAACATCTGCCGCGCACGAGCGTGACGTGCTCGCACGGACCGACGATACGACCGAATCCCCTCCGAGTACCCCGTGATAGCCCGCTCGACGGGTTGACGAACGTCGAAACCCGGCCGCGAAAGCGACCGAACCGCGGCGGAAATACCCTTATACACATTAGATCGCCTTTAGATTTGGTCGTTCGTCCCTATTACACCAGCGTAATTCGACGGACGTTAACGCTAACCCTTATATTCAACTCTACCATCCACCACAATCGTGATTCGAAATACGATCGTGCGGAAGAATAGCGTAGAAATAGACGTCCGTATACAAACTGACGGCTGCTCCGGAGAGGTGGTCGCCTGATGGAGCCGACGATCCTGCAGACCGACGCCGAGGTGTTGATGGAGTCGCTCAACGCCACGTGGATCCTGGTCGTCACGTTCCTCATCTTCTTCATGCACGCCGGCTTCGCCATGCTCGAGGCGGGACAGGTGCGCTCGAAGAACGTGGCGAACCAGCTGACGAAGAACTTGCTGACCTGGAGCGTCGGCGTGACGGTCTTCTTCCTGATCGGCGTCGGGATAGAGGGCGTCGTCGCCGGAAGCGGCTTCGAACCGGCCTTTACCGCCGAGGCGAGTAGCTGGATCGACTGGCTGTACGGCGCGGTCTTCGCCATGACCGCGGCGACGATCGTCTCCGGCGCGGTCGCGGGCCGCGCGAAACTGCGTGCGTACGTCGGCTACACCTTCCTGCTGGCGGCGGTCATCTACCCCGTGGTCACGGGCCTGACCTGGGCCGGCGGCCACATCGGGGCGGTCACCGGAACGCCGTTCGCCGACTTCGCGGGCGGGATGATCGTCCACGGGATGGGCGGCATCGCCGGGCTCACCGCCGCGTGGGTGCTGGGCCCGCGCATGGACCGGTACAACGAGGACGGCACCGCGAACGTCATTCCCGGCCACTCGCTGACGTTCGCCGTGCTCGGCACGCTGATCCTCGCGTTCGGCTGGTACGGGTTCAACGTCGGGACGTCGGCCATCTTCGGTGACGGCGCGTTCCTCGGCGACCAGCTCGGGCGCGTCGCCATGACGACCACGATCTCGATGGCCTGCGGCGCGATGGGTGCCGGCCTGGTCGCCTGGCTCAAGACGGGCAAGGTCGACACGCTGTACGTCGCCAACGGCCTGCTCGCCGGCCTCGTCGGCATCACGGCGATCCCCGACACCACCGCGTGGTGGGGCGCGTTCGTCGTCGGCGGCCTCGCCGGAGCGCAGTTGCCGCTCGTCTTCGAGTTCGTCGAACAGTACCTGAAGATCGACGACGTCTGTGCGGTCTTCCCGGTCCACGGATCGGCCGGCGTCCTGGGCACCCTGCTGTTCCCCTTCGTCGCCGCGCCGGGCGTCGTCGAGAGCGTCGGCACCGCCTTCGCGACGCAGGTGCTCGGCGTCGTCGTCATCACCGCCTGGACGGTCGGCGCGACCGCCGTCATCTGGTTCGCGTTCAAGGCTATCGGTCAGGCCCGCGTCTCGCCCGAACACGAACGCGACGGGCTCGACGTCTCCGAACACGGCGTCGACACCTACCCCGAGTTCGGCAAGCCCGAGGTCGCGACCGACGGGGGCGCCGTCGACGACGACTCGACGGTCGTCCGCGCGGACGGCGGCAACCCGAACGACGGTGAGATCAAACTGGTCACCGCGATCATCCGCCCCGACCGACTGGGCGAGGTCAAGACGGCGCTTGCGGACGTCGGTGCCCCCTCGCTGACGGTCACCGACGTCTCCGGCCGCGGCTCACAGCCCGCGAAGAAGGGCCAGTGGCGCGGCGAGGAGTACACGGTCGACCTCCACCAGAAGGCCAAAGTCGAGTGCGTCGTCTCGGACGTCCCCGCCGAGGAGGTCGTCGAGGCCATCGGCGAGGCCGCGAACACCGGCGAACCGGGCGACGGCAAGATCTTCGTCCACCCCGTCGAGGACGCCTACCAGATCCGGACCGGCAAGAGCGGATCCGAAGCGGTCTGATCGACGGAGAAACGGAGAATACGTCTTTTCCTGCGGAGCACCCCGTTCGGTCCGAACGAAACTCGAGACGCCACCACGCTTATCAACCCGAGTTATCTGTTAGCGAACGAATGAGTGGGCGGAGCGATCGATCGACGGTGTCGTACGACGAGAGCGAGGCGGCCGACGACTCGAGTCCGTCGGAGGAAACCGGGTCGTCGGGGCCCGCCTCGAGGACGCACCCGCCGCTTCTGGACGACGAGACGATCCTCGTCGACGAGCGGCCGACGTGGTGGGCCTGGGCCGGACACCTCGCTCTCGCGGTGGTGTTCGTACTCGGTGGGCTCGCTATCGCCACGCAGGAGGCAGCGTTCGGACTGCTGGGAGTCGTCGCGGGCCTGGCCGTCGCGGGCTACGCCTGGTACCGGCGCAACCGCGTCCGCTACCTCGTGACGGATCGCCGGATCGTGGTCGTCGCCGGGTTCTCGGCCAGGACGACGACCGAGGCGTGGATCGAGGACGTAAACGGCCTCGAGACGAAGACGACCGCGTTCAGCCGCAACCGGGGGTACGGGACGGTGACGGTCTCGCGTGTCTTTTCTACGGGCAGTTTCGGCCGGAAGGGGCTCCGGCTCCGGGGGCTGCCGGCGTTCGAGCGAGCGACGGAGACGATCCGACGGCGCAAGTCCGCCCTCGCCAACGAGGGCGGGGACGGTCGCTGACCCGGGGCCAGCGCCGGTCGAGGGATTCGCGTCCTCGAGAGCGCCGGCCGAACCTCGGTACTACTTTGGCGTCCGCCCCCCAAGCCCCGCGTATGAACGACGACAACTCGCGGGAGTTGTACGACAGGGCGCTGTCGGTCATGCCCGGCGGCGTCAACTCGGCGGTTCGAGCGGCGATCGAACCCTACCCGTTCTTCGTCCGGAAGGGCGACGGCGGCCACGTCGTCGACGCCGACGGTAACCGCTACGTCGACTGGGTGATGGGGCTCGGTCCCCTCCTCCTGGGGCACGACCTCCCCGATCCCGTACAGGCGGGGATCCAGCAGCGAGCAAGCGAAGGACCGATGTACGGCGCGCCGACCGAGATCGAGGTCGACCTCGCGGAGTTCGTCGTCCGCCACGTCCCGTCGGTCGAGAAGATCCGGTTCGTCAACTCGGGGACGGAGGCGACCACCTCGGCCGTTCGGCTGGCCCGGGGCTACACCGGCCGGAACAAGATCGTCGTCAACCAGGGCGGCTACCACGGCGCACAGGAGTCGACGCTCGTCGAAGGCGATCACGAGAACCCCGCGCCCTCCTCGGCCGGCGTGCCGCAGGCGTTCGCCGAGCACACCCTGCCGGTCCCGTTCAACGACGAGGAGGCCGTCCGCGAGGTCTTCGAGGAACACGGCGACGACATCGCGGCGGTCATGACCGAACCCATCCTGGGGAACTACGGGATCGTCCACCCCGAGGAGGGATACCACGAGTTCCTCCGGGAGATCACCGACGAGCACGGCTCGCTGCTGATCTTCGACGAGGTCATCACCGGCTTCCGCGTCGGCGGCCTCGGCTGTGCACAGAGCGAGTTCGGCGTCACGCCGGACCTGACCACCTTCGGAAAGATCGTCGGCGGCGGCTTCCCCGTCGGCGCGATCGGCGGCCGCGCCGAGATCGTCGAACAGTTTACTCCCTCGGGCGACGTCTTCCAGGCCGGCACCTTCTCCGGCCATCCGGTCACGATGGCCGCCGGCCTCGAGACGCTCAAGTTCGCGGCCGAGAACGACGTCTACGACCACGTCAACGAACTGGGCGACCGGCTCCGTCGCGGCCTGACCGAGATCGTCGCCGACCAGGCACCCCAGTACACCGTCACCGGCACCGACAGCATGTTCAAGGTGATCTTCACCCGGGACGGCCCCGGGGCGAACGCCCTCGAGGAGCAGTGCGAGGCCGGCTGTCGGCAGGACCCCACCTGCCCGCGCTACGATTACTGTCCGAAAAACGCGGGCGACGTCAAGAACGCCGACACGGACCGCTGGCGGCGGATCTTCTGGGGCCAGATGAAAGAGCAGGGCGTGTTCCTCTCGCAGAACCAGTTCGAGTGCCAGTTCGTGAGCTACGCCCACACCGAGGAGGACGTCGAGCGGACGCTCGAGGCGTACAAGGAAGCGCTGTAGCGGTGCGGGCCAGACGGCCCTCCCGTCCCTCACGGCGGAACCGGAGCGGGCCCCAACGGTTCCCGCTCTCGCGACCCCGACCCGACGGTCGCACGGTCGAGATTCGATGATTCAGGTGCCGACGCACGTCGACGACATCGGCTGGGCCCGGCTCGCGGAGCGGCTCTGCTATCTCTTCCCGCCGGTCGTCGGCGTCGGCGCCGTCGGCGTGCTCGAGGACCTCGACCCCGGCGTCCCCGGTCTCTCGTGGGGGCTGTTCCTCGTCGGGACGGCCGGCTACACGCTCCTGACGCTCGGGATGACGCTGGCGCTGTTCTTCGACGCGGACCGGATCCGGCGCCAGCCCCGGGCGAGCGGTAACTGGCGTCCGCGGCCGTGGATCAACGCCGCGTTCGCGCTCCTGTGGGCGCCGGCCGCGGGCGTCGTCTACCTGGCGCGACGACACCGCCGGTTCGGGACGCCCCCGGGGTGGTCGGGCTGGTGGGTCGTCGTCGCGCTGTCGCTCGCGACGACGCTGTTCGGGCTCGTCGCCGCGGGCGTCTCGATCCTCCTCTCGATCCCCGGCCTGCTGGTGACCGGGGCCGGGCTCGCCGGTGCGGTCGCGTTCGGGGCGTTTCCGGTCGCGATCCACCGGGACGCGGCCTACGTCTGTACGGAAAGCGACTCGTGGCGACCCAATCCGGGGGTGTACCTCGCGCTGGCGTTCCTCTCGCTTTCGGTCCCGCCGGTCCAGCCGGCCCTCGCGGGGTACTACCTGTATCACCGTCGCGAGGCGATCGGTGTGCCGGCCCTCGACTGAGGCCGTCGTCAGGTGATGTCGGCCCGCTCGAACCGGTACCAGCCGATCGCCACCGGAACGACCAGCCACCCGAACAGGATCGCGACCGCGATTTCGGGCTGGACGTACCAGGAGAGCGACTCGCGTGCCGGGAGGCCGATCGCCTCGGTGAGTTCCGCGGGGAGCACGAGCATCGTCGACGCCAGATAGGCGCGGGTCGGGTTCGAGAGAATCCCGAGGAACTGGATCGCGTCCGCGCCGAGGCCGAGGCCAAGCAACTCGTTCGCGACGTACTCGAGCGCCGCCAGCCCGGAGACGTCGTCGAACAGCGTCACCAGGTTCGTCGCGAAGTAGAACCCGATCGCGCCGGCCATGGCGCGCGCTCGAGTGGCCGTCGACGCGGAGACGGCGATCGCGACCGACACGTACGCCAGCGCGTACAGCGTCGTCAGCGCCGCCGTGCCCGCGAACACGGCCGGATCGAACGCGGGGAACCAGACCGCGGCGAGGCCGGCCGCGATCGTGAACGCGACGGCCAGCGACGCAGCGACGACGACCGCCCGCGAGACGTACTTCCCGAGGACGACGTCCCGGCGGCTGACCGGCGTCGACAGCAGGGAGACGATGCTCCCGGATTCGCGCTCGCCGGCGATCGCGAGGTACGCCGACACGAGCGCGATCGCGGGGATGAACGCCGCGCCGACGACGACCATGTTCCAGACGGCCATCCTGGCGTCGGACGGCCCGCCGGTTCCAAACCGGACCTGCGCGAACAGCAGTACGATCAGGGTCGTGTAGAGGCCGCCGACGAACCGGACGGTCCTGGCCCGCCGGACGTCGAGGAAGTCCTTGGCGACGACGGTGCGGACGCTCATTCCTCCACCTCCGCGAGCCGGGAACGGTCGGCCGACTCCGCCGATCGCTCCGTCGAACCGGCCGACGTGTACGTGGCGAACAGTCGCTCGAGCGACGTCCCCTCCGAGCGGACGTCGAGGACGCGAGCGTGCCGGGCGACGCGGGCGACGACCTCGCCTTTCGCCGTCGCGTCCGCGAGGTCGACCCGCAGCGTGGTCCCGTCGACCGCGACCCCGTCGACGCCCGGCACCGCCTCGAGCGCGAGGTCGGGGGGCACGCGTTCGACCTCGAGGACGATCGACGCGTCGAGGTCCAGTTCGGCCCGCAGTTCCGGGATCGTCCCCGTGGCGACGAGTCGGCCGTCGGCCATGATCCCGACCCGGTCACTGACCGCCTCGACCTCCCCGAGCACGTGACTGGAGAAGAACACCGTCCGGCCGTCGTCGGCCTCCTCGCGGACGATCTCGCGGAACCGTCGCGAGCCGGTCGGATCGAGGCCGGCGGACGGCTCGTCGAGGATCAGCAGGTCGGGGTCGCCGGCGAGCGCCATCGCCAGCGAGAGCCGCTGGCGCATTCCCGTGGAGTAGCCGCCGACGGGCCTGTCGCCCGCCTCGAGCGGGAGGCCGACCCGCTCGAGCAGCGCCGTCGCGTCGACGGCGACGTCGTGTGCGCGGGCGGTCCACTCGAGGTGTTCGCGACCGGTCAGCCTGTCGTAGAGCGGGTTCCCCTCGGGGACGACGCCGGTCCGTCGGCGGATCCGGTCGGCGTCGGTCCGCGGGTCGTGGCCGAGAACCCGGACCGAGCCGGCTGTCGGCCGGACGAAATCGAGCAGGACGTTGATCACGGTCGACTTCCCGGCCCCGTTGGGGCCGAGGAAGCCGAACACTTCTCCCTTCCACACTTCCAGGTCGAGCGAGTCGACGGCGACGACGTCGTCGAACCGTTTCGTGAGGCCGTCGGTACGGATCGCTGGCATCATACACTTCGTACAACGGTGATTCGAAAGGGCCGTTTGCCGGGTATGGTGGGACGGTTTATACCGCCGGGTCACTCGACGAGCGCCTCGGCCAGGTCCGTCGCGCCGGCGAGCGGCATCGCCACGGTCGCGGCCGGGGCTCGCGACGCCCACCGGTCGTACGCCTCGCGGTCCGGGAACGCCCTGACGTACGGGCAGACGGTCGCGTAGACGTCCTCGAGGGTCGGCTCCGCTTTCGCCCCGCCTCCCGGCCGGTCGACGTCGGTCTCGACCCCGAACGAAACGACGGCGCTCGGCGGGGTCGGGGTCACCTCGTCGCCGGTCGCGCGGGCCTCGATCGGCGTCCCGTCGGGGCTCTCGGTGTGGATACGGACCGGTTCGTCGGCGACCGCGGCCAGGATCACGGCGTCGTACACGCACCGGAAGTCGTATCGTTCCCCGCCCGCACCGCCGAGTTCGCCCCAGTGGGCCGTCTCCCCCTCGGCGTGACAGAGCTCCTCGAGGCCGATGCCGCCGGTCAGCCGGCGACACTCGGCGACCCACTCCTCGAGGGTGGCGACCGGGTCGGTTCCGACGAGTCGTCCCAGCGCCGTCCCCAGGTCGTCCGGGATCGGCGCCTCGAGGGTCGGCTCGGGCCTGTCCGGGAGCCAGCGTCCGGAATCGGCGCTCGGTTCGTCGACGTCGGGATCGCTACGATCGGTACGATCGTTCCCCATACTCGGCTATACCGGGCGGAGCGACACCCGCGTGACTCCCACGATAGTGGGAGGGTTTAAAAAGGACAGCGGAGCCGTCAGTCGTCGTCGCTAACCGGCTCGACGGGCTCGTCGACCGCGAAGATCCGGTCGGCGATGACGTGGTCATCGGTCGTCGAGTCGGTCGGCTTCCGCTGGAACAGCAGCTTCGCGGCGACGTCCCAGGCGAAGACGACCGCGCCGAGGATCAACAGCGTGTCGCCGGGCATGCGCAGCCAGAACAGCGTCTGGATCAGCCCACCCTCGTAGAACTCGAGGGCGCGGGCGGCGGCGTACCCCTCGGTGAACGCGACCTCTAGCTGGAGGAAGCCGACGGGCAGCAACGACAGGAACAGCATGAGCGCCAGCCCGGCGTTACAGAGCCAGAACGACCAGCGCAGCCGTTTCTCGGACCACTTCTCGGACCGGGTGGTCACGCGCAGGATGTAGACGGCCATCCCCATCGCGAGGAAGCCGAACGCGCCGAACATCGCGCCGTGGGCGTGGGCCACCGTGAGGTAGGTCCCGCTCTGGAAGTAGCTGATCACCGGCAGGTTGATGAAGAAGCCGATGACGCCGGCCCCGAAGAAGTTCCAGACGCTCGAGGCGACGATGAAGTAGAAGGCCATCCGGTAGGGGAACGACTTCCCGGCGCCGCTCATGGCGCGGTACTGCCCCAGCGCCTCGTAGAGGATAAAGAGCAGCGGGATGAACTCGATGGTCGAGAAGACGCTGCCGATCGGCAGCCAGACCTCGGGGAGGCCGGCCCACCAGTAGTGGTGGGAGACCCCGATGATGCCGCTGCCCATCACGAGGGCGGCCTGGAAGATGACCGCCTTCTCGGCGGACTTCTTCGAGAGGAGGTTCATCGAGACGAGCGTCAGGGCGATGACGACGAGGATGAAGAACTCGAAGACGCCCTCGACCCACATGTGGACGACCCACCAGCGCCAGAACTCCGTCATGACGAAGTTCGTCTCCGGCGTGTAGAGGAACCCGGCCATGAACAGCAGGCCGATCGAGCCGCCCGCGTAGACGATCATGTGGGCCAGCCCGTAGCGCGGTTCGCGATCGAGCAGCGGTTTGAACCCGCGGGCGACGAGGGCCGTCCAGCCCAGGAAGCCGACCAGCAGGCCGGCCTGCCAGACGCGGCCGATCTCCAAGTACTCGAGGCCTTCGTTACCGAGCAGCCACCAGAACTGGCCGTCGAAGGCGTTGTTGATACCGAGCCAGATGCCGGCGAGGCCGCCGACGGCGACGACCAGCAACGCGCCGATCAGGCCCTTGACGTACAGCGCCTGCCGGCGGGGTTCACGACCGGTCAGCAGCGGCGCGAGGAACAGCCCTGCACCGAGCCACATCGTGGCGATCCAGAGGATCCCCAGGTCGACGTGCCAGGTGCGGGCGATCGTCCACGGGAGGAACTCGAGGATGTCGATCCCCAGCACCTCGTGGAGCCCGAAGAAGTCGTTGCGCTCGACGTAGTAGTGGGCGAGCAAGCCGCCCAGGAACGTCTGGAGGACGAACAGTAAGGCCCCGATGAGGATGAACCGCGTGCTCAGGAGCTGGCTCGGGGTCAGGTCGATCTCCTTCGGGTGGGGGATCGTGACGCCGTCGGCCTCGGGTTCGGGGAGTTCGATGGCCCGGTAGAGCCAGATCGCGAGCCCCGCGCCGCCGACGAGCAGGACCATCGCGATGACGCTCCAGGTCATCACGGGGCCGCCGGCGTCGTTACCCGCGGCGGGCGAGTACGGGAAGTCGTTGGTGAAGGAGGCGTCCGAGTCCGGACGATCGGTGTGGGAGATCCACGCGGTCCACAGCGCGAAGTCCGCGAACTGCTCGGCCTCCTCCTCGGTCGGGATCAGCCCCTCCTGAACCCCGCGTTCGCGGTCGCCCTCGTGGTAGCGCTCGACGTACTCCTGGCGCACCTGTTCGTGGGCGTAGGCCTCGGCCGCGGAGTACTCGACCTGCTCGCCGGGAGTGCTCGACTGGAGTTCCTGGCGAACCGTGGCGTCGATCGCTGCTTGTTCCGAGTTCTCGAGGTCCGCGTAGGCGGTTCCGTGTTCCTCCTGCGCGTAGTAATCGCGCATGTGCTCGGTCTTCAACTCGAGGCTGTCGGCGGTGTAGTCGACGTCGTAGTAGCTACCACGACCGAGCATCGACCCCTGGTTCATCAGCCCGTTCTCCTGGAAGACCATCTTCCCCTCCTGGACGTCGGCGCTTGTGGCGATGGTCTCGCCGTCCGGTCCGACGACCGTCTCCGGAATATCGGGGGAGTTCTGGTAGGAGAGCCACGCCCCGCCGCCCATCACGATGAGGTTCGCGACGAAGATGGCCGCGAGGAACGTAGCCAGTTGTTTTCTGGTTACTTTCATAGCCGACGTTCGACGGCCCTTTATAGTTAAACCGGACAGCAGTTCCTATACGCTGGAAAAGCCAGCGAACGTGTTCGGCGAGCCGGCTACGGGGCTCGAGGCGTTGGTTTGCTAGCGGCGACAATTTATTTAATGGTAGATCATGCAGTAGAGAGCGTCGGCGAAACGAATCGAACTCGTCGGACCGTCGGCCGTGTGGTCGTCTCACGGAAACGGTCATATGGACGGTCTTGATGGTTCGAGAAGGGAAAACCGAACATAGTGGTGAAAAAATACGTGCCGAAGGCCGTGCCACGATGACCTGCGGGGGACCGTACCGGAGACGAACCGACCCGAGGAGCCACGCTCGGTCGTCCGGCGGGCAAGCGTGCGCTTTTCATACCCGAGGCGAGGACTATCGGCCATGAAAACGCGCGGGACGCTACGACTTGCGACGCGGGGATCCACGCTGGCCCGACGACAGGCCGGGCTCGTCAAGGAGGCCCTCGAGGACCGGCGGTACGAGGTCGAACTCGTGACCGTCGAGACGACCGGCGACCAGATCAGGGACGAACTCATCCACCGGCTCGGCAAGACGGGCGCGTTCGTCCGCGAACTCGACGAACGCGTCCTCGAGGGCGACCTCGACGGCGCGATCCACTCGATGAAGGACATGCCGACCGAACAGCCCGACGAACTCGTCACGGCTGCGGTCCCCGAGCGGGGCCGGCCGGGCGACGTCCTCGTCACGCCCGACGGCTCGAGTCTCGAGGAGCTGCCGGAGGGAGCCACCGTCGGGACCTCGAGCCTGCGCCGGCGCGCGCAACTGCTTTCCGAACGGTCGGACCTCGAGGTCGAGCCGCTGCGGGGCAACGTCGACACGCGCCTCGAGAAACTGCTCGCACCCTCGCTGCAGGAGGAACACCGGAAACGGTCGGACGCCGAGGAGGAGCGAGAAGAGAGCGACGGGGACGACGAACCCGAGGACGAGTACGACCGCACCGTCGACGAGTGGTTCGACGACCTCTCGGAACTCGAGCGCCAGGCGCTGGGCCGGGAAGTCGAAACCGAGTACGACGCGATCGTACTCGCGGCCGCCGGCCTCGAGCGCACTGGACTGGCCCACTCCGTCGACTATCAGGAGTTGCCGACCGACACGTTCGTCCCCGCGCCCGGCCAGGGCGCGCTCGCGGTCACGGCGGCCGACGGCGAAACCGCGCGAGACATCCGCGAGGCGATCGATCACCCGCGCAGCCGCGTCGAGACGACCGTCGAACGGACTCTGCTCGCGGAGTTAGGCGGCGGCTGTATCGCGCCGATCGGCATCTACGGCGTCATCCAGGGCGAGTACGTCCGCACGAACGTCACCGTCTTCGACCGCGACGGCGAGGAGTCGGTCGTCGCGAGCCGGGACCTGCCCGTCGAGCGCCACGCCGAGGCGGCCCGGGAGTTCGCGGCCGACCTCGCCGACCGCGGCGCGGCCGACCTCATCGAGGCCGCCCGCGACGCAGCCGAGAGCAACGACACGACAGATACCGACCCACCGGAGGGGAAATGAGATGGAAATCGAGTACCACGGAGGCGAACCGGAACCCGGAACCGTCTACCTCGTCGGGAGCGGCCCCGGCGACCCCGGCCTGCTGACGGTCAAGGCGAAACGACTGCTCGAGCGAGCGGACGTCGTACTCCACGACAAGCTCCCGGGCCCCGAGATTCTCGGGGATCTCCCCGATGAGCGATGCATAGACGTCGGGAAGCGTGCCCACGGCGACCGGACGCCCCAGTCGGAGATCAACGAGCGACTGGTCGAACTCGCCGACGAGGGGAAAAGCGTCGTCCGACTCAAGGGGGGCGACTCGTTCGTCTTCGGTCGCGGCGGCGAGGAGGCGGAGTACCTCGCCGAGCACGGCGTCCCGTTCGAGGTCGTCCCGGCGGTCACCTCGGCGGTCGCCGCGCCGGCCGTCGCCGGCATCCCCGTGACCCACCGGGACCACGCCTCGTCGGTCTCGTTCGTGACCGGCCACGAGGACCCGACGAAGGAGGACTCGGCGGTCGACTGGGACGCGCTCGCCACGGCGGGCGGAACGATCGTCGTCCTGATGGGCGTCACCCGACTGCCCCAGTACGTCACGGCGCTGCGGGAGGGCGGGATGGACCCCGAAACGCCGGCCGCCCTCGTCGAACGCGGCACCTGGCAGGAACAGCGGGTCGCGACCGGGACCCTCGAGACGATCGTCGATGCCCGCGACGAGGTCGGGATCGAACCGCCGGCCGTGACGGTGATCGGCGAGGTCGCCGCCACCCGCGAGTCGGTGGTCGAGTTCCTCGAGAACGAACGAGAGCCGGGTCGGGCGGAATCCGAAACCGACGCCGTCCCGGCGGACGTACCCGACACCTAGCATGAAAGACGCCGCCGACAGCCCGACCGTAGCCGTGTTTCGCCCCGACGACGAACGCATCGAGGACGCGATCGGTCGCCTCGAGTCGCTCGGGGCCGAGCCCGTCCCGGACCCGATGCTCGCCGTCGAACCGACCGACGCGACGCCCCGGACCGACGCCGACTACGTCGTCCTGACGAGCAAGACCGGCGTCGAACTCGTCGCCGACGCCGGCTGGGAGCCCGGCGATGCGACCGTCTGTGCGATCGGCCCCGCGACGGCCGACCGGCTCCGGACGGCGGGGTACGCCGTGGATCTCGTCCCCGAGGAGTACACCTCGAGCGGCCTCGTCGCCGCGCTCGAGGGGCAGGTCGACGGCGCGCGCGTCGAGGTCGCTCGCAGCGACCACGGCAGTCCAGTGTTGCTCGAGGGGCTCGAGGCGGCGGGCGCGTACCTCCACGAGACGATCCTCTACCGGCTCGTCCGTCCCGAGGGGAGCGGCCGCTCGGCCGAACTCGCCGCCGAGGGCGAGCTCGACGGTCTCTGTTTCACTTCGTCGCTGACCGTCGAGCACTTCCTCGAGGCGGCCGCTGACCGCGGCCTCGAGGAACGGGCCCGCGACGGGCTCGCGGACGCCGTCGTCGGCGTCATCGGCGAACCGACGGCCGAGACGGCCCGCGAGCACGGCCTCGAGGTCGATCTGGTCGCCAGCGAGGCCACCTTCGAACGGCTCGCGACGGAGACGGTCGACGCGGCGTCGGCCGACGGCGAGTGACCTCCCGGCGGGCTATTTCAACCGGGAGCGTGAACACGGGATCGATGAGTCGAGGGCAGCGAACGCCAACGCGAACGGGGAGACGGGGAGACACCGGCGCGGTCCCACGGCCGCGACCGGCGAACCGATGACCGGGAGCCGCCGCCGGTTCCTCGCGGCAGCGGGAGCCGCGGTCCTCGGCGGCTGTACCGCGCCCGCGGCCGGGCCGATCGAGTTCGAGGCCCACGAGCGCCACGGGACGACGATCGGGTTCGTCGGCGACGCCATGCTCGGGCGCGACCTCGAGGACCGCTACGGGAGCGGTCGAGCCGATCCGGCGAGCGTCTGGGGCGATCTTCGACCTCGATTACAGTCGCTGGACGGGGTCTGCTGTAACCTCGAGTGTTGCCTGTCGACGCGGGGCGAACGGTTCCCCGACCGGACCTACTACTTCCGGGCCGATCCCGACTGGGCCGTCCCGGCCCTCGAGGCGGGGAACGTCCGGTTCGCGTCCCTGGCGAACAACCACATCCTGGATTTCGGACCGACTGCGCTTCGGGACACCGTCGACGCGCTCGCGGACGCGGGGATCGGGTTCGCGGGGGCCGGCGAGCGGCCGGCGGCGGCCCGCGCGCCCGCGACGGTTTCCATCGGCGACGTCGACGTCGCAGTCGTCTCCCTCGCGGACCACTACGCGGAGTACGGCGCGACCGACGACCGCCCGGGGACCGCCTACGTCGAGACCGATCCGGACGTTCCCGACACCAGGCGACTCGTGAGCGCGGCGCTCGAGCGTGCCCGGGAAACTGAGCCCGACCTGCTGGTCGCGTCGGTCCACTGGGGGCCGAACTGGGTCGAGTACCCCGACGACGATCTGCGGGCCTTCGGCCACTGGCTCGTCGATCAGGGCGTCGACCTCGTCCACGGCCACAGCGCCCACGTCGTCCAGGGGATCGAGCGCTACGGCGACGGCCTCGTGCTCCACGACACCGGGGACATCGTCGACGACTACGTGATCAAGGAGGACCTGCGGAACGATCGCACGTTCCTCTTCGAACTCGGCCTCGAGGACGGGAGCCCGGCGGAACTCCGCCTCGTCCCCGCCGTCATCGACGATCTGACGGTCTCTAAGGCCGACGAGGACGAGGCGGCGTGGCTCCGGGAGACGATGCGCGACCGCTCCGCGCCGTTCGGGACCGAGTACGAACGCGACGGCGACACGCTCGTCCTGCCGCTGTAGGCGGCCGAGGGTCGTTCCCCGTTCTCGGCGCTCGAGGGGCGATCCGCGGGTTTATGAGCAATGCCGCCCCAGGGTGTTCCGATGCCAGGGCCGGTTCCCGAACTCGAGGATCGTGCGGTAGCGTGCGCCGAGCGCCTGTGTTCGGCCGACCGCGTGTTGCTCGCTTCGCATATCGACGCCGACGGGCTGACCAGCGCCGCGATCGCCGCACAGGCGCTCGAACGTGCGGGACTGCCCTTCGAGACGGTCTTCGAGAAACAGCTCGACGAGGACGCGATCGCCGCGATCGCGGCGACCGACTACGACACCGTCCTCTTTACGGACTTCGGGAGCGGCCAGCTCGACGTCATCGGCGACCACGAGGACGCGGGCGCGTTCACGCCCGTCATCGCGGACCACCACCAGCCCGCAGATCGGGAAACGGAGTACCACCTCAACCCGCTGCTTTTCGGGATCGACGGCGCCTCGGAACTCTCGGGTGCCGGCGCGAGTTACGTCCTCGCGCGTGCACTCGCGGACGTCACGGAAACGACGACGGCGGTCGCAACCGACGGCGGCGCTGCGAGCACGGCGGCCCGCGCGGACAACCGCGACCTCGCCGCCCTGGCCGTCGTCGGCGCCGTCGGCGACATGCAGGCCTCCGGCGGCGAACTCCGGGGCGCGAACGAACGGATCGTCGAGGAGGGCGTCGACGCCGGCGTCCTCGAGACGGGCAAGGACCTCGCGCTTTATGGAAAGCAGACCCGGCCCCTGCCGAAACTGCTCGAGTACGCGACCGACGTAGGGATCCCGGGAATCTCCGGCGACGAGGACGGCTCGCTGCGGTTCCTCGAGGATCTCGACCTCGAGTTGCGCCGCGAGGACGGCGAGTGGCGCCGGTGGTCGGGGCTGACCAGCGAGGAGAAACAGACCGTCGCCAGCGCCCTGGTCAGGCGCGCCGTCTCGCGTGGAGTTCCCGCGAAGAAGATCGACCAGCTGGTCGGGACCAGCTACGTGCTCAGCGCGGAGCCGGTCGGTACCGAACTCCGGGACGCAAGCGAGTTCTCGACGCTGCTCAACGCGACCGCCCGCTACGAGCGCGCCGACGTCGGCCTTGGGGTCTGCCTGGGCAACCGAAGCGACGCGCTCGAGCGTGCACGCAAACTCCTGCGGAACCACCGCCGGAACCTCTCTGAGGGGATCGACCTCATCACCAGAGAGGGCGTCACCCACGAAGAGCATCTCCAGTGGTTCCACGCGGAGGATCGCATTCGCGAGACGATCGTGGGCATCGTCGCCGGGATGGCGATGGGCAACGAGGGGATCAGCCGCTCGAAGCCGATCGTCGCGTTCGCGGAGAAAACCGACGATGAAGTGAAAGTGTCGGCCCGCGGGACCCACGGTCTGGTCCGGGACGGCCTCGACCTCTCGACGGTGATGACCGAGGCCTCGCGGGCCGTCGACGGCGACGGCGGCGGTCACGACGTCGCGGCCGGGGCGACGGTCCCCGCCGGGCGCGAAACCGAGTTCGTCGAACGGGCCGACGAGATCGTGGGCGAACAACTGTCCTGACGACTGCTACCGCTATACCGTATACCGCTACGTCCGGTCCATCGAGGCCGGAACCGTCGGAACGAGCGGCGCACGCGAGGTCAACACGTACGCCGACTTGCGAACGGCACCTTTCGCGTACTGGACCGTGCTCTTGTGAATCGGCGTGCGCTTCCCGCGGATCTGGGTGCGGCCCTCGAGGATGGCCTCGACGAGTTCGTCGCCGTCGATGTCCGCCTTCGTGGGGTTCTGGGCGTCCGGCGAGACGAGTATCTCGGTATAGGCTTTGCCGACGTTCGGCAGGTAGTGGGCGTCGCTCGCGCCGATCTCGGGGTATCCCCGTCGGCGGGCGAACGTCCGCGCTCGCCGGTTCCGGTAGCCGGTAAACAGCATCGAGTTGTAGGTCTCGATCGCGTCGACGCCGTCGACGTGGCGTTTCCGGACGCCGTGGCGACTGCGCTGGAAAGGATGAGGAACGACCGCGATCCCCCCGAGTTCCCGGACCGCGTCGACGGTTTCCGAGAACGGACGCCCCGGATCGGGCCGCTTTTCGACACCGATCGCGAGGAGGTGGCCGTGTTTCGTCGACACTTCGACGCCGGGGATGCCGATCAGCCCGTATTCCGGAGCGATCTCGGCCGCACGGAGGGATTCGGCGATCCGGTCGTGATCCGTGATGACGATTCCGTCGAGTCCGATGTCCGCCGCGTGTTCCAGGATGAGTTCGATCGGTTCGTGACCGTCGTAGGACTCGTCGGAGTGGACGTGAAAGTCGATCGCAAACGGAATGTGGGTCGTCATAGCGGGGTTGATTACCGCTAATAGCCCGTTGCCCCGCATAAACACTCTGTTGCCGGTCGCGGACGGATTCGATATAGCAATAGAAAGTTTATGTCGGGGTTGTGCTGCCAGATTGGCCCCGCAGTATCGAACAGCCAGGTTTAGCGGACGGGAGACACACCGCCGGGGAGTGCATGGAACGGCACCGGGAACGCCGATGGCCGCTCGAGGGACGGTGCCCCAGTTCGAAACGCGGAGATCGTTCCCCACGCGAGACATGGCTCTGATTCCGCGGTCAGCCCAGCACTTCGACAGGAACGTCCCCACTGACGCTCGTGGCGTCACTCGACGTGGGGCCACTCGAGGTCGTCGATCCGTCGCCGTCTCGGATCCCCGGTCAGTCCACATTGCGGACATGCACGCGCGATCGAGCCGTTTCCTGACTGATACGGTCTACTGTCCGTCAGTTCCGGCGCACCCACGACCCGGGCGGCGGGTGCGCCGGAAATCGGGACAGCAATCCAAACCCCTGGTTCGTGCGACACACTGGGTAAGCCGAACACGGTGCATGGGACCGCGGTTCGACGGCGCCCTCGAGATGCGCCCGACGAAAACCGAGGCCGTGCAGTCGACCTCGGCTCGGAGACCATCGATCGCCGGCCAGCGAAGCGAACGAGCCGATTTTCGAGCGCTGCACACAGCTCTCCGAACCGGGCCGAAAACGCAGCATAAATCGTATAGAACGATACTAAATGTCCGTCGGCTCCGATGGTTCGTCCGGAACGTGGTCCGAGAGCGAAACCCGATCGAGGACCCGGCGAATCTCCATCGGATCGTCAAGGGACTCGACGGCCTCGTGGACCCGACGCATGCACTCGAGGATGCCGTCGACGGCGGCCCGGCGCGTCGACACGCGGCCGATTTCCTCCGAGACGGACCGATCGCCGAGCGGGTACCGGTACCGGAGTTCCCAGCACTGGCCCAGCCCGAGGCCCGGGTGACAGTGATCGGCGGTCGTCCGGTCCGCGATGAGTTCGAGCGGTGGGCGAGTGTACCGGTACGCGAACGTGCCCTCGCCGAGTTCGGTTTCGCCCCACCCCGGCGGTAACGCCTCCGGGGGAATGGGCGGATTGTCGGCGACCATATAGGGCGAATCGCCACCGCCCGGGGTCATCGTTCCGCTTGCGAATGCAACCGTCGTCTTGACGCCGACCGTCCGACTTTTGTCCTCGCTCGCGTTCGTATCGAGTATGACGACGTTCGATCCCGAGAAATTCGAAGACAAGTACGCCCACTACTTTACCGAACTCCAGCAGGCGTACAAGAACGCGTTCAACCGGATGAACGACCGCTACGACTCCGAACTCGTCCACGCGATCGACCAGCAGGTACTGAACGAGAGCGAACCCTTCTACGAGGGTGACGGCGAATTCCGCGTCGAACTCCCCGAGGACCCGTACGACCGGCTCTCGAACGTGCTCGTCGAGCGAGAGCGGTTCGAGGAAGTGCTCGAGATTCACGTCGAGGAGATCGAGACCGAACTCGAGCGGGTTTTCGAGTTCGACTGATCGAAGGGCCGACAGCGCGGTTTTGGAGTTCCCCGGTCCCGAAGAAGTGACCGTGGTTCGGCGGTTGCTGAGTCGACACGTCCGAAACTGAAACGGTTTCCAGCCGGAAGCTGTGGCGTGTTATCCCCCGAACGAGGACGCCGGCCATGGTGCTGACCCGGCGAGAAACGCAACGTCATCGAGGTCGTGACGACTGGGTCGGAAACGGCAGTGGCTCCGGCTGTCCGGAAAACCAGGCCACTTCCGAGTCTCCGGCGACGCTGCCCCAGTGCCGGGATTTCGGAAGGAAGAACGTTTGAGCAAGTCTGCTCGAGTCCGACCACGGGACCGACCAGTTCGCCCCGCTGACGGTTACGACCAGCACGGCGGAGTCGCGAGTCCACGGATCCACGCCATCGGAACACGACGACGATCAGTTACGTCGTCGTCGGTCTCCATCGTTACCACGCCGCTCGCCGGTTCGAACGCCGCCGGCTCAGGTGAGCAGTTCGACCGTGTCGACGAGCACGTCGACGCCGATGTCGATGGCCGTCTCGTCGATGTCGAAGTACGCCGTGTGGTGGCCCGCGGAATTACTCGCGCCGATACCGAGGTACGTCGCGGTGCCGCCCTGCTTCTGGACCCGGCGGATGAGATACGAGGCGTCCTCGCTGCCGCCGAACTCTTTTCTGATTATCTCGTCGACGGCTTCGGTCGCCCGTGCCGCTGCTTCGACGCGTTCCGTCAGAGCGTCGTCGTTCTCGAACGTCGTCGTCTTTCCGTAGAGGCTCGTCTCGTAGTCCACGTCGTGCATCGTCGCCGCACCATCGATCACCTCGCGTGCACGCTCGAGCATGTACTCGTTGGCGTCGTGGGTTCCGCCACGGACTTCGACGCGCATCGTTGCCTCTTCACAGATGACGTTCTGTGCGTTGTCGGCGCTTACGCGGCCGACGTTGATCCGGGTCCGTTCGTCCCCGTGTCGTGCAATGCCGTACAGGTTTCCGATCGCCGCCGTCGCGGCCTGAAGCGCGTTTCGTCCGGCGTTCGGCTCGCGGCCCGCGTGTGCCGGTTCCCCGTCGAACGTGACGTCGAGTTTGGCGTTCGCGAGCGGTGCGTCGTAACTGGACAGCACCGTCCCGGTCGGTTCGTCGAGTCCGACGTGTACGGCAAGCAGGTGGTCGACATCGTCGAGGTGGCCCGACTCGGCCATCGGCTTCCCGCCGCGACCCCCCTCCTCCGCGGACTGGAAGAAGAGTTTTAGCGTGCCGTCGAATCCGTTTCCGGCGAACTCGCGGGCGACGCCGAGCCCGATCGCTGCGTGTGCATCGTGGCCGCAGGCGTGCATTTCCCCGGGATGAGCGCTCGCGAATCCTTCCCGGGCCGGTCGATGGTCGTCGTCCATCGCTTCCTGCATCGGGAGGGCGTCGATGTCGGTCCGGACTCCGATCACGGGGCCGTCACCGAACGTCTTCGTCGCGATAACGCCGGTGATGTCGCCCATCTCGTCGAGATACTCTTCAGGCGCTCCCTCGTTACGGGCGCGCGCTCGAGCCGCGGCGACGTCGTCCGCCGGCGGGACTCCCAGTCGTTCGTCGGGATCGACCGTCTCCGAACCCAACAGCACGTCGTATCCGAGATCCTCGAGTGCGTCCGCGAGCAGTGCCGTCGTCCGGAACTCCTTCCAGCCCGCCTCCGGATGCGCGTGGAGATCCCGTCGAACGTCGCGAAGAGGAGCCTCAACGAACGTGTCAAGCGTGTCCATGACAGTGACTCTCAGAGGGCGGTGAAAAAACATTGGTTGGCGGCGAGTCGATCGGTACCGGTCGTTCCTGTCGGGCTGGGTCCGGGTTTCCCGTCTGTAACAGGCAAGTTACTGTCCTGTCGTTCCCGACGAGGGTCCCCCTCGTCGTGACGAAGATTCAAGTTTCGAGACCGGAAACGGGGACCAATGAGCGAACGGGGGGACGTCGTTGAGGCGGTCGACGAACTGCTAACCATTCTGGAATCGGACGACGAAGTTTCCTTCGCGGAGGTCGGCGGAATCACGAGGAACGCGACGGAAGTCGTCGTCACCGAAACCGGGGTGCGAAGCGACAGCGAGTGGACGACGACCGGCGTCTGGTGTCGCGTCTTTGCCGGTGGTTCCGCGGCGTATCGGTTCACGAGCGACCTCTCGTCGAATGCCCTCTCCGACGCCGCGAGTCGCGCCACGACCGGTGGCAACCAGCTCGCTCAGTCGGCGCCCGAACGCGTCGACGTCGAATCGAGTCACCGGGGCGTCCACGACGGCTGGGCCCGCGAGTCAGTCACGGACCGCTCCCTCTCGGAGAAGCGTGCGTCCGTGGAGGCCGCCCTCGAGGCGGTCGAGACGCCACTCGACCGCGCCCGAATAACGTACGCCGACGAGCGCGTGGACCACTCGATCGCGACGACCGCGGACAGCGTGGTCCGAACGACGGTCGATCGGGCAAGCGTGGACGCGACGGTCGCACCCGTCGACGGGCCCAAGCTCCGGCGTCATCACGGCAGTACTCGCGGCGCAGCGCTCCTCGACCGCCTTCCGAACCTCTTTGCGGAGATCGACCGCGACGCGAGTACGATCGCGAGCGCAGCCACAGCCGATCCGCCGTCCGGGCCCACGACCGTCGTGTTGAGCCCGTCTGCGACCGGACAGCTCTGTCACGAGATCGGCGGGTATCTCGCGGCCGACGTCGCGGCGTTCGGATTTTCCCCGTTCGAGCCGGGCGACCGGGTGACCGACGCTCCGTTGACGATCGACGATGGAATTCGGCCGGGGTCGTGGGCTGCCACAGCGTACGACGCCGAGGCTCGACCGACCACGCCGGTCCGACTCGTCGACCAGGGGCGAGTCGAGTCGTTCCTCCACGACACGACGACGGCTGCAAAAGCCGAAGAAATCCCGGCCGGCAACGTAATCCCGGCGATCGGGTTCGAGCAGGCCCCCCGAATCCATCACCGCCACCTGAACGTTCACGCTGGAGCGGCGAGCAGGGACGAACTGCTGGCCGATGCGGACGTGTACGTCCGCCGCTTCGGGCCGGCCTTCTACCGCGACGAGTTCGAACGAACGCAGCGCAACGGTGCGATGCCACCGAGTTCGCTGTACGCTCACGACGTCGCGGAACGGATGGGCGACTGCCCCGACGCCGGGACGGTCGAACTCCCGATCGCCGAGGGGTTCCTCGTCGAGGACGGCGAACTCGGTCCGGCCGTCGACTCGACGGTGGTCTGGACGGCCGACGCGCTCGAGACGATCGACGGGATCGGTGAGACACGCTCGACCGTGACGGGCGTCGCGTCGAAACACAAGTCACGGCTCCCGTACGCCGTCACGGCACCCGCGATACGGCTCGACGTCCGGTGTGAAAACTGAGTTCTGAGTTCTGAGTTCTGAGTTCTGAGTTCGCGATCGAGGGCTACGATCGCTCTCCACAACTGTCGTACAGATGACAGGCGACCTCACGGTCGTCGTCGAACTCCGCCTTCCGTTCGAGCGAGGGCGACTCTGTCTCGCAGATGTCGCCGATGTACTCCGAACACCGGCCGTGGAACCGGCAGCCGGAGGGGACGTCGATTGCGTCCCCGACCTCCCCGGCGAGTTCGACGCGCTCGCGTCCCACGTCGGGGTCGGGAACGGGCACCGCGTTGATGAGCGAGCGCGTGTACGGGTGCTGTGGGTTCTCGATGATGTCCTCGGTGGCTCCTTTTTCGACGATCTCGCCCATGTACATGATCGCGAGTCGATCACACATGTGCCGAAGCAACGAGAGGTCGTGACTGATGTAGACGACGGACAGGTTGAACTCCTCGGTCATCCGCTCCATCAGCGACAGCACGCCCGCGCGCAGCGAGACGTCGAGCATGCTGACGGGTTCGTCGGCGACGACGAAATCGGGATCCAGGACCAGCGCTCGAGCGATGGCGACCCGCTGTCGCTGGCCGCCCGACAGTTCGTGGGGGTACTGATCGAAGTACTGGTCCGGTGGCTGGAGTTCCGCGAACTCCAGGGCTCGCCGGATGCGAGCGGTTTCGTTCTCGATGTCGTGGATCCGCAGCGGCTCGGCGAGGGTGTCGTACACCGTCATGCGGGGGTTCAACGACTCGAACGGATCCTGAAAGATCATCTGTGCGTTCCGTCGGAACTCGTCGAGTTCCTCGTCGTTGGATTCCGTGAGGTCCATCCCCCTGAACTCGATCCGGCCGTCGGTCGGCTCGTGGAGTTTCACGAGGGACATTCCCGTCGTCGTTTTGCCACAGCCTGATTCGCCCGCGAGCCCGAGCGTCTCGCCGCGCTCGAGTTCGAAGCTCACGCCGTCGACGGCGTGGACGTAGTCCGCTTCCTTTCCCATGGTCGCACGGAGGAGGCTGGATATCAGACCCTCGTCGACCTGGAAGTGTTTCTGTAGCCCCTCCACCCGAAGGAGCGGGTTCTCGTCCGCGCCGTCGGGAGATTCAGCGTCGCTCATCTCAATCGTTCACCTCCGCGGCCGTCCGGGCGGATCGAGCGGCCTCCGTGTCCCGCCACGTTTCGGGGTCGTCGGCCCGCGAACGGAAGCCGTCGTCTATCTCGTCGGCGTAGTGGCAGTACGTCCGGAGGTCGCCCTGGTGGTGCGGCTCGGGCTCGGTCGTCCGACACTCGGTAGTCGCCATCGGACATCGCTCCGCGAAGCGACAGCCCGACGGGGGGTCGGTCAGTTCCGGCGGGTAGCCGGCGATCGACAGCAGATCCTGATCCGACTCGCGAATGTTCGGGAACGCCCGCTTGAGACCGATCGTGTACGGGTGATACGGGTTCCCGAATATCTCTTCGACGGGACCCTCCTCCGCGATCTTGCCCGCGTACATCACGATCACGCGGTCGCAGGTCTCCGCGACCACGCTTACGTCGTGGGTGATCACCATCATCGAGGAGTTGATGTCCGACTGGATCTCCCCGATACGTTTCAGGATCTGGTCCTGCATGATCACGTCCAGTGCCGTCGTCGGCTCGTCCGCGAGCACGAGCGACGGTTCGAGTGCAAGCGCCATCGCGATCATCGCACGCTGTCGCATCCCGCCGGAGAACTGGTGTGGATAGTCGTCCGCTCGCTCGGGGTCGAGACCGACGAGATCGAACATCTCGGCGACGATCTCGTTGGCCTCCGTTCGGCCCGTTCCGGGGCGATGCGTCTCGATCGCCTCGACGATCTGCTCGCGGATCGTGTAGACGGGATCGAGCGCGTTCATCGCCGACTGGGCGATCATCGATATCTCCTCCCACTTGTGCCGACGCCGTTCCGCGTCGGACATCTCCGTGAGATCTTCACCCTCGAACTCGATCGAGCCGTTGTTGACGTAGCCCTCGTCCGGGAGGATGCCGATGATCGCCTTCGCGAGCGTGGTCTTTCCACAGCCGGATTCGCCGACGATACCGAGGTTCTCCCCTTCTTCGATGGTGAACGAGACGCCGTCGACCGCCTGTGCCGGTGCCGTTTCCGTTTCGTAGTAGACTTCTAGATCCGAAACGTCGAGTACTGACATTTATCTGAGCTCCGGGTTCGTGATCTCTTCGTACCCGCGGCCGATCAGGAACCCACTGATGACCACGAGACCGATGCAGATGCCTGGCGGAATGAACCACCACCAGGCACCGAAGTCGAGCGCGGAGTACGCGCGCGACGACTGCAGCATCGTCCCCCACGAGACGGTGTTGGGATCGCCGAGACCGATGAACGAGACTCCGGCCTCCGCGAGGATGGCCCACGCGATGGCGAATGCCCCGTAAAGGAACGACAGTGGGAGGACGTTCGGTGCGAGATGCCTGGAAATGATGTGCCAGTCGCTCGCACCGGCAACCTGTGCCGCCTTGACGAAGGGGCGCTCCCGCAGCGACAGCGCCTGTGACCGGATCACCCGCGCCGTCGACCGCCACTGGAGCAGGATGATCGCCAGGAGGATGTTCCACAGGCTCGGCCCCAGCAGGGCGACGAGAATGATCACCGTCGGCAGGAGCGGCATCCCGTACAGGAAGTCGACGATCCGCATCAGCGTGTCGTCGATCTTGCCGCCGTAGTAACCCGCCGTCAGCCCGACGAGAGTGCCGATTCCGGCGGTGAACACTGCCGCCACCAGTCCGACCAGCAGGGCGGCACGGGAGCCGTACACGAGTTGACTGAAGATATCGAACCCTTCGGCGGTCGTCCCGAGGAGGTACTCCGACTCCGCCGACATGAACGACGGCTCCGCCCAGTCGACGATGATGATCCCCGCATCCCCCTCGTACTGTCGGGTGAGCGGCCCGTGGGGCGCGATGAACGGTGCGAACACGGCGACGGCCATGAAGAAGGCGATGGTGATCATGGCCAGCCGAACCATCAGGTCATCCGTGAGCATACGCCACTGTTCCGTGAGCGTCTCGCGCCACAGCCGCAGGTTTCGCCTCCAGCGGTCGACGCTTTCGTCCTCCTGGTCGACGTCTCCGTCGTCGATGTCCGCGAAGATCGATGGTTTGTCCTGTGTTGCCATGGTTACTCGTAAGTCACCCGTGGATCCAAGTAGCCGTACAGCAGGTCGGCGACGAAGTTCAGGATGATTATCGTCGCGGCGAGCACCATGAACGTGCCCTGCGCGACCGGGAAGTCACGCCGCAACACGGCGTTGACCATCTCCCGTCCGAGCCCGGGCCACCCGAAAACCGTCTCGATGAGGACGCTTCCGCCGACGGCGTAGCCGAGCGCGATCGCCGCAGCCGTGATGATCGGTAGCAACGCGTTCCGTGCCGCGTGCTTGAACATGATCGCCCGCTCGCTGAGCCCTTTCGCGCGGCAGACGTCGATGAAGTCCTGCGAGAGCACTTCCATCATGCTCGAGCGCATGATCAGGAGCGGGTAGCCCATGTAGTAGAACGCGAGCACCGCTGCGGGAGCGGCGAGGTGATGCAGGAAGTCGAGGGTGAAGATCCGGGCCCAGAACGAGTCGTACGTCTGCCCGGCCGCCCCCATTCCGCTCATCGGGATCACACCGAGCGTCGCGCCGAAGAGCCACAGCACGATGAGCCCCACGTAGAAGGTGGGCAGGCTCCGTGCGGTCAGCGCGGTCACGACGGTCGTCTTTTCGAATCTGGAGCCGCGGTACCATCCGGTGAGCACGCCGAGGACGATACCGAGGATGTACGCGACGACGAACGCGGACAACATCAACACCAGCGTGTTCGGGAGGTACGTCCAGATCACTTCACGGACCGGTTGGTTGGTGTGGAACGACTGCCCGAAGTTGAGAGTGAGCGCGTTCTCGAGGAAGCGCATGTACTGGACGTACAGCGGCTCGTTGAGGCCGTAGCTCTCGATTACCTGTTGTCGTGCCTCCGGCGTCATCTGCGCGGAGACGACGAACGCCGTCGGATCGCCCGGCATGAGACGGAACAGGAAGAACAGCACGGTTCCGACCGCCCAGAAGGTCACGCCGAGCTGGAGCAGCCGTCGGACGACGAAACTTGCCTTACTCATATTCGATCGTATGTATTATCATTAAATCTGAATCGCACCGCAGTCGGGTTCCTATTCAGCCAGGAAGTGAAGCATGCCGTCCTCGTCGTACCCGTAGCCGGCATCCTGGAGTCGTTCGATCGCGACGTCGACACCCTCCTCGTACCGGGGAACGTCGTCCGTGTGGAGCGGACCGAACGCTTCGGTAACCACGTTGAACCCGGGCTCCGGAACGCCGAAGAGGATCTGGTCGACGATCGCCGACCTCGGAACTGCGTTGAACGCTGCCTTCCGGACTTCGGGATCGTCGAGTCCGTCGCTGCGCTGGTTGGGCGTGCAGTGCCAGAACGAGGTGGCCGGGAGCGACTCGACGCTGATCTGGTCTTCATCCCGGTTCTCGTCGAGTTGGCGGTCGATCCGGCCGAACGGCTCGTAGTTCAGATCACCGTTACGGAGGTTCTCCCACACCGTGGACGTCTCCGGAATGATCCGCCAGAACCGCTGCTCGAAGTCGACCGGCGCGAAGTGGTCGTCGAAGCGTTCGAGGCCCAGTTCGGCACCCTGATCCCAGTAGTCGAACTGGAGCGGGCCCGAGCCCACGGGCTCTTGGACGTTCACCTGGCTCGGTTCGTCGCGGTCGGCCCACCGGTGTTCGGGAAGGATCGGGATCTGCGTGCCGACGAGCAGGTTGAACGGACCGAGGGGGTTGTCATCGGGCATGTGGATCCGGACGGTGCTGTCGTCGACCACTTCCGCTTCGTCGATGAAGTTCGACTGGACCGAGTACACCGGCACCTCGTTCTCGCTGATGTAGTTGTAGCTGAACGCGACGTCCTCGACGGTGAGTGGCTCGCCGTCGTGGAAGGTGTGGTCGCGGATGGTGTACTCCATCGTCGTCGCATCGACCCGCTCGTAGTCGGTTGCGAGACTCACGTCGGTGTTGATCTCGCCCTCGTTATCGAGGCGGACGATGCTGTCGTACATCACCGAGAAGTTGTACGTATGCTTGTTCTCGTCGTTGTGACCGAGAACGTTCATCGTGTCGAGCGCCTCCGGCCAGTACCCCTTCAGGGTGTCCTCGCCACCCTGCATCTCGAGGTTGATCATGGTCCAGTAGGAGTTGAACCCGAGCGGAAGGTCGGCCTCCCAGTTGTCGACCTCCTCGTTGTTGTACACGGCCAGGAACGGCATGTCGACGACCGGCATCTGCGGCAGATCCTCCATCAGCGTCCGCTGGAGATCGTGGATCAACTCGATCCGAGTGTCCGCGTCGGGCTCCTCGAGGTACTGATCCATCAGGTCGTCGGCGTCGGGGTTCTCGTAGCCGGCGAAGTTCCCCTCGCCCGGATCGGTGTTCTCGGAGTACATCGTCGAGTTGAGCTCGAGCACCGGGTCGATGGTGAAGAACGTGTGCCACGTCGAGAAGTCGTAATCGTACTCCACGTCGACGCGATTGAACAGGGTCCCCCACTCCAGCACCTCGACCTCCATGTCCAGCCCGATCTCCCCGAACTGGTCCGCCATGAGGTTGATCGCGTCGTGGCGTGGCGGATTGTAGCTCTGTGCGTTGTTGAGAAACTGGTACGTCGGCAGTTGCTCGCCGAGTTCGTCGGGATCGGTCGCCTCGACGTCGGCGCCGCCGTCCTCGTCTTCCTCTTCGTCATCCCCGGCACCGAAACAGCCAGCAGTCACGGTAAGCCCGACCAGGCCCGCCGTTGCGCCTGCTTTGGTCAAAAATTTTCTTCGGTTGGTTGCTTCCTTGTATGACATACTCTATCAAACCAGTGTTCCTGCGGTTAATAAGTCTACCGATCAGAATGTCAAATGTACTTAAACAGTGGGGGATGGCTGAAAGAGTTTTAAGATATTATATATGATGCAGTAGTACTTTTGGTGAATATATTACTGCACCGCACTATCGTCTACTCAGTTACGACCCATATCGTCCTCGACATCGCTTTCGGCCCGTGCGGCCCGCCTGACGTCCACGAGGTGTCGGCGATACTCCCAGTATCCGCCGCCCAGCAACAGCCCTCCCAGTACAGCCCCGGTGACGGGGTCACCGCGAAACCAAAACCAACCGACTGCAGTCGCTGCAGCAAACACCGAGAGACCAAGAGCGATCTTCGCACGGCCTCTACTGCGTGCAACGTCTACCATATCACTCGCTATGCCTCTCGCGTCGTCGGTCCTCGTTTCGGTTCTCCGGTCGGGATTCCCGCAGACGGGTTTCGGTACTCCTCGGGCGTCGCCGGACTCGGGGAACGGATCCGCTCCATGATTTCGGTATTCCAGACTCCATCAGGTAAACTCCTCCGCCGTCGGTCGCCGAAGACGAGGCCATCACACCACCCTCGAGCTCTCCGTCTCAGGGAAAGCCGGACGTGGGGCTGTTCGTCTGCCAGCCTACGATCGTCCGGGCCCAGAACGATGCTCGCGGTGCAACCCATTCTCCAGTTTGTCATCTAGTTGACTATTTACTATCGATTTCTACTGAACGCGTACGCCTGACTGCACGGCGTCATTGCGGTCACAAACCGTTTGAGCGGCCACTGTACAGTTTCGGCGCCAGGCACTCACTCGGTCCGGTCGCTCCACGGCCACGGACGTGGCTCACCCCACGGCCACGTTGCCGTCGCCTTCATTCCGACGTCGTACCCTTCCTCGATCGCCTCGGCGCGGATCTCATCGCTCGGCCGGGCCTCGACCGGCCGATCCACTTCTGCAAGCTTCGCAACTCCGGCAGCAGACAACACTGACAGGTCACGCAGGTCACGAGGATCGAGTTTGTCGAACGTGTCCCCGTGTGTGTGTCCCCATCCCCGACCGCTGCCGTCCGACCTCGATCTGGCCTGGGCGCCGGCGACGCCCCGCTGAACGAACGGCCAGTGATCGCTGTGGGGACGCAATCCGTCCTCGATCTCGATCGGGATCGCGAACTCGTCGCTCACCTCCGCAAAGGCCTCTCCGATCGCTTCGATCCCGTGCGTGTGGATCTCGAGATTTCTCGAGTAGCCCGCCCCGTCGGCGTTGACCACGCATTTGACGCGGTCGAGATCGTGGGTGTGGGTCCAGTAGTACGACCCGTACAGCCCGGTTTCCTCCGCGCCGAAGACGACGAGTCGCACGCGGGTCTCGAGGTCCTCCTCGATCGACGCGAGGATCCGCGCTACGCCGACGACGAGTGCGGATCCGAACCCGTTGTCGTTCGCACCGGTGCCGACGTCGTGTGCGTCGACGTGAGCGGTAAACAGCACTTCTTCCTCCGTGTCGGGGCCGACGACCGCCTCGACGTTCGCGGAGGTCGCGGGTTCGTTTCGTGCCTCGACCGACAGCGTCGCTTCGATCCCACTGTCCCCCTCGGCGTCCTCACAGTGCCGAGCGAGACGTACCCCAACCTCCTTGCTGAGGCCGACCGCCGGAATCGGTCCCGGGCCGTCGACGCGTCCGATACCGCCGGTCGGCGGGAGTGCACCCTCGATGTGATTGTAAAAGAGGAACGCCTCTGCCCCCGATTCGGCCGCGTAGCTGTACTTCTCGCTCCGGTGAACCCATCGACCGTAGTCATCGGGGGTAAGGCTCGACGCCATGGCGATCGATCCCGAGAGATCGACCCCTTCGAAGTCCTCCGGAAGCCCGTACCCCATGTCGACGATCTCGCCGGTAACCTCACCCGAAGGCGTCCCCGGCAACTCGACCAGTTCGTGCGAATCAGCGAAGGTACTGTCCCGACGTCCGTGATGAACGCTCAACGATGCCGTCCCGCGCCACCACCCCGGGATCGGAAACGACGTCTTCGTGACGTCCTCGAGTCCGGCTTCACGAAACGCATCCGCGATCAGATCCGCACCGATCCGCTCACCCTCGTGGCCCGGCATTCGGTCGTCGAGATCCGAGAGATCGGCAAGGAGGTTCCATGCCGTCGTATCCGTGTACGCCTCACCGATCACCGATGTGGGAAGGAATGTCATGAGATGTGAGATATAGCTGGCGTTGATTTCAATCTACCGGACCATTTTAAATCGCGTCCAAGGAACGGAGGGACGGTCGCCAATTCTGTATACCGATATGAGATATATCCATTGCCGACTACATCGGTTGGCGTTTCGTAGTTACCGTTGCGTGTTCGTATACTAACCACTCATGATCGTATCGACCGGCCTTCAACGACTTTCCGGTCAGTGCGGTCGGCTATCCTCTACCGATTTTTCGTGTCCAACGACGATCCGAGAGCGATCGAACACCGAGGGAAGAACGGCTCGGAGCGAACGCCCTCGTCCAGTTTCCGAGTCCAACGGAATCCCGTGGACGGAACAACTCGGGCGGGTTCGCTCCCCTCCGCAAGGACTTTCCGGGGTTGTTCGTCAGGGAAGACCGGACGGAAGGTTTAGGGGCTCCGGTACCCAAGGCCCGTTCATGAGCACCGAGTCTCAGAACGACGGGGACGACCTCGAGGACCGCGTCTCGAACTTCCTGCGGCGGAATTTCCCGCAGATCCAGATGCACGGCGGTAGCGCAGCGATTCAGGATCTGGACCGCGAGACCGGCGAAGTTACGATCGCGCTCGGCGGCGCCTGCAGTGGCTGTGGTATCTCCCCGATGACGATTCAGGCGATCAAGAGCCGAATGGTCAAGGAGATCCCCGAAATCGAGAAAGTAAACGCCCACACGGGTGCCGACGGCGGCGACATGGGCGGCGGTGGCGGCATGAGCCCCTCCTTCCCCGGCGAGACCGTCGACGACGACGGCGAACCCGACGAAGGGCCCGAAGCGCCGTTCTAAGTTCTCGAGTTCGATCACCGACGTTCGTCGACTCCCGCTTTCTCCCTTCGAACAGTCACTGGACCGGGTTCGCTGAAGCGGCGAGTCACTCCTCCCCCGGCTCTTCACGGAGCCCTCGACCCTCCTCCCAGGTGCGGACGAGAGCCGTGAGGTGGCGGTTCGTCGGCACCTCGAGACCGGATTCTGCCGCACGATCGACGACGTAGCCGTTGATCGCGTCGATCTCCGTACGGCGTTCCTGCCGGAGGTCCTGGGCCATCGAGGACGTGTTTGCCGCCGTCGCCTCGGCGACGGTCTCCATCGCGTCGACCGCCTCGCGGTTCGACAGCGCGACGCCACGCTCCCGAGCCACCCGCGCGGCCTCCCGGGTCGCCGCCCGGGCGAGGTCCCGCGCCGGGGGCTCGAGGACGGCCCCGTTTGTCGTCCCGGTGAGCGCGGTGACCGGATTGATTCCCGCGTTGACTGCGAGTTTCTCCCAGAGCCAGCGCGGCATATCGTCGACGACCGCCGTCTCGAGGCCGGCGGCGGTGAAGGCCTCGCCCACGGCGTTGGCACGATCGGACGCGCCGCCATCGCGGTCGCCGAGGACGATCTCCCCGCGCCCGGTACACTCGACGACCCCGGGTTCGCGAAGGACTGCGCCGTAAGTCGCTGTCCCGGCCAACACCGGTGTCCCGGGCTCGAGTCGCTCGGCGAGAACCGCCTCGTTCCCCATCCCGTTTTGTAACGAGAGGACGGCATCGAACGACCCCGTCGCGAGTGCGGCGGCAGCCGACGCCGTGTCGAAGGACTTTACCGCGACGACGGCGAGGTCGGCCGCGAGGTTCCGGCCGTCGGTCGTCGCGTTCGGAACCACCCGCTCGTCGAACTCGCCGCAGACGCGGAGGCCGGACTCGCGGACGGCTCGAGCGTGGTCCTCGCGGGCGACGAGCGTTACGTCGTGCTCGCGGGCGAGCAAGCCGCCGACGAGACTTCCCAGGCTGCCGGCACCGAAGACGACCGTGTCCATGGTAGGGAGGGGAACCGGCGCAGTAAAAACGGTTTTCGTCCTTTATCCACGGAGAGAGCCTCTCGAGCCACGTCCGTCGACGGGTCAGTCCTGGCAGCGATTTCCTCGTATACGACCCAGTAAACCCAATGTCGATATATCGAATCGCGTCGATGCGCCGATGGGAGCACTCAGTCCTCCGTCCAATACATCAGATCTTCGCGACCGGTCTGACAGTTCGGACACTCGTCCGGGAGGTCGGCGGTGATCCCGCCCATCTCCCCACACTCCATACACCGCCACATCAGGTGTGCCTCGCCGAACTCGTGGCCCGACCGCGCGTGTTCGATGCTCATCGCCTCGGCACCCTCCCGCGTGGTTACGAAAAAGCCGCTCTGCTCAAAGCTACGGACGCGGCCGAGAACGTTCCCGTCTTCGTCGTAGACGGTCTGGCCGGACGTGACCTCGTGGACCTCTTCGAGAGCTTCTTCGTCGTCCGCTCTGGCTGGCGTCTCACCCGTTTGAACCATAGGGGTGACCACCTCGAGGAGGGGGATAAACCCCGGGTGCGCATTGCTCGAGCGGCCGCTCGAGGGGGTCAGACGGGCGACGAGCGGTTCTAATCGAGCGAACCGTCGATAAGGGCAACGAGGGGCCGAAACCGCCCGGGTAACTCACATGAAGTCCTCGATACCCGACTGCTTGTTCTTGTCGTTCTCGAAGATGCTCTCGAGGGACTTCTCCAGCACCTCGAGGCGCTGTTTCGTGTAGGGCCGGCAGTCGTACTCCTCGGCGACCTGGATCGCGGTCTGCATGTACTTGTTGACCGAGCCCTGGTGGACGGTGAGGTTGACCCGGCCCCCACACTCCCGGCAGTCGCCGGTCAGTGGCATCCGGCGGAACTTCTCGCCGCAGTCGAGACACCGGGTCTCCTGGCGCGAGAAGGCCCGCAGGTTCCCGATCAGGTCCGGCAGGAAGTGATACTCGATGACCCGCTCGGCGACGTCGGTCTCGTCGACGGCCTCGAGTTTCCGCGAGAGCTCGAGTTGGGCATCCATCTTCTCCATCATCGAGCCGAGCGTCTTGTACGCCGAGAGGTCGGGCCCCATCGCGATGTCGGTGGTGTCGTGGGTGTGCTCGAAGCCGGTGTACTCGCCGTCGGTGCCGAGCGTGTCCTCGCCGATCTGGATGTCGACCTCCTCGGGATCGGCCTGCTCTCGAGTGGCCTCGTAGAACTCCCGGGGGTACTGGGAGACGATGTCCATGTTGTGGGCCTCGTCGTCGATCTCGGAGGGGTCGATCCGGGAGGACATGACCAAAGGCGCGTCCATGCGCCCCCCTCGCTTATCTGGCAAGAAACTTATACTGAAGTTCAACAAACCGTCCATGAGGAGCATTACACAGTCCTCGTCACCGTCGCAATTTCGGCGCTTCGCGGCGTGAAAGTACGGATGAGCATATCCGACCGCAGCACTCGTGAAACCAATCACCCTTCCGACAGTTGCGGCGCTCGTGTGGGGTGCCATCCCGAAAACCAGTTCGCCCACGAGGTCCTGGCGATCCTCGAGTTCGTAGAACGGCTCGAGCCCGTAGTACTGCTCGAGGAGGTCGTCGATGAAGTCGGCCGTCTGCATCATGTGCTCGGCCGCGCCGTCCGAGAGGACGATGTCCTGGACTTTCAGCTCCACGAGCTGGTCCTCGTGGGTCAGCGGTTCGCCGTGGATGTCCTCCTCGTAGCCCAGCGCCTGCAGTTGGCCGACGTCGACGTCGAGTTCGCTCGCTCGAACGGACGTCACGGGGAGGTCGGTCATGTCGTAGCGGACGGTGCCGTCCTTGAACGCCGAGACGTCGTGTTTCGCCCGCAGGATCCCCTTCTCGATCGGTTCGGGGATCTTGTTCGTCGAGGAGAGTCCCTTGACGCCTTTCAGGATCTCGAACGCGTTCTCGCGTTCGCCGACCGACTCCAGCGCCGACCGGTACTCCTCGTTGACGTCGATCTCTCGGGTTTCGACGCAGGTGCCCTCGATCTCGCAGCGGTCACACTCGACCCGGCCCGCGTCGTCGGGCTCGAGCGCCCGGTCGCAGTCCGGACAGCGATAGTCGGGCTCGGTCCGCTCGTTGCAGTCGGGACAGCGGTTCTTGAACGTCTCCGTCTCGCAGTTCGGACACCGCTGGCGTCCGACCTGCAGTTCGACGACGCCGGGCGTATCGGACATCGTCTCCGCGTGTTTGGCCGCGTCGGCGACGTTGCGCTGGGCGCCGCCGGCCTCACCGATCGGGAAGAGCGTGTGAACCGGCGGGCTCAGGTCCCGGCGCTCGGACTTCTCGGGCCGGCCCATCCGGTTGCCGATCCGGGTGGGTGCGCGTTCCCGCACTTCGAAGGGAGCGACCTCGTTGACCGCCTCGACGGCGTTGTCGCCGTCCTCCTGTCCCCAGGTTCGGGCGCGCTCGGAGAGGTCGTCCTCGCTCCAGGTCCGCTCGAGTTCGACTGCCGGTTCCCCGTCGCTCTCATCGTCGACCTCGGGTTCGAGGGCCGCGCCGTCGGCGACAGCCCGCCGGGGCTCACAGCCGACCGAGCGGACGAACGGCCGCCAGTCGTCGATCTCGATGCGGTCGTCGCCCGGACGCTGGCGGTGTTCGAGAACGATCGTCTCGAGCGCGTCCGCGACGTCGTCGGCGTACTCGAGGACGAGGATGCTGTCGTCCCCGTTCCCGTTCACGCTGCCGTCGCCGTCCCCCTCGATCCGACCCTCGGCGACGGCGTCGGCGAGATCACAGAAAGCCGCCACCGAGAGGTCGTGCCAGAGGTAGGTGTACTCGGGGTGTAACGGCGCGTCGTGCTCCGTGGCCCACTCGAGGGCCTCCTCGGGGTCGGGGAACTCGAGGTCGATCCGGGGGTCGTCCTCGAGCGCCTGGACGTCCGTGCCGGCGGCCTCGAGGTCCTGGACCCACCACTCGTAGGTGTAGGAGGCCGGCGCGAGCGGGTGGTTGTTCTCGACGAACTCCCCGTAGTTGACCAGGTACTCGCCGAGGTCGAGGATCTTCTCGACGCCGTTTCTGATCTCCGTTGCCTCCTCTGGGTCGTCGATCCGTCGCACGTCGCCGTTGGCCAGTTTGACCGTCGGCCCCTCGATGGAGTCGACGGGGACGACGCCGGCCGCCTTCCCGGGCCGTTCGGTCTTGATCTGGGTCCCGGTCGCCAGGAAGTCGTCGACCAGGTGCATGGCGGCGGGGTGGACGCCGGCCGTCGCGAAGCCGTGGTTGCGAGCGCGTCCGTATCGCAGTCGGAACCCGCCTTCCGCGCAGGGGTGGGAGAAGACCGGCCGGCCGGCGATCAGGTCCCGGAGGAACTTCTTCGATTCGTCGACGCGCGGCGGCCCCTCGGGTTCGTCCGGTTCGGACGCCTCATCGTCGGCGTCGGCGTCTTCCTCCTCGCCGTCGTCGTCACCGTCCCCCTCGTCGGCCGCTTCCTCGTCGCCCGCGTCGTCGTAGTAGGTGCCATCGATCAGGTCCTGGAGCCACGGCCAGTCGACCTCCTCGAGGTTCCGGGTGTATCGCTGGATCTTCGGGGCCTTCAGCGCGATCCCCTCCGCAAGCACCAGACACATCCCGCCGCGGGCGCTGTTGGTGTCGACCCGCTCCAGGTCGCGGAAGCCGGAGACCTCCTCGTCGCCCGTCGCCTCGCCGTCGAGCATGATCGGCATGTGCTCGGCGATGAACTTCGTCTCCTTGTCCTTGGGCGTGTACTGGAGGCCGGTCTCCTTGTCGTAGAGGGCGATCTCCTCGGCGTAGCGTTCGATCTCCTCGTCGCGGGCCTTGTACTGATCGATACCGACGAGTGCGCGCGTGTAGTCGGCGACCAGCACGGACAGCGCCTGGGCAGTCCCCCCCGCAGAGCGGATGGGACCGGCGTAGTAGACGTTGACGAACTCCGTGCCGTCGTCGTTCTCTAAGATCTCGACCTTGTCGATCCCCTCGATCGGTGCCGCGACGACACCCTCGGTCAGCAGGGCGACCGCCGTCCGAACGGCCCCCTCGACCTTGCCGGCTTTCGTCTCGTAGTCGCCGACGCGGCCCTCGGCGAAGTCCTTCGCGAGTTCGAGGGCCGCTTCCTCGCGGGACATCTCCCCCTCGAGTTCCCGCACCCGCTCGGCGACCCCGTCGATCCCCAAAATGTTCTCGACGCGGTCGGCCATGTCCCGCGCCGTCGGGATCTCGACTTCGGGTTCGGGATCCGCGCCGCGTTCCTTCGCCGTCTCGGCGACGTCGAAGGCCTCCTCGAGCTGGGACTCGAGCCGCTTGAAGTACCGTTCGTCTTCCTCGCGCATCTCAGAGCCAGAGGTCGAGTTCGGTGGTCTCGTCGTACTCCCGTTCGAGCGGTTCCTCGAAGACGCGCATGTGGACCTCGCCGGCCCAGACCGTCGCCTCGTTCAGGTGGCCGGCGTAGGCGACCCCCTCGTCGTCGGAGAGCACGGCGTGGGTGTGGGCGAACCGATCGCCGTCTAAGAGGGAGACGTTGCCGACGCAACTCGCCACCTCGAGCGGTTCGTCGAACTCGACCGGGTAGTACTCACACTCGTCCTGATCGTAGAACCAGAGTTCCGCGTCCTGGACCGCGCCGAGCGCGGTGAACCACGCGGCGTCGGCCTCGGCCTCGTCCGCGAGGGACTCGATCTCCGCTCGCCAGTCCGCTCCGGTCTCGAGGCGGGCCACGTACTCGCTGGCTGTCTCGACCTCGCGATAATGCATACCCTCACGTGAGACTGAGAGACGCAAAAAGGTTGAGGAAGGTCGGCCGGCGAGTGACCAGAAATATTCATGATCGATCGGGGACGACCATCAGCGGGCGAGAAATTATAGATTTACACTCTGGGTCGCGATTCTACGCACAACGGAACTAGTTTCGAGAATTTCGCGGAATATGATTCGATATCAATCAGTGATACGAAATAAACAGCCAGCCATTACGCAGGGTGAAGCCGTAGTATCTCGGGGAAGAGCCGATGACGATGCTGATTCCGCGAGTAAGTCCCCGATAAATAAGTAACGATGGATTTACTTGGTGGTTCGATTAAGGGAAACTGTATCATGATGGATGGAGACGAACTGGAACGACGTTCGTTCCTGAAGGCAACTGGTGGGGCTGCTGGTGCACTAGCTCTCGCCGGGTGCGTTGGTGAAGAGCCCGACGATGGTAGTGACGAGGACGAGAGTAGTGGTACTCTTAACCTCATTAACGGAACGATGACGTCGCTCGACCCGATTCAATCGACGGATACCGAGTCGGGTCGCGTCATTCGCCAGATGTACGAACCGCTGACGCACTTCCCGAACGGGACGACTGACGTCACGAACCAACTCGCCGAAGGGTACGAACTGTCCGACGACGGCCTGACCTACACCTTCGAGCTCAAAGAAGGTGTTCAGTTCCACAACGGCGAGGAAATGACGGCGGATGACTTCGTCTATTCGTTCCGTCGACTGGCCGAGTCCACGAACAGCGAACGTGGGAACTTCATCGTCGGGTCGCCGACATTCCTCAACGTCTCGGCCGAGTTCGACGACGAGGGCGGCGTCGTTCCCGAGAGTCTCGCCGTCGAGGCCGTCGACGATTACACCCTCGAGATCACGCTCGAGACGCAGGCTCCCTCTGCGCTCGAAATTCTCTCGTACGACGCGTTCTCGGTCGTTCCGGAGGGCATCGTCGGCGATATCGAAGGCTACGACGGCGAAATCGACCACAGCGAGTTCTCCTCGAGCGAGCCGGTCGGGACCGGTCCCTTCGAGTTCGAAACCTGGGAGTCCGACGCCGAAGCGGAGGTCGTTCGCTTCGACGACTACCACGGCAGCGTCGCTAACGTCGACGCCGTCCACTGGCAGATCATCGAAGACGACGAAGCCCAGTACACCTACGCGATCGAGGGCAACGCCGACATCTTCGAACTGCCGACCGCCCAGTACGAATCCAGCCTGGTCGACGCGGAGACCGACGACCGCGGCCGTGAAATCGGGACGTACGGCCCGATGGAAAACGGCGAGACGGTCGATTACGTCGGCGCGCCGCAGCTGAGCACGTACTACTTCGCGTTCAACGTTCCGTCGGTCCCGCGTCCGGTCCGACAGGCGATCGCGTACGTCATGAACCGCGAGACCCTGATCCAGACCCTCTTCGAGGGCCGCGGACAGGAAGCGTACACGTTCACCCCCTCGGCCATGTGGCCCGGCGGCAACGACGCCTACGAGGACTTCATCGCGGACTACCCCTACAGCCGCGACGAGGCCGACCGCGAATCCGCACGGGAAGTCCTCGAGGAGGCGGGCTACACCGAGGACGACCCCTACGAGCTGACGCTCACTACCTACGAGTCGGACGTCTTCCAGGAAGCGGGCCGCGAGCTCCGCGACCAGCTGTCGGGCCTGGGCGTCGAACTCAGTCTCGAGCAGTCGCCGTTCGCGACCCTGATCGAGCGCGGTGAGAGCGGTGACCTCGAGTTCTACTCGCTGGGCTGGACCTGGAGCTGGCCGGACCTCGGGTACGGACTCTTCGGGTTCGAGCCCGAGAACACGGACACCTCCCGAATGCCCGAGGAGACGAACGGCTACTACCTCGACTGGCACCAGGCGGACACCGACGCCGTCGAAAAGGCGCAGTCGGCCTGGGAACGTGCCTCGTCCAATTCGGATCCGGAAGACGAAGACGTCCGTAACGAGGCCTACATCGAAATGGAGGAGGCCGTCTGGGACGACGCAGTCTGTCTCCCGCTCTATCACGACCTCCAGGAACTGTTCTACTACGATCACGTCGACATCGAGCCCTTCGGGGCGATGGGAGAGTACTTCCAGGTGTATAACGACGTGACGCTGGACGAATAACCGACCGCGATACTCGTCCGGCCTTCCGTCCGCCGTCGACGGATTCGACGGCGGACGGTTCGTTCATCCCGCTCAAAACAACGTTCATATGGCACTTAGACCAGATATACACACATTGATACGCATACGCACTCGAACGCCGGGTGATCTCCGATGAGTCGCTGGCGCTATCTGCTTCGCCGCGTCCTGCTGTCGATCCCGGTGATCGTCTTCGGGCTGACGATCACGTTCGTTATCGTCCGCATGGGACCGATCGATCCCGTCTCGGCAATCCTGGGACCGGAAGCGGGTGCGGCACAACGGACGCGGATCGAAGAACGGCTCGGATTGAATCAACCGCTGTGGGAACAGTACATCGACTTCATGACCGACATGCTGGTTCCGTGGTCGTTCGACCTCGGCCAGTCGTGGGTCATCCAGCCCGGGACAGACGTGACTGCGCTTCTTTCGAGCTACGCGCCTCGAACGCTGTGGCTGGGCTTTTGGTCCATCCTGATCCCGATCTTCGTCGGAATCCCGCTCGGGTTCTACGCCGGCCTCAACTCGAACTCCTGGGGCGACTATCTCGCCTCGTTCGGCGGGATCGTCTGGCGGGCGATGCCGAACTTCTGGCTGGCGATCATGCTCCTGGCGTTCCTGCGCCTGAGCGACAAGTTCCTGTTTGGCTTCCGGTGGGACACGTTCATCGTCGAGATCGACAGCCTCGTCGGACAGCCACCGCTCGATTTCATCGCCGTCACCGACTGGGTCAGCCTCGGTATCATCAGCATCCCGGTCGGGATCTACTTCTCGGCGACGACGTTCCTGGCCTCGTTCAAGCAGATCCTGCCGGCGGCGATCGTTCTCGGCTCCTCGCTGATGGGCAACGAACTCCGTATCAGTCGTACCGCCGTCCTCGAGACGATCAACTCCAACTACGTCGAGACCGCGAAGGCGAAGGGACTCCGGAGCCGAGTGATCGTCTGGAAGCACGTCTTCCGTAACGCCTTGATCCCGCTCGTGCCGGTCATCACGAACGAGGCGTTCGTCCTGATCGGCGGGTCGGTCATCGTCGAGGTCATCTTCGGGATCAACGGCCTCGGCTACCTGTTCTACCAGGGTGCCATCCAGGGTGACTTCCCGCTCGTCTCCTCGCTGATGTTCATCTTCATCCTGGTGATCGTGTCGATCAACATCCTTCAGGACTTCCTCTATACGATCCTGGATCCGCGCGTGGGGTATCAATGATGAGCGTAGAAAACGAATTCGACGACAAGACCCTTCGAGAACGTATCGCAGAGAACCCACGACCGGCCATGCTGTGGGTCGCCGGACTCGTCGTCCTGATGGCGCTCGAGCTCGGCTCGATCGCGGCCGCCGTCCTCCGGGTCGGCAGCGTGGTCAAATTCGCGATCGGCGGAATCGCGAACACACCGTCGTGGATGGCCGGGTTCGTCTCCGAATCGCTCGGGTCGATCGGCGGGACGATCGCCTACGGCCTCACGGCGCTTGCACTGCTCGTGATCGCAGCGATCGTCGTCAAGTGGCTGTTCGTCCCGTTCTCGATCGTCGATCGGCTCGGGCTCGAACTGGGCGTCGGCAAGGCCGACGTCGTCGAGCGGGCGATCGTGACCGCCGTCGTCGGCGTCGTCACGCTGCTTTTCGTCGCGACGCCGCTCGGCGCCGCGGTCGACGCCGTGATCGGCGCGCTCACGCAGGGTCTCGAGTCGATCAGTTCCCTCCAGACCCTGACGAGCCGCGAGACGATCCCCAACCAGGGGTACCAGCTGCCCGACGGAAGCTGGGAGGGGACCTGGCTCGGGCTCTCGCCCGCGATGGCGTGGGGCGCTCGCGTGCTTCTCATCTACGCCTACGCGTTCGGTCTCCTCGCGTGGTTCTGGAGGGGGTACAACGTCTTCCGGAACCACTACCGCGAGGCCGACTGGACGCCCCGTGACGACAGCGTCAATCGGTTCCGGAACCACTACTGGGGGGTGTTCGGGTTCGTCGTCGTCTTCGTCTTCGTCGTGATGGCCCTGTGGGCACCGGCACTCAGCCCGGTCACTGCGGAAGCGAACCTCTACAGTCCGTACGAACACGAAGTACAGTACTACGACGAGGAGATCGAAGACGTCGCCTCGATCCCTCACGGTGAGGCGAACCTCGAGACGCGGTCGGTCGGCGGCGACAGTAACGTCGGCCTGATGAGCTACGACAAGTACGACAGGTTCCATCCGGCGGGGACGAATCAAGACGGGAAGGACCTGTTTACCTTCCTCGCGTACGGATCACAGGTGTCGCTCGTCATCGGTCTACTCGCGACCGGGCTGATGACCCTCGTTGCGACGGCGCTTGCGCTAATGACGGCCTACTACAAGGGGCTGCTCGACCTGCTCACGGTGGTCGTCAGCGACTCGATCATCTCGCTGCCGCGGTTGCTGGTCGTGTTGCTCCTCTCGGTCGTGTTCATGGAAGCGAACCATCCGATCGCAACGATCTACGACGGCGGCTTACTGCTGGCGTTGATCTTCGCGGCGACCGGGTGGCCGCTGCTGTGGCGTGCGGTCCGTGGTCCGGCGCTGCAGGTCGCCGAGGAGGAGTGGGTCGATGCCGCCCGGAGCTACGGGCAGAGTCCAGTCGAAACGATGAAAAAGCACATGTCGCCCTACATCGCGGGCTACATGCTCGTGTACGCGTCGATGACCCTCGGCGGGGTCATTATCGGCGTCGCCGCACTCTCGTTCCTCGGGTTCGGCGTGCAGCCGCCGACGCCCGAGTGGGGACGTGCGGTCTACGAGGGTCGACCCTACGTTCCGACCTCGTCGTGGCACACCGCCACGATTCCGGGGCTGATGGTCGTGTTCCTCGTCACCGCGTTCAACGCGCTGGGCGACGGCATCCGCGACGCGATCGACCCCGAAAGTGATGCCAGCGGCGACGAGGCCGGAACCAGTGCCGCCGCAAGCGGAGGTGGTGGCTGATGTCGATGGAAGATCCGATCGAAACGACGAACGACGACGCGAGTACAGCGACGACGAGCGACTCGAGTTCGGAGCCGATCGTGACCGTTCGGAACCTCCAGACCGCCTTCTTCACCGAGAAGGAAGTCATCCGCGCGGTCGACGGCGTGAGCTTCGAGATCGAGGTCGGCGAAACCGTCGGCATCGTCGGGGAGAGCGGTTCGGGCAAGAGCGTCACGGCCCGCTCGATCATGGGCCTGGTCGACGACCCCGGCCGCATCCTCGAGGGAAGCAGCATCCGCTACCACCACCCCGAGACCGTCGAGAACTACGCCGAGGAGTACCCCGACCACACGGTCGATCTCGCCGCCGCACGCGAGGAGTTCGATCCGGCGGACCTCCTCGAGGATCCGACCCTCGACGCGTCCGCAGCGGAGTTCGCCGACGCCGGCGAACCGGTGCCGTCGGCCGACGATATCGACGTGGCCGACGATATCGACGTGGCCGACGTCATCGACGCGGGTTACGGCGAGGAACTCGGACTGGTCGACGAGGACGACTTCGTCTTCGTCGATCGCTCGAGCGCCGACCGCGAGGACAACTACGTCGACGTGACCCGAACCAGCGGGGAGTCCCTGCGCAAACTGCGGGGCGGGAACATCGCGATGGTGTTCCAGGACCCGCTGACGAGTCTGAACCCGGTCTACACCGTCGGCAACCAGATCAAGGAGGCCCTGCGGCTCCACCAGGGCATCACGGGCAAGGAGGCCACCGAGGAGGCGATCGAACTCCTCGAGGCCGTCGGCATCCCGGACGCCCCACAGCGAGTCTCGGAGTATCCCCACCAGTTCTCCGGCGGGATGCGCCAGCGCGCCGTCATCGCGATGGCGCTTGCCTGCGATCCGGAGTTGCTGATCTGTGACGAGCCGACGACCGCCCTGGACGTGACGATCCAGGCCCAGATCCTCGAGTTGCTCGAGGACCTCCAGGAGGAACGGGATCTCGCGATCATGTTCATCACCCACGACATGGGTGTCATCGCGGAGATTTCCGACCGAGTCAACGTCATGTACGCCGGGGAGGTCATCGAGTCGGCCGACGTCGAGACGCTGTTCGCCGAGCCGTCCCATCCCTATACGCAGGGGCTGCTCGAGTCGATTCCTGGCAGACAGGTCGGCGCCGATCGGCTCTCGACGATCGAGGGCGACGTTCCGACGCCGAACGAGCCGGCGACCTACTGCCGGTTCGCGCCGCGGTGTCCGAAGGCGTTCGAGGCTTGCGACCGGGTCCACCCCGAGTCGGTACCCGTCGACGACGGGGCCGAGGACCACCGCGTCTCCTGTCTGCTCTACCCCGAATCCGAATCCGAAGCCGACCGGATCGCGTTACACGACCGCCTCGGCGATCCGGAAAGCGATCCCGAGGGCGCGGGCGACGCGACCGAGGGAGGTGAGAGTCGATGAGCCAGCACATGTCCGAATCGGAATCAGAACCGCGACGCGATGCCGACCGACGCGTATCGAGCGACCAGCACGGCGAGACGCTGATCGAAGTCGACGACCTGAAGACCTACTACGAAGGTAACGACTTCTTCGGCGGACAGCCCGTCAAAGCCGTCGACGGTGTGAACTTCGAGATCGCCCGCGGCGAGACCCTCGGGCTCGTCGGCGAGTCCGGCTGTGGGAAGACCACCCTCGGTCGGACGCTGATCCGCCTCGAGGAGGCCACCGACGGCGAGGTCCGCTACGACGGCACGGAGGTGACGAGCCTCAGCGGCTCCGACCTCAAGCAGTGGCGTCGGAACGCACAGATGGTGTTCCAGGACCCCCAGTCGAGCCTGAACGACCGGATGACGATCGGCGAGATCGTCCGGGAGCCCCTCGACGTCCACGACTGGAAGACCCCTCGTGAACGACGGGAACACGTCCGCGACCTGCTCGAGACGGTCGGTCTCCAGAAGGAACACTACTACCGGTACCCCCACCAGTTCTCCGGGGGGCAACGCCAGCGTATCGGGATCGCGCGGGCGCTCGCGCTCGAACCGGAGTTCGTCGTCCTCGACGAACCCGTCTCGGCGCTGGACGTCTCGGTCCAGGCGAAGGTGCTGAACCTGCTCGAGGATCTGCAAGACGAGTTCGGGCTCACCTACCTGTTCATCGCCCACGACCTGAGCGTCGTCCGGCACATCTGCGACCGGGTCGCCGTAATGTACCTGGGGAACATCCTCGAGATCGGACCCACCGAAGAACTGTTCGAGAATCCGGCGAACCCGTACACGCACGCGCTGCTGTCGGCCATCCCGGAGCCGGATCCGACCGTCGACCGGGACCGGATCATCCTCAACGGGACGCCGCCGAGCCCGCGGGATCCGCCCTCTGGCTGTCCGTTCAGCACGCGCTGTCCGGCGAAGATCCGGCCGGAGGAGTACGCGGATATGGACGACGACGTCTGGGAGGCGATCAACCTCTTCCGGGTCCTCCTGGACGAGCGGGCGCGGGCCGACCTCTCGATCCGCGATCGCGTACGCGAGTTCCGCGGGAAGAACGTTCGCTTCGACGAGATCACCGAGGTTCGAAGCGAACTGTTCGGCGATCTCGATCTGTCGGCGGACGTCGAACGCCACGTCGACCAGGCCCAGGAGTACGTCGAAGCAGGCGAGTTCGACCGCGCTCGCGAGTACCTCGCCGAGGAGTTCGATAGCATCTGCGACCGCGAGGCACCGTCCCTCTGTACGGTCGGCGACGCCGGGCGCTCGAGCGCCTGTCATCGCCACGACGACGAGTACGCGTCGCCCGACGAAGAACTGTAACCGTCGGTAACTAACCCCATCGTCCTTCCGTCTCCGATCCCAGATTTTCGACTATGTCTCGAACCCGTCCCGACCCCGCGACGCTCGCATGGACCATCGTCGACGCCGTCGCCTACGCGGTCGCCTTCGCGGCCCTCGTCGTCGCCGTAGTGACGCCGGTCGCGTACGTCGCGACCCGCGGCGAGTGGGCGGGCGTCAAGGTCGCCCTCTTTCTCGTCGGAATGGCCCTCTTCGGCTACGGGAGCCTCAGACTGTGGTTCGCGTCCTCCCAGCAGCAGTACGACGCGGAACAGGAGCGACGGCACGGGTCCGGCGGACCCGCGGGCGCGTCGAGTTCCATGTCGGCGTCGGGAACGGCCCTCACGACCGAACAGGACTCCCGGCTCCAGACGGCACTCGATGGCCGCTCCTGGTACCCGACGGATCGGCTGCCGCCGACGGGACGGGTGTCGCCGTCCACGAAGCTGTTTCTCGGGAGCCTGCTCGTGCTCGCGGTATCGTTCGCGATGGAAACCGTCTTCGGGATTTGAGATCGCCTCGCCGTCCCGACGCCGTCCCGACGCCGTCCCGACGCCGTCCCGTCGCCGTCCCGAAGAGAAAAGTAAACCAGTGTCCCGTGTGAGACACACTGTATGACCGATGTCGGGAACGGCAACGACAGTCGCGGGCAGCGAACGCCCGGCGGAGCAGCGGTAAAAGAAGCGTGGCAGCGCACGCTCGAGGACATGGACGCGCTCGCGGCGGAACGCGAGCAGCAGGGCTGGGACGTCGTCATTGCCAGGGCGGGCAACACGGCTCCGACGGCCCCGGCAGAGCGCGACGACGACCGGTTCGGTCCGTCCTTCGTCGTTCCGAACAACGACGCGGAGGAGTTCGCCGAGGCGTTCGAACGCGGCGACTACCCCCTCTACGAGGTGTACCGGGAGACCGTCGAGGACAACGTCTTCCTCGTCGTCGAGTACCGCGATCCCGACGCCGAGACGGTGATCATGATCGCCGGCCAGTACCGCCTGCGCGACGCTCCCGGAATGGCACAGGCCGCGATCGACGAGGACGTCATCTACACCCGGGTTCGAACGCTCGACGGGACGGTACTCGGCTCGTTCAAGCACGACGACTACGAGAAGTTCGTCCCCGACATCGAGCGGGTCGCGAACTGGCACGGCGACGGCACCGAAGACTGACGGCCGCAATCGGGCTCCGACTCGAGCCCGAACGGCACCACGAGCGAGAACAGGCGTTGTGGTGGCCGGTTCGAATCGACCGACACACCTGTACGGTCGCGATCAGGACCGGGTAGTCCCCGACACGTCAGTACTTTTCAAAACGAGATTACCGCGGGGAGACCCTAGGTACAACGATTATTCGCGTTATTTGGTAGAGGATAACAAAGGGCGCTCGACATCGTACCCACGAGGAGATGGTACGACAGTCACTGCAGCCGACCCGTCGGCGAGTCCTCGCCTCCGGGGCGGCTGTCTCCGCAGCGGCCATCGCAGGGTGCATCGGTGAGGATGGTGGCGACGGCGACGGGAACGGCGACGACGTCGCCGACATTAGCGAATTCCAGTACGATAGGGAAGAACCGGACGACGGGGACCGGAGCGACTCCCTCGAGTTCCTCCAGCCGGCGGAACGGGACGAGGACTTCGACCCGGTCGTTTCGTTCGACTCCTACAGCATGCAGGTCGCGAACCTCGTGTTCGACGGCCTCTACGAGTGGGACGACCAGCTGGAACTCGAGCCCAAGATCGCAGACGGGATGCCCGAGGAGGAAGACGACGGCGAGACGTACATCTTCGAGATTCAGGAGGGCATCGAGTTCCACAACGGCGACGAGGTGACCGCCTCCGACGTCGCACACTCCTTTACGGCTCCGGTGGAGGAGGAGACCCAGAACGCGGCGACCTACGGGATGATCGAGTCGGCCGAGGCGATCGACGACTACTCCCTCGAGGTCAACCTCGAGTTCCCGTACGGACCGTTCACCCTGTCGACGATGGCCGTCCCGGTCGTTCCGGAAGAGGTCCGCACGGAGGACCGCGAGGCGTTCAATACGGATCCGATCGGGTCCGGCCCGTTCCAGTTCGCGGACTTTCAGGCCGGCGAGTACGTCGAACTCGAGCGGTGGGACGACTACTGGGACGATCCGCAGCCGTACGTCGCGGACATCCGGTTCGAGGCCGCGCCGGACGACGCGAACCGTATCGCGCAGGTGCTTGCGGGGGACACCGACGTCATCGACACCGTTCCCGCGACGGAGTGGGACGAAGTCGAGGGCGCGGACGGCGTCCGGATCCACGGAAGCCGCAGTCCGTCGTACATGTACCTCGCGTTCAACTGCAACGAGGGCGAAACGACCGATCCCGACGTCCGGCGTGCGGTCGGTCACTCGTTCTCGATGCGGGAGTTCGTCAACGAACACCTCGGTCCGGCGGCCGATCCGCTCGAGAGTCCGGTTCCACCGATCACGAACGAATCGGGGAACTGGGACTTCCCGATGGACGAGTGGGAAGGGATGATGCCCGAGTACGACCCCGATCAGGCCGAGCAACTGCTCGCGGACGCTGGCGTCCCCGACGACTGGGAACCGCGGATCATCGCGCCGGAGGGCGGTCCGCGCGAGGCCCTGGCCGAGCGCATCGGGTCGCGCCTGACCGAGATCGGCTACGGTGCCGACGTCCAGGGGATGTCGTTCGCGACGCTGGTCGATACGTACAACACCGGGAACGTCGACGACTACGAGATGTACCTGCTTGGCTGGACCGGCGGTCCGGACCCCGACGTCTACTACTACAACCTGTTCCACGAGAGTCAGGAAGGCGTCGCACAGGGCCACTTCTACGAGGGACAGGGCGAGTTCCACGACAACATCCTGAACGCCCGCGAGAGCGCCGATCAGGAGGAACGACGGGAGTTGTACATCAGCGTTACCGAAGAAATCCTCGAGTACCTGCCCGTCCTCCCGGCGTACACCGAGCACAACACGATGGCCGCACGGGAGGAGGTCAAGGACCTCCACGCGCACCCGTCGGTCAGCTACAACCCGCGAATCGTCTCCGACTACCAGAACACCTGGATCGACGAGTAGGGTCGACGTCGCCGGGGTCGGCTCCGGACCGACTCGGCTCTCTCGACGACACTTCGATATGAACCCGACAAACGGCACCGCCCCTCGAAGATAGGCAGGTGGTTTCAAACCATGGGACTCCTTCGCTACACGACGTACCGGTTCGCTCAGGCGATTCCCGTCCTGATCGGCATCTCTATCCTGACGTTCGTTCTGGCGAATCTGACGCCGGGGGATCCGGTCAGGCTCATGTTACAGGGCGTCGAGGCCGACCAGGAGATGATCGAGCAGATCGAGGCCCAGTACGGCCTCGACAGGCCGCTGTACGAGCGATACCTCGACTACATGGCCGGCCTGGTCCAGGGCGATATGGGTCACAGCTTCCACCGGAACCGGTCGGTTTCGGAACTGATCGCCAGCCGGATCGGGCCGACGCTGTTGCTGGTCCTGTCGGCGTACGCGTTCGCTCTCGCCACGTCGATCCCGCTCGGGATCATCGCGGCCAAGCGGCGCAACGAACCGTTCGATCACGTCTCGAGGATCGTCGCTCTGATCGGGGTGAGCACTCCCTCGTTCTGGATCGGGATCATGCTGATCCTGATCTTCGCAGTCCAGCTCGGCTGGCTCCCCTCGGCGGGGCTCGTCTACCCCTGGTGGTCGCCCGAAACGTACGGTCACGACGGCTACGTCGAGCACTTCGTCGAAACGATACGTCACCTGCTGTTGCCGATGATCGCGCTGGGCACGCTGCAGATGGCGACGCTGATGCGCGTCGAGCGGACCCAGATGATCGAGTCGCTGCAGGGCGAGTACGTCAAACTCGCACGGGCGTACGGGGTCCCCGAACGGACAATCCTGCGGAAACACGCGTTCCAGGTCGCACAGTTGCCGATCATCACGATCGTCGGCCTCAACCTGTCGACGGCGCTCGGGGGTGCCGTCCTCACCGAGTTCGTCTTCAACATCAACGGGCTGGGACGGCTGTTCTACGACGCGATCGTCCAGTTAGATTACCAGGTTATCATGGGTATCACGATGATCATCGCGACGATGTTCGTGATCGGCGTCATCATCACCGACATCGCGTACGCGTACATCGATCCGCGCGTCACCTACGGGGAGGCTGAGTAACGATGGCGGTCGGAGAAACCCAGGTCGAGAGCGGGGCCGAACCGGCCACCAAGGAGACCGAGACCGGCTGGCGAAACACCTTGCGGAAGATCAAGCAGGACACGACCGCGCGATGGGGACTGTACGTCATCACGATCGTGCTTGCCATCACGGCGTACACGCTCATCGACGGTAACCTCTCGCGGCTCACGTTCGGGGCCGTCTCGGATTTCACGATGGCGGAAACGCTACCGATCTTCGAACACCCCGAGCGGCTGCCGCCGCCGGGCGAGGCGGAGACGAACCTGCCGCCCGCCTTCCACGCCGACGGAACGATGTCGCACCCGCTTGGCACCGATCCCAACGGCCGGGACTACTTCACCCGGATCGTCTACGGGGCCCAGGTGTCGGTCAGCGTCGGCATCGCGGCGACGTTCCTCGGACTGCTCGGCGGGACGATCATCGGTGCCGTCGCCGGCTACTACGGCGGCTGGGTCGACGACGTTCTGATGCGAGCGATCGAGACCGTCTACGCCATCCCGCCGCTGATCCTCATCATCGTGTTCACGGTGTTCGTCAGCGGCGGCAGTCCCGACGTCATGTACGCCATCGTCGGCGTCGGGATCGCGTTCATCCCGGTGTTCGCCCGGATCATACGCAGCGAGGTACTGTCGGTCCGCGAGATGGACTACATCGAGGCCGCTCGAGCGGCGGGGGTGAAAGACCGAGACATCATCCTGCGCCACGTCATTCCGAACAGCTTCGCGCCGGTGCTGGTCTACGCGACGCTGCAGATCGGTGTGACGATCCTGATCGTCGCCGGCATCTCGTTTCTGGGCTTTGGCGCACAGCCGCCGACGCCCGACTGGGGCGAGATGCTCAACACCTCGCACGGCTACATGCACTCGAACGTCTGGCTCTCGATCTGGCCGGGGCTGGCGATCATGATCACCATCATGGGCTTCAACCTGTTCGGCGACGGCCTGCAGGACGCGCTCGATCCACGTATCAACGAGTAAGATGACGATGAGCTCCGAACCACTACTCCGCGTCGAAAACCTCAAGACGCAGTTCTTCACGGACACCGGTACAGTACGCGCAGTCGACGGCATCTCCTTCGAGGTCTACGAGGGAGAGATCGTCGGCCTCGTCGGGGAAAGCGGCGCGGGCAAGAGCGTCGCCTCGATGAGCCTGCTCCGACTCGTCGAGAACCCCGGCGAGATCGTCGGCGGAGAGGTCACCTACAAGGGCGAGACCATCTTCGGCCTCGAGGAGGGGCCGGACGGCGAGTTGCGAAAACGCGATGATATGCTCTCGAACGAGGAAATGCGCGACCGCATTCGGGGCAACGAGATCGCGGTCATCTTCCAGGACCCGATGGAGTCGCTGAACCCGGTCTTCACCGTCGGCGGCCAGTTGCGGGAGTTCATCGAACTCAACCGCGACCTCTCGCGGGAGAAAGCCCGCGAGGAGGCGGTCGACATGCTCAGGGAGGTGGGTATTCCCGATCCCGAGGAGCGATACGAGGAGTATCCACACCAGTTCTCCGGCGGGATGCGCCAGCGGGTCCTGATCGCGATGGCGCTTGCCTGCGAGCCGAACCTGATCATCGCCGACGAGCCGACGACCGCGCTCGACGTCACCGTCGAGGGACAGATCATCGATCTCGTGGACGACCTCCAGGAGAAGTACGGGACGAGTTTCATCTGGGTTACCCACGACCTGGGTGTGGTCGCGGAGATCTGCGATCGGGTCAACGTGATGTACCTCGGCGAGATCGTCGAGCAGGCACCGATCGACGAACTGTTCTACGACACGAAACACCCCTACACCGACGCCCTGCTGGACTCGATTCCCCGGCCCGACCGGACGGTCGGCGAACTCGATCCGATCGAGGGCGTGATGCCGGAGGCGATCAGCCCGCCCTCCGGCTGCCGGTTCCACCCCCGGTGTCCGGACGCCCGGGAGGTCTGCCGGCGCGTCCACCCGGAGAACAGGGTCGTCGACACGACCGAGAGCGCGGAGCCACACCGCGCCGCCTGCGTCAAACACGACGCGTTCGACGTCGGTTACGACGAGAGCCCGCCGCTCGAGAAGGAGCCGCAGGTGACCTCGGAGCCGGATGCGGATACGGAGGCGGGCGTGACGGGTCCCGGCCCCGGCCCCGGCCCCGGCACCGGAACCGGGACCGGCACCGGACCCGGCTCGAGCGGCGGCGGAGGTGAGGGCAGTGAGTGATACGGTCCAGGATCCCGGCTCCGATCGGGACCCGGACGGGGACCGCTCCGTGATCGGCTCCGAGATGAGCGGCGAGGACGTCGCACACGGCGAGACGCTCCTCGAAGTCGACGGGCTGAAGAAGTACTTCAGTCAGGAGTCGGGGCTGCTCAGCGGGGTTTCCCTCGATCCGAGCCAGTTTCCGCCGATCGAGATCGGGCGGAACCGGGTCAAGGCGGTCGACGACGTGAACTTCGAGATCCGCCGGGGCGAGACGCTCGGTCTCGTCGGCGAGTCGGGCTGTGGCAAGAGTACTCTCGGACGGACCATCCTGCGACTGCTCAAGCCGACCGACGGGAACATCTACTTCAAGGGCCAGGACCTCGCGGATCTGAGCGGCGAGGCGCTCCGACAGAAGCGCGCGGAGATCCAGATGATCTTCCAGGACCCCCAGTCGTCGCTGGACCCGCGGATGAAGGTCGGACGGATCATCGAGGAGCCGATGCGCGCCCACGGCATGTTAGACGACGAGGGACGGGAGGCGCGGGCGAAGGACCTGCTCGAGAAGGTCGGGCTCGATTCGCGCCACTACAACCGCCACCCCCACGCCTTCTCGGGCGGCCAGCGCCAGCGGGTCAACCTCGCGCGGGCGCTGTCGGTCAATCCGGACTTCATCGTCTGTGACGAACCAGTCTCGGCGCTGGACGTCTCCATCCAGGCCCAGGTGCTGAACACGATGGAGGAACTCCAGGAGGAGTTCGGGCTCACCTACCTGTTCATCGCCCACGACCTCTCGGTGATCCGGCACATCTCCGACCGGGTCGCGGTGATGTACCTCGGGAACGTCGTCGAACTCGCCGAGAAGGAAGAACTGTTCGAGAACCCCCAGCACCCCTACACGGAGGCGTTGCTCGAGTCGATCCCCGTTCCCGATCCCCGACAGCGGGACGCCCGCGGCGTCCTCGAAGGGGAGGTCCCCAGCCCGGTGAACCCGCCCTCGGGCTGTCGATTCAGGACGCGGTGTCCGCGGCTGATCGCGCCGGACGAATACGCCTGGACCGACGAGGAGTGGGCCCACACGCGGGCGTTCCTCCGTGCGGTCAAGCGACGGACGTTCGAGCCGATGACGGCCGCGGAGATCGAAGCCGAGTTCTTCGGCGGGGAGCTCCCGACCGGCGACGCCGGCGAGATCGTCCGGCGAGCGATCGACCACGTCGCGACGGACCGGGGGGACGCCGGGGCCGGGGTCGGGGCCGAGACCGGGTCCGGGACTGAGACCGAGAGCGGTTCCGACACCGCGGGGGGCCCCGAGGGCGTCGGCCATCCGAACGTGGACTGGGCGGACGCGACCGAACTGTTGCTCGAGTCCTTTGCCAGGCAAAGCATCTGTGCACGCGAGCGGCCGGCCTACGAGGTCGAACCGGAGTACGGGACCGAACCCCACTTCGCGGCGTGTCACCTCCATCGGTAGCCGCGTCCAGCCGGATTCTGCCCGCCGGCTCCCGTATCGGTTTTTCACAGCCTCCAACCGGAACGGCGGTGCGGTACCGTCCCGTTCGTCCCGAAATATTATACGCCACGATTCTTCATCGTAAAAAGGCTTAAGAGGTCGAACCAACTATTTACTCATGTATGAGTAAGATTATAGCCGTCCTCGCGACCCACAGCGGAATCGCCGCGAAAGCACAGCGTGCAATCGAACACTCCCCCGAGTTCTCCGGGGTTCAGACGAGCGACCGCGGGCAGCCGGATCGACAGGTCCCTGCCGGTGGTTTCCTGACAGGGTGAGACGGCGCTCTCGAGATACGGTGCGGTATCGGCCTTCGCTCCGTTCCGCTCACCTTAGCTGATTCTGATCGTCGTCGCGTCGCTGGGACTGAACGCGTCTTCGTGAGTCGCGACGAACGCGCGGATCTCGTACTCGCCGGGACTAGGGACGACCGATTCGTGACGATCGCCGTTCCGGACGCGCTCGAACCGACCGTTCCAGGTGAACGACGCGCGCTTCGTCTCGCCGCCGCGAAAGCTAAACGACGACGGGTTCGCCCGCGTGTACCGGCGCTCGTCGCTTGCCTCGAGTTCGCCGTCGACGGACCACCCCCAGCGGCGCTGTTCGGGGGTCGGAACCTCCACGGGGACGGGGAGCCGGTTCTCGAACTCGACCGTGATCTCGACCGGCTCGTCGCGGTCGTAGACGGTCCGATTGGTCTCGACCGAAACCGAGATCGCACGCCGGCCGATCGACGTCGGGAGCAAGGCGGAGAGGAACGTCGCGGCGGTGTATCGGGAGCGGTCGCTCGAGGAGCCGTCCCGATCCGACCGGCCGTTGGGGCGCTGGTTCGAGTTCGGGGCCGACCGGCCGAACCCGGAGCCGCCGCTCGAGCCCAGTTCCGACGATCCGCCGTCCCGCGGTCGCGAACCGACCATGAGGGATCGAACGACGGTGAGAAACTAAAACGGTCCGCTGATCGTCGCCCCACGCGAGGGGCGTCGTCACCGCCAGGCCGGAAGCGTCGGTGCAGCGTCGGCTTCCATCGAGAGCCAGGCGCCGTCGGCGGAGATGTCGGCGATGACGTACTCGTCGCTCGAGTCGGTCGTATCGATCGAGCCGACGACCGTGTCGGCGGGCGTCGTGGCGTGGGGGTTCGTCGCCATGTATGTGAGTGACAACCACTCACGTATAAACTCATCGGATCGAACTGTCTCTCGATCCGACCAGACGGGAGAGGGAGTCGGCGCGAGGGAGCGACCCCCCGGGCGGGTGTGCACGGACGGGAAGCACGGGGTTTATACTGATTTTCGCCCTACCGTGGGGATATGAACGTAGCCGACGCGATGACGCCGCGCGAGGACGTGGTGACCGTCGACCTGCCGGGTACCCGGTCGGACGTCCTCGAGTACCTGCAAGAACAGTCGTTTTCGTCCGTACCGGTCGTCAAACCGACCGACGACGGCCCGGAATACCGCGGCCTGATCTCGCGGGACGCGCTGATCGAACAGCCAGACGAGGACCAGCTTGTCATGCTGATGGACGAGGTCCCGACGACGACGGCCGAGACGTCGCTCGAGGAGGTCGCCCGAACGATGGTCGAGGAGGGCGCGCGCCGCGTCCCCGTCGTCGACGGCGAGTTCGAGGGGATCGTCACGGTGACCGACGTGATCCACGCGATCGCGACCGGCGACCAGGAGACCGAGGGGACGGTCGAGGAGTACGTCAGCGAGAACGTCAACACGACCTACGAGGGCGCGCCGCTGCCGGTCGCCGAGCGGGAACTGTACTACGCGAACGTTCCCTACACGGTCGCGCTGGGTGACGACGGGCGGATGAGCGGCGTCCTCACCGAGGTCGACATCCTCGACGTCGCCCGCATCGTCGAAGGCGAGGAGGAGACCGGCGACAACTTCCCGGATCAGGACTCCGACTGGTCCTGGGAGGGGATCAAGGGCGTCGGAAGCCGCTACCTGCCGACGCGAGACATCGAGCTCCCGGCCGGCCCCGTCAGCGAGTTCATGAGCGACGACGTCGTGACGGTGTCGGGCGGCGCGTCGATCCAGGAGGCCGCACAGCGGATGATCAGCAACGATATCGAACAGATCCCGATGGTCACGGCCGAACAGCTCACCGGTATTATCCGTGACGTCGACATCCTCGAGGCGCTCTATGAGTGAGCAGACCCGATCCGAAACGGCGGAACAGACGAGCGAGAAACTGGTCGAACTCGCGAAGCGTCGCGGCTACTTCTTCCAGTCGTCGGGTGCCTACGGCGGCGTCGGCGGCTTCTACAGCTTCGGGCCCCAGGGCGCGGCGCTGAAGGGCAACGTCGAGGACGCCTGGCGGGACCGGTTCGCGGTCCAGGAGGGCAACATGGAGATAGACGCCCCGACGATCATGCCCGAACCGGTCTTCGAGGCCTCGGGCCACCTCGACGGGTTCGACGACATGCTCGTCGAGTGTCCCGACTGTGGCGAGAGCCACCGCGCGGACCACGTCGTCGAGGACAACACCGACTACGAGGACGCCGAGAGCCTCCCGATCCCGGAGGTCGAGGAGGTCATCGCCGAGCACGAACTCGTCTGTCCCTCCTGTGGCGCGGGGCTTGCTGGTCAGGCCGTCGAGGCGTTCAACCTCATGTTCGAGACGAACATCGGCCCCGGCGACTCGGATCCGGGCTACCTCCGTCCCGAAACCGCCCAGGGCATCTTCGTCGAGTTCCCGCGGCTCAAGGAGTACGCCCGCAATCAGCTTCCGTTCGGCGTTACACAGATCGGCCGGGCCTACCGCAACGAGATCAGCCCCCGGCGCTCGATCATCCGGACCCGCGAGTTCACCCAGGCCGAACTCGAGTACTTCGTCGACCCCGAGGAAGACGAACCCGACCTCGAGAGCGTCGAAGACGTCGAGGTGACGCTGTACCCCGCCAGCGAGCAGAACAGCGAGGACGGCGGCGAACTCGAGATCACGATCGGCGAGGCCGTCGACGAGGGCATCATCGCCAACGAGTGGGTCGCCTACTACCTCGGCGTCGCCAAGCCGTGGTACGGGGCCGTCGGCGTCGACATGGACCGGTTCCGGTTCCGCCAGCACCTCTCGGGCGAACGCGCCCACTACGCCGCGGACTGCTGGGACGCCGAAAGCGAGATCGACGGCAACTGGATCGAACTCGCCGGTTTCGCCTACCGTAGCGACTACGACCTCTCGAAACACGACGAGTACTCCGACGACCGGTTCACGATCTTCAAGCAGTACGACGAGCCCAAAACCGTCGAGCGCGCGACGGTCGACCCCGACATGAGTTATCTGGGTCCGGAGTTCGGCGGCGCGGCGGGGGACGTCGTCGACGAACTCGAGACCCTCGCAGAACGGGACCGCTCGGCCTTCGAGGGCGACGTCGTCGAGATCGAACTCGAGGACGAGAGCGAGACCCACGAGATCCCCGTCGAGAAGACCGGCTTCTCGGTCGACGAGGAGACGATCGCCGGCGAACACATCGTCCCCCACGTCGTCGAACCCTCCTTCGGCGTCGATCGGCTGGTCTACACCGTCCTCCACCACGCCTATCGCGAGGACGAGGTCGACGGCGAGGAGCGCACGTATCTCGAACTCGAGCCCGAGGTCGCCCCGACGTTCGTCGGCGTCTTCCCGCTGCAAAACGACGACGACCTCGAGGCAGTCGCCGACGATATCGTCGACGACCTGCGGGACGCAGGCCTGTCCGTGACCTACGACGACTCGGGCAACATCGGCCGGCGCTACCGCCGCCAGGACGAGGTCGGCACGCCGTTCTGTGTGACGGTGGACTACGAGACGATCGAGAACGAGGAGACGACGGTCACGGTCCGCGAACGGGACACGACCGACCAGAAGCGCCTGCCCGTCGAGGACCTCGCGGAGACGCTCGCCGCGATCCGGGAAGGCAATCTCGAGTTCGAGGATCTGTAATCGATAGAGCGACTCGCGGCCACTTGTATTGGGTTTCGATCGACCTTTTACCGAGGGACGGCGGGCTGTGTGGCGAAGCCACCAGCGCGACAGACCGCAGAGTAACGGGTCGGAGGTGATCGACGGACTGAAGGTCGCCACCTTCGACGGGAGACGTGATGGCCGACGAACTGAAGCGTCGTCTCGTCCACGCCAGCGGGTCGGGACTGGTCGCGCTCTATCTGCTCGCCGACTACCTCGAGGCGGGGCTCACCTGGGACCGGTTTCGGCTCCTGATGGTCGTCCTCGCCGTCGGTGCGCTGGCCCTCGAGTTCGTCCGGCTCCGCGTGGGGCTGGACTGGTGGATCTACGAGAAGCTGACCCGGGAGTACGAACAGGAGAAGGTCGCCGGCTACGGGCTCTACATGATCAGCATGACCGTCGTCGTCCTCCTGTTCGACCCTCCGATCGCCTTGCCGGCGATGTTGATGCTCTCGCTCGGCGACCCGATCAGCGGCGCGGTCTCGGAGAACAGTCTCAACCGGGTGAAGGGGCCGAAGGTGCTGGTCACGATGTTCGTCGTCTCGGCGCTGCTCGCCGTCCCGTTCCTGCGGGAGTACCCGCTCGCCGTCGTCGCGGCGGCGCTCGGCGCGACCGTCGCCGACGGGATCACCCACGAGATCCGGGGGTACATCGTCGACGACAACCTGACGATCCCGATCTACGCCGCGGTTCTCGCCCGACTGACGCTCGAGTTCGTGGCGACTTGACGATTGCAGCGGACTGATTCTACCGGGTGGCCGGCGATTCGAGTATCCCTTCGATCGCCCGTGCCTCCCCGCGCCGGAGGAGGGCCGACGCCGTCGAGACGGCACAGCTGAGTTCCGCCGCGACCGACTCGATGCCGTTCCGGCGTGGAACCTCGTAGTAGCCGAGTTCCCGGGCGGCCTCGAGCGCCTCCCGCTGGCGGGCCGAGACACCGCCGCCCGGGGCTCGAGCGGAGAGGTCGTCCCCAACTCGTTCGACGACGAGGGAGACCCCCGGCGGCGTCTCCTCGAGGACGATCCGGAGGTCGTCCGGATGTCCCACGAGCGTCAGTTCCATCGTTCGGTCGGCGCAAACCTCGATCGGCGGAACGACGACCACGGTCTCCTGTGCGAGCGCGTTCAGTAGCGACGTTCCCTCCGGACCGAGTTCCTGCCGGAGATAGAGGAAGAACCCGTCCTCCGCCGGAGTGACGGCGTACTCGAGCACGCCGTCGCGGTCCTCGAGCAGCGCCTCGTAGGCCGCCGGCTCGCCGACGACGAAGGAGGTGATCGTCTCGACACCCTCGACCGCGTGTCCGCCGAGGATGACCTCCCGCTCGAGGTCGGGATCCGTACAGATCCCTTCGTGGAGGGGCGACAGCGCCTCCGGATCGTACTGGAGTTGGATACGGGCGGCTTTCACGTCCCCGGCGTTATCCGTCCGTACACTTAAAGACACGATAGGGTTCGGGATCAGGACGATCCCGCTCGACGGTCAACGAACGGTATGGATCTGCCGACGCCGTCAGGATCGTATCGCCGTCTCGTGTTCGGTGTGGCCGCCGTCGCAGTCGGAGCCGGCTACCTCCGGTACCGACGGGGAACGCGAGGGGACGCCGGACACGAATCGACCCGAACGCCCGAGACCTCGACGGGGGCCGTCATCACCGAGCGCCACGCGACTGCGGCCCTCGTTCGACGGCGGGTCGATCCCGACCAGCTCGAGTCGGTCCGCGAGCGCGCAGCGAGTCTCGCCGACGACGGTCCGGAGAGCCTCCTGGGCCTCGAGGGCGCGAGTACGGCGTCGCTGTTTCTCGATACGGAGGAGACACCGGAACTCGTCTGGTACGTCGAACTCCCGCGGTCCGTGATCGACGACCGGGACGACCCCGACCGGACGGATCTGCGGGCGAAACTCGAGGCGGAGTTTCCCGTTTCGCTCGCCGACGAGGAGCGTGCCACCGCGCCGGACGAACGGTCGGTCGAACTCGAACTGCTCGTCCACGCCGCCCATCCCGAACGGCCCCGGACCGCGGCGAACGGGGCCGACGGCCCCCTCGTCGTCGCCGGGTCGGACGACCGGTGCGACCGGGACGTCGAACTGGTTCGCATATCGCTGAAATCCGGACTCCCGGAGCGGCTGGCGGATCGATTCGCCGGAATCACCCGCCGAGTCGAAGCCGGCGAACTCGAGCTGGGGCCGCTCGAGACCTGGAGCGCCGAGATGCTCGAGGCCGAGGAGATGTACACCGAGTCGATCTTCCTGGAACGGCGTGCCGACGGCTACGACCTCCTCCAGTACATGGAGACCGAGGACATGGACGGCGTGTACGAGGCCTACTACGACACGTGGAACCCGGTCGCTCGACTCTCCGAACTGGTGGTCGGACGGGTCCTCGAGGAACCCGATCGGGTCCTGTCCCTGCCGCTGGGGTCGGAGAGGGAACTGCTCGCTCACGCGGTCGCCCCGGACCGGCCGCGACGGCCGGCGGAGTAGCGACGAAACGAGGGCCGGTTTCACTTTCGCCGCGGTACGAGAACCCTTAACCGCGACGCCGGTGAACCACCGGGCAATGTCACGGACGGACGAGGGAACGCCGTCGATCGAACACCCGTTGCTCGAGCCCGACTTCCTCGAGCGCCGACTCTACCAGCTGAAGCTCGCGGGGACGGCGGCCGACCACCACACGCTCGTCTGTCTCCCCACGGGGCTGGGGAAGACGACCGTGAGCCTCCTGGTGACCGCACGCCGGCTCGAGGAGGTCGGCGGGAAGTCCCTGATGCTCGCCCCGACGAAACCGCTCGTCCAGCAGCACGCGACATTCTACCGGGAAGCGCTGCAGATACCCGACGAGGAGATCGTCGTCTTCACCGGCGACGTCAGCCCGGACGACCGCGCCGCGACCTGGGAGGAGGCGACGGTCGTGATGGCGACCCCGCAGGTCATCGAGAACGACCTGGTCGGGAGCCGGATCTCGCTCGCCGACGTCACCCACCTGACGTTCGACGAGTGTCACCGCGCGACCGGCGACTACGCGTACAACTACATCGCCGAGCGCTACCACGCCGACGCGACCGATCCCCTGGTGACCGGGATGTCGGCCTCGCCGGGCGGCGACGAGGAGGCCATCCTCGAGGTCTGTGAGAACCTCGGCATCGAGGAGGTCGAAGTGATGACCGAGGAGGACGCCGACGTCTCGGAGTTTACCCACGAGACCGACGTAGAGTGGGAGCGGATCGACCTCCCCGAGGAGGTCCTCGAGATCCGCGACGCCCTCAACGAGGTGATCAAAGAACGCCTCGAGAAGCTCAAGGAACTCGGCGTCGCGAGTTCGACCCAGCCCGACCAGTCCCAGAAGGAACTGAACGCGATGCGGGCCGAACTCCAGAAACTGATCAACAACGACCAGTCCGAGGGGTTCGAGGGGATGTCCATCCACGCGGAGGTGATGAAGCTCCGCCAGGCGGTCACCCTCGTCGAGACCCAGAGCGTCGAGGCGGTCCGGCGGTACTTCGAGCGCCAGCGCAACCAGGCCCAGTCCTCGGGCGCGTCGAAGGCAAGCCAGCGGCTGGTCTCGGACCCCCGCGTGCGGGAGGCGATGCGCAAGGCGGAGGACTTCGACCAACTGCACCCCAAGTACCGCAAGACGCGGATGCTGCTCGCGGAGACGCTGGGCCTCGAGGACGGCGAACGGGTGATCGTCTTCACCGAGTCCCGCGACACCGCGGAGGCCCTGACGGAGTTCCTCTCGGAGAGCTTCGAGGCCAAGCGGTTCGTCGGCCAGGGCGACCGCGAGGGCAGCGACGGGATGACCCAGACGGAACAGCAGGAGGTCCTGGACGACTTCCGGGCGGGCGAGTTCGAGGTGCTGGTCTCGACGTCGGTCGCCGAGGAGGGCCTGGACGTGCCGGAGGTCGACCTCGTGCTGTTCTACGAACCCGTTCCCACGGCGATCCGGTCGATCCAGCGCAAGGGTCGAACCGGCCGCCAGTCCGAGGGCCGGGTCGTCGTCCTCATGGCCGAAGACACCCGCGACGAGGCCTACTTCTGGATCTCCCGCCGTCGCGAGAAGGAGATGGAGTCGGAACTGCGCGAGTTGAAGGGGATGACCGACGACCTCGAGGAGGAACTGGACGATTCCCAGCGGGCGCTGACGGAGTTCGAGAGCGAAGCGGAAGTGAAATCCGAAGGCGGTGACCCCGACGCTGTCACCGGATCTTCCAGCGGAAGCGAAGGGGTTGGCGAGCGGCCCGGGTTACAGGAGTTCACCGGGAAGGGGGAGGGCAACGGCGACGATGACGACGGAACCGAGAGGGCTGACTCGAGCGACGACGGACCCGAACCCGGGGAACCGGACCGCGAGGTCGAGACCCACGAGCCGTCCGCCGACGGCGAGGGGATCGAGATCGTCGCCGATCAGCGGGAGATGGACGCAAACATCGCCCGGGACCTCTCGAAGCGCGAGGAGATCGACGTCCGCCTCGAGACCCTCGAGGTCGGCGACTACGTGTGTTCGGATCGGGTCGTCGTCGAGCGCAAGTCCGTCGCCGACTTCGTCGACTCGCTGGTCGGCGGCGACCGATCGATGTTCGAGCAGGTCGGCGCGATGGCCCGTCACTACTCCCGCCCCATCGTGATCGTCGAGGGCGAAGGGCTGTACGAGCAGCGGGACGTCCACCCCAACGCCGTCCGCGGCGCGCTCTCGAGTCTGGCGGTCGACTTCGACGCGAGCGTGCTACGGACCGAAGGCGAGGACGAGACGACCGAACTGCTCGCGGTGATCGCGGGCCGGGAACAGGAGACGGCCGACCGCGAGGTATCGGTCCACGGCGAGAAGCAGTCGAAGACGCTGGCCGAACAGCAGGAGTACGTCGTCTCCTCGATCGCCGAGATCGGTCCCGTCACCGCGCGGTCGCTGCTCGAGGAGTTCGGCACCGTCGAGGGGATGATGATCGCGAGCGAGGAAGAGCTACAGGAGGCCGACGGGGTCGGCCAGGTCACGGCCGAGCGGATCCGGGAGGTCGTCGGGAGCGAGTACACGGGCTCGAACTGAGTGATCGCCACACCCGATCCGGGCGGCGATGAGCACCTCAGGCGGCTCAGTCGTCTGTTTCGGACGTGATCGCGACCGGACCGTCATCGGACGCGGTCGGCGGGTCGCCACCCTCAGCGCGGTCGACGATTCTCGAGGCGGCAACAGCGCTCCCGATGCCGAGCGCGACCCCGGCCACGACGTCGAACAGCCAGTGGATGCCCAGGACCATCGTCGAGAGGACGACGCTGCTCGCCACGAACGTGGCGATCGAGGACCATCGGGGATAGGTCCCGTGGGTCCGCCAGGCGAACAGCAGGACGACGACCGACAGCGAGGTGTGAAGCGACGGGAAAACGTTCGTCTTCGCCGACACGGCTGCGGTGACCTCCTGGGTCTGTGGATACAGGTCGTAGAGCACCCCGTCGACACGCGCCGGAATCCAGTTGCGCGGGCCGTACGCGACGAACAGAGTGTAACAGACCGCCCCGAGCGAGTAGTTGAGCAGGTAGGCGACGAGCAGTTCCTTGAAACACCGCTGGGACGGCAGTGCGAACGTCAGGACGGCCGCGGTGAACAACAGGTACGAGAACCCGAACATGTAGATCCCGGAGAAGAAGCCGTACAGCGAGGGCGGGATCAGATCCTGTAGTACCGCCACGAACGCCCCTTCGACGGCGTAGATCGATTCGGTCATCCTCCAGCCGATCGCGTACGAGAGGTCCAGTCGCTCGTCGTGAGTGATCCACTTGAGCAGGAAGACGACGGCCGCGACGGCGAGATACGGAGCGGTGCTCGCGATCCGGCGATCGAACGTGTCGATCGTTCGCCGAACCTGCTCGGCCGTGAGACAGAGAAGACAGGTGGCTACCAGTCCGAGCCCGACGACGACGGCAGTAACGATCGCAACGGATGGCAGAGCCATTTCGAAGGGACCTCGCGTCGGCGAAGGGGTAGTGTGCCCTACCGTATCACGCTTTTCCGCTTAACGGTGTCGGTCAGAACGATATCGGTCAGTTCGGTCCGGATGGGCGGCGGAAGAAACGAACGGATCGGCGGCGAAGCGTCGTCCGAGATACCGCCGGTCGACTGCTCAGCCCTCGTAGCCCGCGTAGTCCATCAGGTCCGCGAAGATGTCGGAGTCCATGGCATCCCGATAGACGATGGCGTTGACCATCCCGCCGGGGTAGGAGTTGCCGTTCATAGCGTGGTCGACCTTGTGACAGTGCATCAGATAGATACCGGGTTCGGCGTCGGCCTCGAACTCGAGGGTGTGTCGCTCCGCGGGGGCGACGTTCGTGACGTCCTGTTCGTACTGGGCCGCCTCGGGGATCTGTCCGCCGTCCTTCTCGACTAGCCGGAACCGGTGGTTGTGCGTGTGCATCGGGTGGGACATGTAGCCGGCGTTGACCACGTGGAGCCGCACGGTATCGCCCTGATCGACGATGATCGGCGACCCCTCCTCGGGGTGGATCGTCCGCGGGAGGCTCTTCCCGTTGATCGTGAACACGTCCGGGTTACGGTTGCGGGGGCTGTAGTCGAGGTCTTCACCCGCGAACTGTCGGTTGACCCTCGAGTCCCAGTCCTTGACGGTGAAGAAGTACTCCTTGTCGGCCGGCTCGTACCCCTTCGGATCGACGCGGAAGATGCCGTACATCCCCATGTCGATGTGGCGGTGAGTCTGGTAGTGGCAGTGATAGAGGTGGGTGCCGGGGACGTTCGCGGGAATCTCGTACGTGTGTTTCTCGCCGGGTTCGACCGTGATGCCGGTCGTCGTCGGGACGCCGTCGTTCTCCCAGGTCTTTTTCGCGCCGTGGAAGTGCAGCGTGTGCGGGTGATCGTTGTCGGTGTTGTCGAGCGTGACCTCGATGTCGTTGCCTTCCGTGGTCCGGATGATCGGTCCCGGAACGCTGGGCTCGCCGTCGTCGGCCTGGAACGCCCATACCCGGGGCAGTTCCACTGGGCCACCCATCGAGTCCATCGGATGGGCGGCGTGGCGAGCAGTCACCGAGCGCAGCGTGACGCTCCCGCCGCGTTCGTCGACGTCGACGACTTCGGGCGATTTCGTCCACGGGAGCCCCGAGCCGTCGTCCTCCGGGTCGGACGCCGCGGGCTGGGAGTCAGTCTGTGCGGGGGAGCTACTACCCTGTGTAGTACAGCCGGCCAGTGCCGCCGTTCCGAGGCCGGTCGCAGCGAGGAAGTCACGTCGCGAGAAGTCGAAGCCAGGAGCACCAATACGATCTTTCATACGAGTGGTCGTATGAAAGTCCGACGTATAACGGGCCCAGCAATTCTCGAGTCCCGGGAAGCGCGGCAAACACGTTCGCCTGGAGTACAAAAAGGACGACGCCGGCGTCCCCGAAGGCCTATTTCCGTCCAGAACACAGGAAGGCCTAATGGATCGACTCCGCATTGCCGTCCTGAACGCGGCACACCGGGACGAGAACACGACGCGAAACTTCCGGCGCGAACTCGACGCTTCCCTCTCCGAGTTCGACGTCACCGAGGGTGAGATCCCCACCGACTACGACTACGACGGCGCGGTCGTCACGGGCTCGCGTTCGTCCGTCTACTGGGACGAAGAGTGGATCGACGCCACCAAAGGCTGGGTGGCCGAAGCGATCGACCGCGGCGTTCCCTTCCTCGGCGTCTGTTGGGGTCACCAGCTGCTCGCGGACGTCCTCGGGGGTACCGTCGAGGATATGGGCACCTACGAGGTGGGCTACAGCGACATCGAACAGGTGGCCGACTCTCGGCTGTTCGACGACGTGCCCGGAGAGTTCCTCGCGTTCACCAGCCACTCCGACGCGGTCTCGGAGCTTCCACCCGGTGCAAAACCCCTCGCGGAGAACGAGTACTCGAATCACGGCTTCCGCAAGGACCGCGCCTTCGGCGTCCAGTTCCACCCCGAGTACGACTCGAAGACAGCCCGGGAACTGGTCCACCGGAAGGAACTCTCCGACGAGCGCCTCGAGTCCATCCTCGAAGAGATCACCGCCGAGAACTATCGGCGTGCCTGTCCCGCGAAACTCGTTTTCGACAACTTCCTCGAGTACGTCCGCGAGGTCCGGGCGGCCGACGCTTCCGCGGAGGCCACCCCCGAGGCCGAGAGTGCCGCCGGCATCGAGACCGGGAGCGGGAGCGGGGGCACGAGCGGGACCGGCGCTGGCGGCCGCGGCGCGGAAGCCGAACCCGAAACCGGACAGACCAACTGACGACTCGATTTTCCCTTGCCGCCGACGGTGATCGATCGCAACCGATCGAACTCATCTGGCGGCTTGCCCTCCACTAATCACCCATTTCGACCGCGCTAAACACCGATTCACGTATCAACGAGCCTGACGATGTAACCGGGATTAATGGGCGAATCCACCGTACGTCAGCAGGTCATGACATCTATCACCATGGACGGTGTTAGCAAATACTTCGACGGGGGTGAGACCGTCGCGAACTATCGACTGAACCTCGAGGTCGACGACGGCGAGTTCCTCGTCATTCTGGGGCCGTCCGGCTGTGGCAAGACGACGGCACTGCGGCTCGTCGCCGGCCTGGAGGAGCCCTCGGAGGGGGACATCTACTTCGACGACGAGCGGGTCAACCGGTGGTCGCCGAGCGAGCGCAACGTGGCGATGGTGTTCCAGAACTACGCGCTGTACCCCCACATGAGCGTCCGGGAGAACATCGCCTATCCGCTGAAAGTACGAGGGATCCCGCCCGACGAACGGGATCGGCGGATCGAGGAGGTGACGGAACTGCTTCACATCGAGGGCCAGATCGGGAAGCGCCCGGCCGCGCTGAGCGGCGGGCAGCGACAGCGGGTGGCCCTCGCGCGGGCGATCGTCCGGGAGCCGTCCGTCTTCCTCCTCGACGAGCCGCTGTCGAACCTGGACGCGAAGCTCCGCCAGGAGATGCGCAGCGAGCTGAAACGCCTCCAGGACGAGCTTGGGATCACGACCATCTACGTCACCCACAACCAGGAGGAGGCGATGAGCATGGCCGACACCGTCGTCGTCATGAACCGCGGGACGATCCAGCAGATTTCGCCCCCCGAGGAACTGTACTCCCGGCCGCGGACGGAGTGGGTGGCCCGTTTCATCGGCTCGCCGCCGATGAACCTGTTCGAGGGAGAACGGCGGAACGGCTCGATCGCCATCGGCGAGGCCGGTACCGTCGACCTCGAGAGCGTGGCGGGGGTTCGGGGGATCGACGCTACGTCCACGTCCACATCCACGTCCGCGTCCGCGTCCGCATCGCTCTCCGACGACCTCTCCCTGGGCGTCCGCCCCGAGGACCTCTTCCTCTCGAGCGAGCGGCCCACCTCGGGGAACGCGCTCGAGGGGACGGTCGATACGGTCGAACCATTGGGCGAGTACACGCTCGTCAACGTGGCCGTCGACGACCGGCTCGTGAAGGTGAAGGTCGGCGACGCGGACGTCACGCGGGGCGAAGAGGTCTGGCTGACGTTCGACGACGAGGACGCCTATCTATACGACGAGAACGGCGAGCTAGTGACGCAAGCGCCCAGTCCGCAGCCGACGGAGGGCCGATAGTCGCACGATCATGAGCTTACGGGACTACGTCGACGCGCTCGACGCGGACGCAACCCCCGGACTGAGCGTGGAGATCGACCGCGAGAAGGCCGTCGCCCTCGCGGTGTTTCTGATTCCGGGAATGACTCTGTTCGGCATCTTCTCCGTCGGGCCGATCGTCTACTCGGCGGTAGGGAGCTTCTTCTCGTGGGACGCGTTCTCGATGCAGCAGTTCACTGGCCTCGAGAACTGGATTCGGACGTTCAGGGATCCGCTGATCATCAACTGGGAGAACCTCAGACGCTGGCGGTTCCCGATGGGTGCGCTGGCGCAGAACCTCCTGTGGGTGGTGCTCCACGTCCCGATCAGCACCGTTCTCGGGCTCGCGATGGCGCTGCTGTTCGCCGATCTCCGGGGCCGGCGGATCCTTCGATCGATGGTCTTTCTGGGGTTTACCGTGCCGACGATCGTGATCGGGCTGGTCCTGCTTTTCATCTACGATCCCCAGGCCGGGGTCTTCAACGAACTGCTCCGCGTGATCGGCATGGAACACCAGGTCCGCAACTGGACGCAGTCCCCGCAGGTGGCGATCTACGCGCTCATCGCCGGCGGAATCTGGGTCCAGACCGGGTTCAACATGCTGCTGTACAGTTCGGCGCTGGCCGCGATCGACCCCTCGCTGATCGAGTCCGCGAAGATCGACGGCGCGGGACCCTACCGCCGGTTCAGGGACATCATCTGGCCGCTGGTCAGGCCCGTCACCGCGGTCGTCGTCATCATGGGCATCATCTGGGTGCTCCGGGTGTTCGACATCGTCTACGCGGCCGGCGGCTCCGCGGGGGGACCGAACCACGCCTACTCCGTGCTCGGGATCGAGGTGTACCGGGCCGCGTTCGAACCGCCGATCGACTACGGGAAGGCGATGGTGGTGGCGCTCGTCCAGCTGGTGATCGTCGCCCCCCTCGCCGCGTACATCGCCCGTATGGGCTGATCAGACATGAGTGACAGCGACGACCCATTCGAACCGAGGCGACCCGGAACCGATCCCGAACGGGAGAGCGACGGACGCGGCTACCTGTCGGTCGACGAGATCCCCGAAACCGCACCCGCCAGGGAACTGGACTGGGCGACGCGGCTCGCCAACGCGACCCCGTCGCTTCCACGGCTACTCAAGTACGCCATCGCGATCACGGTCGCGGTCCTCTGGATCGTCCCCTTCCTCGGACTCTTTATGGCCTCGCTGCGCCCGCTCAACGAGATCATCCAGGGGTGGTGGCACCTCGAGGGGATGACGCTCACCCTCGAGAACTACCAGCAGGCCTGGACCTACCGGACGGCACCGATGCGCCGGGCCCTGATCAATACCCTGATCGTCACCGTCCCCGCGGTGCTCGTCGTCATGTTGCTCGGCGCGATGGCGGCCTACCCCTTCGCGCGGTTCGAGTTCCCGCTGAAGACGACGCTTTTCTTCCTGATCCTGCTCGTGATGGCGGCGCCGCCGGAACTGGTCGCGATGGGCAACTACAACACGCTCCGCGAGGTCGGGCTGTTCGACACGTACATGGGGCTGATACTGGTCCACATCGGCTGGGGGTTGGGCTGGGTCGTCCTCTTCCTGCGGAACTACCTGCTGGGGATCCCGAAGGAACTCGAGGAGGCCGCCCGCATCGACGGCGCGTCGCGGTACCAGATCTTCCGGACGATCATCCTGCCGCTGTCGACGCCGGCGCTCGTCTCAGTCGCCGTGATCCAGTTCACCTGGGTCTGGAACGCTTTTTTCTTCCCGCTCGTGTTCATGCGCTCGCCCGAACTCTACCTCGCGCCGCAGGTGCTCCCCCTGATGCGCGGGCGCATCCAGGTCGAGTGGGGGCTGGTCGCCGCCGGTTCGGTGATGACGATGATCGTTCCCGTTCTCCTGTTCCTGACCCTCGAGCGGTACTACAAGCAGGGGATGGTCGCCGCCGTCACTGACTGACGTGACGGTGGCGACGACGGCGGTTCACAGCGGCAACAGCCCTGCCTCCGTCGCGGCCGCCGTCGCCGCGATCGCCGCGAGGTTCACCAGGAAGAACGCCCGCGAGGACTTCCAGGCGAAATAGAGGAAGGTTACGAGCGGCAGCGCCGCGATCATCGCCGGTCGGGTCCCCCGCACCGCCAGCGTGGCGAGAAACGCCGTCGTGAACACGTACAGGACGTCCACGACGGCGGCGCTCGCGTTGCGCCGGCGGAACTCCTCGAGGAGGACGAGCGGCGATCTGGCGCCGTCGCTCCCGTCGAACCCGTTGGTTCCATTGGTTCCGTTGGTTCCGGCGGTCCCGGCGGTTCCGGCCGTATCGGCGGTTCCGGCCGTATCGGCGGTCTCGGCGTTCCGATCGCTTTCGCCGGCACCGAGTTCGCTCACGTCACAGCCCGCCCCCGTCCGCCACGGATTCCTGCAGGAGGTCGGCGAGCGAGTCGACCAGCGAGGTGACGTCTTGGTCCGGACGTGCCCAGAGGCCGGTCAGCGACGCCCAGAACTCCGACTGGAACGGATCGCCCACCGTGTCGTCGAGGTCGGGAACGAGATCCACCTCGTCGGCCCGGTCCGCGAGGTCGCCCATGATCTCCACGTCGTATGCCTCGTCCGGCACCTGCGCGTTCGAGGCGATGAAGCCCCCCCGTTCGGCCCAGACCTGCTGGCCCTCGGCGGAGACGAACGTCTCGACTGCCGTTCGCGCCGCCTCGACGTTCTCCGAGTACTGTGGCACCGTAAACCAGTTCTCGGCGGCGACCATCGCCTCCGCACCAGGGATCATGAAGTAGCCGAGGTCGTCCGGATCCTGGATCGCCTCGAACGCCGGCGTCCACGACCCCATGAAGTAAAGCGGCGTCTCGTTCTCCCAGAAGAACTCGTACTGGACGCCGAAGTCCCGCACCTCGCTGAAGTAGCCCGCCTGGAGGAGGTCCTGTATTTCCTCGAAGGCGGCGACGACACGCTCGTCGGTAAACTGGGTATCGCCGTCGACGAGTCCCCGCTGGAGTTGTCCCCCGTTCTCCTGTCGGATGATGAACCCCTCCGTCACGTCGCTCAGGGGCCAGCCGTCCCCGTTTCCGGACGCGATCGGAGCCTCGACGCCCGAAACCCCGTCGATCTCCTCGAGCAGGTCGAGGAATTCGTCGTAATCCTCGGGCTCCTCGAGACCGTTGTCCTCGAAGAACGACTGGCGGTACCAGAACCCCGGCTTGAGGTCCATCTTGAACGGCGCCGCGTATATTTCGCCGTCGGCGCTCACCTGATCCGCGTCGGTCGCGAACTCGTCGGGGTCCCAGACGTCCCCCATCGCTGCCAGGTGGCCACGCTCCGCGTCGGACTGGATCCGGGCCGGCGACGGCATCACGACGATGTCGGCGGTTGCGACTCCGGCCTCGTAATCCATCAGCGTTCCCGTCAGAATGGCTTCCGTGTCCCGCGGCTGATACGTGATGTCGATCCCCGTCTGGTCCTCGACGTAATCGACGACGGCGAGGAAGTCCTCCTCCTCGCCGCCGGTCCAGACGCCGGTTACGGTAAGCGCTTCCTGTGCGGCCGCCGATCCCGCGACGCCGATCCCCACTCCCGCGAGTCCGACGGCTCCGCCACCCATTCCTCGTAGCACGGTACGCCGATCGAACTGACCGTTAGGTTCGGTCATACGGGATGCTATGACCGATCCTAAACTTAATCATTTTTCACAATAATCCTGTAATGGCGGATTTCGAGACAATCATCGGTTCCGAGATCAGAGGCGGTCGGCCGCCCATCGCGTCGGTCGAACGGGCGGCCAGCGTACGGGCCGGCTACGCGAGTAGGGCGGCGCTACGACTGTCGGCGTCAGCGACGCCAGCGCTCGAGGAGACGGCCCAGGAGGCCCGGGTCGCGGTCGCGATCGCGGTCGCGGTTGCTGTCGCCGTCATGGTCACGGGTGCCGGCCCCCTCGAGGGCCTCGGTTCGGTCCTCGAGCAGCCGCTCGTACTGCGTAATGACGGATCGCCGACGGCGCTCGCTGGTCGTCAGCGCGCGCTCGAGCGCCGTCACGCGGGACTGGAGTCGAGCGCGTTCGATACGGGTCGAGAGGTCGGTATCGTCGGGTGATCGGGACCGCGGGGACCGCGAGGACGCCTCCGGTGACCGGAACCGGTACTCGTACTCGTGTTCGCCGTCCCTGACGTCGGGTTCATCACTGGAGTCGGGGTCAGTCGTCGCCTCTCGAGTCACGTCGTCGGGTCGGGGCTCCCGACGGTGGTAGCGGGTCGTGGGGGGTCGTTGCTCGGCGGACATGGGCCGAATGGCGGTATACGACTCTCGGCAAAAAGGTTCAGTCAGCCGACCGTCAGACGCGGCGGTCGAGAGTGCTCGCTTCGAGGCGCGCGAGGACGCCGTCGCTCTACTGCTCCGACGAATTCCTGCCCTCGAGGTGTGCGAGAATGCCCCCGGTGTCGGCCGGCACGGGTTCGGGCTCGTTCCCCGCGGCCGCCGCCGCGTCTGGGTCCTTGAGCAGGTGGCCCGTGGTCAGGCAGGCGACTCGCTCGTCGTCGGCGACGATCCCCGCCGCACGCAGCTTCCGGAGGCCGGCGACCGACGCCGCGGAGGCCGGTTCGACGCCGATGCCCTCCGCCGCGAGGTCGCGCTGGGCCTCGGTGATCTCGTCGTCCGAGACCGCGATCGCGGTGCCGCCGGTCTCGCGGATGCCGGGCAGCGCCTTCGGCGCGTTCACGGGGTTGCCGATCCGGATCGCAGTCGCCCGGGTCTCGACCTCCTCCCAGCGGCGGACTTCGTCGGCCCCGTTCTCGACCGCCTCGACCATCGGCGCCGCGCCCTCGGCCTGGACGCCGGTCAGTTTCGGCACCTCGCGCTCCTCGACCGCGCCCGCCTGGACGAGTTCGCGGAACGCCTTGTACAGCGCCGCGGTGTTGCCCGCGTTGCCGACCGGCAGGACGATCCGGTCCGGGAAGGCCCCGTAGTCGTCGCGGAACCCTTCGAGGATCTCGAGGCCGATCGTCTTCTGGCCCTCGAGTCGGAACGGGTTCAGCGAATTCAGCAGGTAGGCCTCCCCGCGCTCGGCGAGTTCCCGGACGATATCGAGACAGGCGTCGAAGTTACCGTCGACCTCGAGGATGCGCGCGTCGTGGAGCGCGGCCTGGCCGACCTTCCCGGCGGCGACCTTCCCCGCGGGCAGGAGGACGAGCGTCTCCATGCCGCCCCGCGAGCCGTAGGCCGCCAGCGCGGCGCTCGTATTGCCGGTAGAGGCACAGGCGAGCCGCCCGACGCCCAGTTCTCGTGCGACGGCGACGCCGACGGTCATCCCGCGGTCCTTGAACGACCCCGTCGGGTTCATCCCCTCGTGTTTGATCCGCAGCGCCTCGACCCCGACGTCGGCTTCGAGTCGGGGGACCTCGTACAGCGGCGTCGCCCCCTCCTGGGTCGTGACGCCCTCGGAGAGCGGGAGGGCGTCGGCGTAGCGCCAGACGCCGCGTCCCGAGAAGTCCTCGAACGTGGGGAGGTCGGCATAGCGTACCTCGAGCAGTCCGTCGCACTCGTCGCAGGTGTAGCGGACGTCCTCGAACGGCGCGAAGGTGTCGCCGCAGGCGATACACTCGAGCCAGACGCCGTCGTCCGCGACGCCGGGTACGGTCGGCCGGTCGGCCGAGAGGCTGAGACTCATTGTCGTCCGAGAGGTAAGCGAGCGGGAAAAAGTGAGCGGATGCGGCGTTACTCCCGGGGGTCGGATCGGACCCCCGGTCTCGGTCGCTCCCGGTCGGCGTCGAACTCGTCGATCACGCCGTGGACCGACCGCGTCCACGCGTTCAGCGCCTCGTGGAGCATCTCCTTGGCGTCCGGGAGTTCGACCGCGGTGTACTGGTAAACGTAGCCGCCGCCCTCGAGCAGTCGCCGGTCGCGCTCGACGAGTCCACGGTCCTGCAGCGTCGACAGCGACCGGTTGATCGTACTCCGGTCCCGGTCGAGGACCGTCGCGAGTTCGTCGATCGTACTCCCGGGCCGCTCACAGAGCGCGAGGTAAGTCCGCGTTTCGTGATCCTCGATCCCGAACACACAGCTCATTACCTTCTCGAACGGCGGGTCCGAATCCTCGAGGAGTTCGCCGAGTCGGTGTTGCGGGTCCGTCGCCATACGCTCCGTACGAACGCAGGTATGAAAGAACCCCACACACTGTCCGCGCCGTTACTCCTGCTCCGAGGGATCCTTGACGTAGCCGTTTTTCCGGATACAGCGGCGCATCTCCCGTTCGCTCTCGTGGCGGTGGAGCCGCGTCGGCGTGTCGCAGTAGTAGACGGAGCCGTCGTACCGAAGCGTCACCTCGTGTTCCTCGCCGAGCATCGTCGTCGTGATCACGACCCGCCGACCGTCCTCGATCGCCTCGAGGATCGCGTCGGCCACGAGTTCGCCGGCCGAGATCCGTACGGTGTCCGCCATGGGTATGGCTGTGTGTCTCGGTCCCAAAGAACCCCACGTCGCCGATCCCCCCATCGTCCCGTTCGGCGGCCGTGTACGAGCGACGCCAGACCGGGATACCGCTACTACACCCCCTGTGCTATAGATCCACATGGCACAAGAAGCCGAACGACCGACCGTAGAACGAACGTCGACCGCACTCCCGCCCTGGCAAGCCGGCACCGTCGGCGGCATCGTCGGGGCGATCGTCTTCGGGGCGCTGATGGCGCTGCAGACGCCCGGCGTCCTCGAGATGGCGATCCCTTCGATGTACGGCCTGGAGGGTGGACTCGCCGGGATGGTCATCCACGTTTCCCACGGTGCCGTCCTCGGCGTCGTCTTCGCAGCGCTGCTGGTGGGAACCGGCCGACGGGACCTCCGTCCCGGCAGGGCCACCGTCGCCGGCCTCGCGTACGGAATCGCCGTCTGGGCAGTCCTGGCCGTCGTCGTGATGCCGATCTGGCTCTCGGCGGTCGGGTTCGAGATGGGACCGTCCGTGCCAAACGTGGCACTCGAGAGCCTCGTCGGGCACGCTGCCTACGGGATCATTCTCGGTCTGGCGTACGCGGGGCTGGCGCGATAGGTCGGCTGCTTTCCGTCGGCTCCCCGGGGTTCCCCAACCCCGCGTTCCCATTCGGCTCCCACGGACTGCGCCGGCCCGGGGCCTACAGCAGGTAAAGCACGACCAGCGCCGCCGGCCCGAGCAGCATGATGAGGACGCCGATCACCACCCTGAACTCCATACTCGTTTCGTCGATCCTCGTCGTCGACCTATAACTGATACCGATAGTTCAGAAAAAGAACCGTTTCGGACCGGGAGTCAACAGCCGGTTGAGGGGAGAAATACGGCATTTATGCCGGAGAGAGCGCTCGAGCAGCGGGTGTCCCGCACCCAGAACACCACTGGCTCGGTCCGGGCGAGTCGCGACGTCGATCCCCGGACCGGGCCGCGGAGTCGACACTGCAGTTGCCCACTCGCTGCTCTCGGAAGCCCACCCGTCTCGACAGGACGGCAGGGCCGCATGCCCGCTCAGTTATCGTTCCCAGAATCCGATAATTGTTGTAATAAATACAACCGCTTGCTCGCCACCTCGTCGTATGGGGACCGAAACAGAGGTCGACGCGACCGGCGAGACCGAACCGGACGTACCGAACCGCAGCATCATCACCTACGCACACTGGCCACAGGCAGCTGTCGTCGGCGGAGTCGCCGGCCTTACCCGGCCGCTGCTCAACGCGGCAGGCCTGGGCTCGTCCGCGGGGGTCCTCGCGGCGCTGCCGGAGTTTCAGCTGTGGTGGGTGATCCACATCGGGTACAGCATCGTCTTCGGTGCCGGCTTCGGCGCGCTCGTCTACCACGAGCGGCTCCGCTCGGCAGCGGAATCGATCCCGATCGGGACCGTCCTCGGGTTCGGCTACGGCGTCGCGCTGTGGGTCGGCAACGTCGTCGTCGTCTGGAACTTCCTGCTGGTCGAGTACGCGTTCACGACCGCAGAACCGATCGACTTCCTCGCCGTCGATCCGATCGTGGATCACCTCCTGTTCGGTGCCTTGCTCGGGCTCGGCTACGCGCTCGTCGTCGGGCGCCTGATGGACTAGAGCCCGACCCGAACTCGAGGGGCCGCGGCCGCACCGAGGCAGAGTTCGAGAACCCGTGCCGCCCCGGTCAGTCGTCCCCGTTTCCGGCGAGCGTCGTCGCGACGCGCTCGAGGACGGCCACCGACCGGTCGAACTCCGCGAGCGAGAGCCGTTCGTCCGGCGCGTGATCCAGGTCGGAGTTGCCGGGGCCGTAGGTCGCCATCGGGCAATCCCACGCGCCGGCATAGAGGTTCATGTCGCTGGTGCCGGTCTTGCGCAGGAGCCGGGGATCCTCGCCTTCCTTCCGGATCGCCGCGCGGAACGCACGGGCCACCTCGGTCCGGGGACTTTCCATCACCGGCGGGATCGGTTCGGCCCAGGAGACGGTGCCGATCTCGAGTTCCGCCTCGGCCGTCTCGCGGACCGTCTCGACGTCCATCGAGGGGGGCACCCGGAGCTGTGCCTCGAGGGTCGCCTCCACGGAGAGCCCGTCGTCGCTGATGCCGCCGTCGATGGCGACGGGTTTGGCGGTCACCTGTTCGAAGACGGGGACGTCCCCGCCGTCCGTGTCCGGATCGGAGTCCGGATCGAACGCCTCCTCGACGCTCGTCCACCACTCCGTCGCGTGCTGGATCGCGTTCGGCTCCGGACGGGAGGTATGGCCCGACTCGCTCGAGGCGACGTACGTGCCGACCAGAAAGCCGCGGTAGCCGAGCGTGATCCCGTCGGTCCCGCTCGGTTCGCCGTTGACGACCGCGTCCGGTTCCTCGCGGTCGACGACCAGGTGGCGGGCTCCCCGGGAATTCGTCTCCTCGCCGACGACGCCGACGAACGAGACGCCCGTTCGGACCGCCGCGGCGGCCATCGCCGCGAGCGGCCCCGTGGCGTCGACGCTCCCGCGACCCCAGAGGACGTCCTCGCCCTCATCCTCGGCCACGTCGGCCTCGAGGTCCTCGGCGTCGGCCGGCTGGACCTCGACCGGGACCTGACCGGGGACGGTGTCGACGTGGGACGTCAGCAACACGGCGTCGTCAGCGGGCGCGCGAACGTTGCCCACCTCGTCGATCCACGCCTCGCGACCGTGGGCCGAGAAGAACTCGACCAGCCGGTCGGCCGCCTCCGACTCCTCGCCGGAGGGCGATGGGATCGAGACGAGATCGATCAGGAGGTTGCGCGCCTCCTCGAGGGGGACGTCCGCGGTGTCGACGCTCGCGCTCATGACTGGGCCCTGGCGTCCGGCGTCAGCACGTCGCCAAGCGCGGCGACGACCGCGTCGGCGTGGCTCTCCTCGAGGACCAGCGGCGGGAGCAGGCGGACGACGCTGCGACCCGCCGGCAGCGCGAGCACCCCGTGCTCGAGCGCGAGGTCACGCAGGACGCGGTTTGCCCCGCGTTTCACCTCGACGCCGAGCATCAGTCCCTCGCCGCGGACGTCGCGGATGGGGGCGTCGAGCGCCGCGAGTTCGTCCTGCAGGTAGCTCCCGACCTCGGCGGCGTTGCCCGGCAGGTCCTCCTCGACGACGACCTCGAGGGTGGCGTTCGCGGCGGCGGCGACGACCGGATTGCCCGAGAACGTCGAGCCGTGGGGCCCCGCGTTCTCGGCGATCCAGTCGGCACAGAGCGTCGCGCCCATCGGGAGGCCGCTGGCGATCCCCTTCGCCGTCGTCAGGATGTCCGGCACGACGCCGTACCCCTCGCAGGCCCAGAGGTCGCCCGTGCGGCCGATTCCGGTCTGGATCTCGTCGAAGATCAGCGCCGTGTCGGTCGCCTCGGTGACCTCGCGGGCCGTCTCGAGGTACGACTGGGGCGCGGGATGGATCCCGCCCTCCCCCTGGATCGGCTCGAGGATGACCGCCGCGGTGTCGTCGTCGACCGCCGCGGCCAGTTCCTCCTCGTCGCCGTAGTCGACGAACTCGACGTGGTCCTCGAGCAGCGGCTCGAACGGTTTCTTGTACTTCGGTTTCCAGGTCGCCGACAGCGTGCCGGCGGTGCGGCCGTGGAAGGCCCGCTTCGCGGCGACGATCTTCGTCCCGTCGGTCGCGCTGCGGGCGAACTTCAGCGCGGCCTCGTTGGCTTCGGTACCGGAGTTGCAGAGCCAGACGTTCCCGATCCCGCCGGGGGCGAGCGCCCCCAGTTTCTCGTGGAGCGTCGTCCGCGACTCGACGGGGTACGACCCCTGGACGTACAGCAACTCGGCGGCCTGCTCCTGTACCGCCTCGACCACGTCGGGATGACAGTGGCCCGTCGGGGTACAGGCGTAGCTCGCGCCGAAGTCGAGGTACTCGGTGCCGTCCTCGGCGACGAGGGTGACCCCCTCGCCGGATTCGATGCCGATCGGCTTCTCGGAGAAGACGAACCCGCTCATTGGGCCACCTCCGTCTCAGTGGCGTCCGAATCCGCGAGCGCGCCCGACTCGAGGGTCGTGCCCCCGCCCTCGAGCGCGTCGGTGACGGGCGCGTCGGCGTTGGCCGTCGCGACCGTCACGCTCGAGGCACCGCTCTCCAGGGCCTCCTCGGCGGCCATGACCTTCTTCGTCATGAACCCCTCGGCGGCCGCTTTGATCGTCTCGAACTCCGCGGGCGTTGCGGCCGAGTCGATCTTCGTCGACTCGTCGTCGGGATCCTCGTAGATCCCCGCGACGTCCGTCAGCACGACGAGGTCGGCCTCGAGCGCGCCCGCGATCGCTGCGGCAGCGCGGTCGGCATCGGCGTTGACCGCGGTGTAGCCGCCGTCTTTCTCCCGTCCCAGCACGGGGACGGAGACGACGGGCGTGTAGCCACTCGAGAGCAGCGTCTCGAGCAGGTCCGCGTTGACCGAGTCGATCGTCCCCGAGTGGTCGCCGCGCTTGATCTTCTTCTTGCCGTCCTCTTTCACGCGGACGGCGGACTTGCGCTTGCCCTCGAGGAGTTTGCCGTCGGTTCCCGACAGTCCCACCGCGTCGACGCCCGCGTTCTGCAGGCTCTCGACGAGATCGGTGTTGAGTTTGCCCGGCATCACCATCTTGAAGACGTCCATCGTCTCCTCGTCGGTGAAGCGTCCGACGACGCCGCCGGGCGTCTCGACGTAGGTCGGTTCCTGCCCGAGGTCCTCGAGGGTCTCGTCGACGGCGGTGGAGCCGCCGTGAGTGAGGACCACCTGTTCTCCCCCTTCAACGAGGGTCGCGACGTCCGCGAGCGCCCCTTCGGGGTCGACGGCGCGTGCGCCGCCGATTTTCACCACGACGGTCACGCGAGCCACCTCCGGTGGCGAGTGTGACTAGACAAGTCGCAGTCCGCGAAGCAACGCGAGCAGGAACGTCTTGGCGTAGCCATCTTAGGGTGTTTTGCTGAGCGAAGCGAAGCAAGGCTCATGAACGAGCGAAGCGAGTTCATGGTGCCCCCACGGGGTGAAGCCCCGTAAACTCGAGTCCGGCCATCTCCTCGAGGCCGAGCGCGACGTTGGCCGCGTGGACGGCCTGCCCCGCCGACCCCTTCATCATGTTGTCGATCGCGGAGAAGACCACCACGCGCTCGTTCGAGGGATCGAGTTCGAACCCGACCTCGGCGTGGTTCGTCCCGGCGACGGCCTTCGGTTCGGGGTAGCGGTAGACCCCGGAGCCACCGGCGGCCATGCGGACGAACGGCTCGTCCTCGTAGCAGCCCCGATACGCGCTCCAGAGGTCGCCCTTCGAGACCGGCCCGTCTGGGAAGACGTGGCTCGTCGCGCTCGCGCCGCGGACCATGTCCACGGCGTGGCAGGTGAACGCGACCGAGGTACCGAGGAACGCCTCGATTTCGGCCTCGTGGCGGTGGCCCGTCGGCGCGTAGGGACGGACGACCCCCGAGCGTTCGGGGTGCGAGGAGGCCGCGCCGCCGCCCGCGCCCCCCTCCGAGGAGCCGACCTTGACGTCGACGACGATCTGCTCGTCGCCCTCGAGGATGCCCCCCTCGAACAGCGGATACAGACCCAGAATGGTGGCGGTGGCGTTACACCCTCCACCGGCGATCAGTTCCGCCCCCTCGAGGTTCTCGCGGTTGATCTCGGGCAAGGCGTACTCGGCCTTCTCGAGGTACTCGGGCGCGTCGTGGCCGTCGTACCACTCGTCGTACTGGGCCTCGCTCTCGAGGCGGAAGTCCGCCGAGAGGTCCACGACGGTGTCGGCGACCTCGAAGAACTCGTCGATCCGTCCCATGGAGACGCCGTGGGGGGTCGCCGCGAACAGGACGTCGACCGACTCGAGGTCGTCGGGTTCCGTGAACCGGAGGTCCGCGCCGCGAAGCGGCGGGTGGACCGAGCCGACGCTCTTGCCGGCCTTCGATCGGCTCGTCACCTCGGCGACCTCGAAGTTCGGGTGCCCGGCGAGCAGGCGGAGCAGTTCCCCACCCGTGAAGCCGGAGCCGCCGACGACCGTCGCGGTGACGCTCTCGCCGGCGTCGTCCGCCGAGGGATCGATTTCCGTGCCGGCGGCCATCAGGCGGTCACCTCGAGTTCGGAGACGGGGTCCGTCCCCGCCTTCGTCTCGAGCCAGTCGACGACCGCGCCGGCGACGTCGGTCTCGACGGCGTCGTCGAGGGCCTTGAACTCGACCGTGTGGTTGACCTCGTGGACCGTATACCCACTTTCGGTCTCCATCAGGTCGACGCCGAGCAGGCCGCCGCCGACCGCGTCGCTTGCCGTCTCGACCAGTTCTTTCGCCTCGTCGTCGAGTTCGAAGACGTCGGTCTCGGCACCCTTCGCGGCGTTGGTGATCCAGTGGTCCGACGAGCGAACCATCGCCGCGACGGGTTCGCCGTCGGTCGCGAGCACGCGGATGTCGCGCCCGGGCTTCTCGACGAACTCCTGGACGTAGAACACCTTGTGCTCGTAGTGGCCCAGCGTCGCCTTGTGCTCTAAGATGGCCTCGGCCGCGTCGGGCGAGTCGATCTTGGCCATCAGACGCCCCCACGAACCCACGACGGGTTTGAGGACACAGGGGTAGCCGAACTCCTCGATGGCCTCCATCGCGGTCTCTTTGGTGAACGCGACCTTCGTCTCGGGCGTGGGCACGCCCGCCCCCTCGAGCGCGAGGCTGTTCTTGACCTTGTCCGCGCACGTGTCGGCCGTCTCGTGGCTGTTGACCACGGGCACGCCGTAAGCCTCGAAGAACTTCGTGGCGTAGAGGCTACGGCTCGTGGCGAGACAGCGGTCCACGACGAGATCGAGGTCGGCGAACTCCTCGGGGACCTCGCCGACGTCGAACTCCTGTTTTCGGACGTCGATCTTGGTGACCTCGTGATCGCGCTCGCGCAACTCGTTCAACAGGAGCTTCTCGTCCTTGCGGATCCGGGAGTAGAGTATTCCTATCTGCAATGTCACTCACCCCAGTCCTCTTCGAGCTCGGGGGCCCGCTCGAGGACTGGCGGCTCGGTGTCGACGACTTCCAGCTCGGCGCCGCAGGTGGTACAGTCGACTATCTCTCCCGCTTCCAGATCGTCGTGCAGGGACACTTCGGCCCCGCACTCGACGCATTCCGTCATTGTACTCCCGACTGGGAGGCGATACCCCTTAAAGGCTTCGAACCTAACAGAAAAATTATAGTACTGCATGCTACGCTAACGGCGTGAAAGGACTAATTTACCGCATTTCTGATCCAGTGTATCATTTAGTGTATAATAGTCCCCTCACGGGGACGGCCGCGGCGACGGGAACCGAGGGCCCCGTCCGCGTTCGCGTTCGCGTCCGCGTCCCGGTGGGGACGGCCGCGGTGGCGACCGTATCCGTGGCACTACTCCGGTCGGTCGTCGCGTCTCAGACATACCCGTTCACCTCGGAACGAAGCGCTTCGTAAGCGTCCTCGAGCGCGGTCCGGTTCTCCGCGAGCGATCCCCTGTCGTCCGCAAGCGCGGCGTTCGCGGACTCGAGCTGGCTGGCCACTGCCTCGGGCGCGGGGCCGCCGGTCGAGTCGCGACTCGCGACGCTCTCGGCCGGATCGAGCGCGTCCTCGACGGCCGCAGGATCGACGAACGACTCGAGGGGTTCGCCGAGGACGTCGGCGGCGGCGGCCTCGAGGGCGTCGTAGTCGCCCCCGTTTTCGGCCGCGACCGCGACCATCTCGTGGGCCGTCCTGAAGGGGAGGCCGTTCGCGGCCAGCAGGTCGGCGACGCCGGTCGCCGTCGAGAAGCCCTCGCCGGCCTCCGTCGCGAGCGCGTCCTCGTTCCAGTCGGCCGTGGCGATCGCGCCCGCGGCGACCTCGCTCGCCTCGGTGACGGCGTCGGCCGTCTCCCAGGCGTGGGTCGTCGCGCGCTGGAGGTCGCGGTTGTACGCGCGGGGGAGCCCCTTGAGGGTCGTCGTCAGCCCCTGGACCGCGCCCGCGGCGTCGCCCGCGACCGCACGGACGAGTTCGAGCGTGTCGGGGTTCTTCTTCTGGGGCATGATCGACGACGTCGAGGCGTAGTCGTCCGCGAGGTCGACGAAGCCGCGGTTCGCGAAGACGACGACGTCCTCGGCCAGTCCGGACAGCGTCGTCGCGTGGGTCGACAGCGCCTGGACCGTCTCGAGCAGGAAGTCGCGGCTCGAGGCGGCGTCCATCGAGTTCTCGACGACGCCGTCGAAGCCGAGCAACTCGGCCGTGCGCTCGCGGTCGACGTCGAATGTCGTCCCCGCGAACGCCGCGGCCCCGAGCGGCGACTCGTTGATCCGCTCGTAGGCCCCGAACAGCCGTGCGGTGTCGCGGCGAACCGCGGACTCGTAGGAGAGCGCCCAGTGGGCGACCGTCGTCGGCTGGGCGGGCTGGAGGTGGGTGTAGCCGGGCATGACCGTCTCCGCGTGGGCGTCGGCCACCTCACATAGCGACTCGCGCAGCGCGAGGGTCGTCTCGATCGCCTCGAGGACGTCCTCGCGCAGGCGGTAGCGGATGCAGGCCGCGACCTCGTCGTTGCGCGAACGGGCGGTGTGCATCTTCCCGCCGTCCTCGCCGACGCGGTCGATGACGGCCGTCTCGATCGCCTCGTGGACGTCCTCGCCCTCGGGGAGGCTCCCGTGGCCGCTGACCTCGATCGTATCCAGCGCCGTCAGGATCTCGCCCGCGATATCGTCCGCGATGATCCCCTGTTCGGCGAGCATCACGACGTGTGCGCGGTCGACCTCGAGGTCGGCCTCGAAGATTCGCTCGTCGGCCTCGAGTGAGGAGAGGAAACTCCGGGCGGGGCCGCCGCTGAATCGATCCCGGCGGACGACGCTCTCGTCGCCGCCGTCATCGCCGAGTCCGCCGAACTGAGCGCTCTCCTCGGACATCGTTACTGGTCGTCCTCCGTGCTGCCCGCGTCCGCGGCGTCGACCGTTCCGCCATCGGTCGCGAGTTCGACGGGGTCGCCCTCGGCCGTCTCGTCGTCGTCGTTCTCGAGGACGCCGTTCGCGAGGCGACGCTGGAACCCGTGGTACTTCGCGACGCCCGTGGCGTCCTCCTGGGCGATCTTGCCAACCGTCTCGGTGTCGAAGGAGGCGTGGTCGGCCGAGTACGCGGCGTACTCGCTGTCACGAGCGACGGGGCGGGCCTTGCCGCCCTCGAAGCGGATCGTCACCGTCCCCGTCACGCGCCCCTGGGTCTTGGCGATGAAGCCCTCGAGCGCGCCCACGAGCGGCGCGTCGACGAGCCCTTCGTAGGCCTTCTGGGCCCACTGCTGGTCGATCTGCTGTTTGAACTGGCGCTCCTCCTGGGTGAGGACGAGCCCCTCGAGGGACTCGTGGGCGTTCAGCAGCGTCGTCGCCGCGGGGTGTTCGTAGTTCTCGCGGACCTTCAGCCCGAGCATGCGGTCTTCCATCACGTCGGTGCGGCCGACGCCGTGGGAGCCCGCGAGGTCGTTCAGGTACTCGATGAGTTCGACGGGGTCGTACTCCTGGCCGTCGACCGCGACGGGGTAGCCGTTCTCGAAGGCGATCTCGATCTCCTCGCTCTCGCCCGTCGGTTCGGCCGTCCAGTCGTAGATCTCCGGGGAGGGGACGTAGCTCGGGTCCTCGAGTTCGTCGCCCTCGACCGAGCGGCTCCAGAGGTTCGTGTCGATCGACCAGTCGCCCTCGTTGCCGCCCTCGACGGGGAGGTCCTTCTCCGCGGCGTACTGCTTTTCCCAGTCGCGGGTGAGACCGAGTTCGCGTACGGGCGCGATGACCTCGAGGTCCGAGTCGCGCCAGACGGCCTCGAAACGCAGCTGGTCGTTGCCCTTGCCCGTACAGCCGTGGGCGACGCCGTCACAGTCCTGTTCCGTCGCGACCTCGAGGATCGCTTCGGCGATCACGGGACGCGCGAGCGCGGTGCCCAGGGGATAGCCCTGGTAGGTCGCGTTCGCACGCACGCCGTCGAGACAGAGGTCGGCGAACTCCGCCTTCGCGTCGACCACGTAGTGGTCCAGGCCGAGGGCCTCGGCGGTCTCTTCTGCTTCCTCGAACTCCGATTCCGGTTGGCCGACGTCTACCGTGACGCCGATCACTTCGTCGTATCCGTATTCTTCCTCGAGCAGCGGGACACAGACTGTGGTGTCCAGTCCGCCCGAGAACGCGAGTGCCACGCGGGTCATGTCGTATCCGAATCAAACGGCAGAAGGGTATTAAATTCACCGATTTATTTTACGAAAACTAAGGTTAGAGTGCACTCTAACCGTGAAAACGAGGGTTTTCGGGGAAGCGAAGCGGCCGGGGGACAGGGGTGATAGTATAGTACGGGCTCAAAGGCCCGGTCGCGGTCGCCGCTGTCGCCGCTGGGCGACGGACCCGTCGGTACGGAAAAGGGTGAGCGCGGACCCGACGGATCGGCTCATTACTGGACGAGTATCGCTCCCACGTATTAAAACCTGTCTGCGGCGCAAATGTTACGACCGGCGGGAGATCCAGCGCGACGGGACTCGCTACGCGTCCTCGCGCCCGCTACCCGTGTCGTCGACGTCGCCGGTTTCGCCGCCCTCGTCCGGAAGTGCAAGGACGTTCTCCCGGCCGATTCGGAAGACCTCGATGTCGCCGTCTTCCCGCAGTCCGCCGACCACCTGGCTCGTCTTGGCCTCGGTCCAGCCCAGTTCAGAGACGACGTCCTGCTGTTTGATCCGGCCGCCGCGTTGCTCGAGCAGTCGGAGCACGCGTTCCTCGTTGCTCAGCAGTTCCGGCGGCGGTCCCTCGGCAGGCCCGTTCCGACCGGCTCCGGCGTCGGTTCCGCTCCCGGTTGCTCCGGAATCGGCGTCGCCGGCACCGTTCGCGTCCGCCTCGCGCTCCGTCTCCACGTTCGGGGCCAGGATCTCCTGGTGGCGAATCCACCAGCCGGCCGCGGCGACGGTCGCCAGGAGCGCGAGCACGGCGACGACGATCGGCCACGGGTCGTCCGGCCCCGCATCGGGTTCGTCCTCCTGGGCGGTCGCGCCGCCGTTCTCGAGGATTTCGACGTACGGCTCGTCGTCGGCGAACTCCGTGTCGTCCCCGTTCCAGAAGACCGAGTTGTCGGGGCGGTCGTCGGGTGTCGGCTCGACCTCCCCGATGACGTACCCTTCGGGCGGGAACAGGCGCATCGTCGTGTCGTCCGACAGCGTGAACCCGGCCAGCGCGTCGCCCGCGTCGATCCTGTTCAGTTCGACGTAGGCGAACGAATGCCACTCGAAGGTGAACTCGACGTGGCCGATCTCCTGTGGTGCGGTGGTCCTGTCGGTGGCGACCGACACGTTGCCGATCTCCATTTGGTCCCGGCCGGTCGCGTTCCTGGCCTCCTCGAGCGTCTCGTTCCAGCCGCTCGCCTCCTGCTGGGCGTACATTTCGGGGTACTCCTCGACGTCGTCCCGGAGGGCGGTCCAGTTCGACTCCGAGCCGTTTTCGAACCGGTAGTCGACGACGAACGTCGCCGACCCGTTCTCGTGGATGTAGACCTCGATGTGGACCTTGTCGGGATCGTCGAGCTGGTCGATCTCGGCCGGCTCTTCCTGCTGTGCCGCCTGTGCGACCGCGGGAGCGACACCGGCACCGGATTCGCGGTCGGCGTCGACCTGGCCGCCGACCTCGCCGACACCATCGACCGCGGCCGCCGTGAACGGAACGAACGCCACCGAGCACCCGACCACCACGAACACACAGAGCAGGGCCCACAGCCCCCTCACGTCCATTGTATCACAATGCCGGCGCTGGCTAAATAGGTCTTTCCGACTTCGAACCCGGTTCTCGGCTACCGGCTGCGGAGCGTTTTTCACCGCTGCTTACCAATCCCCGGCCGATGCCTTCCCGTCACCGTGGTACGCTCGCGGTCGAAACCCTGCTGAAGGTCGTCCTCGCGCTGGTCGCCGTCCTGCTCGCGCTCCGGATCGTCGGAATCGTCGTCGGCTGGCTCGTCCGAACGCTACTGTTGGTCCTGGTAATCGCGGTCGCGATTCTGGTCGCTCTCCGACTGGTCGACCGGCTATGAGCGTCCCGCCCCAGCATCGAGATCCCTCGTCCCGACCGGAGGGAAAACCCTCGAGAACGTCACACTGATACCTCCCGCCGTCCACCCTACGAACACCACGTGTACAGCGTCAACGTTCCCGTCCCCGGCCGCGTCCGGACCCTCGCAAACGAGCTCTATCCGGAGCTCGTCGAATTCGACGACGTCCGGGAGACCCACTCGTGTCTACTCAAGCGCCTCGGCGACGCCGACCACGTCGCCCAGCTCCAGCACCGCACTCACCGCGCGCTCGAGGGCGCACCCGCGGTCGAGGCCCGGATCACGGGCATCGACTACTTCGAGAACCCGCCGCTGGGGTCGGCTCCAGTCATCTACCTGGCCGTCGAGAGCCCCGGTCTCGAGTCGATCCACGCCGACCTCACCGACGCGTTCGACGCGGTCGAAGGGCTAGAGGGGACCGACTACGTCCCCCACGTCACGCTCGCCCGCGGCGGAGACGCCGCCGCCGCAGCCAGGCTGGCCGACCGCGAGATCGAACCCGTCTCGTGGACGGTCTCGGAACTCGAGTTCTGGGACGGCCTCGAGAAGCTATCGGTGAGCCGGGTCTCGTTGCCGGCCTGAGGTCGAACCCGGAGTCGACCCGCCGTCGGTGGACGTGTGAAACGGCCGGAAGTATATTTTGACTGTACTAAGCACGGTACCGTATGCATAGACGAACATTCGTGTCGCTCGCGGCAGTCGTTCCGTTCGCGGGCTGTACCGGACTGTTGGGCGGCGGTGGCGTCGATACGACCCTCGAGGACAACGAACGGACGGAGTTCGACGTCAGCGACGGTGCCGAATTGACCGTGACGGTCGACGTACAGGAAGTCTTCCAGCCTGACATGGACCTCGAGCGCGAGGGCGTGTCGTTCCGGCTCGACCACCTCGAGAACGGCCTCGTCGACACGCGCATCGTCGAGGACTCCGAGACGTTCGACCTCGAGATCGAGGACGGGGGGACCCACGCGGTGATGATCACGGGCGGTATCGCCGACGTGACGATCGAGTGAGTCGACGCCTCGGTCGCTACGGCGCGGGCGGTTCGCCGTCGTAGGCGTCGTGATCGCCGAAGAAGTTGAGCATCGAGAACTTGAGTTTCTCGGGGTCGATGTCGATCAGTTCCTCGCGCTCCTCGTGGGGGAACGTGCCGTTGACGCTGTAGCGGCCGAGGTCCGACTTCGCTCGCCTGGAGTAGCGCCGGTCGAGCAACGCGCGAACCCCGACGTCCTCGGGCGAGCGGATCACGCGGCCGAGCGCCTGTCTGGTCTTTCTGACCGTGGGGATCTCGACGGCATAGCGCCAGCCCGTGTCGGTCCCCTCGAACGCGGCGTCGTAGGCCTCCTGGACCGCCTCCGCGCGGTCGTCGAGGTGGGGGTACGGGACGCCGACCACGAGGACGGTCCGGGCGTCGTCGCCGTCGAAACTGACGCCCTCGGCGAGGGTGCCCCACAAGGAGGTAAAAAGCACCGCGTCGTCGTCCGCGACGAACTCCTGGCGGAGGTCCTCGACGGCGACGCCCGGTTCGTCGGTGTAGACGGTCCCCTCGCCGCCGAGTCGTCGCTCGAGGCGGTCGGCGTACCGGCCCGCCTCGCTGTAGTTGGGGAAGAACGCGAGCGTGTTTCCGGGGGTCATCCGGACGGCGTCGTGGATGGCGTCGGTGACTTCCTCCTGTACGTCGGGGTCGTCGCGGTCCGAGGAGAAAAGCGGCGGCGTCTCGACGGCGTAGGTGCGGCGGTTCTCCTCGGGAAACTGCAGCCCGTAGGCCATCGTGACGGACTCCTCGAGGCCGAGTACGTTCTCCGTGACCTCGAACGGCTGGAGCGTGGCGCTCATCAGCACGGTCGCGTGGACCTCCTCGAACAGCTGCCCCGTGACCTGCCGCGGGAGGCAGGTGTACAGTTCAGCGCGGCCGTAGATCTCGTCGGTGCCGGCGTCGCGGGTGACCGAGACGACGGGGTACAGCCCCTCGGCGCTGCCCTCGTTCATCCACGCGCTGACGAAGCCCGCGGCCTGCAGCGTCTGACACTCCGTGCGCGTGGCGGTCTCGCCCTCTCGGTAGGCTTCCTCGTACTCCTCGTCCAGGTCCTGGCCCAGTTTCATCGCGGCCTCGAGGTCGTCCCCGATCCCCTGTCCCGAGTAGCGCTGGAGGAACTCGAGGGTCAGGTCGTCCTTGCGGTCCTCGTTGGCGATGGGGACGTCCTCCCAGTTCTCGCCGATCCGCTCTCGCGCTCGCGGCCCGCGGCCGCTCGCGTTGTCCGTGGCGCGTTGTGCCGCGCTGTCCCCGAAACCGAACGACTCCTCGTAGGTCTCGACGAGCGCGCGGTGGAACGCCGAGAGGACGTTCGCCGCGTCCTCGGCTCGCGGATCGTCCGTCTCCCCGAGTTCGTCCAGCGCGGACTCGAAGGTCCGTTCCGAGCAGGTCCGGGTGGCGTGCTCGCGGGCCGCGTCCTCGACGTTGTGAGCCTCGTCGAAGACGGCGATGACGTCCTCCGGGTCGCGGCCGAGCCAGCGGAAGAACTGTTCCCGTATCGTGGAATCCAGCAGGTGGTGGTAGTTACAGACGACCAGATCGACGCCCTCGATGCCCTCCTTGAGGAGTTCGTACCCACAGAGGTGCTGCCCTTCGGCGTACTCGTAGATCTCCTCGGGCCGGCGGACGTCGTCGAACAGCCACGCGAAGAAGTCGTCCGTGTTCCCGGTGAGGTTGTTCCGGTAGTAGTCACAGACGTTTTGCTCTTCTAAGTCCTCGAGTCGCTCCTCGATGGACTCGAGTTCGTCCATCACGGCCGAGCGGGCGTCGGCCGCCGAACCGTCGCCGTCCTCCGCCTGGCTCTCGGCCAGCAGTTCGCGCTGGCGGCGCTCGAGTTGCTCGCGGTCCCGTTCGGCGTCGACGAGCGCCCGGGTGTTGTCCCGCAGGGCCTGACACTCCTCGTAGCCGACGTCGATGTGACACATCGACCCCTTTCCCTTGAAGACGATCGCCCGGATGTCCTCCTCGCGGGTGATCGCGCGGGCTTCGGCGACGAACTGGCGCATCTGCTGGTGGACGTCCGTCGTGATGACGACCGTCTTGTCCTCCTCGCGGGCGACCTCGAGGGCGGGAACGAGCGAGGAGAGCGTCTTGCCGGTCCCGCAGGCCCCCTCGAAGAGCACGTCCTGGCCGCGCGAGAGCGCGTTGTAGATGCGGTCCATCGCCTCGCGCTGGTTCTCGTAGGGCTGGTCGTACGGGAAAAAGCGCATGTACCCGGCTGTCTCGGACACGATGAATGATAGGTCGCGCCGTCGCTAAAAGCGTTCGTCTCGCAGCGTTCACTACTTAAACCGCCCCGGACGGGCCGGCCATCGCGGGGCGTAGAGCCATCCGTTTCGAACGCGTCCGCCCGACCATGCCCATTCCGGGATACGACTCCGGTAGCGTCGCGGAAGTCAGGCTCGAGTCCGTCGGCGCGCGGGTCGCCGTCGTCGCGGGCGTCGTCCCCGACGAGTTCGGCCTCGAGCGGAGCGCGAGCGAGCCGCCGGTCGACGCCCTGGGGGAGCCGGTCGACGTCGTCGGCCTCGAGGACCTGAAGGCCGTCGAAGCCGTTCGCATCGCGCTCGTCTACGACCCCTCGCGGCTCCCGCCGGGGGCAAGCCCGACGGACGTCGCGGTCGCCGTCCGGACCGACGAAGGGTGGGAACCGCTCGAGTCGACGGTCGACCTCGAGGAGACGACGGTGACGGCCGTCCTGAACGATCTGCCGCCGGGCGGAACGCTCGTCGCGGGGTACGACGATCGGGAACCCGAGGGGCCGCCGGCCTGATACGGACTGCTGTAAGTCATTACCGGCGCAACCGCGACCGTCCTGCGGTTGCACCGGTAAACAGTTACAGCAATCCGTATGAGGGATCCATCGGCGCGAGGGGACGGAAACGAAAAGAGACGTCCCGGTCGCGACCCAACCTGCGATCATGATCGCTATCTTTTCCGATACGCACAGCGCCGACGGCCACGCACTCGAGGGCGAGGCACTGACGGCGGCCCGCGAGGCAGACGTCGTCGTCCACGCCGGTGACTTCACGACCACGGGCGCGCTCGAGGCCTTCCGGGAGGAGTGCGACCGCCTGTTCGCGGTCCACGGCAACGCCGACGGCGCGGCGGTCCGGGACCGGTTGCCGTCGGCCCGGGTCCTCGAGGAGGCGGGCGTCAGGGTCGCCGTCACCCACCGCCGCGACGGCGGCGAGACCGGACTGGCGATGTTCGGCCGCTCGCGGGGTGCCGACGTGGTCATTTCCGGCCATACCCACCGGCCGACGGTCGTCGAGACCCCCGACTGCCTGCTGCTCAACCCGGGCAGCCACGCCGACCCGCGGGGGAACCGGCCGGGCTTCGCCGTCCTCGAGGAAAGCGAGGACGGCGATTCGGACGTCCTCGAGGGCGAGATCCGCGAACCGGACGGGACGCCCGTCGAGTCGTTTACCGTCGAGGGACGCGAGTAGGCGTCGCAGTCCGGGTACTCGAGAACGGACGCAGGGACAGTGATTTCGACATCGCCGCGGGGTCGGGGAGGGCGCGGCGTCAACGGGGTGTCAACGGGGTGTCAGCGCGGCGTCAGCGGGGAGTCAACGGGACTGCGGAGGACGTCGGGGGGACGTCAGCGGGTGTGGGCGAAGTGGGGGAGGAGCCGCCGCCCGCCAGCGGGGCGGGCAAGAGCGGACGGCGGCGACCGTTCGGACAGGGGGTGACCGTCCCTCGATTCGAGCGGGACGGAAGGTCCCACAGCCCGGCCCGGGCCGGGGCCGAGCGCGGGACGCAGTAGCACCTACACAGGATACGACATTATAGGCGGCGCAAGGTGAAAAACGGATTTTAGCTAGCCGCCCGTCCTCTGCTTCGACGCCGATTCGAGGCTCGAGGCGCGGTGACGCGTCCGATCCGGGCGAGCGGCCACCACGCGTCGAAACGATTTTCCACCGCGGCGCTGTACCCACCGGGTATGCTGGATTTCATCCCCGACGATCCCGTCATCATCGCGATCGTGTTGATCCTCCTGTCGCTGATCTTCTTCTCGTACCTGCTGTTGCGCCGGACCGTCCTCGAGTTCCGGGACGGGATGCGGGGCCGTTGAGACAGGCGGTCAAAACGTCGCTTCGATCCGCTCGAGCGCCGTCTCGACGTCCTCGCGCGAGACGTCCCGGTGCGTACAGAACCGAACCGTCGACGGGCCGAACTGCGTCGCCAGCACGTCCTCCTCCTCCAGGCGTTCGATGACTGCCTCCGTCTCGAGGCCAGTCCCGGAGACGTCCGCGAGGACGATGTTCGTCTCGGGGGGTTGCACGTCGAACCCGTCGATGCCGTCCAGTTCCTCGGCGAGCAACTCGGCGTGCTCGTGGTCGCGCTCAAGGTCCTCGACGTTCTCGAGGGCCTCGAGGCCGGGCGCGGCGATGATCCCGGCCTGGCGGAGCCCGCCGCCGAACAGTTTGCGGACGCGACGCGCCTCCTCGACGAACGCCTCGCTGCCGGCGAGCATCGAGCCGATGGGCGCGCCGAGCCCCTTCGAGAGGCAGAACATGACCGAGTCGACCGGCTCCGTGATCTCGGTGACGGGGACGTCGAGCGCAGTCGCGGCGTTGAACACCCGCGCGCCGTCGAGGTGGACGGGCACGTCGTGCTCGCCGGCGGGCTCGGCCGCCGCGGCGATCCTCTCGGGATCGATCGCGAGGCCGCCCCGGGCGTTGTGCGTGTTCTCGAGCCAGAGGAGGCCCGTTCCCGGTCGGTGGAGGCTCTCCTCGACGAGGCCGTCGGCGACCTGGCTCGGCGACGGAACCCCCCGCTCGGCGTCGACCATCCGCACCTGCAGGTTCGAGTGGTCGGCCGCGCCGCCGAGTTCGTATTTCACGACGTGGCTCTTCCTGTCGGCCAGCAGTTCCTGGCCGCGCTCGGTGTGCACTCGGGCCGCGATCTGGTTGCCCATCGTCCCGCTTGGCACGTAGAGGGCGGCCTCGGTCCCCACGCGGTCGGCCGCGCGGCGCTCGAGTTCGGCGACGGTCGGGTCCTCGCGGTAGACGTCGTCGCCGACGTCGGCCGCGTGTGCGGCGTCGCGCATGCGGTCGTCGGGTTTCGTAACGGTATCGGACCGGAGGTCGATCATTACGAACGGCTCCTTTCGGGATCGCCCTAACGTTGTCGAAGGCGGTCGTACCTGTCGCCCGGTGACAGTCGACGAACGTTCCCAAAGCTTACTACTCAGCCCGCCGACACGAACGTCGTGAACGCTGCCAGCCCTCCATCCGGTTCGGACGACGGCGGTCCCTCCGCCCGGCGCAATCCGTTTTCGCACCACCTCGCCCGGGTCGCCGATCGGTTCCCCGACCTCCTCCCCTTTCTCGCCGTTCCGTTACTCACGACGTTGCTCGATGCGGACGGCGTGAGGCGAACGATCGCCGAAGCCGGGAACCGGGTCTCGATCAACTTCGAGTTCCGGTTTCCGGACCCGTTCCTCGACCTCTGGTCGTTCGTCGATCCACCCGCGCCGACGGCCGCCTCGAGCACGGGCGGGTCCGTTCCGTTCGCCCCCGCTCCCGTCGATCCCCCGACCGCGACCGGAGCCGGCGACGTCACCGTCGACCTGGCGTTCCAGTCCCGCTCGGTCCCGCTCGGAGAAGCCGGACCGGGACTGATCGCCGGATTGCTTGCGCTGCTGGTCGCGTACGCCGCGGTGTTCTCGGTCGTCTACGCGGTCTACGTGGGCGGGATCGACCGACGACTCCGGGGCGAGCCGATAGCGGTCGTCGACTGCGTTCGGTCCTACGCGGGCCGCTTTCTGGCGTACTTCGCGATTCTCTTCGGCGTCTTCCTCCTCGCCGTTCCGATACTGGCGGTGCTGATACTCCTCGCCCTCCCCGTCGCGTTGCTCGCCATGTACCTCTTCTACGGCGTGCCGTTCCTGTTCGTCGTCGCGGACCTCCCGGTCCTCGAGGCGTTTCGCCGATCGTACCGACTCGCCCTCGAGGGCGGCCCCTATCTGCGGTTCGGCGCGTGGTACTTCGTCGTCACCCTGATCGCCTCCCCGATCGTTTCGGTCGTCGTTTCGGCCGGCGGCCCCGTCGGGTTCCTCCTCGGGTTGACCCTCGTCGTGCCGCTGTCGGTGCTCCTGACGGCCGCGACGGTCTCGTTCTTCGACGAATTCGTCGGGCAGTCGTCCGGGGCCGGAGTCGAAACCGGGGTCGACGGTGGCGCCGCCCCCCACGGAGGCGGAAGCAATGACTGGACCGACTGATGCCGCGTCCTCGAGTTCCGAGAACGGGAACGCGACCGGCCGCCGCGTCGCTTCGGCCCTTCGGCTCGCGGCGCTCGCGCTCGTGATCGTCGGCTTCGTCGGCTGGGCAACCGAGGACGCCGCCTTCGACCTCGAGTCGCCGTACACGATCGCCTTCGGGCTGGGCGTTGCCTGCGCCATCGCATCGATTTACCTCGGGATCTTTCTAGCAGAGAGCGAGGAGTGACCGGAGAATCGACCGTCGGACTCTCCTCGAGGGGGCTAATTTCGATTCGAAAACCGTATCCCGCCGGTACCAGAACTCGGCTACATGGACCCGCGAATCCGCGAACACGCCGAGATCATCGCTAACCACTCCGTCGATCTCCAGGAAGGCGACAACGTCGTCGTCGACGCCCACCCCGTCGCCGAGGACCTGGTCGTCGCCCTCCACGAGGTCATCGGCGAGAAGGGTGCGAACCCGCTGACGACGACACAGCGGGCCGGCAAGCGACAGCGACGCGCGTTCCTCCGGAACTCGGACGGCGAGTTCGAGACCCCCGAGCACGAACTCGCCCTGATCGAGAACACGGACGTCTACATCGCCGTCCGGGCCAGCGACAACGTCACCCAGACCGGCGACGTCGACCCCGAGACGAGTTCGGCCTACCGCCAGGCCCGCCGACCGATCCTCGAGGAGCGACTCGGCATCCGCTGGTGTCTCACGCAGTTCCCCGCCCCGGCCAACGCCCAGCTGGCCGAAATGAGCACGGAAGGGTACGAGAACTTCGTCTGGGACGCGGTCAACAAGGACTGGGCGGAACAGCGCGAGCACCAGGCCAACATGGTCGAGATCCTCGACCCCGCAGACGAGGTCCGCATCGTCAGCGGCGACACGACCGACGTGACGATGTCCGTCGACGGCAACCCGACGATCAACGACCACGCCGAGCACAACCTGCCCGGCGGCGAAGTCTTCACCGCGCCCGTCCCCGACAGCGTCGAGGGCGAGGTGCTGTTCGACATGCCGCTCTATCACCAGGGACGGGAGATCACGGACGTCTACCTCGAGTTCGAGGACGGCGAGGTCGTCGATCACTCGGCGGCGAAAAACGAGGAGACGCTGACCGAGGTCCTGAACACGGACGACGGCGCGCGTCGGCTGGGCGAACTCGGCATCGGGATGAACCGCGACATCGACGAGTTCACGTACAACATGCTCTTCGACGAGAAGATGGGCGACACGGTCCACATGGCGGTCGGCCGCGCCTACGACGACACCGTCGGCGAGGGCAACGAAGCCAACGACTCGGCGGTCCACGTCGACATGATCGTCGACATGAGCGACGATTCGTTCATCGAGGTCGACGGGGACGTGGTCCAGCGTAACGGTACCTTCCGGTTCGAGGACGGCTTCGAGGAGTAGCGGTCCGAGTTCGAGCAGCGACGAACCACCAGCCGTCCCGCCCTCTGGGGATCCTGCTGTAGGTTTATCACGTCTCGCTCGGTAGGTTGCGTATGGCAATTCTCGTAGCCTACGACGGCTCCGACCCCGCACGGAAGGCAGTTACTCGAGCGTTCGACGAGTACCCTGACGAGGAGCACGTGTTGCTGCGAGTCGTCGAGGCCGCGGGCGGCTCTACCGGTGCGGGCATCAACCTCGCCCAGGAGGCGCTCAAGGACATGCGCGAAGAGACCTCGAACGACGTCGAGGACCACGTCGACGACCTCGAGGTCGGTGACGACGTCGATTACCGCACCGAGATCGTCGTCGGCGATCCGGCCCGCGAGGTCGTCGAGTACGCCGAGGAGGAGGACAACGACGTCGACCACATCTTCGTCGGCAGTCACGGACGCTCGGGCGTCTCGCGGGTGCTGCTCGGCAGCGTCGCGGAAAAGATCGTGCGACGAGCGCCGGTTCCGGTGACGGTCGTCCGCTGATTCGAGCCGTCGCCGACTCGAGCGAGTCGACCCGTTCCGCTTATTGCGTGTTCGTCATCCCGCCGTCGAGGACCAGCGACTCCCCGTTGACGTACCCCGAGAGGTCGCTCGCGAGGTACAGCGCCGCGTCCGCGACGTCCTCCGGCTGGCCGGCCCGGCGGGACGGGATCGCCTCGAGGAACTCGTCTTCGGCCTCGGTGCCGATGATGGCGTAGTCCTCGGTCGTCATCTTCGTCTCGATCAGCCCCGGGTGGATCGCGTTCACGCGAACCCCGTCGGGGCCGAGTTTCGCAGCCATGGAGTAGGTCAGGAGCCGAACCGCGCCTTTCGTCCCGCAGTACGTGACGAACTCGCCGGACCCCTCGATCCCGGCGACCGACGAGAGGTTGATGATGGCGCCACCCTCGCCCTCGACCATCCGCTTCGCGGCGGCCTGCGCACCGAAGTAGACGCCCTTGACGTTGATGTTCATCATACGATCGAACGCCTCCTCGTCGACCTCGAGGAATTCCTCGCCGTGGAAGATCCCCGCGTTGTTGACCATCACGGTGACGCCGCCGAACTCCTCGGCCGCCTCGACGGCCGCCTCGAGGTCCGCGACGTTCGAGACGTCACATTCGACGAACTTCGCCTCGGCGTCGGTCTCTTCCGGAATCAGTTCGTGGGTCGGGGTCCCGCCTTCGCGGGGTTCCTCCTGCAGGTCCGCGATCACGACGTCGGCTCCCTCCGCCGCGAATCGGCGGGCGATCGCCCGACCGTTGCCGCTCGAGCCGCCGGTTACGACCGCTACGTCGTCAGTGAGCATTGGTGACATTGCACAATTTCCTACGGTGCGGCGAATATTAACTATACCCATCCTTTTCACAAACTGGTGAGGTGGCTTTATCCGAGAAAAAGTTCCGAGGAGACCCCTCGAGAGCCGTGCTGGGGGGTTCGGTCGCTCCGGTCGCGGAGGATCAGGAATCGATGATCCGAACCTCGCCCTTCTGGCCGACGGGCTGGTACTCACAGCGGTAGGTGTCGATCTCCGCGGTCGCCTCGAAGACGAGCGTCTCGGTCTCGCCGACGACGTCGTTGCCCGGGGTCGAGTAGTCCGCGACGACCTCCCAGTCTTCGTTCCAGAACGCGACGTTGTGGTGGATCCCGTCCATGTTCTCCCAGGTGAGTTCGTACTCCCGGCCCTCGACGAGGACCAGCATCGGGTTCTCGACGCGATCGATGGCGGACGGTTCGACGCCGACCCAACCGCCGACCCAGCCGTCGAACCGGAGCCGCTCGACGTCGATCCAGGCGTCGCGGTCTGTGGTCCCCTCGGTCGTCTCCGCTTCGTCGACGACCGGTTCGTCCTCGCTCTCGCCCGGTCCGCCGCCGGCCCCGCCGCTCAGGCAGCCGGCGACCGTCGAGGTGGCGACCGCCGCACCGAGTCCGGCGAGAAACGCTCGCCGTCGACACGGGCCGCGAGGCCGACAGTCGTCGGGTGCTCGGGGATCGCTCGAGACCATTGCCGGTTCTAGCCCGTCCAGAATCATAAGACGCAGTTACGCTCGAGCGGACTGTCGGCCGCGCCGAAACGTTCGCGAGGACGACGGTCCACATCGGTACCCACCAGGTTGCGTACTCCGGGGCCGCGTTTACCGGTCCGGCGGGCGACGAATCGGTATGAGCGATCGCTCCGACGAGGCAGCATACACCGAACTGACGCCCGACTCCTGGCACCAGAACGACGAGGGCAACTACTACATCGACTGTCCGGAGTGTGGCTCCGCGGCGACGCTGATGAACGTCGTCAAGCACGGTCGCTGTAACGGCTACCTAGACCAGGAGGAAGCCGAGACCGAACTCGACGAGGAGCAGTTCGACTGCACTGCCAAACTCTGGTTCGAACTCGGCTACACTTCCGATCCGGACGCCGAAATGACCGAGGACGCCGTCGGCGAGTCAGCTGCCGACGTAGAAATGGAGGAGGGCGTCCCCGCCGAGGGATCGCCGCCCGGGACGGACGGGGCAGTCGACGACGAGGAGTAGCCGTTCCAGAACTCGAGCGCGTTCGACGTGGAACGAAGGAAGTCATACGGTTTACTGTCCGTCAGTTCCGGCGACCCCGCGACCCGGGCGGCGGGTGTGCCGTGGCATCGGGACAGGGATCCGTATCAGTCGTCGATTCGCGTGGCCGGAACGCCGGCGACGGTCGCACCCGGATCGACGTCCTCGGTAACGACAGAACCTGCGCCGACGGCCGCGTTCTCGCCGACCGTGATGTCGCCCAGCAGCGTCGCGTTCGCGCCGATTTCGACCCCGTCTTCGATCGTCGGGTGTCGTTTGACCGGTTCGTCCGCGTCGCCGCCGAGCGTAACGCCGTGGTACATGTGGACGTCGTCGCCGACTTCGGCGGTCTCGCCGATGACGACACCCATGCCGTGGTCGATCGTCACCCGGCGGCCGATCGTCGCTCCGGGGTGGATCTCGACGCCGGTCAACAGTCGGACGAGTTGGGAAAACAGCCGCGCGAAGAGGGTGAACCCGCTCGTCCAGAGGCGGTGAGCGACCCGGTGGCCCCAGACGGCGTGAACGCCGGGATAGCACAGCACGACCTCGAGACAGCCCTTTGCGGCGGGGTCGCGATCACACATCGCCCGGACGTCCTCGCGAAGCCGTCGCAGCATCTGTAGTGGGTTGGAGTCCGAGGCTGGCGGTCTAAAAGGGTTCGTTTCGGTCCCCGTTCGGTCGGGGAGAGGTCACTTCCCGCGGGCGAGCCGCCGGCCGATCCGCTCGGGCAGGCCCGCCTCTCGAACGGCCTCCTGAACCGCCTCGACGTCGTACTCCACGCGATGGGTCTCGACGGTCATCGCCTCGAGGTCGACCACTGCGTACCCTGCTCGCGGATCGCCGTCCCGGGGTTGGCCGACGCTGCCCGGGTTGACGACGATTCCCTCGGCGTACCGCTCGACGCCCTGGACGTGCGTGTGGCCCAGCACGAGCACGTCCTCCTCGCCGAGCAGCCGCGGGGAGAACTCCTCGGGGTACGTGTAGCGCGTGTACCGGTCGGGGTCGTCGGGGTGGCCGTGGACGACCTTGAGCAGGCCGTCGAACTCGACCCGCTCCGTCGGCAGGTCGGCGAGCCACCGAAGCTGATCCGCGGAGAGTTGCGTCTTGGCGTATTCGACGCCGGCTCGAGCCATCCCGTTGAACCGGAAGGGGGTCTCGGCGGCGACCGCCGCGTCGTGGTTGCCCATCACGGTCGGGACCGCCCGTTCCCGGAGTTCGTCGACACAAGCCGCCGGCCATGGGTTGTAGCCGACGACGTCGCCGGCACAGACGAGTTCGTCGACCGGCGGCATGTCCTCGAGGACTGCCTCGAGGGCGACCCGGTTGCCGTGGACGTCCGAGATGAGTCCGACCTTCATGTCCGTGCTCGAGGGTACGGGCGGGAGCGGTTTGTAGGTTATCCGGCTGCTCGAGCGGATCGGGCAGGGGCGCTGTCGACGCGAGCCCTCGAGTCGATTACTCCCCGTTTTCGATCGCCGTCTCGAACCCGTCGTCGGTCAGGGCGACGCCGGCCGCACAGACCTCGTGTTCGAACTCGAGGCCGTAGGCCTCCCGGGCGGCTTCCGCTGCGGTTTCGGCCTCGAACGCGAACGGTTCGGGGGCGTCCTTCTCGTAGGTCGCCACCAGCGTCGGCTCGTCGACGGTCTCCACCAGTACGGCGTCCTTCCGGACCGTGCCGATCAGCGCCTCGCCGTCGTTCCCGGCGTCGATCGTCGCCGCGATGCGGGGCGTGTCGTAGTCGTCTTTCTCGTAATCGAGCGCGAGCAGGCTCTCCGCGAGGGCGTCGCGAGCGGGGTAGCCCAATTCGAGTTTCTCCGCGATGGGATCGACGTGCGAGCCGTTGCCGAAGGCGGCCGTCCCCCCGGTCGGGGTCTCGACGACCCGCAGGCAGTTGTAGGAGACGTAAGGGTTGTCCGTCTCTGGGGCGTCCTCGGTGGGACCGACGGTGAGCGCGTCCTCTCGAGCGGTGATCTCTCGGTTCGGGAACGACCGCGAGGAGACGCGGTACGCGCCGACCTCCGGGCCGACGACGACGAATCGTCCGACGTACATACGCGTCGATGCGCGGGGGTGGGGAAAAGGAATGTCGGTTCGTCGCGCTCGCGTTCGAGGGTTTATGCCGGATGCCGCGGCGAACGCCGGCGTGACGACGGAAGCGGAGTGTCTCGAGGCGTTACGGGAGGCGGCCGAACGGCTCGGCGAGTCGCCGACGAAGGCACAGTACGAGGAACTGGGGACGATGCCCGCGTCGGCGACGATCATTCGAACTATCGGCGGGTGGAACGAGGCGAAAGAGCGAGCGGGACTCGAGACGAATCCATCGACGGGGTCGCGGGTGGGTCCGAAGCCGGACGACGTTGATCTTCCCGACGGAACGGCTTGGGACGAGCTATCGGTCGATCAGCGGTGGCACTACCGCAATGTCGGATGGAATACGGAACGATCGTTACGTCGCCGCTCTCGGCTTCGGTCGTGGTTGAACGGGATCAAGCGGGAACGCGCATGTTCGCGATGTCACGAGGACACTGCGGCCTGTCTCGACTTCCATCACGTCGATACCGCGGCGAAAGAGATGGCAGTCGGGAAGATGGTCACCTTTGGGTACGGGAAAGAACGACTCCGTGAGGAAATAGAGAAGTGTGAGGTGCTCTGTGCCAACTGCCATCGGCAGCTTCATTTCACACAGCCGGACGACGAACGCCGTCGATGGGTTCACGATCGAAAGCGCAGCGCAGGGTGCAACCGATGTGGGGAATCCGATTCTGCGTGTCTCGACTATCATCACGACAACGAGCGGAAAGAAGCGAGCATCACGAGACTGATTGCGGACGGTCGGACGAAAGATCGAATCCGAGCCGAGATGGAGCGGTGTACCGTCCTCTGTGCGAACTGTCACCGGCAGGAACACTACGAACCGCCAGAAGGGAGTCGGCGTGATCACGACTAACTCGAGTCGTGTTCGACACGCTCTCCCTGTGTCGATCCAGTTCGTAACACTCTAATACACACCCCGGCTATTGGATGGTACGTCGCCGGTAGTCAGACTCCGGCAGAAAATGTCAAGTCCCATAGGGTAGTGGCCAATCCTGAAGCCTTCTGGGGGCTTCGACCCAGGTTCGAATCCTGGTGGGACTACTTCTCTTCGGTTTCAACTCGAGCGAACAGCCGATGGCCTCCCCGGTTTTCCAGTTGAAACGAAGGGGTCTACACCCGGCAGGAAGTGAGAGACAGACGAGGTCGTAGCCCCGTTAATCGTCGTAGACCCCTTCTCGATCGAGTTCGCCGCGTTTCCGGAGGACGTCGGGGGTGCGGCAGATGCCGGGCGCCCCGGTCACCTGCGGAACGGTGCAGTTGTTGCAACTCTCACAGAGGACGCTCGGTTCGCCGTCCGCGGCCCGCTCTCCCGCCCTCTCCTCACCCGTTCCAGCCGCGAGTAGCCGCGCCCCAAGCCGCGGTTCGGCGTAGAACGGGCGGGCCATCCCGACGGCGTCGCAGGCCGGCCTCGCGTCCGCTCGATCCCCGAGCAGGCGGTCGATCTGGCCCCGGTCGCGGATCCCGCCCTCGGCGAGTACCGGGATCGACACCTCCTCCCGGACGCGTCGACAGAACTCCTCGTTCCAGGCCGGTTCGAAGTCGTACCCCAGCGACTCGAGCCAGTTGCCAGCCGCGACGAGTCGTCGTCGGGTCGACCCGCCGAAGGCCTCGTCGTACCCCTCCCGGAACCCCTCGTCGGTCCAGGCCCGCTCGGGGTACTCGCCGCGGACGATGCTCATGTCCCAGACGACCGACGTCAGGACGGGAACGACCGCGTCGTAGCCGACCCGCTCGAGTCGGCGGGCCGTCTCGATCCCGTCCTCGAGCGAGAGTTTCCGCCGGACGAGAGGAGCGGGCGGGGCGGGCGTCTCGGCCGGCACCTTCGTGACGAGCGGAACGTCGCCCGCGCGGTCCCGGATCTCGTCGTGGACGAGCGCGAGGAACTGCAGTCGCGCCTCGGGGCTCCCGCCGAACTCGTCGTCCCGGCGGTTGTAGAACGGCGAGAGGAACTGCTGGACGATCCCCATGTTCGCCCCCGAGATGTGGATGCCGTCGTAGCCGGCGTCGACGGCGTACGCGGCCGAACGGCCGAAGTCCGCCGCGAGGTCGTACACCTCGTCGGTCGTGAGCACGTGCGGATTATAGGAGAGGAAGCCGACCCGGTCGAGCAACCGCAGTTGCCAGGGCGGCTCCGAGACCGCGAGCTGTTCGAGTTCCGGGTTCCGCCGGCGGTAGTCGGCGTGCCAGGTCTCCATGCTGCGCAGGCCGCCGTGCTCGAGTTGGAGGAAGATCCGGCTCCCGTGTTCGTGGATCCGGTCCGTCAGCCGGGAGAGCCGGGAGACGAAGGCGGGGTCGTGGACGCGGGTCATCCCCGGCGCGGCACAGCCGCCCTCGCCGCGGACGATGGTCGCGCCCTGGAAGAGCAGGCCGACGCCGGAGTCGGCGGCGGGTTCAAGATCCGCGATCAGCGTGTCGACCGCGTCGGGCCCGTTGCCGGCGCACTCGAGCAGCGGCGCGCGGTAGAGCCGGTTGGGTACCTGGATGCCGCCGATCTCGAGGGGGTCCTCGAGGTCGAGGGAGGTCATGGGTCGGCTACTACGGGATCGCACAAGAGGATGCCGCCGGTCGTCGGCGATCAGGGCGGCTGGATGACCGCCCGTCCCTCGATCTCGCCGCGCTCGAGCCGTTCTGCGACCTCGTTGATCTCCCCCAGGTCGTGGCGTTCGGTGTGCAGTTCCACGTCGCCGCGGTCGACGAGCGCGACGAGTTCCTGCAGTTCCGCGTACCGGCCGACCAGCGCCCCGCGGAACGAGAACTCGCCGAACACCATCGCCTGGCAGGGTTCGTGGACGTGGCCGCCGTAGCCGACGACGTGGTGGTCGCCGCCCTGGGCGACGATTTCCGGCGCGAGCGCGGTCGTTTCGTCGCGGCCGACGAAGTCCAGCACCTGTTCGACCCCGCCGTCGTCGGTGAGGTCGGCGACGACCGAGGCGACGTCCTCCTCGCTCGAGTCGACGGTGTGGTCGGCCCCCAGGTCGGTGGCCAACTCGAGCGCTTCGTCTTTGAGGTCGACGGCGACGACGTCGGCGGCGCTCATCGCGTCGACGCACTGGAGCCCGATGTGGCCGAGCCCGCCGATGCCGATCAGGACACAGGTATCGCCCGGATTCAGCTCGTCGGTCGCCTTCTTGGCGGCGTGATAGGCCGTGATTCCGGCGTCGGCGTGTGGTGCGATCTCGGTCGGATCGACGCCGTCGGGAAGCGGGACGACGGCACGCTCGTTGGTCAGAACGTACTCGGCGAAGCCGCCGTCGGTCGTCAGGCCGTTGAACGCCTGGTTCTCGCAGTACATGTCCTCGCCGCGCCGGCAGGGCCGACAGATGCCGCAGGTCTGGACGGGGTGACAGAGCACGGGATCCCCCGCCTCGACCAACTGGACCTCGTCGCCGACCTCGGCGACGATGCCGGCGTTCTCGTGGCCGAGCGTCATCGGAAGCTCCTGCTCGACGTACTCGTCCCACATCCCCTCGACGATGTGGTTGTCCGTCTGGCACCAGCCAGCGCCCTCGACTTCGACCAGGACGCCGTCCGAGCGATCGATCTCCGGACGGTCGACGTCGTCGATCTCGAGCGCCGCGTCCATCTCGTCGGTGTACTCGTGGAGTCGCGCTGCTTGCATGGGACAGGGCCCGCTTCACCGCCAGCGAAGAAAACGTTCGGCAGCTATCGGGTTTCGTGACGGTCAGGTCCGGTTCACCGACTCGAGGGCAGCAGCAGGTCGTCGAGCAAGGACTCGTCGCCGTCGCTGTCACCGTCACCGGCAGCGTCATCCGGTGCCTCGAGGTTCGGCGTGGCCCACGGGACGAGCGTGCACTCGCCCTCCGAGAGGCCTGCGTCCTGCTCGACGAAGATGGCCGTCGTCATCTCGTAGTCACAGCGGATGGCGTCGCCGTCTTCGGGGATCGTCACCGTTTCCCCGCCGACGGAAAGCGCCAACTGCGCGCGGAACTCGGCGTCTGTGACCTCGCCCGCGTCGACGTGGGTCGCGAACCAGTCGACGACGTCGTCGTTGTCCAGTTCGACGACGAATGTGAGTTCCCGGCTCGAGCGCGGCGGGATCGTCGCGTCCCGATCGGCGTCGAGGAGTTCGACCTCGTGGGCCTGCCAGTCGCCGACGACCCGGTCGTTGAACTCCATCTCGCCGGTCAGCGACGGCGTCGCGAGCGGGTAGGCGTTCGGGTTGTACACCTCGTAGGTCAGGTGCAGTTCGGTCGTCTCGGCGTCGACCGTGCCCCACGCGGCGTCGGTGTCGCGGATCTCGACCGTCGGTTCGACGAGTTCGCGCTGGATGCCGTCGTCCGTCTCGACCGGGGACAGCGAGTGCTCGCCCTCCTGTTCGGCCAGCGCCGCGGCGACCATCGGCTCGAGGTCGGTCTCGATCCCGTCCTCGTAGGTGTGGGAGGGCGATCCCGAGACGGGACCGACGTCGGCGTGGACCGTCACGTCGGCCTCGAGAGTGCTCGCTTCGTCGTTCCGGACGTGTGAGACCCACCAGTCGGGGAGCCGTTCGTACCGCAGGTCGGTCCGCAACTCGGTCGTCGAGTTCCCCGCGGGGACCGCGACGTCAGCGGCGGTGCCCTCCGCGAGGTCGACGCCGTTCATCGCCAGCGCGTACTCGAGAGTCAGGTCGTCGAGTTCGATCCCCGGGTTCGGGTTGTCGATCCAGACCGTCGTGAGCACCTCGATGCGCTCGTCGTCGACCTCGCCCCAGGCGTTGTCCTCGAGGCCGGCGTCGGGAACGCCGAGGACGCCGGCCGCGAAGAGGCCCCCGAGGGCTGTGGCGAGACAGACGACCAGCGCGAGTGTGACCTTCGTTCCCGTGCCCGTCATGCGTCGGACGGGGTTACCCGACCGGCGGCTAAGCCCTGTCGGTTCGCGTCGAGACGGGTCGGGTCGGCCGCACCCACTGGGTCCGGTCAGTCGTCCGCCGCCTCGCCCTGCCAGGGGTGATCGTACTCCGTATCGAAGACGATATTCACGCGGTTCGCCGCCGAGAAGACGTTGACGCCGTGGACCAGTTGCAACAACGCCGCGTCGGAGAGACCGTGTTCGGTCCGGAGTTCCTCGACGTCCTCGCCAGTGACCCCGTGGGGGTCCTCGTTGACCTGCAGCGCGAAGTCGACGATCGCTCGCTCGAACTCGTCGAGCGAGTCGCCTTTCACGCCCTCCTGGAACGCCACGATGTCGTCCCTGTCGGCCCCGGTGTTCCCGAGGATCGTACAGTGAGCGCCGGTGCAGTAGTCGCAGTCGTTCGCCATCGACACCGCGATGGCGACCCGTTCCATCGTCTCCATCGACAGCGGGCCGTCCTCCCAGAGGGCCTGCTGCATGTAGAAGAAGTGCTCGAACGCCTCCGGGAAGTTCGCCTCTATCTTGAAGTGGTTCGGGACGGCTCCCTGTTTCTCGCGTGCGTACTCGAAGATCTCCTCGATCGTCTCGTCCGATAGCTCGTCGGGATCCAGCCGGTCGATGCGTGCCATGCCAGTGAACGACACTCACCATGGCGCATAAACGTTCGGAGACCCCGCTTCGGTTTCCGGAATCCCGGACGCGACCGCCACCCCCGCGGGCGCTACTTCTCGACCTCGAGCAGCGCCACCCGCTCGCGAACGAGGTCGCCGAGCGAGGCGTCGGTCGCTTCCCGCTCGGCACCGGTGATCTCGAAGAACTCGCACAGTCGCTCCTCGTCGACGGACTCGAGGGTCGGCTCCTCGCCGGCGACCGCGTCCAGTTCGCGGACGTCCGCGAGCGCGTCCCGCTCGGCGCGTCGGTCCCCCTCGCGGGAGTCGACGAGGACGACGGCCCGGTTCTTCCCCTCGTCGACGCCCATCTCGAGGGCGCGGTCGATCTGCCGGCGGCCGGCGGCGTACAGCAGGATCTCCACGGCCCGATCCCGGGCGACGTTCTCCCCGCGCTCGATGGCCCGGTCGGCGAACGCGACGGCCCGCTCGAGGTGGCGACGGTCGGCGACGTAGCGGGCGTCGAACGCCTGGATCGTCACGCCGTGGCGGTCGCCGATCTCGCCGATCGCGGCGACGAACGCGTCGAGGTCGTCGATCGCGAGGGGACATTCGAGCAGTTCCATCAGAAATCACCCAGGCTGGACTGGCTGTCGTCCGGTTCTGCGTCCTCGGTTCGTGTCGATGCGGTTTCCGTGCTCTCGGCGTCGTCGGCGTCCGACTCGTCAGTTCCGACGCCCCCGCCCGCCGGCTCGACCCCGTCCATCGACGGATCCTCGCGGCCGGCGTTCTCGAGGATGTTCTCGGCCGTCTTCTCCCCCTTCAGGGCGTCGAGGACGACGCCCTTGTCGGCCGACCGCAGGTCCGCGGGCTCTTCGATCCCGCGTTCGTACAGGCGACGGGCGCGCTTGCGGCCGACGCCGCCGACGGAGACGAGTTCGAGCAATTCCTCACTTACGCCGTGTTCGACGCGGGCACGGGCTTCCCGGACGGCCACGGTCCACTCGCTGTCGATCTCCCGTGCCAGCGACTCGGCGGCACCAAGCAGCCACTCGGCGGTGTCGACCTTTCCGCGCAGGTCGCCGGGACCGATCTTGTACCGTTCGGTGATCCGCTCTTCGTCGTCCTCCTGGGCCCAGTCCTCGAGGAGTTTGCCCGTCTTCAGGGCTGCCAGCCAGTCCTCGAAGCGGTCCTCCTCGAACTCGCTTGGGGCGTCGCCGAGCAGTTCGGCCTCCCGCTCGTAGTAGAGTTCGCCGAACTGCTCGTCCTCGCCCGACCGGAGGTAGAGTTCGTACATGTCGGGGGTCCGCGAGACGAGTTGATAGAGGCCAAGCGCCGTCGGGCGGTCGTCGGCGCTCTCGAGGCCGTGAACGATCTCGGCGGCGCTCATCGGGTCGAGGTAGAGCCGCGAGACGGTGTGACCGAGGCTGGTGGCCTCGAGTTGCTCGTCCTCGTCGCTCCGGTCCGCGAGGTCCGCCGCCGAGGTGAACGCGCCCCCGCCGGAATCGTCTCCCGATCCGCCCGACCGTTCGATGAAATCGTTGCGCTCGAGGTACGCCAGCACGTCGTCCGTGACGGCCGCGAGCCGGCCCGACTCGCCCGACTGGCTCGCGTACAGCGTCGCCTCGAGGAACTCGAGCAGCCCCTCCCGCGTACGGGCGAAGCCGGACGCGATCGTCGCGAGCACGTGCGTCCGCAGGGCGGGTTCGGCGGCGAGTTTCGACCGGACGGGCTCGGGATCGGCCCAGACGTACCGGTCGAACAGCTCCTGGCTCTCGTCGTGGCTCTTCGCGAGCAACACGGCCTCGCCGTAGGGGTCCAGTCCGGGACGGCCCGCACGGCCCATCATCTGGTGGACCTCGAGGACGTCGAGCGGCGCCATTCCGCCGGCGGAGGGGTCGAACCGCCGCCAGTCGCGGACGATCACCCGTCGTGCGGGCGTGTTGACCCCGGCCGCGAGCGTCGGCGTCGCCGAGATGACCTTCAGCAGCCGATCGCGGAAGGCGTCCTCGACGAGCGACCGCTGGGTGCTCGAGAGCCCGGCGTGGTGGAACGCGGAGCCGCGTTCGACGCAGTCGGCGAGGTCCGTGCTGGTCTCGGTGTCGCTGTCGTCGCGGATCTCCGCGGCCAGGTCGGCGAGTTCGGCCCGCTCGTCGGCGGTCAGTTCCTCCCGGGAGACCTGCCCGAGCCGGCGGGCCGCGGCTTCCGCGTTGCGCCGCGAGTTGACGAACACGAGCGAGGAGCCGCCCTCCTGGAGGATGTCGCGGACGAGCGCGGCCTCCTGTTTCTCCGAGCCCTCGACGGGTACCTCGCGGGTCGAGCCGTCGTCGAAATTCAGGGCGTTGCCGTAGTGGACGCCCATCTTCAGATCGATCGGCCGCCAGTCGGTATCGATCAGTTCGCCGTCCAGCCAGCCCGCGATCTCGTCGGCGTTGCCCACCGTCGCCGAGAGCGCGACCTGTTGCATTCCCGGGTTCAGCCGCCGGAGCTTCGCGAGGGTCACCTCGAGGGTCGGCCCCCGCTCGCGGTCGTCGATGAGGTGGACCTCGTCGCTGACGACGCAGGTGAGATCGGAGAGCCAGTCCGCGCCGTTGCGCACGAGCGAGTCGATCTTCTCGCTTGTGGCGACGACGATGTCCTTCGTGGCGAGCCAGTCGCTGGTCGACTCGTAGTTGCCGGTCGCGACGCCGACGGTGACTCCGAACTGCTCGTAGGCCTCGAACTCCTCCTTTTTCTCGCTGGCCAGGGCCCGCAACGGGACGATGTAAAGCGCCTTGCCGCCGCGCTCGATCGCCGATAGCATCGAGAGGGCGGCGATCATCGTCTTCCCGCTGGCGGTCGGCACCGCGGCGACGAGGTTCTCGCCCTCCGTCGCGCCGGCCTCGACGGCCTCGGCCTGCGGTGGGTAGAGTTCCTCGATCCCGTCCTCCCGGAAGTGGTCGATCGCCCCGGGCGGGAGCCCCGACAGCTCCTCGACGTTCATTGTCCGCCTTTGGCGCGTCCGGTGGTTTAAACTGTCGTCTCTCCCTCGCTTCTCCGCCCCGGTTCGCGGTTCCGGCGATAGACCGATGACGGTGGGTGCCCAAATCGACCCTATGGCCGATCCGGATCCCGACCGGGTCCTCGTCCCCTCGCTCGGTCGCCCAGGCGAAGACGAGGCGCTCGCGTACGCACTCGAGTCGTTTCCCGACGCGGAGATCGTCCTGCTCGCCGTCGTGACGCCGCTGGAGTCGCCGCTCAGCGAGGGCGGCGTCCTCGAGCGCGACGACGACCGGTTCGAGGAGGCGCGCGAGACCGCGAAAACCCGGCTCGCGTCCGTCGCAGCCGACTCGAGCGAGCGCGTCCGCATCGAAACGGTCGAGGGCCGCCCGGGAACCGTCGTTCCCCGGTACGCGAGCGACGAAGCCGTCGACCACGTCGTCATGTACGGTCACGGAACGAATACCTCGGGCCTCGTCCGGCGGTTCCTCGGCCGCGACGTCGCCACGACCGTCGTCGAGCGGACCGACGAACCGGTGACCGTACTCGGTTGAGGCGTACCCCGGATCGCGCACGATCCTCTGTGGGATCGGTGGGATCGCTACCGCCTGCTCGGGCTGTTCGTCGGCGTCCTCCTGACCCCCGGAAGCTACCTGGCCTCGCCGGCGAAGTGAGTCCGGCCCCGATTCGGTTCCGGTTCGGGGTCAGACACCGAACTCAGCCGCCGATGACCGCCTCGAGCGCCTGATACAGTCCGTAACCGACGACGGTCGAACTCCCGAGCGTCAGCAGCCAGAACGTCACGGTAAACCCGATCTTCCGTTTCGAGACGCCCGCCGATCCCGCCGCCAGTCCGCCGCCGATCACCCCGGAGAGGATGATGTTGTTCAGCGAGATCGGGATCCCGAGCGCGATCGCCAGCTGTGCGATAATAAACCCGGGGACGAGCGCCGCGATCGACCGGCGCACCCCGAGCTGGGCGTACTCCCTCGAGGTCGCCTGTAACAGCCGCGGTGCGGCCATCCAGGCCCCGGCGAGGATCCCCGCCGCCCCCAGTGCGAGCAGCGTGATCCCCGGGAGGCCGAGTTCGACCCGGAACAGGTTCTCGAGGGGACCGGTCGCGAGCCCGACCTGCGACCCGCCCGAAGAGAAGGCGACGATCCCGCCCAGGACGAGCAGGAACGTCCGGATTCCCCGTTCGACCGATACGACCACTCGGTTGCGGATCCAGTAGAAAGCGAGCGCGCCAACGGCGATCGTTACGAGGACCGTACCGAGGTCGACGTCGGCGACGAGCGTCGGACCGCCGCCGAACTGTCGGGAGACGAATCTGGCGAGAGTTCCCTGGTCGGCGACGGGATCCGGGATCACGCCGAGTCTGATGTTCGCGACGATGCCCCCGACGATACCGGCCAGGAGCGGAACGCCCACCGTTTCGGGCACGTCGTCCCGCCGGAGGACCGTCGCGGTCACGAAGGCTAACCCCCCAGACATGAACGGCACGAGCAGCCAGAACGTGCCGAGACGCTGGTACGTCGCCATCGCCGGATCGCCGCCGAGCGAGAGGCCGACGCCGATCATCGCCCCCGTCGTCGCGAACGCCGCCGGAATCGGATAGCGCGTGTAGATGCCGACGGCCATGAACGTCGCCGCAGTGAGCAAGCCGGCGGTCGCGGCCAGCGGCGTGATCGTCACACCGTCGATCAGGTCCGCACCGACCGTCTCCGAGATGCTGCCCCCCTGCATGAGCGCGCCAGCCGCTGCGAGCAGCCCGATGACGAACGCAGCCTGCATCGTCGAGATAGCGTTCGCGCCGATCGCGGGGGCGAACGGCGGCGAGTTGCTGTTCGCTCCCAGGACCCAGGCCATGAACAGACAGGTACCGATTGCAGCGGCGACGAGCGCGACGAACGACGGATCGACCATTCGGTTCCCGATGGTTCACTGTCCCGACAAAAAAGCGTTCGTGCCGGGCGTCGCATGCGCTCGAGCGAAACTGGCGACTAGCTGACGTATCCCAGCGCCTGCAGCCGCTGTTGCACGTCCGACTCGGCCGTCCGCTCCTCACAGTCCGGGTCCGGTTCGTGCGTTTCCCGGTCCGTCGCGGACGTGGTCACCCACGGCACCGTCCGTACGGCGGGGTGGAGACAGCCGACCGGGTGGTCGTAGATCCCCCACTCGCCGAGCGCGTCGCCGTGATCGGCCGTGATGGCGACCCGGTCCGCGTCGACGTTCTCGAGGAGGAGGTCCACGTCCTCGAGCGCGCGACGCAGGTTGTCCTGGTAGGCGGCCCAGAAGGTCTCGAAGTCGATCTTGTCCTTCCGGAGCGCGTCGACGACCGTGTCCGACAGCGCCGGACCGAACGGTTCGGCGTCGAATCCGGCGTCGAGTCCGAGGAACGGGTGGTGGGGCTGGACGTAGTGGACGATCAGCCGATCCGGATCCGTCTCGCGGGCGGCCCGGATGGCCCTGTCGGTAACCTGACGCGGCGGGACCGTATCGTGCTCGTCGTCCCAGCCGTACCGCCAGACCTCGTCGAGGTCGCCGAACCGGTCGGCGGAGAGGAGCCGGTCGGAGAAGACGTTGCTCGTCACGTACGTGGTGTTTGCCACCTCGTCGGCGTACTCGTCGGTGAACGTCTTGGCCATCCACTCCTTGGACATGCTCCCGACCGATTCCATCCGTTCGATCTCCGCGTCCGCGAGGAAGGCGTACTCGTCGGCGACCGAGCGAAGCAGATCGACCCGACACGCGTCGAGGATGATCAACACGTCCCAGTCGCGCTCGTAGACGTTCGTCCCACGCGGGAGCGGCCAGGCGAGCCACCAGAGCCCGGTGTACAGGTCGTACGCGACGTCCCCGACGCCCTCGAGTCCCTTCTCCCGGATCTTCCGCGCGGAGACCCGGAGCCAGTCGTCGAATCCCATCCTTCCCGTAGATATTCCACTGAGTCGGTAACTAGCTACCGGAACGAGTTGCGAGCAGAACGTTGAATAGCCAACCGACGCGTCGTTAGGATGATGCCATCGGTAGTCACTCGCGTCGTCGAAAAAGCGGGAACGATACTCGCAGTCGGCGCGCTGTTCGCCGTCGGGTTCGTAACGGGGGCGGACATCTGGACGGTGGCGCTTTCTCCCCTCATCATACTGGATTTCTTCGAGAGCGCGGTGTACGTGGGAATGTTCACCGTCGCGATCGCCGGGACGGGGGTACTCCTCGCCTACGACGTCTGGCGGGACGGATCGTCGGCGACGTCGCCGAGTCGGATCGCGTCCGGCCCCACCGTGCGGGCGATCGTCCCCGCCTACCAGGACGCGGACGTCGTCGACGAGAGCGTCACCAGTCTGCTCGAGAACGACTACGACTCGCTCCGGATCTCCGTCGTCGTCGAACCCGACGACACGCGGACTCGAGCGCGCGCGAGCGAACTCGCGGAGCGCTACGATGCCGTGGACTGCGTGATCAACGACTCACCCGGATCGAAAGCGACCGCGATCAACACCGCGGTCGAGCGGAGTTCGGCCGACTACTTCGTCGTGTTCGACGCCGACGAACGGGCCTCCCCCGAGTTCGTCTCCATCGCGATGGGCGAACTCGTCGGCGACGCGGACGTCTTCCAGGGCCGCCGGATCCCGCGTCCGACGGGCCCCGTCGAGACGCTTGCCTACTGCGAGCGCGTCGTCGTCCAGGCGGGATACATGATCGGCGAGTTCGTCGGGTTCACCCACTGTCAGAGTTCCGCGACCGGGTTCACCCGAGAGGCGTTCGAGGCCGTCGGCGGCTACGCCGACGTGTTGACCGAGGACATCTACTTCTCCCACCAGTGTCACAAGGCCGGGTTGACGGTCGCCCAGAACCGGCGCTGTACGAGCACGATGGAAGCCCCTCACACCGTTCGGGACCTCTGGGGGCAGCGAAAGCGGTGGCGGATCGGTCACGTGCAGGTGTCACACCTGCGGATCGTCGAGTCGATTACGGGCGGCATGGACGTCGACGACGTCGTCTCGGTCGGCCGGGCGGTCGGGGCCGTTCTCGCGGGTGCCACGTTGCTGGTGCTCACCGCACACGTCCTGTTCCTGTTGTTGTTCGACCCTGGCTCTGCGATCGCCGCGCTGGTCGCGATCTACGGACTGATCGGCGGCGTCTGGAGCCGTGACCTGGTCGACGGCCGGGTCGGTCCCCCATCCTGGACGATCGCACTCGCGCCGCTCGTCTATCTGGGCCACGGCGTCCTGACCGTGAAGGCGATGTTCGAGTACGGTCTGACCTGGGACGGCGAGTGGTACCAGGTGACGAAGACCGGAGCCTGATCCCGGCGACACTCTCTAGTATCGTGTCCGATCCTGATTCCGATCCAGATCCCGATACCGCCGCCGACGGCGAGGCGACCGCCCACGGGGACGAGGAGTCGGCCGTAACCCTCGGCGCGGGGTGGGGCGATCGCAGGACGGTCGCGAAGACCGCCCTGGCGTTTCTCGTGGCGGTCGTGCTCGTCTACCTGCTCGGGGCCGTCGTCGGCTGGGACCGAACCGTCTCGCGGCTCCGAACAGCCCAACTCGAGTGGGTGGCCGCGGCCTGCGTCTCGACGCTGCTGTGTCTCGTCGCCTGGGGGAAGACCTGGCACGTCGTCCTCCGGGCGATCGGCGTCACCGTCCCGTTCCGGAAGCTGATCGTGACGTTCTTCGCGGCGACGTTCGCCAACTACGTCACGCCGATGGGACAGGCCGGCGGCGAACCGTTCATCGCGTACGTGCTGGCCCGCGACACGGAAGCGACGTTCGAACAGAGCCTCGCCAGCGTCGTCACGGCCGACCTGGTTCGACTCCTCCCGTTTTTCACCGCGGGCGGGCTCGGCCTCGGCTACCTGCTGTTTACCGCCCAGCTCGCGGGGCCGATCGAACGGTTCGCCGTCCTGCTCGCTGCACTCGCCGTGGGGCTGCCGGCCATCGCCGTCGTCGGCTGGCGGTTCCGGGAGCGGCTCCGCGACCTCGTCGTGCGTGCGCTCGCCCCCGTCGCCCGCCGAACCGACCGGCTCTCGCTCGAGTCGGTCCGCGACCGGATCACCCGCCTCTACGGGTCGCTCGAGGTGATCGCCGATTCGCCCCGCGTCGTCGTCACGGCGATCGCGTTCGCGTACGTCGGCTGGGTGCTGTTCGCGATCCCGCTGTACTTCGCCGGCCTCGCGCTCGGGACGCCGGTGTCGGCGTTGCTCGTGTGCTTTCTCGTCCCGGCGAGCGTCATCGCCGGCTCGACGCCGCTGCCCGGCGGGCTCGCGGCCATCGAGGGTACGCTCGTCGCGCTGTTGACGGCGTTGACGGCGCTCGCGACGGCCGACGCGCTCGCGGTGGTGGCGATCTACCGGCTCGCGAGTTACTGGCTGGTGATCGTCGTCGGCGGCATCGCCGCGCTCTGGGTGATCCGGCGCGTCTGAGTGTCCTCGGCTCCCGCCCTCTCAACTCCCCTCCGACCTCTCGGCACGCTCGGACTCGAGGGCAGTGTCGTCGCCGGCCGCTCCGTCCGTCGCCGACTCCGCCGTGCCCTCGAACGTCCCCGACTCGGGCCGAACGACGACCGTCGAGGCGCGCATGCCGTCGACCGCCGTCACGGTCAGTTCGTGGCCCGCGATCGATACCCGGTCGCCGGACTCGGGCGGCCGCCCGAGTCGAGCGAGCACCAGGCCGCCGATCGTCTCCACGGCGTCGTGGTCGAAGGTAGTCCCGAGTTCCTCGTTGACCGTCGAGAGCGCGACGCCGCCGTCGACGGCGACGCCCTCCTCGCTCGCGTCGCGGTCGATCGACGGCTCCCGCGAGGGGACGTCGAACTCGTCGTGGAGGTCACCGACGACCACCTCGACGACGTCCTCGACGGTGACGATCCCCTCGAGGACGCCCCACTCGTCGATCACCGCGGCCATCTGTGCCCGTTCCCGCTGGAGATCCGAGAGGAGATCGCTGACGGCGACGGTTTCGGGGACGACGGGGATATCGTGGGCGAGGTCGCCGGCGGTGGTCGTGCGGTCGTCTCCGTCCCCGTCCCCGTCCCCGTCCCCGACTTCGCCCTCGGCCTCGAGGGTCCCCGCCCGAATCACGTCCTTGGCGTCGACGAGCCCGACAACTCGATCCGGATCGCCCGCGTCGACGACGGGATAGCGCGTGTGACCCGTCTCGACGATCCGGTCCCGCAGGTCCGCGAGCGGGAGGTCCGCGGGGACGCTCCGAACGTCGGGTCGCGGAACCATCACCTCTCGCGCCGTGACGTCGTCGAGTTCGAACACCCGGTCGATCATCTCGACCTCGTCCGCGGCGACGTTGCCCTCCTCGCCGGAGCGGGCAAGCGCCATGCGGAGTTCCTCCTCGGTGAACGTCTCGTCGGTCTCGGAGGCCGGCGGGATCCCGATCAGCCGGGTGAAGGCGTTTGCCGTCCCGTTGAAGACGACGATCCCCGGCACGAACAGGTAGTAGAAGGCCTTCATCGGCGCGGCGACCAGCAGCGCGATCCGTTCGGCCCGGGCGATAGCGATCGTCTTCGGCGCGAGTTCGCCGAATACCACGTGGAGGAACGTGATGACGCCGAACCCGACCGCGAAGGCGACGAGGTGGACGGTTCCCTCGGGGAGGAACGGGCCGACGGCCGGTTCGATGAGCGCCGCGACCGCGGGTTCGCCGATCCACCCGAGCCCCAGCGAGGCGATCGTGATCCCCAGTTGTGTCACGGCGAGGTAGTCGTCCAGGTTGTCCATTACCTCGGCGAGCAGCGTCGCGCCGGTTCTCCCGTCCGCGACCAACGACTCGACGGCGGTCGAGCGAACCCTGACGAACGCGAACTCGGCGGCGACGAAGAACCCGTTCAGAGCGACGAGCACCAGCGCGGCACCGACTCGAGCGCCGGAGAGGGCGAGGTCTACCATCGTCCGTTCGCCTCCGCGCCGGACGGGTTCGGATCACTCGGTCCTCTCGGCGGGCTGAGGTGATCGAACATGGCCTAACGACCGGGTGGCAGCCACTAAACGGTACCGTCGATACGGAGGACAGACGACCGCTACCGATTTAGGGTGCTCGCCCGAATCTCGAGCCATGAAAGTCGAATTCGACGAGGACACCTGCATCGGGATGTTCCAGTGTGTCGCCGAGTGGGACGCCTTCGAGGAGGACAAATCGAAGGGGAAAGCCGTCCTCCGGGACAGCGAGGAGGTCGAGGACGGCGTCTTCGTCCGCGAGGTACCCGAGGACGCGGAACTCGACGCGAAGTTCGCCGCCCGAACCTGTCCCGTCGACGCCATCAGGATCTACGACGACGACGGAGAACAGTTGATTCCCTGATTCCGGGTCGGCTTTCGACTTATCGTCGTACCGCCGCGTCGACCAGCTCCGCCTCCGCTGCCCGTAGCAACGTCGACGCCGCGCTCTCGGAACACCCGAGTTCGTCGGCTACCGTCGCTAAGTCGCCGCTCCGTGGCACCTCGTAGTACCCCACGTCGCGGGCGACCTCCAGCGCCTCGAACTGCCGGGCCGTGAGTCGGCCGGCCAGCGTCTCCGAACGGCGCTGGTGTTCGCTCACGCGCGTGACCTCGACGTCGATATCGTCGGGTGCGTTCTCGAGCAGCCGCGACATGGCCGCTGGCTCCCCGAGCACGGTGACGTGAACGTTCTCTCGGCCCGTGTAGACCATCGGCGGGACGATCACGAGTCCGGGGACGTCGAACGTCCCCATGACGGTGGCGTCGGCGGCTCGCAGGTCCATCTCGACGTAGCCGTAGAAGGTGTCGGCGTCGATCGGCGTGACGTCGTACCGGCGGACGGACTCGAGGTCTTCGGCCAGGTTCCCGAGAGCGCCGGGGTCACCGACGACCAGCGAGAGGAAGCGGACGGTCTCGGACACGGGGTCGACCTCCCAGGAAAGGACCTCCTCGCGCTGGAACGACTCGAGCGGGTCTTCGGGTGCCGGCAACTGCATCGACGGCGGAAGTCGGACGGTGAGGTCTGCCGACTGCATACCGGTCGTTCGGTGGTAGTATATAAAGAAGTTCAGTGCTTCGAGCGAGTATCGACAGTCGTCCGCTTCGAAGGGAGGTGTATGACCGAGCCACGTTCGACGGCGAAGGATCGAGACCCGACGACCGACGCGGACGATACCGAAACGACGCGACCTGCAGTCGAATCGCCGCCACCCGGTCCGCGCGGGCTTCCGATCGTCGACAACACCATCGGGTTCGCTCGAGACCCGCTCGAGTTCCTCTCCTCGATGCGCGAGTACGGCGACGTTGCCGGATACGAGGCGTTCGACCGCGAATTCGTCGTCGTCTCCGACCCCGGACTCGTCGAGGAGGTCCTCGTCTCCCGCGACGACGAGTTCTGGCGCGGCGAGTTCGAGAACGAGTTCGGCGAAGCCCTGGATATCGAGGGCGTGTTCTTCGCGGAGGGCGATCGTTGGCGCCGACAACGCACGCTCCTCCAGAACGCGTTCACGCCGGCACGGATCCGATCCTACGCGGACGACATGGTGGCAGAGACCGTGCGCCTGCTCGAGGAGTGGTCCGACGGCGAGGTCGTCGACATCCGAGAGGCGGCGTCGACGCTGACGCTCCGGGCATTGACGCGGTCGCTGTTCGACCTCGAGTTCGAGGACGACCGCACCGATCGCGTGCGGCGCTGGGTTCGGGCTATGGGCGCGTACAACGATTCGGAGTTCCTCGGCGTCCGCGTCCTCCTTCCGTCGTGGATCCCCAGCCGGGCCGAACGCGAGTACCGGCGCGCGACGGCAGACGTCACCGAACTCGTCGGGGAGTTGGTCGCCGAACGGCGCCGATCGGACGCGGACGGCGACGACCTGCTCTCGTTGCTCGCGACCGGCGAGTACCCCGACGGCTCGAGTCCGTCCGCCGAGGAGATCACGGATCAGTTACTGCTGTTCCTGCTCGCTGGCCACGAGACGACGGCGACCGCACTGACCTACGCCTGCTGGCTGCTGGCCGGCGATAATAACGTTCAATCGCGTCTCGAGCGAGAAGTTTCGACCGTCCTCGGGGATCGGGATCCGGCGTTTGCAGATCTGTCCGATCTGGCCGTCACCGAGGCGGTCGGTCGGGAAGCGTTGCGTCTCTACCCGCCATTGCCCTTCCTTCAGCGCGAGCCCCACGAGGAGACCACCCTCGCTGGCTACCGTATCGGGTCGGGAACGACGGTACAGCTCAACATGTACAGCATCCACCGCGACGAGCGCTGGTGGACCGACCCCGACGCGTTCCGTCCCGATCGGTGGCTCGCGGACGGCGAGGACGGCCAATCCGTGCTCCACGGCGGCGACCGGCCCGAGTACGCCTACTTCCCGTTCGGCGGCGGGCCGCGCCACTGTATCGGGATGCGCTTCGCGATGACCGAACTCCAGCTATCGCTGGCGACGATGGTTCGACGCGTCGACCTCGAGCGAGTGACGACGTCGATCGACCCGTCGTTCGAGGTGTCGCTCGATCCCGGACCGGTCGAGATGCGGGTTCGGAAACGGTAAGCCCTTTTCGCCCCTCACGTGAGGCGTTTTACCTCGTGTAGGTCCTCGACCTCGTAAGTCGGCGTGACCTCGAGATCGACGTCTCGACAGTGTGATCGGCGAACGAAGACCGACTCGAGCCCGGCTCGTTCGGCCGCGATCACGTCGCTTTCGCTGTCGCCGACGTAGAGCGCCGACTCGGCCCCGACGCCGAGGTCGGCCAGGCCCCGCTCGAGGTAGTGGGTGTTCGGTTTCTTCAACTCGAGGCTCTCGATCGTCATCTCCCGGCCGTAGTAGGTGTCGAAGGCCCCCGCCAGCCCGAAGTGGTCCAGGACGAACTCGACGGTGGAGTGGTGGTTGTTGCTCACCACGCCGCAGGGGACCTCGAGGTCGGTCACGGCGTCGACGTCGTCGTACCGGTTCCGGGTCCCGTCCCGGAACTCGTCCAGTTGGGACCGTTCGTCGTGGCGCTCGCGGGCCGACCAGAACGTCTCGGGGTCGAGATCGTACGTCGCACAGATCTCGTGGAGGAAGTCGACGGTCACGCCGCTGACGACGCCGGTGACGTGCTCGCGGGCGGGGTCGTCGACGCCTACCGATTCGAACGCGGCCCGTGCGGCCCGGATCTGCGTTTCGACCGGCGGCGGGTCGACGAGTACGCCGTCGTTGTCGAAGAGGACTGCGTCGTATCCGGTCACTCGAACGAATAGTTCGAAACGCCAATTGGTAGTTTCGGTCCGACGTCGGGCCCGAGGGCGACGCCGCTGTCCGGTTGGGGTAGAAAAACGGGGTCGAGCCGACGGTCGCTTACGCGATCTCGTCGTACTGGTCCGAGAGCTTCTCGGCCGCTTCGCCGAGCTGGTTGCGCTCGAACTCGGTGAGTTCCCACTCGACGATCTCCTCGACGCCGTCGGCACCGAGCTTACAGGGGACGCCGAAGGCGGTGTCCTCGTGGCCGTACTCGCCCTCGAGTTTGACGCTGCAGGGCAGCACCTCGCCCGTATCGCGGAGGATCGCCTCGACCGTATGACCGACGCCCGTGGCGGGACCCCACTGGGTCGCGCCCTTCTTCTCGATGACGTTCATCGCGGAGGTCTGCAGTTCCTCGAGGAGTTCCTCCTTCTCGTCGTCGTCGAACTCGGGGTCCTGACCGTTGACGCGGACCTTCGAGAACACGGGCACCTGCGCGTCGCCGTGTTCGCCGAGGATCGTCGCCTCGACGTTCCCGACGGGCGCGTCGAACCGCTCGGAGATGACGTAGCGGAACCGGGCGGAGTCGAGTCGGCCGCCGAAGCCGATCACCTTCTCGCGGGCGCGGTCGCCCGACTCGTAGAGGTGCCGATTGAGGAGGTCGACCGGGTTCGACGTGGTGACGGTGACGAAGTCGTCGTTGTGCTCGGCGATCGAGGAACCGATGTCCTCCATGATCGGAGCGTTGTCGCCCGCGAGGTCGATGCGGGTCTGGCCGGGCTGGCGCGGGATGCCGGCCGTGATGACGACGACGTCCGACCCCTCGGTGTCGGCGTAGCCGCCCTGTCGGACCGTCGTGTTCGAATCGTAGGCAGCGCCGTGGTTGACGTCGGCGGCTTGCCCGATCGTGTCGTCTTCCTTGTCCGGAATGTCGACGAGCACGAGTTCGTCTGCGATGTCCCGAAGCGCGATGTTGTAGGCAGCGGCGGCCCCGACCGTTCCGGCCGCGCCGACCACGCTAACTTTCGTCATACCACGTAAAACTGGACCAGCCCTTGCGTTAAATCCGTCGGATTCCCCACGTACGCCCGAAATTGACGATATTCGATACGTCGATCGTCGAACCAGTACCGCCGAGTCTCGCGTTTCGAACCGGTGATAGGGCTCCGGTCCGGTATGCCCACCATGAGCCATCGGATCAGCGTCATCGGCGGCGGCGCGATCACGGACGACCAGCGGGAACTCGCGGTCGCGGTCGGTCGCGAACTCGGCGCGCGGGGACACACCGTCGTCTGCGGCGGCCGCGGCGGCACGATGGCGGCGGTCTGTCGCGGCGCGAAAACCCAGGACGGGGAGACGATCGGCATCCTGCCCGGCGACGACCGCGCGGCGGCCAACGACTACGTCGACGTCCCGATCGCGACCGGGCTCGGCCACGCCCGGAACGCGCTCGTGGCCCTGAACGGCGACGCCGTGATCGCGCTCGCCGGCGGCGTCGGCACGCTCACCGAGATCGGCTTCGCCGGCATCTACGACCGGCCGGTCGTCGGCCTCGAGACCCACGACGTCTCCGATCTGGACCTCGGGATCGCCCTCGAGACCGTCGAGACGCCGGAGGCGGCCGTCGACGCCGTAGAGCGGGCGCTCGAGGACCGATCGTAAGTCAACTGGTATTTCAGTCCGACCGTCTACCGCTCGCTATGGGGCTCGTAGCCGAGTTCGACCTTCCGTGCGAGGGACTCCCGCTCGTCGGCGTCGCGGCGGCCGTACCGGCGGCGACGGTGACGCTCGAGTTGCAGTTCAACCACGGCGATCGGCCGCCGTTTCTCGTCACCGTAACCGGCGGGTCGCCGACGGCGACGGAGCGGGCGCTCGCCGACGCCGACGACGTGGCGGAGTACACGCTGGTCGGCCGGGCCGGCGAGACGCGACGTTACCAGGCGATGCCGGCGTTCAGCCTGGAGGAACAGCTCGGGGGCTATCTCGACGACCTCCGGGGGCTGGAGGCGCTCGCGACGGCCGACGCCATCATCGAACGCATCGAAGTCACCGGCGACGGCTGGACCCAGACGGGGTGGTTCGCCGACCGGGAGACCTTCGACGAGTTCCGGACGTTCTGGCAGCGGAACGGCTACTTCCGCCTCCGTCGGCTCACTCGCGACGGGGAGCCCGAGCCGCCGGGCGACGGCCTCACGGACCGCCAGCGCGAGGCGCTCCGGACGGCGTACGAACTGGGCTACTTCGACATCCCACGGGACGCGTCGCTCGAGGACGTCGCCGCGGAACTGGGGATTTCGGCGTCGTCGGTGTCCGAACGCCTGCGCCGCGCTCAGACGCAACTCATCGAGGAGACGGTCGCCCCGATGTGGCCGCCGCTGCTCGAGTGAGCTCACTTAAACTGCCGGACGATCGAGAGTCAGCCCTACCCGACACCGGATCGAACCGCTATATCCAGCGATGCAGACGGTAACGTCGGCAGACGGTACTCGTATCGGCTACGAAACGTTCGGCGAGGGGCCGCCGCTCGTCTGTCTCCACGGGAGCAGCGAGACGCGCCACGGCTGGTATCCCCTCCGTCCGGCGCTCGAGAACGACTTCACGCTCGTCGTTCCCGACAGGCGGGGCCGCGGCGGGAGCGGCGACGCCGAGTCGTACGGGCTCGAGCGCGAGGTCGAGGACCTCCGCGCGGTCGTCGACGACCTCGACGGCGACGTCTCGGTGTTCGGCCACTCCTTCGGCGGTCTCGTCGCGCTCGCGGCGGCCGGCGACGTCCCGGTAGAACGGCTCGTCCTCTACGAGCCGTCGCTGCTGGTCGGCGACCACCGCGGCGACGACCTCAGCGACCGGCTGCAGGAACGGTTCGCGGCCGACGGTCGGGAGGCGGCGATGAAACACTTCTATCGGGAGGGCGCCGGGATTCCCGCGCCCGAGGAGTTGCCGATCTGGCCCGACGAGGTGAACTTCGACCTCCTCGAGACGGTCATCCGGGAGACGGCGGCCGTCGAGGCCTACGACCTCCCCGCGGAGATCGAACTCGAGCAGCCGACGCTCCTCCTGACCGGCGAGCGCGGACCGGCGCACCTCCGCGAGGCCGCCCGGACGCTCGACGATCGGCTCCCCCGGAGTCGCCTCGCGGAACTCGAGGGCGTCGGTCACGTGGGCGTCAAGACCGCGCCCGGTCAGGTCGCGGCGGAGCTTCGCACCTTTCGGAAGGAGCACGCGTCGAGGGCGTAAACCAGAGTTTTGTACGTCCGACCCGATCAGCGGATATGACCGATACGGACGGAACGGATCCGTACGCGATCCGGGAGGAACTGCCCGCCCCCGAAACGTTCGCCCGCCTGCGCGAGGCCGCCGGCATGACGTCCCGGTCGCTCGAGGGGATCGAACGGGGGCTGCCGAACTCGCTGTACGGCGTCGTCGCGGTCCACGAACCCACCGGCGAGGTCGTCGGCATGGGCCGGATCGTCGGCGACGACGGCACCGTCTACCAGCTCTCGGACATGGCCGTCCACCCGGACCACCAGGGTCGCGGGCTCGGCACGCGGATCATGGAGCACCTCGAGGACTACATCGAGGAGACGGCCCCGCCGAACGCGTACGTCAACCTCATGGCGGACGTCGACGGCTTCTACGAGCGGTTCGGGTACGAGGAGACCCGACCCGCCTCGAAGGGGATGTACCGCCGGACGGAGTGATCCGGGAACGCTCGGTGCCGTCGATCCCGCGGGGACTGACCGGGTCCCCGCCTTCGCAGCTTTTTCGACCGGTGAGCACATCTAGACCAGTATGAGCGACTTCGACAAGGAAGCCGAGCGCGAGAAACTTCGGGAGAAGTACGAGCGCGACAAGGCCGAGCGGGAGGCTACCCAGCGGATGAGCGACCTCCTGTTGAAGGGTGCGACGATGACCAACGCCCACTGTGGCACCTGCGGCGACCCACTGTTCAAGGAAAACGGCGTCACCTTCTGTCCGAGCTGTCACGGCAACTCCGAGGCCGTCCAGGGGACCGACCTCGAGGCCCAGCCCGCCGAGGACCCCGCCGCCGGTGACTCTCGGGACGCCGACCCCGCGGACGCGACGGACGCGGACGACCGCGACGAGCCCGCCGAGGCCGCCGCGGCGACCGACGCCGCCTCGAGCCGGGACGAGCCGGACCGGCCGCGTGCGCGGTCCCCGTCGCCGTCACGGGACGAATCCGCCGACGAAAGTTCGACCGAGTCGGCCTCCCGAGCCGACCGCGGGGCGGACGCCGACTCCACGGACGTCTCCCCGGCGACCGCCGAAGCCGCCCGGCGACGCGCCGAGACCGCCCAGTCGCTCGGGGCGTCGTCCCGGTCCGGCGACGGGTCGAGCGGGGGCGGGGGCAGGGGCGGGCGCGGGCACGAACCGTCGCGGCCCCGCCGCTCCCGAACCGGCGGCAGCGCCGACGGCGACCTCGGGGATGCCCGCGACTCCCTCCGGGAAGCCCTCGAGCGGTTCGCCGCCGAGGCCGCCGCGACCGACGACCCCCGCTACGCGAAGGAGTGTCTCGAGGCCGCACGCGAAGCGGGCGAGACGCTGCGGACGCTGCGCTAATCCTCGACCGCGATCGGGTGGTAGTTCCCCTCTCCGTCCCGCCGGACTCGGCGGTCGGTCTCGAGCCAGCCGTCCGAGAACCGGGGGCGACCCTCTCCCGTCGCCACGGTCTCGAGCGGATCCGTCTCTTCTCCGGGACCCGTCTCTTCCGGCTCGAGGAGTCCGGGCGGCCCGACGTAGCCGTCGGCGACGAGCCGTCCCGCCAGGTCGAGTCGCCCCTCGCCGGCCCGACCGGCGGGGATCGGTTCGCCGTCCTCGACGAGACGGACGCGGCAGTCGGGCATCGGCGGGCCGACGGCGGGTTCCCCGGGCCCGGGATCGGCGCCGGCGCGTACCGCAGTCGAGTCGAGTCGCCCCCCGAACGCGGTCGGACACTCGAGGCGGCCGAACGTCCGGGCGACCGGGGTCTCCGTTTCTCGAGCGGTGTCCCGGACCCCAGAAGGGACCGCACCCTCACAGAGGACCCGGTCGACCGACTCGAGGGCCGCCGGGAACCGGTCGTCGTCGGCCAGGTCCGCGAGCGAGCCGGCACGCCCGGAGAGAAGCGTCGCCTCCCGTTCCGCCATCGCGGTCACCGTATCGCCCGGATCGAACGCGCGATCCAACAGGAGTTCCCCGCCGGCGTACAGCACCGGGAGGGCCACCCGGACGAGGGCGTCGCCGGCGGACAGCGGAGGGAGGAGCGGAACGACGTCCGTCCGTGAGATACCCCAGGCGACGATCGCCGAGACGCAGTTCCACTCGAGCGTCGCTTCGGAGAAGGTCGCGACGGGCCGGCCGCCGTCGCCGTGGAGCGCGAGCAACGGGCCCGCGTCGTCCGTCGCGGGCGCACTCGCGTTCGGGTCGTCCGTCGACTCCGTCTCGGCCAGTTCCGCGAACGTCACCGACCGGTCGAACGGGATCGATCGCACGAGGTCCCGCTGGGCGCGCTCCGAGACGACCAGATCCGGCTCGAGGACGGCGAACGGCCGCTCGACGGTCGCGGGCGTCAGCCAGTGTGAGATCGGAGCGAGCGTCGCGCCCAGACGTCGGCAGGCGAAAAGCGTCGCCAGCGAGGCCGCGCGGTTCCGCGAGACGAGACAGACCGTGTCCCCGGCCCCGATCCCGCGAGCGGCCAGCCGTCCCGCGACCGCGTCGGCCAGCCGCGACAGCTCCGCGTAGGAGAGCCGATCCTCGTGGACGGTCTCGGCCGGCGCGTACAGCCGCTCCTCCGAAACGTCGACGACCGCCGTTCGGTCGGGATGTCGGTCAGCCCGACGCGCGAGCGAAAAGGTCACGGACGGCGATACGAGCCGCGAGCCCGTAAGACGGCGGGGGTCACTCGCAAGCGCGGGGCCGGGACGAACGGCGAGTCAGTCCTCGAGTTCCAACGCCGCGTGCTCCTCGAGGAAGCCCGCGAGGAGGTCGTTGACCGTCCGGGATCGCTCGATCGTCGCGAGGTGGCCCGCGCCCTCGACCGGCACGAACTCGCCGCGGGGGAGTCCACGGGCGAGGTCCCGGCCCGCGTCGGGCGGGACGAGGTCGTCGTCGGTTCCGTGGAAGACCCGCGCGGGCTGGGTCACCTCGACGAGCCAGTCGGTCGCGTCGAACCCCTCGAGGGCGGCGGCCTGGGCTTCCCAGCCGGCGCGGTCGGCGTCGCCGTCGGCCCGCCAGTCGACGATGCCGTCGACGACGTCGGGCTGTTCCGCACGGAACTGCGCCGAGAGGACGGTCTCGAGGGACTCGCGGATGGCGGTCCCATCGTCCGGCGACGCGAACAGGGGCTCGAGGTCGAACGCCGTCCCCTGCGGGCCGGTCCCGACGAGCGACAGCGTCTCGATCCGGGTCGAGTCGCGGGCGGCCTCGAGCGCGATCGCGCCGCCCAGTCCCAGCCCGACGACGTGGGCCGATCGCGCGCCGCAGTCGGCGAGGACGGCCTCCAGATCGGCCGCGAGCGTCTCGAGGTCGTACGGGCCGGGCGGCGCGTCCGAGCGGCCGGTCCCCCGGAGGTCCCAGACCACGACCTCGAAGGGGCCGGCCAGGGCGGCGTGTTGCCAGCCCCACGACCAGCCGCCGAGGCCGGCCTCCGGGACGAAGACGACGGGCTCGTCGCCGGGCCCGTCGCCCGCGCGGTCGTAGAACAACGAAACGTCTCCGTTCGAAGCGGTCGGCATGTCGGTCTCGAGGGGCGCGAGCGGAAGAAAGGCGACGGTTTCGGTTCGTGCCCCCGGTCGATACGGTCGGTTTCCGACCGCGACGGCGGGCGTTCACGAAGAATTGATACTCCCTGGCCAGTACACGGACCCATGGTTCCCCACGACGGTACCTCGCGATCGCCCCGTCCATCCCGCCGGCGGCTGCTGGCCACCAGCGGAGCCGGCATCGCCGCCGTCCTCGCCGGCTGCGGTGGGCTCCGGGCGCAGACGCTCTCCCGGCCGGAAACCGAGGCCGAGGAGACCGAGACGCATCTCGTCTACCGAGACGACGGCGACCGCCTCGCCACGGTCTCGCTCCTCGAGCGCTTCCGCGACGAACCCCGAACCCCGTACGGGATACGGCTGCACGTCTGGCACCGCGAGGGAACGCGCTTCGAGGAGGTACGGTACGAGCTCCGTCCGATCGGCGTCGGGCGACCGCCGGAGTTCTCGCTCACTCGGCCCGGCGGCTCGTCGTGGGAGCCGATCAGGTTCAGCGCCGGCGAGGACCCGGAGACGACCGTGCTCGCCGTCTCGGACCTCGGGTTCCGGAGCCGCGGCTCGGTGACGTTCGACCTGCTCGTGGAGCCGCGGGACGAGGACCCGTTCGACCTGCGCCTCGACGTCGACGCGACCCTCGAGTCGGAACGAACCCTCGGCCCGACGTACGCGCTCGAGGGGTCGCTCGTCCACACCCTTCCGGGAACCGACGACCTCGACTAGCCGCTCAGGCGTCCAGCACCTGCCGCAGGACGTCCGGGGCAGCCTCGAGCGCGTCGTCCAGTGCCTCGACGTCCGGGCCACCGCCCTGGGCGAAGTCCGGCGGGCCGCCACCGCCGCCGCCGACCTTGGCGGCGAGTTCGCCGACGACCTCGCCGGCGTTGACGCCGACGCCGTCGGGGACGGAGACGACGAACTGCGCGCCGTCCTGTCCGCTGCCGAGGACGGCGATCTTGCCCTCCTCGCTGATGGCGTTTGCCGTCGCGCGGAGTTCGTCCATGTCGGCGTCGATGCGGTCGACGACGGCCGCGGTGTCGCCGACCTCGACCTCCTCGCCGTCGCCACCGCCGCCGGCGCGGGCCGCCGCGAGCTGTTCTTTCAGGTCCTCGATGCGCTTGCCGCGGTCCTTCCACTCCTCGAAGAACCGCTCGGCAGTCTCGGGGACCTCCTCGGGGGAGACGTCGAGGGTCTCGGCCGCCTCGTAGAGGGCGTCCTCTTTCTCCTGGGTGGCCTCGAGGGCGGCCTCGCCGGCCGCGAACGTGATTCGTTCGACGCCGTCCTGGACGCGCTCGGTGGAGAGGACCTTGATCGAGCCGATGTCGCCGGTGCGGGCGACGTGGGTGCCACCGCAGGCCTGGACGTCCTCGTCGACGTGGATCAGGCGGATCTGCTCGCCCGGCGGGATGCCGCCCTGGTAGAGGTCGAAGCCGTGTTCGGCCTCGGCCTCGTGACGGTCGGGCCACTCCTGGGTGACCTGGCCGTTGTCCATGACGATGTCGTTGGCGACGCGTTCGATCTCCTTGACGTCCTCGCGGGTGATCCGCTCGTAGTGGCGCAGGTCGATCCGCGAGGAGTCGACGCCCTTCTGTGCGCCGGCCTGGCGGACGTGATCGCCGAGCACCTGCCGGGCGGAGTGGATGACGATGTGGGTCGCCGTGTGGTGGCGCATCAGCTGTCGACGGCGATCGGCGTCGATCTGGCCGTTGACGAACTCGCCCTTGCCGGGGTTCTCGTCGGTCCGGTGGAGGATCACGTCGTCCTCGATCTGGACGTCCGTGACCTCGACCGTGGTGTCGTCCGTCGAGAGCGTCCCCGTGTCTGCGGGCTGGCCGCCGCCCTCGGGATAGAACATGGTCTGGTCGAGGACGACGTCGTACCCGTCCTCGCGCTCGAAGACGTCCAGCACGACCGCCTCGAACTGGGTCCGTCCCTGGTCGTCGTAGTAGAGCTTCTCGGTCTCGGGGAGGTCCTCGAACCGTTCGTCCTCGTCCTCGGACGCCGTCTCGACGCTCTCGGGCGTGTCGTGGCGGTCAGCGACGAGGCTGTAGAAGTCGTCAGGGACGTCGACCTCGGCGCCGACGTCTTCGGCGATCTCCGCGACCATGTCGGGCTGGATGCCGTGGGAGTCGTAGAGTTCGATCAGTTCCTCGTGGGGGATCGGCTCGCCCGTCTCGGCGTACTCCTCCGCGATCGCTTCGACGCGGCGGCCGCCGCGCTCGAGGGTCTCGCGGTACTTCTCGACCTCCGTACGGACGATGTCACGGATCGTGTCCCGGTTCTCGTAGCCCAGGCGCTCGGCCTGCATGTCGACGAGTTCGTCCAGCGGCGCGTCGACGCCGACGTTGTCACAGAGCCGTTTCGTCCGTCGGAGCACCATCCGCGCGAGGTAGCCGGTCCCGACGTTCGAGGGGACGATCCCGTCCCCGAGCATGTACGCGAGGGTGCGGCAGTGGTCGGCGATGGCGTAGACGTCCTCGAGCGGTTCGACGAGGTCCCGGAGTTCGTCGACGGAGACGCCGAGCTGGTCGGCGATGTCGCCGCGGGCGGCCTCGACGTCGTCGACGTCGTCGATGTCCAGGTTCCCCGAGAGGCGGGCCGCGCGGGCGACGAGGTCCGCTTCCTCGTCGGTGTGTTCGATCCCCGCGTTCTCCTCGAGGAAGTCGATCATGTCGGGGTAGATCGCTTCGTAGACCGTCGGCGTCCCCTGGGACATCCAGGTCCAGCGCTCGAGGCCGTAGCCCGTGTCGACGATGTACGTGTCCATGAACGAGTAGGTGTTCCCGTCCTTGAGTTCGTACTCGCCGTCGGGGTCTTGCTCCATGCACATGAAGACGAGCGTCGCGAGCTCGAGGCCCTTGTAGATGACCTCGATCGCGGGGCCGGCGTTGCCGCCGCCGACCCAGGGGTCCTCGATGTAGGTGACGTCCTCGATGTCGGCCCCCATCTCGTCGAGCAGGGTGTCACAGAGTTCGACGGTCCGGTCCTTCCAGTAGACCTCGCCCTCGTAGGCGTACTCGGCGTCGGCGTCCTCCCGGCTATTGAACGCGTGATGGGCCATCATCTCGAAGGCCATCGTGTGGCGTCCGGTCTTGCCGACGTTGTCGATGTCCTGCATTCGGATGCAGGGCTGGGACACCGTCAGCGGGTTCGCCGGCGGCGGCGTCTCCCCCGATGTGACGAGCGGCTGGAAGTCGTAGATCGACGCCTGCGTCAGCAGGACGTCGTCCCGCCACCGGTTCGCGGCGACGGGGTAGGGGTCGATCCGCTCGTGGTCGTGCTCCTCGAAGAAGGAGAGAAACGCCTCCCGCATCTCCTCTAAGCTGTGCGCCTCGTCGAAGCCGGGCTCGCCGATGAAGTCGTATTCCTCGCAGGGCGGCTCGCCGCAGGTTTCCCGGGTTTCGTCGCGCGTCCAGAAGTGGTCCCCACACTCGGGACACTCCTTTCGCACGAATCCTTCCTCCTCGAAGTACTCGAGGCGGTACTCGTCCGCCAGTTCGCTCATTACACGTGTGTTGACCAGCCAGCGCCTAAAACAGTTCCGCAACGTTCACCGGGGAAGAATCGGCCGTGCGGCGGGAACGGGGATCGACTCGAGGGCCCGCTCGCGGTGGGCCGGAAAAACCAATTCGTCGTAACGGTGGGATTCGAACGCAGCGGGAGCCGACGGGGAACTAACGGGTGGAGGAACGCGAAACGACCGCGCTCGATCCTCGTCGCCGCGATCCTCTCGGATTCCTGGTACGCCAGGCTCGCGAGTCCGTCGCCGAACCGGGCCGAGGCCGGTCCCGTCGACCCCCCAACGGGAACCGCCGCCCGCCGGGCGACGCCTGTCCGCTCGGACGAAGCTGCGAACGGGGTTCTGACGGCGCTTCGATCGTAATATTCTGCTGTATCGGCGGTATAATATCGACAGACACTGCGAAAGAATCGTCAGACGCGGCCAGAGAAACTTTACCCCGGTCCGCCGGACAGTACACATAGTCAACGGGTTCGAAGTCATCGATGGCACACTCGTCAACGCGTCCCCGCCCCCGAACGATTCTCTACGCGGCCACGACCGAAGCGACGGCCCGCGAGGGAGCGGCGGCGCTCGAGCGAACGGTCGCCGAGACGACCGACGGAACCGACGACGAACCGACGGTTCACCCGATCGGGACCCCCCAGCGGATCCGCGAGTTCGCACCCGAGGCCGACTGCGTCGTCTTCGCCGAGCGCGAGGCGGATCGAACCGGCGACGGAAACCCGGGCTTCGGGCTGACCGCAAACGTCGACCTGCTCGAGGTAGCCGATGCCTGCGGGGAGACGCCGCTGGTCGTCTTCACCGACGACTCCTACGCCTCGGCGGCTTCGCGGTCCGCCGACAGGGTCGACGGCTACGTCCGGCGCGGGACCGACGACGCGGTCTCCCACCTGGCCGACGAGATCGAACGGGCATGTCACGACGTCGCGACGGCCGGCACCGGATCCGGAGGAGGGTCGGCGAGCGCCGGGTCGAAATCGGGGTCGCGATCGCGATCTGAGCCGACCGGCACGCCCGCGCCCCCACCGGGCGACGAGCGGGTCGCGGACCGCTCGGACGTGGAGGGGACGCGACCGAACGCGCCTTCGGGGCCGGGGATCGAGGACCAAGACGGCCCCGACGACCCCACCGACGGCGACGCCGCCGATTCCGCCGGCGAGACGAGCGGAGCAACCACCGCCGTCCTCGAGGCCGCGGCACGGCTCGCCGACTGCCGGGACCGCGAGCGACTCTTCGACCAACTGATCGAGGAGGTCGTCGAGGTGCTGGGCTACGAGTACTGCTGGATCGCGACGGTCAAGTTCGGCGACCTCGTCCCGCGGGCGACCTCGTCGGCGATCCCCGAGGGGACGATCGGCGACACGCCCGTCCACAGCCCCTTCGGCCGGGCGTTCCGGAACGACTCCGCCGTCCGGATCGACCTCGGACTGCACGACGTCCTCGAGCGCCCCGGCGAGAACGCGCGGTCGCTGTACAGCGTGCCGGTCGGCGACGTGGGCGTGTTGCAGGTAGTCGTGGATTCCCCCGAGACGGGTGAGAGCGCGACCGCGAGCGACGGCGGGACCGTCGAAACGGACCGGTACGCCCAGTCCAGCGACGAGTCCGACCTCGAGATCCTCGAGTCGCTGTGTGAGTACGCCGCGACGATCCTCGAGCGAAACTGGACCGAACGGGGACTGATCAACGAGCGCGACCGGGTCCGCCGCGAGCAGGAACGGCTCGAGGCCGAGCGCGACCTGCTGGCCGATGCCTCTCGACGACTCGAGACCGAACGCGACCGGCTCCAGCGCGTGTTCGAAAACGTGCCCGACCCCGCGGTCAGGTACGAACTCGAGGACGGTCGCGCCGTCGTCCGGGACGTCAACGGGGCGTTCGCGGAGACGTTCGACGCCGATCCCGACGCGCTCACGGGCGAACCGATCGCCGAGTACACCGTCCCCGACGGCCTCGAGGAACGTGCCGAGACCCTCGCCGCGGCGCTTCGCTCCGGGGAGCGGCAACTGCTGATCCACCGCCGCGAGACGGTCGAGGGCGTCCGGGATTTCGTGTTGACCGCGGTGCCGCTCGAGACGGTGGTAGAGGGTGACGACGAGGACGGCGAAGACGACGCTGGCGAGGAAGCGGACGCCGACGGCGAACTTCGGACGGAAACCGGACTGCTCGTCTACGACGACGTCACCGAGCGCAAGCGCCGCGAACTCGAGCACGCCGCCGCGACCGAACGCCTCGAGACGATCGCCGAACTGGTCGACGACGACGTGCTCGCACCGCTGAACGTCGCCCGGAGCTACCTCGAACTCGCCGAGGAGACCGGCAAGGAGGAACACTTCCGAACCATCGCCGACGCCCACAAGCAACTCGAGGCCGGGCTCACCGCGCTGGAAGACCTGGCCGACGCCGACGAGGCCGAACCCGTCGCGGTCAGCGACGTCGCACGGCGCGCCTGGGCGACCGTCGACACCGGCGACGCACGACTCGTCACCGAGAGCGACCTCGTGCTCGAGGCCGACCGCGTGCGCCTGCGGGAGCTGTTCGAACACGTGCTCGAGACGGCGGTCGACGGGGAGCGGACGGCCGACGCCGGGTCGGAGCCGATCACCGTCACCGTCGGCGCGACGGACGACGGCTTCTACGTGGCCGGCGACCGGCCCGCAAACGAGGACGGGCCGGACGGCCGCCAGGAAGCACCCACGCCGGGTCGACTCGACGGCACGGAGGGGGCGGGCCTCCAGTTGGACGCCGTCGAGGAGATCGCCGCAGCCCACGGCTGGGACGTCGGCGTCGCCGAGGACGAGGACGGGACGGCCTTCGCGTTCCGCGGCGTCGACGCGCTCGATCTGACCTGACGCGATCGACTCAGGCCACGTACCGGGCCGGCACCGAGAGGCCGAACTCCGCGGCCGACTCCGCGACGATTCCCTTTCTCGTGTAGATGTCGGGCTTGTAGTACAACTCCTTCGTGATCCCGTACCCCTCGCGGATGTGATCCCTGACGCGGTCGACGTCGCCCTTCGCGAAGTAGTTCGGCGTGTACACGGTCAGGAGGTAGTCGTCGTACATCTCGAGGTGGTCGTAGCCGTAGGTCGTCATCGCTTTCGCGGCCCAGATGATCCCGTCCTCCGCGTCGGCGACGAACTCGGGCCACAGTTCCGCGATGCGCTCGCCCGTCCCCGTCACCTGCCACTTGCCGATCGTCGTCTCCGTCTCGAGGGCCTCCCGATCGATCTCGGCGACTGCCTCGCTGTCGGCGGGGGGCAGGTCGTCGGCAGTGACCTCCGACGCCCGGGGCACGTCGTGGGTCGAGAAGTAGGCGTCCCCGCCGATAGCCGGGGCGTCGCTGACGTCTCTACTGCGGAGCCAGTACGTCTCCTCGTCAGTGATATCGAGTGGTGATCGCACACCTCGAGTTCGACGGAAGCGTACGACAAGGTTCGCCGAACGGGGTGAAAGTGGAAGTGGAAGTGGAAGTGAAAGTCGAGGTGAGAGTGGAAGTGGAAGTGAAAGTGAGGGTGAAAGTCGAGGTGAGAGTGGAAGTGAAAGTGGAAGTGAACCGACCGGACGATTACTCTTCGTCTTCCAGCGCCAGCGACGCCAGCATCCCCTCGAGTTGCAGCCGCTCGTTCGCACCCGTCGTGATACGGTAGTCGACCTCGCCGAGCCGCTCGAGCAGTCGGACCGTCGCCCGCTCGGGGATGTCGAACTGCCACGCGGACCGGTGGAGCTGGTCGATGACGTCGCCCCCGGCGAGCCCGCGGTCGGTCAGCAGGTCCTCGAGGGCCGCGCGGGCGGCGGTGAAGTCGCCGTCGATGGCGTGTTCGACCATCTCTTCGACCTCCTCGGGGCGGGCGGTGGAGGTGATCGCGAAGACGGTGTCCTCGTCGACGGTCTCGCCCATCACGGCCGCGGCCTGGAGGCCGTTGATCGCCTTCCGCATGTCGCCGTCGGCCGCGAACACCAGGGCGTCGACGCCGTCGTCGGTCACCTCGATCCCCTCCTCGGCGGCGATCTCGCGGACCTGGGCCTCGATGGCGTCGTCTGTCAGTTCGGTAAAACGGAAGACGGCACACCGGGACTGAATGGGGTCGATGATCTGGCTCGAGTAGTTACACGAGAGGATAAAGCGGGTGTTGCTCGAGAACTGCTCCATCGTGCGACGAAGCGCGGACTGGGCGTCGCTGGTGAGCGCGTCGGCCTCGTCCAAGAAGATGATGCGGTGGTCGTAGCCGCCGAACGAGGACCGCGCGAAGTCCTTGATCCGGTCGCGGACGACGTCGATCCCGCGCTGGTCGGAGGCGTTGAGTTCGAGGAAGTTCTCCCGCCAGTCGTCGTCGTAGATCTCGCGGGCGATGGCTTGTGCTGCGGTCGTGTTGTGCATGACCGTTGGCACGTCACCCGCTACGTAGTTTCGCGTTCCGGGCACCGTGAGGTCGTAAACGCGACGCTCGTCCTGAATTTGCTCGACGTTCGAAACACGATCGAAATAGAGCGTCCCGCGTGAAAGCCGATCGAGCGTGACCAATTGTTCAACGACTTCCATCGAACACATCTCGTCGGCGACGTCGAGAATACGATCGGCGACGGTCTCGAACCGCGGTAGCGATCCGAGGTCGTGATCGTCGTTCTCGAGGAGATTTCGGACGTCCGTCCCGAGTAACTCCGTTCCCTCGGCGACTCGATTGTCCGAGACGCCGAGTGCATCTATCGCCTCGCAAAGCGATTCCTGTATTGCGGAGATATCTGGCGTTTCGGCGCGCGACTCGAGCGTAACGAGCAACTCGCTGGCGCGCCGTGCGGGCGGGGATCGTCGCCCGTCCGCGTATTCCAGCAAACGGTCCGTCCGAATCCCCGTCGTGGATTCCACCTCCTTTCGCGCTTCGAGCGGTTCCATTGCCTCCCGCTGGTCGATCCACTCCGTCGGAACTGCAGTCGTCGATCGGATATCAGTTCGGACCTGGTCGATCTCTCGTTTGACCTGTTGTGCCGTCTCGAGACGGTCGGCCGCGGCCTCCAACACGCAATCGATGTCCTCGAGGTAGGATTCACGACCGGGGGTGTCAGGGTTTAGGGACTCGGTCACTAGCGGCTCTTTTTTCAACGCGAGCGTTCGACAGAGGTTATCGACGGCCGTCTGTGCGGGCATCGTATCGTGGTTCGGATTCCCCGTGCCTGACGTCGCGTCAGCGAGTCGATCGCCCTTGTAGTCGATAGTAAATCCGACCGCGTCTTCGAACCGTGAGAGCGCCGAGACACCCGAGATATACAGTGCGTGGTACTCCTGTTCCGTTTGGGAGCCGTTCGTTGCCGTCTTCTCGATGCGTTTCCGCCTCGTCGGAACTCCGAACGAGGCGAGCAGATAGGAACAGAGCGTAATAACCGATTCGTCTTTCTGTGTCAGTTCGATCGTCGCCTGGTCCGCGACGTACGCCTCCGAGTCGAAGACGGACCGCAGGAACGCCGCTCGAACGTCGTCAGGAGCGTGAACGATAGTCGAACCGATGGCTGATTCCGACGAGTCGGCGAAGACATCGAAGCAGGACTCGAGGAAATGATGCAGCGACTTCGTCCGGAGTTCGACGAACGGGATATCGTTGTGTGTGCCACGGGTCGTCTCGACGTCGAACAGGTCCCGTGCGATCCGTTCGAACGACTCGCAGAGCGCGTCGTCCGTGTTATAGAACTTGATTCGACCGTTTTCGATCCGTGCTTCACTGATCGCGAGACCAACGAAACGTGCCAGGTCAGGGGTCAGTTCCCATGCCGGCGTAATCGGAGTGGATCGATTGTTGTACGGGGTGACATACTGTACCGATTCGACGTGAGTTCGGAGTTCCGATTCCGCAACCCCAAGCGACCGAAGATATTCCAGTGAACAGGTCGTCGATGGCTTCTCGAGATCGATCGAGACGTCTCGTGCGTAATTTTGTGCCGTTTTCCGAGCGATATCGTACTCAGCGGTAATCTCGTCGACCGAATAACCGCGTCGAAGACAGCCGATCACCGTCTTCTTCTGGCCGACGTAGTTTTCTTCGGCCGGAATATCGTGTTTCTCGGCGAACGACTCCGAGACCGTAACGAACGTCCGGTCGCCGTCCATCGACGAGAGCCAGTCGAGTGACGTGGACGGGTTGTCGGTAAGTGATGTTTCGAGTGGCCGAACGATCCGTTCATCGCCCGACAGCGATCCAGCCTCTCGCCACTCGAGTCCCGTCTCGTCCGCGACGAGAAGTTTGTGTTCCGGCGTGACCGTGAACTCGTTCCCGTCTCGAGTCTCGATCGAAACGAGATCAGTCGCGTCTTTGGAGAAAACGTACGACGGAGCGACGTATTCGAACGTCCCGTCGGTGTCGTAGGTCAGGATCTCGAGGTCGTCGTCCGGCGTCTTGAACCCGTCACTATCCCCGACGATGTCCGAGATCGGGGCAACACCCTTGTTCGTCAGTACCGGCGTTTCACCGGTGACACATTTGCCGGTGCCCGCCGGCCCCGCGAACATGAGGTGGGGGAGGTCGTCCTGCTCGACGTACCGTTTCAGCCGCGGGACGATGTTCTCGTGGCCCTTGATCTCGTCGAGCCGGTCCGGCCGGTACTTCTCGATCCAGACCTCGGTCTTGCCGGGTGTCGGCTCCGCCGCCTCGGCGTCGGCCTCGCTCATACCGGGTCAACGCGCGGCCCGGAAATAAAACGACCGAAGGTCGCCGTCGAGTGGGCCGCCACGTTCCCGGTCCCGCAGCCTGAACGCCGACGAGGGCACACACAGTATTTTAGCCCTGCTCGAGGAAGTAGCGTACATGTCATTCAGGGAACCATCTCGAGCCCGGATCGCAGTCGCGGTCGTCCTCGCCGCGCTGGTCTGTGCGACGCCTGTAGCAGCCGCGACCGCGCCCGTGGCCCAGACGGGGACCGACGTCCGGATCGGCGCGACGATCGTCGTCGACGAGGGCGAGACCGTCGACGGCCTCGAGGCGATCGGAGGAACGATCCTCGTCGAGGGCACCGTCACCGGCGACGTCGAGGCAGTCGGGGGCGACGTCCGGATCGACGGCGACGTACAGGGCGACGTCGACGCCGTAGGCGGGACCGTAACGATCGGCGGCGACGTCGGGGGGGACGTCGGAACGGCCGCGGGCAGCCTCGAGATCCTCGAGGGCGCGACGGTCGACGGCACGCTCTCGGCGGGTGCCGCCACCGTGACGATCGACGGCACCGTGGTCGGCGATGCGTCGGTCGGTGCCGAGACGATCCGACTGGGCGACAATGCGGCGCTCGAGGGTGACCTCCGGTACGGCGGCTCGCTCGAGGGGAACACCGATGCGGTCGCGGGCGAGATCGAGCGCGACTCGTCGATCGGCGTCGGCAGCGACCTCGCGCCGACGGTCGAGCCCCTGGCCTCGTGGGTGTTCGCGCTGTATGCGTTCGCGCTGAACCTGTTGCTCGGGGCCGTGCTGCTGGCGCTGTTCCCGCGGTTCTCGGCCGGCGTCGCCGACCGGGTCGCGAGCAACCCGGTCCGGACCGGGCTGGTCGGACTGGGCGTCCTCGTCGGGGTGCCGATACTGCTCGTCGCGACGGCGATCACCGTGATCGGCATCCCGCTGACGATCGTCGGCACCTTCGCGTTCCTGCTCGTGATCTGGATCGGGATCGTCTACGGCCGGTTCGCCGTCGCCGCGGCGCTGCTTTCGCTCGCCGGCGTCGAGAACCGGTGGCTGGCGCTGGTCGTCGGCCTCCTGGGCGGCGCGGTGCTCGGGCAGGTCCCCTACGTCGGCGATCCGCTCAACCTGCTGATCTTCCTGCTGGGGCTTGGCGCGCTCGCCTCGACGCTGTACGGTCCCCGGCGGACCGCCCGCGAGCGAGGGCAGGCGGAACCGGAACCCGGATACGAGGGAGACGTCGGATCCGACGAACCGGCGACCGACTGACGCCGAGCGGGACCGAGCGGGGCCGAGCGACGCGCTCAAGTCCGCGCCCTCGTAACTGGGGGTATGCGCGTCACCGTCGACGTCAAGGGCGAGACTACCCACGAGATCGACCTCGAGGAACTCGGCACTGCCGGCGGTTCGGACGGTCGAGCCGAACCGACCTACGCCGACCTCCTCGGGGCGGTCGATCTCAGTCCCCACGAGGTGAGCGTCCTGGTCGACGGCCGTCCGGTGCCGGAGGATCAGCCGGTCGACAGCGACGAGGTGACGGTGTTGCGGTTGATCAAGGGCGGTTCGGCGTAGCGGAAAGCTCGCCATCGGTTTCGACGTCAGGAAGGGGTCAGGCGTTGACGTGTTTGACCTCGTAACCGTGATCCCGGATCGAGCGGATGATCGCCCGCGACTGCCCCGCGCCGCTGGTCTCGATCTGGAAGACGAGATGAGCCTCGCCGACGTCGAGTTCCGGGGCCGACCGGTCGTGACGAACGTTGCGGATGTTGGCGTTGTGCTTGGCGATCAGACCCGAGATCTCCTCCATCCTCCCGGACTGGTCGTCGATCCGCACCCGAAGCCGGAGTAACTGATCCCGGTCGCTCAAGGCGTGGACCAGCACCGTCTGGAGCATCGTCATGTCGAGGTTGCCGCCACAGAGTAGCGGCATCACCGTCTCGCCGGTCACGTCCAGTTCCTCGCTGATGATGGCCGCGACCGAGGCCGCACCCGCACCCTCGACGACCTGTTTCGCTCGCTCTAACAACAGGAGGATCGCCCGCGCGATCTCCCCGTCGGTTACCGTTACCACCTCGTCGACGTGCTCCTCGATCAGCGAGAGAGTGAGATCGGAGATCCCGCCCGTCGCGATCCCGTCCGCGATCGTATCGACCGACTCGAGCGAGACCGGCGTCCCCTTCTGGAGGCTGTCGGGAACCGTCGCGGCGTCCGAGGCCTGGACGCCGACGACGCGGGTGTCGGGCGAGAGTTCGGCGAATGCGGTCGCGATCCCGGAGATGAGCCCCCCGCCCCCGATCGGAACGACGATCGTGTCCACCTCGGGGAGGTCCTCGTACATCTCGAGGCCGAGGGTGCCCTGCCCGGCGACGATCGCAGGGTCGTCGTAGGCGTGGACGAACTCGACGTCGCCGCCGTCGTCGGCGAGGTCGCGGGCGTGGGCCATCGCCTCGCGGAAGTCGGTGCCGACGAGTTCGACGTCCGCCCCGTACTCGCGGGTCGCATCGACCTTGGCCTGGGGGGCGCTGCGGGGCATCACGATGGTCGAGTCGATGCCGAGTTTCGTCGCCGCGAGCGCGACCCCCTGGGCGTGGTTGCCCGCGCTTGCCGCGACGACGCGGTTCGCCTCCCCTTCCTCGACCGTCTGGGCGATCTTGTTGTATGCGCCCCGGGTCTTGAACGAGCCCGTCCACTGGAGGTGTTCCATCTTGAGGTGGACCTCGCCGCCGGTGAGTTCGTCCAGCGAGGTGCTCCGTTCGACGGGCGTATGCTTGACGACCGAGTCGTCGTCGAGCCGATCGCGGGCGGCCTCGACGTCGGCGAACGAGACGGCGTCTGAACTGCGTGTCATCCGTTGGCGCAATATTTGCGCGCGAGTCAATAATGGTTCGTTCCGTGGCCGGCCGCCGGGGTGATCTGCACCCGGCAGCCACCACCTGGCATCTGGAACCCGGCAGCCACCACCTGGCATCTGGAACCCGGCAGCCACCACCTGGCATCTGGAACCCGGCAGCCACCACCTGGCACCTGACACCCGGCATCTGGCCCTCGACACCCGGCATCTGGCACTCGACAGCCCGGAAACCGGAAGCCGTGCAATTTTCCGCGGCCGGCAACGAATCCACTCACATGGTAGCCGACAGCCCTCCCATCCCACCCCTCGAGCCGCGTCGCACCCTCGAGGAGCGAGCCAATCGGTCGGCACCCGCCGGCGTTTCGTCTGCGAGTAGCGACCCCCCATCATGAAGCCGTTCGTCCGTCCCGCCCGGTCCGCCGACGCCCTCGAGGTCAGACGCATCCTCGACGCGGCCATGCTCGAACCCGGCGACGTCGAGGGACGGATCGAGACCGGGGACGTGTTCGTCGCCGGCGACGGGAACGGCGACGAGGAACGGATCCTCGGGACGATCGTGCTCGAGCCGATCGAGGGCGAGCGCGGCGCACACGTCTCCGCCATCGGCGTCCGCCGTCGCCATCGCGGTAACGGGCTCGGTCGCCGGCTGATCCGACACGCACTCGAACGAGAGGGACGGCTCACCGCGCGGTTCGACGACGGCGTGCGGCCGTTCTACGAGTCGCTGGGGTTCGCGATCGAACCCCTGGACGAACGCCGACACCGGGGCGTCGTCGTGGACGATTGACGCTCCGCGGACGGCGGTCGGGCGGACAGGGCCCCAATTGACCGAACGTGTTCTTCGACAGTTCCACTTACCTGGGAAGCGACGGAACGACTGAAGTATCCGAATCGTGGAGAGTCGGTACGGATCCCCGTTTCCGACACCCAATACGATAGCTATGAACGAATACACGGCTTTCATCGTGGCAGCCAACGCCGCGACGCTCCTCCTCGGCGGCGCGGTCGCGGGGCTCGCCTACCGGGCGTTCCGCCGAACCGGCTCTCGGGCGCTGCGGGCGGTGGCCGCCGGCTTCGGCTTCATCGTCGCCGGATCGGGCATCGCCGGCCTCGCCCACCTGATCGGCGGGAGCATCGGGCTCGGCGTCGCGATACAGAGTTCCTGTACTGCCGGCGGGTTCGCTATCCTCCTGTACTCGCTGTATACCGAGACGTCCACGACCACGACCGTCACGGTACGGGGGTCGGGATGACCGAGTCCGAGTCCGAGCACGAGCACGAGCAGGAAAGAAGCCCAGCGAGGGACCCGACCCGCGTCGTCGCCCAGGGCACGTTCGACCTGCTCCACCCCGGCCACGTCCACTACCTCGAGGAGGCGGCCGCGTTGGGCGAGAAACTCCACGTAATCGTCGCCCGCCCGGAGACGGTCGACCACAAACCGGCTCCGATCGTCCCCGCCCCACAGCGACGCGACGCCGTCGCCGCCCTCGAGGTCGTCGATCACGCCCGGCTTGGCCACCCCGAGGACTTCTCCGTGCCGATCCGGGCGATCGATCCCGACGTGCTCGTGCTGGGTCACGACCAGCACCACGACGAACGCGAGGTCGCCGCGATGCTCGCCGACTGGGGGATCGACTGTCGCGTCGAACGGGCCAGCGGCCTCGAGGCCGACGGCGACCGACTCCACTCGAGCAGCGAGATCAAAGAACGGGTACGCGAGCGTCGCTCCGTCGACGTGCCCCGCCGATAGTACCGCCGGTATCGCCGGTACCGCCGGACGAGTGTAGATTTCGTAACAATAATCGTCGTGTAGACGAAGCGATACGTATGGGTGAACGACGGTTCGACCGCTCCGATCGGCTCGGGCGGTGGCACGCGCTCGTCGAGCACTATACGCCCGACGGATGGCTCGGACGGTCGCTCCTCGGGTCGACGGTCGGCACGGCCGGGCTCTGGCTGCTGGCGCTTGCCCTGTTCGAGGTCCCGCGATGGGGGGTGTCCCTCGGCGCGTTGTTCTGGCTGCCCGCGTTCCTCGGGCTGGGGCTGCCGGCGCTTGCCCTCTCGTTGACCGTCCTCTGGCCGGTGTATCTCTCGCTCATCGGGAACGTGGAGTCGGCGGACGCGTACTCGCGGGGGACGAAGATCCACGAACGGACGGCGTCGAACGTTGGGACCGATCCGGATGCACCACCCGCGTCCGTCACGAACGCGGACGCCGCGGCGACGAACGATCCGTTCGTCGACCTGAAACGGCGGTACGAGAGCGGTGAGCTATCCGAAGCCGAGTTCGAGCGGCGCATCGAGTCCCGGCTCGAGGACGAAACAAAGCGATCGGCGGCCGATGCGCCGGAGGACGGGCATCGAGAACGGCTGTCGGAGCGAGAGTGAAAACGGGGACGGATCCACGGACCACCGGTCGGAGCGATACGTTCCGATTCGTTAGGACGATTCGAGCCGCGAGCGGAACCGCTCGAGGCCGTACTCGAGCATGTCGGAGCTAACAGACTGGAACTCGCCGTCGTCGGGCAGGTATTCTCGAACCGAGTCCCAGCTATCGCGGGCGTAGCGCTCGTCGAGCAGGACGCGAACTCCGACGTCCGCCGGGCTGCGGATGACCCGGCCGATCGCCTGTCGGGCCTTCCGGACCGCAGGGATCGTCAGCGCGTACTCGAACCCGTCCCCGAACGCGTCGTCGTAGGCCCGCCGGACGGCCCTCGTCCGCGGACTCGAGGTGTTGACGATCGGGACGCCACAGACCACGGCGGCCGAGAGCCGGTCGCCGCTGTAGTCGACCCCCTCGGTCAGCGTCCCGCGCAGGCTCGTCACGAGCACCTTCCCGTCGCCCGCGAAGAACTCGGCTTTCAGCGACTGGGTCGTCTCGTCGTCGCTCGAGGCGTCGAGCAGGACGGGTTTGTCGACTCGTTCCTCGAGTTCGCCGGCGATCCACTCGGCCTCGGCGTAGCTGGGCATCCCGACGAGGACGTTGCCCGGGAGCCGGGCGACCTTCGAGACCGCGTCGGCGTAGTGGGTCCTGGTCGGGTTCTCCTCGCCCGGATAGCCACGGTTGTCGTAGGTGAACTTCGGCGCGGCGACCGCGAAGCTCTCGCGGTTCTCCTCGGGGAAGTGTAGCCCGTAGCGGCGCTCGACGATCGGCCTGTCTTCTTCGCGTGCGAGGTACTCCAGTCCCGTCACCTCGGTGAAGGCGTCGATCGGCTCGAGGGTGGCGCTCATCAGGACGCCGCCGCCGAAGGCCGCGAGCCGTTCGCCAATAGCGTCGCTCGGGACGCAGTTGTGCAGCGCGAGGCGAGCGTTGTAGGCTCGCCGCCAGGAATCCGCGGGTTCGGTGTCGTCCCAGGTCCGCTCGAGTTCGATCTCCCGGAAGTAATCGGTGTGATCGCGGCGGTACCACTCGCCGAGCACGCGGCCGACCGCGGGCGCGGCGCGGGTGCGCTCCTCGTCCTCGGCCTCGTTCAGGATCCGGGCGACGACGGCCCCGACGGCTTCGGCGCGGACCCACTCGGCGTCGCCGTAGCCGGCCTCGCGGGCCCACTCCGTGATCTCGTCCTCGGCGGGTTCCGCCGGGTCGCGCAGGGGGAGCTCGTCGTCCTCGAGATCGTTCAGGTTCGATTTCCACCCCCTGTGGTTCCGGTCGAGATAGGCCGTCACCCGGCGGTCGAGTTCCGCCCGGAGGTCGCCGATGAACTCGAGGGTGCGGTTGAGTTCCTCGTAGGTGACGTCGCTGTCGTTCAGTTCGGCGCGCACGAGGTCGGCGTCGGCGGTCTGGGAACCGCCCTCCGCGCGTCGCCCCTCGCGCTCGAACTTCACCGGCTGAATGACCCGCGAGAGTTCGGTCTCGGCGTCCCGCAACGTTCGGTCCCCGACCCCGTCGCTGACCAGATCGCGAACGCGGGGCTCGAGCATGTGCGCCTCGTCGCAGACGACGAACGTCGAGTCGTCGAGCAACGCGCCCGTGAACGAGCCGACCGTCCGCGGGTCGAACGCGTGGTAGTAGTTGCCGACGACGACCTCGACCTGGCCAAGCACCGCGCCCATCACCGAATGCGGGCAGGTGCCGTTCCGGGCCGCGCGGGCCACCAGATCCTCGGGGGTGACCATCCCCGCCTGGGTGAAGTCGTAGGGGACGGCCTCGGCCGGGTCGCCGGTCCCGTCTTCGCTTTCCGGGAGGTCCTCGAGGTATTGCGCGTAGAACGGGCAGTACTCCGTGGCGACCCCGGCTGCGCCGCCGTCGTCGTACTCCGGGAGGTCCCGCGGGTAGGGCGTCGGTTCGCCCGCGGTCTCGAGGTAGGTCCCACTGTTCGCGCGGCCGCTGTCGGCCAGCCCGATCTGCTGGCTGCGGGCCCGCGCGGCGAGGTTCTTCGCGGTCGTTTCGCCGCCCTCACCCGTGAGATCGCGGGTGCGATCCCGCAGCGTCTCGCAGCGGTCGTAGACGTTGCCGTCGTCGATCCCCGCCGCCCCCTCGCGGTTGTACGGACAGACGTCGGCCTTGCCGACCAGCGTGAGCCCCGAGACGGGCCGCCAGTCGTCGGGCAGGTTCCCGTTGATCGTCTCGAGGTCCGCCTCGAACTGGCGCAGTTGCTGTTTGACGCTCGTGAGGACGAGGACGCGCTCGTAGTCGCTGTCGGAGTCGCGCACGAGGTCGATCCCGGCCGTCAGCGCGAGCATGGTCTTCCCGGTGCCACAGGCCCCCTCGACGACGGTGTAGCCGCCCTCGCGGGCGGTCTCGATCGCGGTTTCGATCCCGTCGACCTGCTCGTCGTAGGGCTCGTCGTGGCCGAAGATCGAGCGCCAGTCCGTCATTCTTCGCGTACTCGTGGGCGGTCGTCCATAGCGTTGACGGACCGAAGTCGCGGCGGCTTCCCTTATAAACGTCCGTTCGGCACCGATCCCCGGTCGTACGCGGGCCGTCTCAGCGCCACCGAGGAAGACGAAACGTCGACCGCTACTCCTCGAGCGGCGACCCCTCGAGGCCCCCGCTCTCCCGGCCGCCGCCGTCCCCGGCTTCGCTCTCCACCGGCAGCGCCCAGTCGCCCTCGAGCGCGGGCGTTCCCGTGAGAGCGATTCCGACGGCGGCGAGCCCGAAGACCGCGATCCCGACCGCCCCGACGGGGTTGACGACGAGTTCGGAGCCGCCCTGTGCGAAGACGAGCATCGTCGCCGCGAAGGCGTTGAACGTGCCGTGCAGCGCGGTCGGAGCCAGCACCGACTGCGCCTCGATCGTGACGTACGTATAGACCGGCGACATCGCCAGACAGGCCGCGGTCATCATCCCGACGCCGACGACGGGGTAGTTCGGATAGTTGTACCCCTCGAGGATGACGGGTGCGTGCCACACCCCCCAGCAGAGGCCGATGACCGCCGACGCGCCCCAGAAGCCGAGGGGGGCGAGTTCCGTCAGGAAGACGCCGCGCCAGCCGAACTCCTCGCCGAACGCGAAGACGCCGTTGATCGTGACGCCGAAGACGACCGCGGCCACGATCGAGATCAACAGGTTCCAGGGCCAACCGGGCAGAGACGGGCCGGCCGGGGCTGCCTCGCCGTCCTGTGGCTGGGCGAACTCGGTCCCCTCGCCGGTCAGCGGGTTCGCGTCGGGGACGAACTCCACCCCCGGCAGCCCCAGCGAGATCGCCGTCCCCAGCAACACGAGAGCGATCGGGACGGCGATGGCGACTGCGAGCCAGCGAAATCGACCCCGCGGGAGCCTGAGTCCCGCCGCCTCGAACGACAGCCGACCGACGATGCAGGTCGCGATGCCGGCGAGCATCGGCGTAAACATGTACGCGGGCGCGAGCGCGAGCATGCTCACGCCGGCGAGTCGCGAGACGGCGACGACCGCGCCCGAGAGCACCGCCAGCGTCCCCAGGAAGATCGCAAGCGATCGACGATCGATCCCGGTCACGCCGGCGTCACCCCCGTCGACGAGTCGGGAGAATGTAACATGGTTGACTGGTGTACCGGGCGATCGATAAACGTTGTGTCGCTTCCCGACCGCAGGTGTGGCAGGACGTTGCCGGCCGGAGGCTTACCATCCACTGGTCCCTGGAACCGGACGTGAACGTACCAGAACCGCTCCGAAACGCCGAGGGTGACGACGCGCTCGTTCGGAGTTTCGAGTACGACGATACAGACGAGAGCCTCATCGCGGTCGACTTCGGCCGGGACAGGGCCACCGGCGACGAGCTTTCCGTCGACGTGGTCGACTCGCGAGTCATCGTCGTCGCGGACGATCAGGGACTCGAGTGCGAGTTCGATCTTCCGCCGTCGGCGACCGACGTCTCCGTCCGCAACGGCGTCGTGACGATCGCGGGCGAACCGGACGGCTGAGCGAGGTCGACACCACGTTCGTCGGCGCAACTCCTCACCGTTCTCGCCGTTCCCGTAGCCCACGGATGGACGATCCCAGCGAAACCAGCGTCCGTTTCCCACCGGCCAGACACTCGCGGGCGACCGGTGCGCCGTCGTAGAGCCACAGTAGCGCCGTCAGGACGACGATCCCGAACTGCAACCACAGGTACGTCGAGAGTTCACCGGCGAGCAACTGCTCCCGGTAGCCGGCGAACAGCCGGGAGAACTCGCTGAGAAAGCCCGCCGGAGCGGCCGTGGGAGGCGTCTCGACGGGCGCGACCGGCCAGAGGACGATGCCGAACTCGAGGTAGCCGCCCCTGACGTAGCCGTCGACGACGTCGGCGGGCAGGTGCAACAGGTAGCCGAGGCCGAACGCGAGCCCCGCGCGGGATCGACCCCAGGCCCGCGCGAGCGAGCCGACGACGATCGCCAGCGGGACCGCGACGAAGATCGAGTGGCCCAGCGCATACCCGCTCTCGAAGACGCCGAACTCCCAGGCCAGCGGCTTGTCGATCAGGTCGGGCAGGACGGAGGCGACGACGACCGCGAACGCCTCGAGGCCGCCCGGGGACTCGCGGTGGAAGGCGTGACAGCACAGCGAGTAGGCGAGATACCCCACGAGCGCGTGTTCCCAGGGCCACATCGTCTACCCCTTGCGCCGGCGCGGGGAAGTGGGTTCGCCCCGCTCTCAGCGAGTGAACAGCGCGGCGCCGCGAACGCAACGCACTCGAGTGTGGGGTCACAATCGGAGGTATGAGCGAGACGGACGCCGACGCCGACGCCGACTTCGACGTCGACCAGTGGCGCGACGAACTCGAGGCCAAACGCGCCGAGAAAAACGAGTTCTTCGCCGAGCACCCGCAGTCGCCGATCCCGCCCGAGGAACGGGACGGGTTCGACGGACTGGACTACTTCGACCCCGATCCGGAGTACCGCGTAACCGCGACCGCGACGGTCCACGACGACCCCGAAGTCGTCCTGATGGACACCACCGCGGGCCGGGAGATGCGCTATCTGTGGACGGTGACCCTCTCCGTCGACCTCGAGCGCACGGACGAGGACCTCGAGGACGCTACCCTGGAGCTGGCCGCCTACCAGCAGGAACGCCCCCAGGGGAATCGGGCGGAGGAGCCGCTTTTCATCCCCTTCCGGGACAAGACGACCGGCCAGCAGACCTACCAGGGCGGCCGCTACATGGAACTGGCACCCGACCGGGAACTCACAGATGGGGACGAACTCGTCGTCGACTTCAACCTCGCGTACACGCCCTTCTGTGCCTACAGCGAGACGTTCGACTGCCCGCTCCCGCCCGAGGAGAACTGGCTCGAGGCCGCGATTCCGGCCGGCGAACGCTTCGAGTAGCGCCGTCGACGGCGGCCCCGCGGCTCTTTGTAGTTCGGTACCGTATGCCACTTCATGCCGACCGTGTACTACCGGGGCGAACGGATCGAGTGCGAACGCGGTGCGAACCTCCGGGACGTGCTCCTTGAAACGGGACTGTCGCCGCACAACGGGATGGCCGACACCCTCAATTGCGGCGGTCACGCGACCTGTGGCACCTGCGCCGTTCGACTCGAGGGTGACGTGAGCGAACCGACGGCGGCCGAAAGACGGCGGCTCTCGGTGCCGCCGCTGCGCGGCCGCGAGGGGTTGCGACTGGCCTGCCAGACCGAGGTACTCGGCGACCTCGAGGTGAGGAAAGGCGAGGGCTTCTGGGGACAGCGGGAGCCATCGGACGACGGACGGGCGGAAAGCGACGAGCAGTCCGACGCGCCCGAATCCACGGGCTGATCGGCACTCACCCGAGTCGGCCCGACGGGTCTCCAGTCGAAATCAGGGGGCGACGCCGACCGTCAGCAGCGTCCCGTACTCGCGGTAGCGTTCGACCATGTCCTCGCGAGTGTCCCAGTCTTCGGTCGGGAACTCGGACGCGTCCGGGATCGTCGTCTCCCGGTCCGGGATGTTGTCCTGCTCGGCCACGCGGAGGCCGGCCTCCCGGAACGCCCGGCGGTACTCCTCGCGGTCCCAGCGGGTCATCTCGACGTCGATCGACTCCTGCCACTCGTGGGAGTGGACGTTCTCCTCGTAGTAGTTGACGGCACAGTATGAAACTAAGTACAGATATTATCTGTAATAGTTTATATAGCGTCGTTGTGAATGGGTGAGTATGCCACAAGTGAATGTGGAGCTTTCAGATGAGCAATTCTCGGAATGGACTGAGTGGGTAGATGAAGAGAAAACGCCACACAATACCAAATCGGACCTAATCAGAACCGCAGTGAACGACTACATAAACGAATCCCAAGCAGACAGAGACCTGAACGACATAGACGAAGTGGTACGGCTCTTAGAAAGCATGCAGAGAGATATAAATGGTATTTCTGGAGCTGTAGAACAAGCACACGAAGAACAGCTTACAGAAGCCGAGCTAAGCGATTCTGTAGACGCCACGGTAAGAAAACTTCTGTATGATGCATTAGTTCAGAATGAAGCTGTAGATGGAATATCTTTGGCAGAATAACAATGACAGAGACCGTACCATACTGGGAGCGTTGCAAAGACCATATAGCAAGTGATATGGATACAGAAGATGCGTTAAAGCAAGCAAGAAGCACTCTAAAGCACTTTGCAGTATTTTTGAAGGAGCGAGATTTAGAGCCTGAAAATGTTGAAGCACTTGATATTCTTTCATACTTGAACAAGCTGAAAAACACCTACACAAAAGTTACTACATATAACATGTATAGGCACTTAGGAGCTTATTTTAGAGCATTAGAAATTGAAAGGATTATCGTAGATAATCCAGTAGATGAAGCTGAAAAAGAATATGATGACGAAATAAAGCCTGATGAATGGAGTACGTCGAACCCTAAGAAGGTCGAAGAACAAGGAGAGAGCGTCATTGAGCTAGATTCTGACAAAATAGACCAGATGGTAAGGGAAGCTGACTCTATACGTGATAAACTAATAATACAATTATTGAGAGATACAGGACTTAGAGCGTCCGAATTGTGTAGCGTGACCGTGAAACAAATAGAGGAAGGTCGAGAACATCGGAAAATAGAGAATATACAAATTGCCAAGAGAGATGGTGCAGAGAAGACCGTATATTATACTAACAGGACAGATTCTCTACTCACAGAATACCTGAACGTAGGCAGGAAACGCTACAAACCCGCTTCAGAGTCGCCGTATTTGTTGGTAAGCCTCAGAAGTGAGCAAATCCACCCTAACTGGCTGAATAGGATTGTACGACAGACGGCAAGAGATGCAGGCGTTCAAGAAATTATGTTCACAGATGCAAAGGGAGACCCGCGCTATAGATACGTTGCGCAGCACTTCCGTTCTAATTTTGCTATAAAATATATTAGTGATGGAGGGAATGTCGAATTTTTGCGCCAGATGCTCGGACACGCTGATTTAGAGACTACAGAAGAAGCCTATTTGTCTTTCAAGGAAAAAAGCATACGAGAGAGCTATAGAGATGTTATTGGGTAGCCCACTCTCCCTTTATTAGAAGATGAGACCGTAAGAATGACATTCTGATTCCTTCTCTGTCTTGTCGTGATGTTCTATGAGGCAACACGATGCGGAGCAATTGAAGGAGGAGTTGAAATGGGCGAAGGAAGCAGCAGTCATCGCTGAGGCACAGCAAAACGGCTTTTTCGGCTCTAAGATGCTCGAAGCGCAGACGGAGCAAATTCCAGCCGAATATCAGCATCTGACGGACATCGACCCACAAACTCTAGAGCAACGGATTGAACGTCTCGAACGGGACCTCCAACACGCCAAGCAAGGAGATTGGGACGATGACTAACCTCCTAACGCTGCCGTTCAACTCATTGCAACTGCAATAGCTCTGCATCAATTATACTATATGAGCATCATCGGCTTGAGCCACATCTGGCATGCAAACGGGACTGAGCTATTTGCATTGGTCTTTCTCGTCACAACACCTTTCGTATTATTTTTCATTGTGACTTGGCACTACATCGGTTTCTGGACGGGCGTATTCGCTGGAGCGGTCGGTTCTGGTATCTCGATTCTATGGATTCCAATTCTCGTAGTTTGGACTCTGTTGCTCCTCGTACTCGACCTGCTCATCGGAATCAACTAGAACTGAAAATGAACCATGTTGGCTTGATAACCAGTACAGCACCACGAAGGGTTACGCCGAAGGTGCATAGGTCGAGAGGTATACCGCACCCTTATCAACATACCTGAAACTCGTCATACCGTACCTTTCATCGTATTCTTGCAGCTTCTTACCAGCGGTCTTGTGAGTAGCGGTTCTAATGAGACCTCCTTCTTCCAGCACTTCGGCTACATCCTCTAAGGACATGGTGTCTTCACCTTCCTCTTCAGCTGTGGCAAATAGCTGATTCACTAGGTCCGCCTCGTTCCTCTCTGTATCTATCAACTCATCCGCTAACTCAGCAAAATTGTCCTGTGTTACGGTCTTTTCATCAATCGGAGCGTAGTCGAAAATCTCGTACTCTTCACACCACTTTTCTACGCGGTCTTTTGCGTAGTCTGAATCGTGTCCGTGTGCCTTCTGTAGTAGAGCCACAAAATTACCTTTATTTAATGTTGGCATGTTCTCGTATAGTTCATACATCTTCTCTTTTTGTTCATTTACGCGGGTCAAATCGTCCGAGATAGCGAAGTAATCATCAGGGTCAGTTATAATAACTTCCGTGAGAATCTCAGGGCTATCTATGTACGCTCCCATATCCTCAGATACAACATCAACAGCTATGGGATGAGTGGGTTTCCTACCGTTTTCCACATAGTCTATTAGCTGCCGTTTGCACTCGATACGGTCCATACGGTCTGAAAATGCCGACGCGTACACTGACCGAACAGCATCTTCGAGGCGAGTACCCCAACCACGCTGCCACGGTGCCGTTTGCATAACCTGGCGCGGCAGCCAGACCTTCACCTGCGTACGCTTCTTTTCAGGGTTCTCAACGCCTCTACGTATATCTTCTTCTGCCTCATCTTCTGTTCGAACCTTCAATTCATCTAACGCCTCGAAATCAAGCTTTTCAGGTGCAGACTCGTTTAACCTGGACTCTACAGAGTCCAGCCTATCAGTTAACTCATCATAGGAAAACAGCAGACATTCATACGCCAAAACACCTTGTGTGAGTTTCCGATTTCGAACGGAAGCTACGTAGGACACCGCCTCATGTGCCCATTTGTGCATGGTAACGCGCTTACTGTCGCTATTTGTGCCGTGTAGAATTGTGTGAGACGGGTAGTCGCTCTCATTAATGTGCTGTGCCCCTGATTCATTGTCCCCAGATTTGTTCTTAGACATTATGATTAATACTTAGGGCAAGATGGTTAAATAGGCCAGGATTTATTGTATGTAACTCACACAATTGATTCCAAGGTGGCAACAGGAAGAGGGAGTCACGAACGGGGGAATCACGGAGTGAAACAGGGTCGAGAAATCTTTTCTTTTCTGTACATGACGGGTCAAGGAGTGTAGGGCAGGGACAGAGTGAAAATCTAACCTAGGTGTAGAGAGTTTCAACGGTGGGTTTTGTTTAGTTTTCAACGGCGGGGTCCTACTGGTGATGGAAAGGTTTTGCACTAACTGTACTTCTAACCACACAATTGACGCTACTTCTTTTCCACTAATTTCACCCCTACTTCTCCAGAACACGATGTTCTTCCGACAGTTAGCGAGTGCTAACTGTATAGTCAGCTATACAATTAGCACGATGCAGGGCAGTCCTATTGTACCCTATCGATACAATTAGTGTTTTGAAGGATTTCTACCTCCCCCCAATCGTATTACCTACACTGTCCTATTCCACTGTTTAAACACCTCTACCTCCAAAATGGCTTTTCGATTTACTCCCTGTCTATACTCCTTATCCCGCTGTGTTCCAAAAAGAAAAATTTCGGAACTCTAGCACCGTTCCCCCACCGTAGACCGATACGATACAATCAGCGAGATACAGACGAATAAACAACTCGAAAAGCGTGCGGACGAGCCGCCAAGTGTGTTTTCTCTGGGAAATTCGAAGCTATTCAAAGAGCATTCTGATGGCTGAGAGATGAGCTAATGAAATCTATTCTTCCCTCTTGGCAGTATTGTCGCCAAGGAGGTGATGTCGATACGAACACGGTCTCCAAGCCGATAGCGAGTCATCACCGCTGTTGGCTTCGGTAGCGTATTTAAACCTCAGCATCACTTGCCCCCATCATCTCAACCTTCCATCAGGATGTCTACGAGCCATCGAAAGTTGAAAGAGACTGTCCTGAGTGTGGAATTACGTTTGACTGCAGCTATGGTGCGCTCTCTCGTTGGTGAGTGAGGTTCAATTCACGTGAAGTGGGTCAATGCTTTCAGTGGTTGAACTCCCCCCTGTTCTACTGTAAAGACAGTATAAGCGCGTTGCGGTCGTCGTCTGCCGTGCATTACCTGAGTAAACCATTTAGGGCTTATCTGATTCGTTCAGAATGTATGAAATATAATGGCGTACATGTTGATTGGATAAGTCAGTGGATTCTCTCTTATCTATGCGAGTCAGAGACTTGGGAGTCCACGTCCAGTATCAGTGCTGCTCTCACCTCGTATGACGGTGTGACGGACAGCAAGGTTCGGAGGCGGCTCCGCAAACTGCGCGATGCAGGACTCGTAGTGTGCGAAACAGAAAAGCGTGAGAACGTCGCTGACGCTAATCTCTACAGGACCAACCCAGACGGTTTGTCTGATTTAGATGGCCTATCACGCCCTCCTGCACAGTCTGTAGACCGCGATGAAATGCGGAAGGAACTGGAGGAGGTGCGAGTCGAAAACAACCGTCTCAAATCTGAAATTCGGGAGTTGAGGTCTGAGCTGGAGCTACTTCAAAACCACTTCAATAATAGAGGCACAGGCCGCATCGGTCGTATTGAGGAGAGACAAGAGTACCTAATGGAGCATGCCGACGTGACAGAGACCCACCTCAAAGCAGCAGCAGAGTTATACAGCGAGCACAACATCAACTTTGACGAATATCTGAGAAGTGTTCAAAATAGTCAATAACGGATTCTTTCTGTGCTTTCTCTATCAACTCCGTTGCATCGCCGCTCAGTGGCTCGTTCACGCTCCCAAAATTGCGTTTATCCACAGTGACTGTAGAATTCGGTTTACTCGCTGTAGAATTTTAACTATCCGTCTATCCGTTCTTGTCTTCTTGCTCTTGGATTTCGAATTTGACATCAAGACCTCGGTCACGGAGTCGTTCTACCGCGTATCGCGCAACTGCTTCGATATTCTCATCACGACGAGCATTGCGTTGCTGGTCAAGCATCGCTTCTATCACAGTTACCTGCTCGCCCAGTTTCGAATTTGCACGGCTGTAGTATGTGCCGACAGTTGATTCAGCAATTCCAAGGTCTTCACCGACCTCTTCATAGGATTTGTGTTGCGCTTTTTGAATGACTTGGACCTCTCGATTCGAGAGAACGACGCGGTCATGCTCCAAATCCAGCGGATGAGGATTCGCAACACGAGAGTCAGTCATTGCCCTCACCCTGTTCTGCGATACCATCTTGCTTGTCATAATGCCCGTTGAGCACAGTTGAGACATATTCGTAGGCAACGTCATATTCTTCTACCTTGAGTCGCTCATACACTGCTCCAGTGGTCGGTTCATCCATCTCTGCTGCGATTTCTCTGATTTTAATCCGTTTGCGCGGGACTTTATTACGATTGGGAGATGTGTTTTTGAGATAACCAGAATCTCGTCGCTCGATGCCGTGATTTTGCATGCCTCGGAGAACGGGTGTGTGGTCTGCTAACTCCAGCTCGTCGGCTATTTCACATAGCGTGAGTCCTTCAGTGTGGTATTTTTGACGTAGCCAGTCAGGGTCTTTAAGCTCAGGAGTTCCTTTTGGCCGCTTGGGGATTCCGTGCTTTTTGAGCCAATTTTCGATTGTTTTATGACTGCAACCGAGTTCGTCGCCAACCTCTGTCATCGTCATTTCTTGTTCGACGTATAACTCACGCAGTCGGCCCTCATCTCGCCACGGTTTAGGTTCGTCTGTTGCTGAGGGATTGGTCTCTTTATTCTTGGTTGGAAGATAATCCTGCACTGTCTCTCGTACCGTCTGATATGCTGTGTTGATACCTCGGTCCTGACAAGCTTGATGAATGTCTGTATATGAGGCTGAGGGCATCACCATCGCGACCTCGATGATGTCCTTTTGCAACGGAGTCGCGTCAAGGTCAGAGAGCAGCGTCGATTCTTCCTGACCGTCGTGTGCGTTATCCTGTGGGACTTCAGTTCGTTCTGCACGTTCTGAAATATGCTGGTACCCTCCATCAATTGGGTCGCCCTTGTATTCTCTACTCGGCATCTTCGCCACCTCCAAGCATGTCCCGCATACTTTCAATTGCTTCTCGTCGATTCACACTGGCTTCGACAATCTCGTAAACCGCTTCTTCGTGTTCCATTCCACACACGTGGTTTTGAACGAAGGAATCAATATTATCGATAGCCAGTACCTCTCCACCATGGATTGCGATACGGTATTGGTCACCGATTTCTAGAGCGATTATATCCCTGACCACGACCATCAACTCTTCCGAGCAGCGAGGAGAAATGGATGCAGCTGAGACTTCCTCACCAACTTCCTCTGGAAAGAGGTCAATACCTGCGAGAGATTGGAGAAGCAGTTCTTCTAAATCATCCCGTTGCTCAGCTATCGCACTGAGTGCAACAGTAGCTGCCAGTTCGTTGGGGACGGTATAGCTCTCTAAGGGATTGTAGTCGTCTGAAATGAGTCCCTGTCCGACCACGTTGTTCGGAGAGTCATCTAACTGAATTACTCTCCAATTGCCACTACCAGTGAACTCAGGGGCCATACACAGGATTGTAGTATCCCATTCACCGTTCCCGTATGGTAGTATTGGTGGATGGTCAGTTGAATCGGGCACGAAGCGTTCATACTCACCAATCTCGGCTGGCCAATGTCGATATTGGTCTTCCTCTGCAGTTAGAGCGACTTCCTCATACGGGTCTTGTACTGGCTCTGGTTCCAAATCATCTACCTGACCGTACTTTTCTTGTACATCCCGAGCTGTGGCACCGTTTTCTTTAATCGCCTGTGCCACGCGCTCATGTTCCTCATCTACGAGTTGCTCCGCGAATTGGTCTACATCGGTGGTAGCGTAAATACGGTCGCGAAATATGAAGACGTGAGAGTCATAGGGAAGATTTGCTACAATAACCTCCTTAGCAATTCTTTCAACCTCTGTATCACCGTTGAGTTCAAACGGGACTCCAGCTCCGCAGCAGTTTCGTTGACCTAATCCGTGCTGGAGTGCTGCGAGACAAGATAAGATTTCGTCGAGGTACTCCTCTGGGTTCCCCCTCAATTCGCAGGGAACAGTCAAATCAGTCGGCAGTTCAAGCAAGACATCCCAAGCGTTCGCTTGATTCGACGAGGTCGTACTCATCGCTTCTCACCCCATTGAGTATTGACTACAGAGCGAGGACAACCAGATGCAACGTACTCTTGGAGGTTTGAAATTCCCTCATCAATCGGCACTGGCTCCATACCGCTGATGTCATCATCGGCATAGACAGGGACACGATGGAGGAAGTTCGGTCCACCAACACAACAGAACTCAAAGTTGAGGTCTAACACGTCGCCTTCAACACTGATGGTTTGGTACTGACCAACGACCTCGTAAGCAGTCGCATCAGGTATCCAAACGCTCAGCGAGAGTTCATCTTTGCTACTAAGCTCTGTTTCTACAGCAATTGCAACGGCACCAGCTTCGACAAGCTCCTCAGCAAGCCTGTCCGCAGCAATAGATTCCGACGGCAATGGTGTCGGGTTCTCGCCGTTCTGGACGAACTCGGTGACCTGCCGAACTCCGTCCTCAACAGTGACCTCTTTCGGGCCATACGCCATCGCCTCAGCGTACAGTGGGACTCGACGATAGAGGTGAGTCTCTGCAGCTAATACACTACTCAACCGAATCGGGTACGGTTTTCCTCCAATCTCAACAGCGTCAAACTCGCGTAGTGCGTCGGCGACACCTGCGTCATCACCACCAGCGGGAACGTGGTAGATTACTTCGAAGAGGCCACGAGCAAGGTAGTCCTCTGGAATTGCTGCGAATACAGCTTCTGTTTCCGCGAGGGCGTTGCCTACTGTTTCAACAGAGGCGACATCAACGCCCAGCGACTCGGTTGCATCAAACTGGTTCTCTAGCGACCAGCAGCGCTCAACGATTTCTTCGACAGCGTCATCTTCTGAGTGGACTTCCACATACGAGGCCAGACACGAAACCTCTCCTTGGTCGCCCCATTCGCAGTGGCGGTAGCTCGTAACGATAAACGACCCATCCTGCCGTGCTTCGATACGCGCCGATACAGGCGTGTGCGCCGCCTGGACCTTCCATAGATTTGTTTGTGAGTCAACACTCCACGACTCATCGAGCTGGTTCCGAACTGCTGCTTCTATGTCATCCGTCAATTTTCTTGCTGTCATGTTCGACATATTTGGCTGAGGAGGCGACATATATAAATTTGACGATTAGAATCGGTAAGCACAAACTAGAGTTGATTTATATGGGGGTAAGATTATATATGCGAGGTTAAATAGGCCGTTATAACAGTTATAATTGGAGAGGGGGAATAGACCCTAATATTTTGGTTTGGTAAGCACAATTCAATAGGTATTTTAATATGGGCTCCGTATACCGTTGTATGTCAGGGAAACGGTATCGAGGAATTCTCACAAAGGACGATAGGGACGTTCTGACCTCGGTGATGGACGGGACTGAACATACAATAGATTCACAAACGGAAATCCGCATGCGTCGCCGAGCTCAGCAAGGATTAGTTGACCTTTGTCTCCTCAATGAGCTGTATACAGACGACAATAAGGTAGTCAGTGATGGCTTCAAGGAAGAACGAACGCTTCCATTTGCTGGAGACTCCTATAATGTTGATACCATCCAAACCGCACTGTCGTTTCTGATTGGGGGTCTCTGGGATAGCGACCAACACCAAGCAACTCAAATCCTCGAACAAGCAATCCGTGACAATCTCGAAACCCCAGAAACAGTCGTGCAGACCGACATCACTGTCACTCGCGATAACCGTGATGAGCTTCTGACCCGCACTTACGAGCGGTACCAAGCAGGGGAGGAATTAGACAACCAAGAGTCACACATCCTTTTACAGGAGTACAGTCAGTATGGGTGCGAGCCACAAACTGAACACAAGCCGACTCAGCGGGCAGTACTCCTCAGAGAAGAATTGCTGCACTACCCATCCCATTTCACCAGTCTGATTGCTGATGATATGATGAAGGAAGACTTGGAAATCGATAGCAACTTGGAGGAATTCGAAAGCGTCGGTGACTTTTTCAAGACGAATCTTGAAGATAACCTTCCCGACCTTGTGACACAAATAACAAATAATCTCACGCTCACAGTCCATGCTTTCAAAGGAGAACTGTCGGAAGAGGATTATGAAGAGGTCTGTAGTGAAATTGAAAACGCCTCAGCTGACATAGTCCAAATAATGACACCAGATGTAGCATCAGTACGAGAGGAGATGTTTCAAACAGAGGATTTTGAAACAGATGTGAAACGAATTCATGCATATGGATTTAATCTTCGACCTCCGACAGGTAATACGAAGATGTTTGAACTAGATAACGAACCGCGGAGAGTATATCCTTAATAGAAACTCTGAGAGCAAATTCATTAGTCCCTACTTGAGTAGCCGCGTATGTAGCAGCGGTGTTCTTCCTTGCAGAGCTTGGTTGGTATGCTATCTGGATGTCGTTGTGTACCGTGAGTGCAGGATGAGTCCCTATTGATTACACCGTTAGTAATCCACAATAATTGTAGAAGATGTTGCCCTGTTACTCTGTTACCTGACTGAGCTCCCAAACGAATGGGGTTTTATCGGGGTCATGATAGATAATCTTGCCGTTTGAAGTCTCTTTCACGCGGAATTTTCCGTCACTAAGACTCTCCATCGCTTCAGCAACCCTTGATACTGTCTTATACTCCACATTTATAGAAAGAATAGTATCCAACCTTTCTACCAACTGATTGAATTTCATTCTGTCCCCGCTTTTCGCTTTATCAGACCATTCCTTCCAGTTCTCTATTACCCTCATCGCTCGTTTTCTTGGAGCAGTATCTTTCACATGCACCTCATCCCATCCGAGGTGATAGATGCGTTCTGCATCAGAAAGTTGAGTTTCTAACTCTTGACTTGTGTGGACCTTCTCAACTAATTCTTTCATGAGTTCACGATTCTCATTTTCCAACTTATCTACACTCTCTTCTAGGTTATCAATAGAACGGATAGCGTTGTTCAACCGTGATTCTAGCAGCGTGATTCTTTCCTCCATCTCATCTATGCGGGACGCATCATCTTTCTCATCAGCCATTAGTCACTAGCAGAACAGAGTTCCCTAAATATCTACTGACAGATGTTGTCAGTGGTGGGAGGGCACCCTCTGTCAGTAGACCCTCTCTAGTACGAGTACGATATTATTAGAAGTAATTTTCCATTCTTTATTACCCCACATTCCGATAATTATTTAAACCTTGGTCACTTACAAAAGAGTGTAAGCCAGGAGCAGTAGCGGAGCGTGTACTAACGTAAGTTAGTACAAACGGAGTGTAAGCGGAGTTCTCTGGCGCTTCGGTCATTTTACTACTGACAACATCTGTCAGTCACAGTCCCGTAGAAAACAACGGTACACTGGATGGCCAAAATTAAGCCATAGGTATTATATTTGAGAATTTCTGATTTACTGGTAGTGGTCAAGTCCGATGCCTGAGTGCCAGAACTGTGGTACACACGTTACGGAGCGATATGTCCGTGTGTTTGCTCCTGATGGTGTTGATGAGCCACGAGTCTGCCCACAGTGTCCCGATAAACTCCGAGACGGAGCAGAGATACGAGAAGCTAAGTCGAAACGACGGCAATAGAAATAAGTTATCTCTCCTATCGGTCCGATTTGGTCGGGAGGTCGTACAGTTCACGGCGGTCTTCCTCAGTGGTAGCTCGACGAATCGTCGTCCGCGAGGTTTCCAGCATCGAGGCTGCCTTATTCTGAGACAGCTCACCGTTATCAACCAGCTCTAACACCGAGCAGATTCGGTTGAAGTCCTCTGTTGGATACAGGTTCCCGTTTTCTTTGTCGAAACCCAATGGTGCTCGCCCCCACTTATGGCCGTTAGCTCGCATTTCCCGAATTGCGGCCTTCGTCCGCTCTTGAATCAAGTTGACCTCAAACTCAGCGAAGACAGCCGTAATTTGTCTCATCAGCGTACTCATAGCATCCTCTCCATCAGGGTCGTATCCAATTGGTTGGTCAGTGAGGACGAGTCGTGTATCCGCTTCTTCGAACTGCACAATGATGTCCTCAAAATCACGGATTGACCGAGCAATACGGTCGAGCTTTGTAGCTACTACAGCGTCGAGTTCATCAAGGTCATCGAGTAGCTCCTGAAATTGTTCTCGGGCTTCAGCTGATGTCCCCGTTTCAATATCAGCGTATTCAACTTGGTCTGCCCCGTTATACTCGTAGTTGACATAGTCCTGTACTCGGTTTCGCTGCTGTTCGGGATTCTGTTCTTCCGTACTAACTCGGGTATACTGGGCAACGCGCTTTGCTTCTGTTTCTCCGTGTTTATGTGTTAGTTCATTCGTGTTTTCCTGTGATTCGCTCATACTCAATGTACAGGGCGGTATGAATGTAAAGATACCGCCTTTCGTCCACTGGGAGAGGTTATCGGACGTTATCGGTCGTCTTCGTTAACGCCAGTTACGCAAAATGCATTTGTACCTACTGGGGAATCATTTTCACTTTCACTTTGGTCACGGAAGTCTTTTTACCAAACATACATAATGAATGGTAACTGAATGGCGAAGAAGACGAATCATGTCCTCGATATTCGAGTGTGGGACGTAGAGCATGGAAGCGCAGCCTACATGAGTGCAGGAAATAGAGACGTGGTTATCGACTGTGGCGCAAATACAGGTGAGAATGAGTGGTCACCCCTTCGGTGGATAAACGACAGTCGGTTCGGGGTGAACAAGATTGACTATCTAATTATTAGCCACCCCCACCACGACCATATTGAAGACCTCGATGTGATGGAAGAATTGGGCCTTGCTCCCAGCATTCTACAACGACCTAAATCGGCAACAGAGTTAGTAGAAGAAGGGTTAGAAGAGGCACGTGAGAACAATCATGAGGACTACATTGAGGATGCTGAATATTATTTAAATACTCTTGATGAGTACGATGGCGACGTTGAGACACCGCCATCTGACCCATCATGGGCAATAGATGAACGGACGGTAGGACGAACCAGAGCCGATGGCGGTATTCCATCGGACGGAGTTACATTCCATAACTTTGGTACTAGCGATGCTTCTCTTGGCAGTAGTCGGTTTAAGAAACTGAACAACCTGAGTAAGGTATCGGTCGTCAATTCTTACGGTTTCCAGTACGTGACGATGGGCGATATAATGTCACAAGGTATAGATGAATTGAAGGATAACTCCACTGCAATGGCAGCTATTGAGGACTCAGAGGTTCTGGTTGCTCCTCATCACGGGAGAGACAGCAGTTACGATGAGGACTTAGTTGACCATATCAATCCAGACCTTGTGGTGTTCTCAGATGAAGGTGACCCTCAAAACCCGGCTACAGAAGAATATCGTAGCCATGCCAGCGGAGTAGAAGTCAAACATGAAGACACAGGAAATACAGATATAAGGTATGTTATTACAACTCGAAACGATGGAAGAATCCGTATAAAGGCCTCAAATCCCGATGACTGGGAGGTATCTGTCTCTGGTCGAGACTACTCCTCGCGAAAGGCATCCACCAAACGTTATGAGAGGATGACCTAAATAAAGAATGGAATGGCTGTTGCTCGAAGCTTTCGTGCTCTTGAACTCTACGACGTTCTCACCAACTTAGTTCCCGGCGCAGTAGTATTACTGATTCCGAGTATTATTTTCCCTGTTGAGAACTTCATATCATCCTCAACTGGGACTCTCGGAGCTGGTGCTTTCTTAGTCTCTGCTCTTGTTTTTGGACATATTGTCCAAGTAATAGCTAGTTGGCTCGATGGAACACCCAAACTTTTCGGAAAGGTCATACGAGCTACTCGCGGTGAAGATGTAGGTGACTTGCCGATAGACATCACGTATGTTGAGGAGTCAGTTTGGCCCTTGATGGAACGGCAGTTTGCCCTCCCTGAGAATTTCGATGACTATGGTGAGATGTTCCGTTTGCTATTAAGTTACATAGAAACGACACCAGCGACTCGTGCTCTACGGTTCCAGGCTCTCCATTCATTTCATCGGAGTATGTGGGCGGTAGGGCATATCGCAGTTCTCATTACCACTATAGGAATCCTGCTAAAGCGTACAGGATTGGTGACTGTTCGTTCCTGGCCAGTTCTTAGTTTGGCCCTGATTGGGAGTCTTATTGGTATTTGGGTCTTCGGACAGCGGAAAGAGAAAATGAATAAGCGATTTATCCAATATGCGATAGCTGACTTCTATATACATCAAACAGAAAAGCGAGATAACAGTCATTGGAGGTCTGGTTCTTGAATTCTGTTCGTCAACTGTGTTCTCAGCCATCTTGTGCGTTCTAAAGGGGACTGCCCCTTCACTCGATTGTCACCTGATAGTCACTGCTCGAGTTTACCCCGAGGTATATTGCCCCATCTTTCCGGGTGGTAACGACATTACGGACTGTTGAATCTCCTTCTCGATGTTCTACTGTTTTTCCCGTTGCTTGATGGCTGTATTTTTGAGATGCACTATATTCAGTTCCATCAGCATCTGAAATCGCGACTATCTCTGGGGTTATGTAGTCGAAAAGTCGTGGAGCATAACTACTGTCTCGACCATGATGAGGTGCAACCAAGACATCAGTACCCTGAAGCGCTCTCCTTACGTCAGCACGGTCTAACAAGAGTTCAATCCCCTTTTCCTCCAAGTCACCCATTGTTGATAATTTAAATCCATTATATTCAAATATATTGAGAATACTAAGATTATTTAACGAGGGAGATTTTTCATCAGTAGATAGCTGTTTGGCTGGAGTCATCCCAAGTTCATCGGGGGAAAGCGAAAACTCGTGAACACGCAACTGCCCCCGTTCAATTGGAGGTTCTTGATAGGAAAGTCGCCTACCTTCGAACTCTAAAAACTTGTCCGAGATGGTCTGATACACTTCGTCATTTGGATAGGTGTATTCTTTTTTATGCTTGATGTATGGTGCTGCTTCATCTGGGGACGAATAGAGCGAAATATCGTACTGGTCATCAAGTATTGCTATATCGCGAATATGGTCCTTATCAGGATGGCTGATTATAAGCCAGTCAACTCTCTCTACACCATTATTCGACAGATAGTTGATTGGAGAAAAACCATTTTTGTGCTGGCCCAAATCGACCACGATGTTGGCTTCAGGAGAGTCGATGAACATAGCATCGCCGTGTTCAACATCCCAAAACACAAAGTCGACATTATAATCCGACTCTTCGTCTGAATCTCCGAAAAGTAGCAGACCGGCCAACCCAGCTGCAGCAGCTTGCTCAGGGTGGTCACGAACATAATCGATACCCCGCTGTAGATATTCCATATAAGACGGTTCAGTCCCTCTGGGCTGCCTACTCATAGCTCATATCAGAGTTTGAAGGCACCCAATTTGTTTCTTTTCTTGGAATGTCTCTTCAGCAGTCCATACAAATTGGTACCAGTAATTCATCGCTTTGTATGGGGTAGTGGACCAAGCTCTCCTAGCAGAGTACGATTAGATAGGTACGACTACCGTAGACCGCCACTTATAAACATTTACTGAGAGCCCAGGTAATCATGACAGAATATAATATTCGGTACCGACTGCTTGGACCAGCTAATATCCAGGATGGTGGTGAGTTAGGAGAGGGCACTCTTATTCCGTTAGGAGGGGAGAATCGAAATGCAAACGCGGCTTTACAATATACAATTGACGCTGATAACCGGGAAGAGGCCCGAGATATTGCTCGTGGAAGCCTACAAAAGAAGGCCAGAAAGGATGTGAGTATTTTGTCATTTGTATCGGAAAATGGGATTTTGCTTGGTCCACATTATCGAATCCGTCCTGCAGATGCAGCAAATCAATCTATGGTAGATGTCAGCAACCCTATTGATGATTTGAATATTAAGACCGCTGACCAAGTGAGAGCAAACTTAGAATCAGTTCTCAATGGCGATGATAAAGCCCGACAATCGCTTAATTGGTATAATTACGGTCTTGCAACGAGTATTTCAGAAGATAAGTTAGTGGCATTGTGGACTGGTATAGAGGCATTTGTTGAATTAGACGAACAAGATTTTGATGAAGAGAAGGAAAGAGCATATGAGAGGGCGAAAGATGCTGCTCTGGACTCAGTTGACCCAGACGAACATCCAACACTACATGGGAGGATTGGACAGCTCTTTGGTGAGAAAATAAAACAGCAATCTATCTCAGTCGCAGTAGCTAAGTTAATTAGAAACACTGTCCCAATCAACAGAATTTCTAATTTAGAAGAGAGCGAACTTAACGAGAGGATAGACGAGTTGTATACCGCCCGAAATAAAATCGTTCACGAGGGCAAGGATGTAGCAGATATAGATAGAGTCTCTACTCCTGCGAACGAGTTAGCGACAAATGCTGAGGACATTCTTAGAGAATTGCTGATTAGCCGTCTCCCCGACGCCTTCGCCAGGTTTATTGATTCTGAGCCGCCCGAAAGGTTCGAATATCAATATTTGGTCGGATACGATTGGATTTTGCGAGTCTTTGACCAGAATTATGATTGTACACTTACTGCCGAAGAGATAGCCCAAAGAACATTCGCTCTCACGAGGGAGCTATCTGAAATCCGCCGTATACCACTGGATAATTTCGCCGGTGAAAATGAGCCTCTTCAAAAAATAGATGAGAATGAGTATCAACTCAATCCTGACTTTGATTTTGAGGATTATCGAGATAACGTAGAATAACGTAAATTCTCACGAGTAGTTGCAGACTGCCGACCCGGACATGGCCGTTCAGATGTTCCGCCTGTTTGCAGGCGCACTCGGAGCGATGATTCCACTTTCTGTTGGTGGTGTGTTTCTCTATGCCTTCTTCGAGTTTGCTGAAGAGATGGCATAGTCTCAACCACGCTCTTCACTTGAGATACAACGGACTATAATTTCATACAACTATAATATAGGTATTACTTCTACGGACTCGAAACATTAGCTTAGAAACCATACGTGATGTACATTTTCACCCGAACGGTTTGTGTGTGGAAATATTAGTAAAGTTATAAACAAAAGCTATCGTCGGAAAGACTAACTGATAACAATGGAGATATGCGACAGATGACAGACGGCGTAATATCTGACTACGTCACTCCGTCCGAGGAAATCCAGGGAGAGGACGGAGAAATTACGGCTGACAACCTTCTTGACGAAGTCAGTCTGTACAATCTCTACGACAGTAGAGAATCGCCCGAACAGGATGCTGAACGAATTCTCAACATCACATATCCGACTGAGACGCTTACCTCAATCATCGAGCGGACAGCAGACAAGTTCGATGCCGATTCAAGCGTTTCGGAAGGTGCGCACATCATCGGTGGCGAATTCGGGAGTGGGAAAAGCCATATCGAGCTCGTTCTGTACCACCTGTTCGCATCGCCAGAAATCGGTCAGGAGTGGTTGACCGAGAATGGTATCGAAGCCACACTGCCCTCGAACGCGCAAACCGCTGCCCTTCAAATGCTCAACCTCGACCGCGACTACGACAGGCTTCACGTCGCGGTCGGTGAGTACCTCGACATCGACGAATGGAAAGAGGGCGACCCACCGGGCGTTCATCAAATACGGGATGCTCTCGACGACCAGCCCACAGCAGTTTTCATCGACGAGTTCGAGCGATGGTTCGGAATGAGCGGTAGGTCCGACTATCAGGACGATAACCTCGGGTTCCTCCAGAACCTCCTCGAGGCTGCTGGGCGAGACGATACACCACTCGCAGTCTACGTTTCGCTCCTGTTCGAAGAGGCAGACGTAGAGGCGATTCTTCCACGGACTAACCCGTTCCGTCACGACCTCTCCCGTCGTCGTGACGAAAAAATTCGATTCCTGCTACATCGACTGGTTGGCGATGTCAGCGACCCCGATGGACTTGCTTCATTAGCGCAGGAGTACGCGGATGTGTACCGGAATAACGGCCAGATTCAACTCACCGACTACCAAGAGATGGAAGACCGTCTCGAGCGGTACTATCCTTTCCATCCACTAGCGCTGGATACCCTGATGGACAAGTTCTCCGAACAACGGGGGCACCAGGACGCTCGCGGTCTTCTCCACCTCCTTACTGAGATTTTCGCCGACAATTACCATGAGGTTGACCTCATCCTCACTGGTGACATCGACGTCTTCGAGTACACCGGTTGGTTCCGGTTCATCGACGGTGAATTGGTTAGCAAGTACCTGAATGATTATCACCGCCTCGGTGAGGCAACGTCCGATGAGCAGGAGGGAGAGAAAATCTTCGAACCGCATATCGAGGAGTTGTTGAATATCGTTCTCCTCCACAGTCTTGCCCGTGGCGGAGAGGAGGGGGCGAACAAGCGCCAGATGCTCATGGGAACCATGCGGAAGGGCAAGAACGCTCATGAAATCATTCAGACGTTTACCGAGGACCTCTTTGGGCACGCGTGGCACGTCTTCCGTATTAACGGGGAATACGCCTTCGACACAGAGGAGAACCCGGCGGCCCGCATCGAAAAGAAGGCCGAGGACATCCACAAGAATACTGCCATTCATCGCGTCGAACGACTCATCAAAGAGGACCTGTTCGAAGGTCACAACAACGTTCATATCCTCAATCCGGTCAATACCGAACAGGATATTCCGGACAACAAAACGCTACAAATCATCGTCTCTCTGTCGGCCAAGCAAAACCAACAGGCGTACAACCAGCAGTTCGAGGAACTCACGACGGGCCAAGAACGTGAGTTCAACAACACCCTCGTCCTCGTTACGCCACAGCAACGCTCCAGCGTAGACTCAAACACTGGAATCAGGGAGCTCGCCCGAAAAGTGGTTGCTGGTGAACAGCTGGACCACGAGGAGGAGGTACTCCCAGACGGCTTCGACGACATCCACGACCAAAACTACCAAAACCTTCGCGACCGCGTTCGGGACAAGTACGGGACCGTCCACACGTCCACCGAACGAGGTCTCGTCCCGCAGGACATCTCCGTGAGCGGGAACATGGACTTCTACACGGCTACCCTCGAGGAGATTCGGCCCGACAGTAGTCAGGTTCGTTCCGAGGTGAAAGATGCCGTTGAGGAGGCAGAAGGTGGCGGTATCCAGTACCAGCATCTCCTCAACGACTTCTACCGGAATACCAAGTACACGACGCTGACGGACGAACAGGAGCTCAAGGACGCTATCCAGTCGCTCTGTCGCGACGAAGTCATCAAGGTCGGGACGTACTTCGGTGAGCGCGTCGGGAGCATCGGGAATGATACGGTCCTCGTTCACGAGGACTACGTTCAGACTGTTGAGGAGGAAGACGACGACGATGCGACAGCGACGATTACTGTTGACTCGACCTCAGTAGGAGGCACGGGAACGAGTAGTACGTCTTCTGGCGGAACTACCTCGAGTTCCGAAACCGATGAGGGCAGTGGAGGAACATCCGGTGCAGGACAAATCTTCACGTGCCCGCAATGCGGAGACGAATTACAGGGCACGAGTTGCGACTGCGGCTTCGAGTTCGACGCCTCGGACATCAAGGAAGGAAAAGTCACTGTTGAGGGGGGAGACGCCACTGAACTCGTCCAGACCTTCGAAGAGTTGAAAGACGAGGTCGAGGAAGAAGACCTGGAAGGCACGACGACTACACGATTCCCGGTAATGGGAGCGTTGGACGCCGACGACAAGCCGAGCCTTATCGACACACTGGAACGCGAACTCGGTATCGAATGGACGATTCACACGGTCAGTCTGTCCTATACGGGAACACTGGCTGCCGACGGTGTGGCAAGCCGAGGTCTCGATGCTGACAGTCTCGCTGACCAGGTTGAGGTTGACGAGACGCTGATAATCTCACCGGAGGAGCCGCTATCGAGGGATGCACTTCTGAACGATGTGCTCCTCCGGCTGGACGTTCCCGATGACGCCTCGTTCGAGGTCTGGATGGAGGTCGAGAAAGGTGAGTGACGAACTCTACGGTGCGGACGAGCTTGCGGCTCTCGTCCGGCGGGAGTCCGTTCTCGATGGTGCCTTCGAGTGTCTCCGCCGTATCTGGTCGCAACCGAATGCACTCGTCGGTGAGAACCTCGCTGCCGAGTACAAGACGCGTTCGCTGGAGCACCACTTGGACACCCAAGAACCTAAATTGTATGACGAGCTGAAAGAGTCGATGGGTGACCATCCCATTACGCGACTGGACTCCGGATGTGGCGTCATCATGGACGCGCTGAGTCTCCGAGAGGGGTTCCAACTCTTGCGCGAGCTCCCGGAAGACAACGGCTGGGATGTGACGCTGGATTGGGCACCAATCGAGCGACTCCCCTCGGAGACGAAGTTCATCTGCCGGGAATGGTTTGACGCACATAGCCCGTCAGCAGTCAACCGAGACGACTACCGATTCGTCGGCGACCTCGACGTACCGCAGTTGCCTGGCACAGACCCAGAGTTCGTGTGGACGCGCCATCCCGACCGCCGGCTCGAGGAGTCCTTCAAAGGACACTACTCGTCGGAGGAAATGGGTGACATCTACGAGGACGTAAAGGGGCTGCTGGAAGACATCGTGAACGAGAGCGTCCACAACGAGTTTCTTGTAACCAGTGACCACGGGTACGTCAACGTTCACGACACGAATCCCTACGTACTCTCCGACAGCGATGCGGAGGCGCTCAAGAACAAGTTCAGCAGTCGCTTCCGCGAGGTCGAAGACGGATATGCGTTCGACCAGCTTCGTGAGGCAGGAGTTATCGAACGCGTCGGCGGTTACTACGTGGTCAAGGGATACTACACGCCGACGAAACGTGGCGCATCGAAAAGAATCAAACACGGTGGCTTCAGCCTTGCAGAGTGCATGACCCCCGTTCTGCGAATCAACACCTAAGAGGTAATCATGACTGACGAAATCGAAACCTGGGACAAACTCCCGCTGAACCTTATGGACGCACTGGCAGAGAAGGAAACCTACCGGCGTGACGTGTACCGTCCCATCTACTCACTCCATAAGTGGTGGGCGCGTCGTCCCGGTTCGACGTTTCGTTCTCTTGCTCTCGCAGCAATGACGGATGACACCATTACGAAAGACGACATCCTTACGCGGCGGTCGAGCGGGACTCATGACGGACTGTACATTGACTCCTACGACCCGAAAATCAACCCGGACGACGAACACATCGACCGCGATGTGACTGTCCTTGACCCCTTCGCAGGAGGCGGGACTACGCTCGTCGAGAGCAACCGGCTTGGTGCAGATGTCATCGGCTACGAACTCAATCCGGTCGCGTGGTGGACCGAGAAGAAGTCGATGGACGACGTGAACCTCGACGTTCTCGAACGCGAGTTCAACCGAATTCTGGAGGAGGTCCGTGAGGAACTTGGAGACTACTACACTACCATCGACCCAGAGACGGGGCAAGAGTGTGAAGTCTTGTATTACTTCCAGGCACAGCGAATCCCTTGCCTAACATGTGGCGAAGAAGTTCAACTGTTCCCGCGCTATGAATTGTCCAGAACAAAGAAGACCAGTCCGGGTGTGCTGTACTGCCCCAATCAGGATTGCAACGACCGTATTATCGAACTGGAAGACCGAGATAAAGGACTTGACGAAGGAACAACAGTCACGGTTGAAGCTGGGGAGCAGGTAACGGTCTCAGAGGACGGAAACGAGGTTTGTCCGAACTGTGGGCATGAATTTGACCCGAGTGATGGGAACGCTGGATGGGGCAAATACACGTGTTCTAACGGGCACAAACACGACATCAAAGAAACGTTGAAGAGAAAGGATGAAAATCCGGAATTTGACCGATTTGCCCTTCAGTATGTTGACCCGCATGGTGACAAGAAATTCAAAGAGTTTGATTCAAAGGATGCAGAATTAGTTGAGTCTGCGAAGGAGCATTTTGATAGCCTTCGGGAAGACTTACCGATTCCAAATCAGAGGATTCCTGAGGGAATGGCGATGACGACAGGAGCTCTCCGTAACTACAATTACGACCAATTTAATGAAATATTCACAGACCGTCATCTTCTAACATTTGGACTACTATTTGACCGGGCTTGGAAAACTCGGGAGAAGGAATTTGATGACGCAGATGCACAAAATATCGCCGAATTCCTTGTCACAGCTGTCTCAAATAATCTAGAATACAACGGGAAATTAGTAAAATGGGGTATCACTTATTCAATCTCAGGACACGTTTTCGAGCGTCATGCCTATATCCCACGTGTACAACCGATTGAAGGGAACCCAATCAATAGTCACGGGAGCCGTAACGCTCTCGAGAACTTCTTTGAGAAAGTTTTGAGAGCGAAGGAATACTGTGAGAGACCATTTGAGAAAGTGAAAAATCAAAAAACAGGTGACGTTGAGCAGTTCTATATTGAGAACGAATCAATTGAGGAAGACCGTGTAAAGGAGCTAAACTGCTCAACAGCAGAGCGAATCAATGAAGATGACGAATCCGTAGATTACATCATTACTGACCCACCATACTACGACAACGTCCAGTATTCAAAACTATCTGATTATTTTTACGTTTGGCTACACCAATGTCTAAAAGAGGAATATGATGAGTTCCAGCCTGAACTAGTGCCGAAAGCCCGAGAGATAGTCGCTAACGAGAAAGCAAACAAGGACGAGGAGTTCTTTGTCAAATCGCTTGCTAATGTCTTCTCGGAGTGTCACCGCGTTCTGAAGTCTGATGGTGAGATGATTTTTACCTATCACCACAACGAGAACGAAGCGTGGTCGGTGATTCTCGAAGCCCTCATTGAGAGTGGATTCACTATCACCGGTGCGTACCCGGTGCAGTCGGAGATGCCGAACAGTCCACACATCTCTGAACTTGATAACGCAGAGTACGACATCCTCGTATTCGCCAACAAGGAGCAAGTCGATGAGGAAATCACGCTTACGGAGCTTCGGCAGAATCTCTTCTTCGAGTTGCAAGACATGGCTGCCGAAGAACGAGAGCGACACGAGGACCTCTCGAAGGCAGACCTCGGTGTTATTCTCCGTGGCAAGTGTATGTACTTCTACTCTCGTCACTACCCGAACGTCTACTCTGAAGGTGAGCAGGCTGGCATCGACGAGGCGCTCGAGACCGTGGACTCCATCATCGAACAGGTACTCGAGGGGTCGGTTAACCTCCCGGCAAGTATCGACTCGATAAGCGAGGCGTACGCTGCCTTCGTTCAGCGAGGTCCCGAGGGCTACGACGACCTCAACAAACAACTGCTCGCGAAGAACCTGAACGTCAGCGACCTCGAGGACGAGAAACTCGTCAAGGGACCGCGTGACACGAAGGAGCCAGTCTCTGCCGACGAGCGAGTACACCACATCGAGCGGAAACTCAGCCAGAACGGGAACGGTACCCAGCAGACACTCGGTGGTGACAACGTGGACTCGGACGCACTTCTGGACATCGACAAGGTGCAGTACCTCTATCACCTCTACAAGACCGACCAGAACACGTCCGAGTATCTCAGTGAGTGGAAGAGTGACGACCTGCAAGAGCTCGCCGAGTTCCTCGCCGACGCCACGGGTGACGACCGCTACGAGAACGTGATGGAAATGAGCCTCTCCCAATTCTGACCATGTCACTCAACGCCGGCTACAATCTCGTGACCGACCGTATTGAGGACACCAAGGAGGAGCTGCCAGCATTGGCGTTCTTCCGCCGACTCGCTACCGATGGCTCGCTCCCGCCCCGACTTACAGTGACTGGCCTCGAGGACCTCCTCCACGAGACTGACGAAGACGAACTCAATGAGGGTGTCCGTGAACTCCGCGACGTCCTTCGGGAAAGCGGGTCGTTCCGTGGCCCGAAAGCCGTTCAGTTCGTGTTCGATGGCGACCTCGTAGATGACGACGTATTCACAGTGCGTATTGAACGCGGCGGCGACGCGGTGTACCTTCCTGTTGGGAATCTCTTTGTGGAGGAACCGCGTGTTGTCGGTCCTGGTCACGCAGTCGCTCGTAAATAAGGCTCTGCGTTGAACCGGTTTTCACCGGTGGAGTCTTTGAGAAGCCTACGTGACGAAAGAGTTGCAGAGTTTACCATATTTATAATTTAACAAATCAATTGAATTGGTGAGATGGTGAACCCATCTCCATAGGAGACACATTCACGATTCCTGTTTTAACTACCTCGGAGTATCTTGCAAAAGCCACTTCAAAGTCATCATACACCTCTCGTGCTGCCCGTTGCCACATCTGTCCATCTCGTTCCTTGTCAAACTCAACATCAATAGTGATGACATGGCCATCATCCGCGTACGTTAATCTAACTCTGCGTGTTTCGCCATAGACAAGCGTTGCACTCGCTGTTTGCGACTCTGATTCGGGAGAGAAGGCGGCAGACTGGAGGCGTGTCCACCCGTAGTCAGAGCCAAGGAACTCTGGCGCAATCAGTGTCTTATCCTCAATTTGGAGGTCACCACCCCCCTCAACGAATTGTATGTTCTCGCCAATAGTTGGCTCTCCTTCCTTGGAAGGGAAGTCAGGTTCTGGAATAGCAGTCATTGGGTCTCACCCGTCTGTATCTTTGTTTCTACTTCATCAATTGCAGCGTCAAGGTTCTCCCACGCTCCTAACGTCTCAAAACCGTATTCATGGGATATGCTGGCTTTCCATTCTGAGTCAGTATCACTACTGAGGTGGACCTTTGGACTACGGTTGTTGCTACTGAGAACGATTTCTTGGGCTTCTGTATCAACCTCAACAACGCACTCCATCAACTCGCGTTCTTTGAGAATAGCTCCGAGTTCAAGATTGACCTTCTCAATCAGCCATTCTGGATACGTTGGTGTCGAACCCCGTAGTGGGTCAGTTGCAGGGTGGTGTTGCCTAACAATACCAATAGCGCCATAGGCGTTTTCGAAACGACCGAGGATTGTCCGATGGAGACCTGGAATCTCGCGGATAACTATCCAATCTTGACCTACTGTGTGGGCAACGGTGAACAAGACCTCCTCATCGTCTTGTTGAGTACGTCCAATCTCGACATATGCCAACACAGTGTCTCCTAGTAGACTTCTTCCATATTCCCTGCCCGCTTCGATAATGAATTCGTCCAGTTCCAATTCGATTATTGCGTCCACAAGCTCACCGTCGATTTCTGCAACATCAATAGGATTTTTATTCTTTCTCTTATCTATCATTTATTATATTAGTGGGATAGGATTATCTGCACTTAAAATACCGGGCCGATTAGTCTGTGACATTTGGTATTATATCTGGTACGTCGGCACACGGTGAGCCATGTGGACCGTGTGAAACCCGTGTGAGAAAGCACCATGTGTCAAACTTTTTGGATTGTTTAAACCGCTGACCGACAAGCCCGTCATGCTACGAGGAGAATGTCGATGAGCTTGCAGGCGAGTATCTCAGCGAGTACAAGACTATCCATCTGAAGGTTGAACTCTCCTCTGAAGAACGCGAGAAGTACGATGAGGAGTACCAGATTTATCGCGACTACGTGGACAACCACGATTTCGACATCTGGAAAGAAAGAGGCTATCAGGAGTTTCTCAAGCGGTCTTCATACGACCCGCAAGGTCGCCGTGCCTTCGTCGCGAAGCAACGAGCCGAAGAGATAGCCCGTACTGCCGAAAAGAAACTGGATACGCTCGATAATCTGCTGAAGCGCCATCACGATGACCGCACCATCATCTTTACCGCGAACAACGACTTCGCATACGACATCTCCAAAGAGTTCGTTGTTCCATGCATCACTCACCAGACAGAAACGGACGAGCGAACGGAGATTCTGGAACGCTTCCGCACGGGCGAGTACTCGATGCTGGTCACGTCGCAGGTGCTTGACGAGGGTATCGACGTGCCTGCAGCAAACGTCGGCATCATCCTTTCGGGGAGTGCTTCAAAACGCCAATACGCCCAACGGCTCGGGCGGATTTTACGCCCCACAGATGACCGCCAACCCGCTCGCCTGTACGAAATCATTACCGACAACACGAAGGAGCAGTACGTCTCTACGCGCCGTCGTCAGGGGGTGAGCACCAGTGCTGACGGCTGACCTCGCTCGCTCTCGTACGCGAAACGGAACGGTACAACCGCTGTTCATCGACGTGGGCGACCCACAGTATCGAGAAACCGCAGCGGAGCTCATCCAGATATTTGAGGACCACATAGGTGAGCCAAAAGGTGAGTTGGAGGAGACAATTGACCAACTCACCATCGCAGATACGGACTACAAAATCGTACAAGGGCTGGCAAAGCTGCTGAAGGACGAGTGCGAATTCGAGACCGTTGCAGCAGCCGAACCACAGGATATACGCCAGTTGTTATTCCAGAAGTCCAACAAGACGTATCCGATTGTCCGTCAGCCGACGCTCGGAGAGGACACGCAGAAGCTGGAGGTCTACAGCACGGTTGCTGATAAACTGGGTATCTCGCTCGAAGAGTGTTATCGTGGGATGTATGCAGACCTCGACGACAACAAGCGCCTCGTTCAGTTTGGACACCGTGTTTCCGATGGACACGAGGATTCAGCTAAGACCTCCACGACGACGCAACTGACGGGAGACAGCGAGGAATCCTATGCTGAAGACGCAATCACCGTTGACTGGCTTCTTACACGATACAACCTAGCGCTCGCACAGGCGGTACTGTATGATGCGACTCGGATGCAGATTCGTGTCTGGGACTCCTTTGGAACTGTGTTCAGCTACGTCAAGCTGTTTGGACTCATGCACCGTATCTATCCCATAGATGGAGCTGGCAACCGTATAGCGGATACAGACGCCGCAGATGGGTACGAGGCGATACTTGACGGTCCAGCGTCGCTGTTCTCTAAGTCGCGGAAGTACGGAATTCGGATGGCTAACTTCCTTCCTGCACTCCCCCTCTGTGACCGTTGGGAGATGGAAGCAGAAATTCTCGGCGACGAGGCTACAGGGAACACTGTCGCGTTTGACCTTGACCACACCGACGACCTCTCATCCCACTACAGTTCGCAGGGCGATTTTGACAGCGACGTAGAGCGGACCCTCGCCCAGAAGTGGGAACGAGCAAACACAGACTGGGAACTCGTCCGAGAGGATGATGTGCTGGACTTGGGCGCAGAGGTGATGATACCCGATTTCGCAGTCGAACACCCCGATGGCCGCCGAGCAATTCTGGAAGTTGTGGGCCTTTGGACGCCTGAATACCTCGATGATAGGCTGACGAAGATACGGGAAGCAGATGCTGATAACCTCCTTCTTGCCGTCTCCGAGCGGTTAGATTGCTCATCAGAGGATTTTGAGGGGATGGATGACCGTGTTCTGTGGTTCAAATCGGGCATCCATGTCTACGATGTCGTGGAGTTAGCTGACGAGCATGCTACAGAAATGTCCTGACTAGTCGCGCCTTCACGCTAACTACTTTCACGGCAGTAACATTAGCTATTTCACCCTTGCTGTGTATTGATTCACAGAAGCTTGGATACTCTGTCACACGCTCCAAACTTCCCCTTTGAGAGATGAGTGACTCAACCCGCATACTTGGTAACTGTCCGTTTTGTGGGACTGAAATTACTAGTGAAGCAGTTCTTGTTGAATTTGAGACCAATGGGAAAGAGCGGCTCTTTGCTGAATGTTCCGAATGTAATGAGCCTGTTGAGCCCCAATAGAAAGATATATCACATCAAACATATACAAATGCTATTCTATATATAGATGTTTTATTGAGAGCCAATTTGTTTAGATATTTGTCTCCATAGTAATACTTATACACCTAGCTGCTATTTGATAGATTAATCAGTACGGGGTAGTACGGATGGGATACCAACAGTCAAACCAATCTTCAAAGGTAGACAAGTTGCTGACGGCACTTTCAAATAATCACTGCCGTAATATGTTGTTTTACCTTTGTGAATCTTCGGAAGAAGTCGCTTCAGTTGATGAACTTGCGAGCGTTGTCTGCCAACAGGGGCACGGAACTGAAGAACAGGTCGCCATCCAGTTACATCATTCAACACTTCCTCGGCTCGCAGCTGCTGGAGTGATTGAGTATGACCCAAGGAATAGAACCGTTCGGCAGTGGGACGACCCAATGTTGGAGGCCCTGTTAGAGGGGGTTTCGGAAGGCTTGTCGAAAAGTGTAGATACCTAACCGATTCAAGAACGGTACGTTAGTTAATGACTTCAGCGAATGCAACGTTTTCTCGTGTCTCTGTCACCCGTACAGTTACGTGGTCACCGACCTCTGTACCAGGAACAATTACGACATAGCCGCGCTCGACTCGAGCGATACCATCTCCTTGGTCACCAACATCCTCAATTTCCACCTCTCGAATATCTTCTTCTTCGACAGGCGGTTGCTGGGGTCGGTCATTTTGTTCGTTACGCTCATTTTGGGTAGATGATTCAGAAGAGATGATGGCAGCTCGATAGACTTCGCCGCTCTGCACGTCACCGACTTCAACCTCACGCTTAGGCACCTCAACTACGTAGGACCCATTTCGCTCGGTGATTTGTGCGCTATACAGACAGAGTAAGTCATCAGAGAATTCCATCGACTTCCGTATGGATTACAAGAGGGATGACATAGGTGTTTTGATAAAATATTATATTTCTTTAGATTGCTCTGTTAGCAGTTCCTGAAATCTCTCTGTCTTGGAAATTAGGTTTGTAGTTGTGTATACCGCCATCATCTTGAGGAGTTGTTCGTCGACGGAATTACCCTCTGCCTCTGCCATTTCGGCAAGCAATTCAACAGTCTCTTCTTCAAATTCAGCCACTAGTTGGTTGTCATGCATATCCATATATTCACATACACATGTTAAATTATTTATTGTAATTTACAGTTCGATTCAACTAGTGCTACCTTGGTCTATTCTATTTATTGACTTCAAAGGAATCTATAATTTCGACTTCGGCATCAGAGGGTGGTTGAGGTGTAGATGCGAGCCAATATGTTCTTACAGTTGCACTCATAGCTTCAATTGGTGCGTGGCATAGGTCTGGGACACCACGCACTGCTTCCTTCCACCTTGTCAGAGGCGTATTAAATCCCGAGATGATTAGTACAGTTTTGTGATGGTCAATGCGGTTAACCACTTTTCTCATCCTGGATGTAGGTGTCAGAAGAATTTCCTATAATTTCAAACTCAGTTGAGCCACAATCACAGCTTCCTCTTCCAATAGGTCGAATCGTTCCATCTGTCCAGACGTTAACAGCATATGCAGAACTGCAAGAACGACACTGAGCGATTGCTCTTTTTCGTTCCCCATTCGGCATAGGGGAGATTCTCCCTCACTCAATATAACGGTGTGTGATTATCTGGGTGAAGTTCCTGCTACATTTACTCGTTGCCCTGTACTTACCGTTCATCGAGAGTCGGAAAAGAGCGTGCGAACTGTTCTATGCCCCCTCAAAATAACGAATAACTCGCAGTACCTGCTTGATAACAATGAGTATCTAAATTGAGCGATAAATATGGACGACCTCACAGGCTTTCAGCGGGACTTGCTCTACGTCATCGCTGGGGCGGACCAACCATCAGGACAGGACGTAAAGGACGAAATAGAGCAGTACTACAGTGCTGAGATTAATCACGGACGATTGTATCCCAATCTGGATACAGTGGTCAACAAGGAACTCGTCGAGAAAGGACAGTTGGACCGTCGCACAAATTACTATGACATCACGGAAGAAGGCGAGGAGATGATTGAGAATCGTCGCGAATGGGAGAGCCAGTATATTGACTAACTGGTTTTATTTCACACTGCTGAAATCAAATCGAAGGACTGAATGCTAAGTTCATTCACTTGGAGCGTATGGCATCAGGCAAGTGTCCCGAATGTGGCTCGACAAGTATCAAGACCGTGTTTGACCCATTCCGCGACGTAAAGAAGTGCAGAGACTGCGGGAACTATCTTTGATTCGCCAGTGAGATTCTGACTGTTTCTAGTCAATGGATTTATGGTAATCGGATGGAGTTTACGGAATGGTGCGTGTCGTAGTGGGCACCCACTGGTCTGGGACATCTGCCACGCACCATTTAACAAGTCAGAGGTGCACCAGTGTCAGAGGCACACTAGGCCTCACTGGCGATTTTCTAAACCGCATAAGACGATTTGAATAATAGTGACCGCTGTTCTTCGTCGGAATTACCGTACGTTGCCATCGGGTCATCCAAATCAATAACAAGAAGTTCAACATCGTCATTGAGGTTCTATGTATCCATCCGTCTTTAGCTAAGCCAAGAATCGCATGACTGCGGCGGCTTATCGGTGGTACTTTTCGGAAGGAATGAGGAGGCGACAGCTGTGTACACCG
>NZ_FOKW01000008.1 GCF_900112205.1 Natronobacterium haloterrestre | reverse complement strand
TGCTCGATGGCACCGAAACTCCGTCGGTCTCTTGCGCCCCATGCTTACATTAGGTTCTCATGGAGTAGCAGCGTTTCCATCGAGTCAGGTTTGCAGTCCAACCGGCGGACTACCACACCTTTCGGGCGCGGGTAGTCCCACAGTCTCAGTGTGGTGGACTGCTGGCGGTGCCAAACCGCCGTTACCCCTATCCTCGACCGTGTACGGCGTCCCTGTGTTGTTTTTGCCACGGGGACGTCGGCAAGCGTCAGCAGAGTTGGGGGTATCGTCTTGCTCGCTTTGAGCAGTCGGCACAGACACACGCTTCGAGCATGTGCGTTCACCGACTACCCTTTCGGATACTGCCTCGTTACGTGGGCGGACAGGCCGCCTCCGAAGGACGGTTCGGAATCCGCTCCGTTCCGACCAATTCCTACATGAGCATAGGGCGGCCTGTCATTTAAACGCAACCGTTGGAAACTCGCCGCAGGCGGTTGAATGGCGGTACGTTTTCCAAAGTGACGGCGCGTATCCACGCCGTGAACGACGTGGTATTGCGCCTGTTCAGCCTATAAACAGACCGAATTGATAACTTCCTGTAAAATGTCACCGGCAGTCCGACGCTAGCATGAGGGGGCGTCGAAAAAGCAACTGCTGGCGACAAGACGAATCGTCGGCGAACCCGTCACTCCACGGTGACCGTCTTCAGATCCTCGGCGAACCGGACGTCGCCGTCGTAGTGGGCCCCGATCGACTCGAGCATCTCCTCGTGTCGGTCGTCGGTGTGCGGGTAGAGGTGGGTGAGATAGACCCGACCGATGTCGTGGCCGGCGAGTTCCCGCCCGAGCGTTTCGGGCGTCGGATGGTTCGAGACGTCGACGTCGTCCGGGAACGAGCAGTCGTGGGCCAGGATCGCTGACTCGTCGGCGAAGTTCGCCAGGCCGGCGAACGCCTCGCTGTCGCCGCTGTACGTGAACAGGTCGCCGAACCGGTAGGCGAGACAGGGCAGCGAGTGACGGGTTTCGTAGGCCGAGACGTCGAAGCCGGCGACGGAGAACTCGCCGGGAACGACCTCCCGGACCTGCAGGTCGATCCGGCCCTCCATGTAGTCGTGGACCGACAGCAGGTCGTCGACCAGCCCCTTCGTCCCCTGGGGACCGACGATCTCGAGGTGCTCCTCGCCGGCGAGCCAGCGCGCTTTCATCAGGGGCAGCAGGTCGGCCACGTGATCGAGGTGGTGGTGGGTCAGCAGGATCGTCGACACGTTCTCGTAGCCGACGCCGGACTGCTGGAGCCGGTGGAGGACGCCGGACCCACAGTCGATCAGGAGCGTGCGGCCGTCGTCCTGCACCAGGATACCGGTCTGGAAGCGGTCTCCGGTCGGCATCGCGCTTCCGGTCCCGAGAAAGGTGATGCGCATGCGAGTGGCTGTGCCCGGCCGGGGCAAAAGGATTGCGCTGGCCGCCGGATTCGGAGCCGACGACGGTTTCCCGTCACTCGAGGGGTGCCTTCAGGTCGACCACCGGCGACCCGTCGAGCATGTCCACCCCGGAGACGGCGAGTCGACGCCCGTCGACCGCACGCACACGGCAGGTCGTCACGCAAATCGGGTTCGGACGGTGGGGCGATCGCGTCGAGAAGACTCCTCGCTCCCCGTCACGGACCCGGAGGATCGACCGATCCGCTTCGTCGGCGATCCAGAGGACGTCGACCGTCTCGCCGGCGTCGATCCCCGCGAGTCCGGGCTCGAACGCCGGGGAAAGGACGATATCGCCGTGGGCGGGTTCTTCCCCTCCGAGGCCCTGCCGCGGGGCATCGTCGCTCGTCTCGAAGGGCGTCAGGACTACCCCGATCGGCTCGAGTTCGAATGGCGATCCTGTCATCGGAGGGGGTTCGACCGGGGAAGGCTTGAACCCCATCGCCAGTGGACCGCGGGACGACAGCCCCGCACGACCTTACCTTCACATATGAAGCTACACTCATTTATCGGTCGGCAGAATTCCTCTCGGGAGCCGACGCAGTACGGGTCAGGGTGGAAATCGAAGACCACCAGCAACGGTTATTCGACGTGGAAATGGAGTCGAAGACCATTTTTCCGGATCGATGGAACGTATCTCTCTCGTTCGAATCGAGGCTGTCGAACTGCAGTCTCTGAATACTCGGTTGGGCAGTATATTCATATAATTGGGGTGAAAACGACGGAGCAAGGACCGGGGCCGGCGGGATCGAGACGCGGGGTCCGATCAGTCGGCCGGGAGAACGGGACGAGAGGGACGACATCACGGGGTCGCGGACCGAGTCACGGCGAGAGCTATCGTATGACTATGGCACCAACGCTCACCGAAACCGGGGGACGGGCTGGAAACGACGAACAACGCGGCGGGAGTTTCTCGTCGTCGGTTACGGTACTGCTCGTCGACGACGACGAGGCCTTCGTCGAACTGGTCGCGGACTACCTCGAGCGGGAACACGGGTTCACGACGTACACCGTCACCCGGGCGGATCGGGCCCTCGAGTTCCTCGAGCGCGGAGAGGAGACCGTCGACTGTCTCGTCAGCGACTATCGGATGCCGGGCACGGACGGGCTGGAACTGCTCGAGACCGTGACAGACGGCTACCCGGAACTCCCATTCGTGATGTTCGCGGGACAGGGATCCGAGGAGGTTGCGAGCCGCGCGATCCAGCGGGGCGCGGACGACTACCTCCAGAAGGACACCGGCCGGACCAGGTACGACCTGCTCGCGACCCGGATCCGGAGTTGTGTGACGATCACCCGCCAGCAGCGACAGCTCCGGAACCTCTACGATGCGATCGAGGACGCGGGTCACGCAATGGTAGTCACCGACCGGCAAGGGACGATCACGTACGCGAACCCGTCGATGGCAACCCTCTCGGGGTACGAGGTCGAGGAGCTGGTCGGTGAGACCCCGGCAATCCTCAGTTCCGGCGTTCACGACGAGGAGTTCTACCGGGATTTGTGGGAGACGGTTTCGAACGGCGAGGTCTGGCAGGGCGAGGTGGTCAACGAGCGCAAGGACGGGAGCCGGTACGTCATCGACCAGACGATCGCCCCGATTACGGCCGGCGGACGGACGACCGTGGCGGGCGACGGCGAGGCTGACGGTGACGGGGGCGACCCCCGCCAGCAGGTCGAGGGATACGTCGCGATCAACCGCGACGTTACCGAACGCAAGGAGCGCGAGCGGGAACTCCGCCAGTTCCGCAACGCGGTCGAACGCGCCGGCCACGCCGTCCTCATGACCGACGCCGAGGGGAGGATCGAGTACGTCAACGAGGCGTTCGAACGGATTACGGGGTACGACCGGGAGGACGCGGTCGGCCGGACTCCGGCGATCCTGCGGTCCGGCGAACACGACGAGCCGTTTTACCGTGAACTGTGGGAGACGATCCTCGAGGGCGAGGTCTGGCAGGGCGAGGTGATCAACGAGCGCAAGGACGGGACGCAGTACGTGGTCGATCAGACCATCGCGCCGATCACCGACGCCGACGGGGAGGCGGTCGAGGGGTACGTCGCGATCAACCGCGACGTCACCGAACGCAAGGAACGCGAGCGGGAACTCCGCCAGTACCGCAAGGCCGTCCGCCACGCGGGCCACGGCGTCCTGATCACCGACACCGCGGGCACGATCGAGTACGTCAACGAGGCGTTCGAGGAGATGACCGGCTACTCGAGCGCCGAGGCCATCGGTCGAACCCCCGCGATCCTCAAGTCCGGCGAACACAACGAGCCGTTCTACCGGGAGCTGTGGGAGACGATCCTCGAGGGCGAGGTCTGGCAGGGCGAGGTGGTCAACGAGCGCAAGGACGGGACGCAGTACGTGGTCGATCAGACCATCGCGCCGATCACCGCGACCGGGCAGGGCGGAGGTGGCGACGGCACTCCCTCGCCGGCCGACATCGAGGGGTTCGTCGCGATCAACCGGGACGTGACCCGCCTCAAGGAGTACGAGCGGGAACTCGAGGAGCAAAACGAGCGGCTCAAGGAGTACGGCCACACCGTCGCACACGACCTCCGGAACCCGCTGACTCTTCTCGAGGCCGAACTCGAGACGCTCCGGACGGTCGCCGAGACGGCCGAGTGCGACGACGGCAGGGTCGACCCCGCGGCCGTGCGGGACCGGTGTTCGAACGTCGACGAGGTCGTCGACCGGATGCGAACGCTGATCGACGACCTGCTGACGATGGCCGAACAGGGGCAACTGGTGCTCGACCCGGATCCGGCCTCCCTCGAGACGGTCGCGGCCGAGGCACACCGCCAGATCGGTTCCGTCGTCGACCTGCGCGTCGAGGACACGACCGTCGACGCCGACCCGGACCGGCTGCGCGAACTCCTCTCGAACCTGCTTCGCAACGCCGTCGAACACGTCGGCGACGACGTCGCGGTCCGCGTCGGCCCCCTCGACTTCGAGGAGGGGTTCTTCCTCGAGGACGACGGGCCGGGGATCCCGGAGTCGGACCGCGACCGTGCGTTCGACCGCGGGTTCACGACCGCGGAGGACGGCACCGGGTTCGGGCTGGCGATCGTCGAGCGGATCGCGAACGCACACGGGTGGGACGTCGCCGTGACGGAGGGGGCCGACGGCGGCGCTCGCTTCGAGTTCCGGGCCGAGGACGGGTCCGAGACCGACCGGTAAGCGGCGGCCACGCCACGTCGATCGCCCGACTGCGAGGCCGCGAACGGACTCCCGTTCGGGGGTCACCTGCACCGGCGCAGTTCGATTCCCACTCGCTCGTAATCGGCGAGGGGGTTTCGGCCGGGGCAGCCATACCCTAACATAGAAGGCCAGTGACCCGCGTCCAGATCCAGTTCGAGTACTACGACAAACTCCTGTTCGCCATCGTCGCGAGCCTCGGGTTCGGGATGGCGATCGGGCTCGCGACGTCCGTCGCCTTCCTCACGGGCCTGGCGGGTGGGGCGCTGTTCGCGACGGTGTTCGTGTACGACGCGATGTTCCGGAACCCGCCGATGCCGACCGGCTCCGCGCGGGCGAAGGCCGCCGCGGTCGTCTGGCACGCGTTCCTCCTCATTACGGTCGCGGCGGCCGTCGGCTGAACCGGCGAGCGCCCGGCGCGTTTCACTTTCGATCCGGTGGGCAAACCCTCTTACACGCCGGGTCCTCAGTCCACGGTGATGGACGGAACCGACGGTCTCGAGTTGCCCGTCGACGACGCCCTCCCGTTCGATCCGGCCGAGACGACGATCGAGGACGGCGACGTGTTCGCGTTGCTCGAGCCCGCGGTCCGCGAGTGGTGGCTCGAGGAGTTCGGCGAGTACGTCCCCGAGAACGACGGCTTCTTCACGCCGCCACAGCGCGGCGCGATCCCGAACGTCCACGAGGGGGAGAACACGCTGATCTGTGCGCCGACCGGATCGGGGAAGACGCTCGCGTCGTTTACCTCGATCATCGACGAACTGTACAAGCGCGACCGCGACAGCGAGGACGGGCTGGAGAACTCCGTCTACTGCCTCTACGTCTCGCCGCTGAAATCGCTGGCAAACGACATCCACCGCAACCTCGAGGTGCCCCTCGAGGGGATCGAGTCGATCGTCGCCGACCGGGACGACCAGAAGATGGGCGAGATCCGCCACGCCATCCGCCACGGCGACACCTCCTCGAGCGACCGCCAGAAGATGCTCGAGGAGACGCCGCACATCCTCAACACGACGCCGGAGACGCTCGCGATCCTGCTCAATTCGCCCAAGTTCCGCGAGAAGCTCCGGACCGTGGAGTACGTCATCGTCGACGAGATCCACTCGCTGGCCGCCGGGAAACGGGGTACCCACCTCTCGGTGAGCCTCGAGCGACTCGCGGCGATGGCCGACGGCGAGATCACGCGGATCGGCTGTTCGGCGACGATCGAACCGCTGGAGGAGGTCGCGGAGTTCCTCGTGGGTCGCCGGGAGCCGGGCGGCGAATCGAGGGAGTACGACATCGTCGACGCCCGCTTCGCCCGCGAGTTCGACATCGAACTCGAGTGTCCGACCGACGACCTGATCAACACGTCCCGCGAGGTCGTCCAGGAGCGGTTCTACAGACAGCTCCACGAGCACGTCCAGGACCACACGAACACGCTCGTGTTCACCAACACCCGCTCGGGCGCGGAGCGGGTACTGCACAACCTCCGCGAGCGGTTCGACGGCTACGACGAGGACAACTCCGCCTGCCACCACGGCAGCCTCTCGAAGGAGGTCAGACAGGACGTCGAGCGGCGGCTCAAGGAGGGGAGCCTCGACGTCGTGACCTCCTCGACCAGCCTCGAGCTGGGGATCGACATGCCCCACGTCGACCTCGTCGTCCAGGTCGGCTCGCCGAAATCCGTCGCCGCCCTGCTCCAGCGGATCGGGCGGGCCGGCCACCGCGTCGGCCAGACCGTGACCGGGCGGGTGATCGCCCTCGACCGCGACGAACTGCTCGAGTGTGCCGTCATGCTGAAGAAGGCCGAGGAGGGGTTCGTCGATTCGGTGTCGATCCCGGAGAACGCCCAGGACGTCGCGTCCCAGCACGTCTACGGGATGGCCATCGCCGAGGTTCGCCCCGAGTCGGAGGTGAAAGCGATCCTCCGGCGGGCGCATCCGTACCGGAACTACTCCGAGACGGAGTGGGAGTCGCTCTGTCGTTACCTCACGGCCGACTACGCCGGCCTGGAAGAGAAGAACGTCTACGCGAAGATCTGGCGCGACGAGAACGACCCGCCGGACGGCGAACACCACTACGAGGAGTTCCCCGTCGGCGAACCCCTGATCGGCAAGCGGGGTCGCCTGGCGCGGGTGATCTACATGACGAACATCGGCACCATTCCGGACTCCTTTACCTGCGACGTCTACACCCGCGCGGGCGACGAGTGGGTCGGCCAGCTCGACGAGGACTACCTCGACACCTTAGAGAAGGGCGACGTCTTCGTCCTCGGCGGGGATCACTTCGAGTACCGCTACCGGCGGGGCTCGAAGGTCTACGTCGATCGGACGAGCGCCCGCCCGACCGTCCCCTCGTGGTACTCCGAACGGCTCCCGCTGTCGTACGACCTGGGCCGGGAGATCCTCGCGTTCCAGGGGACACTCCTCGAGCACTACGACGAGGGCGGACCGGCCCGCGTCCGCGCCTGGTTGCGGGAGTTCCCGCTGGACGACGACAGCGTGCGGGCGATCGCGCGGTTGTTCGACCACCAGTTGCGGTACGCCGGCGCGGAGAGCGTCAGCACCGACGGTCGACTCGCGGTCGAGGTCGAACGCGACCGCGAGGAGTACGAACGCCACTACTACGTCCACTCGACGTACGGCCGGAAGTTCAACGACGGGCTCTCGCGGCTGCTTGCCTACCGCTGCGCCCAGGAGGCGACGGCCAACGTCCGCGTCGCCGTCGCGGACAACGGCTTCGTCCTCTCGATGCCGCTCAACCGCAAAGTCGACCTCGAGGGGATCCTCGCGGACCTCGAGGCCGACCAGGTCCGCGAGGATCTGCGGGCAGCACTCGACGGCACGGACCTCCTCCAGCGGTACTTCCGGATCAACGCGACCCGCTCGCTGATGATCCTCAAGCGCTACAAGGGGTACGAGAAGTCCGCGAGCGAACAGCAGGTTTCGAGCGAGATGCTGCTGGGCTTTGCGGAGGACTTGTCGGAGTTCGCCGTCATCGAGGAGACGTACCGCGAGATCTTAGAGGACAAGCTCAACGTCGCGGAGATCGAGGCCGTCGTCGACGCGATCGACGCCGGCGACATCGACGTGGAACGGCACCTCGTGGACTCCCCGACGCCGCGGGCGTTCGGCCTCGCGACGCTGTCGGCCAGCGACGTCGTCCTCGCGGAGGACGAGAGCGCCGCCCTGCAGGCGTTTCACGACCGCGTGCTCGAGGAGATCGGCGACGACTCGCTTCCGGGGGTCGCGTCGGAGGACTGACCGGGCTGGGAGTCGTCCCCGAGGGACTGCCGGCGAGACGTAACGCTTGCATGCCCTCGGGACAGTCTCGAAAGTATGACCGACGACCCGATCCTGAGCCCCGATCCGCCGGAGTGGGAGTTCAAGGATCGCGACATCGCGATCCTCTGTGAACTCTCGAACGATCCGCAACTCTCCTCCCGGGAGTTGACCGACGTCCTCGAGGCGGAGTACGGTATCGACGTCTCCCACGTCACGGTCAGCGAGTCGATCCGGCGGATGCGCGACGAGGGGGTCTTCCGCGAGGCGATCATCCCCAACGAGGAGTACTACATCTTCGCGCTGTTCGAGTTCAAGTTCAACACGGAGAACTTCGCGGACGGGTGGCGCGACGCGATGGAGTACATCGAGTCGGACAAGCACACCCTCTTTTTCTTCCTCTCGGACGGCGAGTACCAGTGGAAGACGGTGATGATGTTCCGAACCCGCCAGCAGGTCTCGAAGTGGATCCACGAGTTCTACAAGGAACACGGGGCCGTGATCTCGAACCTGCGAAACTCGGCGGTTCACAACGTGCTCAAGTTCCGGACGGATCCGGAGATCTACGAGGACCTGCGGCCCGACGACGGGAGCGAGTAGCCGGGACCCGGAGCCGCGTTTCGAACCGCCGTCCGCCGTACCGACCACGGACGGTCACAGCGGCTCGTCGCCCTCGACGATCCGCTTCGCCCGCGCCGCCAGCGCCGGTACGCGATCCTCCATCTTCGGATACATCGGATCGTCGCTGTTGCCCTCGAGGTAGCGCCGGAAGAACATCTCGCCCAGCGCCGCGAGCTTGTAGACCGCGAGCGCGCGGTAGAACCGCTCGTGGTCGAAGGAAAAGCCCGTCCGGGACTCCCAGCGGTCGACCAACTCTTGGCGGGTCGGATACCCGTCTCGCTCCATGAACGTGGTCGTCAGTTCGGGCACCGCGGGATCGGGGTCCTTCGGGTCCCGCCAGTACGAGAGCATCCAGCCCAGATCCGCACGCGGGTCGCCCAGCGTGGCCATCTCCCAGTCGAAGACGCCGATCAGTTCCGGGCGGCCGTCGTCGGTCCCGAACATCACGTTGTCGAGTTTGTAATCCCCGTGGACGAGCGCGTGCGGGTGGTCCTCGGGGACGTTGTCCTGGAGCCACGTCCCGACCTCGTAGAGGTCCGGGACCTCGCGCTCCTCGGCGGTCGTGTCGAACGCCCACATGAGTTGCTGCCCCCAGCGCTCGACCTGCCGCTCGGTGTACCCCGGCGGGTGGCCGAACTCCGCGAGGCCCACGGCCTCGTAGTCGACGTCGTGGATCGCCGCCAGCGTGTCGACGAGTTCCTCGCCGATCCGCCGCCTCGAGTCGGCGTCGGCGAACGCGTCGGGTTCGGCCTCGCGCAGGACCTCGCCCTCGAGTCGCTCCATCACGTAGAAGTCGCTGCCGATGACGTCGTGGTCCTCGCAGGCGAGCAGGGGTTCGGGGACGGGGACGTCGGTGTCGACCAGCGCCTTCGTCACGCGGTACTCCCGGAGCACGTCGTGGGCAGTCTCGGCCGTCTCCCCCGGCGGCGGCCGGCGAACGACGAGTTCACGGTCGCCCCACGTGACCAACAGGGTCTCGTTGGAGTGGCCGGCCTGGTGGCGCTCGACCGCGTACTCCTCGTCGTCGACGTCGCCGAGGTGGTCGGTCAGGTACGCGGCCAGGGCCTCCTCGTCGACCAGCCGCTCGTAGTAGTCCTCGCTCATAGTGATCGATACGCAATCCCACTCGTTCCTTAACGAAAATAGTTACGACGAGATAGTAAGTTTACAATGTATTCCAGCGCGGGCCGCTCACTCGTCGTCGACCCCGAGGATCTCGAGGACCTCGAGCGGCGAGTCGATCCGGTAGGCGACCGCGGGGCCGTCCTCCGCGCCGAAGGCGACGCCGTCCATGCCCGCGGCGTCGGCTCCGGCGACGTCGTGGTCGTAGCGGTCGCCGACCATGAGTGCGCGTTCCGGGTCGATCTCGGCCTTCTCGAGCGCGGTCTCGAAGATCGCCGGGTCGGGCTTCGTCCGGCCGACTGCTTCGGAGGTCGTGATCGAGTCGAACCGGTCGCGGATCCCGAAGGTCTCGAGGATCCGTTTCCCCTCGCAGTCGTCGACGTCGCTGACGACGCCGACGTGGTAGTCGGTCGCGGCGAGCCGTTCGACCGCCTCCACCGCGCCCGGGACGGGTTCGATCGCCCCGCGGACGCGCTCGTCGAACGCGGGTTTCCACGCCGATTCCGGCACCTGCTCGCCGACGACGGCGGCGACACCCTTGGCGTACCCCTCCCGGGCGGATCTGAAGGCCGTTCCCTCCCGCTCGCGGAAGTGCTGCCCGACCGCTGCCCGCCAGGCTTCGACCGCTTCCTCCCGGTCGGTCTCGAGGTCGTAGCGGTCACAGAGCCAGTCGACGAACGCGGCGTGGGCCCGCCCGACCGACTCGAGGTCGAGGAGTACGCCGCCGATGTCCCAGAAGACGGCGTCGTAGCCGTCGGGGTCCGTCGCGTCGCTCATCGGTTGCCCTCGCGCAAGCGCGTACGGCGGCACGCTCGAGGACGGTTTCGGGCTCGATCGGCGCTCGGTAGGGATCTCGACCCCATCGGTCTCTCACGGTCCGTCGCGGACGGACTCGTCCGTTGGGTGCCCGGCCACTCACTTAACTGTGCGGCACTCGTGCGTATTTTTATTAACGTTGTGTGCGTATCGGGTTCTATAGCTAACGATGGTAGCAATATATCGGTTCGGTACGGGTGACCGCGCATGAGCACGTCCCAGTTTAGCGTCGACGGCGACGTCGCCGTCGTCACCGGGGCCTCGAGCGGGATCGGGGAGGCGATCGCGAAGTCGTTCGCGGACGACGGGGTTGACGTCGTCATCTGCTCGCGCGAACAGGAGAACGTCGATCCGGTCGCCGAGGAGATCGCGGAGAGCGACCGGCCGGGCGAGGCGCTGGCCGTCGAGTGCGACGTGACGGACCGCGAGGCGGTCGACGCCCTGGTCGAGGCGACCGTCGAGGAGTTCGACGGCCTCGACGTACTGGTCAACAACGCTGGGGCCTCGTTCATGGCCAACTTCGACGACATCTCCGAGAACGGCTGGAAGACCATCGTCGACATCAACCTCCACGGCACGTACAACTGCATCCAGGCGGCCGCCGACCATCTCAAGGACGGCGGCGGCTCCGTCGTCAACTTCGCGAGCGTGGCGGGCCAGCAGGGAGCGCCGTACATGAGCCACTACGGAGCCGCGAAGGCGGCCGTCGTCAACCTCACGACGACGCTGGCCTACGAGTGGGCGAGCGAGGACGTCCGCGTCAACTGTATCGCACCCGGATTCGTCGCGACGGAGGGCGTCGAGAGCCAGATGGGCATCTCGGCCGACGACGTCGACCGCTCGGCGGTCGAACGCCGGATGGGGACCGTCGAGGAGATCGCCGACCTGACCCAGTTCCTCGCAAGCCCCGCGTCGTCGTACATCGTCGGCGAGACGATCACCGCGCGGGGCGTCCCGGACGTCATGGAGTCGCCGGACGTCTAGCACGCCCTCGAGGAAGAACCCCTTCGGTCGCTCACAGCCGCGGCCACGCGGCGAGAAAGGCCAGGATCGCCAGGTTCGCGAGGATGCCGGCGAAGGCGACCGTCCAGTCGAGCGTCGTGAGGACCAGCGACAGAACCGTCACCGCGAACAGCAGCGGTCGCCAGTGGGTCCAGCGGGTGACCATGGCGGCGGCAGACAGGACGAATCCGACGGCCGCGACGGCGTTCAGGGCGCCGACGACCCGGATTCCGGTATCGCCGACGTCGAGGACGCCGCCGAGCAGCGTCGTCTTGTACGGTAGTTCCGCCAACTCGAAGAGTTCCAGGTAGACGCCGGTACCGAGCAGGTGGATGAGCCCGTGGATCGTGATCGCGACCGCCGCGATTCGGGTGAGCGTCCGTTTCACGGGCGATCACCGTCCGCTGGTTTCCCGGGGCTCGTCCTCCAGTCGGTTCCGTCCAGGCGTCCGATTCCGCACGGATGCACGGTCCGTCGTACGACGGCGGGGAACAAATACACCGACCTCGAGCGTGTGCTCGCGAGACGGCGGTCGCGACCGTCGCGACGTCGACAGCTACAAACGCCGCATCGTCCCAGTTGGTGATATGCCGGGGAAGGTACCACCCGACGAGTTGTTCGCACACGTCTTCGAGCGGACGGGAGAGGCCGACGTCGACGAGACCGTCCTCCAGGGACCCGCCGACGGGGAGGACGCCGCTGCCATCGACTGGCCCGGCGGCGACCTCGTCGTGAGTTCCGACCCGATCTCGCTCGCGGCCTCGCAGGTCGGCAACCTCGGCGTCCACGTCGCCTGCAACGACGTCGCCGCGTCGGGTGCCGACCCCCGGTGGCTCACCGTCGTCGTCCTGCTGCCCGACGAGACCGCCGATCTCGAGGCGATCACCCGTGACCTGGACGCGGCCGCGAGCGAGGTCGGCGCGTCGATCGTCGGCGGCCACTCGGAGTACGTCGACCAGCTAGAGCGGCCGCTCGTCTCGCTGACCGCGATGGGGGCGACCGAGTCGTTCGTCCCCACCGGCGGGGCCGAGCCGGGGGATGCCGTCCTGCTCACGAAAGCGGCGGGGATCGAGGGCACCGCGATCCTGGCGGCCGACTTCGCGGAGGACCTCGAGGTCGATCCCGAAACCGTCGATCGGGCGGGCGCCTTCCTCGAGGAGATCAGCGTCGTCCCGGACGGTCGGGCCGTCCGCGAGTTCGCGACGGCGATGCACGACCCGACCGAGGGCGGCGTCGCCGCCGGCCTGCTCGAGATCGCACGCGCCTCCGGAGTTCGGCTCGAGATCGACCGCGAGGCCGTGCCCGTCCGCGCGGAGACCGAACGGCTCTGTGCGGCCGCGGGGGTCGACCCGCTCCGGATCTTCGGCTCCGGCGCGTTGCTCGCTACGGTACCCGGAGAGCACCGGGACGAGGCTCTCGAGGCGCTTTCCTCGGCGGGCATCGAGGCTGCGACCGTCGGAACGGTTGCCGAGGGCGAGCCCGAACTGGTCCTCGACGACGAGGTGATCGGAGAGCCCGTAGCGGACGACCTCTATCCGCTCTGGGCGGCCGCCGACGCGACGGAGTAGCCGGACTGGATCGCGACGGTCGCCTTCTCGTCCCCGTGCTCATCACCTCACCGACCCCGTTACGTCCCTCGATTATATCATAGACTATATTTATTGGCAATCGGCATTATCACTCAGGGCTATTTATGAACGACATTCATCCGCAGTCGATCTGGGACGACGTCTCGAATCGGATCGGCGAGGATCTACGGGCTGTCGTCTGCTACGAGGCAACCGACTTCGAACCCGTACTGCGCGAGGACGTCCGAACCGAGTACTCCGGGTCCGACCTCCAGGCCGTCGTCGATCGGACGATCGTTACCCAACTGTCGGTCGATCGCGACACGGGCGCCTTTCGGGCGGGCGAGTTCAGCGGGTTCGTCCGGGCCTTCGACGACGCCTGGTTCCTCTCGGTCCCGGACCCGGTCGATCCCAAAGCGGGAATCCTGGTATCCGTCGATCGGGGCAGCGACGAACCGATCGACGGCGACCTCGAGTGGTGTCTCGACTACCTCGAGAAGCGAGTGCCGTCCTCGAGTCCCTGAAGGGGGCTCGTCCGGTCGACGGTCGGCGATGGGCGTCGGCGGGTCCGACTCTTCAGTTTTCGTACTCACTCCGGGTCCGTCTCCGGTTCGTCGTTCCGGTCCTCGAGGAACAGACGGATCCCCATCACCGGAATGAACAGGAAAAACACCAGCATGACCGCACCCGAGAAGATCGAGAACAGAAACTCCGGCGAGGCCTCGAGCGGGCGCAGCCAGGCCGCGATCAGCAGGCCACCGAACAGCGATACGACGCCGAGCACGAGGAGGTCCTTGGGGTAGACCGGCAGGTCGTCTCCCTCTGCCTGGGACATATCGGCTCTTGCGAGAGAGGATACATAACGTTGCTCACGTGGAACGAGAGGAACGGAGGTAGTGGCGACCGAACTGGCGTTCAGTCCGTGGGGACGGTTCGTTCGTCGGCGTACTGCCCGCGGCCGTCGTAAGTCGCCACGCTCACGAGGACGAGCGTCGCGATCGCGACCGGCCAGACGAGGATCGGGAAGTAGTCGGCGAAGAGATAGAGGTTGCCGACCGAGCCCAGTAGGCCGACGATGATCGTCGCGAACACCCCTTCGGCGGTCGTCTTCTCCCAGATGACGACCGCGGCGAGGGGCATCCCGAGCGAAGCGCCGAGTCCGACGAACGCGAACTCGATGATGTCGAAGATCGTCCCCGGCCGTACGTAGGCCAGCGCGATCCCGATCAGCGCGGCGGCGAGGACGACGCCGCGGCCGAAGAGGATCAGTTCGCGCTCGGTCGCGTCGGGGTTGAGGTGTTCCTCGTAGAAGCGGGTGACGTCGGCCGAGGTGACGATCATCATCGAGTCAGACGTCGAGAGGATCGCGCCGATGATCCCCGCCAGCAGCAGTCCGGCGAGCCAGGACGGGAAGATGTCGATGATCGCGTGCATCGCGACGTTCTCGTGGTGGACGTCGGCACCGTCGTAGAGCACGCGGCCCGCGGCACCCATGATCAGCGGGACCGTGAGCCGAAGCGACTGGAAGGCGACCGCGATGACGGACGCTCGGCTGATGATCCGCTCCGAGCGGATCGCCTGGAACCGCATCAGGCCGTGGGGCTGGCCGATCGCGCCCGCCGCGAAGGTCACCCAGGAGAGGACCGCGATCAGCAGCGCGGTTCCTGCGTCGCCGCCGGTCATCGTCAGGAGCGCCGGATCGACCGCCGACGCCTCGGAGACGAACGCCGACCAGCCGCCGATCTCGAGGACCATTCCGATCGGGACCAGGATGGCGGCGACGATCACGAGCGAGCCCATGAGCAGGTGGGCCGTGACGGAGGCGTTGAATCCCCCGAGCGTAGTGTAGAACGCGACCGCGAGTCCGCCGATCAGGATGGCCGTAGTGTAGGGGATACCGAGGCCGACGTCCATCGCCTCGCCGATGGCGATGATCTGGGCCCCGATGTACGACATCAGGAAGACGACGATCGTCACGGTGCCGACGAGTCGGATCACCGGGCCGAGCCGGTGGTCGTCGAACGTGGAGGCGAGGTGATCGACGACGGTCTGGCTCCCCAGCGCCTCGGAGGTCCGTCGGAATCGGGGAGCGACGAACCGGTAGAGGAACAGGACGATCAGGACCATCGTGATCGAGAACCAGAGGCCGCTCATCCCGACGGTGAAGCCGATGCCGACCCACGCGAAGAACGTCCATCCGCTGGCGACCGCCGTCACCTCGGAGATCGCGATCGGGACCGTGCCGACGTCCCGATCCGCGAGCATGTAGTCCGACAGCCGCTTCGTCTCCGTGGTGAAGAAGAAGTAGAGTCCGATCGACAGCAGTACCACGACGAACAGTCCGAACGTCGCCTGTAGCTGTGCCTCCGACATGTTATCGTTTGCCCAGGACGGTTACGCGCCCGTCTCCGCGCTGGTGATCGATCCTGTACAACAGGTACGTGACGATCGGAACGACTACCATCACGAGGATCGCGACGGCCGTTCCGACCGGTAACCCGCCTAGCGACGTCATAACACATCGCGGAATAGAATTGTTCTACTATATGTGGTTTTCGAACATCGATCGATAAAATTCGTGATGTTACACTTTCACGACCGATCGGCGGAGAAAGCAGTGTCGCTGTCCGCTGTCACCGACGATTCCGCAGCTACTGTCGTGCCCACTCGAGCATCCGTTCGTACACGGGGTCGGTCTCGAGCGCCGCAGGATCGCCGACGAGCACCAGCGCCCGCTTGGGCCGGGTCAGCGCGACGTTGATCCGGCGGTAGTCCTCGAAGATCGGTCCCTCGAGCGACCCGGTCGCGGTGAAGGAGACGACGATGACCTCCTGGCTCGAGCCCTGGAAGCGGTCGACGGTGTCGACGGCGACGTCGTCGGGGACGCGTTTCGAGATCTCCGAGACTTGCGCCCGGAAGGGGGCGATGACCCCGATCTCGGAGCGGTCGAGCCCGGCGGCCTCGTAGGCGTCGATCAGGTCGGCGATCCGGGCGGCCTCCTCGCCGTCCGTGTAGCGGCCGCCGTCGCCCTCGACGCCGACGAACGAGACGGGGTCCCGCAAGCCCTCGGGCAGGTCCGCGCGGGCGACCCCCTCGAGGTCGTCCAGAGTCCGCGCGGCGACTTCCGGTTCGGCGGGCCGGAGCTTCCCGTCGTAGAACTCCTGCGAGGCGAACGCCTGGATGCGCTGGTTCATCCGGTACTGGCGGTCGAGCATGACGCCGGCCTCGGGGTGGAGGTCGACGAGTCGCTCGAACAGCGACTCCGTGAGGTCGTTCTCCGCGCGGACGACCGGCGGGAGCTGTTCGTGGTCGCCGACGAGGACGAACCGCTCCGCGAGGTTGACCGCCGCACAGGTCCCGGGCTCGGTGAGCTGGGCGGCCTCGTCGACCAATGCGACGTCGAACGACTGCTCTTTCATCACCCGCGAGCCGCAGGTCGCGGTCGTCGCCGCCACCACCTGTGCGTTCTGCAGTTCCGCGAGCCGATCCCCGGGGTCGCCGGCGCGCTCGAGGCGGTACGGCTCCATGTCCTCGCGGACGCCGCTCTCGGAGCCGACGCGGACGATCCGATCCTCGTCGATCACGTCCTCGAGTCCCTCGAGCAAGGCCTCGAGGACGTTGTCGACGGCGCGATTGGTGAAGGCCGACAGCAGGACGCGCTCGCCGCGCTCGACCATCGCGCGGACGGCGCGGGCGATGGTGTAGGTCTTGCCGGTGCCCGGCGGGCCGTGGATCAGCGCGACGTCCTCGGCACCGACGGCCATCCGGACGGCCTCGTTCTGTGCGTCGTTGTTGCCGATGAACGTCTCGTCGGGGAGGTCGAATTCGGGCTCTTCGCGGCCGAACAGCACGTCTTTCCGTCGGTCGTCCCCTTTCAGGAGGAAGTCGTGCAGGGCAGCGAGCAGCCGGTCGGTCGTGAGTTCGGAGGGGTAGACGTCCAGCCGAGTGACCTCGACCGGCTCGTCCGCGGTCAGGACGATTTCGTCCCCCAATCGCTCGATCCGCGCCAGTTCCGAACTCCCTCGAACCGGATCGCCGTCGCTCGCCAGCACCAGGTCGCCCTCCCGCAGTTTCGAGGTCGCGCCGCTTTGCCGACGGGCGCGAAGCTCCCACCGTCCCTCCGAGAGCTCCCGCATCTCCGTGAACTCGAGGTCGATCAGCGCGCGGTCGTCGTCGGCCCGCTCCTCGGGGTCTTGCTCCCAGAGCTTGGCGTACTCGCGGTGGACCTCCCGGCGTTCCTCCTCGATCGCGCGGTAGAACCGTTCGAAGTACTCGCGTTCCTCCTCGGGCAGCGCCTGGCCGATCTGTCCGGCTTTCGACTCCTGGTCGAGCCGGCCCGAGACGACCATGCAGGTGTCCTGCTCGAAGCAGTACTCGCACTTGGCGTCGCCCTCGTACCCCGTCGGCACGTCGCCGCTCGTCTCCATCGCGGCGATCTCGTTGCGCAGTCGGACGACGAACTTCAGGAGCCCGTCGCCCATCGAGAAGTCCTTCGCAGGGGTGAGGTCGCCGGTCTCCTCGTTGCGATCCAGCGCCGAGTTCTTCGTGTACAGCAGGGTCCCGGTATCGACGTCGCCGCCGTGTTCCTCGAGCAACAGCGCGTAGCAGGCGGCCTGGACCTTGTCCTTGAACCGGGGTTCCTTCTTCAGGTTCTTGCCCGTCTTCAACTCGACCGGCGCGCCCCGCCGGATGGCGTCGGCCCGGCCGCGGATGCCGAACGTCTCGCTGATCAGGAGTTGTTCGGAGCGCCAGCTCCCCTCCGCGGGCGTGAACGCCCGCTCCGGGTTGTCGGCGGCTGTCGCCGCCCCATCGTCGGCGGCTGTCGCCGCCCCATCGTCGGCGGCTGTCGCCGCCCCATCGTCGGCGGCTGTCGCCGCCCCATCGTCGGCGGCTGTCGCCGCCCCATCCTCCTCCGTCAACCGACCCTGCTCGAGCCAGCCCTCGATCGCCGCGGCGTTCTCCCGGACGTCGTCGGCGACGGCGTCGGCGGACTCGCCGAGCAGGCCGAGTTCGAGGCCGTGTTCCTCGACGCGGGCCTCGATGGCCTCCTCGAGGTCTCGGCCCCGCAGGAGGTCGCCGAACACCTCGTGGACAATGGTCCCTTTCACGACGGGGTAGTTCAGCGGGATCCCCGAGAGCTTGTTCAGGTAATAGAGGCGGGGACACTCCACCCAGTTGCGGATTGCCGTCACGTTGACGAGGAAACTCGGCTCGACGACGACGTAGGAGTCGCCGGTCGTCGCGTACTGGATCTCGCCGCGGTACTCCTCGCGTTCGGCGTTCGTGACGAGCAGTTCCATTCCCGGCTCGAGGAGTTCGGCCGACTCGGTCCACTTGTTCCACAGCGTGACCGTGGTCTCGGCTGTACCGGGCCGTTCGGTCGGCTCGTTCCCCGCCCGTTCCTGGGTGGCTGCCGCGTGTTCGTTCCCATCCTCGCCCCCCTCGCCCCCCTCGATTCCCTCGCCCCCCTCGAGGCGAAGCGGGACCTCCGCCAGATCGGTCTCGCCGTACGTCGTCGACACCGAGCGAACCTCGACCTCGCCCGCGACGGTTCCGCGTACGTGCACGGCTACTCGTCACGGGCGACCGATCAAAAACGCTATCGGTCCCGGCTCGTCGCCCGGATCCGGTCGTAAGCAATCATTACCGACCGAACCGGTCCGGGACGGGTCGAAACGGTCGCGACTCCTTTTTGAATCACGGCCGAACCACCGGGTGCCATGAGTGATCCGAACCGCGACGACCGGGGAACGGACTCGGAGCCCGGCGTCGACGATCCGAGCGGCCCGACGCCGGCCGAAACCGATTCCGGGACGGGAGCCGCCTCCGGCGAGCGGACCGGCCAGGGCGGTCACGCTCCCCGCGACGACGGCGCGGCGCTCGCCAACGAGGAGCGCCGTCGGAACACGTCGGTCGTCAGCGGGATCGTCGCCGTGCTCGGCCTGTGGGCCGCCGCGTCCGTCCTGATCTACGACGTCGGCAGCGAGATCCTCTGGAACAACGGTCTCGTCGGCGCGGTCGTCTTCGTCGCCGCGGGCTACAATTACTACCGGCTCTCGAACGACGTGCCGTTGAGCGTCGGCGTCGCGTCGCTCGTCGCGGTGCTCGGGATCTGGCTGATCATCTCGGCGGCGCTGCTCGAGATGATCGGCGGCATGTTCTGGAGCACGATCGTCACCGGGCTGTTGATCGCGGGACTCGCCGGGTACAACGCCTACGAGGCCCGAGAAGCGCGGACCGTGACGACGGAACCGGAGGCGCGAACGTAGCGGGTGCTGTGCGGGCGATTTCTACGCAGCGGCTTCCATCCCCGGAGCGGGGTCACGAAAGCGCAGGGTCCCGAGTCGAGCGGCCAACGGCGAGGTCAGTCCGCGCCCTCGAAGTCCGCGTCGGAAACTACCTCGCGCTCGAGTTCGCGCAGCCGGTGTTCGGCGGCGTGGTGGCCGGTCGCGACGGCAGCAAACGTCAGCATAACGGCGGCGAAACCCAGTGATACGACCGGCGAGACGCCGTTGACGTAGCTGTTGAGCAGTTGTCCGACCGCGAGTGCGGCCGGTCCCAGCGTCAGGAGCGCGCTCTTTGCCGGTGCGGCGCGAAACAGTTCGATCAGCCGGAGTGGTTGGCGGACGGACATTGGAAACGATCGGTTACCGAGTACCGCTTACGATCCCTGTCGACGGAGCGGTCGTATTCCTTTTGGTTCGCGCAGGTTCCGGGAGCGGAGACGGTCACCACGAGCGACCGGTTCGAGGGCGACGCTGACGCCGGGGCGACGCTGACGCCGGGGCGACGCTGACGCCGACGCCTGCGATCGGACCGCGAGCGCGACCCGCGGGGGACCGCCGGGACCGATACGTTCATTCCATCCGCGTCACAACCCTCACGCATGCGGATTCGCGAGTGGCAGGACATACTCGAGGACGTCACCGAGCAGGACGTCGAGTCGGAGGACTGGCGCGCCGTCGCCGGTGACCGGGCCGGCGGCGTCGGCGAAGACATGTACCTCGCGCATCCCTCCGCTGGCGTCTTCTTCCTGAAGACGTACGCGAAGAACCCCTTCGAGGTGCGCGGCGTCGGCACCCAGGTCGCGCGCAAGATCGACGACGAGATCGGGGCGTTCATGCCCGAGAACGACGGCAGCGGCCGGTTCGCTGTCCAGTCGCCGCCCGAGGACGAGGACGAAGCCGAGACGCTTTCGAACCGGCTAGAGACCGTCCTCGAGACCCACGCCGACGCCCCGACGCGACCGCAGGACCTGTTCGACGACGTCATGGAGGCCATCGAGAGCCCTGCGTTCGGCCCGATGGAGTACGACCAGTACGATCGGCCCGACGAACTCGAGGAACTGGCCGACCGGTTCGAGGAGGCCGACGAGTTGCTGAACGCGGAACTCGAGGACCTGATCGAGACGGACGAGGTCGGCCGAGGTTTCATGTGAGCCGCAGTTGCTTTTCTCGCTTCCCAGCCGACCAGGCCTGCGTTCGCGTCCGGTGAACCTTTGAGGACGCGAGCCACCACTACGTCCATGGTCGAAGCCGCCGAAACCGTCGTCCGGGACTACTACGAGGCGCTCCGCGAGGGCGATCCGCTCGCGCCGTACTTCCTCGAGGACGACTCGACGGTGAAGTTCGGCATCGAGGAATCGCTGTTCGGCTACGACGAGGTAGCCGATGCCCTCCGAAACCAGACCGAGACGACGACGGACTGGACGGTCACGAGCGGTCGCCTCGTCGTCGAGGAACGCGATTCGGCCGCGTGGTTCGCGGACGAGGTTCGGATGGCGTGGACGGACGCGGAGAGCGGCGAGGAGCGGGAGTTCGAGAGTCGCTGGAGCGGAACGCTGGTCCCGTCGCCGGCGAGGACGGACGCGAGTGCCGACGGACCGGCTGACGATCCCGCCCCCCACTGGCGCTTCGCGACGATGCACGTCAGCACACCGCGGAGGCTCGAGTGACGATGGGGCGGCGGAACCGCAGTTCGGGATCGGGTTCGGGGTCTCGGCCGAACCGAAACACGGGCGATCCGGCCGCCAGACGCCGCCTCGCGGCCGGGTTCGTCCTGCTGGTCGGCCTCTCGGGCAGCATGATGGCTCTCCAGGGCGGCGCGTCGCTGCCGATGGTCGGGCTGGTGACGGCCGCCGGCCTGCTCGTCGGCGGTGCGCTGGTGTGGTACCTGTCCTGGATCGTCAACTGAGCGGAGCAGCAGCCCCTAGCGCTCTACCCGGCGCAGCCAGACACCCGGCGCGTCCAGTTCCTCGTGGCTCGGGAGATACTCCGGCCCCTCCCACACCAGGCTCGCGGTCTCGAGGTCCCGTGCGTCGACGACCGTCTCGAAGAAGTCCTTCCCGCGTTCGTACTGGCGGCGCTTCAGGCCGAGGCCGAGCAGTCGGCGGAACAGCCGCTGTAGCGGGCCCCGTCCCTGCCGTCGCTCGTCGAGTTTCCGCCGCAGATCGGCGTACTCGTCGTCGAAGGCGTGGTCCATCAGCAGTTCGGCGTACCCCTCGACGACGGTCATCGCGGCGTCGAGTTCGCGGAACGCCTGCCGGTCGAACGACCCCTCCGAGAGCTTCGCGATGCCGTCTTCCATCCGCCGCTCGAGGTGTTCCGAGAGCCACGGTGCGGCCCCGAACTCGGCGGCGTGAGTCACTTCGTGGAAGGCGATCCAGCGACGGAACCGGTCGGGATCGACCGCGAGCGCGTCGGCCGCCTTCAGGATGTTCGGACGGACGAAGTACAGGGCGTGGTCGTCGTCGGGCGTTTCGGCGAGCAACAGCGGGTCGTACTGGCCGAGGACGTTCCGCCCGAGGAAGGCGAGTAAAACGGTCATCGTCCCGGTGTTGATCGTTCGGGCGACGCCGGGGAACGCGCCGGGTGGGGCGTGGTCCTCGAGCGTGCCCATCACCCGCTCGAAGGTCGCGACGTTGGCGTCGATCCAGTGGTGGCGGTTCTGGATCTCGACGGTGTCCGGGACGTCGAACTCGAGACCCGATACCGTGCGGATCCCTTCGCGGGCGTCGCGGACGTCGCGGGCGTACGCCTCCCGCTCCCCGGCCTCGAGCGCGATCGAGCCGGGATCGGTGGCGGCCTTTGCGGCTTCGGCTGCCGATGCCCAGTCGATCGCGTCGTCGCCGGACGCGCCGGCGACGGCCCGGGCACTACGATAGAGGTTCACGAACGTTCGTACGGGAAGCGAACGCAAAAGGGTTCGGCTCGGACCGCAGACGGTCTGCCGTCAGTCAGTACCGGGGTACCCGGCAGACGGGCCCCCGGTGCGCCGGTAACCAGTTTCAGCAGTCCGTCTCAGTTGACGATGACGTCGGGTTCCTCTTCCGCCCGTTCCGTCTCCGCTTCCTCGCCGCGGTACTTCCGGACCGCGACGCCGGCGGCGACGAGCACGGCCAGCGCAACGAGCGCGCCGATCGCCTTGCCGCCGCTACCGCCCTCCTCGTCGGCCGCACCGCTCTCGTCCTCGTCTTCGCGGTCGGTCTCGAGCGACGATCCGGCCTCGAGGTCAGTCTCCGTCCCCGTTTCCGACTCCTCGCCGCCACCGATTACTGTCTCGGCGAACGGGAGCGACTCGAGCGTGCGTGGCCCGAACTGTGTATCGCCGTCCAGATGGAGTTCGATGAAGGTAAACTTCTTTTCTCCCATATCGGCGGGGTCAACGACGCTGCACTTAGCCGTTTGGTTCGGCTTACGTTCGCGCGACGGATCCCGTCGGACTTCATTTCCGGACAAACCAATGCCCACGCCGATCGCGCTCGAGACGCCGTCGCGTCGACGGGCGTCGAGACGCGATCGAGTGTGTACTGACTTCTGTCCAGTAGTGTCAGTATGCGACCACGCCGACGTTCCCCGGCGGACGACCGATCGGGATTCCGGCTGTGCCGCCGAATTAGCCTCAGGTTGAAGCGCTTCCGATTCGGTGGGTTCCGGTACGATTAAGTAGCCGTCACTAACGCTCTTTCGTATGAGTGGACGACCGCTGGACGTCCTCGAGGCGTCCCTTGGCGAACGAGTCGCGGTACGACTCAAGAGTGGCGACGAGTACGTAGGCGAACTCGCCGGCTACGACCAGCACATGAACCTCGTGCTCGAGGAAGTCACGATTCCCGCGGAGGAATCGATCTCCGGGGACGGCGAGCCGATCGAAGACACAACCATTATACGCGGCGATAACGTCGTTTCGATCACTCCATGACTGGCGCAGGAACCCCGAGCCAAGGAAAGAAGAACAAGACGACCCATGTCAAGTGTCGTCGCTGCGGAGAGAAGTCCTACCACGTGAAGAAGAAGGTCTGCTCGTCGTGTGGCTTCGGCAAGTCGTCGAAGCGCCGCGACTACGAGTGGCAGTCGAAGACCGGCGACAACTGAGGCCGCGCCGTTCGCTCTCGCTGACCTGCCGCGATCGATCTCGACCGAATTCTTCGCTTTCCACCGTTCGAGCGGCGCGTCTTTTCCCATCTCTCCTGGCGGCTCGATCTTCGCCGATGAACAACCATTAGTCCTGGGCCGCGAACACTCCGATATGAGTATGGAGACGACAGCCGCCTTCGCGGGCCTCGAGTGTGTCGACTGCGGGACCGCGTTCGACGCTGCCGAGGAGACCCACCGGTGTCCGGACTGCGACGGGGTTCTCGACCCGACATACGACTACGACGCGATCGACCTCGATCGCGAGACCCTCGAGTCGCGGTCGTTCGACTCGATGTGGCGCTACGAGGAACTGCTGCCGTTCCGACGCGAGTCGGCGGTCACGATGGACGAGGGGACGACGCCGCTGGTCGACTGTCCGGCCCTCGCCGACGAGTTCGGTGTCGAGCGCGTCCTGATCAAAGACGAGGGACGCAACCCGACGAACACGTTCAAGGACCGCGGCCAGACGGTGGCGGTGACGGCGGCGAGCCAGCACGGCGCGAGCGACGTCGTCCTCGCCTCGGCGGGCAACGCGGGGCAGGCGGCCTCGGCCTACGCCGCCCGTGCGGGCATGGATTCACACGTCTTCCTGCCCTCGCGGGCCGGCTTCACGAAGAAGGCGATGGTCAACGTCCACGGCGGCGACATGAGCGTGGTCGGCGGCCGGATCGGCGACGCCGGGGAAGCCTACGAGGAGGCCAGCGCGGACCACGACGACTGGTACCCGCTCCAGACGTTCGTCACCCCCTACCGCCACGAGGGGAAGAAGACGATGTTCTACGAGGTCGTCGAGCAACTCGAGTGGGAAACGCCCGACGCCATCGTCTACCCGACCGGCGGCGGGGTCGGCCTCATCGGGATGTACAAGGCCGCGAAAGAGTACCGCGATCTGGGCCTGATCGACGACCTTCCGGGGCTGTACGCCGCGCAGGCCTCGGGCTGTGATCCGATCGTCGAAGCCTACGAGGAGGGGCGAGACGAGCACGACCCCGTCGAACACCCCGACACGATCTGTGGCGGCCTCGAGATCCCCGACCCCGGCGCGAGTCCGTGGATCCTCGAGGCGCTCCGGGAGACCGACGGCGGCGCGGTCTCGACGGACGATCCGGACATCCTCGAGGCAGGCGTCCAGGTTGCCAAACAGGAGGGCCTCGAGATGTGCCCCAGTTCGGCGGCCGCAGCGAGCGGGGCCTGGGACCTCGCCGAACGCGGCGAGTTCGACGGCGACGAGACGATCGTCATCCTCAACACCGGCGCCGGGAACAAGGAGGCGGACGTGCTCCGGAGCCACCTGATGAGCCAGGGCGTCTGAACCGACCGGACCTGCCAGACCGACGATAGCTATTTGATCACGACGGTCCTCGGACGGAACATGGATTCCGGCGCCAGCGCGTACTTCGACGACCTCGCCGAGTTCTACGATGCGGTACACGACGAAGGAGACGACGTGGCGTTCTACCGCGACCTCGCGCTCGAGGCCGACGGCCCCGTGCTCGAGGTCGGCTGTGGGACCGGCCGCATCCACCTCGAGTTGCTCCGGGCCGGCGTCGACGCCGACGGGATCGACGTCTCGAGCGACTCGCTCGCGGTGCTCCGCGAGAAGGCGGCCGAGGAGGGACTCAAGCCCTCGGTCCGAGAGGCGGACGTCACCGACTTCGATCCCGACAGGGAGTACGGGCTGGCGATCGTCCCCTTCCGGGCGTTCCTCCACCTGCTCGAGGTCGACGACCGGCTCGCCGCCCTCGAGCGGCTCCACGACGCGCTCGCGCCCGGCGGACGACTCGCGCTCAATGCCTTCGCCCCGAACTTCGAGATCATCTGCGAGGAGTACGGCGAGTGGATCGAGACCGATTTCGCGGTCGACGGCCGGGAGTACACCCACCGCACGGTCACCGAACTCGTCGACGAACTCGAGGGGATCGCCCGAATCAGGACCGACGTCCGCGACGCCGACGGCGAGCGGGTCGTCGAGGCCAGCAATCGGATCGCCCTCGTCTCGAAAGCCGAGTTCGCTCTCCTCTTTCGGTGTTCGCCGTTCTCGTCGTGGGAGGTCTCCGGCGGGTTCGACGGCGACCCGCTCGAGGACGTCTCCCAGGAGATGGTCTGGATCGCCGAGCGGTGATCCCGGCGTCCGCGGCAGGGACCGGTGCACGGGGCTCGTTTCGTAGCGTTTTTGCCGGCTGTCGGGAAACGGAGGGGTATGACTACCACGACACCCTGGGACGACTGGGACCATATTCTCAAAATCGACCCCGACAAGGACCTCCCCGAGGGCGTCACCTACGGCGATCTCTGTGCGACCGGTACCGACGCGATCGAGATCGGCGGCACGATGGGTATTACCGAGGAGAAGATGGCCGACGTCATCGAGGCCTGTGCCGAACACGACGTGCCGCTCTACCAGGAGCCCTCGAGCCCCGAGGTCGTCCTCGAGGACGACGCGCTCGAGGGGTATCTCATCCCGACGGTCTTCAACGCCGGCTCGCCGTTCTGGATCACCGGCGCGCACAAGGAGTGGGTTCGTGTCGACGACGACTACGACTGGGACCGGACGACGACGGAGGCCTACATCGTGATGAACCCCGAGGCCGACGTCGCCACCTACACCGAGGCCGACTGTGATCTCGACGCCGACGACGTCGCCGCCTACGCCACCGTCGCCGAACGCATGTTCGGCCAGGAGATCGTCTACCTCGAGTACTCGGGAACACTGGGCGACGAGGGGATCGTCCGGGCGGCGGCCGAGGCGACCGACGACGCGACCCTGTTCTACGGCGGCGGCATCCACGACTACGATTCCGCGTACTCGATGGCCCAGTACGCCGACGTCGTGGTCGTCGGCGACCTGGCCCACGACGAGGGCGTCGAGGCGGTCCGCGCGACCGTCGAGGGCGCTTCGGACGCCTGATCGTTGGAATTAGCTCTTCTCGGGGCTGAAAAAGGGCATTTGGCCTAAACTGTTTTGCGTCTCCGTTCTCCATCGGATGGTATGGCGCTCTTCGCCGAGTTCGACGCGGCCTCGACGGAACTCGTCCTCGGTCCCACGCTCGAGGCGCTGCCCTCGCTCGAGGTGGATCTCGAGCGGCAGTACGCCGTCGATCCGTCCCGGCCGATCGCGTTCTGCTGGATGCGGTGTGCCGACCGGGACCGGAACCGACTCGAGCGAACCCTGGGCGACGACGACACGGTAGCCGAATTCCAGCGGATCGGGGACGCTCACGACGGGGCGCTGTACCGCATCCGTCGCAGCGGATCCGACATCGTCGGGGCGTACCGTCGGTGGGTCGCACTCGGTGGGGAACTCCTCGAGTGCCGGGGATCGAACGGTCGCTGGCGTATCGAGATGCGGTTTCCGGACCGTGAGGCGTTCACGCGGTACCACTCGTTCCTCGAAGGGGAGGGCGTTGAAATCGCGCTTCATCGCCTCTCGGAGGACGACGCGCCGAGCCACGACGACGATCTGTTGACCGACTCCCAGTACGAGGCCCTCGAGATCGCGTTCGAGTCCGGCTTCTTCGAGGTGCCCCGCGAGGCGGATCTCTCGGCGATCGCGAACGAACTCGAGATTTCGAACCAGGCAGTCAGCGAGCGGTTACGACGGGCGCAGTCGAGTCTGGTCGAGGAGCACGTGGTATCGGGCAGGGGCCAACCGCGGTAGGGGACGGTACCGAAAGTGCACTTGCGGTCGGTCGTCACGCTTATGCCGCGCAGTCCCTTCCCGATGATGATGGCAACGCAGCCCTCCTCTCCCCCTGCCGACGAGCCGCTGTCGGTCAGGGTCGTTCGCGCGATCGCAGCACACGACGGGGTCGATCCGATCGACCTCTCGCCGCCGTTGTACGCCAGTATCGACCCCGCGGCGCTGGATTCTCTATTCGAACCGACCGGCCCCGCCAGATCCGGCGAGCGCGTCGGCAGCCTGACCTTCGATCACGACGGCAAACAGGTCACCGTCGGGGCCGACGGCGAAATCGCGATCGATTCGTCCCCCGAAGTCGACCGCTCCTCGCGCCGTTCCACATGAAGGTCTGTCTCGCCTGCGACTGGTTCGCCTCCGCGGACGACGGAGCTACCGAAACCGAACGCTCGCGGCTCGCGGTCGAGCACTTCGTCGAAACCGGACACGCGATCGACACGCGGGACTCGGCCGGTCGCCCGACGCCGCCGTCGGTCTGTGCGGAACTCCTGGTCCGGGAACTCTCGCCGTCGGCCGATCCGACCGCCTGAGTCGATCGAGTCCGTCGGCTTGCCGCTTACTCACCGCCGTCCGCCCCGCGCTCGAGGAGCGACCGGAGCCGCGGCAACGCCTCGGTGACGTCGTCCCGGTAGACCACGTCGGCGGCCCCGTCGACCGGGGTCGACTCGAGGTTGACGATACCGACCGTTGCACCGGTGGCCCCGGCTTCCCGTGGGAACGAGGCGGCAGGTTCGACTACCAGCGACGAGCCAATCGCGAGGAAGACGTCGCTGTCGCGGGTTAGCGTCCGCGCTCGCTGGACGACCGCCCCGGGGAGCTGTTCGCCGAAGAGGACGACGTCGGGTTTGTAGATCCCGCCGCAGTCGCAGGTCGGCGGGAGGTCGCCGTCCGCGGCACGGTCGAAGATCGGGTCACCGTCGCGTCGCCGCCCGCAGTCGGTACAGCGGACGCGGCGGGCGTTGCCGTGTAGCTCGAGGATCGGCGTTTGCCCGGTTCCTGCGGGTGTGTCATCCCCGGCCCCTGGGTCGTCCCCGCGGTTTCCGTCCTCGGCGGCCCGGTCGGCTCGGTCGGCTCGGTCGGCCACGTCGGCCCGGTCGGCCACGTCGGCCGCATCACGATGTAATCCGTCCGTATTCTGCGTGAGTACAGCGTCGAGGTAGCCGTCCCGCCCCATCGCGGCCAGGGCCTCGTGGGCCGCGTTGGGCTCGTACTCCTCGCCGAACAGTTCCCGCTGGAGGGCGACCCGGTCGGCCCAGAACCCCTCTGGATCGCTCCGGAACCGTCCGTAGGTGAACTGTCCCTCGTCGAAGTGCTCCCAGACGCCGTCCTCGCCGCGGAACGTCGGGACGCCCGAGGGGGCCGAAATCCCCGCACCCGTGAGGGCGACGACCGTCGCGTCCCGATCGATCTCGGCCGCGAGTCGCTCGAGGCGGTCGCCATCACGGTCTGACTCCCGATCGGACTCGTCCATGGCGGTTCCTCGGCCTCGAGAGACAAAAACGGGAACGGCTGCGGATGCGGTTTCGGCTGCGGCTTCGGTAGCCGCCCTACCTCATCGACGACCCGTACGCCGCCGCCAGCTTCGCCTCGATCCGCTGGAGGTGTTCCCCGACGGTCCCCGGCGACAGCCCGAGCCGGTCCGCGAGTTCGCGGTGCGTCGTTCGCCGCGGCACCTCGTAGTACCCCTCGCTGCGGGCCACCGCGAACAGTTCCCGCTGGCGGTCGGTCAGCCGGACCGAGCGCGACAGCGAGTCCGCTGATCCGCTCCTGAGCGACTCGGCCTCGTACGCCCCCGTCCGCCGGAGGTCGAACTCGACTCCCGCCGGGAGCGTCCGCGTCGCCCGCCTGAGCGCCCGGCCCGGCCCCACGAGGGTCACCTCGAGGCCGCGGTCGGCGTTTCCCCGGCTGTCGCTCCCGCCCGCGGCGACGAACGGCAGCGGCCAGTCGATCACGACCTCGTACTCCCGGGGTACCGCGAGGAGGTCGTCGACCGGCGGGACGGTACGGCACCGAACGTACGCGGCCCCGTGGCCGTCGTCGCCGGCGACGTCGTACTCGAGCACCTCGGGCGCGTCCGCCAGCGCGGTTCGGGCGCGCTCGAGGTCGCCCCGCATCTCGAGCAGTTCGGCGTGTCGGCCGTCGTCGGCGTCGATCGGGTTCAGGTGCCGGATCGCCTCGAGCGAGACTCCCTCGCGTGCGGCGAACGCCTCGTCGATACCCGTCAGGTGCTCGTCGGGCCAGGTCAGGACGACGGTCGCGTACCTCATCGGGGACCACCACCCGGGACGGTCGTTCCGATTCGGTCGGGGGTCGCGTTCGTGCTTGCGCTCACGTCACTCGCCTCGACGTCCGCATATAAGTACGGCTAGTATGATCGGATACAGAGGGAGACGGCCGGACGTGGTTGGCAGTGATACATGAGCAACGTTTCGTCGATCAGCGATCGGCCGCCGGGACCGGACGGGTTGCCGCTGCTCGGCAACCAGCTCGCTTTCCTGCGGGACCCGTACGGGTTCATGACCCGGACGGCACGCGAGTACGGCGATATCGCCCACTGGGAGGATCCGACCGGCCCCGTCTACCAGCTCAACCATCCCGACTACATCGAGCAGGTGCTGGTCCAGAACAACGAGAACTACGTCAAAGGGGAACGGTTCCAGCACATCCTCGGTCCGATCACCGGCAACGGCATCCTGAACAGCGAGGGTGCGGTCTGGCGACGCAATCGTCACCAGATCCAGCCGGCTTTCCGCCCCGACCGGATCCGGGAGTACGCGACGATGATGACCGACTTCGCGATGGAGACCCTCGAGGACTGGGAGGACGGCCAGACTCGCCTCGTCCACGAGGACATGATGGAGGTGACCCTGCGCATCGTCGCCCGTGCGCTGTTCGGGGCCGACGTCGACGAGCACGTGGACACGGTCGGCGCGGCCTTGGGGGAGTTCATGGCGGCCAGCGAGAACCTCGCACATCTTGTCCTGCCGGCCGGGATCCCGACGCCAGCCCGACGGCGGATCGAGCGCGCACGCGAGGACCTCGACGAGGTCGTCTACGACCTGATCGAGGAACGCAAGCGAAACCCGACGGAGCGAGACGTCATCTCGAAGCTCCTCGAGGGCGACGAAGGCGGGGACGGCCCGGGAACGGGGATGTCCGTCGACCAGATCCGCGACGAGGTCGTCACGCTCCTGCTGGCGGGCCACGAGACGACGGCCCTGTCGCTAACGCTTACCTTCTACCTCCTCGCGAAGAACCCCCGCGTCGAACGGGAACTGGTCGACGAACTCGAGACGGTGCTCGACGGCGACCCGCCGACGATGGCGGACCTTCCGGAGCTTTCCTACACGGAAAAGGTCGTCAAGGAGTCGATGCGGCTCTACCCGCCCGTGCCGGGAATCGTCCGCGAGCCGGTCAAACCGGACATCATCGGCGGCTACGAGATCCCGCCGGGGGCGACGGTTCGGATGCACCAGTGGGTGGTCCACCGCGACCCGCGGTGGTACGACGATCCGCTCGCCTTCCGGCCGGCGCGGTGGACCGACGGGATGGAGGCCGACCTGCCGAAACTCGCCTACTTCCCGTTCGCGGCGGGGCCGCGGCGCTGTATCGGCGACCGGTTCGCGATGCTCGAGGCGCGGCTCCTGCTTGCGACCGTCTACCAGCGGTACCACCTCGAACTCGTCCCGGGGACGGAACTGAACCTGCGGGCGACGATCACTGCCCGTCCGAAAGACGAGATTCCGATGACCGTCTCCGAACGATAGGGGGCTCGGTACCGGCCGTTCGCGGCTACTCCTCCCAGTAGTCGACGTCGTCGTCCAGCCGGTAGTAGCCGTGGACCGATCGCTCCCCCCGGCCGCCAGGCGGCGAGCCGACGAAGACGCCGATCTTGTCCATCTCCGGGTAGACGGTGACGTCGGGCTCGATCATCGTCGAGACCAGCAGGTAGCGAAGCACCTCGTCGCTGTCGTTGACGATCCGGTGCCCACCCTCCTCGTTCGCCGGGAACGTCGCGAAGTCGCCCGCCGCTAGCGGTTCCGCTCCACGCTCGCACCGAAGGGTGCCCTCGCCCTCGAGGACGAAAATCGCCTCCTCGTTCGCGGTGTGGTAGTGGTAGGGCCAGGAACGTTCGCCCGGAGGCAGTTCGTACAGGCTGCAGCCGAGATCGGTCGCGCCGACGGACTCAGAAAGCTGTTTGCGGCGGAATCGGGACGACCCCTGATCGTACTCGGTCCACTCGAGGTCGGCTTCGTTGATCGGGTTCGTCATACGGGGACGACACTCCGGACCGGCAAAGAGTTCCCGGGACGGACGGATCGAGGCGCTAGGGCGACCGAGCGCCGGGACGGTCGCCTCGACCGTGCCCGAACTGGCAATCCAGAACGATTGCGCTTAAGTTCCGGCGACCGGAATCGGAGGGTATGCAGGACAGAACCTATACTGAAGACGCCGAGCCGGGCGACGAAGTTACCGTCGCCGGGTGGGTCCACGAGATCCGCGACCTCGGCGGCATCGCCTTCCTGATCCTCCGGGACACCACCGGAAAGATCCAGATCAAGTTCGAGAAAGACGAGATGGACGACGATCTCGTCGAGACCGGCCTCGACGTCGCTCGCGAGAGCGTCATCAAGGTCACCGGCGACGTCGAGGAAGAGCCGCGCGCGCCGACCGGCGTCGAGGTCACGCCGGAATCGCTCGAGGTCGTGTCCGAGGCCGACCCCGAACTGCCGCTTGACCCCTCCGGAAAGGTCGACGCCGACCTCTCGACGCGACTCGACAACCGAACGCTCGACCTGCGGAAGGAGGAGGTCCAGGCCGTCTTCGAGATCCGCGCCGAGATCCTGCGGGCCGTCCGCGAGCAGTTCCGCGAGTTCCGCTGTACGGAGATCAACACGCCGAAGATCGTCGCCACCGGGACCGAGGGCGGCACCGAGCTGTTCCCGATCACCTACTTCGGCGAGGAAGCCTTCATGAACCAGTCGCCCCAGCTGTTCAAGCAGCTGATCGCGGGCTCGAACGTCGAACGGGTCTTCGAGATCGGCCCGATCTTCCGCGCCGAGGAGCACAACACGCCCCGACACCTCAACGAGGCCACTTCGATCGACTTCGAGGGCGCGTTCTGTGACGCCCACGACGCGATGGACGTCGCGGAAGGCATCGTCAAGGCAGCCTACGAGGCGGTCAACGAGAACTGCAGCGAGGAACTCGAGGCGCTCGACCTCGAAGAGGAGTTCGAGGTTCCCGAGGGTGACTTCCCGCGTATCTCTTACGAGGAGGCCATCGAGCGCATCAACGCGACGGGCGAACTCGACGAGCAACTCGTCTGGGGCGACGACCTTCCGACGGAAGCCGAGAAGGCGCTCGGGCAGGACGTCGGCGGCCACTACTTCATCACCGAGTGGCCAAGCGAGATCAAGCCGTTCTACATCAAGGACACCGAGTCCGACGAGACGCTCTCGACGGGCTTCGACCTGATGCACCCGCGGATGGAACTGGTCTCGGGCGGGCAGCGTGAGCACCGCCACGAGCACCTCATCGAAGGGTTCGAGCAGCAGGGCCTCGACCCCGACCAGTTCGAGTACTACACGAAGATGTTCAAGTACGGTATGCCGCCCCACGCCGGCTTCGGCCTCGGCGGCGAGCGCCTGATCATGACGCTGCTCGGGCTGGACAACATCCGAGAGGCTGTGTTGTTCCCACGCGACCGGCAACGGCTCTCGCCGTAACGGTCGCGTGGGAGCAGCTTTACTCCGACCGTGTTCCCACGAGATCGTCAGCGTCTGAGTCCGTAACGAAGACGCTGAGAGCAAGCGAGACGAGTGAAACGAGTCTCGCGTGACCGACAGCGGCTCTCGCCGTAGGCGAGGCGCTGTTCGTCGGGCGAGAGTTCGCAGGATCGAAGATCCCGCGTCGTTCCCGCGAGAACGTCGACGTCCGAGCCCCTGACGAGGACGCCGGATCGTCGGTGATTTTCGCGGGGAAAGCGTACACTCGAGGGCGAAGCGACCGTCCGGTTTCGTTTTCGTTCTCCCTTCGTTCTCCCTTCGTTCTCCCCTCGCTCTCCCCGACGTCGGAGCCATCACTATCCCGAGTGGATTCGCTCGAGTCCGGTTCGGCGGAACGTTCACCGACAGTAGGACCAGTCCTGCGGTCGATTGCCCTCGTCCGTCCGGTCGGTGCGTTGGTTTTCGTGCTCGCGTTCGTGTTCGTGTTCGTGTTCGAGGTCGAGATCGGGGAAACACGACTCGCTGCAGTAATGGCGCTCGACGCTCGCCGGTCCGTCGGAGAACTGCCAACTGAGCCGGTAGTCCGTCGGTCCAATGGTTGTGCCACAGGCGGCACAGGTGTCGTGTGCTACCTCGACGGCGGGACGCTCCGACGGCCGGACACCGGTCGGCCCGTCGACGGAATTCGAGTCGGTATCGCCGTCAGCTTCGCCGTCAGTTTCGCCGTCAGCGTCGGCGCTCGAGGTCGTCGGGAGTTCCGTGTAGGAGGACTCTACTGCGGGTGGATCGCCGCTGGGGGACATACTCGTACGTCCACGATCGGCTACAAATACGCTTCCCTGACATTCATCGACTGACGAAAGTTCGGCAGTGGTGAACGCTGCGGACGCTCGATCCCGACGGGTCACGCGGTACCGGCCCGAAAGAGTCGGTCCCGACGGGCAGGCTTAACTCGGGGTCGACCGATCTCGAGGTATGCGCGCTGCAGTCCTCGAGGCCTACGGCGAACCGCTGTCGATCGAGTCGGTCGACGACCCCACCCTCGACCCGCACGGAGTCGTCGTCGAGGTCGAGGCCTGCGGGATCTGTCGGAGCGACTGGCACGCCTGGCAGGGCCACGGCGAGTGGGCCGACGACCGCGTTCCGATCGGGCAGATCCTCGGGCACGAACCCGCTGGTCGCGTCGTCCGTACGGGCGACCGCGTCGACTCGCTCGAGGTCGGCGACCGGGTCGCCGTCCCGTTCAACCTCGGCGAAGGCTCCTGTCGGTACTGTCGAAACGGCCACGGGAACGTCTGTACGGACGGATACGCGCTCGGCTTCGAACCCGAGGTCCCGGGCGCGTTCGCCGAACGGGTCCACGTCCCCCACGCCGACTACAACCTCACGACGCTCCCGGACGGCGTCTCCGCGACGGAGGCGGCCGCGCTCGGCTGTCGGTACGTGACGGCCTTCCACGGACTGGCCCACCGTGCCGACGTCGGGGCCGGCGACTGGGTCGCCGTCCACGGCTGTGGCGGCCTCGGACTCGCCGCGGTACAGATCGCCGCCGCGCTCGGGGGACGCGTCGTCGCCGTCGACGTGCGGGACGAACCGCTCTCGATGGCGACGGACCTGGGCGCTGAGAAGACGGTTCGCGCGGATCGGACCGACGTTCCCGCGGTCATCGAGGCCGCGACCGGGGGCGGCGCTCACGTCTCCGTCGACGCGCTCGGACGGGCCGAAACCTGTCGCAACAGCCTTGGCTGTCTCCGCCCGCGCGGGACCCACGTCCAGGTCGGGTTGACGACCGACGCCGAGCGCGGCGAGGTGTCGCTGCCGATCGACGAACTCACCCGCTGGGACGTCTCCTTCGTCGGCTCGCGGGGGATGCCGCCCTCGAGGTACGACGAACTGCTCGGGTTGATCGACGCGGGCCGACTCGAGCCCGCCCGGCTGGTCACCCGGGAGGTCGCCCTCGCGGACGTGTCGGACCGCCTCGCCGCGATGACCAGCTACGACACCCGCGGGATCGAAGTCGTCACCGAGTTGTGACCCCGAACCGGCACAGGGGCTGAAATCTTCAACGTTTTACCGTTCGGGCCGAAACGGCGGGGTAATGCGCGACGAGGCGACAGCGTTCGTCCCCGGCCACATTACGGGGTTTTTCAGCGCCCATCCCCACGACGATCCGACGAAGGCGGGCTCCCGCGGTGCCGGACTCACCCTCACCGACGGCGTCGAGGTGACGGTCGAGCCCACGACCGCGAGCGAGCCGACCGTCGTCCTGGACGGCGACGAGATCGAGGTCGAGCCGGTTCGGACGGTCCTCGAGACGCTCGACGCGCCGGCACGCGTCGAGGCTGAATCCGATCTGCCGCTCGGAGCCGGCTTCGGTATCTCGGGGGCGATGGCGCTCGGGACGGCGCTGGCCGCGAACCGCGTGTTCGAGCGGACGCTCTCGACGAACGAACTGGTGACGATCGCTCACGGTGCCGAGGTACAGGCCGGGACCGGACTCGGCGACGTCGTCGCCCAGGCCCACGGCGGGATCCCGGTCCGCCTCGAGCCCGGCGGTCCCCAGGACAATAAACTCGACTCGATCCCCGCTCGAGCGCGCGTCGAGTACCTCTCGTTCGGCGAACTCTCGACGGCCGACGTGCTCTCGGGCGACACCGACCGGCTGACAGAAGCGGGCCGGAACGCGCTCTCGCGGGTCGTCGAGGAGCCGACGCTGCTCTCTTTCATGTACGCGTCGCGGCTGTTCGCTCGAGAGGCCGGCCTCCTTACTGACCGTGTCGCGGAGACGATCGCCGAGGTCGCTGCGGCGGACGGCCAGGCGTCGATGGCCATGCTCGGCGAGACCGTCTTCGCGCTCGGGACCGGGCTCTCGGACGCAGGGTACGAGCCCTCGGTCTGTGCGACCCACCCCGCAGGCGCAGTACTCAAGTAGTCCTCACCTACCAGCCGTCTTACACTGGCTCGAGCGGCCGCCGGAATCGGCGTACGGTTCGGCGGTTCCGGGGTTGATTTTTCCGTCGACGGGTCGAATTTCATTCCGCGAGCGGACAGGTATTACCTCGGTTGCCCCGTAATCGGGCGTACCGCCCCTCGATTCCTCCGGTGTCAGGATCTCGACGGATCAGGGCTCCTCACGGCTGTCTCGCTCGCGAATGTGTCTCGACATACATATAATCCAACGTATCAATGGCCGAAGCTTTATTATATTACGTCAGAGTTATGCGCCCGAGATTACGAATGTCAGTCGCAGGCGAAATTCATCAGAGCCTATACAGGCTTTACGAACACTACGTTGGGGAACCGGACTCGGGGAAGGACGTATACGGCTACTGGCTGTTCATTCTCGGCTACATCATCGGGGCCGCGGGTATCGTCGGCTTCATCGTCGGCTACGGTGGCAACATCGCCGAGGAGATGATGATCCGTATCTCGGGGGTCGCGGCGTCGGCCGGACTCGCGTTCTGTCTGTTCGGGATCGGGTTGATGCTCCCGGTACGACGACGGGGGATACAGGCGAGCGTCGTCGGACTGCTGGTTTCGCTGGTCGGCGTCGCGGCGTTCGGAGTCGTCTACCCCGACGACTGGCGGCATCTCGGGCGGGGGCTAGACGTCGAAGTGATCTCGATATACGCGGCCGGTATCGCTATCATCACAGGTGTCGCAGCCCTCGTTCCGGTGTTTACGGGGCAGAAAGGGATGTTCGTCGAAGAAGAGGGGACGACGGAAGATCCACCGATTCTCACCGGCAACGCACTCGAGGACGCGCAGTTCGCCGTCTTCAGAAACGAACACGGCGACTGGAAGTGGAACGTGCTCCACCGGGAGGCGCTCGCGACGAGCGACAAAAGCGCCGTCACGCGCCCGGAGGCCCGGGAGGGGATCGAGCGGGTCAAGTCCCAGATCAGCTCGGCGGGGCTGATGGAGCTGACCACCTCGGCGTTCCGACTCTACGAGGACCGCGACGGCACCTGGCAGTGGACGCTCGCACGCGACGACGGCAGCGTCGTCGCCGACTGCGGGCTCGAGTTCGACCAGCGGGACGGCGCGGAGGAGTCGGTGAGCTTCCTGAAGGACCGCGGCCCGGAGGCCGACGTCATCGAGATCGAGGGGGCGGCGTTTACCTACTCGGAGGACCGCGGCCAGTGGTACTGGCAACTGGTCGACGACGACCACACGCCGCTTGCGGGACACGACGAGGGCTACAGGGACAAGGACGAGGCCGAGAGCGCGGCCCGGACCTTCGCCGAGCGGTTCGAGGACGCCCGGCTGCTCGACGTCGAGCATCTCGGGGTCGAACTCTACGAGGAGGACGGGGACTGGACCTGGCGGTTCGTCGACGACGCGGACGACGTCGTCGCCGACGCCGTCGACGCCTACGACACGCGCCGCGACGCCGAGGAGGCCGCCGAGGCGCTGCTGCCGGCCCTCGAGTCGGCGTCGGTCACGGTCGCTGGCGAGCCGACCTACGAACTGTACGAATCCGGCGAGGAGTGGCACTGGCGGCTCGTCGACGAGGGCGAGGACGTCGTCGCTCGCAGTCCCGAGGGCGAGGCGGAGCACGGCCGGAGCGAGTGGCAGACCGAGCAGTTCGGCGAGAACGCTACCGAAGCCGACGTCGTCGAGATCGAGGACGCGGAGTACGAGGTCTATCCGTCCGCTGACACCACCGCCAGCGACGACACCGACGGAGACGCCGACGGCGACCTCCCGGCCCCCTTCGAGGAGGCTGCAGCCACCGACGGTGGAACGGCCGTCACGTTCGAGGAGGGCGAGGACGGCGGCGAACCCGCCGGCCCCGACTGGCACTGGCGGCTCGTGACCGAGGACCGCGAGGTCGTCGCCGCGAGCACCGAACCCCACCCCGACGCGGACGCCGCGGCCGACGCGATCGACCGCGTCCGCGAGCAGGCAAGCGAGGCAGACCTGATCGAGTTCGAACACGCGGCGTTCCAGGTCTACGAGGCCGACTCCGGCGAGTGGCGCTGGCGGCTCATCGACGAGGACGGGAACGTCCTGGCCGACAGCGGCGAGGAACACACCTCCCGTAGCGAGGCCGCCGAGGCGATGATGACGCTGAAAGAGCAGGCACCCGACGCCGAACTCCTCGAGATCGAAACGGCAGCCTTCGAGCTGTTCGTCAACGAGGACGACGAGTGGGGCTGGCGGCTCATCGACGAGGCCGGGAAGCTGGTCGCGGAGGACCCCGCGACCCACCCGACCCGCGGTGCCGCTCGTCAGGCGATGAACCGACTGCTGGAGCACCTCGACTCCGACGTGCGGACGATGGATCGTGCGGCGTTCCAGACGTACGTCGCCGAGGACTGGCACTGGCGGTTCGTCCTGCCGTCCGGCGACGTCGTCGCGGTCGACGACGAATCCTACCCGACCCGGGACGCGCTCGTCGACGACCTGGACTCGATCCGCCGCGGCGCAACCGAGGCGCGGCGGTCGACGATCGGCGACGCGACGATCCAGCTCTACCGCAACGGCGACTGGGCGTGGCGGCTGCTCGATCGCGACCGCGAGGAGATCGCCGACGGTGCGGTCGCGTACGACGACCGCGAGGCGGCGATCGACCACGTCGACGAGTGGCGCGACCACGCCGTCGACGCGCCGATCTTCACCATCGAGGACGCGGCGATCCGCCTCGAGGAAGGCGAGGACGGCTGGCGCTGGGACCTCGTCGACGAGGAACGGACGGTCCTCGCGAGCGGGGAAACCGGAGCCGAGGACAAGGACGCGGCCCTCGAGCGGGTCGACGAGATCCGCCAGCTCGCCCCGATGGCCGGCCGGGTCGACTTCGACGTCGCGTCGTTCGAACTCGTCGCCGACGAAGACGACCGCTGGCGCTGGCGGCTCATCGACGAGGACGGCACGCCGGTCGCGACCGGGACCGAGGCGTACGACTCGAGCGAGGCCGCACGCGCCGCGCTCGACGACGCTCGCGACCTGATCGAGAACGCGAGCATCCTCGAGATCGACAGCGTCTCGTTCGAACTCCACACCGACGAGGACGGCTGGGTGTGGCGGCTGGTCGACGAGTTCGGCTCGACGATGGCCGAGAGCACCCAGACCTACGAGAACCGCACCGAGGCCCGCGAAGCGATGAACGCGGTGAAGTCCCACGCGCCGGACGGCTGGATCACGTTCACGGAGTGAGCCGGCCACGAATCGGTCGCTGACCGACGCTCCTTTTTGCCGTTGTCGTCGATGTCCGAAACGTCTCGAACGGTCGTCAGTGATCCCGACCCGACCGCCTCGGTGTTCGGCCTCGAGTCGCTTCAGTTCCGTCGACGTCGCTCGAGGTCCCGGAGACGATCGACTCGCGAGTCAGTCGGAGGATGCGTCGACGGTCGCCAGCCGAGGAGTTGCCGGAATCGGGTCGTCACTGGGTCGACGACTCGCGTCCGGAGCCACGCCCCGACGCGGTCGACCGCCCGGTCTACGTATCCGGGCGTGCCGGTCGACCGTGTGTCGTCGGACTCGACCGCGAATTGATCGACGAACCACCGATCGAACCAGGTTCGATCGCCGTCCACGGTCGACCGCTCGAGCGACAGCGGTTGCGGAACGATCCCGAGGGTGGCCGTCGCGTGCAGGCGTGCGTCTCGCTCCGGGCGAACGCCCTCGAGTGCCTCGAGGGCACTGGCCAGCGCGGCGGGATCGCCGGTGAGCCGGCTTGCCCCGCGGTCGGCGGCATACTCGCGGGTCTTCGAGAACAGGCCGAGCGCGACGGCGTTCACGCCGAGCAGCGCACGGGCGACGACGCTCACCGCGATATAGACGAGAGAGAGCGCGACGATCGGCACCGCGAGGAGCAAGAGTCCGACGCCGGTGAAGAAAGCGACCAGCGTGAGACCCCAGAGCACGCTTCGGAGTTTTCGCTCGCGCTCGAGCAACCGATCGCCGATCGCGACGGTCGCGGCGACGGCGGTGACGACTGGGAGATCGCGGTTCGCGACGTGGGCGATTTCGTGAGCGAGGGCCGCGTCGAGTTCCCGGTCATCGAGGGTCTCGAGTAGCCCCATCGTGACTACGATCGTGGGCGATCGCTGGGGGCCGACGGTTAGACAGCCCGGTTCCTCGCGGTCGGCGACGGCCACCGACGGGATCGGGACGTCGGCCTGTGCGGCCAGCCGGCGCACCCGTGCGGCAACGTTTCGCGGGCCATCGTCGTCACCACCGACGTCTTCGAGACCGAGACCGTCGGTGACGGTCCGGGTACCGTACCGCGCTTGCACGGCGACGAGACCGATCGCACCGAGGAGGATCGACCCGACGAAGAGGGGGAGACGACCAGGGAGCGCGAACTCGAGCGTCTCGCCGTGGCCGCTGGCGGACAGGGCCCAGTAGGCGCTCCAGACCAGCACCGAGAGCAAGAGCCCGTTGATGGCCACCACCAGCGCGAGCGCGCCGGCGATCCGAACCCGGAGGCGTCGGTCCGGCGTCAGTGCCATGGTGTACTGTCGGTTCGGCAAGGGTAATAGGTTACGTAGACAGCAGGGCTGAGGTCTCGATGTTCGTCCGATCCCCGAATCATCCAGAACACGGCAGGCCGACGATCGATCGGGCCGTTTTTTATCGACCGAACCCAGTGATCGATCGTGACCGACTACGACACCGTCTCGGCCGACGTCGAAGAGGAGGAGGAGATCCCGGAGGACCACCCCAGATACCAGGATCTACTCACTCGTCATCGGATCGAGGAAGGCGTCGAGAAGGGGATCACCCACCTCCAGGGAATGCATGCGGAGGGGCGGGGCAGCGCGTTCGACTACCTGCTCGGCGAGGAGACGATCCCGACGGCCGAGGAGGCGGAACGGGCGGCGGCCGCCCACCTCCTGCTCGCCGACCGTCCCGTGCTCTCGATCAACGGCAACGTCGCGGCGCTGGTCCCCGGCGAGATGGTCGACCTCGCCGAGGCCGTCGACGCCGACCTCGAGGTAAATCTGTTCAATCGCACGCCGGAGCGGATGGAGGCGATCGCCGACCACCTGCGCGATCACGGCGCCGAGGACGTGAAAGGGCTCGAGGCCGACGCCCGGATCCCCAATCTGGACCACCAGCGCGCGAAGGTCGACGAGGACGGCATCTACGCGGCCGACGTCGTGCTCGTCCCGCTCGAGGACGGCGACCGCGCCGAAGCGCTCGATGAGATGGGCAAGACCGAGATCGTCGTGGATCTCAACCCGCTCTCGCGATCGCCGCAGGTGGCGGACGTACCGATCGTCGACAACATCATTCGGGCGATCCCGAACGTGACCGCACACGCGCGGGACCTGGCCGACGCCGACGACGACCGCCTCCGGGGGATCGTCGAGGAGTTCGACCCGGACCGAGCACTCGAGGCGGCGGAAAAGCGGATTCGAAACGGCCTGTAACCCCCACGGGGTCGGTACGCGGACGGTTCCCGCCCCAACGTCGGCCGCGGAAGCGGTCCCGATCTAACGGCGCCTCTGCATACGTGCTAATTTTATAAGTTGTTCGCCAAGGAATTATATTCCGTTACGATCCACAATCTAAAAAAGTGTGTAGTCGGCTACCTCCGGGGAGAGGGGATACTATGAAGTCTCTCAAACTGGACATGGTCCAGTACGACTGTCCGTACATCCGGACGACCCGGGAACACGACGTCGCCTTTCACGCCCAACACTGGGACTTCAACCACGCGGACCGGACGCTCGAGACGCGGCTCATGGTGATCGGGGAGAGCCGCGAGGAGCTAAGCGGGGGGCTCGAGACGCTCGGGGAGTACCAGATGTTGCGGGACTACGATCTGCTCGCGCGAAAGGAGAACACGGCGGTGCTGCGGTCCCGGATCGACGAGACCGACGCGATGCGAACGATCCTGCACAACGACGGCTACGTGACGGGGCCGTTCGTCATCCGCGACGGGAGCGAACTCTGGAACGTCGGGTTCGACAGGGGCGAACAGGCCGACGACGCGCTCGCCGAACTCGACCGGAACAACGAGTTCACGGTGAAAAACGACGACTCGATCCACATCGACGAGTTCTTCGACGTCATGCAGAACGTGGACTCGCTGTGTGCCCTGCTGTCGGCGCTACAAGGTCTTACCGACACCGAGCGGGCGACCCTCGAGGCCGCCGTCGAGAAGGGCTACTTCTCGACGCCCCGGAAGACCAATCTCGAGGGGCTGGCCGAGGAGTTCGACATCTCGAAGATGGGGGCCTCGAAAAATCTCCGGCGGAGCCAGCGGAAGGTTCTCACGGAACTCGTACGGGTCATCAACGACGTCGAGGCGCAACTGGACCTCGAGGAAGGCCCGCGGGTCAGCGGCGGCAGCGACGAGTCGCGGGACCCGGAGCCGATCAGCGAATAACGCCCCGGGGGTCGATCTCCTCGCGGAGGAGGCGGAGCTGTTCCGCGGTCGGCTCAGGACTTCGCTCGTAGTCGCCGACCTCGATCTCGAAGCTACTGTTTTCCTGGACCGTTTCCACGTCGACGCCCGGGTGGAGGAGTTCGAGTTCCATCTCGCAGTCCTCGTCGAAGCCGTAGACGCCGTACTGGGTGATGACGTTCTGTGGGCCCGTGTCTGCGGGGAGGCCGGCCTCCTCGCGGGCACCGGGGCCGTCGAGGTAGCCCGGCGTCGTCCGGAAGTCGAGTTCGTCGACGAAGCTCTGGTCGTCCTGGCGCATCGCGACGATGGTCGAGTTCGCGAGCGAGCCGATGTCGTTCGCCCCGCCGCTGCCGGGGAACCGGACCGCGGGTCGCTCCCAGTCGCCGATGACGGTCGAGTTCAGGTTGCCGTACTTGTCGATCTGGGCCGCGCCGAGGAAGCCGTAGTCGACGAAACCGGCCTGCATGTACGACATCACGTCGTGCATGCCGGCGGCTTTGACGCCGCGGTGGAACGTCCGCTCGTCGCCGACCGAGACCGGTAGCTCCGGAGCGTCCGGCCCGATGCCGCCGGCCTCGTAGATCATCGTCGCGTCCGGCGCGTGGGTCTTCTGGGCCAGCATCGCCGCGAGCATCGGCATCCCGGTGCCGACGATGACCGTGCTCTCGTCCTCGATCAGGGTCGAGGCGACCGTCGTCAGCAGTTCGGTGGGCGTGTACTCCTCGCCCTCGTCCTCGCCCTCGGCGACGTCGCTCATGCGCGATCACCTCCCTCCGGACCGCCCGACTCCGGGCGTTCGTAGTTCTCGATCGCCTCGAGTTCGGCCAGCCGTTCCGCGCCGCCGACCGCCTCGAGGTACTCCTCGAAGTCGTCGGTGCCGGTGACGTACGTCTCGAGGTACTCCTGTGTGCCCTCCTCGGTCTCCGTGAGTTCCATCCACTCCTCGAGGTGGTCGTCGTCGAAGTAGTAGTGGTAGGGCATCTCGCCGGGGTGGCTGCCGTACGGTGCTTCGACGACCGCGTCGACCTGGAAGAACGGGATTTCGACGTCCTTCGGCCGGTCGCGGAGTTCCTCGTCGTCGACGATCTCCTCGGCGGTGACGATGAGTCGCTTGGCCGCGCCCGCCAGTTGCGGGTCCTCGACGCCGATGCCCTCTATCACGGCGTTGCCGTACTTGTCGGCCTTGTCGACGTGGATGCAAACGGCGTCGGGGTAGCAGGCCGGCACGAGCGTGACAGGGTCGCCGCTCCAGGGGTCCTCGACGACCTTCGCCGAACTCTTCTCGAAGGTGTCCGTGCCGTTGAGGATCCGCGTCGGGACGAAGGGGACGCCCATCTTCGCGGCGAGGAACCGCCACTGGAGCGTCGCGTTGCTGGCCTCGGAGACGACCTCGACCTCGCCGTTCTCGACCTTCCGACGGCCGGCGGGCGCGAGGCCGCGGGTCTCGTGGGCGAAACAGTAGGCGTTCTCGACCCGCGAGACCGCGCCGGCAGCGATGAGCAGGTCGGCGTCGAAGACCGTGGTCTTGCCCATGAGCGTGAGGTCCTCGATACCCTGTCGGACGATCTCGTGGAGGACCGGCGTCGAGATGCGGACGTGGCCGAAGCCGCCGCTCGCGACGACGTCGCCGTCGTCGACGTAGCGGTCGACCGCCTCGGCGGCGCTCATGCGCTTGTCCTCGTAGGCGCGCGTTCGGTTCTCCCTGTTCCACCGTCGGACCTCGTCCGGGTGTTCCCACCCGACGAGTTCGCCGTCGCCTTCTGCGTGCACGTTCATCGTTCTGATGGGTTCGCTTCGACGGGAATGAACCCGACGAACCGCGATTCGGTGTGATCCTCGTTCTCGCCTTTCGATACCACCGTCGGCTCCACCTCGAGGCCGCGCTCGAGGTCGGCCGCCTCGGGATCGACGCCCCGTACCTGGCCGGTCAGCCGTACCGGGCCGAACGACGCCACCGCGATCGCGTACGGCGCGTCGTCGCCGAACTCCGGATGCGGGACGTGGATCGTGCTCACCGCTTCGACGGTCCCCCTCGCGGGGAGCGGTTCGCGCTCGAGGCCGCCGCGGCCCGGGGCCGGCGGGACCGTCGCCTCGTCCCCGCCGTTTCGCAGGTAGAACCCGTCGCCGTCGGCGAGGGCGTCGAGCCACTCGTCGTAGCCGACTCGGGAGGCGGCGTCGCCTTCGCTCATGCTCCCACCTCCTCGGCGTCGACCGCCTCGAGGACGTGGACCGCCGCGGTGGCGACCGTTCCGCCCGCGTTGTGGGTGACGGCCGTCGACGCGTCGGGCACCGCGTCGGCGTTCGGATGGGTGCCGGCGAGCAGCTTCGTCGCCTCGACGAGCTGGGTGACGCCGGTCGCGCCGACCGGGTGGCCCTTCGCCTTCAGCCCGCCCGAGAGGTTGATCGGGGTCGCGCCGTCGCGGGCGGTTTCGCCCTCGCGGGCGGCGTCGATCGCCTCGCCGTGCTCGTAGAGCCCGAGCGCCTCGAGGGCGAGGACTTCGGCGATCGTAAAGCAGTCGTGGACCTCGGCGAAGTCGACGTCGCCGGGGGAGATTCCCGCCTGCTCGTAGGCGGTCTCGGCCGCCGCCTCGGCCGCGGGCGTTCGCGTCAGATCGTCGCGGCCCTGCAAGGAGAGAGCGTCAGTTCCCCGGCCCGATCCCGTCACGACCGCCTTCGGCTCGAGGCCCGCGGTGTCGGCGTACTCCGGCGAGACGAGGACCGCCGCGCCGGCCCCGTCGGTGATCGGACAGGCGTCGTACAGTCCGAGCGGGGAGGCGACCCGTGGCGCCTCGAGGGCGTCCTCGACCGTGATCTCCTGTCTGTACTGGGCCTTCGGGTTGGTCGTCGCGTTCGCGTGGTTCTTGACCGCGACGTGGGCCAGATCCTCCCGGGTACCGTCGTGCCGACTCAGGTAGGCGTCCGCGAGCAGGCCGTACGCGCCGGGGAAGGTCATCCCGGCGCTGATCTCGTACAGTTCGTCGGCGGCCCGCGCGAGCGAAGCCGTCGTTCCCTCCGTGCCGAGGTCGGTCATCCGCTCCATGCCGCCCACGAGCACGACGTCCGCTGCCCCGCTGCGGATCGCCCTGACCCCTTCGGCGACCGCGTAGCCGCCCGACGCACAGGCGTTCTCGATGCGGGTCGCCTCGAGTCCCGACGAGCCGAGCCCCTCGGCCATCAGCGGCGCACCGTGGCTCTGGCCCTCGGCGGTCTCGCCCATGAAGTTCCCGTAGTAGAGGGCGTCCACCTCGTCGGGCGGAACGGCACTTCGCTCGAGCGCCAGCGACCGCGCCTCGGCGAACAGCTCCCGACCGGTTCTGTCGGGGTGCTCGCCGAAGTCGGTTGCACCGACGCCAGCTATCAATACGTCTCTCATACGTGTATCGTGGCGTCAGACGGTGGAAAAACGGCGGGTTGACATGTAACCCTCGAGAGTCGGCCGTTAAATGAGTTAAGCCGGCTGTATTCGATCCTCGCTGTGTGACGGGGACTCTCGTGCCGTGGTGACAATCGCCACTCGATTGAACGGATCAAAAATCGTTTCGGCGGCCGGTCGTTACGGCCGCGTCCGGCACTGCCTCGAGGGCCGTCGGCGACGATCGGGCGACCCGTCGACGCGGATCGCGGTTTTCGACGCCGCTACTCGAGGTTTACGCCTAAACCCGGCCGTTTACCCGGTCGCCACGGCATCTAACAATACCGAGTGATCGATCCGGAACGATCGAGGCCCAGGGTTGGCGGTCCCGTCGGGAAACCGGCCGTCGCCGACCACACCTCGACCGATCGATCCGAACGCGAGAATATACATGTTAGACAGGAAAATCGACGTCGAACCCTACGTCACCCATCTCATGGTCGCGGGAGCGGCCCTGTGGCTCGGCTCGCTCCTGCTGGGGGTGGCGGGGTACTGGTTCGAAGCACTGCTCGTAACCGTCTTCGTGTTCCACCCGTACTTCGTCGTGGGCGCGGCCCACGACCACGAGATCAGCCTGAAGCTTCTGGTGTACCCGCTCGGGGTGTTCACCGTACTCGGACTCGCCGGCTTCGGCGGGGCCCAGTACTACAGCGAGGCCTTCATGGGCCAGACTCCCGAGTTCCTGATCACCGGGATGCACCCGTCGTTCGCGGCGGTCTTCTGGCTGTACTGGATCGGCGGGTTCATGAGCGTCAACCTCGCCTACGGCCTCTACTACCGCGAACACTTCCTGCCCGACGGGGCCTGGGACGAGTTCCTCGCGGAACTCGAGGAGATCGAAGCCGAAGAGACCGCGGCGTCGGAGTCGACGTCCGAACCGGTAGCCGAAGCGACGGAGGTGAACTGACGTGACACTCGCATCGTGGCTCGAGGGTGTACAGGTCGTCCAGACGGCGTTCGTGATCCTGTTCGTGATCTCGACGGTGCTGGTCGGGCTGTGGGCCGAACGGCTGATCTCCGACCCCGACGAGTACTACGGCGCGACGAAACTGTTCGGCGCGGCGGTGATCACGCTCGCGAGCATGTCGGGCATCATGTCGGCGTTCGGGTTCATCGGCGGCCCCGGTCTGGTCTACCAGATGGGGACGTCCTCGCTGTACATGACCTTCGCGGCGGGGCTCGGCTTCGCGATGGCCTACTGGATGGTCGGCAAACGCGTCCGCGGGATGGCCGACGCGGCCGATATCGGGACGCTGCCGGACATCGTCGACGAGCGGTTCCAGAGTCCGGCCGCGCGCGGATTGCTCGCGTTGATCCTCTTTATCGCGTGTATCTCCTACCTCGCCTCGCAGGTGGCCGGCGGCGGCTACGTCCTTTCCGTACTGCTCGGCGTGAGCATGGAGGTCGCCGTCTGGACCGTCTTCGGCGCGATCATCCTCTACATCGCCTTCGGCGGGATGGCGGCCGCACAGTTGTCCGGCGCCTACACCGGCGCGGTGATGCTCATCGGTGCGGCCGGTGCTGTCGTCGGGTTCTTCCAGGTCGCCGGCGGGATGACCGAGGTGACCATGACCGTCGCCGAGGCCGGCGAGGTGTCCAACGGGGACATCGTGAAGGCGTTCACGCCGCAGATGCTGGACGGCTTCGGGCTCGCGAAAGCGTCCGCGCCCGGCCTGTTGCTCATCTGGCCCATCGTCTTCTCGGTCGGCGTCGTCGGCCAACCGCAGGTCCTCCAGCGGATGTACTCGATCGACGACCCCGAGGGGCTCCGTACCGTCGGGCTCATCAGCGGAATCACCTACGCGGTCGGCAGCCTCCTGTGGCTGCTGATCGGCTTCGCGGCGCTGGAGATGGTCGCCGACGGGACGGTCGCGCCGATGGCCGACCCCGACTTCGCCGCGCTCCAGTTCGTCGAGCAACTCCACATCGGCATCCAGTTGATCATCTACGCGGGACTCGTCGCGGCGATCATGTCGACCGCCGGCTTCTTCCTGTCGGTGGCGTCGGGTGCGATCGCCCGGGACTTCGTCCGGATGTTCGACTGGGACCTGAGCCAGTCCCGCGAAACGTGGGTCGGCCGGATCACGACGCTGGTCGTCGGCGTTCTCTCGGTCCTGTTCGGCCTCTACGGGGGCCACCTCGTGGCGATCCTCGGCACCTTCGGGTGGGGGACCTTCGTCAGCGGTACCTTCCCCGCCGTCGTGATCGGACTCCTCTGGAAGGGCTGTAGCCGCGAAGGCGTCGTCGCCGGTCTCTCGACTGCGGTGCTGCTGAACGTTGCCTTGCTGGTCGCGACCCAACTCGGCTACACGTTCCCGATCGGGATGGACTTCTACTTCATCGCGATCGTTGCGGCGATCGTCGTGACGGTCGCGGTCTCGCTGGTAACGGACGGCGCGAGCGGCGAAAACATGCCCGAGCGACTCAAACCGGTGTTCGACCTGTAAGGAGGTGACAACGCATGGAACTCCCACTCTGGCTGATCGGCTTCGTCGGGATGGTGCTGATCAATCTGATCGTCGCGTTCATGAAGATCTAGGGAAAGGGCTCCGAATCTAATTACAACGTTCCCGAGATATTTTCGATTTGGTATTTACTATTACAGATATTTTTATTGATAGTATTCGGTAGAGGGTGCCACAGAAGCCGAACAAAATCGGTCTGATCCTCGAATCGGTAGTATCCGTGTCGGACCTTCTCGAGACATACCGCTTCGAATATAATAAGATATATCCTGATAGCAGTGGAAGTCACGGACGATGTCAGAAGACACCGTAGCGCCGGCCGAACTCGAGCGGTCGGACATCGAGCGATTCAGCGACGACCGATTCACCGCCGACAGCGTGGCCATCGTCACGGGGGGCGCATCGGGAATCGGCCGGGCGACGGCCATCGTCCTCGCGGAAAACGGGGTGACGACGGTCGCGACCGACGTCGACGAGGACGGCCTCGAGGGGACCGTCGAGAAAGGCGAGGAACTGGGCGTCGAGGGGGAGATCCACGCGCTGCCGGGCGATCTCACCGACGACGCCGAGATGGCGGCCGTCGTCGAGGAGGCGGCCGAACTGGGCGATATCCGGTTCCTCGCGAACATCGCCGGGATGCAACACATCGACGCCATCGAGGAGTTCCCGATGGACACCTACGACGTGATGCACCAGGTGATGCTCCGGGGACCGCTGTACCTCTCGAAGCTCTGTCTGCCCCACATGGAGGAGGCCGGCGGCGGCGTGATCGGGAACATGGCCTCCGTCCACGGCCACTACGTCACCCGCGACAAGGTCGCGTACAACATGATGAAGTTCGGAATCCGCGGCCTGACGCGATCGATCGCCGCCGAGGGCGAGGGGGAGAATCGCTCGTTCTCCGTCAGCACCGGCTACGTGAAGACGCCGCTCGTGATGAACCAGATCGAAGACACCGCCGAGAGCCGCGGTATCACCGAGCGCGAGGTCGTCGAGGACGTCATGCTCGGGCAGGCCCGGACGAAGGAGATGATGGAGCCCGTCGAGGTCGGGAACCTCTTCGCCTTCGGTTTCTCGGAGAACGCCCGCCACCTCAACGGGAACGACCTGCTGTGGGACGGCGGCTACACTCACACCTACGAGTAACCCGCCGTTCTCCGCAACGGGGCGCGGCTGGAGCTCAAAGCTCCGCGATCCGGGGGGAGACGTCGTCCCGTTCGTCCTCCCGATCGATCGTGAGCGTGTCCCGTGAGTCTTCGAGGTCCTCGAGGACCGGAACTCGAGACCGGAGCGACCCCACCGCCTCGATGCCGCGATAGTAGGACAGCGACAGGTACTCGCTGACGCGTCGGGCGAGCGAATCGTCGATCTCGTACTCGATCCCGTCGGCCGCCTCGAGCCCCTCTCCGTCGAGGTTCACGAGCCAGCGTCGGGCGAGCGCGACGCCGGTCTCGGCGTCGTACCCCCGCGCGACGTAGTGTTTGTAGGGGTGGCGGATCCAGGAACACTCCCAGTGAGCGTAGACGTCGACGCCCTCGGCACCCTCGAGGTCGTGGAGGACGACGTGTAGCTGGGTGGAAGCGAGGGGCGACGGTCGCCACACCCACGACCCCTCTGAGGTGTTGCCGTCCAGTCGAACCTTCAGCGAGGCAATCGGGTTCCGCGAGAAGCCGAGTTCGTCGAGCACGTCCTCGAGGATGTCTTCCCCACAGTGGGCTGTCAGCACGTATTCGTCGGCGGTAGTGTGACTGACCGCGTAGCCGCCGAAGGTACCCCGAAAGAGGTAGTGGAGCTGGGGGAGGAAGCTCCGGCGCACCGCGTTGACGAAGTCGTCGGTGTAGCCCATCCGTCGGTCGTAGGCAAGGCGGGATCGAGAGTGTTCGGCAAGCAGTTTCCGAGTCTCCCAGCCGTGGGGACGCTGGGCGGGGCGGACGATCGGCCGAGGGACCCGGTTCGATCGACCGGTGGCTACGTTACCCGAAGTCGCCTGCAACGGCCGGTCCAACGGTTACGGTGCCGCGTCGGGACCGTCCGATAGATGACAGGGCCGATCGACTCCGTCGACGAGGATATCGTCGCACAGCAACGGCTCGAGACCGAGCAGGAAACCCCCGCGACGCAGATCGTCGAGATCGTCGCCGAACTCGAGGGGGCAGATCCGATGAACGTCTCTCCGATCTACAACTGCGTCGACTCGTTGATCGCGGATCTGTTCTCCTCGCCGCCGCCCGAGGAAGCCGACGCGACGGTGACGTTCTCGTATCTGGGATACCGGATCCGCGTCGAACAAGACGGGACGACGACGGTGTTCCAGGGGTCGGAGGCCTGACCAGGGTCGGTTCCGGACCGATCCGGTTTATGTTCCGGGTCCGTGATCGGGGCAAGGCTGGGCCTCCCCAACGACTATTGTACCGACGCTCGAACCCGCAGCCGATGCCATCGCTCGAGCCACCGTGTCTACGATCGGAGCACGCGTCGAAAGGGGCCGCCGAGGGAGCGAAACTGGGCGGCAAGGTCGGCGGCGTCGCCGGTCCCGCCGGGGGCGCGGTCGGTGCCGGCGTCGGCGCGGCGACGGGGTATCTCGCCGGGACGGCCCGCGACCGCGTCGAGTCGGTGCTAAAGCCCTTCTAGCGTCGCGGCGGTCGACAGCAAAGCGGCGTATGACCGTCCGGTATACGACCGTCGTTCAAGAAGTCATAAATCCGTCCGTGGATACCACTCGGACAGTGATGGATACCTACGACCTGATCACCCGGAACGCCGAGGAGGTCGTCACGGAGGAGGAGGTGCGGGAACTGGCCGAGGATCCCGACGGAAAGCGGGTCTACGTCGGCTACGAGCCCTCCGGCGTGCTCCACCTCGGACACCTGCTGACCGCGAACAAACTCATCGACCTCCAGGAGGCCGGCATGGAGGTCGTCGTCCTGCTGGCGGACGTCCACGCCTACCTCAACGGGAAGGGCACCTTCGAGGAGATCCGCGACACTGCCGAGCAAATGAAGGCGCAGTTCATCGCGTACGGCCTCGACGAGGAGTCGACCGAGTTCGTCTACGGCTCCGAGTTCCAGCTCGACGAGGAGTACACGCTCGACCTGCACGAACTCGAGCTCTCGACGACGCTCAACCGCGCCCAGCGCGCGATGGCCGAGATCCAGGGCGGCGAGACGGCCAAGGTGAGCCACGTCGTCTACCCGCTGATGCAGACGCTCGACATCGAGTACCTCGACCTCGACCTCGCCGTCGGCGGCCTAGACCAGCGGAAGGTCCACATGCTCGCCCGCGAGGAACTGCCGGAACTCGGCTACGACGTCCGGCCCGCTTTGCACACGCCGATCGTCGCCGACCTCACCTCCGGCGAGGGGAAGATGTCCTCGAGCGAGGGCGTCACCATCTCGATGGAGGACTCGACGGAAGACCTAGAGGAGAAGGTCAACTCGGCGTTCTGCCCGCCGACCCGCGACCCGGAGGGCGACCTCGAGAACCCCGTGCTCGAACTGTTCGAGTACCACGTCTTCCCACGGTTCGACGAGATCGTCGTCGAGCGTCCCGAGAAGTACGGCGGCGACCTCACCTACGAGGAGTACGAGTCGCTGGCAGCGGACCTCGAGTCGGGCGAACTCCACCCGGCGGACGCGAAGGGGACGCTGGCGACCTACCTCGACGACTTGATCGCGCCAGGTCGCGAGAAGTTGCGTGAGATTCGGGACTGAACCGGAACCGAACCCGGGGTCCCGATAGTATGGGATCGCCGTCGCGCGACCGGACGGAAACCGTTATATTCTGGCCGATCGTTTCGCTCGAGTAACACGTCCGTCGACGACGGACAGCGGTCTCCTATGACCCACACGACGACCCTCCTCGACGTCGCCTCGACGCTCGAGAGTACGACCGGCGTCTCCCAGTACCTGCTCGTGTTCGCCCTCGCGATGGTTCCAGCAGTCGAACCCTTCGTCGTGATTCCGGTCGCGATCGGTCTCGGGCTGGATCCGTTTCTGACCGGCGTCGCCGCGTTCAGTGGCAGCGTCGCTGCGGTCGTCGCAATCGTCCTTGCCCGTAGCCGGCTCACCGAGTGGTGGCGACGGCAGACCGGCACCGACGTAACCGACTCGAGCGACCGGTACGGTCGGGCCCGGCGAGTCTGGAAACGGTACGGGCTCGCCGGCCTCGCCGTGGCGGGACCGATACTCGCGGGCATCCACCTCACGGCGCTGCTGGCGAGCGTCGTCGGTCCGAACGACCGGGTGACGATCGCGTGGCTCGTCGCCGGCCTCGCGGCCTGGACGGGGGCCCTCGTCGCAGCCTCGGTCGCGGGGCTGTCGGTGCTCGGAATCCCGTAAGTCGGCGGACCTGTACGTCGGCGACGGTCGGCCGTCCCCATGTCTCGTACCCTGGCACACCTCGAGGCGCCTTGAAGCACCTTGAAGTACGAGCGGCACCCTCGAGCGCGTATGAACGAGACGCGACGCGCGATCCTCGAGGAACTCTCCGCCGGCCCGGTCTCGGGCCCGGAACTCGCCGATGCGCTCGGGGTCTCTCGAGCCGCGGTCTGGAAACACGTCGAGGAACTTCGGGACGCGGGGTTCGAGATCGAGAGCGATCCGACCGGCTATCGGTTCGAGGGTGTCGCCGCCTACGGGGGGCCGACGGTCGAGTTCGGACTCGAGGCCCCCTTCGAGATCGAGTACCACGACGCCGTCGGGAGTACGAACGACCGCGCCCGGGAACTCGCGACCGAGGGAGCCGAGGACGTCGTCGTTCTCGCGGACGAACAGACCGGCGGCCGGGGACGACTCGAGCGCGAGTGGGCCGCGCCGTCCGGCGGCGTCTGGGCCAGCGCAGTCCTCCGGCCGGGGATCGCACCGCTGCGAGCCCCGCTTTTTACGCTCGCCGCGGCGGTCGCGGCGGCTCGAGCGGCCCGCGAGGCGGGCGTCGACGCGGGGATCAAGTGGCCGAACGACGTGGTGGTCCCCGGCGACGAAGACGACGGAGACGATACCGGCTACCGAAAACTCGCCGGCATCCTCACCGAGATGGAGGGGGAAACCGACCGCATCGAGTGGCTCGTCGTGGGGATCGGCGTCAACGCGAACGTCGACGCCGACGACCTGCCGGCGGGCGCGACCAGCATCCGCGACGAGGCAGGCGACGTCGACCGTCGCCGGTTCGTCCAGCGTCTCCTCGAGGAGTTCGACGCGTTCCGGACCGACCTCGATTCGATCGTACCGGCCTGGCGCGAGTTGGCGCTAACGATCGGTCAGCGGGTTCGCGTCGACCGACCGGGCGGGGAGGTCGTCGGCGAGGCGGTCGACGTGACCGACACCGGCGCGCTCGTCGTGGAAACGGACGACGGCCGGGAGAGAGAGAGGGAGAGGGAGACGGTCACTGCGGGCGACTGCGAGCACCTGCGTCCGGTCTGACGGGAGTATCGGCGCCGCTCCGCGGGGGTAGCGTGATCGGAAAACGGGTTCGAGTTCGACCGGTACCGCTTCCATCCCGCTTCCACTCACTCCGCCGCGACCTGACGCTCCGGTTCCTCGTCGGCTTCCGGGGGCTCGACGTGGACGGTCAACACCGGCACCGGTGCGCGGCGAACGACCCGTTCGGTAACGCTGCCCAGCAGGAGCCGATCGATCCCGCCCCGGCCGTGGGTCCCCATCACGACCAGGTCGCAGTCCGCGGTCGCCGCCTGATCGACGATGACCCGGCTCGGCGCGCCCTCCAGTACCTCGGTTTCGACCGTAACGTCCTCGGGCGCGAGGTCCCGGGCGCGACGGACCGCCTCCTGTCCCTCGTCCCGGAGCGCATCGCTGATCCCTTCCCAGGCGGTTTCCATCGGCAGGCCGCCGTAGTTGGCGGCGTTGACGACGTAGATCACCCGGGCGGTCGCGTCGTGGGCCCCAGCGAGCTCGAACCCGTACTCGAGCGCACGCTCGACCTCGGAGGACCCGTCCGTCGGGACGAGGATACGGTCGTACATCGTGTTATGTGATAACGTACTACCCCCGACTGTAATAACGTTGTCGTGCGTTTCGCCGCGAACCCGACGTCAGGCGTCGGAATCGATGGACGAACGGAGCGAGAGCGGTCACCCAGCCGTCACGACCTCGCGAACGTCGTCGACGCCGGCCCGCCGAACGACCGCCCGTACCGGATCGCGCGCGCCCTCGAGGTTCGGCGTCTCGCCGTCCAGAACCGTCAGCCGCGCCTTCCGTCCCGGCTCGATCAGCCCGTACTCGAGGTCGGCGATCTCGGCCCCGTTGGCGGTCGCCGCCCGGAGCACGTCGGGCGCGGAGAGGTCGGAGAACTTGGCGAGGAACTCCATCTCGCGGAACATCGACGGCGAGTTGAGCATCACGTTGTCGGTACCGAGCGCGACCGTCGTCCGCTCGTGGAGGTCTTCGACCGGCGGGAGCCCGGCGTCGGTCACGAGGTTCGACCGGGGACAGACGACGATCGGCACCTCGCTCTCGGCGACCCGATCGAGGTGGTCGGGTTCGGGGTGGACCATGTGCACGAGGAAGTCCGGCTCGAGATCCAGCGCGGGGTCGATGTCGGTCTCGTCGACCTCGCCGGCGTGGATCCCGAACGGTTTGCCCGCCTCGCGGGTCGCCCGGCGCTCGTATTCGAAGTCGTCGTCGTTGGCTCCGCTCGCGCCGAAGCCGTCGCCTTCCTCCATCGCCTCGACGGAGCCGCGGGCGAACGCGAGGGCGTCGACGTCGGTCCCGTCGGCCGCTTCCTTCAGCGCGCGGACGCCCTCGACGTCGCCCTCGCGGAAGTCCAGGCAGGCCGCAGTCCCGCTCTCGTGCATAAATCGCAGCGAGGTGCCCATTGCCTCGACGAGTTCCGCCTGCGAGGCGTCCCGGAGCAGCCGGTGTTTCAGGCCGTCGGGGGGTGCGACCAGTTCCTCGAGCGAGAGCCCGCGACCGGCCTCCTTGGCGATCGAGTCCCCGATGTGGGTGTGGGCGTTGACGAACGCCGGGAGGATGATGTCCGAACTGTCGACGGCCGTCTCCTCGACGGCCTCGATTCGACCCTCGTCGTCGACGACGACTCGGCCCTCGACGGGTTCGAACGCTCGCCCGCGGAGGATCGTACCGGTAAGTTCCATACCCTTCGTTCGGGGCCGAACACTTCAACGGCTCCGGTTCCGGACGCCGTGGGATGGTTCCTCGAGCGCGGGATCGCGCCGACGGGTCGCGATCAGTCCACGAACTGATCCAGCGTCGTCTCGAGGTCGTCGCCGTTCCGGACCTCGCTGACCAGCGCCCCGTCGATGTCCAGGCCGAGCACCTTCACGGCGGCCTGGCCGACCCGCTCGCGGACGTTCGGCGGCGAGTAGACGCCGAGCCGCCACTGGGAGTACTGGGCCGCCCGGAGCGCCTCGACCAGCGGGGACTGCTGCTCGAGGCGCCGGATCTCGCCGCTGACCATCACTCGGGACGTCGATTCCTTCATCGACGGGCGACTCGGCACGTCGAGGATGACGTCCTCGTCGTCGACGTCGGCGGCGTCGGCGATCTCGCGCTCGAACGACCGGATCTTGTCGTGGTCAGCCTCGATGACCCCACCCGGGACGGCGTCGATTTCGGCCCAGACGGCCCGCTTGAACAGGTCCCGTTCGTCGAGTCGGCGGGAGAACTCGCTCGTTGGGTCACACGAGCGCAGGGCGACGAGCAGGTCGGGGTCGTCCATCCGCTGGAGGGTGGCGGCGTCGACGTCGGTCTCCGGGTTGTCGAGCAGTCGTTCGGCCGCCCGGCGCAACATTGCCTTGCTGATCCGGGCGACGCTGTGGCTGTAGACGGTCGGGTTCATCAGCGCGCGGGCGACCAGCAGGCTCTCGGCGGCCTGGACGTTGCCCTCGTCGAGGACGAGTTCGCCGTCGACGAAGACGAGCTCCCGCAGGATGCGTCCGGGGTCGATCGTCCCGTAGGGGACGCCGGTGTGGTGGGCGTCCCGTACCAGGTAGTCCATGCGATCGACGTCGAGTTCGCCGGAGACGAGCTGGCCGAACCGGCCCTCGCCGGCGACCAGATCGGCGACCGTCTCGGGCTCGAGCCCGTGATCCCGGAGTACCTCGCCGACCTCGCCGTCGACGAGCAGGTCGTGGACGTCGTCGTGGTAACGGCCGGTGCGCCGGTAGGTCAGCGACTCGAGGTTGTGGCTGAAGGGGCCGTGGCCGACGTCGTGGAGCATCGCGGCGGCCTGGACGCGCTCGGCGCGTTTCCCGTCGACGTCGAGTTGCTCGAGGGCCTCGCAGGCGAGGTGGTAGACGCCGATGCTGTGTTCGAAGCGGGTGTGGTTCGCGGAGGGGTAGACGAGCGAGACGGTTCCGAGCTGGCGGATCCGGCGGAGGCGCTGGAGCGCGGGGGTATCGAGGAGGGCGCGGGCGACCCCGTCGACCTGGATGTGGTCGTGGACGCTGTCCTTGATGACTTTCATGGCGGGCTTTCGGCGGGTCCGTACAAAAAACGTCGGCGAATCGACGTGCCGAGGGGCCAGGAGAGCGATACTGCTTAGGAGGACGATTTCGAACCGTCGGTATGGACGTTCCGGGACCGCCGCTGCTGACGATCGCGCTGTTCGTCGTCGTTATTCTCTGTCTGATCGCGCTGCTGTACATCTCGACTCACTGGGAGGAGTGAGCCGCCCCTCAAAAGGCCCCGTCACCTGACGCGGGGTCGTTTACCCGCACGGCCGCCCTCGTACCGACGATGACCGAACTGACGATTCCGCCAGGCGCCGACGGGACGCGAGCCGCCGAACTCGTCGCCGATCACGTCGAGGTCGGTGACGTGGTCGAGGTCCGGGAGATGGACCGCACCGGGAGCGACGACCCCGAGACGACCGGCGAGGTGACCGGGATCGAAGCCGGCTACCTCGAGCTAGACGGCAACCCGCCGGCCGAGGGGAGTCCGCGCTACGACGAGATCCACACCCTCGTCAAACTCGACAACGCCGAGTAGCTGACTCACTCGAGGGAGACCCACTCGCCGCGCTCGTCGCCCTCCTGGATCGCCGCGAGGATCCGCTGGGCCGCGAGCCCGTCTTCGAAACTGGGTTCGAACGCGTCGGCGTCGCCCGCCGCGACCGCCGAGAGGAACTCGTAGTTCTCGTGGACGAACGTGTGCTCCCAGCCCAGCACGTGCCCCGGCGGCCACCAGTGATCGACGTAGGGGTCGTCCTCGTCGGTCACCAGAATCGTCTCGTAGCCGCGGTCGCCCTCGCGGTGGACCTCGAGTTCGTTCAGCCGCTCGAGCGAGAACCGCAGGCTACCCTCCGAGCCGTGGATCTCGATCGTGTGGTCGTTCTTGTGGCCCGTCGCGTAGCGGGAGGCCTCGAGGGTGCCGACCGCGCCGTTCTCGAACTCGAGTTGGGCGGAGTAGGCGTCGTCGACGGTGACGGGGCGCGTTTCGTCCCCCCCTTCCACGGGCCGCTCGTCGACGAACGTCTGTAAGTGGCCGCTGAGTCGTTCGATATCACCTGCGAGGTCGTCGTCGCCCACGAGGAACCGGACCAGGTCGACCGTGTGCGCGCCCAGGTCGCCGAGCACGCCCGAGCCCGCAAGCTCCTCGTCGAGGCGCCACGACCACGGTGCCTCGGGGTCGACCAGCCAGTCCTGCAGGTAGCGGCCACGGACGTGGCGGATCTCGCCGAGTTCGCCGTCCTCGAGCAGCCCCTTCGCGTACTGGATCGCGGGGACGAACCGGTAGTTGAACGCACAGCCGGCGGGCACGTCGTCGCCGGCCTCGCGGGCCGCCTCGGCCATCCGCTCGGCCTCCTCGAGCGTCGGCGCGAGCGGTTTCTCGCAGAAGACGGGTGTGCCGGCCTCGAGCGCGGCGATCGACGGCTCGGGGTGGACGTGGTTCGGACCGAGGTTGTAGAAGACGTCGACGTCGTCGACGACCGCCTCCCAGTCGGTCGCGGTCGATTCGAAGCCGAACCGGTCGGCGGCGTCGGCGAGCGCCTCCTCGTCGCGGCCGACGAGCACCGAGCGTTCGATCTTCGGCGCATCCGGGAAGAACATCGGCAGCCGCGCCATCGCGTTCGCGTGTGCCTTGCCCATGAACCGATAGCCGAGTACACCGACCTCGAGTGTCATGCCTCGAAGTTCACAATACGTGTAGTTAGAGGTTTTCGTCACGGCGTAATCCGGTATCTCCGCCAGTAGCCTCTCACCTTTACCATTCCAAATTTGTTATTCATAACAAATATACTATCCCTACCCATCGGTTCGGTCGCATGTATACTGGAGTCGTCGAATCCACGGGACGGATTCGGGACGTGAGTCGATACGAAAACGGAGCGAGAGTCCGGATAGCTGCGGATACAACGGGTATCGAGCCGGAGGATAGCGTCAACGTCAGCGGCGTCTGTCTGACCGTGGAATCCGTCGACGACGACGGGTTCGACTCGTTTCTCTCGAGCGAGACGGTTCGCCGAACGTATCTCGCGGATCTCACGCCACCGGCTGCCGTCAACATCGAACGGCCACTTTCGACGACGGGACGGTTCGACGGGCACGTCGTCAAGGGGACGGTCGATACCGTTACCGATGTCGTCGACGTGACGCGTCTCGGCGACGACCGGCGGTTTACGTTCTCGATTCCCGAGGGGTATCGGCAGTATCTCGTCGAAAAAGGGGCGGTCGCGCTCGATGGCATCAGTCTGACCGTCACCGACTGTTCCGAAGAAACGTTCAGCGTCGCCGTCGTTCCCACGACCGACGAGGTGACCGCGCTCTCGGAGAAGACGGCCGGGGATCCCGTTCACTTCGAGGCGGACATCCTCGCGAAGTACGTCGAACGCCAGCGAACGGTAGCGTGATACTAACGAATACGACGTCTGCGCCGACTACTCCGCCCAGTAGGCCTCGCCCGGTTCGGTCCGGAAGACTGCCCGCTCGAGCAGTTCGACGGCCTTCTCGAGGCCCTCGCGACCGCTGGTCAGCGAGTCCTCGTGTTCGATGCTCAGCGCCCCGTCGTAGCCGACCATCCGCAGCGTCGAGACGACGTCTTTCCAGTGGGACTCGCCGTGGCCGTAGCCGACCGAGCGGAACAGCCACGAGCGGTTGGGTTCGTCGTCGTAGGCGGTCGTGTCGAGGACGCCCTTCTCGCGTGCCTGCTCTTCGTAGACCTTCGTGTCCTTGGCGTGGACGTGGTGGATGGCGTCGCGCTCGCCGAGGAAGCGGATCGCGTCGGTGATCGAAATCCCCTGCCAGTAGAGATGCGAGGGGTCGAAGTTCGCCCCGACCCGTTCGTTGGTCTCCTCGCGGAGCCTGGCCATCCCGTGGGGCTCGTAGACCAGCATGTTGGGGTGCATCTCGATCGCCAGGTCGACGCCGTGGTCGTCGGCGAACGCGGCCAGATCCGACCAGTAGTCGACGGCGACCTCCCACTGGTACTCGTGGGCGTCGGCGTGTTCCGACGGCCAGGGGGCGGTGATCCAGTTCGGAACGTCGTCATCGGGGCCGCCCGCGGGCAGGCCGGAGAAGCAGGTGACGACACCGACCTCGAGCTGGTCGGCCAGCCGGATGGCCTCCCGGAGTTCCGTATCGGCCTCCTCCGCTCGCTCGTCGTCGGGGTGCAGCGGGTTGTTGTGGGTCGCGAGCGCGCTCACGTGCATGTCGTGCTCGTCGAGGACCGCCTCGAGTTCCGCCTGGGCGTCCTCGTCGTCGAGGTACTCCCGTCGCGGGAGGTGGTCCTCGCCGGGATACCCTCCGACGCCGGGTTCGATCGCGTCGACCCCGATCTCGGCGAGGTAGGCGAGCGCTCCCTCGAGCGATTCGTCGGCCAGCGGTGGCGTGTGGACACCGATATCCATACGCGTGGCTACGACACCGATCGATAAATTACTTACTATTATTCGAGTTAATTATATAGGGAGCGATGTCGCTGGCCGTGCCGAACGGAACGTGTGATCGACGCCGGCGTTCGGACCTGCAGAGGATCCGGGATGGCCGGCAGTCGTTACGAATCGAGTTCGGCCTCCGGTTCCGAGTCAGCGCCCGCGCCATCCGGGTCGATCTCCGGGGCTCGCTCCGGATCGCACTCGAGCGTCGGCCCGTCGAGACGGACCGTCCGCCCGGTCTCGCTCGAGCGGTAGATGCCGTCGACGATCCGCTGGACGGTCAGCGCGTCGGCGACGCTCCCGCCGGCCTCCCCGCCGGCCGCGATGGCCTCGAAGAACGCCGCCTGCTCGTCGGCGTGGGTGTCGTTCTCCCCGGCGTCGATGCTCGTATCGATCAGGTGGTCCGGTCCGTCGGCGCTCGCGGTGTGGACGCTGAGTTCGTTCGTGAGCAGGTCGAACCGCGCCGCGGCCTCGGTCCCGCGAACGACGAACTCGTGGGTCGCCGGCCGGTTGGTCGCCCAGGCGACCTCCAGCGAGATCGTGCGATCGTCCGCACAGCGGACGAACGCGCTCGCGGAGTCGTCGACGTCGAACGCGTCGGCTCCCCGGTCGTCGCCCCACATCTCGAGGTAGGCGTACTCCTCGCGGGAGCCGAACTCCGAACGGGTAACTCCCGAGACGTCGACCGGGTCGGGGTAGCCCAGCAGGTACATCGAGAGGTCGAGCGCGTGGACGCCCAGGTCGATCAGGGCGCCGCCGCCGGAGATCTCCCGGCGGGTGAACCAGGAGCCGCGGCTGGGAACCCCCCGCCGGCGGACGTAGTTGGCCTCGACGTGGGTCACCTCGCCGAACTCGCCGCGCTCGATTCGGTCGCGGACGAGACGTACGGCGTTCAGGAACCGCTTGTCGAACCCGACCATACAGACGCCGTCGGCATCGTCCGCCGCCACGGCGATCCGCCGGGCGCTCTCGAGGGAGTGGGCGAGGGGTTTCTCGAGGAGGACGTGGAGTCCGCGCTCGAAGGCGTCCACGGCGTACTCCTCGTGGAACCGGTTGGGGGTGGTGATGATGACGGCGTCGACGGCGTCGTACAGGTCCCGGTGGTCGTCGTAGGCCGCGACGTCGTAGGTCTCGGCGAACCGTTCGCGGGTCTCCGCGGCCACGTCCATTCCCCCGGCCAGTCGGACGTCGGCGCCCTGCTCGATCAGTCGGTCGGCGTGGTGGTGGCCGATGTTTCCGAGGCCGACGAGGCCGGTCCGGATCGGCCCCGACTCCCCCGGCGTCATCGGGGGTTCACCTCCGGCGACTCGCCGTCGGCGGGCGACCGAGGGCGGCCGGAACCGCTGGACAGCGGGATCTCGCTCTCAGTACAACTGCTCTTCGAGGGTGGCGCGTTCATCATCGGTGTCGTAATCGTAGTCGAAGTCGTCGGGATCGCGTTCGTTCTCGCGGCTGTCGCCGCGGCGATACTGGCGAATGCCGGGGATGACCGTGTTCTTCAGGTCGAGGGCGAACGAGACGATCCCGTAGATCCAGAAGAAAAACAGGATCGAGAGGCCGCCGTAGTAGACGATCGGGATCAGGTCAGTCACGCTGACCACCCGATTCGACCTCCGTGGCCCCGCCCTCCGCGTCGGCGGTCGGGGCTTCGTGGACCGACTCGTCCGCGACTCCGTGCGTGATCGCTTCGCCGGACGCCGCATCGAAGAGATGAACCTTCGACCGATCGAGGACGATCGACACCTGCTGGTCCGCCTCGATCGTCTCGTCCGGATCAACGCTCATGAGCAACTGGTTCGAGGCCGTCGACGCCTCGTCGCTCGTCATCATCTCGGCGCTCGAGCCGTCGAGCGAGAGGTAGACGAAGATTTCGTCGCCCATCGGCTCGAGCACGTCGGTCGTCGCCTCGATCGTCGCCGAGGGGTCGACGACCGACTCCGTGTTCCGCTCGAGGTAGATGTCCTCGGGTCGGATTCCGGCGGTCACCTCGTCGATCCCCTCGAGCGGGAACGCGGCGGGATCGAACTCGAGGTCGTAGTGATCGGTTCGCAGTCCGTCGTTCGCGAGGTCGCCGTTGACGAAGTTCATCGACGGCGAGCCGATGAACCCGGCGACGAACAGGTTCGCGGGTTCGTTATAGCAGGTCAGCGGCGGTGCGATCTGCTGGAGCCTGCCGTCGTTGATGACCGCGATCCGGTCGGACATGGTCATCGCCTCGGCCTGGTCGTGCGTGACGTAGATGATCGTCGTATCCAGCTGTTTGTGCAGCCGCTGGAGTTCCGTCCGCATGTGTACTCGGAGCTTCGCGTCCAGGTTGGCAAGCGGCTCGTCCATCAGGAAGACCGCCGGCTCGCGGACGATCGCGCGTGCGATCGCGACCCGCTGTTGCTGGCCGCCCGACAGCTCGTTCGGTTCGCGGTCGAGCATCCCCTCGAGCTGGACGATGTCCGCCGCCCGGTCGACCCGCCGATCGATCTCCTCCTTGTCGTAGTCCCGCAACCGGAGACCGAACGAGATGTTGTCGTAGACGTCCATGTGCGGGAACAGCGCGATGTTCTGGAAGACCATCGAGACGCCACGATCCTTCGGCGGAAGGGTCGTGACGTCGGCGTCGCCGATGCGAACGGTCCCCTCGGTCGGTTTCGTGAGGCCGGCGATGGTCTCCATGGTCGTCGACTTCCCACAGCCGGAGGGACCGACGAGACAGACGAATTCGCCGTCCTCGATCTCGAGGTTCATGTCGTCGACCGCGACGATGTCTTCGTACCGTTTCGTGACGTGTTCGAGTGTGACTCGTGCCATAAATTACTCCTTGAGTGCTCCTTCAGTGAGTCCGCTGACGATCTTTTCCTGTGCCACCACGACGAGGATCAACATCGGGAGGACGCCCACGATGCTCGCCGCCGCCATGAGATTGAAGTCCGTGGTGTACTGGGTCTGATAGCTCAGAATCCCGCCGACCAGCGGCGACCACTGGTTGGGCTCGTTCTGTAGCGCCATGATCGAGCTGAAGAAGTACTCGTTGTACACGGCGATGAACGTCAACACGGCGGCCGTCGCGACGCCCGGCGCGGACAGCGGCATGATCACGCGAAACAGCGCGCCCAGCCGCGTCGTCCCCTCGACCCGCGCGGCGTCCTCGAGCCCGTCGGGAATCTGGCTGTAGAACGTCGTGAGGATGAAGATCGCGAGCGGCAGGAACAGCGCGCTGAACGGCATGATCATCGAGCCGGGCGTGTTGACCAGTCGCGGCGGCGCGAACAGTTCGATTCCCAGGAACGGGACGACCACGGCGTTCCCGAGGAACGCGTCGAACAGCGGGATCAGGAACGCCGCCGGCGGGAAATAGGAGATCGCCAGGACGGCGAGCATCAACAGCCCGCGTCCGGGGAACTCGAGTCGGCCGAAGACGTACCCTGCGAGGCTCGCGAGCACGATGACGATGACCGTCGTCACCGTCGCGAGCACGAAGCTGTTGAAGACGTAGAGGTGGAACGGGACCTGCTGGAACACCTCGACGAACGCGGAGACGTTGAAGCCCTGCGGGGTCGGGAACGGCAGTTCGGTACCGACGATCGGCAGCGTCACCTCCCAGTCGCCGGAGAGAATGGCCGCGTTCGGCGTCAGTGCGAGCACGAGCAGCCAGTAGAACGGGAACAGCGTCGTCACGAGGAAGAACCCGCAGGCGACGTAAAACAGCGCCCGGTACAGCCGGCTGCGCTTGTCGGGGTCGTTGACGACGCCGACGGTCCAGCGCTCGAGCGGCCCGGGGTTCTCGTCGTCGCTCGACTGCGTCGGGGGTTCGTTCGCGGTGGCCATCTCAGAACCCCTCCTTGTACTGCTGGTAGATCACGCCCAGCACCGCGATCGCGATGATACCCGCAGTGACGAACGCGATGGCGGACGCGAGCCCGCGGTTCGTGTTGAAGGTCTCGACGACCATACAGGACAGCGACGGGACGGTCGTACAGCCGGAGACCGAGTCGACGAGCCCGTAGATCCGCATGGCGTCGATCGTCCGGAACAGGACCGCGATCCCGAGCGCCGGGAGGACCAGCGGGAAGGTGATCAGCTTGAACTGCTGCCACTTACTCGCGCCGGCGACCTCGGCGACGTCGTAGAGACTGCGGTCGATGCTCTGGAGTCCGGCCAGGATGAGCAGGGCCATGAACGCCGTCGTCTTCCAGATGTCCGCGACCGTGACGATCAGCAGCGAACTCGCCGGATCGTTGAGCGTGTTCGTCGGCGCGACCAGGCCCCAACTGGCGAGGTACTCGGTGAGGAATCCGGTGTCGGGGTGGAACATCAGGTAGAAGATCATCCCCTGGATGACGATCGGGATCGCCCACGGGATGATGATCGCGGCCCGGACCCAGCGACGACCGCGGAACTCCCGGTCGAGCACCAGCGCCTGCCCGAAGCCGATGATCGTCTCGAAGAGGACGCTGACGACCGTGAAGATGATCGTCACCGCCAGCGCACTCCGCAACAGTCCGCTCACGTGAACGAACGGGAAGCTACTGCTGACGGCGATTTCCGGGAGGAACGTCGTCGTCCCTGGCATCCGGGCGTCCGCCGCCCCGGTGAACAGTTGCACGTAGTTCTCGAGGCCGACGAACTCGGGATCGCTCAACACGTTCTGGTACAGCGAGAGCTCGAAGGTCCGCAACAACGGGTAGAGCGCGATCGTTCCAAGCAGGAGAAACACCGGCGTCAGCAACAGGTAGGCGAACCCCGTCTCGCCGAGATTCTCCATCCATCGCGTGAACGCGACGACCGGCCCCGAACGGTTCGTCTGCCGCGCGGGGCCGGCGGTCCGGTCTTCGGTGCCCATGCTTACTCTTCGGTGGCCTCGAGTCCGTCTTGCAGATCCGCGGCGGCGTCCTCGGGGCTCTTCTCCCCGGCGACGGCGGCGTTGACCTCCTCGGCGATGAGCTCCGACTGGTCCGGCCACACCGTCGTCACGGGTCGCGGCATGGCGTTCTCCCCGGCGACGCGGAGCGTATCCATGTACTGCCCCATCGGCTCGACGGACGCGGCCTCCTCGGTGTCGAACAGGTGCGGCTTCGGCGGGATCCAGCCCCAGAGGTCGAACATGCCGAGGTTGAAGTCGTCCGTCATGGTCGCACGGAGGACGTCGACCGCTTCCTCGGTCCGCTCGGAGTGGGGATTGAGGGTGAGATGCCAGCCGCCGAGGGCGGCCGTCGAGCCGCCGGTTCCGGGCTGGTTCGCCTCGTCCTCGTCGACGGCGTACGGGATCGGCATCGCGCCGTAATCCTCGACGTCGAGCGGATCCTCTGCCTCCTGGACGTTCAGGTTGATCGCGTACGGCCAGTTGCGCTGCATGACGGCCTCGCCGCTGAGGATCGCCTCTCGAGCGTTTTCCTCCTGCCAGCCGAGGATCGAATCGGGCGCGATCCCGGTCGGGTAGTCGTCGTCCGTGTGGTCGCCGTGCTCCTCGGCGACGAACGTCCGCATCATCCGTAGCCCGTCGACGAACTCCGGCTCGTCGACCGTCACGGGGCGGTCCCCGACCGGGCCGAAGAGGTTGTCGAACCCGCCGAAGTACGCGCCGCCGAACGAGGACATGACCTCGTTCCACGTACAGCAGGACGTTCCCTCGTAGACGTCCCACTGGGTCGCGAGCCCGTAGCTCGCGTCGGACGCTTCGACGATCTCCTCGGTGAGTTCCGCCCACTCCTGCCAGGTCATCGGCTCGGTGGCCCACTCTTCGAAGTCGTCCTCGTCGTAGCCGGCCTCCCGTGCGTAGTCCTTGCGGTACTGCATCGTCGGGTAGTCCGGAAAGATCGGAACGCCGTAGAGGTCGTTCGTCTCCGGCGCTCGAGCCGTTGCGGTGAAGGATTCGAAGTACTCGTCCTCGATCCGCTCGAGGTCGTCGTCGTCGAGCGCGTCGCTCAGGTTCGCGATATGCCCCCGCTGGATGAAGACGTTCACCCAGCCGTTGTCCATGAGCAGCAGGTCCGGCTCCGTCTCTTCGGCCTGCAACAGATTCGTGTACGTGTCTCGCCGGTCGCCCGTATCCTCGTCGCCCGCCTGGAGCCTGACGCTGACGTCGCCCTCGGTGTTTTCCTCGATCAGGTCGACGACCCTGTCGCCGACCGCGTCGATCATGTTGGGGTCGGCGCCGACGACGACCGCATCGTCCGCCGCCTCCTCGCCGTAGATACAGCCCGCGAGCGTCGCCGTCGCCCCGCTGGCTCCCGCTGCCTTGACGAACGTTCGCCGCGAGACGCTCGATCCCTCGTTCTCCGAAGCCTGTGAGTCACTTCCACTCATGCAAACGTGTATGATGGTCATGGTTATTTATAGTTAATGGAGAGGTACAACGGGTGTAGTTAATCAGGTTGGTCGGATCGCGACGGGGCAAGCAGACGGGGGCGACTTCGGGAGGGACTTATGCGGTATATTCCGAGGATGGATCGATCAGAAATTCCGGTGTCGATCTTCGAGTGTACCGCATCGGCGGGAAACCGTCTCGCTCGAGGGTACGAGAAGCGGAAAAGGAGGGCGGAGAAAGTCGACGGCACCCGTCGTCGAGAAACGAGTCACTGCGGATTCTTCACCGCGAACGATCCCCTCCGCGCACGACCGTTCAGTCGACCGACTCGATCGTGATACGGGTCGCCTCGTAGTCCTCGATCATCGCCCCCCAGCCGCCGACGGTACAGGTGCCGTCGTCCGTCGAAAGCGTCAGCGACGCCTCGCCGGCGAGCTGGGAGAGCGGCGTTGTGCGCCCGTCGTTGGCCGCCGTTCCGGCGTAGGTGACGTCGACGACCGTCCCGCGTCGGGTGACCTCTCGACCGGTCTCGGTGTCGAACCCGTCGACGGTCACGTCGACGGTCCGTCCCTCCTCGAGCAGCGGGACGACGTCGCGGAGACACTGCCGCAGATCGACGTAGGAGATCGGCGGCTCGTCGTTGCGTTCGGAGTAGATCATTTCGTGGACCTCCCACAGGCAGGTCAGGAAGTACCAGTTGAAGACGTAGGCGTGGGTCCGATCGTTGACGATGACGCCGTACTCGTTGGTCGACCCGCCGTGGGGCGAGAAACACGTCCAGGAGCGATCGACCAGCGCGAGGAACGGCGACGGAATGTCGCGGTACCGCGCTTCGGTACAGGTCCCCGCCAGGGCCTCCGTCGACGGGAGCTCCGGCTCCTCCTCGGTCGACGGGAACAGACAGACTTTGACGTCCGCTCCGTTCTCGACGGCGACCGACAGCGCGTCCGAGAGGTCGTCGAACTGTCCGGGCGTCAGGCCGATCTGGACCTGCGTCGTGGCCGATCGGATCAACTCGTCGGCCTGGGCCAACACGGTATCGAGCCGTTTGACGATACTGACCCGGTGTTCCTCGATGTCCGGCCTGCTCCAGCGGTCTTCGATCTCGTCGGCCGCGGTCTCGTACCGGTTGGCGCGCGACCGCAGGTCCGCCAGGACCTCCGCCGGATCGTGAGCCCTCGCGTGGAGGCTATCCTGCTCGTAGGTCTCGACGTATCCCTCGTCCTCGAGGTCGCGCAACACGTCGTAGATCCGCGGATCGGGGACGGAACTGGCCTGCGCGACGTCGGTCGCCGACGCCGAGCCGAACTCGAGCAGCGTGACGAACGCGTCGGCCTGGTACGGCGAGAGGCCCGCGTCCTCGAGGGTTTCCGTGAGTTCGTCGTTGTCCATCGGGGATCACCGGTTGCGGTTCCGACTCGGGTTCGATCGTCGTGTCGTCCGCTTGGACGGGTCGGACAGGTGGGACGAATCGGACAAATTGGACGAATCGGACAGGTGGGACGAATCGGACAGGTGGGACGGGTCGGACAGGTTGGACGGGTCGGCGGGAGCGATGGCGCCGTCGGAGGGAGTTTCCCCGTTCCCGACCGGGACGATTACGTTCATTCCTGTCAGAGTATATCAGTTGTCGGAAAAAAGGGTATCGCTGCGCTACACTCAAGACCGTTCGGCGGAAACGCACGCGGCATGACGGATCCGCTGGACCGCGTTCGTCGACCCGAGTACACCGGCGAGGATCGGTGCTGGCCGTGTACGATCACGAACGCCCTTCTGCTGGTCGTCGCGGTCACCATCGCACTCCGTCGCGGGCGGCGAACTGCCGCCGCGGCGCTCGCGGTCGTCGGAACCGGTGCGATCACGCTGCGCGGCTACCTCGTCCCCTACACGCCGCGAGTCGCGCCGCGTCTCGTGGCGTGGCTCCCGATCGACCCGTTCGACCACGGCGAACCGGGTGCCACTACCGGCTCGCTGGCCGCCTCGAGGGCCGGAGCCGAGGGCACCGCGGACAGCGAAGGTCCCGACGGGGACGACGTCCTCGCCGCACTCCTCGAGGCTGACGCCGTCGCCGCCGCCGACGACGAAATCCGTCTGACGGAGGCGTTCCGGGCCGACTGGCGTCGGGAACGTCGGGCGTTACGAAATCGGAGCGTGGACGCCCTCGCACACGTCGCGGACGAGCGAACGCCGCCGTCGATCGAGGCGCGACCGACTCGGACCTGGGGACGGCCGGTCGTCGTCCTCGAGAGCGCCTGCGACGACGCGGGCCCACCGACGACGCTGCACCGCGGCGTCGCCGTCGCGGAACTCGCCGCGGACCGCGCTCTCGAGTCCCGGATCGACGATCCCGCGATCCGTCGGGCGGCCGGCCGCCCGCTGCGGTCGCTGCTCGAGACGTGTCCGCTCTGTGACGGCGAGTTGACGGTCTCGCGCTCGAGTTGCTGCGGCGAGACGACGCCCCCGGGGCAGCGTCCCTCGGAGAAACTGTTCTGCCCGTCGTGTGACGAGCGGTTCTTCGTCTTCGACGAGCCCGGGGACGGCGACGCGGACCGCGAGTAATCGTCGCGGTTCGGATCTCACCGCCGGTCGGCAGGGTCCACGTTCCCGCTCTCCTCCCCCTCGGCGATCGACGCGACGCCTTCGCGGTCCGGAAGCGCCGCCATCGCGCCCGCGGCGGTCGTCGCGGCGGCCCCGACCGCGCTGGCGAACGCGAGCGTCTCGCTCGGCTCCCGTCCCTCGTGCAATCCGGCGATCGTCCCGGCGACGAACGCGTCCCCCGCTCCGGTCGTGTCGACCACGTCGGGGTCGTAGCCGGGATGGCTCGCGGTTCCCTCGTCGGTGACGGCGATCGCACCGGAGCCGCCGCGGGTGACGAAGACCGCGTCCGGTCCGGCTTCCCTCGCCGCGCGGGCGAGCGCCGTCGCCGATTCCCCCTCGAGCCCGAGGGCGGCGAGTTCGTCTTCGGTCGCTTTCAGTACGTCGACGTGTGCGAGTGCGTCCCCGACGACCTCGCGGTAGGTCTCGTCGTCCGGCCACAGCTCCGGTCGGTGGTTCGGGTCGAACGACACCGTACACCCCTGTGCGGCCCCACGCTCGAGCAGGTCCAGCGTCGCCTCCCGCGACCGACCGCTCGAGAGCGTGACGCCGCCGGCGTGGACCCACTCGCAGTCCGCCAGCGCCGCGTCGTCGACCCGGACGGGCTCGAGCCGGGTGTCGGCCGTTCCGTCCCGGTAAAAGGAGAACTCGCGGTCGCCGGTCTCGTCGTGGGTGACGAACGCGAGGCTCGTTTTCGCGTCCGGATCGCGTTCGACGAACCGGTCGGGGACGCCATACTCCTCGAGGGTCTCCCGGAGGTAGCGACCGAACGGGTCGTCGCCCACGCGGGTCCAGAACAGCGGCGGCTCTCCGAGGCGGGCGAGCGCGACGGCGACGTTCGCCGGCGCGCCGCCGGGCCGACGATCGAACCCCTCGACGCTCGAGAGCGGGCCGGGGCCATCGGGTAGAAAGTCGATCAGGGTTTCGCCGGTGACGAGTATCTCGTGGTTCACGACGGCTCCTTCGACTCTCCACTCACAAGACGTTACGGATCCCCCCACTCCTCGTCCCAGTCGATCGGACGAGTCGATCGCGGCCGTTCGCTCGACGCGCCGGGGGACGAAGGGAAGGGCCCGACCGAACCGGTTCGCTTCGAGATCGTCGCGATCCGCAGAATAGGCCGCAAACAGGAAAAACGAGACGAGCGCGACGAAGGCGGCGAACGTCAGGACGGACAGCACGGCCGCGAGCAGCCATCGGTTCGCATCGAGCAGGACCCAGTGGACGATCCGACTCCCGGCGGTCTCCCCGGAGCGTGTCGCTCGACAGCGGGTTCTCCATGCCCCGCGTTCGTCTGTCGGACGAAAAGCAATCGAGCTTGGAACGGGAAAACAGTCGATCGGCGATTATTCCTCGCTCTCGTACGGTTCGCCGACGGACGCCGGCATTCGGGTCTTCCCCCACGCGGAGAGAACGACGATCACGGCCGCGTACGGAAGCAGGTTGACCAACCGCGCCGGAGCGTCGATTCCGACGGTCTGGAACTGGACGTTCAGCATGTCCAAAGCGCCGAACAGCAGCGCTGCCGCGGCCGCTCCGATCGGATTGTAGTTGCCGAACAGATAGGCGACGATCCCGATCCAGCCGCGGCCGTCGACCATCGTCTCACCGGTACCGACGAAGTTGCCGGCATGAGCCAGCAACACCGCACCGCCGAGCCCCGCCATCGCTCCGGAGAAGATCACCGCCGCGTACCGAACCCGGTTCACGTCGACACCGGCCGTATCCAGCGCTTCGGGGTTCTCTCCGGCGGCCTGTATCCAGTAGCCGTATCGCGTCCGGTAGAGCACGACCCACGCGGCGAGAACGACGACCACCGTAAGCAGTACCAGCGGCGACTGTCCGAACGCGATCGTGTCGATGCTCGCCAATCCGGGGCTAGAGCGACTCCCCCAGATGACCGCCGCGGTAAACGGCGCAAACCCGAGCCCGAGGAACCACACTGCCAACCCGGCCACGATCTGGTCCGCCTTGTACCGGATCAGGAGGACGGCAAAGACGACGGTCAGTAGCAGGGTGACCAACATCGCGGTCACGATCGCGATCCAGACGTGACCTTGCGTCGGAGAGGTCCCTCCGAGGAGATACATCGTCGCCGCAGCGCTGAACGCCCCGAAAATCATGAACCCCTCGAGGCCGATGTTGAACACGCCACTTTTCTCCGCATAGAGCCCGCCAACGGCGGCGAGCGCGATCGGCGTCGCCATCTCCAGCGACCGAGTCAGGAACCCGACGGTGAAGATCCGCTCGAGCGCAACGTCGAGACCGACCGAAACGACGGTCCCGATGGCGATCGACGCGACCAGTGCGAGGCCGACGAGACGGATCCGTCTTCGATCCACGGCGTCGACGACGCTCATTCGTCGTCACCTCCGAGCCCCGTTCGTCGAGCCACGATCCGGAACAGTTCCGGAACGGCGACGAACAGGACCACGAGCCCGACGATCCCGTCGATCAGTTGGACGGGAACGTCGCTGTTGATCTGGATGTGCGATCCCGCGGACTCGAGCCCGCCGAACAGCAGTCCCGCCGGGACGACGCCGACGGGGTTGTTCGCGGCGAGTAGGCTGACGGCGATGGCGTCGAATCCGTAGTTCCCGATTCCGGACGGATCGGTGAAATATCCCTGTATCATGATCGCAAACACTGCACCGCCGAGCCCGGCGACCATCCCGGAGAGCGTCATCGTCGAGACGATCATCCGCCTGGCGTCGACCCCCGAGTACGTCGCCGCGGTCTCCTGATAGCCGCTCGTCACCATGTCGTACCCGAAACTGGTCCGTGCCATAACCGCGGCAACGAGCACTACGACGGCGACGGTAAGGAGGATACCGACGATCGAGAGGTTCGGATCGTCGAACACGACCGACGGGAGTTCGACGTGCTCCGGCAGGCGCTCGGTCCGGGTTGCAGTCGCCTCGGGGTCGCCGAATCGTCCGGCGACGAGCCAGCCGACGGCACCGATCGCGATGAAGTTCAACATGATCGTCGTAATGATCTCGTTCGCGCCGCTGTACGCCTTCAACACACCGGGTAGCGCGGCGTACAGTCCCCCGGCGACGATGGCCGCGATCGTTCCGATCAGCATCAGAACGATCCCGCTGCCGGTTCCGTTCGGCAAGTGCGGTGCGACCCGGACGATCGTGACGACCGTTGCGAACCCGCCGACGACGAACTGGCCCTGGACGCCGATGTTGAACACGCCCGCCCGGAACGCGACGGCCACGGCGACGCCGGCGAGGACGAAAAGCACCGAGTAACGCAACGTACGCGCTACTGCCCGTTCGCTCCCGAAGGAGCCGACGATCAACTGGTAGGCAAAGCGGAACGGGTTGTGTCCCGCCGCCGCGACGATCCCCAGGCCGATGAGCAACGCCAGGAGCGTCGACGCGATCGCGATCCCGATCCGCTCGAGGACCGTCGCGTCGAGCATACGGGAAGCGGCACGGTCGACCATCGCCCGGACCCGACCTTCGCGGTCGTCGGTCACGCCTGAACCCCCCGGTCGGTTTCGCTTGCGTCACTCTCCTCTAGCGAGTGGCCCGCCATCAACAGGCCGAGGTCCTCCTCGTCGACCGCTTCCGGATCGACGATGTCGATGAACTCGCCCTCGTACATGACCGCGATTCGGTCGGCGAGTTTCCGAATCTCCTCGAGTTTCGACGAGACGACGGCGATCGCCAGTCCCTCGTCACGGAGTTCGATCAGTCGATTGTGAATGAATTCGATCGAGCCGACGTCGACGCCCCGGGTCGGATGGGACGCGATCATCACGTCTGGGTCGTGACCGATCTCCCGCCCGACGATGAACTTCTGTTGGTTACCGCCGGAGAGGGATTTCGCGTCGACTTCGGGGTCGGCGGGCTGGACGTCGAACTCGTCGACGATCTCGGCCGCGTGGGCCGCTACTGCATCCCAGTCGAGGATGCCGCCGTTGGCATACGGTTCGATGGTCTGGTTCCCGAGAAGTGCGTTCCGAACGAGGCTGTACTCCTGGACGAGACCGTCCCGCTGTCGATCCTCCGGAACGTACGCGATCCCGTCCTCGATCCGCTGTCGCCGACTCGTATCGGTGATGTCGTCCCCGTGGAGACGGATCGTCCCCTCCGCGACGGAACGGAGGCCGGTGATCCCCTCCACGAGTTCACCCTGGCCGTTTCCTTGCACGCCGGCAATGCCGAGGATCTCGCCCTCGCGGACCGTCAGATCGACGCCGGAAACCCGTTCGCGACCCCGATCGCCCCGCATTCGCAATCCTTCGACCTCGAGGACGGGATCGCCCGGCGTCGTTTCCCGCGAGAGTCGATCGAACAACACTTCGCGTCCGACCATCATCCTCGCGAGGTCCTGTTCCGAGGTCTCGTCGGCGCGGACGGTACCGATGGCTTTCCCGTCCCGGAGTACGGTGATCTCGTCGGCGATCGTCAGCGCCTCGTCGAGTTTGTGGGAGATGAAGATCAACGAGCGACCGTCGGCGCGGAGGTCGTTCATTACGTCCATCAGGCTCTCGACCTCCTGCGGAGTGAGGACCGCCGTCGGTTCGTCGAGTATCAGTACCTCCGCCCCGCGATACAGGCTCTTGACGATCTCGACGCGTTGTTGTGCACTGAGGTCGAGTTCCTCCACCGGCGTATCCAGGTACTGGTCGACGTCGAACCCGTATCGGGAACAGATCTCCTCGATATCCGCTCTGGCGTCGGACTCGTCGACCATCCCGTTTTCGGTCGGTTCGTGCCCTAAAACGATGTTCTGGAGCACGGTCATCGGCTCCACCAGCTTGAAGTGCTGGTGGATCATGCCGATCCCGGCCCCCATCGCATCGCGAGGGGACTCGAACGTCCGTGGCTCGCCCTCGACACGAATCCTTCCGGCGTCCTGATCGTAGAGACCGTAGAGGACGCTCATCAGGGTGGTTTTTCCCGATCCGTTCTCGCCGAGTAGCGCGTGGATCGTCCCCCGTTCGAGCGTAAAGTCGACGTCGTCGTTCGCAACCACGTCCCCGAATCGTTTGGTGATTCCCTCGAGCCGAACGGCCGGCGGTGTATTACTTCCGGTCATTGATCATGAAGCTGCGATCTGCATAGAAAACTGCGGTCGTTAACAGCTGGTCGGACCGCAGGTGAGTTCGATCTCGTCGTTCTCGAAGGCCCCCTTTGCCTCCTCGAGGTTCTCCCCGACCGCTGCCGGCAACTCGCCCTCGAACGACTGGCCGACCACGAAATCGATGCCTCCCTGTTCGATACTGAGGTTCTGTTCGCCGACGACGCTCTCGAAGTCGTCGTTCACTACCGCCTCGCTGACCTGGTAGGTCGCTTCGTCGAGCGCCTTGACGGCCGAACCGAGGATGACGTCCTGGTACTGGTCCTCGGTGACCGACTGATCGACGTCGACACCGAGCGCGAAGCGGTCGTTGTCCTGTGCCGCCGAGAACGCCCCTGCGCCGGCAGCCGATGCGGCGTGCCAGACGATGTCGGCACCGTCGTCTATCTGGGACTCGGCAACGTCGTTTGCTGCGCCGGTGTCGGAGAAGCTACCGGCGTAGCCGGTCAGTACTTCCGCGTCGTCGTTTACCCACTCGACGCCCTCGATGTACGACTGTTCGAAGGCGTTGATCAACGGGATGTCTTCGCCGCCGACGAAACCGACGATCGACTCGTCCGGGTCCGTTTCGCTGTCCTCGTGTGCGAACTCCTCGTCGGTCATCACGCCGGCCACGACCCCGGCGAGGAACGACATCTCGTTGTTCATTTCGATCCACCCGGAGACGTTGTCCGCCCCGTCGATCATGTTGTTGATGAGCATCCAGTTCTGGTCCGGATACTCCGCGGCGTTCGTCTCCATCGCATCCGTGTGGTTGTCACCGACACAGATGATGAGGTCGTATCCGCTCTCGGCGGTGTCGGCCTGGGTCGACTCGTACTGCGCTTCCTCGGTTTCTTCGATCGTCGTGTACTCGAGATCGAAGTCATTTGCGGCAGCTTCGAGACCCTCAACTGCATTATCGTTGAACGCGTTGTCGTCGAAGCCGGCAGGACTGGAGATGATCGCGACCTCCGTCCCCGCACTCCCTTCGTCCTCACCGAGACACCCAGCTATCGAAACACTGGAGACCGCTGCAGCACCCGTTGCGAGTATCGTCCGACGGTCCATCTCGAAGCGTTTCCCCCTGTTCACACCAGTTCCCTTCCGTGCCATACATTAGTACGTATGACCCAACACCATAATATTTCCTCATAGTTGAATACTTCCTTCGACACGTGTTCAGATATGGCCAAGAATGAAAAATGCATGCTATTTACTTCGTAATATACATATTAAACAACGAGGATAATACTCGTCGGTGACGGTTGTCTCATCTCTTTACACAAAATCGAGGAGAAAGCCCACGACTTCAGTCGTGGGATGAATCCGACCACACACGACACAAACCATCCTCGATAGCCGACCGAGAGTTGATGTAGTGGTAGCACCTAATATAGATTGGCGTCTATCTAATCGTATGCCACGCGGGTACAGTCGAGAGCGAACGTCGGTACAGAACCTCCACTACCACTTCGTGTGGTGCCCGAAGTACCGCAAGCCGGTACTCACTGACGAGGTTGCCGACCGCCTCGAACAACTCATCGAGGAGAAAGCCGACGAACTCAACCTCGACATCCTCCGACTGGCAATCCAGCCCGACCACGTACACCTTTTCATCACGGGCGACCCGAAACTCGCCCCGAACAAAATCATCCAACAGGTCAAGGGCTACACCTCGCGGAACCTCCGTGACGAGTTCGACTTCGGCCTCCCCTCGCTATGGACGCGCTCGTACTTCGTCTCCTCAGCAGGCGAGGTGTCGAGTCAGACCATCGAGGAGTACATCGAAGCACAGACTGGACGATAACGATGCGCCGAGAAGTCACCACCACGGTACGGGTCAAACTCCACTCACTCACCGAGCGGAAAACCCGATTCGTCGAACGCGAATACTCCGCGTTCCAAGACGCCGTTCACGGTGACGACGACGCGAACCTCTACTCCGCCACCAAGCAACAGGCGGACAAAGTCCGGTCGAACAAGAACCCGCGAGAGGACACCGAACAGCCTGTCGTCCTCCGCAACGACTGCATCACCATCGAACACGACGAGGACACGGTTCTCTCGTCGTGGTGGTTCAAACTCCCCGTCTACAACCCCGAGAAAGAACGCGGAGATAGCATCTGGGTTCCCGTCCGCGTCCCCGAGAAGGATACGCACCTGCTCACCGACGAGTACATCCGCGACTCGGAACTCGTCCACCGGGACGGTGAGTGGTATATCCATCTCGTCTGCAAGCGGTCTGTGGCCGTCTCAGACGAGTACGACGATGTTCTTGCTGTTGACATGGGTGCGAAGTGGATAGCCGTCAGCACGTTCCTCTCTGACCGCGACACGCAGTTCCACGGCGCGGAAGTCCGTCGCGTCCGTGAACACTACAAGCAACTCCGCAAGAGCATCGGGAAGGCGAAGGTTCGCTCGGGAGCGCAGGTCATCGAACGCCTCGGTGACAAGGAATCCCGAACGGTCGAACACGAACTGCACCAAGTGGCGAACGAACTCGTCGCTCGCGCCCGCGAACGCAACGCCGTCATCGTGTTCGGTGATATGACCGGGTTGCGCTTCGACAACGACAAGGGACGGTACGTGAATGACAAGACCCACAAGATGCCGTATGCGAAGATGGCGAACATCCTCACGTACAAAGCCCACCTCGACGGACGAGAGTGCGTTCCGGTCAAGGAGTACGACACGTCCGTGACGTGTTGGCGGTGTGGGTCACAGAACACATCGCGGGAAGTACAGGGGCGTGTTGAATGCCACGACTGTGGACTGGACGACAACGGCGACAAGAATGGCGCGACGAACATCGGCAAACGAGCCGTCGGTAAGAACATTCAGAGTCCGCTATCGACGGTGGGGGCTGTTGTGGCTCAGCCCGAAACGCAGGTCGTACTCGAAGGAACCAATGGCGAGATGGAACCTGCGAACTCCCCAGACGACGTGGGCCTAACCCTCCGTGAGGGAAGCCCACGACTTTAGTCGTGGGAGAAGTCACCTATCGAAAACAGGGACTACCGGTGGTCTCGACCGGACAGCTATCGAATCGCCGAGATGGTTCCAGCGATACGGTCCGTCACCTCCCACGAACGACGCGGCGCACACGCGGTCCGGAAGCGCTTCCATCGCGCGACCGTCGTGGCGGCTGCTCCAACCGCGTTGGCGAACCCGGGCGTTTCGTCTACCGCCGTCCTTCGCGCAGCCCCGTGATCGTCCACGGCCGCGAACGCGTCCCCCGCGCCGATCGTGTCGACGGCGTCGAGATCGTAGCCGGCGTGACTGGTTGCCCCGTCGAAGGTGGTGGCGACCGCGCCGGAACCGCCGCGGACGACGAAGACGATCTCCGGTTCCGCCGTTCTCTATTCGTGGGCGAGAGACTACGGCGAGATCGACGGGTACTCTGCGTCCGAAACGATCACGCGAAGCCGCCGCGGTGGACGAGATCCTCGAGCGGCTTGCGGTCGCTCGGCTGCTCTCGCTCCTGCAGGTCGTCGGGCAGCGTCTCCGGCGGAGCGCGCTCGCCGATCGCGACCATCGCCTGGACCTCGAACTCCTCGGGGACGTTCAGTTCGTCGGCCGCGCGCTCGTAGTCGAAGCCGGCCATTGCGTGGACGGCGAGGCCGCGGCGCGCGCCCTCGAGAGCGAGGTTCTGCCAGGCCGCGCCGGTGTCGAACGCGTGGGTTGGGGCCGGGTCGTCGTTGTGGTCGAACGTCGTCTTCGAGGCGATGACGGCGAGGGCCGCGGCGTCGCTCGCCCACGCCTCGTTCATTTCGTTCAGGAGACCGACGAAGGTCTCCCACTCCTCGTCCTCGCGGTCGGCGACGAGGAACCGCCAGTGCTGGTTGTTGAACGCGGAGGGTGCCCAGCGGGCGGCCTCGAACAGCGGCATGTACTCGTCTTCGGGCAGCGGTTCCCCGCTCATCGCGCGCGGGGACCACCGGTTGACGAACAGCGGATCGACGTCGTGTTCGGGGTCACGGTGCTCGGCGACGTCTTCGCGGAGATCGCGTCGTTTCGATACGGGCTCTTGCATCATCCGTTCGTTGGGCCCGGTCGATTATGTATTCTTTTGGACAATAGGGTTACCTAGTAACGGTCGTGTCGTCGGCTCGTGTGGACATTCGGCATGGAGAGCAACTGTCACTCTTTCTACTGTCAGTGGGAGAAAGCGGAAAGACGGGCCGCGTAGAAAGCGAACCGGGACGGGGCGATCGGCTCAGCGTCGCTCGTCAGTCGTCCGCGGGAGCCGGCGCGCCGCGTTCGACGTCGATATTCCCGGCGTCGATGTCCTCCTCGACGTTGCGGGCCGCCTCGACCATGTTCGCCATCTTGCCGTAGGCCACCTCTCGCGGGAGGAGCTTCACGCCGCAGTCCGGCGAGACCACGAGCTGTTCCGGCGGGACGACCTCGAGCCCCTTCTTGATGTTCTCCTCGATCTGTTCGACGGACTCCACTTCCGCGACGTGGGCGTCACAGACGCCGAGCGCCAGGTCCTTCGTGAACTCGGGGTCCTTGAAGACGTCCAGTTGCTCGTAGTCCCCGTTTGCCAGTTCCAGGTCGAACTCGTCGACGGGGAACTCGAGGATCTCGGGGTAGATGCGGGAGTAGTCGCCGTAACAGACGTGGAGGCCGATCCGCACTTCTTCGGGAATGTCCGCGACGATGCGCTCGAGACACTCGCCGACGATGGCGTGGTCGTCGGGGGTCGTGGCGAGTGCGGGTTCGTCGATCTGGATGTAACGCGCGCCGGCGTCGACGAGCTTCTCGATCTCCTCGTTGACGAGGTCCGCGAGGTCGTAGGCGAGTTCCTCGTCGTCCTCGTAGGCCTCGTTGAAGGACCAGTTCGCGAGGGTGTACGGCCCCGTGATGGGGACCTTGACCGGGCGGTCGCTCGCGGCCGCGGTGAACTCGTACTCGTCGACCAGCCAGTTTTCGTCGTACTCGACCTCGCTCACGACGGAGGGCTTGTCGAAGTAGTTGTGGCCCCAGACCTTCACGGGCCCGTTGAACTCGTAGCCTTCGATGCGGTGGGCGAAGAACTCGACCATCTCCGTTCGCCGCATCTCGCCGTCGACGACGACGTCCAGGCCGGCGCGTTCGTGCTCGTCGGTGATGAGGCGGGCGGCGTCGTCTTTGGCCTCCTGCCAGTCCTCGGCGTCGAACTCGTGGTCGGGGTCCTGGTAGAGTTCCTTCGCGCGGTTGAGCCACTTGGGCTTCGGGTAGGAGCCGACGACGGTCGTCAGCAGGAAGCTGTCGTTCGGGTGGTCCTCGGGTCGGAACTGCTCTTTGGTAGTCATGCTGCTTTCACCTCCGCGAGGTCCGCGGCCTCGGCAAGGACGGCCAGTTTCTCCTCGAACTTGCCGTAGGGCAGGTAGAACGTCTCGGTGTTGGTCGTCAGGTAGACCGTCTCGAACTCCGTTACCGGGATCTGGTCGTAGACCCAGTCGACGCGGTCGCGGATCGCCTCGGGGTCCTCGACCAGCGTGTTCTGACCGTCGGCGAGCCCGAGCGAGACGGCGTCGGTCGCGCCGTACTCCTGGAGGTTGTAGACGTTTTCCTCCTGGTTCGCGACGAAGTCGAAGCCGACCGCGTCGATGTCGGCGTCGAGCAGGTGGGCGTAGACCTTCTCCTCGAGTGCGCCCCAGTAGGGCTGGACGACGACGTCCGCGTCGGTCGCGGACGCGACGGTATCGATCGCCTCGCTGGCGCGCTCGTCGACGCCGTCTTCGGGCGCATTCTCGATCAGCGAGGGTTCGAGCAGGAACAGCGTCTCGTGGGCGGGGAACGCCTCGACCTCGCCGGCGAGGAAGTCCGCGATGGCTGCGAGGAAGTCCGCCTCGTCCCCGTAGTGTTCGTCGGTCGCGAGGTCGGCCAGCGAGTACGGGCCGGGGAGGACGGCCTGGAGGGCGTCGCCCTCGGTCAGTTCGGACGCCGACTCGAGTTCGCTCGCGACGTCGCCCGAGAAGTCGAGTTCGCCCTGGACGACGGGGTCGCGATAGAAGTTGTTGTTGTCGTAGTACCGAACGATCCCCTGAGTGTCGACGGCGTCGTGGACGGCAAGCGGGTGTGCGAGCATGTCGTCCCACCGGAGCTGGCCTTCGACGACTCGGTCCAGGCCCGCGTCCTCCTGGGCGGCGATCACCTCCTCGCGTGCCTCCTCGTAGGCTGCGGTGATCTCCTCACCTTCGTCGCCGCCGATGAGGTCGCCCTTCTGGTGTCCTTTCAGGTCCGAGAGGTCGTCTTTCGCCCAGTCCGGGAGCGGAAACAGCCCCGGCGTGGTCGAAACGTACTCAGTCATCGTACGGACGGCTAGGCTATACCAGTGCTTAATATTTTCCATCCTGTTTAATGCGTATTAGTAATCTATCGGGAGACATCGGTCGGTCCAAGGACCCTCGGGCCTCGAGTCGTCGGGGTGAAACGCCACGGCGGCCGCCGCGAATTATACGCCCGGCCGCGAAACGCCCGGTATGGACCTCACCGTCGACCACGTTCCGTTCGCGTTCGCGGATCTCGAGTCGATCACCGAGGAGTTCGTTCGACTCGGACTCGAGCCCGAGTACGGCGGCGTCCACGGCAACGGCGTCACCCACATGAGCGTGCTCGGCTTCGACGACCGCTCGTACGTGGAACTGATCGCCGAACGCGAGCGGAGAAAGGGCGAGGACCACGACTTCTGGCCCGAACACATCCGTGCCGACGCGGGGCCGGCCGCGTGGTGTTGTCGCGTCCCCGACGTCCGCGAGGAGTGTAAACGGCTCCTGGAGCGCGGCTACGCAGTCTACGGCCCGCTGTCGGGATCGCGCGAGCGCGAGGACGGCACGCTCGTCGAGTGGGAGATGGCCGAGTTCGGGTCGGGGACCGACGAGGACGTGCCGTTCCCCTTCGTCATCGCCGACCGGACGCCGCTTTCCTATCGCGTCGAGCCCGCCGCGAGCGTCTCCGGCGGCCCCCTCGAGGGCATCGGCCAGGTCGTCCTCGGGGTCGATCCAGGCGGACTCGAGGACGCGATCCGGGCGTTCCGTGACTGCTACGGGATTCCGACGCCGATCCGCGACTCGCCGGCCGGGTTCGGCACCGTCGCGTCGGTCCCCGGCCAGCCGGTGGCGTTCGCGGCCCCCGACGGCGACGGCTGGCTCGCCGACCGTCTCGAGCGGTTCCCCGGCACCCCGTGTAGCTGCCTGCTGGCGACCGACGACCTCGAGGCCGCCCGGGAGGCGTACCCGCTGGAGGAGCCGCTCGAGTGGCCGGAGGGACGCGTCGCCTTCCTCGACTCGGACGTCCTGGGGCGTCGGCTGGGCGTGCTCGAGCGCCGCTCCTGATACGGATCCCTGTCCCGATGTACCGGTCCAACCGCCGCGCGGGTCGCGGTTGCGCCGGAACTGACGGACAGGAAACCGTATGAACGGTCGACGACTTCGGGACTCGAACGGGTACCCGCCGAGAATCCCGGTCCCCCGGTCCAGAAGTCTGCGCGAGCGCGTGAGAAGGCCTCGAGGCTCGGTCCAATTCGGTCGTCAAACGCGTTCTGGACACGAGTACAGTCCTCGATCCTGACCATGAAAGCCCAGTAGGATGGTCTTACACGCCAAAATTATGGCTTTTCAACCGTTTTGAAGAGGTGCCTTACAATAAGCGTAGCCACGGCCCCTGCGGGCATGTGCGGTATCGTCGGTGCGTACGGCGAAGCGGACGAGCGCATGCTCTCCGAGATGCTGGACTGGATCGAGAACAGGGGGCCGGACGAGGAGGGGTCGTATATCGACCGGGACGCCGGACTCGTGATGGGAGCGCGTCGGCTTTCGATCGTCGACCTCACCGGCGGTTCGCAGCCGAAAGTCAACGAAGACGGGTCGGTCCGTGTCGTCTTCAACGGGGAGATCTACAACCACGCTGAACTGCGGGAATCGCTGAAACGGCAGGGACACCGCTTCGAAAGCCGGTCCGACACCGAGGTTCTGGTCCACCTCTGGGAGGAGTACGGCGACGGGATGGTCGACCACCTGGAAGGGATGTTCGCGTTCTCCATCTGGGACGAAACGGAGGAGACGGTCTTCCTCGCCCGCGATCGGCTCGGCATCAAGCCGCTGTACTACGGGCGAACCGACTACGGGTACGTCTGGGGGAGCGAACTTCCGGCACTGCTGATCGGCGGCGTGGATCGGACCATCGATCCGGCAGCCGTGTACAATCACTTCTCGCTCGAGTACACGCCGGGGTCGCAGACTCTCCTCCGGGACGTCAACAAGGTCAAGCCGGGCCATACGATCCGGATCGACCCCGACGGAGTGCGAGAGCGGGAGTACTGGAGCCTCCTCGACGTCGACACCGGCAGCGCAACGACGAGCTTCGAGAGCGCAGCCGACCGACTGACGGGTCTGCTGGAACGGTCGGTCGAGCAGCGACTCATGGCTGACGTCCCAGTGGGTGCGTTCCTGTCGGGGGGTCTCGACTCTTCCGCAATCGTCGGGATCGCTTCGGATCTGACGGACCGACCGCTCAAGACGTACTCCCTGTCGTTCAGCAACGACCGGTTCGACGAGAGCGACGAGGCCCGGCTGGTCGCCGACCACTTCGGAACCGATCACCACGAAGTCCACGTCGACCTCTCCTCGATGGACCTGTTCGACGAGATGATAACGTATCTGGGGGAACCGACCGGCCACCTGCAGATGCTCCCCATCTTCGCACTCTCCCGTCGCGCCAGCGAGGACGTGAAAGTCGCCCTCGCGGGAGAGGGCGCCGACGAGTTGTTCGCGGGGTATCCCCGGTACCAGCAGGTCGGGAACTACAAACGGAAAGTCGACCCCCTTCCCGGGATCGCACACGACGTCGCCGGCACCGTCGCCCCCGTTTCGCCGATCGGAACTAAATACTTCAGGTACCTCTCGTGGCTGAAAAACAACACCGAGATGGTATTACACCAGACGTGTGGATTCATGCCGTTCAGACCCGAACCCGAGGACTTCCTCGAGACCGGCGAGACGGCCGAGACGTCGGGCCTCCGTCGGCGCGTCGCGAGGGTGACCGACCACGTCGACGATCCGGCTCCCGAGCAACACATGACTGCCTTCGAGACACACTATACGCTCCCGGACTATCACCTCTACAAGGCCGACCACACGAGCATGGCCCACTCGCTGGAGCTTCGGGTCCCCTTCCTGTCGACGGATATCGTGGAGTTCGCCCGCTCGTTGCCGATCCAGCACAAAATGACGGATCAGGACGTGAAGCGGGTGCTTAAACGAGCGGTCAGTGACCTGCTCCCGGACGAGATCGTCGAGCGGGAGAAGCAAGGAATGCGACCGCCCGTCGAAGACTGGTTCCGCGACGAACACGAGGCTATCGAGTCGTGGTTTACGGAAGCGAAGCTACGGAACACGCCGTACGTCGACGCTGAAGAGGCCATGGCGTTGCGAATCGCTCACCGCCGCGGTGACAGATCCGTCGGTCGAACCCTCTGGATGATACTCATGTACGTCTCCTGGTATCACGTTTTCATCGACGAACGGACGTCGATCGTGAGTTCGCCTGTGGAACTGACCGTCCGGTAGACGTTCGCTGACTCCGTAGGGAAAGCGAGGACCGAAAACCGCTACCCGGCGACTTTCGAGCGACCCGGGTACACCCCCTTCCCTCGAGCGACTGTCGGACGCCTCTGTCACGCCGACCGGCGGGTATCTCCGAAACGTGCCCGTACATCGATACGGCACGGCGCGTCTCGAGGGAGGGGACTCGAGAACGGCGTTCCGGTAGACGCGCGCCGCCATGAACCGGGCCAAAACCTCAGTGAAGAAGCAGCGCGATCAGCTCCGTTATCGAACCAGTTCGAGGACGGTCAGCGTCTCGAAGGGGAACGACTCGTCGGCGACCGCGACGGCGCTGAACCCTTCCTCGCCGGCGCGCTCGACGACCTCGTCGACCCCCGTCAGGCTGCTGACCAGCAGGTAGACGACGCCGTCCGGCGCGAGTACGCGGCCGACGCGCTCGAGGAACGGGTCGATCACGGCCCGGCCGTCCTCGCCGCCCGACAGCGCGGCTTCCATCCAGTCGTCCCACTCGTTGTCCGGGTCGGTCGGCAGGTACGGCGGGTTGAACAGGACCGCGTCGAACGCGCCGTCGGCGAACGGCGAGACGAGATCCGCCCGGACGGTCTCGAGACCACGCTCGCGGGCCTGCCGGACCGCGTGGGGATTCAGGTCGGCGGCGATCACTCGCGCGTCGGTCTCCTCGGCAATCCGGTCGGCGACGTAGCCGGAGCCGGTGCCGACCTCGAGCACCCGGTCGCTCGCCTCGAGTCGGTCACGGGCCGCCTCGGCCAGCAGTTGCGAGTCCTCGGCGGGCTGGTAGACGTCCGTTTCTATGTCCCGTCGGTCGCGCAGTCCCATCTAGTGATCCTCCGGTTGGCTCATGCGGTACTCGCGGCTCTCGCCGTTTCCGTCTTCGGATTCGGAGTTCGAGTCGTCGCCGTCGACGGTCCCTCTCGTCGTCTCGAGTCGGACGTCCGTCCGTTCCCGACTCGAGAGTTCACGCTGTGGATAGGGGATGTCGACGCCTGCCTCCTCGAACTCGCGCTTGATCGCGTTGATGGCGGCCGTTCGGGCCTTCCAGCGCCGACGGGCGCTCGGCTTGTCGATCCAGAACCGCGCGCCGAGCACGATCGACGAGTCGCCGAACTCCTTGGAGACGACCTGCGGAGCAGGCGCGTCGAGCGCCCGGTCGAGGTCCGACAGGACCCCCTCCACGATATCGGCGGCACGTTCGACGTCCGCATCGTAGTCGACGCCGACGTCGATCTCGACCCGGAGCCGGCCCCGCCGCGATCGGTTCGTCACCGTGCTCGAGGCGATGACGTCGTTGGGGATCATGATGTACTCGCCGTCGAACGACTTGATCCGCGTGTTCACGATCGAGATGTCGGTGACGAGCCCCTCCTCGTCCTCGACGACGATCCAGTCGCCGATCTCGAACGGGCGGGCGAACATCAACACGAAGCCGGCGAGGACGGTGCCCAGCGTCTGTCGTGCGGCCATACCGACGACGATCCCCAAGAAGCCGGCCCCGACCAGCAGGCCGCCGAGGTCGTCGATCCAGACGCCGAGGACGACGACCAGCGACACCGACCAGACGAGGACCTGCGTGATCCGGTGGGTGATCTCGCGCTGGTGGTCGGTGACGGCCGTCGCCGAGCCAAGCACCTCGTCGAGGACCCGTTTGAGAAAGCGAACGAAGATGTACGTCGCGACGAGCAGGATGAACGAGACGATCGCTCGCGCGACGACCTCGCCGCCCAGCCCGCGCTCGGCGTAGATCGACTGGAGTTCGCTCGTCTGGCCCCACACGCCGACGACGATTGCCAGACTGAGCAGGCACGCGCCGGTGAGTAACGTGAAGGCGACGATATCGCCGTACAGGGGCCTGGACCGTTCGGTGACCCAGCGTTGCACTCGCCGATAGCCGAGCAATGCGACGAGCAGGAGCCCGACGGCCGCGACGGTCACCGCGAAACGTAGTTCCGTCGGCTCCACGGCCCGCGACAGCCAGTCGAGTCCGGTCAGTAACGCCGACATGGTCGTTCTCTCTGCCAGCAGTCCACCGCGGAGCTTTGAGTATCCGTTGGTCGGTGTCGGCGAGCCGTCGGCAGGTTTGGGTCTCTACGGCCCCGATTAGTCGTCCTCGAGCCCGCTGACTTCGAGTGCCAGTTCGGCGAGCGCGGCGAACTCCGCGGGTGCCATCGCGTCGGCCCGCTTTCGTAGAAGGTCCTCGTCGGCCGCGTCGACGACCGCGTCCGGATCCGTCAGCCCGGAGATGTGGGCCGTGTTCCGGATCCCGTTGCGGATCGTCTTCCGTCGCTGGGTGAACAGGGCCTTCACGAACCGCAGGAAAAAGTCCTCGTCTTCGACCTCGTACTCGGGATCGCGCGGCACCGCGCGGATTACCGCGCTCTCGACGGCCGGCGGCGGCGAGAACGCCTCCTTCGGGACCGTCTCGACGAGTTCGACGTCGGCGTAGTGTTGCGTCGAGACCGACAGCCGACCGTACTCGGACGTGCCGGGATCGGCGACCATCCGTTCGGCGAACTCCTGCTGGAACATCAACACCAGCGGACGCCCCTCCGGGAGCAGACGGAAGGCGATCTCGCTCGAGACGCCGTACGGGAGGTTCGACACCGACGCCGTGAACTCGGGGAGGTCGGCCTCGAGAGCGTCGCCCTCGATCACCGTCAGCCGACCGTCGTCGATGGCATCTACGAACTCCTCGCGCAGGAAGGCCGCGAGGTCGGGGTCGCGTTCGACGACGGTCACCTCGTCGCCGAGATCGAGGAGGCGATCGGTCAGCGCCCCCGTTCCGCCGCCGATCTCGAGCAGGTGGTTCGTCTCGGCATCGATCTCCTCGAGGTAGGTGGGGAGTCGATCGAGGACGCGATCGTCGACGAGGAAGTGCTGGTCGCGGTCAGGATCGCCGCGGACGCCGGCCCGGGCGATCAGCGCGTCGGGGTCTCTCATTGCCGGCGGTTGGGGGGCGGCGGGTGTAAACGCACCGTCTCGAGCCGGTCGCGACGCCGACGGCTGGCGGACGATCGAGCCGTGAGAACGGGGATCGCACAGCACCGAGTCGGCGAAACCGGCTTACTGTTCCTGCCCCCGGCCGACGAACGTCTGGTACTTCAGGTCGTCGTCCCGCAGTTCCTGGAGGATACGTTCGACGAGCACCTCGTCGGGGTCGTGCAGCCCCGAGACCCGCTCGGAGAGGTCCTCGAAGCTCTCGAAGGGCTTGCGCTTTCGCTCGTCGAGGATGCTGTTTCGCAGTTTCTTGCCGATCCCCGGAAGCAGATTCAGCTGGTGGAGCCGCAGGGTGATCGGCTGGGCCTCGTTGTAGAAGTCGACGAACCGCTGTTCGTTCTCCTCGACCAGGTCCTGGACGACGTACTCGAGTTCGGACTGGGCTCCCGAGGAGAGATCTTCGTACTCGACCTCGTTGCACTCGGTGACCACGTCGCGCTCGGCGGGCGGCTCGACGACGACCTCCGTACCGATCGTGAGCCGTTCGTCCTCGTCGAACGCGACCTGGTACAGCTGGAAGTCCTCGACGCCGAGGGCGTACCCCGCGGGGGACTTCTCGTACTGCGGTCGTCCGTCGTCCGACAGGCCGTGGGCGAGGTAATCCAACACGACTGCGCGCCGAACGTCATCGTCCGCGTCCGTCCCATCGCTGTCGGCTTCGCTCATAACGGGTAGATACGAGGACGGCTTACTTAAAGAATCGGCCCGCCCGCGGACGATCGGACCGCCGCCAGGTCCTCGATGCTCGAGACGGTCGGAAAGACTCGTCGTCAGGCGTACTGCGCGACGACGTTGAGAATCTCGTCGAGTTCGTCCCCCGACAGCGAGTAGCGTTGCTGTGCGTACACGGAGCGGAGTTCGTCCCGGTTGCGCGGCAGGAGGTTAGCGATCTTGTACGCGGTCGCTTCGTCGACCTTCTCTACGTCCTGGAGGTCGTCGACCAGCTGCTGGGCCTCCTCGGGCTCGAGGTGGGCGAAGCGGTTGACGTGTTCGATCGCTCGCGCGAGTTCGTAGGGGAGCTCGCGGTCCTCGTCTAACGCGCGTTCGGCTTCGATGTCGGCGAGCAGTTCCTTCGTTTCCGAGACCGTCAGGAACTCCTCGTCGACGATCTCTTTGAAGATCGTCATGCTGTGTTCGGGTGAGGAGCGTTCAGACCCGGTCCTCGGCGCGTTCCTGTGCGCGCATGTGGGCGGCGGTGACGATCAGCGTTTTGTCCTTGCCGCCGTCGTTGATCTGCACCTTGAACGCGTCGCCTTGCTTGCCGACGACTTCGCCGGTGAGACCGTCGAAGCGCGGGTGGAAGCGACCCTTGTGGACGCTCGGGTCGATTTTGAGGTGGACCTTCTCGCCCTCCTCGTACTCCTGAATCGCGCGCTGTGGCGGTGATGCTCCGCGTTCTCGGGGATCGTTCGAGAGTTTGTTCCGGGTTCCCTGACGAGGGCCATTAGAGTTCGGCATAGTCGTACGACCCTCTTACTTGGTGACCGTTATAAAACGCACGTTCCGGGTTCGTCACGACCGGTGTTGCGTCGCTCGCCCGGGACGCCGATCCGATCCGATCCGATCCGATCCGATCCCGTCTCGATCCGACCCCGGATAGTTGGATAACCAACAAGTTTACAGGGACGGACCGTATAGGGACGCCTGGCAGGGGATTGGGGGAATCAGTCGTTGCCAGATCGGTTCCGTCCACTATGTGACATCATCCCCTGCCCGTCCCACTCGCCTGTGACTGACATCCTGCCAGTGGGACGTTTTGCGGCCGGGACGTCGGGGGTTCCGACGGCGGAACGAGGATGGACAGACGTAACTTTCGGCCGCGCATCGTGGCGACCATGAGCGACGAGCACGACAGCAGTTCCGACTATCGGATCGAGACCCGATCGATCCACGCGGGACAGGACCCCGACGAGGAGACCGGCGCGCTGATGACGCCGATCCACGCCAACTCGACCTACGAGCAGGACGCTCCCGGCGACCACCGCGGCTACGAGTACTCCCGGACCGGCAATCCCACGCGAACCGACCTCGAGGAGAACCTCGCTTCCCTCGAGAACGCCGAGTACGGCCGCGCCTTCGCCTCGGGGATGGCCTCGATCAACACCGTCCTCAACCTGCTCGAGGCCGGCGATCACGTCGTCACCGGCAACGACGTCTACGGCGGTACCCACCGCATCTTCACGCAGGTCTACGAGGACTACGACGTCGAGTTTAGCTTCGTCGACATGACGGACCTCGACGCGATCGAGGCGGCGTTCCGGGAGAACACGGAACTGCTCTGGCTCGAGACCCCGACCAACCCGCTCATGTCGATCGTCGACATCGCGGGCGCGGCCGAGATCGCCCACGACCACGACGCCCTCTGTGCGATCGACAACACGTTCGCGACGCCGTACCTCCAGAACCCGCTCGACCTGGGCGCGGACGTCGTCTCGCACTCGCTGACCAAGTACCTCGGCGGCCACTCGGACGTCGTCGGCGGCGCGCTCCTCACGAACGACGAGGACCTCGACGAGGAGTTCGGGTTCTACCAGAACTCCGTCGGCGCGACGCCCGGCCCCTTCGAGTCGTTCCTCGTTCTCCGCGGGACGAAGACGCTGCCCGTCCGCATGGACCGACACTGCGAGAACGCCCGCAAGATCGCGGACTGGCTCCAGGACCGCCCCGAGGTCGACCGCGTCTACTACCCCGGCCTCGAGTCCCATCCCGGCCACGAGATCGCCCGCGAGCAGATGGACGACTTCGGCGGCATGCTGAGTTTCGAACTCGACGCGAGCATGGAGGAGGCGAGCGAGGTCGTCTCCTCGACGGAGGTGTTCACCCTCGCGGAGAGCCTGGGCGGCGTCGAGAGCCTGATCGAACAGCCCGCGCCGATGACCCACGCCGCGATCCCCCGCGAGGAGCGCATCGAGGCCGGCCTGACGGACGGCCTGATCCGCGTCTCGGTGGGGATCGAGCACGTCGACGACCTGATCGCCGACCTCGAGCGGGCTTTCGAGGCCGGACTCGAGTGAGCCGTCGAGCCAGGACCGATCGCTGAACACCTAACTACGTCCCGCACGAACGGACGCGCATGTCACGACAGGAGGACGACGTCGGACTGCACGCGCTCCCGATCGCGGTCGACCACGGCGGCCGCGAGCTAACCGTCACGCCCGCGCTGGTCGAAACCGAGCGCGGCCTCGTCCTGATCGACGCCGGCCCCGAGGGGAGCCTCGAGTCGTTGCGAACGCACGTCCGGAGCCTCGGCCACGAACTCGCGGACGTCTGGCTGGTCGTCGTCACCCACCACGACGCCGACCACGCGGGCGGACTCGCGGCCCTGCTCGAGCACACCGACGCGGTCGTCGCGACCCACCGCGAGGAAGCGCCGTTCCTGACCGGCGAACGCGACCCTCTCGGGGGCGACGGCGACCGCTACCCGCCGGTCGAGGTCGACCTGGAACTCGCCGGCGGCGTCCGGATTCCGACGATCGCCGGCCCGATGGAAGTCGTCGAGACGCCCGGCCACGCGCCCGGGCACGTGTCGCTTTACTTCCCCGAGAGCGGGGTGTTGCTCGCCGGCGACGCGCTCGTCGCGGACGGCACGGAGACGCTCGAGGGACCCAAACCGGAGTTCACGCCGGACATGGATCGCGCGATCGAATCGGTCGGCGACCTGGCCGGTCTCGAGGTCGACGGCGTGGTCTGCTACCACGGCGGCTACGCCGAGGCGGGAACCGAGCGCCTCGAGGAGCTACACCGTGAACTACGCGAGAAGTGAGACCCCGGGGGCCTACCGCGCGCCGCCGCTGGCCGCCGGAATGACCCGGATCTGGGACCCTTCATCGACGGGGACCTCGAGGTCCGAGACCTCGTCGCCGTCGACGTAGACGTTGATGAACTCCTTGATCTCGCCGTCCTCGATCACGCTGTCGCGCAGGGACTCGCCGTGTTCTGCGGCGTGGGCGTCGAACGCCTCGCGGAGCGTCTCCCCCTCGACCTCGACGCGCGAGGAGGCGCCGCCGCCGCTCAGTACGGCTGGTACCTTGATGGTTGGCATACCCGGCGGTTGGCGACACCGTCCTAAAAGGGCCCCGCCCTCGGCAAGAACGGCTCTCGTCGCGGATGGCGGCAGATGACGCCGACGGAGGGGTCCTTATTCCGCGCCGGTGCCAACGGGGGACGATGAGCGACCTGGATCTCTCGCCGACGCAACTGGACCGGTACTCGAGACACATCATCATGGACGAGGTCGGCCCGGAGGGACAGAGCGATCTACTGGACTCGCGCGTGCTGGTGATCGGCGCGGGCGGACTCGGGTCCCCGATCATCCAGTACCTCGCGGCCGCGGGGGTCGGAACGATCGGCATCGCCGACGACGACGAGGTCGAACTCTCGAACCTCCAGCGGCAGGTCATCCACGGCGACGACGACGTAGGTCGCAAGAAGGTCGACAGCGCCGCGGAGTACGTCGAGACGATCAACCCCGACGTCGACGTCGAGAAACACGAACTCCGCGTCTCGCCCGACAACGTCGAGGACCTGATCGAGGGCTACGACTTCGTGATCGACGGCGCTGACAACTTCGAGACCCGCTATCTCGTCAACGACGCCTGTACCCTCGCCGGCGTCCCCTTCTCCCACGGCTCGATCTTCAAGTTCGAGGGCCAGATCACGACCTTCGCCGGCGGCGAGGACTCGCCGTGTTACCGCTGTATGTTCCCCGAAGCCCCGCCGGCGGGGATGGTCCCCAACTGCGCGACTGCTGGCGTGCTGGGCGTCCTCCCCGGCACCGTCGGCTGTATCCAGGCCACCGAGGCCGTGAAGTTCCTGCTCGACAAGGGCGACCTCCTCGACGGCCGGATGGTCTTCTACGACGCCCTGAACATGGAGTTCGACACCGTCGAGATCACCAAGAAAGACGACTGTCCGGTCTGTGGCGACGATCCCGCGATCGACTCGGTCCACGACGTCGAGTACACGGCATCGTGTTCGATCGACGGGACGGCGGAGGAGCCGGAGATCGAAGCCAGTGACGACTGACGACGGATGACGACGATCAACGACAACTAACGGGAGTCGTCCCCGTCGCTCCGGCTCGAGACCACGCGCACCCGCTCACCGTCGAACCGCTCTTCTTCGTCGCGCCAGCGCCACGAGCCGACGAACGGGTAGCCGTCGAGCGCGACGATGACGTACGAGAAATCGGGCCACGTCGCCCGCGCCGCGTCCGTCTCGCTGGGTTCGGCCGGCCCCGCCGGGTGGGAGTGGTAGAAGCCCGCGACCTCGAGGCCTTCCTCCTCGATCCGTTCGGTGATCTCGAACTGTTCCTCGGGATCGATCGCGTACCGGATCTCGGGGTTGTCGGCGACGTTCTCGGCCGGATAGGCGTCGGTGACGACGGTGTGGTCCGGGTCGTACTCGCCGGCGAGGATCCCACAGACCTCCCGCTCGTCGCCGTCGTAGGCCTGGTAGACGATCTCGTCGTACGCCGAACGCAACAGTTCGATCATGCGCGTGGCTGGGGGTTACAGCCCCTTAAGCTATCCACTCCGGATCGGCGAAATCGGCCCGGACAGGTCGCGACGGAGACGATCGTAGATAGAAGCCAGTGTTGCCGGGGCCTCAGAGCGCCGATCCGAGGGATATCGGGCTGAGTCGGCCGTATCGGTCACCGAAGCGCCATATCTCGGCCTGAGGGCCGTCATCGATCCGTGCAGAGGTTCCCGTAACGGGGGCGGTTTAGGAGGGGCAGTGAGAACGACCGGTGATGACATCGACGCTGCTCGTCGCGGCGGTGGTCGGCCTCGGACTGGGCGTCTTCCTCCAGAAGGGCCGGTTCTGTTTCGTCCACGCGTTCCGCGACCTGTTCGCGTTCAAGGACACCCGAGTTACCAAGGGCGTCCTCGTCGCGGTCGTATCGACGATGCTGGGCTGGAGCGTGCTCTACCAGCTCGGCTACTACCAGGGGTTCTGGACCCCCGACTGGGGGCTGACGGGGCTTGTCGGCGGCTTCGTCTTCGGCGTCGGGATGACCTACGCCGGTGGCTGTGCGAGCGGGACCCTCTACCGGGCCGGCCAGGGGTACTTGCACTTCTGGCTGACCCTGCTGTTCATGGGCGTCGGCTACGCGGCCTTCTCCGTCGCCTTCCCGACGCTGCAGTCGACGTACTTCGCGCCGCTGACCTTCGGCGAGGGCGTCACGCTCTTCGAGGCGTCCTCGCTGCCCGCGCCGCTCGTGGCGCTGCTGGCCTCGGCGCTGATCGGCCTCGCGTACGTCACCGTCGTCGGCCGCGAAGCCGGCGAGACCGGGACTGGACGGGAACAGGCCGCCGAGTTCCGTCCGGTCGTCCTCGCGACGCCCGTCGTCGGAACCCGGCGACTCCTCGAGGGGACGCGCTCGTACGTCCGGGGCTTCCGCGAGATCGACGACCCGATAGCCGCCTCGAAGCGACCCTGGGACCCGCGGACGGCCGCGCTCGGGATCACCGCCGTCGCGGTCCTCTGGTTCTCGCAGGTGTCGATCGTCGGCGTCACGGGTCCCGAAGCGCGCTGGACGGGCTACCTGCTCCAGCAGGTCGGCGTCGACGCGAGCTCCTACGAGTACTGGGGGTCGATCCTCTTTGCCGGCGAAGGCGTCACCGTTACCGTCGACATGATCATGATCGCGATGGTCATCGTCGGCGCGGGGATCGCCGCCGCCTGGAGCGGCGACTTCTCCGTGCGGACCCCGAAGCTCCAGCGGCTCCCGAACGCCGTCGTCGGCGGCTTCCTGATGGGTGCTGGCTCCCGGCTCGCGCCGGGCTGTAACATCGGCAACATCTACTCCGGGATCGCCTCGCTGTCGGTCCACTCGTTCATCGCGGCCGTGGGGATCGTGCTGGGCGTCTACGTGATGACCCACTGGCTCTACCGCGAGGTCGGCTGCGCGATCTGATCCGACGGACCCCTCTCTTCCGCGCTCGAGAACTCCCGTGTTCCCACAGTCCCGGAGTTCGCCGTGAGTACAAGTGTACGAGCGACCACGCCCCATTCATGCCAGAACGTACGTCGCTCGAGTCGCTCACCGACACCCCACACGCGGTCGCGTTCGACGACGAGCCCCGAACCGTTCGCCTCGAACTCGAGGCCGACCAGCGGATCCCCGAACACCGACACCCGGAGTCGCACGTCCTCTTCCACGTCCTGTCGGGGGCCGTCGACCTCGACCTCGACGGAGAGACCTACGACCTCGAGGCGGGCGACCTCGTGCGGTTCGACGGCGACAGTGAGGTCTCGCCACACGCTATAGAGGAGAGCACGGCGCTTGTCGTCTTCGCGCCGAAGACCGGCGCGGACGCCTGACCGAGCGGTACCGTTTTTCCCGGTGGCGTCGAACGCCGTTCCATGTCAACGAATGACTCGAGCGGTCGGATCGATCACGATCGTCGCTCCTTTCGGTACTACCGCAACGCCGTCGAGCGTCACTGGGACCCCCACGGGATCGACCTCGAGGCGGACCGTGACGCGATCCGGGACGTGCCGAAACCGGCGTTCGACGGCCTGCGGGAGACGCTCGCGCTGTTCGGGGCGGGCGAGGAGGCCGTCACCGAGGACCTCTCGCCGCTCGGGGTCGTCCTCGAGGACGTCGCCGACCAGTTGTTCGTGACGACGCAACTCTACGAGGAGGCCAAACACGCGGACTTTTTCGACCGCTACTGGCGGACGGTGATCACGCCCGAGGAACGGCGGCGAGGCCTCGAGTCGACCGCCCCGACCGACGAGCGGTGGTTCTCCGAACCGTACGAGGAACTGTTCGAGCGAAACGAGACGGCGATGGGCCGATTACTGGTCGAGGACACGCCGGAAAACCGCGCGCTCGCGTACTGTCACTACCACATGGCGATCGAGGGAATTCTCGCCCAGACGGGCTACTACGGCGTCCAGCGGAACTTCAGCGGCGAGTACGCGGACCTCCCGCGGCTGCCGGGGCTGGTCGAGGGGTTCTCCAGCATCCGGAGCGACGAGGGCCGACACGTCGGCTTCGGGATGTGGAAACTCGAGCGGCTCGTCCACGAGGCGGGCGTCGATCCCGCCCTGATCGAGGGGACGGTCGGCGAACTCGCGATGCTCGTTCAGGGAATCGTCGGTGAGTCGGTCGAGGAGGATGCGACCGGCGTCGACGACGAGACTCTCGTCGGCTACGCCGCGGAGAAACACCGCGACCGGATGGCACAGATCGTCGACGACGGCGAGTTGCCAGACGTCGAGGAACTGGTTCGTCTCGAGGAGTAGCGCGGGAGGTGGCCTCGAGCGTGGTTGCGGTTTCGATATACACAAACGTGGACAAAAACACGTTTTCGATCCGGTATTGAGGGCACAAACACGGGATTTTTATCGGGGGAGCACGCTACGGTCGACCATGACTGATGGGCGGGGCGAGACTCCCCGGCGAACAGGGATGACCGAAAAGTGTGGCGTCGTCGGCGTCTCGCTGGCCGGTCGTCCGGCGGCGCGGCCGCTGTACTACGCGCTGTACGCGCTCCAGCACCGCGGCCAGGAGTCGGCCGGCATCGTCACCCACGACGGCTTCCAACAGCACAGCCACGTCGAGATGGGCCTCGTGGGCGACGTCTTCGGCGAGGACGACCTCGACGGACTGGCGGGGTCGGCCGGCATCGGCCACGTCCGCTACCCGACCGCGGGCTCGGTCGACTCCTCCTGTGCCCAGCCGTTCTCGGTCTCGTTCAAGAGCGGTTCGCTCGGCCTCTCGCACAACGGCAACCTCGTCAACGCCGACGAGATCCGCGAGGAACTGGCCGCCGTCGGCCACGCGTTCACCAGCGACGGCGACACCGAGGTCATCGCCCACGACCTCGCGCGCAACCTCCTCGAGGAGGACCTCGTGCGCGCGGTCAAGCGGACGATGAACCGCATCCACGGTTCCTACTCGCTGACGATCAGCCACGACGACACCGTCCTCGGCGTCCGGGATCCGCAGGGGAATCGGCCGCTCTGTATCGGAAAACTCGAGGACGGCTACATCCTCGCCTCCGAGTCCGCGGCGATCGACACCCTGGACGGGGAGCTGATCCGTGACGTCCGGCCCGGCGAACTGATCGTCCTGGACGAGGACGGCGGCGGGTTCGACTCCTACCAGCTGGTCGAACGGGACCATACGGCCCACTGTTTCTTCGAACACGTCTACTTCGCCCGCCCGGACAGCGTCATCGACGACACGCTCGTCTACGAGGCACGCCGGAACCTCGGACGAAAACTCTGGGAAGAAAGCGGCGTCGAAACCGAGGTGGTGATGCCCGTCCCCGACTCCGGCCGGGCGTTCGCCTCGGGCTACGCCGACGCCGCCGGGGAGACGACCGCAGACGGCGAGCCCCGCGACGAGGACGACGACGGCGTCGAGTTCGCCGAGGGGCTGATGAAGAACCGCTACGTCGGCCGCACGTTCATCATGCCGACCCAGGACGAGCGCGAGCGCGCGGTCCGGCTGAAGCTCAACCCGATCAAGTCCACCGTCGAGGGGAAGACGGTTACCCTGATCGACGACTCGATCGTCCGCGGCACCACGTCGACGCAGCTCGTCAAACTGCTGAAAGACTGCGGCGCGGAGGAAGTCCACATGCGCATCGGCGCGCCCGAGATCGCTGCGCCGTGTTACATGGGGATCGACATGGCGACCCGCGAGGAACTGATCGCCGCGGACAAAAGCGTCGACGAGATCCGCGAGGCCATCGACGCGGACAGTCTCGCCTATCTCTCGACCGACGCCGTGGCCGACGTGCTCGGGAAGGATCGGATCGACCTCTGTCTGGGCTGTGTGACCGGCGAGTATCCCTACGACATCGAGGGCGAGGAGACCGACCGCGACGTCACCCGACCCGACCTCGAGCCCGATCGGACGGTCGCCGACGACTGACTGCTGTGGGTGGGGCTGACGGCTGACGACCCCCGAACGCGACTCGATCCTTTGAGTCCAGTCGGTCCGTTTTTTACTGGCCCCGTAGAACGTCCGCTATGGACGTAAACGAGTTTCTCGAGGGCGAATCGCTCACGGGCCGACAGGCGATACTCATCTTCTTCGGGTTCCTCATCCTGATCGTCATCGCTGGCCTCATATTGATCACGTTTAGCGATTTCTTCCAGCAACTGGTCACGTGAGGTATCGGACGAACCGGACGGAAGCGGAGTCCGAGCGGCCGGATCTCGAGCGCCCCCCGTTCAGTAGACGACGTGCAACAGGACGTAGACGACGATCCCCAGGCTGAACGAGATCAGCCACAGGCTGGCTGCGATCCGGCCGAACCGGGCGTGGGCGGTCCGGGGTAGTTCCTCGATCGGGTACGCGAACCCGAGCAACAGCGCGTAGTAGAGAAACGGGATACAGACGACCGCGAGGAGGATGTGGATCGCCAGCACCGGCAGGTAGACGTACAGGTAGACGCTTTCCGGCCCCGGGAACGGCTGGGGGCCGCCCGTGGCCACGAGCCGGTAGAGATAGAGGGCGAGAAACGCCGCGAACAGCCCGAACGAGGTGATCATCGCGCCACGATGTCTGTCGACGTTTCCGCGACGGATCGCACGCCAGCCGGCCGTGATCGTCCCGATCGCGGTCGCGCTGATGACGACGTTGACGTGGGGGATCAGGTCGAGGACCCATTCGGGGGCCGTCGGGACGGCCGACTGGGGGATCCGTCCGCCGGCGGCCGCGAAGACGACCGCAAGCGAGACGACGCTCAAGACGGCGGCGAGCGACCGAACGCGCTCTCGAGGCACGTACTCCATGTCTTGTGGTTCGACCGATACGGGAAAGCCGTTTTCCTCTGCCGTTCGAATCGCCGGTACCGGATCATCGGGAGTTCCTGGCCGTCGACTCGAGACGATTCGACGGACGGACGAACATTCGAGGCGTGGACGCGAAGAGATACACGTGCGTCCAGCACCGGTATTGGTATGCGCATTCCAGTACCGACCAACAGGCTCGTGGCGTTCACGCTCATCGGTGCCGTCTTGACCACCGGCGTCGCGATCGGGCTTGCTGCCCCCGGCTTCGACCTCGCGGGAGACGACGATGGGGCGTCCGTAACCGAACTCGGTGACCACGACGAGTACGATGAGTACGGGGAGTATGTCGAATATCAGGAATACGGCGAATACGAGGAGTACGACGATCGGTACGAAGACGAGTACGAGGGGTACGACGACGACCGATACGAGGACGAATACGAGGAGTATGCCGAATACCAGGAATACGGCGAATACGAGGAGTACGACGACGACCGGTACGAGGACGAATACGAGGGGTACGACGACGACCGGTACGAGGACGAATACGAGGGGTACGACGACGACCGGTACGAGGACGAATACGAGGGGTACGACGACGACCGGTACGAGGACGAATACGAGGGGTACGACGACGACCGGTACGAGGACGAATACGAGGGGTACGACGACGACCGGTACGAGGACGAATACGAGGGGTACGACGACGACCGGTACGAGGACGAATACGAGGGGTACGACGACGACCGGTACGAGGACGAATACGAGGAGTACGACGACGACCGGTACGAGGATTGACAATGGGTCTGACGGATACGCTCACCGGGATGTCCGCACGTCTGGGTGATGCCCGGCTGTCGTTTCGGTGCTGTGACACCGACTTCGTCGTCCACGCAACCGGCTACCGGGCCAACGCGACGGCCGCTCGGGCCCGGCGGATCGCCCAGTCCCTCGAACGCGAACTGAACGCGTTCGATCCGGACAGCGCGGTCTCGAAGTTAAACCGGACGGGTCGCGCCGAGAACGAACACGTCGCCAGGTTGGTCCGGCGGGGGCTCGAGTACCACGAGCGGACCGACGGGGTCTTCGACGTACGACAGGGACGGCTCGAACACGACTTGAAGGCGTACCTCCGGGGGAACTGCGAGTCCCCGCCGGCGCGGTTCGACGACGGCACGATCGAGGTCGACGGCGATCGGGTCACCGTCGTCGAGGGGACGGCGCTCGATCTGAACGGCCTCGCGAAGGGGTACGTGGTCGATCGGGCGGCAGCCGCGCTGTCGGGACTCGGCCGCCAGGGATTCGTCTCCGGCGGTGGCGACATGACGCCGCCCACGGGGCCGGTCGCCGTCGAGAGTCCCTACGGCGACGCGCGCCCGCTCCGGGTACTCGAGACGGACTGGTACGTCGCCACGTCCGGCGGCTACCGTCGTCGTCGTGGGGGCGTCGATCACGTCTACGATCCGACGCGGGGAGACATCGGCGCTCGACACGAGACGGTGACGGTGGTCGCAGAGCGCGACTGCACCGAGGCCGATGCGCTCGCGACGGCCCTCGCGGCCATGCCGCTGTCTGACGCCCTCGACCTCGCGTCCGCCTGGTCCGGCCTCGAGGCGCTCGTAGTTCACGACGGCGTCTTTCACACGACGGAGGGGTTCGACAATCATGTCGCATAGACAGTGGATCACCGTCGTCGCGATCGTCGTCCTGATCACGACGGTTCCGATCACGTGGGGCATCGCCGAGGTTCGATCGATCCAGGCAGCCGAGGCCGACCGGGCGGACCTCCCCGACGAGGCGGATCCGATCGCCGGGGCGTCGATCGACGACCACGACCGAGGTCACGACGATCGGGCAGGGCCGCCACGGAGACCCGGTGAGGGAACCGATGGACCGAGAGTCGTCGAAACGACGGGGGCCTCCTGATGGGCCTGCTCTGGCTGCTCGACCGGGCGTCGGCGCTCGTCGCCTTCCCCGCGCTGTACCTGGCCGTGCTGACCGGCATCCTCTACAACGCGTCCTCGTTCGGGGTCTTACACGACGTTTCGCGCCGCGTGCACATCGAACTGTCCGTCTTCGCCATGCTCGTGACGGTCGTCCACGGCGTCCTCGGCACGATCGATACGTGGTACGTCGTCACGGGCCGGGTAACGGAGACCGCGTACTCGACGTCGTACTTCCTCGGAGGCGTCGCGGTCGGGGTCGGTGCCCTGGTACTTCTCGCGGTGGCTGTGCTCGGGTTCACCGACGCGAGGCGGTTCGAACGGCCCTGGGGACCGCGGGTCGTTCATGCGTTCGCCTACGGCGGGTTCGGGTTCGCAACGGTCCACGCGGCGGCCGTCGGGACCGACGTCGCTGGACTGATCCGGCCAGTGTTCGGCCCGGCGATCGCGTTCCTCGCGTACGTGCTCCTGTTGCGCCTGCTGTCGGAACAGGAGTGGCTGTCGACGCCCACAGCGACTCGGTAACTACCTCGGTCGACTCCGTTACTGGCTCGGTTGCCTCCATACCATTCACGTGTGACTCGGTTACTGGCTCACTCGAGTCGGTAACTGTCTCTGGTGACTCAGTAACTGTCCCAGAGGTCGAACAGTCGGTCGACGACCCGGTCGGTAAACGACCTCCGGTGAACCGTATAGAGGTACTCGACGCGATCCGGGTCGGTCAGTTCGTAGACGACGCGCCGGCCGTCCCGATCTTTCGTCACGAGTTCCGCGTCCTCGAGCTTCGAGAGGTGCCAGGAGACGGTCGACGGCGACCGATCGAGTCGGTCGCTCAGCTCGGTCGTCGTCAGTCCGCCTTCGACGGCGAGGTGTGCGACGATGCGACGGGCGTACTCGCGACGGAGTGCGTTCATTACCGCCCGATCGGCCTCGTCGAACGACCCGGCCGGGTAGTAACGGGTGTATGTTCCGTCGTCCGACGCCTCGAGAAGCCCACCGCGTTCGAGTTGGCGGAGGTGGTACTGGAGGGTCCCCTTGGCATAGTCGAACTCCTCGAGCAATGCTCGGAAGTGAACGCCGGGAGTGTCATCAATTTCCTTATAAATTTCTCGGCGGGTCTCGAGTTCGAGGGCCGGGTTCCGGTCCGCTTCGGAATCGGACGTCGGATCCGTCATCGTTACTCCTGGGTCAACGCGACGAAGAACGTGAGCAGTCCACCGAGGATGAGGACTGCCGCGCCGTGTTCGACCAGTTCGATCAAATCGTAGCGAAAGTACGGGAGCAGGAGGTACTCGAGGAAGACGATCAGGCCGTACACTGCGAACATGCCGTACCCGACGGTAACGACGAGCATCCGACGGTCGCGTTCGCGACGCCACGCCAAATAGCTAAAAAACGCGAGTGTCGACCCGACGACGAAAATACCGAGGCTGATGTACTGTTCGAGCAGTTGCGCGAGTGTAATCGGATCGATAGCCATCGTTGAGTCCCCGATCGGCCGACAGTCTGGGGTGTCTCGACCGAGGCACCGGTTTTCAAAAAGGGTTGTCGTCCAACGGTCGAATCGGTCGACCACGTCGGCGGATTCCGCCGGGACAGCGGTCTCACTGGTGGATTGTGTGTCGAACGGACAGCGGAGATCGACGACAGCCGTCGCTCGTCGGACTTGGTTCCAAAGGAAATATGCGTGGGTGATGTCCACGAAGGGAGATCACCTGCATCGTGTCGCTCGGCGGTGAACTGCGTCACGGGCGAGCCCGTGGCAGCCGCGGGACCCGGAGGCCCCGCGCTCGCCTCACGTTTCGCGGCGTCATGCCGCGCATGCGATGCGTGGGACCGGATTCGAACCGGCGGACCCCTACGGGACAGCGCCCTCAACGCTGCGCCGTTGGCCTGGCTTGGCTACCCACGCTCGCAGTCTCTTTCTTTTCCGCACTCATTCGTATCCAGCGTGATTATAAAAGACCTTTCTTTTCGGTCGATGCCTGCGGCGAGGTCACACGGAACGGGTGGAGCGGAGAGTTGAAATGGCGCAGTTGCCAAACTGTACCATGGCCAAGTATTCGACGGGTTCGTCCTCCGGCGGCGGCGGGACGAACTGCGAACTCTGCGGTGCGGAAAGCGACTCCCTCGAGCTCGCGTCGGTTGCCGGCGCGGAACTCGAGGTGTGCCCGGACTGTGCGCCACACGGCGAAGGGAGGCGGTCGGGCTCGAGGTCGGGTTCGGGTTCAGGTTCGGCCTCGGCCGGCGGCGCGAGCGGGTCCGGTCAGGATGACGGCCCCAGTCGCAAGCAGAAAGCGGCCCAGAACGTCGCGAAGGCCAACCCGGTCTGGGACGGCGACTCCGAACACTGGGAGAAGGAGGGGACGAACTACGACGACGACCCCCTGCCGTACCTCGTCTCCGACTACGGCGAGAAACTCGTCGAGGCCCGACAGGAGGCCGGCCTCCAGCGCGAGGAACTCGCGGAGGAACTCGAGGCTCCGGAGAAAGACATCCTCGCGGTCGAGCAGGGCCGGGCAACCCAGGCCGGCGTCGGTGGCGGGCTGATCGAGGCCCTCGAGCAGCGGCTGGACGTCACGCTCTCGGAGTGAGGGGGCGTCGGCGTCGACGTCGACCGGCGACCGCGAGTAGCCGGACGGCGCGTCGGCGAGCAGACTTTTACTGTCGGCCACCGGAGTGAAACCGATGAGCGGGCAACTGGCGGCAGCCGAGCCGTACGCCACGCGGTTCGAGACCGAAGTGACGTCGATCGACGGGAAGCGGGTCTGGCTCGAACGAAGCTACTTCTACGCGGAAAGCGGCGGCCAGCCGGCCGACCGCGGCCGGATCGGCGACGCCGAAGTCGTCGACGTTCAACTGGACGACGGCGAGCCGGTCCACGTGCTGGCGGAGGAACCGTCGTTCCGGGTCGGAAGGCGAGTGCTGTGCTCGATCGACTGGTCGTTCCGGATGTACTGCATGCGCGCGCACACGGCCAGTCACGTCCTCTACGGGGCCGGGCGACGGCTCCTCGAGGACCTGGGCTACGGCGGGTTCGACATCGGCGAGGAGAAGGTCCGGGTCGACCTCGAGACGAGTACCGAGATCGACGACGAGACGCTGATCGAGTTGAACGAACTGGTCAACCGCGCGGTCTGGGAATCCCGCCCCGTCTCCTGGGAGTCGGTGCCGGTCGCGGAGGCCCGCGAGCGCGATGACGTGGCCTTCAACGAGGCGACCGAGGACGGTGCGCTCCGAAAAGGGCGCGTCAGAATCGTGACGATCGGCGGGAAAGACGAGAACGGAAACGGCGGCACCGGGGCCGGAACCGGTGGCTTCGGACGCAATGGCGCGGGACCGAAAGTCGTCACCTCGAGCGGCGGGGACGAGCCGATCGGTGACGGCTCGGGATCCGGACTTGGGGACGACACCTGGGACGTGGCCGCCTGCGGCGGAACCCACGTCCGAAACACTCGCGAGATCGGGCCGGTGACCGTGCTCGGCCGCTCGAACCCGGGCGAGGGTCTGACGCGGGTCGAGTTGGCCGTCGGGCCGGCCGCGATCGAACGGCGGACGACCGAGAAGCGGGCAGTTTTCGACGCGAAGCGGACGCTCGGCGCGTCGATCGCGGATGTCGGCGAGGAGGTAACACGCGTCGTCGATGACCGGGAGGAACTCGCCGACCGGGTAGCGACACGGGAACGACAGCTCGCGGCGTCACGTCTCACGGGCGAGGACGCGTGGGTTATCGAACGTGACGGGGACAGTGACGGTGACGGTGACGGTGACGGTGACGAGAACGGGGAAACCTGGCTGGTGGCGACCGTCGGCGACCTCCCGGTCGACCCGGTCAGCGACGCTGTGCGCGAGCACACGGGCCCGGACGGGGACGACCCGGTCGACGCGGACGTCGTCGTTGTCGTCGCACTCGGGGGCGACGAGACCACGTTCGCAGTCGTCGGATCGGCTGCCCCCGAGGTCCAGCCTGCGACGGCCGTCCTCGAGGAGTTGGGGGCGGAGTTCGGCGGCGGTGGCGGCGGCTCGGATCGGTTGGCACAAGGGGGAGGGTTCGACGCTGCGCCCGAAAGGATCGGGCGCTACCTCGACCGGGAGTAAGCGTCGGGTGCTGTCGTGGACGATCGTGGGGACGTCCGGATAGGCATGACCGACAGCAACTCGAATTGGAAATTACCGTAACTAAACACTTTCGTTCGTTCAATCGATCGAACGCCCGAGGCGCGAGCTAACAACTGGGGGCGACCGACGAACGAACTCGAGACCGGTGGGAGACGCCCGGCGTTCATTCGCCGGTGTAACCTATTCCTGAAGTCCGGGTGAAGGACGCCGCATGGGCATCGATTACTCGAAATTGCGGGACCCGAACGCGGAGTACACGATGCGGGATCTGTCGGCGGAGACGATGAACGTGACCCGCGAGCGCGGGGACGGCCGGGACGTCGAGATCACGGACGTCCAGACGACGATGGTCGACGGCAACTTCCCGTGGACGCTGGTTCGGGTCTACACGGACGCAGGCATCGTCGGCACCGGCGAGGCCTACTGGGGGGCGGGCGCGCCGGAACTCATCGAGCGAATGGCCCCGTTCCTGCGCGGGGAGAACCCCCTCGACATCGATCGCCTCACGGAACACCTCGTCCAGAAGATGTCCGGGGAAGGATCGACCGGCGGCGTCACCGTTACCGCGATTTCGGGCATCGAGGTCGCGCTACACGATCTGGCGGGCAAGATCCTCGAGGTGCCGGCCTACCAGTTGCTCGGCGGGAAATATCGCGACGAGGTCCGGGTCTACTGTGACTGCCACACCGAGGAAGAGGCCGATCCGATCGCGTGCGCCGACGAGGCCGAACGCGTCGTCACCGAACTCGGCTACGACGCCCTGAAGTTCGACCTCGACGTCCCCTCCGGCCACGAGAAAGACCGCGCGAACCGCCACCTCCGCGCACCCGAGATCGAACACAAGGCAAGCATCGTCGAGGCCGTCACCGAACGGGTCGCCTCGCAGGCCGACGTCGCCTTCGACTGCCACTGGTCGTTCTCCGCGGAGAGCGCGAAGCGACTCACGAAGCGCCTCGAGGAGTACGACGTCTGGTGGCTCGAGGACCCGGTGCCGCCGGAGAACCACGACGTCCAGCGCGAGATCACCAAGGGAACGGCGACGCCCGTCGCCGTCGGGGAGAACGTCTACCGGACCCACGGCCAGCGACAACTGCTCGAGGAGCAGGCGGTCGACATCATCGCGCCGGACATGCCGAAGGTCGGTGGGATGCGCGAGACGGCCAAGATCGCGGATCTGGCGGATCTGTACTACGTTCCGGTCGCGATGCACAACGTCGCCTCGCCGGTCGCGACGATGGGGAGCGTCCACGTCGGCGCGGCGATCTCGAACGCGCTGGCGATCGAGTTCCACTCCTACGAACTCGAGTGGTGGTCGGATCTCGTCGAGGAGGCCGTCATCGAGGACGGCTACATCGAGGTGCCCGAGGAGCCAGGACTGGGGGTCACCCTCGATCTGGACGCGGTCGAGGAGCATATGGTCGAGGGTGAGGAGTTGTTTGACGAGGCGTAAGCCTCGTCAAGCACGTTGAGCGTTGCTCAACGGTGTTCGACGAAGCCTAGCTTCGTCGAGCCAGCAAATCTTTGATTTGCGCTGTTCGACGAGACCTGACCGGAACTCGAGTTCGTCGAGTCGATGTGGCTCGAAAAGATCGGATCGGGCCGGAGCCGCGAGAACGGGCCGGAGCCGCGAGAACGGGCCGGAGCCGCGAGAACGAGAACCGGAACGGGAACGGAAGAACGGGCGCTCCGTTTCCGTCAGCCTTCCATCCCGCCGAACGAGAGTCCGCTCTCGACGTAGTTCTGTGCCGCGAAGTAGATGATCGCGACGGGCAGCGCGAACAGGATCGCGAACGCCGCGAACTCGGTCCAGGGGGTCTCGTAGTCGTCGACCAGCGCGTACAGTTCGACCGAGAGCGTGTAGTTCTCCGGCTGCAGGAGCGTCTGTGCGATGATGAACTCGTTCCAGCCGGCCAGGAACGTGAAGATGAGCACGACGGCGATACCCGGCTTCGCGAGCGGCAGGATCACCTCGCGGATGACCTGCCACTGGCTCGCGCCGTCGACGATCGCGGCCTCCTCGTAGGAGACGGGGATGTTGTCCATGAACGTCTTCAGCAGCCAGGTGTTGAACGGGATCGCCCCCGCGGCGTAGAACAGCCCGAGCACGAGCAGGTTGTTGCTCAGCCCGAGGTTGACGAACAGGGCGTACAGCGCGACCAGCGTCGCGATCGACAGCCCCGCGCCGACCTGGGTGAAGAGGACGTAGCCGTAGAGGACCTTCTCACGGCCCGCGAACTTCCGCCTCGAGAGCGCGTACGCGCCGGGGATGATGACCGACAGCGAGACGCTGACGGTGACGAAGACGACGATCAGGCTGTTAAACAGCGCGCCGGGCTTGCCGACTTCGCCGTCCTCGAAGACGAAGTTCGACTCGAACAGCACCCAGCGGTAGGCGTCGAGGTTGTACGTCGAGGGGTCCGCGAACAGCCCCTCGGAACTCATCAGGCCCGCGCCTTGCGAGAACGATGCCGTGACGATCCAGTACACCGGGAACATCAACAGCAATACCAGCAAGGTGGCGCCGGTGCTTCCCGCGATCGTCTTGCCGACGTCACTGAGGCTTCGTCGGCCGGTCTGTACCTGTTCGATGGTCTTTCGTACCGTATCGATCATTCGTTACCCACCCCGTCAGCGAGGTCGCCTTTCTTCACCGCGATCCACATGAACATGCCGACGAACACGAGTGCCGTGACCATGATCGCCGATGAGAGCCCGTACTCGTTGAGTTCGATCGCCTCGCGGAACCCGTAGACGAGGATGAGCTCGTTGTCCCGCGCGGGGCCCCCGCGGTTGAACACCCACGGGACCAGGAACTGCTGGAACGAGGCCGCCGCGGTGAGGATCGAGGCGAACATCACCGGTCGCTTGATCGCTGGCAGCGTGACGTGTCTGAACCGCTGGAGGTAGCCGGCACCGTCGACTTTCGCCGCGTCGTGCAGTTCCATCGGCACGTCCTGCAGGGCGCTGACGATGATGATCACCATGAACGGGTACGCCAGCCAGACTTCGGTCGTGACGTAGGAGCCGAAGGCGCCCCAGCGACTGCCCATCCACGCGACCGGAACGTCGGCGAGCAGGAACTCCGGCGCGTTGATCGACAGGAAGAACAGCACCGAGTCGATCGCGCCGACGACGGCCGTTACGGCCCCGTTGTACATCGAGAGGATCTGATTGAACGGTCCGAACCGGGCGCTGCTGAACAGCCCTCGCCAGACCGTGATCGAGAAGATCTCCGGGAACCCGAGCGGGACGATCACCAGCGCGCGCATGTACCGTTTCCCGCGGACGCGAGCGTGCGTGAGGACCACCGCAATGGCGATCCCGACGACGATTTTGGCGGTGACGCTCACCGCCATGAACAGCCAGGTCACCCCGAGGGAGTTCCAGAACTGCGCGTCGGAGAACAGCGAGATGTAGTTGTCGAATCCGATCAGACTCGCGCCGCCCCCGATGACGGTTCCGGTGTGGGTTGCGTCGGTAAAGGAGAGATAGATCAGGAACGCGATCGGGAACAGCATGAACGACAGGAACAGGGCGATACCCGGTGCAACGAGGAAGAACGCCAGCCAGTCGCGGTTCTCCAGGCGGTCCGGGAGCCGCTGCTGGCTGCGTTGTGAAAAGCGCTCGAAGAATGACGTGGACATGATTGGATAGCGGCGTAGTGAGGTTACTCCCAGCGCCCCCGAATCTCTTCCGCTGCCGATTCCATCGCTTCCTGTGGAGTCGACTGGTCGTTGAACACCTGCTCGAGGCCGGCCTCGACCGGGTTCCAGACCTGATCCATCCGCTCGTGGGCAGGCATCTGGACGCCCATGCTGACCGTCTCGGCGAAGGCAGCGACGTCCTCACCGAGGTCGTCGGCGTCTGTGTAGTCCCGGTGGACCGGGATGAAGCCGTGGTTCTCCGCGTTCGAGAGGATCGCGTCCTCGTTCGTCGAGTGCCACTCGGCCCACTCGACGGCGGTCTCGACCTCCTCTTCGGGCGCGTCCTCGAGGTTCGTGGTGAAGTACCACAGCTGGATGCCGGTGTACGGCGTGGGGTCGCCGCCGTCGATGTCGGGCATCGAGGTGAGGCCGACGTCGATACCGCCGTCGCGGAAGCCGCCGACTTCCCACGGGCCGTTGATCGCGAACGGGGCGTTCCCGTCGGCGAAGACCGGAACCTGGGCGTCGTAGTCCGGGTCCTGCGGCACGTACGGCCAGATCTGGTCCCGGAGCAGTTCGACGCCCTCGACGAACTCGTCGTCGTCGATGTGGGTGTCTTCCGTTTCGGAGTCGAAGAACCGGCCGCCAAAGGCCTGGACGAACGCGCTGATGAAGTAGGGATCCGCCGGCGGACAGGAGAGGCCGTACATGTTGCCCTCCGGATCGTGGTACTCCTCCATGATGTCGACCATCTCGTCGAGGGTCTCCGGGGCCTCGTCGACGAGTTCCTTGTTGTACATCAACGTCGTCGTCTCGGCGGCGTACGGGAGCCCGTACACGCCGCCTTCCCACCGCGCGGCGTCGGCCGCGGCGTCGGTAAACGTGTCGTCGAGGTCGATCGAGAGGTCGTCGGACGCGTCGTAGATGAACTCGCGATCGTAGTAGGTACCGACCCAGTCGTGGGCCCAGGCGAACGTCTCCGGCCCTTCGCCGGAGGGAATCGCCGTGTCCAGCTGGTCGACGATCTCGGGCACCTGTTCGACGTTCAGTTCGTCCTCGCGGCCCTCGTTGAACGTCGCCACCTGTTCTTCGAGCGCGTCCTGCTCGCCTTCGGTGAAGTCGTGCCAGAGAGTGGTCCCTTGCTCTTCGTTCCCGAGACAGCCCGCTGCGGTCAGCGTAGCCATCCCACCGATCCCCGCCAGGAGCTTCCTGCGTTGCATTGGCATGAAAGTAGTTACGAATTATGTCTTCATATATTTAATCGTTAGGGTCCGCGTCGGGATGGCCGTCCGCTGTGTCGCCTCGAGAGGAGTTAGATCGGGGGAAAATCGGAGCGGAGCGAATTTCGAGAAATGCGTGGTGAAATATTACATCTTAGATTGCCAATTTTGGGAAAGACTTTATATTATCGGGACTAACTCCTGGCAAATGGCACGGGTCACCATCGACTCCCTCCGGAAGGAGTACGACGTCGGACGGGTCGTCGCGGTCGACGATCTGGACCTCGAGATCGAAGACGGTGAGTTCGTCACCGTCGTGGGGCCGTCGGGTTGTGGAAAGACGACTACGCTGCGGATGCTGGCCGGCCTCGAGAAGCCGACGGACGGGCGCATCGAGATCGGCGGCCGGGACGTCACGGACGTACACGCGAAGAACCGTGACGTCGCGATGGTCTTCCAGAACTACGCGCTGTATCCCCACAAGACCGTCTTCGAGAACATGGCGTTCGGGCTCCGGATGAGCACGGACATGACCGAAGACGAGCGGGAACGGCGGGTCGTCGAGACCGCGGAGATGATGGACATCGACGAACTTCTCGACGACAAGCCGGACGAACTCTCCGGCGGACAGAAACAACGGGTCGCGCTCGGGCGGGCGATCGTCCGCGAGCCGGACGTGTTCCTGTTCGACGAGCCGCTGTCGAACCTCGACGCGAAGCTGCGGACGAGCATGCGCGCGGAGATCCAGCGGCTCCAGGAGGAACTGGACATCACCGCCGTCTACGTCACCCACGACCAGGAAGAGGCGATGACCATGGGGGACAAGATCGTCATTCTCAAAGACGGCAAACTCCAGCAGGTCGGTCATCCCAACACCGTCTACGACGAGCCCGCCAACCGGTTCGTCGGCGGCTTCATCGGCTCGCCTTCGATGAACTTCGTGCGCGTTGGCGTCGAACAGTCCGGTGACCGGCTGGTTCTGGACGACGACGCGGGCTTCCGATACGAGCTTTCGCCGACGTACTCGAACGAAGCCCCCCTCGAGGCGGGAGACACCGTCGTCGCCGGCATCCGGCCGGAGCACATCGCTCCGACCGACGGCGGACGCGGCATCGAGACGACCGTCCGGGTGGTCGAACCCGTCGGCAGCGACAACTACCTCTATCTCGACCTCGGGGACGACGACGAGGAGTTCATGGCCCGGGTCGACGCCGACTTCGAACCGGAACCGGACGAACGGATCGAGGTCACGTTCGACGAGACGGACGTTCGCCTGTTCGACGACGAGACGGGCGAGTCGCTGCTCCACGAGAACGCGGCGGCCACGACGCCGACGCCCTGACGCGGTCAAAAATCATGGTGTAATAATTCTTCGTCCATAAACGATAAATCGGCCCCGCTCGTTCGCATCCGTATGCACCAGCCGGGCCCGCCGCGTTTCTGTGCCGTCGGCGAATCGGTCGAACTCGCTCCCCGGGATCCGGATCCCGAGCGCGAGGCGAGCTACGAGTGGTCGATCCTCGAGTCACCTGCCGACAGCGCCCTCTCCGTACCGGACGATCCGGTGTGGCATCTCGAGCCGGACGCACCCGGGACCTACCGGTTCGAACTCGAGACCCCCGAGGGACGGTACGAACAGCGCATTCGCGCGTTCCCTGACGTCCGCCGGTCGACGAGCTTTGACCTCGAGCGGGATCGACTCCCCGATCACGACCCCGAGGAGGTGTCGATCATGGGGCCGTTCAACGAACACCTCTTCGACCGGGAGCACCCGACGCTCGAGGGCGGTACCTATCGGTACGAGATCGACGCCGAACCGGGCACCCACCGGTACGGCTACGTTCCGGGCGACGACTTCGAGAACGCGGTCTGGGGAGAGGTGACGGTCCCGGGTCCCGGCAAGCCCCGCGTTTTCCTCGACGGGCCGGACGAGGCCGACGGCGACGCCGAAGCGACGACGGTCACGGCCGAGGCGACGCCGGGCACCGACAGCGAGTACGACGCGGACGAACTCGCCGTCGAGTTCTACGTCGACGACCGCGACGAACTGACCGACGCGGACCTCGAGGTCGACGGCGGCCGGGCCCGCGTTCCGGTCGCCGACCTCGAGGAACCCGTTCGGATCCACGCGGTCGCCGTCGGGGAGCGCCACAGCGTCGCCGACTGCGTGATCGTCTACCCGGACGGACGCGTCGAGCGCCGCAACGACCCGCCGGAATGGGCCCGCGACGCCGTCGTCTACGAGATCTTCGTCCGCTCGTTCACCGACGAGGCGACGTTCGAATCCCTCGAGCGCCGCGTGCCGTACCTCGAGTCGCTGGGCGTCGACTGCCTGTGGCTGACGCCGGTCCTCGAGAGCCCGACGAAACACGGCTACCACATCACCGACTACTTCGATACGGCCTCGGATCTCGGGACGCGCGAGGAGTTCGAGTCGTTCGTCGATCGCTGCCACGAGAGCGACATCCGGGTGGTCTTCGACCTCGTGATCAACCATACCGCGCGCGAGCACGCCGCCTTCGACATGAGCGCGGCCTGTGTCTCCGAGTACGAGGACTGGTACGTCTGGGAGGACCTCGCGGAGACCGGGGTCGAGCCGGACGAGCTCGCGGCAGAAATCGGGGCCGAGAACCCCCGCGAGGACTACGCGCCGCCCGCACGCACGACGCCCGACGGCGAGACGGAGGTCGCCCAGTACTACTTCAACTGGCGCGGGATTCCGAACGTCAACTACGATTCGCTTGCCGTTCGGTCGTTCTTCCTCGAGGTCGTCGACGAGTGGGTCGACGTCGTCGACGGCTTCCGCTGTGACGTCGCCTGGGGCGTCCCCCACGGCTTCTGGAAGGAGATCTACGAGCGGGTCAAGTCCCACGACTCGGAGGTACTGCTGCTGGACGAGACCGTTCCGCGCGAACCCGAGTACGCCGAGTCCGAGTTCGACGTCCACTACGATACGACGCTGTACTACGCGCTGCGGGACGTCGGCAACGGCGAACGGCCCGCCGACGCCCTCCTCGAGGCCGCGCGAGCACCGCGCCGGGAAGGGTTCCCCGAGTGGTCGCTACACATGCGCTACGTCGAGAACCACGACGAGACGCGCTACCTCGAGGAGTGTGGCCCCGAGGCCCAGCGGGCGGCGGTGACGGCCGTCCTCACGATGCCGGGCGTGCCGATGGTCTACTACGGGCAGGAACGGGGCGCGACGGAGTACCGCCAGTTGATGCCCTGGGAGGGCGACGGCGAGGCGACGACGTTCCACCGCCGGCTGGTCGCCGCGCGCCACGGCTCCGAGGCGCTCTCGCGGGGCGACCTCGCCGACCTCGAATACGACGCGGACGCCGATCCGGTCGTCGCCTATACTCGAGAGAGTACGGACGAGGCGGTCGCCGTCGTCCTGAACTTCGGCTCCGATCCGGAACGCGTCCGAGTCGAACGCGACCTCGAGACGACGGATCTCGTGACGGGCGAGGAACGCGACCTCGAGCGCGTTGACGGCGGCACCGTGCTCGAGGTCGAAGACGCTGCAGTCGTCCCGGTTCGGTCGGATACGTAGGACGGAGTACAGCGAACCGTTTTCGAGTACAGCTACGCCCGAATAACCGTGAAATCGGCGTCATTGGGGCGGCCACGGAGGGTTTGTCTGTGGCCCGCTACTCGATTCGTTCGACGGTATTCAGCGCGTTGACCCGACCTGCGCCGAGGTAGGAGTCGCCGCGGTCGTCCGCGACCTCCGCCCCTTTCCGGATCGCCTCGAGTACCTGTTGGGGATTCGCGTCCTCGTCGAGTTCGCGTGCGAGAGCGGCGAGCCCGGTGACCTGTGGGGCCGCCATCGACGTTCCCGCCAGCCAATTGTAGGGAGCGGGGTCCTCCTCCGCTTGCGTCGAGTAGGTCGAGAACACGAGGTTGAGTGGGTAGGGCCACTCGACATCGGCCTCCGGATCGAGTGTTTTTTCCAGCGTCTCGTAGCCACCGCCGGGCGCGCCGACGTCCACGTCGTTGCGCCCCCAGTTCGAGTAGAAGGTGAGTTCCTCGTTCGGCCCGGTGGCGCTGACGCCGATAACCCCGGACAGGCCGTTCCAGAGCCGGAGCCAGCCGTCCTGCAGGTCGGTCTCGTCGTTGCCGGCCGACCCGACGTACAGCGTCCCCTCGCGTTGTCCGTAGTTCGAAACCGGTTCGAACAGCCGTCGGTAGACCCCGACGTTGGTGTCGAACTCGCTGAAGTCCTCCGGAGCCACCATGAAGCCGAGACTGATGTTGGCGGCGTCCGCGCCGACGGCGGCGGCGTACTCCATTCCGACCATGATGTCCCCGAACGTGCTCGTCCCATACCCCAGCACGTCTATAGAGACGAGTGTTGCGTCGGGAGCTGTCCCCGTCATGAGTTCGTCACCCGTCGCAGCGGCCGTCCCCGCGACGTGCGTCCCGTGGCCGTAGGGGTCGCCCTCGTGAGGTGCGACCTCGCCGTCGACGATAGCGGCGCTTGCGTCCACGTCGAGGTTCGAGAGATCGGGGTGGGTCTCGTCGACTCCCGTGTCGATGATCGCCACCGTGGTCTCCTCGCCCGTCGCGTGCGCCTGTGCCTCGCGTACGTCCTGAACCTGCTTGTCCCAGAGCAGTTCGTCGTAGACGTCGTCGGGGTCGTCCGGAACCTCGTCGTGTTCGTCTTCGATAACGGGTTCGATCTCGAGTTCGAGATCCCGGACGGCAGCGGTGACCCCGTCGACGGCTTCGAGGTCGTCTACTGCGTCTTCCGGGCCGGTTACCAGCAGAACCTCGCCGCCAGCGAGTACGTTCAGAACGTCGAATCCGGCCGATTCCACGTCGGCCTGCTCCGCCGTTCGTGCGATGTAGCGTGCCCGACCGTCGTTCGCCGATGCGACGCCGGTAACGAACAACGTCGCCCCTGCTGCGCCGATACCCTTGAGTGCTGACCGCCTATCGAGTTGCATTGCGTGACAATCGCCACCACGGCACGTATTTAATATTACGCTATAAGACAGATAAAATATATTTTCATAGTTAGTATTTCTTGTCAGTATTGTATCAATAAGAAGCACGACGATCGTCGTAGAGAATACGAAAATCGTTCGCGGATTCCCCGTCGCGTTCGACGGACGAGGAGCGCCCGTCAGTCCTGCGCCGTCGGTCCGTCCGCGGAAACGTCTACGCCGGACGCATCCGCCTCAGCGAGCGCGGTCGCCGTCGCCAGCCGAAGCGCGTGTGGCCAGCCAAGCGGCGTCGCGCTGTCGGCCGTCCCGTCGTCGAACAGCTGTTCGGGCAAGTACTCGCCGTCGCGCCGGAGCTGTCCGCCCGGCTCGACCAGCGCGAGCAGGTCCCGCGCGCGCTCGTCGAACTCGGCGGCCGCGTCGCCGTCGGCGGCGGCCAGCAGGGCGCTCAACTCGGCCGCTGCGTGGGAACCCCACGCGGTCGTCACCGTCCAGATCTTCGGCTCGCCCTGGTCGCTGACCCGCCAGGGGTCGTCCTCGAACCGCGCGAGCCCCTCGATCGGTCCATCGGGGTCCCGGTAGAGGCCGTCGATCGTCGTCTCGAGGTGGGAGCGGAGCCGCGCGAGCCGATCGCCGTCGACGGCGAGGCCCGCGACGGCGTCGTACTCGGCGTGGGCCCCGGCCAGCGCGAAGGTGCTCCCATCGAGGCGGTCGTCGAGGTCGCCGTCGTCGAGACGCAGGCCGTAGCACTCCCGTTCGGGAACCCATAGCGCGTCGATCCCCTCGTAGACCTCGCGAGCACCCTCGAGTGCTCGCTCGCGGTACTCGTCGGCGAGTGGCGCGCGAGCGATCGCGGCGTAGGCCTCGAGGTAGGTCGCGGCAGTGTGAGTAAAGCGCCCGGTCATGTTCTCCCAGGCGTTCTGGACGCGCTCGGGGAGCCCGTCGTCCTCGAGGGTGTCGTCGAGGCCGTCGAGGGCCGAGACGAGCGCAGCCCGGACGTCCTCGTCCTCGTCGTCGACGACCCGGAGGTACGTGGCGAGATAGGTCGCGACGCTCGCCGTCTGGTCGGCCTGGTAGTCGACGCCCGCCGACCCCTGCTCGAGGCGGCCGTTGGCCCAGCCGGGAGCGATCTCGCCGTTGTGGGGCCAGACGCGGTGGGGCCAGGTGCCGTCCTCGAGTTGTGTCTCGACGTAGAACCGGGCGCTTCGACGGTGCCACTCCTCCAGACCGAGGTCGGCACGTCGGTCGGCTGCGAGGAGGAACGACGCGATTTCGGCGTCGTCGCGGAACCAGGTGTAGCCGTAACCGCCGGAATACCTGAAGAAGGGGTCGAACTCGGGGCCGGCCATCCGGGACCCGTTCGAGCCCCGCAGGAGAGCGAGGGTTCGCAGGTCGTCGACCGCGTCGTCGATCGTCCCGTTTCCGACCGTGCTCGAGGAGTCACCAGCGCCCAGAAGTCCCTGCGCCTGCGTCCGGCCGACCTCGAGGATCGTCTCGCGGTCGGGATGGTCGGCGACGCCGGCCCGGACCCGTTCGAGGGCCTCGAGCCGGTCGCCGTCGGAGGCGTCCGCGAGGAGCGTCGCGATCGTCGCGCTCGGGTCGTCGCCGGTCAGCGTGACCTCGAGCATCCCGATCGGGCTGAGGGAGGTCTCCTCGTATCGGCCGGCGGCGTCCGGACGGGGAAGCTCGACCGGCTCTTCGTCGAGCAGTTCCTCGAAGTTCGGCGGCACCTGCCCCGTGACCTCGAGCGGCGAGGAGGCGGCGACGAAATCGCGTTCGCGGTCGTGATAGATCTCGACGACGTCCTCGTGTCGGAGCTGTCCGGTCCGGCCGACCCGGCCCTCGGGGGCGAAGCCGAGACACGCGTGGATCGACGGCTCCGACGGGCTGTCCGTCCCGTCGGTACCCTCGAGTTCGAAGTGCGTGAGATGTAGTCGGCCGACGGTCACGTCGTGCTGGACGAGCGTGACCGGGTCCGATTTGGGTTCGGAATCGATCCGGTGGACGGTTTCGACGACCGCGGTATCGCCGACGTAGCGCTGTTGGCCACCCTCGAGCCAGTGGGTGCCGTTACCCAGTTCGACCCCGAACCGGGACTTCTCGATGCCGACGAGCCCCGAGACGGGATAGGAGTAGTCCCTGACCGACCCGTCGGGGGCGACGTGGACGAGTCGATCGTCGAGCCCCGAGAACAGCCCCGACGTCGACCGTCGCTCGCCGGGAAACCGACGAGGGTCGCCCCGCGACCGTTTGACGTCGTTCAGGGCGCTGTGAAGTTTCATCGTGGAACCCGATACGACCCCCACCGTCTAAAATTTGTTGTAAAATGTATTCCCACTTTTGCCCGACGACGAAGCCGCCGTCGTCCGTGGAATCGACGGTCGATCCACTCGAGCCGAGCGCGAATCTTTTTCAGCCGTCGCTGCAATTCTTGCAACACTAACTACTCATGGACACTGACGGCCTCGCCGGACTACTCGAGCAATTCGGCCTCTCGGAGAAGGAGATCGACACGTACCTCGCCATCCTGGATCACGGGGAATCGAAGGCGAGCACGATCGCGGACGCCGCCGACGTTTCGAAGCGGTACGTCTACAGCATCAGCGAGGAACTCGAGGAACGAGGGTTCGTCGAGGTCGACGACCACGCGGTACCGACGGTCATCCGGCCGGTCCAGCCGGAGACGGTCGTCCAGCGGCTCACCCGCAGCGTCGAGCAGATGGAGCCGGAACTGGAGTCCCGGTACACGCGGACCGAGCGTACCGGGGAGCAGTTCGAGGTGATCAAGTCCCGACAGACGGTCCTCAAGCGCATCGAAGAGCTGCTGGGAAACGCCGAAACCGAGGTGACGCTGTCGTTGCCCGCGTCGATACTCCCGCGGATCCGGTCGACGCTCGAGGAGACCGTCGAACGGGACGTCCTCGTCCTCCTGCTCGTCGGGACGGCCGACGGCGAGCGGATCGATACCGCGTCGCTCGCCGGGACGGCGAGTACTGTCCGGACCTGGGACGCGCTCGTCCCGACGATGTTGACGGTGGATCGAGTTCACGGGCTGTTGGCTCCGAACCAGATCCTCACGAGTTCCACGAGCGATACGCGTGCGATCGCCCTCTCACAGGAACAACTGGTCCCCGTACTCACCGGTTCCTTCCTGGCGAACTACTGGCCGATCGCGGAGGAGCGATACGTCAGGTCGCCGGCGGAGTTGCCGGGAACGTACGACGGATTCCGGCACGCAGTCTTCCAGATCGCGCTCCACCGGACGAGCGACACCCGGCTCGAGGCGACCGTCGAAGGGGCGCCGGTCGCCGACCGGGACCTGCCGACACGACTCTCGGGCGAGGTCGTCGACGTCCGACAGAGCCTGGTCCGGCCCGTCTCGTCGACCGTTCCCATCGAGAACGCGTTCGAGATCCAGGTCGACGGCGACCGCTACAGCATCGGCGGGAGCGGCGCGTTCCTCGAGGACTTCGAGGCCGAGTCGGTGACCCTTCGCCGCCTCGAGGACGGGGAGTAGGGTCATCCTTTACTGTGCAGTGAGTAAACTTCATGGGACGAGAGGGAGAACGTCGGGCGTAATGACTCGACGGAGTATTCGCGGTCGAGCGCGGCCCCGCGCCGCATCGAACCCCACGACCGAGGGAGGGTCGCGACGATGACCGACGCACGCGCGGTTCGGGATCGGATCGCCGAGGGCGGCGTCGTCGCCGTCCTCCGGGGTGTCGGCGAGGACGATATCGTCCCCGTCGCTCGAGCGCTCCACGAGGGCGGCGTCGCCGCGATCGAGATCACGGCCGACGGCGACTTCGCTCGAGAGAAGATGGCCGCGGTCTCGCGCGAGCTGGCCGATACCGACGCCGTGGTCGGGGCTGGCACCGTCCTCGACGCCGCGACTGCGGAGTCGATGGTCGACGCGGGCGCGGAGTTCGTGGTCTCGCCGCACCTGGACGTCGACGTCGTCCGTACCTGTAACCGTCACGGCGTTCTCGCCGCGCCCGGCATCATGACGCCGACCGAGGCCGTAACCGCGATGGAGGCCGGTGCCGACGTACTCAAACTGTTCCCGGCCTCTACCGTCGGCCCCGGCCACATCGGCGCGATCAAGGGCCCGCTCGGGGACGTCGACGTGATTCCGACCGGCGGTATCTCGGCGGAAAACGCCGGGGAGTACCTCGAGGCGGGCGCACTCGCGGTCGGTGCCGGCAGCGCGATCGTCGACGACGAAGCGATCGCCGACGGCGACATGGACCGCGTTCGGGAGTCGGCCGCCGCCTTCGTCGAGGCGGTCGAAGAAGCGCGAAGCGAGTGAGTCCGGCCGGTCCCCGGTCATCCGATCCCTCGTTTTCCTGCCGATCGCTTCCCCCTCGAGCGATCCGGCCGTCGATCGTCGTCGCGATCACCAGCCGGTCGGGACGTTCTACAATTTACTACCGATAGGGTAAATACTTTAGCGACCCGGTCCGTTGGTTCGAGTATGAAAGCGATCGCTGTCGAACCAGGCGCCGGCGAGCCGACGCTCGTCGAGCGGCCACAGCCCGAGCCAGGTACGGGCGAGGCGCTGGTGCGGACGCTGCGGGTGGGTGTCGACGGGACCGACCAGGAAGTCATCGCGGGACACCACGGTGAACTGCCCCCCGGCGAAGATCGACTCGTCCTGGGCCACGAGGCGGTCGGCGTCGTCGCCGATCCGAACGGGACCGACCTCGAGGAGGGGGAGATCGTCGTCCCGACGGTGCGCCGACCGCCCGCGGGCGGGACCAACGAGTACTTCGAGCGGGGCGAACCGGACATGGCGCCCGACGGCGAGTACGTCGAGCGCGGGATCGTCGGCGAACACGGGTTCATGTCCGAGTACTTCACCAGCCCGGCGGAGTACCTCGTTTCGATCCCCGAGGAACTCGCGGCGCTTGGCTTCCTCGTCGAGCCGATCAGCATCTCCGAGAAAGCCTTCGAGCACGCCTTCGCCTCGCGGTCGGCGTTCGACTGGAACCCCGAGTCCGCCCTCGTGCTCGGGAACGGCTCGCTCGGGCTGCTCACGCTGGCGATGCTCGAGAAGGTCTACGAGTTCGACCGGACGTACTGTCTCGGGCGGCGCGACCGGCCCGACCCCACGATCGACATCATCGAGGAACTGGGCGCGACGTACGTCGACTCGCGGAAGACGCCGGTCGCCGAGATCCCCGACGCGTACGAGGCCGTCGACTTCGCCTACGAGGCGACGGGATACGCGAAACACGCCGTCGAGACGGTCGACGCGCTCGCACCGAACGGCGTCGGCGCGCTGCTGGGCGTCCCCGAACCCTGGGAGTTCGAGGTCGACGGCGGTCACCTCCACCGCGAGATGGTCCTGCACAACAAGGCGCTGGTCGGCACGGTCAATTCCCACCGCGGCCAGTTCGAATCGGCCGTCGACACGCTTTCCCAGCTTCCCGACTGGTTCACCGACGACCTCGTGACCGGGGTCTACGGCCTCGAGGAGTACGACGCGGCGTTCGAAACCGGCGACGACGTCGTGAAAACCGCCGTCGAGTTCGGCTCTCTGTAGTCGGCACGGACCTCGAGCCGACGGCCGGACCGTGATGAAAACAATTACTTGATTCCCGAGTAGTGATTTTTGCTATGGGAGTCGATTACTCGAACCTCCGCGATCCGAACGCGGAATACACGATGCGGGATCTGTCGGCGGAGACGATGAACGTGACCCGCGAGCGCGGGGACGGCCGGGACGTCGAGATCACGGACGTCCAGACGACGATGGTCGACGGCAACTTCCCGTGGACCCTCGTCCGAATTTATACCGACGCGGGCATCGTCGGCACCGGCGAGGCCTACTGGGGGGCGGGCGCGCCGGAACTCATCGAACGGATGGCCCCGTTCCTGCGCGGGGAGAATCCGCTGGATATCGATCGCCTCACGGAACACCTCGTCCAGAAGATGTCCGGCGAGGGTTCGATCGGCGGCGTCACGGTCACCGCGATTTCGGGCATCGAGGTCGCGCTACACGATCTGGCGGGCAAGATCCTCGAGGTGCCGGCCTACCAGTTGCTCGGCGGAAAGTACCGCGACGAGGTCCGGGTCTACTGTGACTGTCACACCGAAGCGGAAGCGGACCCGATCGCCTGCGCCGACGAGGCCGAACGCGTCGTCACCGAACTCGGCTACGACGCCCTGAAGTTCGACCTCGACGTCCCCTCCGGCCACGAGAAAGACCGCGCGAACCGCCACCTCCGCGCACCCGAAATCGAACACAAGGCAAGCATCGTCGAAGCCGTCACCCAGCGCGTCGGCTCCCGGGCCGACGTCGCGTTCGACTGTCACTGGACCTTCTCTGGTGGCTCCGCGAAACGCCTCGCGAAGCGCCTCGAGGAGTACGACGTCTGGTGGCTCGAGGACCCGGTGCCGCCGGAGAACCACGACGTCCAGCGGGAAGTCACCCAGTCGACGACGACGCCGATCACGGTCGGCGAGAACGTCTACCGCAAACACGGCCAGCGGCGACTGTTGGAGGAGCAGGCGGTGGACATCATCGCGCCGGACATGCCGAAGGTCGGTGGGATGCGCGAGACCCGGAAGATCGCGGACCTGGCGGATCTCTACTACGTTCCGGTCGCGATGCACAACGTCGCCTCGCCGGTCGCGACGATGGCGAGCGCCCACGTCGGCGCGGCGATTCCGAACTCGCTCGCGGTGGAGTACCACTCCTACGAACTCGGCTGGTGGTCGGATCTCGTCGAGGAGGACGTCATCGAGGACGGCTACATCGAAATCCCCGAGAAGCCCGGCCTCGGCGTGACCCTGGATCTGGACGCGGTCGAGGAGCATATGGTCGAGGGTGAGGAGTTGTTTGACGAGGCGTAAGCCTCGTCGAGTACGTTGAGCGTTGCTCAACGGTGTTCGACGAAGCCTAGCTTCGTCGAGCCAGCAAATCTTTGATTTGGGGCGTTAGGATACCTCTCACCGCCTGAACAGCGTTTCCACGTGGCCCGGGTCGAAGTTCTCCGGGGACACGTCGCCGTCGACCTCGAGCGCCCGCGAGAGGTACGTCGCGCTGTTTATCAGGCCGAGGTGGGAGAACGCCTGCGGGAAGTTCCCCAGGAGTTCGCCGGTATCGGGGTCGACCTTCTCGGAGTAGAGGCCGAGGGGGCTGGCGTACTCGAGCACCGACTCGAAGTACTCCCGGGCCCGCTCGAGGCGGTTCGAGAGGACCAGCGCGTCGATCAGCCAGAACGAGCACAGCAGGAACGGCTCCGCCTCGTCCTCGCGGACCTCGCTGTCGACGAACCTGACGACGAGACCGTCGTCGGTCGTCAGTCGCTCGATGACGGCGTCGATCGTCGACTGGACGCGGTCGTCTTCCGGCGGCAGGAACTCGTAGATCGGGAGCAACAGCGCGGTCGCGTCGAGGGCCTCGTCGCTGCCGAAGTACTGGACGAAGCTCCCGGCCGACTCGCTGTAGCCGCGTTCCTCGATCGCTTCGCGGACCGCCGCTCGGCTCCCCTCCCACTCCTCGAGTGGGGCCTCGAGGTCGTTTTCCCGCGCGAGCACGATTCCCCGGTCGAGCGCGACCCAGCACAGCAGTTTCGAGTGAAGGAAGTGTCGCTGCTCCTCGCGAAACTCCCAGATCCCGGCGTCGCGTTCGTCCCAGTGTGCACAGACGTAGTCGACGATGTCGCGGATCGCGTCCCAGTCGTCCTCGATCGGGACCGACACGTCGAACTGGACCGTCTCATAAAGGGCCTGGACGATCGTCCCGTAGACGTCGAGTTGTTGCTGCGGGGCCGCGGCGTTCCCGACACGGACGGGACCCGTGTCGCGGTACCCCGAGAGGTGCTCGAGGGTTCGCTCGGCGACCGCGTCGCCGGTTTCACCGTGCAGACTGTAGAGGGGCCGGATCTCGGCGGGGTCCGTGCGGGCGACGTCGGCGAACCAGTCGAAGTACTCCCGACCCTCCCGTTCGTGGCCCGTGTCGTGTAACGCCTGGACGGTGAACTTTGCGTCCCGGATCCAGTTGTACCGGTAGTCCCAGGTCCGGTCGGAGCCGATCTTCTCGGGGATCGACGTCGTCGCCGCCGCCGGGATCGCGCCCGTCTCGTGGTGGATCAGTAGCTTCAGGACGAGTTCCGACCGGACGACGGCCTCGTACCACCGCTCGGGCATCGTTCCGGGCGCGCCGTCGCGGGTGCCGAGCCAGTCGCGCCAGTAGCGTTTCGTCTCGTCGATGCAGGTCTCGAGGTCGATCGACGAAAGCGGCCCCCGGCCGCCGTACTGGACGCCGGTCCAGCAGCGGTCGCCGGCCGAGAGCGAGACGGTGCCGGTGACGGTCGCGTCGGACTCCGAGACCGTGAGGTCGTCGAGCGGCGGTTCCCAACCCGTGTACAGAAACAGCGACCGGTCGTCGCCACGGGCGACGACGCCGTCCGCGATCCGTTCGAACGTCGGCGTCACCCGGGCGTAGTCGAACCGGGGCGCGAACTCGAGGCCGAACTCGACGTCGCCGCGTTCGCACTCGAGCCGCCGGTAGATCGCCTGCTGGAAGCGGTTGGCGTCGTCCTCGTCGTCGAAGTCGAACGCGTAGTCGTGGCCGCCGTCGCGGCCGCGGCCGGAGCCGGGTTTGCGTCCGTTCCGGATCGGCATGAAGTCGGTCACGGTCGCCTGCCCGCGTTCGGTCTCGAAGGTCGTTTCGAGGACGTTCGTCCGGTCGACGTAGCGGTGGCTCGACTCGTGGGCCGCCCTCGGGGAGACCGCGAAGTGCCCGCCATGGTCGGCGTCGAGGATTCGGGCGAAGACGCTCGCGTCCTCGAGGTGCGGGAAGCAACACCAGTCGATCGAGCCGGTTCTGCTGACGAGCGCGCAGCGGTCGTCGTTGCCGATGACGCCGTAATCGCGAAGCGGTGGGTAGTCCATCTGGAGAGCGCTCGGACGTGGGGTGAAGCTACGGGAACGGTCGAACGGCGATTCCTCGGCCGGCGTGTGTCAGTGCCCGATACGTCGGGGGCTCGAGCCAATAAGCGTCGGCCGGCAGCGGCCGGGAGTACGAGTCACGACGACGCTCCGCGATCGGTCGCGTGTGTCTCGGGGTCCTCGAGGGGGAGGCCCGCGCTCGAGGAACTGAACCGCCGGTTCCCGTCGAGTTCGGCCGGCGGAACGTCGTCGTGGTTCGCGGTCGCCCCACAATTCGACGGGATGGCCGTGCTGGCCTCGGTTTTATACCACTGCTCGAGGTGGAAGCGCGCGTGACGCAGACTCCGATCGACACCACACGTCGCGGATTGCTCCGGGCCGCCGTCGGGTTCGGAATCGTCGGCTCCGGCACGGCGGTCGCCAGTGGAGCCGCACAGGACGACGAAGGCGAGGACGCAAGCGACGGGCGCTACGTCGACGTCTACGAGTCGATCATCGACGACGTCGTCCTTGTCTCCGTCTCGGGGATGGACGGGCCGGGTCCCGGCGGACTCGGCTCCGGGTTCGTCGTCGACGACCACGTCGTCACGAACGCACACGTGGTCCGGGACGCGGACGAAGTCGAACTCCAGTTCACCGACGAGCAGTGGCGAACCGCCACGGTCCTCGGCACCGACGAGTACAGCGACCTCGCCGTCCTCGAGGTCGACGACTTCCCGGACGTCGTCGACGGGCTTTCGCTGGCCGACGAGCGGCCGGCGGTCGGGCAGGAAGTCGTCGCGCTGGGCAACCCGCTCGGACTCGACGCCTCGATTACACAGGGGATCGTCAGCGGGGTCGATCGCTCGCTGCCGAGTCCCACCGGGTTCTCCATTCCGGCGGCGATCCAGACTGATGCGCCCGTCAACCCGGGCAACAGCGGCGGCCCGCTCGTCGACCTCGAGGGGTCGGTGCTGGGCGTGGTCTTCGCCGGGGCCGGACAGACCATCGGGTTCGCGATCTCCTCCCAACTGGCCGCGCGGGTGGTGCCGGCGCTCGCCGCGGACGGCGAGTACCCCCACTCCTACGTCGGCGTCGGGGTCGACCCCGTCGATCCGCGTATCGCCGAGGCGAACGAACTGGACGAGCCGCGGGGCGTCCTCGTCCGCGAGGTCAGGCCAGATGGGCCGGCCAGTGGCGTGCTCGAACCGGCCGACGAGGTGGCGACCGTCGACGGCGTGCCGGTTCCCGCGGGCGGCGACGTGATCGTCGCCATCGACGACGAGGAGATCCCGAACGAGGAGCGACTCGCGTCGTACCTGGCGCTCGAGACGTCGCCGGGGGAGACGATCGACGTCGACGTCGTTCGCGACGGCGAGCGGGAGACGGTCGAGTTGACCCTCGAGGAACGACCGCCGGTAGAGGGCCCCTGAGAGTCGTCAGTCGCCGCCGGTTTCCGCGCTCTCCTCCGGTTGCTCTTCCGCGTCCTCGAGGTCCTCGATCTCCTCGTCCCGCGGCGCGTTCTGTGTCCCGAGGTCGCCGTCGCCGCCGTCGACCTCGTCCGGATCACGGTCGATTCGCTCGAGTTCGTCCTCGATTTCGGCCTCCCGTTCCGCCTCGCGTTCGCTGGTTCTGTCGCTATCGTCTTCGGCCATGACACCGGTCGTTCGTCGTCCAGTGACGTGGACCTCCGGCCGTCGAGTGCAACGTCGATCCAGTCGAACGGCCCCGTCTCGCGTCCCGTCTCGGATTCAGATCGAACGAACCGTCCAGCCGACACGAAAGACAGATAAAAGGCCCCGCGTTGTGAACACATAGATATGGACGTTCCCTACGATCTCAGCTCGTACGTCAGGGTGTTGAAGATGGCGACGACACCCACGACGAACGAGTTCCTTCAGGTGTCGAAGATCGCCGGTGCTGGCATCCTGCTCGTCGGGTTGATGGGATTCCTCATCGGCGCGATAATGCTCGTGCTGACCGGTGGTGGCGTCTGATGGGTATCTACGCAGTCAAGACGACCGCGAGCCAGGAACGCACCGTCGCGGACATGATCATCAACCGCGAGGAGCCCGAGATCCACGCCGCGCTCGCGCCGGACTCGCTGACCTCCTACGTGATGGTCGAGTCCGACGGCGACGCCGTCCTCCAGCGGGTCTTAGACGACATTCCCCACGCCCGGAGCATCGTCCCCGGCGAGTCCGACATCTCGGAAGTCGAGCACTTCCTCTCGCCGAAGCCGGACGTCGAGGGGATCGCCGAGGGCGACATCGTGGAACTCATCGCGGGCCCGTTCAAGGGCGAGAAGGCGCAGGTCCAGCGCATCGACGAGGGCAAAGACCAGGTGACCGTCGAACTGTACGAGGCGACGGTCCCGATTCCCGTGACGGTGCGGGGAGACCAGATCCGCGTCCTCGATTCCGACGAGCGATAGCGAGTCGGTTCGCTCGACGTGAGCGATACGAGGATCGAGCGACGCGAGATCCTCGAAGCGAACGTCGAGGAAGTTTTATACTAAATTTTGCAAGGAGCGGTGAGCGAACGCCGTGAGCGAACCCGACGCAGTAAAATTTAGGAGCGCGACGGTCCCGATTCCCGTGACGGTGCGGGGAGACCAGATCCGCGTCCTCGATTCCGACGAGCGATAGCGAGTCGGTTCGCTCGACGTGAGCGATACGAGGATCGAGCGACGCGAGATCCTCGAAGCGAACGCCGGGGAAGTTTTGTACTAAATTTTGCAAGGAGCGGTGAGCGAACGCCGTGAGCGAACCCGACGCAGTAAAATTTAGGAGCGCGACGGTCCCGATTCCGGTGACGGTGCGGGGCGACCAGATCCGCGTGCTGGACAGTGACGAGCGGTAGTTCGTCGATTACTACGCGGACGACCAAACCGAACTGGCGAGTATCGACGCTCTTTGCTCGACTGCTCCGCGCTATCCACTGAATACGAACCTCGAGAACGACTGAGCGTTAGATGTCTCGTCGCTGGAATACGAACTGGGCGGCGACGACGAGCAGCGCAGTGACGGCGAGCAAGACGAGTGTGTCACCGTAGGCGTAGCTTTCCTCGAGGAGGATCGCCGTCGGATCGTAGTAGTGGGTGGGGCTGACGTACTGCAGTGGTTCGAACCCGTCGGTACTCGCCGCGATCGTCTCGACCAGGTAGAGCGCGAACACGATGCCGATCGCGACGCGCTGTGCGACGTCTGCCCGGTCGACCGCCGTCGAGAGGACGAGTCCGATCCCCGCACACGCGAGCAAGTATGGAATCGAAAGCAAGTGGACCATCGTCATATCGAGCAGGTCGATCGACTCGCCGATGGCGAACCCGACCGCGTAGATGACGGCGCCGACGCCGACGTTGAGCGCGACGATCGGGACCAGCACCGAGGCGAACTTCTCGAGGACGAGACGCGACCGGGAGATCGGAAGCGAGAGCAACAGATCCATCCGATCCCGTTCCACGTCGTCTGCGACGAGTCCGGCGGATCGGTAGGCGAAGTACAGTCCCATCAACAGCACCCAGATGAACGTGTAGATCTGGGTCGCGAGGAACCCCTCGATGGTGGACATCGACTGAACGCCCATCGCCTGTCGAACTGCCTCGGGGTAGGCCTCGACGACCTGGTCGATGTCGACGCCCGCCGCCTCGATCGAGGGGAACAGGGCGACGATGAACGCGGTGTAGACGCTCACCAGTGCGACGAAGACGAGCGTTCCGCGAACGTTCCGGTCCGTCTCGTAGTAGAACGTCTCAAGCATCGATACCCTCCGCGTCGCGAACGGCGGTCGTAGCGTCGGCGCCGTAGTAGTGCATGAAGACGTCCTCGAGCGGCGGTTCGCTGATGTCGATGTCGAATACGTCGTAGTTCGTCAGGTGCTCGAGCAAGGCGTTGTACTCGCCGACGTACGTGAACTGCACGCCGTCCTCGAGTTCGACGACGTCGACGGCACCGTCCAGCCCCTCGACCGCGGTCGCGACGTCGTCCGGAGTCCGGACGCGAACCCGCTTGCCGCCTTTCTCGAGCAACGACTCGACGTCCTCGAGCGCGACGAGCTGGCCGTCCCGCAGGATGGCGACCCGATCGCAGACGCGGCGCACCTCGCTCAGGACGTGCGAGGAGAAGAAAATCGTCGTCCCTCGCTCGCGCTCGGCGTCGACGAACTCGTTGAACTGCTCCTGTTTCAGCGGATCCAGTCCGGAGGTCGGCTCGTCCATGATGACGAGGTCGGGGTCGTGCATGAACGCCTGGATGAGCCCGAGCATCTGCTCGTTCCCGGTCGAGTACTCGCGGATCGGGCGGTCCAGCGGCGGCGTGAAGGTATCGACCAGTTCCGAGCGCCGCGGATCACCTTTGAGCGATGCGTGGTAGTCGAGCACCCGATTTCCGGTCACGTCCTCGTCGAACCCGAGCGTCGCGGGCAGGTAGCCGATTCGTCGTTTCGTCTCGACGAGCGCGTCCTCGTCGCGCACGTCCGTCCCCAGGACCGAGACGGTCCCCGAGGTCGGTGCGAGCAATCCGAGAATCGTCCGGATCGTCGTGGTCTTACCGGCCCCGTTCGGTCCGAGGTAGCCGAATACCTCCCCCTCCTCGACCGAGAACGACAGCGAGTCCACCGCCACCAGATCCCCGTACTCCTTCGTCAGATCCGTCACTTCGATCGATGCCATGATCGGGTTTGACTCTATGACTAAATACTTCTTGTGGTCATGAAGTCATGAATGACGACCGATCTGTTTTTGAGTTTCAGCACCCACCTGTAGATATGCGCGGGTTCAGCGACGACGAACGGGACCGAATCCGGGACGAACTCGTCGAAACCGGCCGCGAACTGCTACGGCTGTACGGGCCACGGAAGACGAACGTCGACGACGTTACCGAACCGGTCGGGATCGCCAAGAGCACGTTCTACCGATTTTTCGACTCCAAGTCCGAACTCTACGCGGAGATCATCGAACGCGAATCCGAGGAGTTTCTGGAGGAACTCGAGGGGGAACTCGAGGGCGTCGACGAGCCACGGGAGGGGCTCGAACGGCTGTTCAGGTGTTACGTCGAGTTCGCCGAGCAGAACCCGCTGATCCAGTACCGCGAGGAGTTCCTGAACGGCCTCTCCCAGGAACAGATGGAGGAGATCGGTCAGAAGAAGATGGACGACTACGTCCCGATCGTCGAATCGCTACAGGAACGGAGCGACGGTCCGCTCGCAGAACACGATCCTATCACCGTTCTCGGAGTGATGGGGACGATCGGCTACCTCGCCATCCACCGGGAGGAGTTCGACAATTACCGGGAGGGATACTACGACGACGTCGTCGATCTGGCCATCACGTCGCTCGCGAGAGGACTGACGGTACCGCCACGCACGCCGGCCTAGCGTTTCAGTTCGGTCGCGATCGTCTCCATGTCCGCTTCGGACTCGATCTCGTCCAGGAGTTCCTCGCGCTCGCGGACGTCCTCGGCGTCGGCCCCGTAGGCCCGGACGTACTCCGCGCGGCTGTGCTCGTTGAACGCGTGGCGGATCGCAAGGTAGCCGTCCGGAACGACGGTGCCACAGACCTTGCACTCCCGGCGCTCGTGTTCGGTCGCCTGATGGACCACGGCCGACTCGACGTCGGCGAACACCTCCCCGCAGCCGTCGATTCCGCATTCCCAGGCCATTTGGGGGTAGTCGGTGGGCCGACCTAATGGTCTTTTCGTCGTCCGCTCGAGTCGATATAACCGTTCGCTCCGGCGTTGACAACCCGCCGAGGTCGACGGACGACTCGAGCGGACCGGAACGGTGGAATCAGAACGAATAACTCGTTTGTCCCGTTATCGTCGGGCGTGAGCGAGAGCGAAGGCGATGGTGACGACGGCGACGGAGACGGCGTCGAGGAGGACCACGACGCCGATGGGATCGACGCCAACCGAGACAGCGACGCCGACGGCATCACCCGAGTCGACTGCCACGTGAAAGTGCTCGACGACGAGGTCGTGGCGCGGGCCGAGCAGGCAGGCCTCGACGCGATCGTCTACGCTCCACACTTCACCCGGCTCCCGGAAATCCGGCGCGAAGCCGAGCGCTACTCGACCGACGACTTGCTGGTCGTGCCCGCTCGGGAGGTCTTCACCGGCCCCTGGTACGAACGCAAACACGTCCTCGCGATCGGCCTCGAGGAGCCGGTCCCGGACTTCATCCCGCTCGAGACCGCGATGGACGAGTTCGAGCGCCAGGACGCGACGGTGCTCGCTCCCCACCCCGAGTTCGCCAACGTGAGTCTCACCGGGACCGACGTCGGCCGGTACGCCGGCCTGATCGACGCCGTCGAGATCTTCAACCCGAAACACCTCCCGATGCACAATCGTCGGGCGCGCGAGATCGCCGAGTCGGTCGATCTGCCGCCGTTTACGTCGTCGTACGCCCACCTCCCGCGGACCGTCGGGATCTCCCACACGGTCCTCGGCGCCGCGATCGAGACGGTGGCGGACCTCCGTGCCGCCCTCGAAGACGGTGTCCGGCGGCGGATCGTGTACCGGAACGGTCTCGGGCGGTGGACGACGACGGCGGGCGAACTCGGCCATCTCGCCTACGAGAACACCTGGAAGAAGGTGGATCGGCTCTTTCTATCGGGGATCGAGCCGACCCATCCCCGACACATCGCCTACGACGGGCGGTTCGAAGACGTCGCGGTGTACTGAGTCCACGCTTCGGTCGACTCGAGCGTCGGTTACCCGTCGCCCCCTTTCTCCCCTCCGTCGGACCGGACCGCTCGCAGCGTCGCCGCCATGCGATCCCAGTGGCTGCCGCGCCAGAAGTATTGGCCACAATCCATGCATCGCCAGAGGTCGGACGGCCGGTCGCGATCGGCGTTCGTTCCGTCGCCCGTTCCGTTCCCGCTCGCGTCGACCCCTCGCGAGGGTGGACCCGGAACGTAGTCGGGAAGGTCGTCTACGGCGTCCGGATCGACTCGCTCGAGCTGACCGTTACACCGACCGCAAAACCGTGGTTCGGCCGCGATATCGAGGGGAACGCCGGCCGTCGCCAGCTCCACCAGCTGGGCCTCGACTTCGTGGGCCTCGAGGAGGATCGACCCCGGGGAGTCGGCGGTCCGGTTCGCGAGCGCGACGTCGCGGGTTACGACCGTCCGGTCCTCGTCTTCGGCGACGACCACCACGGCGTCGTCGCCCTCGAGGTCCCGGCCCCGCTCGCCGGCGTAGGCGGTGTCGTGATTACACAGCCGCAGATAGGGGACGAGCCCGCCGCACATGACGTCGAGGAGGAGCCGCATCAGTGCAGGAACGCGCGCAGGTCCTCGAGGTCCCAGGTGTTGATCACGTCCGCGGGCTCGGCCCACCCGCGTCGGGCCGTGTGAACGCCCCAGCGGACGTACTCGAGGGTCGCCGGCCGGTGGGCGTCGGTGTTGATCGCGATCGGTGCGCCCTCCTCGACGGCGGCCTGGACGGCGCTCCCCCACAGGTCGAGCCGGCGGGGATTGCTGTTGACCTCGAGGGCGGTGTCGTGGGCGGCCGCGGCCCGGCCGAGTTCGGCGGCGTCGAACTCGAGGCCCGAGCGCTCGTTGAGCAGTCGGCCGCTGGGGTGGCCGAGCACGTCGATCGCGGGGTTCTCGATCGCTCGGACGAGCCGCTCGGTCGCGGTCTCGGCGTCCTGGTCGAGCGCGCTGTGGGGCGAGGCGACGACGACGTCGAGCGCGTCGATGACTGGCTCGCCGAGATCGATCTCGCCGGTCGCGTCGACGTTGGCCTCGATCCCCGCGAAGACCTCGAGGTCGCTGTCCTCCCCGGCCTCGCGGACGACCTCGACCTGCTCCAGGATCTCCTCGTCGGAGAGGCCCATGTCGCCGACGACGCCCGGCCCTTCGGCGTGGTCCGCGATCCCGAAGTAGTCGTAGCCTCGCTCTTCGGCCCCGGCGATCATCGCTGCGACGGTGTTGTTCCCGTCGGACCACTCGGTGTGGGTGTGGAGGTCGCCTCGGACGTCCGCCCGGGTCAGCAGGTCCGGCAGGTCGCCGTTCTCGGCGGCCTCGATCTCGCCGCGGTCCTCGCGGAGTTCCGGCGGGATCCAGGGGAGCCCGAGGGCCTCGTACATTCCTTCCTCGGTTTCGCCCGCGACGCGGTCGCCGACGCGTTGGCCCTCCTCGGCGTCCTCGAGGTCGCTGACGTCGAAGGCGCCGTACTCGTTCAGTTTCATCCCGCGGTCGATCGCGTAGTTGCGCAGGGTGACGTTGTGGTCCTTGCTCCCGGTGAAATACTGCAGGGCGGAGCCGAACTCCTCGGGTGCGACAACCCGGAGGTCGATCCGAATTTCGCCGACCCGGACGCTGGCCTTCGCGGGTCCGGACTCGATCTCGCCGTCGACGGAGTCCCAGTCGACGAACCGTTCGACGACCGCTTCCGGGGAGTCCGTCGCCGCGAGCACGTCCACGTCGCCGATCGTCTCGCGCCACCGGCGGATCGAGCCCGCGACTTCACAGCGATCGACTTCCTCGAGGGATTCGAGGAAGGCGAGTACGTCGTCGGCGAGCGGGCGTCCCTCGCCGAGCAGGTAGCGCTGGCCGACCTGGCGGGCGAACTCGAGGTTGTCCCGGATGTTCTGCTCGGTCTTGGGGCCGAACCCCTTGACTTCCTGGATCTCGCCGTTCTCGGCGGCCTCTTCGAGGTCGTCTAAGGTCTCGATCCCGAGTTCGCGGTACAGTTTGCCGGCCGTCTTCGGGCCGACGCCCTCGACGCGGGTGATGTCGGCGATGTCGATCGGCAACTCGGCGCGCAGTTCCTCGAGTTCGTCGATCGACCCGGTCTCGACGTACTCGACGATCTTCGAGGCGATGGCGTCGCCGACGCCGTCGATGTCCTCGATGGCGTCGCGGTCGCCCTCGGCGACGTAGTCGGCGATCGGCGTCGGGTGCGAGCGGACGTTTTCGGCCGCGCGCCGGTACGCCCGGGGTTTGTACTCGACGTCGTCGGCCTCGAGCAGGTCGGCGAACTCCTCGAACCGGCCGGCGATTTCGGCGTTGGTCGCCATCGGTATCACCGACCCCTCCGTTTGCCCTGATCGTCGTCCTGACCCAGGGCTTTCTTCAGGAACGACATCCAGCGTTTGCGATCCTGGGCCTGCTTTGCCTTCTGCTCGCGCTCGAGGTCGGTCGGCCCCAGGCTCTCCAGGGCGTTCAGTGCCCGGTCGATCCCGATGATGCTGCCGGCGAGTTCCTCGCCCCTCTCGCGGGAGATGTCGCCCTCCTCGATTTGCTCGAGGCGCTCGAGCCGTTCGCGTCGCAGGTTCTTCTTGGCCTGCTCGACGCGGTCGCGCTCCCCGGGCGGGACCGTGTCACGGCGCTTGATCTCGAAGACGAAGGTCCGGAGATCGATCTCCTCGCCCTGGACCTCGATGGTCTCCGGGATGTCCGCGCCGACGGTCGCGCCCTCGCGCTCGACGCGCTCGAGCAGTTGCTTGCGCTCGTACTCTTGCACGCCTCGATATGGGGTCCGGGGAGCCAAAAGTGTACAGTCCGTCGAGCGGTACCGGCGGGCCCGGCCGTCGGCGACGTCAGTGGTGCTTCGCGGCGTTCGATGCCTCGGCGGTCGTCGTCCTGGGTCCTGAGACGGAACCCCAAATCCCTTGACGACTCCCCCCTTACCTCAGCCCAATGGCCCAGTGCGACGTGTGTGGGAAAGACGACAATATGCCGTACAACTGTCGGCACTGCGGCGGCACCTACTGTGCCGACCATCGGCTCCCGGAGAACCACAACTGCTCCGGGCTCGAGAACTGGAACGACCCAAGCGGCGTCTTCGGGAGCGGCTTCGACGACAGCGTCCAGACTGGAAACAGCTCGAGGACGTCGAAATCGACGGCATCGAAGGCGCTCGATAAACTGCCGATCGACACGGGTCCCGGCGGTCCGCTGGCGTACTTCCGCGGGAACATGACGTATACCCTGCTGGCGCTGATGTGGGTCACGTTCCTGCTCCAGTGGGTCACGCTCCTGATCGGGGGTGCGGTCGTCCACCGAACGCTGTTCATCCTGGCGCCACAGAACCCCGAGTACGTCTGGACGTGGGTGACGTCCATCTTCGCCCACGATCCGGGCAACATCTTCCACATCGTCTTCAACAGCATCGTGATATTCTTCTTCGGCCCCATCGTCGAGCGCTACGTCGGGTCGAAGAAGTTCGCGATCCTGTTCGTCGTCAGCGGCGCGCTCGCCGGCCTCGCACAGACGGCGATCCAGATCACGCAGGGATACGCCTCGGTACCGGGCGTCGGCGGCGTCCTCGGCGCCAGCGGTGCCGCACTGGCGATCATGGGCGTCATCACGATCCTGAACCCGAACCTCCGGGTCTACCTGATGTTCATGATCCCGATGCCGCTCTGGGTGCTGACCGCCGGCATCGCCGTCGTCAGCGTCTTCTTCGTCGGGGTCGGCGGCGGCGGGAACATCGCCCACGCGGCCCACCTCGTCGGGCTGCTGGTCGGACTCGGCTACGGCGAGTACATCAAACGCACGAAAAACGTCCGTACGCCGAACCAGTTCCAGCTGGGCGGCGGGCCGGGCGGCCCCGGCGGACCGGGTGGGCCCGGCGGTCCCGGTGGCGGTCGCCGCCGCTTCTGACCCGTCGGTATCGGACCGGTCGCCGCTCGCCAGTCGCCGCTTACCGCTCGCTCGTTCGTTCACTCGTTCGTTCGCTCGATCGCAACCCGACCACTGATTTTTCCGCGCCGCCAACGCTGCCCCTATGAGCACACCCCGTTCCGACCTCGCACCCGAACCCGGCCTCTCCCGCGAGGAGATGGAACGCCTCCAGCGGGAGATCGCCGACGCCGCCGTCTTCGAGGACGACTTCCCGTTCGATCCGGCCACGATAACGAACCCGCTCGAGGCCAGCGCGAACGCCGCCGCGTCGGACCTCGAGACCCCGGAGGCCGCCGACCGATCGCAACCCCCGATCGTCGCCGGCGTCGACCAGTCGTTTCTCGACGACGACCGGGCGCTTTCAGCCGTCGTCGCGACTCGCGCCGGCGAGGTGATCGAACGCGTCCACGCCGTGACGCCCCTCGAGATCCCCTACGTTCCCGGGCTACTCGCGTTCCGCGAGGGCGGGCCGATCCTGGCGGCGCTCGAGGAACTGTCGGTCTCCCCCGACATCCTGCTGTTCGACGGCAGCGGCCGCATCCACTTCCGGCAGGCCGGCATCGCCACCCACATCGGCGTCGTCCGGGACGTGCCGAGCGTCGGCGTCGCGAAGAGCCTGCTGTGCGGGGAGCCGGTCGAGGACACGGAGAACCTTCCGGCCGGAACGCGGGTGCCCATCGAGGCCGACTCGAGCGTCGACGCGCCCGACGGGACGCTGCTGGGGTATGCTCTCCAGACCCGCCAGTACGACTCGCCGGACCGCTACATCAACCCCCTGTACGTCAGTCCCGGCCACCGTGTCGGACCGGAGACGGCCGCCGACGTGGTCGAGGCGCTGGCCACGAGCTACAAACTGCCCGAACCCGTACGGCTGGCCGACAGCTACGCCGAGGAGGCCAAGTCACTCGTCGAACCGGAAACCGATCACGAGAACTGACGGTACGCTCTGCGCGACAAACCGTCGATACTTAGGTATCGTCTCACGAACGGATCGCACATGGCTACCGCTGACGACGAGGGCACCGACGGAGCCGCCGATTCCGTCGGCGACGATCCGGAGGGTACGACGGCGACGACCGACTCCGACGACCGCTACACCCGGAAACAGTCCGTCCTGATCACCGGCTGCTCTTCGGGGATCGGCCGTGCGACTGCCGAAGCGTTCCTCGAGTCGAACTGGCAGGTGTTCGCCACGGCCCGCAACCCGGCCGACATCGAGGACCTCGAGGACGCCGGCTGTACGACGCTCGAACTCGACGTCACCGACCCGGACCAGGTCGCGCGGGCCGTCGAGCGCACGGTCGAGATCGGGGGCGCGATCGACTGCGTCGTGAACAACGCCGGCTACGCCCAGATGGGGCCGCTCGAGGACGTCCCGACGGCCGATCTCCACCGGCAGTTCGACGTCAACGTCTACGGCCCCCACCGGCTCGTCCGCGCTGCCCTGCCACACATGCGCGCCCAGGGCGCGGGCCGGATCATCAACGTCTCGAGCGTCGCCGGACGTATCTCCCTGCCCGGGTCCGGCGCGTACTCGGGCTCGAAGTTCGCCCTCGAGGCGATGAGCGACTCCCTGCGGGCGGAAGTCGAGGAGTTCGGGGTCGACGTGGTCGTCGTCGAGCCCGGTCCGGTCGAGACCAACTTCACGAATCGCGTCGACGAGGAGTTGCCCGAATCGGAGCGGACCCCGGCCTACGAGACCCTGTACGAGTTGTACGACGAGATGCAGTTGATCGGCGGCGGCACGGGCGGCCCGTTCGCGTCGGAACCCGAAGACGTCGCGGAGGCGATCCTGACGGCGAGCACGACGCCGGATCCGCCGGCCCGCTATCCGGTCGGGCCGCTCGCACAGTACGGCGTCTACGCCCAGTACCTGCCGGATCGCCTGCGCGACGCCGGCTACGCGCTGCTTCGCAAACTCGTCTGACGGATGCCGCTATCCGGGCCGGTACTGGTCCGTCGCCCCGTTTCCAGCCGGAACGAGCGTCCCCTCTACCGATCCGCGACCCCCACCAGGTGATCGTTTCGACCGAGAATGGTTCCGCTCCGGCGACGCCATCCCGGACCGTTCGGGCCTTCTTGACGCCGTTTTCCCCTCTGAATCGCCGTTTTCTCCCGCTCGAGACTGCGCCCCCGGTGGTGCCTAGAACCACCTAGAGCCGGATTTTATACAGTCTCTGATGGGCGTTCCCGCATGACTCTGGAAACCGTGTCGCGGTATAACCCGGCTCGCGTCTCCGAAAGCGATGAACACGCGGTGGTAATCGGAGGGAGTATGGCGGGACTGCTGACGGCCCGCGTTCTGGCAGACGGGTTCGAAGCGGTCACGATCATCGAGCGTGACTCGCTATCCGACCAGCTTCGGACGCGCAAGGGGGTCCCACAAGCCGATCACCCTCACGCCCTGCTGGAGGCTGGCCGGGCCACGCTCGAGGACCTGTTTCCGGGATACGGCGAGGATCTCATTTCGGCCGGCGGGTTAGTGATCGACGCATTGACTGATTTTCGACACTACGAGAACGGAGACTTCCTCGCCGACGGGTCGACACGATTACCCATGTACGCTGCCAGTCGTCCGCTGTTCGAGTTGATCACCCGGCGGCGTCTTTCCGATCTCGACGGGATCCACATCCGGTCGAACTGCCAGTGGCTAGACTATCTCGTCGACGACGCAACGACGAGCGTCGACGGCGTCGTCGTCCGTACCGACGATGGCACCCGGGAGGAAATCGCCGCTGACCTGACCGTCGATGCAACCGGCCGGACGAGTCGGACCCCCACCTGGTTAGAGGAGCACGGGTACGAGGCCCCTTCCGTCGAGGAGGTGCGTATCGATATTGCCTACAGCACGGCCCTTTTCGAGCGACCACCGGACGACCGGCGGACGTTCTTCGTGCCAGCCTCCGCGCCGCGCACGCGCGGTGGCGCAGTGTTCCCGGTGGAAGCGGATCGCTGGCTGGTGAACATGCACGGCGTCCATGGTGATCATCCACCGACGGATTTCGAAGGGTTCGCCGAGTTCGCGGGAACCCTCCCCGTCCCCGACCTGAAACGACTCGTAGACACCCAGCCGTGGATCGGCGAGGAGATCGATCACTACCCCTTCCCGTCCAACAGACGGTACCGCTACGCGAAACTCGATCGGTTTCCGAGCGGGCTGGTCGTCATCGGGGACGCAATCACCAGCTTCAATCCGATCTACGGCCAGGGTATGTCGGTCGCCGCCCTGGAGGCCCTCGTACTCCATCACGTGCTGGCGGCAGGCGACCGTACGAATATCGCACTCCCGTTCTTCGAACGGGCCGAAGAAGTCATCGACATCGCGTGGAATATGGCCGTGGGGTCCGACTTCGGGTTTCCGCAAACCACGGGGCCGAAACCCCGGGGGACCGATTTCTTCAACCGATATCTGTCCCGGCTGACCAGCAAAGCACACACCGACGCCGGGTTGCGGGAAGCCTTCTACCGCGTCATCACGATGGAGGTGCCCCCGACCACGCTCCTGCGGCCCGGCATCGTCTGGCGGGTGTTCAAACCCAGCCCTTCGGACATCGGTACGGGATTTCGTTCTCGCTCGCAAAGACAGTCGAAGAGAACATCATAGAGGACAGGGAGTGTCCGCCGCATAGTCGCTCTCTATTCAACACGACACTGAAACCGGTCCGTACTCGAGAATCTCAATAGAGCCAGTGATTCCGACAGCGACGGCCAGGACATCGATGCCGTAGACGAGACCGGCCACGTGCGGCGACGCGCCGTCAGTCGCCGGCGACAGGCTCGCTCGAGCCGCCATCGGGGCTGAGGCTCGCGTTCGCGTTCGCGTTCGCGTTCGACCGTTCGTCCGCGGTCGAATCGGCGACGGTCAGATGGCCGCCGGTACACTGCCGAACCAGCCCGCGTCGCTGCAACTCGAGACACCGCCGTTCGATCGTCGCCGGGTGGACCCCGAGTCCGTCGGCGAGCTCGGGGATCGTCGTCGGCTCGGTGTCCGCAATCGTCTCCAGAAGCGTCCTGTCGTCCGGACTGGACCGGTTCGGTTCCGGCTCCGGTTCCGTGGGGTGGTCGTCGGTCGCCATCAGGTGTGAGACGTATTGGCGCGTTCCGGTATCAATCGGCGTCGCCGTTCTCAGTTACTGGGAGTGGTGGTGCGGTTCTCCGATACCGGTACGGGCAGGAGGTCAAATGACGGTATTTTATGTATGCTCCGACCTCCAAAACGGCGGGAAAGGAGCGAGGTCGCTATCCGGCCGCGCTGTCCGAAACCGGCTCCTGTTCGTCGACGCGATCCTCGTCGATGTACTTCTCCTTCCAGGTCCCGCGGGCGAACCAGGTCGCGCCGACGATCGCGCCGAGGACGTTGCCGACGGCCATGCCGACCCAGATCCCGGTTTCGCCCCAGCCCAGGATGAATACGAGGGTGAAGACGGTTCCGACGCGCCCGACCCACAGCGTGATGATCGAGATGACCATCGCGGTCTTCGTGTTGCCAGCCCCGCGGAACGCCCCGAGCATCACCTGCGAGACGCCGATGAACGCGAACTCGACCGACCGAATCCGGACGTACTCGACCCCGAGCGCGATCGTCTCGGGTGCGTCGGGGACGTCCCCGAGGAACGCGCTGACGATCGGTTCCGTGAACGCCACGGCGATCACGGCGACCAGCAGCATGACGCCGGCGCCCGTCGAGGCGGCGAGCCACGCCGACCGGGCGGCCCGGTCCGCCCGATCCGCCCCGAGGTTCTGTCCGACCATCGTGTCGATCGCGCGTCCCAGCCCCATCGCCGGCAGGAAGACCAGCGAGATCAGCCGGTTGCCCAGCCCGTAGGCCGAGACGACCGGGGGCGAGAACGTGACGACGATCGCCGTCAGGGCGATCATCGCCAGCGCGCTCGTGCTCTGTTCGACCATGCTCGGCGTTCCCAGTCGGACGATGTCCTCGATGAACCCGAAGTCGGGCCGGAGGTGTGCGAGGTCGACCGTGGGCCCCAGTCCGGTCCCGAACAGCAGCCAGAGGCCGATTCCGGTCCCGACTCCGCGAGCGAGGACCGTCGCGAGGGCGGCACCCTCGATTCCCAGCCCCGTAAAGCCGACCGCGGCGAACAGACTCTCCTCGAGGGCGGTCAACCCGAGCCACGCGAACAGGGGGTTGTCCTGGAACCCGAAGATGAAGATCGGGTCGAGAACGACGTTGACGGCGACGGAGACGACCATCACCAGCATCGGCGTCCGCGTGTCGCCGTATCCCCGCATCAGCGACGAGAAGATGAAGAACCCGAACATCAGCGGGAGGCCGAGGAAGATGACCTCCATGTAGTCCGCCGCCAGTGGAATGACGCTCGCGGAAGTCTCCGGATCGCTGGGCAGGAGTTCGAGCGCCGGCCGCGTGTAGAAGTAGCCGGCGATGCCGAGCAGGATCGAGAGGCCGCCGACGAACGAGACGGTCTGGCCGGCGACCAGACCCGCCGACCGGTCGCCGGTCGCGCCGGTATACTGGGCGACGAGGATGGCTCCGGCGGTAGTGAACCCGCCGGCGACGGCGATCAGCAGGAAGATCAGCGGGAACGCGAGACTGATCGCCCCGACGGCCTCCGCCGAGAGCCGCCCCAGATACAGCGTGTCGACGACGTTGTAGGTGACCTGGAGCAACTGGATGACGACGATCGGCCAGGCCAGGTGAAAGAGCGGCTTCACGAGGCTCCCGCGGGTGATCGAACTCCCGCCGGGAACCGACTTCATGTCGGGATTCGCTTTCGACCCTTCGTCGGGAGCGCCGTCGCTGGGCGTCCCCTCCTCGGCGGACTCGTCGTCCGCGAGGGGGTCCTCGTCGGGGCCGGAAGGTGGTTGCTCTGGACTCATCTCTCACTCTACGGCGTCGGTCCGACGACGTCCGCCGACAGGAAATCCGTGGCACGAACGATCACTGCCAGCAACTGCGTCCTATCGGGGACCGGTCGCGCCTGCTGACTAAGTAGTCAGTTACGGGCGGTAAAGCTCTTTCGAAACGAAGGTCCGCCCCGAGCCGGGCGGGAGGTGACGAGCGGCCGCGACTACCGGAGACAGGCCGCCACGACCTCGAGCATGTCCTCGCCGCGGACCTCCTCGGCGAACAGGGGGACGCGTTTGACGTCGGTGCCCCGGAACAGGTCCTGGGCTTCGGCCAGCGCGGACTGCTGAACGTCCCAGCGTCGCTGACAGAACTCGCAGTCGTCCAGGTTGGGCTGGAGGAACTCGGCACCCTGCACGTCGTCGGTGACGTCCGACAGCGGTTCCATGACCCGGTTGACGACGACGGTTCCGACCGGGATCGAGAACTCCTCGAGTTGCTCGCGCAGCCGTTTGGACTCGAAAACGCTCATCTCCTCGGGGATCAGGACGATCCGGAAGTCCGTCCGCGTCGGATCCTGCAGCGCCGCGCGGAGCCGTTCGATCCGTTCACGGAGGACCTGCAGGTCCTCGAGGTCGGCCGACTCCTCGGGCTCCGGCTCCGGCTGTTCGCCCCCGAACATCCCCTTCATGTTCTCGAACACGCCGCCGATCCGCTGGCGGAACTGGAGGATGCGCCCGACCATCGTGTCCATGATCTCGGGCAACTCGAGCAGGCGGAGAGTGTGCCCGGTCGGGGCCGTGTCGACGACGACCCGGTCGAACCGATCGTCGTCCATGTACTCGAGCAGGAGTTGCATCGCGGCGGCCTCGTCCGCGCCGGGCATGGAGCCGCCGAACAGCGCGTCCATCGGGGAGTCGTCGCCGAACATTTCGCCGAGGCCGCCGAGGGGGCCGCCGCCGGACCCCAGTCCCGGTCCCGACTCCGCTCCGTCGCCGCCCACGAACGCCGCCTCGCCGCGTTCGATCGCTGCTTCGGGGTCGATCTCGGCCCCGTAGAGCGGGACGTCGTCCCGGAGACGCGCGGGTTCGGCGGGGACGTCCGTCTCGAACGTGTCCGACAGGGAGTGTGCGGGGTCCGTCGAGACGACGAGGGTGCGAACGCCCGAGCGGGCGCTGTCAAGCGCCGTCGCGGCCGCCATCGTCGTCTTCCCGACGCCGCCCTTGCCGCCGTAGAGGACGTAGTCGGGGCCGTCGATCGGCTCGTCGGAGGGCTCGACGTCGATCGTTTCCCGCTCGTCGCCGACCGACTCGGTCGGCGTCACTTCGATGGTGTTGTCGTCCGAGCCCGCGTCCACATCGGTTCCGGTATCCCCCTCCTCGTCGACCGGCTCGACGTCGATTCCGCTCATACCACCTCGTTTCCGGGCCGCACACGAGTATTCGTCGGTCTCGAGTCACTCGCGAAGACGGACGGGACGACGCCCCGAACGTTCACGGGATCCGACCCCTCCGAACGTATACGCCGGTCGCCGACGTGGATCGGGACGGAGACATGACGACGGATTCCCACCCACCGCGGGACTCGGCCGACTGGGACAATCCCGACTGCTGTCCGTTCTGCGGGGCGACGCTCCCCGACGGAGGCGGTGGATTCATGGACCACGTCGACGAGACGTCGGTCTGTAACGAACGCTTCCGAGACTGGCTCGAGCGGGTTCGAGAGGACATGGAGGGCGAGTGGGGCGGGTAGCGACCCGCCCGGATCGGCTCACTCGAAGTACGCCGCCAGCCTGTCGGCCGCCTCCTCGACCCGCGGGGTGACCAGGGCAAAGCGGATCCAGTCCGACCGGGAGTCGCCGAACGCGGTGCCCGGCATCCCCGCGACGCCGGCCTCGTCGATCAACTCGAAGACGTTCTCGAGGGTCCCGGGGTAGTCCTCGAAGCGAGCCATCACGTAGAACGCACCCTCGGGTTCGGTGTAGGACGCTCCCGCGGCATCCAGGGCGTCAGTAAAGGCGTCGACGCGTTCCCGGAGCAGGTCGCGGTTCCGCTCGTAGTAGTCGGGGTCGGTCTCGCGCAGCGCCTGCAGGACGGCGTACTGGGAGGGGCGGCTGCCGGCCACGTTGACGAGCATGTGCCGGCTCTTGGCGTTCTCGACCAGTTCCGGCGGGAATATCGCGTAACCGACACGGAATCCGGTGATCGCCAGCGACTTCGAGAAGGCGTTGGTGACGATCCGGTGGTCCGACTCGACCTCGAGCGCGCTCGAGAAGTTCCCCGCGAGGTCGAAGTGGTCGTACACCTCGTCGCTGACCAGGACGGCGTCGTACTCCTCGGCGATGGCGACGAGTTCCCGAACCGTCTCCTCGGGGTAGACCGCGCCTGTCGGGTTGTTCGGCGAGTTGGCGACGATCGCGGCGGTGTCCTCGCTTGCGGCCTCGCGGACGGCCGCGGGATCGAGTTGACCGTTTTCGGCGGTCGAGACGTAGGTCTGGGTCCCCCCGAGCATCGTCGTCTTGCCGGGGTAGTAGGGGTAGACGGGATCGGCGAGAACGATCTCGTCGCCGCGGTCGCGCTCTAACGCGCGGGCCATCGCGAGGTAGTTGGCCTCGCCGGCCCCGTTCGTGACGACGACCTGTTCGGCGTCCACGCCCCGTCGCGCGGCGATCTCCTCGCGGAGTTCGTGCAGGCCCGGGCTGGGCGGGTACTGGAACGCGTCGGGCTCGAGGTCGGCGTACTCACGGAGCCCGTCGCGAAGCGATTCTGGCGGCTCCCAGTCGGGGTTGCCACTGACCATGTCGATGACGTCTCCCTCGGCCTGCGAGGCGTACTCCATCACGCGGAAGAAAAGCGGCGTCTCGTACTCCATGGGGGAGTCTGGGGGCCGGTCCTACGTCGGTCTTTCCGTTCTCGATCCCGTTCTCGTTCCCGTTCCCGTTCCCGTTCCCGTTCCCATCGCCTCGAGTCCGCGGTCTCTCCTGCAGTCCACGCTTTGACAACGATCCGGCCCGTTCGCTCGCGTATGAACGACGACATCGATCGGGAACTCCCGATGGACGTCGCGGACGCCCTCCGAGAGACCGACGGAACGGTCGCCGTGGCCGAATCCTGTACGGGTGGACTGATCGGCGCGGCACTCACCGCCGTCCCCGGCGCGAGCGACTACTTCCACTCGGGGTCGACCACCTACGCCTACGACGCCAAGCGCCGCCGACTGGGCGTCAGCCGCGAGGCACTCGACGAACACGGGGCCGTCTCCGAACCCGTCGCCCGTCAGATGGCTCGCGGGGTCCGCGACGTCGCGGACGTCACCTGGGGCGTCTCCACCACGGGAATCGCCGGCCCGACGGGCGGCACCGAGGAGAACCCCGTCGGCACGGTCTACATCGGCGTCGCCTACGCCGGCCCGTGGGGAAGCGAGTCCTCCTACGCGACCGTTTCCCGCTACGAGTTCGACGGCGACCGCGCCGCGGTCCGCGCGAAGACGGTCGACCGCGCGCTCGAGGAACTGCTCGCGGAACTCGAGCGGGTTCGATCGACGGAGGCAGACGGCGCGGACGACTGACGCTGGCCGCTACGTGGTCGGGACGTTCCGTCGAGAGCGTCGAGACCGCTGGGCAGTCGGGCCGTCGGGTACTCGAGGCCTCTCTCACCCTCATTCTCACCCTCGCCCGACCTTCCCTCGAGAGGAAAACTATTCGGAACTCGACTCTCCAGTAGCGGATAATGAACAAGCGAGGCCACGTTCTCAACGCCGTGCTCCTCAGTCTCGGGCTGGGGTATCTCCTCGAACCCGCCGGGAACCTCGAGACGTTCCGAACGATCGTCATGATCGGGGTGCCCGTCACGCTCGGCGCGCTGGTCCCCGACGTCGACACCGCCTTCGGCAAGCACCGCAAGACGCTGCACAACCTCCCGCTGCTGGTCGGGTTCGTCGTCTTCCCGGAACTGTTCGGCAACCTCGAGTACGTCTGGATCGGCGTGCTCACCCACTACGTACTCGACGTCGCGGGGAGCAAACGCGGCATCGCGCTGTTCTACCCGGTCTGGAAGAAGGAGTTCGGGCTGCCGCTTGGCGTCCCGGTCAGCAGCAGTCGCTCGGACCTGATGACGGTGTTCGTGACGGCGCTTGAACTCGCCATCGCCGCGCTCGTCGTCTACGACGTTCCGCAGTACGGGGTCCAGATGGCTCGACAATCGGTCGGACTGTAGCGTCGGGCCGTCGCTCGTTTCTCGATCCGTGGCCGCGTTCTCGAGGCGATCTCGAGGCGATCTCGAGGGAGCGGTACCGATCTCCCCGGGGTGTCCAGCGAGGCTCCCGCGGAGCGCGGCGAAGATTCGTCATCGGCGACTCGAGAAGCGGGTCGGGACGAAGACGGCCGCGGCCGTCGCGAGGCCCGCGGCGCCGCCCGCGGCGTACGCCGACGAAAGCACGACCAGCGCGAGCGCCGCGAGCAGCGGGAGCAACGCCAGCGCGGCGAGCCCCCCTCTGACGGCGGCGGGCCGGGACTTCAGCGCCGATCGACGGGTCGAACGCGGCTCCGCGCCCAGGTGGCGCTCGAGCGCGACGAGTTGCCACCCGCCGAACGCGCCGAGGGCGGCCCCCAGCACGGCAAAGCCCTCGACCGCGGTGTCGGTGCCGAGGGTCGCGAGGAAGAATCCCCCGAAGACGACGGCCAGGCCGAACGAGACCGTCGCGCCGTCGACCGGCAGGCGGCGCACGAGGAGCCACGTTCCCGCGAGCAGAGTCAGGCCGACGGCGGCGCCGACGACGACGTCGATCACGTAGTGGACGCCGAGGGCGACGCGGGTGAACGAGACCGTCGCGACGACCGCCGCGGCCGCGCCGAACCGCGTTCGGGCCGTTCCGACAGGCAGGAGCGCCGCCAGGCCGACGTAGACGATCGTCGCGTTGACGGCGTGCCCACTGGGGAAGCCGTAGCCGGTCGCGAAGGCGGTCGCCTCGTAGAGGGGCTGGACGACCGGCGGCAGGAGTTCAGTCTCGAGCAGCGGCCGGTCCGGTCGCGGGAACCCGAACAGTTCCTTGAGCCCGTTGTAGAAGCCGATGCCCGAGAGCCAGACCCCCGCGAGCGTGGCGACGTCGTCGCGGTTCGGCACGCCGAACCAGTAGAGGGCGGCGAAGACCGTCGCGAGAAACCAGATATCGCCCAGTTGCGTGAGTAAAGCGAGGACCACGGCTCCCCACTCGGGGAGGTACTGCTGGACTAGCTCGACTCCGCCGATACCGCGGGACATGCGAGCGGATACGAAGCCGGAGACAAAAAGCCGCCCGTAATTTCGCCGTCAGGCTAGTCGCGGTTCCGGTTCGGAACCCACTCGTCGCAGGCGTCCATGTCGTCCATCGCGGTCTCGTGGCGGGTACAGTAGGGGACCATGCCGGAGGACGACCGCGCGTACTCGAAGTGGCGGCAGTTGCCACAGTAGCGGTCGGCCGGTTCGGCCTCCGATGCGGAACCGGGGGAGCCGACGATTTCCGCGCCGCCCGCACCGTCGTCGATCGGCGAGGTGATATCGGCGGCGGCCGATCCCCCGTCGCTCGTGGCCGGGCCGGCGGCGTCGGCGATCGGTCCCCCAGAACCGGTTCCGGCTCCGGGAGTTCCACCGACCGAACCGGCGTTTCCGGACTCGGCGTCCGTGTCCGTGTTCGTCTGGGTCTCGACGTCGCCGTCCGGGGTCGAGCCGAGGAAGCCGACCCCGCCCAGGCCGCCGCTCTCCTCGCTCTCGTCGACCTCGAGGACCGTCTTGTTCTTCCGGGTGACGTTCATCTCGAGCATTCCGCCGGGATCGTTGCGCGTCTTGAAGTTGACGACGGCGGTGAACAGACACCAGACGGCCGTAAAGAGTCCGAGAAGGTAGATCGCGGAGACCTCGAGTGTGAGCTGGTCGCTGCCGTAGCGCCAGTTTTCGGGGTAGGCGTACCAGAAGAGGCTGACCCCGAGCAGGCAGAGGCTGGCGCTGATCGCGGCCGCGGCCCGGACCCGCGGGCCGGCCGGCAGGACGATGAAGACGCCGACGAGCGCGGCCGGGACGCCCAGCCCCGCCAGGACGCCGGCGACCTGGACGACGACGAACTGGTCGGCCATCCCCCAGTCGACGACGCCGATCGCGAGGCCGGCGAACAGATCGGTCGTCGCCACGAGGACGGCGACGATCGCAAGCGCCGCCCCCAGCAGAACGAGCGCCGTGCCCGCGTACAGCCGCCGGAGGCTCGTCACCTCTCGTTCGGTCCCCTCGTAGACCTCCGTCAGGCTTGTCATACCCGGTCCGTTCGACCTCCCGTCACAAAACGGTACGTCAGACACACCTCGAGAGTCGGAGAGGTGACGCGGGCTCGAGGGCGACTGTCGGTCGGTGGGCTGTCCGGAGCGGGCATCCGATCCACGCGGTCGTGGCCGGGGCTGTCGTCATCCGGTGTGGGAACAGTGTGCGAAGGTTTATACTGGTCACATGGATAATGAGGCGTAGGTGGCAATGACATGCCAGGACAATCGAGACAGAACCGACGTGCGTTCCTGAGGACTGCCGCGGCGACCGGGACCGCGGCGACGCTCGGGGGGATCGCAGGCTGTACGGGATTCCTCGAGGACCAGAGCCTGACCGTCGCCGTCTACGGCGGCGTTTTCCAGGACGTACTGGACGACGAACTGTTCGAACCGTTCAACGAGGAAGTCGACTTCGAGGCGACCTCCCAGGAACAGCCGACTGCCGAGGAGGCGCTGGCCCAGTACGAGAGCGCCGTCGACGCGGGCGAAGCGCCGGTCGACGTCGCGATCATGTCCACGGTCGGCGTTCTGCGGGGACTCAACTCCGATCTGTGGCACATCTGGGAGAGCGAAGAGGAGTTCGAGAACCTCCAGTACATCAGCGACGACCTGATCGAGGAGGCCGACGGCGGCATCGCCAGCGTCGGCGCGCTCTCGTGGTACATCAACCTCGTCCAGAACACCGAGGTCATCGAGGAGTCGCTGGATAGCTGGGAAGCCCTCTGGGACGAGGAGTACGAGGACACCTTCGGGCTGCTCGGACTCGCGTCGAACTCGTTCCTGCTGGATATCACCGCCGAGGTCTACTTCGACGGCCAGGAGACCCTGCAGGACCGGGAAGGCGTCGAGGAGGTCTTCGAGCAACTCGAGGGGGTCACCGACCAGGCGAACTTCTGGTACGAGAACGAGGCGGAGTTCCAGCAACGGCTCCGGGACGGCGAGGTGCCGGCCGGGATGCTCTACAGTGACATCACGAAGGTGATGCAGGACGACGGCGCACCCGTTCAGTCGAACTTCGTCGAGGAGGGGTCGGTACTCGACTCCGGCTCGTGGGTGGCACTCGAGACTACAGAGTTGACCGAGGAAGCCCGCCAGTTCATCGACTACGCCAGCCGACCCGAGGTCCAGGACCGCGTTGCCGAGAGCCTCTATACGGCGCCGACGATCGACCGCGAGCACTCCGAAATCGACGACGAGACCTACGAGGAGATCGCCGGTCCGGGCCCCGAGGAAGCGATCGTCCCCCACTACGAACTCTACCTCGAGGAGGAAGAGTGGGTGAACGAACGCTGGGAAGAGTTCATCATCGGCTAATCGATGAGCGCTATCACACTCGACGGCGTCAGGAAGCGGTATCCGGGCGGCGTACTCGCGGTCAAGGGCGTCGATATCGACATCGAGAGCGGCGAGTTCGTCACGCTCGTCGGCCCCTCGGGCTGTGGGAAGACGACGACGCTGCGGACGATCGCCGGCTTCGAGCGACCGACCGACGGCACGGTGTCGATCGCCGACGAGGAGGTCACCGACCTGCCGCCGTACGAACGCGACACGGGGATGGTCTTCCAGGACTTCGCGCTGTTCCCGCACATGACCATCCACGAGAACGTCGCCTACGGAATGGAGGCCGACGGGGGCTACACCGACGAGGAGATCGACGCCCGCGTGGCGGAGATGCTCGAACTCGTCGAACTGCCGGAGATGGGCGACCGGACGCCGGACCAGCTGTCGGGCGGCCAGCAACAGCGAGTGGCGCTGGCGCGGGCGCTCGCGCCGAAGCCGCAGGCGCTGTTGCTCGACGAACCGCTCGCGAGCCTCGACAAGAAGCTCCGCGAGCAGATGCAGGTCGAACTCCGGCGGATCCAGCAGGAGGTCGGCATCACGACCGTCTTCGTCACGCACAACCAGGAGGAGGCGCTGACGATGTCCGACCGGATCGCCGTGATGAACGACGGCCGCTTCGAACAGGTCGGCCCGCCGGGCGAGGTCTACGACGAGCCCAAGACCCGGTTCGTCGCGGACTTCCTCGGCACGGCCAACATCTTCGACGGCTCCGTCCGCGCCGTCGAGAACGGCCGCGCGACCGTCGAGTGTGACGACGTAACGCTCCGGACACGAGCGGCGAGCGGCGTCAAGACGGGCGACGACGTCTCCGTCGTGATCCGGCCCGAGCGGTTCGAACTCTCGACCGCGACGACCGACGGCGGGACGACCGCCGAGGCGGATGGTGCCGACCTCAACGTTTTCGAGGGCGAGATCACCTTCCGGCGGCACCTCGGCAGCAGCATCGAGTACCACCTCGAGACGCTCGAGGGACGGGAACTCGTGGTCGTCCGGCGGAGCGGCCACGACGAACGAACGGCCGGCGAACGCGTGTCGGTCCGGGTCGAGGCCGACGACTGCCGGATCGTGGAGGCATAGATGGCGACGGAAACGCCACCGACGGACGCCGATAGCGCGGGCACGGGAGCGGGCGGCCCCGAGGGGCCGGAGTCGGAGGCCGGCGAGTCCGGCCGCGCCGGCCTGAAGGCCAACGCGAAGTGGTACATCGTCTCGTACCCGATGTTCTGGCTGGGGCTGATCTTCCTCGTCCCGCTGGGGATGCTGTTCGTGTTCAGCTTCTACGTGAACATCCCCGGTGGCCGGTACGAGGCCGGCCTCACGCTCGAGAACTACGTCCGGTTCCTGACCACCCGACTCTATCTCCGCCAGATGTGGCTGACGATCGAGATCTCGCTGGTCACGGCGGCGCTGTCCTTGCTGCTCGGGTACCCCATCGCGTACTACCTCGCGCAGATGAAGCGGGCGTGGCTGCGCAGCGTGCTGTTGATCACGATCATCTCCTCGCTGTGGGTGACGTACGTCATTCGCGCCTACGCGTGGCAGGTGATCCTCGCCTCGGGCGGCATCCTGAGTTCGATCGGGGTCTCACTGGGGCTCCTGTCCGAACCCCAGTCGTTTTACCCCGGCTACTGGGGACTGATCGTCGGCATGGTGTACGTCTTCCTGCCGTTCATGATCCTCACCCTCTACAGTAGCATCCGCAACATCGACGGCGAGTTGCTCGAGGCTTCGAAGAACCTCGGTGCGGGCCCGACCAGAACGTTCCGCCGCGTGACGCTACCGCTATCGAAAAACGGAATCATGAGCGGCTCCTCGCTCGTGTTCATCCTGGCGCTTGGCTCGTACGTCCTGCCGCGGCTGCTCGGGAGTTCCGCCGAACGGACCCTCCCCGTACTGATCGAACAACAGATCATGAGCGAGGCGAACTACCCCTTCGGCGCCGCCATGAGCATCGGCCTGATCGTCGTCGTCGTCGCCTTCCTGTGGGTGCTGGTCCAGTTCACGAACCTCACGACCGCGAGCCTCGGCGGCTCGGAACCGGCCGCGACCGACGGCGGAACGACGACCGCGACGGGCCCCTCGAGCGGCGTCTTCGGCCGAGTCCGGAACGGACTCGGCACGCTCGCCGGTGCCCTCGGCCTGACTCGTGTTGCCGCCGGAATCGGCTCGGCCGTCACCGTCGTCGATGCGCGGACCCGGGAGCGGATCCTCTCGGTCGTCAGCAAGGCCTACGCGACGGCGGTGATGGTGTTCATCGCCGCGCCGCTTGCCATCATCGTCGCGGTCTCGGTCACTCCCGAGCAGTTCCTCACGTTCCCGCCGGGCGGGTTCTCCCTGCGGTGGTACGTCGAGTTCTTCACCGACCCGGACTGGGTGCTGGCGCTCGTCAACAGCCTCGGGATCGCCGCCGCGGTCGCGCTGTTGAGCACGACGATCGGGGGCAGCCTGGCGTTCGCGCTCGATCGCTTCGACTACCGGCTGGGGGCGATCTTCGGCACGTTCGGCGTCCTGCCGATCCTCGTGCCGCCGGTGATCGTCGGGGTTGCGTTCCTCGTGTTCTTCCTGGAACTCGGGCTCGCCGGCTCCCGGCTGAGTATCATCGTCGCCCACGGGATCTTCTACGCGCCGTTCCCGTTCATCCTGATCTCGCAGGGGCTCGGCGAGATCGACCGCAGTTACGAGGAGGCCGCGATGAACCTGGGCGCGTCACCCCGCCGGACGATCCGGACGGTCACGTACCCGCTGTTGCGGGCCAACGTCGTCTCCGGGGCCCTGTTCGCGTTCATCCTCTCGCTGAACGAGTACATCATCGCGTGGCTCCTGTCGCTGTTCTTAGTCGAGACGATCCCGATCCAGATCTTCAACTCGCTGCGGTACGGCTACTCGCCGACGATCGCGGCCGCGAGCGTGGTCTTCATCGCGCTGACCGTCGTCGTGATGACCTCGATCGACCGCATGTCCGGGGGGATCTGGGAGTGACGACCGAGAGCGTCCGCGTCGCGGTCGCCCAGACCGTCCCCGAGTTCGGGGCCGTCGACCGGAACCGGCGCCGGACGCTCGAGATCGTCCGGAAGAACGCCGATGCCGACCTCGTCGTGTTGCCGGAACTCGCGACGACGGGGTACGTCTTCGAGTCCGAAAGCGAACTCGCGGACCTCGCGGAGCCCCGGGACGGCGAGACGGCGTCGGCCTGGGCCGAGGCGGCGGCCGAGACCGGCACCTGGATCGTCGGCGGGGTCGCCGAGCGTGCCGGGGCAAGCTACTACAACAGTGCCCTCGTCGTCTCCCCGGACGGCCTCGAGGGCGTCTACCGGAAGGTCCACCCCTGGAACGAGGAGAAACGCTGGTTCGCCGCCGGATCGGACCTGCCAGTCTTCGAGACGCCGTTCGGCCGGCTCGGCGTCCAGATCTGCAACGACCAGTGGTTCCCCGAGGCGACGATCACGCAGGCTCGGGCGGGCGCCGACCTGATCGCCGTGCCGACGAACTGGGTGCCGAACCCCGACGGCGACGGGCGGCCGGGCGACTGGACGGCCGGCGTCCACCAGGCCGTCGCCCACGCCGACGCGAACCGCGTGTGGATCGCCTGCGCGGACCGCGCCGGCACCGAGCGCGGGACCGCGTTCGAAGGACAGAGCGTCGTCGTCGCGCCCGACGGCGTGCCGGCGGCCGGTCCCGCGCCGGCCGACGGCGAGCACGTGCTCGCGGTCGATTGCGACCTCGCTCGAGCGCGGGACAAGTCACTGACCCCGCGGGACGACGCGCTCGCGGATCGTCGGCCCGAGGTCTACGACCTGGGCTAGTCGTCGGCCGTTTCCGTCGTCACCCGCGTCACCGACTCGAATTCTCGCCGCGGCATCGTTCCGTACAACGTCTCCCACGAGGTCGCGAGCCCGTACTCGTCCAGCGCAGCGAGCAACAGTTCGCCGCTGCCGACGTGGGTGACCGAGCCAAAGGCCCAGGTCGGATCGCCGCCGGGCAGCCGATCGCGTTCCCGCGGGCGCTGGAAGTCGACGACGCCCCCCAGCGCGTCCCGGGTCGCGACGGTCAGGTCGCGGGCTTCCTCGAGCCGGTTGATCGGAAACTCCCGGTCGTCGCCGACGAGGAGGCCGGTTCCGCGTGGTCGGTCGGATTCGGAGTCGGCTTCTCCGTCCGCCCCGTCGGCCTCGAGAATCCCCGCGACATCGTTCCGTCCGGCCTCGATCAACAGCGTGACGACGTCGATCGACGACCCCTCGCCGTCGATGACGTCGACGTGCCGGAGAATACGACCGCCGGCGCTGGACGGCGGGTTCGCGTCCGGGTCGAGCGCGTCCGCGGGGCCGCTCGGATCGGACCGGCTCTCGACCGGCTCGTACTCGAGGACCGCGGCGTTGGTCAGGCGCGCGTCGATCCCGCGGGTGAGCAACACGCCGTCGAGCGTGATGCTCGAGGGGGCAAGCAGCCGGCGGTCGCCGGGCTCCTCGGCGTTGCTCTCCTCGAGCCTGATCGGAACCGGGCCAAGCGGGAGCGCGTCGAGCCGGGCGACGAGGTCGAGCGCGTCGTCGACGATGTCCTCCTCGAGGAACACGCAGGACGCGATGACGTCACCCCCGTCCTCGCCCGGGTCGTAGGTCACGCGGCTCGAGAGGGTCGCGATGCGGGCCCGAATTCGCTCGAGACGGGCGTTGACGTCGCCCTGCTCGAGTTCGCGGCGGCCGCGCTCGGTGAGTCGGCGACCCTGGCCGGGGACCTTCTCGGTGAGCCCGAGTTCGTCGAGTTCTGAGAGCGCCAGCCTGATCGTGCGATCCTTGATGTCGTACCCGTGGAGCTGCATCAGTTCGACCAGCTGGATGCTCCCGATCGGGCCGTGGTGGTCGACCAGCCGGAGGATGTCGTACATCCGCCGATCGAGGTCCGGTGGCATTCGATCTCCGATTAGGAGCGGACGGGCGTAACGGTAACGTTTGGGGTGCTCGAGGGATCGAACTCAGGGTCGACGATCGGGCCGCGCGGTCGGGGCTCGGAGATACGCTTTTGTGCTCCGTCCGTCAACCGAACAGGTGGCAATAGATTGCCGGATTGTTACTGTATGGCATTCCACACGACACGGATCGAGGACCTGGGAGTTGAGCCCCGCGGCGAGCGCGTCTCGCCGGCGCAGGAGGTGGGAACGCGATGAGCGGTCCCGGCCCCGGCCCTGGCCCCGAACGGGAGCGTGACCGTGCGGCCGCCTTTCGCGAGTCGGTGACCGGCGCGAACGTCGAACTCGCGTACGCGGGCATCAAGACGTTCATGAAGGGCGACCGGCGCGACGTCGACGACGTCGACGACGTCGATGCGGCGGTGGTCGGCGTCCCATACGACGGCGCGGTCTCGAACAGGCCCGGCGCGCGGTACGGCCCCGAGGCGATCCGTCACGCCAGCGGCTGGTGGGCCTACCTCTCGGACTACAAGGGCGGACTCACGAACATGCAGACCGGGAAGACCGTCGACTTCGACGACCTCTCGGTCGCCGACTGCGGCGACGTCCCCGTCTTCCCGATGGACCGCGAGACGACCGCCGAGAGCATCACGGCCCACCTGGCCGCGGTCGCCGCCCAGACGTTCCCCGTCACCCTCGGCGGCGACCACTACTGTACGTTCCCCGCCGTCCGCGGGTTCGCGGAGGGGGCAGGCCACGACAGCGTCGGATTCGTCCAGATCGACGCCCACACCGATACCGTCTCCGAAAGTCCGGTGTTCGGCTCGGAGTTCCACGGCTCGAGTACGGCACGGATCGCCGACTCGCCGTACGTCGATTACGACTCCGTGAGCCAGGTCGGCATCCGCGGCTACGAGTCCCCCGAGTTCTTCGAGTTCGCCGACGAGACGGGCCTGAACCTCTATACGATGCGGGAGATCGAGGACCGCGGCGTCCGTCCGGTGATTGAGGACGCCGTGGCCGCGGCCGCCGAGGACACCGACGCGGTGTACGTCAGTTTCGACATCGACGGCGTCGATCCGAGCGTCGCACCCGGCACCGGGACGCCGACGCCCGGCGGACTGTCGGCCCACCAGGCGCTGGAGATCATGGAGGTAGTCGGCGCCCACGAGGCCGTCGGCGCGGCGGACCTGATGGAGGTCGCGCCGCGGTACGACTCGACGGAGGGGACACAGCGACTCGCGGCGTACCTGCTGGTCACGCTGCTGGAACGAGCGTTCGCGGAGTAACTACTATGAAACACACGAGCAACGGACCGCTGCCGGAAGGCGCGGTCGGGACCGGACGTACCGACGGCGTCGCCGAGTCGGTCATCAGGGAGATGACCCGCGAGGCGATCGATCAGGGGGCAATCAACCTCTCGCAGGGGATTCCCGACGAGGACGAGACCCCGCCCGAGATCAAACGCGCCGCGAAGGAGGCGATCGACACCGACAGCCAGTACACCATTACCTGGGGGCTGCCCGAACTGCGCGAGGCCGTCTCCGAACGGTACGCCGAGTGGAAGGGGATCGAGTACGACCCCGAACGCGAGGTGACGATCACCAGCGGCACCAGCGAGGCGATCATGTCGACGATGCTCTCACTGGCCGGCCCCGGTGACGAGGTGATCTACTTCGAACCCGTCTACGAGAGCTACATCCCCGCGAGCCAGTTCGCCGGGGCCGAGGCCGTCCCGCTGGACATGACCGACGGGCTCGAGCCCGATTACGAGGCGCTCGAGGCGGCCGCCGAGAGCGCCCGGATCATCGTGCTCAACACGCCGATGAACCCGACCGGGAAGGTGTTCACTCGGACGGAACTCGAGCGCATCGAGGAGATCGTCTTCGAGCACGACCTGATCGTACTGACCGACGAGATCTACGAGCACATCGTCTACACCGACGACTACGTCAGCCCGGTCGAGGTCGGGGATCTCGCGGAACGGACCGTCGTCTGTACGGGGATGTCCAAGACCTTCAGCGTCACCGGCTGGCGGATCGGCTTCTGTCTCGCGCCCGAGTACCTCGCCAAGGAGTTGCGGAAGGTCCACGACTACACGAGCATCTGCGCGCCGACGCCGTTCCAGCGGGCCGGCGTCGAGGCGCTTTCCCTGCCCGACGAGTACTACGAGGACCTCTCCGACTCTTACGAGCGCCGCCGGGACGTCCTCGTCGAGGGGCTGCGCGAGGCCGGCCTCGATCCCGTCGAGCCCGACGGGGCCTACTACGTGATGACCCGGTATCCGACCGACGAGGACGACCTCGAGTTCTGCTACCGGCTGATCCGGGAGGCCGGTGTCGCTGCCGTCCCGGGCAGCAGCTTCTACACTGATCCGGACGCCGATGCCGACTGGGTCCGGTTTACCTTCTCGCGCAGCGAGTCGACGATCCGGGAGGCCGTCGACCGACTGGTCGAGAACCGCTGGTGGTGAGACCGATCGCCGCCCAAACGAAACCTTGAATCGACGGGCCGGCCAACTCCCGCCCATGAGCGACGAGGACGAGGAGGAGCCCGCCGTCACGCTCGGTGACCGAACCCCCGTCGAGGGCGCACCGCTTGCCCGGGTCACGTCCAGGCTGACCTGGCCCAAGGAGAAAAGCGAGGTCGACCGCCTCGAGGGTGACAGCACCATCCGGACGCCCGACGGTCCGCGGGAACTGTCGGCCGTCCTCGAGGAGGTCGACGAGACCTACTTCCAGCGTCGTCAGGAGTTCGAAACGCACGTCCGGGAGGTCATCGGCACGGGACCGATCCCGACCGCGGACGAATAACTACCTGTGGCAACCGAGGAGAGCCGTACGCGATCTGATCTCGGCTGGTTCCGCGACCAGTTCGATCGGCTGTCCTGGGTCCAGAAGTCGCTGCTGACCGGGGCCGTCCTGACGCTGATATGGATGCGGTACGTCCCCGGCGATCTGTTTGGACGGGCGATCGTCGACGCCGTCGTCCTGATCGGCGGGCCCCTCACGCTGGGGTTTTCCCACGGCAGACGGATCGGGTGGACGATCAACCGCACTGCCGTCCGTAACGCCGTGTTACTCGCGCTTTTCGTCCTGCCGTTCTACCTGGTCGGGTCGACCCTGCCGACGATCCGGGCGTTCTACCCGATGTGGGAGACCACGGCGGCCCCCGGCGAGTTCGTCCCGCACGCGCTGAAGCTGTTCGTCCTCGCGTTGGCCGCCGAGACCTACTACCGCGGGCTGCTCTGTGTCGGCGTCCGAGAGATCGGCTTCAAGGCCGTGTTCATCAGCCCAGTCGTCTACATGCTGCACCACTCCACGAAGCCGCCCGTCGAGTTCCTGCTGTCCGGGCCGACGGACGTCCTCTTCGGCGCGGTCGACTACGAGTCCGGCTCGATCCTGCCGTCGGTGATCGCTCACGGGGCCGGGCTCGTCCTCCTGGACTGGCTCGTCCTCCACGATCCGCTGTTCGATCCGACGCCGTTCCTGCGGCTCCTCGAGTGGCTGCCGGTCCCCATCTAACGGCGTTCAGTGCAGGTGACCGAGTCGGCCGGAGTGAGTCACTGCGCTTGCGACCGGGTTTTACCTCGAGACGAGAAAGAGTGTCCTGTCCCAGAAGTCGACGTTCGAGTGCGAATCAGCGGGAGAGTGGATTACGCCTCGTGGTCCCTGGATTCCTCGGGTTCCTCGGGTTCCCCGGCGGAGTCGTTCTCGGTGTCTTCAGCGCCGGCGTTCTCGGAGTCGTTAGCATCGGAGTCGTTAGCATCGGAGTCGTCAACATCGGGACCGGAGTCGGAATCACCGTCCGGACCGCCGTGACCGGACGAGCCGTCGGAGCCGTTACCCGGCGCGTCCGCCGGATCGCCAGCCCCGGGCCGATCGTCGGACTCGTTGCCGGATGCCGCCGGCCCGTCACCGGGCGTCTCGTCCCCGCTCTGTCCGGGTGTCTCGAGCGGCGCGCCCGGCTCGCGGTCCGCGACCGGGGGCTGTCCGACGCCCTCACCGGCGATCGACCGGGCGATCTCGGAAACTTCGGAGCCGTTCAGTTCGTCGGCTCGCTCGCGGAGTTCGCCGATAGCCTCGGCGTCCACGCCGCGTTCCTCGAGGAGGTCGGCGGGCAGGTCGCTCGCCGTCGCGTTCGCGCCCTCGGCGAGCCGTTCGGCCGTCGCTCGCTCGGCGGCGAGTTTGGCGACCTCGGCGCGGTACTGCCCGTGGCTGATCTCGCCGGCCTCGCGGGCCGCCTCGAGTTCCTCGAGGCGCTCCTCGATGGCCGTCAGCCGCTCGTCGACGTCCTCGACCTGTTCGTCTACGACGGCAGCTTTCGCCTCGTCGGTCTCGGCCTGAGCCAGTTTCACGCCGTAGGCCCGCTCGCTCACCTCGCCCGAAAGCTCGGCGTCCTGGACCGCAACGACGCCGGAGAGACGTTCGCCGGGGGCGATTTCATCGTTGTCGGTATCGTCGGTTTCGTCCTGCAGGGCTGTCCCCACGCTGGCCGCACCGAGCGGCATCGCCGCGAGGGCGACGACCAGTACGCCGACCAGCGCGATCGTCGTGTTTCGTTTCATCTCACCTGAGTTCTAGGGTTCCGGGCACATATACGCTCGAGACGATAGCCCCGATTCAACGACTATCAACGATCGTTTACGCGATTTTCGTCCCGGTTCCCTCTTGCGGTTTCGGCCTCGAGACCGGAATCGGAACGGTTCCCCGTCGGGCCGATCCCGTTTCGCGGACGATCGGTCGGCACGGTCCGTCGGGGACATCCGATCGCCGGCCCCTCGCCTTGTGGCGTTCCGAGCGTCCACGGATCCCGAGTAATCCGCCATTGAAAAGACCTATGTGTCCGGTTTCGAATACTCGCGGTCATCGCCCGATACATGGTCTCCCTCCGGCAAACCGTCAAATCACAGCAGTCGTTGCTCGTCGTCGTCGCCGCCACGGTCGCGGGCGTGGCGTTTCCGACCCTCGCCTCACCCCTGCAACCGACGATCCCCGCACTGGTCGTCGGCCTGGTGTTCACGGCCTTCTACGGGTTCGAGTTCGCCGACGTCGGCCTCGAGATGAGACGCCTGTCGACGCCGATCCTCGTCTCGCTCGCCAGCGTGTACGTGCTCGTCCCCCTCGTGCTGTACCCGGTCGCGACCGTCGCCCTCTCCGGCGAACTGTTGCTCGGCGTCCTCGTCGTCCTCTCGGCACCGGTAGCCGCCGGGAGTTCGATCGTCTGGACGCGCCTGAGCGGCGGGAACACGCTCCTGTCGACGGTGATCGTCCTCGCGTCGATGCTGCTCGCGCCGCTCGTGATGCCGGCGATCATCTCGGTCCTCGGCGACTCCGCGGCCGACATCGCCGCCGGCGAACTGTTCCTCGAGCTCGGCGCTATCGTAGTGATCGCCGCCGTCTTCGCGGTCCTCGTCCCGGGCGGAACCGTCTCCGACCGCCAGCTCGACGGGTTCTCCGTCGCGACGATGGGCGCGCTGATCTACGTCGGGGTCGGTGGATCGACCCTCTCGATCGCCCCTTCCAGCCTCGCGTTCGTCGTCGGCATCGCAGTCGCGGCGCTTGGCCTCAGCGTGGGGCTCGCCTACGCGCTGTCCGCCCGCGGGTATCACGACGACGACTGCATCTCGGTGCTGTTCTCGAGTTCGATGAAGAATTTGAGCGTGGCCGTGATGGTCGGAGCGATGTTCGGCGGCGGGGCGATCATCGCCGCAATCACCGCGTTTCACGTCACCCAGCAGCTCGTGAGCAGTTCCCTCGTGCGGCGGCTCGCCGCTAGCCCGGCGGAGACGTCGGAGGCGCTTCCAGCGAGCCAGCCGGGCGACTAACGGGTTAGGAGTCGAGAGGGAAGAAACGGAACCGCGGAGTCACCACTGTCGGTCGCATCCGAATCGGCCGACCGAGGGCCTACTCCTCGGCGTCGTCGCCGTCGTCTGGTTTGTCGCCGAGAGTGCCCGACTCGGACGGGGGGTCCTCGTCCGGCAGCGAGAGCACGTTCTCCCGGCCCAGCCGGAACGACTCGAGTTCGCCCTCCTCGCGGAGGCCGCTGACGACCTTGCTCGTCTTGGCGTCGGTCCAGTCGAGTTCCTCGACGACGGTCTGTTGTTTCATCCGGCCGTCGTACTCCTCGAGCAAGAGCAACACCTGTTCCTCGTTGCTCAGCAGTTCGTCGCGCGGATCCGGTCGGTCGGAGTCGTCGGCGGCGTCGTCCTCTCCCGCTTCGGCTCCCGTCGCGTCGGCGGCATCCGCCTCCGTAGTCACGTCGGGGTCGGCGCCGGGGCTTCCGGCCGGTGTGTCGTCCGAACCGTTTCGGCCCCGACGAACCCACCACGCTGCGCCGAGACCGAGCGTCGCGACGGCGATCGCCCCCGCGATCGCGCCGAGGGTCGAGGTGCCGCCGATACCGCCGCTCGAGACGGTGACGCGGGGTTCGTCGGCGAGGAAGTCGGTGTCGGTCCCCTGCCAGACGACGGTCCGGTCGCGCTCGTCGTCGGGCTCGGGTGAGACGGAGACGAGTTCGTACTCCTCGGGCCAGCTGATCAGCAGTTGCGTCCGATCGTCGAGGTACAGCCCCGAAATCGCGTCGCCGGCACGGAGTTCGTCGCCGTCGACCGCGGCGAACCCGTCCCACCGGAACTCGTATCTGACGACGCCGTACTCCGGCCCGAGCGTCTGGCGCTCGGTGTCGACCCGGAACTCGTCGACGGCCATCTCGCGGCCGGTCGCGTCGCTCGCTGCGGCCGCCGTCTCCTCCATGCGACCGGCGAACTCCGCGGTGTAGTTGTCCGGATCCGACTCGATGTCGGCCTCGAGCGTGTCGAACGCCTCGACGCTCTCGTCGTCGTCGAGTCGCATCCAGAACTCGACGGTCCATTCGGCCGACCCGTCCGGCTGGAGCGCGACCTCGAGGCGAACGTCGTCGGCGTCGGCGTCGTCGAACTGGGCCGACAGGGGTTCCGTCTCGACCCCGTCGCCGTCCGCCCCGCTCGCGCCCGCGCCTGGGACCGCAGCGCCCGCAAGCGTCGCCGTCAGCACGAGCACAACCAGAGAGACGACCCGGAAATTCATACTGGTTGCAGAGACTTCGGGCGCATAAAACGTGCGAAACGGAAAGTGTTCATCGACTGACTGTCCTGTCGTTACCGAACACCGAGACTGGCCCGGGAGTCGGTACCGCTATCGTCTTCGTCCCCGTCGTTCGATTCGTTGGGATCGGGGTCGTCGTCGGGCGTGAGGTCGCTGACCGTGTCGCCCAGCGACGTCGTCGTCTCAGCAGCGTCGTCCACGAAGGAGTTGATCGCCTCGTGGATGTCCGTTACGAAGTCCGGGACCTGATCGGGAAGGTCCGTCGGGGGACCGCCTCCCTGTCCGTCTCCCTCTCCTTGTCCCGGGACCGCGGCTACCGCGCCGGTTGCGCCGATCGATACGACCGCTGCCATCGTCACGACGAGCAGTGCGCGTCGAACCATTGCATCAGTCACTGTGACAGTCACGGTATTCAATCGGGGCGGCCGTATCGCCGGTTTGAGTCGACTTGGCGTCCATTTTCGCTCGTTTTCGTCGCTCGAGAGTGGTCGCGGCAACCGGCGCGGGCGACAGCGGACAGACTAAGAGTCCCCGCGACGAACGCCGATCCATGAGTCTCCCGATCGACCCCGCGACGATCGACCCCGAGGAGTACGGAGAGAAACAGGCCGTCCTCGAGATGAACCACGAGGAGGCGATCGAACACGTCCGCGAGGTCTGTACGGACGTCGGGTTCGGCATCCCCGTCGAGTTCTCGCCCTCGGAACTGCTCAACGAGAAAGTCGACGCCGATCGGGACCCGTACTACGTCCTGGGCGCGTGCAACCCCGAAATCGCGGACCGGGCTCTCGAGGAAACGCCGAAGATCGGCGGCCTCTTCCCCTGTAACATGATCGTCTGGGAGGAAGAACCGGGCCGACAGCGCGTCTACCACGTCTCCATCATGAAGATCGCGCGACTGCTCGGAACCGCTCCGGACAACGAGGCGTGGGCCGAGATCATCGACGAGACGGGCGACTACGTCGAGGAAGCGTTCGAACGCTTCGACTCGGTCGAGACGGAGAGCACGGACTGACCGTCGACCCGAGTCGCGCCCCGTTCCCGTTTCGCCGTCGGTTCGCGGTCGTGGCGCTCGAGGTCCCGTTCTCGCCGCGATTTCCTCCCGGTAGCGTCCCGGCCATCGGCAACCGACCGAACGCGGCGGCACGGTCGACGGCAGGAAATGTCAATACTTACGTATTGGACGGATCACATCGGGCCATGGACGTCCGCACCGCGTTCTTCGGGCTGTTGCTCGTCGCCCTGGGTACGATCGCCGCCCTGCTCGTCGCGCCGCTGTTACAGTACGTGCTGGCGGCCGGGCTGCTCGCGTTCGTCCTCTACCCCGCACAGGTGCGACTCGAGGAACGCGTCCCCGAACGACTCGCCGCGATCGTGCTCACCGCCCTCGCGGTCGCGGGCGCGGTCGTTCCGATCCTCTACTTCTCGGTCGTCATCCTCCAGTCGGTCTTCGGATACCTGGATTCGTTCGACGAACTGGCCGCGATCGAGGCGCTCCGCGAGGCGGCGTTCGAGGCCGGAATCGAAGAAGACGTCCTCGCCTCGATCGAGGCCGAACTCCTCGCGGAGATCGAAAATACGCTCGGTAACGCCGTCGAGCTCGTCCTCATGGAACTGGTGCGGCTGTTGAACGCGAGTATCCGGATGAGCGTCGGACTGCTGGTCCTCGTGTTCGTCCTCTACTACATGCTCGTCGACGGGGACGCGTTTATCGACTGGATCGAGGCCGTCGTGCCGATCTCCGACGAGGTGCGCGACGAACTCTTCGCGGAGATCGAGGTCGTTACCTGGGCGGTGATTCGGAGTCACGTCCTCGTCGCGCTCGTCGAAGGATTGCTCGGCGGGCTCGGGTTCTACCTGCTCGGACTCCCGAACGTGGCGTTCTGGACGGTCGTGATGATCGTCGCCTCGTTCCTGCCCGCCGTCGGTGTCTGGCTCATCTGGGGGCCAGCGGTTCTCTATCTCGCGACGACGGGGACGCTACTCGAGGCCGCGGTGTTGTTCCTGTACGGGATCACCGCGCTCTCGCTGGTCGACAACTACCTGCGGGCGATCTTCGTCGACCGGGGATCGGGACTCCATCCCGCGGTCGTCCTCGTGGGCGTTATCGGCGGCATCTACCTGCTCGGAATCATGGGGTTGTTCCTCGGCCCGGTCCTGCTTGCGGTGTTCAAAGCGGGCGTGACCGTCTTCAGCCGGGTGAACGGGTACGGCGAGGATCCGACGGGACGCCCGGGGTCGCGACGCGGCGGTCGCCGTCTCGACGGGACGGCGGAAGGCGAGAGCGGAGCCGGAACTGGGGCAGGAACTGGGTCCGGGACAGGGGCGAGCGCCGGAGAGTGACCTCCTCCTCGCCGTAAACGGCGAGTCTTCCCACGGCACCGTGCCGTTGAGTTGGGATATTTGCTGGTTCACGACCTGTCGGCATGACAGGCCGATGGCGGGGCCACACCGCCGTTACTCCTATCCCGGCAAGGGACTTGGAGTTATCTTGACCGAGACACCACAGCGGTTCGAGAGGGTGTCTCGAACGTTCTGGGTCTCGGAGTCCCGATATTGTGCATTTGAGTGGGCGGTGTAGCCGCCTCGGTGTACGTCATACTATGTTGCGATTCTACTTAAATATCCGTATTGTTACCGAACATGGACTGTGTCGGCGGTGTCGGATTCACGCCCGTCCTGAAGGACGGGATTCTCTCCTTGAAGAAAGATAGTGAAACGACTACCGCTCGACCGGAACGTCGGACACGTCAGTCGGCATGCTGTGCACGCTCGGCGCGCGTGGTCGTCGGAATCCCGCGACCGCTGCTCGCCATGGCGAACAGCACGAGCGGCGAGAGGAAGCCGAACAGATAGAACGGGGCGTACGAGAGCGTCGGGACGCCGGTCGCCGACGCCATGAAGACGCCGCCGGCGTGCCACGGGAGGAGCGCGCCGGTCGGCGTACCGGCCGCCTCGACCGCACGCGAGAGTTCGTCGCTGCTCAGCCCGAACTCGTCGTAGAGGTTGCGCAACGTCATGCCCGGCAGGACGATGCTCATGTACTGCTGGGCGGTGAGCGCGTTGATGAGGATCGCGGACGCGCCGGTGCCGGCGATCAGGCTCCCGGAGCTACTGACGCCCTGGGAGAGGCGGTGAGCGAGCACGGCGAGTACGCCGGTTTTCTCGAGCAGGCCGCCGAGGGCGAGCGCCGCGACGACGACGGTAATCGTCCAGGCCGAGCCCGTGAGCCCGCCGGTGCCGAGGAGATCGTTCACGAGTTCCGAACCCGTCTCCGGCGCGGTGCCGTACATGAAGATCTCCCAGGCCGGGACGAAACCCGTTCCCTGGACGATGATCGACGTGCCGACGCCGGCGAGGACGCCGGAGACCAGCGTCGGCAAAGCGGGATAGCCGCGAAGCGCGAGGCCGAACGTGACCACGAGCGGCAGGAACGCGAGCAGGGACAGCGAGTACGTCCCCGCGAGTGCGGTCTGGATCTCGGCGACCTGCCCGGCCGGGACGGCGCCGCTGGCCCGGAGCCCGAGCGCGGCGAAGCCGAGCACCGAGAGGCCGAAGGCGACGGCAGTCCCGGTTCGCATGCGGTAGATGTGCTCGTACAGCGGCGTGTTCGTCACGCCGGCAGCGAGGTTCGTGGTATCCGAGAGTGGCGACTGCTTGTCGCCCGCGTACGCGCCGGAGATGACCGCACCGACGGTCATCGCCGGGTCGATGTCGAGCCCCGCGCCGATCCCGACGAACGCGACGCCGAGCGTCCCGACCGTCGTCCACGAGGAGCCGATCGAGAACGCGACGACGGCCGCCAGGATCGCCGCCGCGGGCAGGAACACCTGCGGCGAGAGCAACTCGAGGCCGTAGTACATCATCGCCGGGATGGTGCCGGCATCGACCCAGGTCGCGATCAGGGCGTAGATCGTAAAGAGGATCAGCAGGGCCTGCATCCCCATCAGGAGCCCGTTCGTGATCCCCTGCGAGAGGTCGTTCCAGGTATAGCCGAGATACCGGCCGAACGCACCGGTTACGATAATACTCCACAGCAGCGGTACGTGGGGGTCGAGCCCGAGGAGTGCGGACCCGATCCCGAGAAAGAGAACGACCGCGAGCACCGGAACGAGCGCGAGACGGAACGAGGGGCGCCGATCCGGATCGAGGTCGTCGATCGTCGTCGGTGTAAAGTCCAGTGTCATCACTCCGGGTTATGCATATGGAGAATAAATATTTGGCGTTTCATTACTAGAGGGCATGCAATCCGGTACCGAGAACCATGGCCTCACGAGGCATACGATCGGAGCCGATGAAAGACTCGAGTGCCAGTACGGAGTCGGCAGCCCTGAGAAGTATCACCGCGAATGCGACCGTCGCGACATCGGTCCGCCAGCAAGTGGACACGGCCCCCGAACAGCCGTCGCTGACGGCACTCACCGGCTCACTTCGAGCGGGAAAACGCGTCGAGATTCGACTGCAACCCCGCCGCGAGTTCGGACTTTCGCTGCAGCCGTTCGTAGGAAACCGGGAGCCGTTTCGCGACCTGTGCGACCGCTCCGTGGAACGTCTCGGCCTCGCCGTACTCGCCGGCGAGCGATTCCCGGCCGCCAGCGTTTCCGGGAACGCCGTCGAAGGCGTTACGGACGCTCTCACGGACCTGCCAGACCCCGACCGGTGCCCAGTAGTCGTCGCTCACCTCCCGCAGGACGAGACACTTCGCCTGTCTGCCGATCGACTCGAGGTGTTCCAGGACGCCCAGGCGGGCGGCGTAATACGCGCCCGCGGTTTCGTCGACGTAACTCGAGCGGCCGTCGTACCCCTCGCTGGCGCTCTGGAGCCAGACGTCGTCCTCGGGGTTGGGGTTCCAGATGCTGCCGGGCGCTTTCATTTCGACGAGTTCGAACTCCCAGCTGCCGGGTGCGAGGATCACCCAGTAGCGGTTGCCCATGTACTCGTTGACCCAGACCTGGACCTCGTCGACGCTCGGCTCGTTCCGGATACGACCCCGAAGGAACTGGCCGATCGTGTCGTCGACGGCCGTGATCGACCATCGAGTCGGAACGAGCCGGCGCTGTTCGGTCTCACCCAGCGCACCGGCCGAGAGGATGGAGTTGATGTCGTAGACGTCGAACCCGCGACGATAGAGGTATGTCATCGCCCCCTGTGCCTGCCAGTCGTCGTCCTCGAGGGTCTTCTTGACCGGCTTCGGGACGTAGGGGTTCTCCCGGAGTTCGGCGTTGCGGGCGTTGGCCCGCGGCCCCCGTGGGGTCGCGACGTCAGTTCCGGGGTCGATCCCGAGATCCGGCGTGTCGTCGAGCCCGATCTCGAGGTCGACCGGTCGATCCGCGATGGCGACCTCGCGCTGGACGCCGACGAACCCCTCCCAGGCGTCGTGTACCGACGGCGTCAACCGGCTCGCGATCGACGGCGAGTCGACGTTCGCGCGTTTGTTCGAGTTCAGCAGGCTCGTCCGCCGCTGGAGCACGTCGTCGATCGCGTACCCCTGCCGATACCAGTCGCCGTCGGTGACGTACTCCTCGGCGTCGTCCTCGTCCCCGACGGGCGAGAGCAGGCCGACGGGGATGTCCGGATAGTTCGACCGCCCGACGAAGATCGAGGGCGAGGTCGAGCCCACGAGGGTGTCCCCGGAGAGCGCGTCGTCGAACCGGCGCTCGAACTCCTCGAGGTGGTCCGTGATCTCGTAGGACTTCTCCTTGGCGAGGCGGCGACGCTCGGCCTCCTCGTCGGGCTCGAGATCCTCGATGTACTCGTCGAGGCGCATTCACCGGGCGTACGGATCGGGCGGGCTTGAATCTTGAGCTTCGGTCCAGAAACCGAGTCACGGAGGCGTTACTTATAGGTCATTCCGCTCAAACTATAACTGTGGACGTTCTGCCAGTCGTCATCGGGATTCTCGCGCTGGGAATCGGAGTGCAGATAGTCGCGAAGCGGCTCAGGATTCCCAGCGTTCTCTTTCTCATCATCATCGGTGTCATCGTCGGTCCGGAGGGGCTGGGTTTCGTGACGATCGAGACGTTCGGCGACGGACTCGAGACGATCGTCGGCGTCAGCGTCGCCATCATCATCTTCGACGGGGCATTCCACCTCCGCCGGGACGAACTCGAGACGGCGCTCCAATCGGTCGGGCGGTTGACGACGGTCGGCGCGGCGCTGGCGTTCACCGGGACGGCCGTCGCCGTCCGGGTGTTTCTCGGCACCGAGTGGGACATCGCCTTCCTCGTGGGCGCGTTGCTCGTGGCGACCGGACCGACCGTCGTTACCCCCATCCTCGAGGTGATCACGGTCCGGGAACACGTCGAGACCGCGCTCGAGGCGGAAGGGATCATCAACGACGTGACCGCGGCCGTGCTGGCGATCGTTATCTTCGAGGCCGTCGTCGTCGGGAACTCCCCCGAGTCGGTGCCCGTGGAGTTCCTCCAGCGGCTGGTCTCCGGGATCGGGATCGGCGTCGTCGTCGCGGCCGTCGTCTGGTTTCTCCTGGTACGGGTCAGGCCGCCGGCGGGCGACGCCCCGCAGATGGCGCGGCTGGTGACGCTGACGGGGGCGCTGGTCGCGTTCGGCCTCGCGGAGTCGATCTTTCCAGAGACTGGCGTCGCCGCGGTGGCGACCAGCGGGCTCATCCTCGGCAACGTCGACCTTCCACACAGAGACGAGATCCTCGCGTTCAACCGCGACCTGACGCTTGTCGTTCTCGCGTTCGTGTTCATCTCGCTCGCGGCGCTGATCGACTTCGATTCGCTGATCGGGCTGGGCACCGGCGGTATCGCCGTCGTCGTCGCGGTCACGCTGTTCGTCCGCCCGATCCTCGTCGCGCTCTCGACGACCGATCCCCACTTCAGCCGCGAGGAGCGGCTCTTCCTCTCGTTCGTCGGTCCTCGCGGCATCATCCCGGCCTCCGTGGCGACCTTGTTCGCGATCGAACTGGAGACTGCGGGCCAGTTCGAGGCCGCCCAGACGCTCGCGGGGACCGTCTTTCTGGTGATCTTCATCACCGTCGTCATTCAGGCGGGATTCGCCCGCCAGATCGCCGAATACTTCGGAGTGATACCAATGCCAACGATCATCGTCGGCGGGGGCCGCGTCGGCCGTGCTCTCGCCACGCGACTGGAGAACCGGGGCGAAAACGTCGTCATCATCGACGAATCCGAGGACGAAGTCGAACGGTTACGCCAGGACGGGTACACCGTCGTCGAGGGAGACGGAACGGACGCCAATACGCTCGAGGAGGCCGACATCGAACGAGCCTGCATCGTGGCCGCGACGACGGCCGACGACGATACCAACCTGCTCGTTTCCCAGCTCGCACGAACCAAGTTCGGGGTCGAGACGGTCGTCGCCAGGGTCAACCAGCCGGACAACGTCGACTCATTCGAGGCACTCGACGTGCAGGCGATCGACGTCGCGAGCGCGACCGCCTGGTCGCTCGACAACGAGATCGAACGGCCCGCGCTGGCCCACTGGATGAACGAACTCGGCGAAGGCCACGACGCCCAGGAGATCACGGTCACCGCGACCGATCTGGTCGGCTCGACGATCGCCGAACTCGACGCGGAGATCCCGGACGGCGTCATCGTTGGGGTTATCGCTCGCGACGGCGAGACTCACGTTCCCGAGGCCGATACGGTTCTCGAGGAGGAGGACAAGGTGACGTTCCTCGGCCGCGAGGAGGCGGTTCGTGACGCGGTTCGGCGGTTCCATCCGCACGACTGACGACTGGCGAGTCGAACGCTCGCGGTCGGCCGCCGAACGGGATCGCCGGACTGGACGCTCGCGTCTCGAGTTCGTGACAAGAATCGGCCGAGCGGACGGACTGGCGGACGCCGTGTCGTCCCGGCGTCCGCGGCTGTCCGTACTGTTGTCAGAGGCACGGCCCCACCGGCGTCGGGCACTCCGTCGAACTCGACGGTGGGCCGCACTCGTCTATACCTCGGGGGGCATAAAATAGCCGTCAGGGCGTTTTCCGAACGAGAAAACGCCCCCACGTGCATCGACTCGCGCGCAAGAGGACTCCACGGCTCCCCGGCGAGCAGGCGAGCAGTCGAAAGACAACCGTTAAAAACGCCGGGCGGGAAAGGAGGGGTATGAGTACGACGAACGACCGAGAGACGCGCTCGTGCGTCTCCTGTGGGCTCAACATCGCGGGAACGAACGCCGCGTCGTTCAAGTGCCCCGACTGTGGCCAGCAGATCTACCGCTGTGCCAAGTGTCGCAAGCAGAGCAACCTCTACGAGTGCCCGGACTGCGGATTCACCGGACCCTGATACACCATGGGAAAAGTAGCAGCCAAGATCAAGGTCATGCCGGACAGCCCCGAGATGGACCTCGACGCGCTCCAGGAACGCCTCGAGAGCGCGCTCCCCGAGGGTGCGAAGATCAACGGCGTCGAGCGCGAGGAAGTCGCGTTCGGCCTCACCGCGCTCTACCCGACCGTGATCGTCCCGGACGGTGCGGGCGGCACGGAGACGGTCGAGGAGAACTTCGCGGACGTCGAGGGCGTCGAGAGCGTCGACGTCGATAACGTCGGCCGTATCTGAACCCACTCGCGGTCGCGACTTGCGGTTTTTCGGAGTCGAACCGCGAAGCGACGCGTCTCGAGCGTGCTCTGCCGGACGGCGGTCGGTACGCTCGACTCGCTGGATCCTCCGGGGTCGACCGGGTGACTGAAGGCCTTTGTGAGTGGCGACGAACGGGGGTGTATGGCGAGCGACGAGACGCTCTCGATCGACTACATCGACCACGAAGCCGTCACGGAACTCATCGACGTCATCACGTACTGTGTCGAAGGGATCAGTCTCTCGTTCGATCGGTGGGACGAACCCTACGTGCAGGGGCCGGGTCTGTACTTCGTGGTCGTCGCCGGAACGTCGATCGAGGAGTACGCCGACCCGATGGGCGAGAACCGGTGGCCGACCGACGAGTGTCCATCGGTCAGCGGACGGCTGGAGTCTTTCTACGACGTCGCCCGGTCGGTCGCGCTCGAGCGCGACGGCGCGGTCGTCGTCACGGTCGACGGGACGATCCACGAGCAGATGGTTCGGCTCAAGGACCTCTCGGCGGACGAACTCGAGGCACTGCCCGTGAGTGCGGATCACTCCTACGCCGAGTGGATGGGAGCACGCCACATGAGCGCGATGGACACCTCCGCGCGGGAGGAGGTGGTCGCCACCGTAACGCTCAGCGAGGAGAGCGGCCGCGTCTCGATCTTCCAGGACGGCGACTACGTCGATTTCGAGCGCGAGGAGATCGGCGGCGTCTGGCGGGCGGATTCCTGACAGGGATCGAAGGCGGTTCGGCGCAATAGTGACGGCCGGGGGATCAATCGATCGTTCGCTTCTCCTCGGGATCGACCGTCGCGAGGTACTGCTCGAGCAGGTCCGGGAACTCCCGCCCGCGGATGTACCGCAGGCCGAAGTCCTCGGTCCAGTCGATGATCCCCCGATCTTCGGTGACGACCCCCGCGTCGAGTTCGCGGGCGAGGATCAGGAGGTCGAAGTCCTCCCGCGAGTCGAGCACCCCGGTCCGCATCGCGCCGCGGTACTTGTCGCGCAGGTCGGAGATCACCGCGTCGACCTCCGTCTTGTGCTCGTGGTCCTCGAGCGGTTCGTCCGACGCCCGCTCGGCCCGGCGGACGGCCTCCTCGGAGACCCGGAGCCCGCGGTCGACCCGGTCGCTCATCTCGTCGACGAAGCTGTAGACGACGTTGGCCGGGATCTCGAGTCCGTACCGGTCGGGGTGTTTGCGGACGACCCAGGTGTTGAGCTTCGCGTAGACCTCCTCGTCGACCCCGCGGGCCTCGAGCATCGTCGTGAGTTCGTCGTGGATCGTCGGCGGGACGTAACAGGAGATGTCGAGGTTGAGCCGTGCGTGGGCGATCAGATCGAGGAGCCGCAGGACGGCCTCCTCGAGCGACTCGTCCGCCCGGCGGATCTCCTCGGTGACGAACAGCGAGGTGTCGAGGACGAACCGCTGTTTGAACGTCTCCGTGGACATGGTGCGAGATTGGGGGCGAACGGAGAAATAAGTGGGCCGTCCGCGGGGTACCTACCCGTCGGACGTGGACGGTTCGGTGTCTTCGCGGGAAACGACGTCGGAGCCGTCCCGCGAGGCGTCGGGGTTCGCCCCTCGTGCCCACTCCCGATGCGTCATCGGTCCAGGGAGGTGTTCGAGGACCCCAGTCTCGAGCGCTTGCAAACACTCCTCGACGGAGTACGTGCGTTCGTCGTCCGAACAAGGGACGACGCACTCGAGGGTCTCGTCGGCGTAAATAGCGGCACAGACGGTCGGGACGCGAAGCTCTCGAAGGGCGTCGGTGTCGGGATCGGAGGCAGAGTTTGAGCCCGGGAACGGGTGACTTTCCGTCCCAGTCCCTGTCCCCGTCTCCGTCCCCGTCTCCGTCGCGCCCCCCACCTCGAGCATCGACGATACCTCGCGACGCCCGAACGCCGGCTCGAGGCTGTACCCCTCGCTGTCGGCCCACGACCGGAAGGCCGCGACGGTCGCAGTCACCGACGCGGGGCCGTCGGCGATCGTTTCGAGCACGGGTCGGACCGAACTCCACGTCGTCACCGTTACGTCCGAGACGCGATCGATCTCCTCCAGCCTGCGTGCCCGCTCGACCACTGCGAGGAGTCGGTCCACGGCTTCGGCCGGTGCCCGCCCGCGGAGGTAGAGATCTACGCGGAGCGGTTCTCGCGGCGGTGATTCGGAGTCTGTCATTGCTCGAGTGAGACGGCGTCGGTAGTAGCGCGGGCACTGCCGCCGTGGTTAAAAGTATCAGTTTATCAGTGCGTCCGACTCTCGCAGCTGCGCTCAGGTCGGCTCGAGAGAACGAGCCGACGAAGCAGGCGGCCCGACGCCGGCCGAAAAGAGGGGACGAAACGGTGTTACTGGTCCGGCTGTCGATCGGGGTCGGCCCCGAGGTCCGCCTCCGAGACGATCTGTGCACCCGGCTCCGAGAGGTCGACGGTGACGTCTTCGGGGACGGCCTTGCTGATCTCGTCGACGTTCCCGGCGAGCACCGTCAGGATGTCGTCCGGGTTCGCGTACAGGAGCATCGTCCCGTCCTGCCCTTCGGCGACGAGCTGGGTGTCGTTCAACACGACCTGGTCGTTCTGGATGGTCGCCGAGACGACCGGCAGCGCCGCCGGCTTGCCGGGCTCGTCGTCGCGGACCTTGCGGATGTGGACCGCGTCGAGGTCGAGTACCTCCTTGTACTCCTCGATCCGCTCGGCGCAGGCGACCATGTCCTGGAGCAAAGCGGTCTTGTCCTCGTGGCCCGGGTGGTCGCCGTCGAGACAGTGCTGGCAGACACGGAGTTCGAGTCGCATTAGGCGTCCGTTGTCGCTCGAGGCCGATGAGAATTCCGTTTCCCGACCCGCCGTCCCATCGCCGTCGCCTTCCGTCCCGTCCGTGCGGTTTCTTTGCCCCCGATATCGTACGAGCCCGTATGGCCGACGGCAACCGGCCGGCCGACGGAGCGCCGCCCGATCCCGACGCTCTGCTGGCGGAGGGGTACCACAGGCGACTCGGGATGGGGGAGTCCGCGTTCCGCCAGCTCGCGGAGTACCTCGAGCGCCGGGAGTACGAGGGCCGGCCCTACTGGCACGTCTCGGACTACCGCCGGGGGATCGAACGCGGGACGGTCCTGATCGAGGGGACGGTCGTCCGCGGCTTCCCGAAGGTTCCCCGGACGCTCGTCCTCGAGACCGGCGTCCCCGAGGGGTTCCCCGATCACGACGCCGTCGCGGTCGAGGAGAAGCTCAACGGCTACAACGTCCGTGTGGCGCGGATCGTCGGTGACGGCGACGACGGCGACGACGGCGACGACGGCGACGTCCTCGCGTTCACCCGAAGCGGCCTGATCTGCCCGTTCACGACCCGGGTACTGGAGCGGCTGGTCGATCTCGAGCCGCTGTTCGACGCATTCCCCGACGCGATGGTCTGTGGGGAGATGATCGGGCCGGAGAACCCCTACACGGCCCACGAGTACGCGGACGTCGACTCGCTTGCGTTTCGCGCGTTCGACTGGCGAGATCGCGAGTCCGGCGATCCCCTCCCCGTGCGGGAACGACGGGAGCGATACGAGCGGTTCGACGTCCCGCAGACGCGGCTGTTCGGCATCTACGACGTCGCGGAGAGCGGCCGATCGCCGACCACGGACGGTTCGGAGCGCGAGGACCGCGGCGACTCGCCGAAAGGGGAGCCGACCGCCGCCGACGAGGTACGGCGGATCATCGAGCGACTGGACGAACGGGGCCGCGAGGGCGTCGTGATGAAGTCCCTCGACGGCCGGGAACAACTCAAGTACACGACGTCGGCCGCCAACGTCGGGGACCTCGCCTACGCGTTCTCGCTGCCGTTCGACTACGGCCAGGCGTTCATGTTCCGCCGGCTCATCCGCGAGGCGTTCCAGTCCGTCGAGTGGAACGAGTCCGACGAGGAGGCCCGCGAGCGCGCCCACGACCTCGGAGAGGCGATCCTGATCTCGATGCGGGACACCATAGAGACCGTCGCCGAGGGGGAGAGCGTCGGCGAGCGCCACACCGTCCGGGCCAGTCCCGAGGCAGTCGATGCCCTGCTCGAGCACCTCCGAGGACAGGGGTTACGGATCGAGGTCGAATCCGACGAACGGGAAGACGGCGACCGCGTCGTTACGTTCTGCAAGCGAACGCAGTCGACAAACGACAAGACACGGAACTACCTCGAGGGGCAGGTCGTCCGGGAGTGACCGGCGGTCAGAGGTACTCCTCCCACAGCGGGATGTCGGCGTACTTGTCGCCCCGATCACAGAGCATCACGACGGTCACCGAGTCCTCGTCGAGCGCCCCGTCCCCGGCTAACTGGTGGACGGCCTGGATCCCGGCCCCGCTCGAGGTGCCGACGACGAACTGGCCGTCGACCCGGAGGTGGTGCTCGACCGTTTCGGGGTCGTGCTGGCCCGGATCGTGGACGTCGACCGCCGCGTCCTGGTAGCGATCCCGGAGATCCCGGGCGCGGTCGTAGGCGTCGCCCGTCGAGACGTACTCCTTGCGGTCGAGGACGGACTCGTCGTACGTCTCGGGGTGGTAGTGGTCGCCGGTCCGGAGGAATTTCAGGCCGTCGATGGCGTGCAGCGCCTCCTTCGGCTCGAAGCCGACGACGGTGACGTCGTCGCCGCGGTCGTGGAGTCCCCGGCCCGTCCCCGTGACGGTGCCGCCGGTTCCGGCCCCCGCGACGAAGTGGGTGACCTCCCCGTCCGTCTGTTCGAGGATCTCCCGGGCGGTCGTCCGCTCGTGGGTGCCCGGGTTGTCGGGGTTCTCGTACTGGTTCGGCCGGTAGTAGTCGTCGGGGTTCTCGGCGATCAGTTCCTCGCAACGCTCGATGACGGCGTCGTAGCCGAGGTCGGCGTCGACGAAGTGGATCTCCGCGCCGGCGTCCCGGACCGCGTCGATCTTGCCGCCGCTTGCATTGTCCGGCATCACGATCTCCACGTCGTACCCACGCGCCGTGGCGAGCCGGGCGATCTCGCTGCCCGTGTTGCCCGAGGTCGGCTCGATGATCGTCACGTCGGCCTCGAGTTCGCCACGTTCCTCGGCCCCGTCGAGCATGCCCTTGGCGATGCGGGACTTGATGGAGCCGCCGCCGTGGGGTGCCTCCGGGAGGTTGAACCACTCGGCCTTGCCGTAGACGGTGCCGGGGACGTCGACGTCGAGTTCGAGCAGCGGGGTCTCGAAGATCGTCGACTCGTCGATCCCGGTCCCGGTCCCGGTCTCGGTCCCGGTCTCGGTCCCAGTCCCAGTCCCGGTGGTCCCGGTCTCGGTCCCGCCGGCCGACTCGTCCGGCATCCGCTCGTCGGTCATAGCGGTCCTTTCCCCGGACCGAATATGGGTCCGACGGAACCGGACGTCTCCGCAGGAATCTCGGTTCTGACGTCGTCCCGAAGGCTCGAGCGGATCGGCCACGCGACGGCCGTATGTGGGCCTCGAGGGCCGTTTGCCGGTCGGCGTGGAGACGATGAGCGCCGGCCGGGCGTCGCAGATACGAGAGAGAACTGACCCGACCGAAAGCGGTTAACGGGCTCCGACACCAACTCGAAGCGAGACCACATGAGCAAACCGACCTGGGACGACGTCGTCGACCTGCCGGACGAACTCGACGACGAAACGGCCGAACAGCTCTACGAGGAGGCCGACGAACTCCAGGACATGACGGGCGAGGTCTGTCCGTACCCGCAACTGGAAGCCAAGAAGGCGATCCAGGGGCTTGAGTCGGGCGACCTGCTCGTCCAGGAGACCGACCACGTACCGAGTACCGAAAACGTCCCGAAGGCGGTCGAGGACCTCGCCGACGCGAAGGTCTGGAAGAGCGGGTCGGGACTGTATCGTATTTTCCTCTCCAAGAAGTAATCCACATCCATGGTCGACGAAGTCACCCCCGACGAAGTCAAGGAAAAGCTCGAGGACGACGACGTACAGGTCGTCGACATCCGGCCGGAATCGGAGTTCGAACAGGGCCACATCCCCGGCGCGATCAACATCCCGATGAGCGAACTGCCTTCCCGGATCGACGAGTACGACTGGGGCGACGACGTGGTCGTCGCCTGTCCGATCGGCCAGAGTTCGATCCAGGCGGCCCGGCTGATCGGTAGCTACGAGGACGCCGAAAGCGACGCCGTCGCGAGCATGGAGGGCGGCTACCGGGAGTGGGAGTACGAACTCGAGACGGGCACGGAATCCGAATCCGATTCGGAAGCGCAAGCCTGACGCGAGCGACTCGCCCGTTCTGTTCTCTATCCGTTTCCGACGCCTCGAGCGCCGAGTCCGTCAGTCGAGCGTTTCCACGGGATCGCCGACGGCGACCGTCTGCCCCCGGTCTCCTTCGACGACGTCGGCGATGAGCATCAGCGTGTAGTAGTGGTCGAAGGCCGCCTCGTCGGCCCACTCGGGGAACGTCTCCCGGCGCTTCTCGACGAATCGCTCGCGGAACTCGGGGAGTGCCTCGCCAGTGTCCGGATCCCGCTCCGGGACGACACAGCGCGCACAGGGCGTGACCCCCTCGAGGCGGACGTCGCCGACGGCGAAAGCCGGCGCGTCCGGGCCGACGAACCGGTCCTCCCAGAACGGTTCGACGCCCGATACCTCGAGGTTCGCCCGCATCCGCCGACGAACGCCGTCGACGGTGAGGTCGTCGAACCAGTCGGCGACCGTCTCAAGCGTCGCGGTGCTGATCACGGACGGGCCCATTCCGTCCCGGTCGACGTAGCCGCCCTCGTCGCGCACGAGCGTGAGGTCACCGAAGTCGAAGACCTCGGAGAACCACGCCGCCGCACGCTCTCGCCCGCCGTCGCTCTCGAGGTCGAACTGCTGTGGGCCGTCCGCGCCGGTCCCGGTTACGTCGACGGTCAAGGTTCCCGTCCCGGGGTCGTACTCGGTCCTGACGTCGTGTACGCGGTCGGTCCGGGTTCCGGTAACGGCGTCGCCGTCGGCGTCGAAGATGGCGAACGCCCGGTCGCCGGCGAGGGTACCGTTCTCGCGGATCGTCGCTTCCTCGCGGTCGACGCCGTCGAGGGACTTCACGGGATACGTTCGGATGCGCTCGAGCCGTGCCATGGGAGTGCCGTGGCCGGCGGACGGGATATAGGTGTTCGTTCCAGCGAAACCGCGCGGTCGCCGCACACGTTCGGCCGAACGGTTTCCGCCGGTCGCGTCGTACGGAAGACGATGAGCGACCTGGAACCCCACGCGGTGCCCGACGCGGTCCTCGAGGCGCTCGGTCTCGAGGAGGGTTCGGGCGCGTTCGGTCCCCACACCGTCGATTACGACGGGTGGCGACTCGAGATCTCGGGTGCCGTGGCGGACCCCCTGCGTCTCTCCCGGCGGGACCTCGAGTCGTTTCCGCTCGAGACGGCGACGGAGGACTTCGACTGCGTGGAGGGGTGGCGGGCCGACGACCTCGCGTGGCGCGGGGTCCGGGTCGAACGGGTGCTGGGGCGGGCCCGCCCCGTCGCCGACGAATCGCACGCGCTCGTTCGTGCGCTCGACGGGGACTACGCGTGTTCGTTCCCGCTCGAGCGCCTGTCGACGGCGCTGCTCGCCCTCGAACTGGACGGCGAACCGCTCCCGCTCGAGCACGGCGGCCCGGCCCGCCTCGTACCGCTGGACGGTGACGACGACTGCTGGGAGAGCGTCAAGTGGGTGTCGGCGATCGAGATCGGCGACGGTCCATTCGGCGGGGACGACACCGCGAAAGAGCGGGCGCTGTCGCGACTCGAGTGAGAGAGAGGGAGGCCGGTCTCTTGCAGTCTCCGCTCGGTCAGTCGTCCGACTCCTCCGTGACCAGCAGGTCCTCGTCGGCGTATTCCTCGCGGAGCGTCTTCTTGTCGAACTTGCCCGTCGCGGTCTTGGGAACCTCGTCGATGTGGACGACGGCGTCGGGCGTCCACCAGTCGGGGTAGTCCTCTGCGATGAACGCCTCGAGTTCGGCCAGGAACTCGTCTTCGTCCATCCCGGCGTCGTCGGTCGGGACGACGAACGCGACCGGCCGTTCCTGCCACTTCTCGTGGGGGGCACCGACGACGGTGGCCTCGCTGACCGCCTCGTGAGCCATAATCTTGTTCTCGAGTTCGACGGAGGAGATCCACTCGCCGCCGCTCTTGATCACGTCCTTCGTCCGGTCGACGATCTGGATGTAGCCGTCCTCGTCGACGGTGACGATGTCGCCGGTCTTGAGCCACGACCCCTCGAAGTCGACTTCGTTGGCCTGGGGCCGCTCGAAGTACGAGTCCGTGACCCAGGGGCCACGGACCCACAGTTCGCCGAAGTCCTCGCCGTTCCACGGGACCTCCTCGCCGTCGTCGTCGACGACTTTGAACTCCAGTCCCGGGACGATCAGGCCCTGCTTGGCCTGCTTCGCGTACTGCTGTTCGGGCGAGCGATCCTCGAGGTCGCTCTTGAGGTGGGCGACGGTCCCCAGCGGCGACAGTTCGGTCATCCCCCAGGCGTGGACGACCTCGACGCCGAGGTCGTCGTACTGGCGGATCAGGCTCTCGGGGGCGGCGCTCCCGCCGATGACGACCCGCTCGAGCGAGTCGAGGTCCACGTCGTGTTCCTGTACGTACTCGAGGACGCCGAGCCAGACGGTCGGGACGCCGGCCGTGAGGGTAACCTCCTCCTCCCTGATGAGTCGAACCAGGTCCTCGGGCTCTGGCGAGGGGCCGGGATAGACGTGTTTCCCACCGGCAGCGGTCGTCGCGAACGGCATCCCCCAGGCGTTGACGTGGAACATCGGGACGACCGGCATGACGACGTCGTCCTCGTCGATCTCGAGCGCCTGGGGCGTCAGGCTCGCCATCGTGTGCGACCACAGCATCTGCTGGGTGTACTCGACCCCTTTCGGCTTGCCCGTCGTCCCGGAGGTGTAACACATCCCCGCGGGCTGGTCCTCGTCGAGTTCCGGCCAGTCGTACTCCGTCCCGTGGGCGCCGATGAACGACTCGTAGTCGGTAACCGGCTCGAGGTCCGTCTCCGGCACCTCCGAGCCCATGACGACGTACTGCTCGACGGATTCGAAGGCCGCCGCGTCGTGGGCTCCCTCGAGCGCCTCGAGCAGCGACTGGTCGACGAACAGCAGTCGATCCGCGGCGTTCTCGACGATGTACTGGATGTGTTCGGCCGGAAGCAGCGGGTTGATCGTGTGGAGTTGTCCCCCGACGTTCGGCGCTGCGAAGTAGACCTCGGCGTGCCGGTGGTGGTTCCAGCAGAACGTCCCGACGCGGTCGCCATCACCGATCCCGGCGTCCTCGAGCGCGTTCGCCAGTTGTCGCGTCCGATCGGCGTACTCTTCGTAGGTGTTGCGGACGATTCCCTCGTGTGTTCGAGAGACGACTTCCCGGTCCGGGTGGAGCCGTTCCGCGCGCCAGAGGAACGGTCGGAGCGTCTGATCGTATCCTGCCATATGTTATATCGGCACACGTTCCCGCATAATTCTACCGACGAATACACAGATGCTCTCTCTTCTCGGGACACGGGGTGGAACTGCACGACGAAGTCTTGAAGAACGTCGGCTCGAACCCCTTGGATATGCGACTCGAGGAGTACTGGGGGGTCGGTCCGAAGACGCGGGAGACGCTGGTCGACGAACTCGGGCGCGAGCGGGCGATCCGGGCCATCGAGAACGGGAACGTCCGGGCGCTCGCGGACGCGGGGCTGGCCCGCGGCCGCGCGACGCGCATCCTCCGTCGCGCGACCGGCGGCGACGGCATCGACACGCTGGCGACGAGCGACGCCCGCTCGGCGTACAAGGACCTGCTCGAGCTGGCGAGCGACCACGCGGTCACGCAGCGAGCGGCCGACCGCATCCGTGTGCTGACGCCCCTGTCGACCCGCGAGGAGATGGAAGAACGGCTCGACGACGTGCTCGCGGCCCGGGACGCCTGGGCCGGGCTGTCCGAGGACGACCGCGAAGCCGTGCTCGCGGCCTACGAGCGCTACGACGAGCGCGAGGGCAGCGAACGCGCGGCCGTCGACGCCGCGCTCGCCCTGCTCGAGGCCGGAGTCGACTCCGGCCCGTTCGCCGCGATTGCCGACCTCGAGCGCGATCGGCTCGAGGCGGCCGCGGAGGCGCTGGCGGCGCTCGAGGGGTACGAAACCGGCTCCCGGGTTCGCGTCCGCGAGGGTGCCGACGAGGAACTCGACCGCCTGCGGGAGACCCTGGGCGCGGTCGAGGACATGGACGCCAACGCGCTCGAGGTGATCGAGGACCTGCGCGACGACGGCGTTCGCGACGTGGCGGCGTTCCGCCAGGCGTTCGAGGATCGCCTGCTCTCGGAGACCGACGTGACGATCGACCGGGTACGCGCCGCGATGCCGGAGAACGCCGCCGACGCGACCGACTTCGTCGGCGGGACCCTCCGGGCGCTCAGGTCGGACCTGACGGAAGCGATCGACGAGCGGGAAGAGACCGTCGCCGAGGAGTTCCAGGAGACCCTCGCGGACGCCCGAACGGCCGTCGATCGGGCCGTCGAGGCCGTCGACGACATCGCCCTCCAGCTGTCGCTCGCGCGCTTCGCCCTCGAGTACGACTGCACGCGCCCGGAGTTCGTAGAACCCGACGGCGGGGACGCCGCCGTCTCGGTCGTCGACGCGCGGAACCTCACGCTCGCGGCCCGCGACGACGAGTCCGTCCAGCCGGTGACCTACGCGCTTGGCGATCACGGGGTGACGTCGGTCCCGGACGAGGCCGATCCCGACCTCGACGCTCCCGGTCGGGAGCAGGTCGCCGTCCTCACCGGCGCCAACAGCGGCGGGAAGACGACGCTGCTCGAGACGCTGTGCCAGGTCGTCCTGCTAGCCTCGATGGGGCTGCCCGTCCCCGCCGAGCGGGCCGAGGTCACGCCCGTCGACTCGCTCGTCTTCCACCGCCGGCACGCGAGTTTCAACGCCGGGGTCCTCGAGTCGACGCTGCGGTCGATCGTACCGCCGCTGACCTCCGGCGGGCGGACGCTGATGCTGGTCGACGAGTTCGAGGCGATCACCGAACCGGGCAGCGCGGCGGACCTGCTGCACGGGCTGGTCACCCTGACCGTCGACCGGGACGCGATGGGCGTGTTCGTCACTCACCTCGCGGACGACCTCGAGCCCCTGCCGCCCGAGGCCCGCGTCGACGGCATCTTCGCGGAAGGGCTCGATCCCGACCTCGAGTTGCGCGTCGACTACCAGCCCCGGTTCGACACCGTTGGCCGGTCGACGCCGGAGTTCATCGTCTCGCGACTCGTCGCGAACGCCTCGGACCGACGCGAACGCGCGGGGTTCGAGACGCTGGGCGAGGCCGTGGGCAACGACGTGGTCCAGCGGACGCTCGCCGACGCGCGCTGGTCCGGCGAGGGCAACGCGGGCACCGACTGACGACCGTCCTGCCCCGGCACTCAGCCGACGCCGTCGCGGTCGCGGTCGTCCCGGTCCCCGTTCGAGTCGGGGTCGCCGAACTCCCGATCGACGTCGGCCTCGGGACCGCGGTCGCGCTCGAGCCAGCGGTCGGGCGTCGGTTCGTACGCGTCCCCGTCGCCGGCCGACCCGTCGCGGGTCCCGTTTTCCGTTCCGCGACCCGTGTACGTGTACACCGTCCCGTCCTCGTCCTCGCAGACGCGGGCCTCGAGGTACGCCTGCGCGGCCCGCCGCGAGAGCGCGCCCATCTCGACGGCGTCGCCGAGGGTCGTCTTGGTGGCGCGGAACCAGGTCCGGATCCGGGGCTCGTCCGCCGAGGGATCCGCAGCCACGATCGCACCCCGGCCGCCGTCGCGGCCGTCGCCCCACTCGAGCCAGCAGACCCGGTAGGCGTCGACGGCGTACTCCCGTCCCGGGGCGACGAGGTACAGCGCCTCGTAGATGCAGGGGTCGAGGTAGCCGGTGAGGATCCGCTCGCGCGCGATCGAGTCCGCGAGCAGGCCGGCGTCGACGGTGCCGTCGGCGAGGGGCGACCCGTCGTCGATCGCCTCCGCGAGCGAGAGGTCGGCCCCGCCCCAGTGGCTGTACCGCAGGTCGTAGAGCCGATCCGGGCGGCGGTAGGCGACGAGGGCTCTATGTCCCATCCGTCCCCCCGCAGGCGTCGTCCCGGTCGAGGGCGCTAGTTCGGGCGCCGATGTCGCTCGCGCCGCGACGGCGGTGACGGTGATGTGGGTCGGGGGTAGGGCGGTGGGAGTAGTGACAGCAGTGGCAAGCCATCGCCGGGCTTGGCCCCGTATCCGTATTTGAACCCACGGAGACGTGACGGCGGACTCGAGCCCGGAGGAACGCAACGACGAAAACCCCGCGACCCCTACCGTTCTCCGAACTCGAATGGCAACGGAGTACGACGCCGTCCTCTTCGACAACGACGGCGTACTGACGACCCCGACGGATTGCGACGTCCTCGTCGAGGCCATCCGCGACGCGTTCGCGACCTGTGGCGTGACCGACCCGCCGAGGGACCACGTCGAGACGCTGCTCGGGCCGACCGTCGACGCCGTGCATCGCGTCGCCGAGGAACACGGCCTCGAGCCGGGAGACCTGTGGACCGCACGCGAGGAAGCCGCGATCGCCGTCCAGCTCGAAGAGATGCGCGCGGGCCGGAAACGACCGTACGACGACATCGACGCCCTACGGCGTCTCGAGGCCCCGACCGCGATCGTCAGCAACAATCAGCACCGCACGATCGAGAACGTCCTCGAACACTGCGAACTGACCGAGTACGGGTTCGAGACGTGGTACGGTCGCGAGCCGACGATCCGCGGCGTCGAGCGAAAGAAGCCGACCCCCTACTACCTCGAGTCGGCGATCGACGACCTCGCGGCCTCGAATCCGCTGTACGTCGGCGACAGCCGGGTAGACGTCCTGGCGGCCGAGGCGGCGGGGATCGACGCGGCGTTCCTGCGACGGGACCACCGACGGGGATACGAGTTGCCGACCGACCCCGACTACGAGATCGAGTCGCTGACGGCCCTCGAGCGGATCCTCTAGCTCGAGGCCGCGGTTTCGGACGTTTCGGACGTTTCGGTCGCGACCCGTCCCTCGGCTCGTTCCTTGACCGCCGCGTTCATCGCCTCGAACCCGCGTCGGATCCGTCGCCCGTCGAGCAACAGCGGAACGAGCGCGCCACGGAACGTCTCCCGGTGGAGCAGCCGCGTGCGGTCCCCGTCGATCGGCTCGAGGTGGAACTCGTGGGCGCCGTCGAAGGCGAAGGGGACGACCAGCCGTCCGCGCCAGGCGAGCCGACGCCCCGGTTCGACGGCGACGACCGTCGGCCGGAACGTCATGCCGCGGGACTCCGGCGGTTCGATCCGAACCCGGAGCCGTTCGCCGGTCGAGGGGGCGCCCTCGATCGCCCGAATGAACGGGTTCCACTCGGGGTAGCTGTCGAACTCGAGTAACACCTCCCAGACGACGTCGGGCGGGGCGTCGATCTCCTCGAACGTTTCGATGTGTTCCATGGTACCAACTGACGTGTCGCCGGTGTATCCTTGTGTCGGTCGGCCGTCCCCGCCGTAACGTCGCGAGTCGGCGAAAACCGGGTCGCTGCGACGGGCAACGGCTGTGTCCGCTCCCCGGCCGCGAGACCGTAGCCGCGAGGCTCAGGCGCTGTCGTTGAACCGGCGGTTCGTCGAGTACGGCGCGTCGCCGGGTTCGCCCCGGACGAAGTGGCCGGCGGGGTTGATCTCGCCGTCGCGTTCCATCGAGAGCAGTTCGACGAACCAGGCCTCGTGTTCGACCTCCTCCTGGAGGATCCGCTGGGCCATATCGTACGTTCGGGGATCGACCCCGTGTGTCATGTCACAGATCTCGGACCACGTCCGGATGGCACAGCGTTCGGCCTCGAGCAGTACCTCGAGGATCGCCTCGGCCGAGAGTTCGTCGAGCTCCGGCCCCTCCGTCTCGTAGGGGACCGGCAGTTCCGCGTCGGGACAGGACGCCCGGTCGGCGAACTCGCGGATGTCGTTCGGGAGGCTCCCGCCGAGTTCGTACACCCGCGGCGCGACCAGTTCGAAGTGGGCCCGGTCCTCGAGGCGGGCGTCCTCGGTGATCTCCTTGTAGTCCTCGTGGCCGGCGAGGTGCATCCGGAGGTTCGTGTAGTAGTAGTACGTCGTAAACTCGGCGCCGATAGCGTCGATGAGTTTCTCCCGGAGTTCTTCGGGCTCGAGACCGCGTTCGCGGAGGACGGCCATCCCGACTCGCTCGCTCGTATCTCCCGTGTCGACGTTGCCAGCCGCGTGCGGTTTATCATCGGACATGCACCAGTGGACTGCCATAACTCCACGTAAAGTGCTTGGCGTTTACACGATTTCCAGACCGTTGGCGCGAGCGATCGGTTCCGTTCGCCCTTGAATACATGCGATATTTGATGCAACACCTTTGCCGGAGAACGTCGTAGCGTTCGTTGACATGTCCCAGCCCAGCTTCGGCTACCTGACCCCGGAGACCCTCCCCCTGTTCACCGACCTGTACGAGTTGCGGATGATGCAGGCCTACCGTAATCAGGGACACGACCCGACGGCGACGTTCAGCCTCTTCACCCGCGAGTTGCCGGCGAACCGCGGGTACATGATCGCCGCCGGCCTCGAGCAGGCGCTGCACTACGTCGAGACCCTCGAGTTCGGCGACCGGGCGATCGAGTACCTGACCGAACTCGAGTTCGACCCGGCGTTTCTGGACTACCTCGAGTCGTTCGAGTTCACCGGCGAGATCCGCGCGCTGCCGGAGGGGACACCCGTCTTCGAAAACGAGCCGCTGCTCGAGGTGACGGCCCCCATCTCGCAGGCGCAACTGTTCGAGACGGCGGTCATCAACCAGATCGGGTTCCAGACGCTGATCGCGACGAAGGCCGCCCGGATGCGGGACGTGATCGACCGGGAGGGCGACGGCCAGCGGCTCGTCGATTTCGGCTCGCGGCGCTCCCACGGCACCGACGCGGGGATCAAGGCGGCGCGGGCGGCCTACGTCGGCGGCTTCGACGGGACGTCGAACGTCGCCGCGGGGGAGGCCTTCGACGTCCCCGTCTTCGGGACGATGGCCCACTCGTGGGTCCAGAGCTTCGAGCACGAACGCGACTCCTTCGAGGCGTTCGTCGACGAGTACGGGCCGGACAGCGTCCTGTTGATCGACACCTACGACACGGTCGCCGGGGCCGAGACGGCGAAGGCGGTCGCCGAGGAGACGGGCGTCGACCTGCGCGGCGTTCGACTCGATTCGGGGGATCTGCCCGCGCTCTCGAAGGCCGTCGACGAGGTGTTCCCCGAGGTCGACGAGTTCATCTCGTCGGGGATCGACGAGTACGCGATCCGGGAGTTCCTCGAGCGAGAGGGCGTCGGATCCGGCTTCGGGCCGGGAACGGCGCTGGTGACGAGCACCGACTCGCCGAAGGTCGAGGGCGTCTACAAACTCGTGGCCGTCGAACGCGACGGCGAGATGCAACCGACGATGAAACTCTCCACGGGGAAGGTCACCTACCCCGGCGCCAAGAGCGTCCGTCGGACGACCGAGGGCGGCGAGTACGCCGGCGACGTCGTCGGCCTGCGCGAGGAGAGCGACGACCTCCCCGGCGAGGAACTGCTCGAGACCGTCGTCGAGGACGGCGAGCGGGTCGTCGACCTCCCCGACCTCGAGACGATCCGCGAGCGCGCGGCCGACCGCCGGCGGCGGCTCCCGGTCGAACACCGGCGGATCGAGGACCCCGAGCCCTACGAGGTGCGGATCAGCGACGCGCTCGAGGCGAAAACCGAGGACCTGCGGCGGACGCTCGAGACGCGGATGGACGTCTGATACGGATCCGGCGTCAGTCCGTCGGTACGTGCGTGGCGGCCCCGCTGGCGGCCAGTTCGTCGAACCGCGCTCTCGCCCCGTCGGCGAGCGGGTAGTCGCCGTGGTAGGGATCGATCTCGCGGTCGATCCCCGAGACGAACCGGATCGCGTCGGCCATCCGCTCGTAGTTCTCGCCGACGACGTCCTGAATCAGGACCGGCATCCCCGCGCGGTGACACAGTTCGCTCGCCGCGGCGCGACCGGCCCGGATCCGCCCGGCCTCGCGGTCGGCGAAGAACAGCGCGAACGGGGCCTCGCCGAACTGTGCCTCGAGGAACGCCTGGGCGCTCGGGTCGTCCCAGGGGACGACGCCGACGTCCTCGCGTTGACGCATGGCGGTCGAGGCGGCCGAGCAGAACGGGCAGTCGCCGTCGTAGATGAGGATGCCGGTGAACTCGTTCGTATCGGTCATACTGGCGAGTAGATCGGATCGGCGGTAGACCCCGCTTCGACGCCGCGGGCCATCAATGCCCGTGCCGGTCACCCGAGTTTCGACCGGCCCGGCGGCCGGTCGTGCTCCGCCCGGTGTTCCAGCAGTTCGTCGTACCGCTCGACCTCGAGGACGCAGTCGGAGCGGGGTTGGGCGACGCAGGTGAGCACGAACCCCGCCGCCTCGTCCTCGGGATAGTACCGCTTGGCGTTGGGGTGGTCGACCTCCCCCTCGAGGAGCCGTGCGCCGCAGGTGATACACCACCCCTGCTGGCAGTCCGCGGAGAGCCAGAGGCCGGCCCCGCGGGCGGCCGAGAGGATCGACTGGTTCTCCTGGACCTCGATGGTCCGGCTCTCGCCGGCCGCCTCGAGGTCGGCGTCCTCGGGGACGCGGAGTTCGACCGTCCAGGTCGTCGACGTCGAGGCTGTCACGAATCGTGTGTGGGTCGGAAGCGACGACCGAAAAGCCTGCTGCGGGCAGCCGTCGGCCGATGGGGCCGTCCCGAACCGTTGCACCTACGGCGTCGAATCCCCTACCGTCGCGCGAGTATGCCGACGGTGCTGGTTCGCGGTCTCGCGGATGAGGGACCCGGCGACGTCGTCGGGGCGTTCGCCGGTGAAGCGGACGTCGATCCCGACCGTATCGGGGAGATCGAGATCGAGGGCGAGGAGGCCCGCGTCGACCTCGACCTCCCCGACGACGAACTCGGGGAGTTCGTCGAGCGCATGGACGGCAATCGCGTCGGTCGCTCCGAGGTGTCGGTGACGCCGCTGGACGACGAGACGCGGGCCGTGCGGGCGTACGTCGAGTACCGGTCGCGGCTCGTCGAACTCGAGCGCGAGGCCGAGATGGAGCGCCACGAGCGCGAGATCCGCCAGCTATCGGGTCGGGAACGCGAGTCGAAGGGACGGGCCCTGCTCGGAATGGGAGGTCGCGACGGGGGCGAGGGGCTGTCGGGCCACCTCGTCAAGTTCACGAAACGGGACGGCGACGCCCTCCCCGACACGGAGATCGGCGTCGGCGACCTCGTGATGGTCTCGAAGCAGGACCCGCTGCGCGACGACAACCCGACGGCGACGGTGACGCAGGTGACGAACCACTCCGTCACGGTTTCGTTCGAGACGAAGCCGCCGGGCTGGCTGCTCGACGACGGGGTCCGGCTGGATCTGTACGTCAACGACGTCACCTACCAGCGGATGCTCGAGGCGCTGGAGCGCCTCCTCGAGGCCGAGGAGCGTCCCGAAGACGACGTCCCGCGGAAACACCTCCGGGACGTGATCGTCGGCCTCGAGGATCCGGGGGCGGTCGCGGCCGCGCCGCTCCGTGCGGAGATCGACGACTGGCACGACGACGCGCTCAACGACTCGCAACGCCGTGCCGTCGAACGGGCCGTCGCGACCGACGACGTCCACCTGATCCACGGCCCGCCGGGGACGGGCAAGACGACGACCGCCGTCGAGGCGATCCGGCAGGCCGTCGACCGCGGCGACTCCGTGCTGGCGACCGCGGCGTCGAACACCGCGGTCGACAACGTCGTCGAGTTCCTCGCCGCGGGCGACCACGAACCGCTCCGGGTCGGCCACCCCGCGCGGGTGACGCCGACGCTGCGCGAGCACACGCTCGACGCGCGCCTCGAGGACAACGAGACCTACCGGGAATCCCGCGAGGTCCGCGACGAGGCGTTCGACCTGCTGGACGAGCAAGACGAGCTGACGGCCCCGTCGGGCCGCTGGCGGCGCGGTCTCTCGGACGAGCGTATCAAGCAACTCGCCGAGGAAGGACGGGGCTCGCGGGGTATCCCGCCGGAGAAGATCGAGGAGATGGCCGAGTGGCTCGAACTCCGGGAGCGGGCCGACGAACTGTTCGACCGTGCGGAAAGACTCGAGAACGAGGCCATCGCCGAGGAGATCGAGCGGGCCGACGTCGTCTGTACGACGAACTCGACGGCCGGGAGCGACCTGCTCGCGGACCACCGGTTCGACACGCTGGTGATCGACGAGGCCACGCAGGCGACCGAACCCTCCTGTCTCATCCCGCTGGTGAAGGCGGACCGGGTCGTCATGGCCGGCGACCACCGCCAGCTTCCGCCGACGATCCGGAGCCGGGAGGCCGAACGCGAGGGGCTGGACGAGACGCTGTTCGAGAGACTCGCCGAGCGGTACGCGAACGAAAACGGGACCGGGCCGATCCGCTCGCCCCTGACCACCCAGTACCGGATGCACGAACGGATCCAGGACTTCTCGAGCGAGCGGTTCTACGACGGCGCGCTCGAGGCACACGCCTCGGTTCGGGACCACACCCTCGCGGGACTGCTCCCGGACGCGGAGACGACCGCACTCGGCGACGAGTACCCGGCGCTGCGGCCCGACGAGCCGGTCGTCTTCGTCGACACGAGCGACGCCGACGCCCCCGAGCGGAGCCGCGAGGGATCGCCCTCGAGGGAGAACCCCTTCGAGGCCGAGCGGGTCGCCGCCTACGCCCGGCGGTTGCTGGAGGCGGGCATAGAGCCAGCCGACCTGGCGGTGATCTCGCCGTACGACGACCAGGTCGCACGGATCGAGGACGAACTCGCGGACGTGGTACCCGACGGGGACGCGGACGCGGACGCGGACGCGCTCGAGGTCGACACCGTCGACGGCTTCCAGGGCCGCGAGAAGGAGGTCGTCCTCGTCTCGCTGGTCCGGAGCAACGACCGCCGCGAGGTCGGATTCCTCGAGGAGTCCCGCCGGTTCAACGTGGCCCTGACCCGCGCCCGGCGGAAGGCCGTCGTCGTCGGCGACGGAGACACCGTCGCCGAGGCCGACGTGCTCGACGAATTCCTCGCGTACGCCCGCGAGCGAGGTTCGGTCGTCGCCCCCGTGGAAGCGGCGTGACGCCGATTCCGGCGCTGTTCTGAAACGGCCACCGGCACTGCTATCCCACCGGTAGCCGCCCTGGGTTCGCTCGAGTGGATGGAGACCGAGCGCTACCGGGAGCGACCGCGCGGGAGAATCGACGGGCACCGGATCGCTGGCCGTCGGACGTAGGGATGCAACGTGTGGTTTGGTGGGGTAGGTGGTGCGTGTCCACGTCCGACACCGTCCGGTGCGATTCGTGGTTGGATACCATCCCACTTAGAACTACCTATCCTGTACACTGTCCGATCCTTGATGAGCGACCCCGCTACAACCGCGTAATCGTCCGGCCATCGGCTGACCGAACCGCGGCGGCGGCACGGTCTCGTGGGCAGTCATCGGCTCCGACCGGCGACCAACCGGAGAATCGGCCGGAACGCGCCGGCCCGAGCTATTTCACCGCGGTCGATGTGGACGCCCCCATGGCCGAGACCGACATCGCGATCACCGGCGCGTCCGGCAACGTGGGACGGGAGGCGATCGAGGCGTTCGCCGACCGCGAGGCCTCGTTGACGCTGTTCTCTCACAGCGAGACCGAGGACCTCGAGACGACGCCGATCGACGTCGCCGACCGAGAGACGTTCGTCGACGTCCTCGAGGGCCAGGACGTGTTGATCCACCTGGCGGCAAACCCCGACCCGCGCGCGGAGTGGGACGCGCTCTCGGGACCGAACGTCGAGGGCCTGTACAACGCCTACGAGGCCGCCGTCGAGAACGACCTCGAGCGGGTCGTCTTCGCGAGTTCGAACCACGCCGTCAACATGGACAACACCGTCTCGCCGATCCGGCCGGAATCGACGGTGGGCGACCCCGACGTCGTCCGACCCGACGAGCCCGGGGATCCCGACACCTACTACGGCGTCACCAAGGTCTTCGGGGAAGCGATGGGATCCTACTACGCCAAGCGCCACGGGCTGGACGTGGTCAACCTCCGGATCGGCTGGCTGCTCACCCGCGACGAACTGCGGTCCGAGGTCGCGGACCGCGACGGGGCCGGCGAGCGATACGCCAGGGCGATGTGGCTCAGCCCGGGAGACTGTCGGCGCGTCATCGAGGCGGCCGCCACGAAGCCACTTTCGGCCACCCCACTGACCGCACACGGTATCTCGAACAACTCCCAGCGGTTCCTCTCGCTGTCGGAGACGATGCTCGAACTCGGCTACCAGCCGCAGGACGACGCGGAAGACGTCCTGGAGGGCGACGGAGAGGGGCGTGCCGGCCTCGAGACGGGCTGACAATCGGCCGGGGACGCCGGTCTCGGGATCGAAAGACCGAATATCGGGACGTTCGTAGCGCAACACATGTCCACGAAAGTATCCGAGTCGACGGGGTACGTCCCGAACGTACAGATGTCCGCGTTCGGGTACGTCATGGCGGCGATCCTCGTTATCGTCATGCTGCCCGTCCTTCCGATCATCGCGCTGGCCTGGATCGTCTGGCGGGCCTTCATCGCGGAGGAACCGGCGGAACCGAGCTACGAGACCTGGCGGGAGCAAGCCAACACCGACTGGGCACGATCGGTCGCCGGCCTCGACGAGGAGGAAGAGGAAGCGGAATCGGACGCCGATGAGGCCGAGGAGAAGGCGGAAGCCGAGGCCTAAACCGACGCTCGGTCCTGCGTCGTCTGCGTCCCGTCCCGGTTCGTTTCGTTCCGGTTCGTTCCGGTTCGCTCTTTCTCCCCGATTTCGTCCCTTCCTCTACGTTCGTTTCCGGTCGACTCTCGAGTCGCCGCTCGAGACCGCGACCCTCGTACGGACTGGCGTCGTCGTTGCTGGCCCGACCGCGAACACCTGCGGTCGGCCGAGAAATCGGTAGGCAGACCGTCTCAATCGTCGGCCGCCACCGAGAGATCCGCCGGCGGGCCGCCCGGGAGTTCGTCGCGGTCGTGAGGGGCCTCGAACTCGAGATCCGGGCCGCGCGCGACGATCCGGTGTGGATTCACGTCCGGGTGGGTCGTGTAGTAGTGTTCCTTGATGTGGTCCATCCGGACGGTGTCGGCCACGCCGGGCGTCTGGTACAGGTCCCGGAGGTACGGCCACAGGTTCTCGTACTCGCGGATGTACTGGACGTTACACATGAAGTGTGTGTGATAGACGTTGTCGAATCGGACCAGGGTCGTGAACATCGCGACGTCGGCCTCCGTGAGCCGGTCGCCGGCGAGGTAGCGCTGGTCCGCCAGGACCTCGTCCCAGTGGTCCAGCGCGGAGAAGAGGTCGTCGACGGCCTCGTCGTAGGGCCCCTGGTCGGTCGCAAAGCCGGCCCGGTACACGCCGTTGTTGATCGGCTCGTAGATCTCGTCGATGATCCGGTCGACCTCGTCGCGGTAGCCCTCGGGGTAGAGGTCCGCGTCTCGAGTCGCGTACTCGTCGAACTCGGTGTCTAACATCCGCATGATCTCCTCGGACTCGTTGTTGACGATGGTGTCCTCCTGTGTGTCCCACAGAACCGGGACCGTCACTCGACAGGTCGTGTCGGGGTCGGCACTCACGTACAGCTCCCGGAGGTAGTCGGCGTCGTGGACGTGATCGCGCGTACAGCCGTCCTTCTCGGGGGTGAACTGCCAGCCGTCGTCGTCGCGGTAGGGGTCGACGACCGACACCGAAATGGCGTCCTCGAGGCCTTTCAGGGCCCGCATCACGAGCGTCCGGTGGGCCCACGGACAGGCGTAGGAGACGTAGAGGTGGTACCGACCCGCCTCCGGCTGGAACCGAGCGTCGGGGTCGTCACGGATCCGGTCGCGAAACGTCGTCTCCTGGCGCTCGAACTCGCCTTCCTCGTTGGTCGTCTCGTACGCGTCCGTTCGCCATTCGCCGTCGACGAGTTTGTTCATACCTCTCCTAGTCGGTGGCAGATACAAAGGCGCTCGCTAACCCTCGTGTCACCGGGGACTCGAGCAGGCCGGTCACCCGGCCGTAGCTGCTCGCGTCGGCGGCGGGATCGATGTCGGATCCACTCACACGGATCCCCGCACCGATGTACCGGCGTAACCGCGACCCGGGCCGCGGTAGCGCCGGAACTGACGGACAGTAGTATCAGAGCGCGCTCGCGATCCAGTAAGCGATTCCGGCGAGGAGAAGTGCGACGCCCTCCAGACGCGTCAGTTGTCGGCCGGTGGCGAGGACGGTCGCCGCGCCCAGGGTGAGCGCGCCGACCCAGAGCAATCCGCCGAGTACGGCGCCGTCGACGGACAGGGGTCGGACGAGCGCAGCGACGCCGAGCACGCCGAGGAAGTTGAAGACGTTCGAGCCGACGACGTTGCCGGCCGCGATCGCGACGTCTCCGCGTCGCGTCGCCACGACCGACGTGACGAGTTCCGGCAGCGAGGTCCCGGCAGCAACGACGGTCACGCCGATGAGCCACTGCGAGACGCCGAGCGACAGCGCTACCGCGGTTGCGGACTCCACCAGTAGCCGGCCGCCGCCGACGACGGAGATGAGCCCGACGAGAAGACGGCCGCCGTCGCGCCCGAGGTCGATTCGGACGGCGTCAGGATCCGTGCCATCGATTGCCCCGGCGGACTTCGATTCGGTGGACGTCCCCTCAACGAACGGCTGATCACTGGCCGGCCCGTCGCTCCCGCGGACCGAGATCCAGAGCGCCGCGAGGTAACTCACCAGCAACGCGGCGAGCACTCCGCCCTCGAGGCGGGTCACGGAGAGATCGACGAGAACGACGGTCGCGATCGCCGTCGTCGCGACCATCGCGAGGACGTCCCGACGGAGCAGCGTTTCCGTAACGCGAAACGGCGAGAGAACGGCGACGACGCCGAGGATAATCGCGACGTTGAACCCGTTCGAGCCGATGACGTTCCCCACCGCGACGTCCGCGCCCCCGGAGAACGCCGCGCTCGCCGACACGACCATTTCGGGCGAAGACGTACCGAAAGCGACGACGGTAAGCCCGACGACGAGCGGCGAAACGCCGACGCCCCCGGCGATGTTCGCGGCTCCTTCCACCAGCCAGCGCGCACCGAGCCACAGGGCGAGTATCCCCACGCCGACCAACACGACGTTCATACCTTTGCTACCGGCTCGATTCCCATAGAGGCTCGCTACCGCTCGTGTAACTGGGCGACGACGATCGGGATCTTCGGCCACGAAGGCCCGCAGTCAGTGGTGCGCGTCGGGAGTATCGGCAAGATTTATCACCCACTGAGGGAGTGTTGATATCGTGTATCAAGATGAGTGATGGCAGTGATGACTCGGCCGGCTCGGATCCGGCCGACTCATTCACCCAGGAAACTGGGGATGATGGGCCGAAAATATCGTTCTACGGCGGCCGGGGGATGAGCGCGTTTCCGATCGCGTTTTTCATCCTCTGGGCGGTTGCACAGACTGCACTCTGGCGAATCTCCGACACAGCCGGGTTGATCGTCGGGATCCTCGTCGGGCTGATCGTCGGGATGTTCTTCGTCCGTGGCGACTGGAAAACGTACGCGAACACGATCTTCGAAGGGATGACCCAGCCCGTCGCGGTGACGGCGATCGTCGCCTGGATCTGGGCGGGGATGTTCGCCGAGTTGCTCCAGGACGGCGGCTTCGTCGACGGCCTGGTCTGGCTGGCCGACGTCGCCGGCATCGGCGCGGCGCTGTTTCCCGCGATCACGTTCGTCCTCGCGGCGCTTTTCACCACGGGGATCGGGACGGGGTACGGCGCGACCATCGCGTTCGTCACCCTGTTCTTCCCCGCGGGGATCCTGCTGGGAGCGAACCCCATCCTGCTGTTCGGCGCGATCCTCTCGGGCGCGATCTTCGGCGACAACCTCGCGCCCGTCAGCGACACCACGATCGTAAGCGCCGTCACGCAGGACTCCGACATCGGCGGCGTCGTCGCCTCCCGATTCAAGTACGTGATCATCGCGGCCGTCGTGGCGTTCGTCGGCTACGTTTTCGCCGGTCAGTTCATGGGCGGCCTCGAGATCGCGGGCGACGCCCAGGAGGTCCTGGTCGCCCAGAGCGAACCGGTCGGCCTCGTCCATCTCATCTCGATGGGCGTCGTGATCGGGACCGCCGTCGCCGGCCGTCACATCGTCGAGGCGATCTCGTGGGGGATCGTCTTCGCGGCCGGGTTCAGCCTGATCTTCGGCCTGACGAGCATCGGCGACATCGTCATGTTCAACGCGCCGTCGGACGCGCCGCTGGCCGAACCGCTCGAGTTCCTCCCCGTGCTCACGGTCGTCGAGGACGCGAACGCGGTCGGCGTCGGCGGCAGTCTGATAAACGGGGCCGCTGGCTTCTTCGAGCTCGCGATCCTCGTCCTGTTGATCATCGCGGCCGCACAGATCATGATCCGTGGCGGAGCCTTCCAGGCGATCCTCGACTGGTCGATCGAGAACCTCGCGACGAACGTTCGCAACGCCGAGTTGACGATGGTCGGCTCCGCGGCGCTGATCAACGCGGTCATTACCATCAACACGGCCGCGGAGGTCGCGATCGGACCGTACATCTCGAAGATCGGCGAACGGTTCAACCTGAACGGCTACCGCCGGGCGAACATCCTGGACGGCCAGACGGCCGCGCTAGGATATATCTTCCCGTGGTCGGGCGGCGTTCTCGCCGGTTTCACCGCGATGCAGACTCTGCCCGGGGAATACGAGTGGTTCGAAACCGGGATGCTGGTGACGCCGATCGACGTCGTCCCGTTCGTCTTCCAGGGCTGGCTCCTGGTCGCCGTCTTCGTCGTGGCGGCGCTGACCGGGTTCGGACGCGAATACGTTATCGACCGTGAAAGCGAAGAGGTGGCACGAATATGAGCGTCTTTGACAAGTATTTCAAAGGATGGCACTTCCGCGATTCGAGTCCGTCGCTGTCGACGGGCGACGAGTTGAGCGTCTTCATCGCGGAGTCGAACAGTAACCGTGAGGGCCACGCCTACATCGGCGACACGCACCTGATCGTCGAGGGGGCCGGCCCCGAAACCGTCGAGAAACGCGTCAAGGTCCGCGTCACCGAGTTCGACGAGACCTCGGCGACGGGACGCGGCGAGTTCGTCGAGATCGTCGGCGAGAGTTCCTACACCGGCTGATCGGTAGCCGGCTTTTCGCGGTTCGTTCCACGACCTGGAGCGGCGGCTCTCGGTCCCCAGCGCCGCGACGTCGAACGCGGGACCGCCGACGAGGGACGCGGATTTATGATCCGCCGGTCTCACTCGAGGGATAGAGACCGATGGGAGACGACGGACACGGTCACCGCCAGAGCCGACTGTTTACGACCGAGGAGGGGGAGTTCGACGCCGACCGCGCCCGCGAGGAGTCGCTGCCGGTCGAGGACGGCGAAGTGATCGACACCGACGAACTCGCGGATCACCAGCGCTACGTCGAGGGCCGCGGGATCTACGACGAGCGCAACCGGCTCAACGATCTCACCGGCAAGGAGTGGAAGTACGCGACCAAGTCGGTGATCGCGGAGGGATACCCACCGGACCTCCAGCACGACCTGCGCAGCGAACACGGCGGACAGAAACCCCCGCGGCTCTGCGCCGAGTTGATCGGCCGGTTCAGCAAGGCCGGCGACACCGTACTCGATCCGTTCGCCGGGGTCGGCGGCACGCTGCTTGGGGCGAGCCTCTGTGAACACGAGGGAACCGGACTCCGCGAGGCGATCGGCTTCGAGCGCAACGAGCGCTGGGTCGACGTCTACGAGACGGTCCTCGAGCACGAAAACGAGGAGCGACGCGCCCGGGGTGATCCCCCACTCGAGCCCCAGGAACTCCGTCACGGGGACTGTGCCGACCTGATCGAGGACGTGCCCGAGCACTCGATCGACCTCTTGCTGACTGACGTCCCCTACTGGCACATGGACGAACTCGAGCAGACGCGCAACGAACGCCGGACCCGCGAGAGCAAACTGGGGTCGTTCGACGGAGGTGCCGGTGACGACGGGGGAGAGTCGACCGACGGGGAACCGGTCGCCGACGAAGAGCGAACGAAAGCCGAGTGGCTCGCGGACATGGGCGAGAAGTTCGCCCGGTTCGCCGACGCGGTCGATCCGACGGGCCACGTCGTCGTCTTCATCGGGGACATGTACCGCGATCAGTCCTACGAGTTCCTCTCGGCCGACCTCGCGCGGGCGATCGAATCCGCGGCTCCGCTGACGCTCGCGGCGAACCTGATCTGGTACGACCCGACGAAGGACCTGCACGTCTACGGCTACCCGTTCTCGTTCGTGCCGTCGATGGTCCACCAGAACGTGCTCGTGTTTCGGCTCGAGAGCGAGAGCGAGGCCGGAGACGAACAGGACTGACCGACAGACGGCCGCTACCGGCCGACCGGGGCCGTCTGACTGTCGTCATTCGGTCGTCTGACGGGATTTTATGAGTATCCGGTTCGATCACTCACTCGGCGCGCACGACTCATCCCCTCTCCCCCCATCCCCAACGGACGATCGGTTGCGCGTCATCCCCTTCCCCCTCGTTTTCGCTCCAGTTCCCCCACTTCAGCGGACCGTTCCGGAGTCCCCGGTCCCGACAGGCCACTCAGGCTTTCGGTGACGACAACACCGCACGGACATCGTCCGCGCGGTCGGTCTCCGTGATGACCGCGACCTCGTCACCGGCCTCGAGTTCGGTCCCCGGGAGCGGGATCGAGAGCGACTCGTGTTCGCGTCCGTGTGCGTAGACGCGCGCCGACGCGGGCAACTCGAGTTCGCTCACCCGTTTCCCGACCGCCGGCGAGTCCTCCCCGATCTCGAGGACGGTGAGTTGCAGGTTCGAGGCGAGGTCCGCGACGACGTTGAAGTCGCCCCCGAGCAGGGCCGTCTTCGCGCCGGCCGCGCCGAGTCGCTCCGGGTAAACGATCTCGTCGACGTCCTCGGCGTACTTCTCGTAGATGTCCTCGCGGTAGTCCTCGTCGATACGGAGAACGGTCCGACAGCCGTGGTGTTTGCCGACCATACAGGCCGCGAAGTTGGCGTTCAGGTCGGGGGAGAACGCGCCGATCGCGTCGGCCTCGTCGATGCCGGCCTCGAGCAGGACGTCCTCCTCGGCCCCGTCGCCGGTGACCGTCTCGAACCCGTCGTTCGTGGCACGCTCGACCCGATCGGGATCGATGTCCACGACGACGATGTCGTAACCCTCCTCCCGCAGGATGCGTGCCGTCCGCGATCCGACGCGTCCGTACCCCACGATAACAAACTGCATGGCTCGAGGTATGCGGTCCGGGGTGAAATACGTTTGTCCGGTAAACACGGCCCCATCTCGGAACCTGCGATGGGCGGTCTTTGACCGTGTTCACGCGGGGACTGTCGTCGCCGACCGCGAACGGCAGCGGTCCCTCGAGGACGGGTTACTTCCGGCTACCGTACAGGTTAGATGTGCACGAACATGCTTATATTGGGGCGAGAGAAGACGGGAAAACTTAAACGGGAGCTGTATCTATGCTCGGTTATCCAAGATGGGGATCCTCGACCGACACTTCGGATTCGACGAACACGATACTGACCTCGAGACCGAAATCATCGCGGGCTTGACGACGTTTCTGGCGATGTCGTACATCATCGTCGTCAACCCGCTCATTCTCGGGGAGGCGATAACGATCGATGGCTACAGTCAGGGGGAAGTACAGCAGATGATCGCCGTCGCGACGATCCTCGCGTCGGTCGTCGCCATCGGCGTGATGGCGTTCTGGGCGAACAGGCCGTTCGGACTCGCGCCGGGGATGGGATTGAACGCGTTCTTCGCGTTTACGGTCGTACTCGGCCTCGGCGTGCCGTGGGAGGTCGCGCTCGCGGCGGTGTTCGTCGAGGGCGTGATCTTCATCCTCCTGACCGCGGTCGGCGCCCGGCGGTACGTCATCGAACTGTTTCCCGAGCCGGTCAAGTTCGCCGTCGGAGCCGGTATCGGCCTCTTCCTGCTCTTTCTGGGCCTCCAGGAGATGGAGATCGTCGTCGCCGATCCCGCTACCCTCGTGGCGATGGGGAACGTCGCGACGAGCCCCGTCGCCGCGCTGTCGCTGGCCGGCCTGGCGCTGATGCTGATGCTTCACGCCCGCGGCGTCCGGGGATCGATCGTCATCGGCATTCTCGCGACCGCCGCCGCCGGCTGGCTGCTGACGCTCTTCGGCGTTACGTCCCCCGGCACGCTGACGCCGCCGGGAAGCTACGAGCAAGTGACCCAGGACGGGCTGGCGAACATGATCGCGAACGTCCAGTACGACTTCACGCCGCTCGTCGCCGGCTTCGTCGACGGGCTCGGGATGATCACCGAGGACCCGCTCGTCTTCGTGATCGTCGTCTTCACGTTCTTCTTCGTGGACTTCTTCGACACCGCCGGGACGCTCATCGGCGTCTCCCAGGTCGGCGGCTTCCTCGACGAGGAGGGCGACCTCCCCGAGATCGAGAAGCCGCTGATGGCCGACGCCGTCGGGACCACTGTCGGCGCGATGATCGGCACCTCGACGGTGACCACCTACATCGAATCCTCGACCGGCGTCGAGGAGGGCGGCCGAACCGGGTTCACCGCCCTCGTCGTCGGCATCCTCTTCCTGCTGTCGCTGTTGATCGTTCCGGTGATCAGCGCCATCCCACAGTACGCGACCTACGTTGCCCTGGTCGTCGTGGGGATCATCATGCTGCGTGGCGTCGCCGACATCGACTGGCAGAACCCCGCCTGGGCGATCGCCGGCGGACTGACGATCACCGTCATGCCGCTGACCGCGTCCATCTCGAACGGGCTGGCCGCCGGCATCGTCAGCTACCCGCTCGTCAAGGCCGCGACCGGCGAACCGCGGGACGTCTCGCTCGGCCAGTGGGCCCTCGCTCTCGCGTTCGTGATCTACTTCGCGATCTACTTCACGGTCGAGGCCGGCAACGTCACGTTCTGACCCCGTTCGCCGTCGGTGGCGACTCGAGTTCCGGCAAAGCGACAGCCGACCGGTGGCCTCTTAGGCGATAGTCGTCTACCCCGGGTATGTCCGACATCACGCTGTACGAACTCCCCGGCTGTCCTTACTGTGCGAAAGTCCGCTCGAAGCTCGACGAACTCGAACTCGAGTACGACGTGATCGAGGTGCCACGGTCCCACGGCGACCGAACGGAAGTCGAGAAAGTGAGCGGGCAGACCGGCGTTCCGGTCATCACCGACGAGGCCCAGGGCGTCGAGGGGATGAACGAAAGCGACGACATCGTCGAGTACCTCGAGGAAACCTACGCCTAAACTGCGCCGTCGATTACGTTCGATTCGTTCTCCCGTTCGATCCGTACCCTACGTCCGCCAGTCGTTTCTCGGGACCCCCTACGGAGCCGCTGGCGGACGACAGGCATCGCTCGCAGTTCTCGAGCGATACGCATAAGCGCGGTACGACGTCATCGACGCGGGATACCTTCGCCTTACTACTCCTGATCGAGCCCGGCGTGACGATCAGGCCGCTTCCTCTCGTTCGGCGCGTTCGCGGATTACTTTCCGGAGTTCCTCCGCGTTGCGCATCTCCGAGAGTTCGTTGCGTTCGACCAGGGCGGTCCCGTCGACGGAGTCGCGTTTCGCACGGTCGACGACGTACACCGACTGGGTGTGGGTGACCTGACCGATCGAACTCATGATGCGGGCCCGCTTCTCGGCGGCCTTGGTGAACTCGGAGTGGCCCGTCAGGACCACGTCTTCTTCCCCGTCGTCGTCTCCCTCTTCGGTCTCGCGGCTGACCGCCTTGAACGGCGAGCGAAGCGTCGGATGAACCTTGTAGCCGGCCCGGGTGAAGACCGCGACGACCTGTTCGTCGTCGGGGTCGGCCTCCGGGTCCTCCGGGGTGGAGTCGGTCTCGTGGACGTCGTCGGCCCCGTCCAGGACGTCGACCGGGCTCGTCAGCGGCGCGTCGAACATCTCCTGTAGTTCCATCGCGACCTCGACGGAGGCGTTCATGCCGTCCTCGTACTTCGAGACCGTCCGCCGGGAGACGCCGAGTTCGCTCGCGAGCTGGCCGAGGCTCAGGTCGCGCTGCTCGCGCTCGTCGGCGAGCAGGTCGCCGTCGATGTTGACGTAGAGCCCGCCCGGCGCGGCGTAGATCAGCGGCGGGACGTCCTCGATGAACAGGTTGTACGCGGTGTCCGGACTGAGTACCGGGACGCCGTGTCGGAAGTAGACGACGTCGGGTTTCAGGTCCTCGTCGCGACTGCGAAGCCCGATGACGAGCGGCGTCGCCTCGAGGTAGGTCCCGAGCCGGCGCATCTCGTGGCCGGTCTCCTCGTTGAAGGCGTCGATGTTTCCGAGAATCTTCACGAGGATCAGATCTTTACCGCGGCGCGCAGCGACGTCGAAACTCTTCGGCCGGATCGCACACCGGTCGCTGACTGCGAATCCCGCGTCCTCTAACATCGCGGTCACGTTACCGACCAGTGCGGAGCGGGACATAGGGGGATGTAAGCTATTCCTCCTATAATAGCCTTTCCCCGAGATGTCCGGTCGCCCTGTAGCGGTTTCCCTTCGTACCGGCAGTATACTTATTACAGAGTGGCGACGGGGCAGGGCCGGGAATCCGTTGGCCCGAAATCGCCCCTCCTGGCGTCCGTCCCGAAAGGCGTTACAGGCCGCCGCGCTAACCTCGGGTCGATGACCGTCGTCGGGCTCGACGATACCGACTCCCGCGAGCGCGGGATGTGTACGACCTACGTCGCCAGACGCGTCGCTCAGCGGCTGCGCGGAGAGATCGAGGGGGCGTCGGTCGAACGGCTCCTGCTGGTGCGGCTCAACCCCGCCGTCGAGTACAAGACGCGTGGCAACGCCGCGCTCGCGATCCACGCCGACTGCGATCCCGACCGCGCGTTCGAGATCGCCCGGGAGTGTCTCGAGTCGCTCGCCGAGACCGCCGACGAGCGGACCCATCCCGGACTCGTCGTGGCGGACGGCGATCCCGGCGCGGTGCCGGACGACGTCGCCGGGTTCGCTCGGCGGGCGGTCGGGGAGGAACTGCCCCTCGCCGACGCGACGGCCCGCTGTGACCGTCACGGGTTCCGCACCTGGCACGCGGGCAACGGCCGGGGCCGTATCGGCGCGCTCGCCGCGGTCGGTGCGTGGGCAGCCGTCGACGAGTGGACCTACGAGTACATCTCCTATCGCGAACCCAAGCGGTGGGGAACGCCACGGGAAGTCGACGACGAGAGCGTCTTCGCGGCCGCCGACTGGGGCTATCCCGAGGCCTGGGACACGGTCGACCGCGAGGAGGGCGAAACCGTCTGCGTTCCCCACACGCCCGGCCCGATCCTCCACGGCATCCGGGGCGACGACCCGGAGACCGTTCGGGCGGTCGCCGACCGGATCGACGCCGAACCCGTCGCCGAGAGCCAGCTGTTCGTCACCAACCAGGGGACGGACGCCCACGTTCGTGCCGTCGACGACGACTGCTCGGTTGCGGACGTCCGGGACGGTCGTGCGTACCGTCTCGAGGCCCGCGTCGCCTCGGAGCCGGAAACCCGCCGGGGCGGACACGTCTTCTTCGAGGTGGTCGATCCGGGCGCGACGGGGTCGGACGATGCCGCTCGGCTCGAGTGTGCCGCCTTCGAACCCACCAAACGCTTTCGCGACCGCGTTCGCGCGCTGCGGGTCGGGGACCGGATCACCGTCTGCGGCGAAGTCGCAAACGGCACCCTCAAACTCGAGAAGTTCGCCGTCCGGGACCTCGTGGAGACCGAACTCGCGACGCCGATCTGTCCGGACTGCGAGCGGACGATGGAAAGCGCCGGCCGGAACCAGGGGTATCGCTGTCGGGACTGCGAGACGACCGCCGCGACGAAACGCGAGGTTCCGATCGACCGCGATCTCGAAGAAGGGTGGTACGAGGTGCCGCCGTGTGCACGCCGCCACGTCGCGAAACCGCTGGTTCGGGGCGGATTCGACGCGCCGACGCATCCGGAGCGATAGTAAGACGGGGAGCTCTCGCTGTCGACGGTCGGAACGAGAACCGAAGAACGAAGCGCAGTTCTCCGACGGTTCGTACCGGATTACGAACCGATCAGGCGATCAGGTGGTTCTCACGCGCGACGCGCGATCAGCACTGCGAGGACTGCACCGAGCGCGGCGATCGCACCGGCGAATCCGAAGCCGGGCATGCCGTCCTCGTCCTCGAGATCGACGCCGAGGTAGTTCGCGGCGGCCTCGGTGTCCATCTCGGGGAACTCGCGGTCGCCTTCGCCGGGCTCGTAGACCTCGGTATCGTCGTCGACGAGACCGAGTTCCGTGAGTTCGTCCTCGGACATCTCGTCGTCCGTCTCGAGGTCCTGGACGTAGACGTAAGTCGCGACCTCCTCGGCATCGTCGTCGTTCTCGCCGACGATCTGGGTCACGGCGACGTTGTCGCCGAGGACGCCGTCCTCGATCAGCGACTCGGTGTCGTTGAACTTGGCACCGGCTTCGAGTTCGACCGTCTCGCTGTCGACGTCGACGTCGACTTTCGCGATCTCGAGTTCGCTGTCCTCGAGCGTCGAGGCGAAGTTCCCGAGCTCGTCGGATTCGTCCTGCATGGCAGTCGTGACGGAGGTCAGGAACTCTTCCGCGAGGTCGTCCATACCGACCTCGACGTTGCCGTCGACGTTGATTTCGCCGTCTTCGGTGTAGGCGTTGAACTCGAACGTCGTCTCCTGATCGGCGACGTCGATGCCGCGGTCGGCGAGTTCGTCGGTGTATGCGTCGTAGTTTTCGGTATCGCCCGTGGCCGTGGCCTCGAGTTCGATCCGGTTGTCGTCGGTGTAGGCGACGTTGACGTCCCACTCGACGGTCGTCCGGAGGTCGGCGGCCTGCTGGGCCGCGAGCATCTCGTCGACGTCCTCGAACTCGTCGTCGAACGTGTTCTCCTGCTCGTCGTCGAGCGTGGCCTCGCTGATTTCCATCATCGCCTCCATGACCGGGGCATACTCGGCGATCTGGACGTTCCAGGCGGCCTCGAGCGCCTCGTCACCCGTGGTCATGTCGAACTCGACGGTCTCGATTTCGATCTCGGTGAGCTGGCCCGCGATCCGCTCGGCGTCGTCTTCCGAGAGGTCGGTCGAGGGATCGTCCGCAAGTTCCTCGGCGAGCGCGTCCTCGAGTCCGTCCTCGATGCCCTCGTAGGTGACCGTGTACTCGACGTCCTTCAGGTAGGTGTCACGCTGCTGATCGAGTTCCTTGAACTCGTGACTGGTGATTTCGACTGTCACGTCGCCGCCGAGGTCGGCGGCAGTCCCGGCGTACTGCTCTTCGAGCGTGGCCTTCGCTTTCGCCTCGGTCTCCCACTCCTCGACCGGGTCGGCGAACATCGAGTTGAAGACCGTCTCCCGCTCGGTGACCTCGATCTCGTACCCCGTCCCGGTCTGGGAGAGGTCGAAGGCGAACGTCTCGTCGGGCGAGTCGGTCATCGGCGCGGTGCCGAAGTCGACGTCGACGGTCCCCGACGAGGAGAACGTGTCCCCGGTGACCTCGATGTCACCGGCGGTGCTGGCGGACTCGAACAGGCGTTGCTGTTGTGCCTGGGTCTGTGTCTGGACTGCTCCCGTGCCAGCCGTCGACACCTGCTGGATGCCGCCGTCCTCGCCGCCGATCAGCGCGTAGACGTCCGCATCGAACTCGCTGGTCTCCTGGGTCTGCTTGCCGACGATTTCGACGTCGAGTTCCTCGAGTTCGGGCGGCTGCTCCATCGTCAGGGCGCCGTCGGCGGTGAACCGATCGTCCTCGAGGACGGCGCTCATCTGGCCTTCGACGTCCTCCTCGCCGTCGTGTTCGCCGCTGACGAGGATGTGCGCCAGGCCTTCGCCGACGTCGGCACCGAGTTTCATCTCGTCGATTTCGTCGTCGGTATCCTCGGTGTAGACGAGCACGCCGCTGCCGTCGTCGTTGATGTAGAGTTCGTCGGCGGGTTCCAGGGCGTCCGCCTCCTCGACGTCGGCGTACGATTCGACGTCGTACTCCGTTTCGTCGCCGTCAGTTGCCGATACGCTGTACGTTCCACCCACGGCGAGCATCGAGAGGCATACGAGTGCGGCGAGCGCGAGTGCCATCGATCTCGTCCCGTGAATAGCGGTCGTTCGTCCCGTTGGAGAGGGCATACGAGCTACCGTTCTCACCCCCCACATATAAATATACAAACTCGATCTCCATGGTAGAATTGACTGTCCGCCGTGGACACGATGAGGGAGGGTTCTGGCGAGTTTCGAGCGGTCTCGAGCAAGAACTGGGGGACTGGACGGCGAACCCGATCAGAGGACGGCGACGCCCCGGCGGGCGAGAAACTCGCTGGCTTCCTTGATCTCGACCGGACTGCCGATGATCCGGTAGCGGTTTTCTTCCTCCTCGAAAACCGTCACGGCGAACTCGTCGTCTAACGGCTGCTCGAGTTGCTCGAGTGCCTCCTGGCGGAGGACGATCTGGGTACTGTCTCGCAGCCGCGCGGGGTCAGGCATTCGTCTGTCTTGGGGTTCATCTGCCCGTCGTTTATGTGTGTCGAAATTCCGTTATCAACGGTAATGCACGCCGTGGTACGAGGGGATATTAAACGGTGGAAGCGGCGGAATCTGCGGGTTCTCACCACTGATCGAAGTGCCGATGGTCGTCGGGACTCCGTCCGAAACGTCGCCCCCCGATTTATTGGGAATCTCGCTTAACTGTGTGGACGTGTCCGATCCGACTTCCGACGACTTCGACGACTTCGACGATTTCGACCACGACGCACACATGCGCCGGGCGTTCGAACTCGCTCGCGAGGCAGCCGACCGCGGCGACCGGCCCTTCGGGTCGGTGCTCGTCCGGGACGATGCGGTAATCATGGCCGACTCGAACCGTGTCGTCACCGAAGACGACGTCCGTCGTCACCCCGAACTGCACCTCGCGTATCGGGCCTGCCGGGAACTCGAGCCGGACGAACGCGCCGAGACGGTCATGTACACGAGTACGGAACCGTGTCCGATGTGTGCCGGTGGGATGGTCAGCGCCGGCTTCGCCCGGGTCGTCTACAGCGTCTCGAGCGAGGAGATCGCGGAGTTCACGGGGAACGAGCCGTCGGTCAGATCGGCGGAGATCCTCGACGGCGTCAGCGACGTCGTCGGCCCCGTACTGAACGAGGAAGGGCGGCGCATACACCGCGACTTCGACTGGTGACCCACCGAGGAGCTGGATCGGGGACCTCGAGGGGGAGATCAGTCCCGTACGCGGCTTTTCCGTCCGACCCCCGTTGCCGCTCGCCGCCCCGTTCTCGAAAGTGTTTTTCGGCGCGGACGGTTGGATACAATCAAATGGGGCTCGAGGAGGAGATCGAGGAGATCGAGGAAGAAATCGCCAATACGCCCTACAACAAGTCGACGGAGGCCCACATCGGCCGGCTCAAGTCGAAGCTCGCGGAGAAAAAGGAGAAACTGGAGAAGCAACAGTCGGGGTCGGGCGGCGGCGGCGGGTACTCCGTCGAGAAACACGGCGACGCGACGGTCGCGCTCGTCGGGTTCCCGAGCGTCGGCAAGTCGTCGCTGCTGAACTCGTTGACCAACGCCGAAAGCGAGACCGGGTCCTACGAGTTCACGACGCTCGACGTCAACCCCGGGATGCTCAATCACCGCGGGGCGAACATCCAGATGCTCGACGTCCCCGGCCTGATCGAGGGCGCGGCCTCGGGCAAGGGCGACGGCCAGCAGGTACTGGCGGTCGTCCGCAACGCCGACCTGATCGTCTTCGTCCTCTCGGTTTTCGAGATCGAACAGTACGATCGGCTCCGGGAGGAACTGTACGACATCAACATCCGCGTCGACCAGGAGCCCCCGCGGGTGACCGTCCGCCGCAAGCACAAGGACGGCATCAAGATCACCTCGAGCACCGATCAGGACCTAGACGAGAAGACGATCAAGGACGTCCTCCGCGAGCACGGCTACGTCAACGCCGACCTGAACCTCCAGGAGAACGTTACCATCGACCGGCTGGTCGACGGACTGATGGACAACCGGGAGTACATCCCATCGATTACCTGCGTCAACAAGGTCGATCTCATCGAGCCCGACTACAAGGAAACGGTCGACGAGGAACTCCGCGAGCGCGACCTCGATCCCGAGGAGGTGACGTTCATCAGCGCCGAGAAGGAGCGGGGCCTCGACGCGCTGAAGGACCGCATCTGGGAGAACCTGGGCCTCATTCGGGTCTACATGGACAAACCCGGACGGGGCATCGACTGGGAGGAACCCCTCGTAGTCGAGAAGGGGACGACCGTCGGCGAAGCGATCGAGAAACTCGGCGGCGAGATGGAAGAGCGGTTCCGATTCGCCCGCGTCTCCGGCCCCAGCGCGACCCACGACCAACAGCAGGTCGGCGAAGATCACGTCCTCGAGGACGAGGACGTGCTCAAGCTGATTCTGCGTCGATAGACGTCTTCGGCCAGGTGTCGTCCGATCGTTCTGAGACGCCGTCCTGCCGGCTCACCCACGAGGACCGCAGTGGCTGTGCCTACCGTTCCCGTGAGAACGAGTAACGTTATTAAACTGGAAAAAATCTTCTCAAGTATGTCCGAATTCGGAGCACTATCGCTCGTGCCGCCGTTGCTCGCGATCGTACTCGCGATCGTGACGCGCCGGCCGATCCTCTCGCTGTTCCTGGGGATCTGGTCCGGGGGAGTGATCGCGACCGGAAGTATCGGTATCGGGCAGACGTTCGCGTGGATCACCGAGTCCATCGGGGACGTCTTCCACGCGAACATCCTCGTGTTTACGTTGCTGCTGGGGTCGGGTGTCGCGCTGATCTGGCGGCTCGGGGGCGCGACCGCCGTCCGCAACTGGGCGACCGACCGCCTCGAGACCCAGCGAAACACCGGCCTCGCGACGTGGGTGCTCGGAATACTCCTGTTCTTCGACGACTACGCCAACACGGCCATCGTCGGCTCCACGATGCGGGAGATCTCCGACCAGATGCGGATGTCACGCGAGAAGCTCTCCTACATCGTCGACTCGACGGCCGCGCCAGTCGCGACGATCGGGCTCTCGAGCTGGGTCGCCTTCCAGCTCTCGATGATCGACGAGGGGTACACTGGCCTCGTCGAGAGCGAGGATCACAACGTCGCGGAGGCCGACCTACCGGGCATCTTCGAGACGTTCGTCAGTTCGATCCCGTTCAACACCTACTCGCTGCTCGCGATCGTCATGGTGGGGCTCATCGTCCTCACGCGGCGTGATTACGGCGAGATGCTCGACGCCGAACACCGATCCTGGCGAACGGGAAAGGTCAACCGCGACGAGGCACAGCCGCTTCAGGAAGTCGAGAAGGACCTCGGCGCGCCGATCGAGGACCGGCCGATGCTCCGGACGTTCTTCGTGCCGATCGTCGTGTTGATCGCGGTCACGCTGGCCGGCGCGTTCTGGACCGGCTACGAGTCGTGGCTCGCCGACCAGGCCGAGGCCGACGCGCCGACGTCGATCGGCGCGGCGATGAGCGAGGACGGGACCGTACAGGTACTGGTCGACGTCGTGGGCGCCGGCGACTTCGCGGCCGCGCTCGTCTGGGGCTCGTTCGCGATGGTCGCGACCCTGATTCTCATCGGGTTGGCCTACGACCTCTTCGATCTCGGTGACGGCGTCGATACCGTGCTCGAGGGGTTCAACCTCATGCTGACCGCGGTGACGATCCTCGTGCTCGCGTGGGCGATCAGCGCGGTCGCGGACGAACTCGGGACGGGGACTTACGTCGCCGGGGTCGCAGAGGGGGTCGTCTCGCCGGCGGTGCTCCCGATCGTCGTCCTGCTCGTGTCCGCGTTCGTCGCGTTCACCATGGGTTCGTCGTGGGCGACGATGGGGATCGTTACGCCGATCGCGATCCGGGTCGCCTACGACCTCACCGGTACGTTCGAACTCATGCCGGTGATGGTCGGGGCGGTGTTCTCCGGCGCGATCTTCGGCGACCATACCTCCCCCATCTCGGACACCTCGGTGCTGTCCTCGACGTTCACCGGGGCCGACCTCATCGATCACATCCGCACGCAGTTGTACTACGCGGGCACGGTCATGCTCGTCGTGATCGTCTGCTACGCGCTCTACGGTTTCGTCGGGGTGCCGCCCGCGGTCTTCCTCCCGGTGGGGGTCGTTCTGCTGGTCGGGCTGGTCTACGCCTTCTCGGAGTTCGACGCCAGCCGGAAGGGCGTCGATCCGAAGCCCTCGTCGGTCGAAGTCGACCTCGGGAGGGTCGAAGCCGAAGCCGAAGCCGAGGCGGACGGCTCCGGAGTCGGGCCCCGATCCGGTTCCGCTCGAGCGGACGACGCCTCCGACCGCGGTCCCGAACGCGACGGCGGTAGCGAGCAGTAACCGGCAACCGGCAACCGGCAACCGACAGCCGGCAACCGGTGAATGCCCGGCAATCCGCCGGTTCCGCCACCCTTTTGCTATTTCCGGGCGTTTCGACGGATATGGACGGAACGCTCGACCACGTTATGCTGCGCGTCTCGGACCTCGAGGAGTCGCTCGACTGGTACCGGACCCACCTCGAGTACGAGGAAAAGGACCGCTACGAGGGCGACGGCTTCACCATCGTCTACCTCGGGCCGGAGGACATGCACGAGGAGGGCGCGATGCTCGAGTTGACCCACAACGAGGGCGAGGACGTCGAACTCGGCGACGCCTGGGGGCACGTTGCGGTCCGCGTCCCCGAGGGCGAACTCGAAGCGTACTACGAGCAGCTGATGGACGAGGGCGTCGAGGACTACCGGGACCCCGAGTCCTGTGGCGGGCGCTACGCGTTCGTGAAAGACCCCGACGGCCACGAGATCGAGATCGTCCAGCGCGACCCCGACGAGGGCGCGCTGTGGTCGCTCGATCACACCATGATCCGCGTCGAGGACGCCGACGAGGCGCTTGGCTTCTGGACCCGCAAGTTCGAGTACGACGAGGTCGGCCGCTGGGAGGCCGACACCTTCGCGAACTACTTCGTCGAGCCCCGCGACGCCGCCGACGAGGCGATGTCGGTCGAACTCACCTACAACTACGACGGCCGCACCTACGACATGGGCGACGCCTGGGGGCATCTCTGTGTCCGCGTCGACGACCTCGCCGAGGACTGGGAGACGCTCGTCGAACGCGAAGCGCCGGACTACCGGGACCCCGAGAGCAACGATAACATGTACGCGTTTACGAAGGATCAGGACGGTCACGAGATCGAACTGCTCGAGCGCGACCTCGAGGCCGAGTCGCTGTTCCCGTTCTGAGCCGCCCGCCCGCTTCCGGAACGCCGTTTGGGTTTCACTCGACGACCGTTACCTCGCCCTGGGGCGTGTGTGCCCGTACTGCCGCCAGCGCCTCGTGTGCGGCCGCACGCGTCTCGTAGGTCTCCGTGCTTTCGAGCAGCGTCTCCCCGCACTCGTCGACCAGCCGCCACCCCCACTCGCCGCCTCCCTCGTAGAGTTCGAACGTTCCACCCTCGAGTTCGAACACGTTCGCACTCTCGAGGGAACCACGGACCTCGTCGATCGCCGCCCGGGCCGCGCCCTTCGACTCGTAGCGGACGGTCCCGGTCGCGATCGGGGTGTTCCCCTCGTCGAGGAATCGCCACCGCCAGCGCCCCTCGTCTGCAACGAGATCGAACGACGTGCCGGAGACGTCGATCCGGTCGGCCTGCGGCGCGAGCCTGCGAACTTCCTCGATCGCATCCGGGACGGTGGCTCGAGCGAGTGACTCCGTACCGACCGCGACCTCGTTTCGGTCGGCGTCGAGGAGTCGCCACCGCCAGCGTCGGCGGTCTTCTCCCTCGCTTTCGCCATCAGTATCGGCGCTACTGTCGGTCCCGTCGATCCGCTCGAGCGAGATCACGGGCTCCGCGGCCGTGAACACCGGCGCGTCCGTCCCAGTGCGCTCGAGGACGTCGACGGCCCGCCGCGCCGCCTCGCGGTCGGCGTAGACGCCGGCCGATTCGACGACAGTGTCGCGGTCGCGATCCAGAACCCGCCAGCGCCACCCGTCGCCGCAGGAGAGTTGGACCGTCGTCGCTCCGGTCGAGTAGCTCTGGGCGGTGGCCGCCGTCTCCCGCAGGTCCGAGAGGGCCTCGAGGAGGTCGTCCCGGGTCGAACGCCCGGAGGCGGCGACGGCGAGCGGTTGGCCCGTCGGCAGGACGAACCGCCAGTACCAGTCGCCGTCCGCGTACGGTTCGAAGACCGGGCCGTCCATCGTTCGGGCGTCGGCCTCCAGATGGTCCCGCACACGATCCAGCGCTTCGCGGGCGCCCGCACGGTCGGGATAGGTGGACGGGGCCTCGGCGACGCAGCGTCCGGCGCTGTCGATCAGCCGCCAGCGCCACTCCCCGTCCGAGGCGAACAGTTCGAACGCGGCCGTTTCGATCTCGATCACGTCGGCGTCGGGCGCTTGCTCCTTGAGCGTCAGCATCGCCTCGGCTGCCTCGTTCCGGGTGTCGTGTTCCGCGGTGCTGTCGGCCAGGACCGCCCCCTGCTCGTCGAGCAACCGCCAGCGCCACTCACCGGCCGCGCTCTCGTAGACACGGAACGCGGCGCTTTCGAACTCGGTGACCTCGGCGTCGTTGGCCTGTGCCCGGATTCGGTCGATGGTCTCCGTCGCCGTCTCCGGATCGTCGTAGTCCCGCGGGCTCGCGGCGACGACGTCCCGGCCTTCGACCACGAGACGCCAGCGCCACCGTCTGCCGCCCGTCGTCGATGGCTCCGGGTCCGCGTCGTCCACCTCGAGTCCGGCACCGTCCGCGACGGCTTCCCCCTCCGGTTCGGGGGCGGAATCGCGGTGTTCCGACGGCCCCCTCGAGCCTTCCTCCGCGGCCGCACGATCGGCGTCGGTCTCGCCGTCATCGGTCGCGGGATGGACTTCGTAGACCGCCCCGTCGATCTCTCGGATCGGTGCGTCCGGGGCCGCCTCCGCGAACCGGTCGACCGCCCGTCGCGTTCCCGTTTCGGAGTCGGCTCCCGTCGAGCGAGCGACGACCCGGTCGGTTTCGTCGACGAGTCGCCACCGCCAGCGGTAGCGGTCGCCCGCGTCCGTCCGATATCGTTCGTATGCCGGCCGTCCGGCAACGGTCACCGCCGCTTCCTCGAGGGACTCGAGGACCGCCATCGCCTCGTCCTCGGCGGATTTTCGTCCGTCGAACGCAGTCGTTCCGTCGGCGACCACTTCGTCGACGTCGTCGACGATGCGCCAGGACCAGTTGCCGCCTGTATCGCCTTCGCTGTCAGCCTCGCCTTCGCTGCGATCGTCGCCTTTGTCCGTCCCATCGTCGCTCGGCTCGTACAGTTCGATGCCGACCGCTGCTCCCGAACCGTCCATCTCTGCCTCGAGTTCGTCCGTCTCGGCCTCGAGTTCCGGGAACCGCGCCGCCGCGCTCTCCTCGACAAAGGTCTGTGCAGCGCGCTCGGCCTCCTCCGGACTCCTGTAGCCGTCGGCGCTTTCGGCCAGTGACTCGCGTTCGTCGTCGACTAACCGCCAGTGCCACCCGTCGTGATGGTCGTCGATCGCGAACGCTGCCCGTTCGACCGCGATGCAATCGGAATCGGGCCCGTGATCCTGTAGACCGGCCACTGCCTCCGTCGCAGCGCTCCGCTCGTCGTACTCGGTGGCGTTCGTTCCGACTCGGTGCCCGTCGGCCCGGATCAGGTCCCACTGCCAGCGGCCGTCGCCGTCCGCATATACGCGGAAGGCCTCCTCGCCCTCGGTCAGTTCCCGCACTCGAGCGCCGTCGGCGGCTTCCTGCACCCGCTCGATCCGTGCAGTAGCCGCCGACTGGGTCGTGGCTCCCGACGAACTCTCGCCGAGCGCCTCGAGGTGGAACACCCGCCAGATCCAGTCACCGTCCTCGCGGAAGAGCGCGACCCGTGCGCCCTCGTCGGGAATCGGCGGGTGATCGGACGACGGGAGGGTTTCAGTGTCGGCATCGGCCGCGGGTTCGGCATCTTTCCTGTTCGTCTCTCGGCTGTCGGGGTCCCCGCTTCCACTCGTGGGTCTTCCCCCGGTGAGCGCCGCGACGACGACGGCCACGCCCGCGAACAACAGGAGGCCGACCGCGACGGCGGCCCCGGGACTCATCTCGAGGCCGCGTTCCCCCCACTGAACCCCCCCGATCGTACCGGCCGGCACGACCCCGAACGCGGGGGAACTCGAGTTCGTGAATCGCGAGCGGAGTGAACTTCCCTGTGGTCGGTCACAGCGGAGCGGCCACGGTTTCGGCCGGCTCCCGTCGACCCCGATCCGGCGCAGGCGTCGGCGGACGGCCCGCGGGAGTGACATGTATACCAGTGCCAAAGGGGAGCGAACCCATTATTATGGGCGACGTATCCGGTGCTCTCGAGCGGTGAGTCGGTTCGGTCGCGGATACTGGACACCGCCCGAATCACGGCAACTCCGGACTCAGCGTGCCGTGTAGTTCGTGACTAACGCGATACGACTGGGTTACGGCATTCACTCCGCTAGATGGGGGTGAGAGAGTGGATTTCGTGTGCTTTTCGCACGTGTGCTCCAGTGTTGGGAAGGGAAGTGAGGAGAAGAAAATGGGGGCAGAGAGGAGACGACCAGTAGATCGAAAAAGCTGGACAAGAGGACGGCTACCTGATCGCTAAACGGGGACGAGGGGGGCCAGCGGAGAGAAAGAGAGGGAGAGGCAGATTAGAGTAGAGTAGAGTAGAGAGGGAGAGGCAGAATAGAGTAGAAAGAGAGTAGATTTCGTGTGCTTTCAGTCGGCGGCCTTGACGATCTCCTCCCTCGTCTCGAGGACGATCGCCGGATCGAGGTCCAGTTCGTACTCGTAGTACTGGCCGCCGCTGAGACCCTTGTTCCGCTCGTGACGGACCAGAAAGCCGAGCATGTGTAGATCCGAGAGGTGATCCTGAATGCTCTTCAGGGTCGTCAGCGGGGTCGCCCCATAGGCGTCCGCGACCCGCTCGTACCCCTCCTGGATCTCCTTCGATCGAGCCGGGACCTCCCCTCGTTCCTCGAGTTTTGCGATCGTCTCGAGGATGTACTGGGCGTGTTCGGTCTGATCGCGGATCTTGTTTCGCAGCCGGCCCCGCTGGACGAGCGTTCGTGCGTCCTCGATATGCGAGTCGTCGACGACCTCGTGGCCCTCGCGCTCGGCGACTTCGGCCCCGACGCGTAACAGGTCGATCGCCTAGCGCGCGTTTCCCATGTCCTGAGCAGACAGTGCCGCAGCCTTCGCGATCGCGGAGTCGTCGCACGCGCCGTCGACGAATGCCCGATCGGCCCGGTCGCGGAGGATCGTCCGGAGTTCTCCCGCGTCGTACGGGCTGAACGAGATCTCGGTCTCCATGAGCGTGTCCTTGACCTTCGCCGACAGCGACTGGCGGAACGTGTAGTTGTTGCTGATGCCGATGATTCCGACCAGCGAATCAGTGATGTGGCCGTTCGAGCGCGCTCGAGGGAGTTCGTAGAGCAGCGTATCGACGTCGTCCAGGTGATCGATCTCGTCGAAGACGATCAGGTGGGTGCCGCCGAGCCGGTCGAGCTGGCTGTAGAGTTCATCGAAGGCGTCCCCGGTACCGAGTCCGCGCTTGGGGAACGGACTCGCGTCCGGCGGCAACAGTTCGTTGACGAGCCGTCGAACGACCATGAACAGCGTCTTGCCGTTGCAGTTGATCTCGTGGACGTGCAGGTCGTCCGCCTCCTCCCGAACGTCGACTTCGGCCTTCAACTCCTCCATCATGTACGTGGTGACGGCAGTTTTCCCGAGTCCGGCTTTTCCATAGAGGAAGATGTTCTCGGGCTCCCGGCCGAACAGCACGTCCTGGAGCGCGTGACTGAACGCTTCGATCTCTTCGTCCCGTTCGAGGATCTCTTCCGGCTGGTAGCTCTCGCTGAGGACCGATTTGTCGGTAAAAATAGTCTCCGTAAGATCACTAAACGGGCCAGACATTCGGTACTCACGACCAGTTACTGCATAAACTTAAAACCTCTTTTCGTCGGCTTCGTCTGCTAATCCCGTAGAGTAATATTGCTGCTGAGACCCGCTCTATCTGGGGATTCGTACATTCCCTGTTCGAAAGCACACGAAACCTACTCTCCGTCAGTATCTCTCGTCTCCCCCGCTTCGTTCCGAGGATGTCCATGCCGCAAAGCGGGCTCGAGGATCCACCCTACCCGATCCCCTTCGGGGGCAAAAAGCACACGAAATCCCCTCCCCTTCCCCCTCCGCTGTCTAGGGGGAGAGTCATCGTGTGCGAAGGGGTAGCCGACGCTTGCGACCCGTGGAAACTTGGAGTGGACAAGGGCATTCACGTTCCGTCCCCGTCGTTGATCCGTTTCGGTCGACCGACCAGAGTGAAATCGTAGTTGCAGTCGAACCCGCGACAGTCAACTGGAATAGCCCGACGGTCGGAAGCCGTTTCGACCCCCTGGCGACAGACCCCAAAAGCACACGAAATCCACTCTCCCCCACCGATGGATACCTCGTGCATCCGACCAGCGGTTTCCCGCTCGTACGGTCTTGGGGAAACCGCCTACCGGTCGGAGCGTCGTCACCGCCGTTCGTCAGTCGGTTCGTTCGTCGTCTCGTCTTCGTCCGAACCGTTCGTCAGCGCCTCCTTCGACGACAGGGGTGCAGTCGGCTCGTCGGTCTCTCGAGCGGAGGCCGGTGGTTCCGGCGGTTCGAACGCAGCAACGAGCAGCCGACCGAGACGCGTCTCCCGGAGTTCCGCCAAGCTCCGCTCCGAACGAGTGCCCAGCGCCGAGAGCACGGCGGCGACGAGGTGGATGGCGAACGAGCTCGCCGTCAGTGACGCGGCGAGCGCACTGGTTATCGCGGACAGCGCGACGACCGGAAGTACCAGCATCGAAAGCACCGCGATCGGACGCCCACGAACGACCGCGGCGGCATCCTCTCCCGTGGCGACGGCGGCGGACCCCGGAACGCCCCGCTCGAGGGTCGCTACCACGCGATCGAGTATTGCGATGACGGGACCGACCGTCCACGTCTCGCGGAGGTCGATCACGATCACGTCCGGGTCCGGTTCGGCTGTGAGCCATCGATACAGGGAGGAAGCCATCACGTATCGACGCAACGTCCGCCCCGCCGCTGCGACGCGGGACTGCGAGCCCGCAGTCCGGACCCGTTCCGCCACGGCCGTCCCCACCGACCACACCCGCGACGATGACCGGACGGCCTCGAGTCGCTCGTGGGTCGGAGACCGTGACCGACCCGGTCGATGGGCTTTTTCCGACTGATCAGACTCACAGTCGCGGGATTCGGACCGCGATCCGGGACCGGAACCACGCCCACGCACGATCGACCCCGCTCGTGACTGCTCCCATGCGGTCCGAACACGGGCGATTGCCTCGTCGAGCGTTCGGACCGCCGTCGATCGTTCGCGTGCGCTCTCGAGCATATCAGTCGAGTCGTGTCACGGTTCCCTCGATCAGCGTCGTTTCGAAATCGAGGATAATTCTGTCGCCGTCACGGATCGATTCTCCGTGGAACTGCAGCCCGGTCTCGGTCTGCCGTGTCTGCAGTTCGACCGTTAGCGTCACGTTTCCTTCGTCCCCGCGGTCGACCGACTGCACCGTTGCGAGCGTTTCTCCCCGAATGGATTCGGTGAGTCCCGCCTCGAGCCCGTCCGCGATCTCCGGCGGAACGTCCTCGAGTTCGACGTCGGCGGTCGCGGTCGACGGCTCGCCCGGAAGTTCGTCGGTCGCCGGGTCGACCACCTCGGCGACGAGTTCGTAGCCGTCGAACGGCAGGATAAACTGGGTTCCGGTCGATACTGGCGTTCCTGCATAGGTCGGCGCCGACGCTTTCGAGTGGGTGTGCAGGTCAGCGCCGACGAGTACGCGGTACTGGTCCGGCCCGACCGGGTACAGTCGGACGTTCGTGATCGTTGCCGCGGTGTGGTTTCCAAACGTTACCGTATCGCCCTCGGTGATCCCGGTAGCCGTTCGTTCCGAGACCGTCGTCTCGAGCAGGACCGGCGTGGTCGTCGTCTCGAGCGACGTTCCGTCGTCGTCGAGGGCAGTCACTTTGCCCTGTGTGACGTATTCGTCGGTCTCGATCCGGAGGTCCGTCCCGATTCGGGGGTAGTCGCCCGTGACCTCCGCCCGAACGACGACGTGGGCGTTCCGCTCGTCGTCGACTGTGGAAGTAACGTGGACGTCCGTTATCGAGAACGTCCCGTCGACGTTCGACTCCTCGTCGGTTACCGCGAACGAATCACCCGCTTCGACGCGTTCGGCGATGTAGTCGGGCTGGTGCCCCAGATCGAGCGTGAGGTACTTCGTCTCCGGCTGCTCGACCGGCTCCACGTCGGATTCCGGTTCTTGGTCTTCGTCGTCCCCCAGGACGCCGACGACCGCAACCCCCGCGACGACGACCGCGAGAACCAGCAGAACGACGAGCGCGTCGATGACGTTGACGACGCCGAACAGGTTTCCTTCCTCGTCGATCAGTGGCATGGCTCCCCCCGGGTCGTGATCGAAGCGGATCGATTCGAGGCTGCAGTTTGGCTCATCGGTGCGACCGTATCGATACGTACGACCTCCGTCTCGTCTCGAGCGATCGATGCGAACGGTTTCCTTTCGGCGTCGGTGCCAACGACTCCTCTCCCCTTCATCCCTCGGATGCCTCGGACGTGCTCTCGGGCGAAGGCTGGGCCCCTTCTCGTTCGTCTTGCAACCGACGTTCGGCCTCCTCGCGGTCCTCCGGGTAGCCGACGTCGATCCGCCAGCCGTCCATCCGGATCGCATCGATCGTCCGACCGGACTGGATCAGCAAGTCGATCGCCTCGCTGAGTTCGTACTCGCCGCGGTCGCTGGGCTGGACCAGGTGACAGGCGTGAAAGATCGCCGGCGTGAACGTGTAGAACCCGGTCATCACCAGATTAGAGGGCGGATCGTCGGGTTTCTCGACGACGTCGGTGATCTCGCCGTACTCGTTGGTATCACAGACCCCGTATCGGGACGCGTCCTCCCAGGGGACTTCTTCGACGAGGAACGCCGCATCGGCTCGCTGCTCCCGCTGGCGGTTGACCACGTCCTCGAGGTTCGCCTGGAAGATGTTGTCCCCGAGCATGAGCACGAACTCCTCGTCGATGTGGTCCTCGACGGTGAGCAAGGCGTGGGCCAGTCCTTTCTGTTCTCGCTGGTGGGTGTACGTGATCGGCACGCCCTGGAACTCGTCGCCGTAGTGTTCGATGATTCGCTCCTTTTCGTAGCCGACGACGACGACGAGTTCCTCGGCGCCGAGGTCGACGACTTGCTGGAAACAGTGCGTGAGAATGGGTTTTCCGTCGACTTCGACCATTCCCTTCGGTTTGTCCTCGGTCAGCGGCCGCAGCCGCGTCCCCTTTCCGGCTGCGAGTACGACAGCTTGCATAATTCGATTCGACCAACTGGAGTTACATATGTCTTCTTGCTTGGCGAACCAGTTCGATCGCACACCCCTCCCCCACCCGGGACGACCGATTCGATCGCCACAGGGCGGTATATCATCGGGTTCGAAGGCGGTCGACGAAGTACACGACGGCCGCGAGCGCTCCTGTCGACAGGAATACCAACGGGTCCGACGATACGTAGAGGTTCGGCGTCGGGTGCCGAAGCCAGGTAATCGGATACAGCCACGTACCCGCCACCCCGTCCGCATACATCTTCAGGGCATCGACGAGCAGGTGCGAGAGGCCCCCGGCGAGCAACACGCCGAACGCCCGCCGGTGTTCGTCGGCGACGACGACCGCTCCGACACCCGCCAGCAGGAGCGTTCCCCCGAGGGTATGAATCGCGCCGATACGAAACGGCACGCCGAACGCGGCCTCGAGCGTCGCGTCGGAGACGAACAGTCCGATCCGATTGAGATCGGGCAAGAGCGCGCCGATCGTTCCGACGGCGACCCACCGTTTCGTGAGCCAGTCGAGTTTCCAGCTCGCGACGGTAAAACAGACGTAGGCCACGAGAACGTGGGAGAGGAGTTCAGCCATGGGGTCTCACCCGTTCCCGTTCCGGCTCCCGTTCGGTCGCTGTTCAAGTTCCGCATCCGCCCCGATACGTTCCGTTTTCCCTGCGGTCCGCGGCTCGAACCCGAGCCGTCGACCGTCTGGCCGCCAGTGCCGGAAGAAGTACCCCACCGCAAGCAGGATTCCGAGCAGCGACACGCCGTGCTTGTACGTCGCGGCGTCCGGGCCCGAGTTGACCACGACGACCTCGTCGGCCGTCATCGAACGATCCTCCTCGAGTTCGCCGTAGACCTGTACGGTTCCGCCCGGTTCGACGGCGGACGGATCGAGCGGCGTCGCTTCGTCCCGGATCGAATCGGTCCCGGGAGAATCGGCGTTGGTCTCCTCCGGGCCGGGTCCGACGTCGACCTCGAGTTCCGCCACCACCTCGTCCGCGGAGTCGGTGACGTGAACCTCCACCGTCTCGTCCGGGTTGACGTCCTTTACCTCGCCGAACAGGAGCACCTGATCGTCGACGTGGCGATCGTACTCCGCGTCGAGTTGCTCCCCGGTCGGGTGCGGCCAGTTCTCCTCGTAGGTGGCTCCGTAGTGAACGCACAGCCCTACCACTCCGGCGAGCAGGACGACGGCGACGGTCGCTCTGACTGCGAGACGCATTCCGTTCGTCTACGTGCTCGCGGATTTCTCACTTGACCGTTCCGTTTTCCGTTTCCCCACTGCCCGCCGATCCGGGGTCGTCGGCCGACCGCTCGAGGAAACGGGCCGCCGTGCCGGGGCGTTCCCGAAGGAAGGGCAGGACGGTGACGGGAACGAACTCCATCCGACGGTCGAGGCCGTACCAGACCGACACGGCAGTCGCGCCGAGTCCGTTGACGATCGCGTCGATCGGGGAACCGACACGGGCCGGATGCGAGAGCTGTGCGACCTCGAGTGCCGCGCCGAACCCAGTCACGACGAGCACCACGAACAGTCCCTCTCGCAGTCGCAGTTCCAACCCTCGCTCGTCGATCAGTGCGTAACCGAGGGTGACGGCCAGCGTCGCGTACGCCAGCGCGTGCTGGTGGGTAGAGCGTGGGAGCCGCTCGAGTCCAGTCGCGTGCAATCCGCTGGTCGCGACCGCCGGACCGGGGACCAACGCTCCCGTTCGGGGCCAGGAGAACGCGGGCGGCGTCGTAACGAGAGACCAGTAACAGATCACCGCGGCGACGACGCCGGTCGCCGCCCAGCGCACGGATCGTGGGAACAGCGGGAACCTGACCGCCACGTACGTCGTGGCTTCTCCTATCGAATTAGTAAAGAACGAACTGCGATCGTTCAGGCGGTGATTTCCGTGTTATTAGATATATGATCCATCCCTTCTTCACGTCGTTTGATAGCTAGGATCCAAAGTATTCAATCACTAACGGCAATATACATTTCATGAATCGACGCAAGATCCTTTCTACGGTCGGATCCGGAACGACGGTCGGCCTAACAGGCTGTATCGCGTCTCATGATCCAAATAGCAGAAGGGGGGAATGGTTAGTGGAGTATTCGATGTCCCCGAAGATATTGATATATCGTTTGAGGTCGAACAGAATTCTTCGATATTAGATCCCGTAAAGCTTCCAGAAATAATCGTCACGCTCTCTAATGACGGAGAAACGAGTGTTACAGTTAGTGGTTGGTCTGATGCAATCATTGATGATACGGAAAGTAATCCGCCTGGCCTGAAACTGATTTCAGAGCGCCATCGCGAAACTATTGACACTCGAGACCCTGCTGGAGTCCATTCGGCCGGTTGCCTAACGATCGAATCGTTTGAGAGGGCTACGGTGGGAGGCACTACCCTAGAACCGGGTGATTCTGCAACGGATAGAGTCAGTGTTATCGGAGATCATGAAGCATTTGATCAGACTTGTATCGAGTCAACGACTTATACTGTCTCACAGCTATATACGGTACAAGATGGACGAAACGACGAAGAACGAATCAATAGGGATCAACCTTACAGAGAATTTTCATGGGGGCTTATATTTGAAGTCAAGTGACGTGGGAACACAATATCGTGAGACGAATCGCCAACTCACTCAATTTCTCTTCCGACAAGTACTATCGACGCTCCGTCGGAGACGGTCGCCCCGCTGCCGCTCACTCGACTGTCACGCTCTTCGCTAAGTTCCGTGGTTTGTCTATCGACCGTCCCATGAGATTGGCGACCCAGTAGGAGACGAGTTGCAACTGGACGTTCGCGACGACGGCCGCACCGACGTCGTCGGTCGCCGGAATCTCGAGCACGTAGTCGGCGTACCGTTCGGCTTCTGATCGTCCGTCGGTGACGACCACGACCGGCGCGTCGCGTGCCTCGACCTCCTTGATGTTCGAGATCGTCTTCCGTGCGGTCTCCCCGTCGCCAGTCACGACCGCGAACACTGGCGTTTCGTCCGTCACCAGCGCGAGCGGGCCGTGTTTCAGTTCGCCAGCAGCGAATCCCTCCGCGTGTTCGTACGTGATCTCCTTGAACTTCAGCGCGCCCTCGAGGGCGACCGGGTAAGCCAGCCCGCGGCCGATAAACAGGAAGGCGTCGGAGCCGACCAGTTCCTCCGCGACGGCCTTCGCGTCCGATGTATCGAGCACCGTCTGTACCTGATCGGGAACCGACCGGAGCGCCTCGATCGCGTCGTAAGAGAGGCCGCCGTTCAACTGCCCGGCCAGCAGGGTGAGCGCGATCTGCTGGCTGGCGAAGGTCTTCGTCGCCGCGACGCCGATCTCCGGGCCGGCACGGATGTACAGCGTGTCGTCACAGACACGCGTCACGGAACTGCCGACGGTGTTGGTGACGGCGAGCGTCCGGGCCCCCGAGCGCTTCGCTTCCCGGAGCGCCCGCAGGGTGTCCGCGGTCTCGCCGCTCTGGGTGACACCGACGACCAGCGTTTCCCCGTCGACCGGAATTCGGTCGGCCGCGTACTCGCTCGCGACGTACGCGTTCGCTCGCATGCCGCGCTCGCGACAGATGGTCGCCGCGTGCACGGCGGCGTGATACGAAGTCCCACAGGCGACGAACTGGATCGGGCCGTCGTGCTCGAGCCCGTCGAGGTCCTCGAGCGTGATCTCGCCCGCTAGTTCGTCGACCCGGCCGCGGAGACACTGGCGCAGCGCGGTCGGCTGCTCGTGGATCTCCTTGAGCATGTAGTGGTCGTAGCCGCTCTTGCCGGTGTCCTCGGCGTCCCAGTCGACGGTTTCGACCGGCTTCTCGACGACCTCCCCGTCGGCGTCGGTGATCCGCCGTCCCGTCGCCGAGAGCCGGACGAACTCGCCGTCGTCGACGTAGATGACTCGATCCGTGTGGTCGATAAACGCCGGCACGTCGCTCGCGAGGTAGTGGCCATCGTCGCCGACGCCGACGACCAGCGGCGACTCGTTTCGCGCGGCGAAGATCTCGTCCCCGCCGGCGACGACCGCCGCGATCGCGTAGCTTCCCTCGAGCCGGTCGATCGCCCGCCGGAACGCCCGTTCGGGATCGTCGCCGGTCTCGAGATGGGAGGCGATCAGGTGCGGCACGACTTCGGTATCCGTCTCGCTGTCGAAGGAGACGCCCGCGTCGGTCAGTTCGTCCCGGAGTTCCTGGTAGTTCTCGACGATCCCGTTGTGGACGACCGCGACGCGACCCTCGGCGTCGGTGTGGGGGTGGGCGTTCGCGTCCGACGGCGGGCCGTGCGTGCTCCAGCGGGTGTGGCCGATACCGGTCCGTTCTCCGCGGAGGGACTCCTCTGGAAGCGTCGACCGGAGTTCGGACAGCTCGCCCTCTGATTTGTGGACCGAAAGCGACGCGTTCGCGAGGGCGACCCCTGCCGAGTCGTACCCACGATACTCGAGCGTCGAGAGCCCGTTGAGCAGGACCTCGAGAGCGTCCGCACCGCCGTCGACGCCGACGTAACCGACGATTCCACACATCGCTTACCGGACCTCCGTTTCCGAGTCGACCGAGCCCCGGACCGTCGCTCCGGCATTGATCGTCGCCTCCGCGCCGACGATCGTTCCAGGTGCGTAGGTGACGCCCCCCTCGTCCCGGGTCCGATCGGCGATCAACGCTCCCAGGCGTTCGTCCCGGTGGACCGTCGAGTCGACGCGGACGTCACCCGGGCCGCCGACGACTGCCGATCCGGGACCGATCCGGACGCCGCGGCCGGTCACGCAGTCGATCGCGGTCGCGTTCGCCCCGATCCGCGAGTCGGCGTCGACGACGCTGCGCCGGACCGTCGCGTTCGAGCCGACGGTTACGTTCTGTCCGAGACAGACGTTCGGCCCGACGACGGCACCGGCGTTGATCACGCAGTCCGGGCCGACGACCGCCGGTTCCACGACCGTCGCCGTTCCGTGAACGCGCGCCGACGACGCGACCGATCCGGTCACCGTTCCGGTCTCGAAGAGCGTCTCGGCGACCTCGAGCAGGTCCCAGGGGTAGGTCGCGTCGATCCAGATCCCCTCGCTCGCCGCCGCCCTGACCGTTCGCTCGTCGACCAGCGCCTCGAGGCCGTCGATCAGCGAGAACTCGCCGGCAGTGGGTTCGACGCCGGTCATCGCCTCGACGGCCTCGGCCTCGAGCGCGTAGACGCCCGCGTTGAGTCGGTACGTTCGGTCGTCGGTCGGGTTTTCGACGATCTCGGAGACCGTTCCGTCGGCGTCGACGATGGCGCCGCCGTACTCCGCGAGGTCGTCGTGACCGATGACGCCGAGGGTCGCGACCGCGTCGGGATCGGTCTCGTGAGTCGAGATCACGTCGCCGACGATCTTCCGGTCGACCAGCTGGTCGCCGTTTACGACGAGCGTCCGCTCCTCGACCGTCGATGCCGCGACGGCGAGGGCGTGACCGCTGCCCAGCTGGTGTTCCTGTACGACGTACTCTATCGGCACGTCCCGGTAGGAGGGGCCGAAGTGGGACTGGACCGCCGACCGGCCGTAGCCGACGACGACTGTCAGTTCCTCGATTCCGGCCGCGACGAGCTCGTCGAAGACGTGCTCGAGGATCGGTTTGGTACCGGCGGGAAGCATGGGCTTCGGCCGGTGTCGCGTCAGCGGCCGGAGCCGTTTCCCCTCTCCCGCGGCCAGGACGATAGCGGATCGGACGGACATCGAGCGCGTTTCTCGTGGCATCCAGTGTACGTCTTGTGGTATGTCTCCCGCTGGAACCCGTAAGGGTAGTGGCCGATCGGGACTGCCTCGACTCCCGAAGGCGGGATCAGCGACCCGGAACTCCGACGGAAACGCCGTCTCCGCTCTCGAGGCGATCCCAGACGACGATCACCGACGGCAACACGAGGATGGAGGTCAGCCACGCGTAGAACACGCCGAGCGCGAGCAGGAGGCCGAACTCCATGATCAGGGGGATCAACGCGAGGTACAGCACCCCCAGCCCCGTGACGGTCGTCAGCATGCTCCCGGTGAGCGCGCCGCCGGTCCCGCGGACGGTCACGAGCAGCGATTCGTGCACGTCGCCCGTGTTCTCGTACTCGTCGACGAACCGGTGCATGAAGTGGACGGTGTAGTCGACGCCCAGCCCGATCGAGACCGAGAGGATCGGCGCGTTGATCGGCGTTAGCGGCACGTCGAACAGCCGCATCGAGCCCGCGAGCAGGGCAACCGCCAGCAACACCGGAACCAGGTTCAGGACGCCGTAGATCGCCCGGCCCTCGAGCCACCAGTAGGAAAGCACGAGGAAGATCATCGTCAGGAGAAAGGCGACGACGAGGCTGTTGATCGACGATTCGGTCGTCTTCTCGATCACGGCCTCGAAGATGACCAGTTGCCCCGTCGCCGTCGCGTCGAGTTCCATCCCGTCGGCGACGGTTCTGGCGGCGGCGACGGCCTCGTCCTGATCGGCGTCGACGTCGATCTGGACGTCGATCCGGGTCGCGCTCCGGTCGGTCGTCAGCCGATCGGCGGCCTCGTCCGCCCCGTCGGAGGCGAACAGCGCGTCGTAGACGGCGTCGACGTCACGATCCGGGATCCCGTCGCCGCTCGAGTCGTACCGCTCGACGGTCGCGGCGAACTCCGGATCCGTCGCGGCCTGGGAGTCGATGACGTCGAGGATGGTGTCGGCGTCGGCCTCCCGGCCGTCGGATTTGAACGCCTCGGGCGGGTTCCGGACCGCGCGGTCGACCTCTCTGAGTCCGCGGTCGGACCTGAGATCGCTGTCGTCGACGTATATCGTCACCGAACCGTCGATGCTCTGATCGAAGTCCTCCTCGAGGTAGTTCAGCACCGTCATGAACGTGTAGTCGCTGGGCTGGAGCGGGCCGGGCAACGACTGGTACTGTTCGATCCGGTCCTCGTCGGGGAAGAACGCCTCCTGATCGAACTCGGTGTCGACGCCGGTCCCGTACGCGGTGGCACCCGCACCGAGCACGAGCATCGCGACGAGAAAGAGCACGGGGACCGCCCGGGCGACGTGAACGCCGACCGGCAGCACACGGCCCATCCACGAGTTCTCCTGACCGAGCGGGGTGGAGCCGAACTCCGGGAACCGCGTCCCCTCCCGGAGGCGGTCGAAGCCGACCTTTCCCGCAGGGAGAAACACGCTGAAGATGAGGAACGTAAAGACCATTCCCGCCGACGCGACGATGGCGAAATCCCGCGTGATGTCGCTGACCAGGTTCGCCATAATGCTGAACACCGTCGTCAGGGTGACGATCAGCAGCGCCGTCGTCAACTGGTCGGTCGTGATCCCCATCGAGTCACCGATCGACTTTCCGGTACCCCGCTCTTCCCGGTAGCGGTTGATGATGTGGATCCCGAAGTCGATCCCGACCGCGAGCAACAGCGGGAAGACGGTGATCAGGGAGTCCGAGAACGGGATGTTCGCGAACCCCATGAATCCGAACGTCCAGATCATCGTCATCACCAGCGCCGCCAGTCCCAGCGCGAGGTCGACCGGATCGCGGTACGCGACCAGCAGGAAAAACAGGATCAGGACGATCGCCGCCGGGAAGACGACGATGGCCGTATCCCCCAGCAACTGGACGGTCTCCTCCTCGATCACGGCATCGCCGAAGATGACGACGTTGTCGTCCGTATCGAAGCCCTCGATCTCGTCGGCGATCTCCTGGGTCTCGAACTGCAGGTGGGCGTGATCGCTCGTCTCCGACATCGGCGGCGTGTCGTAGGTGATCGCTACCTGTGCGACGTCCGCGCGCGCCGATTCACGGGTGAAGTCGGTGCTTACCGGGATCCCCATCCGCTCGTCGGCTCGAGCGATCGCGTCCTCGAGTTGACGCGGGGATGCTCGCTCGATCGCCCGGTACTGCCGTTCGGCCGTCGTCGCCTCCGGATCGAGTTGCGTCGCAATCAGCGACGCCGGACTCGTCGTCGAGGCGACCCGCAGACCGTCCTCGTTCTCGACCCGATCCTGGAACTCGAGCATTCGCAACAGGTTCGGCTTCGAGAGGACGTTCCCGTCGTTCCGATCGGTGACGAACAGCTGGGCGGTGGTGCCGCCGGCGTCCCGACCGGAGCGGTCGAAGTTCTCCTGCATTTCATCGAACGCCTCCTGCGCCTCCGAATCCTCGGTGAACTGGTCGGTACCCGCCTGCTGTTCGCCGCCGCCGGCCACCGCCCCACCGAGGAAGACGGCCGTCACGAGCAGAAAGACGAGCACGACGGTCCAGGTCCGTTCGGTGATCAGAGGGTTGATGCGACGAGTGAACGGGTCCTTGCTCCCGCCGTCGGGGCTGGACTCGGAGCCGGCTTTGGAGGTACTATCGGAGAGGCCAGCGGCTCCACCGCTCCCGAAGTCGCGATTCCCGTCACGTTCTGCTGGCCCGGTGTTCGCGCCAGCATCGTCGGTTCCTCTCCCGAATCGCGAGCCGAGCCGTGAGACGAGCGCTCCGATCGCTTTCGTCGCGCTCGCGCTCGTGGTCGCGGTCGCGGTCGCGGTCGTGGTTTCCGTTCCGGGACCAGTCGTGGAACTCCCTTCCCGTTCGCCAGCCCCTTTCACGTCGCTGCTCGAGGAGCCTGCTTCCGCTCCCGCTTCCGACTCCGTCTTCCTCGCGTCTCGAGACGGGTTCCCGTCGGCGTCGACCTCTCCATCTCCCTCGACGGCTGCCCACACGTCGTCCGAGCCGTTCGACTCCTCGCTCTCCGCTTCGTCACCCGGCGCGTCGAAATCACTCATCGGTGACCAGTCACGCTCGTCGCCACCAGAGCCCGATTCCGAGCCCCGCACCCGTAAGCAGCGCCATCACCGTCACGATCGAGCCGACTGTGGTTCCGCCGTCGTCGCCGTTGCTCTCGCCGACGTCGATCGGGTGCTGGTAGACGTCCGAGACCACCGTGTCGCCCCGTTCCGTGTCGTACTCGAAGTCGAGTTCGACCGGGTGCGTCTCGAGTGCCGCGTCCGCCGTGGCCGCGATCTCGAACCGAATCTCGGCGGACTCGCCGGGCTCGAGTTCGTTCACGAACGCGTCGCTGTTGGGCGCATCCAGGGGGCTGTCCGCGTAGAGCTTCGCGTCCACGTTCGACAGCGTCTCCGGCCGCTCGTTGGTGATCTCGAGCAAGACTTCGCTCGTCTCGCCCTGGCGGACGTCGGCCGCGACCGTCTCGATCGAGAACTCCTCGTACCTGTCGTCGATCACGACGCGTTCCGAAATCGGGCCGTCGGTGGCCGTCGTCCGGTCACCGCTGCCGTACTCGACCGTAAATTGGAGCTGGCGCGGTCCCGCGTCGGCCTGTCCGCTGACGTCCGTCGGGTAGCGGAATTCCGTGGATTCGCCCGGCTCGAGTTCGGGCAAGGCGTACCGGGTATCCTCGATGAACAGCGACTCGCTCTGGGGAGTGACGTCGAGAACCGCGTCATCGACGGTTCGTGGCCCCTCATTGGTGAGCGTCCCCGTCACTTCTCCGTCGTAGCCGACCGCGAGAGTACTCTCGAGGTCGTCGATGGCGAACGCCTGTTCGGCGGCCGGCGAAAGTGACGCTGTGACGCTGTTGGCCTGTCGCTCGATGCCGTTTTCGTCCTCGTAGGTGAAGTCGATCTTGAGGGGGCGCTCGCCGCCGCTGATGCTCTCGTCGATTGCCACGTCGACGGTCATCGTCGTCGATTCGTTCGGCTCGAGGTCGCCGATGATCTGTTCGGCCGGTGTTTCGGGCGTGCTGCCGTCGACAGTGATGCCATTTCCGGACGTGATGCTCGTTCGTGTCTGGTTCGAGGTCCCGGGACCGGTATTTTCGATTTCAAGGAGAGCTTCACCGGAGCCACCTGGTTCAACGCCAGTCGAGATGTTAGACACTTCGAATCTGGGCTCCTCGGGCACCACGATAGTGACGTCAAACGTTTCGCTTACACTCTTACGCTGGGAGGTCCCTGATCGATCAGATATCCTGTCCGTGTATGCATAATCAATACGGATAGAAATTTCATGCTCCCCGGGCTCAATGTCGGAGGGAACGCTTATTTGGTGTGCGAACGATCTTACTTCTCCATCCCGGATAGGACCCAGAGCTGTTTCCCCTCCTGATGCCTCAAATGGGCCTGGATCGTCAATTTGAGCTGTAACCGCTCGAGCAGTGAGAACTTCTGTCCCAGTTCCACTACTTCGTTCCGCATCATTCTGTATGTCTAATTCGACTGTTTCTTCGGTACCTGGCGCCACTTCATTGTCAGAAATATGGATTGTTAGATTCGGTTCTCCACTTTCTAGCCCACTTACTATTGTAGGTGCTGCAAGAACGACACATGCAATTACTGCTATACCGATAAGTACTTGAACAGTCCGACTCATTGAAAACTCTCCTTAGAAGGTTTTTGACCGGTACTATTTTTTGGGTCTCCTGAAATCACACTGTAAAATCTCATTACTGGTCTTGTAGGACTATTTTAATATAGGTCTTATGATTGAACGTTCAATTAGGGATCTGAAGACCAGCAAGTTCCAGGGTCTCGGACAAGATTCCATCACAGACTAAGAGGGATTACTATACCCGAAGCGGAATAATAGCGTTTTACTTGGCTGTGGCAATTCTATAGAGGATTACGTCTCGGCCATCTATCAAAACACAAAACTTATGCCGGGCCTTTCGGTAGTGTCGGATACCCCTACCTGGGTGGTCGAGTTGGTAATCGATGATTGGACGGCCGGATCGCTGGCGGTTGCCTCCCACGAATCGCACACTAAACAACCGAATACAACGACAACACAACACTAACACATGACAAGCGAATCATCATATCGTGAAAAGGGACGTGCAGTGTTCCTGGCCGCGATTATGGTACTTTCCGTTGTCGCCATGTCCGCAGCGTTCGCGGGCGGAGCGGCAGCGGCTGTTAACCAAGACATTTACGACGACTCGGATGCTGACGACAAACTTGACTCCGGAAGCACCTTCTGGGAAGGACAGTCTCTGTACTTCGAAGATACGGAGTCTAGCCCGTCAGATACCGATGATTACGAACTGCGCGAACTCGACGATGACGACAGTGGTTCACTCGAGACGCAGTTTACGCTGACTGAAAACGACAGTACGGGTATCCACTGGACTACCATCGATAGCGAAGATCTCGATGGCGAATACGTCATCGAGAACGATGATGGCAATGTCCTCGACTTCAGTGACGGCGAAGTCGACTCGGAACTCACAAGCCCCTCCGAGGGTGACATTGATGACGCAGCCTTCGAGATCACCCAACAGTCGTTCGACGCTGAGTTCGAGTCCGACGAAGTTACGGACAACACTGACGACTTCGAACTCGAACTCGACTCCAACCGTGGCACGTACACGATCGACGTCACGGCTGACGAGGTCGACAGCCTCGGTGCGTCTGACCTCGAGCAGATCTTCAACGCTGAGGACAACGACGACGTTGATGTCGACGACGAAGATGACGTCGCTACCCTCGAGAACTACAACGACGGTACGTACGAACTGAACTTCACGGACATCGACGCTGGTGAGTACCAGTTCGACTTCGATGTCGTGGACACGGCGGCTGAGTCCAGCGCGACGGTCAACGTGACCGAAGCTGCTGACTCCGACCGTGAGATCGACTCCGTCGTCGAAGAACGCGGCAACCTCGCCAACATTACGGTCGAGCTGACCCAGACCGACGATGCCGCGATCCAGATCGGTGAATACGACGACGTCGCCTACGAACTCGGTCTCGAACTCGACGACGAGATCGACAGTGACAAAGTCACCGTCCAGTTCAACAGCCACACGGCTGCTGCTGGTGGCCACAGTGACGAAGAAATCATCAACAAACTAGTTGATGACCCTGAAAACGACGACACCCCAGCCAACGCAGATGACTGGGATGAGAGCAACGTCGTCACCGTCTACGAACACAACACCTCGACCGAGGTCGACGCCAACGTTGAGTTCCTCAACGTAACTGAAGACAGTGATACCTACGAAGACGGTACCATCCCCAGTGAAGATATCCTTAATTACGAGGATGGTGAGTGGGTCGTTGCGGACGACGCACCGATCTTCTCGAACCCGCTGGCTGATGGCGACTACGAACTGACCATCGGCGACCAGTGGGACGAAACCACGACTGGTGACGACCCCGAGATGAACAACGAGGACGACTCCTCGCTGCTGACGCTCACCGAAGCCACGCCGGCCGGTGACGTCCTGACTCACACGGCGCCCGAAGCCGCAGACCTCACCACCCTCGAAGAGTTCGAGGACGCAACGGTGACCCAGACCGAAGCCATCGCTGAGGACGACCACCTCCTCCTGACCGTCGACGACTTCGGTGCCACCGGCTCCATCGACCAGCTTGACGACAGCTCCGTCGGTAGCGACCTCGCCGACGCAGGCGTCACGCTCGAACTCGAAGAGCAGGACTCGCCTGCAAACGTCGATCCCCAGACCTGGAACACCAGTGACGAAGACATCGACCTCGAACTCGTCAACCTCGACGACTACGAGGGCGACCAGCTGATCCTCAAAGTCCCCTACGACACTGAGGGAGACTTCGAGGCCGACGCTGGCTACGACTGGACGTTCCAGATCGACGACGACTACGCCTACGCTGACGAAACCGTCGAGGTCGACGGTGAGTTCGAAATCACCGAACGGACGATCTCGATCAACGACAAGCACGAAGAAGTCCCCAACGCGGCTGACGCCGAAGTAACTGGCGACACTACCGTCGCACCTGGCACGGACGTCACCGTCTGGGCCAAGTCCACCGGGAACTTCGTGACGGACAACTCCACTGAAGTCGAAGTCGAAGACGGTGACCGCGTCTGGAGCACCACCTTCGACTTCAGCGACTACGACGCCAACACCTCCGTTGACTTCGAAGCCAGCGAAGCTGGCGACGCTGACACCGCCACACTCGAGGCAACGCTCGTCGACGCTGAGGAAGCGCTCATCAGCCTCGACACCTCCGCACCTGAGAAAACTCAGGTCGGTGAAGACGCCTCGCTCGACGTGACCGTCGCCAACGACGGTGGCGCCGCCGACACGATCGACATCGGCGTCGTCATCGACGACGAGAACACCTACAGCGAAGACAACGTCACTATCGAGCCCGGTGACGAGTGGAGCGAGAGCTTCGACTTCGACACCTCGGAAGCTGGTGACATCGAGTGGAGCGTCTCCGCTGGCGACGAGGAAGCCACCGGTACTCTGACCGTCTCCGAGCAGAAGGAGAACGGTGAGAACGGTGAGAACGGTGAGAACGGCGAAAACGGTGAGAACGGTGAGAACGGCGAGAACGGCGAAAACGGTGAGAACGGCGAGAACGGCGACAACGGCGAAGAAGACGGTACGCCCGGCTTCGGCGTCGCTGTCGCTGTTGTCGCGCTGCTCGCCGCCGCCATGCTCGCGCTGCGCCGTCAGAACTAACGCCGACTAACTACCGGCTCACGCCGGCCTGCAGTTTCCGCCGCATCCCGCTTTTCTTTTGGACGTAACGGCGCTCGTACTCGCAGACCCGTCACGACGCCACTCACACGCCCCACTCCGCAAGATGGGCCAGCCTCGAGGACAGCCGATACGTTCATCACTGTGACACTCCTCGAGATCGATATGAACCGTCGCCAGCTATTGACGACGGGGTCCGTGGCAATGGGTATCGTCGTCGGCTGTCTTTCTACCGACGACGAAGCGATCGGCCTCGGCGAATCACACCACCTCGAGTCCGTAGCCCTGACCGTGGACGAACTGCAACTGGCGATCCGCTTCGAAAGTGCCCGGGGTGTGACCCGCCGATCGCAGATCGGGTCGATGTTCGTGTTCCTCCACGTCACGTCCCGGAACCGTGGCGACGGAGTCGCGGACCTGGCTCGAGTCGAGGAGTTCCGGCTCAGCGTCGAGAACGATCAGTACGAACCGATACACGGCGCTGGAGGGTCGGTCGAAGCGTACGCCGACCCGGTCGAGGGAACTCGATACGAAGGCATAGATCGTGCTCGTCCCGAGATCCGAACGTCGGGGTGGGTGGCGTTCGAGATTCCTATCGACACCGACGTGGCTCGGTTTTCCTGGGCTCGTGGCGACCCGAGTCCACGCTACTGGCATCTCCAACTCGACTCTAGTGCAGATTCGGTACCGGATATTCGCCCCAAGACGTTCACCGCACCATCGTCGGTCGAACGACACGAGTCTGTATCCCTCGAGATCGAACTCGAGAACCGTGGGGGAACTGCCGGTGAATTCAAGCAGCCGATCGTGATAGAGCCGACGGGAGAGGAACGGCTGCTCAGGGCCGAACTCGAACCGGGCGAAACGGAGTCCGTTTCGGTCACGGTGGCCCAGCCGATCGACAACGAAACGCCCGTCGACAGGGCAACGTTCGTTCTCGGCGACCGACGGACGACGGTCGAATACGATGTTCCGATTCGAGACGTGGGTGAGCGCTACGTCGGTCCGGACGGTCTTTCGGTTGGCGTCGAGTTTTACCTCCTTCCCGAAACTGTCGAGCGGGAACTGACCGATGCAGACGGGACCCGAACCTACGAAGCTGATGGGGGGCAGCTTCTCATGATCGAATGCGCCGTCACGAACGAGGATCAGGTCGATCGGACGCCGCCATCACCGAAAGCGTTCGAACTGCTCGACGAGCATGGAAATAGCCACGATCTTTCGATAGTGTATCCGGCCGAGTCGTCGGTTGCCGACGCCGAATTTGTCCGCCCGATAACCGCTGCGGCGTACGACGACGGTGAATTGGCCCCGGGCGAGACCGAATCCGGGTGGATACTCTTTCGGACGGAAACAAGCGTTGCGATCGATCGGTCCCGTCTCCGATGGGAGCGATTGGATCGACGTCGTGATTCGGATGAACCGGTCGGCCTCACCGTAGAATGGCGGTTCTCAAGTACGACGGAGTAAGTCGGGTCGGTTAGTCAGAGATGTGCATATCTTGTATGGGCGTCCGTATCAGTCGTCCGCCGCGGCCGCTTCGACTTCACCCGCCGACTCCGCGCGCTCTAAGTCCTCGAGATATTCGTCGGCGTCGAGCGCTGCCTTCGACCCCATCCCGGCGGCCGTGACGGCCTGCTGGTAGTGGTAGTCGACGACGTCGCCGGCGCCGAAGATGCCGGGCACGTCGGTTTCGGTCTGGCCGCCGCCCTCGCCGCCCTGAGTCTTCAGATACCCTTCGTCGTCCATCTTCACGTCGGTGTCCTCGAGGTACTCGGTGTTGGGGGTGTGACCGATCGCGAGGAAGACGGCACCGACGTCGAACTCGAACTCGTTGGTCTCGGGGTCGTCGAGGCGGTCGGTGGGGTGACCCTTCTCGTTTTCGACGAGCGTCACGTGGTCGACCCCCTCTTCCTGGGAGCCGTGGACCTCGACGAGTTCGGTGTTTTTCATGATCTCGATCTCGCCGTCCTCGACCTTTTCGTGGACCCGGTCGACCCAGTGGTCCTCGGCGCGGAACTCCTCGCGGCGGTGGGCGATGTAGACGGTATCGGCGAACTTCGTGAGGAAGGTTGCTTCTTCCATCGCGGCGTCGCCGCCGCCGACGACGAGCATGTCTTCGCCGCGGAAGAACGCGCCGTCACAGGTCGCACACGTCGACAGACCGTAGCCCATCAGTTCGTCTTCGCCGGGGATTCCGAGCGTGCGGGCGCTCGCACCCGAGGCGGCGATCACGGCGTCGGCGGTGTAGACGTCCCCGTTCGTTAGTTCGACGCGGAACGGTCGGCTCGAGTCGTCACCGGAACGCGACGCGTTCTGGTTTGCAGTCGAACTTTGTTCGACACGCTCGACCGATTCGATGACGCCGTTTTTCAGGTCGGCGCCGAACTTCCGGGCCTGTTCTTTCATGTTGTTCACGAGTTCGGGGCCGCTGATCCCCTCGGGGAAGCCGGGGTAGTTCGCGACGTCGGTGGTCAGCGTGAGCTGGCCGCCGGGTTCGTCGCCTTCGATGACCAGCGGGTCGTTGTTCGCACGGCCGGCGTAGATCGCGGCGGTGAGGCCGGCGATTCCCGTGCCGGCGATGAGCAGCGGACGGTGTTCGACGATCTCGTCGCCGCCGTCGGTGACGAGTCCGAGCTTTTCGTCGAGTTCGCCCGTCTCGTCGAGGGCGCTCGTGTCGTCCCAGCCCCCGATCAGTTCGTCGTCGATGAAGACCTCGGGTGCGGTCTTGCGGCCATCTGCGCGTTCGACCATCTCCTCGAAGAGTTCCTCGTCGCCAGTGACGTTGTACTCCTCGTACTCGACGCCCTTGTTGTCGAAGAGGTCCTTCGCTTTCTCGCAGTAGGGACAGTCCTCCTTCGTATAGATCTCGACTCGAGGCTGGTCGCTCATTTGTCTGTCTTCGTGTACGGAAACGTGGCGTATACGAGTTGCGTTCCCTGCAGGGTCGTCGGGTGAGCGAGGGTCGCCCGGGATAGGCGAGAGGGCGTGTCCAGGGGTAGTCATCCAGTTTGTCGTCCCGTCCGCTGGCATCGTGTCGACGCGTTTAGGGCCGTCAGCCCCGACGATCCGGTATGGCCGCCGATCTCGAGGAGAAGACCGACCGGTACGGGGAACTGCTCGCGGAGGCGCTCGCGGAGGCGACGATCGCCCCGCCGGAGGGGACGCCGATGGCCGACGCCGCCGCGGAGTGTTACGAGATGGCCGAGTCCTATCTCGAGGACGGGCGACATTTCCGTGAGAACGACGATCCGGTCAACGCGCTGGCATCGTTTTCCTACGGGCACGCGTGGCTGGACGCGGGCGCGCGAGTCGGACTGTTCGATGTCCCTACCGAGGGGCACCTGTTCACCGTCGACTGAGTCGTTCGAGTCGTTCGATGGGCGTCGACCGTCGGGCATCGTCGCGTGCTTTGGGCCCGGGTTCCGGTCGCGGAGCCAACCTGCCAGCGGGAGTCTGGCACCCGACCGCCGGCCGACATTCATAACGATAGCTACTAGAGTGCAGGTATGGAGGCCGTAGAACTGTCGGTCCGGTTGCTCGCGGGGGCCTTGCTCATCCTGGCGAACGGGTTCTTCGTCGCGATCGAGTTCGCGCTCACTCGCGTTCGACAGTACCCCCAGTCCGAGTTCGACGCCCCCGGACTTCGGCGGGCATGGGAGATGACCCAGGACCTCGAGATCTATCTCACGAGCTGTCAGGTCGGCATCTCGGCGACGAGCATCGCCGTCGGCATCGTCGCCGAGCCGGCGCTGAAGTCGCTGCTCGCGCCGGTGTTCGAGAACACGGTTCTCGCGTCGATCGGGGCCGGCGGGCTCGTCGCGTTCGTCATCATCAACCTGCTGCACCTGACCCACGGCGAACAGACGCCGACGTACCTCGGCGTCGAGCAGACGAAGTTCGTCGCCCGGTACGGCGCGACACCGCTGTACTGGTTCGCGAAGCTGCTGTATCCCGTCATCCTGATCGGAGACAGCGTCGCGAAGTGGACGCTCCGGCGCTTCGGCATCGAGATGACCGGAGCGTGGCTCGAGACCGAGACCGACCGCGTCGAGTCACGGGCGGAACTTCGCCACCGGTTGGGGTCGTTACTCGACCGTGGCGGCCTCTCCAGGGAGCGCAAGGAGGAGATCATCAACGCCTTCACCGTCGGCGAGATCCCCGTCAGCGACGTGATGACCGACCGCGAGGACATCGTCTTCCTCTCGACGGCTGTCTCCCTCCGGGAGAACCTCGATCGGATCGGACACAGTCCCCACACGCGGTTTCCGCTGATCGGCGATGAACCGGCCGACTTTCGGGGAATCGTCTACGTCCCCGCCGTTATCGATCGACTCGACGACCTCCGGCGGGGCGAGGTCGGATTCGAAGCGGTCGCCGCCCCGCCGATGACGATCCGGGAGGACGTGACCATCAGCGAAGCGGTCGACCGGTTTCAGGAGAACCACCAGGAACTCGCATTGGTGTACGACGAGTCCGGAACGGAGGTCGTCGGCTTGCTCACCGCGACCGACGCCCTGGAAGCGGTAATGGGCGAAATCGACGATCCCCTCGATCTCGAGTACGGGGAGCAGGAAGGAAGAAGGACACAGGAGAGCGCTCGCCACTGACTGAGCGGGTCGACCGTCGGAGAAACTTCCAGCGGGGACGGTCAGGGAATTCGAACCGTGTGCTCGAGCGTCCCGACGCCCTCGACCTCGATCTCGACCTCGTCGCCGTCGGACAGCGGTCCGACGCCTTCCGGGGTTCCGGTCGCGATGACGTCGCCGGGCTCGAGGGTGAGGTAGGTCGTGATCTCGGCGATCAGTTCGGGGATCGAGAAGATCAACTGCTCCCGGGAGCCGTCCTGTTTGAGGTCGCCGTTGACCCGCGATCGGACGGCCGCGTCCTCGGGTACCTCGTCCGGCGTCGCGAGTACTGGCCCGAGCGGTGCCGCCCCGTCGAAGGCCTTTCCGCGGATCCAGTTTTTCTCCTGGCGCTGGTCGTCGCGGTTCGAGACGTCGTTCATGCAGGTAAAGCCCTCGACGACGTCCATGGCGTCGGCCTCGGGGACGTGGCGGCACTGCTCGCCGATGACGACGGCGAGTTCCGCCTCGTGGTCGATGCGGTCCTTGCCGGCAGGCGTAGTGACGGTGTCGCCGTGGCCCGCGAGGGCGTTCGGCGGTTTCAGGAACAGCAGCGGTCGGTCGGGTACGTCCGACCCCATCTCGTCCGCGTGGTCCGCGTAGTTGCGCCCGATACAGACGATTTTCGAGGGATCACAGGGCGGCAGGACGTCGATCTCGTCGCCCTCGAGGCTGTAGCTCTCGTTCGCGAAGTGGACGTGGCCGCTCTCGTACTCGCCGCGTCGGACGGCGCCGGCCGGATCGCGGAATCGAACGTATTTCATCGTCTGGCTGTTCGGTCGTCTTGGCGGGTCAAAAACGTTGAGAAGACGGCGGTTCTGGTCGCTGCTGTTCGACCACGTTGCCAGTTCTCGAGGGATAACCGGTCAAGGAACCGGGAGACGGCCAACCGGTAGAGGGGGTCGTCGTTTGCGGCCGGCGACCGCGGTGCGTCAGACCGTCCCACGACGGCGTCGGAACGGAACGCTTTTTACTAGCCCCGAGCAACGAAGGAATACGTTCGAAGGACGCGCCGCCCGGTGCGGTGCGTGAAGACGTGAACGCTCCGTTGGTGTAGTCCGGCCAATCATTTCGGCCTTTCGAGCCGATGACCTGGGTTCAAATCCCAGACGGAGCACTTCTTCGCGAACAATTTCGTGAGCCAAGAATGCGATTCTGATTTGAACGAGAGAAGTCGCAGCGCCGAGCGTGGCGAGGCGACCGCCTTCGCGTGGGTCAAATCCCAGACGGAACACTTCCCTGTTATTCGCGTTCGGTAGCGATGGCTGTCGCTACCGTACTGTCCCGGGCTCGGTCCTTTTCCACCCTCGAGAAATCGGACGGTATCCGATCAGGTCGCCGTCGCGGAGACGTCCGCCGTGCCACGGTTCGCGACGACGCTTGCGATCCCCAGGACGGCGACGACTGCGCCGACCACGACGTTGTTCCAGAACAGAATCCCTGACAGGCCGAAGACGAACGCCGACGCAAGCAACCACGCTCCGAGCAGTCCGGTCAGGAGCCGCGGGACGAGTCCGGGCACCGGGAGCGGCCCGCCGCCGGGAAACGCCGCGGCGAAGGCAGCGGTTGTCGCGATCGCGACCCCGACCAGCAGGTTGTGCGGGACGATCCATCCGGTGCCGGTAAAGAACACGCCCGAGAACACCGTCCAAGCGCCGATGCCGGCCGCGAGCCCGATTGCGCGCTGTGCCGTCGGCGAGGCCCTGCGGATCGATCGCGAGTCGCTCGTGGTCATGACTACACGTACGCGTTCGAGGTCACTAAAGGTACGACCGTGTAAACGCCGGTGAGAGTCGTCTTCTCCGGAGTAGCGGAGTGGCGGAGTAGCGGAGTGGCGGAGTAGCGGAGTGGCGGAGTGGCGGAGTGGCGGAGTAGCGGAGTGGCGCAGTAGCGGAGTTGCGCGGTCGCTGGCGGGTGATGAAACCGAGGATTCGACCGAACGCAGTCAGTGCAGGGAAACTTCGTAGTACTCGGTGAACTTGACGAGGTCGCAGTCCTGGAATCCATCCGCGACGGTCCCGTCGACGGCGGTACCCGGATCCTCCGTCAGTGCCGGGAGGCGTTCCTTCGCTGCTTCGCCCAGTTCGTCGTAGTGGCAGATCCGGGATTCGGCGGGGACATCGTCGACTCGCTCGAGAGTGATATCTACACTCATGGTATTGTGTACCACGAAAAGGTGTGCAGACACTTCAATATTTTCCCGGTGTCGATAACGATCGTCTACTAGAGTCTGTAGAAACCGAATTCAATTGGACATACGTTTTCCCTATAAGAGTGTAGGACTCGCGGAGGTGATCGATAGGGTGAGTAGATATAACCGAAAGTGATGAGTTAAGGTTATTTTGATACCGAAATATATTAACGATTGAGCGTAGCCAACCGTAGCAATGAGACAGACCCTCGAGGACGATGCCGACGGGGTGTGCGAACGGATCGTAACAGCGGTTGCCACGCTCGAGGACGCGGACCCCGCCGAGTTACCGCCGCTGTTCGACGCGGTCGATCCCGACGCGCTGACGGCCGTCTTTTCGACGACCGAGTCCGGGACGACCCGGACGGGACGGGTCGAGTTTCCCTACGCGGGCTATCGGATCACCGTCGAGTTCGACGACGAACCGGTCGTGACCGTCGAGCGCGAATAGTAGAGAGGTTGGGGCCCGGCCACTGTCGATCGCTCCGATTACGAAGCCTACGGGGGAACGGATTCTACCAGTTCAGGGGTTGACGTCCGGACGCTGGAACGTCGTCTCGTCCTGCGTCGGATCGTCGGTCGCCGTTTCGATTTCGGAGATGGCGGGAATGTCCGTGCGCTCGAGTTCGCCGTCCCGCCTGAAGTAGTAGGTGTCGGCACAACCGGCGATCAGCTCCGACAGCGGCCGCTCCTCCTCGTGAACGACGGTTACGAGGTCGCCCGTCACGCCGATCAGGACGGCGTCCTCGGGTTTGTAGAGGGCGTCTCGTAACTGATCGGCCGTCACGTTCTCGGGTAGGCGTACCCGGACGCCGTCGACGGTCGCCCATCGCGTTTCCATGGTCAGGTCTTGGCTTCGGCCCCCCTATACCGTTGGGCCCGCAGCTACAGGCCGCTTCTCCGTTACCCCGTTCGATCCGGTCCCAGAGGCGGTGGAGGGCGTGGTCGCGCGGTCGGACGACGTTAGGCGGCCCGGCCCGGAAACGCTTAGGGTGATCGCGCACGGAGCGCGAACGTGAGCCAAAATCGCGTCGTTCAGGGACGTATGGTTACGGCCGAAAAACTCGCGGAACTCGTCGAGGGTGACTCCGTCATGGAGGCCGAATCGATCGAGGAAGCCGACAGGGATTGCCCAGACTGCGGCGGCGACGTCCTGAAAGTCGGCTACATGCCCTCTGTCACCGAGTTCGTCACCGGCTGGAAGTGCCAGGACTGTGACTGGAGCGAGACCGACCGGGACTGACCGGGACTGACGCCGGCGGCGTCACCAGACGAGCCACTCGAGTCCCACGACTACGACGGCCAGGAACACGTGTTCGCCGTCGACGATGAACCCGTAGTACAGCACGGTCCGATCCGGGTGAGCGAAGGGAATGTAGCCGGCGACGTAGCCGTTCATCGCGAGCAAAGCGAGAAACTCGAGCGACAGCGACGTGCCGACGACGATGGCGACGACGGCGGCCGCGATCGCGACGTTGGCGAGTTGCGCGTACCGCCTGGTCGCGGCCGTCCCGAGGCGGTTGGGCACCGTCGCGATCCCTTCCTCGCGGTCGCCCTCGATGTCCTTGACGTCGAAGATCACCGCGGCGACGGTGATCATCGCGGTCACGTATCCCGTGATCACGAGAATCTCCAGGGTCCAGAGCTGGCCGTAGTAGTAGCCGACCCCGAGGGGGATCACGCCCCAGGCGAAGCCGACGAAGAGGTTCTTCACCAGGAAGACCTGCTTGATTCCGCCGACGGAGTACAGGAGCGCGACGGCAAGCGGCAGGAGGAGGTAGACTGCTCCCGGCAGTCCCAGGACCACTGCGACGGCGATGGCGGCGACGTACAGCCCGATGCCGAGTGCGAGCAGGTACCGGCCGTAGCGTTTGGTGAACGACGCCCGGTCGGGAACGTTCTCCTCGTCCTCCTCGAGGTCGGTGAACCGGTTGACGGTGTAGACGAACAGCGTCGCCGCGAAGACGATAAACAGCGGCAACGGCTCGAGCGGGAGGTCGGCGAGGATGACCGTCGTAACGACGACGCTCATCGTCGCCAGCGAGATGAAGAGGTTACTGTGGACGAGTCCGCGGAGTGCGCGCTCGAGGGAGGCGATCAACCGCCGCGTTCGGTGCGTGACAGTCGGATGGGTCACCGGTCGTTGTCCTGGCGTGTGACGTGGTCGGCGTGGCTGGCGCGGACCGTGGCCGATCGACGTGTGGAGCCGCGGCCCTCCGGAACCGTCGTCTCGTGAGCGGCGTCGAACGTGCGCCGCGGCGGTCGACGGTCCGTCGTCCGTGTGACGTGCTATGGACTCCCTCGAGTCAAACGCTTCGGTCGCGGGAACAGTGGACGGTAGATCGTCCGCCGAGACGTCCCCCTCGAGGCCCGGATGCTACTCCGTCCCGAGCGGAAACTGGCAGGATTTAAGCAAGGCCGGAACGGCCGTTCGAATGGATATGAGACTACACGAATATCAGGCGAAGGAGGTCTTCGCCGACGCCGGCATCCCGACGCCGGCATCACAACTCGCCTCCGACGTCGACGGGGTCGTTGACGCGGCCGACGAGATCGGGTATCCAGTCGCAGTCAAGGCGCAGGTACACGTCGGTGGCCGCGGCAAGGCCGGCGGGATCAAACTCGTCGAGAACAGCGAGGAAGCCCGCGAGGCGGCCGATTCGATTCTGGGGATGGATCTCAAGGGCTACCACGTGGACCAGGTCCTCGTCGAGGAGGCCGTCGACTTCACGAACGAACTCTACGTCGGGATCACGATGGACCGCGGCGAGGGCAAGCCCGTCGCGATGGTCTCGACCAAAGGCGGGGTCAACATCGAGGAAGTCGCCGAGGAGGACCCCGACGCGATCGCGCGCGAGCACATCGACCCCTCCTTCGGCATGCACCCCTACCAGGCCCGCAAGGCCGTCTACGACGCGGGCGTCGACAGGGCGGTCGCCCGCGACGTCTCGAGCATCCTGAAGACGCTGTACGACCTCTGGGAAAGCAAGGACGGCTCCGACGTCGAGATCAACCCGCTGATGATCACCGACGACGACGAGGTCATCGCGGCCGACGCCGTGATGAACGTCGACGAGGACGCCCTCTTCCGACACCCCGACCTCGAGGAGATGGAAGAGGAAGCCGCGGGCGGTGACGAACTCGAGCGGAAGGCAGACGAGTACGACTTCGACTACGTCCGTCTCTCGGGTAACGTCGGCATCATCGGCAACGGCGCGGGCCTCGTCATGACGACGCTCGACCTCGTCGACCACTACGGCGGCGAACCCGCCAACTTCCTGGACGTCGGCGGCGGCGCGAAAGCCGAGCGCATCGCCAACGCCCTGGATATGGTCTTCTCCGACGAGAACGTCGACGCCGTCGTCTTCAACATCTTCGGCGGCATCACCCGCGGCGACGAGGTCGCCCGCGGTATCAACGAGGCGCTCGAGGCGTTCGACGAGATTCCCAAACCGGTCGTCGTCCGACTGGCGGGCACCAACTGGGAGGAAGGTATGGAAATTCTGAACGAGGACCTCGTGACGGTCGAACAGACCCTCGAGGACGCGGTCGAGCGTACCGTCGAGTACGCCGAGGAGGTGAACGAACAATGAGCGTTCTAGTCGACGACGACACGCGCGTCGTGGTACAGGGTATTACCGGCGGGGAAGGCAAGTTCCACGCCGAACAGATGATGGAGTACGGGACCAACGTCGTGGCCGGTGCGGTCCCCGGCAAGGGCGGCCAGGAGGCCGCCGGCGTCCCCGTTTACGACACGGTCCACGAGGCCGTCGAGGAAGAGAACGCCGACACGTCGGTCATCTTCGTCCCGCCGGCGTTCGCGGGCGACGCCATCTTCGAGGCGCTGGATACGGACCTCGATCTGGCCGTCGCGATTACGGAGGGCATCCCGACCCAGGACATGGCCAAGGTCAACAAGCGCCTCTCCGAGACCGACACGCGACTCGTCGGCCCGAACTGTCCCGGCCTCATCACGCCCGGCGAGGCGAAACTGGGCATCCTCCCCGGTAACATCTTCGCCGAGGGGAACGTCGGCCTCGTCTCCCGCTCCGGGACGCTGACCTACCAGGTCGTCGACAACCTCACCGAGCGCGGCCTCGGCCAGAGCACCGCCATCGGCATCGGCGGCGACCCGATCATCGGGACGAACTTCATCGACGCGCTCGAGCTGTTCGAGAACGACCTCGAGACCGATGCGATCGTCATGTGCGGCGAAATCGGCGGCGAGGACGAAGAACAGGCCGCCGCGTACATCGACGAACACGTCGACACGCCCGTCGCCGGGTTCATCGCCGGTCGCACCGCCCCGCCGGGCAAGCGCATGGGCCACGCCGGCGCCATCGTCTCCGGTTCCGGCACCGGCACCGCCGAGAGCAAGATCTCGGCGCTGAACGACGCGGGCGTCCCCGTCGGCGACACTCCGGAGGAAGTCGCCGACCACATCGAAGAGTTCCTGGCCTGATTCGGCGCCGCCGATAGCGCCCGATCCTCGATCCCCGATCCCGTCCGCGGTTTCGGTTTTCGACTCGATTTCCGTTCTCCGCTCGAGTGCTACCCTCTCGAGTCCGCTCGAGACTCCCCGGTGTCGGTCGGCGAAAGGGGCCGAAAACCCTTCAAACCGCTTATCCGAATGCACGGCTATGTACGACGCGATCTTCGCGCCGACAGACGGTTCCGAGCGATCGGAAGTCGCCCTCGAGCACGCGATCGACCTCGCGACGCAGTACGACGCGACGTTGCACACCCAGTACGTCGTCGAGTCGTCGCCGGCGTTCGGCAACAACATAGACAGCGAAACCGAGGAGGAAATCTACGGATCGCTGTTCGACGCCGGCGACCGGGCCGTCGCCGCCGTCGCCGACCGGGCGAAGACGGCCGACCTCGAGGTCGAAACGTCAGTCGTCCGCGGCGTCCCCCACGAAACGATCCTCGAGTACGTCGACGAGAACGACGTCGATCTCGTGGTCATGGCGACCTCGGGGCGGACCGGCTCCTCCCGGGAGTTGATCGGGAGCGTCGCGGAACGGGTCGTCCGGTCCTCGCCGGTGCCGGTCGTTACGGTCAACGTGGACGAAGACGACAGCGCCTGATCGTGCCACGAGCCGTGGCTCCGAGTGGCCTCTAACGGGTCGTACTGGCGCCACGTTCCTGGCCGATTCCGGCAGTACTCCTATCCGGCCGTCCGTCGGAAATCGAACCACGATGTCCGTCCATCTCGAGTGCGATCAGTGCGGAGCAACTCACACCATCCCGGACCGCCCGATGCGTTCGGGCGCGGATACGGGCGGGACCGGCTGTCCGGAGTGTGGTGCGGGATCGTACACGGTACGCCGAACGGGGCTCGGGTGGCACCCGAGCGATCCGTGAGCGCGTCGTCCGGGGAACTCAGAACGGGTTGAGTTTCGATAGCAATCGGCGGAAGAGTCCGGGGGTGGCTGAATCGGGATCGGGATCAGGGTCAGGGCCGGCGTCGGAATCAGTTGCGCCAGTTGCGTGGTCCCCATCTTCCCTCTCACCCCCGCCGTTCGTCCCGGAGGATTCGTCAGGAGCCTCGACGCTTGCGTCGGTCACGGGGCTCTCGCTTTCGTTCTCTCCCTCACTCTCCTCCGGTTCCGCGCTCGGGGTTTCGTCTCCGGTATCCTCGAGCGGTTCCGCCCGCTCCTCGGCGGTGTCCTCGAGATCGGAGTCGCTCGAGGCTGGCTCGTTCGCTGCCGTCCCCTCGTCGCCGTCGGCGGTTCCGTCGGCGCTTCCGTTGCCGTTGCCGTTGCCGTCGCCGTCGCCGTCGCTTTCGACCGGCGTCGGTTCGGCTTCCGTATCCGTCGCCGTCTCGACGTTTGCCTCCCAGTCGAGTTTCGCCTCCGACTCGCCGTCGGTCTCGTCGTCGCCCTCGCTCGCGGTGTCGACCCAGAGGAACTCCTGGCCCTCGGTTCGGCCCGTCAACAGGAGGTCCTCGAGTTCCCCTTCGTCCGCGAGGATGTCGTCGTCCGCTTCGGTCTCCAGTGCTGGCTCCGGTTCCGGTTCCGGTTCGTCGGCGCTCGCGATGATATCGTCCGGCGTCTCGCCCTCCAGCAACCCGTCGGTATCGGCGTCGTCCCCGACCGTATCCTTGAGTTCGCCGAAGACCGATGCGGCGGTCCGGTCTTCGACCTCGTCGTCGGCGTCGTCGGCATCGTCATCGCCCCCGTCGCCGTCCGTTCCGCCCCCGGAACGATCCTCGATCGACGGATCGCCGAGGGACTCGTCCGCGATGCCGCCGAACAGTTCGTCGGCGCTCGAGGCGAACTCGATCCCACCACCGCCCACGCCACCGGGCTTCCCCGCGTCGTCCTCGATTGTGCCGTCGGTCATAGGTCGATTTCGTTGAAATACATTTTCACAGCTATTTAACTTTTGGAATTTTTGCACGGCCGGCGTGCGAGAGTAGATACATATTAGCGTGTCGGCCGTTTTCGACAGTGCCGCTGATACGGGTGGACACACGTTCAAATTTTTCGAACGCTCTCGAAAATCGGCAACAAGAAGAGAAACGACAAGCTGTTCGTGGGACTCCGGAGTCGTCCGACGGCGGGTTCTATACCTCCGATTCCTGGTTGTAGGGTGTCGTTTCGGTCCGCTTGCAGGCAAGAGGGGAGGGTGATTCCGGACCTGCCGTCTCGAGTCGACCGGTGACTCGTACGGCCTTCGTAATTTATCGTAATATCGAACCAACGTGACGAACAACCACTCGACTTCATTTTGGGCCGGAGATACCATCTCGAGCGTGTTCCGTCGGAGTACGTAGGCGATAGGAGAGGAGAGGGACCGAACGAGAAACGGAATTCAACGGAAACTATAACCATGACAGAAGACGGGCCAAATGGAGACGACGCGCCTGGAGAATCGACAATCGATCGCAGAAAGGTACTGAAAGGAATCGGGGCAGCCGGCGCTGTCGGCCTGCTTGGCACGGCACCAGCCGGCGCACAGAACACGGTCACGGCCGAATTCTGCGGTGAGTTCGAAGGAGGCGCACAGATCGGGCAGTGCATCGATTGTGTCATAACGGAATGCCCGGGAGAGCTAATCATCCCCGTCGGTACGCCCAACGTACCTGGGAACCCTCGTTGTTTTACCCCAGAACAGATTCCGGACGGCGCCGACTTCATAACGCTCAAAGCGGGACAAAACTGTTACATCGCCCCCGTAAACGGGACCACGACGTTCTGCGTACCAGAGGAGGCGCCGGACATCAGCAACGCAACGTTCTACCAGTGCGGCGAGAACGGCGAAAACGGTGAGAACGGCGAAAACGGTGAGAACGGCGAAAACGGTGAGAACGGCGAAAACGGTGAGAACGGCGAAAACGGTGAGAACGGAGGAGATGGTGAAGGAGTCACCGATGATGACGATTTAATCGACGAACCGGTCGTAGAGGAGGATCAGATTAATATTGACGTAGACGTCGGCGACCAGACCATCGAATCCGGCGATGCTCGTACAAGCGTCGATCTGAACCAGTCGAACACGAACGTCCAAAACTCGGAGACGGTGAGCGACGCTACCAGTGGTGATGCCTTCGCCTGGAGCCAATCCGAACCGGCAGGCCCATTCGGTCAACAAGACCGAAAGGACGAAAAGCACAAAAAATAAACAAAGATACGAATCGATCTCGGACCCGGTATCCACCGATCGTTCCGACTTTTCTGTCTCGAGCCGCGGACGTTAATCACCGTTCTGTTCTACTGATCCAGCGGAATCGATGGTCATCGCGAGGGGTATGTGCCGAACACTCACCCTCGAGCGGAACCGTGAGAGTAAAACCAACCCGCGGACTCGGTTCACGCGAATGGAAGACCGCGGGTTCGACCTCGAGGGTCGGGTGGCGTCTCTCGAGGGCGACGAGCACAGGCGGGCGCTGTCGCCCGCCGACCGGGTGGCGGAACGCGGCTACTTCGCCCCACCGGCCGGCGGTGACCTTCCGGTACTCGAGTCCGAGGAGACGCTCGTGTTCGGATCGAACAACTACCTGGGGCTGACGGACGACCAGCGGGTCCAGAACGCGGTGCGACAGGCCGCTGCGGCCGTCGGCACCGGGGCCGGCGCGAGCCGCCTCCGAACCGGGGACACCTTGGTTCACCACGACCTCGAGCGACAACTCGCGGAGACGGAAGGGACCGACCGCGTGCTCGCGTTCTCCTCGCGGTATGCCGCCGCGGTCGGAACGATCACGGCCCTCGAGCCGGACGTCGTCTTCGCCGACGAGGCGATCCACGCGAGCCTCGTCGACGGCTGCCGGCTCGCGGGCGCGGAGCGAGTGACGTACGACCACTGCGATCCCGGGAGCCTGGAGGCAGCGCTCGAGCAGCGGGCGCGAGCAGCCGGTTCACCCGAGGCGGACGGGACCGCCGAGAACGCGTGGCTGATCGTCACCAGCACCGTCTTCGGCGTCGACGGCACCGTCGCACCGCTGTCGGCGATCTGTGACCTCGCCGATGAGTTCGGCGCCTGGATCGCGGTCGACGAGACTCACGCCACCGGCCTCTACGCCGGCGGCGGCGGGGTCGTTCAGGCCGAGGGCCTCGAGGATCGGATCCACGTCCAGTTGGGGTCGCTCTCGACCGCGCTGGCCAGCCAGGGCGGGTACGTCGCCGGGAGCGATGCTCTGATCGAGTGTCTGGTACGGGACTGCCGATCGTTCGCCGCCGCGTACGGCCTCGCGCCGACGGCGGCCGCGGCCGCGAGCGAGGCGCTTCACCGCGCGCGCTATGGAAGCGCGCGCGAACGGATCTGGGAAAACGTCGCCCACCTGCGAGATGGCCTCGAGACGCTGGGCGTCGAGGCGCTGGGGGACTCGCAGATCCTCACCGTCCCGGTCGGAGACCGCTCGGACGCGGTCGCGGTCGCCGACGGCATTCGGGAGCGGGACGTCGTCGTTCCGGCGGTCGAGCCGATCCGGGTTCCGGACGCTCAGTGGCGGCTCCGGATCACGCCGATGGCGACCCACGAGCCGGACGACGTGGTCGCCTGCCTGGAGGCGATTCAGGCGGCCGGCGAGGAAGTCGGGGTTCTGTAGCCGGGCCCGTGGTCCCGGTCGGCTCTCGAGGAGTCTCGAGTTCGGTGCCTGAAAGAAGTCAAGCGGACGTCGCCGCCCGATCCTGCTCGAGCACGGCGGACTCGTCGGCCCCGCCCTCGCGGGACGGCAACTTCCCCGCTTCCCGGGACTCGCGGTCGAGCAGCCACGATACGATCTCGGATTTCCGGTGCTCGACCTCGAGGTGCACTCGGAGATCCGTTCGCTGATCGTACCGGTTCGGACAGAGCGGGCATCGCTGCTGGTCGGTCATCTCGCCGTTCACCGTGGCGTAGTGACGACGTTGACCGATGTAAGACTACCGGTGGTAATAATACTGACAGCTCGCCCTAGAGGAAGTCGTTTAGCCCCGACTGATCCTCGTCCTGTTCTGCACTCGGGGCAGTGTCCGGGGATTCGGACGCCGATCCGGTTTCCGTCTCGGCGTCGCTCCCGTCGCTCGAGTCGCTCGAGTCGGCGAGCGTCACCTGGCCGCTCGAGTCGGCGGTTTCCGGTTTCGTTTGCGTCTCGTCGGTGTCGTCGGTTTCGTCCCCGTCCTCGCTTTCGCCCCCGCCGAAGAAGGCGCTGCCGGAGTGCTCGACGGTCGCTTCGGTTCGCATCTCCTCCGCGTCTTCGACGATCGACTGGACCTTGTTGGTGTCTTTCCCGCTGCCGGTGACGAACGAGACTTCGTTCTCGTCGAGTTCGTAGATTGCGGTCATCCGGACCGTCAGATCGCGGTTCTTGCAGTGGTGGGTCATCGCCGAGAGGAACGGCAGGATCTCGCGGCGGGCCGTCGCGACGCTCGTCCCCTCGCGCTCGGCGATTCGTTCGGCGATGGCGTCACGGGTGTTGCGCTTGCCCTTGCTGCTGCCGAGTTTTCGCCAGTAACTCGGCGGCCCGTAGCGGGTCCAGCCGCCCTTGGGTTCGCGGCGGGAGGCGGCGACGCCCGCCGTCATGTTGTCGCTCGCGTACCGCCAGAACGAGTAGTCCTGGGTGGCACGAACGCGGCCGAGCCATCGGTCGGCGTTCGAGAGGAACTCGTAGGCGTCCGCGAGTTCGCCCCCCTCGTAGTCCTTGGGGACGTTGTCCTCGATCCAGTTCAACATCTCGTCGGGTGTCTCGTCGACGTCGTAGGAGGCCTGCAACGCGCCCTGGGCGTCTTCCTCCTTGATCAGCGTATCGAGGAAGTCGAAGATGCCTTCGGTCGTGTCCCGCTCGCTCGTGACGACGTCCTCGACGGTCAGTCGCTCGGCCTCCTCGGCGACCGCCTGGAGGTCGTTGACCGCCGAGCGCAGGTCGCCGCTGGTCGACTCGGCGATCTTCTCGAGGGCCTCCTCCTCGAACTCGACGCCCTCGCGCCGGCAGATGTCCCGCAGGACCGGAACGATCGACCGCTTCGAGACGTCGCGAAACTCGATCGTCTCGCAGGCGTTTCGCAGCGACTGGCTCATGTCGTAGAACTCGTTGGCCACGAGGACGATGGGCTGGTTCGCGTTCTTGACGACCCGCGTGACCTCCCTCGAGCCGCCGTAGTCGGCGTTCCCGTGGAAGTTGTCGGCCTCGTCCAGGACGACGAGTCGGCGGCCCGCACCGCCGCCCGTGAGGGTGCCGCTCTTCGAGGCTTCGCCGGCGATGCGCTCGATGACGTCGGCCTGGCGGTTGTCGCTGGCGTTCAACTCCATGACCGGCCAGCCCATGTCGTTGGCCAGCGCGTGGGCGGCGGAGGTCTTCCCGACGCCGGGGCTGCCGTGGACGATCACCGCGTCCCGGTGCTCGTCCCACGTCTCGGCCCACTCCTTCAGTTGGTCTCGGGCCTTGTTGTTTCCGCGTACCTCCGACAGGGTCGTCGGGCGGTACTTCTCGGTCCAGTCGCTCATTGGGACGTGGTTGGTGCGAGCCGCGTTTAGTGGTTGCGGAGCGTCACTCTTCGCGCTCGCCGACCGCACCGCCGCGTGCTCGTGGGCCCACGCGATTCACCGAGCGCTCGACCGAAAATATATTGTATTTAACTGAAAAGTTCGGATATATGTCCCTGCTGATCACGTCTTTCCTGTGGCTCCTCCTTGCGTTCGGCGTCGGAACTGCCTCGGTTCTCGGCGTCGGTCTCGGCTACAGTTACGGCCGTCTGGCTCGCAACTGGAGCGACGAACGGGCCGTTCGCGGAGCGAACGTCGTGGCGGTCGGTCCGTCAGCGGTCGTCGGAATCGCCGTCTGGGTCGTCGTCGATGCCGGCGCGAGCGTCGGGGACCTACTCCGCGGCGACGGCGTCGGCACCGTGGTCCTCGCTGCCGTCGCCGGCGGGGTCGCCGCAGGGTGTGTCGCGGCGGGAACGGTCGCCGGGATCGTCCGCCAGTACGACCTGCCCGGGATGGACGCTCCGTCTCGCGCCCGAAACCACTATTTCCGGTACGTGTCCGGCCTGTTCGTCGTTACCCTGCTTTTCGCCTCCCTGCTCGAGCCGGCGATCGAGGCCGGGGCGTTCGCACTCGCCGGATTACTGCTGGTGTTTTTCGCGGGCCTCTGGGCGGGTAGTCCCTTCCTCCGAGACCTGACGATCGGGACGCGACCGCCCACCGGCCCCGAGCGGGGCCGTCTCGAGGGCATCCTCGAGGCGGTGGACCTCGAGCCACGACGCGTACGCGTCGTCGAGGCCGGCGATCGGTACGCTGGCGTCGAAGTGCTGGGAGCGCCCGGCGGCCGAACGCTCTTCGTCGGCGAGGGTGCGCTGTCGGGGCTCGCAGACGAGGCCCTGACCGGCGTCGTCGCGGCTCGGCGGGAGCAGGCAGCCCACTGCGAGCGGTTGGTCTCCGCGGCCGTCTTCGTGTGTGCCGCCGTGCCACTGTTGGCGGGCCTGACCGGCGAACTGCAACTGCCCGCCGGAATCGGAGCGACGGCAGTACTGGGTTTCGTCGGGTTCGCCCTCTCCCGACGGCTCCGGTTGCGCGCGGACGCACGTGCTGCCGAGCGGGTCGGGCCGGGAACGCTGGCCGACGCGTTCGAGCGGGTCGCCGACGAGTCGGGGTTCGATCTCGAGACGTCACCGAAACGCGCCTGGTTCGGAACGAACCCGCCGCTGGCCGTACGGATCGAGCGACTCCGGGCGTCCGCGACGATCGGCGGCGACTGATGACTGATCGTCGGACACAATCGTGACGGACGAGGAGAACAATCCGAAACGACGACGAGCGTCAGCGATACAGCGAGAGATAGAGCATGCCGAACCCGACGATGAACGGGACCGTCTCCACGATGTAAAACGGGGTCGAGGGAGAGGGCAGTTGCGAGACGATCGTCGTGAGCCCGACGCCCATGCTGAGGAACGCGAACCCGATGAACGCCGACTCGAGGCGCTTCGAGGGCTGTTTGCGGTAGGACTGGAAACTGATGAGGGCATTGGTCTTTAGCTAAGCCTCAGCGGTCGGTTGGATGGTGGTAGCGAGCTGTTCTTGAAGGATCGGTCGTTGCTTGTGGATCTTCTGAGCGTCT
>NZ_FOKW01000010.1 GCF_900112205.1 Natronobacterium haloterrestre | reverse complement strand
GTCGCCAGCGGTGGTTTGTTCGGACAGCAGCGTTTCCATAGGTGAAACTCCCACCGCTCGGGATTCCTCCGCGTTCACGCGGAGGAGGATGTCAATCGAATTGTTACGTGAAATCACTCCCCAGTACAGGTGAGTGATGGCGCACGACAATTTGTGACCTCTCCGATATCTGCCAGATGCGGCGTGCTAAATAGAGGGTGGATGCAGCACGATACCTTTGCGGTTTCCTTCGATTCCTGAGTAGCCCGGTGTCTCTCAAAGTCAGTCAACTCAATCTTCACGGGGATCGGTACTGCTCGCCTTTTCGACGATCTCAAACTCCGATGAACCACATTGGCACCCGTTTCTTATCCCGATCGGTTGAATCGTCCCGTCCGGCCATTCCTTCGCCGCATAGGCCGCTCCGCAATCGAGACATTTGGCGATCGTCCGTTCGCTCTCCCCGTCGGGCATTCTCACTACTTTTTCGACGGGTAGCTGCCTCAACTCTACTTTTGATTATACAACATAGTTTAAGTAGGTCATCGATCCGAATCCTCCGTTTCGGGAAGTGTATTCTCGAGCACATGTTTCGTCCCACGGCGGAGCCGAGACGCGACGGCCTGCTGGGAGATTCCGAGTTCGTCGCCGAGTTCTTCCATCGTCACTTCCCGCGGCGATTCGAAATACCCACGCTCGTAGGCGAGTACCAGCGCCTCTTGCTGTGGCTCAGTGAGTGCTGCCTCGGTTTTAGTCTCGACCGGCGTCAGTGCGTGCAGTTCCGTCAGCGTGACCGGGATGTCCAACTCTCGACACCGAGAATGAAAGGTTGCAACATCGCTTCGAGTGTCCCCGCGAATGTCGAACGTCCACTGCTGACTCGTGCCCGTCGCCTTGATGAGCGGGATGTCTGCCTCGGTCAGTACACTCAGCACGTCGTTGTATTCGAGTGACCACTTGACACGCAGGAGATACTCATTCTCAACGGAATCGACGAGTTGGATGTGTTTCACGCCCGGGTGGTCAGAAAACGCTCCCTCAATGTCCTCAACTTCCGTTCCCCGAACCCAGAAGTAGGGGATCACCACGTCACGCGACGGGATCAGTCGCTCGAGTTCGACCGTTACGTCTGGTAGTTGTGCGAACACGGTGCCGAGGGGGAACTGGTCGGCTGGAACGGTGAAGGTCGCCTCAGACGCCATTACTCGAACGATGTCGCGCTGGCTGTAAAAACCTCCCAGAGAGCAGTATAGCGGGGCCGAACGACTCCGCCAATTCGCTCGTGATAGCACCCGACTTGCTCACTACGTATCGTGTATTGAGCGATCACCACCTTCCCAAATTGGACTGAAACTCAGTGCCACTTTCGCGACTTGTATTCAGCAAGACTTGATCGAACTACGTACTGTTGTCAAGAGGAGCGTGCTGAATACAGAGTATAGATTCAGCACCAGTTTCCGCGCGAGCGAAGCGAGCGCGGTTCTCGGGCGGCGAGGCCGAAGGCCGAGCAGCCCGCCTTTTTCATCGAAGTTTTTGCGCGAGTGGTTCGCCTCCGGCGAACCCGACGCGGAAAAAGTTCGCGCTCTGTATTCAGCACGACTCAGTCAACTGCCGCGGGCGCGGTGGCCCGTGGCTTGTCAGTGGACTCACCGCGTCGTACCCGAAGGGCTTTCGGGCGTTCACGGGTCGGTATCCCTGACTTCGGGGCCGGTTGACTGCGGCCCGTAGCCGGCGACAACTGTGGGCCGCCGACCACTACCAATATATTGGGATACCAACCACTCAAAGATTGGTGTGGTGCGGCGAGTGTCGGCTTCAACCCCGCCCACAGTGGGGCGGGGAATCCGCCTTGGTCTTCATTTGAACAGTATCTGAAACTGATAAAATGCTGCCGCCCACGTTTCACGCGTAGTTGCCGACGCCTGTTCCAATTCCAGAATCGAGACCGGGTAAAGAACCTCCGCTACTGTCCACTGTTACGCGGCGACCCGTCGCGAACCGTGACGTTCACGATAATATAAGTATCCTAATACGTTTACGCGAGCGGCGTTTGTAGGATCATAACAACAGCATGGTCGCCACGAACAACCCGCGTCGCTCGAGGGAGGCGGTCGAATGAGCTTCCCGGAGCGACTCGCAGGCGTCGTCACGAACCGTTCCCGAACCGTCTTCGTCGTCCTTCTTTTGGCCACCGCGCTGGTCGGCGCGGGAGCACCGATGGTCGACGACGACTCCTCGCTCGAGCAGTTCGAGACCGATTCGCCCGAGGCCGAGGCGATGGAGGAGATCGACGACCGGTTCGTCGCCAGCGAGGAGGAGAACACGACCGGCGTCCAGTTGATAAATCGGGAAGGGAACGTCCTCACCCGCGAGTCGTTACTCGAGTCCCTCGAATTCCAGCAGGAGATCAGGAACAACGAGTCGATAAACGAAACGCTCGTCGACGAGGAGCCGATCACCGGCGTCGAGAACCTCGTCGCGATCACGGCGATCACCAACGAGGAGATCGAGGACCTCGAGGAACGCGGAGAGGACCTCGAGGAACGTGGCGAGGAACTCGAAGAACGCAGCGCAGACCTCGAGGAACGTGGCGAGGAACTCGGACAGCGACAGGCCGAACTCGAAGAACGCAGCGCGGAACTCGAAGCCGGAATCGACGAGGCTCGGGACCTCCAGCGCGAGTACGAGCAACTGAACGAGACCTACGACGAGGACGACCCCGAGTACCAGCAGGGCGTCGCCGAGATCGAAGCCGAGTACGAGACGCTGCTCGAGGAGGTCACTGCCAGCGCCGACCTCGACGACGAACGGACGGCCGAGTACGAGGCGTTCGCCGATCAGGCTCGAGAGATCGAGTCGCAACTGTACGAGATCGAGCAGTCGGCCGACGACCCCGAGTCGGTGCCCGAGTACGGGGAACTGAACGAGCAACTCGAGGGCGTCTACGCCGGCGCGACGACCGGGATTCTCGAGGACGAGTACGCGGCCCTCGAGGAGGACTCCGAGCAACTGGAAGCGGACCAGGAGCAACTCGAGGAGGACTTCGAGGCGTTCGAAGCGGACCAGGAAGCCCTCGAGGACGACTGGCAGGAACTCGAGGAGGACGACGGGCGACCGCCGCTCGAAGAGCAGATCGAGACCCTCGAAGAGATCGACGACGAGGCGTTCGAGGACGCGCTCGAGGAGACGCTCTCCGACGACGACGATGGGGGCGCGGGGCTGGCCTTCATGCCCTCCGACTACGACCCCGGCTCGACCGAGGCCGACGCCCGGATGACCTCGATCACTCAGGAGACCGCCGGCGAGGGGCTCGAGATGGGCGCGGCCGCCGACAGCGACGAGGGGGTCGTCCAGGCCCAACTCGACCTGCGGGAACTGGCGACGGCACACGACCACGACCAGATCGTCTTCGGCGCGGGCGTCATCACCGACGAGATCGACCGCTCGATGGGCGACAGCCTCGCGATCGTGAGTCCGCTCGCGCTGGCGTTCGTCGCCGCGGCGCTGCTGATCGCCTACCGGGACCCGCTGGACATCGCCCTCGGGCTGGTGGGGATCGTAGCAGTACTCGTCTGGACGTTCGGCTTCATGGGCTGGACCGGGATCGCGTTCAACCAGATGTTCGTCGCGGTGCCCGTCCTGTTGATCGGGCTTTCGATCGACTACGCGATCCACGTCTTCATGCGCCACCGGGAACAGCGGGAGACACAGCGCGAGTCCCACCGGTCCGCGGGACGCGATCCCGAAACCGGCTCGAGCGCGCTCCGGAGTTCGATGACGATCGCCCTCGCCGGCGTCGGCGTCGCCCTGGTCTGGGTTACCGCGACCACCGCGATCGGCTTCCTCGCGAACCTCGTCAGCCCGATCCAGCCCATCCGCGAGTTCGGCGTCGTCAGCGCCGTCGGGATCCTCGCCGCGCTCGTCGTCTTCGGCGGGCTGATCCCCGCCGCCAAGGTCGAGATCGACTCGCTGCTCGAGGACCGGGGCTACGACCGCCACAAGCGGGCGTTCGGGACCGGCGGCGGCCGGTTCAGTAGCGTCCTCTCGGCGGGGTCGGTTGCGGCGCGTCGGATCCCGCTCGTCCTCGTCGTGGCCGTCCTGTTGCTCACCGCTGGCGGCGTCTACGGCGCGAGCCAGGTCGACACCAGCTTCGAGGAGGAGGACTTCCTCGCGCAGAGTCCACCCGACTGGACCGAGAACCTGCCCGCGGCGATGGCGCCCGGCGAGTACCAGGCCGCCGACGACCTGGACTATATCAACGCCAACTTCCAGCGCCAGGACGCACAGGCTCAGATCCTCGTCGAGGGCGACGTGGCCGACGGCGACGTCCTCGAGGAACTCGATGCAGCCCGGGACGAGGCCGCGGACAGCCCCGTCGCGTACACGCTGGCGAACGGCGATGCGGACGTCCGCGGGCCGCTGTCGGTGATGGAGGAAACCGCGGCCCGAAACGAGTCGTTCAACGAGTCCTTCGAGGCCGCCGACACGACCGGCGACGGCGTCCCGGACGAGAACGTGACGGCGCTGTACGACGAACTGTTCGAGGCCAACGAGGACGGTGCACGCGACGTCCTCCACCGCACCGATGGCGGCGAGTACGATTCGGCTCGGCTGATCGTGGCCACCGACGGCGAGGCGACGTTCGCGGAGACGACCGACGAAATGCGCGCCATCGCGGCCGGGCTCGAGGACGGCGATGCCGGGGTCAGCGCCATCGCGACCGGCGACCCTATCGTCAACTACATCGTCGAACAGGACCTGTTCGACACCGTTCTTCAGAGTCTGCTGGTGACACTCGTCGCGGTCTTCCTCTTCCTGACCGCCGCCTACTGGCTGACGGGCAACAGCGCGACGCTCGGGACCGTCACCCTGTTGCCGGTCGCTTTCGCCACCAGCTGGATCCTGGGGACGATGTACCTCGTCGGGATGCCGTTCAACGTGCTGACCGGGATGATCACCAGCCTCACGATCGGGCTCGGCGTCGCCTACAGCATCCACGTCAGCGCCCGCTACACGCTCGAACTCGAGCGCCAGGGCAACGTCTGGTCGGCACTCGATACGACGGTTACCGGCACCGGCGGCGCGTTGCTCGGCAGTGCGGCGACGACCGTCGGCGGCTTCGGGACCCTCGCGTTCGCGATCCTGCCGGTGCTCCGCCAGTTCGGGATCATCACCGCGCTGACGATCACCTACGCGTTCCTGGCCAGCGTCGTCGTCCTGCCGGCGCTGCTTGTCTTCTGGACGCGGTACTTCGGGCCGGACGTCTCCTTCGACCGACGCCGGAGCCGGGAACCGACGACGGCGGCGAGCGACGGCGGGCTGGCGATCGAGGGGGGCGACGAACGGACGGACTCCGACGCCCGCGACGACGGGAACGAGGACGCCGACCGGGGTGATCGACGATGAGCGTCGACGAGAACGGGGCTATCGACGCCTTCGAACGGCTCGGGCTCACGAGCTACGAGGCCAAGGTCTTCATCGCGCTCCACCGACTCGGGTCCGGGACCGCGCGGGACGTCGCCCGGGTCGCCGACGTCCCGCGGTCACAGGTCTACAGCGTCGCCGAGAGCCTCGAGGCCCGGGGCCTGGTCGAAACCCAGCAGTCGAGCCCGATCCGTTACCGGCCGGTCAGCCTCGAGGAGGCCGAGGAGACGCTGCGCAACCGCTTCGAGCAGGAGCGGGAGCGCGCCTTCGAGTACGTCGACGAGGTCAAACGCGAGTCCAGCGGCGAGGAGACTCGAGAGGACATCTGGACCGTCCGGGGACGGGACCGTATCGACGACCGGGTCGTCGCCCTGCTTTCGGATGCCGAGGAACGGATCGTCTTCGGAACGCGGCTCCCCGAACTGTTCACGGACCCCATCGAGCGGGCACTCGAGGAGCGTTCGAGCGCCGGCGTCGCCGTCCTCGGTCTCACCCGCGAGGACCGAGTGCGCGAGCGACTCGAGGCCCTCGAGGGAGTCACGGTCGAGACGCCCTCGACCTTCCCGGAGACCGACCGACGGTCGGGCCGGATCGCCATCGCGGACGACGGCATCCTGCTGAGCGTGGTCGACGACGACGACGGCAGCGAGACGGCGATCTGGAGCTCCGGCTCGCTGTTCGCGTCGGTACTGATCCAGTTGATCGAGGCGGGCGAAGCGATCCCCGTCGACCCGTCTTCGTCTACCGAGGGGTCAGCATAGTCCGGACGTTGGTCGCGACGGCGTAGCCGCCGATCGCGGCGATGCCCGCCGGGATCGCGAACCGGAAACGGATCCCCAGTCCCTCGAGAGCGACGTAGGCCAGGTAGAACCCGCCCAGCAGGACGGCCTTGTACAGGCCGAAGAGGGCGACCCGCCACGCCGTCGGCGACTCGCCGAGCAGTCGTCGAACGAACGGCTGGCCCTCCTTCAGCCCCGCACGCAGCCCCACGGCAGTCGTGACGAGGTCGCCGACACCGTAGAGGACGATCGCGAGCAGCCACAGGCCCGCCGCCGTCGACGTCGCGGCCGACACCGACACGGCACTACTCGAGGCGATACCGCAACAGTGCGGCGATACCGCCGAGGTTCGCCAACTGCTGGCCCGGCGGGAACTCGCTCGAGAAGACGGTCACCTCGCCGCCTTTCTGCTCGGTCGTGCGGACGATTCCGTCGACGTCGACGTCCCACTCGCCGTCGGGGCCGCGTTCCTTCCGCAGTCGGTCGTCAAGGATCAGGAGCCGGTCGATCGCGCCGAACTCCGCCGCCTTCTCGACTTCCTCGGGACCGTAGGCCGCTTTCGCCCCCTGGGCGATCCGCTCGGTGAGTTCGTCGATGTACTCGGCCTCGCGCTCGATGCGGGTCTCCTGCTGGACGTCCGCGACCGCGCCGCGTTTCAGCACCTCGTGGACGCCCCGGTCGCCGACGCTGGCCGTATCGACCATCGTCACCTTCTCGGCGACTTCCGGGTACTCGTCCTCGAGGTAGTCGTAGGCGTCCTGTTTGGTGAAGCCGGGACCGGCGAGGATGATCGCGTCCGCGTCCTGGCGTTTCAGAACGTCGGCCAGTTCCGCGAACAGTTCCGAGCGCTCGCGGGCGTACTCCCCCTTGCCGGTCGGGCCGGTGATCGACGCCCGCTCCTCGGCGCCGTACTGGGCGACCGTGTGGACGTGGGCCTGTCCTTCCTCGACGGTCGCGATTGCGACGTCGGGGTTCTCGGTCGCCTCCTCGGCCTCCTCGAGGCGGGCCTCCTGGTCGGGCTTGAACCGCTTCTCGATCGAGATCTCGTCGCGCTCCTCGACGTTCAGCGTGTGGTGAAAGCCGAGTTGGTCCTCGCGCGAACAGGCGACGATCTCACCGCCGACCCGCAGTCGGTTGGCGAACTTGTGGAACTCGATGTCCTCGGCGGCGATGGCGACCCACATGTGTTCTCGCTCGCCGCCCGTATCGCGCATCTGGTCGTCGTTGCGCTGGATCCGCCGGGTCGTGTCGCCGGCGACGCGGTCGCCGGGCTCTAGGACGTACTGGAGGTGCCAGAGGTCGTCGACGCTCTCGGGGACGACCGTGACCCGTTCGCGTCCGCCCTCCAGGGGCTCCCGGTCTTTGATCTGCATGCCCGTGGATTCTCGGGGTGGCGATAAGTGGGCTGCGATCGCTGTTGCGGTTCCGTAACTCGCAAACTACCGGTCGTGTTCCTCGAGCAACGATCGTCCCTCGCCCGGTCGCTCCCCCGACGGGAGAGAACCCGGCTCGTCGTCTGCGTCGGCAAGTAACTCGTCGAGCCGTCGCTCGAACGCCTCCTCGTCGAGGTCACCGTTCAGATAGCGTTCGCGGAGAGAGTCGACTTCAGGGATCGGTTCGTCACCGACCGTGTCGGGTTCGTCGTCGCTCGAGAGGACGAGGACGGCTGCCACGACGGGTACAAGGACGATCGTGAGCCCGAGGAGGGCAGCAACGATACCGACCGCGAGACTGCCGACCTCGACCCCGATGGCGATACCGGCGAAGACGATACCCAAGACCATCGACAGCGCCGTCATCGCGACGAGTACGGCGAGCAGTCCACTCAGGACGGCCGCCCACGTCGGAAGGGTTCGGAACCAGGCAGGGACCCCCATATCTGGACGGTTTCCCCTCCATCACCAAGGCGATTGTGATCATTCACCATGGAACTCGTCCCGCCGGATACGTCACGGTCAGCGACCAGTCCCGTACTCGAACTGTTGCACTGGTAGGTGTTCGTTCTATGAGCGCTGGGCCCCTATTGGGTAGTATGAGTTCTGGATACTCCCACAGCCTCGAAGACTTCGGCACGCGGTCGCTAGTGACCCACGGTATCATGGCACTCTCGCTCACGGGCGCGATCGTGACGGGACTGTTCGTCGACGGGCAGATCGGACTGGTCTCGTTCGTCGCGCTGCTCAACTTCACTGCCGGCATGTGGATCGCCCAGTCGATCCACTCGGCCGGGAACGCCCGAAGCGGCGGCAGTTACGACGGAGTCCTGTCCGTGCTGCGCGATACGACGGGCGAGAAGGAAATCGCCGGCCTCGATACGGGTCGGCTGGCCCGGCTGTTCACGCTCATCGCGGCCGTGACTGCGGTGTCGCTGCTGACGGCCGGTCAGGTCCTCTCGGGAACGCTCGTTTCGATCGGTATCGTCGCGATCGGAAGCGTCGCTCTCGTGACCGCGATGACGGGGTTCCTGATCGCACTCGGTTCGTCCTACGATGCGGCCGAACGGAAGCGGCAACTCGCGGTCGAAGCGAGAACCGAAGCCACGGCCTCGCTCGAGGAGTCGACGACGGACCGCTCGTCGGCCGCTACCGAGGCTGGCTTCGACGAGACGTCGACGGTGGAAATCCCGGTCCGGGAGCCCTCCGTGGACGAACGGTACCGCCGTCAGTAGCTCCCAGGTCTCCGGTCTCCATTTCACTGGTCGGGACGTCGAAGTCCTCACCGCGTTTCTCCCATTATCGGTCGGCCCCGTACCGACCACCGTGAATCGGCCCGACGACCGTCTCGAGCGACCGTGCGTGGGGCCGAAGCCGTGGCTGGGCGGGATATCGTCACGTCGGTCCGGCTCTGCCGGTGTGACCGCTGGATCGTCGAACCGGTCGACGTCCTGCCCACCGCCGGGCCTATATACTCCTTCCCGAAATCACGGGTATGGAAACGGCCCTTCGAGCGGCCGACTGGACACGCGACGACGGAGTCGCGGTTCGCGGCCGGGCGTTCGACGGCGACACCGTCCTCAGCGGCCCCGACCTCGCGAAACGGTTTCTGGACCCGCTTGCAGTCGACGGCCGAGCCGCGGGTGAATCGTCCTCCAGATCCGGACTCGAGGCCCTCGCGGCCGTCGCCGGCGACCTCGAGGGATTCTACGCGGTCGTCGTCGTCCGCGACGACGCGACGTTCCTGATCGCCGACGGTGCGCGTTCGATCCCGCTGTACTACGACGGCGACGGGACGATCGTCTCCGATCGAGGGCGACTCGTCCGCGACCGACTCGGGGCCGAGACCGACCCCGCCACGGAGAGCGAGTTCCTGCTGACGCGGTACGTGACCGGTTCGGAGACGATCTGGCGCGGCGTCTACAGCACGCAGGCCGGCGAGGTCGTCCGAATCCGCGACGGGCGGATCACCAGACGGACCGTCCGCGAGTACTGGCCGGCCGGCCGGGGAAATCGCGACGTCAGCGACTCCGAGGTCGGCCGTGACGAGCACGTCCGGAGACTCGAGTCCGCCCTCGAAACGGCACTGGACCGCCTCGAGCGCGTCGCCGGCGACCGGCCGGTCGTCCTCCCGCTGTCGGGGGGCTACGATTCGCGGTTGCTGGCGGCGGCGCTCGTCGAGCGCGGCCGGGAGGTGATCGGCTACACGTTCGGCCGGTCGGGCCACCCCGACGTGGAGGTGAGCCGGGAGGTGGCCGACCGTCTCGGTATCGAGTGGGCCCACGTTCCCTACGACGAGGCGACCTGGCGGGAGTGGTACCACGGACCGGCAGGCGAACGGTACCGTGAGCGAGCGTTCGGCGGCGACGCGCTCCCCTTCCTCGCCGAGTGGCCCGCCCTTCGAACCCTCGTCGACGAGGGGCGACTGCCCGCCGACACGCTCTACTGTCCCGGTCACACCGTCGCGACGCCGAGCGAGCGGGTGCCGACGTTCGTCGGAGAGGACGAAAAACCCGCGACAGGGACCGTCGGTTGCACCTCGAGCGCCGACGGGGACGACGCGATCGAACCCTCGCTCGAGGGGCTGATCGACTACGTCCTCGAGACCCACTACGCGCTCTGGGAGTGGGACGACGACCGGTTCCGCGAGGCGGCCCGCGAACGGATCCGCCGGGGACTACTGGGGGGCCGCGAACCCGAGGCGATCGCCGACCCCGCGACCGCCGCAGCGGCCTACGAGCGCTGGGAGTGGCGCGGGCGCATGTCGACGTTCACCAACGGCGACTGTCGGGCCTACGAAAACGCTGGCGTCGACTGGTGGCTCCCGCTGTGGGACCCCGCGTACGTGCGGGCCTGGGAGCGCGTTCCGCTGGGCTTGCGCCGGGAGAAGGAACTCCACGCCGAACTCGCGCGCCGGTACTACGCCCGCGTGGCGGCGGTTTCTCGAGAGCGCGCGGCCGTCACCGATCGGACGCTCGCGCCCGTCGATCGGTGCCTGAATCTGGTCGGACACACCCCGACACGGCAGTTCACCGAACGCGACGGCGACTGGGAACCGCCGTTTCTCGTCCCGCGAACCGGGTGGGGGGAGCCCGGGAACCACCCGCTCGCGTGGTACGGCGCAGTCGAGGATCGCATCCTCGAGCGCGCGCCGGACGACCGGACCCTCTACGCGCTCCGGACCCTGGCCGCGACGGGTCGCCTCGAGTTCGCGGATCCGGACGCGCCGGTCCCCGAGACGGCCCGGATCGAACTCCCAACCGATGGCGATGGCCATCCTGAACCGAGCGACGACCCCCGTTGAGGCGCGATTTCGGAAACGATCCCCTTACGTATCACCGGGTGCGACCACCAGGTCATGAGACGACGAACGTTTCTCGCATCCAGTGGCGCACTCGTGACCACGGGACTGGCGGGCTGTTCCGCAGTGGACATCGAAGACGGAGAGAACGGCAACAGCGGCGACGGCGGCGGGAACGACGGCGGCGACACCAGCGGCGACACCGAAGGCTCGGTCGAAGACGACGACGTCCTCGCGGTCGGTACTTACAGCACCTTCGTCGACGCACCGAGCGACAGCCCGGGCGTCTGGATCAAGGAGACCTTCGAGGAGCGTCACGACGTCGAACTCGAGTGGCACACCCCCGACCAGGAACTCAACTACTACGCCGAACGCCACAACCAGGGCCTCGAGATCGACCCCGAACTGTTCCTCGGCGTCCGGCCCCAGAACCTCGTCCGCGTCGAGGAGAACCTCGAGGGCGACCTGTTCGCCGAAACGGACGAGAGCGTCCTCTCGAACGCCGAGAACATCGGCGACGAATACTACTTCGACCCGGAGGGCCGCGCGGTCCCGACGTTCCGGAGCCACTGTGGGATCGTCTACGATGGTCGAAACGTCACGGAACCCGAGACGTTCGAAGATCTGCTCGAGGATCGGTACGAGAGTCAGATCGCGCTCTCGAACCCCCAGGACTCGACGACCGGTCTGTTGTTCCTGCTGTGGACGATCGATCGGTTCGACGAGGACGGCTACCTCGACTACTGGTCGGACCTCATGGACAACGACGTCCGGGTGCTCAACTCCTGGAGCGACGTCTACACCCAGTTCGAGGAAGAGGAGGTGCCGGTCGTCGTCTCCTACACGAACGATCGAGTCTACGCGAGCCGGTTCGGCAACGACCTCGAGAAACACCGGGTCTCGACCCTGAACGACCAGGGGTACGCCAACATGGCCGGGATGGCCCGGTTCGCCGACGGCTCCGACGACGACCTCGCCCACGAGTTCATGGACTTCATCCTCGAGCCCGAAACGCAGGCCGAGATCGCCAACCGCAACGTCACCGGGCCGGTCAACGAGGAAACCGAACTCCCCGAGGCCTACGCCGAGTACGCCATCGAACCCGAGGAGACCGTCTTATTCGGCTACGACGAACTCAAGGGCAACCTCACCGACTGGCTCGACGAGTGGGAGCGAGAAGTCGTCGGGAGCAACTGATCGGTCGACCCGACGCTCGAACGAGCGCGCCTGACTACCATTCCGTGTTCCGAACGATCCACGACCCACGCACCGCTCGCGACGGGAGCGCACACCGTCGGCACTCGCTGAGCGACGGCCGTCGATCGCGGTCCCGATCAGTCCCCGTCGCCGTCGATCCCGCCCTCGCTGCGGGCCTCGCGTCCGAGTTCCGACTCGACGGCGTCGACCTTGTCCTCGGCCGCCATCTCGACCTCGCGTTTCTCCTCGACCTGTACCGTGGTCTGGATCTCGGCGGTACCGACCGCCTCGTGGGCCGAGGCACACGCCGCGAACAGTTCGTGGACGTCCTCGGCTTCGAGGATCGTCGCCATCGGCGTCGTCCGGTACTCGACGTCGTAGTCCTCGAGGGCGTCGATCGCGGCGGCGACGTCCGCGGTGATGTCGTCGTCGGTCACGGGCGTCACGCGAAGCAGGGCGAATACGGTCATCGTGGTACCACCGGGTTGTCCCGTGGGGCACATAGCCGTTGTCGTTGTCGTCGTCGGCGTCGTCCCCGAGAGCGGCGCCGGCGTGGCCGCTCGGGCCCCGTCGAACGCGAGACGGGCCATCGGAAACCGCTCGCGTGGTCGAGACGGAGACGACGGCGGAGACGGAGGGTTGCGGCGAGATGACGAACACGAACGAGCCGTCCGACCCCGGCCCCCCCGCCGCCGACGCGGTGGACCCCGCGGCGGACGTCGCCGGAGGCGGCGGTTCGGACAGACCCACCGCCGATCCGCCCGCCGACGCCGATGCCGACGGCTTCACCCGCCGCGTCCAGAACCGCCTCGAGCGCCGCGCCATCGCCGTCTTCGGCGTCGCGACGACGCTCGTCCTGGTCGTCCTGTTCTACTACCCCGTCGCGACCGTCTTCCTCGAGTCGGTCTACGTCCGCGGCACGCTCACGCTCTCGGTCTTCCTCGAGATCCTTCGGGATCCGCTCTACTTCGGCGATTTCGCGCGGTTGTTTCGGGGCGGGTCGCCGCTCGCTGTCGCACGGGACTTGCTCTCCGCGGATCGCAGCATCGGCGTCGTCGGTTTCACGGCCTACCAGGCCGCGCTGTCGACGCTGTTGAGCGTCGCGCTCGGGCTGCCCGCGGCCTACCTGCTGGCCCGCTACGAGTTCCGCGGCCGGCGAACGCTGCGGGCCCTGACGATCCTCCCCTTCGTCATGCCGTCGATCATGGTGGCAATCGGCTTCGTCGCGACGTTCGGCCAGAACGGGACCGTCAACGCCGTCCTGGGCGCGCTCGGGCTCGGCTCCGTCGACCTGCTCCCCTCGCTGACGGTCATCCTGCTCGCCCACGCGTTCTACAACGCGCCGCTGGTCGCCCGGGTAACGACCGCGGCCTGGGAGTCGGTCGACGCGAGCGCGATCGAGACCGCCCGCAGCCTCGGAGCCAGCCCGTTTCGGGCCTTCCGCGACGTGGTCGCGCCGCAGTTGTACCCCGCCGTCCTGATGGGCGGGGCGCTGGCGTTCGTCTTCACGTTCGGTACCTTTCCGATCGTCCTCGCGCTGGGCGGTTTCCAGCTGGCGACCGTCGAAGTGTTCGTCTACCGACTGATTCAGGACCTGAACTACGCCGAGGGGGCCGCGCTCGCGATCGTCGAACTCGTCATCTCCCTTGGCATCCTCTATGGCTACCTGCGGTACGAGGCGACCCACGTCGTCCGCTCGCGGGGGATCCGTCCGCTGCCGCGGCGACCGCTCTCCCCGCCGTCGCTGTCGGTCCGAGAACTGCTGCCGCGGCTGGGGCTCGCCCTCTACGGCGTCGTCGCCGTCTTCGTCTTCGTCGCGCCCGTCCTGAGTATGCTCTATGCGAGCGTCGACGGGGCAAACGGCCTCACCCTCGAGCACTACCGGTTCCTGTTAGAGCGCCAGGAGACTGCGGCGGCGTTCCAGGTTCGCCCCTGGGACGCAGTTCGCAACTCGCTGATCTTCGCCGCGGGCGCGCTCGTGCTCTCCCTGCCGATGGGGGTCGTCATCGCCGTACTGACGACCCGTCGCTACCGCGGCCGGAAGCTTGTCGACGCCACCCTGATGGCCCCGCTGGCCGTCTCCGGGATCGTCGTCGGGATCGGACTCCTCCGGGGGCCGGTTTTCGGGATCGAGATCGGCGGCTGGCGCATCTCGGTCGCCGGCGCGGTAGCGATCGTCGCCGCCCACGCCGTCTCCTGTTACCCTTTCGTCGTCCGGACCGTCGCGCCCGGCCTCGAGTCGGTCGACCGGACGCTGATCGAGTCCGCGCGGGCCCTGGGTGCGTCGCGAGTGCGGGCACTGGTCGACGTGGAACTCCCGTTGATCTGGCCGGGCGTCGTCGCCGGTGCAGCCTTCGCCTTCGCGATATCGATGGGCGAGTTCTCCTCGACGGTGATCCTCGCGACCGGCACCGACCAGTTCACGATGCCGGTCGCGATCGAACGGTTCAGGGGCCGTCGGCTCGGACCGGCAACCGCAATGGGCGTCGTCTTGCTTGTCGTCACGAGCGTCAGTTTCGTGGTGATCGACCGTCTCGGAGGTGAGAGCGTTGGCATCTGAAAACCGTCCCTCGAGTGCGGCCGAACGCGAACACGAACGCGAGCGCCGGGAACACGACCGGGAGCAGGGCCGGGACGCGCCGATCGCCCTCGAACTCGAGGGTGTCACCAAACGCTACGCCGAGACGACGGCCGTCGACGACGTCTCCCTGGCCGTCCGCGAGGGGGAGTTTTTCACCCTCGTCGGCCCGTCCGGCTGCGGGAAGACGACGACCCTGCGACTGATCGCCGGCTTCGAATCCCCCACGACAGGCACCGTCCGGTTCGGCGGCGAGGACGTCACCGGCGTCCCCCCCGAGGACCGCGACGTCGGCGTCGTCTTCCAGAACTACGCGCTGTTCCCGCACATGACCGTCGGCGAGAACGTCGCCTACGGGCTCAACTTCGCCGACGCGCCCGGCGGCATCCCCGACGAACGGCGGGTGCAGGAACTGCTCGAGCTGGTCGACCTCGGCGGCATGGCGGACCGCGAGCCGGACCAGCTCTCGGGCGGCCAGCAACAGCGGGTCGCGATCGCCCGTGCGCTTGCGCCCGGCCCGGACGTCCTCCTGCTCGACGAGCCGATGAGCGCGCTTGACGCCCAACTGCGCGAACGGCTGCGCCTCCAGGTCAGGGAGATCCAGCGGGAACTGGGGATCACGACGATCTACGTCACCCACGACCAGGAGGAGGCGCTTGCCATCTCCGATCGCCTCGCGGTGATGCGTGCGGGCAGGCCGGAGCAGGTCGCCCGTCCCCGGGAGATCTACCGCCGACCCGACACCCGGTTCGTCGCGGAGTTCGTCGGCGACAACAACGTCTTCGCGGGCACTGTTACGGCCATCGACGAAACTGGAGCACGACTCGAGGTCGGTCCCGAGACGCTGACGGTCGCTCACGAGGGCGACCTCGCGGTCGGCGACGAAGTCGTCTTCTGCGTTCGCCCGGAGGAGTTACGGATCGACGGTGACGCGAACGCGATCACCGCGACCGTCGTCAGCGCGGAGTTCCTCGGTGAGACGACCCGCGTCCATCTCGAGTGGCAGGGCTGCGAACGGGAACGGAAACGGAAACGGGAACTCCTGGTCCGAACACGAGATCCGCTCTCGGGCCACGTCGTCGTCGGATTCGATCCCGACGATGCCCACGTGGTCGACGTACTCGAGTAACCTAGCACGGCCGCACACTCGAGTACGGAGCCAGACTACAGGAGCCACTGAAAGTCAGTGCACACCCGATCGCACGACAACTGTGTGATCGGGTGTAAATCGGTTCGGTCGCTAGTGTAGGGGAGAGCCGCTCACCCGATGTTGGGTTCATATAGTACTCGAGCGTAGTACTACTGTGAGCCGGACTACACTGCTGGTACCGATTCGGTACCCCCCGCAAGAAGCGAGCGTGGAAACGATCTCCCACGCCATCGACGTTGCCGACGAACTCGACGACAGCCACCTGTACATCCTGCACGTGAACGTATTGCACAAAGGGGAAGACATCGATCGAACGGAGTTGCGGCGTACCGTCGAGGAGCGGATCGAGACACCGCCGTACGCGAGTTGCCACGTCCGGGATGCGTACCTGCTCGAGAAGGCGATTCTCAAAGAAGCCGCCGAACAGGACGCCGACTACGTCGTTATCGGCCAGTCGATGCGGGCCCGGTGGCGCCAGTTGCTGACCGATCATCTCGGCGTCGGCGTCGATCTGGAAGTGTTCCTCGAGCAACAACTGAACGCCGAACTCGTCGTCAGTTAGCCCGGGAAGGCGGTTCGTGCGTATCGGCTGCGTCGATCGCGAACCGGCCACCACGAGTATCGATCAGCACGTCAACACGCCTGCCGAAACCCGCCACCCGAACACCGCCGGCCCTCACTCCTCGACGATCCGGCTCCCGCCCGGCGGCATGAAGTGCTGAATGCGGTCCGGGCTCGCGATCTTGCGGACGAACGACTCGTCCTCGAACCGCTCGCGGAACCGGCGATACATCCGCTTTGCGGCGTCGGCCTGGGCGTACCGGCCCGGCTCGAGTTCGATGGTCGTCTCGGCCTGCCCCTCGATGGCCGACGGCGGGCCGCCGATCACGCGCGTGTAGGGCTCACACTGGATGCCGACGGCGACGCCGACCGGCGTGTCGCGGTAGTAGGTGCGATCGCCCCGGATCGCGAACCCGCCTTTCTCGAGGTACTCGCCGCTCTCGGGGGTCTTAGTCACCTGATCGGAGTCGACGGCGTAGACGTCGCCGGCGTAGCGGCCGTCCTTCCAGACCGAGGAGTAGGAGACGGCGAACTGGGCGGCCTCCTCGATGCTCGACTCAGGTAGCTCGATGTCGTGGGAGGACGCCTCGCTCGGGTCGGTGGCCTTGAGCACGGTGACGGGACCGCCGTGGGCCTGCGTGTGCAACACCTTGTCGCCCGGCTCGAGGTACTTTTTCACTAACTCCTCGTTCTGGTCGGCGTTGCGGCCGCCGATCACGAGGTAACCGTCGCTCGTGTGGAACCAGCGAAAGCGGTCGTACCAGGGTTCGTTCTCGCGGATCGGAACCGACGGCATCGAGAGCCAGTCCCGTTCCTCCTCGTCCTCCTCGTCGTCATCTTCGTCGTCTTCCGCGGCGTCTTCGGCCTCCCACTGGTCGCGGCGGCGCTTGGCGTCCTCGAGGTCCTCGCGGGTGTCCTCGATGGCCGCGAGCGCGCCCTCCTTCTTCTCCTCGACGCGTTTCGCCTCGGTGTAGAGGCGGTCGGCGTTCTGCTCGACGCCGTCGTCGACGATCAGGTCGATCCGCTCGCCGTCGACCTCGACCGTCACGGTGCCCTCGCTGCCGTCGAGGTCGACGACGGCCTCGGCGGCCTCGATGCCGCGTTCCTTCCCCTCCTCGAAGCGCTGTTCGATCTCGTCCCACGGACGATCCTGCTTGCGGGCCTCCCGGATCGTCGAGAGCACCTCGTCGACGAGGCCGTACTCGGCGTACAGCGACTCGGCCTGTTCGCGCAGTTCGTCGGCCTGCTGCTCGAAGCCCTCGATCGCCCCCTCCTGCTGTTCGATGATCCGCTGGTGTTTGGCGATCTCCTCCTCGAAGTCGGGCCGTTGCTCGGTCGGGTCGGGTTCCTCCTCCTCGTCGAGTTCCAGCCGGAAGAAGTAGTCGTCGAGCGCCGTCAGGAAGGAGTCGTACGCCTCCGCGGAGAGCCCTTCGGCCTCGTGTTCCTCGAGCGGGAAGGGGGTGACGTCGACGACGCGTGCGGGGGTCGCGTCCGCGTCTTCGCTGTCGTCCTCATCGTCACCGCCCTCGAGGTACAGTCGCGGATCGAAGTTCCGGTTCCGGACGTCGATCGCCAGCCGCTCGATCGCCTCGTAGAGGCGGTCGTAGACCGCCTCGTCGGCCTCCTCGATGTCCATGGCCTTCTCGACGCCGGCGCGGGTACAGATCTCCTCGGCGTAGAGGCCGCCGAAGTTGAGTTGGGTCGCGAGGGTGCGGACGACGTCCGTGTCGGAGTCGTCCATCTCCCGGTAGAACGCCTCCCGGGAGACGGTAAGCGGGTTCGTCCGGGTGTCGGGGAACTCGTAGCGCGAGCCCGGGACCACAGTACGTGATTTCAGCCGGACCGTCTCGAGGCAGTCGATCACCTCGTACTCGCCGTCGGTGACGGCGACGTTGCCCTGGCCGAACAGTTCGACGATGATCCCGGTGGTGCCGTCCTCGCGCTCGAAGACGAACTCGAGGATGCGGTCGAACTCGTACTGTTCGACGCCGGCGAAGTCCGCGCCCGAGAGCCGGTTGCGCAGCATCATCGCGAACTGTGGCGGTCGGCCCGGCGCGTCGGGGACGCGTTCGGGGGCGACAGTGTGGGCGCGTTTGACCTCGCCGACCTCGAGCAGGAGTTCGACGCGGCCGCGGTCGAAGTCCCGCATCTTCAGGCGGACGAGGTCGTCGCCGTAGAGGTAGGCCTTGTCGACCTTCGCCCCCTCGTAGGTCCCGAGTTCCCCGACGAGGGCGGCGAGGTCGACGCTCGTGAGTTCCCGCTTTGGATCCATACCACAACCTGCCCGGCGCTGTCAAAAAGGCGTGTCGCTCCGTGTCGGCGGCGTTCGCCGCGCGACCGGGGACGACGATCGGCAGGGTGACCGCGAGGCCGCCTGCTTCGGAAAGCTAATCCGAATCGGGCCGTTTCGAACGGATATGCACACCGTCGTCACGGGCCCCGGATCCGCTTTCGACACCGGAACGGAGACCGGCACCAGCACCGCACGTCGCGGAACATCCATACCGACATCGACTGGCCGCCTCGAGTCCCGGCCCCGAACCCACTCGAACAGCCGCCACGGAGGGCGACGCGACCCATGAGCGGACCCGGACCCGGTCCCGGTCCCGGCCCCGGCCCCGACGACGGCGAACGACCCCGCCCCTGGTCGGAGGTCCACCACGTCTCCTCGTTCTTCGAACGCCTCGAGGACACCGGCGGCATCCCGATCCTGGACTTCGTCGAGGGGCTGACCGCCCGGAGCGATATCGAGACGCCGTCGAAAGGCGTCGTCTACCACGATCGGGGCATCCGCGTTCCCGCGTACGACGCCACGTTCGTCCACGAACCGACGGGCTCGCGCGGCCGGCCCGCGTTCAGCGTCCAGCTCGACGCGGTCGGCCCGCGCAACGCCTGGGCGATCTTCGACGCGACGCTGTCCTGGGACCTCTACTTCCTGCGTACGCAGGGGCTGTCGGCGCTGGCCTGGATGACCGACGAGGAGTACCGCGTCGACGAGGCCGACGCGTTCGAGACCAAAGAGGACGCGCTGGCCGGCGGACGGTTCTCGTTCGGGATCTTCCTCTACGACGACGAGGCCTGGCAGGAACGCGCCGACCGACTCGAGGAGACGGACTCGCCCGCCTACCTGCGCGGGGAAGACGGTACGATGATGGTCCCCTCGACTCAGCCGGAGTTCTACCAGTACGTCGACTCGACCCCGACGGAGTTCCGAACCAGTGGGGGCAACGCCCCCTCGTATCTCGGGTTGCTCGAACTCGAGTTGACGCTCGATTGATACGGGTTACCGTCCGTCGGTTCCGGCGTACCCGCGACTCGTGCGGCGGGTGCGCCGGTACGTCGGTACAGGGATCCGTACGAACCGCCCGCAGCGGCACGTTTTCGATCCGTGCATCGCGTTCTACCGCAGTCGCTACTTCTCACAACGATCGAGTCCGTGGGGAAGTGGGGAGAGGGGGAACAGGGGGGTGACGGCGCGTGCGCCGTCGGTGGGGATAGGGTGGGGGAGCCCACCGACTAGTACTGTGTTGCCATAGGTTATAGCTTTTGGGGTCGGCCGGCGGTCGACTCTCACCGGTCCGAAACTGCCACCGCGCTTATCAATCAGGTGTTCGAACTGGGCAATATGAGTAGGGGGACGCCGCCGAGCCAGCGCGTCGTGACGAAAATCGCCGAGGCGGACGACGTCGAGCCGGCGACGCTCGAGCCGCCGCTGTACAGCACGATCGATCCCGACGCCCTCGACGCGCTCGTCGAGTCGGGGGACGCGGACACGACAGTCTCGTTCGCCTATCACGGGTACGAGGTTCGCGTCGACGGAACTGGTGAGGTGACGCTGACCGAGACGGACACGGGAACGGGCACCGGTTCCCCGGACGAGCGAGCCAGCGGACCGAACGACGATTCCCGGCAGAGCGCGTACAACGACGATTGAAGATCGTCCCCGAGGAGCCGACGTTCGAACGGAGCCCGTAGGCCTTTCTTCGAGCGCCGCGAACCGGCACGCATGAGCGACGACCCGACGTATCGAGCCGGGACGTCGACCGGCAGCGCCCGTCCGGCCCGGAGGTGGCCTCGAGGATGACGGTCCCCCTCCAGCGGGCACTGCTGGACGAGCACGCGTCCGCCACCGAGTCACCGACCGTCCTCGCCGTCGTCGGCGCCGGCGGGAAGAAATCGACGCTGTACGCGCTCGCGGAGCGACTCGAGCGAGCGATCGTGACGACGACGGTCCGTATCCCGCCGTTCGACGACCGAGTAGCGACGCTGACGGTGGCCGACGATCCGATCGCGGCGGCGCGTGAAACCGACTCGCGGCCGCTGGGCCTCGCCGCGGCCCGCGAGGGCGACCGGTATCTCGGCTACGACACGGCCGACGTCGACGCGCTTGCGAACGCCCTCGAGGGGCCGGAAACCGTGCTGGTGAAGGCCGACGGCGCGCGCACCCGCTGGCTCAAGGCGCCCGACGAGGACGAACCGCAGTTGCCCGCAGGGACGGACGTGGTCGTCCCGATCGCGAGCGTCCGCGTCGTCGGCAAACGACTCGACGAGGAGCACGTCCACCGGCCCGAACGGGTCGCCAACGTCGCCGACCTCGAGCCGGGTGACCGTATCTCCGCAGCCGACGTCGCGACCGTCCTCGCGAGCGACGCGGGGGGCTGGAAGGACGTTCCCGACGGCGCGACGGTCGTCCCGCTGCTCAACATGGCCGACACCCCCGAACTCGAGGCGAGGGCCCGCGAGATCGCGGGCGAACTGCGCGAGCGCCGGGAGGTGCCGCGGGTGGTCGTGACGCGACTGCTCGAGGACGAACCGGTAATCGATGTTCTGTAACGATCCGAACTGATCCGTAGCGTCCGGGAGTCTCCCCTCAGACGAGCCGTTGCCCTTTCCGCTCGAGTGCGCTGTGGGGCAGACGCGCCGGGAGTCGTGATCCCTCGGACACGTCCCTCCGAGTGCCCCAAGACGTGAAAGACGATCAAAACCGTTCGAGCGGCGGGTTCTTCAACCACGTAGTTTATTATTCGACATCCCCTTCGGGGGACTGCACGGAAAGATAAACGTGGCGAGTGAATTCCTGATTCCGTTGGTTGCAGGTATCATCGGCCTTGGGGTGCTCGCTCAAATCCTCGCAGCCCGGCTCCAGATTCCGAGCATCATCTTCTTTCTGCTCGTGGGAGTCCTCATCGGACGACCGGGTCTGGGGCTCGTGACTAGCGAAACGTTCGGTACGGCCTTGCCGGCGATCGTCGGGCTCGCTGTCGCAGTCATCGTTTTCGAGGGCGCGTTCCACCTGGAGTTCGATCGTATTCGGGAGGCTCCGCGAGCTGCGGTTCGACTCGTGACTGTCGGCGCGATCATCGCGCTGATCGGCACCGCAGTCGCCGTCAGGGTTCTCGAGGGGTTACCCTGGGAACTGTCGTTCGTGATCGGCGCACTGCTTGTCGCCACCGGGCCGACGGTGATCTCCCCGATCCTCGCGGTCGTCCCGGTCCGTGACCGGGTCGCCGCGGTCCTCGAAACAGAAGGGATCGTCAACGACGTAACTGCCGCGATCACTGCGGTCGTCCTCTTCGAGGCAGTGAATCCGACCGTCGCCGCCGAGGGATTGATCCAGGGATTCGCGCTCCGTCTCGGCGAGGGGCTACTCGTGGGCATCCTCGTTGCAGCCCTGCTGATCTACCTGTTGCGGTACGTCGACCTCTCGCCGGGTGCTGCGCCGCGGAACGCGCGGTTGCTCGTCCTCGCTGGAGCGCTGGTCGCCTACGCGGGCGCGAACCAGCTAGCGAGCGAGGCCGGCGTCGCCGCCGCCGCTACCGCCGGCGTTGTCCTTGGGAATACCGACATTCCCTACAAAGAGGAGATCACCGATTTCAAGGGCGACATCACGCTGCTCGTACTGTCGTTCGTGTTCATCGCGCTCGCCGCCCAGTTGCCTCCGGAGGCGATTTTCGACGTCGGATTCGCCGGCCTTGGCGTCGTGATCGCCGTCGCGTTGGTGATCCGCCCGCTTTTGGTGTTCGTCTCGACGATCGGTGACCGGTTTACCCTCTCCGAGCGACTGTTTATTAGCGCCGTCGGGCCGCGAGGAATCATTCCCGCGTCGGTCGCGACGCTCTTTGCCGTCGAACTCCGGACGGCCGCCACGGAACTGGGCGACCCCGCGCTGGCCCAGCAGGCCGATCTGTTGATCGGGACGGTTTTTCTGGTCATCTTCCTTACTGCCCTTGTGGAGGGCGGTCTGGCGCGCTATATCGCACAATACTTGGACGTGATACCCATGAGAGTCATCATCGTAGGGGGCGGACAGGTGGGCCGTGCGCTCGCCGAACGCCTCGAGGACCGTGGCGAGAACGTTGTCATCATCGAGGAAGAAAAAACGGTCGTTGAACAGGTACGCAACGCCGGCTACGCTACCGTTATCGGGGACGGAACCGATACGGACGTGTTGCGTGAGGCCGGCGCAGAGAACGCCAAAATCGTCATCGCTGCGACCGGCGACGACGACGCGAATCTGCTCGTCTCGCAGCTCTCGAAGGCGAAATTCGACGTCGAGACCGTCATCGCGAAGGCGAACAACGCGGATAACGCCGATGCATTCAGGGAACTCGGTGTGCGCACTATCTCCGGAGCGATGGCGACCGCGTGGGCGATCGACAATCAGATCGAACGGCCTGCGATCTCCCGATGGATGACCACTATCGGCCGGACTGGCGACATCCAGGAAGTCGAGGTCGCCAACGACGAACTCGTTGGAAAAACGATCCAGGAAATCGGACCGATGCTCCCTGATACTTGCCTGATCGCGCTTCTCAGTAACGGCGAGGACGACTCGGCCAGGGTTCCGACCGCCGACACCGTCGTCGAGCGGGGTGACCATATTACCCTCTTGGGCCGGCCTGAGGCCGTTCAAGAGGGGATTGCGTTCGTCAATCCCAGTTGATTCCCTCGAAATGCGGTACGCGATTCGTCCCTTTCCCTCCTCCCCTCAGCTTTCGAATACCGAAACTGAAAGCGACTCCCCTAGAGGAACGTGCCCGCACCTAGCGCAACGGCGACCGCGAACGCGGGCGCGTCGAGGCGGGTAAACGACAGCCGCGGCAGCGTCGGATTCCAGGCGAAACAGCGAGCCCGCAGGGCGAGCGAGAGCCGATCGGCCCGGTCGAACGCGCGAGTCAGCCCGAGGAGCCCGATGTGGCTCGCGCGGTCGATCGCGCCGCGTTCGGTCCCGAGCCGGGCGGCCGACGCCTGGCGGATCCGCCGGACGTCCGCCTGCAACACCGGGAAGAACCGGAAGACGAGCGCGATGCCGACACCCAGCAACTGGCCGGGTTTGCCCGGGATCGTCCGCTGGACGGCCGCCCGTGAATCCCGGATCCGCGTCGAGCGGACGTAAGCGGCGCTGACGAGCAACACGAGCACCACTCGGTAGCCGGCCCGGGCGGACTCGAGCCCGTCGGCCACGTCGATCCACGGCGGGCCGAGCGTCGCGGCCGAGACCAGCGGCGCGATGGCGATGATCACCAGCGCGAACCGGTAGGCGGACAGCGTCCGGAGGATCGAGACGCCCGCGACGGTCAGAAAGAGCGCCGTGATGGCCGTCAGCGCGACCAGTGCCCGGCCGCTCGTGTGCGAGAGCGCCGCCGCGGCGAAGGCGATCTGGACCGCCAGCTTCGACCGGGGGTCGAGCCGGTGGGCGATCGTGTCGTCGTGTTCGTAACTCAGCATCGCGGCACCCGAACGGCGACCCCCTCGAGTTCCTCGACGGCCTGCTCCGGCGGCGCGTCGACGACTACCTCGCCGTCGTGCATGGCGATCACCCGGTCCGCCAACTCGAGCACGTCCCGGAGGTCGTGGGTCGCGAGCAACACGCCGGTCCCGTCGGCCGACAGCGCCTCGAGTCGCTCGAGGACGGATCGCCGGGCCGGATCGTCCAGCCCAGTAAACGGCTCGTCGAGCACGAGGTGGGTCGGCTCCATTGCCAGCGCGCCGGCGATGGCCACGCGGGCCTGTTCCCCGCCCGAGAGTTCCGCGATCCGTTCGTCGTCCCGACCGGAGAGGTTGACCGCCTCGAGGGCGATCCCGACGCGCTCGTCGATCTCCGACCGGTCGAGCCCCAGGTTTTCGGGGCCGAAGGCGACGTCGTCGCCGATCGTCGCCGCGACGAACTGGTCCCGCGGGTTCTGGAAGACCATGCCGACCCGCGAGCGTGCCCGGATCGGGTTCTCGGCGACGGACGTCCCGTCGACGAGCACGTCCCCGGAGTCGGGAGTCAGGAGCCCGTTACAGTGACGCAACAGGGTCGTCTTCCCGCTGCCGTTCGCGCCGGCAAAGAGGACGAACTCGCCGTCGTCGATCTCGAGGGAGCACTCCTCGAGGACGGGAACGTCGTCGAACGCGTAGGTGACGGAGCGAAACTCGATCATCGGTATCGGTTGCCGACGGCGTGCGTGCTCGATCGATCGGTCGCCGTTCGTCTCACGTTCCGACCGGTTGCAGCCGACCGCTCTTGACGATCGCGATCGCCGCGACCAGCTTGAGCAGTTCGACCGGGACGAACGGGACCGCACCGACCATCAACGCCTCCACGACGGTCATATCCAGGAGCCAGGCCATGTAGCCGGAGCCCATCCCGTAGATGACGGCGGTCCCAGCCACGAGTGCGCCGACGAGGACCGGCAGCGAGACGTCGGCGGGAGCGCGGAGATCCGTGCCCCGGTGGACGAGCAGTCCGATCAGGCCGGCGGCGACCGGGTACGCCCAGAGGTAGCCGCCGCTCCGGCCGAACAGGACGCCAGGACCGGCGCTGAACCCGGCGAAAACCGGAATCCCGACCGCGCCCGCCGCCAGGTACAGCGTCAGCGAGACGGTCCCCCAGACCGGCCCGAGGACGAGTCCGGCCAGGAAGACGAACAACACCTGTAGCGTGATCGGTGCCGGCGAGAACGGGATCGGAATCGAGACCGGAGCGACGGCCCCGATCAGTGCCGCGAGCAGTGCAGCCCGCGCGAACTGGCGTACGATCTCGTCTCGGACCGGCTCTACCGCACCGTGTTCGGTTGCCATGCTCGCCCCTCTCTCGTAAACCCAATTCAAAACTTCGGTTTCCGAGACCGGGTTCTTCGCCGTCGGCCCGATCTTGGCCCCCCTCACGGACCGAACGAGTCCCGCCGAAACCCGGTGCTTCCTGTCGGACGGGACGAACGTCGTCCCGAACGCGTGCCGGCAGGAGCGATCGCGGTCGCCTGTGGACTCGAGCGCCGCTCAGGCCCGACCGTTCCGGGGCGGTAATCGACTCTTGTGTCACGCGGCGTGGCGAAACGACCGGCGGGCTTATTCGCCGATTCGATCCGGTCGAAGGAGACGAATGGGTTTCGAACGGTCTCACGTTCGGTTCGAGCCGCGGGGGTATCGACGGGTCACAACGGTCACAACGGGATCGAAACGGCGCGCTCGAGCGCGCGGCCGTGATCGGTGCACGCGGCCGTCCGGAGCACTCGCCGAGCCGGGAGGCAACCGGCGATGAGAGGAGCAACAGCGGCGGCGATCGCGGTACTCCTCGCCGTCGTCGCGACGACGAGCGTCCTCGCCGTACCGTTCGTCGGCGTCGGCTTCGGGCCGATCGGCGACGGCGAGGCCGACGAGGGTGCGGTCGACGACGGCGCGTCGGACCTCGAGGCGACGCCCGAGGGGTCGACAGCCGATGTGGGCAGCGAACCCCTCTCGATGCCGTCGCCCGCGACCGACGGCGATGGAGACGGCGACGACGCGAACTCGGCGGGCCAGCCCCAGCCTCAACTCCAGGAGGACCGCGAGGACGTCGTCGAGGCCGGCGTCGACGCGGGGGTCGAACTCGCCGAGGCCCAGGGCGTCGAGGTAACCCAGGAACAGCGCGAGGCGGCCCTCGAGGGCGCGGCCGAGTTCGCGGCCCGGTACGAGGACGCCGACGACGAGCAGGTCCGAGAGGCGACGAAGGGCGCGGTCCACGGCTCGCTGGTGGCGAGCCAGGAGGTCAACGTCACGGCGATCCAGTACGCCGTCGGCGGGGCGGTCGACGGCGCGCTCGCCCAGTACACGCGGGTCGAGGCGAGCCAGATGCAGAGCGCGGCCTGGGGCGCGACCCACGGCGCGATCGCCCAGGAGCAGCGCGTGACCGTCGAACAGATCCAGGTCGCGACCCGCGGGGCGGCGGCCGGGGCGGCGAGCGGAGCCGCCACGTCCGGCGTCGAGCACGGGCCGACGATCCGGGAGGCCGGCCAGGGCGCGGCTTATGGCGTCCTCTCGCAGTACGGAAAGATCACGGTCGAACAGCGCCAGCGGGTTACCCTCGAACACGTCCAGCACGCGGCCGCGGGCGCGAGCGCCGGCGTCCTCGAGGGGGCGACCGAGACGCTCGCCGTCGAAGCCGAGCAGTACCAGCGAATCGACGTCAAACAGGTCCAGAAGGCGGCGATAGGCGCGTCGAAGGGAGCGCTCGTCCAGCGCCAGCGGGTGACCGTCGAGCAGACACAGTCCGCGGCCCGGGGTGCGAGCAAAGGGGCCGCCAAGGCTGCCCGATCGGTGACCGTCCAGCAGGTCCAGCGGATCACGATCACCGCGATCCAGGAGGCGTCGTTCGGGGCGGCGAAGGGCGCGATCCAGCGCCAGGAGGCGACGGTCGAGCAGATCCAGGCCGCCGCCGACGGGGGCGCCCGCGGGACGCTCGTCCAGCGCCAGGAGGTGTCGATCACGCAGATCCAATCCGCCGCGACGGGGGCAGCGAAAGGGGCCGTCGAGTCGGCGGTCCAGTACCAGGTCGTCGAGGTCGAGGCGATCCAGGCCGCCGCGGCCGGCGCCGGCGAGGGCGCGGTGCTCCAGAAACAGGTCGTCGACGTCGTACAGGTCCAGCGGCTCGCCAGCGGAAGCGCGACCGGGGCGCTCTCGGGGTACCAGGAGGCGACCGTCGAACAGATCCAGGTCGCCGCGACGAGCGCGAGCCAGGAGACCGCCCGCGCGGTGCAATCCCAGCGGATCAGCGTCACGCAACTCCAGCGGGTGACGGCCGAGACCGCGGCCGACGCGACCGCCTACGCGGTCGACGAGGGAACGGACGACCCGGCCGTGCTCGTCCAGTACGTCGAGGTCGAGGTCGTCCAGCGGATCGAGCGAATCGACGAACGCGAGGGTGAGGCGACGATCGCGTTCGACGACCAGGAGTCCGACGGCGACAGCGTCGTGATCGACTCGGTCGAACTCTCCGAGGGCGGCTTCGTCGCCGTCTACGACGGGGTTACGGTCGACGCCGATCCCGACGCGGTGCTGGGCGCGTCGGCGTACCTCGAGCCCGGCAGCCACGAGAACGTGACCGTGGAGTTCGACGAACCGCTCGAGGAGAGCCGTCCGCTCGTCGCCGTCGTCCACCACGACACGACCGACGACGAGACGTTCCGCTACGTCGAGAGCGACGGCGAGGAGGACGAACCGTACGTTACGGCCGGCGGCGGGCCGGTCCTCGACGGGGCGTTCGTGACGGTCGAGGGGCCCGAGGAACCAGAACCAGAACCAGAACCCGAGCCCGAACCCGAGCCGGAAGCCACGCTCTCCGTCTCCGACCAGTCCGGCGACGGCGAGACGCTGACCGTCGACGAGGCCAACGCCACCGTCGACTACCTCGTCAGCGCCGAGTACGACGGCGAGCGGGTCGACAGCGACGTCTTCGCGGCCGGCGAACCCGTCGAGAACCTCTCGCTCGCGCTCGAGCCACCGCTCGAGCCACCGCTCGAGCCGCCGCTCGAGGAGAACGCGACGGTCGACGTCTCGGTCCGCGACGCCGCGGACGACGAGGCGCTCGCGACGGAGTCGATCGAGTACACCGTCGAAGACGACACCGAGCCCGAACCGCCGGAACCCGCGCCGGACGCGAACCTCACGGTCACCGATCAGCGCGGCGACGGCGAGACCGTGACGATAGCGGCCGCGAACGCCACCGTCGACTACGCGCTCACGGTCGCCGAGGCGGACGCCGCCGGCGACGACCCCCTCGTCGAAACCGACCCGTTCCCGGCCGACGAAACCCTCGAGAACGAGACGATCGACCTCGACGACCCCCTCGAGGAAGACGCGACGCTCGAGGCGGCGGTGATCGACGCGGCCGACGGCGACGTCCTCGTCAACGAGACGTTCGAGTACACCCTCGACGAGGGGTTCGAAGTCGAGTTCGTCGACTGTCGCCGGGCCGAGGTCAGCGACTCTTTCGAGGAGGGCGACTCCATCGCGGCCAGCACCGGGTTCTACACCTTAGGCGGGTTCGGCAACACGATCGCCGAGGACTTCGTGACGGTCGGCGAGGACGTCGAGGCACCGTTTACGGGAACGATCGTCTTCGAGGTCGACGGGGAAGCCGACGACCGGATCACACGCACCGCTGACGACGAGGTGACGGTCGCCGTCGGCGACTACGGCAGTTACGGGACCACCATCACGGGCATCACCTCGCCCGAAGCGTTCCCGGTCGCGGGGATCGACCACCCCAATCCGGAGGGCGAGGAGTGTATCGAGGAGACCCGCCCGGAACTCCCGTCGACGTTCGTCGCGGAGACGACCGTCGTCGACGACGGCGAGGGCGACGAGCCCCCCACGATCGACGTGACCTTCGGCTACGAGAACCCCAACGACGCGCCCGTGCTCGTCCGGAGCGAACTCGAGGGCGCGACCGAGGACGAGCCTCTCGAGGAACTCGCGCCCGGCGAGGGGACGTTCACGGTCGAGTGGACGCCCGAAACCGAGGAGGAGCGACTCGTCTGGACCGCCGACATGGGCATCTACGACTACGACGAGGTGCTCGTCGCCGAGACCGACCCCGCGGGGGAGATCGCCGACTTCGACGAGGAACCGGAGCAGTTCGTTTTCGAAGCGCTCGCGACGAACGCGCCAGTCGAACAGGGGGACGAGCTCCTGTTCGAGGCGACGGTCGCAAACGTCGGCGAGCGAGCCGGCACGCAGACGGTCGAACTGGCCCTCGACGGAACCGTCGTCGACGCGACGGAGCCGCCGCTCGAACTCGAGGCCGGCGACGCGGCGACGGTGTCGCTGACCGCCGGGACGGCGGACCTGGAGCCGGGTGCGTACACGGCGACGGTCTCGACGGCCAACGAGACGGTCGAGACGACGGTGACGCTCGAGGCGCCGACCGATACGGGCGACGCGGGGATCGGAACGGACGACGGCGGCGGAACTGACGGGGACGGTATCGGTGCAGGAGTCGGCGGTGACGGCGATGGCGGCGGTGACGGCGGTGCCGACGGCAACGAGTTCGTCGGCGACGAAAACGGAATACAGATCGAAGACGACCCCGGCGCGGGGAACGAATCGACCGGCACGGCACCGTAGCTCTCCCTCCGTCAGTCGAAAAGGATCGGGTCGAACCGCAACTCCCGTCAGCGCAGTTCAGTCCGGCAGTTCAGTCCGGCAGTTCAGTGCTGGTGCCCGGTCGCTTCGCCGAACGTCACGCCGAAGCGCTCCTCGAACAGCTCCATGACGCGTTCCTCCTGGGCCTCGAGTTCCTCGTCGCTGCCCTCGCCGTGGTGGACGACGTGGTGGGCGCGGCTGGCGAACGACAGCAGGGCGACGTCGCCGATCGTCTCGGCGGTGGTCTGGTCGCCCTCCGCGACGAGGTCGAGGAGTCCGGCGGGGATGGTGACTTCGTCAGTGGAGTCGTCGGCTTCGATCGAAACGGTAACCGTGTCTACGTCGGTCATACACTGACGGTCGGGAACCGTGCCTAAAGGTGCTGTGACTTGCAGTCGTAAGGGCGAGCCGTCGGACACGGACGGCGTCGTGTTCGTCCCCGACCGCCCCGCCCGTCGGGACGCCCCCTGAAATCCCCGTGGCGCTTTTGCCCGTCGCCGTCGAACCCTCACGTATGCCGACCGTCGAACTCGAGGAGGAGACCATCGAGCGGCTGGACGCACTGCGCGTCGAGGACGAGTCCTACGACGAGCTGGTCAACGAACTGATCAACATCTACGAGACCAGCGAGTACACCCTGTTTCGGGCCGGCGACTGACGTCGCTACGGCCGACGGGAACCCGAGCGCCGTCAGCGGCCGCTATTCGCTCTCCGCCGCGGCCTCGCGGACGGAGTCCCAGCGGCCGTTGTCCTCGAGGTGGGACTGGAGTTCGTCGGCGTACTCCTGGGTGAGCCGTTCTGCCGCCGCCAGTTTCTCGTCGTGATCGCCGCCGGAGCCGGGTCCGGAACCGCCGCCCAGTCCGAGCGCGCCCTTGATCGAGTCGACGAGGCCGCCGGAGGAGTCGCGCGATCCGGGGCCGGCGCCTCCGCCTCCACCTCCCCCGGGGCCACCCATCGCGCCCATCCCGGACTGGACGTTCTCGAGTTCCGGAATGATCTGTTCGACCTGTTCGGTGTCCGCGACGAGTCGCGCGTTTTCGGGGTCGTCGGCGCGTTCGATCTCGAACTCCGTCGCCGTCATGATCAGGCTCCACTGCTGGTTCGAGAACCGCGAGTCCCGAATCCGCGAGGAGAACTCCTGATCGACGGTCATCCGCTCGCCGACGATCCGGTCGGTCCACGGCTTGTCGCTCATGACCGTCGATTCGGCCGGCCGCTGTATCAGCGTTTCCCATCCTCGACTCGTCTCCGACCGATCCCCGAGTTCGCGGGGACCGCGAAGCCACGAGCCCGCCGGCCCACCCGGAGCGGCTACCCGTCCAGCCGTTCGGACCCCTCCTCGTGGCGCGTCGCCAGTTCGACGTATCGATCGGCGGTCGCCTCGAGCCGCGGGTCGTCGACCTCGGTCTTCGGTTCGGCGGGCGAGCCGGCGACCAGCGTCGACGGCGGCACCTCGGTCCCCTCGGTGACGACGCTTCCGGCCGCGACGACCGCACCCTCGCCGACGCGGGCACCGTCGAGGACGACCGCGTTCATGCCCACGAGCGCGCGTTCCCCGACCGTGGCGTCGTGGACGATCGCGCTGTGTCCGACCGTGGCGTAGGGCTCGAGTTCGGCGTCCTCGTGGAGCACGGCGTTGTCCTGGACGTTCGCGCCCTCGCCGACCACGATCCGGCCGTGATCACCGCGGAGCGTCGCGTTGGGCCAGACGCTCGCGTCCGCCTCGAGGACGACGTCGCCGATGACGACGGCCGTCTCGTCGACGCGGGCGGAGTCGGCGACGTCCGGCTCGGAACCTTCGAAGGATCGTAACATGTCAGGTCCTGTCTCGAGCAGTCCCTTGAACCTGGCTCTCGGTCCCGTGGCGCACGCTCGAACCCACCAACGTATTTTGGCATCACCGATATTATGGCAGCCGTTGGACACACGAATGCAGCGGGCGTTTCGGTTCATCCCCAGCCGGACGTTCCGCTGAACCACCTTCCGCTGAGTTCACCCCACTCCACCCCACCCCCAGCCGGCGACCGAGGCATTCCCCCCTCACCACCCACCCCACCCCTCCCCTCCCCACCCCTCCCCACCCTCCTTCCCCCCTCCCCTTCCGTTGCCCCTGCGAGCCGACGGCGACCGGCGGAATCGGCGGGATCGACGGGACCGACGGCCGGGCCGTCGCCGCCGGTCGCCGTCGGCTGGCTTCCGCGGCCCCGTGGTTCCCCCCGGGCTTTCGACTGTGCGAGCCAGGATCGAGCGATACGGCCGAACCGATCGTATTTCGACAGCCGAGAGCCGCCGCTTCCGGCGACGGACAGTCGAAAACTGGGCGAACTCGAGCCGCGACGAGAGAACCAAAACGAACCGACGAGTCGAACCGAACCCCGGGACCCTAAAACGCGTCGCCCTCGAAGGTCGTCTCCGCGTGGAGGCTCTCTTTCAGCGCGTCGTGGACCTTGCAGAGTTCGAACGCGCGCTCGATGATTTCCTCGCCCGTCTCGTCGTCGACGTCGGCCTCGACACGGATGTCGAAGTGGACCGACTCGAGTTTGTCGTCGTCGTTGAGTTCGCCCGTCGACTCGATCTCGATCTTCCCGAGGTCCTCCTCGCCGCGCTGTTGGCCCCCGACCCGGAGCGCGGGGACGTAACAGGAGCCGTAGGCCGCGAGCAGTGCCTCGAGCGTGTCGGGCGCGTCCTCGCCGTTGGCGTCGATGGTCGTCTCGAAGTCGCGGATCTCGTTCGTCGCGCTGTAGCCTTCCTCGGAGACGGTGGTGACGTCTTTCGACATGGCAGTCGTGACGTCTACGGCCGCCCGTGTAAACGTTGTTCTCCCGGAGGATACCGTCCAGCTAGCTGAGAAACACCGACCGGACGTTACGTCGGGGCGGCCCGATCGTCGATGCGGTTCCCCGGGATCACCCTCGAGGGGTTCGACGCCGATCAAGATCGGATCGCATCGGATCGGATCGCATCGGCTCCACCCCCGAGACGAACTCGTCTCGAAAACGCTCAGAAACGATTCGCGACTATCCGTTCCGGCCCGGAGCGCGTCGACGTCGCCTCAACCCTCGAGTTCGATCGACTCGTCGCCCTCGAGGACGTGAACCTCGGCGTCGTCGACGTACTCGGCGAACTCCTCCGGGTCGGTCTCGATCGGCGGGAACGTGTCGTAGTGCTGCGGGAGCGCGTGGTCGACGTCGAGCCAGTCGACCGCGACCGCGGCCTGCTGGGTGCCCATGGTGAAGTGATCGCCGATCGGGACGATCGCCGCGTCGGGCTCGAGGTAGTCGCCGATCACGTCGCGCATCTCGCTCATCAGCGCGGTGTCACCCGCGTTGTACAGGGTCGTGGCGTCGGGACCGGCGTCGTGGGGATGTTCGTCCGAGATGACGAACCCGGCGGGCATCCCGGCGTCGGCGTCGTACTCGGTCATGATCCCGTTGGTGTGGTCGGCCCGGACCATAGTGACGTAGGCGTCGCCACACTCGACGGTGCCGCCGAGGTTCATCCCCATGCCGCCGACGGCGTCCTCGAAGCCGAACTCCTCCTCGCAGTACGAGACCAGTTCCGGCGTCGCGACCAGCGTCGCGTCGGAAAACTCGCCGGCGTGGGCGATGTGGTCCGCGTGCCCGTGGGTCAACAGGACGTAGTCGGGCGTCTCGACGTCCGACGGCTCGAGGTCGGTCTTCGGGTTGTCGAAGAACGGGTCGATCAGCAAGTCCGTGTCGCCGACCGTAACGTGCCACGTCGAGTGACCGTGCCAGGTGAGTTCCATAGCGTTCGAACTGTTGGTTCGAAGATACCTTAAATGTATACGAGCGCTTCCCGCCCCCGGCGCGAACGCCTCGGACGCCGCGTCAGCGGTCGTCGTGGCGCCGTCCCCGGAATGTACGGTCACCAACACTTATCAGGTCGCCGCTCACATCGATAGCCGGCCGCAGGCGCCCTGACACACCACGCGTGCGGTCCGGTCGCGAACGCGATCGAATAGCGCCGAGCGAGGGCGAGACGTCGGCGCGGACACCCCGACCCGAGGGTGTCGCGTCGCTTGCTCGGCGTTCCGGCACGACGACGGTCGCCGACTCCGGGCGGTGTATCGGACTCCCGTCCCATCGGTCGGGCGGTCGATCCGGCGCGCCGTCGATGCCGTGCCGTTTTTTATCCCGGGTCCGTACTCCGACTATGCTCGCACTGACCCTCGAGGACTTCATGGTCGAGCTCAACGACGGATCGATCAAGAACGTCGGCCCCAAGAACAAATCCGCGACCGCGAAGCTGTTCGACGTCGACGACGTCGAGGCCCGGGAGTTCGGCGACAAACGAGTCAAACTCGTCTTCGAGGACGACGACGGCAACGAGATCCAGGTCTCGCTGTTCCCCGAGGACGTCCGGAAACTCACCGACGACATCGAGGAACTCGAGGAAGAGTCGTCGGTGTTCGACTGAATCCGGCGTCGGTCCGCCGGGGCCGAGACGACGAACGCATTTCGACAACCGTTTTAGGGCGAAACTGCTTCAATCGAGTAGATGGGTAACTGTATCATCTGTGGCACAGCTGTCGACGGAGAAATCTGCGAGAGTCACGAGGAGGACGCCGTTTTCGAATTTCGCGGAACGTCCCCCTCGCAACTCACCCCCGGCCGCTACTACCGGGGTACCGTCGACGGCTACGCCGACTTCGGCGTCTTCGTCGACGTCGGCGACCACGTCACTGGCCTGTTGCACAGAAGCGAACTCGACCAACGACTCGAGAGCCTCGAGTGGGAGCCCGGCGACCAGGTGTTCGTCCAGGTGCTCGACGTCCGCGACAACGGCAACGTCGACCTCGGCTGGTCGATTCGCCAGCGCGAACGCGAGTTCCGCGGGAAGTTGATCGACACGGGCGACGACGAGTTGCGCCCGGAGGAGTTCGAGGACGACGAAAGCGACGACGCCGAGGCGGACGCTGACGCGAGCGAAGCCGAACCCGAAGCCGAAGCCGAACCCGCCGACGCGGCGGAACCCGACGAACCCACCGCCGGCGAACTCCAGGCCGCGGCCGACGACACCGGCCCGAGCGACGAGGAGGTCCCCTCCGGCGCGAGCACGACCGACGCAGTCGCCGCCGGCTCCGGCGGTACCGTCGCGGCCGAGGCGAGCCCGAGCGGTTCGACCGCGGCGACCGACGACGCAGCCGACGCCGAGCCGACCACCGACACCGACGCCGCGCTCAAGCGGACCACCGTCGACGCGATCGACGGCCAGGTCGGCACCGTCGTCCGACTCGAGGGCGAGATCACCGGCGTCCGACAGACCAGCGGCCCGACGGTCTTCGAACTGAGCGACGAAAACGGGAGCGTCGAGTGTGCCGCCTTCGAGGAGGCCGGCGTCCGCGCCTACCCGAGCGTCGAAGTCGGCGACGTCGTCGCCCTCGAGGGCGAGGTCGAACGCCACCACGGCGAACTCCAGATCGAGACCGAGGCGCTCGAGGTCCTCACCGACGAGGCCCGCGAGACCGTCGTCGACCGCCTCGAGACCGCGATCGAGCGCGAGGCTCGACCCGCCGAGATCGACCTGCTTGCCGATCACGACGCCGTCGCCGCCGTCGAGGACGAACTCGGCGACGCCGCGACCGCGATCCGGCGTGCGGTCATGGAGGCCCGACCGATCGTCGTCCGCCACAGCGCGACCGCGGACGGCTACGTCGCCGGCGCCGCCATCGAGCGCGCCGTCCTCCCGCTGATCCGCGAGAAACACACCCGCGAGGACGCCGAGTACCACTACTTCGAGCGCCGGCCGCTCGACGGCCGCGTCTACGACATGGACGCCGCGACCGACGACGTCACCTCGATGCTCGAGGCCCGCGAGCGCCACGGCGAGCAGTTCCCGCTGATCGTGCTCGTCGACGCCGGTTCCACCGAGGAGTCGGTCGACGGCTACGAACTGCTCTCGCTGTACGACGCCAACGCGGTCGTCGTCGACGACAGCCGTGCGGACGAAGCCGTCGCCGAGGCCGTCTCGGTCGCCGTCGCGCCGTCGCTGGCCGGCGCGGACGTGACCGATCTCACCTCGACGGCGCTCGCCGCCAACGTCGGCGCCCACGTCAACGACGACGTCCGGGCCGACCTCGAGCACCTCCCCGCGGTCAGCTACTGGGAGGACGCACCCGAGGACTACCTCGACCTCGCCGCCGACGCCGGCTTCGACGAGACCGGCCTCTCCGAGCGCCGCGAGGCCGTCGCGCTCGAGGCCTACTACCAGTCGTACAAGGACAAGCGCGAACTGGTCGCCGACCTGCTGTTCGGCGACGGCGCCGCGGGCGACGACGGCCGGGACGCCGACGGCGACCTCGCGGCCCACGTCTCCGAGCAGTTCCGTGCGAAACTCGAGACGGAACTCGAGACCGCACGGGAGAACCTGACGACCGAACGGGTCGGTGACGTCACCGTCGCCGTACTCGACACGACGGCGTTTACCCACCGCTTCGACTTCCCGACGACGACGCTGCTGCTGGACGCGCTGTACCGCCGTCGCGACGCCGAGGAGCCGTTCGCCGTCTTCGGTCTGGCCGACGACGAACTGCACGTCCGGCCCATCGACTCGATCGACGTCCGCGAGTTCGGCGACGCCATCGCCGACGCGGCGACCGACGCCGGCGTCCGCGTCGTCGGCGGTCAGGACGGTCACATCGAGTTCCTCCCCGGCGAACGGGAGGCCGTCCGCGAGGCTGCGCTCGAGGCACTCGAGTCGACGCTCGCGTAAGACGCGCACTTCTCCGCCACCTGCCCACCTGGCCACCTGCTCCCCCACCGCCACACAGCACCCGCCGTAGCGATCCGCCGACCGCTCGGCGGCGACAAGCTATATTGATTTACGTACCGACACGATCGGTATGGGACTCGGCGAGGGAACCGACAGGCGCGACGACGGCCGGATGGCCGACCTCCGCGAAAACGCGACGGGAATCGCATCGATGCTCGTGACCGGCCTGTGGCTGGGCGCCATGTTCACGGGACGGGGCTGGTGGCTCGCCGCCTTGCTCGTCGGCTACATCGTCGTCGTGCCGATGGTTGCGATCCTCTTTGGCGACGAATCCGACCGGGAGGAGTGGGTCGACGACTGGACGAGCGGTGAACGCCAGGGCGAGTCCGAGCGGCAACGCGACCGCTCCCGGTCGGGGGACGCCACATCCGGGTTCGAAGCCGATTCTCGAGAGGCGCTGGAAACCCTCCGGGAACGCTATGCGGCCGGCGAGTTGACCGACGAGGGGTTCGAGCGCAAACTCGAGCGGCTGCTGGAGACGGAGACGCTCGAGGACGCGCAGGCGTGGGCTCGCGACCACAATCACAATCGCGACCCCGACCCCGACCCCGACCGCGACGGCGAGCGGGAGCGAACCGACCGGGAACTCGAGACGGAGTAACCACGAGTCGGTATCGAAGCGTCGAAGAACCTCGTTCTCGAGCGGTACGTCAGTCCTCGTCGGCGGCCGGATCGGGGCCGGGACCCGTTCCGGGCTGGCGTTCGGCGTCTCTCTCGGCACCGCGTTCCGCGTCCGCTCGCGGTTCCTCCTCGCGTGCCAGCTGCGAGGCGTCGGGCCAGGTGACGCTTCCCAGGAACGGCACCCCGATCCGCTCGGCCGCGCGGGCGATCATGTGTGCGCCGGTGGGCACGGTCAGAAACAGGAAGACGGCACCGACAAGCGCCGTCAGTCCCTCGCCCCCGGGGCCGAACTGGACGAACGCCGCGAGGAAGATCGCGGCAGTCCCCAGCGTCGTGGGCTTGCTCGTGGCGTGCATCCGGTTGTAGACGTTCGGCAGCCGGAGCAGGCCGATCGTGCCGACCGTCAGGAAGAAGACTCCGACGAGGACGAGCGCGATCACGAGGGTGGCTCGGATCATTCGATCACCTCCCCTTCCGTGACGAACTTGGCGACGGCCACGGTCGCGATGAAGGCGATGATCGCGAGCACCAGGCTCACGGTGAGGAAGAGTCCACGGTCGGTCTGGATCGCGAACAGCACCGCGATCGCGACCACGTTCGTCGCGATGGCATCGAGCGCGACCACCCGATCCGGATCCGTCGGCCCGCGGATCACCCGGTAGCTACAGAAGACACAGAGGGCACTGACGACGACGATCGCGGCCCGGATCGTCGTCTCGAGGACGGCCGGATCGGTGGCCTCAGTCATCGTACCCACCTGCGCGTTCGTCCGGCTCCGGTTTGTCCCTTTCCCCGCCCGAGACGACGAACTGCCGGGCCGGATCTTCGGGCGCGGCGTCCTCGTCGAAGATCTCGAGGGCGTAGTCCTCCCACCGGCGGATCGGGGCGACGATCGCCGCGGGATCGCGGCCGTCGACCGCGTGGACGTACAGGGCGTTGACGTCTTCGTCGTAATCCAGCGCGACGGTGCCGGGCGTGAGCGTGACGCTGTTTGCAAGCAGCGTGATCGCGAGGTCGGTCTCGGCCCGCAGCGGGACGAGGACGACCTCGGGCTCGATCGGCATACTGGGTGCGACCACCCGATAGACCATGTCGACGTTCGCCCGCAGGAGTTCCCACACGAAGGCAAGCAGGTAGAGCAGGGCGGGTTTCACGCGGCGTCCCCGCGAGACGGTGATCCGCTTCGCGTAGAGCCGGCGGAAGACGAACGCGATCGGCAACCCGACGGCGAGCCCCTCGAGGAACTGGCCGAACAGCGTCATCGACTCGAGTTCGATCCCGCGGACGAAGATCCACAGGACGGCGAAGACGACGCCGGCGACGGGCCAGGTTCGGACCTTCATTCGTGTTCACCCCCGGTCTCGCCGCCTTCGCCCCCAGCCTCGAGGTCGACGTCGCTCGCGTCGGCCGGATCGACGGCGTCGACGTAGGCGTCGGCGTCCAGTGCGGCCTCCGCGGCGGCGTCGGCGAACTCGTAGACCGGCTCGAAGCCGACCCCGACCGCGATGATAGCGGCCGCGAGGACGCCCAGAACTGCCAGCTGGACACTGTCGGTCGTCGCCTCTTCGACGGCGGCCGTGCGAGCGCCCCAGAAGCTCCGGTTCCAGGTCCGGGTCGCGTACGCGATCGTCAGAAGCGAGCCGGCAAGCAGGAGCGCGAGGACGGACGGGGCCTCGGCGCGGGCGGCCACGTCGAAGACGAGGAACTTGCCGAAAAAGCCCGACAGCGGTGGGATACCGACGAGCGCGAGCGCGCCGACGAAAAACGAGATCGCCAGCGGGGGCGACCGCCCCGCGAGGCCGCCGAGGTCGGACAGACTGCTCGTCCCGGTCGCGGTCCTGACCGCGCCGACCGCCAGGAAGAGCAGCCCCTTCGCGAGCGTGTGGTTGAGCGCGTACACGAGCGCGGCGACGATCCCGAACTGGCGCAACTCGGGGCTGGTCGTCGTCGCGGCGATGGCGACCGGGACGGCGATGAAGCCGACCTGGCCGATACTCGAGTACGCGAGCACGCCCTCGATCGACTCCCGGCCGACCGCGCCGAGGCCGCCCACGAGGATGCTCGCGGCGGCCATGACGAACAGCACGGCCCCGACGAACGGGAGCGGGGAGTTCCCGGCGACGGCGAGGCCCGTCCCCGGCACCGTGAGATCGACGGCGACCGGTGCGTCCGCGAAGACGGTAAAGGAGAGCCGGATGATCGCGTAGATCCCGACCTTCTTCGTCGCGCCGGCCAGCAGCGCGGTGATCTGGGGCGGCGCGGCACGGTAGGCCGTCGGGATCCAGAACTGGAAGGGGACGAGTCCGGCCTTGATCGCGAACACCGACAGGAGCAGCCCGTAGAGGCCGAGCACCGAGCGGGGATCGATCCCATAGGCTGCGGGGTCGGCCAGCCGCCTCGAGAGGTCGGCCATGTTGAGCGTGCCCGTCGTCGCGTAGATCCCGCCGACGGCGAGCAGGAAGACCGCACTGGCGAGCAGGTTGAGCGCGACGTACCAGAACGCAGCGCGGGTGTGCTGGGGGCCGCCGTAGTAGGCCACGAAGATGTAACTCGCCATCAACATTACCTCGAACCAGACGAACAGGTTGAACAGGTCGCCGGTGAGAAAGGCCCCGGTAACGCCGAGCGCCAGGAAATGAAAGAGCGGGAAATAGTAGCTACGCCGGTCGATTTCGGGCAGCACACGCGTCGAGAAGACGAGCGACGCGACTCCCAGGATGGCGACCATCGTCAGCATGAACGCCGACAGGCCGTCCGCGACGAGCGTGATGCCGAAGGGAGCCGGCCAGCCACCGACCTGGTAGGTCGCGGCCCCCGGCGCCGACGGCGCGAGGACGATGTACCAGTCGATCGCGGCGACGGCGACCGCGTAGGCCGCGCCGCCGAGCAGGCTGACGCCGATCCGTGCGCGCGTCCAGCGCCCGAACAGCAGGCTCCCGACGGCCGCCACGAGGACGATCAAAAGCGGTGCGATCACGAGTTGGGATTCGGCGACGGGCGGCGACGCCGCAAGCGCCGTCGCGGGCACCGAGCCGATCATTCCCGATCACCCAGTTTCGAGACGTCAAGCGTGCCGTGTTCCTCGTACACCCGGTAGGAGAGTACGAGCGCGAACGCGGTCATCCCGAACCCGATGACGATGGCGGTCAACACGAGCGCCTGGACGAGCGGATCGGCCACGGCCATCGGCACGTGGATCTCGTGGCCGTGGCCCTCGAGCACGGGGACCGTCTCGGCGGTCCCCTCGGCGATCCCGCCCATCGCGAGCAGGTAGACGTTTGCCGCCTGGCTGATGATCGCCAGCCCCCAGACGACCCGGATCAGGTCCCGGCGCAGGAGCAGGAACGTCCCGAGGGCGAACAGCGCGCCGATCACCCCGGCGAGGATGACGCCCGTCATTCGGCTCCCACCACCGAGAGGATCGTCAGCAGGCCGCCGACGACGACGCAGTAGACCCCCAAATCGAACGCGACCGCGCTCGCCAGTTCGACGTGGTCGTAGATCGGGACCCCCTCGAGTTCGACGAACGTCTGCGTGAGGAAGGGCCGATCGAACAGCAGCGGCACGAGGCCGCTGAGGACGGCGATCGCGAGGCCGTACTCGAACAGCCGGCGGTAGGCAACGACGACGCGGTCCCGCGAGGGTTCCTTGCCGGGTTCGACGTCGCGTCCGAGGACGCCCCGCTCGAGGAAGTCCAGCCCGAAGGCGAGATAGATGACGGCGAAGGCCGTCGTCGTGAGCACGCCGCCGATGAACCCGCCGCCGGGGAGGTTGTGTCCCTCCACGAACAGCGTGACGGCGACCACGAGGATGATCGGAACGATCACGCGCGCGGTCGTGCGCATGATGACCGTGGTCATCGGGGCTCACCTCGCGTTCTCGTTCCCTCGAGTATGGTCGGGACGCGGACTCGAGCGAGCGGCGTCCGGATCCGTCTCCTTCGCGTCGATACGAGCGTAAACGTGTGTGCGTGGCGTCGATAGCGGCTCATTCGTCGTCACCTCCGTCGGTGGCTTCGGTCCCGGATTCGGTCCCCGGGTCGGCTCCGTGACCGGATCGCATGACGATCAGCGTCAGGATCGAGATGGCAGCAAGCGCGACTACCGCCAGTTCGCCGAGCGTGTCGAACCCCCGGAAGTCGACGAGCGTGACGTTGACGATGTTGGTCCCGCCGCCCTCGGGGACGGCCCGCGTGGCGTAGTACCGTGCGACGTCGGTGGTGGCGCCGGGCCTCGAGTCGGTCGCGACCAGCACCGTGACGAAGACGGTTGCGCCGACGGCGACCGAGAGGACGGCGTCGCGGGCGGTCCTGCCGAGGCTCTCGTCGAACTCGGGGATCTCCTCGATGACGAGCAGGAAGATCAGCAGGACGAGCGTCTCGACGACAAGTTGCGTCAACGCGAGGTCGGGCGCGCTCGCGAGGATGTAGAAGATCGCGACCATAAAGCCCAGGATCGAGAGGGTGAGCACCCCGGCGACGTGGGTCTCCGAGAGCGCGACCGCAAGGCCCGCGGCGACCGCGACGACCAGTACGAGCGCGACCGCGATGGGGATCTCGATCCCCAGTCCGGTCGCCGAGATCATTCCCGTCGCGGCGAACCCGGCCAGCGCGAACGCGGCGGTGGCGGCGAGCGTCCACGTCGCGTAGGTCCGCAACAGTCCGTTGTGGACGCGCGCGGCGAGCCCCGCGCCGGCCCGTGGCAGGACGTCGACGAGCGACCCGTACCACCAGGACGGGCTCGAGGGCGGGAGCCCGCGCGGGACCGCACGAATCCCCGCGTGGAGCCGGTCGTAGAAGGGGTACGCGACCAGGCCGCCGACGATCGCGACGGCGCTCATCCCGACGGGCGTCGAGTACTCGGTCGGGAGGCCGACGTGCATCTCGTGGGGATCGACCGCGGTCGCGTCGACGCCCGACTGGACGGCGGCCCGAACCGCGAGTTCGGGGTCGACGCTGACGACGGCCGCGAGCACCGTCAGGACGGCCGGCGCCGCCACAAGGGGGATCGCGGGCCGGTGTACCTCGCCGAGTTCGTCGGGCCGCTCGCCGAAGAACAGCGAGAGGAATCGCAGCGAGTACAGCACGGTGAAGATGCTCCCGAAGACCGCGACGGCCGGGTAGATCCAGCCGAGCGCACCGATGTCGTGGTAGTGGCTCGCCTCGAGGGCGGCCTCGAACAGGAGCTCCTTCGAGTAGAAGCCGTTGAACGGCGGAATCCCGCCCATCGAGAGCGCGACGACGACGGTCATCGCCGCGGTGATCGGCAGGTCCCGCCGGAGCCCGCCCAGTTCCGAGAGTTTCCGGGAGCCGGCCTCGTGGGCGACGATCCCGGCGATCAGGAAGAGCGCGGCCTTGAACAGCGCGTGGTTCAGCAGGTGAAAGACGCCCGTCTCGGCGCCGTAGATCGAGGTGAAGCCGAACCCGGCGACCATCAGGCCGAGGTGACTCGCCGTCGAGTACGCGAGCAGTTCCTTGATGTCGGTCGCGGCGACCGCGAGCAGCGCACAGACGGTCATCGTCGCCAGCCCGACCGTCGCGAACAGGAGGAGCCACTCGACGCCGACCAGCAGCGGCCGGACGCGACCGAGGAAGTAGACGCCGACTTTCACCATCGTCGCCGAGTGGAGGAACGCGGAGACGGGCGTCGGCGCGGCCATCGCGTTCGGCAGCCAGAAGTGGACCGGCACCTGGGCGGACTTGGTGCCCGCGCCGATAGCCAGCAGGCCCAGCACCGGCAGGAAGTACCCCCGCTCGCGCAGCCCCGACTCCATCGCGTCCGTGTTCTCGAGCATCGCGGTCAGGTCGAACGCGGCCGCCGGGCCCAGGACGTCCCCGGCGACGATCGACAGCAGGAGGAAGCCGACCAGCAGGAAGAGGCCGCCGCCGACGGTGACGAACATGGCCATCCGGGCGGCGTACTGGGAGTCCGCGTCCCCGGTGTGGTGGCCGATCAGCACGAACGAACAGAGGCTGGTGAGTTCCCAGAAGACGAAGATCGCGATCAGGTTCGCCGCCAGGGCGACGCCGACGATCGATCCCATGAAAGCGAGCAACGCGGTGTAGAACCGGGCCAGGCCCGTCTCGCCGTGCATGTACGACGGGGAGTAGAGGAAGATCAGCGTCCCGATGCCGGACGCCAGCGAGGCGAACAGCAGTCCCCAGCCGTCGACGTAGAACTGCAAGGCGATCTCGAGCGACGGGATCCAGGCGACTTCGACGACCCCCTCGGTTCCGTACTGCGTGGCCAGCAGACCGAAACAGAGGGCCGCGACCGCGGCGCCCGCGTACCCGACGCGTTCGCCGAGAGCTCGGTACAACAGGGGCGTCAGCCCCGCGACTAGGAACGGCAACACGACGGCCGCGAGGACGATCGACGACTCCGGTGTCACGTCTTTTTTCCTACACACGGGCGTGATTTAACTCTTGTAGGAGAGCTTTCAAGCCGCGCGTCGCTGGCCCGCCGCCGTCCCCCGATCGACGTCGCTCGAGCGAGCGGTCCGGGAACGGTTATGTGTCGCCGGTCGCTACGTCCGTCCATGGACGGCTCACTGACGCGTCGTCGGCTGTGCTCGCTCGGCGCGGCGGCCGCGCTCGTCGGGGCGAGCGGCTGTATCGGCGGCGGAAACGGTAACGGCGACAGTGACGACGACGAACCCGGACCCGTCTCGGCCGCTCCGGTCGGCGACGACTGGTCGTGGGACGGATCGGTCCCGGTCGACGAGGTCGTCCAGCACCACGACCCCTCCTGTGGCTGTTGCTCCAGGTACGCCGCCTACCTCGAGGACAACGGGTTCGACGTCCACGTCGAGACGACCGACGAACTCGGAGCGGTCAAGACCGACCTCTCGGTCCCCGCGGAGGCCCGGAGCTGTCACACCGTCGAGTTCGGCGACTACCTCGTGGAGGGACACGTCCCGCTCCAGGCGATCGAGGCGCTGTTCGCGGCGGAGCCGGCCGTCGCCGGGATCGCGATTCCCGGTATGCCACGGCACGCGCCGGGCATGGGGCCGCCGGACGACGAGTCGCTGGCGGTCTACGCGTTCGAGGACGCGGAGTCCGACTCCGGCGAGTTGTCCGAGTTCGTCGCCGTCTGAGGCCGACCGGAGTCTCGCCGTCACCACGGTTCATACGACCGTCGGACGATGGGCGTACGCAGCGCGTCCGACACGCTTATTCGCCGCGGGCGACCAGAATCCTGTAGTGAGCACCGAGACGCCCGAATCCGACACCGACCCGACGGAAACCGAAGCGTTTCAGCAGGTCTGTGAGACGTTAGTCGACCGGATCCTCGCGGGCGAGATCGAGCGCGACGAGGTCGAGAAAGCCAAACTCGAGGCCTGCTCGGAACACTCGGCACCCAAGGTGCCGAAAAACTCCGAGCTGCTCGACTACGCGCCCAAAGAGCACCGCGAGGACCTCGAGGCGGTGCTCCAGCGCAAACCCGTCCGCACCGCCTCGGGCGTCTCCCCGGTCGCGATCATGACCTCCCCCGAACGGTGTCCCCACGGGAAGTGTCTGTACTGTCCCGGCGGACCCGACTCCGAATTCTCCTCCTCGCAGAGCTACACCGGCGAGGAGCCGGCGGCCGCCCGCGGGGTCCAGAACGATTACGACCCCTACGGGCAGGTCACCCTGCGACTCGAGCAACTGCGCGAGATCGGCCACCCCGTCGACAAGGTCGAACTGATCCTGATGGGCGGGACGATGACCGCCCGCAGCCACGACTACCAGGAGTGGTTCGTCAAGCGCGCCCTCGAGGCGATGAACGACTACGACGTCGACAAGGAACCCGAACCCGCCGAGGGCGAAAGCTTCGCGCAGGACCCCGAGGAGTACGAGTTCAAATACCTCGAGGACGTGATCGCGGAAAACGAGACCGCGGACGTCCGCAACATCGGCACCACGTTCGAGACCAAGCCCGACTGGTGCGATCCGGAACAGATCGACCGGATGCTCGATCTGGGCGGGACGAAAGTCGAGGTCGGCGTCCAGACCACCTACGAGCGGATCAACCGCGAGATGCACCGCGGACACGGCGTTCAGGCCTCCATCGAGGCCAACTGGCGGCTGCGCGACGCCGCGTTCAAGGTCGGCTTCCACATGATGCCCGGCCAGCCCGGGATGTCCAAGGAGATGTGTCTCGAGGACTTCCGCCGGCTGTTCGAGGAGGAGCAGTGGAAGCCCGACTACCTGAAGATCTATCCGACGCTGATCGTCCGGGGCACGGCGACCTACGACTGGTGGCACAAAGGCGAGTTCGAACCGCTGGGCAACGAGGAGGCCGCGGAGCTGATCGCCGAGATCAAGGACATGATCCCCCGGTACACCCGGCTCCAGCGCGTCCAGCGGGACATCCCCGCGGACTTCATCGACGCGGGCGTCTGGAAGTCGAACCTCCGGCAACTCGCCCGACAGCGGATGGAAGACCACGGCTGGTCCTGTGACTGTATCCGCTGTCGCGAGGCCGGAATGAACGACGAGGAGCCCGAAGACGTGGAACTCGACGTGATGACCTACGACTCCTGTGGCGGCACGGAACACTTCATCTCCTTCGAGGACTTCGATCAGGACCTCCTGATCGGTTTCTGTCGGCTCCGGTTCCCGTCGGATCCGGTCCGCCCGGAACTCGAGAACGCCGCGCTCGTCCGGGAACTCCACGTGTACGGGAGCGAGGTCGCGGTGGACGACGGCGAACCCGGCTCCGGCCAGCACCAGCACAAGGGGTACGGCCGGCGCCTGATGGAGCGAGCCGAGGAGATCGCCGCCGACGCCGGCTACGACAAGTTGAGCGTCATCTCGGGCATCGGCGCCCGCGAGTACTACCGCGAGAAGTTGGGCTACCACCAGGACGGGCCGTACGTGAGCAAGCGACTCTGAGTGGTTTCGAGCCGGTCGGCCGTTTCTCACGACCTCATCGACGAGCGCCGCCAGCGTCCGGTCGGGCGATTTCTTTCCTCGAGTTGCCACCGTTAGACTCGCGAGACTGTTCCGTAATTATTAAATAATGGATTGTTGGCTAATCGGTATTGCGTGATGGTATACCATCACGCAGAATGTCACATATGATGGAACGAAGAACGTTCATCCGACAGGCCGCTGCGGGAACGCTAGCACTGGGGGCGATGAGCACGGTTTCGGCGACGGACGACGGGTTACACCTCGTCGCAAGCGAGAGCGACGTCCGGAGCCGGCTGGAGGGATCGGGGTACGAAATCAAAACCGAGATCGTCGACGGTCGACTCTATTCGGTACGCGGAGCGACGGACGCCGCCGACCTCGAGGAGATCGAGGGGGTCACACAGGCGGTTCCGAACGCCAGAATCGAACTCGAGGAACCCGAACTCGTCGAGACCGAAGTCGAGACGGATCGGCCGGAGTTCTACGACCTCCAGTGGGACAAGCAGGTCACGGACGTCCTGCCGGCCCACGAGTACGCGACCGGCGAAGGGCAGACGATCGCAGTCATCGACACCGGGATCGACGACGGGCACCCGGACCTCGGGAACGTCGACACCGACAGGAGCGCGAAGTTCATGCAGGGAGAGGTGCTCGAACACGAGGGCGACCCCCACGGCCACGGAACCCACGTCGCCGGAATCGCTGCAGGAACTGGAGGAGGGATCATCGGCACGGCACCGGACGCCGACCTCGTCTCCCTGCAGGTGTTCTACTTCGTCGAACCCGAGGATCCGGACGAGGACCCCGTGCTGACGACGACGACCGAAGACATCCTGAACGCGGTCGCATACGCCGCGGCGATCGACGCTGACGTGGCGAACATGAGCCTCGGGACGCCGCCGCTACCGCCCCAGTACAACGCGGGCGGCTACCGCGGCGTGCTGACGCCGGTCTACCAGAACGCCGTCGCCCAGGGGACGGTGATCAGCGCCAGCGCCGGTAACGACGCGTACGACCTCCAGGGCGGTCACTTCTCGACGCCCAACGGCATCCCGGGGACGATGAGTATCAGCGCGACCGGACCGAACGACGAACTGGTCTTCTACTCGAACTACGGTACTGGACAGGTCGACGTTGGCGCACCCGGCGGCGGGTACGAGACGCTCGAAAAGACCCTGGCCGAGGACACCGAGTGGCCGTACCCGACGAACCTCGTACTCTCGTCCGTCCCCGAAGACGTGTACGGGACCCAGTACGCCTACTTCGCCGGCACGTCGATGGCCGCGCCGCAGGTCGCCGGACTCGCCGCGCTCGTACGTGAACTCGAGCCCGAAACGACCGCTCAACAGGTCGAAACCGCGATCAAGGCGGGTGCGGAGTACGCCGACGGCCAGAGCGACGCGGAACTCGGCGCTGGACGGATCAACGCGGCGAACACGGTCGAAGACCTCGAGTAGCTACCGCGGTTCGACCGCCTCCTCGAACGCGTTCTTCGCGTCTCGACCCCCGGAGAGCACGTAGTCGACGTCGACCCCGGCTACCACGGCGTCGAACCCGCGCTCGAGCCACCGCTGTACGTCCGCTTGCTCGAGCGCGATCGTCGCCACGGGTTTGTCGACCGCGTGGCCGGCCTCGAGGACGCGGTCGACGGCCTCGCGGAACGCCTCGTCCTCGAACTCCCCGAAGTTCCCGAGCGCGGCCGACAGATCGGCGGGGCCGACGAACAGCGCGTCGAGGCCGTCGACCGCCGCGATTTCCTCGACGTTTGCGAGGCCGTCGCGGGTCTCGATCTGGGCGATGGTGGCGACCTCGTCGTTCGCGTTCGCGACCGCGTCCGACAACGTGTCGCCGTAGCCCGTCCCCCGAGCGATGCCGACGCCGCGGACGCCCTCGGGCGGGTATCGCGTCGCGGCGACGAGTTCCCGGGCTTGCTCGGCGGTATCGATCATCGGTGCCATCACGCCGGCGACGCCCGCGTCGAGGACGCGCTTGATTTCGGTCGGATCGTTCTCGGAGACCCGGACGAGCGCCTCGGTGTCGGTTCCGGCGGCGTCTATCGCGCGGGCCATCTCGGTCACCGTCTCGAGCGAGAGCGCGGTGTGCTCGCGGTCGATCACGGCGATGTCGAACTCGAGGCGGGCGCTGGCCTCGGCGACGGCGGGATCGGACAGCGTGAGCCAGGTACCGACGATCGGCTCGCGGTCCCGGAGGTCAGTGACGACGGTCATGCTCGAGCGTTGCCCGATCTCCGGGAAAAAGCCACCGCGACGGCCCCGGCTGCGAACCGATCGTCCGCCACTGAACACTCAGACCGCGAGCACCGTATCCACCACGAGCATTACCGCGAAACCGGCGACGAACGTCGCCGTCGCCGTGTCGGCGTAGCCGTGCCCGTGGCTCGAAGGGATCAACTCGCGGAAGACGACGGCGATCATCGCACCCGCGGCAAAGCCGGCCGCGACGGGGAAGAGCCCGGTGACGATCGCGACCAGCGAGAACCCGATGGCCGCGGCGATCGGTTCCGGGACGCCGCCCGAGAGGGTCGTGTAGAGGAGCGTCTTCGCGTCGGAGATGCCCGCACGGGAGGCCGGAACGGCCATCGCGAACCCGTCGGGGACGTTCTGGACCGCGATCGCGGTCGCGATGGCGAACCCCAGTCCGGCCTCGCCGCTCCCGAAGGCGATGCCGACGGCCAGTCCCTCGGGGACGTTGTGGATCGTGACCGCGCTCCCCACGAGCAGTGCCCGCCGCATATCGTCCTCTACCGCGAGCCGTTGCCCGTTCACGCCGTCGGTCCGGAGCAGTCCCGTCCCCTCGAGCGGCTGATTCGGCTCGTCGGGATCGTCGAGATGCAGATGCGGGAGCCACGCGTTGACGACGAGCAGGAAAAGGGTTCCCAGCGCGAGTCCGACGACGATCTCTATCGGCGACCCGTACTCGAGGCCAGGGACGATCAGGGCGAACACCGCCGCGCCGATCATGATCCCGGCGGCGAAGCCGACCGCGCTGTCGTAGACGCGGTGACTCACGCGTTCCGCGTACAGCGTGGGAATCGCGCCGATTCCCGTGGCACACCCTGCAAGCAGCGCGACGCCGACGACGACCGCGATTTCGGAAGTCGACACGGTGAACTGTTATCGCGAGCGAACAAAAACGCCACTTTCGACGCTACGCTGGCTCGTTTCTAAAATGGGCTTATACCATCCAGTTATAATACGGAGCGGGCCGTCCGTGCGAGTACAGATGGCGTTTAGTGATCGACTCCTCGAGGAGGGCGAACACGTCTGGAAGGCACAGAAGGATCACCCGTTCGTCCGAGAACTCGCCGCCGGCACCCTCGACGAGGCGGCGTTCGAACACTGGGTGAAACAGGACTACCGGTACTTGCTCGACTACGCGCGGCTGTTCTCGATCGCGGGGACGAAAGCCCGCGACGAGGAGACGATGACCCACCTGCTGGGCGTCGCCCACGAGGTGCTGGATCACGAGATGGATCTGCACCGCGAGTTCGCCGCCGACTACGGGATCAGCCGCGAGGAACTCGAGTCCGTCGAGAAAGCTCCGACCTGTGTCGCCTACACGAACTTCCTCGTGCGGACGGCCTACGAGGGCTCGCTCGCGGAGATCGCCGCCGCGCTCTATCCCTGTATGCAGGGGTATCTCGACGTCGCCGAACACATGACCGACCTCGCCGACGACCTCGAGGGGAACCCGTACGCCCCCTTCATCGAGATGTATACGAGCGAGGAGTTCCGCGAGGCGACGGCGTGGTGCCGCGAGTTCGTCGACGACTGTGGAGCGCGGTTCCCCGGCGAGCACGACGCGATGCGGGAGGCGTTTCTCGCAAGCGCCAAACTCGAGTACCGGTTCTGGGAGATGGCCTACACGCTCGAGGGGTGGGAGCTGTGACGACGGACGAAACGGCCGAGAAGACGGACGTCCCCAGCGCGTACGAGGAGTACGCTACCCACGCCGATACCGACGACCCGCGGTTCACCGACTGGCTGTGCGACCGTGCGGAACCGACCTGGTCCGCCGCCGTCGAGCATCCGTTCACCGACGAACTCGGCGCGGGGACCCTCTCCGAGGACGCCTACGCTGCCTACCTCGTCCAGGACTACGCGTTCGTCGACGAACTCGTCGGGGCGTTCGGCCACGCCGTCGGACAGGCTCCCGACATGGCATCGAAACGGCCACTGATCGAGTTCCTCGACACGATCACGGACGACGAGGACGACTACTTCCGGCGGTCGTTCGACGCGCTCGAGGTTCCCGACTTGGAGTGGACCGACCCCGAGCGTACCGAGACGACGGCCGCCTTCGTCGACCTGCTCGGCCGTGCGGCCCGCGAGGGCGGCTACGCGGAGACGCTCGCGGTGCTCGTCCCCGCCGAGTGGATCTACGAGGAGTGGGCGACGACCGTCGCCACGACCTACGGCGACCCCGAAAGTGAGCCGCCGAGCGCGGGAGCCGATCTGCCGTTCTACTACGCCGAGTGGATCGACCTCCACGCCGTCGAGGGGTTCCGAGAGTTCGTCGACTGGCTCCGGGGCGAACTCGACGCTGTCGGCCCCAGCCTCTCGCCGCGCCGACAGCGTCGCGTCGAGCGACTGTTCCGTCGGACCGTCGCCCTCGAGGTCGCGTTCTTCGACGAAGCGTACGAACACGGCGCTGCGGAAAACGCGGACGCATCGCCGAGCGGATAACGCGTCCGAGATCCGATCGGCGACTCGACGGAAGGTCGGACCTGCGACGCCGATCCCCCACCTCAACTCAAGGCCCCCGTGCGCGTGCGGTCGTCCATGTCCGGCCGCGACACCGTCACCGAACTCCACGTCGAAGGAACACTGTGCGTCGACGTCCCCGTCGACCGCGGCGACGAACTGGCCGTCGGCGCGGCGGACGCGCTCGAGTCGATCGATATCGTTCGCTTCGCCGACGTGCTCGAACTGGGTGAGGTCGACGCCGGCGACGAAGGATTGGCAGTCGTCGTCGACTGTCGGCTGACGCTCCACCTCGACGAATCGCTCGGGGAGGAAAAAGAGGAAGGATTCGGGAGTCGCGTTCGAGAACGCCTCTCCGCTGCTCGCGAGACCGATAGCGGTCGCGCCCGCGCCGTCGATCGGCTCGAGGTGGTCGACGGGCCGTACGTCGTCGAAACGTGGTAATCGGGTTCTCGAGGATCGGGACCTGCTCCTCTCGCTCTCGAAGTGAATGTACTATATCGATCCGTGCTGGAGAGAACCGGACACGCAGTTTCGTCGGAAACGTGTAAGACGCGTCGTGCTCGAGCACTGCCGCCGAGCGTCTGTTCGACACGAAACGGTTGAAACGAGTCCGACTTCTGAAACCCAATTCCGGCAGTAGAACTGCTAAGCGGTACTCAGAAGTCGCTTTCCGATTCAGCCACAGTTCGACGAGGAAGGAAGTCCGCCCTCCCCGATTTGAACGGGGGACAAGTCGATCTACAGTCGACTGCTCTACCAGTCTGAGCTAAGGGCGGTCGCACTCACACGTAACCGCCGAGGACAATATAAGGGTTATCATTCGAATCGACCGCCGGCCCGCCATCCGGCCGACTATCAGCATGATTGATATAGGGGGAGTGTCAACATGGTACCATACGGGAATGAGCAAGATCACGTTCCGCGCCGAGGACGAGCTCGTCGACGAGCTCGAGGACCTCGAACTCTCCAAGAGCGAAGCGATGCGGGAGGCGCTCCGGTCGTACCTCGACTCCAGTGACTCGAGTGACTCGGACGTCTCGGACGCCTCGGAGAGCGCGGAACCCGCCGCGGCGGCGATAGACGACCTCGTGCGCGAGCGCGTAGACGAGGTTCTGGCCGAGCGGTTCGAGCGTCTTACACCGCCCGGGGAACGGGACCGCGAGCCGGTCCCACACGGTCGGGGCCCGCAGTTTGGTGTTCGCCCCAGCGGTTGGGACGGAGAACGCGCCACGCCGCACCGCTCGAGGGCTCCGGCGCCGGAACCGAACGCTCGCGACGTCAACGTCACCATCTCGCTCGAGGGGGATGGGGATGGCGTCCGTGCGGAGGTCGGCTCGTCCGAGGATCGGGCCGATCCGGTTCCAGAACCGGAATCGGAACCGAATCCGGGCCGGGACGGCGACGAGAACCGAACGCACGGTCGCGACCCGAACCGTAGTCGGGACGACGCCGGCACGACCTGTGGACAGTGTGGAGAATCCGTCGACGACGACCACGTTTACTGTCCCAATTGCGGGGAGAAAGCGTCCCGCCGGCTGTTCTGCGACTGCGGCGACGAACTCCGATCGGACTGGGCGTTCTGCCCGAGCTGTGGCCGTCGGACGCCGTCCGCGGACGTCCTCGAGTCCGGCTAGTCATACATCCGAACAGTCGTAAGACACTGACCGTTCGGATCGCCGGAACTTTTATTACGTTGGGCAGTTATCGCTTTATTCGCGTAAGACGGTCGTCTTACAGCGGACACGAAACGGAGAAATTCGCCCGCTCGCGGGCGTTTCCGGTGTAAGACACGCGCGTCAGACAGGGTCGCGCCGCCGTCTTACCTCAACGGGGAATACAACCATGGAGCGTGTGACACTGCGAATTCCGAAACAGCAGATCGAAGAGGTCGAGCAACTGGTCGACTCGGGAGAGTTCCCGAACCGGAGCGAGGCGATCCGGTCGGCCGTGCGCGAAATGATTAACGAGGAGTACGACGGGCAGACCGATCAAGCCCGCAAACGCAACTGGGCGAAGGTGTAACGATGCAGGATATCGTTCAGGACGCCCTCGACAACGCCGAACAGGAGGCCCGCGATATGGACGTCGATCTCGACGACGACGAGTTCGGCGATCCGCGGATCGTCATCGTCGGCTGCGGCGGTGCGGGCAACAACACCATCAACCGGCTGTACAACATCGGCGTCGACGGTGCGGACACGGTCGCGATCAACACGGACAAACAGCACCTGAAGATGATCGAGGCCGACACGAAGATCCTCGTCGGCAAGTCCCTGACAAACGGGCTCGGCGCCGGGGGCGACCCGTCGATGGGCGAGCGCGCCACCGAGATGGCCCAGGGAACGATCAAGGAAGTGCTGGGGGATGCGGACCTCGTGTTCGTCACCGCCGGCATGGGTGGCGGTACCGGGACGGGTGCCGCTCCCGTCGTGTCGGAGATCGCCAAGGAACAGGGCGCGATCGTCGTGGGGATGGTCTCGACGCCGTTCAACGTCGAGCGTGCCCGCACGGTAAAGGCAGAGGAGGGCCTGGAGAAGCTTCGCGAACAGGCCGACTCGATCATCGTCCTGGACAACAACCGGCTGCTCGACTACGTCCCGAACCTGCCGATCGGGAAGGCGTTCTCGGTGATGGACCAGATCATCGCCGAGACCGTCAAGGGCATCTCGGAGACGATCACCCAGCCGTCCCTGATCAACCTGGACTACGCCGACATGTCCACGATCATGAACCAGGGCGGCGTCGCCGTCATGCTGGTCGGCGAGACCCAGGACAAGAACAAGACGGACGAGGTCGTCAAGGACGCGATGAACCACCCGCTGCTGGACGTCGACTACCGCGGCGCGTCCGGTGGACTGGTTCACATCACGGGCGGCCCCGACCTCACGCTGAAGGAGGCCGAGGGTATCGCCGACAACATCACCGAGCGCCTCGAGGCCTCGGCGAACGTCATCTGGGGCGCGCGCATCCAGGAGGACTACAAGGGTAAGGTCCGCGTGATGGCGATCATGACCGGCGTCCAGTCGGCGCAGGTTCTGGGTCCCACGACCCAGAAACAGGCCGACAAGTCCCGTGCGAGCATCGAAGGGCTCGACGAGGCCGACTTCGACGCCAGCAACAACGTCGAAGAAGTCGGCTCGACCGGCGGTTCCGCGGGCTCGAGTTCGCGGTCCGGCTCCGGCTCTCGCTCCCGATCCCGATCCCGCTCGAGTTCGAAGACCGGCTTCGGTGCCCAGAGCGACGGTGGTCGCGAGGAGATCGAACAGCAAAACGGCGTCGACGTGATCCGGTAACCAAATCGCGGTCGGCGCTTTCTGCGTTCGATCCGTGTTCCGATTCTCGAAGCGAGTTCGATCCGAACGTTCGTAACCGCGGAGACCGGTCTTTCACTCGGACTCGAGAATGCACGCGTTCGTCTTCGCAGCCGGTCGCGGAACTCGTTTACGGCCGTATACGGACGAGACGCCGAAGCCGCTGCTCGAGGTGGGCGGCGAGCCGATCCTCGAGCGGTCGCTTCGGCGACTCGTCGACGCTGGCGTCGACCGGTTCGTCCTGGTGGTGGGATACCGACGCGAGGCGATCGTCGATCGCGTCGGCGAGTCGATCGCAGGCGTGCCGATCACGTACGCGGTGCAACACGAACGGCAGGGTCTCGCCCACGCGGTTCGCCGGGCGATCGTCGACGGGTACGACGCGACGCTGCCCCCGATGGGAGCCGGGTGGGGGAGCGACCCCGACGCGACTTCGCTTCCGCCGTCCGTTCCCGAAGACGTCGTCCTCGTCAACGGCGACAACGTCTTCGCCGACGACTGCGATCTCTCGAGGCTCGTCGACCGCCACCGCGAGTCGGGCGTCGACGGCGTCCTTCTGCTCGATCGCGTCTCGAGGAACGAAGCCGAGGCGACGGCTTACTGCGACCTCACGAGCGACGGCACCGTGCGCTCGATCGATGCGTCGGTCGGCGGTTCGGCGGGGAGCGATGACGCGGCCTCCGTCGCCGCGGGCGTCCAGACCCACGACACCGCGGCGCTGCTTTCGGCGTGTCTCGCCGTCACCCGGGCCGACAGCGACGGCGACGAGTACGAACTCGCCGACGCACTCGAGTCGCTGGTCGACCGACGGCGGTACGTCGGCATCGAACTCGAGGGGTGGCACCTGAACGTCAACACGCCGGCCGACCTCGAGGCGGCGCGACGGCGATTAGGGGGCGAGTAGGACGTCGGAAGGGTCTGTGTATGACACGGCGCACACGCTGTCGCACCGGGAAGACGAAGGGAAGATCGGGTAGACGAACTCGGATGCGGTCAGGCCAGCGACTCGAGCAGCGAGCACTTCCGGCAGACCTCGCGGGTCGTCGTCGACCCGCACTCGGAACACTCCCGGAGGTCCGCGCCGTCGTCCCCGCCGTAGCGCTCGGCAGCGATGCCTGCCAGTTCCTCGTACCCCGAGAGGATCGAGTGTCGCGTTCCGGGATGGTTCTCCTCGAGGTCGTACAGGAGTTGCTGGATCTCGGCCCGGTAGGCCTCGCTCGAGTGGGGACACTCGGTGATGTGTGCAGGGAGGTCCTCGAGGTGAGCGTAGAGGGCGACCTCCTTCTCGGGGACGTCCCGCAGCGGCTTCGCCCGCGGGACGAACTCCTCCTGGTCCTCGCGCTCGGAGAGGGGCCCGAGGCTCGCGTCGAAGTGTTTGGCGATCTGTTCGACGTCGCCCTCGAGGAAGTTCATCAGGGCGGTCTGGGCCTCGTCGTCCAGGTTGTGGCCCGTCAACAGGAGATCGGCCTCGAGGTCGTCGGCGTACCGGGAGAGGACGTCCCGCCGGAAGACGCCGCAGTAGGCGCAGGCGGCCATGTTCTCGGGGTCGTCCTCGACGACGTCGTCCATCTCGATGCCGAACTCCTCGGCGTAGGAGACGAGTTCGTGACGGATGTCGAGGTCCGCGGAGAGATCGACGCAGGCGTCGACCGACTTGTCGCGGTAGCCCTCGATCCCCTCGTGGATCGTCAGCCCGACGAGTTCGATGCGGGGGTCCTCGGCGAACGTGTCGTGGAGAATTTTCGTGAGAACGACGCTGTCCTTGCCGCCGGAGAGCCCGATCACCCACGTCTCCGGGTCCTCGGGAGTCGCGTCCTGCGGGACGAGGTCGTCGCGGCGGATCCGACGGCGTACCCGCTTCTCGACCGACTCGCGGAAGTGATCCGCACAGAGGTGCTGTCCCGAGTAGGCGGCGTGCATGACCGCCTCCTCGTCACACCGGTTACAATCCATCACCGGGTCGTTGTCGACGGGCACCCATCACGGTTTCGTCTGGGTTCCAGCGGCGGAATCAGGCGGGCACCCGTGGCCGGTCCTCGACGGCCGGCGCGCCCTCCTCGAGCGCCTCGAGCAGGAGGTCGACGTACCGCTCGCGGGTCATCGAGGAGAACAGTTCGTGCCCGCCATCGTAGAGGACGACGTGCTCGGCGGGGACCCGCTCGCCGATCGGCGCCAGGTCGATGACGGGGTCCCGGAGCGAACAGAAGACGACCGCGTCGTGGTCGATCGTCAGCAGGTCCTCCTGGGCGTGGCGAGTCTCGCGGACGAACGCGGGGGAGACCCATCGGGGGAGCGTCGAGAGCTGGTGGTCGGTCGCACGCTTTCCCAGTGCCTCCCGCCCCATCTCGGCGACCGGGAGGAACGGGAACGCCGTCGGGAGTTGCGAGACGGCCTCGAGGAGGAGGTCGGGGTAGTCGTCGCCGTACCCCCACCAGGGGCTCAGGTAGACGTGGTTGTCCGCGCCGTCGAGCGCCTGGGCGACGAGCGCGCCCGCGCTGTGGGCGAGCAACTGGTACTCGTCTATATCGAGGACGTACTCGGCGATCGGCTCGAGCCAGTCGGCCTTGAAGTCCGCGACGTTCGTCGGGAGTTCGAAGGCGTGGACCCGGTAGCCGGCGTCGGTGAGGTGGTCGATGAGCCAGCCGACGTTCTCGTGGGTCCAGCGGTTCCCCCAGCCCATGACGAAGACGAGTTCCTCGTCGCCGTCCTCGTTGAAGACGCGGTGTCTCATACGCCGATGTTCGACGGGAACCGACAAAAACCTGCTCTCTTGACAGGTAGTGACACGCCCGGACCGAGGACGGCAAACGACCGACCACGGACCCGGCGTTTGGTAACCGTTTTCACTGTCCGAGCGCGACTCGGGGCATGCTCGATGCGCTGCGTTCGCGGCTCTATCGGCTCGGATTCAACCTCTTTCCCGCCTACCGGGGGACCGGAGGCCGCGTCACGTACATCGCGCCCGACTGGCAGGAGATTCGGATCGAACTCCCTCACTCCTGGCGGACGCGGAACTACGTGGGGACGACCTTCGGCGGCAGCATGTACGCCGCGGTCGACCCCTTCTACATGATGATGGTGCTGAAGACGCTCGGCGACGGTTACGTCGTCTGGGACAAGGAGGCCGAGATCCGGTTCAAGAAGCCCGGCAGGGACACGCTGTACGCGACCTTCCGGCTCACCGACGAGGAGATCGACGCGATCCGGGCGGAACTGGCGGCCGACGGGACCGACGCGATCGACCGCCACTTCACCGTCGACCTCGTCGACGACGAGGGGACGGTCCACGCGACGGTGCGAAAGACCGTTTACGTGACGACGGATCGGGAGAAAGCGGTCTGAGCCGTTGCCCCGCTCGCCGAGTGACGCCGCCCACGAGTCGGCGAGTTCCGAACGAAGAAACCGTTTTGCGCCTCGAGACCCCACTCCCGGCAATGAATGGATTCGACCGCGCAGAGGCGGTCGACCGGCTCGAGGAGCTGGTCGACACCGTCGAACGCGACCGTATGCCGGTTCCGGTCCGGGAGGTGTGGGCCTTCGGGGACGTCGCGCTGGGGCTCGATCCGGTAGAGCGACTGGACGTCTACCTGACCAAGGACATCCTGATGCGGGACGACAGCCCGGGACCGGCGGGAACCGCGGGGGCAGACGGCGACGAAGAAGACCCCGAAACACGCTTCCGAACCTCCCACGGAATCGAGGGCGTCGGCAAGTCCGTCCGGGCCGACTGGGCCGAGGAGTACCCCGAGTACCTCCGGGCCAACGCGGCCGGCCACGCCGCCCCCGAGCGGTGCCTGGCCGCCCACCTGCTCGAGGACGACGAGTCCGACCCGATCCACCTCGAGGTCTGCAACGCCTCCTTCGAGGACAACGTCACCCAGCGCCTGCGCGGTGCACAACTGCGGGACGACTACACCCAACTGCTCGATCCCCGCGGCGTCTGTCTCTGGGCCGACGGCGTCCGCAGCGACGAGGCGTTCCGCAAACTCCGGGAGAGCGAACTCGCGCTCCCGACGCTGTCCGCGGCCCTCGAGATGCTCGGTATGGAGGAAGACGAGGCGACCGAAGCGGCCCAGGAACTCCACGCCTGGCGCGAGAATCAGGAGGGCGTGACGGTGCGGGGCGACGTAGTGTAGTCGCGCCCTCACTCGGCCGCGGTCCCGGCGTCGGATCCGGCGTCGGAAGCCGCGTCCTCGACGCGTTCGGTCACGGTCTCGAGGACGTCGAACAGGGATGCGACCCGGCGGTCGTTCGTGACGAGTCGTCCCGCCCTAGGGTCGTATTCGATGACGCCTGCGTCGTCGAATTTCGGCAGGTGAACGTGTCGCAGGTTCCGCTCGAGGGTCGCGATGCCGTCCGGGTGTGGCTCCCCTCCGTTCCGTTCGTTCCGTTCGTTCCGCTCGTTCCCTTCGACCCCACCGCTCCCCACGTCCTCCTCCGGCGCGAGCTGCTCGGCCAGTTCAGAGGGGGTAAACTCCGATCGGTCGGTCGTGTGCAGGTACCGGCAGAGCTCCCGTCGGCGACGATCCGCGAGCAAGTCCAGCCGTCGACCGATCGTGTCCGACCCACCCGTATCGTTTGGATACCCCATATCGAATGGTGAAGAGTCAAACGAATAGCACGACGGCCTCGATATTCACGCATTTATATCCCCTCGGCGACTGCGGCCACAAGATGCGTAGGTTCACCTGTCGTACTGCCGACAGGGAGTTACCGTGTTGCTCGCCACCTTCGTGATCGATTATCCGATCCTGCAGGAGACGCTAGCAGAGTCGCCGGCCGACCTCGAGTGGGTCCAGTCCGATCTCACGGAGGACGGCTCCCACCAGATGCTCGTCTGGATCGAGACGGACGACTTCGAATCACTCGAGACGCGGCTCGAGAACGATCCGACCGTGACGGGGACGTCCCGGATGACGTCGCTGGACCGGCGGCGTCTCTACCGGATCGAGCTAACGGAATCGGGTCACCGCTCGAGCGTCTACCCGATCGTCGTCGATCGGGGGATCGTCCTGGAACGGGTGACCGCAAACCGGGACGGATGGAGTTTCCGGGTCTCTTTCCCGGAGTACGACGCGCTCGAGGAGTTCCGGACGTTCTGTGCGCGACGGGACATCGAGATCGAACTCGAGCGACTGTACGAGCGACGCGAGGGGACCACTCGCTCCGAGTACGGCACGACGGAGCGCCAGCGCGAACTGCTCGAGGCAGCCGTCGAGACCGGCTATCTGGACGTTCCGCGTGCGTGTACGCTCGCGGAACTCGGCGAAGAACTGGGGATCTCGTCGAACGCCGCCTCGGAACGGTTTCGCCGCGGCGCGTCGACGCTGATCGAAAACACGCTGCTGGCCGACTCGGACTAGATCGGCCGTTCGAACGGGAGGTGGCTCGCGACTCCCGTGCCGACGGATACGAAGAACTTTGGTCCCGCCGTCGATGCGTGTCGGTATGCCACTGCTGACGATATCCACTGCGGCCATCCTCGAGCGACTCCGTTCGCCCCGGATCGCGCTGCTCGCGAACGTCGCGCTGGTGATGACCGGATCGGCGCTCGCACTCGCCGGCTCCCTGGATCTCGTGACGGGCCTGATCGTCGTCACCGCCGGCCTGATCGGGATCTACGTCTCCCTGCTCGGGAAGGACGCGGAGGATGGTAGCGGCGACGATACCGATAACGGCGACGACGATGAACCCGGCCGAAGCGGCTCGGCGGACTAGATGCGGCCGACGGTGACGAAGAACGGAACGGTCTCCTCGCGTTCGTACTCGCGGGCCTCCATCTGGGCGACGACGTTTCGGCCCATCCGGCGCCACTCGCTCCGGAGTTGGTCGTACTCGCGTTCGGTCAGTCCCCCGGAGAGCATCGTCTTCCGGTCGTCGGCCAACCCGGCTCCCGTCGCCTTCCGCCGCGCGGCGACGACCGCCCCCTCGTCGTATGGCGGTTCAACCCGCCGAACGTGGTCGTAGCGACGGGTCTCGAGGACCTCGAGTCCGGCGGCCTCGAAGGCGTCGCGGGCGTCGGCCCCGAGCGTGACGTCGGTCTCGACGCCGTCCAGGTAGGCCCGACGGGCCCGCCGCTCGAGGGCGCCCTCGGCGTCGACGCTCGAGTCGATCGAGACGGCGGCGTTGTCGGGTTCGACGGCCGCGACGAGGTCCGCGGAGACCCGCGAAAACTCCGTGATCGCCGCCGCGGGCTCGGGCAGGTTGATCAACAGTGCCTGACAGACCACCAGGTCGAAGGCGTCGTCGGGGAACGGCAACTGGTAGGCGTCGCCGGCGACGGCGGGAACCCGCTCGCCGGCGACCTCGAGCAGGGCCGGATCGGCGTCACAACCGATCACCTCGGCGTCGCCCGGGCACTCGGCGTCGAGCACGCGGCTCAACTCGCCGGTGCCACAGCCGACGTCGAGGATCCGGTCGCGGGACTCGAGTTCGAGCGACTCGAGGGCCTCGCGGGAGTCGTCCCACATCCCCCGGCGGGTCCGCCGGAGGTAGTCTTCCGAGAACTCGCGCACACGGTGTCGTTGGACGGTCTCGAGTAAAAACGGGTCGGTTCTTCGCCTTCGTGCCGGTCGTCGCGGCCCTCGAGTGCGAGCACGAGCACGAGCACGAGCACGAACGCGACGTGTCGCCGCGCCGCGAACAGCCGGAACTCCAGCCCTACACAGAAACTATATGGGTCGATCCGTCGTTGCGACGACGTAGTTCGCTCGGAATGACCGACGACGCGGACGGCAGGATCACGGAGGCGGGATACGAGCAACTCGCGGCCAACGCCGACGGACTCGAGCAGTGGGAGAGTCCGTGGGCGGACAGCCACTACCAGCGACACTACGTCTGGCCCGCCGTCCGACCGCTGCTGCCGGACGTCGACGGTCGAACGGTCCTCGACGCGGGCTGTGGCGTCGGCCACTACGCGGCGTGGTTCGCCGAACGCGGCGCGTCGGTCGTCGGGGTCGACGCGAGCACCGAGGCCCTCGAGGCCGCCCGGGAACGCTGTGGAGACGAGGTGACGTTCCATCGGGGAGACCTGACGGAGCGACTCGAGTTCGCGGCAGACGGGAGCGTCGACCTCGTCTTCAGCAACCTCGTCCTCGATCACGTCGAGGAGTGGCGGCCGGTCTTCTCGGAATTTGAACGGGTGCTGCGGCCCGACGGAATACTGGTATTCAGCACCGTCCATCCGCTCCGGCGCTACCTGAACCACCGGGCGGACCTCGAGAGTTACTACGAAACGGAGGGGTACGTCGTCGAGTGGGGATCGACCGACGCCCGCATCGAGTCCTACTACCGCCCCGTGGGAGAGGTCGTCAACGCCCTCGCCGAAAGCGGGTTCGCCGTCTCCGAGTTCCGGGAGGCACGACCGCAGGAGGAGTACGAAGCCCACCAGCCGGACCGGTACGAGCAGGCGATGACCCGGCCCGATACCCTCTGTGTCCGCGCTCGACCGGTCTAGTGTCCGCCGAGTCGATCAGGCGTCGTCGCGCAGTTCTTTGACCTTCTCGATGTTCCAGGCGAAGCCGCGGCCGTCCTCGGTCGGCGTCTCGAGCGCGAACGGGAGGTCACGAAGGTCGGGGTGGTTGACGATCGCCCGCATGCCGTCCTCGCCGATGTAGCCCTCGCCGATGTGGGCGTGTTCGTCCTTGTGCGTGCCGACGTCGTGTTTCGAGTCGTTGAGGTGGATGTACTCGAGGTACTCCAGTCCGACCTCGTCGTCGAACCGCCCGACGGTCTCGTCGACTGCCTCGGGCGTCGTCAGGTCGTTACCCGCGACGAGCGTGTGGGCCGTGTCGATACAGATCCCGATGTCGGTCTCGGTACGGTCGATGATCCCCGCGAGGTGTTCGAACTCGCCGCCGAGTTTCGTGCCGCTCCCGGCGTCGGACTCGATGAGGATCTGGACGCCCTCCGGCACGTCGAGGTCGTCGATGACGCCCGCGGCGTTGTCGAGTCCGCCCTCGACGCCCGCGCCCGTGTGTGCGCCCAGGTGGACGTTCACGTAGGGGATACCGAGTTTGTCGGCGGCGTCGAGTTCCGCCTGCATGCTCTCTTTCGACTTCCGGCGGAGATCCTCCTTCGGCGTACAGAGGTTGACCAGGTACGAGGAGTGGATCACCCACGGCCCCTCGAGCAACTCGTCGCTCTCCTCGCGGAACCCGTCGGCGGCCTCCTCGCCGATATCGGGCTGTGCCCAGACCTGCGGCGAGGTGGTAAAGATCTGTCCGCAGTTGCCGCCGAAGGCCCGCTGGCGGTGGACCGCGTTGCGGATGTCGTCGTACGGCGGCGTTTCGTCGTCCGAAGAGACGCGCGACCCGGAGATCGAGACGTGTGCTCCGACTTTCATGGCCCGGTATCAGTACCGAGCGATGAAAGGTACTTCGAAGCCGGCGGATCGCTCCCCTCGAACGCCCGTACACGCCCGCCCGCCTTCGGCCCGTCCATGCCGACCCGCGCGAGTCGCCCTCCGATTTTAACAACCTCTCGTCCGTAGTTCGATCGAGGTGTGGTAACGTATGTCGGGAACACCGGCGAGTACGATCACCAGACGGACCGCCCTCGAGGGGCTGGCGGGCCTCGTCGCGGTCGGGTCGGATTCCGGGGTCGTCGGCGGGAATCGAGAGACAGGAATCCAGGAGCAGTCGGACGAGGACGACGGATCCGCTGCTGGCTGCGACTACGGGCGGGTCTTCGAGGACGTCATCGACTCGGTCGTCACGGTTCGGGTCTTCGACCGAGAGGAGGCCGAAATCGTCCAGGGATCCGGCTGGGTGTACGACCGCGAGAACGGCGGCGCTACCGTCCTGACCAACTGGCACGTCGTCTTCCTTGGGGTCGGCGCCGACGTCCGGTTCAGCGGCGGCGACTGGCGCGCCGTCGACGCGCCGCTCGGCTTCGACCCGTTCAGCGATCTCGCCATCCTCCGAGTCGAGGACGTCCCGGAAAACGTCGAGGCGCTATCGCTCGCCGAGGAGCCGCCGGATCCGGGCGATCGAGTGGCCGCCTTCGGCGCGCCGCTCGGCCTCGAGGAAACCATCACGACTGGGACCGTAAGCGGCGTCGGCCGGTCGACGACGGTCCAGTTCGAACAGTTCGCCTACACCGTCCCCAGCACGATCCAGACCGACGCGGCGATCAACCCGGGCAACAGCGGCGGGCCGCTCGTCGACTGCGCTGGCGACGTCGTCGGCGTCAACTTCGCGGGCACGCCCCCGTTGCTCGCCGAAAGCGTCAACTTCGCCGTCGCCGCGTCGATGATCGAACGGATCGTCCCCGAGATCGAGGAGTTCGGCGCCTTCAGGTATCCCTATCTCGGCATCCAGGGAATCACGCTCTCGCCGACCGTCTCGCGGCTCAACGGCTTCGACGAACGGGCCGACGGCGTCTACGTCGAACGGACCGTCGACGGGTTCCCCGCCGACGAGCACCTGCAGGGCAGCACCGCGATAGACCGCGAGACCGGCGTTCCGATCGGCGGAGACGCCGTCGTGGGCGTCGACGATGTCGACGTGAGCGACCTCGACGACCTCCGGAACGTCCTCTTTCACGAGACCCGCCCCGACGACACCGTGGGGCTCGAGGTGCTCCGGGACGGAGACCGGGAGGAGATCGACGTCACGCTCGCGGCGAAGCCGTTCGAACTCGAGCGCATCGGCGTTCGCGAGCCGACGCTCTAACGCTGGCTGCGGGGACGCTACCGTTCCCCGCCGTCCGCCTCGAGGGCCTCGCGGTCACGAACCCACGCGTCGCTCCCGTACTTGCGCGCCGCGAGGTCGGCCGCTCGCTCGAGTTCGTCCGCGCGCCACTCGCCCTCGTGGGCGTTACACCAGTCGGCCAGCGCGTCCCCGAGGACCTCGACCGCCTCCTCCCGGTCGATCCCGGCCTGCTCGCTGATGCTCGTGACGCGGTCGAGGAAGGTCTCCGGCTCGATCGCGTCTTCGGGGTCGAAGACGCCGACGTGGCGTTCGGGCTCGAGGTCGTAGCTCAACGATCCGTGCTGGATGACGACGTCGCGCTGGCGGTACTGGGCATTGCCGCTGATCTTGCCCGCCTCGCCCGTCTCGCCTTCCGCGCTTGCCGGCGCGACGACGTCGTGAGCCGGGTTGATGTCCCGCAGATAGCACGACGGATAGTAGATCGACTCCTGTTCGGCCCCCGCGAAGTCCGCATCGACGCCCATCCGGTCGAACGCCTCGAGGATCGGTTCGCAAAACAGCGCGTAACAGTCCATCAGGTCGCCGGGCACCTCGTCCGCGGGCGCGACGATCGTATAGGAGATGTCGGCGTACCGGTCGTGGTAGATGCCGCCGCCGCCGGTCTGTCGCCGGGTGACGTCGATCCCCTCGCGCTCGCAGTACTCCCAGTCGATCGAGGCGGCGTCCTGGCGGTAGCCGAGCGAGAGCGTACTCGGCTCCCAGGAGTAGACCCGGACCGTCCGGACGTCGTCCTCGAGGGCGCGCTCGGCGGCGATCTCCTCGAGCGCCATCTGGGTGGCCCCGTCTCGAGGGTCGTCCCGTATCAGTCGCCACTCGCGTTCGGCGAGTTCCGTCATGGTCGACCTCATGCGAGCAACGTGGAAATCGATTCCGATGGGGTCCCGGCCCCGTAACTCCAATCTGCGGACGGTCGAAGGCGGCTGGACTCCGCCCTCGGGAGTTCTCCGTGTTCACGTCGTGTGACCGGTCGATCCGACGTCCCGGTTCTCGAGGAGTTGACTCCCTTTCGTACAGTTCGTCAGTTCACAACGGTGACGGTTCTTGACGGGAGTGTGCTCGTGAACGGCGAAAAGGAGGTGATCTGGGCGACGGGCGACGGGACCGGCGAGGTTGAATTCCCGATCACGGACGATGGGAATGCGAATAGTGTCAGCGTTCGATCTGCGTCCCCGGGGGACGACGTCGCAGTGGTCGTGGAGGCTCCGGGTGGGCGATCGCGGACGGTGTTCGAGTTGACGATGCCCGTCGAAGAGTGTCGGTGGGACGAGTGCATGGCGGAATGAACGACTTCGTGGCTTCCCAGTCGTCCGCACGCCGAACACGCCAACGGTTGCGTATACGGCGCTCGGTCCCCGCACGCGGTCGGTTGATACTGGTCTGGAGTAATTCCGCTCCGGAAGTACTCTCCGGGTAGTTTCCTCGCAAAACGAGTGCTCAACGAGGGTCACGAAAAGATATAGCACTAATCAGTTTATGCGTTTCCTGACCGTCGAAGCGAGTTCCCGACGGACGCTCGAAACACAGCACTCGAGAGGGAGATAGCCAAGGGACTCGAGAAGGATCGTCGAAAGCAAGCGCCGGACCCTTCACGGAGCAAACGGAGTCCCCCAATCCCAGGACCCGTTCCCCGGACTATCCACCGGTCGTGTACCACGGTCTCCCGGGACGCTCTCGTCTCGGGGCGAGCATCGGTCCAGCCTCGAGCGGCACCTTGAGCTCCTCCCAGCCCAGGAGTGGGATTCCCCCAGGGGATTTCGGCAATGGCGGTTCCCCGGAGGCAACGTTCCCCACCTTGCGGCGGGTACTCCAGTCTGTGCGATCCTCTTTGGGAGTGATTCGGCCGATCGGAGGCTCCTGTGATCGACGAACAAGCACCGAAAGTCCCTGGACCACTCCGACGACGTGAGGATCGTCGACGATGGACGGAATCTCGAGCGGTCTATCTCGACCGCGTCTCCGTTCGGCCGTACCGATGGACGGCGCTACCGGTTCGAGTAGTCGCTCGAGACGAAACCGTGCTTTGGCTACTCCGACGACCCGGGCGGACGTCCGACGGAAAGCGACGATTCCCGGCCTATCCACCGTCGACCGGCCGGTCTCGACGACCACTTCGTGGACCGACCTACGCACGCTTTCGCAACGAGCCGTTGCCGATCCGCCAGTGGCTTCGACGTCTCCGAACCTCCCCCGAGGTATCGGTCCGCAACGATCTCGAGCCGTTTCTCGAAGCGTTCCGGCCGATACCACGCGTTAGCACAGTTCGTACCAGCACGTCCGACCCCTGCCGTTAGGGGGCGACTGTAGTCTCCCTTTCCGTCGGCACCTCATCGATTGTCCACGCGTTCCCGGGCCTCGCGGACACCGCGCTTGCTCGAGGCGATTCCCGACCGACCTCGGGTAACCCGCGTGCCGGTGCCGATATCGGTGGTGGCGACCGTTCGGTTCCCAGCAAATTGGATCGCTGCCGGAGTACCTCTGTCGCTCGCGTTCTCGACCACCCGTGACGACCGGCACCACTGACTGCAAGTGACGAAGGATAGCCCGCCGACCCGTCACTCGACTCAGTATCACCAACCCCCAATACTCCAGAAATTGGGGCTTACAGGCCCCATTGGACGTATTTCGCCCTCAGCCCAGAACTGTTACTTGAGTCGTTTGTCCACTACACGACAACCGATTAAGCAGTAGTTTTACGTGACTGTCATCGGTACGTGGCGGTAGGAGATGACGACCAGTGAGTCAGCCGGTGTCGACGGACCGTCCTCAGGAGACGCCGAATACGAACACGACCCCTGGGGTCGAACCGGTGAAAACGGGCATTCATTCTCGGTCCGGCGGCCGGGATTCACGGCGGATCGGGCCACCCTCACGAGAGAGCGAGCACCGACCAGCAAACTTCTCGAGACCCCCGTCAGCGAGGGGCACCGATGAGCGGCGGCCAAACGATCCGCTGGTCGCGGATGTCCCTGGAAGAGCTCCAGTCGTTCTGGACCGAGGAGATCGAACCCGACCTCGAGCGTTCCGGGGTCGACCTCACGGAGCGGCCCTCCTATCGTCAGGTCGCCGACGCCGGTTACTCCGGGATCGCCTACGCCCTGCGGGAGCACCACGACATGTCGCTGACGGACTTCCTCGCGACCGTCGGCTACGAGGAACCCGGATCGTCGGCGTCCTACCGGTGGGGGATCGACGACGAAACCACCATCGCCGAACTCGAGTCGTACCTGGAAACGCTCGAGCGACGGCGACAACTCGCGACGTCGACGGTCCAGACCAAACAGTCCCGGCTCGCGACCTACGCCCGGATCTACCGGGAGGTCCACGGGGAGGCGGACCTCGTCGACCGGGCCGCCGACGCGTCCAACGAGAGCGACGAGATCCGGCGTGCGCTGGTCGTCTTCGACGAACTCAACTACGAACTGGGGACCGACGCCTCGAAACTCCGGTATCTCAGCGACGTGAGCCAGTTCTACGAGCACCTCGAACGGCGGGCCAAGGCCGCGTTCAACCCCGTCGAACGCATCGACGAGGAGTACAACTGGTCCCGCGAGGAGCCGGACAACGCCGCCCTCACGGGCCGGCAGGTCGGTCGGCTGTACGACGCGGCCGACTCCCAGAGCGAGGAACTGGTCGTCCTCGCGCTCTGTGCCTGGGGGTTGCGCCGAAACGAGGTCGCCGCGTTACACACCTCGCAACTGGTCCTCGAGGGCGAAGACCCCCACATCGCGTTCGGGGACGAGCGAAAGAACGGGCCGGGAACCGTCGCGTTGATCTACGGCACGTCGAAGCTAGCCGCCCGGATCGATAGACTCGACGAAGACTCCGGGTGGTCGGGATACCTGTTCCCCTCGAGTCGCTCCGCGAGCGGCCACATCACGGGCGAGACGGTCCAGGCACGGTTCCAGCGACTCGCCGAGGACGCCGGCGTCCGCGTACAGGGTGACTTGCCGACCTCGAAGATGGGACGGCGGTTCTGGTACACCACCTACAACCAGGCGATGAAGAACCTCCGGGAGAACCTGGACGTGATCGCCGCCGAACAGGGGAGTTCCGACTCCTCGGTCGTCATGAAGAACTACCTCTCGGAGGAGGAACGCCGCCAGTACCGCCGGGAATTCATGCGAGAGCAACTGGCGGAGGTTTTCGAGGGATGATCGCCGTCTCGGGAGCGAGGTCGGGGGGTCGCTCGAGACCCTCCGTGGGTCACGACGTTTTTACGTACCGGACGGCTACTCCGAGCCATGGTGCGGAACGTCGCCGAGCTTCTCCCCGAACTCGAGGAAGCCGACTTCTATCTCCTTTCGGGGGTCGAACAGGGGATGCGGTTCTCCGAGTGGGTGCAACGGGAGAAGCTCCCGAAATTCGCCGATATGACGGACGAAGAGGTCGAGTACCGGCTCGAGCGCTGTCTCAAGCGCGGGCTCGTCGAGAAGAAAACGATCCAGTACGAGGGCTATACCCTCCAGTTCGAGGGGTACGACGCCCTGGCGCTGCGAGCGCTGGTCCAGCGCGATACGATCGGCGAGTTCGGCTCGCCGCTGGGCGTTGGCAAGGAAAGCGACGTCTACGAGGTTCGCTCCTACAAACCGCTGGCGCTGAAGTATCACCGCGAGGGCTATACGAACTTCCGGGAGGTCCACAAGGAGCGCGATTACGCGTCGGACAAGGAACACGTCTCCTGGATGTACACCGCCCGGAAGGCTGCCGAACGCGAGTACGAGATCCTAGAGGAGCTGTACCCCGACGTCTCGGTCCCGCGGCCGATCGACCAGAACCGCCACGCCATCGTCATGGAGAAGATGGACGGCGTCGAGCTCTCACGGACGAAACTCGAGTCAGAGCAGGTGTTAGACGTCCTCGATCTGCTCCTTTCCGAGATCGCACGTGCCTACGAGGGCGGCTACGTTCACGCGGACATGAGCGAGTACAACGTCTTCGTCGACGAATCGGGCGTGACGGTCTTCGACTGGCCCCAGGCCGTCCCGACGGACCACGAGAACGCCGACGAGTTCCTCGCCCGCGACGTCGACAACGCGATCGGCTACTTCCGCCGGAAGTACCCCCAGGAGGTGCCGAGCGCCGAGGACCTCTCGAGCGACGAGGTCGCCGACGCGATCGCCTCAGGGGCGTTCGAGACCGTCGAGGAGTTCGCGTAACGACCGTCGTTCGGGTCCGTCGTGATCGAGGCAGGGCGCCGACTCGACGGGGAGACCCCCGACGCCCGCACGTTTTTGCATCCCCGGAGCGGACGATACCTCATGAGCGACGCGACGGACTCCGGGGCGAATCGCCTGCCTGCACCGACCGCGGAAGAGGCCCTGCACACCACGCTGGAGATGGACTTCGAGGACGCGGTGCCGTTCGTCCAGCTGGAACACGAACTGGCCGATTTCGAGACGGTGCAGGTGACGCATCTGGACCGGATGATCGAGGGAATGCTCGGCGAGGAGGTGGAACGGACGGCCCTGCTCGTGATGTGTCATCCGGAGATCGCCCGCGACGCGATCGCGATCGACCAGTCCCTGGCCGGTATGCTCCCCTGTACGACCGCGGTTTACGAGACCGACGCCGACGACGAGGTACACGTCTATCACGTCTCGGCGACGAAGGCGATCCGTGACCTCGGGTGTGCGCCCGCGGACGCCGATGGCGAGGTCGACGAACTCGTCGCCAAGACGGGCGAACTCATGGAGGAGGTCTGGACCAATATCGAGGCCCACGCGGACCAGGCAGCCGACTGTTAGCCGACCGATTTCTTCGGACCTGATCTCTCGCTCGGCGGGATTTCGGCGGAGAGACGTCCACTCCGTGCGATACTCTCCAGCAGTGGTCCGTATTCGGGGAGCGTCAATCGACACTATAAACTATATGTAGCTATACTAAATTCGCGGTTGGAGTCTGCTCCGATCGGGGACCGAAACAGTGGTTTTCGGCTTCGTATCCCGATTGAATCACCGGATCGAGAACGAACGCCGTGCGCTCGGACCGAGACTCGAGTAGTGGGTCGATGGAGGGAACCGAGACGGCTCGACCCGGAGGCGCTCGCCGGCCGCTCGAGAGGGCGAGACAGGGTCAGGGCGGTTCGAAGCGCTTATACACCGCCGCTGGGTACGTTTCGACGACTCGCTGGGTCGCGGGCGCCAGCGGGCACCTGTTCGGCATCGACGCCGCCACAGGTCGGGATGTGATCCCCGTTCGGGATTGAACCAGGAAACGCCCGCGGGTGATAACCATGGCAAAAAGCTTCTACTCTCACATCAAGGAAGCCTGGAAGGACCCCGACGAGGGCAAGCTCGGGGAACTGCAGTGGCAGCGAAAACAGGAATGGCGCGACCAGGGCGCGATCGAGCGGATCGAACGCCCGACGCGACTCGACAAGGCCCGCGAACTCGGCTACAAGGCCAAGCAGGGCATCGTCGTCGCTCGGGTCTCGGTCCGCAAGGGTACCGCCCGAAAGCAGCGCTTTACGGCCGGTCGCCGGTCGAAGCGCCAGGGCGTCAACCGCATCGGTCGCCGGAAGAACATCCAGCGCATCGGCGAGGAGCGCGTCTCCCGGAAGTACCCCAACCTGCGGGTGCTCAACAGCTACTGGGTCGGCGAAGACGGCTCCCAGAAGTGGTTCGAAGTGATCCTCGTGGATCCGAACCACCCGGCGATCGAGAACGACGACGACCTCAACTGGATCTGCGACGACGCCCACCGGAACCGCGCCTTCCGCGGGCTGACCAACGCGGGCAAGGACAACCGCGGCCTCAACAACCGTGGCAAGGGCGCCGAGAAGGTCCGACCGTCCAACACGGGCGGTCAGGGTCGAGCGAAGTAACGTCGGCTCACCGGCGTCGCTGATATCGCGTTTTTTATCGGAATTCCCGCCGACCGGTAGCTACACCCATACTTAAGCGGGAACGTCGCGTACGCCCGGATATGACGGATCACGTTCTCGTCCCCGTCGACGAATCGGAACGGTCGACTCAGGCACTCGAGTTCGCCTGCACGGAGTATCCCGACGCCGACATCACCGCGATCCACGTCCTCGACCCCGGCGACTTCTACGCGGCGACCGGGATCGAGGGCGGTGCCATGGCCAACTACGACGAGATCCGCAAACACCACGAGACCCAGGCCGACAACATCCTCGAGCAGGCCCGCCGGGAGGCCGAGGAGTACGGCCGGGAGATCGAAACCGACCAGGTCGTCGGCGGCGTCTCCCAGTCGATCGTCGACTACGCCGGGGCCCACGACGTCGACCACATCGTGGTCGGGAGCCACGGCCGGACGGGTGCGAGTCGGATCCTGCTCGGGAGCGTCGCGGAGACGGTCGCCCGTCGCTCGCCGGTGCCGGTGACGATCGTCCGGTAACTACCGTTTTCGGTCGTTTCTTCGGGCCTCGAACTACTTTCCGTCCGAACTCGATACCCGTGCGATACCCGTGCGAACGTATCCCACAGGAACACACATACGAACCGTTAGGTAAGCGCCCGCCGTCCTCTTCCGCATGGATTCCGAACCGAACTCCGGCCGTCGAATCGCCTTCGTTTGCGTCCGGAACGCGGGACGAAGCCAGATGGCAACTGCTTACGCCGAGCGCGAGAAGGCGGATCGCGGCCTCGAGGACCTCGAGATCGTCACCGGCGGAACCCACCCGGTCGACGACGTACACGAGGTAGTCGCGGAGGCGATGGCCGAAGAGGGGTTCGATCTCTCGGACCGCACGCCACAGGAGGTCTCGACCGAGACGCTCGAGACCTGCGATCGCGTCGCAACGATGGGGTGTTCGACGCTGGAACTCGACGCCGGGGTGGACGTTCGGGACTGGGACCTCCCGGACCCAGGTGAAGAAGACCTCGAGCGCGTCCGGGAGATCCGCGAGGAGGTACGCGAGCGAGTGTCGGCGCTGTTCGACGAACTCGAGTCGGACGGGACGGTCGAAGCCGAACGCGAGGGGTGACTGCTGCTGAGACGGTCGAAACGGGACGGTTCGATCGGGGAGAAGACGGGTGTCGAAACGTCGATCGTGGGTTCAGACGCTCGTCAGCGAGCCGACCGGCGCGTCGGTCTGTTCACGGGCGCGTTCGATTCCGTCGTCGCCGGCGGCGATGAGCGCGAACACGCCGGCGACCTCGGCGTCGGCGGCGTCGACGATATCGAGCAGGAGTTCCTGCGTCTCCCCCGAGCGGATGAGGTCGTCGACGACGAGGACGGATTCACCGGCGTCGATGGCTCCCGCTGGGAGGTAGTAAGTGAGTTCGATCCCCGACTGGAGCCGTTCGCGGGCCTCGATGAACTCCTCGACGGCGGTCTCCTTGCTCTTCTTCGCGTAGGCACAGCGAGTCCCGTAGTAACTGGCCAGCGAAGCGGCGAGCGTGATTCCGTCGGTCGCCGCGGTGAGCACGACGTCGGGGCGGCCGAAATCGAAGCCGTTGGCGACGACCGGCGCGACTAGATCGAGGAAGGACTGGTCGAAGACGGTCTCGGAGTTGTCGACGTACCCCTCGTCGTCGACCCGGATGCGGGCGTCGAGTTCGCCGGCCAATGCCTCGCGGCCGAGTTCCTCGACCACCTCGCGGGCACGATCCGTGCCCGGGAGGACGTGGCCGTTGACGTAGCGGTTGAGGTCGCCCGCGGGGAGCCCCGTCGTCTCGGCGAGTTCCTCGTACGTCCGGGTCTCTTTGAGCATTCGCAACACGTCGACCGCCCGCAACTGGAGGGCGGCCTTCTCGGCGCGGTTCATATAGGTATGCACGATTCCGCAACTATGGGTATTTCGATCACCGGACGTGGTTTGGTATCCACGAACGTGGTTCGAAACCGGGCCGGCTCGATCCCGTCGTCAGTCCTGCAGGAAGTCGGGCTGGGGCCGCTGCTCGTCGCGTTCGTCCTCGAGATGCTCCTTGAACGCCTCGATCTCGACGTCGTACTCCTGGTCCTCGAAGCGGTCGCGCACCGAGATGTTGCCGGCCTCCTCCTCGTTGTCGCCGACGATGATCTGGTAGGGGACCCGATCGTCGTGAGCCGCGCGGATCTTGCGCTCCAAGGTGGAGTCGCGGTCGTCGACCTCGACGCGGAAGTCGTCGAACTCCGCCGCGATCTCGCGGGCGTACTCGAGGTTCTCGTCGGAGATCGGTAGCACGCGGACCTGTTCGGGCGCGAGCCAGAGCGGGAACTTCCCTTCGAAGTGCTCGATGAGCATCATGAAGAACCGCTCGTAGCTGCCATACAGCGCGCGGTGGATCATCACGGGGCGGTGTTCCTCGTTGTCCTCGCCCACGTAGGAGAGGTCGAACCGCTCGGGCATGTTGAAGTCCAGTTGGACCGTCGGGCCGTCCCACGAGCGGCCGATGGCGTCCTCGAACGCGAAGTCGATCTTCGGGCCGTAGAAGGCCCCGTCGCCCTCCTCGATCTCGTACTCGTGGCCGTGGTCCTCGAGGACGCTCCGGAGCTGATCCTCCGCTCTCTCCCAGATCTCGTCGCTCCCGACGGACTTCTCGGGGCGGGTGGCCAGCGCCATCTCGTACTCGAGGTCGAACGTCTCGAGAACGTCCGTGATCATCCCCATGATCTCCTCGACCTCCTGTTCGATCTGGTCGGGGCGGACGAACAGGTGGCCGTCGTCGATGGTGAAGGCCCAGACCCGGGAGAGCCCCGATAGTTCGCCGCGCTGTTCTTTCCGATACACCTTCCCGTTCTCGGCGTACCGGATCGGGAGGTCGCGGTAGCTCCAGGACTGGTCCTGGAAGATGGCGGCGTGGCCCGGACAGTTCATCGGCTTCAGACCGAACTCGTCGTCGCCGACGTCGAAGATGAACATGTCGTCGGCGTAGTTCTCGTAGTGGCCCGAGCGGTGCCAGAGGTCCGTCTTGAAGACGTGAGGCGTTTCGACGTAGTCGTAGCCGGCGTCCTGGTTGAGATCCTCGACGAAGTCCTCGAGTTCCTTGAGGACGGTCTTGCCCGGCGGGTGATACAGCGGGAGGCCGGGTCCGGTGACGTCCTGGATCGAGAAGAGGTTCATGTCGTTGCCGATCCGCCGGTGATCCCGTTTCTCGGCCTCGCGTTTCCGCTCGAGGAACTCCTCTAAGTCGCTCTCGTCCTCGAACGCGGTGCCGTAGATGCGGGTCTGCATCTCGTTTTCCTCGTCGCCGCGCCAGTACGCGCCAGCGATCTCGAGCAGTTTCACCGCGCCGATCTCGCCCGTCGAGTCGACGTGCGGACCGGCACAGAGGTCCTCCCACTCCCCTTGCCTGTAGAACGAGACCTGGTCGTTCTCGTCGGCGAACTCGGAGAGCAGTTCGAGTTTGTAGGGTTCGTCCTCGAGGCGCTCTTCGGCTTCCTCGATCGAGACGTCCTCGCGTTCGATCTCGTAGTCGGCCTCGACGATCTCCTCCATCTCGGCCTCGATCTCCTCGAGGTCGTCCTCGTCGACGTCCAGGTTGTCGAAGTCGTAGTAGAAGCCCTCGTCCGTCGGCGGACCGATCGCGAGTTTGACCTCCTCGGCGTCGTACAGCCGCTCGACGGCCTGGGCGAGACAGTGCGAGGCGGAGTGGCGCATCACGCGGAGGTACTCCTCGCCGCCGTCGTCGGTGATGATCTCGAGTTCCGCACTGTCGTAGACGGGTTCCTCCTTGGCGACGAGGTCGCCGTCGAGTTTGCCGGCGACGGTGTCGCTGCCGAGACCGGGGCCGATCTCGTAGGCGCAGTCCTCGACGGTTGCGTCGGCGTCGACCTCGAGTTCGGAGCCGTCGGGCAGTACTACTGCGATTCGTTCCTGTGAGTTTGCTTCTGGTTCTGGTTCTGACATTGCTGTAGCTAGGTTGGGAACTTCGGTGAGAAGTTCGGTCGGGCGTCCGCGCTCGCCGCCGCGCTGTGTGCGGTCGCGATCGCAAACACAGCGAGCGGTAGGTGTGAGTGGTTAGAAGCGGGCGAAAGCCCCTGTAAAGCGGACACCTACCATCGTGGCTACGCGTAGTCTCGAGCGGGATAAAAGCGTTGTGATGGGACGCGGTCGCGACGGCCCGGGCCTGTTGGCCCAACGGATTTCTCCACCGGGCGAGAAACTCCACCGTGCCCCTGGACCCATCGGACGACGATCCGTTCGAAGACCCCTTCGAGGACCCCTTCGCCGGCGACCCGCTCGAGGATCCGTTCGACGGGTCCGGAAACGAAGACCCGGGCGCCGACGACGACCTCGAGGCGGCGATGTCGTCGATCGATCGGGCGACCCTGCTCGCGTTCGTCACCGTCGGGGTCCTCGTCCACGCCGGGGTGTTCGCCGTGGCCCTCGGCCCGATGCTGATCGGCTTCCGGGGCCAGTGGATCGTCGGCGGAACGCTGACCGCTGGCGGGGTTCTGGCGCTCGTGCTCTCGGTGGCCGTCTACCGCCGGTACAGGGCCCGGCAGTGACCGCTGGCGGCGATCAGTCCCGATCGGCCAGCAACTCGCTCGCGGTCACCAGCGACTCCATCTCGACGTCGGCGTCCTCGACGTTCTCGCGGCCGCCCTCCTCCCGGTCGACGACGACGAGCGCGCGGTTTACCGTCGCACCGGCCTCGCGCAGCGCCTCGATGGCCTCGACCAGACTCGTCCCCGTCGTCACGATGTCCTCGAGGACGACGACCTCCTCGCCCTCCTCGAGTCGACCCTCGATCAGGTTTCCGGTGCCGTACTCCTTGCGCTGCTTGCGCGCGATGACGTAGGGGACGTCGGCCGCGACGCTCGTCGCCGCCGCGAGCGGAACCGCACCCAGCGCGACGCCGGCGAGTTTGTCGTCGTCGCCGACGCGGTCGGCGAAGGCCCCGGCGATGGCCTCGAGACAGGTCGGGTCCGTCTCGAAGAGGTACTTGTCGACGTAGTACTCGCTCGTGCCGCCGTGGGAGAGTTCGAACTCGCCGAACTGGACGGCGTCGGCGTTCCGGAGCGCGTCGATGAGGTCCTGAGTGTCCTGGGTGTCCTGGGTCGTCATCGCTCGAAGGGGCGCGCGCCACCGAAATAAGCGGTGTGGAACGGCCCGACCGCCGCTGCCGGCAACCCTACCTTTTTGCGCCGGCGGCGGAACCATTCGTTCGATGACACTCCCGCGCGCCGACGAACCCCACCCGGACGTGCAGTCGTTTCTCCGCATGTACGAGTCGGTCGACGTCCCCGACTTCGAGGAGGTCCCGCCCGCGGAGGCTCGCGAACTGTTCGAACAGCTCCAGGTCGGAGCCGGGGCGGAGATCGGCCTCGAGGCCGTCGAGGACCGGACCATCGACGGCCCGGACGGCGACCTGCCGATCCGGTACTACGAGCCGCGAGCAGCGCCCGCGGACGAACCGCTCGTCCTCTACCTCCACGGCGGCGGCTGGGTGATCGGGGGCCTCGAGACCCACGACGTGACCTGCCGGAAACTCGCCGCCGAGTCGGGTTACCCCGTCGTCAGCGTCGACTACCGGCTCGCGCCCGAACACCCCTTCCCCGCGGCGCTACGGGACTGCTACGCCGCCCTCGAGTGGGCAACCGAGGCCGCGCCCGACCTCGAGGCCGACCCGGACCGGATCGTCCTCGCGGGCGACAGCGCGGGCGGGAACCTCGCGGCCGCGACGGCGCTTTTCGCGCGCGACCACGGCGGTCCCGAGCCGGCCTATCAGTTGCTGATCTACCCGAGCACGGGCGACGTCACTGCAACCGCGGCCTACGAGGAAAACGCCGAGGGGTACTTCCTGACCGCCGACGAGGTCGACTGGTTCGGCCAGCAGTACTTCGCCGACGAGGTCGACCGGGGGAACGTCTACGCGCTACCCCGTCGCGCCCACGACCTGTCGGACCTGCCGCCCGCGACGGTCGTCACCGCGGGGTTCGACCCCCTGCGTGACGACGGCGGGGCCTACGCCGACCGCCTCGAGGAGGCGGGCGTCCCGGTCGCACACCACCACTACGACGACGTCGTCCACGGGTTCTTCTCGATGGTCGGCGGCCCGATCGACCTCGAGCGCGCCCACGAGGCCTACGACGACGCCGTGGCGGATCTCCGGGACGCACTCGAGTAGTCGGGAAAACGAGGAAGAGGAGAAGACCGCGGTTCGGGGACCGGACTACCAGGGCTCGTCTTTCAGACCGAACTTGTAGGCGACTACGTTCGTCGTCACGTGCAACACGGGCGTGAGGACCACGATCACGAGGATCACGTCCCAGGTGAACCACTCGAGGAACCACTCGGTCGCCAGAAGCGCCGTCAGCGGCAGCGAGACGACGACGAAGTCCAGCTGGTCGAACCCGGGGAACATCGCCCCGCGCTCGCGACCCGTACGGCGCTTGAGGAACGAAGCGAGGATGTCGCCGAGCATCGCCCCGGCGGCCAGCCCCAGCGCGGCGAGCGGTTCGAACGCCGGCACCGCGAACCCGAGCGCCGCGCCGACGTCGTCGGCAAGCAGCGTCAGGACGGCCGCGAGCGCCAGGCCGGCCGTGATCCCCGCCGCGGTGCCGCGCCAGGTCTTCCCGTCGCCGAGGACGCGCTCGTCGCCCCACGTTCGTCCGCCGTCGATGGGACGGCCGCCGCCGGCGAGAACGGCAGCGTTGTTCGGTACGTAGGCGGGCAACATCGCCCAGAACGCGATAACGACAGTCTCGAGTAGTGTCACATCCGCCGGGACGAACCGGCGGGTCTTAATCTGCGGTGATTCGGGTTCGAGGTCCGGGTACGACCCTTTACCCCGAGTCGGGTGCGACGACGACGTTCCGGAACTCCTCGATTCCGTCGCCCGCCTCCAGCGCGTCGACGTTGTACGCGACGATGTCGGCCATCCGGTCCCAGTGTTTCGGCGTGTGGCCGCCCGTGTGGGGCGTGATGAGACAGTTCTCGAGGTCCCACAGCGGGTGATCGTTGGGCAGCGGCTCGGGGTCGGTGACGTCGAGCGCGGCCCCGCGGATCTTGTTCTTCTGTAGGGCCGCGACCAGGGCGTCGGTGTCGACGATCCCCCCGCGGGCGACGTTGACGAGGACGGCCTCGGGTGGCAGCGTCGCGAGTTCGGCCTCGCCGATCAGCCCGCGGGTGGTGTCGGTCAGCGGACAGGCGACGACGACGTACTCGCTGCGGGCGAAGGCGTCGTGGATCGCGTCCTCGTCGAAGCCGACGACCTCGTCGGTCGGGCCGCCCTTCTCGGGGGTGTAGCGGACCCCGATCGTCTCGACTTCGAATCCCTCGAGGCGCTGGACGAGCGCCTGGCCGATCGAGCCCAGGCCGAGGATCGTGACGGTGCTGCCGGTGAACTCACCCGACTGGAAGTGTCGCCACTCGCCGTTTCGTTTGCGTCGCCAGCCCTCGTGGAGCCGGCGGGCGAAGACCAGCATATTGCCGAGCGCCTGTTCGGCGAGTCCCGGCGCGTGGATCCCGCCCGCGTTGGTGACGGTGACACCGCGGGCCGCAAGCGCGTCCTTGGGGAGGTGCTCGGTCCCCGCCGAGGTGGCGGCGAACAGTTCGAGTTCGCCGGCGGCCTCGAGCAGGTCCTCGTCGATCCCGATCCCGGTGACGACGGGGGCCTCGGCGACGAGTTCGCGCTCCTCGCGGGGCGTCCGCGCGAGCGCGACGTCGCTGCCGGGCAATCGTTCACGCAGCCGTTCGGCGTAGGCGTCCATCGACAGTCCCTCGGTCCCCTCGCGGAGGACGACGACGTCCGGATCGCTGTCCATGTAGTGGCGGTGTCGCCTGACGAGGCTTTGGCTTACCGGTCGCGTCCGGCCGGTTCCCCTACGGTCGAGCACGCCCGAAACCGCCCCACCTGTCCCCGCCAGCGACAGTCACGACCGCCGTCACTCGAGCGCGGAGCAGGCCGTGAACACGCGGGTCCGTCCGTCGACGCACGACGCCGCTATACCAAATTCCATATAACTGGCGACCGACGTATCCGGTATGATCCCGCCGATCGCAAGCCGGTTCGTCGCCGGGGAGTCCGCCGCGGAGGCGCTCGACCACGTCCGGTCGATCAACGGGCGAGACGTCGGAGCGATCGTCAACCTGCTGGGCGAACACTACGACGAACGCCCGCCGGTCCGGTCGGACGCGGCGGAGTATCGCTCGCTCGTCGCCGACATCGCCCGTTCGGACCTCGATGCCTGCATCTCGGTCAAACCATCCCAACTGGGTCTCGACATCGGGGAAGACGTCTTCCGCGAGGAATTCGAGTCGATCGTCGACGCCGCCCGGGACCACGGCGTCTTCGTCTGGATCGACATGGAGGATCACACGACGACCGACGCAACGCTGGACGCTTACGAGGACCTCGCCCGCGAACACGACGGCGGCGTCGGCGTCTGCGTCCAGGCCAACCTCGAGCGCACCCGCGAGGACGTCGAACGACTCGCCGACGTCCCCGGCAAGGTCCGGTTCGTCAAGGGGGCCTACGACGAACCCGCGGACGTCGCCTACACCGACGCCGAACGCGTCGACCGGGAAATGAAGGCCCTGCTCGAGTACGCGTTCGAACACTTCGACGGCGGCATCGGGGTCGGCAGCCACGATCCGGCGATCATCGAGCACGCGATCGACCTCCACGAGGAACACGGCACGGACTTCGAGATTCAGATGCTCATGGGGGTCCGGACCGACGCCCAGTTCGACCTCGCCGAGGAGTACGACGTCTACCAGTACGTCCCCTACGGCGGCCGGTGGCTGTCGTACTTCTACCGGCGCATGATGGAACGGAAGGGGAACATCCGGTTCGCGCTCCGGGCCGTCTTCGGGAGTTGAAAGCAAAGGAAAGGGCTCTTTATCCCCTGGTGAGAGGACTCCTACATGGCTTCGTGGAAGCGGGACTTCGCGAGCGGGTTGATCGTTCTCGGCCCGATCCTCGTGACCCTCTACGTCATCTACTGGCTCTACGGACTCGTGGCCGGGGTTACGCCCGGCCTCATTCTCGAGGCCGATTCGCTCTATCCACTCATCGAGAGCCAGCAGACCCGCGAGGAACTCGCCCAGTTGCTCCGGGTGCTCGTCGTACTGACCGTCGTGACGATCCTCACCTTCTCGGTCGGCTATCTCATGCGGACGACCATCGGCGGCCTCGTCGAACGCCTCGTCGACAACGTCGTCAACCGGGTCCCCGTCATGCGGGTGATCTACAACGCGTCCAAGATGGCCGCCGAAACGGCACTCGGGGAACAGGAATCGCTCCAGAAACCGGTCAAACTCGAGGTATGGGACGGCCTCCGCATGACCGCGTTCAAGACCGGGAAGACGACCGAGGACGGCAGACACATCCTGTTCCTGCCGACCTCGCCGAACATCACGACGGGCTTTGTCGTCGAAGTCCACCCCGACCGGTTCACCGAACTCGACGAGGACGTCGAGGACGCGCTGACGCGCGTGCTGAGCGCAGGATTCGGCGACGCGGACCGACGCGGCATGGACGCCGGCGTCCCGATCGACGTCGTCGACGAGCGAACGGCGAAGGGAACTGACGACGACGATTAGCTCCCGACGTCCTCGATCGGTTCGGTAACCTATATATTCGTCCTCTAACGAGTGTAGTCATCGGACCGACATGTCTGCCGCCGATCCACCCACCACGAACTCGAGTAGCGCCCCTCCGAAGGCCGATGACGAGGACCGAACCGGGGACCGCGGACCGACCGACCCCGACGACCGCATCCTGAGTCTCGACGTCCTCAGGGGGTTCGCCCTGCTGGGCATCCTCGCGGTCAACATCTGGCTCTTTGCCCTGCCGGTTATCGGAACTGTCAACCCAACGCTCTACGGCGATCTCTCCGGCGGGAACTACGCGGCCTGGTTCGTCAGTCACGTTTTCTTCGAGCGGAAGTTCGTCACGCTGTTTACCCTCCTCTTCGGGGCCGGCGTCGTCCTCTTTACCGAGTCGAAAGAGCGGAAGGGCCAGCCGGCGCGTCGGCTGCACTTCCGTCGGGTTTTCTGGCTGCTCGCGATCGGGCTCGGCCACGCCTACTTGCTGTGGTACGGCGACGTCCTCGTCGCGTACGCGGTGTGTGGCCTGCTGGTCGTGTTCGTGCGCAACTGGCGGCCGACGCGGCTGCTCCTCCTCGGATTGGTCCTGTTCTCGATCCCGTCGCTGCTGTACCTGGCGAGCGGCGCCGCGTACGTGACGGCGGATCCGGCGACACAGGCCGAGATCGAACAGGGAATGCTCGCCGGGTTCGGGGCCGAGGGCACTGTCGACGAGGAGATCGCCGCCTACCGCGGCGGCTGGCTCGAGCAGATGGACCACCGGGTTCCGACCGCCGTCTCGTTGCAGACGGACGGGTTCCTCTTCGAGTCGCTGTGGATCTACAGCGGCCTGATGATCGTCGGGATGGCCCTCTACAAGTGGGGCGTCCTCTCGAACCAGCGGAGCACGCGGTTCTACCGGCGGCTGTTCGTCGGTGGCGGCACCCTCGGACTGGCGCTGATCCTCGCCGGCGTCGGCTACCGTGGGCTGATCGGCTGGGACACCGTACGGGTGCTCCTGTTCGCCCATCAGTTCAACTACTGGGGGTCGGTGCTGCTGGCACTGGCGTACGTGTCGGGGATCATGCTGCTCTGTCGAGCCGCGGCAGACGGGGTCGCGACCACGGCGCTGTCGGCCGTCGGCCGGACTGCGTTCTCGAACTACCTGCTCCAGACCGTCCTCGCGACGACGATCTTCTACGGCCACGGGCTGGGGCTGTTCGCCCAGTTGAGCAGGCTCGAGTTGCTGGGCGTCGTCGTGGCGATCTGGGCGATCCAGATACCGCTGTCGGTCGTCTGGCTGAACCGGTTCCGGTTCGGACCCGTCGAGTGGGTCTGGCGGACACTCACCTACGGGGAGCGACAGCCGCTGCGACTCGAGTGACGGCGGGACTCGATCACTCCGAGAGCCCCTCCCGGTCACCGACCGGGAGCGTGATGGTCCGGTCGCTCGCGAACAACACGAACAGCGCGAACAGCGCGTAGAGGGCGGGCTCGTTCGTCCAGACTCCGACGACGCCGAGGATACCGAGGACGCCGAGACGATCGACTGGAATCTCCATACGCTACGATTGCCGGGTTGACAGGATAAGGATACCGCTCGAGAAGACGGAAACGCCCAACTCAGACGTACTGGAACCACTCGTCGTAGGCGTCGGTCTCGCGCTCGACGACCTCGAAGAACCGCGACTGGATCTCCTCGGTCACGGGGCCGCGCGAGCCGTCGCCGACGACGACGTTGTCGACCTTCCGGATTGGGGTGACCTCGGCCGCCGACCCGGTGAAGAACAGTTCGTCGGCCGTGTTGAGTTCGCCACGCGAGATCGAGACGTCGTCGTGGACGGTATACCCCAGGTCCTCCGCGATCTCGATGACGGTGTCGCGGGTGATGCCGTCGAGGATCGACTCCGAGAGCCCGGGCGTGTAGATCTCGCCGTCACGAACCAGGAAAATGTTCTCGCCGGGACCTTCGGCGACGTCGCCTTCCTTGTTGAGAACGATCGCCTCCGCGTAGCCGTTCCGGCGGGCCTCCTCGCCCGCGAGCATGCTGTTGACGTACAGCCCCGTCGTCTTGGCGTTGGTCGGGATCTGGCTCGAGGCGTGTTTCCGCCAGGAGGAGACCATCACGTCGATCCCGTTCTCGAGGGCATCCTCGCCGAGGTAGGTGCCCCAGGGCCAGACGGCGATGGCGGTCTTCGTCGGACAGTCGCCCGGGCTGACGCCGAGCGACTCGTAGCCGTAGAAAGCGATCGGTCGGATGTAACAGGAGGCCAGATCTTGGCGGCGAATGAGTTCGAGCGTTGCCTCGGTGAGTTCCTCCTTCGTGAAGCCGATGTCCATCTCGTATGGCTTGGCCGACTGGAAGAACCGCTCGAGGTGTTCCTCCCAGCGGAAGACGGCCGGCCCCTCGGCGGTGTCGTAACAGCGTGCACCCTCGAAGATGCCGCTGCCGTAGTGGAGTCCGTGGGTGAGCACGTGGACCTGCGCGTCGTCCCAGTCGACGAACTCCCCGTCCATCCAGATCGTGTCGACGTCCATCTCGTCGAATCCCATGGTGGTGTGTGTTGAAAGCCACCGTACTAAGTGTTCGCGATTTTCCCAAGACGAGTGGCGGCGGGGATTCCGGCCGACGCCTCGAGGACTCGAAGGAGTCGGGACGAAAGGCGAAAACGGGAGAACGAGAAACGGGAAAACAGGTACGGGATGCGATTCGTGCCCTGGGACCTCGCCTACTCGACCGTCGACGGGCCCTCGAGCAACTCGTCGACGAGCCGGGTGAACCGGTCGATCAGCCGGTCCGGCACCGTCGGCTCCACCTCGGTCAGCAACCGGCCCGTCCGCTCGGGGTTGGCCAGCGCCAGCGTGACACGGTTGCTGTCGTCGTAGCGTTTCGTGACGATCTCGTGATCGACGAGTCGGTCGAGGTGGTACTCGAGCGTGCTCCGGGCGATCCCGACGTCCGCGGCGACCGCACTCGGGGCTGCGGGTTCGTTTTCGATCAAGTAGACGACGATCTCGCGGGTCGTCTCGCGGCGAAACAGCGCCAGCGCGGCGCGTTCCCACTCGTCGTACTCCGGTGGGTAGTAGTGAGTGCGACCGTAGAACTGCTCGCGGACGAGGTCGCCCCGGTCGATCAGCCGTCGGACGTGGTACTGGATCTGTCCCGGCGCGAACTCGGACTCCCTGACGAGTTCGTTGAAGTGGATGCCGGCGTTTGCGTGCACTTGCGTTCTGATCTGTCGTCGCGTGTCGGTCATTGGAATCGCACCCGTGGGTACGTACCGATAGCCGAGGAACGCTGATAACGGCTTTTGCTCGTTCCCGGCGGCTGGGAACGGGCCATATGACCCATCTATAAGTGGCGACCGGCGAAGTCCGTTCTCGGACGGACGAGGAATCGATCGCCGTGACTAGTCCCCGACCGTCGCGGTCGACCGGGTCCACACTGTCTCGATACGACAACCACATCTGGGTTCAAACGTGCTACGTCGACCCCATAATGTAACTACTCGGGGTTTACAAGTCGGGTTAGGAACACGTACTGTTATACGGCACCCCCTTGTTGACAGCGATACAGCGTGACCGCCCGGTGAGGGCCCGCAATGCGTGTCCGCTGTTGAGCACCCATGGCAATACACGAACGCTATCGACTGTTTATCGACGGTGAATCGGTCGAGGCCTCGACCGACGAATCGATCACTACGACCGATCCCGCGACGGGCGAGTCGCTGGCAGGAGTCCCTGCGGGGACCGCCACGGACATCGACCGCGCGGTATCGGCCGCACGGGACGCCGCCGACTCCTGGCGATCGAAAGCCCCCGCCGAGCGGGCACGGATCGTTCGCCGGATCGCGGACGAGATTCGGGACCACGCAGACGAACTCGCCCGCCTCGAGAGCCGGGACCAGGGGAAACCGTTGACACAGGCCCACCACGACGTCGACGGTGCGGCACGGTTCTTCGAGTACTATGCCGGAGCGGCCGATAAGATCGAGGGCAAAAGCATTCCGCTCGAGGACGAGCAGTTCACGTTCACGGTTCGGGAACCGTACGGTGTCAGCGGGCAGATCGTTCCCTGGAACTTTCCGCTCAACCTGACTGCCCGCGGACTCGCGCCGGCGCTGGTTGCGGGGAACACGGCCGTTCTCAAGCCGGCCCCGACGACGCCGCTTTCCGCGTTACACCTCGCGGAACTCTGTCGCGACGCCGGTGTTCCCGACGGCGTCGTAAACGTGGTCACCGGCGGCACGGAACCCGGTGCTGCGCTGTCGTCACACGAGGGGGTCGACGTGCTCACCTTCACGGGTAGCGTCCCGACCGGGCGGGCCGTCATGGAGTCCGCAGCGGAACACATCACGCCGGTGACGCTCGAGCTGGGCGGCAAGAACCCGGCTGTCGTGCTTCCGGACGCCGACCTCGACGACGCCGTGTTCTGGATCGCAGTCGGGATTTTCACGAACGCAGGCCAGGTGTGTTCCGCCGCGGACCGCGCGATCGTTCACGAGTCGGTCTACGACGAATTCGTCGACCGAATCGTCGATCGAGCGGAATCCCACTCTCTCGGACACGGGCCGGAAGATCCCGGAATGGGGCCGCTCAATAACGCCGAGCAGTACGAAACCGTCCTCGACTACATCGACATCGGTGTGAGCGAGGGAGCGACGCTCGAGACCGGCGGGGAGCCGGGAGACGACGACGGGTATTTCGTTCGGCCGACGGTGTTCTCCGACGTCGATCCGGAGATGCGAATCGCCCAGGAGGAGATCTTCGGCCCGGTTCTGACGGTAATCCCGTTTTCGGACCGTGACGAGGCGATCGAGATCGCAAACGACGTCGAGTTCGGCCTCACTGGCGGCGTCTTTTCCCGAGACATCAACCGGGCTCTCGGGGTCGCCCGCGATATCGAAGCAGGAAGCATCTACGTGAACGAGTGGTTCGGCGGTTCCGAAGAGACGCCGTTCGGCGGGATGAAAAAGAGTGGTATCGGTCGAGAGAAGGGGTTAGAAGCGCTCGATTCGTATCTGCAGACCAAAGCGCTCTCGATAAACCTCTCGGAGTGACGGCTCCACAACGGCGCCGTTCTCGTAGCAGTCGTCGTCGGTTGCGACCCAATCACCTCGCGTCGTGAAGCGACTCGTTTCGGCATCCCGGGCAGTCGACGACGAGCTACCCGGCCGGTTTCTCCACCCGAACGGTCTCGCCAGCGGTGGCATCTCCACCTCGAGACAGTGGCCCGACCGAAGCACATACGTAACTCTCCCCCCGATGTACGGTAGCGGCAATGGCCCACACGAACCCGCTCGAGATCGGATGGCTGGACCCCCAGCTCGCACCCGTGTTACTCGGGGTCATCGTGCTGGCAGCCGTCGGGACGACGGTCCTCTTCTGTTGTGGCGTCGTCGCCTACTCCCGCCGGCGATCGACCCGGTACCTGCTCATTACCGTCGTCCTCGGGCTGCTCGTGGTCCGATCGCTCGTCGGTCTCGGAACGGTATTCGGGCTCGTACCGATGACGATCCACCACCTCGTCGAGCACGGCTTCGACTTCTCGATCGCGGTGTTGGTGCTGTATGCGGTATATCGGAGCGGATCCGGCTCCGAAACGGAAGAAAACGCCGACAGACAGTCGGCCGATCGAATCGAAGCCGACGACTGACGCTACCGACCGCCGATCTCAGCCCAACCGCTCGAGGATGTCCCGGCCCTCGAGATAGGTGAAGCCGTGGCGCTCGGCGTAGGCCCGGGCGTCGACGGAGGAGAGGGCCTCCCCGGTTTCGTCGTCCAGCATCTCACAGACCACGACGGCCGGCGGGAGGTCGGCCGCCTCGGCGAGCGCGACGCCGAGTTCGGTGTGGCCCTCGCGTTGCTCGAGCAGGTCCGGCGCGGCCTTCAGCAGGTGGACGTGGCCGGGGACACGGAACTCGTCGGCGAAGGCCGTCTCCTCCGGCGTTGCGGCGGCCGACCCCAGCGCCCGGATCGTCCGCGAGCGGTCGTTGTCCGTGATCCCGGTGTAGGTGTCGCGGTGGTTGACCGTCAGCGAGAACGACGACCGCTCGTCGTAGCCGAGGTCGTGGCTCCCGGTCGCGGGGTGGTCGACCTCCTCGGTGTAGAACGGCAACTCGAAGGATTCCGCGACCTCGTGGCCGAGCGCGACACAGACCAGACCGCCGGCATCGTTTCGCAGGCGCGCGACCGCCTCGGGGGAGACGGCGTCGGCGTGGTAGATCAGGTCCGTCTCGCCCTCGCGGTCGGCCGCGTCGTGGACCAGCACGGGGTCACCGGCATCGAGCGACTCGAGTGCGCGATCGACGGTGTCGGTCGTCGATGTCTGCGGGTTCGACCCGCTGGAACCCGCGTGGCGGTCGGTGCCGGTCATCGGCGATCACCCACCGAGACCGTGACGTGATCCCCGTCCTCGAGGCCGAGTTCGTCCCGAAGCTTGTCGGGTGCGATGACCTCGAGTTGATCCTCGTCGTGGTGGGTGCGTTCGGGCGCGATGGTGTGTGCCCCCTCGTAGCTCTCGCCGTCGGCAGTTTCGATCGTCGCGGGATAGCAGACCGCGGGGCCGTAGGTCCGGTCCTCGTCCTCCCAGCCGTCGATGGGGACCGGCTCGAGCGAGGAGACGGCGCTGCGACGCCGGACGCTGTCGTCACGTAGCTCGACGTTCAGCGTTCCGGGGAACGGCTCGTACCCCAGCCGGTCCTCGAACTGGCGCTGGTAGCCCGACAGCGAGATGTAATGGCGACCTTCGCCCATGCCGCTCGTGATCGTCCCCTCGAGGTCGACCTCCGAGTCGGCCTCGAACACCCGGCGGTAGTCCTCGTATTCGGCGCGAAGCGCACGCTCACCCTCGTCGGTGATCGCGACCCACTGGCCGTCGCTGACGGTGTCGCGTTCGAGGAGGTCGCCCGACTCGAGGCGCTGGAGTCTCCGGGAGGCGGTCTGGTTCGACGCATCCAGGCGATCCGCAAGCTGGGAACAGGAGATCTTGACGTCGCCTGCGAGTCCGCCCTCGAGCGCGAGGAGTTTCAGCACGGCGATTTCGTCGGGGCCGACGGCGGACTCCGATATCGTTGACATACTCGAGATTTTGGGCCACCCACTCAAAAGCGTATCGAATGTGGTATGCATCACGAAACCGTGATGCTGTTCACGGGAGTTTACTTCCTCCTGGATGGTTCGTCGAGCGAAGCAAAAACCCACCGGTGTCGGCAGGGGTAGCTCAGAGCTCCGTCGCGACGTAGTCGTCGATCGCGGCCACCCGTTCGCGGTCGAAGGTCCAGAATCCGTCCCAGATCCGTGGTTCTGCCTCGTAACAGACGAGCGCGGCCGGTGTCGCGTCGGGCGCGGTCGGATCCGCCGGCCGGTGAACGACGAACCAGCCCTTCCGATACTCCGGATCCTCTCCCGTGTGGACCGCCACGTCGAGGTCCGGCCGCCTGCCGTCCGCCACCCCGTAGACGTGGACCTCGACCGGCGCGTCCTCGAGTCGTTCGTACACCTTGCGCGTCCCGACCTCGTCGTTGAGTCGGGCGAGCGTCTGGAACGACGACCGCAGCGTGCCGCCAGCGGCGGCCCAGGCCTGTCGCTCGACGTACCGCGAGATGACGATCAGCAGGAGCTTCTCCTTGTGCGCCAGCGGATACCCCCGAAGCCGGAGCCGCGTCTCGTCGAGGTTCGCGAGCAGGTCGGGGAGTTCGACCTCCTCGAGGCCGCGCGCGCCGGTGACGAACAGGTCGGAGTTGATCGCGAGGATCGACTCGTACAGCTCCGGCATCGGCGAGGCCGCGACCGGCGACCCGTCCTCGAGGAGGACGGCGACGTCGGCGTCCGTGTCGTCGATCGTCTCGGGATCGAGGAGGTCCGACTCGCTCCCCGGTTCGACGGCGATAGCGCTCTCGTCGAACGTCTCGGCGAGCATGCCCGTAAGCGGATCGGCCGACCCGTCGCCGACGATGGCGATGGCGTGATCCGGGGAGCCCGCCGACTCGATGAACGATCGAAGAGTCACTAGGTTAGGACTACGAACGATCCCGTCTTAAAAATACTCGCCGATTGACTGGTTCGGATCGATTTCGGGAACGGCGGACAGACAGCCGGACGACCCGAGCGGAGTCCGAAAGGGACTCAGACGGTTTCCTGTCCGTCAGTTCCGAGCAACCGCCGCCGGGGTCACGATTGCGCCGGAACATCGGTACAGGGATCCGTATCAGTCGCCGGCAGTTCCGGACACCGGATCCCGCTCCCAGAACTCGCTGTCTTTCTTCAGCTTGGGGACCCAGGTGTCGCTGGTCTTCGAGAGCAACGCGACCCGCGAGGGCGGCACCTCCTTGACCTCGGTGAACCCGGGCATGTACTCCCCGACCGAGCGGGCGAACTCGGCGACCTCCTCGTGGTCGGGCATCGACGAGCGGTCGAGTCGGCCCCGCGAGTGGCCGACGTGCATGTACGCCTTCAACTCGACGAAATCCGGGTCGGCCTGGCCGTAGAAGCCCGCGTACCAGTCCGGGTGGTGCATGTTCTCGCCCTTGATCAGCGTCGTCCGCAACACGGTGCGGGTCTCGTCTTTCTCCGCGAGGACGTCCATCGTCTCGAGCAGGCGCTCCCAGGCGTCGTCCTCGACGGCCTTGACGACCTCGTCGAAGGTGTGGCGTTCGGGGGCGTCGACGCTGACGTACAGTTGCGTCGGGTCACACTCCCGGAGCACGTCGGGATTGGTCCCGTTCGAGACGAGGAAAGTGGTGATGTCCCGGTCGTGGAACGCGTCGATGAGTTCCGGCAGGTAGGGATAGAGGGTCGGTTCGCCGTCGAGCGAGATGGCGACGTGGCGGGGTTCCATCGCTTCTTCGAATCGCTCGCGGGGAACCTCGTCGTTGCCGCCGAAGCCCGACAGCAGCTTCTTCTGGAGTTCGAGCGAGGCGTCGACGACGGCCTCGGGGTCGTCCCACTCGACGTCGTCCAGTTCGTAGGCGTGACCTTGGTGATCCCGCCAGCAGAAGACGCAGCGTTCGTTGCACTTGACGACCGGCGTCATCTGGATGCAGCGGTGGGACTCGATCCCGTACCAGATGTTCTTGTAGCACTTCCCCTCCCCGCGCATGGCGTTTGCCGTCCAGCCGCAGGTCTGGGCCGCCGTGTGGTTCTCGTTGTGATAGTCCGGACTCGAGACCTGGGCCGGGGTCCCGCCGTCGGCGTCGGGGTCGTCGCCGGCGGGGGCGTCGGTCCCCGGATCGGTCGCGCCGGCGGACTCGGGGCTGTCGGCGGAGTCGCTCATGTTGCTCCTCGGTTGGAGAGGCCCGAACAAAAGCCGTGTGGTGTGGGCCGTCGATCGCAGTGACGCCGCGAGAGGACTCGAGTCAGGGTGCAGGTATCAGGGCAACTGTCCCGGTTCGGCCGGGTCGTCGTCCTCGACCGTCACCTCGCGTTCGAACCCGTACAGCACGAGACCGGTGTTCGAAGTCATGATGACACCCGTCATCGGCGCGTCGGTGAACAGGTACAGGCAGACGCCGACGGCGAACGCCCCCGCGACCGCGACGGCCCACAGCAGGGGCCTCGAGACGTCGACGCGGGTCGCGTCCCGGTAGGCCCATACGAAGAGCCCGACGACTACCGCGAACCCGAGGACGCCGACGAGGGTGTCGGACACCATGACTCTCCGTACGCGACGCGGACAAAAGCGTGCTACGGTTCGCTCGGCCTCGTTACTCAGACCGGACGCGCTCGAGCACTGCCAGCGTCCCGTCGGCGTGGGTCTCCTCGAGCACCTCGTCGGCGGCTCCCTTCGCGGCTTCGTCGGCGTTCGCCACCGCGAACCCCCGACCGACCGCCTCGAACGTCGAGACGTCGTTGATCGAGTCCCCGACCGCGACCGCCGCCCCGAGGTCGAACCCGACGGTGTCGGCGATCCGCTCGATCCCGTCGCCCTTGTTCGGCTCGGCGTCTTTCACGTGGTAGGCGTAGCCGGTGTCGATCACCTCGAGGCCGTAGTCGGCGGCGATCTCCCGCAGCGGGCCGACGGGCTGCTCGAGGTTGACGGCGATCTCGGTCTCGCGCCAGCGGTTGACCGTGTCCTCCTCGCCCCATCCGGGGTCGTAGCCGGCCGCGCGGTACTCCTCGACGACGGCCCGCGCGGCCGCCCGGTCGGCGGTGAAGAAGACGTCGTCGCCGGTGTAGACGACGCCGCCGTTCTCGGCGACGACGAGTTCCGGAATCCCGACGAAGTGACAGAGGGCGACGGGGTAGGGGAACGCCTTCCCGGTCGCGAGGACGACCGGGGCGTCCCACTCCCTGATCGGATCGAAGACGCGCGGGTCGATGCCCCAGCCTTCGGGGCGGGTGAGCGTCCCGTCGATGTCGAGTACCAGCGGCGGATCGGCGGTCATACCCCCACGTGAGGGACCTGTCGCCTAAACGGTTACTCGAGGAAGCGGTGGTCGACCGCATCGCACTCTCCGGACGACTGAGTATGTCTACAATCACCACAGAAAACATGAACATCACTCACATCGACACGTTCTGGTCGGCGGTGATATAGTTAGCTCCTAGTAATGTTCATTACCGCGCTGTCGAACCGAACACGCGTGACCCGAAACTCACGAAGATCGGTGCTTCGACGCGGTGCCGTGGCACTTACCGCCGGCGCTGCAACCGCCGGCTGCCTTGACGGCGTCCTCGGCAAGGAAGAGACAGACGCCGAACTCGAGTCCGAGCCGGACGAAGATGCGATCACCGTCTGGCACGCGATGGGCGGCGACAACGGCGAGACGATGGCGCAACTGGGCGATCAGTTCCACGAAGAGACCGGTATCGACGTCGAGATGGTCTATCAGGGGAGCTACGAGGACACCCTGAATCAGTCGTTTGCGGCGATCGAGGCCGGCACGATGCCGGAGGTCGTCCAGATCGACAGCCTCCACGCCAAGCAGATCCTCGACACCGACGCGTTTCAGTCGGTCGAGGGCATCCTTCCTGACGACTACCCGGTTGCGGACTTCCTCGACCCCGTGACTGACTTCTTCACGGTCGACGGTGAACTCCACTCACTCCCGTTCAACAACTCGAACGCGATCCTCTACTACAACAAGGACGTCTTCGCGGAGGCCGGCCTCGATCCCGAGTCGCCGCCCGAGACGCTCGCGGAAGTCACGGAGTACTCTCGCGAAATAGTCGACTCTGGCGCGGCCGAGTACGGTATCACCTGGCCCAACCACGTCTGGTTCATCGAACACTGGTACTCGCTGGCCGGCCAGACGCTTGTCGACAACGAAAACGGCTGGGCGGACGATCCGACCACCGTTCACACCGAAACCGCCGTCGGCGAACGGCTCTGGTCGTGGTGGCGCGACATGGCCCAGGACGACCTCTACACGAATCCCGGCATGGAAGCCTGGGGCGAGGCGACCGACCTCTTCTACGGCCAGAACGTCGGCATGTTGCTCACCTCGACGGCCTCCGTCGCCGGCGCTATCGCCCAGAGCGAGGAACAGGGCTTCGAACTCGGCACCGGTTTCTACCCAGCCATCGACGGCCGCGAGGGCGTCGTCATCGGCGGCGCGTCGCTGTGGGTGCCCGAGGACATGTCCGACCAGCGTGCCGAGGAGGTCGGCCAGTTCCTCGAGTTCATGAGCCAGCCCGAGAACCAGATCACCTGGCACAAAGAGACCGGCTACTACCCGGTTCGGGGTGAGGCCGTCGACCAACTCGAGGAAGACGGCTGGTTCGAGGAGAGCCCCCACCACGGAACGGCCTTCGACCAACTGCTTGCCAGCGAGCAAACGACCGCCACCAAGCGCATGCTCGTCGGGCCCGCACGGCAGGTGGCCGTCCAACTGCAAGAGGGTTCCGTCGAAATATTCGAGGAACGGACCGACCTCGAGGACGGACTCGCGACCATGAAGGGGGGAATCGAGGCAGAGATGGAGCGCTACGTCGAGGCCCGCGGTTCGTAACGATGGGGACGCGAGACACGAGAGAAATCTACGGCGGCTCCCTCGGCGTCGGTCGGTTCCTGCGCGAGCGAGGGCTTCGCGGAACGATCGCGTACCTGCGCGAGCACGGCGTTCGCGGCGCCGTCGAGAACGCCCGCGAGGACGGCCGGTCGCTGTTGGGCGAGCTCCGGGGTATCTCCGTCGCGTACCTCCTGCTGGCCCCGACGCTGCTCGTCTCGGCGGTGTTCCTCTACTACCCGGCGCTCGAGGCGCTGGAACTGAGCTTCCACCAGACGCTGTTTTTCGGCGGCGAGCGGACGTGGGTCGGCCTCGGAAATTACGAGACTCTGCTGTCTTCGTCGGCGTACCACGAGAGCGTCGCGATCACCATCGCGTTCGCGGCGACAGTCGTCGTCGGCGTGATGACGATTTCGCTGATCGTCTCGTTCCTGCTGTACGAGGTCGACTGGGGCCAGTCGGGGTACCTGATCGCCGCGATCTGGCCCTACGCGTTGCCGCCCGCGGTGGCCGGCATCGTCTTCCTGTTCCTGATCCACCCGTCGATCGGGACGCTGACGGCGGTGATCGAGGGGGCTACCGGACTCGAGGTCGACTGGTTCAGCAACGGCCGGCAGGCGTTCTTCGTGGTCGCGATCGCGGCGATCTGGAAGCAACTCGGCTACAACGTCATCTTCACCGTCGCGGCGCTGAACAACGTGCCGGCAACGCTCAAGGAGGCCGCCGAACTCGACGGGATCGGGCGCTGGAGCCGGCTGGTCAGGATCTACGTACCGCTGATTTCGCCGACTCTGCTCTTTCTGGTCGTGATGAACACGATCTACGCGTTCTTCGGGACGTTCGCGTTCATCGACCTGATGACCCAGGGCGGCCCCGGTGGTGCGACCAACATCATGATCTTCGACCTCTACCGCAACGCTTTCGAGTTCAACAACCACGGCCTCGCGTCGGCCCAGTCGGTCGTCCTGTTCGCCGTCGTGAGTGTCCTGATGTACGTACAGCTTCGCTTCTCGGACGAACGCGTGCACTACGGAGCCTAACCATGTCACGACACTCGAATACGAACGCGAACGCGAACGCGAGCACGAGCGCGAACGCGTCCACCGGCGGCGAGTCCCGACGGTTCCCGATCGACCTCGAGCGCGGACTGCCCGCGCTCGACGGCGCGACGCTGCGAGCCCACGCCGGCCTGCTGCTCGCGGTCTCCCTGATGGCGTTGCCCCTGGTGATCGCGGCGCTGATCAGCTTCGGCACGCGGGCGACGTTCACCAGCGTCTCGGAGCTGTCGCTCGAGACGGCAGCCCAGAACTACCACGACGTGCTGTTCCGGTACGACATGGGCCAGTACATGCTGAACTCGCTGCTCATGTCGGTTATCGTCGTGATCGGCAAACTTGCGGTCTCGCTGCTGGCGGCGCTGGCGATCGTCTACTACCGGTTCCCGTTCAAGAACGCCGTCTTCGGGGTCGTCCTGCTGACGCTAATGCTGCCGGTGCCGGTCCGGATCGTCCCGCTGTTCCAGCTTGCGGCCGATCTCGGCTGGGCGAACTCCTTCGCGGCGCTGACGATTCCCTACCTCGCGAGCGCGACGACCGTCTTCCTGCTGCGCCAGCACTTCCTGTCGATTCCGGCCTCGCTCGTCGAGTCGGCGAAGCTCGACGGCGTCGGCCCCCTGCGGTTCCTCGCGTTCGTGCTGATCCCGATGTCGAAGGGCATGATCGCCGGCGTTTCCGTGATCATGTTCATCTACTCGTGGAACCAGTACCTCTGGCCGCTGCTGATCGTCGACGACCAGTCGATGCAGGTCGCGCAGGTCGGTATCCGCCTCCTGCAAGGGGTCGTCGAGTCCGGCGACATCGCCTGGCCGCTGATGATGGCCGGCTCGATCGTCACGCTGGTTCCGCCGCTTGCCGTCCTGATCATCTTCCGGAAACCGCTGCTCGAGACGTTCGGGGTGGAATAATCATGGCATCGATCGAACTCACGGACCTGACGAAACGCTTCGACGACGTCACCGCCGTCGACGGGATCGACCTCGAGGCACGAGACGGGGAGTTCCTCGTCGTCGTCGGTCCCTCGGGCTGTGGCAAGTCGACGACGCTGCGGTGTATCGCCGGCCTCGAGTCGCCGACCGCGGGAACCGTCCGCATCGGCGACGAGGACGTAACCGCGCAGGAACCCCACGAGCGCGATATCGCGATGGTGTTCCAGAACTACGCGCTGTACCCGCACATGACCGCCGAGCGGAACATGACCTTCGGGATGCGATCGGCGACCGACTTCTCGAGCGCGGAGATCGACCGGCGAGTGGCGCAAGCGGCCGCAACGCTCGGCATCGACGACCTGCTCGATCGGAAGCCCTCGGCGCTGTCCGGCGGGGAACAACAGCGGGTCGCGCTCGGCCGCGCCATCGTCCGCGATCCGGCCGTGTTCCTGATGGACGAACCACTCAGCAATCTCGACGCGAAGTTGCGCGTCCAGATGCGGACCGAACTGTCCCGACTCCACGAGGAACTGGGGACGACGACGGTCTACGTCACCCACGATCAGACCGAGGCGATGACGCTTGGCGATCGGGTCGTCGTCATGAACGACGGGCGCATCCAGCAGGTCGATACGCCCCAGGAACTCTACGACTACCCGTCGAACCGATTCGTCGCCGAGTTCATCGGCGACCCCGCGATGAACATGCTCGAGGTGACTCTCGAGGCGGGGTCGTCCGATCCGATCGTCCGTCACGAGGCGTTTACGATCGAAGTCCCGAATGCGCCAGAAACCGAGGCTCTGGACGGCGGCAGGGCAGTTCTCGGCTTCCGGCCGGAGGACGCTTCGATCGCGGATCGCGGGACGTCGCCGACCGGTAGTGTTCCGGATCGGCGGCGGACGGGACGCGGCGACTCCGAGCGGACCACCGGACCGATCGAAGCGACGGTGCAGGTGACCGAACCGCTCGGGGATACGCTGCTGTGTTACTGTCGCGCGGGCGACGACGAGTTCAAAGTCCAGACCGCGCCCCGAACCGGTCGCGCCGCGGGCGACGCCGTCACGCTCACCCTCGACGCCGATCGGCTCCACCTGTTCGATCTCGAGACTGGTGAGGCGATCTACCACTCCGACACCGACCGCGAGCGTCGCGCGGCGACCCCCGAGCCGTAACGGTGCTCCGATCGCACCTGTCGCGGCGGCGGATAATGGCCGGCGGTGTCGTCTGCAGCGCCTCGCTGGTGGTCGCCATTGCCACCCGTATCCGATCGGTCGACGTCATCGCACACCGGGGTTTCGCCGCCGAGCGACCCGAGAACACCCTCGAGGCCGTCCGCTACGCCGCCTCGCTCGCCGACGGGATCGAGGTCGACGTGCGTCGCTGCGGTTCGGGCGAACTCGTCTGTGTCCACGACGAGACGCTCGAGCGGCTCACCGGCGGCGCGGTGGCCGGAAGCGTTGGACGGGTGGACTGGGAGACGCTGCAGAATGTGTCGATCGGTCCGTCAGACGCTCGCATTCCGCGTCTTGCCGAGGTTCTCGAAGCGGTCCCGCCCGACACACGGCTAAATATCGAACTGAAGGAGCGCGGACTCGCCCCGGATCTGCTGGGGCTCCTCGAGGACTTCGACGGCGCGGTGCTGGTCTCGTCGTTCGATCCGACCGCGCTGTGGCAGGTACAGTCGCTGGCCGACGGCGTGTCCCTCGCGTACATCTTCGATGAGGACCCCGATCGCGGGCTCGAGACGGCCGCTAACCTCGAGTGTGTCGCCGTCCACCCGTCGGCGGGACTGTGCTACGAGACGGATATCGTCGACCGCGCACACGAGCGGGGGTTCGCCGTGAACGCCTGGACGGTCGATTGGGGTCTCGAGGCTGCGCGGTTGGCGCTTACCGGCGTCGACGGCGTCTTTTCGGACGTGTCGTTGCCGGGGCTGTAACGTCGTCACCGTCACAACAGCGCGTCTCGTCACCAGGGCACCCGTGCCTCCGTCGATCGCGGCACCAGCCACCGACGGCCCCGAACATCCCAGCGGTCGGGGACCGATCCGTCGGACCGTTCGGGGACGACGACGTCGCACCCTCGAGCGCCACGTAGACGTCCTCCTCGGTCCTCGCCAGTGGACGGAACTCGACGAGGGGAGTGTGGGGTCCGTGTTACCGTCGGTTCCCGCTCATCGCGTCGAGCACGGCGACGGACGACCTGCCTCCCGATCCGACCCGTAGACGGGCGAGAGTCGGTACTAATACTCCGGCTTGAAGACGTTGATGACCGCCGTCACGATCAGGAAGACGACGCCGCTCACCGCGCCGACGATCAGCCCGGCGACGACTCGCACGAGGATCGTCCCCTCGACCTGCACGGCGACGAGCAGCGCCACGATTGCCACGACGATCACGAGGTTGCGGCGATCCCGCCGTTCGATTCCGAACCGCTCGAGCATAGCTACGCCGACTCGGCGAAGTCACATCGGTGTATCGGTGGGGCCGTCACGAGGGGAGGAGAGAGCGAAGCGCGAAAAACGAGACTCCCCCGACGCCGGCGCCCGCGACGAGCGACCGCGTGGAGTCCGGCTCGAGTGCCATGGCGACGAGCGCGGCGAGCGCGGCGATCGTAACGGCGGCTCCGACCGCGCCCTGGTGGTAGTTGCCGGTTCCCTCGTAGGCCTGGATCGGCTCGTGGTCGGGGTCGCCGGTCGTGATACTGGCGTGGTAAGGGACGTAGATGCGGACGCCGATCCCGACGAACGCCGCGACGATCATGTTGAACTGGACGTCGCCCGTCACCCGCGCGGCGACCAGGAACGTCCCGATGGCGGCGAACAGGGCGATCACCTTGCTCAACCGGTCGGCCCTGATCACCGACTCGTCGACCTGCCGATCGGACATATCGGGGGAGAGTGGCCGAACTCGAATAAAGCCACCCCCTCTGGCGGGTCTGGCAGGGTCGAACGGATCGCTCGTAGCCCCGAGCGGCACCGGCCTGTCCGTGTCCGCCGACGGACCCGCTCAGCCCGCGCTCCCGTCCGGCACCGCCAGGACTGGGACGTCGGCCATCCGGAGCATCTTCTCGGCCACGCTCCCGATCAGATAGCGCTCGAGGCCGGTCCGTCCGTGCGTTCCCATCACCACGAGGTCCGCGTCGTGCTCGTCGGCGTACTGGAGGATCGTCTCGACCGGTTCGCCGCTGTCGACTGCAGCCTCCGTGTCGACGTCCCGCAATCGATCCGTGGCATCGTCGATGGCCTCCTTGCCGTACTCTCGCGCCTCCTGTCGGATCTCCCGGGACAGTTCGCGCTCGCCGCTCATCGGGGTATCGGCCCCCTGGGGATCGCCCACCATGCCGGGACTGCTCTCGGTGTTCGGATCGCCGCCGATCCCGAGTGCGGGATGGGACGTATCGACCACGTACAGGACGTGGACGGTCGCCTCGTGTGTCTCCGCCAGGTCACGGGCGGCCTCGAGCGCGGCCCCCGCCCCGTCGCTGCCGTCGGTCGGAACGAGTATAGTTTCGTATTCTGACATTTAGTGATCTACCCGGAGCTACCACCAGGATCGACTTAGCTGTTGGCCCGAACGGGGTTCGTCGGCGGTTCGACGGCTCGTTACGGGCGTAAACGCAGCGCCGTCGCGCTCGAGGGGGGTCGATCGCGGGACCTGTCGACGTCCATCTACTTCGACCGACCGACGCCCAGCGGTCGCTTGCACGACTTACAGAGGAAGAGGTCGCGGTTCTCGAAGAGGGAGAACGAGCCGTCCTCCTCGACCTCGACTTCGGGGACGTCGGAACTCGTCTCGAGGTTGTCGGCCGATTCGATCTCCGTCTCACAGTCCGGACAGTGAAGCGTGTCTGTCATGCTATCGCACACGGCGAGCGGGCACATAACGCTGTTTCGAGCGTGCGCCGGACACTCACGCGCGTCGATAAAAAACGAACCGCGGGTCGGTTTGCTGGCGGAACCCCGGCCGATCAGCCGGCGAAGCCGGGCACCCAGACCGCAGTCTGGAAGATTCCCAGCACCACCAGCAGGCAGATCAGCGAGTGTGTGATGAAGATCGACGCCGCCGGCGGGTCCACGTGCGTGTCGCCGTGGGCGTAGAAGATCCGCTGGAAGGCCTCGCCGATGAGCGCCCCCAGCAGTCCGAAAACGCCGGCGATGGCGACCGCCGCGCCGGGACTCATGCCGGCGAGGACCGCCCCGCCGGGAGCGATCGCCGCGAGGTATACCGTCCCCGCGGGCAGGGTCATGTGGTGAGTCACCGGGATCTTCTCGACGCCGAGGTTCAGGAACAGCAGCGTCGCGGCGCTGAACCCGAAGCCGATGAACGGACTTCCCGTCTGGAGCGTCGCGTACGCGGACGCGAGGCCGGCGAAGAGTCCGATCGTGGCCACGTGGGACCACTGGTACATGTTCGGCAGCCACGGCTCGACTGCCAGCCGCTCCTCGACTGCCATGCCGCCGTCGGCGATGGCCTGTCCGGGTTCCCGGCGGTCCTCGCGCTCGAACGGGCTCATGTCGAAGTAGCCGTCGGCCTTGCTGCTGACCACGCCGATCACGCTGTAGCCGAACACCACCCGGTGCAGGAGGGCGCTGGCGACGACCGTGAACGCGATCGGGTCCGTCGGCACCGCGAGGTGCCGCAACGTCTGCTCGAGGGCGACCCCGAACAGCCCGAACGCCGCGCCGACGGCCAGGATATCGGGTCGGCTCCCGAGCGCGTACGTGATGTCCTTCCCGTTGTGGTAGTCGAATCCGGACTGCAGGATTCCCTTCTTCGCGGCGTACGCGGCGGCAGCCGCGCCCGCGGCGAAAGAGATGTGCGGGCCGAAGACGGGCCCGAACCCGAGGCCGACGCCGACGCCAGCGGCCGCGTCCCCGCCGAAGACGCCGGCGAGGACGAGGAAGCCGGTGAAGATGAACGCCGGCAGCGCGCCCAGCGCCGCCCCGAAGGCACCGCCCGCGGCGGCGCCGAGCCAGATTTCCGGCGCGCTGAGGGCCTCGATGACGTCACCGATCGAGCCCGGTTCGTAGCCGACCTGGAGCGGCACGTCCGCGAGCAGGACCGCGTCGGAAGCGAGTTCGACGGCCATCCTCAGTCACCGCCTTCCCGCGCCCAGTCGAGGGAGCGCTCGATCGCGTCGTTCCACCGGTCGTAACGGCTGTCTGCCACCTCGGGGTCCATCTCCGGTTCGAACTCGCGGTCGACCTGCCAGTTGTCGCGGAGTTCGTCCACGTCGTCCCAGTAGCCGACGGCCAGCCCCGCGGCGTAGGCCGAGCCCAGCGCCGTCGTCTCGTCGACGACCGGCCGGACGATCTCGGAGCCGATGATGTCCGACTGGAGCTGACAGAGGTAGTTGTTCTTGACCGCGCCGCCGTCGACCTTCAGTGAGGTCATCTCGATGCCGGAGTCGGCCTCCATCGCCTCGGCGACGTCGCGGGTCTGGTAGGCGATCGACTCGAGCGTCGCTCGCACGATGTGTTCCTTTCGCGTCCCGCGGGTCATCCCGACGATGGTGCCGCGGGCGCGCTGATCCCAGTGGGGCGCGCCAAGCCCCGTGAACGCGGGGACGACGTAGACCCCGTCGGTCGAGTCGACGCTGCGGGCCAGTTCGGCTGTCTCGGAGGGATCGTCGATCAGGTCGACGTCCTCGAGCCACTCGACCGCGGCCCCGGTGACGAAGATCGCTCCCTCGAGGGCGTACTGGACGTCCTCCCCCGAGCGCTGGAAGCCGATCGTCGTCAGCAGGCCGTGATCGCTCTCGACCGCCTCGTTACCGGTGTTCATCAGGAAGAACGAGCCGGTGCCGTAGGTGTTCTTCGCGTTTCCGGCGTCGAAACAGGTCTGACCGAACAGGGCCGCCTGCTGGTCACCCAGCGCCCCCGCGACGGGGACCTCGGCCTCGAGGAATCCGTCGGGGTCGGTCGAGCCGTAGGTGGCGTCGTCGCTCGAGGGCCGGACCTCGGGGAGCATCTCCCGCGGGACCGAAAACTCCGCGAGGAGGTCGTCGTCCCACTCGAGGTCGTGGATGTTGTACAGCATCGTCCGCGATGCGTTCGTGACCTCGGTGATGTGTTGGCCCGTGAGGTTGTAGATCAGCCAGGTGTCGATCGTGCCGAACAGGACCTCGCCGCGTTCGGCCCGGTCGCGCACGTCGGCCGGACGCGAGCGTTCCATCTTGATCGGGTCGCCCTCCTCGAGGAGCCACTCGGCCTTCGTCGCCGAGAAGTACGCGTCGGGCTCGAGGCCCGTCTTCGCGCGGATCTCATCGGTCTTGCCGTCCTCCTCGAGTTCCTCGACCCGTTCGGTGGTGCGTCGGTCCTGCCAGACGATCGCGTTGTGGACCGGCCGGCCGGAGTCGGCGTCCCAGAGGACCGTCGTCTCCCGCTGGTTCGTGACGCCGATCGCCTCGAGTTGGTCGGGCGAGATTCCGGCCTGCCCCAGTGCTTGCGTAATTACGGATTTGGTGTTCTCCCAGATCTCCATCGGGTCGTGCTCGACCCAGCCGGGTTCCGGGTATATCTGTTCGTGGGTCTCGTACGCGTTCGAGACGACTTGCCCCTCGTGATCGAACACGATGAACCGAGTCCCAGTCGTTCCCTGATCGACCGCGCCGACGTATGTGCGTGCTGCCATTGGTGGTCACCTTGCCATGTCGCGCCCCATGTTTATCGATGGTCGCGGGCTGGTAGTAAACATCTACAACGATCATCATAAACCTTACTACTACCACGGGGAGTTGTAGCCGGGTCGAAACAGACGGTCGAACGGACGTAGTATCCAGCCGTTCTGAAGGTCCGAATTCCTGATATCGCCGTCTGACCGAAAGTCCGTCGTATCGACTGATTTTCTGATATCGATAGCCTACCGTCGATAAAGTAAAGGTCCAGGCGGTCTAGCTTCCATCGAAGGAATGGCACGGGACACCGAGGTCCTCGTTCTCGGGGGCGGCTCGACGGGTTGTGGCATCGCCCGGGACCTGGCGATGCGCGGCCTCGAGGTCACCCTCGTCGAACGGGGCAATCTGACGGAGGGGACGACGGGCCGGATGCACGGTCTGCTCCACAGCGGGGGCCGGTACGCGGTCTCCGACCGGGCGAGCGCGCGGGAGTGTATCGAGGAGAACCGCGTCCTGCGCGAGATCGCCGGTCACTGCGTCGAGGAGACCGGCGGGCTGTTCGTCAAACGGCCCGAGGACTCGGACGACTACTTCCGGAAGAAACTCGAGGGCTGTCGCGACTGCGACATTCCGGCGCGGGTCCTCTCCGGACGGGAGGCCCGCGAGGTCGAACCCTACCTCGCGAAGGACGTCGAGCGCGCGATCGAGGTGCCCGACGGCGCGGTCGACCCCTTCCGGCTCTGCGTGGCCAACGCCGTCGACGCCGAGCGCCACGGCGCGCGCATCGAGACACACGCGGAAGTAATCGACCTGTTGCGCGAGGGCGACGACGTCTACGGGGTCGAGGTGCGCCACGATTCCGGCCCCGGGAAGCGGACCCACCGCGCGCCCGGCACGACCGAGGAGATCACCGCCGACTACGTCGTCAACGCGACCGGCGCGTGGGCCGGCCAGATCGGTGCGATGGCCGACTTGGAGATCGAGGTCCGGCCCTCGAAGGGCGTGATGACCATCATGAACGTCCGGCAGGTCGACACCGTCGTCAACCGCTGCCGGCCCAAGGGCGACGCGGACATCGTCGTCCCCCACGAGACGACGGCGATCCTCGGCACCACGGACGAGGAGGTCGAGGATCCGGACGATTACCCCGAGGAACAGTGGGAGGTCGACCAGATGATCGACACGCTCGCGGAACTGGTCCCCATCCTCGAGGAGGCCCGGACGATCCGCTCGTTCTGGGGCGTCCGGCCCCTCTACGAGCCCCCGGGGACCGGCACCCAGGACCCGACGGACATCACGCGGGACTTCTTCCTGCTCGATCACGACGAGCGCGACGGCGTCGCCGGCATCGCGAGCATCGTCGGCGGCAAGTTCACGACCTACCGCGCGATGGCCGAGGAGATCGCCGACCACGTCTGCGCCGAGTTGGGCGTCGACGCCCGCTGTCGCACCGCCGACGAGGCGCTGCCCGGCAGCGAAAACCTCGCCGACCTCGAGAACGCGATGGACGACTTCGGCCTGCGGTCGCCGATCGCCCGCCGCAGCAAGCAACGGCTGGGCAGTCGCTCGCGGGAAGTGCTCGAGACCGACGAGCCGAACCCGGTGATCTGCGCCTGTGAGGGGGTCACCCGTGCGGAGATGCAGGACGCGATCGAGCAGTCCGGCTCGGACTTAAACGCCGTCCGCATCCGCACGCGGGCGTCGATGGGCAACTGCCAGGGCGGGTTCTGCACCCAGGAGATGGCCCACGAACTCCACCCCGAGTACGACGAGCCGACGGTCAGGGACGCGCTGGACGAACTCTACCAGGAGCGCTGGAAGGGCCAGCGCCACGCGCTGTGGGGCGAACAGCTCTCGCAGGCGATGCTCTCCTACGCGTTGCACGCGACGACGCTGAACCGCGATTCGGACCCGGCGGGTCGGGACGGGGACCTCGAGTACGGGGCCTTCGACGCGGGCCCTGACGCGGGACCCGACGCGGACGCCGACGCGACCGATCGAACTCCCCTGGACCGCCGCGCGGACGGCGGGGAGGATCGGTAAGATGGCGATCGAAGACGACGTGCTCGTGATCGGCGGCGGCATCGCCGGGGCGACCGCGGCGCTGTCGGCCGCCGACGAGGGCGCGGACGTCCGGCTGGTGACCCACAAGGAGAGCACGCTCCGGAACGCCAGCGGGCTGATCGACGTGCTGGGGTATCTGCCGAGCGACGACGCGGACGGCGCGTCCGAAGGCCCGCTCGTCGACCCCTTCGCCGCGATTCCGGACCTCCCGGAGACTCACCCCTACCGCACCGTCGGCGTCGAGGCCGTCCGCGAGGCACTCGCCTTCTTCGACGGAATCGTCGGCGACGCCTACCTCGGGGCCCACACCGACGACAACGCCCTGGTGCCGACCCACGGCGGGTCGATCAAGCCGACCGCCCGCTACCCGAGATCGTCCGCGGCGGGGCTGGCGAGCGACCGACGGGACGCCCTGCTCGTCGGCTTCGAGACGCTGCCGACGTTCGAGGGCCCCCTCGCGGCAGCCCACCTCGAGGCCGCGGGCGTTCCCTTCCAGGCCCGTGGCGTGACGCTGTCGTTCCCCGGGATCGTCCGGGACGACGCGAAGGTGACCCGGTACGCGCACCTGCTGGATCGGGACGAGACGGTGTCGACCGCAACCGGGGCCGAGACGGGCGCCCGCGAGGCCCTCGCCGCGGCGGTCGAGGCCCACCTCGAGGGCGAGAAGCGGGTCGGCTTCCCCGCCGTTCTGGGCGACGAAGGCCCGGACGAGGTGCGGGCCGCCCTCGAGGCCCACCTGGGCGTCGACGTCTTCGAGGTGCCGATGGGGCCGCCGAGCCTTCCCGGCCTGCGCCTCGAGGACCGGCTGTACGCCGCGCTCGAGACCGCCGGCGTGGAGGTCCGCTCGGGCGTCCCGGTGGTCGATTACGAGCGCGACGACGGGCGGATCGACCGCGTCGTCGTCGACCGCAACGGGGCCGAGATCCCCCACCGGGCCGACCAGTACGTCCTCGCGACGGGCGGGCTGGTGGGCAAGGGCGTCGAGTCGAACCGCGAACGGGTAATCGAACCGATCTTCGACTGCCACGTCCCGCACGCGACGGATCGCTACGACTGGTTCAGCGAGGACGCCTTCGGCGAGCACCCGTTCGCGCGGTTCGGGGTCGTCCCCGACGGGGAGTTGCGGCCCCGCGACGGCAGCGGGAACGCGGAGTTCCAGAACCTGCGGGCGGCCGGCGCGGTACTGGGCGGCTACGACTACGCGGCCGAGAAATCCGGTGCCGGCGTGTCGATCGCGACGGGGTACGTCGCGGGCCGACACGCGGCCGCGCGGGCGACGGACGCACGACTGGCGACCAACGACGAGGTGACACCCCAATGAGCGACGCGGACCGACCGATCGACGAGCGTGGAATCGACGCGGGAGACGAAACCGAACTCGAGCGCGCGGGCGACGTCGAAACCGCCGGCCCGGACGACGACTTCGACCCCGTGCAGGTCTTCCCCGAGAGCGAGGACATGGACCTCCGGCCGGGGGCCGACGACTGTTACAAGTGCTCGACCTGCGACACGAGCTGTCCCGTCGCCGAGGTCGACGACGAGTTCCCCGGCCCGAAGTTCCAGGGGCCCGAGCAGTGGCGGCTCAAGCGCCAGGAGGACCACGACATCGACGAGACGGTGATGAAATGCTCGAACTGCATGCGCTGTGACGGGGCCTGTCCCTCCGACGTTCCCCTCTCCCAGATGCACAACACGGCCCGCGGGGAGTACGTCCAGAAGGGGATGAGCAAGCTCTCGGTGGAATACTGGCGCAACCGGACCCTCGCGAACTACCGGCGGCTCGCCCCGCTCGCGGCCATGTTCCCCCGCACGTCGAACTTCGTGATGGGACTCGGGCCCGTCCGCTGGCTCGGCGAGAAACTGTTCGGGATCACGAGCGAACGCGAGTTCCCCGAATTCGCCACTGAGACGTTCCGCGCGTGGTGGGCCAAGCGCGGGGGAGCCGAGACCTCGAGACAGCGCGCGAAGGAGGCACGGGCGGAACGTGGCGAGGACGGGGCAGAGAAACGGATCGCCTACTTCCACGGCTGCTACGCCAACTACAACACCCCCGAGGTCGCGAAGGCCCTCGTCCGGGTGTACGAACACTTCGGCTACGAGGTCATGGTCCCCGAGCAGCGCTGTTCGGGGACGCCGATGTTCGCCAACGGCATGCTCGAGGACGCGCGTCGGGCCGCCGAGACCAACGTCGACGAACTCGCGACCGCCATCGAGGAGGGGGCCGACGTCGTCGCCTCCTGTAGCTCCTGTTCGATGTCGCTGCGCCAGGAGTACCCCGAACTGTTCGACCTCGAGGGCGTCGACGACGTGGCCGCGAACACCTGGGACGCCGTCGAGTACCTGCAGGTCCACGAGGACCTGACGGGCGAACTCGAAGGGGCGAGCGTCGAGGGCGTAGCGGGCATGGAGGACTTCGCCTACCACGCCCCCTGTCACGCGCGCAACCAGGGCCTGGCCGGCCAGACCCGCGAGGTGCTCGCGCCGATCGACGGCGTCGAGGTCCACGACGTCGGCGACTCCTGTTCGGGCATCTCCGGTACCTACGGCTGGAAGGAGGAACATTACGATACTTCCATGAAGATCGGCGAGGAGATGTTCGAACACATGGAAGCCGCGGACGCGGAAGCCGGACTCACGGAGTGTCCGACCTGCTCGATGCAGATGGGGCACGGAACGGGCTACGAGATCACCCACACGCTCGAGGTGCTCGAGGCGGCGCTGGTGGGCGCCGGGAGCGACGGCGGAGGTGCACGACCTGACAGATGAACCTCCGGGACCGGATCGACCGCCGGCGCAGCGCCCGCGGTGATCGACAACTGGTCGTCGATCGGGACCATCTCAGCCCGACCGTCCACCGCAGCGAACCCGTCGGTCGTGGACCCGCATTAGAGCAGTTGCTCGACGTCCTCGAGCCGGTGTTCGACGGCCAACTGCCGCCGCCGGTGGCGGTCGTCGGCCCGCAGGGATCGGGCACCTCGGCGCTGGTCGTCGCCCTGTTCGGGGCATTGAACGACCGCCTCGGCGACGTCGACCGCTCGTTCGGGACGACGACGCGGGCGAGTCCGTCCGAGCACGTCACCTGGTTCGTCCACGTCGACGGCCGGCGCGTCGACAGCGAGTTCGCCTTCTACCGGGCCGTTCTCTCGGTGCTCTCTCGGGAACCGGTCCCGGAAAGCGGGATCGGGACCGACGACCTCCAGGAGCGCGTCGAGCGCCGGCTTCGAGGCGGGCGGCGTGCGGTGGTCGCGATCGACCACCACGACGAACCCGAGACGCTCACGTACGGACGCGTCCGCGACCTCCTGGAGTCGGCCGGGGTCGCCGACCGCGTCACGGCAGTTCCCGTCGGGCGGCAGGTTCCCGACGGCTGGGACGGCGCGACCGTCTCGCTGCCGGCCTACCGGAGCCACGAACTCGTCGACGTCATCACCGACCGCGCGTCGACGGGGCTTGCTGCCGGCGGCATCGATCACGAGTCCGTCCGCGACCTCGCCGAGTGGGCCGACGGCAACGCACACGACGCGCTCGCGGCGCTTTTCGTCGCCGCGGTCGCCGCGGAGGCCGACGACGCGGACCGGATCGCCGACCGCCACGTCGATCGAGGCCGAGCGGACGTCCCCCCCGACGGCGTCCACCTCGATCGGGCGCTGGCGCTCTCGGAGAACCGCCAGCGGGTGCTCGCCCACCTCGTGGCGCTCGACGAGAGGCGGTCGACGGCGGGGACCCCGATCGGCGACCTCGCGGGCGAGATCGCCGCCCGCTCGTCGCTGACGACGGGGACTGTCAAACGGTTCCTCTACGAACTCGCCGAACGCGGCGTGCTCGAGCGGATCCACCTCGAGTCCGACGGCAGCGGCCGGAACCCGAGCGCGGTCGCCCCCCTGGTGCCCGCGACGGCGTTCCGGGAACTCACCGACGCGTCGCTCGAGGGGTCGCCGGGGACGGACGATACGGACGGGTCGACGGAACCCCGCGGCTCGACCGACACGGCCGGATCGTAACGGCCGACCGACGGCGAGTCGACCGGGTGAACGGACCGGTCCGTGACGGCGGTCCGGTGAAGAACCCTTTTTGGTAGTGCAACCGAATGATCCCTCCAGCGACGACGGGGCAATCGTATGATCGAGTTCGACGCAACAGCGGACCCGCCGGGAATCGAGGTGTACGATTCGATCGAACAGCGCCGGCTCCGGCTCCGGACGGACGCGACGGCGCCGTCCGCAGAGCCGCCGACTGGATTCCCGTTTCCCGTCGACACGAAGTGTACGATCGAGACGGACGAGATCGTCTTCGAACAGCCCTACGCTGTGAAAATCCACGACGAGCAGGGTGTGACGAGCGATAGTCCCGAAATCGGCGAGACGGTGACCCTCGATGAACGGACCCAGTTCGTCGGTATGAGCGGCCCGATAAAACTGTACTTCCGGGTCGACGCCGGCGGGGTCATCGAGCGACGAGTGACGTCGCTTCGGATCGGACTCGACGCGGAGACGACGGTCGCCATCGGCGCGCGGTCGCTGCACGACCGGCCCGCCGGCACGATCACGACGCCGCCGGACCTCGAGTCGATGTTGACGGCCGTCTCGGCCACCTCATCCGCCCTGAAGACCACCTCGCCCGAGCGGACGTGGCCCACGCTGCGCGGGCATCCGCCGTTGATCGAACTCGGCGACGAACTCGATATTCCGGCCGAGATCGACGACGAGCGCCCCGACACCGAGGTGACGCTGACGCTGCCGCCGACCCGCTCGGCGCTGTTTTCGGCGGCACCGCTGGCCTTCTTCCTCGGTGCGGATCTCCGGACCGGCGACGCGCCTGCGCTCGCGACCGACGGCGTCGAGCACCCGCTGCAGACCGGGAGGGCGTTCGAGGACGGGGTCGCGCGCCTCCTCAAGCAGTTTTTCTTCCTCGATTGTCTCACGCGGACCGAGGGACTCTTCCAGTACGACCTGCACGAACGGACCGTCCTCGAGGGCGATCTGCCGTTCGACTTCGGGACGATCTACGACGCCCCCCTGGCCGAGCGGATCGAGCGGTACCTGGAGGTGCCCTACGATCGGATCGAACCCCACGTCCCGCGGTGGCCGCTGACGGCTCACGTCCCGGCGGAGGCCGACACCGTCGAACTGGTCCCGTTTCTCATCAACGAACTCGGCGTGATCCGGACCGCTCGCGTGATCGATCGATCCGAGCCCGAGGTCGATGCCCCGTCGACGGCAACGGCGGGCGGGCCGGATTCGCAACTCGTCCGCGCCGCGAGCGGGGGCGAAACCGAACTCGGCCGCGCGCCGTCACCCAATTCCGATCCCGACCCCGGCCCCGACCCTGACGGCCCCACGCTCGTCGAACCCGACGTCACGACCGAATCCGTCGAGCACGCCTGGTTCGGCGACGCCATCCCGCGGGGCGCCTCGAAGGCGACCGTCGAAGCCTACCGTAACCAGTTGAACCGGGACGCGCGCAAGGAGTCGATCGACATCCTGCTCGTCTGTAACGACGCCCGGATGCTCGAGGAGCACGACCTGCTCGACGACACCTACGGCAGTCACGAACGGGTGCCGTTCGACGTCGACTCGGAGTTCGGCGTCAGCACCGATCGACTGGCCGCGTTGCTGACGGAAGGGGGATACGACTTCTTCCACTACGTCGGGCACGCGACCCCGGACGGCCTGCGGTGCTCCGACGGCGAACTCGACGTCCGCGACCTCGAGTCCGTCGACGTCAGCGTCTTCTTCCTGAACGCCTGTCGCTCCTACGAACAGGGGCTGGCGCTGACTCGTCGCGGCGCCTACGGCGGCGTCAGCACCTACAGCGACGTTGCGAACGAACTGGCCGTCGAGGCCGGCGAGACGATGGCCCGCCTGCTCAACCAGGGGTTCCCGCTCCGGGGAGCGGTCGACATCGCCCGCGAGAACGCCTCGCTGGGCGACCAGTACCTCATCATCGGTGACGGGTCGACCGACATTGCCCAGTCCGACGGCGGCGCACCGGTGCTGATCGAACTCGAGCACCGCGAGGCGGGCTTCGGATTCGCGCTCCAGTCTTACTCGACCAAGGAGTACAAACTCGGAACGACGACGGAATCGACGCTGCCGACGGTGGCGGACCGTCATCTCGGCCCGTCACACACCGTTTTTACCGAGGTCGAACCTGACGTCCTTCGGGAGTACTTCACCTGGAACGAACCGCCCGTGCGACTCGACGGAGAACTGCGCTGGTACCACGGGATCGGATCGACGCCACTGGATTAAAACAGCGCTCGTTTTACGGCCCGACCTCGGACGCGCTCGAGGCAGCCGCTGCTCCAACCTGACTCAGGAGAACGAACAGCGTGAACAGGACGCCGATCATTCGGGGGTGCTGTGCGAGGTAGTCGGACATGCCGTCTGCGTCGGACATTGCATTCCATTGGTTGTTGCCATAGGAAATCAAATTATCTTATAGTTCCGGATAGCATAGAGTAAAAACCATTAGCTATAGCCGGGTATTTAATTTCTTCAGGCCCGCTACCCGGAAGAATAACGGGACAGGCCACGTTAACGTCCCACGAGTTTCAGGATCGGAGAGTGTACGGGCAGGCGAGTGTTCGACGAGGGCACACTATAGTAGCCGCCGAAAGTCAATACACTCCACTCGAAGGACTGCCGTCCGGTGCGAAACTAACGAAGTGAATGTGAACCACGGCTACTGTGATCGGTGCGGGAATCGATTCGGGCGTTCCAATAGTTCAGCAGTGGCCTAGCTCGGCAGAGAATACGACAGGGAGTTCTATTCCAGCCGATCGCCACCCGCTGTGTGATCGCTACCGGGGCACGTCGACTACGCTAAGCAGCGAGAAAATCACCCGAAACATCCGAAATCGCCGAGCGAGTCGTGACCGCGCAGTTCGGTTCCCCTATCCAGGCCTACGAGTCGGTATCGGTTTCGTCGTCAGCGGACTCGGCGTCTTCGCCGTCGGCATCGGTATCGCTACCCTCCTCGTCCTCACTCCCTTCCTCGTCTTCACCCTCTTCTTCCGGCGGCGATTCGAGGTCGACTTCCTCGAGGTCGACGTCGACCGTGCCACCGTTTACGACCGCGGTCTCGGGGACGGACGTCTGTCCCTGGTAGAACTCGAGTTCGTTGCCGTCGGATGCGTCGACGGTGACGTTGTACTCGCCGAGCGCTTCGACGCTGCTGTTCGTGTAGCCGTCCTCGACGCCGAGTTCGTCGTTCGTCGCGTACGGGACGGTGAGTTCGAAGCTCCCGTCCGACGCGAGCTCTCCGTCCTGGACGTACGTGAACGAGTCGCGCTGACCGGGTGACTCGAGTTCGATCGACGCGGCGACCGTCGCGTTCTCGGTGTCGATCCCGTTGGCGTTGGCGTCGATGCTTCCCGTGATCGTCGCACCGTCGACCCGTTCGTAGGTCTTTACCGCCGATCCCTGACGCTGATCGAAGATCTCGTAGTCGAGTTGCGGGTGCAGATCGATCTGCTGGAGTTGCTGCTGGGCCGAGTCGATCCGCTGGTTGATGAACACCTGTGGGTTCCCGTCGTCGTCCATCACGACCTCGTCGGTCTGTTGATCGATCACGGCGTAGCTGACGAACTGGGACGTGTAGATGTCGTTCTCGTGAACCAGCCGGTAGTGCTCCATCCCGCTCGCGTCGTCGAAGTACAACGTAGCAGCCGTCGTGTTATCGTACGGAACGTCGTCGAAACGATCCTCGAGTTCGTCCCGTTCGATGCGTTCGCCCGGCTCGAGGTCGGTCGGCGTCGTGTAGTACTGGTAGTCCGGTCCGCTCCACGTGGAGATGGCGGCGAACTTCCCGCCGACCATCTGGTCGTCGATCATCACGTAGCGGATCTCCTCGTCGAGTGCTTCGCCTTCGGTCATCGACTCGAGTTCCGCGATGCTCTCGTCCTCCGGTGACTCGCCGGCAGCGATCGCATCGAGGATCAGTTCCGACCGCTCCTCCGACTCGGCGGTCAGGAACGCCGAGGACGAGGTCGCTCCGGACTGGAACGGGTTCGAGTGGGGGATCCGTTCGCCCTGTACGGTTATCAGGTGGCCGTAGTCCCACCACGACATGACGCCGTAGGTGCCGTCCGGATAGTCGAAGTCGCCGTCGTCCGGCTGTTCGTACGTCCCGTAGAGCTCGAGTTCGTCGGCGCGTTCGTGCTCGCCCCAGTTTCCGGGCTCCGGCGTGTTCTCGTTTAGCCACTGGTTCGAGTCCTCCCAGATGATCGAATCGGGATGGGGCCCGGTGTTGTCCGACCGGTTCCAGGCCGTGTCAGTATCGGCGGCAACGGGAGGCAACAGGGGCGCAAAGAGCAGCATGACGACGAGCAGGACGGCGATGACCTGATACGTCTCGATTTCTCTGAGGGAGTCGATCCCCGACTGGAGATCCAGATCGAACAGTCGGACGATATCCGCGATGAACACCGCGTTGACGACCGCGACAGGCAACGCGAGGTAGTACGCGAACCTGATCTGGGTCGCGGACATACTGATCAGGAACAGCGACCAGACCACGACGAGCGTGTACTCGGACCGCCACTCTCGACCGAGGTACGGACGAAGGGTCAGGAGAGCGAGCCCGGCGAGCATCGTGTAGAAGGCCGTTCCGAACTCACCGAAGACGTGCTCGGTGTAGTCGGCCGGCGGCTGGGCCTCCTGAATCGTGAGGTCCGTGGCGGCCCCGCCGAACGGGAGGACGCGCCGTGTCGCGTTGTCGACGATCGTTCCGAAGAGATCGGGAAGCACGAGCCACAGCACGAGCGACGAAGCCCCGATCAGACCGGCGATCGCAGCGGGGTAGTACCGCCGGTCGACGTCGTAGCCGTTCCACTGGCGCGCGAACCAGGCCATAAACACACAGCCGGCCGCGACGAGCACGGCACTGAACGGCTGGATGTAACTGAAGCTCGTCACGCTCGTTCCCGGATCTTCGATCAGCAGGGCCGTGAGCAGCGCAGTCACGCCGAGACTCACCGCACCGACGAACGCGACGTGGTCCGGGGAGATCCCGCGGACGTAGTCGAGACAGAGCTGCACCGTAAAGAAGATCGCGAAGATACCGATCAGAACGACCGCCGGCGGCCACACCCAGACGTATAGCGAAAGAGCGATGCCCGCCAGAGCGCTGTAGATCGTCGGCTTGCGAAGCGTCTCCCAGTCTCGGTCGACGACGAGTTCGTAGATCGGCTGTTCGCGCTCGGCAACCCGCAGCGCGACCATCATCGCCAACACGGCGATCGCCATGAACAGTACCTCGGCGACGTGGTGCTGGAGTTGGCCCGCCGTCGTTCTCGAGAGGAACTGACCGCGCGCAAGCGCGAGCACGATAACTGCCACGATACCACCCATCGTGCCGCCGAGGCGGCGACCCATGTAGAAGACGGGAATCGCGACGAGGGCGGCCATCACGGGGACTGCAAGGAGGGACACTGTGTACAGCGTCTCCGGGGACGGATCGCCGAGACCGACGATCATCGCCGCAGTGACGATCAGTTGGTCGAACAGCGTGCCGAACTGCCCGACGTACCGTCCGGACGGGAAACTCGTCCAGACCTCGTAGGGCATCGTGTTAGGATAGTTCTCCGCCGTCCACCGGACAGTACGCCAGTGATACCAGGAGTCGATCCCACCGAGTGCGGGGAGACCGTCTTCCATGGTAAACGCGTCCAGTGGCCGGGTCCGAACCCAGATCATGAACGCCATCAGGGCGCCGATAACGGGGACGTGGTACCAGTCTTCCCACCTGTCGAGGACGGAGGTTTCCGTTCCCTCCTCGAGGTGTTCGGTGTCGGTACTCATTAGGTTGCACCAGACCCAAGTCAAGAATAAGCCTTGTCATCTCCCTGCGGTATTCCGTTCGAGCGCCGTCACCGATATCTCGAGGCGGGACGTCAGGGCCGCTACGCGAACGAAAAAGCTTATTCTCCGCTCACGGAAATGACGCGCCAATGACTGGCATCGGTACCGGATCCGACTTCGACTCCGCTTCCGACTCGGACTCCGACTCGGACTCCGACCCCGGCCCTGGTCCCCTCTCGGTCTCCGTCGTCATCTGCACCTACGCGATGGAACGCTACGACGTCTTCTCGGAGTGCGTCGACAGCGTGCTCGATCAGACGTACGAACCCCTCGAGATCGTCCTCGTCGTCGACGGCAACGAGGCAGTGTTCGACCGCGTCCGAGCGGATTACGGCAACCTCGAGGACGTCGTGGTACACTGCAACGACGAAAATCAGGGAATTTCCTACAGCCGTACTCGAGGTGCCGAACTCGCGACCGGCGACGTCGTCGCTTTCATCGACGACGACGCCGTCGCCGAGACCGATTGGGTAGCCGAACTCGCTCGAGTCTACGAGGAGACGGACGCGATCGCCGTGGGAGGACACGTCGCCCCCGACTGGGTCACCGAGAAACCGGACTTCTTCCCCGAGGAGTTCTACTGGCTCGTCGGCTGTGACGAACGCGGGTTCGGCGAGCACATGGAGGAACTGCGCAACACCTACGGGTCGAACATCTCCTACCGGCGGGACGTCTTCCTGAACGTCGGCGGCTACGACGAGAACACCGGCCGAAAGGGCGACCGTCACATCCAGGCCCACGAAGCGCCGGTCTGCATCCGGATCGCCAACAAGTACGGCAAGGGCGTGATCTACAACACGGACGCCGTGGTCCACCACAAGCTGTTCGACTACCGCGGCGACTTCCGCTGGCTTGTCGGTCGGTCGTTCTGGCAAGGGTACTCGAAGCGAATTATGGACCTGCTGTTACCCGAAGCGAAAGGCGATAAGAACGAATATCTGGGGCAGTTGCTCCTCGAGTTCGTCCCCGATCGATTACGAGGACTCGCCGAGGAGCCGTCGTCGGCGAAGGCGAAGCAGCTCGCGGCGATCTTCGTCTTTACGGCTGCGGTCGGGTTCGGGTATCTGTACGGGTTGGCCCAGTCGAACGACTCCCTCGTAGGCGAACCAGCGAACGTGTGACTGGGACCCAATCGCGTTTCACTCTCGATCTCGATCTCGATCGATGACCACTACTTCCAACATCCAGGCGTTACATCTCGTCACGTCCGAAGAGGTCTTCTTCACCCAGCAGATCGACACTCTCGAGCGGAAAGGCGTCGATACGACTGTCCTCGTCGTCCCCGGTGCCGATCAGATCGACGGCGATATGGGAAGCGGTCGAGGCGTCGCGGAGTATCTCCAGTTCCTTCCGAAAGTTCGCCAGGAGCTTCGGTCCGGCAACTACGATCTGATCCACGCGAACTACGGACTCACCGCCCCATACGCGATCACCCAGTTTCGTCTTCCCGTCGTCCTCACGTTGTGGGGGTCGGATGTCGTCGGGTTCGACGGTGCGGTCACGAAAGCTTGCGCCTGGCGTTGCGACGCAATAACTGTCCGAAGCGAGGAAATGCGAGACATGCTCGGACGAGACGCCCACATCCTCCCCAGCGGGATCGACCTCGAGCGGTTCGAACCGATGGATCGTCGCGAGGCCTGTGAACGGGTCGGTTGGGACCCGGACCGGAAACACGTCCTCTTCCCGTATTCACCGGACTACGAGCGGAAAAACTACCCGCTGGCGAAACGCGTTACCGAGCGGACTCGGGATCGGTTGGAAGCCACTGATGACGAAATCGAACTACAGACCATCTCCGGAGTCCCTCACGAACGCGTTCCCATCTTCATGAACGCTGCTGACGCCCTTCTACTGACTTCGAGACACGAAGGGTCGCCGAACACGGTCAAAGAGGCGATGGCGTGCAACCTGCCAGTGGTTTCGACCGACGTCGGCGATGTCCGGACACGGCTTCGCGACGTCTCTCCTTCAGGCGTCGGAACAACTGAAGACGAACTGGTCGACGAACTCGTAGCCGTTCTCGAGTCGGGAAGACGATCGAACGGTCGTGACGCAGTCCGAGAGGTCAGCTGGGATCGTATCGGGGATCGAATCCTCGATATTTACGAGTCAGTACTGTCCGCTGACGAATCCGAGGTCGCCGGTTGAACTACGGTTCGACAAGCACTGGGAGGTCGATCGGGACGTTATTCCGGACGACGTTGCGAAACCGCGGTGACATCGCCAGCAAACTCATTACGTAGATTGTAGCTCCTATCCCGACGATCCCGACGGTAACGATTGCGGCGCGGGCACTCTCCGAGGTCGGCCCGGCCAATTGAGTGAGTGGATATACGGCGACAGCCATTACGATAGCAGCAGCCACTTGCCGGGAGATTTCGCCGAGCGGTGGCTCGAAGTCGATCTGTGTTCGAACCATAACGTAAGCGGCGGTAAGACTCACACCCGCCGAAAGTGCGGTTCCGAACGCAGCACCGACCCATCCGAATACAGAGACCAGCGCAACGTTCGCGATGATATTAGCCCCAACGAATAGTCCGTTGACACGAAACGTGATGTCGGGTCTATCGATCCCGCTGAGCGTATTCAAGAATTGTTCAAGATACGAATAGAGCAGAGCGCCCACGAGGAGAATTGGCAAGACCGTCTCTCCCCGTACGAACTCCCCGCCGTAGATGGCGAGGACTCTATCACCGACGAGTACTCCACCAACTATTCCGGGAATCAACACGAAACCTGCGAAAGCGACTGCATCGTTGGTCAGTGACGCAACGCTGTCTCGTTTCCCTTTCGCATCCAGTTTGCTGATCTCGGGAAACATCGCCGAACTAATTGCCTGCGTAAAGATAAGGAAGAATGAACAGAGTGCCCACGCGATCGAATAGACACCGACTAATCCGCTCGAGACAAGTGCCCCAAGGATGAGAATATCGGCTTCACTGAACGTCTTCCCTTGCACGCGACCAAGCCAGGAGTATTTCGCGAACTCGATAAGCCGACGGAAATGTCGCCGTGATGGTCGCCTAAAATGGGGAGTCAGAACCACGAAGGCGATACCGGCGGCCAGCACCCATCCGCTCGTGTAGCCGATTAAGAGGCCGGTGAGTCCAAAACCGACGAACACGAGCGTGGTCTGAACAACCGCCCGACCAGCGATCTTGAGGGGCTTGAGGACTGCATAGATGTGGACGAGATAACGGCCCTGTAATGCGGCGTTTCCGAGACTGTTACACAACAATCCAAAGACCATCACTACGATGAGCAGGTGGACCTCCGCCCCGACATAGGCGTCAATCTGTTCGCCGAAGACGAATACCCCGGTCGCGATGACGAGAAAAATCGAACCGACAAGCATGACGCCCGCCCAGAAGTATGCGAACGGTTCGTCTCCTTCACTCATCCGCTTGATGACCGCGTTGCTGATTCCGATTCGACCGGCGACGGCAAGCCACGTCACGACCGCAAGCGCAACCGAATAGTAACCGAGAACTTCCGCGCCGAGGACGCGAGCGAAATAAATCGTCGCGAAAAAACCGATCGCTGAGGCAGAAATCTCGGCGATGAACTGGAGGAATGAAGTCTGTCCGATCCTCATGAAAGACGTTGTATACTCCGTAATCGTCCGGTGATAAACTTCCTTCGCTGTCTGTTTCGAACCGCCCCATTCGAGGTGTGATACGGTGAAGCGAGGTTTATTCCCGTCAGGCTACGTTTCCATGGCTAAGTGACACGAAGAGCAAGTCGTATTTACGGCACTCGTTCGTACCCCCGCATAATGTCACTCGTCGCGAGAGCACGGTCAGTGTTCGACGCTGGAGGACTATACGGACTGATATCGTCGACGCGGGCATATCTGACGCATCATCCTGCGCTCGTTCGCTCGCTCATTTTTGCTCGCCATACCTATTATCGGTGTCTTAAAGGATACAACGCTCTCGCGGACCCGTTCGAGTTAATCGAGATCGATCCGAATAACATCACAATGGCAAATCGTGAAATTGACAAATACCTCGCATCGGGAGCCATCAGGGGGGGCAACTGGGACCGACAAACCCAGCCGTACGAACGCTCGCTCAAGTATCGGTCCGTCGAACAACGGTTTTGCCATGAGAAAGAATGGGAGGAAACCGACATCCACGACGAGTTGTGCCGTCGGATCGAAACGGAGGGTGAAGCAGATGGTTGCTATTCGATCTCAGACCTCGAGCGTCGATACGAGCGTATCGATCAACTCTACAAGAGTATCAAAGAACACGGTTACGATCCATCCCAAAACTACGACGGAGCCGATACCCGGATCGAAACGTCGCTCGATCAAATCTGTGTGAGTATCGGACGAGATGGTGAGCTAATCTTTTGTGGGGGAGGAAACCATCGGTTCTCCATTGCAAAAATACTTGACCTCGACGCGATTCCCGTTCGGGTCGTCGTACGCCACCGAAAATGGCAGCGAAAGCGTGAGAAGATCGCTAATGGGGCTCATGAAATCGATGCGACTGTCCATCCCGATTTTCAGGATATCATTTCGCAATCTTATCCATGAAGTGATCGGAAATGACAAAGAATTCAGTGTTCTCCCAGTTGGTGCTCAACACATCGGCGAACGGATGTCGGATCGGCTCGGAGATCAGATCTCATTGGATCGCAGCGAAGGAACTCGTAGTCGAGATCGAGCGCCGCCGAGAGCATTCGATACGTCGGCTTTATTTTCTCCCCAAACAGTTCAAGTACGGAACAATCGTCCGCAAAAACGAGGTTCGCTAACCCGGCACCATGGGGAGCAACGACAGCCTCCGCTTCGAAGAAGAGTCGAACCTGCTCAGCAAAGGAGAGATCCGTCAAGGAGTACGACTCGAAGCCGAGCTCGGATAGCGACTCCACGAGTTTCGTTTCATTGGTCACTCTTCGGCGATCGGCGTCGCTTCTGGAGATATAGATCCGCCGTCTCCTGCTCGTCGATAACTGTTCGTCCGTCACTGCTTGTACGTCTCGGGCCACAGAACGGAGCCAACGACAGGCAGATGGGGCTGGTATTTTGTACCCGAGATCGTAGGTGAACCGGTGTACGTACGCTGACCGCGGTTGTTCTGGAGAGCGAATGGATGGAACGATCAGGCCATCGACCGTCGCCCGATTGCCCTGCCACATTGCGACTTGCTTGCCATATCCAAAATACTCGAGAGATTCGAGAACCCAACTGGGCGGATTCCCCGAGAGAAGAATCGTTGCACGGCGTCCTGTCTGACGTTCCCACTTGGCAACGCCTTCGAGGCGCGGTAATCCTTTCAAGATCCAGTGCGAATAGCCCCCGAGACAGCCGTCGACGAACGAGCAGACGTTTGCTAACCGGTCGTCATCCGCGCGAGCGACTCCCGGGGCCGTCGGATCACGTATTGTTCGCGCCAGGAGCTCGGGTTCGGCAAGCAACGATCGCTCGAGTTGGTCACGTCGACCCAGAGATGTTTCGAGTAGTAGCGCGCCGTTTGGCGCGGCGACGAGAGCATCGGCTCCAAGGAGCCGCGCGGTCGATAGTTGACAGACGAATGGTCGATCGAACCGGTAGGTGCCGCTCATTCGGTTGAGATCCTCCGGCGCGTCCGGAAGTGATGGAACAGTGACCGACTCAGCACGTCCAAAGGATAGACGATCAGCACCAGCCGAACGACGGAGCGCCACTCGATCGAGGTATCGGACTCGCGTATCCAGTGCCAGTTTTGCAAGGAGGAGTCTGGGTGCGACGGCAGTATCGAATCCGCGGCGAACCAGATCGAGAGGACCGAGATCCCGAATTTTCTGCTGTACTCGAGTGAGGACCATACGGAGAGTTTTCGATGGATATTGAAGCCAGTAATGAAAGTAGCTGACGGCCAGACAACAAGGACCCGCAGAACGCACGATCGTGATACCGGTACGAGACGTGGTATTTTAATCCGTTGCTCGAGTAAGGTCGAACAATGAATATCCTCGTCGTCGTCGTTGATGCGCTTCGCGTCGACCGCGTCGGGAGTTACGGCGGGCGATCGGTCACACCGACTATTGACGAACTCGCTGCTGACGGAACAATCTTCGAGAATGCTTACAGTACGACGAATGCGACCGACCCGGCCTTAACATCACTTCAGACGGGTCAGTATCCGCGAACACATGGCGTACTCAACCACGGATCCCATGTGAGCGAGATGGAAAAAAAGCGTGTTGAAGACACATCGACGCTACCGTCAGTCCTTAATAAACGTGGATTCGCGACCGGTGCGTTCGGGCGACCACTCGGACGGTGGCACCGTCGCGGTTTCGATCGCTATCCGGAGTTGACTTCTGCTCACTGGCGGCTCAAGTCCTTGGAAAAGGCGGTTAGTGACATCCTTTATTCGGTCCATCCATCGATCGGAGACGTTATTTCCGGCGTATATAACAGTCTCACTGATCGAACTGGAAGCGACGACGAAAACGAAATCGTCGAAGCGTTCGATTCGTTTCTCGAAGACGCAGACCGGTTTTATTCACTGGTCCACCTGATGGATACGCATACACCGTATGACGTCGACGAAAACCTCGTCGAGCGATACTTGGAACGATTCGAATACGAGAATACGCCGCTAACTGAGATTGCCGAACGGTTTCCGACGGGATCGATCACCTATAACAGTCTGCAACCCGGTGGCGTAGTCAATCAGAACAACGACCAGTGGCGAGGCCACGAGGTTGGTATCGGTACAGCGCTCGCGCGAGCCCAGTATGACGCGGCGGCCACCGAAGCCGACCGGAAAATCGACTCACTTCTCTCCGTTCTCCGCGATCGGGGGATGCTTGAGGAAACGCTGGTCCTCATAGTAGCCGACCACGGCGAGTCGCTGGGCGAGCACGACATTTATTTCGAGCACCACGGCCTCTACGAGGCGACGGTTCGCGTCCCGCTGATCGTTCGTCCACCGTTCGATGCGGTCGATCGCGTCTCCGAACTTGTCAATATTACGGATATCGCACCGACCGTACTCGATGTATTAGACGACAGTAAGGGATCTCCAACTGAATTCGACGCAGATGGTCGATCGCTTCTCCCTCTCCTTGAGGGATCAGATAGTGACGATACGTGGGACTCCCGGGAAGCAATTTTGCTTGAAGAGGCGAACACACAGCGATTCCGCGGTATCAGAACCCAGAATTGGAAGTATCTGCGCGCAGTCGGTGATCCAGCGTGTCGATACTGTGAGCGTCCTCATGGTGCAGCCGAGCAATTGTACGATTTGACCACGGATCCAAACGAGACGGAGAATCTCGTCGAGGACCGGTCCGAACAGGCGGCCAAACTCCGGGCACAACTGGAAGAACTGCTCTCGCGGTACACTCACTCCGAAAACGACCCCAACGCCTCAGATAATAGAAGTGTCGAATACGACGACGAAGAAGAGGTGCTCGACCGTCTCGAGTCTCTTGGTTATCGATAATTGGATTGATTAGCCGTTAAGTGCCTATTATTAACGAGAATTACGATTCAAGAGTATATTTTCGGAAATAACACCACTCTAACAAGAAGCAAACGTAAAGAACGGAATCGAGAACTTGCTCCACATATAGCAAGAGATTTTCGACATCGATTATCGAATATACCCCAAATCCTTCAAGTGATCTTCTAGTTCGTCGGTGAGTCCAACTGAATCATTGTCCTCACCTATTCCCGCAGGGTGCAAGGCATCATATATTTCGTTGACTGGTCTTGGCGTATGTTCTTCAACGACTTCCTGTTCAAATGGAGACTCAATAGATACCGTGACCGATTGGCCTTTATGCTGAGCATACTTTTTTACACCATTTTTATTATTTTCATAAACTGCTCGCCAGGGACCAGTGAAATTATTTATATTATCAATTGTTGGGAACTTATTCGTATTTTTATCTAACATTCTATATGTTGATGACAGAACAAGGTCGTCCTTTGTGAATTGATCTTTCTCACTCGAAGAAGACAGTACGGCCCGAATCACGTCCGGAATATTCGTGAGTGATGCCGTTTCAGAGACGGATTTTCCGTCCTTCTGACCAGGATATTTAACAATAAGCGGAACATGAGTAAGGACCTCATGGATCCCCCAATTATGGCCCGGGATCTTGATTTCGGGAGTAAGTCTGCTTCTTTCACCAAAACCCTCACCGTGGTCGCTCGTTACAATCACGAGCGTGTTCTCCAGTTCATCATCTTCTGATAATTGGTTGAAAAGTGTTTTTAATTGTTGGTCAACCTGAAAGATAGATCCATCGTACAACGCTTCCAATGCCCGCAATTCATCCCAACTACGAACCCCTGTTAACAGATCACCACTCGGGATCGTCTTTCCGTTCTGCATCTTGAGCGTTGACTTGTCCCCCCAGCGATTATATTGCGGGTCGGGAAGGTATGGACTGTGAGTGTCCATAAGATTCAAACAGGCAGCCCATTGTCCGGACTGGTCCTTTTCCCACTCCAAGAAACGCTCGATAAACCGGTCACCAGAAATCGTTTTGTTGTCGTCTATCCGTTTTACTTTTGTTTCCAGTTTGCGAAATCCTTCCCACCCGCAGTTACAAAGAGATCGAAGTGGTTGGTCATTTTTTAAACTCCGCTGAAAATTACCAAAAACCGAAAGATGGGCTTTGGTGTCCCGTGGTCCGTACGCGTCCTGGAAGAGTTTTTTACGACGCTTATGCGAAGTCTGAACGTCAGCTATCTCGGTGAACTCGAACGCCTCCGCTAAGTTAGACGCATGCGAGATTATGCGATTCGGTGTGAACAGTCCGGTACTGTAATCGTGGTCGCCGCTTAATTCTCTCCAGATGGTCTCCTCTAAATCAATTTGCGAATCGTGGTGTATCGCCCGATGTTCCTCTACGTGATATCCAGTAAACATACTCACGTGGCTCGCGATGCTGTGAATGCTCGGGGAACGTGGTTGCTGATAGAGAGTCGCCGCTTCCGCAAATCCGTCCAAAAACGGAGTCGTCTCACGGTCATAACCGTACACCCCCATGTTCTTGGCTCGAGCGCTATCTAAAATCACCAAGAGAACGTTCGGCAAATCACTCATATCATGCTTTTTTCGCTGAGGAACAAAAACCTTGAGAAACGACTGATGGAGGCGTTGCTATAGTCGTTAGTCCGAATCCAGGTTGATCACATAGACCCAAGATGGCCTTCCAAACATCACATGATAAGGATGTGCTATCTGTATCCAAGGGCTTCCAATTTTTCATCCAGCTCTTCCTGCCGCATCGAATCATATCGTTCAGGGGGTTCTGGATTGACATATTTTCTTTCGTCCCCCTCTATCACTAACCAAGGAACAATACATAGTTCCGGAACGTGGAGATAAGTCGGGTGTTCATATCGTTTCCGATACAGGGGAAACACACGTTCTCCTAGTAACTCTCCATGGTCCGCACTAATCACTGTCTTTCCAGTTAGTTGGGGTAATAATTCTTTCACGTGGGACAGAACCACATTTAGGTTTTCTGTGTATGCCTCTCTTATTTCAGTATCAGAAACATCCAACCCGTCGACTGTAGGGGCTTCTATCGTTTGGACAGTCCGGGGCGAGTTCTCTGTCTCTGTACGGGAGTCTTTTTGAGCCCGCTCTAGTGTCATTCCTGTTATGTTTATTTGACGGCTCAATCGTTCCCGCAATTCTCGCCCCTTTTCACCGATGTACGGAGCGTGTGGCTGCATGAAGTGTATGATCAAACGCTTTTGGGGATATTGCTCGTGAGCCTTGAGCGCTGTTTCCACGACACCACCGGGAGGGACAGTCATCAATTCCTCATCCCAGTGATCAAAGCAGGTTATTACGGCGTGGAAAACATCATCATCAAGGACATCGTAATACGTATTAGCAGTTACATACACCGTGTCGTGGAGATCCTCATTCGCGAAGTTCTCCTCAATAAATTCAAGGCTTGAGGAGCCATGAGAAATAACCGACTGAAGATCTCCGTCAATATTATTTTCATCGGAAAATATATCATATCGACATGCGTCCAACAGTAATAGATTGTCCCAGTCTTTTGCCATAACATCCGTTCCTTCGCCGTACCGCAACCGAAACGCCAAGTTTGTGATGGCGTGGTGTAAGTAGTGGGGATGTGATCGAATAAATGATGTCGATTTTTCTACCGTATTTAGAAGGCCGTTTTCTCGATAGGTATGTATTCCTTTTTTAACTAGTCCCATACGGCACCAATACGATTTGAACGGGATAAAGTATTGGCATTATTACGAGATACTGGCTGGCGGCTACCTCCCGTATTTGATATGTATTGGTAGGATTATATCTCGAAAGCATGTGATTTCCCAGTTTCGCCGTATTTACCATGATACCCACTCTGCCCCCACCGAAACAAACCCAAAGTACTCCTCGAGGTCGACGGCCACCTGTCATCGGGAACGTCTCCAGCAACATGCTCGAGATCGGTGCCTCTGCTTCCACCGTCGCGTATCGGAAGGAACGGATCATCGAGTGATACGACGACGAGGGCGAGGACGTCCCGATCACGTATGTTCGCCAGTGCGAACAACTCGAGCTCGCCCAGGTGGTTCTGCAGGCCGAACCCGACGTGGACGACTGCATGCTGATTCGAGGGATAAGTCGTCCGGGCGATTTGCGTGACGTGACAAACCCCACCGAAAAGAGCGTGCTGACGCCGCGTTCCTCGTCGAAGAAGTCCCGCACGAGGAAGCGTTACGGTACGGCGTCCTCACCAACGAATACGGCAAAATCCTCGCAGTAAGGCAGAAACCGGACAGCCCGACTTTCGCCCTCGAGATGACTGGCTTCTACACATTCGCGCCAGCGGTATTCCATGCCAGTCGCCTGGCAAACCCAGCGCCCACGGCGAGTACGAACTCCCAGATGCAATTGACCCGCTGATTCAGTCCAGTCGGACAATCGACGCGATCCGGAGGTGGCTAACGGATCGACATCAGCTACCCCGAAGATCGAGATCGAAGAAAACGACTCGAGAAGCAAACAGAAAGGGGAGAGCGAGGAGAACTCGAGACCGCCAACCCAGACAGGTTTGACCTACGGCGAAACGGTGGGTACCAACCAAAAACGACTAACGCCGACCGGTCCTCGCATCCCGTATGAACGTCTCCATCGTCGGCAGCGGGTACGTCGGCACCACGGTCGCCGCCTGCCTCGCCGACCTCGGCCACGACGTCGTCAACGTCGAGATCGACGAAGAAATCGTCGAAACGATCAACGCGGGGGAGGCCCCGATCCACGAGTCGGGCCTCGAGCCCCGCATCGCCGAACACGCGGGCGACTCGCTTCGCGCGACGACGGACTACGCCGAAGCACGCGAGACGGACGTCACGCTGCTCTGTCTGCCCACGCCCCAGAGCGAGGACGGCAGCCTCGAACTCGCCCCGATGCGGGCCGGCGCGGAGATGCTCGGCGAGGCGCTGGCCGAGAAGGACGACGATCACCTCGTCGTGGTCAAGAGTACGGTCCTCCCCGGCACTACGGAGGAGGTCGTCGCACCGATCCTCGCCGACGAATCGGGCACCCCGATCGGCGAGGGGATCGAGGTCGCGATGAACCCCGAGTTCCTCCGCATGGGAACCGCGGTGGGTGACTTCCTCGAGCCGGACAAGGTCGTCCTCGGAACCAGAACCGACGCCGCAGCGACCACCCTCCGCGACCTCTACGCCCCAATTCTCGCGAACGAGGGCACTCACCTCGTCGAGACCGACGTCCGCGAGGCGGAGCTCATCAAGTACGCGAACAATGCCTTCCTCGCGTCGAAGGTCTCGCTGGTCAACGAACTCGGGAACATCGCCAAGGAGTACGGCGCGGACGCCTACGAGGTACTCGAGGCGGTCGGCCTCGACGATCGCATCTCGGAGCGGTTCATGCGCTCGGGGCTTGGCTGGGGCGGGTCCTGCTTCCCGAAGGACGTCGCCGCGCTCCGGGCGGGCGCTCGCGAGCAGGGGTACGAACCCGAACTGCTGGACGCCGTCGTCGCGGTCAACGACGAGCAGCCGCGTCGACTCGTCTCCCTGCTGGCCGATCACGTCGACCTCGAGGGAGCCCGCATCGCCGTCCTCGGACTCTCGTTCAAGCCGGGCACGGACGACGTTCGGAAGTCCCGCGCGCTGGACGTCCTCGAGCACCTCGAGAACCGAGGCGCGTCGATCGTCGCCTACGATCCCGTCGCCACGGAGAACGTCCGCGAGAAGTACCCCGACACCGACCTCGAGTTCGCCGACTCCGCGGAGGCTGCCCTCGAGGGGGCCGACGGGGCCGTCGTCGCCACCGACTGGCCGGAGTTCGACGACCTCGATGGCGAGTTCGACGGGATGGCCCGGCGGGTGCTCGTCGACGGGCGACGGATCGACGTCGATCGGGATGCCCTCGAGGTGTACGAGGGGCTGACCTGGTAACGACAATCACAGCGTTTCATCGCTCGTCGTCGAACCTCGAGCGCGTTCTACGACTCAGTTCCCGAACGTCGGCCTCGACGGTGCTGTGCGTTTCCTGGTCGAGAACTCCCTCACCCGTAACGTCGGCGAGCCGTCGTCCTTCCTCAAGGTGGTCTCGAATGACGTCACTGAAACTCTGGTCCCCCTGCTCCCGTTTTAGTCTCCGGTAAACGTCGTCCGAGATAACGATGTTCTTGCTCACGTGGTAGATGTCTGCTCTCATACACAAAAATGTCGTCGAGCGACGTCTTGATGTATCAAAGCGTCGCATCCAGCAGCTTACCCGTCGTCCGTTTCCTCGTCGGTCAGATCGCCGAACGCCTCGAGCCCGTCGCGTTGCCGATCAACCTGTCCCCTGCCGGATTCGGCCCGTACCCGAGCGATGATCTCCTCGACTCCCGCTACGTCGTCCTCGAAAGCGCTCCGTACTCGCCCTCCAGCCAGAGTCGGACGCGTCGAGCAGCTGATCAAGAAGGTCGATGAAACTCTCATCGTCCCGCTTCCGTGCACACAGGCGCTCGTAGACAGCCTCTCGGTTGCTGATCGTCTTCGTCCTCATGTGTATGTGGCTGCACGGATAGCGTCGTCATAGTTCGGAAGCCGTCGTTCGACCCCACGACAGCTTTCAGTAACCTTTTGCGCCCCGACGAGAGAGTGACTGCCGATGGAGAATGACGGGACGCTCGCGCACGCGGATCGCGACGGCGGTGGGGAGGTCATCGCCATGAGCGATACCGGGACGACGCGCGAGATCGCGTCCGACGAGGTGTGCGTCCTCATTCCGACCCTCGACGAGGCGGCGACGATCGGCGACGTGATCGACGGCTTCCACGAGGAGGGCTACGGGAACGTCGTCGTCGTCGACGGCGGCTCCGAGGACGACACCCAGGAGATCGCCCGCGACCGCGGCGCACAGGTACTCGTCCAGTCAGGCGACGGGAAGGGCCAGGCCGTCCGCGAGGCCGTCGAGTACATCGACGTCCCTTACGTCCTGATGCTCGACGGTGACGGCACGTACGACCCCGCGGACGCCGAGCGGATGCTCGAGCCGCTGTCCCGCGGCTACGAGCACGTGATCGGTAACCGGTTCGCAGATATGGACGACGACGCGATGAAGGCCCTGAACGGCGTCGGGAACCGGCTGATCAATCGCTCGTTCCGGTTCATCCACGGAGCCGACTACGAGGACATCCTCTCGGGCTACCGGGCGTTTACGGTCGACTCCTTCGAACGCCTCTCGCTCGATTCTGACGGCTTTACGATCGAGACCGAACTCGCCGTCGAGTGTGTGAAACACGGTGTCGACACGACGGTCGTCCCGATCAGCTACAGTGCCCGACCGGAGGACTCCGAGACGAACCTTCACCCCGTGAAAGACGGCGGAACGATCATCCTGGCGCTGTACTCGCTGGCCAAGACCAACAACCCGCTCTTTTATTTCGGCAGCCTCGGGGTCACGGGTATCGTTACTGGCGCGCTCATCGCGGCCTACGTCGTCTGGGAGTGGGTGCAGTACGGGATCGGCCACGAAATCCTGGCGCTCGTCTCCGCGGCAGGCATCCTGCTTGGCGTCCAGTTGCTCATGTTCGGCGTGCTCTCGGACCTGCTCGTCACCTTACACCGCGAACAGCGCCGTCGCCTCGAGCGGATCACGAAAAAGTCGACGGCAGCCGAGAGCGGTGGTCGGCAGGACCGCGAGTCGGAAGAGGGTCGACCCGACGCCGAGATCGAGACGGAGACCGAAGCCGACGGCGGCCGCGGATAACTCAGAACGGAAGCATCGAGCGCATCTGCTGAAAGACGCCGCCGGAGTTCTGCCGACGGTATTCCTCGAACGGTTCGTGCAGTTCGTTCAGCAGTTGCTGGCGCGAGCGAAACTCCTCCGAGTCGACTTCCGCTAACATTTCGCCCAGCGAGACGTCGTTGCCGTGGACGTCGTAGGGGATGCGTGCGGTGCCGAGTTCGGCGGCGACGTCGTCCCTGGTGGCTGGAAACGAGAGATCAGCGTCCTTCAGGCGGGCGTCGACTGCGGCGATGCCGAACTCGACGCTCTCGGGTTCGTCGTCGTCTCCGTTCGATGGTGGCCGGACTCCCATAGCCTCCATTTGACAGGCCGCTATAAAAACCGCTACGAAGGCGCTCGAGCGGCGGCGGCCGTCCGGGGGTCACCGGTTTGGGGTCGTGCACGGTCGTCGACACGTCTTTGGTGACCGCGACGGACCATCCAGTATGACCGAATACACCACGGTTTCGATCCCGAAGGAACTCGCCGACCGCGTCGAGGACACGATCGAGGGGACGAGCTTCCAGAGCACGAGCGACCTCGTTCGCTTCCTGCTGCGCAGCATCGTCATCCAGCACCAGAAAGAGGGCGAACTCACGGAGGCGGAGTTCGAGGAGATCGCCGAACAGCTCCGTGGGCTGGGGTACCTCGAGTGAGCCGTTTCCGGGGACCCACTTCGAACGTTCGGATCCCCCGCTCATGACGAAGGGGGCAGTGCGACCGCCGCCGACCGTCGGCCGTTCGGTGGCGTAACCGGTCACGAACGGTCGACGGCGTTGCCAGCACTCAGGAGCCGACACGGATTTTATTCCGCTCGAGGGCGTAGCTCCGCCTGGAGGTCGAAGGTTCGTGCCACACATCCCGGACTTCCCGTCCCCGTCGGGTGACGACGAGGAGAACAGCGAAGACCGGCATCGTGGAGGAATCGTCGACCGAATCATCGACGGCGGGTTCCCGACTGCAGTGCCGACGCCAGTGCCGGTACCGGCCCCGGCGCCGGGGCCGGAACCGGAACTGGGACCGCGGTGACCCGTCGTCGGCCCTCGACGTGCGGTTCCGTCTCGAAACCGGATTTCTCGGCTACGTTCCGTCCCCATCGCCCTGCCCGAGTCGCCAGAGCCCCCGGTACAGCCACCACATGTCACGATCGAAGCGCTCGGCCAGTGACCGACAGCGGTCGAGATACGTCCGGTAGTCCGCGAGCGACGGCGACTCCGGGTAGGGGCGCTCGAGGTGGCCGTGCGTTCGCAATGTCTCCCACTCGCGTTCGCCGACGACGATGCAGCACACCGGCGCACCGAAAAACAGGAACGCCGAGGCGACCGGAACGTCGACGCCCTCGAGCGCGGTCAGTCGGTCGACCGGTTCTGCGATGGCGGATGAGCGATCGTCCCGATCGATCGCGGTCGCGGCGGCGACGATCGCGTCGCGAACGTCGTCGAACGCGTTCCGTTCGAAAGCGTCCTCGTGCCGGCGCCGCTCGGCGTTCGGGATCGCGCCGAGCGACCGCCGGTAGTACCAGCGAACGACCCACGCGGCGTCCCGCCAGCCGAACTCGCCGGTCCGGAACGCGCTGGGAAGTGTCTCGATTCCCTCGCGCTCGACCGGATAGAAGGGTTCTTCCTCGCGGTAGTCGGCGACGGCGGCCTCGAGGGCGGACCGGGTAAGCGCCATCGATCGGCCGTTGGTCGACTATCGTGGTATACGTTTCCCCGTGCCATATGGGGTATCGGCGATGGGGACGGGGGAACGGCCGCCGGCGACCGGACGGGATCGAAGTCGTGTGTCAGCAAGACTCATTCCGGTGGAGGGTGATAGACAACGTGTCGATCGCCCGCGACGCGCGGCGACCGAGGAGACCACACTATGTCAAGCGATCAATCAGACCCGGTCAAGACGATCTGTCCGTACTGCGGCGTCGGCTGTGGCATCCAGCTCTCGGGGGGCGAGGAGCCGGCGGACGTGCAGTTCATGCCGTGGGGCGACGCGCCCGTCAACGAGGGTCGCGTCTGCATCAAGGGCGGCGCGGCGACGGAGGTCGTCGACCACGAAGATCGGCTCACCGACCCGCAGATCAAGGAGGACGGCGAGTTCCGCGAGGCCACCTGGGAGGAGGCCTACGCGTACGTCGTCGACGAACTCGAGCGGATCCGCGAGGAGTACGGCCCCGACGCCGTGGGCTTTTTCGGCTCCTCGAAGACGATGAACGAGGAGAACTACCTCCTCCAGAAGCTCGCACGCCGGTACGGGACGAACAACGTCGACAACTGTACGCGGATGTGTCACGCCTCGACCGTCTGGGCGCTGCGGACGAGCCTCGGCGCGGGGGCGATGACCAACAGCATGCGGGACCTCCGCGAGGAGTGTGACCTGTTCTGGATCCAGGGGGCGAATCCCGGCGAACAACATCCGATCGCGAACAGCCAGTACTTCCGGCAGGCGGTGCTCGACGGCGCGACCGTCATCCAGGTCGATCCCCACGCGAACAAGACGACGCGCTCGTTCGGGATCGGCGAGACGGAGCGCCATCAGCATCTCCAGTTGAACCCCGGCACCGACATCCCGCTGCTGAACATCGTCCTCAAGACGATCCTCGAGCACCACGAGGACCAGCCCGAGGAGGGCTGGATCGACGAGGAGTTCGTCGCCGAGCGTACCGAGGGGTTCGACCATCTGAAAGAGACGCTCGCGGACTTCGACGAGGAGGCCGCCGCCGAGGAGTGTGGCGTCCCGCTCGAGGAGATCGAACTGGCCGCCGAGAAGTACGCGACGGCGGATAACGCGGCCATCTTCACGGGGATGGGGATGAGCCAGCACGCGTGCGGCGTCGACAACGTACAAAACGAGATCAACCTGGCGCTGATCACGGGCAACGTTGGCCGGCCCGGAACCGGCGTCAACCCACTGCGCGGGCAGAATAACGTCCAGGGGACCTGTGACGTCGGCGCGATGCCGAACGTCCTTCCGGGTTACCAGCTCGTCGACGACGACGCGGCCCGCGAGGCAGTCGAGGACGAGTGGGGGTTCGAGATCCCCGCCGAGCCGGGCCTCACGAACGTCGAGATCTCCCACGAGTTCGGCGAGTCGGTCAAGGGGCTGTACGTCATGGGCGAGAACCCCGTGATGAGCGAGCCCGACGCCAACCGGGTCGCCGAACGCATCCAGGACCTCGAGTTCGTCGTCGTCCAGGACATCTTCCCGACCGAGACCGCCCAGTACGCCGACGTGCTCCTGCCGGCGACGACGTGGGCCGAACGCGGCGGGACCGTCACGAACACCGACCGGCGTGTCCAGCGGATGCGCGGCGTCGGGAAAGTCCACGAGAACACGAAACACGACCTCGAGATCCTCTCGGCGGTCGGGTCTCGGCTCTTCGACGCCGACGAGTTCGAGTTCGACGGCCCCGAGGAGGTCTTCGAGGAACTCCGCCGGGTGTGTCCCATCTACCACGGGATGAGCTACGATCGGCTGGGCGAGGAGGGGCTGCACTGGCCCTGTTACCAGCCCGGCGACGAGGGCGACCCCTACCTCTACGAGGAGGAGTTCGACACCGAGAGCGGACGCGGGCGGATCGAAGGGGTCAGCCACCAGCCACCGGCCGAAACGCCGGACGACGAGTACCCGCTGATCCTCACGACCGCACGCCTCGAGGAACACTACAACACCGGGACGATGAGCACCCGCTCGCCGACGCTGAACCGCCAGACGCCACGGAACTTCGTCGACGTCCACCCCGCGGACGCGGAGCGGTACGGGATCGAGGACGGCAACGAGGTCGTCCTCGAGTCCCGGCGGGGCGAGATCACGGTCGAGGCGCGGGTCACCGAGGACATCAAGGAGGGCGTCGTCTGGACGACGCCACACTTCGCGGCCGCTTCGGCCAATCGGCTCACGAACGACGTGCTCGACGAGCGAGCGAAGATTCCTGAGTACAAGGCTGCGGCCGCGGAAATCGCGGTGACGCTCGAGCCGTCAGCCGACGACTGACCCCCCTCTCGAACCCCTGTCAGGAACGCATCGCCGACGGCTCAGGCCGGAAACGACTGCTCCGGTGGCTGCGCGTCGATGATCTCGAGGGGCTGTCGGTCCCCCGCACGATCGAACGCCGCGAACGAGTCGTCGGCGTCGGTCCAGGGCGGGACGGCCACGAAGATCACTTCCGCGAGGTCGTCGCGTCGGGTCACCTCGAGTTCCCGCAACGGGTGCGAGACGAACTGGCCCTGCGCTTGCCGGGCGGGCGTCGAGAGGTCGACGCCGAAGACGGCGTTGACGGCGTTGCCCGGATCGGGGAGGAAGAAGTCCGTGAACACGGGCGTCTCCGGGGCGACGGCGTCGGCTTCCGGCCCCTCGAGTTCGCGGGCGGGAGTGACCGAGGTGCCGGTCGTCACGCGGTCGGGATCGGCGTCGCTGGCCAGATCGAGAAGGACGTCGACGAGTGCCCGCGTGATGTAGACCACGCCCCTTCCTATGTCGGGCGAGTAGTTAGATGTATTCCCCGCGAGTGCACCCGCTCTCCGCTATCCTCTAGAACGGGAGCAACGACCGCGCCGTCTTCGCGTACAGCAGCGGTGCGCGGCGACGCGAGCCCTCGAGCGCGTCGGCGAGGGTGCCGGTCGCTCCGGAGAGCACGCCCGGGCCGTGGGCGACGAGGACCCGCTCCGGGCGGAGTCCGCCGAGCGTGTCGCGGGGCGGCACCGCCCGCCGCATCGGGTGGACGCCGAGCCGTTCGCCCCGGACCCGGAAGTAGTCGGCAGCCCCGACGGACTCGGGGACGACGAGCGTGCCGGTCTCGCGGTCGTAGAGTGCGGCCTCTTGCCAGAACCGGCTGTCGACCACCGTGAGCGCCTCGATACCGGTGTCCGCGAGTTCGTCGTCGAACCGGGCGATCGGCGTCTCTCGCGGGAGTTCCTCGGCGACGCCCTCGAAGAACGCTGGGAGGTAGACCGGGACGCCGTGGCGGTCGGCGATCGCCGCGGCGTCGCGCTTGTGGCGATCCAGCAGGACGACGACGCCGGCGACCTCGCCGAACTCCGCGAGCAGGTCGTCGAGACCGTCGGCGTCGACGGGGTCGATCAACCAGACCTCGCCGTCGACCTCGAGGGCGTGACTGGCGCGTTGCATGCGTTCCTCGGGGTGAGCGATCCAGCCGACGCCGTGGTCGAACCGGTCGATCTCGCGGAAGTCCGTGGCGCGTTCGTCGATGCGGAAACTCATTGTCGTGCGTTTCTCTAGGGTCGTCGACACCATAAACGGGGGAGAAGCGGCGAACGGGACGGTTCGACCGCTCGCGGTCGGTTGGAGGCGTCGGCGACGGTTCTTTCACCCGTCCTCGAGTAGGTGGACACATGCTCACCCGGCTGGCCTGGCTCGCGCTCGAGGTCAAGTACCTCGAGCCCGCACGGGCGTTCTACGCGGAGACCCTCGAGATGTCGGTTCGCGCGGACCGCGACGAGCCGTCGGAACTCGCCCTCGCCGCCGGCGACACCGACCTCGTGCTTCGCCGGCCGAACGGCGTCCCCCGCGGGGGCCTCCACACCCACTTCGCGCTCTCGATCCCCGCCGACGAGTACGACGACTGGTGGGACCGCCTCGAGGAACGGGGCTACGACCTCGAGGAGGCCCAGTTCGGGCCCGCGAAGTCGCTGTACCTGTACGACCCGGACGGCAACTGCGTCGAACTCGGCCAGCGCGACGTCGCGGGGCCGGGGATCGACGGCCTCTTCGAGGTCGTCCTCGAGGTCGAGGACCTCGAGCGCGCGGAGGCGTTTTACACCCAACTGGGGTTCGAGACCGTCGACGCGGGGGACGACCGCACGCGGGTCCGGATGGACGGCCCGATGGCCCTGGAGCTGTGGGAACCCCACCTCGGGCTCGCCGATGCCCGCGGGGGCGTCCACGTCGATCTGGGGTTCGAGACGAGCGAACCGACCGCAGCGCTCGAGGCCGTCGCCGACCGGGTGGGGCGAGTCGACGAGGTCGGCGACGAACGGGTCGTTCTCCGGGATCCGGACGGGCACGTGTTGACGTTCGCGACGGATCCGTAGCGGCGGCTACCGGTCTCCCCGCGAGGGCTCGCGTCCGCTCACCTGCAGGCCGACGACTTATCGATCATAACGGCGCACGCTCAGACGGTCACCCATGACGATCGATACCACCGAAGACCTCTTTGTGTCCGGACTGAAACACGCCTACCACACCGAACAGCGCCTCCTCGAGGCCCTCGAGGAACTCGAGGAGACCTCCTCGAACGAGGAACTCAAATCGGGCTTCGCGGAACACCGCGAGAAGACCGAGATCCACGTCGACCGGATCGAGGGGGTGTTCGAGCGGCTCGACGCGGAGGCCGAACCGGAGGAGGACCCGGTCGTCGAGGGGATGATCGAGGCTCACGAGGAGTTCATGAGCAAGGACCCGAGCGACGAGGCGATCGACCGGTTCAACATCGCCGCGGGCCAGAAAGCCGAACACTACGAGGTCGCCACCTACGGGAATCTGATCCCGATGGCCGATCAACTGGGCATGGACGACGCGGCCGACACCTTGGAGGAGACGCTCCGGGAAGAACAGGACGAACTCGACACCCTCTCGGAGATGGGCGAGGCGTTCGACTACGGCGAGTTGTCGGTATCGCAGTGAGATCGCGTCGCGTCCTACACTACAGCCGGTCGGTGTTCACGTCCACACCCGGCGGTGTCACGATCAGGAACCCGCGGAAGTGCACCAGGTTCCCGCCGGCCTCCTTCACGTCCCGGGCGAATCCGGACGCGAGTTCGTTGACCTCGCCCTCGACATTGAGGACCAGGACGTTGCCGTTCGAGACGCCTTCGATCCACTGCTCCGCCGGCGTCGACCCGTCCAGGACGCCGAGCACGATGCTTCCCTCGAGATCGAGCTCCTCGTCGATGTGTTCCTCGACCGCCCGCAGATCGAGGTCGAAGTCGCTCATGTGGCTCCCGTCGGAGCGCGACGAGAAAAACGTTCCTCTCGAGGAACTCCCTGGGTTGGCAGTCAGTCCTTAGTCCATCGGGAACTCCTTGCGGAACCCGCGGAACTCCGTCCGATGGGCCTCCTCGTCCGCCAGCAGCGTCACCGCCACGTCCTCCGTCACGGGGTCGTTGGCGTCGTCGGCAGCCGCCGCCAGCGACCGGTAGGTCTCGATGGCGTCCTCCTCGGCCTCGAGCACGCCGTCGATGACCGACCGGACGTCGGTCGTGTCCGCGGGCGGCTGAAGGTTCGACTGCTGGGCGTCGAACGACTCCGACCCCGGTGGCGACTCGTCGAGTTGCTTCAGTCGCTCGCCGATCATCCGGGCGTGGTCGAGTTCCTCCTGGATGTCCTCCTCGAGGCTCGCCTTGACCTCCTCGGCGTGGATGCCGTCGAGGACGATGGCGTTCGAGAGGTAGTTCATCACGGTCTCGAGTTCGTCGAGGTACGCTTCGGTCAGCAGGTCGGTGATTTCGTCGGTCGTCATCGCGGGGGCACGTACCACGACCGGGGGTAAAGTACCCATACGCGCGACGGCCGCCCGCTTCCCTCGCGCCGACTCTCGAGACGGGCGCGTCGAACCGGCGGCGACGGCACACTCTTTTCGCTCCCGTTCGAACGTCGGGGCATGCGCGACCTCGACGAGACCGACATCGAAATCCTCGAACTCCTCAGCGAAGACGCCCGCCGGCCGTACAAGGAGATCGCCGACCACGTCGGGCTGACCCCGCCGGCGGTTTCCGACCGCATCTCCCGGCTCGAGGAACAGGGGATCATCGAGGGGTTCACGATCGACGTCGACCGCGAGAAGCTCCGCGGCGAGACGGCCGCCCTGATCGAACTCGAGCCCGCGCCGGCGGCCGTCGCCGACGTCTACGGCGGGGCGGCCGACCTCGAGGGCGTCGAGGGGATCTACGAGGGGATGGACGGCCGCGTGCTCGTCCACGCGACCCTGCCCGCCGAGGGGGTCCGCTCGTGGCTCGAGACCGAACTCGACCTCTCGGAGCTCGCCGGCTACGACGTGACGCTGCTCTCGCGGTCGGACCGGCTGGTCGGCGTCTCTGCCGCCGGGTTCGCCCTCGAGTGCGTCGTCTGTGGCAAGGAAGTCACCGGCGACGGGGTGACGGCGACGGTCGGCGGCGAGGTCAAGACGTTCTGCTGTCCCTCCTGTGAGGATCGGTACGTCAGCCGCTACGAAACCCATCAGGACGCCCTCGAGTGACGGATCGGTGGACGATCGGAAACGATATCCGTACCTGGTGGACGAATAGCCAGATTTCCTGACCCAGTGTCGTCAGCGGTGACCGTCCGTCAACCGGCGGGCGCGCGCCAGCGGGAGCGCCCCCGGAACGCCCCCGATTACGGGGTAATAGTTACCGGTGTTGGCGAACCTCGGCCGACGGCGACCATATGATACCATTCCGTATTAAGAATATTAGGCCGTTGGTTGCTTGCGATTTTTCGACACTCGTGAACCATGTCCTGTGGTAACACATCAGGTGGTTTCGATCTCGGCACCAGATTTATATAGGTCCTCCCGCCTGGGATTCGACTACAATGTCTTCACAAGACGAGCCGTCCTCTGACACCAGTCAGGGGGGTCGAGTTCTTCCAGGGCACGTTAGATTCCACTGACGAAATAGAGTCAGCACGTGTCTTCGACACCACCCTGCGGGATGGTGAACAGTCGCCCGGCACTTCCTTCTCGTACGAGGACAAGCGAGGGATTGCCTCGATCCTGGACGAGATGGGGACCCACGTCATCGAAGCGGGATTCCCCGTCAACTCCGACGCCGAGTTCGAGGCCGTCCGTGACATCGCGTCGTCGACGTCGACGACGACCTGCGGGTTAGCCCGCGTCGTCGACAAGGACGTCGAAGCGGCGCTCGATTCGGGCGTCGAGATGGTGCACACGTTCGTGTCCACCAGCGACGTCCAGATCGAGGATTCGATGCACGCCACGCGAGCGGAGGTCCGGGAACGCGCAGTCGAATCGGTCGAACGCGTCAAAGAGGCGGGGGCTACCTGCATGTTCTCGCCGATGGACGCGACGCGAACTGACGAGGATTTCCTGATCGACGTCGTCGAAGCGGTCTCCGAGGTCGGCGTCGACTGGATCAACGTCCCCGACACCTGTGGCGTCGCCACGCCGGGTCGGTTCCGCGAGCTGATCGCGAAGGTCGGCGAGCACACCGACGCCCGGATCGACGTCCACACCCACGACGACTTCGGCCTGGCCACCGCGAACGCGCTGGCGGGGATCGAAGCGGGGGCCGACCAGGCCCAGGTGTCGGTCAACTCCATCGGCGAGCGGGCCGGCAACGCCGCCTACGAGGAGTTCGTGATGTCCGTCGAGTCCCTCTACCAGACCGACACGGGGATCGACACGACCCGCATCACGGAGCTCTCGGAGGTCGTCGCCGAGAAGAGCGGCATGGACACGCCCGGCAACAAGCCGATCGTCGGCGACAACGCCTTCTCTCACGAGAGCGGCATCCACGCCGCCGGCGTCATCGAGAACTCCGACACCTTCGAGCCCGGCGTGATGACCCCCGAGATGGTCGGCGCGGAACGCCGGCTGGTCATGGGCAAACACACCGGCACCCACTCGGTACGCGAGCGTCTCGAGGACCGCGGGTTCGCCCCCTCCGACGAGGAGGTACGGGCGGTCACCCGTCGCGTCAAGGACTACGGCGCGGAGAAGCGCCGGGTCACCGTCGGCGACCTGGAGCGGTTCGCCGAGGAGGCCGACGTCCCGCGGCGTACCGACGACGAGAGCGAACGCGAGCAGGAGGAGGTGCGCGCCTGAGCGATGACGGCGTCCACCCCGGTTTCCACGGATCGCGAGCGACGGCTGTCGCGGACGCGGACGCGAGCAGGGACGCGGACACACCCGACCGGCCGCCGCGAGCGTTGCCCCGCTCGCAACAGTTATGACCCTCGAGGTGCCTATCGGATCAGTAATGACGGGACGCGCATCCCTGTCGGCTCGCACCCGGGGCGACAGCAGCGCGTTCGCCGCGATCCGTATTCGTATTGTAGGGGCGTACTAGCCCCTCTATTACTCCGCACCCACGATTCCGGTTTCGCCGTCGCATCGATTTTCGAGCGACCAGTTTCCACGCAGATGAACCAGCCACACACAGCACGGACCGCGCGGCGCGCGTCATCGTCGTCGCCGTCGTCCGCGGAGTACGATACGGATCGCCAGCCCACGGCGGGTGAGTTCCGATGAGCGAACGCGCTGCAACGGTTTCGCCACCGGAGGAACACACTGAGGAAGACGCACAGAACGAGCAAGAACCCGACGCGCGGTCGGGATCGGAGGAACCGACGCCGGAGCCGGTTACGTCCGGCGCACAGGCAGTCGTCCGCGCCCTCGAGAACGCGGGCGTCGAGTACGCCTTCGGCGTCCAGGGCGGGGCGATCATGCCCGTCTACGACGCCCTGTACGATTCCGACATCAGGCACGTGACGATGGCCCACGAGCAGGGCGCGGCCCACGCGGCCGACGCCTACGGCATCGTCTCGGGCGAGCCGGGCGTCTGCCTGGCCACGTCGGGCCCGGGCGCGACGAACCTGGTCACGGGCATCGCGGACGCCGACATGGACTCGGATCCGCTGATCGCGCTGACCGGCCAGGTGCCGACGGAGTTCGTCGGCAACGACGCCTTCCAGGAGACCGACACCACCGGCGTCACGACGCCGATCACGAAGGAGAACACCTTCGCGGCCGACCCCGACCGGGTCGGCGACGACGTCGGCGAGGCCTTCGCCCTCGCGAACGAGGGACGGCCCGGCCCGACGCTGGTCGACCTGCCGAAGGACGTCACGAACGCCGACACCGAGACCGAGCCCGGCGAACCCGAAACGCCGGACACCTACGAGTTCCAGGAGCGGGCCGACCCGGAGATCGTCGCGGAGGCGGCCGAGCGCCTCGAGAACGCCGACCGACCCGCGATGCTGCTGGGCGGGGGCGTCATCAAGGGCGAGGCCAGCGAGACCTGCCGGGAGTTCGCGATCGAGCACGAGATCCCGGTCATCACGACGATGCCCGGCCTGGGGTCGTTCCCCGAAGATCACGAGCTATCGATGGAGATGGCGGGTATGCACGGCACCGGCTACGCCAACATGGCGATCACCCACTGTGACACGCTGCTCGCCGTCGGCACCCGGTTCGACGACCGCCTGACCGGCGGCATCGAGACCTTCGCGCCCGACGCGGAGGTCATCCACGTCGACATCGACCCCGCCGAAATCTCGAAGAACATCCACGCGGACTACCCGCTGATCGGGGACGCCGACACCGTCGTCTCCCAGCTGGCCGAGGCCGTCGAGTCCTCGCCCGAGGCGACGAAGTGGCGCGCCCAGTGCCAGCAGTGGAAGTCCGACTACTCGATGGCCTACGACGCGCCCGAGGACGAGCCGGTCCGGCCGGAGTTCGTCGTCGAGGCGTTAGACGAGGCCACGGGCGACAGCGCGATCGTCACCACCGGCGTCGGCCAACACCAGATGTGGGCCTGCCAGTACTGGACGTTCACCGAGCCCCGGACGTGGGTCTCGAGCCACGGCCTGGGGACGATGGGCTACGGTCTGCCGGCGGCGATCGGCGCGCGCCTGGCGGCCGACGACGACCAGGAGGTCGTCTGCGTCGACGGCGACGGCTCCTTCCTGATGACGATGCAGGGGCTGTCCGTCGCGGTCCGCGAGGACCTCGATATCACGGTCGCCGTGCTCAACAACGAGTACATCGGCATGGTCCGGCAGTGGCAGGACGCCTTCTTCGAGGGCCGTCACGCCGCCTCGGACTACAACTGGATGCCGGAGTTCGACAAGCTCGCCGAGGCCTTCGGCGCACGCGGGTTCCGGATCGACGACTACGACGAGGTCGCAGACACCATCGCCGAGGCCGTCGCCTACGACGGCCCCTCGGTGATCGACGTCCACATCGACCCCGAGGCGAACGTCTATCCGATGGTGCCAAGCGGCGGCGACAACGGCCAGTTCGCCCTGACGGAGGATCAACTATGAGCGGCGGACTGGACGGCCCGGCCCCCGAGGAGCGACCGACGCCGGCCGGCCGGCGCAACGAGCAGGGCATCCGCATCGACCCCGAAGTCGAGGTGACCCACGAACCCCGCCGAACCGTCATCTCCGCGCTGGTCAAACACGAGCCTGGCGTCCTGGCGGAGGTCTCGGGCCTGTTCTCGAGACGGCAGTTCAACATCGAGAGCCTGACCGTCGGCCCGACGACCGACGAGGACCGCGCGCGGATCACCCTCGTCGTCGAGGAACCCGACCCGGGGATCGACCAGATCAAGAAACAGCTGCGGAAGCTGGTGCCCGTCGCCTCGGTGCGGGAACTCGAGCCCGACGCCATGCAGCGGGAGCTGGCGCTGGTGAAAGTCGACGCCGAGGACCCGGCGCAGGTGGCGGCCGTCGCCGACATGTACGACGCCACGGCCGTCGACTCGAGCCCGGAGACGGCGACCTACGAGGTCACGGGCTCGCGCCAGAAGATCGAGGCCGCGATCGAGACGTTCGGCCAGTTCGGCATCCGGGAGGTCGATCGCACCGGGACGACCGCGCTGGCCCGCGGCACGGACGAAACGACCGGGCCGACGCCCGCGGAGGCGAGCGTCTCGGCCGCCGAAGAAGCGAAGCAGACGAAATACACTGCGGACGACGATTAACATGACTGACGAGTTCACTACCGAGATCTACTACGACGACGACGCGGACGTATCGACGCTCGAAGACGACACCGTTGCCGTGCTGGGCTACGGCAGCCAGGGCCACGCCCACGCCCTCAACTTAGACGACAGCGGCGTGGACGTGGTCGTCGGCCTGCGCGAGGACTCCTCGTCGCGGTCGGCGGCCGAGGCCGACGGCCTCGAGGTGACGACCCCGGCGGAGGCCGTCGCGCAAGCGACCTACGTCTCCGTGCTCGTGCCCGACACGGTCCAGCCGGCCGTCTACGAGAACGCCATCGCGCCGAACCTCGAGGCGGGCGACACGCTGCAGTTCGCACACGGGCTGAACATCCACTACAACCAGATCACCCCGCCCGAGGACGTCGACGTGACGATGATCGCGCCCAAGAGCCCGGGTCACCTCGTCCGCCGGAACTACGAGAACGACGAGGGGACGCCCGGCCTGCTGGCGGTCTACCAGGACACGACTGGCGACGCCCACGAACGGGCCCTCGCCTACGGGAAGGCGATCGGCTGTACCCGCGCGGGCGTCGTCGAGACGACGTTCCGCGAGGAGACCGAGACCGACCTGTTCGGCGAGCAGGCCGTCCTCTGTGGCGGCATCGCCTCGCTGATCAAGACGGGGTACGAGACGCTGGTCGACGCCGGCTACAGCCCCGAGATGGCCTACTTCGAGTGTATGAACGAGATGAAACTCATCGTCGATCTCATGTACGAAGGCGGGCTCGGCGCGATGTGGGACTCCGTCTCCGACACGGCCGAGTACGGCGGGCTGACCCGCGGCGACGACGTCGTCGACGAGGCCGTCCGCGAGAACATGGAGGAAGTCCTCGAGGAGGTCCAGAACGGCGAGTTCACCCGCGAGTGGGTGCTCGAGAACCAGGCGGGCCGCCCGAGCTACAACCAGCTCCGCGAAGCCGAGAAGAGCCACGAGATCGAGGAAGTCGGCGAGCGCCTGCGCGAACTGTTCGCGTGGGAGGAAGCCGAGGCCGAAGCGGAGACCGAGGACTCGGAGGACGAAGAGGAGCAGAAGGTCCGGGCAGACGACTGAGCACGGTATCGACGCGCAACCACGACACCACACCAGACACCGACAATGAGCGAACACGACTCCGACCGATCGAACGCGACGCGGAACCGAGACCGGAACACGAACGACACCATGGCGGGCGTCAGCCACACCAACCCCTACACCGGCGAGACCACCGGCCACCTGTTCAGTCGCGGGCCGATCGTCGCGACGGACGGCGGCGAACCCGCCGCCACTGACCCGAACGGGAACGGCAAGCGGACTGACGCCGAACCGACGTCGAAGACGATGAAAGACGTCGAACACACACCGCCACACGACGCCGACGACGCCAACGACGTCTTCGAGCGCGGCGGCGAACACGAGCACGAGCACGAGCACGAGTACGAGTATCCCGACGTAGAGGCCGAGGAATGAGCGAGGGGACCCTGTACGACAAGGTCTGGGACCGGCACAAGGTCACGACGCTGCCGACCGGACAGGACCAGCTGTTCGTCGGCCTCCACCTCATCCACGAGGTGACCAGCCCTCAGGCCTTCGGCATGCTGCGGGAGCGCGACCTCGAGGTCGCCTATCCGGAACTGACCCACGCGACGGTCGACCACATCGTCCCGACGGCCGACCAGTCCCGACCCTACGAGGAGGACGCGGCCGAGGAGATGATGGCCGAACTCGAGGCGAACGTCCGCGAGGCGGGCATCGAGTTCTCGGACCCGAACTCGGGCGATCAGGGGATCGTCCACGTCATCGGCCCGGAGCAGGGGCTCACCCAGCCGGGCAAGACGATCGTCTGTGGCGACTCCCACACCTCGACCCACGGCGCGTTCGGCGCGCTCGCGTTCGGGATCGGCACCAGCCAGATCCGGGACGTGCTCGCGACGGGCACCGTCGCCATGGAGAAACAGAAGGTCCGGAAGATCCAGGTCGACGGCGAACTCGGCGAGGGCGTCGAGGCGAAAGACGTCATCCTCGAGATCATCCGTCGCCTGGGCACCGAGGGCGGCGTCGGCTACGTCTACGAGTACGCCGGCTCCGCGATCGAGTCGCTGGGCATGGAAGGGCGGATGTCGATCTGCAACATGTCCATCGAGGGTGGGGCCCGCGCGGGCTACGTCAACCCCGACGAGACCACCTACGAGTGGCTCGAGGAGACCGACTACTTCCAGGAGAACCCGGAGAAGTTCGACGAACTCAAACCCTACTGGGAGTCGATCGCGAGCGACGGCGACGCCGAGTACGACGACGTCGTCCACATCGACGCGGACGACCTCGAGCCGGTCGTCACCTGGGGAACCACGCCCGGCCAGGGCATCGGCATCACCGAGGAGATTCCGTCCCCGGAGGACCTGCCCGCGGACAAACAGGACACCGCCCGACGCGCCCAGGAACACATGCGCGTCGAACCCGGCGAGACGATGGCGGGCTATCCCGTCGACGTCGCCTTCTTAGGGTCGTGTACGAACGCCCGGCTGCCGGACCTGCGCCGCGCGGCGCGGGTCGTCGAGGGACGGGAGGTCGCCGACGACGTCCGCGCGATGGTCGTCCCCGGCAGCCAGCGCGTCCAGCGGGCCGCCGAGGAGGAAGGGCTCAAGGACGTCTTCGAAGCGGCCGGCTTCGAGTGGCGCAACGCCGGCTGCTCGATGTGTCTCGGCATGAACGAGGACCAGCTCGAGGGCGACGAGGCCTGTGCCTCCTCCTCGAACCGGAACTTCGTCGGCCGCCAGGGGTCGAAAGACGGCCGCACCGTCCTGATGAACCCGCGGATGGTCGCCGCGGCGGCGCTCGAGGGCGAAGTGACGGACGTTCGCGAACTGCCGGAGACGGAGGTGACTGCATAATGAGCCACGAAACCGACGGCGGCGACGAGGTCGAGATTCCCGCAGTCGACTACGTCTCGGGGTCGGGCGTCCCGATCCGTGGCAACGACATCGACACGGACCAGATCATCCCCGCGCGGTTCATGAAGGTCGTCACCTTCGACGGCCTCGGCGAGTTCGCCTTCTTCGACCAGCGGTTCGACGAGAACGACGACCCCAAGGACCACCCGATGAACGAGGACCGGTTCCAGGACTCCTCGGTGATGGTGGTCAACAGCAACTTCGGCTGTGGCTCCTCGCGCGAGCACGCGCCCCAGGCGCTGATGCGCTGGGGGATCGACGCCCTGATCGGCGAGAGCTTCGCCGAGATCTTCGCGGGCAACTGCCTCGCGCTCGGCATCCCGACGGTCACGGCGGACGCCGAGACGATCGAGGAACTCCAGGCGTGGGTCGACGAGAACCCGGACGGCGAGATCGAGATCGACGTCGAAGCCGAGACGGTCACCTTCGGTGAGCGAACCGTCGATGTCACCGTCGACGACGCTCAGCGCAAGGCGCTCGTCGAGGGCGTCTGGGACACGACCGCGCTGATGAAATCCAACGCGAACGCGGTTCGCGAGACGGCCGCTGAACTGCCGTACGTCGAGGACGCGGCGATCCCGGAAGCCGAGTAGGCCCGGATCCGACGCCAGCGTCGTCGCCTCGAGTTTTCGAGCGGTTCCGACGGTTGCGAGCGGCAGTCAATTTCCTGAAACGTCACCGACCGGGATCGACAGTCACGCTTAACCAGCCCGACTGTCTCGAGTCGGATAATGTCACGCGTGCCGACCGGTCCGCGCGCGGCCGGACGACGGCCGACGACGATCGTCCTCCTACTCGTCTTCCTCCTTGCGGCCGCCGTCGGCCCCGGAGCGGCGGTCGACGCCGGGTCGGGGTCCCCGGTCGCGTCCGCCGAGGATCCAGTTGCGCCGATCGATCCCGCCCTGGAGGATGCCGACGGAACGGTGCGAGTCGTCGTCGCATTCGAACCGTTCGATCCCGTCGGTACCGACGGCGACGTCGTCGCGGCACGGAAGGCCCACGCGACGGCGACGCAGGCCTCGCTCGAGAGGTACGCAGCCGCGACCGACGGGGTCGACCTCGAGCATGGGTTCTGGATCGCGAACGTCGCGGTCGCGACCGTCGACACGGACCGGACCTCCCTCGAGGACGTGGCGGCGCTCGAGAACGTGACCGCCGTCCGGACCGATGACGCGGTCGCCACGGCCGTGCGTCCGAACGCCGACTCGAGCGACGGCGGCGCGGAGACCGTAACGACCGACGGGGACGCGTACGCGGACGGCCTCGACGACATGCGGGTCCCGCGGCTCTGGGACGAGTTCGACACTCGCGGCGAGGGCGCGACGGTCGCCGTCCTCGACTCGGGGGTCGACGCCGACCACCCGGACCTCGAGATCGACGGCTGGAAGGACTTCGCCGAGGACCCATCCGCGGAACCCGTCGATTACGACGGTCACGGGACTCACGTCACGGGTATCGTCGGCGCGGGGAACGGGAGCGGCACCAACCTGGGTGTCGCCCCCGACGTCGAACTGCTCCACGGCGCTGTCATCACCGACTGCGAGGAACGCTGTGTCGGCAAAGAGTCGACGGTTCTCGCCGGGATCGAGTGGGCCATCGAGGAGGACGCCGACGTCGTGACCATGAGCTTCGGCTGGTCGGAGTACCGTCCGAGCGTGATCCGGGCCGTCGAGAACGCCAACGACGCGGGAACGGTCGTCGTCGCGGGTGCCGGAAACGGCGGCGACGGGACGTCGATTTCGCCGGCGAACGTCTACGACTCGATCGCCGTCGGGGCGAGCGCGACCCCCGACCGTGTCGCCGGCTTTTCGGCGGGCGAGGAGATCGACACCGACGACGCCTGGGGGTATCACGCGCCACCGCGGTGGCCCGACTCCTACGTCGTCCCGGACGTCGTCGCGCCCGGCGTCGGGATCGAGAGCACGGCCCCCGGCGGCGAGTACGATTCCCGCAGCGGAACCAGCAAGGCTGCACCCCACGTCGCGGGCACGGTCGCACTGATCCAGTCCGCGACCGACGACCACCTCGCGCCCGCGGAACTCGAGGCCGTGCTCGAGGGGACCGCCCGGAAACCGGACGACGAACCGGACGAAACTGCTTTGTTGAATAGCTTCTGAATGGTAGTTAGAGAGGCTCACAGAGCTTTTCTATGTTGATGATGGCGAACATGAGGACAATTTCACGGAACT
>NZ_FOKW01000031.1 GCF_900112205.1 Natronobacterium haloterrestre | reverse complement strand
CATCCGTCTTTAGCTAAGCCAAGAATCGCATGACTGCGGCGGCTTATCGGTGGTACTTTTCGGAAGGAATGAGGAGGCGACAGCTGTGTACACCGAAGCCTCCTCACACGATATTGAGCGTCGTCTCACTAACCTCCTTCCCTCTGAAGCGCTTGAAGACCACGCCGAGGCTGTCGGCGTGGTCGAGCGCGAGGGGAAGCTTCAGATTCCACCGCTTGTCTGGTCGTTTGCGTTCGGCTTCGCCGCAGGCGAAAGCCGAACGCTTGCAGCCTTCAGACGAACCTACAACTCCACTGCTGACGAGTCGCTCTCTCCGGGTGGCTTCTATCAGCGGTTGACTCCGACACTCGCAGAGTACCTCCGCGACCTCGTCGAATACGGGTTCGACGAGGTCGCTGTGCCTCACACCGTCTCTGATGAGTTTGACCGCTTTCGGGACGTGATGATCGCTGATGGAACCGTTCTGCGGTTGCACGAGTTGCTCTCTGAAGAGTACAAAGCACGTCACGAGGAGCAGGCTGGAGCGAAGCTCCACCTGCTCCACAATGTCACCGACCAGACGGTTGAACACTTCAGCGTCACAGACGAGAAAACGCACGACAGCACGTTGTTCAACACAGGATCGTGGCTGGAAGGACGGCTAGCGGTCTTCGATCTCGCTTACTTCAAGTACCGGCGGTTCGCGTTGATCGACGAGAACGACGGCTACTTCGTGAGCCGGTTGAAAAAGAGCGCAAATCCGGTTGTAACGGAGGAATTACGGGAATGGCGCGGCCGCGCCATTCCCTTGGAAGGCGAGAAGATCTTCGATGTCGTGGACGATCTCTCCCGCAAGTACATCGATGTGGAAGTCGAGGTCGAGTTCGATCGGCGAGAGTACGCGGGCACACAGTCACGAGATACGAAACGGTTCCGCGTCGTCGGCGTCCGCAACGAGGACGCCGACGACTACCATCTGTACATCACGAACCTGTCTCGGAATGAGTTTTGCCCGGCTGACCTAGCAACGATTTACCGTTGTCGGTGGGAGGTAGAGTTGCTGTTCCGGGAACTCAAGACACAGTACGAACTGGACAAGTTCGACACGACGAAGAAGCACGTCGTAGAAATTCTGCTGTACGCAGCGTTGTTATCCTTGGTTGTGAGCCGTGATTTGCTCGGTCTGGTCATAGAACGCGCTGATGATGGGATCGTGTTCCCGCCGGAACGCTGGGCGGCGACCTTCCGGTCGCACGCCCAGCTCATCCTCCGTGAACTGAGGGAATATCTCGCCTACTCGCCACCGCCACTGTTAGAGCGGCTGATTGAAGACGCTCAGAAGATCCACAAGCAACGACCGATCCTTCAAGAACAGCTCGCTACCACCATCCAACCGACCGCTGAGGCTTAGCTAAAGACCAATG
>NZ_FOKW01000023.1 GCF_900112205.1 Natronobacterium haloterrestre | reverse complement strand
CGGTGTACACAGCTGTCGCCTCCTCATTCCTTCCGAAAAGTACCACCGATAAGCCGCCGCAGTCATGCGATTCTTGGCTTAGCTAAAGACGGATGATGCTGCCATTGGCCCGTCCCAGACACTGACGACCTTCTGCTGATCTCCTTCGTCGATTTTCTCCAGTTCTTCAAGAATCGCGGTTTTGAGGTCATTCCGTTTCTGTTCTGCACTCGCTTCGTCCAATCGGTCTCCTTGGCTGGTCTGCTGTTTCAGCTCTTCAATTTCGTCATCCATGGTTAGTTACCACTGATGCGTTCTATGAGCGCTTCAGCGTTGGTACGATATGCGTCACGTGCTTTGCGGGCTGTTCCACTCGGATTGTCCAGCGCAAAGATTGACTGTCCCTGCTCGGTTGCGTTCCGGATGTCTTGCGAAGAGGGGACACACTTTGGCGCGATTGCTCTAGGGTACTCCTCGCGATAGGCATCAAGATACTCACTAGCGAGCTTCGTTCGCGAGTCAACCTTGTTGGGGAGAACCATCGCAAGGTCGACACTGACGTCGAAGTTGGCCTCCACCTTCGAAAGATCGTTCCGAAGCGCTCCAACCTGTTCGGCTTCGAACGGTCCCATCTCGACAGGAGCGAGAACGTTTTGTGCTGCCCAGAGGCCGTTGTAGGTCACGTTCGTCGTCATGCCAGGCAGGTCGATTAGCACGGCATCATAACCGAGGGGGTCGACATAGTCGTCGAGAAAGCGCTGAAAGCGGGAGTACCGTTCGGAAGCATCGTCGATATTCGCAAGTTCCGCGTCGAGCGTGTCTAGTCCGGGATGTGCCGGAATCAGGTCGACGCCTTCGTTAGTCTGTACGATGAGTTCTTCGACTGCTTCGTCACCGAGCTTGGAGACGATCGTCTCCCATGCATCATCGAAGACGGTAGAGATGTTCGGCCAAGCGTCATCGTCCTCGATAGCGGTCTGCACGTTCTGCCAGACGCCGAATGTCTTTGCGAGGTCACCTTGTTTGCCGGCGAGATCGATGAGCAGGACGTCGTGTCCTTGCCCAGAAAGTGCGACGCCGAGATGTGCGATACTGGTGGTCTTTCCTGTTCCTCCTTTATCGAGGAAACTGGCCACTCTTGCACTCATTTATGTATTCCTATATGCCCAGATATAGGAGAACCTATAGGATAAATCCTTGTCAGACATCCCTAAGCAAGTTGTCAATGGATAGTGCTGATGATTCTCGGTTTGTCTGGACGCAAATACGTCTCTATTTGATGTTATATTATCTACCTCATACTCGACGTATTCACCTTCGGGCGCATGATTGAACCACTCTTTGAGGTCAGCAGTTGTCTCCGTTGCCCACTAAGGAGTGATCCAGAATTTACATCTAGAACCTCATCCCGGTTCGTCTCGACGCATTCCAAAGCAGTATCGTTGATATGATGAACTGCGCCCGCGAGATAGAGTAGGGCGACGAGAATATTTGGGTCGTGGAATATTGTCTTGAACCGTCGTTCGCTCTACTGCAATTCATCCCTCTGCTGTTTCCGGTTTGTAATATCTGTGACGAACCCTTCAAGTGCTTGTACGTCGCCGTCTGGACCGTACACACCGCGGCCACGCTCCCAGACCCATCTCGTTTCTCCGTTTTTTGTCCGAATACGGTATGTGATTTCAAACGACTCACTGGTTTCCAGTGACTCTTGGACAGTATCCCATACCATATCTTGGTCGTCAGGATGGACAACTTCTTCTCCCCACTGAGTCGCATTCGATTCCAATTCCGTAGCAGTATATCCGGAAAACCCAGCAACATTACCGCGAACGTCCTTCATCGGCCAACTCGGCGCGTTTTTGCACCGGTAGACCATTCCGGGCAGATTACTGGTGAGAGTCTCGAATCGGCGTTTCTGCTCTTTCTGCTCGGTAATATCCCGAGTAATTCCGGTTTGCAAAGAGACGTTGCCATCTCTTTTGATGGTTTGACCGTTCATCTCTCCCCATCGTGTCCCAGTATTGCTATCGAATCGGAATTGAAGTGAGTATGATTCACCTGACCGTGCCGCTCCACGAATTGTTTGTTCTGCGTTAGACCTGTCCTCTGGATGGATTTGGGCGAGCCAGTCGTCGAGTGATTTAATTGCCTCGTTAAATACTGGGCAGATTTCGGGGTAAATATCCATCTCATCTGTTCGTATGTCGCGGGTCCAAATCGCGGCTTTAGTCGACTGGAGAGCAAACTTCATGCGTGATCGCTCCCGTTTAAGTTGCTTCTGGGATCGATATTGCTCAACTGCGTTTTTAACCCGATTTGCGAGTATTGTATACTGGTTCGTCCCGGATGCTTTCTGTAGATAATCCGTCGCTCCGGCAGAGAGCGCCTCGCTGGCCACCTCTTCGCTCCCCTTTCCAGTGAACAGAATGAATGGAAGATCGGGATAGGCGTCGCGAACCGCGTTGAGAAAATCGAGACCGTTCTGGTCAGGCATATCGTAATCGCTGATGACGCAGTCAGGCATTTCGGCCTCAATACGCTCTAACCCGTCAGATGCACTAGTCTCTGTTACGACGGTGAACCGGGTATTCTCACGCTCAAGAAACTCAGCCACCAAGTCACCCAAACGGGAGTCATCATCAACATGGAGAACTGTAATCTCTGACATCGGGGATCACTCCTCTTCCTCTGTTCCCCATGTCCACGATTTCTCGTTCAGAGTATCTGGGGAGCAGTCCACCCCGGGAACCGCAACGACTCGCCCGTCGCCGTACAGAATCACTTTGCAGTCCGCGACAGTGAACGTGATCTGTAGATCGGTCTGTGGTAATTCGCTAGAATTGGTATACAGGCTGTCGAATGCCTCTAAGTCGATGTCTTGATACAGTGGATCAAGGTCGGCGAGATCGCACTCTCGTGCGTCAGCAATCGCTGAAACGATGGCCGTAGTGACGGACTCGTAGGATGAGATATGCGTCGTAACTGGGTCAGTAGAAATCTCAGTTTTCGGGTAGCTATCCATACATTCCTCGTTCTCAAATAATTGAAAGTATCTTATCCGTACATACGTACCTTCTGAGCGCATTTGAGGGGTACATATCTACTCTTCTTGCCGTTAGTCGTCAAGGAGCAGGGAGAACACCCGGCGTTCGGCTTCTCGCAAATGGCGACTGACTGTCGGATGCGATACGTCGAGTTCGTCAGCTAATTCTTCAGCACTCCGGCCACGGGGTCGCTTGAAGTAACCGCTTCGGTACGCGAATTTCAGAATCTCCAGCTGCCGCTCGGTCAACTCATCTTCTAACTGTGATTCAATATCTGTGGGATGCCGTAGGGACTGCATTCGGTTACGACGTGCAACAATCTCTGCGCTCGGGTACGTTGTCTGGAACATCTCAATGAAACTCCGAACCCGCTGTTCCTGCGGGAGTTGGATGGTGAGATATGCTTCTCCGTTCTCCGCCCAGACTGATTGTGGGACGGCATTATGATTTAGCAGGGTCGCAATCACGCATTGGTCAGTGATCTCGCACTCAGCGGTGTGGACCTGCTCACCTTCGGACAAGAGTTCGATTGCATCCACCTTCGGTGATTCGACTGCAAATTCTCGAACTGTCCCAGGGGCAACGTCGTGGAATGTCGAGAAGACCCGAAAGCCGGCATCCTCAGCTGCGACGACGTCGTCGATCGTCACCCGGCAATTGTACTCGTCGACAAATCCGACTATCGGGAGTTCGGTATCGGTGGCTCGGACTTCCAGCTCGGTCACTTCATCACTGACGAGTGCTTGTTTCCGATCAATATTGTTGAGCGCATAAGCGACACAATCGCTCAGCTCATCAAGCACCTCAACGATCTCTGTATCGAATGTATCCGGTGTATCGCTGTAGAGAGAGATCACGCCGTACATCGAGTCATCGTAAACAACCGGTAGGCAGACCATCGACTGGAATCCTCGCTTCAACGCCTGTTCCTGCCAGTGGGCTAGCGGCGGCCCATCGTAGATATTTTGCACCACTGTGGTTTCCCGTGACCGAACGGCATTGCCAGAGGGTTCTGTTTGGTCCCAGTCATCGTCGAGTGCAATCGCTTCCAGATAGTCCTGTCCGTTACCAGCATCGCATTTTGGATTAAGACTCTCTGTCGCGGGATCGTAGTCCCCGTACCAGGCAAAATCGACAGAAACCTTGTCCACTAATAGCTCACAGACCGTTTGGGTAACTTCGTCCTCGGTGGACGCTTCGACGAGTGACTGATTAATGTCGCGGATTATCGTATTGACCTGATTGATGCGTTCGAGGTGGTCACGTTGTTCGCTGAGTTTCTCATTTTTGTCTTCGAGCTGCTGTTCATAGATCATCTCATCCAATGCAGCTTCAGTATGGCTGGTGACCGCCTGCAAGAAGTGGAGGTCGGTCTCTGTTAGCACGTTGGTCTGTGGTGTCGCTACGAGGAAAACGCCGTGCTGGCCGACCGGGAGGACCAGTCCAATCGTCTTTGGATCCGTCTTGAGCGTACACTCCTGCAGCTTATTTTCGACAAAAGCATCCCATGCCCGGCTATTTAGATCCTCAAGTACGGTCGAGGCAGATACCGACAGTGTGTCCGCGAGAATCTGCGTCTCGAGCTGGCCTTTGTCACTGTCGTACTGGTAGAAGGCGATGAGTGACGGGTCCACAATCTGTGTGATGAGATTGCCGGCGATCTGTTCGACATCGTCGGTGTTGGCCTCTTGGATTTGCTCCGTCAGTTGTCCTATGAGGGAGAGGCATTGTTCACGGTGGTCTAGCGAGTCCGCTAAGTTCTGTTGTTCGATGACCGTCTGGAGCTTCCGGTCAATTGCGTCGGCATTGACTCCAGTCTCGTGCTCTTCTGGTGGTCTGTAGTAACAGTTCGAGCAGGCATCACCACCATGTGCGATTCGAGGGTGGTGTTGGAGCATACTGCATAGAAACTCGTCGGAGAATGCCGATCGTTGGTACTGACATTGCCCGAAGAATGAATCTTTGGGAAAGAATTCCTCAACCTTCCGCTCATAGGTCTTGAGCTGGTCCGGATCTACATCACGGTTGACTGCCCAGGTCATCTCGGCAGTGGTCCTGAGCCCGGTATAGCCAGCGTCGACTGCGTCAGCAATCTTCGACTCCAAGCAGCCTATCATCTTCTCTGGCTCGAAGGTTCCGTCTTGTAGATAGACCTCAGTGGCGTCTTGGATTATGAGTTGACCTGATTCTAACGCAGCGTTGATGTCCACTCCTTGATCTTGAAGGGCAGTTATGAGTTCGTCTTTGGGGGTGTCGTCAATTGCGAAGAGACATCGCTCACCGGATTCAAGTCCAGAGCGTAGGAACGGAATGACAGAGTTGAGCTGTTCGTCTCGAGATTCGTAGAGCACCATCTGGTGGTTGTGCTCGGGCAGGTGCTCGAATCGGCCAGATGTATTCTGAATCGTGGACATATTCTGGTTCATGTCTATGTGGTCACCTCCTCGGTAGGGAGTGCGGCTGCCGGGGTATCCGCTAGTGTGTTCTTCGAGGGAACGGAGGAATCTGGGACAACTCTCCAGATCGTACCGCGTAATGAGCGCTGTGGCTCCAGTCCCATTGCTTGTTGTCTGGGTGTCATAGCTGGCGGGTGAAAAATATGGTCTTTTAAATACCTATTATATACTTGAATGGTGGAGTAGTTGGCACTAATGGACCAACTGATGCCGCTACTGCTGTCAGGTTCACTTTGCCGATCGGGTTTAGTGCTGGGGCAGTGGCGTAAGCTCGTACTGGCGGCGTGTTTGGGAGAGGGCAGTGGCTGAAGGGCGGGTGACATCACCTTGTCTTAGTTGACTGGGACGCCTGAGAAGCGGCCATCCATAAGGAACGTGTTTATATGCTCTTGTACCTCTATGTTTCACTAGGTATGACTCTGCTGGCTCCACTTCCTGAGCAAGAACCCTTATTCGTCAGCCACTTCTCTGTCGTTAGAGAGCAAGCGAGATAGAGTATGCGTTCGCGCTATACGCATGAGCGGTTCAGGTGATGTTATACTCCTGTCCATCCCCGTGGTTTCCGGTTTTCAACATAGTTCGCATCCCCGGTCCACATATGCGCTTTACCGGAGATCACGCCCACGGAATCAGACCATTCAACAAACTTGGACGAGAGTGATCATATATTATCCGTACTTGCTGAGTAGACTATCGTAAAATTCTCCGCTACTTTCGGGACCCCACTGAAGATGTTGCGACAGTTGTCGAGATAGCAACCGCTGTTTGCAATCAAGATCAGAGGGAAGACAACAGGCTCTCTATCCGATTGCATCATGTAAACCTCCCGAATCACGGCGCAGAGAAGATCACTCTTCCCCGCCGCTGGGGCGTAGCGTTTCCGAGATGAGGTTGTTGATGCCGCGCCGCAACCGTTCCGAAACTGCTCTGCGTGAAATTCCGAATTGCTCGGAAAGTTCGTCCTGATTGATCCGCCGTGGCTTCTCGAAGTAACCTTGCTGCTGAGCTGTCAATAGGGTTTCCCGCTGTTTTGGGCTCAGGTTACGGTAGTCGCCGTCGAGCAGTTCATCGAGACTGTATAACCGCTCAAGAGTAATTGGAATCCCCTGTGCCTCAAACGTCTCCCGAAAGGCAGTGAACGTGTCTCGATCCTCTGTTCGGACTTCGAACCGCCAATGTTCAGCGGTGCCAACAGCCTCGACAATCGTTATGTCCAGCTCTTTCAACCCCTTGATGACATCAGCGTTCGGCCGCCACTCTGCTCGGAACAAGGCCACGTGTTCGACCTGCTCGAGGAGCCTAGTTTCTTCGATTTCGGGCTCCTTTTCGGAATACTTCATAAACTCGTCCGGTTTACAGCCATGCACCCAGAAAAACGGGAGTGCCGACTCGTTTGTGGGAATAATCTGATCCACTCGTATCTCGACATCTGGCGTCTTAACCAAGGTTTTCCCGAATGGGAAGGCTTCCGGCGGGATGGTAAATTCCGCTACGTAACTCACACCCTCTATTCGAGATTGAGCGGTAAGCCTATATCGATTCTAAAGCCTGTTCGAGATATTCTGTGTCAGAGCAATGTTTTTCGAATGAGTTTAGAAGTACCACGTCGCAGACGACCGCTAACCGCTGCCAGTGAGACACCCAATTCGTCGGCGAGTTCCTCCATTGTTATCGATCGTGGTTCGTCGTAGAAGCCCTTTTGTTCAGCTGTGATCAATGTCTCCCGCTGAGCTGGGGTCAGATCGTCGTGATCGGCTAGTGTACCACTCAATGAGTATAATCGTTCCAGTTCAAGTTCCATCCCAGTATCAGCATAGTAGTCTGTGAACGTGACCAGGTCTTCACGTTGTTCGAATAGCAATTCAAACTCCCATCGGGTATCGCCGGCGACACCCCGAATAACCCCATTACTTCGTTTAGTGGCCTCAAGAAGATACGAAACGCGGGCTCGCCAAGTTGCGCGATACAGCCGCGTTCCGTCTAGTTCGTCGATGGCGACCACTGAGTCGATAGCTTGCTCCTGGTCCACAACCGTTTCAAACTGGTCGAACTGGCTACCCCAAACCCAAAAATACGGCATTGAATCGGTCCGCGCTGGGATCTTGCAGTCGAACTCGATGCGCTTGATCTCGTCCAATTGCAGCGCATTGCCTAATACGAAGTCGTCAACCGGCAGGGAGAACTCGGCTATCACAGTCATCGATAGGTCAATATCGGCGTGAACACCTCCAAGGCGTTTATTCTCCTCGAAACTCGTTCGCCACGCTCTGGACTACAACAGCCGGCTATTGCCCTAAACGGCATCGTGACCATTGATACGTACGTCCCCTGGGCTGGTTCTTCTGAAGGTATGTACGCCGTACTCCTAACGGGAGAGGGTTCTTGAGGGAGAGGCAAGGATGAGTTGTGATGATTGCCGCACCGCTTGGGACCGCAATACGAGTATCAGTAGTCGTGTCGTTCAGGAAGTTGCCGATATACTGGGCGTGGACCCACTGGAGCTAGATCCGCTCTTCGAGACGATCAACCCGGATGCTCTCGATAGCCTGTTCCAAACCCGAAAGCTAGGACATCGCGATGGCCATGTTGAATTCATGATGGAGGGGTGTAAAGTAACAGTCTTTGGGACTGGAAGAGTAGATGTGACGCCGCCAGCAGAGGTTGAAATGGGATCCACCAATGATCAGAAATCTCCGGTGACTGGCCACTCAGAAGAATCTTCCAGTGCTGATGGCTAGCTCTGTCAAATGAGACCACAACACAGCATAAGCTGATCTCAAACAATCTAAGAAGAGCTGAGAGGCTAACTATGGTGCCCTATTCAATCGTGTGCTCGGAGTGTAGTGAACAACGGATTGGGCGAACAGTCGATGGAGAGGTAGTCCCATATCAATCTACCTGTCCGAGTTGCGGCTGTTTAGACTTCAAACTGTCTGCAAGTCTCCGGTAGTGTACAATGCGCGTGTTCCGGACGAGTAGAGACCTGGCGAAAGCTCTAGTGATTCGTGTCGCGAATACGACGACGCAATTGCCGATCACGACGGCCTACCCAGATCGCGCGGCGACCGCGGCAGCAAAAGGACATCTCCCATTGACGACGAACCTAGAGACAGGTATCGGCTTCCTCTAAACTGGCTTGGAACAGCGACGGGGCACACCACCGTCGATGTGATCGAAATTTTGGCTTCAGAATGGCCTCCAATGACAAAACTGTCATATAGCCCGACAAACGGCGACTGACGTGATTTCCTGCCTTAATGGCGAATACCCCCATCTACTTGTGGACTCACCTTCTTATGTAGTTCTCACCACAGCCTTAGCTACATGGGCTAAGATGTCCTAATAGGGTTCCTAAAGCAATTAAAATCTGTGAGCTATTTCTGGTTGCGCACCATGTACACCACACTGTTCTGTGACACTTCTATATATAAACCCGGGAGGTGATGGGTGGGGCCAAAGAAGAACAGGCAATAATATCTGCTAAACGGGTGCACCACATGCACCACGTAAATATGTAGTACACCACACCCTCCTTGAGTATAAGTGGAACGTTGCCTGACCACCTCACATGGGTGACGAACTCAACATCACCAACAAAGAGCCCGACGAATTTCGAGTCGAGATTGGTTCTAGCTCCCTCGGTGAGGTCGCAGAGGAGATCATCCAGCTTGAGAAGCCGATGCATGAGGGTACCCTCACGACCGACGAGGTAGCTCAGTTGCGCGCTGCCGCCACTGCTCTGCTGGCTAGACTTGCTGACCACAACGCAGGCGTTACTGCTCGCCGTGACGGCGCCAAGAGTCAAGGGCGAGTCGCGTTCGGCCGGGAGCACGAAGGAGAGCCTGGCATTGGACTGTTCATCCGTGCCGAGGATCTCCCTATCATTGCCGAAGAGTACCGCGCTTGGAAGGAAGAACAATGACTCTGTTCGAGAGCAACGTCGACGTCGATGTCGACAGAGAAAACGAAGAGGAAGAGACTGCCACATCGGTTGAAGAGGAAGAAGAGACTGCCACCACAAGCGAGGAACAGACATCGAAGCCTACAACGGACGCTGACGAAGTTCCGACTGAGGAGGCTGTGAAGAAGTCGAGAGATGCGCCCGAGGTGGATGCTGTCGAGCAAGCGAAAAAGGCCAGCAGAGATCGTCCTAGTTTTGAAGGTGGGAAGAACGTTCTGAACCAGCATACGCCCGAACAGCCGGCGGACCTTATGGACAGCCACCCGGACTTACAGCGCCGGGGTTTCCTCAGCCCCGTACTCCGGAAGGGGATCTCAGAAGCTGCGAGAGATCCCGATTCACCGCTCCATGATGTAGACATAATAGAGGATGCGGTGAAGCGCCTAGCTGCCGATGAGGAGCGGTTGGAGACGGTGGTGGAAAAAAGCGAGCACGCGCGTTTGCTGGCAAAGGCACGGCGCAATTCCAGAAAGCTGTGGGCAATCCCAATCCAGGAGATGGCACGCGTCGCTGATTCGCGGATGTACACTCGTGAACGGCGCGCCGTGCGTGTTGCGCACGAACACGCTGCAAGGGCAGCTCTTGAGAAGGTTTCCAGTGGCGAATGGGTTGAAAACGTTCACGTCGATGTCGAGGATCTCGATACACTTCTCGACGCACAAGGATGGACCGTCTTACTAAACCACTGACTGTCTGATTTTCAACGGCCAGGTGAGCCGCGATGATGGCGATAGTCGAAGAGGCTGGAAACACAGGAACTGGTGGTGCGTGGTTGTGCAGTGTGTCCCACTACCCGGGGGTTCCGGGACACAGTTGATTAGCACTAAGTGTAGTGCTACTCTTAGCACTAACTACTGATGCCCAAAACGACCGTCACAAAGACCTCCAGCAAGATCACAAACTCCGACGGCGAAGAGAGAACTGTTGAACAGTATCGCACGACCGTCCCAAAAGGAATCGCCGAGGCGATGGGACTCGAAGGAGAACGAATTGAGTGGGAAGTCAAAAGCGGGAACAAACTCGAGATCACGATCCTCGATGACTGACGATAGCACACACGCACTCGCGTTTATCCGGCGGTCACAGGGCGACGAGGACGGTGCGAGCCTTCGCCTTCAGCGCGACCAGGTGCCTGAGCTTGCCGACGAACTCGCCGACAGCATCGATACTGTCGACCTCGGCGTTCACACCGGGTTCAGTATCCTCTCGCGCGACGAGAGTGACCCGCGCATCGACGCCAATGACGAGGTCCTCAAGGCGGTTGAACGCGTCCGCAACGGCGAGTACGAGTACGTTGTCTCGTGGGACGACAGCCGCCTCGCTCGTGACGACTATTTCGCCGAGTGGCGTCGCGCCGCCGCCGAGGGGGGCGCCGAATTCGCTTTCGTCGCCGATGTCGAGGACGTCGACAGCATGGCCCACGGCGTCCGCCGAACAGTCGAGACTGCGATCAAACGCGAGGAGATTCAGAAGGCGATCGCGGCTGTGCGCGACCGAGAGCAGCGGGAAATGTGGAATACCCGTCCACCGGTCGGCGTTGAGTTCGACAGCGAGCGCGAATACTTAGTTCCGGGTGAGCAATTCGACGACGTGATCGACGCACTCGAGATGCGCGCCGATGGCGTCCCGTATCGAACGGTCGCCGACGAGACCGGACTCTCCCGCGGAGCGATCGGTCGATGGGTCGACAACGTTGAGGTGCGTGCACGGTCATGTCGCGACGACGAGACCGCGCGACAGCTCATTGAGGCGGCAAACACTAACGACGAACCCGACGAACTCAATGCTTCCACCACCGGTGGTGAGGCAGCGTGACCTACGACGAGACGCTTCCGAAGCTCATGTCAGTGATTGACCGGACCGAACTCGTTAGTGAGGATTCTCGACCGACGCTGTCGCAGGCACGGATAATCGCACCTGCCGGAAGTTCATCAACAGATGTCGCGGTAGTCCTTAATGCAGCTCGCGATGGTGAGAACCGGCAGCTGACCGTGCGCACTGACGCTGACGGGATGCGTGCGCTAGGAGAGTCGCTCATTGAGGCTGCTGACTCAGTCTCTCCCAATGACGGTCGTAGTGACGAGTAGCGTCGCTCATCTCTTGACACAGAACACGAATCAGGCCTATCGAAACCCTCGAGCTGTGATGTGTTTTAACGGCCGTACGAATACTAAGAAAGGACGCAACTTGCTCATTAGCCATTCGTTAGACTGTGTCTCTAGAGGATTTTCGAATGATTGTGATTCCGTATCCACCCATGTTTTGGATGGTATCAAGGAATTCATCTGGATCGAGCGGCTTCTGGATATAAGAGTCCACGTTGATACCAGACGACTTCGCAATATCAACTTCCGAACCGGACCCAGCCATTCCAATCACCGGAATCGACGCTAATTCAGACCGGTTATTGAGGGTATCGAGAACGTCCTCGCTTTTTCTCCCAGGAAGTTTGAGATCCAGAAGAATGTGCTTTGTTGAATAGCTTCTGAATGGTAGTTAGAGAGGCTCACAGAGCTTTTCTATGTTGATGATGGCGAACATGAGGACAATTTCACGGAACTG
>NZ_FOKW01000026.1:2036-4982 GCF_900112205.1 Natronobacterium haloterrestre | reverse complement strand
CTCGTTTCCAGGTGGGTTTCGAGCTTAGATGCGTTCAGCTCTTACCCCGTGGTGCGTGGCTGCCCGGCACGTGCCCTCTCGGACAACCGGTACACCAGTGGCACCCATGCGTAGTTCCTCTCGTACTATACGCACGTTCCCGTCAGATACCGTAACACCCCCAATAGATAGCAGCCGACCTGTCTCACGACGGTCTAAACCCAGCTCACGACCTCCTTTAATAGGCGAACAACCTCACCCTTGCCCGCTTCTGCACGGGCAGGATGGAGGGAACCGACATCGAGGTAGCAAGCCACCCGGTCGATATGTGCTCTTGCGGGTGACGACTCTGTTATCCCTAAGGTAGCTTTTCTGTCAGCAATTGGCCGCATCAAGCAGCCTAATTGGTTCGCTAGACCACGCTTTCGCGTCAGCGTCCGTCGTTGGGCCGGACACTGTCAGACTTCCGTATGCTCTTGCGCTCTATCCCGCGTCTCCGACACGGGTGAGGAAATCTTGGGGCGCGCTCGATATCTTTTCAAGCGCGTACCGCCCCAGTCAAACTGCCCGGCTACCAGTGTCCTCCGCCAGGAGTGAGAGTCGCAGTCACCATCGGGTAGTATTTCAGTGATGCCTCGGTGGCCCGCTAGCGCGGGTACCTGTGTACCGGCTCCTACCTATGCTGCACAATGGCGACCACGTCTCAGTGACAGCCTGCAGTAAAGCTCTATAGGGTCTTCGCTTCCCCTTGGGGGTCTCCAGACTCCGCACTGGAACGTACAGTTCACCGGGCCCAACGTTGGGACAGTGGCGCTCTCATTGATCCATTCATGCAAGCCGCTACTGAAGCGGCAAGGTACTACGCTACCTTAAGAGGGTCATAGTTACCCCCGCCGTTAACGGGTCCTTCGTCCCATTGTACTGGGTGTTCAGATACCCGCACTGGGCAGGATTCAGTGACCGTACGAGTCCTTGCGGATTTGCGGTCACCTATGTTGTTACTAGACAGTTGGAGCGCCCGAGTCACTGCGACCTGCCACTTCGCGTGGCAGGCATCCCTTATTGCGAACGTACGGGACTAACTTGCCGAATTCCCTAACGTCGGTTACTCCCGACAGGCCTTGGCTTTCGCCGCCACGAGTACCTGTGTCGGATCTCGGTACGGACAGTGTGCTCGCCTTTTCACGGGCTCTAGGTTGACCTCTCTTGCGCTATCCAGCCATTCGTTCGCTTCGTGCCGTTACGGCTTCCACGAACTTCGACTGTTCGGCCGGGCGAAAGCCCGGCAGAGGCGGCCCCAAAGCGTCGGCTTTGAGTGCACACTGGCACAGGAATATTAACCTGTTTCCCTGTTGACTCACTCGACTTACGGTGAGACTTAGGACCGGCTAACCCTCAGCTGATCAGCATTGCTGAGGAACCCTTACTCGTTCGGCCGTCGGGGTTCTAACCCGACTAACGCTGCTACTATGACCAGGATTTTCGTTACTGAACGGTCCACACGACCTCTCGGCCGTGCTTCCACCCGAACAGAACGCCGACCTACGCGATCACCCTGTGATGGGTGCGGCTAGGTCTCGGTGGTGGACTTGAGCCCCGATCATTTTGGGCGCCCCGAACCTCGGCCGGTAAGCTGTTACGCTTTTCTTAGAGGGTAGCTGCTTCTAAGCTCACCTCCCGGCTGTCTAGGGCTCGGGACCACCTTCGATCGCACTTAGTCCACACTTGGGGACCTTAACCCAGCTCTGGGTTGTCTCCCTCACGGTACACAGGCTTACCCCGTGCACCGGACTCCCTGCGTCGAACGGCGTTCGTAGGTTCGGAGTTGGACAGGGGGGCGCACTCCTCTCGGAGTGCGGTCCCCCAATCCGTCGCTCTACCCCACGAACTACCTCGGCAGAGGTCATGCTTCGACATGTTTCGGTCGGAACCAGCTGTTTCCGGATTCGATGGGCCTTTCACCCCTAGACATAGGTCACGCGAGGGTATTGTAGGACACCAACGCTAACAGGCCTCCACGTGCCTTTCGGCACGCTTCGCCTTGCCCATGTCTAGATCATCCGGTTTCGGGTCGTGTCCGATTGACTCCCCGCGCTTGAACACGGCGGCCCTCGCGCAAAGCGCTGCGGCCATGTCGGTTTCCCTTCGCCTTCCCCGATGATCGGGTTAGACTCGCCAATCAGACACACTCCCTGGTTCGTTTTTCAAAACGTACGACGGAACACCGGCTTCCCGATCTTCTTACTGGTAGCTCGCGCTACGGTCATTTTGATCGGGACCTTGTATGCCCCGTCGCTCTATCGCCAACTGATTTCACGCCCTATTGCACCTCCCTTCGTGGGGTGCTTTTCAGCGTTCGCTCACGCTACTTGTTCGCTATCGGTCTTGAGGAGTGTTTAGTCTTCCCAGTCGATGCCTGGGAGATTCACGAGGAATTTCCAATCCCCGCTACTCTGGAGCTGACGCGTCCGGTACTGGTCTGCAATACGGGACTGTCACCCTGTGTCGTGCTCTGTTCCAAGAGACTTCCTGCAGACGGTCGCGGAGTGGTTGTCAGTCCGAACACCACATTGCCCGAAGGCTTCGGTTTGGACTGTGTCGCGTTCTTTCGCCAATACTAACGACATCACGTTACGTTTTCTTTTCCTGCCGATACTGAGATGTTTCAGTTCTCGGCGTTCCCCATTGCGCGAAGCAATTGCGGTGGGGATTCCCATTCGGAAATCCTGTGTTCTTCCCCTCCGTGCGGGTCCCACAGGCTTTTCGCAGCTTGGCACGTCCTTCTTCAGCTCTCAAGCCGAGCGATCCACCAGCTGGCACAGTAGCCACGTTCGTCGGATCTGGAATCAGGGTTGCGAATGCAACCACTAAGTGACCCGGGAACGGGTCCAGTGGACGCCTGGACTACACGTACACACGGTCTCATCTGCAACGCTGTCGACTGCAGCGTGCATTAACCCTTCCCAC
>NZ_FOKW01000026.1:0-1698 GCF_900112205.1 Natronobacterium haloterrestre | reverse complement strand
GCGATCGAACGTGGTCCGCGAAAGGTGGGCCAGGGCAACGCCCTGGTCCCGGTCAGTGGAGGTGATCCAGCCGCAGATTCCCCTACGGCTACCTTGTTACGACTTAAGCCCCCTTGCGGAGCCCAGATTCGACCCGGAAACCGGGCCTCATCCGGACCCCACTCGGGTGCTTTGACGGGCGGTGTGTGCAAGGAGCAGGGACGTATTCACCGCCGTCTTCTGAACGGCGATTACTACCGAATCCAGCTTCATGCGGACGAGTTTCAGTCCGCAATCCGAACTACGACCGAGTTTCGGAGATTAGCGTCGCCTCTCGGCGTTGCATCCCACTGTCTCGGCCATTGTAGCCCGCGTGTCGCCCAGCACATTCGGGGCATACTGACCTACCGTTGCCCGTTCCTTCCTCCAGTTTGGCACTGGCAGTCCTCCTAATGTACCCAACTACCACAAGGGTATTGCTGGCAATTAGGAGTGCGGGTCTCGCTCGTTGCCTGACTTAACAGGACGCCTCACGGTACGAGCTGACGGCGGCCATGCACCTCCTCTCAGTAGCTCCAGTAAGCTCATCAGGCTGACCTTCATTGCTACTGTCGATGCTGGTGAGATGTCCGGCGTTGAGTCCAATTAAACCGCAGGCTCCTCCGGTTGTAGTGCTCCCCCGCCAATTCCTTTAAGTTTCATCCTTGCGGACGTACTTCCCAGGCGGTCTGCTTCACGGCTTCCCTACGGCACAACACAGGCTCGTAGCCTGTGTCACACCTAGCAGACATCGTTTACAGCTCGGACTACCCGGGTATCTAATCCGGTTCGTGACCCGAGCTTTCGTCCCTCACCGTCGGATCCGTCTTCCAGAGGCGCTTTCGCCACCGGTGGTCCGTCCAGGATTACGGGATTTCACTCCTACCCCGGACGTACCCCTCTGGTCTTCCGGTCCCAAGCCGATCAGTTTCCACCGGACGCCCGCACGTTGGGCGTGCGGATTTCCCGACGGACTTGATCGGCCAGCTACGGACGCTTTAGGCCCAATAAGAGCGGCCATCACTCGTGCTGCCGGTATTACCGCGGCGGCTGGCACCGGTCTTGCCCAGCACTTATTCCTGGACCACCTTACGGTCCAGAAAAGCGAGGACTATATGCCCTCGCACTTGGAGTCCCCTTATCGCACTGGCGTGCAGTGTAAAGGTTTCGCGCCTGCTGCGCCCCGTAGGGCCCGGTATCTTGTCTCAGATACCGTCTCCGGGCTCTTGCTCTCACAACCCGTACCGATTACTGGCACGGTGGGCCGTTACCCCACCGTCTACCTAATCGGCCGCAGCCACATCCTCTGGCGCCGGAGCGTTTCGAGCTCGGCCCACTCCAGGTGCCGAGCCGTATGCGCCATTAGCCTCAGTTTCCCGAGGTTATTGCGCTCCAGAGGGTAGTTTGGCCACGTGTTACTGAGCTATCTGCTACGGGTCTAAACCCGTGCAACTAGCATGGCTAAATCGGACTCCAATAGCAATGGCCTCCGGCAGGATCAACCGGAATGCTCTTCCCCCGTATGGGGGAGGTTGGCGGTGAATGCAATGCACTCACACTTGCTATGGTCCACGTTCGATGACACCGATCGCGGACCGATCGGGCGTCACCGAACTGTCAAGGCTAACATCAGATCCCATCTGTACGGCGGACCGCAGGGGTGGAATCCTCATCTCCTTC
>NZ_FOKW01000027.1 GCF_900112205.1 Natronobacterium haloterrestre | reverse complement strand
CGGTGTACACAGCTGTCGCCTCCTCATTCCTTCCGAAAAGTACCACCGATAAGCCGCCGCAGTCATGCGATTCTTGGCTTAGCTAAAGACGGATGATTCGCATGTATAGTGAGTAGGTGGTTCACTGGATTCGGTGTAAATCGCCTCGGGGTCAAGCCCCGAGGCTTTCGCGTGGACTCCCGTTCTATGCCTCAACAGAGGCAGGGGGTACGTACTCCCCGCTCACGTTCAGCATCCCACGATTCAAGCGCACATCTACGGGTGCGCCTCCATCGTCTGCATTTTGCCGACGACGGAGATACTGCAAACCGATGTTCTTGGAAGCGTTGTAGTCGGCGTGGTTCTCATACCCGCACTGCTGACACTCGAACGACTCCCCGTTACGGTTATCGTCGTGGGTAAACCCACACGTCGAGCAACGCTTCGACGTGTTACGCGGGTCAACCTCCACGGCTTTGACGCCGTGTTCTTCAGCCTTGTATTCGACGTATTCGTAGAGGCGTCGGAACGCCCACACGTGTTGCCATGTCGCCTCGGGGATGTTCTCCCGAATGTGGGTCAAGTCCTCGAACACGATGTGCGAACAGTCTTTCTCGACTGCCTCCTCGACAAGTTCCTTCGCCACCGTGTGCAGGTAGATCTCGAACCGCCCGTACTCTTTCTGTCCGACGCTCTCGATGTTGTCGTGGGCGTGGCGAGACCCACACCGCTGGAGCGATGCACGACGCTTCTCGTATTCTCGACGCCAGTGGTTGAACTCGTCTGCCGACCAGAATCGGCCAGTCGAAGCAACGGCGAGGTTGTTGACGCCCAAATCCACACCAAGGACTGTTCTGTGCTTGGACTCGGATTCAGACGATTCCTCGTCTGCTTCGACTTTCCGCATTGAGGCGTGGAGATACCAGTCACCGTCACGGTACTGGAGGTGTGCCATCCGAAACTCGAAATCCTCGTCAGAGACGTACTTTGTCGGCGGTGTCTCTGAGTTGTCGGGAATGATGTAGTCGCACTCAACGCGCCCGTCCACAGTCGAAAGGGAAACGTGGTCACGATGGAACGTCGCACTCCGCTTGTCGTACACCGCGCTATCGGCAGAAAAGTGCGGTTGCGACGTGTTCTCGCCACGTTTGATGCGTTCGACTCCGCTTTTGACGGCTTCGACTGCCCTGCGAATCCCTTTCTGGACGAGGTTCGCAGTGAGGTCGGTTTCGTCGCGGAGTCGGTCGTAGAGGGCGCGTTCGGCTTTGGCTTTGGAAGTGACGTGGTAGCCGTCGTCGCCGTGCCAGCACCACTCGCTCGCGGTGTTGGCGCAGTGTTCGAACTGCTCGACAGTCTCTCGAAGGGAAGCCTCTGCTCCTTCAGGAGTGTCGAGTTTGATGACGGCGGTACGACGGTATTCCACTGTATTTTCACATACAAGGCTGGTGTTACTTATACATTTGGGGGTCGGCCTATCACTGTAACGTGGTTTGTGTCATCGAGTCCCGGCTTCCTCCACGGGGTCAAGCCCCGTGGCATCCGCCTCGATTCTTCTGTGAAACAAATACAGTCGTAGTGCTGCACTCATCCTCCGGATTCAGCAGGCATTTTCTGACGGATTCTGAGGAAGACGTTCGGCTTGAATACAGGGCGCGTCCGCAGCACGCCCATCGGCTCTATCTGCGAAGGTGGTATCCGCTCCGTACGGCTGACGGAGATCCGGATTGACTGCCGATTTCGTTGATCCACGACGTGCCGTTACGACTGTCTCGCGTTCGAACTAGTCCCTCGACTCCACTCTTCGAGGAACCGCTCGGCGCGTCCTTCGCCTCGACGAATGAGGCCATCGATGAACTCCGGATTTCGATCGAGTTTCGAGGGCGCCGATAGGTCTCCGTCGAGGGAGAGCTTTCTGACCTCGACCTGCTTGTACTGGGCAGGGAGACTCCCTCGCTCGATCAACGTATTAATCCGTTCGATAAAATATATTTCCTGATACAGCGAGAGATTCCCTGCCAGTTCGTTACGACGATCGCCGATCTCCTCGACCGACTTCGGGACCTTCTCGCGACGTTTGGGATTGATCTGGATGATCCAAATCTCGTCCGGTTTCTCCCTCGGGTCGTCGGGAATCGTCAAGAAGTCACGGATCGGTGGATTCTGTGAGAACAATCCGTCCCAATACCAGTGGCCACCAATTTCGACCGCCTCAAACAACGTCGGGATCGCTGCCGAGGCGAGGACCGCCTCGGCCGTCACTTCTTCGTTCCGGAACGTGTCGAACTCGCCCTCTGTCACATCAGCCGCCCCGACGATCAGATCGACGTCGGCACCGTCCGCGAGTTCGGGAACCCGATCGAACTCGACGTGCGATTCGAGAGTGCTGAGAAACCGATCGCGTCCAACTGAGGTGAACGGCAATTCGTACGGACTGAGCACCATCAGCGGCCCTCCGCGGGCGGCGAACTGCGCCAGTTTGACGGTCCACTCGTTGGCGATTCTGTCGAACGGAGACTGAGCCGAAAAGTCCCGCCAGATTCCCTCGAGCGTCTCGATAGCACGGTCCGCTCCGCCGGCAAGAAACCCGTACCAGGCGGCGGTCGCGCAGATCGCTCCGCCGGAGGTTCCGCTCAACCCGACGAGTTCGTATGATCGGTCGTCGTGTTCGTCGAGAAGTCGTTTGAGTACCCCTGCGGTGTAAGCGGTGTGACTGCCCCCGCCCTGACATGCGATTGCGACCCGAATGGAGTCATCGGTGTCCGTGCTGGTACTCATATCCCTCGATACGGCGTAACACTACGTAAAATAGAAACACCGTAGTGCGTCCAATATTCGGTACCTGCCGGTGCTGTTATCGTCTCAATAGTTGGTATTAGTCGTGCAAACTCGGATTCATCGGAATCGTAACGTTTCTCTCCCTGCTGAAGCCACAGCGCGAGTGCGGTACTGGGTGTGTTCGAAGTCGGGAGATTCGAGCCACTTTGAGTTCCTGGATCCGAAGGACCGCACGAAATACTCAGCTGCTACGGGGTTCAGCCGCAGGCTGCGTTACGTCCTCACCGGCGCGGCGGCCACCGTAGGCGACGGCAACCATCGAGAGCCCAGTCGTGAACAAGCTAACCCCGACGACCACCCCGACGACCCAGGCGGCGTCCACCGGGAACCCGGACCAGAGGAAGATCGCCAGCACGAGCGAGAGTACACCGCTGGCTGCGATCCATCCCCGGCCCGGCTCACCGGCCATCCGGAGACTCGTCCCGAGTTCTGCCATTCCATCGACGAATAGAAATGCGATCACGAGTAGCGTCAGGCTCAGCAGTCCGACGACCGGATTCGCCAGGAAGACGACGCCAGCGAGGATCGAGACGACGGCGAGCGATGCTTGCCAGATCGACCCCTTCCAACCGCGTGCGGCGTACGCGTGACCGGCGTGGGCGATGCCTCCGAGTACCAGCAAGGCACCGATGACGTACGTTAGCGCGATTCCTGTCGCATACGGAAGCACGATAGCGAGGAAGCCGATCGCAGCGATGATGCCTCCCACGAGCGCGAGCGAACGCCATTCTTCCCGCGGGCTGTACGTTCCAGATTTTGTCGTTACTATGCTCATTTGTCCTCTAGTACCAGAGACGACATGTGAAGATAAACACCTTTTCTACGATTCTACAGTCTGTGCTGCTGACGGACCGATCCGCCGCCGGACGATTCACGAGATCGTAGGATTTCGCGTTTCCTAACAATTACACAGCATCCGCCGCGATGGGCGATCAGAAATACGCCGCACGCGGAGTCGACGATATCACGGGGGATAACCTCTCTGCACTCGACACACGATTAATTGCCCTGGGCGACCTACGCCTCTTAGTCTGAAATCATAATAATGCCGT
>NZ_FOKW01000029.1 GCF_900112205.1 Natronobacterium haloterrestre | reverse complement strand
TTGACATCCTCCTCCGCGTGAACGCGGAGGAATCCCGAGCGGTGGGAGTTTCACCTATGGAAACGCTGCTGTCCGAACAAACCACCGCTGGCGACAAAATGATTACGCCGTCCAAGAATCTGCTACTTTCCCAGCCGATATGCGGTCCCCATCGTGATGCGGTGCGGTCGCTGTCTGACGAAAGCAGTCGCTCTTGGAGGGCCTCGGCCGACCACTGAGGGCCGCCGGCCCGGCGGCCCTCAGATCCCTCGTCTATGCGCTCACTCCTGGCGGATCGTACACTTCGCCTCGGTCGAGCATGTGATAGATAGACACCAACATCTTCCGTGCTGTCGCCACGATTGCTTTTTGTGAGTTCTTCCGCCGTGCTAACCGGTCGTAAAACCGACTCAAATACTCGTCATTACTGTTGTGGACTGCGTTATGGGCAGCTTGGACGAGTAACCACCTGACACGGCTCGATCCACGCTTCGAAATGCTACCCTCGATCCGCGAGTCGCCTGACTCGCGGATCACCGGGTTCAGCCCGACATAACTGACGACCGATTTGTCACCGTCAAACCGACTGATCTCGCCTAACTCCGCGTAGATCGTTAGCGCCGTATAGTAACTCACGCCAGGAATCGTCATCAGCAGCTGGGTCTCCTTCAGAGACCCAGCGCACTCTTCGATTTGTTGTTCAAGGCTCCGGATCTCTTTGGTGAGCGTCTCAATCATCTCTAAATACGACTCCAACAGTGTGTCCCATGGCGTCGGGATCGAGAGTTCCCGCAGGAACTCTCGTCCCTCAACACGCAACGGCTTCACGTCCTCCGTAATCCCGTGATCCGAGAGTAGTCCGTGAATCTTGTTGGCGTACTCAGTGCGGTCTTCAACTAACGTCTGACGCCCGCGCACAAGTGCGCGGGCTTTCCTCACCTCGTCGGTTGGGACGTAGCTTTCAGGCACCGAATTCAACCGCAACATCCGCGCTAACTCTTTCGCGTCAACGCGATCAGTTTTCTTGTCCGTATCCGCGATCTGAGTCAGTTCCTTTGGATGGGCAACAGTCACATCCAAATGTTCCGACAGCGTATCGTGGATGTGGTAGTAATTACTGGTCGCCTCGATCGCGGCTTGCGAACCAGCGTACCGCTGGGCGAGGTCGTCGAGGTTCGCGTTCTCGACGCGAACCTCTTCGACTACCTCTCCAGTCTCATCCATTACTGCCACTTGTGCGTACCGTTTGTGGACATCAATTCCGAGGTACATGGTCTGTTCACCCGGGACGCCAGTGCGTGAAGCAGAGATTCACCTATTCGGGCTTTCCCGGATGCCGCGCGGCGCGGCATCCGGGCTGTAACGCCCATGACTCGGCTTCTTTCGCACACGGACCAGTCAGGTTTACGTGCTCGATGGCACCGAAACTCCGTCGGTCTCTTGCGCCCCATGCTTACATTAGGTTCTCATGGAGTAGCAGCGTTTCCATCGAGTCAGGTTTGCA
>NZ_FOKW01000030.1 GCF_900112205.1 Natronobacterium haloterrestre | reverse complement strand
TATTCGTCTTCACTTTAGCTGGGAACCGAGAGACAGCTACCGCTTATCGGCGTAACTTTCTGAAAGGGATGAGGAGGCGAGTCTGTGCACGACAATGCCTCCTCACGTCGAATAGAGCGTCGCCTTACTAGCCTCTTTCCCTCTGTGATGTTGGAAGACCACGCCGAGGAGGTCGGCGTGGTCGAACGCAACCGGAAGTTGCAGATGCCTGCACTGGTCTGGTCGCTTGTCTTCGGCTTTGCCACTGGTGAAAGCCGGTCACTGGCTGATTTCCGCCGCAGCTACAACGCTACCGCCGACGACACACTCTGTCCGAGTGGCTTCTACCAGCAGTTGACGCCAGAACTTGCAGAGTACCTGAGCGACCTCGTCGAGCGCGGCTTCGACGAGGTCGCGGTCCCAGACACGACTTCCCAAGAGATCGACCGCTTTCGGGACATCATCAGTGCTGACGGCACTGTGTTGCGGTTGCACGAGTTCCTTGCCGACGACTTCCAGGCCCGGAAAGCGGAGCAGGCTGGAGCACGGCTCCACCTGCTCCACAACATTACCGACCAAACCATCGAAGACTACACTGTCACCGACGAGAAAACCCACGATAGCACGCAATTCGACACAGGACCGTGGCTCGAAGACCGCCTCGTCCTGTTTGACCGGGCGTATCTCAGCTACCGCCGCTTTGCGCTGATCGACGAGAACAGCGGCTACTTTCTGACACCGTTGAAAGACAGCGCGAATCCAGTGATTACGGAGGAATTACGGGAATGGCGTGGCGACGCCATTCCCTTGGAAGGGAAGCAGGTCCACGATGTCACGGACGATCTCTACCGGGAGTACATCGATGTAGAGGTCGAAGTTGAGTTTGAGCGTCGCCCGTACGCGGGAGAACAGTCAGAAGATAGCAAGCGATTCCGCGTCGTCGGCGTCCGTAAGGAGGACGCCGACGACTACCACCTGTATATCACGAACCTGCCCAGAGAGGAGTTTCTCCCGGATGAGCTAGCGACGATTTACAGCTGTAGATGGGAGACAGAGCTGCTGTTCCGCGAACTGAAGACACAGTACGAGCTGGATGAGTTTGACACGAACAAGAAACACGTCGTCGAAATTCTTCTCCATGCAGCATTGTTGTCGTTGCTGGTAAGTCGTGAGTTGTTGGCACTGCTGACCGAGCATGCTGCCGACGAGATCGTGTTTCCACCGGAACGCTGGGCGGCGACCCTGCGGTCGCACGCCCAGCTGCTGCTGTACAGACTCGGTGACTACCTTGGCTACTCACCGCCACCGTTGCTTGATCGACTCATTGAGGAAGCACAGAAGATCCATCAAGAACGCCAAATCTTACAGGAAGAGCTTGCGACCGTCATGCAACCGACTGCGGAGGCCTAAAGTGAAGACGAATACTC